>NZ_CAXUQR020000001.1:1910000-3972088 GCF_964253495.1 Pseudoxanthomonas sp. LjRoot127
AAGCAGGGGGTCGTCGGTTCGATCCCGACA
Organism: Pseudoxanthomonas sp. LjRoot127; assembly: GCF_964253495.1. NCBI lineage: Bacteria > Pseudomonadati > Pseudomonadota > Gammaproteobacteria > Lysobacterales > Lysobacteraceae > Pseudoxanthomonas > Pseudoxanthomonas sp. LjRoot127. Next base: position 1,910,031 of record NZ_CAXUQR020000001.1, read on the forward strand.
GGCTCCACCACTGGGTACGACTTTTGGGTCTGTAGCTCAGGTGGTTAGAGCGCACCCCTGATAAGGGTGAGGTCGGTGGTTCGAGTCCTCCCAGACCCACCAAAACCAGGCTGGCTATTACTTCTGAAACCTGCAATCGCACACTAAAAGATTATTTTGAAACGGATCGGCGCTGAAGCCGGCTTCGTGTTCTTTAACAACTTGTGACGTAGCGAGCGTTTTAGATTTTCATCTAGACGTGTCGTTGAGGCTAAGGCGGGGACTTCGAGTCCCTAATAAATTGAGTCGTATGTTCGCGTTGGTGGCTTTGTACCCCATCAACACGGCATGTAACTCCGAGGCGACTTGGGGTTATATGGTCAAGCGAATAAGCGCACACGGTGGATGCCTTGGCGGTCAGAGGCGATGAAGGACGTGGCAGCCTGCGAAAAGTGCGGGGGAGCTGGCAACAAGCATTGATCCCGTAATGTCCGAATGGGGAAACCCACTGCTTCGGCAGTATCCTGCAGTGAATACATAGCTGCTGGAAGCAAACCCGGTGAACTGAAATATCTAAGTAACCGGAGGAAAAGAAATCAACCGAGATTCCCTGAGTAGTGACGAGCGAACGGGGACCAGCCCTTAAGCTGGATTGGTTTTAGAAGAACAGTCTGGAAAGACTGGCCATAGACGGTGACAGCCCGGTATTCGAAAAGACCATTTCAGTGAAGACGAGTAAGGCGGGGCACGAGAAACCCTGTCTGAACATGGGGGGACCATCCTCCAAGGCTAAATACTCCTGACCGACCGATAGTGAACCAGTACCGTGAGGGAAAGGCGAAAAGAACCCCGGAGAGGGGAGTGAAATAGATCCTGAAACCGTGTGCGTACAAGCAGTAGGAGCCCGCAAGGGTGACTGCGTACCTTTTGTATAATGGGTCAGCGACTTACTGTTCGTGGCAAGCTTAACCGTATAGGGGAGGCGAAGGGAAACCGAGTCTGATAAGGGCGCATAGTCGCGGGCAGTAGACCCGAAACCGGGTGATCTAGTCATGCCCAGGGTGAAGGTGCCGTAACAGGTACTGGAGGCCCGAACCCACTCCCGTTGCAAAGGTAGGGGATGAGGTGTGATTAGGAGTGAAAAGCTAATCGAACCCGGAGATAGCTGGTTCTCCTCGAAAGCTATTTAGGTAGCGCCTCGTATGAATCTTCTTGGGGGTAGAGCACTGTTATGGCTAGCGGGACATCGCGTCTTAGCAAACCATGGCAAACTCCGAATACCAAGACAGAATGTACGGGAGACACACGGCGGGTGCTAACGTCCGTCGTGAAAAGGGAAACAACCCAGACCCACAGCTAAGGTCCCAAATTTCGTGCTAAGTGGAAAACGATGTGGAAAGGCACAGACAGCCAGGAGGTTGGCTTAGAAGCAGCCACCCTTTAAAGAAAGCGTAATAGCTCACTGGTCGAGTCGGTCTGCGCGGAAGATTTAACGGGGCTAAGCACGAAACCGAAGCTTGGGGTGCATAACTTTGTTATGCGCGGTAGAGGAGCGTTCCGTAAGCCTGCGAAGGTGGCTTGAGAAGGCTGCTGGAGGTATCGGAAGTGCGAATGCTGACATGAGTAACGATAATGCGGGTGAAAAGCCCGCACGCCGAAAGCCCAAGGTTTCCTTGCGCAACGTTAATCGACGCAGGGTTAGTCGGTCCCTAAGGCGAGGGCGAAAGCCGTAGTCGATGGGAAGCAGGTTAATATTCCTGCACCTCGCGTGAGTGCGATGGAGGGACGGAGAAGGTTAGGTGTACCGGGCGTTGGTTGTCCCGGGGAAAGGCGGTAGGTTTGGATCTTTGGCAAATCCGGGATCCTTTAAGACCGAGCACCGAGACGAGTCCTTTAGGACGAAGTCACTGATACCACGCTTCCAGGAAAAGCTCCTAAGCTTCAGCTCACGCAGACCGTACCGTAAACCGACACAGGTGGGTAGGATGAGAATTCTCAGGCGCTTGAGAGAACTCGGGTGAAGGAACTAGGCAACATGGCACCGTAACTTCGGGAGAAGGTGCACCCTCTTTGGTGGCCCATGCGGGCTATAGCTGAGGGGGGTCGCAGAAACCAGGCCGCTGCGACTGTTTATCAAAAACACAGCACTCTGCAAACACGAAAGTGGACGTATAGGGTGTGACGCCTGCCCGGTGCTGGAAGGTTAATTGATGGGGTCAGCCGCAAGGCGAAGCTCTTGATCGAAGCCCCAGTAAACGGCGGCCGTAACTATAACGGTCCTAAGGTAGCGAAATTCCTTGTCGGGTAAGTTCCGACCTGCACGAATGGCGTAACGACAGCGGCGCTGTCTCCACCCGAGACTCAGTGAAATTGAAATCGCTGTGAAGATGCAGCGTTCCCGTGGCAAGACGGAAAGACCCCGTGAACCTTTACTATAGCTTTACATTGAACGTTGAGTTCGTCTGTGTAGGATAGGTGGGAGGCTATGAAACCGAGGCGCTAGCTTCGGTGGAGCCAACCTTGAAATACCACCCTGATGTGCTTGACGTTCTAACCTAGGTCCGTAATCCGGATCGGGGACCATGTATGGTGGGTAGTTTGACTGGGGCGGTCTCCTCCCAAAGAGTAACGGAGGAGCTCGAAGGTACGCTCAGCGCGGTCGGACATCGCGCACTGTGTGCAAAGGCATAAGCGTGCTTGACTGCGAGATCGACGGATCAAGCAGGTACGAAAGTAGGACTTAGTGATCCGGTGGTTCTGTATGGAAGGGCCATCGCTCAACGGATAAAAGGTACTCCGGGGATAACAGGCTGATACCGCCCAAGAGTTCATATCGACGGCGGTGTTTGGCACCTCGATGTCGGCTCATCACATCCTGGGGCTGTAGTCGGTCCCAAGGGTATGGCTGTTCGCCATTTAAAGTGGTACGCGAGCTGGGTTCAGAACGTCGTGAGACAGTTCGGTCCCTATCTGCCATGGGCGTTGGAAGTTTGAGAGGGGCTGCTCCTAGTACGAGAGGACCGGAGTGGACGAACCTCTGGTGTTCCGGTTGTCACGCCAGTGGCATTGCCGGGTAGCTATGTTCGGAAGCGATAACCGCTGAAAGCATCTAAGCGGGAAGCGCGCCTCAAGATGAGACTTCCCGGGGCACAAGCCCCCTAAAGGAACCATCAAGACTAGGTGGTTGATAGGTCAGGTGTGTAAGTGGGGCAACCCATTGAGCTAACTGATACTAATGATCCGTGCGGCTTGACCATATAACCTCAAGTGGCCTTGGACTCGACGATATCGTCAGAGAAAATCCAATGCCCGCTACGTCACAAGACCCTATGAGAGATTGGCGCCTTAATCCGTTCCCTGGATGGCGACGCTCCAACCCTCTCCCTGGTGAAATTAGCGCTGTGGTCCCACCCGTTCCCATCCCGAACACGGAAGTGAAACGCAGCCGCGCCGATGGTAGTGTGGCTTAAGCCATGCAAGAGTAGGTCATCGCCAGGGGCTTTACCCCAAAACCCCCAGCTGAAAAGCTGGGGGTTTTTTCTTGCCTGTGTTTCGCCAACAATCGGGTCTCATCTCACGAAGGGGCGGGTGCATGAGGGTATGTCGATGGGCGTTGGCCAGCGCGCTGGCGATGATCTGCCTGGACGGCGTCGCCGCCGATGAGGTGGCGCCGTCGGCAAGACGCGTGCACGATGAGGCACTCGTCCTGGATACCCATTTGGACACCCCTGCGAACTTCCGTCGCCCCGGTTGGAACATCGCCGACAACCACGAACACGAAGGCGATCTTTCACAAGTGGACCTGCCGCGCATGAAGGCGGGTGGGCTGGATGGCGGATTCTGGGTCATCTACACCGCGCAGGGCGCGCGCGACGTGGACGGCAAGCGCGCGGCGCGTGACCACGGACTGGATCGCCTGGTGAGCATCCATGAAATGCTTGCGGCCAACGCGGGGGAGATGGAGCTTGCGCTTACCGCCGATGACGCAGAGCGGATCGGACGCGCCGGCAAGCGCGTGTCGTTCATCAGCATGGAAAATGCCGCTCCCCTGGCCAGCGATCCCAGCTTGCTGACGGCCTACCATCGGCTTGGCCTGCGCATGCTGGGCATCACGCACGTGCGCAACAACGATTTCGGTGACTCTTCGACCGACCCGGCCGGGGCGGAATGGAATGGCCTGAGCCCGGCGGGTCGTCACCTGGTGGAAGAGGCCAATCGCCTCGGGGTCGTGCTGGATGCGTCGCATGCCAGCGACACCGTCTTCGATCAATTGCTCGCACTATCGAAGGCGCCGATCGTGCTGTCCCATACCAGTGCTGACGCGTTGTACGACCACGCTCGCAACATCGACGATTCGCGCATTCGGCAGCTCGCTTCGAAAGGGGGCGTCATCCACGTCAACGCGTTCGGTGGCTACCTGATCGATATCCCGAAGATTTCCGAGCGCGAAGCGGCCATGGATGCCCTTGGAGAAAAGTACGGCCCTGAAAATCGGCTGGCGACGGACCGCGTAACGGCATATCTGGCTGAGCGCCGTGCTATCGAAGCCCGGTACCCGGTCAAGCGCGCCACATTCGAGGACTACATGGCACACCTCCTTCACATCCTGAAGGTGGCGGGCGTAGACCATGTAGGCATCGGGGCGGATTGGGACGGCGGCGGCGGCGTGACCGGCATGGAGGATGTCAGCGCGTTGCCCCGGATCACGGACGCACTGCTGGCGGCCGGTTACACCGAGCAGGATGTCCGCAAGATCTGGAGCGGCAACCTCCTGCGCGTGATCAGGGAAGCGCAAGCGATCGGATCCGCGGAGCGTTGAGAACGCTCGACGATCGGCGTGCGGTCTTGCAGACGCATGTGACGGAGGCTTCGGGAGGCAGGTGTCATGGAAGAGACGATCACCGCCCGTCGATTCATCGCCACGCTGGGCATGGACATCCCGAGGCATTGGCTGCCCGGCAATGAGGTGGTGTCGTCGTTGCTCAACGCGTACACCATTCTGGTGCCCGCCAACGAGGCGTTCTATATGCGAACGCTCAACGCCTGTCTGCCGCGCATCCCGGACGGCGCGCTTCGTGCGCGTTGCGAAGCCTTCATCCGCCAGGAGGCGCAGCACGGGGTCGCGCACAAGCGTTACTGGGCAAATCTCGACGCGCAAGGTTACGCCTACCGAGGCGTGGAGCGTGTCGTGGAGCGATGCGTCTTCCGTGTGATGGATCGCCTCGCGCCCTTGTGGTTGCGCGTGTCGCTGGTGAGCTGCGTCGAGCATATCAATGCCTATCTGGGTTACGAATTCCTGAGCCAGTCGATCCTTGCAGACGCCGACCCGCGCCTTCGCGATCTGATGGAATGGCATTTCGCCGAGGAGATCGAGCATCGGGCAGTCGCATTCGACCTGCTCCAGGCGGTATCACCCTGCTATCCCGTGCGGATGCTGGGTGCGGCGATGACCGCCACGCTGTTCCATCTTCTGTTGACTGGCCTCGCAGCGTGGCTGCTCGCGCAGGATCGCCTGTTGTGGCGAAGGGCGACCTGGACACAGTTGATCAGTCATCTGGGGGCCGGACACGAGATGGGGCGCAGGTCGTTCGAGCACCTGCGTGACTACCTGGCGCCGCGGTTCGATCCTTACTGCTTGCCCGGCGCGGACGCGCTGGCGGCCGCCGTGCTGACGCGTCTGGGTGCGGAGCATTCGCCGTCCGTGGTCCCGATGGCGCCCCGAAACTGAACGATTGCCCCCTAACCTGCTTCCGCGGGTTACCGGCAGCACTGATGTTTGCGGCATATCCAAGTTGTTGATTAGTAATCACTTTCAGGCCTGGCGTTGAGGGCCCGGTTGTTGCACAACTGGAACAATTCGGAACTTCCGGCACGGTTAGCAGTCGAACCCCCCGACTGCTAACATCCATGCCCATGAGCCAGAACACTCCCACTACCGCCCTGGTCACTCACAACCTGCCGATTCCCAGCGCGCTGGGTTCGCTCGACGCCTACATCAGCGCCGTGCACCAGATCCCGGTGCTGACGGTGGAAGACGAGCGTGCCCTCGCCAATCGTTACCGTGACGAGGAAGACCTCGATGCCGCGCGCGAGCTGGTGCATTCGCACCTACGCTTCGTCGTGCATGTGGCGCGTGGCTACAACGGCTACGGCCTGCCGCTCGGCGACCTGATCCAGGAAGGCAACATTGGCCTGATGAAGGCGGTGAAGCGCTTCGACCCGGATATGGGCGTGCGCCTCGTCAGTTTCGCGGTGCACTGGATCCGTGCCGAGATGCACGAGTTCATCCTGAAGAACTGGCGCATCGTGAAGGTCGCTACCACCAAGGCGCAGCGCAAGCTGTTCTTCAACCTGCGCAAGTCCAAGACGCGCCTGGGATGGATGAATGCCGAAGAGGTCAGCGCCATCGCCAAGGACCTCAACGTGTCCGAGCGCGAGGTGATGGAGATGGAATCGCGGCTGTCGGGGCGGGACATCGGGTTCGATGCGCCGTCGGACGAGGACGAGGACCATGCGCCCCCGTCACCCGCCAGCTATCTGGTCGCGCGCGACGAAGATCCGTCGCAGGCATACGAGCGCGCAGACAGCGAGGATAACCAGCTCGAGTTGCTGCGCGAGGGCTTGGCCAATCTCGATGACCGCTCGCGCGACATCATCAAGCGCCGCTGGCTGGATAGCGAAAGCAAGGTCACGCTGCAGGAGTTGGCCGACGAGTACGGCATTTCCGCCGAGCGCGTCCGCCAGGTCGAAGCCAATGCGCTGAAGAAGATGAAGGCGCTGTTCGCTGCCTGATTCACGCACGCGCGAGTCGTTACCGGAGAGGCCCCATCGGGGCCTCTCCGCTTTTGTGGCGGGTGGAATGGCGGATGTGGTCCACTACGCCGCGACCCGCCGTGGGCGGCGTGACAACCAGAAGGAGCAGGGCATGGGGTGGGGCAACAAGCGGCATTGGGTCTTGGCATTGGCGGTGATGTGCGGAGCGTGGGGTGCGTCTGTCATGCCGGCCCTGGCGGCGGACACGGGCAACCTCCCATCCGAGGGGCGAGAAGGCGGTGTGCGCTTCGGCATCGATCGCGAAGAGTACGACGCACAGGCGCGTGCGGCGATGCAGGTGGATCCCGTCGTGGCTGCGCATCTCGGTGCGATCCGCAAGATCTCGCTCGATGACGCCGCCAGCATGGACGAGCCCGGCCCGGACGTGCTGGTGTTCGACGTGGAAGGCAGCCGCGGCAAGGGGCGTGTTACCGCGCGCTTCATCACGGTCAGCGCCACCCAGGAAGCATTGGGACCCGGTGTCCTGGTCATGGCCGACGGCACGGAGCATGCGATCACCGGCAGCGCCGATGCCCTGGCGGCGGAAGACGGCAGCCACGATCACCACCACCACGACCACGACGAGGACGTCGAGGCGGGGGCCGGTCTCTTCATCCAGCAGGCACGCGAAGCCGCGCAGCGCTATCCCGTGATCCAGCAGCACATCGGCCGCATCAGCACCTTCGAGATCGACAGCGACGCTTCGGGCGCGGCGCCTGGCATGAACGCTTTCGTGTTCGATGTCGTGGGCGACAAGGGACGTGGGCGGCTGGAAGCCGACTTCATCACCGTCAGTGCCGCTACCGAACGCCTCGGCAAGGGGGTGCTGACGCTGGTCGATGGCCGGCGCGTGCCCTTCGACGGCGAACCGCGCGGCGAGGATGAGTTTGCCGATCACGAAGGTGCCGGCGCACTGTTCGGCGACATGCAGGACAATATCTTCACGCGCCAGGCGCGCGTGGCCGTGCAGCGCTCGCCCCTGGTGCAGGAGCACATCGGCACCCTGACGGCGTTCGACTTCGACCTGGCGGGCACGGGGGAAGCGGACGGCGCGAACGAGTTCGTGTTCGACCTGGCCGGCGACAAGGGGAACGGACGCATCCTCGCGGAGTTCATCACCGTCGACGCCGACACGGAGCGCCTCGGCAAGGGCGTGCTCACGCTGGCCGATGGTCGTGAATTCGCGTTCGAGGGTGAGCCGCCGGCGACAGGTGAACTGGACGCAGCGCGTGTCGATACCGACCGTGGCGAGGCTCCCGATGCGTTCGCGCGGCAGGACGGCATCTTCGTGCTGCAGGCCAACGCAGCCATGCAGGCCCATCCGGTCGTGCTGCGCCATATCGGCGACATCCGTGAGGCGGCGTTCGACCGCGACGCATCCTGGGCAGCGGAAGGCGAGCGCTATATATTCGACCTGAGGGGCAGCAAGGGGCAGGGACGGCTGGAGGCCGAGTTCATCACCGTGGATGCCGACAGCGAGCGCATCGGCGAAGGCGAACTCGTCATGGCCGACGGCAAGCGCTACCCACTGGGCGGAAAGTGAGCTGCGCAAGATCCGGATAGCGCCGCCCTTCGCGCGGCGCGAGCATGGCATCCCGTTCCCGAGAGCGCGATGCCATGCCGTTCGTGATCCGCGGGCTGCCGCCCGCGCCCTTCCTTCCCCTGTTCGCCCTTGACGATGCCGCGCTGGCGGCACGCAACATCCGCCGCATCGCCGCGGACGCCGACCGCGGCTTCCCCTGCCGCGTCTCGCTGCGCGATGCGCAGCGTGGCGAGACCGTGCTGCTGCTCCACCATCTGCACCACGAGGTCGTCGGCCCGTATCGCGCCAGTGGCCCCATCTACGTACGCGAAGCCGCGATGTCGTCCGGCGCGGCGGAATTCCGGGACGCGCTGCCGCCCTCGTTCCCACGCCGCCTGCTGTCCCTGCGCGCGTACGATGCGGGCGGCGACATGCGCGATGCCGACGTCGTGGACGGTGCCGATGCCATGCCCCACCTGCAGCGCCTGCTCGGCCTGCCCGGCGTGGCCTACCTGCACGTGCACAACGCGCGGCCGGGGTGCTACGCCTGTCGCGTCGATCCCGCCTGATCCTCGTCACTGCCCAGGATGATCCGGGCGCCGCGCTGGTAGCTCCAGTACGCCCAGAACCAGTTGAGCAGCACGACCAGACGGTTGCGGAAGCCGATCAGGAAGAACACGTGCGCGGTCAGCCAGAACCACCAGGCCAGCACGCCCGAGAATTTCAGCTTGCCGAAATCGACCACTGCGGCCATGCGGCCGATCGTGGCGAGGTTGCCGTAGTCGCGGTAACGGAACGCGCCGGGCGATGCGCCGCCCGACAGGCGTGCACGCAGCACCTGCGCCACGTGGCGGCCCATCTGCTTGGCGGCCGGTGCCACACCGGGGACGGGCTTCCCATCCGCAGCCACTGCCGCCAGGTCGCCGGCGACGAAGATGTCCGGATGACCCGGCACGCTGAGGTCGGGCTGCACCGTGACGCGGCCCGCACGATCCAGCGGCACACCCAGCGAGCGTGCGAGGGGCGATGCGGCCACGCCCGCTGCCCACACCACCGTTCTTGCGGCCACGAACGTGTCCCCGAGTTGGTAGCCGTCGGCGGTGATGCCGCTGACCGGCGTCCCGGTGACGACCTCGACCCCCAGCTTTTCCAATTGCCGACGCGCCTTTTCCGACAGCGCTTCGGGGAACGAGGCCAGGACGCGCGGTCCGCCCTCCACCAGCCGCACGCGCGCCTGCGAGGGATCGATCCGGCGGAACTCGTTCCTGAGCGTGTGCCGCGCGATCTCGGCCAGCGTGCCGGCCAGTTCCACGCCGGTCGGTCCACCGCCGACGATGGCGAAACTCAGCCACGCGGCGCGTGCCGCCGGATCGGTTTCCGCCTCCGCACGTTCGAAGGCGAGCAACAGGTGGCGCCGCAGTTGCAGCGCGTCGTCGAGCGTCTTGAGGCCCGGCGCGTGCGGCGCCCATTCGTCATGACCGAAATAGGCATGCGTCGCGCCCGTCGCCAGCAGCAGCGAGTCGAACGCGATGTTCGTCCCGTCCGTGAGCACGACGTGTTTGTCCCGAGCGGCGATCGAGGCGACTTCCGCCAGCCTCACCTCGACATTGGCCTGCCTGCGCAGGATGTGGCGCAGCGGCGCGGCGATGTCGGGTGCCGACAGACCGGCGGTCGCCACCTGATAGAGCAGCGGCTGGAACAGGTGATGGTTGTGCCGGTCGATCAGCGTGATGCGCACCGGCGCGGAGGCCAGCGCGCGCGTCGCCCAGAGGCCTGCGAAGCCACCGCCGACGATGACGAAATGGTGTGCCGGCTGCATGCCGTCTCCCGCGGCCACGGACCGTGGCGGATCGCGACGTATTGTCGCATGCGCGCCGGTGCCGTCGTTCAATGCGGGTCGCGATCGATCAGCGACGTCTCGCGCGTGTCCGGCATCCACAGGTACACCAGCAGCGAACACGCGATGCATGCAGTGACGTACCCGTAGAAGCCGGCTTCCATGCCGATCTTCTTGAACCACAGGGCCACCATGTCCGCCGTTCCGCCGAACAGCGCGACGGTCAGCGCATACGGCAGGCCCACGCCCAGTGCGCGGATCTCGACGGGAAACATCTCGGCCTTCACTACGGCGTTGATCGCGGTGTAGCCGCTGAGGATCACCAGCGCCGCCATCACCAGCCAGAACGCCTGCACGGGGCTCGACACCGTCTGCAGCGTGGACAGGATCGGCCATGTGCACAATGTGCCCAGCACGCCGAACGCGATGAGGATGCGGCGCCGCCCGATCCGGTCGGACAGTGCGCCGACCACCGGCTGCAGCAGCATGAAGAAGAACAGGGTCGAGGCGTTGATCAGGCTGGCCGTCTCGCTGGCCATGCCGGCGCTGTTGACGAGGAATTTGTGCACGTAGGTCGTGTAGGTGTAGAACGCCAGCGTGCCGCCCATGGTCAGCCCGACCACGGCGAGGACGGCCCGCGGATGCCGCGCCAGCGCGCGCAGCGTTCCCTGCGCCTGCCCGCGGTCCGCGTGGCTGGCGCCACGGCGGCAGAACGATTCGGTTTCCACCATGTTCCGGCGCAGCCACAGCGCGACGAGTGCCGCCACGGCACCGATCGCGAACGGGATGCGCCAACCCCAGTCGCGCAGTTGTTCATCGGTGAGGAAGACGCGCTGCAGCGCGATCAGCACGGCCAGCGCGATCAGGTGGCCCATCACCAGCGTCACGTACTGGAAGCTCGACCAGAAACCGCGGTGCCCGCGCGTGGCCATCTCGCTGAGGTAGGTCGCCGAGGTGCCGTACTCGCCGCCGACCGACAGACCTTGCAGCAAGCGTGCCAGCACCAACAGGATCGGCGCGGCGACGCCGATGGTCGCGTACCCCGGCGTGCACGCGATGATCAGCGAGCCGCCGCACATCATCACAACCGACAGCATCAACGCGCGCTTGCGTCCATGGCGGTCGGCGTAGCGGCCGAGCAGCCAGCCGCCGAGCGGGCGCATCAGGAAGCCCACGGCGAAGATGGCCGCGGTCTTCAGCAACTGGCTGGTGCGGTCGCCGCCCGGAAAGAAGATCTCGGCGAAATACAGCGAGAAGGCCGCATACACGTACCAGTCGTACCACTCCACCAGGTTGCCCACCGATCCGCTGAAGATGCTGCGCAGGCGCTGGGCGGAGGTGAGGCGCGTGAAGGGCGTCGGCGTCATCAGTACAGGTCCATGGGGTCGACATCCAGCGACCAGCGCGTACGGCGTGCTTCCGGGAGGGCATGGATCTGCGGCAGCGCGAGATCGAGCATGCGGTGCAGGGCGCGTCGCTCCGGCGAAGAGAGCAGCAACTGCACGCGATGCAGGCCCGCGCGCCGTGGCATCGGTGCCGGCAAGGGGCCGTGCATCTCCAGCACGGAGTCGTGCGCGCGGAGCACCTGCTTGGCCGCCCGCAGGAAGTGCTGCGCGGCATCGGCCTGCTGTGCCTCCGCGCGCAGCAGTGCTAGGTGCGCAAACGGAGGAAAGCCGGCCATCTGGCGTTGTTCCAGTTCGGCCTCGGCGAACGCGTGGTAACCGCCGTTGATCAGCGTGTTCAACAGCGGATGATCGGGATGGTGCGTCTGCAGCCACACATCGCCACGCTTGCCCGCGCGCCCCGCGCGTCCGGCGACCTGGATCAGCTGCTGCGCCAGCTTTTCGCCGGCGCGGAAGTCGGTGGAGAACAGGCCTTCGTCCACGCCGACCACCGTGACGCGGGTGAGGTGCGGCAGGTCGTGGCCCTTGGCCAGGATCTGCGTGCCGACCAGGATGCCGGGCGTGTCGCCCAGCTTCGCCAGTTGCTGCGCAAGGCCATCGCGCTTCTGCGTGGTGCCGCGGTCCACCCGCAGCACCGGCACGTCGGTGAACTGTTCGGCCAGCAGTTCCTCCAGACGCTCGGTGCCGATGCCCTGCGGTTGCAGCGCCAGTCCACCGCAGTCCGGACAGGCCGGCGGCGACGCTTGTCGTGCGCCGCAATGGTGGCACTGCAGCCGCCTGCCCCCTGCATGCACCGTCATCGGACTGTCGCAGCGCCTGCAGTGCGCGCTCCAGCCGCAGTCATGGCATAGGAGCACTGGCGCGTAGCCGCGGCGGTTCTTGAAGACCAGTACCTGGCCGCCGGCGTCCAGCGCCTGCCGGATCGCCTGCAGGGTGTCCGCCAGCAGGCCCGCCTGCTGTGCGCGCTTGCGCATGTCCAGCACGCGCACGCCGGGCGGTTGCGCCTCGCCGGCGCGGCGCGAAAGTCGCAGGTGCGCGTAGCGGCCGCTGCGCGCGTTGTGCAGCGTTTCCAGCGATGGCGTGGCGCTGCCGAGCAGCACGGGGACGTCCAGCGCCTTGCCGCGGACCAAGGCGAAGTCGCGCGCGTGGTAACGGATGCCGTCCTGCTGCTTGTAGCTGCCGTCGTGTTCCTCGTCTATCACGATCAACCCGGCTTCGGGCAGCGGTGTGAACACCGCCGAGCGGGTGCCCACGATCACCCTGGCCTCGCCGCGCAGACAGGCCGCCCAGGTGCGCGCGCGTTCGCCATCGTTGAGGCCGGAGTGCAGAGCGTGCACGGGCACGCCCAGTCGTTCGCGGAACCGCGCCAGCGTCTGTGGGGTCAGGCCGATCTCGGGCACCAGCACCAGCGCCTGCCGTCCGCGGCGAAGGCAGCCGGCGATGGCGTGCAGGTAAACCTCGGTCTTGCCGCTGCCGGTCACGCCATCCAGCAGCAGCGCGCCGAAACCGACCGTGCCGGTGACCGCGTCAGCGGCGGCCTGCTGTTCCTCGTTGAGCGTCGGCCCGGGGCGTGGAGCGGGCACCGCGGGCACCACGGCGGCAGGGACGCGCTCGGCCAGCCCCCGCTTGCCCAGGTCGCGGGCGGTGGCGCGGCCGGCGTCCAGGTGCAGGTCCAGCGCATCTTCATCCAGTGTGCCGTGCGCCACCAGCAGATCGGCCAGGCGGCGCGGCCGGCTGCCCGCACGCAGGCGGTCCCGCCGGCCCAGGCCCGCCTCCGTCAGTCGCCAGTGCCAGGCGTGGGTGTCGGGCAGCGGCTCGCCCTGGCGCAGCAGGACGGGCAGTGCGGTCGCCACCACCTCGCCCAGCGGCGCATGGGTATAGCGCGCCAGCCAGTGCAGCGATTCCAGCAGTTCGCCCTGCAGCAGCGGATGGGCGTCCAGCAGGGCGTCGGCGTGGCGCAGTTCCATGCCGGGGTCCGTCGCGGGCGCGACGTCGGCGACGAAGCCGGTCAATGGCCGGTTGCCGAACATCACGCTCACCCGCTTCCCCACGTCCGCGGGGGTGGCGTCATGGCCGGGCGGAGGCAGGTAGTCGAACAGGCGCGGCAGGGGCACGGGCAGGGCGACTTGCAGGACGGACACGGGCGACATTGCGTGCAGTGTATCGGCCTGTCCCGGCGCGGGTCAGGTCTCACACAGTTGCGGTGATGTCCTGCCGGAATCTTGACGAAAATCACGCAAGTGCTGATCCCGGAAGGAGATTCCGGTTTATCCACACCTGCTGTGGATAAATCTGTGCATGGCCGGAATGCTTCACGGCGCGATGACGCTGCCGCAAGCATCCCGCCCGGGTTGGCCAAAAAAGTGCCAGTAATACTTTCTTTATTTAAATCATGTGGTTAGGCGTGAAACGCAGCTGACACAATCGGGCGGAGGGTGGCATCGCGGCCACGGATGACAGATCGGTGACTGCTGTGCACAACGTGATTTCCCGGAAACCCTTGTGGCGCCGAAGAGAGCAGATTCCGACGGTCTGTCAAGCATCCGTACCGCCGTCGCAGGTGACTATGATCGCCAGTACGCCACCGGTTCCACGATGACCTCTTCCCGTTCCGATTCCTCCCCCGCCCCCGCCGCATTGGCCGCCTTCCTGCGGGGATGCGAGCGCCGCGGTGCGGTGTTCGCCGAACTCCAGTGCGGAGACGCCGATCGCGGCGATGTCGCCCTCGCCGCCGCCCTGCGCGCCTTTCGGGGCAAGGCGGCCGCGCTCCCGATGGCGGACTGGCCCGTGCGCTTCTGGACACTGCTGGCGGCCACGCCGCAGCTGCGGGTCGATGGCCCGTCGGCGCGCTGGGCGGACGGCTTCGCCGCCCTTGCCCGGCCGGCGGCCGCCGATCGCGCTGCGCTGCTGCTGAGGCTCGCCGGCGGCCTGCAGGAAGTCGAAGCCGCCGCCGCGCTAGGTCTCGACGACGCTGCGTACCGCGATGCCCTCGCACGCGCCTGCCCGCGCGACTCCCTGGGATACCCCGATGCGGGCGCCTGGCGCGCCTTGGCCGAGGCGATCCAGCAGCACCTGCGGGAACTGCCGGACCACCGCCTCGCCACGCTCGCGCGCCTGCGGGAAGAGGCCCTGGCAGGGATTCGCATCACACCACCGGCACCCCAGGCGGGACCGGCAACGGCGGTTCCGGCCGCGCGCCGCCGGTATTGGATCCTGCTGCTCGCGTTCCTCCTGCTCGCGGCGGCCGGCGCGGGGCTGTGGTGGTGGCGTGGGTCGCCACCGGGGGCGACAACGTCGCTGCCGGCCGTGAGCGCGCTTTCTGATGAAGGCGTCGCGGCGCTTCCGGCGGATCCGGTGATCACCTCGGAACCGCTACCCGCCCCCGATGCGCCCGTTGGCCGCGCCGCCGGGATCGCCACCGCCGACGCTCATGCCGACTTTGCCCTCCTGTCGGACCCCGAGGGCGAAGCGCTCGCGCGCGAGGCGGATTTCCTGGCCTGGTACGTGGCGGGTGCCGGCGCGCCCACGTCTGACGCGGGAGCCGCGACCGATGCCGCCCGCTGACGTCAGGCGGGCAACGGCCCTGCGCGCGATCGCCGTGATCGTGCTGTGGGCGGGCATCGGTGCGTCGTCCGCCCAGGAGGCCTCGAATGCCGCCCGCTGGGCCGCGATGTCGCCGCTGGCGCAGGCCGCGTGGCAGCAGCGGCGCGTGGCATGGGACGCCTTGCCCGCGCACGAGCGCGAGGACCGTCGCGCGCGCTACGCCGCCTGGCGGGCGTTGGATGACGTGCAGCGCGCCCGGCTGCGTGCCGCCGCCGCCGAGATCGCCGGCCTGCCGCCGGAACACCAGGCGGCGCTGCGCACCCAGTTCAGCGTGCTGGACGCCATGCAGCGACGCGGCTGGCGCCTTGGACCGGAACTCGGCGCCGACTGGCCACGGTTGCAGCCGCTGTTCGCGTACGTGCCGCCGGCCGAACGCGAGGGCCTGTTGTCGGTGCTGCGCCGACTGGATGCGGAACAGCGCGATGACCTGGCCGCCCTGGCGCAGCGCCTGCCACCGCAGGACCGCGATGCCTTCCGCCGTGAACTGTTGGCGGTGCCGGAGGGCCAGCGCCGCGCGTGGCTGCGGCAGCGGCGCGATCGGTAACGGGGCGGCGTCGCCACGCGAGGGCGCAAGGCTCGCCTCGCGCTACGCGTTCGCCCACGTACTCAGCATCAGGTACATGGCCCCCATCACCAGCATGATGAAGTACACCGTGCCCAGCACCGAGAACTTCACCAGCGTCACCACCCCGTGCTGGCGGTACACGCGCTGCTGCATCCACAACAGGTAGAGCGGCATCCAGCAGAAGACCAGCATCTGCGCCATGCGCACCAGCCAGGAGGCGCCCTCGGGCAGCAGTCGGCCGATGCCTGCGCACAGGAAGATCGCCAGCAGGCACAGGCACAGATAGGCGTGGCTGTAGAGCGCCACCACTAGGTGCTCCAGGTAACCTCGCCGCGTCTCGATGTAGAAGAGTTTCAGCAGCACCGCGAACAACGGCACCAGTACGAACAACACCGACGGTACCGAGCCGATCAGCAGGTTGAAGAAGTGCGACGGGTCCTGCTGGATGCGCGGGATGTTCTGCTCGGCGCGCGCGAGCTTGCGGCTCAGCCACCGGTTGGCGAAGTCGGGCAGTCCGCTGAGCCGTACGGGGTTGGTCTCTGCATCGAACGGCTTGTCGCCGACGCTGATCAGGGGCTGCGCGGCCACCTCGGGCAACGGCTGGCCCTCGGGAAAACGGTCGGGCAGGGCGAGCGCAGGGTGGTCGGGCTGCAGTTCGGCGATGCGCTCGCGGGCGAGTCGCTGCGTCGAGAAGATGTTGTCTTCCATCGGCTTGCGCACGAAGCCCAGCCCGGCCGGCAGGCTGGCGCGTGCCGACACGAGGCCATCGATCGTTTCGTCGCGCAGCTTCAGCACGTCCTCGACCGTGGCGGCCTTGCTGAAATCCACGCCGCCCCGGTCGGGGGCGGCCATCAGGTTGGTGGGCTTGCCGTCGGCCGCCGCGGGGACGGACGGCGGCGCGATCTGCACGTTCGCCAGGTCTTCGGCGTGCAGGGTGAGCTTGGCCACGAAGAACGTCAGCACGGCCAGGATCACGAACAGCCGCAGCGGCGCCACGTACGGCGCGCGGTGGCCGGACAGGTACGCGTTGGCAAGTTTCCCCGGCGACATCAGCGCGCGCAGTGTGCGGAAGATGCGTCCGTCCAGGTGCCAGAACGATTCGAACACCTCCTCCACCGCATGCCCGAAGCTGCGCAGCGGGTTGTGCGCGTTCTGCCCGCACTGGTGGCAGAACCCGCCCTGCAGCGGCGTCTGGCAGTTCTCGCACGCGCGGGCGTGCACCGTGTCGGCGGGGTGCGATGACGTCATGGGGTGTTCGAACGGTGCGGGTGGCGAGCGGGTAAGATACCGGCCTCCCGTGACCCGGTGCCAGCGCGAAACCGTGCGGCCGCAGTCCGGCGGTTGATCCTCATGTCTTCCCCTGCTCTCCCGACCCCGCGCTTCGGCCAGGAAGTGCGCTCGACGGCCACGCTCGCCCTGCCGCTGGTGCTGGGCCATGTGTCCACTGGACTGATCGGTTTCGTCGACAACGTCATCGCCGGCCACCACGCCACCGCCACGCTCGCGGCGGTGACGGTGGGTACCGCGTTGCTGTGGCTGCCCATGATGGTGCCGATCGGCACGCTGATCTCGCTGACCGCCTCGGTCTCGCAACTCGATGGTGCGAACCGGCGCAGCGAGATCGCCCCCCTGTTCCGGCAGGCGCTGTGGCTGTCGCTGGGCCTTGGCCTGTTGATGTTCGCCTTCCTGAGCCTGGCGCCGCATGCGCTCGCGGCATTCGGCATCGCGCCCGACATCATCCCCGGCGCCACCGCCTTCCTGCACGGGATCCGCTGGGGCGTGCCGGCGCTGACGCTCTATTTCTGCATGCGCTACCTCAGCGAAGGCACGCACTGGACGCTGCCGACGATGATCCTCGGCTTCGGCGGACTGCTGGTGCTGGCGCCCGCCGGCTATGTGCTGGCCTTCGGCAAGTTCGGATTCCCCGAAATGGGTGCGGGTGGCCTCGGCGTCGCGTCGGCGCTGACCATGTGGCTGCAGGCGACCGCCTTCGCGATCTACCTGGCGCGATCGACGCGCTTCGCCGACCTTCAATTGTTCGCGCACCTCGAGCCGCCGCGCCGGGCACCGATCATGCAGTTGCTGCGCACCGGCCTGCCCATCGGCATCACGGTGCTGATGGAAGGCAGCCTCTTCATCGTCACCGCGCTGCTGATCGCCCGCCTCGGCGCCACGCCGGCGGCGGCGCACCAGATCGCCATCAACGTGTCGGCGCTGTGCTTCATGATTCCCATGGGCGTGGCCGAGGCCACGACGGTGCGGGTGGGGCATGCGGTGGGGGCGGGCAACGTGCAGGGCATCCGCCGCGCTGCCCATGCCGGCTATGTCATCGTGCTGGCCACGCAGGCGATGTCCGCAATGTTCCTGCTGCTGGGCCACGACCTGGTGGTGGCGCTGTACACCGATGATCTCGCCGTGGCCGCGCTGGCGGGTACGTTGCTGCTGTTCGCGGCGGCGTTCCAGTTCCCGGACGGCATCCAGGTACTGTCGGCCGGCGCATTGCGTGGGTTGAAGGACACGCGCGTGCCCATGTGGCTGGCGGTGGTCTCCTACTGGGGCCTGGGCATGCCGCTAGGTGCCGGGCTGGGCCTGGTGCTGGGCTGGGGGCCGCAGGGCATGTGGCTGGGCCTGATCGTGGGCCTGACCGCCGCGGCGGTGCTGCTGGGCTGGCGCTTCGAGCGCAGCAGCCGGCGCCACGCGGCGCTGCCGGCCGTGCCAACGGTGACCAACGGGGCATGAAAGCCCCGCCGCCGCACGCTACAGTGGCCCCAGTTTCCCGGAGCTTTCCATGAGCCAAGTCGCACCCGCACCCCGTCGCAGCCCGATCGTCGCGTTCTTCGTCGGCCTGTGGGACGTGATGAACTTCACCCGCAAGCTGGTCCTCAACCTGATCTTCTTCGGGCTGCTGTTCCTGATCTTCATCGTGTTCGTCATCGCCGCCGGCAGCGGCGGGGTGAAGCCGCTGTCCGAGCGCACCACCTTCGTGCTGGCGCCGGAAGGCCGCCTGGTCGAACAGTTCACCGCCGACCCCGCCACCCGCGCGCTGGCCAAGGCGCTGGGCGACAAGGCCGCCGAGGAAGTGCAGCTGCGCGACCTGCTGCGCGCGATCGAGGCGGCGCAGAAGGACGAGAAGATCGAACGCATGCTGCTGCGCGTGGACGAGCTGCAGCCGACCGGCTACGCCTCGCTGCGCGAAGTCGCCGCCGCGCTGGCGAAGTTCCGCGCCTCCGGCAAGCAGATCGTCGCGTTCGGCGAGAACATCAGCCAGACCCAGTACCTGCTGGCCGCGCAGGCCGACGAGGTCTACCTCGACCCGATGGGCAGCCTGATGCTCGAGGGCCTCGGCCGTTACCGCCAGTACTACCGCGAAGGCCTGCAGGACAAGCTGGGCGTGGACGTGCACCTGTTCAAGGTGGGCGAATACAAGTCCGCTGCCGAGCCCTACGTGCTGGACGCCGCATCCAAGGAAGCCAAGGAAGCCGACCTGTTCTGGATGAACGATGTGTGGCAGCGCCTGCTGGCCGACATCGCCAAGGTCCGCAAGACCACGCCCGAAGCGCTGGCGGCCGGCATCGACACGCTGCCCGAGGGCGTCGCCGCCGCCGGTGGCGACCTGGCCAAGTACGCCCTGCAGCAGAAGCTGGTGGACGGCCTGAAGACGCAGGAAGAGGTCGAGAACCTGCTGATCGAGCGTGGCGTGGCCGACGAGGATTCGGATACCGGTTTCCGCGCCATCGGCCTGGCCGGTTACCTGACCCAGCTCGACGCCAAGAAGAATCCGCTCGACAAGCGCCCGCAGGTCGCGGTGGTCGTGGCCGAAGGCGAAATCACCGACGGCGACCAGCCGGCCGGTCGCGTCGGCGGCCTGTCCACCTCGGCGCTGCTGCGCGAAGCGCGGGACGACGACGACGTGAAGGCGGTGGTGCTGCGCGTGGATTCGCCCGGCGGCGGCGTGTACGCCTCCGAGCAGATCCGCCGCGAAGTGGCGGCGCTGAAGAAGGCCG
Organism: Pseudoxanthomonas sp. LjRoot127; assembly: GCF_964253495.1. Taxonomy (NCBI): domain Bacteria; kingdom Pseudomonadati; phylum Pseudomonadota; class Gammaproteobacteria; order Lysobacterales; family Lysobacteraceae; genus Pseudoxanthomonas; species Pseudoxanthomonas sp. LjRoot127. The sequence continues at coordinate 1,929,757 of NZ_CAXUQR020000001.1, forward strand.
GCAAGCCGGTGGTCGTCTCGATGGGCGACCTGGCGGCCTCGGGCGGCTACTGGATCAGCATGAATGCGGACCGCATCTACGCAGACCCGTCCACCATCACCGGTTCGATCGGCATCTTCGGCGTCATCCCCACCGTGCCGCGCACGCTGGAGAAGATCGGCGTGCGCACCGACGGCGTCGGCACCACCCGCTTCGCTGGCGCGTTCGACATCACCCGTCCGCTGGATCCGGCCGTCGGCCAGGTGATCCAGTCGGTGATCGACAAGGGCTACGCCGACTTCACCGGCAAGGTGGCCGAGGCGCGCAAGAAGCCGGTCGAAGAAATCGATGCCGTCGCCCGTGGCCGCGTATGGAGCGGCGCGCAGGCGAAGGAGCGTGGCCTGGTGGACGAACTCGCCGGTTTCGATGCCGCCGTGGCCGATGCCGCCAAGCGTGCCAAGCTGGGCGGAGCCGATGCGTACCGCGTGCGCTACATCGAGAAGATGTCCTCGCCGTTCTCGCAGTTCATGGGTGGATTCGCAGGCAGCCGCATCGGTGCGGCGTGGCTGAAGGATTCCGACTTCGCTCGCGCGCTGTTGGCGCGCAGCCTGCCGGAGATGGAAGCGCAGCTGCGTTTCGTCGACGAAGCCGTCAACGATCGCCACGGTGCCCCGGTGAAGAGCCTGGCGTACTGCTTCTGCGGATTCTGACCGGCTTCGCCATGCCGTGATCGACGGGCCGCGCGGGCAACCGCGCGGCCCGTTGCGTTTTGCGCATCGCAGGAAGACACGATGTCGCGCGACTCAGGACGATGCGGTGTCGCTCCCGGCCTGCGGCTCTGGCGGTTCGTCGGTCGGCGGCGGCTCGGGGGCGCGGCAGGCGGCGCAGGCCAGCAAGGCGGCGGCGAGCAGGATGAGGCGGATCCGGATCATGGCGACGGTCCTCCCGTGACGTGGCGCTATGCTACGCCCATCGACGAAGGAGGCGCAGGTGGCAGCGAACCGGTGGCGGCTGGACGGACAACGGGCGCTGGTGACCGGCGCCAGCGCGGGGATCGGGCTGGCGATCGCCCGCGAGTTGCTGGGCCTGGGCGCGGACCTGCTGATGGTGGCGCGCGATGTCGATGCGTTGCAGGATGCGCGTACCGAGCTGGCGGACGAATTCCCCGAACAGGGGATCGGCACCCTGGCTGCCGACGTGGCCGACGACGAAGACCGTCGCGCCATCCTCGACTGGGTGGAAGACCACGGCGATGGCCTCAACATCCTGGTCAACAATGCCGGCGGCAACCTCACCCGCGCTGCGGTGGACTACACCGAAGACGAGTGGCGGGGCATCTTCGAAACCAACCTGTTCTCCGCGTTCGAACTGTCTCGTTATGCGCATCCCCTGCTCACGCGGCATGCGACGTCCAGCATCGTCAATGTCGGCAGCGTGTCCGGCATCACCGCGGTGCGCAGCGGTGCGCCCTATGGCATGACCAAGGCCGCGCTGCACCAGCTCACCCGTAACCTGGCCGCCGAATGGGCCGAGGATGGCGTGCGCGTCAACGCGGTGGCGCCGTGGTACATCCGCACGCGCCGCACCTCCGGGCCACTGTCCGACGCCGACTACTACGAAGAGGTCATCGCCCGAACCCCGATGCGCCGCATCGGCGAGCCGGAGGAAGTGGCCGCCGCCGCCGCGTTCCTGTGCCTGCCGGCGGCCAGCTACGTCACCGGCGAATGCATCGCGGTGGATGGCGGGTTCCTGCGGTACGGTTTCTGAGGCATGGAAATCCTCGCCCTCATCATCCTGCCGATGACGCTCGCGCTGTGGTCCGCGCGACGGGTTGATCGCTAGAGGCCGCAGCTGCTTTCAGCGACGATGCGTGCGACACGCTCGTAATCGGCGCGGTTCTTCTCTGCATTCTCGCGGCGGGCGAAACGGAAGGCGACCTCGGTCTCGTCGCGGCGCTTCTTCCACGCATCGCACAGCGCGCCATCGGGCACGCGCGCGCACGTGTCGCGCACCACTTCGCAAGCCTGGCCGGCGCCGGCCTGGGGATTTCCGTCCAGTCCCACGGTGCGCAGGTTCACGCAGCGCGAGGCCGGCTCGACGTCCTCCGTCACGTACGTGTCCTTGTCGTGCGTGGTGCACTGGAACAGGATCGGCGGCGGCAGGCGACGGACATCGGTCGACGCCGCGGGCGCGGGTGGGGTCGTGGTTGTCGCCGGACGCGGCGCCGTGGGCGTGGATGCCGGCGTGGAGGGCGGCGGCGTCGCAGGGGCGGTGGGTGTGGTGCCCGGACCCATCGGCACGGTATTGACGCCCTGCATGGTGCGCTGTTCCTGCTTCATGCCTTTCGGGCATGGCGAATTCTGCAGCGTCAGCGCGCCACTGGCATCGGTGCAGCGGTAGATGACCACCTCGGCGCGCGCAGCGGTGGTGCCGAGCTGCCAGGACAGCACGATCAGCAGCAGAAGCACGAGGGGACGAGCGGTGGTTTTCATGTTCATCTGCAATCGCTGGCCATGCGCGCATCGATGCCGCGCTGCTCCAAGTCTAGCGCGCGGCGTTCACTCGGCATCGCACTGCCGTAGCGGCGAAGGATGTCGTAGCGCCGGTCGGACAGGCGTGAACAGATTTCTTCCTGCGGCAGCGGATGGCAGGGGTCGCGCACCCAGGTGCCGCCGGGCACGAGCACGGGACCCGGCCGATGATGTCCGCCGGCCGGTGGAGGCGGGCGGGGAGGATCACCGCTGCGGAAGGACAGGTTGCCGTTTCCGATCGACACGTTGCCCGACACGCTGCCGCCGCTGCGCGGCCACGCGGGGTAGGCGGAATACGGCAGCCCGTAGGACACCCAGCGGGGATTGCCGTCGCCGGTATCGCTGGTATAGGTCTCGCCCTCGGGGGTGGTGCATTCGTACATCGGCTTGGGCGGGCTGAGGTAGACCACGCGGGGCGCCGGCGCCGCAGGGGCGACGAGTGGCGGAGGGGGCGTGGCGGCGCTGGCCGGCACGTGCGGCGGATCCTGGGGCCGCTGCATGGCACGGACTTCCTGTTTCTCGCCCTTCAGACAGGGTGAATCGCGCAGCGCGACGTTGCCGTTGGGGGCAACACAGCGGTAGATCGTCACCGGGGGCAGTGGGGCCGGCTGCGCGTGAGGGACCGACGGCAACGCCGTCAGCAAGGCGATCAGCAGGCGTGGAGTCGGGCGGCGCACGGGCCCATGGTGCGCGCCGCAGCGTTCGATGGAAAGGCGATGGTGCGGCCCGTATGGCCGTCAGTCACGCAGCGACTGCCCGGTGAGGGCATCGCGGATGACGGTGGGCCGGTCCAGGCCCCCCGTGAGGCCGGGCACGAGCGCATCGACCCGCGCCAGCAGGGCGGGATCGAGCGCGGCCGCCTCGCTCACCGCGGGCTTGCCGCTCAGGTTGGCGCTGGTGGAGACGAGGGCGCCGCCGTACGCCTCGCACAGGCCCACCACGACCGGATGCGCGCTGACGCGCACCGCGATGCCCCGGTGCGCACCGGTGATCCAGCGCGGCGCCTGTGCGGACGCCGGCATCACCCAGGTATGCGGGCCGGGCCAACTGGACAGTACGTCGGTGAGGCGTGCGGTGGGCACGGCGGCGATGTCGATCAACGGCTTGAGCTGTTCCAGCGTGGCGGCGATCAGGATCAGGCCCTTGTCGACCGGGCGCTGCTTGATCGCCAGCAGCCGGTGCACCGCGCCCTCGTCGAACGGATCGCAGCCGAGACCCCACACGGCCTCGGTGGGGTAGGCGATCACGCCTCCACTGCGGATGACGTCGGCGGCTTCCTCGATGGTCCGTTCGGTGGGCATGGCGTCGGTATCGTTGCGGGGCGTCAGAAGGGCGCGTCGTCTCCGGCGGCGACCTTGGCCGCAGCCTTCTTCACCGTCTTCTTGGCGGCTGTCTTCTTCGTGGCCGTCTTCTTGGCCGTCTTTTTCGCCGCTTTCTTCACCGCCTTCTTGGCGGGTGCCTTCTTGGCGGCGTCGGCCTTGGGCGCGGCAGCCTTCTTCACAACGGCTTTCTTCGTCGCCGCCTTCTTGCCGAAGCCCTTGCGCACCGGCTTGCCGGTTTCTTCCAGCAGCTTCGTCACTTCGTCGAAGGTGAGCGACGCCGGCTCGCGATCCTTGGGAATCTTGCCGTTGAGCTTGCCGTCGCTGATGTACGGGCCGAAGCGGCCGTTCAGCACCTGGATGTCACTGCCGTCGAATTCCTTGATGATGCGGTTGCGCGCGATCTCTTCCTTCTCTTCGATCAGGAACACCGCGCGCGCCAGGTCGATCGTGTACGGGTCGTCTTCCTTCTTCAGCGAGGCATACACGCTGCCGCGCTTGGCGAAGGGACCGAAGCGGCCGATGCCCACGCTGACCTCTTCATCCTTGTCCTGCCCCAGCTTGCGCGGCAGCTTGAACAGCTCCAGCGCGTCTTCCAGCGTAATGGTGTGCATCGACTGACCGGGGCGCAGCGAGGCGAACTCCAGCTTCTCGTCGGTGTCCTTGTCGCCGATCTGCGCATACGGACCATAACGGCCCAGGCGCACGCTGACCGGCTTGCCGGACTTGGGATCGTTGCCGAGTTCGCGCGCGCCGGTGGCTTCGCTGCGGTCGACCGTTTCCGCCTTTTCGTCCACCAGTTCCTTGAACGGGCCCCAGAACTTTTCCATCAGCGGCACCCACTCTTCCTCGCCGCGGGAGACGGCATCGAGCTCGTCCTCCAGCTTGGCGGTGAAGTCGTAGTCCACGTACTGGGTGAAGTGGCCGGACAGGAACTTGCTGACCGCGCGGCCCACATCGCTGGGCTTGAACGCGCGGCCTTCCATTTCCACGTATTTGCGGAAGATCAGCGTCTGGATGATCGACGCGTAGGTCGACGGACGGCCGATGCCGTATTCCTCGAGCGCCTTGACCAGCGCCGCTTCGGTGAAGCGCGGCGGCGGCTGGGTGAAATGCTGGTCGGCGTGGATGCGGTCCAGCGGCACGGTGTCGCCGGGCTTCATCGGCGGCAGCTTGCGCCCTTCGTCGTCGTCCTCGGCGTTCTTCTGGTCCTTGCCTTCCTCATACACGGCGAGGAAGCCGGGATCGACCACGGTGGTGCCGCTGGCACGGAAGCTGTGCTGGCTGCCCGCGGCGAGGTCGACGCTGACGGTGTTGAGCGTGGCCGGCACCATCTGGCAGGCGACGGCGCGCTTCCAGATCAGGTCGTACAGCTTGCGCTCGTCGTCGCTCAGGTACTTGGCTACCTGCGCCGGCGTGCGCAGCGCGCTGGTCGGGCGGACGGCTTCGTGCGCTTCCTGCGCGTTCTTGGACTTGGTGACGTAGACGTTGGGCTTGTCCGGCAGCGCCTGCGTGCCGTAGTCGCGCGCGATGACGTCGCGGATCTCGGCCAGCGCATCCTGTGACAGGCTCACCGAGTCGGTACGCATGTAGCTGATCAGGCCAACCGTGCCTTCATCGCCGATGGCCACGCCTTCGTACAGCTTCTGTGCCACCTGCATCGTCTTGCGGGTCGTGAAGCCGAGCTTGCGCGAGGCTTCCTGCTGCAGCGTGGAGGTGGTGAACGGCGGCGCCGGGCGGCGCTTGCGTTCCTTGCTGGTCACGTCGGTGACGTGCAGCGCGCCTTGTGCGGCCTGCTGGATGCGCAGGCGGGCGGCTTCGGCGGTGTCGCCGTCGGTGACGGTGAACTGTTCGAACTTCTGGCCGTCCAGCCTGGTGAGCTTGGCGGTGAACGCCTGGCGCGGATGCGCGCACTCGGCCTCGATGCTCCAGTACTCGCGGGCGATGAAGGCTTCGATCTCCTCCTCGCGCTCGACGATCATGCGCAAGGCCGGCGACTGCACGCGGCCGGCGGACAGGCCGCGCTGGACCTTGCGCCACAGCACCGGCGAGAGGTTGAAGCCGACCAGGTAGTCCAGGGCGCGCCGCGCCTGCTGCGCGTCGACCAGGTCGCCTGCGATCTGCCGCGGCTGGCCCATGGCTTCCTTGATGGCGCGAGGGGTGATCTCGGTGAACACCACCCGGTGCAGCGGCTTGTCCTTCAGCAGGCCGCGCTCTTTCAGGATCTCGGCGATGTGCCAGCTGATCGCCTCGCCTTCGCGGTCCGGGTCCGTGGCCAGGAAGATGTCGTCGGCACCCTTGGCGGCCTTGGCGATGGCATCGACGTGCTTCTCGTTCTTCTCGATCAGGTCGTAGCGCATGGCGAACCCGTTGGCCGGGTCCACCGCACCTTCTTTCGGCACCAGGTCACGGACATGGCCGTAGGACGCCAGGACGGTGAAGTCCTTGCCGAGGTATTTGTTGATCGTCTTGGCCTTGGCGGGCGACTCGACGATGAGCAGGTGCTTGGGCATGTCAGGGATTCAGGGGAGTTCGGGTGGGCCGTCCGGGGCCGGCTAGGGTGCCCCGGATGCGGGCGCCAGAGAAGCGGACGCCCGGAGCGGGGGCCCCGGGCGTTCAGTTTCCTATTTATAGTGGTGTCACGGCCGGGGCCGGGCTGTCAAGCCGTATCCGCCCGCCGGACGTCCCCGGGAGCTCAGCGCCAGTTGCCGTTGCCCATCGAGGCGATGGCCGCGAAGGCGACGATCATGAGGATCAGCGCGCCCACCACCAGCAGTCCGCCGATGATCAGGACCACCATCGCCACCGTGCCCAGTTCCTCGCGCTGGCGCTCGGGTTGGGCCGTGAACGCCCACTTGTCGACGACCAGGGTGTCGCAGATGAGGTCGTGCAGTGCCTGCTTGCGGCCGGTGAAGGCGGCCATCAGGAACCCGATGCCGAGGATGATCATGGACAGGAACGTGGCCCAATAGCGGCCGAATCCGCGCAGGAAGCTGATCTTCTCGCCACTGGTACGCACGACCTTGATGCCGATGGCGAGCTTGCCCGGCGTGGCCATCAGCCCGGCCGCGGAATGGAACCAGCCGTACGTCAACGCCATGAGCAGGTACGAAATGCCCGATTCGCCGACGTTGAAGGTGGAAGCGGCCCCGAAGGAGCTCGAGAAAGCGTTGCCCATGCCCAGCAGCCCGGCGACGATCGCGGCCACGATGCCGACCGGAATGCCGATGGCGAACGCGTCGATGAAGCTCGCCGCCACGCGCTTCCAGAACCCGGCATACACCACGTGCCCATCGGTGACACGCGTGCCGTAGGCGCGGGTTTCGACGTCCGCCCGCGGCGCGGCGTACAGCGAGTCGCCGGACGTGACGGCCGGCGACTGCCGTACGGCCGGGGCAGGCGAGGCGTAGGTGGGCTCACTGGCGGTGAAGACCGCGCGGCCGGTCAGCGGCCTGTCGACGACGGGCTCCGCGGCCGCCGGCGCCGCGGGCGGTGGAAGCGAACTGGCGGGTGTGGCGGCGAGGCCCAGTTCGTCGGCAAGTTCGCCCAGCGGCGTCCACTGGCCCATGCCGTCCCGCCAGGCGAGCGAGGCCGGGGTGAGTGCTCCCTTGCGATACAGCGCCACCAGAGCGTCCTGCGCCACCGGGCCCTGGCGTTCGTGGCGCAGGTCGACGTAGTACCACTCGGTCATGACAGGTCCTTCATCAACATCGCCCCCATCACGGCGTAGATCGCGATGCTGCCAACGATGGCCAGGCCGGCCAGCACCAGGATCACGATGGTGACCACCCCGAGCTCATCACGCTGGCGCTCCGGGAATGCGGTGAAGGCCCACTTGTCGACCACCAGCGTGTCGCACAGCATGTCGTGCAGCGCCTGCTTGCGCTCGGTCAGCACCACCATCAGGCCGGAGATCAGCACGCCCAGGCCGCAGGTGACCATGGTGAAGACCAGATAGGCCAGCGAGCGCAGGAAGCCGCGCCAGAAGCTCATCCGCTGGCCGTCGGTGCGCGCCACCTTGATGCCGACCGCGAGCTTGCCCAGGCTGGCCTGCAACGACGAGGACTGCATCCAGCCGAAGTAGACGCAGGGCGCAAGGAACAGGATCGGGTAGATGGCCAGCATCGAGGCGATGCCTGCGCCGGTGGCGAAGGGATTGTCGGATCCTCCCGCGCCCATCACTCCGACGCCGATCAGCATCAGCGGGATCATCAGCGCGTAGCTGATGATGGTGGTGACGATGCTGTCGATGAAGCTGGCGGCGAAGCGCTTCCACAATCCCGCATGCACCAGGTGGCCGCTCGCCATCGACGGGAAGGAGGCGAGGTCCGCCGCCGGTGGGGCGTAGGGCAGGTCGGCGCCGGGCAAGGCGGTGTCGGGCGCGGGTGACGCCAGGGTATCGAGTGGCAGGTCGAGCTCGGAGGCGAGCGAGCCCAGCGGCTGCCAGTCCTGCAGGCCCTCACGCCACACCAGCGTGTTCGCGTCCAGGCGCGCATGGCGCACATGGCCTTCCAGTTCCGCGGCCGAGAACGGCCCGTGCCGTTGCCCGCTGGCATCGGCGTAATACCACTGCGTCATTGCGTCATTCCCCGGTGAAACGCGTGGCTCCCGTCGCCACGCTGACGGTCATCAACCGCGGCAGTCCAGCGGCAGGTACTTGTCGTCGATTTCCGACGAGCAGTTCCACGCGCTGCCGTCGGTCCCCACGTCCCACCACAGCTTGCGGCCATCGATCTGCGCGTTGCCGGTGTTGCCGAATTCCAGTTCGAAGCCACAGGTGCCGTCATCGAACTCGCCGACGATCGCCCGCGTCACGTAGGTGCCGGCGTAGCTCTCCGGCGTGCCGATGTCGCCTTCGCCGTTGCCGGGGCATCGGTCCTCGCCGGTGCGGATGGACTCCACCTGCAGCTTCAGCGGCTCGCTCTCGGCGATCGCCTGCGACACCTTGGCGCGCAGCGTGTAGTCGTTGTAGGCGGGAATGGAGATCGCGGCCAGGATTGCGCCAATCCCCAGGCAAGGGACCAGCAGCACGGCGGCGACGATCAGCGCGATCTTGCCGCCGGACGTGCGCGGCTTCGGGGCGGGGGCGACCGGTGTGCGCAGCAGGCGGTCCTGCGACGCCACCGCGGCGGCCGGCACGGCCGGCGGTACCGGCGGAGGCGTGCTGGCCATCGATTCGGACGTTGCGGGTGCCAGGCCGAGTTCGTCGGCGAAGGTGCGCAAGGGCTGCCACTCCGGCAGGCCTTCCCGCCACACCAGGCCGTCGAGGGCGATGCGTCCGAAACGGTAATGGGTGACCAGTTCTTCCGACGAGACCGGACCGTGCTGTTCACGGTTCCGGTCGGCGTAATACCAACCCGACATGCTTCCCCCTGAAGCGGATCAACGCCTCAGTGTACCGGCTCGGGCTCGTCGGAAAACATCTGGGTTTCCATCCACGCATAGGCGGCTTCGGAACCCGGTTGGTTGAACAGCACCATCAGCACGACCCATTTGAGATCGTCCAGGTCCAGTTCGTCCTGGTCCAGCGCCATCGCCCGGTCCAGCACCAGCTCACGCTGGTCCGCGTCGAGCACGCCATGCTGTTCCAGGAACAGCAGGAAGCCGCGGCACTCGACATCGAGCTTCTCCAGCTCGGGGCCGTGGAACACGCGGGTGGGGCCGCCGGCGCGCGGCTGCGAAGCGGCCGGCCTCTGGTCGGCCAGCGCGTCGAGCCAGTCGAAGGCCTTGCTGATTTCTGCGGGGCTGAAACCGGCCTGGATCAGGCCGTTCTGGAGAGAGTCGCGATCACGGACGGGGTCCGCGTCCTCGGTGAAATAGTGTTCGAACAGGTACAGCAGTACATCAAGGATGCTCTCTTTCATTGCCCCTCGGCCTGCGTCGTCGACGCTGTGGAGGTGAAGAAACCGGTCTTTCTCTGGTATCGGCCGTGGTCCGCCGTTACTAAGCCATCCAGTTCCATGACCAGCAGCATGGAGGACAGTTCGGCGGCCGTCAATCGGGTGCGTGAGACAAGCTGATCCATACCTGTTGGGTCATGGCCCAGTGCTTCCCACAAGCGCTTGTAGTCGGCCTCAAGATGCAGCGGCGTCTCTCCCGTCCCCGCGATCACCCCGGATTCAGTCTCGCCAAGGCGTGCCCTGAGCGCGTCGGCCAGGTCCGCGGCGAGCGGAGCCAGCGCCTCGATGACCTCGTCGGCTGATTCCACCAGGCCCGCGCCATCCCGGATCAGGCGATGGCAGCCGCGTGCCTTGGGGTTGTGGATGGAGCCCGGGATGGCGAAGACCTCGCGTCCGGCGTCGCCAGCCTGCCGGGCGGTGATGAGCGCGCCGGAACGCTCAGCGGCCTCGACCACCAGCGTGCCCAGCGCGAGGCCGGCCAGGATCCGGTTGCGGGCGGGGAAATGGCTGCGGAGCGCGGGGGTGCCCGGCGGGTGTTCACTCACGACCGCCCCGTTCAGCGCCAGCCGGTCGCGCAGCCGGTCGTGCCCGGGCGGATAGACCACGTCCGGACCGGTGCCCACCACCGCCACGGTGGTGCCGCTGCCGATCGCCAGTGCGGCCTCGTGCGCCGCGGCGTCGACGCCACGCGCCATTCCGCTGACCACCACGATGCCGGCGGACGCGAGCGCCCGCGCGAAGGCCTGCGCGTTGTCGCGGCCGCCGCTGGTGGGGGTGCGGCTGCCGACGACCGCGACCGCCGGGCGCCACAGCAGGCTGGGGTCGCCATCGACGAACAGGGCGAACGGTGGGCTGGACATCGCCCGTAGCGGGGCCGGGTAATCGGCATCGTGCCAGCCGATCAGATGGTGGCCGTCGACCTGCAGCCAGCGCAGCGTGCAGGCCAGCGCTTCGTCCTCGCCCTTCTGCTGGAGCTGCGCGATCCGCGGGCCGTCCAGTCCCTCCGCGCGCCAGGCCATGGCGCCAGCGGCCATGGCCGCACTCGGTGAACCGTATCGTTCCAGCAGGCGACGACGCGGCAGGACGGGGCCGCCGGCCAGGACCAGCCGGGCCAGCGCGATCAGGTCATCGTTGGGCATGCGCCCAGCGTAGGCGCCAAACGACGACGGCGCCCTCGGGCGCCGTCGCGGTACCGCGTAGGAATTACCCGACGCGCGTCAGTAGGTTGCGTCCGGATGTTTCAGCTCGTAGCCGACGCGCGTGGCTTCCACGCCTTCCATGACCAGCGCGTAGCTGACCTTGTCGAAGGTGCGGAACACCATGGCATGGCTGGCGTACTCGTCCGGCAGACTGACGCGACCGGCCCCGGACTTGGGCGACTCGCTGACGCGCGAGGATTCCGGATACGCCATGCGGTTGGCCGTGTGGCTGCCATTGCGCCAGACGGAGAACACCGTGCCATTGTCGACGCCGTCCAGCCGGCCGCCGGAGATGGCGATCACGTCGCGCGGACCGCCCGATGTCAGGGCATCGGCCACCGCCAGCACGCGCAGCTTGCCGGCCGGATCGCGGGCGGGCGGGTGCGGGAAGAAATGCAGGTCGTAAGGCTGGGCATCGACCGGGATCAGGCGGTCGCCGACGCGGACTTCGTGGCCGCCGATATCGGCGACCAGGGTGCTGACCTCGGTGCCCGGCACGACGCCGCGGGTGAAAGTGGCCACGTTGACCCGGACCAGCTCGTAACCCAGGAACTCGCCCTTGCCGCTCTGCTCGACGATGTCCTTCCACTGGTCCACTTCGCCGCGAATCGAACGGCCGCGGAAATCGAGATCCTGGGCGCGCGGATTGTCGGTGAAGCGGGCGGTGGGCCGCACGACCAGGTAACGCTGGCCGGGCTGGCCGGCATCGAGGCCGCGCACGTAGATGTTGTGGCCGCCGGAGGCGCGCAGGCGGTCTTCGTCCAGGCCGGCGACATGCGGCAGCTGTTCGAAGCTGTCCACCACGCGGCGATCCTTGAGGAACGGCTCGATGTCGGACAGCGGGATGGCGTTGAGCGGGGCATCCTGGCGCGGCCCCGGCTGCACCGCGACGCGGTCCAGGTAGGCCAGGCTGATGACGTCGCCCGGGTAGATCAGGTGCGGGTTCTGGATCTGCGGGTTGGCCTGCCAGATCTCCGGCCACAGCCACGGCTTCTTGAGGAAGCGCGCGGAAATGTCCCACAGCGTGTCGCCACGCTTGACCACATAGGTATCAGGATGGCTTCCCGCCATCTCGGCGGCAGCCGCATAGGTGCCGACGGTCAGCACCGCAACGGCGAAAACCGTACGAAAACATTTAAACATGGCGGTATCTACCTGATTCCCCGACAGGTGGTCAGCACTATAGTCCAGAAAACCCGGCGCAACGCAAGCGCCCGCGTTAGAATTCGTGAGGCCTTGCCGGATTCCACTGGCGCCCCCATCCCGAGACGTACCATGGCCCTGCTTCCCATCCTCGAATTCCCCGATCCGCGCCTGCGGACCAAGGCCGCGCCGGTCGATGCCGGATATGTGACGACGCCCGCTTTCCAGCGCCTGCTCGACGACATGTTCGAAACCATGTACGACGCGCCCGGCATCGGCCTGGCCGCCAGCCAGGTGGACGTGCACCAGCGCTTCATGGTGATCGACATCAGCGAAGAGAAGAACCAGCCGCAGGTCTTCATCAACCCCGAGCTGAGCGACAAGGCTGGCGAGCAGGTCTACCAGGAAGGCTGCCTGTCCGTGCCCGGCATCTTCGCCGACGTCACCCGTGCCGACGAGGTGACGGTGCGCTTCCTCGACCGGCAGGGCCAGCCGCAGGAGCTGCGTGCCGACGGCTTGCTGGCGGTCTGCATCCAGCACGAGATGGATCACCTGGACGGCAAGCTGTTCGTCGACTACCTCTCGCCGCTGAAGCGCGAGATGGTGCGCAAGAAGCTGGCCAAGCAGCGCAAGCACGTCGCCTGACGTGCGCGTGCGGCGGGACCGGATGACCGGGCTGTCCCCGCCGGCTCCCCTCTCCCTTCCAGAAGCCTGCCCCCCATGAGAATCGTCTTCGCCGGCACGCCGGCGTTCGCCGTGCCCTGTCTCCGCGCGGCGCATGCCCACCATGAAGTCGTCGCCGTCTACACACAGCCCGACCGGCCTGCCGGCCGCGGCCGCGGACTGACGCCCTCGCCGGTGAAGCTGGAGGCGATACAGCGCGGCATCCCGGTGCTGCAGCCGTTGTCGCTGAAGAAGAAATCCACCCAGGATGCGCTGCGCGAGATGCAGCCTGACGTGATGATCGTCGTGGCCTACGGCCTTATCCTGCCGCAGGCGGTGCTCGACATTCCGCAGTACGGGTGCTGGAACGTCCATGCGTCGCTGCTGCCCCGCTGGCGGGGTGCGGCGCCGATCCAGCGCGCGATCGAGGCCGGCGACGACGAGACCGGCGTCTGCCTGATGCAGATGGAGGCCGGTCTGGATACAGGGCCGGTGCTGCTGGCGCAAAGCCTGCCCATTGGACCTGACGACACCGGCGGCCAGCTGCACGACCGGCTTTCCGACCTGGGCGCGCAGGTGCTTCGCGATGCGCTGGGGTTGTTGCGTGCCGGGATCCGGCTTCCGCCGCACCCGCAGTCCGACGTGGGCATCGAGTATGCGCGCAAGTTGGACAAGGCCGAGGCGAAGCTGGACTGGGCGCAGCCCGCCGACGTGCTGGCGCGCAAGGTGCGCGCGTTCAGCCCGTGGCCCGTCGCCGAAGCACAGGTCGCCGGGGAGCGTCTGCGCATCCATGGTGCCGTGCCCGTCGACCACGGGCATGCCGCAGCCCCCGGGACCTTGCTGGCCGCGAACAGGCAGGGTCTGGACATCGCCTGTGGCACGGGCGTGCTGCGCCTGCGCGTCGTCCAGCGGGAAGGCGGCAAGGCCATCACCGCGGCGGACTACCTCAACGCGCGGCGCGACCTGGTGGCCTCATGACGACCCAGGCCGGCGTCGCGGTGCGGGTCATCGCGACCCGCGTCGTGGACGCCGTGATGCATCGGGGTCGCTCGCTGAAGGCCGAGCTCGCCGCGAACCTGCCCCGCATCGAGGATGCGCGCGACCGCGCGCTGCTGGAGGCGATCTGCTTCGCTGCCCTGCGCTCGCGCGTGCGCGGCGAGGCGGCGATCGCGGCCTGGATGAGCAAGCCCCCGGGACCAGCCGACAGCGAGCTGCGCGCGCTGTTGCACGTGGGGTTCGCGCAACTGGTGGTGATGGCACTGCCCGCGCATGCCGCACTGTCCGCCACGGTGGAAGCCGTGCGGGCGTTGGGGCGACCGCACCAGGACAAGCTGGTGAATGCGCTGCTGCGGCGCGCGCAGCGCGAAGGCTTGCCGACGGTGCCTGCCGACGCGGCCTGGCCCGCCTGGTTGCGGCGGCACGTACGCACGGACTGGCCGCAGCAGGCCGACGCGATCTTCGCCGCCAGCCAGTGCGAGGCGCCCCTGTGGCTGCGGGTGAACCGCCGGCACGGCACGCGCGAGGCGTATCGGGGGCGGCTTCAGGATGCCGGCATCGCGGCCGAGACCGCCGACGGCGTGGCGGATGCCCTCCTGTTGCGGGCGCCCGTCGCGGCCACCACGTTGCCCGGCTTTGCCGAGGGCCATGTGTCGGTGCAGGACGGTGCCGCCCAGCGTGTGGCGGATCTGTTCCACGATCTGCCGGCCGGTGCGCGCGTGCTGGACCTGTGCGCAGCCCCCGGTGGCAAGTCCGCGCATCTGCTCGAACGCGATCCATCGCTGCAGCTCGTGGCGCTGGATATCGATGCGCGCCGCCTGCAGCGGGTGCGCGAAACACTGGAGCGCGTGGGCGTGAGTGCACGCCTGCACGCAGCCGATGGTGCCGATCCGGCGTCGTGGTGGGATGGACAACCGTTTGACGCCGTGCTGCTCGATGCGCCCTGCTCCGCCACGGGTATCGTCCGGCGCCAACCTGATGTCCTGCTGCACCGCCGTGCGGAGGACATGGTGGCATTGACCGGCCTGCAGGCGCGCCTGCTCGACGCGGCATGGCAGGTGCTGCGCCCGGGCGGCCGGCTGGTCTACGCCACCTGCTCGCTGCTGCGAATGGAAAATGCAGAGCAACTCGCGTCGTTCAGGGCAAGGCATGCCGATGCCGCGATGGAGGCACTGGGTGACGCGTGGGGTCGCGCCGATGATGGTGGCAGGCAGCGGCTTCCGGGCGAGCAGGACATGGACGGGTTCTTCTATGCCGCACTGCGGAAAGCGTGAGCCCGGTTGCAGGACGTCGCATATCACCCGCGCGTCGTTGCAGGGGTGTGCCGTGAAGGCGCGCGGCTGACGCATACTTGCGCACCGCGGGCGGTTCGAGTGTCGCGCGGTCGCGGCACGAACGTGCCGCGATGGCGGTCGCGCCCGCGACAGTGCGGAGACCGCCGCCTTGATCGTCACGTCGAAATGCGCAGGACCGGAAGCTATGCAGGACAGGAGTGAACGTCGACAGGAGGTCGCGCGCGGGCTGACATGGCTGGCCGGCTTCGCCGCTACCGCCTTGCTTGTCGTGCCCAAGGGCCTGTCCGTGTTCGCCGCTCTGATGTTCCTCGCCACGTTGCTGGCGCTGCCGGACGCGCTGCGCGATCGGCGCGCCGTGCCGCGTGCCGTGTATGCGCTGCTCGCCGTCGCGGTGTTCGTGATCGCCGTCGCTGCCACGTCGATGTGGCGAGGCGATGCGCGGCTGGCCGAACTGGACAACCCATCGCGCACCTTGCTGCTGCCATGGTGCGCCTGGCTGGCCTGGGTAACGCGCGTGCGCCTGTCCGGCCTGTGGTACGGCGCCTTGGTCGGGCTGCTGGTCGCATCCGCCGTATCGATCGCGCAGTCGGCGTTGGGCGTGGATCGGGCAGGCAGTGACGCCAACCCGATCGTGTTCGCCAATGCCGTGTTGGCGCTGTCGGTGGTCGCGGTGTTCTGCAGGCCCGCGGACGAGCGGGGAAGGATGCGCCTGCTGGTGCTGGCGGCCATCGTACTGGCCAATGTCGCGGTCACCCTGAGCGGCAGCCGCGGCGTGTTGCCGGGTCTGGGACTGGTGGTGCTGATGTGGCTGGTGGGCACGGCGCCGCGCCGTCGCTGGTGGCGGCTCGGCGGCGCGGCCGTCGTGCTGGCGGCGCTTTTCGTCGCGATGTGGACGGTGCCGTGGTTGTCCACCCAGTTCCGTCTGGATCAATTGCACGCGGACGTGGCCGGCCTTTCCCAGGGACAGGTGGACAAGCCCATCAGCGCGCGTATCGCCCTGCTGTCGGTGGCCTGGGACGCGTTTCGCGAAGCGCCGCTCACGGGGACCGGCATCGGCGGGTTCGCCGAGCGGATCGATGACAGCCGGTACTGCCTGGGACGAGAGCGGCATTTCTGCGGACTGGAGCACGCGCACAACGACATCGCCCAGTGGGGGGCGACGATGGGCGTGTTCGGTATCGCAGCACTGGCCGCGCTGTACCTGGTGCCCCTGCTGATCGCTGCGCGCCAGATCCGGCAGGCCCGGCTCGACCGGCCGCGCGGCGCGCCCTGGACCGCAGGCATGCTGGCAGCGACCTATCTGGTGTCCGGCCTGACCCAGTCGATGTTTTCCCACGCCCTGAGCACCAGCGCCTTCGTGGTGCTGGCTGGGTTGCTGCTGGGCAGTGGGATGGTGGCGTCACGGGGCTTGAGCGAAACCCGTTCACATTCGTGAATTCAGGTGAAACGTACCGCGGCCGTGCTTGATGGCTCTCACAATCGAGTCATGGAGCGATTTCTAGAATCGGCGCTCCACCGCCTCTCTTTTCTCCAATGCCGCACGTGAACCTGATCGGTTGGGACAACGGTGTCGGCCTGAGCCGCGATCTCCGTCTCATCGAACAGGCACTGCGAGACGCCGGCTATCGGGTCAGCCTGCAGCCGGCGCGCGGCCGCGGCAAGCTGAGGAAGTGGTTCGGCCCCTGGTTGCAGCGGGCTCGTCTTGCCGGACGGCGCCTGGTCGGCGCAGAGCGGTTCGACCTGAACATCATGCTCGAGCACGTGGCCCCCGAGTACCTGCAGTCCGCGGCCCGCAATGCCTTCATTCCGAATCCGGAATGGTGCCTGCCGCGCGACGTGCGGCGCCTGCGTCGCGTCGATGGCGTGATGACGAAGACCCGCCATGCCGAGCAGATCTTCCGTAATCGGGGTGCGGCCATCGCACCCATCGGGTTCACAAGCAGCGATCGCCATCTCCACCACGTGGAAAGACAGTGCACCTTCCTGCACTTGGCCGGGCGCAGCAGCGCCAAGCGCACGCGCGTGGTGCTCGAGACATGGGCGCGGCACCCCGAATGGCCCACGCTGACGGTGGTACAGCATCCGCGCATGGCGGACATCCGGCCACGGGCGTCGAACATCGTGCATCGCGTGGACTACCTGGCGGACGCCGAGCTGCGCGAGTTGCAGAACGCAAATCTCTTCCACCTGTGTCCCTCGGAAACCGAAGGCTTCGGCCACTACATCGTGGAGGCGCTCAGCGTGGGTGCCGTCGTGCTGACGACCGACGCCGCGCCGATGAACGAACTGGTCACCGAAGAGCGCGGCGTGCTGATCCCGTACTCGCACACGGATCGCCAGCATCTGGCCACGCGCTACCTGGTGGATGCGCAGGCCCTGGAGGCGGCGGTCTCCACCGTGTTGGCGATGGACGATGCGGCGATCCAGGCGAAACAGCAGGCGGCACGCGCGTTCTTCCTGGACAACGATGCCGTGTTCCGCACCCGACTGGTGGAGGCGGTGGCGGCGATGGTCGGCCAGCCGCGAAGCGCGGGCGCCCGGGGCCACCATGCGGCGGTCCTGGAGGCTTGTCCAGCGCAGGAACCCGCCCTGCCGGTCGCGCAGGCCTGAGGCCGCCACGCCGCGGACCGCGCGGGTAGAATCGGCGGATGCCTCTTCTTCCCGTTTCCCTCGTCGTCATCACCCACAACGAGGCCTCGAACATCGCGCGCTGCCTGGACAGCGTGCCTTTCGCCGCGGACAAGCTGGTGGTCGACAGCGGCAGCGAGGACGAGACGGTCGCGGTTGCCGAAGCGCATGGTGCGCGCGTGGTGCACCAGCCCTGGCTGGGCTTCGGACCCCAGCGCAACTTCGCCGACACCCGGGCCATCCATGACTGGGTGCTGGTACTGGATGCGGACGAATTCCTTTCCCCCGAACTGGCTGCCCAGCTCGAGGCCGGTTTGCCCGCGCTGATGGCGTCCGACAAGGCCGGCGCCTGGTTGCGGCGACGAACCTGGCTGATGGGCGCGCCGATGCGCTGGTATCGCCCGATGGTGGGCGAGCGCATGGCGCGGCTGTACCACCGGGGGCGTGCGCGCTGGAGCGATGCGCGCGTGCATGAATCGCTGCGCTTCGACGGCGAAGCGCTGGAGTTCACTGCGCCGTTCAACCACGCCGACAACCCCAGCTTGGTGCACAAGCAGTTGAAGGTGCTGCGCTACAGCGAGCTGAAGGCGCTGGACTGGAACGACAAGGGGCGCCCGGTGCGGATGTGGCTGGCGCCACTGGTGTACCTGGCCAGTTTCATCAAGGACTATCTGGTGCGGCTGGCGTTCCTGGATGGCTGGCGCGGCTTCATCATCGCGCAGACCGCCGCCAGCTACGCCGTGTACAAGCGCATGCGCTATTACGAAATGCAGCACAACCCCGCATCGATCGATGCCGCACACCGCAAGCTCGTCCGACACGAACTGGAACGCTGATGGCCAAGCATTACCTCCTCTACGGCTCGGAGCGCTACGCGCTCGCCATCCTGCGGCCGCTGCAGGACGCGATCCGCGCCCGCGGCGGCGAAGCCGCGTGGTTCTTCGACGGTCCCGGCGCGGAAGACCTGAGGCCGGACGAGAAACTGCTGGCCACCACGGAAGAGGTCCGGCGCTGGAACGCCATCGCCGTGATCACCGGCAGCAACGCGGTGCCGCACTTCTTCCCGGGCGTGAAGGTCGAAACCTTCCATGGCTTCGATGCCGGCAAGCCGCGGCACATCTACATCCGCGGCTTCTTCGATCTCTATTGCACCACCGGGCCGAACGATACGCGCGCGTTCTCCGAGATCGCCGCGCGCGTCGGCCACTTCAAGGTGGTCGAGACCGGCTGGCCGAAGATCGATCCCTTCATGCAGGAGATCGCCGGTGGCGTGCCGCCGGTGCGCGAACCGCCCGTCATCCTGTACCACTCGACGTTCTCGCCGTCATGGAGCGCGGCCGAGACGCTGTACGAGGAAGTGAAGCGGCTGTCGCGCAGCGGCGAATGGCGCTGGATCGTGACCTTCCATCCGAAGATGAATCCGGACACCGTCGCGAAGTTCCGCGCGCTGCAGAACGACCACCTCCGGTTCGCCGACGACGACAACATCCTCGACCTGTTCCCGCAGGCGGACATGATGTGTTCCGATACCTCGTCGGCGCTGAACGAGTTCCTGTTGACCCACAAGCCGGTGGTGACCTTCAAGAACCGCCGCCCCGGGCCGCAGCTGATCGATATCGATGACGCGGCGCAGTTCGAGCCCGCGATCCGTTGCGCGCTGGCCCGGCCGCCGGAACTGATGCAGGCCATCGTCGACTATGCGGACAGCATCCACCCGTATCGCGACGGGCGCTCCAGCGAACGGGTGCTGGACGCCATCGATGCCTTCATCGCTGCCGGCGCACGGAATCCGCGCCCGAAGCCGATGAACCTGTGGCGCAAGCTGAAGATCCGGCGTCGGATAGGCTACTGGGGGCCGGCGTGAGCGAAGCTGCCGGCTGCCACCGCGCAGCGGCATCGCAAGCACCCTGGGGCTCGCCATCAGGGCGCATGTCGCAGCGCCCGAGATAGCTCCATCACCAGCGCATGCGATGCGCGGCCAGCGTGTCGCGTAGCTGCCGGTAAACGCTCTCGGCGTCACGCACAGGCACGAAGCGCAACGCCAGCGGTGCGGCGATCCCGTTCGCGCCTGCCGTGTCCAGCCAGAGCGTCGCCGTGCCGCAGGCATGGTCCAGCGGCGAGCGCGACAAGCGCAGCGCCTGCAGTTTGTCGATTTCGGCGAAGCGCCAGTAGCGCGACCACCAGCCACTGCGCACGGCCACCAACTGGTCGTCCAGCGACCAGCCCATGCGCTGTGCCTGCCTGCGTGCGGCATGCCCGGCGAAGAGGATCCATGCCAGCCCCAGCCACGCCCACCCGCCGAGATGCCAGGCGGCGACACCGGTCGCCGGCAACAGGACCGCCAGCGAGGGCAACCACAGGCGCCAGCGCGCAGAGGCATCCACCGGCTGCCAGTCGTCGCGTGGCCATGGCGCGCGGGGCAGCAGGTGGCCGATCAGTGCGTCGCATGCGTCGGGGGTCGCAACCGGCGCGATGTCCTTCAGGGCGCGTGTGTCCTGCCCCGACTTGTCCGCGACGGCCGTATCGATGCGTAGCGAGCGTCGACGGAACAGGCGATGCAGGACGCCTTCGTGCAGGGTCCACGCCTGTATCCGCCGTCGCGCCACGCTTGTGCGCAGGCGAGCGAACAGGCCACGCTCCACCATCAGCCTGCGCGGCTCCTCGGTCAGCCGGAATCCGTGGAACTGCGACAGCGCCAGCGCGACCGAGAGCAGGCGTACCAGCGCCAGTGCGATGCCGATCAGGGCGACGCCGCCGGCCGCGCCCGTCAGCCAGCCCAGGTGCAGCTCCTCGGCATAACCGTAGGCCTGCCGCGCGCCTTGCCGGAAAAACTGCTCGATCATCCGCTCCGGCAGGATCTGCCACGCGGCACCGAATCCGGCGGCCACGACGATCATGCCGCGATTGGAGATAAGTCCCAGACGGATGACGTCCAGCGTCGACAGGGAAAGCAGCGTGGTGCCTTCGCGGGGCGCTGCCGCTTCCGGTTCGGACGACGCGGGCGCGGTCCCATGCGCCTGGTGTCGCACCAGGTCCTCCAGCGCCAGCGCGTCGCGAAGGCCGAGCACGCGCATCTGCGCCTCCGGCTTCTGCCCGCCCGCCGACTCCAGCCGGACTTCGGCGACACCGAACAGGCGGTGCAGCAGGGACTGGTGTACGACCACGTTGTGGATGCGCGAGAACGGAATTTCGCGGCGCGAGCGATGCAGCAGGCCTTCCCGCACCGTCAGGCCGTCGCGTCCGATGGTGTAGCGGTAGGTGAAGTACTGCAGGATCGCCAGCACGACCAGCACCGTGATGCCGATGACGGGTGCGAACGAGGCCCAAAGCTCGCCGTCGCCACTGCTCTTGCGCGCACCGAACACCAGCAGCGCGACCAGCGGGAAGATGAACTGCTTGAGCTGCTGCAGCAGCACGAAGAGCCACGACCACGGATGCAGTCGGCGTTCGTCCGGCGCGGCGCCCGGGATGGCGTCGTCCATCACAGGGCGTCGTCGTGGTCGACCTGGGTGGCCAGGCGCTCGCGCAGGCGTTCCGCGTCGTCCGCATCCAGTCCGGAGACCGTGACGGCGGCCATGCGCGTGCCGGCCGTGTGAACCACGAGCGTGGACAGGCGGGCGTTGCGTTCCAGCGGTCCGCGTTTCAGGTCGAGATGCTGCACGCGCGAAATCGGCACGTGCGTTTCGCTCTGCCACCAGTTGCCGCGGCGCACGGCGAATCCCCGGTCATCCAGCCGCCAGCGCGTGCGGCGATGCCGCTTCACCGCCACCCAGGCGCCCAACCCCGCGCCGGCCAGCGCGGCCACGGGGACCGCCAGCCACGGCGACACCATGTCGGTGGCGCGCGACAGGAAGAACGCCGGGAAGCCGAACGGGAACAGCAGCGCCGCGCCGCCAAGGGCGGCGAGCCACGCGCCGCGGGTGGGCAGGGCCTGCCAGTCGGGGGATGGCGCAGCGTCGATCGCGGGCGTGTCCATGGGGTGGCTCATGCAGCAGGCGCATCCTCTTCGCGCGAACGTAGGCGAGGGGATGCGGTGCATCGCGCGTCATGCCATCCCCGGGTCCGGCTCAGCGGTAAGGATTGTCCTCGCCGCTGCCCGGTGGCCGCAGCGTATAGCGTTTGTAAGTCCACTGGTACTGCGCGGGATCGCGCCGGGCGATTCGCTCGACGGTTTCGTTGAGTGCGGTGACGGCGGCGACCGGATCCGCGTCGGCGATCGCCGGCGGTGCCGGCTCCACATGCAGTGAGAAGTCCGGCCCGGGGCCGATCCGTTCGCACCAGGCGAACAGCACGGTCGCGCCGGTGCGCTCGGCGAGCCGCGATACCAGCGTCATCGTCAGCGCGGGGGTGCCGAAGAAAGGGGCGAACTCGCCATCGCCGGCTTTCGGTTGCTGGTCGGGCAGGATGCCGACGGCGCCGCCTTCTTTCAGGACCTTCCACAACTGCCGCACCGCCGGGCCCTCGGCACGCACCTGGCGGATGTTGTCCGCGCCGCGAACGCGCAGCAGGAAGGCGTCGCCCACTGGCGACGCCGGGGGGCGGTACACGATGGCGAGCGGGCCGCGCGAGGCCAGCCACTGGTTGAGCAACTCCCAGTTGCCGAAGTGCGGCGCCGCCACGATCACTCCCTTGCCGCTGGCCAGTGCTGCGTCGTACAGCGCCTCTCCGTGGCGTTCGCGCAGGCGGGCGAGGTTGTCGGCGGGCGTCCGGGTCCAGAAGCGGAGCGTTTCCAGCGCCTGGCGCGCGGTGGTCCGTAGGATCGCCTGGTGCAGGTCCTCGCGCTGGCTGGGCAGCAGGTCGGGATAAGCGATCTCCAGGTTGCGGCGCGCGACGCGACTTTCGCGCGCGTCCGCCTTCCGCCAGACCCACGCCATCGCATCCCCCAGCGCGCGCAGCCACGGCCAGGGGAGGCGCCCGACCAGGGCGGCGGCGTGGTAGCCAAGGGCGGCGTAGGTGTCCGGTTTCATCCGCCGAGTGTAGCCAACCCGCGCGACCCGGCTTCTGATGGCCGCGCATGTCCCGCTATCCTGCCCGCTGCTTCGACCCCGGACTTACGCCCATGCTTTCCCTGATCCAGCGCGTGACGCAGGCGACCGTGACCGTCGACGACGCGGTCGTCGGCGCGATCGAAGGGGGCTTGCTGGCGTTGGTGGCGGTAGAGCCCGGCGACACCGAGACCCAGATCGCGCGCATGGCCGAGCGGTTGCTGGGCTACCGCATCTTCGCCGACGACGCGGGGCGGATGAACCGCTCCCTCGCCGACACCGGAGGAGGCCTCCTGCTGGTCAGCCAGTTCACGCTGGCCGCCGACACCCGGTCGGGCATGCGTCCCAGCTTCACCACTGCCGCCCCGCCCGCCGAGGCTGAACAGGGATTCAACCGGTTGGTGTCGATCTGTCGCCAACGGCATGCGGGAAGGGTGGAAACGGGGCGTTTCGGCGCCCATATGGTGATCAGCCTCGTCAATGACGGGCCCGTGACCTTCCTGCTGCGTCCCTGACGTTCCTTCCTTACCAAGGGTGGGCTTCAGGAACGGAAGCCGGCCCGGGCTGGTATAATACGGGGTTCTCCCTTCCTTACTCCCGGTGGCGCAACCTCCATGGCCAACGAACGTCCTGCCCAGCAGTCCGACATCAAGCTCTTGATCAGCAAGGGCCTGGAGCAGGGCTATCTGACTTACGCCGAAGTCAACGACCACCTCCCCGACGACATCGTCGACCCGGAGCAGATCGAAGACATCATCGGCATGATCAACGGCATGGGCATCGATGTCCATGAAGTCGCGCCCGATGCAGAGACGCTGCTGCTCGCCGACGGCAATACCGGCAACCGCGAAGTCGACGAGACCGCGGCGGAAGAAGCCGCCGCGGCGCTGACCTCGCTCGATACCGAAGGTGGCCGCACCACCGACCCGGTGCGCATGTACATGCGCGAGATGGGCACCGTCGAACTGCTGACCCGCGAAGGCGAAATCGCCATCGCCAAGCGCATCGAGGAAGGCCTGGGCCAGGTGCAGGCGTCGCTGGGCAACTTCCCGTGGTCGATCGAACTGCTGCTGGAAGAATACGAACTGCACAAGGCAGGCAAGAAGCGCCTGGCCGAAGTGGTCGTCGGCTTCAACGACATCGAGGAGCCGGCTGAAGAAGTGCCGGCCGCCGAAGAAGTGGTCGAAGCGGCGGACGACGATGCCGATGACGACGATGCCGGCGACGACACCGCCGAGGAAGCGGCCCCCACGGGTCCCGATCCCGAGGAAGTCGCCCGTCGCATGCAGGTGCTGGCCGACGGCTATGCCAAGTTCAAGAAGTCGTATGCGAAGAACGGCGCCGACAACAAGGCGGTCGTCAAGCTGCGCACCGAGCTGGGCGAAACCTTCGTCACCCTGAAGCTGCCGCTGCCGCTGACCGACACGCTGGTGCGCAAGCTGCGCGAAGTCGTGGCCCAGGTGAAGGACCACGAGCGTCGCGTGCTGCACCTGTGCGCCAATGTCGCCAAGATGCCGCGCAAGGAATTCCTGCGCGCCTGGGAAGGCAACCAGACCAACCTCGGTTGGGTGGACGAAGTGCTGAAGCGCAAGCAAAAGTGGTCGTCCGGCCTGCGCGACGTACGCGAGCAGATCGTCGCCGAGCAGGAGGCCACCATCGCCGTCGAGCAGGCGATGCACCTGACGCTGGCCGACATCAAGGACATCAGCCGCGCGATGGCCTACGGCGAAGCCAAGGCACGCAAGGCCAAGAAGGAAATGGTCGAGGCCAACCTGCGCCTGGTGATCTCCATCGCCAAGAAGTACACCAACCGCGGCCTGCAGTTCCTCGACCTGATCCAGGAAGGCAACATCGGCCTGATGAAGGCGGTGGACAAGTTCGAGTACCGCCGCGGCTACAAGTTCTCGACGTACGCGACCTGGTGGATCCGCCAGGCGATCACCCGCTCGATCGCCGACCAGGCCCGCACCATCCGCATCCCGGTGCACATGATCGAGACGATCAACAAGCTCAACCGCATTTCCCGCCAGATGCTCCAGCAGTACGGCCGCGAGGCCACGCCGGAGGAGCTGGCCAAGGAAATGGACATGCCCGAGGACAAGATCCGCAAGGTCATGAAGATCGCGAAGGAACCGATCTCCATGGAAACCCCGATCGGCGACGACGAGGATTCGCACCTGGGCGATTTCATCGAGGACACCAACGTGGAGTCCCCGATCGAGAACACCACCAACATCAATCTGTCGGAAACGGTCCGCGACGTGCTTGCTGGCCTGACCCCGCGGGAAGCCAAGGTGCTGCGGATGCGTTTCGGCATCGACATGAATACCGACCACACCCTCGAGGAAGTCGGCAAGCAGTTCGACGTCACCCGCGAGCGCATCCGCCAGATAGAAGCGAAGGCGTTGCGCAAGCTGCGCCACCCGTCGCGCTCGGAACAGCTGCGCAGTTTCCTCGATATCGACTGACGCGAGGGACGCGGCGTTTGCACCAACGAAGCGCGGCCCTTGATGGGCCGCGTTTCTTTTTGGTGCGACGAGATGCGCCAGCGACGTCGTGCGTTCTCATCGTCATCACGCGACCGTCGTTATGCTGTCGCGACCCCACGAGTCAGACTTTCGCGTGCAGCGACGGGACGCCATGAAATCCGTCCTTGCCATCGCGTTGCTGGGCACCATGCCCCGCGTGATGGCGCAGGCCACCCGAGCAGCGGACACCGCCGCGACCCCCGCACGATTTGATCTGGAAACGGTTCCACGCCTGGCGCGCGCGCTGGCGCGGCAGCCGTATCACGCCCCTGACGCCCAGCTGCCTGCGTCGCTGGACACCGGTTACGACGCATACCGCGATCTGCGTTTCGATCAAGCGCAGGCGATCTGGCGAAAGGAGGGCCTGCCCTTCCAGTTGCAGATGTTCCATCGCGGCTTCCTGTTCAAGCAGCGCGTCGACCTGCATCGCGTGCACGACGGTGTCGCCACGCCCATCGCCTATTCGCCTGACCTGTTCGCGTTCCCGCCCGGTGTCGATCCGGGCATGCGGGACGACATCGGCTTCGCCGGGTTCCGCGTGCATACGCCACTGAATAAGCCCGGCGTGTACGACGAACTGATCGCGTTCCTGGGGGCCAGCTATTTCCGCGCACTGGGAAAGGGGCATGCCTACGGTCTGTCGGCGCGCGGCCTGGCGCTGGGCAGCGGCGACGCCGGGGAGGAAGAGTTCCCACTGTTCCGTGCGTTCTGGATCGAACAACCCGCGCCCGGTGCGCGTCTTCTGGTCGTGCACGCGCTGCTCGACAGCCCCAGCATCGCCGGTGCGTTCCGTTTCGAGATCCTGCCGGGCGACGAGACCGTCATCGACGTGCAATCGCGCCTGTTTCCCCGCGTCGATCTCCCCCGTGCGGGCATTGCGCCGCTGACCAGCATGTTCGAGTTCGACGCCGGCGATCGCGTCGGTACCGACGACTATCGGCCTGCGGTGCACGACTCCGACGGACTGGCGATCCTCAACGGCCGAGGCGACCAGATCTGGCGGCCCTTGAGCAATCCGCGGCGCGTGCAGATCAGTGCCTTCGCCGATGCGGGTCCGCGTGGTTTCGGCCTGATGCAGCGAAAGCGCGGGTTCGCCGACTATGCGGACATCGAGGCGCGCTACCACCAGCGCCCCAGCCTGTGGATCGAGCCACGCGGCGACTGGGGCAAGGGCGCGGTGACGCTGGTCGAAATTCCCACCGGCGACGAATACCACGACAACATCGTCGCCTTCTGGCGCCCGGAGCAGCCGCTGCGCGCCGGCCGTGAGCATCGTTTCGACTATCGCATGCACTGGTGCGATGCGCATCGCTGGAAAGCCGACCTGGCCATCGTCGCCGATACCCGCATCGGTGCCGCGCCGGATCCGGCACGGCGCCTGGTGGTGCTCGATCTCGAAGGGGGGCGCCTTGCCTCGCTGCCGCGCGATGTCCGGCTGACGCCCGACGTCTGGTCCGCCCGTGGCGAAGTGGTCGGCGCGGTGGTGTATCCGAATCCCGAGACGCAGGGGTGGCGCCTCAGTTTCGAGTTCCGCCCGCAAACGCAACGTGGGGACGACCGCGACGTCGAGTTGCATGCGCGCGTCCTCGAGGGCCACGCGCCGCTGTCCGAAACCTGGCTGTATCGATGGAGCCCGTGACCATGCACGATGCACACTCGCCGTCGCCTTCCTGGCTGCCGCCGGAATCGCCGTTGCCCATGCCGGTGCAGGATCTGCGCAATGGCCGCCTGTCTTCGCGCCGCCTGCTGACGTCGCCCTGCGGGATCGCCTGGCGCCGCGCAGGGGTGATGGGCATGGCGGTCGCGATGACGCTGTTCGCCACCTACCAGATCTGGTGGGTGCTGCGGGGAGACGGCATCAGCATGCTGGAGGGCGTACTGCTGGCGCTCTTCGTCGCCTTGTTCGCCTGGATCGCCCTGTCGTTCTCCAGTGCGCTGGCAGGATTCGCGTTGCTGCTGTCGAAGCGTCCGCACCCGCTCGGCATCGACGAGGGTCACCGGCCATCGCTGACGACACGCACGGCACTGCTCGTGCCCACGTACAACGAAGACCCGCAGCGGGTGCTGGCCGGCGTGCAGGCGATGCATGAATCGTTGGTGGATACCGGTCAGTCCGCTTGCTTCGACTTCTTCATCCTCAGCGACACCACAGACGAGGATGTGCGACGGAAAGAGGTCGTGGCCGTGCACGCGTTGCGGCATCGCCTGGGCCCGGACGCGCGCGTCTTCTATCGGCGCCGGGAGAAGAACACCGAACGGAAGGCCGGCAACATCGCAGACTGGGTACGCCGCTTCGGCAGCGCGTATCCGCATCTGCTGATCCTGGATGCGGACAGCCTGATGACCGGCGAGACGCTGGTGAGGCTGTCGGCGGCAATGGAACGCGAGCCGATGCTCGCCCTCATCCAGACGCTGCCGATGATCGTCAACGGGCGCACGTTCTTCGCACGCATGCAGCAGTTCGCCGGGCGCGTCTACGGTCCCGTGGCGGCGCACGGCATCGCATGGTGGCATGGGGCGGAGGGCAACTACTGGGGCCACAACGCCATGATCCGCACGGCCGCCTTCGCGCGCCACGCGGGCCTGCCCCGGTTGGGGGGTGGCAAGCCGTTCGAAGGCGCCGTGCTTAGCCACGACTTCGTCGAAGCCGCACTGCTGCGTCGCGGTGGCTGGGCGGTGCACATGGTGCCCGGCATGGGCGGCAGCTTCGAAGAAGGACCGCCGTCGCTGATCGACATGCTCGTTCGCGATCGCCGCTGGTGCCAGGGCAACCTGCAGCATGGCGCCGTGCTGCCCGCGCGTGGTCTCCATTGGATCAGCCGAATGCACCTGATGGTGGGAATCGGCCACTACGCCACGGCGCCCATGTGGGCCATGCTGATGCTGGTGGGTCTGGCGATCCCGCTGCAGCAGGCGGGTTTCCACTTGTCGCAACCGCAGCTCGACGGATTCACGCCCGCGCTCTACTGGCGTGGCGGTGATCCCGAGCGTTTCCTGTGGGTCTTTTACCTGACCATGGCGGTGCTGCTGGCGCCGAAGGTCATGGGGTGCATCGCCACGATGCTCGATGCGCCGTTGCGTCGGCAGTGCGGCGGTGCGCTGCGCATCGCCGGCAGCGCGCTGCTGGAGACGATGATGGCGGCCCTGATGGCGCCCGTGACCATGTACGTGCAATCGCGGGGCGTGGCCGAAGTGCTGGCCGGGCGCGACTCCGGGTGGGAAACGCAACGTCGCGATGACGGCAGCGTGCCGCTCGCGGGACTGGTGCGCCGCTACGCCGGCCTAAGCGTGTTCGGTGCCTTCAGTGGCGTGCTTGCGTACCTGGTGTCACCGGCGTTGGCCGCATGGATGGCCCCGGTGGTGATGGGCATGGTGCTTTCCGTGCCGCTCAACCTGTTGACGGCATCGCCCTCGCTCGGCGACCGCTTGCGCAGGGCAGGCTGGCTGCGCACCCCCGAAGAAGCCGCGCCGCCCACGATCCTCGCGCGTGCGCTCGAGCTCCGCACGCCGTTCGTCGAGGCACCGTCCCCTACCGCCTCCGGTACAATTCCGGCGGCGGAGGGCCTATAGCTCAATGGTTAGAGCAGAGGACTCATAATCCTTTGGTTCCAGGTTCGAGTCCTGGTGGGCCCACCAAAAAGCAGTCCGAGAAAGTCCAGATTCGTCCGGTACCCGCTAGAAAATAGAGGAAATTGGACGAGCGCGCGTCCGGCTCCTTCCAGAGATGTCCAGTTGCATCCAGGATAAAAGCGAGTCAGGCTGTGAGTCATAGAGCGATAGACTGTTGCTCTGACTCACCAATGACTGACTCACATGCTTACGGATACTAAGCTGCGCGCGCTGAAGCCCAAGGAAGCCTCCCATCGGGTGGCCGATTCCAATGGTCTGTGTATTGAGGTCCGCCCCACAGGCGCGAAAGTGTGGCGCTACCGTTACCGCTATGCGGGTAAGCCAAGCATCGTGACGATTGGCGAGTATCCCGCGATGTCTCTAATGCGGGCACGTGCTGAACGTGACCAGCTGCGCTCACTACTCAAGGGCGGGGCCAATCCGGCCCAGGTCGCTCGAGCAGAGCGAGCCGTGCAGGCTGAGCGGGTGAACAGCACGTTCGGGGCTATCGCACTGGAGTTGTTGGCGAAGCGAGCGAAGGAAGGGCTCAGTCCAGGATCTGTGAAGCGAGAGCGGCGCCTGATCGAGAAGGATCTGGCGTCAATTTTTGATACGCCCATTGCTGATGTCAGCGCCCCTATCCTCTTGGTAGCTCTGCGCAAGATGGAGCAGAGGGGCGTCGTGGAGACCGCACATCGGGCTCGCTCTCACGCTGGACGAGTCTTCCGTTATGCGATTGCTACCGGGAGGGCCCAGCGAAACCCCGCAGACGACCTCGCTGGCGCACTTGAGCAGCCACAGACCAAGCACTTCGCAAGCCTGACCGAACCTGAGCGAATTGGTGAGCTTTTGCGTGCGCTGTGGGCCTACCAAGGCTCGCCAGTGACCTGTGCGGCCCTCAAGCTCGCTCCTATGCTTTTCGTTCGTCCTGGTGAGCTGCGGCAGGCCAAATGGGCGGACATCGATTTGGATGTCGGCGAGTGGCGCTACGTCACCAGTAAGACCAAGACTGCGCACATCGTTCCCCTATCCACACAAGCTGCTGCCGTGCTGGAGGAACTCTGGCCATTGACGAAGCGTAGTGTCTACGTGTTCCCAGGAGTACGTAGCTCTGACCGACCTATGAGCGAGAACACTGTTAATGCGGCCCTTCGCAACTTGGGATTTGATGGCGAAACGATTGTTGGCCACGGTTTTCGTGCGATGGCACGCACCGTGTTAGATGAAGTCCTCAGGTTTCGTCCGGACTACATCGAGCACCAACTAGCGCATGCTGTGCGTGATCCACTGGGGCGCGCGTACAACCGCACGGCACATCTGCCGGAACGCAAGAAGATGATGCAGGGTTGGGCCGACTATCTGGATAGCTTGCGGAATTCTGAGAGAAAAGTTGCGCCAATTCGCAAGAAGGTTGCGTGAGGCTACGTGCGATGTTCGAGGAAGTGACTAGGTAGGCTCTACGCTTTCGGCTGCTACCTGAATCTTCTCAATCGGAAATGCCTCATACGTCCTGCTCTGACTGTGCACACTGCGAACGGTCTCCTGTGCTGCCAACGGCTCAATGCCTAGTCGCTGCAGCGATGCAACCAAGTCAGCAAGCATAGCGTCGCGATGCAGTACGAAGTTTGAGGCAAAGCAACGCCAGAACTGCCAGCCGGCGCGCTCCAGAACCCGCTGTCGCCGCATGTCATGATCCCACTGATCCGGACCATGGTAGCGGTCACCATCGCACTCAACCGCCAGACGGGCATCCTTCTCTCCCTCTACCACTAGGTCGATTCGGTAACTTCCAACCTTGACCTGGGGTTGTACGCGGTAGCCTCGCTCGATTAGAGCGTCGAACACTTCTCGCTCAAATGGCGACTCGCAAAGCTGACGAAGGTCAGCCACCTCCTCCTCATTCTGAGTGTATGGAGCCTGGAAGTGCTTGATGAGGCTTGCGCGCAGCTTATCCGCCGGGCTCAGCTCTTCCAGCGTAATGCTACGGACGAGGTACATGCGATCGCGGGCCCGCGAGGCGGCTACGTTATATCGCTGTCTGTACATCTCTAGCGATGAGGCTTGTGCGCGGCCAGACACCACCATCGACAAGAACATGATGTCCCGCTCCTTTCCTTGGAATGTGCGTGCGTCGCCAAACGCCATGTGATGCCGTTCAACGACCTCATCACCCAGCTCACGCGTGACTGCATCCCACACGAGCTTCGCCTGCTCGCCTCCCACCAGTGACACGACGCCTATGCTCCTCTTTGCCATAGCTGGATCACTGGTGATCTTGCGTATCTCCGCAACAATGAAGCGAACCTCGCCCTCATTGATCTTCCCGTCCCCACGAAGACCATCGACCACATGCACATCAATCAATGGCGGATCCAACCGCTCGGAGGTTCTGGGCATCCGCAGGGGCTGTAGCTGATGATCGTAGAACTCACGCTTTGAGTACTCGATGATCGGGGCGACAGACCGGAAGTGTTCCCGCAGCATGATCTGACCCTGTGCGAACACTACCCGGAAAAGGTCATAGATCGACTTTTCAGGCGACATCTGTGGGCGATACAAGCCAACCTGATTTCCGAGGAACTGACCCATCAAGCTAAGTATCTTGGCCTGCTCTAGCCCCACTCCCTCCGGCGATACCTGCTGGTCGTCTCCAACGATCAGCACTTTCTTTGCCCGAAGCAGCGCAGGAAGCGCCGTAAGATCCGACTGCGATGCCTCGTCGATGATCACCAGATCAAACTCACCAAGCGCGACCGGAAGTGACTCGCTAATGCGGTAGTGAGGCATGATCCAACATGGAATCGCAGGGCTTGCCATCCCCGCCGCATCTCGCGCGTCCTTGCGGAAGCGGGGAGCACGTATACCGGTGCCTTTACCGATACGGGAGACTGCTACGCGATACGCTTCAAGCGCAGACCGGACCGCGGGCGTGGCCTTCTCCGCCATCTTCAGCCAGGTGCGCGTGGTGATAGCTCGTTGATACAGTCGTGAAAGATCTGCTTCGAGTTCGTTGCGCTGGAGCGACAACCGCATAAGCTCTGCGCGACCATCCATCGATTCGACCAGCGTCAGCAGACGACGCAGGCGCCATAGCTGTTTCCAGTTGCTGGGCAACTGTGCGTCATGTGCTGAGGTCGCGGGCTCATTGCGTAGTAGGCCGGCCCAAGCTTCAGCGCCCGAGGCCTCGATCAGCCGCGTGGCATCTAGCACTTGTTGGAACAGCGGACGAAGCCCATGTTGGCGTCGTAGCTCCGCTGTGAGCTCCGACCACTCCGCCATCAGTGCGGCCTCGGTAACCTCAGTTTTTCCGAGTCTATCCGTCAGGAACTGGCGAATGGCCTGTGCGGCGGCGCCCGTGGTCGACTCCAATGCTTTAAGGAAAGCATCTTTAACCTGCCACGTGCTCGCCAGTCTATTGCGGGTCAGATTGTGGTCAAGAATCTCAAGCGCCCGCACAATACGCTCAGGCGTGTAAGGCGTTTTGGCCACGTCCTGCCAGGAAGGCAAAAGCGGCTGCAATATCTCGATCAGCGACTTCTCTTCGCGCAAGCAGTGTTGCAGCTTCTCCAGCGCTTCCAAGTATGAGGGGCTTTGAGCCACCAAGGCTTGCGGTGTACCGAAGTTGGGGAGACTGAGCTCAGGCGCGAGGGCGTTCCATCGCACCGTCGTCTCTACACATTTCTGGTGGAAGCGTAGGTACTGAAGGACATGATCCCAGTCCTGTTCCGTCGAAGGCGCAGAACCCAGCACTTGGATCTGATCAATGATCTTCTTTTCGGCGCTCTTGCCGAACAGTCCAGCCAAACCGAAAGGCTTTCTGCCTTGCGCAAGGTTATCTATAGCCTCCAGGATCTCCGGGTTGTTCGTCGACCCGTCGGGCAGTACTACCGGCCGCGCAAGAAATCTCGTGCGATAGGCCAGAAGATCAGTGATTTCGGCTCGCAGGGTCGCAAGCAGCTTGAAGAGTTCATCTGCAGGTCCGGCCAAGCGCATGCGCCGTTCAAGCTCAGACAACCAAGAAAAATTGGTCTGCTCAAGGTATTCGCGGGTGCGAGCTAAGCCAGCCGCCCTGAGGTGCGCAGCAGCTGCTGCCTCAATGGTGTTCTGCTCAAGGTCCCTGAGTGCTGGAAGTTCAGAAGAGCTGACCTGAGCATTGAGTTCTGCGAGCCGCCCCAGATCCGCGTGTGCTTGCCGAAGCTTTTCAGACTCAGGAAATGTATCAATGGCGGGAAGCCGGTGGTCCAATGAAGCAAGATCAGGGCCAAGTGCCATGCGCGCACCGCGCAGCGCGGCGACGTCTGGCTCGCTGAACTGCGGCACATGCTCTTGGCCGATCGTGAGTTCGTCAGTAATCCACGCAGCTTCATTGGGGTGATCCGCAACCTCCCTTGCCACCTCTAATGGCTGCAGGATCTCTGCATCCAGGGTGACCGGCTCAAGATTCTTCTTTGCCCATCGTGAAATCTCGAACTCTGTCCTAGCGATCTGAGCATGGAGCGCGTCGATCTGCTGCTCATACTGGCGAACCTCGGTGCGCATCTCGCTTTTGTTAATGCGTGAAACTTCTGCCGCAATATGACGAATCGCGTGCTCGAACTGCTTCATTCCATCCGCCTCACTACTCAGCAGGCTGATCGCAAGCGGCCGGATTTCGGGCGGCAGCTTCTCTTGCAGTACCGTAAGCGCCGGATCTTTCATTGAAGTAACCAGCACCCTCTTGCCCATCGCTAGATAGTGCGAGATGACGTTGGCGATGGTGTGGGTTTTGCCCGTCCCCGGCGGTCCCTGCACGACGACACCATCCTGATGGTCCAACATGTGGACGATCTGAACCTGCTCATCGTTGTAAGGCATCGGGAAGAAGAGATCTTTACCCTTTCCCGCGGTGCCTGCATGCTGATCGATGTTAGACAGGCCTCTATAGTTGGCCGGCACGGGCTCGCTTGATTCTTCTGAAGGATCGGCGAGAATCGACCACGTTGCCGGCGATAGCAGGCTAAGGTCAACCTCAGACTCTACCAAGCTCTCGAACCGCTCAAGGTCTTGGACGAACAGGCTTGATGTGCGCGGCCGCACAAACAGCACCCAGGTGTCGGTAACTAGCAGATGCTCCGTCGGCTTGGGCAACTGCCGGTCAGTCGGTGTCGTCTGTGATGGCCAATACCCTCCCTTACTGTCGAGCAACGAGGAGGCTGTTTTCAGCACCGGCTCGAACGTGCTCGGAGCAAAAGGACTGATCTGCCATTCGGTACGGGCAAAGTGCTCCTTGCCGGCCTTGGCAACTTCAGCCACGCCCGGGTTGTCCAGAGCCGTATACACATCAAGCTCGATACGAGGCTCCAGTGAGCGAGGCCTCACCTCAATTGCGTGCGTCTTCTCATCGATCGAGAGCTCTACCAGCTTCGAGATCAATGGGTAACCTAACCTGCCGTCTGGAAGGTCCCAAATTGCCATGCCTATGCCGCAGACAAGCTCCAGTGGGGCGTCCACGATATTGCCCTGTAGCATCTGGTAGCTAGCAAACAACTCGGAATACCGAGCGATAGTCTTTCGAACTTCCTTCTCTTTCTCGGCCCACGGGTTCCAAACCTGGCTGACATAGCCTGCTAGCTCGTGCTCCAGCTGCTGCTTAATGCCCAGCGTTTCGATCGAGATAGGCTTAGTTGCATCCTCCCCCTCCAGCAATTCGGGCGCTTTAATGCCCAGCTCGTCCAACTTGGTCCGACTCACATGAGTGGTCAGGACTGGCTGTTTAGCGGGCGCATTTGACTGAACGATCAGTGCGGCCAAGAGAACTGCCGTCGGCTGAGGAGGCGCGCTTTCATGGAGGCGCTCTACCCTTAGCCAAATATCTTCCTCTGATGTAGCGACGTCGAACTGAACTCCCGGCAAGCCCTGTAGCTCGTGCTCGTAGGCTCGAAAATGACCGTGCTTCTCAACTTGACGGGTCGGCTTGCCTTTCAGGTAGGCCGTCTGACGGACGTACTCCAGCAGACTCTTGAGCCGCTCGATGATGTGAGGTTCGGTCATACGGCTAGCAACCTGGGAGTGTGGAGAAGAAGCCGCTGACTGCGTCGGCGGACTGGAGGCTTCAGCAGGCGCGCCGACGTTTGACTGGTTCGTGACGGTCGCGACCTCAGGTGATGGCGTCAGCTCTGCCGCCTGCTTTTGGCTTTTGAGGAAGTCCTCCACCTGAAGCTTTAGCTGCGCGGCACGCGGCTTATCCCGATACCTGAGCTCGGCCGCGAGCGAACGTATGACACGGACGTCGTTCTCGACCATGGCGGTCTCAAATAGCCGCTCAAGGTCCTGTGTACTGGTTTGAAAGTATGGCCGCTGGCTCATAACTTCTGGCGCCCCCTAGTGCAGTTTCCCATGCAAAGGGCATACCACCGCGTACTCCGCAGCCTGAGTGGGTGCTCCATGCAGCTCGATTCTAGCGCGTAAGCGCCGGATCTCCAGGCTGGCGGCCAGCAGAAGGACGAGCCGATCTATAGTCAGTGCCTCCAACGCAGGGTGCTCAGCTGATCGGATAGGCAGAAGGGCAATCAATGAAATATGAAACCCATACTACCCGCATGAATCTGGTAGTCATCAGCTTCGCGTCCGGCGCTCCGCGATGCAGTGCCCTATCCGAGGAGTCTGTAGTGATGAGAAGTAAGGTCGAGCTGATTTACTGCGTCATGGTCGTAGCAACTGCTGTATTGGCAGGCATCGTTAAATGTACTGTGGCAGCCGCATGTCGTAGCTGCAGCGACTTCGTCGACCCCTGATCCCCTCCCATTGGCATCGCTCACAAGGCCCGGCTCGTCCGGGCCTTGTGCGTTTATGCCGTCCATAAACAAGGAAAGAACAATGCACCTGGTTGAAACCATGGCCTACACAGGCCAGACGCCCTGGCATGGCCTGGGCAACAAACTCGCCCGGCAGCAGCCGATCGAGGTGTGGAAGCAGCAAGCCGGCATGGATTGGCAGATCGAAGAGTCCGAAGTCCGGTATGTCACCGGCAGCCAGAAGGTTGGAGCGATCAACGCCTTCCCGGAGAACAAGGTCCTGTACCGCTCCGATACCAAGAAGCCGCTGGCCGTGGTCTCCAAGCGCTTCCAGGTCGTCCAGCCCGGCGAGATCCTGGAGTTCTACCGGGACCTGACGGCGACCAATGGCTTTGAGCTGGAAGCCGCGGGTGTCCTGAGAGAGGGTCGCAAGTTCTGGGCGCTGGCCCGGACCGGGCAGAGCGCGCTGCTTCGGGGGCGGGACAGGGTCGACGGGTACCTGCTGCTGGCCACGGCCTGCGACGGGACGCTGGCCACCACCGCCCAGTTCACCTCTGTCCGGGTGGTCTGCAACAACACCCTGGCCGTGGCGCTGGGTCAGGGGGAGGGCGCCATCAAGGTCCCCCATCGAAGCCAGTTCGATCCGGTGGCGGTTAAACGGCAGCTCGGCCTGACGGTGTCGGCGTGGGAGGGTTTTGTCGACCGGATGAAGCAGCTGTGTGAGCGACCGGTGGACCCGGACGCGGCCGAGGCCCTGCTGCGCCGGGTGCTGACCTACGCGGTGCCGAACGCCGCTCCGGTGGTCAACGAGCACGCTGTCACCAGCGTGCGCGCGCTGTATGAGGGCGGTGGGCGTGGATCCCAGCTGGCCTCGAGCCGGGGAACGGCCTGGGGGCTGCTCAATGGCATCACCGAGTACGTGGACCACCACCGGCGGGCCAGGAGCGAGAACCACCGCAGGGACGCGGCATGGTTCGGGCAGGGCGCGCGGATCAAACGGCGCGCGCTGGTTGAAGTGCTGGGGCTGGTGGCGTGATGCGGTCCCGGTCATCCATCCCCATGCTCGCCCCTGCACCGGTGGCTCCGTCCGAGGAGGTCAGCCGGGTACGAGAGGAGCGTGCCATCTCCCGTGCCCTGCGAGTCCTTGAGCGGCGAGCATTCACCCCCGGCCAGTCGATGGGTGATGTGCAGACCTGCGAGGCGTTCTTTCGCCTCAGGCTGGGCGGGGAGTTGCGGGAGCACTTCGAAGTGGCGTTCCTGGATAGCCAGCACCGCCTGATCGCGGTGGAGCGGTTGTTCTCGGGTTCGGTGGACGGAGCGGAAGTGCGCCCTCGCATCGTGGTACAGCGCGCGCTGGCGTTGAACGCCGTCTCCGTCCTGCTGGCCCACAACCACCCCAGCGGTCATGCCGAGCCCTCGGCAGCCGATAGAGCGGTCACGATCCAGCTGAAGGCCGCGCTTCGCATCGTCGAGGTCCAACTGCTGGATCACTTCGTGGTGACGGCCAACGAAGCGGTGTCGATGGCAGCCAGGGGCTGGGTCTAGCCGGGCAACATGCAGCAGACCTAGACGGCATAGCACCCGGCCATTCCGGGCCGGGTGCTAGGGGGTGTTACCCGGAGCAGCGTCCAGGATCTCTTTGGCCAATGCTTTGCGCTGCTCAGCGGGCAGCTTGGTCAGGGCATCGAGAACGGATGCAAGAGAGCCCTGCTGTGTCTCGCTCTGCCGGCCCAGCGCCAGGATGGCATCCGCCATGGCCGGGGTGGTTGCCAGCAAGTAGGCCGGAGGTACGTCCAACGCATGTGCCAACTCGAAGAGGGAGTCCAGGCTGATGGCCATGGACTCACTCTCATAACGGCTGATGCGGGCCGATGCCGTGTCCTTGTCCAACCCCATGCGTACTCCAACTTCCCGTTGGCTCAGTCCCCGCAGTTGCCGGGCCTGACGCAGGCGCGCCGCCACGACGCCGCGAGGCGTGGAGGGGGCGGGGCTCATGGGCTGCAGGGGCACGATGCACGCATGCCGACAGGATGACCCAGGGGCTACGTCCCGGGTAGACTCTACGTGGCGCGTAAGTCTGAAGCAACTGGGCAGGACGTGAACCGAATGCTCGGCGACGCATTCAGAACCTCAACCGAAATAGGGGACAACCAATGAAACAAGCGGCTACAGCCACGACCTGGCTGGCGGTGGCGCTTCTGGCTGGCTGTGCCGGCGGCACACCGGCCTGCGGCGATGACGGGGCGCTCGAACTACTGGATCAAGCGATCGAAAGCGAGGTCGAGAAGTACGCCCCACAAACCCAGCGGGGGACGCCCGAGGAGTTCATGGCCATCCTCGACACCTACGAGATCACGAACATCCGGACGTTAGCCCACAACAAAGACATCGATAGCTACCGCTGCGATGCCCGTGTCACCTATCGCTACTACGAGCGGGAGAGGTCGGTGGACTTCAGCTACCGGGTCGATACCGACCAGGCCAGCGGAGAAACCCTGATCGAGTACCAGAACAAGATGCTCAACCCAATCCTTGGCTACGCCATGGGCTTCTGAGCCAACACACCACCGAACTGCAAGGAGCACCACCGCATGGGCGTCATCCTCTACAACCTGATGTTAGTCGTGTTCATCATCCCGGTAACGCTTCGGGCCTATCTGAGCCTGAAGAACAACCGTTTCCCACTGCCGCACTTTCAAAACAACCTGGTGGTCAGTCGCGTCAAGCTGCGCAAGGCCATCGGGGTGCTGTCGCCTATCTTGTTCTGGGGCTTCCACACGCTCTGGCTGTTCTGGATGATCGTGTTGGAGGCGTGGCTTGGCGTCGTGGCTACGATCGTCTACATGGTGGTCAGCGCGTTGCTGGCGGGCCAGATCAGAGCCCGACAAGTACACGTGGTTGCCGAGCACGCGGCCGCTGGATCGTCCGCGGCTGAACACGACTGAGGTCTGAAACGAGAACGGGGAAGGAGCCAGCGGCTCCTTCCCCGTGCGGAAACTACATTGTTTCTTGCCCAGATACCCCGTTACCCGCTACTAGAGGGTCCCTTGGCTGGGGTAACCCAACAAGCGTACGCACAGACGCGAGCGCAGAAACTTAGTGGCCACCTCGCCATCGAACCTCAGGCGCGCCCACGCGGTGCTCAGCGCGCGCGGGGAGAGCCCTGACAGCAGCTCCACCTTTTCGACCGAAACCCAGTCGCTGCCCTCCTTCCAGGACACCTCGCCGATGCGGTCCTTGAGTGTCTGGGCGTGCTGCGCTGGACGGGACTTCTTGGGGCGCGCTATCTGGCGCGCCGGCTTGGGTGCCTTGGACTTGTTCACCTCCATTGCGATGGCCTGGACGAAGATCTTGCGATGCTGCGACAGGGACCACTGGATGATCTCCCAGGCCCGGTAGACCATCTCCACTCGAATCGGGCCGCCGCCTTCACACATGACCTGAAAGACGGCGGCCAGGCGCAGCGTGTTTTCCGACGCCCGATTGGCTGCCCTGTGGACGTCGGCATATTCAGTCTTCTTCCACCGGCGCAATCGATCCTTCAGTTCCAGCATGAAGGCAGTGGCATCTTTGTCCAGCTTGAGTACCTCACGCGTGAGCTGGCCTGAACGTGCACGCTCTTCAGCGCGCGTCAGGAGCGATGAAACTGTCTTGTGGAAGTTTTCCAGGTCGGCGCCACCAGCACGCGGAACAAGAGAAACGGCCGGCTCGTGGAAGTTATCGGGGTCATAACATGCCGCGATTGCTCGCGGCCAAAGTCCTTGAACCACCGTGGCAAGCTTGGTCTTGATGAGGAAAGGGTAGAAGATCTCCGGCTGGATGCGCATGCCAAACGCGCAGCGGGCCTCCCTCGCGGAAAGCGAGACGCGGTGGACCTTGTACTTGATGGGAGGATTGCCGCTCCAGCCCTGCGTAAGCTTGTCCGGATGCTTCTTGATCAGATCAGAATGGAGAAAGCCTTGTCCATCCTCCTCCTGGATGGACAGATTGCGGCCGTTGCCGTGCAGGGCGCCAGCCAGCGCTCGAAAGCTGCACTCCTGCAGCAACAGTTCACACTCTTGGTCTTCAGATCCGTGTTCTGCCTCGAAGTCGTAGAACGGCTTGAAGAACCCAATGTAGGAGGTGCCTTTGCCGACGCCGCTGCCACAAACGGCGACCGTGTTGATGGTGCAGGGCATCTGGCGGCCATCAGGACCGGCCACGTCGTAGGTCATATGAACCGTACCGGCACCAGCGCCGATGGCGTCGGTCACCAATACTTCGAGGGGGGTCTCGCGGTCCTGAAGATGGAGGCTGTAGATCGCGTTGTAGAACAGGTCGGGCAATGCCCAGGTGGGGCAGGTGCCCGAATGGTCTGGAAACGGGTTCAGTCGGTTTGTGTTGTTCATGGTTGGAGTTCGGGAATGAGGAGGGGACAGGCGATGCGCTCAGATGGGGATGCCCTCCAGTGGCCTGTTACGGGGGCCAGAAAACACAAGGTCGAACGTGGACAAGCTGTCTGGGTGCTTGCGCGGCGCTCCGCGCTTGTGACCTGTCTTCAGGCGAGGCTTGCTGGTGCGGAAGTGCTGGTCTTTGCCGCTGTCGAACTTGAGGACGCAGTCGCGCTTAGTCATGTAGGTCAGCGCTGCGCGAAGACCGATCAGCTTCTGGATGTCACCAACATGGATC
The DNA here is from genome assembly GCF_964253495.1 of Pseudoxanthomonas sp. LjRoot127. Lineage (NCBI taxonomy): Bacteria > Pseudomonadati > Pseudomonadota > Gammaproteobacteria > Lysobacterales > Lysobacteraceae > Pseudoxanthomonas > Pseudoxanthomonas sp. LjRoot127. The sequence goes on from NZ_CAXUQR020000001.1 coordinate 1,969,973, forward strand.
ATGCCCAATCCGTTAAACTTGAAACGATGGGCCCGCGAGTAGCAATTGAAGTAGCTTGAACGTGCCTGCCCTGCCTGCCGCATCCAGTCCTCGCCGATCTGGCGGCTGAGGCCGTACGCATTGCGGCGATGATGGCCGTCAAGCAGGATTAGCGCGTGCCAGTGTGCCCCCCGGCTGATGCCGTCCTCTCGCTTGTAGATGCAAGCTAGGAAATCCGGCACAACCCGGCCGTCGTACAGGCGACGTTGGAAGTTCCGCATAAGGCGCTCAGCTTCTTTGCTCGTGCCGACGGACTTGGCCCACGGACGGAAGTACAGGTCCACGCGCAGGGCCAGCAGGCGAGACCGGCGAGAGAACCAGTGGCGCAGGAGTTCGCGGCCACTGGCAAAATTGCTCTCTGCCTGCCGCTCGAACTTCTTCTGCTCGTTCTTGAAGGCCCAGGAGCGGCACACGCGGCGAATGAAGCGCGTCAAGCCACGCATGGCATGGACGGCGTCCATGTCGGGCGAGTCACTGCTCACAGAAGTGTCAGCAACGAGCCAGAGGCCCACGCGCTTGGCGTAGCGCGACATGGCGCGCAACATGACGGTGATGTCAGGGCGGAAGACGTAGTCCGCATAGGCCAACAGCCAGTCAGCCCTCTGCTCCTCCTGCTTGAGGAAGTTGACGCAGCAGGCGCGCAGGAGGTGACCCAGGCGGGTGAGGCGGTAGTACGTCACCCCTGAGCCCTGCTCGCCCCTCCGAGGGGGACGTTCGAGACAGGGCGAGTGGTCGTCGCGAAGGATGCGGCGATTGAGCGCGTCGAGCTGGTCCATCAGGTCCTTGATGGTGCGATCCTGGGTGTCGATCTCGAAGCGCTGACCCTCTTGGGTCTGCCAGCACACGAAGCGCTCGGCGGCATGCTGATGCTGCCGCTCGCGCTGCAGGATGTCCCGCGTGGTCTGGTCGAAGTAGTCGTCCTGCTCCTGGTCGAAGGCCAAGAGCGGGTCAGGTGCAAGCGGACGCAGGCCTTCGGCCAGCGCGCGTTGACTGACGGGGTAAGTGGTTACGATGCCCATAGGTATGGTGATCGGGTGATGCGCTATTCGCTATTGGATATAGATCCGGAAATACGACGGGGTAGAAACGTGGACTATTGGCCGGCCTGGAGAACCAGATGTCCAAGGATCTTCCCGATCTCGTTAGATCGAATGTCCGTCGAATTAGCGTTCAACGATTAGGCAGCGAACTGGCGTTCGGCAATCCAGGCATACACCTCGCTCGCATACCAACCCACAGCGCGAGGGCCTAACTTGCGAGGCTTGGGGAACAGGCCCTTGCTGATGTAGAGGTAAATCGTAGATCGGGACAAGCCCGTGGCTTCAAGCACACGGGCCAATCGGTAGATGGTTTCCGGGGGGGTGTAGCTCACATCGTCCTCACCTTCTGAGTAGTGGAAGAGAGATGTTGAGCGGCTTACCGAGGCGGCGCGACGTTTCCATTTGGAAGGTTCCAACTTTCCAAATGGAGCGGGTTGGAAGGTTCCAACTGTGCGGGAACAGCCAGTTGGGAGGTTCCAACTCTTCAAGGCCCGGTGTTCTTCAATGCAGCCGGCTCCCAGCCATGCCCGGCAGGCGGTAGGGGCATCTCCATAGAACTCAGCCGATCATCCTCCGTAACTCGCCGGACAGGACTTTTGCATTACGCAGAGATCGGACGATCTGCCAACTGATTAGACGTAAGCCGCTGTGCTTGATATGAGGTGCGAAGGGGTTAACTTGACTGTGTCCATTGCCGTCCGATTGGCCGTACTAGCCATCTTTCGGCGCGAGTCGTTCCGCCTACAGACGCATTACACTTCCGCGCTTAGAATCTCGAAGGACTCATATGAACAACAAGGTCGAATGGTGGCCTAGGAACGTGATTCCCAGAAATGGGGGGTCGGGTGATTTGAAGTTTGGCGAAGCAGAGGTTCCTTCGGATCCGCTGCGCTTAGCCCGGTACTTGGACGTACCGTGGCATCAAGTCAAGGAAGCAAGGGACAACCCGACTGACTACCTGCGGCGAATGGGTATGCCTGTGTATGCCAGGATCGGGACCGGCGGGAATGTAGTCAGGGTCTATCGGGCCAAGGGAAATATTGACGGCCTCTCCCTTGTCAGTGACAAGGAGGACATTCAGTATTTTCGCTTGGACGATAAGTCACTTGTCTCGTTCTCTATATCCAAGAGTATTGAACTGACTGAGTTCACGGTCGGGGGACTCGTGCCCGTTGACGTAGCCGAAGATGGTGTTCATGGGCGCCCGGTTGCTTTCGAGCAGAGTTACGTACTGGGAAACAAAGAGGATCTGGACGCAGCACGTGCATTGGGAGAGATTGGATTCTCAGACTATCCGCGGTTCGCACTCAAAGTGGCTGTCAGAGAGGACAACCTTTGGTTGCTAACTCGTGATGTGGATAAGATTCTGAATGTCGGGCATTTGCTGGGGGAAGAGAATCACCCCTATCCAGAATCTCTAAGACCTGTCTCTGCGACATACCTAATGTTTCAAGCTGCTTACCGGCTTAACCGTCTCGGCAAGTTTCAAGTGGACACAGGACTGGATAGACCGAGATGGAGCGATGTGCGCGATGCGATCGTCGAATTCTTGCAAGAGGGTGAGCCATCGATTTTCAGCAAGAATGTCGCTAAAGAAGCCGCGAAGTTTGTGAAGTTGAAGGTGCATCGTCGCGCAGGAACGAACGGCAAGCAGCGAGGTGGGAAGCAAATTTCCTTGGGAAAGCTTGCGGAATTCGCTGGAAAGAACGAAATTTCTGACTTGGGCTTTGTCAGCGAAGGTTTGCTTGCGCTCATGGTGGCGGCTGACTGGTGGGTCAGCCGCTCTGATGATCCGGACCCGCAGTGCCCAAAAGTTAATCCTGGCGACCTGCTGAAGGTGCTACGGAGCATGAACTTTGGCGGAAATGAGATGGGGCATCTGATTGCATTGATCAATGGCGGAACACAGTGGAATGGAATTCCTGTTCTCAAATATCTATCAGATCCAACGGCTGTGGATGACGCCGTGTCTGATAAAGCTCCGGCGCCGGCCTAGCCGTGTCGGCTAGCTCGAAGACCTTGCGAAGCGAACACCTGAGGCTTGGTGCGACGAACTCCGCATACAAGCCTATCGGCCACTTCATTGGCGGGGAAGCCGTCGATCCGCCAGGCCTCGCTTACATCATTTTTGGCAGTGGACGTGCGGGCGAGAGTCGCACTGGCGAACTTGTCGCCCTGCATTTTTCCAAGTGGAGATCCAGGTGCTGGCTGAGGATTCGAGACGCCTAACGCCGCACCGGTCCGCGTTCGACAAGTGAATCACTCAGGGCTAGGCTGCGCTGGCCAATACCAGCCAGCGCAGGCGCACCTGCAGTCCTCCTAGTGAGGAGGTGCCCAGCACCAGGTGGCCTCGGGTGACCTCGATGATGTCGCGCGCAATAGACAACCCCAAGCCGTGGTTGCCGCTAAGGTTTCATCCAGGCGGCCCCCGCGGGAGAGGGCCTCCTCGGTGCTGATGTTCAAGCCAGGCCCGTCATCTTCGACCAACAGGTCCAGCGACTGCTCGCTCGCATGGCCGGCCACGCGCACTTGGCGACGCGCAAATCGTTTGGCGTTCTCCATTAGCGCGCCCAGCACTTCCATCAGGTCATCCGGGGCAATGGGCACCTGAAGGTCATCAGGCATGTCGATGTCGTAGAGCCAACTCAAGGCAAGACGTTGGCCGTCATGCAAGTCTCTGGCGGTTCGCAATCCTTCAATGCGGTGAATCAGCCCCGTGTACTTGGACGCTGGATGCGCATGATCACGATCCCAAATCAGTCATCCGTTGCGAAGGCATTCAACGAGTTCGACGAGGATGGGCGCATGAAGCCCTCCGCGTTCTACGACCGTGTCGTGGACGTCGTGGAAGAGCTAGTGAAATTCACGCTACTGACGCGGGATGTCTCACCATATCTGGTCGATGGCTATAGCGAACGGAAGGAAAGCGCGGAAAAGCTTGCCAAGCGGGTCAACCTCCGCGCCATCTAGGTATGGAAGGTGGCCCGCTGATCTCTCTGGTCGGCGGCCCATGTCCGCTTCTGGCCGGTAGCGGACATCTTCATGAGTTCAGCCCAAGGCGTCTTGCCAGTTGAGCCACCAAGCCTTCGGGGGACGAGGCATTCGCTCCCACCAGGAGTTCATGGCATGCACACTCCCGCGCGACCAGGCTTCGCGATGACCGGCTTCGATAGGTTCTCCGAGAAGCGCCGCCAGTTTCGGATAGACCGGCCCCGAAGCAAGTACTGGATAGCGGGTCAGGAGGCTGAGTAGTGCGAATCGGTCTAAAGATGTCGCCTGATCTGCAACTTGTTGCTCGAAGTCGGGCGGGCGCATGCCTTGGGTCAGCGCACTGTCGAGTTGTTCGACGGCTTGGCGGAAACTGATCGATGCGGTAGTCGCGAGCGGAATCCCCCCCCGTTCAGCGTTGAACGCTAGGCTCGATCCGGCAGGCACCAGCGTTTCCTGGCCTTTCACCCGATGCATGATCCAGCCACTAGTGACATGGATCGTGCCGTTGCCGTGCAGGTCGCGGTCCATCTCAAATTCACATCCCAGGTCGACGGTTTCGCTGGCACCGGCTGCAATGGCGAAATATCCAGGGGGTGCCCAGATACGGGCACGCACACGTCCGCTCACCAATTCCAGACGATGATGGCCGGCGCGGGTATCCAGCAGTTTTACTTGCGTGCCTGGCGTCACCTCCATGCGACCGATGCGAGCCACCTTCACCATCGCCGCCTGGCTGGCATCGGTGGTCAGCGTGTCACCAACATCCAGCGCGGCTGGCAGAGATGCGGCCGCAGTGTCGATGACCCATTGCCGACCATCCTGCCACTGCAGACGCCAAGGCATCCAGACTGCAAGACCTGCCACGCAGGCTACCAGCGCCGCTGCGCCTGTGAGCATCATCCGACGCCTACGCCCGCAGGGAATACGTGCCGGCCGTATCGACCACGCATGGTCGGAGGGGGGCGCGTAACGGTAAGCGCCGAGCAGCGACGTCAGGCGCTGAAGCGCTTCGTCACCCGGCAGAGCGGGGTCCCAAAGCGGATCCGGTGTTTCGGACATCATTCTTCTCCTTGCTCCACAGCGATCCCCAGTGCCTGACGCAGCTGGGTCATGCCACGATGCAGATTCACCCGAACCGACGACGGCGTCAGTCCCGTGAGGTTGGCGATCTCGGGGCCACTCAAGCCTTCAACCAAACGCAGGATCAGGGTCTCGCGGTAGGCCTCGGGGAGCTGTCGGATTGCACGCAGTGCTTCATCGGCCTGTGCCGCCGATTCGGGACTGGTACCGGCCCAGACGGGCTCGTCGGCTTCCGCCAGATCCCGCTCGCCCACATCCCCATGCGGTCGATTCCGGCGGGCGATCGTGGCGATCCATGGGCCAAAGCTCGCCGCGTCGCGCAACTGATCCAGCCTGCCGAACGCGATCACGAACGCTTCTTGGGTCAGTTCCTCCGCCCGCGCACGCGAGGTCATGCCCAGATGGATGGCGTATACGAGCGGCGCGAACGTGCGATAGAGCCAGGCAAAGGCGGTCTGCGACCCCCGTCGGGCGTCCTGCACATAGCCGGCAATGTCGGCGGGATCGAGAACGGCCTTCATGGCCTCGTTATCTGGACGGTCGTGAGAGCTAGAGGGTTGCAGAAAGCGGAGTGTTAACGGGCGAGCCGTCGTTAACGGAGTGGCCGGAAGCATGCTCTTCCCGAGCACATCCCGCCGGAGATTCCCATGCCACGCCTTGCGTACCCGTCCTTCATCCCCGCCTTCTGCTTTAATCAGGCAATGGCATTGTGGCTGTTCCTCGCCAGTGCGCCAGCGGCTGCGGCCACGCCCATCGTCGGTCTGCCTTGCGAGGATTGCGAGGTGCCCCTCATTGGGTTGCCAGCCCATCCTCCATCCACGGCTCAACTGGCGCCGGAAGGGGAGCCGGGCCAAGCTCTGCGCTTGACCGGACGAGTCCTCGATGCCGCCGGACATCCGCGCGGCGGCGTGATCGTGTATGCACACCAGACGGACCAAAGCGGAATCTATCCGGGAGAGCGCTCGAACCGCGACCCTGGCATCCGGCGACACGGGCGCCTGCGCGCTTGGGCCACAAGTGATGCGGAGGGCCGGTACACGTTCCTGACCGTGCGCCCCGGCAGCTATCCAGGCACCACCATGCCGCAGCATATCCATCTGTACGTCATCGAGCTAGGCTGCGCGCTCTACTACATCGACGACGTCCTGTTCCGCGACGACCCGCACCTGACGCCAGCGGCTGCCCGAGGGGCCGACCAGGGGCGAGGCGGCAGCGGGATCGTCACGCCCCGGCGCATCGGAAGCGGCTGGGTGGCGCAGCGCGACATCATGCTGGGTCGGAACATTCCCGGCTATCTATCGTGCACGCCATGAGCGGGAGTCCTCGGACACGTTATCCGCTGCCCCTGTGCGTGCTCCATTGGGGACTGGCTTTCCTGCTAGCGGTGCAGCTCTTGCTCGGGTTCGCAGCAGAGCACTGGACGCCACGAACGATCTCTGAGGCCTTGCTGGCGGTCCATTTTCGTCTGGGCATCCTGATCTTGGGACTGATGCTTGTCCGCCTAGCCCTGCGGCTCGCGCTACCTCTGCCAAAAGAGCACATGTCGCGCTGGCGAAGGAACGCCAAAGGCTCGGTGCATGGTCTTCTCTATTTTCTGGTCCTGGCGCTACCCATCAGTGGGCACGTCATCTGGGTCTGGATGGGAGCGGACCGGACGCTGTTTGCGGGGATCCAGATGCCAGCGTTGTTTGTACCGCCTGACAACGAGACGGGGCGTGCAGTCGCTTGGTACGTGCATGTATACGCTGCATGGGCGCTTTTGGGGGTTGTGTTTCTTCATGCGGGTGCTGCGGTGCTTCAATCAATGCGGACACCGGGATTTATAGCTCGACGGATGGGGTTTGGGGGAGCGGGTCGCAAGCAAAGTGGAGCCATGGAGCCGCGCCAATGAGTCGCAGCTGTCGACCCGAAGAGGACTTCAGCCGCTACAGCCCCCGCAGCACACCGAAGGCATGCGCACGATGTCGTCGGGAAGGAGCCGGTAGCCGGCGTGCGAGAATGCGAGCAGCAGCTCCACGGCGAGCGCGCTGGTCGAGCAGCGCAGCTGCCCGGTGACCACGTCGCGATCGACGAGCATGGCGGGGTCGAGGTCCAGCAGGTGGTGCGCCAGGATGGCGAGATCGACCCGTCGCTCGCCCACCCGGATGACGTATTCCATCGCAAGGCTCCTGAAGCGGATGCGCCGCCCTGGGGCGGCGCATCGGGTCGGCTTACTTGGTGACGACCAGCTTGCCCTTCATCAGCGTGGAGTGGCCGGGGAAGCTGCAGAAGAAGCTGTAGTCACCGCCGGCAGTGAGCTTCTTGCCGGGGAAGGTGATCTTGGTCTTCTGCCCGCCGCCGATCAGCGACGTGTGCGCGATCACGCGGGCATCGCTCGCTTGCACATAGGCGCCGGCCGCGCCGGCCTTCATGCCATCGCGCGCGACGCCGGCCAGGTCGGCGGTCTTCGACACGACCACGTTGTGGCCCATCGCGGTGACCGGCAGCTTGCCGCTGTGGGTCAGCTCGATGGTGATGGTGGGGCAGCTGGCGGAGACGGTGGCCTCCTTCAGGTCGAACTTCATCGCGTCATCGCCCTTCAGGCTGACGGTGCAGTTGCCGGCCGCCTGGGCCATGCCGGCGGCGCTGAGTAGGGCGATGGTGGCGAACGTGCGGGAGAGTTTCATGGTGTGGCTCCTTGGAGGGAAAAGCAGGATCGGGAGGGGTGTGGGTGCCATGTCATCACGGCTCGGCGAGCAGCGCCTTGATCTGGATCAGGAAGGCGGGGTCGGCGGCAGCGCCTGTCACTTCGCTGCGGGCGCGCACCCGGCCCTCGGCGTCGAGCAGCACCAGCACGCTGGTGTGGTTGATGCTGCCGTCGTCGCGGAACCGATAGCGCACGTCCAGCACGCTGGCGATCGCGCGGACATCGTTGTTGTACGGTGTCAGGAACTGCCAGTCCTGCGGAACACGATGGCGCTGCGCGACCTCGCGCATCGCCGCCGGCGTATCGCGCGCCGGATCCAGGCTGAGCATGACGATGCCAAGCTTCTTGCGTTCAGTCGCCGACAGCTGCTTCTGCGCGCTCTTGGCGTTCTCGATGATCAGCGGGCACATCAGGTGGCAGTTCGTGTAGAACATCGACACCAGCCGCGGCTGTCCGCGCAGCGACGCCCACGCCACGGGCGCACCTTCCGCGTCCTGCGTGCCGGCTTGCAGGTGGTAGACCGAATCGCCAGGCAGCGACTGCGCGTGCAGCGGCGCGGCGACCACCAGCAGAATGGAGAGGAACAGGGAAGTGATCTTCATGGCGTGCTCCTTGCACAGCGGAAGCCGAGGTTGCCCAGCGTGGCGTCGGGTGGCAGCGCGGACAGCAGCACGAAGCGCTTCACCACGCCGTAGTCGCCGGGATCGTTGAAGCTCATGGCGGTCGCGCCGCAGTAGCGCAACGCGTCGCCGTCCTGCTGGCCGCGGCGGTCGCCATCGCCCAGCAGCGAGGCGACGTCCTCGCTCCACTCCCAGTGCGCGCCGTGCAGGTCGTGGATGCCGTAAGCATTCGCGGGCGCGTCGGGCACCGCATCGATGGCGTGCGGCGTGCCGTCGTTGACCTGGCGCATCCGCCACGCAGTATCGTGGCGCGCGTCACGACGCGTGGCGTCAGCCGCCGCTGCGTATTCCCATTCGACGAAGCGTGGCAGCCGCGCCTGCTGCGCGCGGCAATAGGCGTCGGCGGCATACCAGTTGACGTGCACGACCGGTGCATCGGGATCCAGCGCCGGACCAGGCGCCCCTGCCGTGGCCCAGTGGCCGAGATAGCCCGGGCTGGCGAACACGGCGGGGATGCGGTCGCGCCGCCATTGCGGCTGGCGGGCGACGAACGTGGCGAATTCGCGGTTGCTGACAGGACGTTCCATCAGCGAGAACGAGGCCACCCGCACCACGCGGGTGGTCTCTTCGAAACGTACCGAAGAACGAAAGTCGCCACCCTCGATCCACCGGTAGCCGCCGCCGGCATCGCCGGCGACGGCGAGTGCCGACGCCAGGGCGAGCAGGAAGAGCGTGGCGGTCGGGGGCAGCGTCCGTTTCATCCGTGCCTCACTTGCTGCCCGCGGGCTTGGCTTCGGGGTACTCGATGTCGTGCTGCTGGCCCGTGTAGATGTCGGGGTTCTTGTCGCCCTCCACCTTCAGGATGCCCAGCGAGCCCTTGTGGAACGTGCGGAAGATGCTGTGGTCCACCAGCACGAAGTTGCCCGGCACGTCCGCCTTGAACTCGACCATCGCCGAGCCGCCCGCCGGAATCAGCGTGGTCTGCACGTTCTCCTGGTACTTGCTGCCGCCCTCGGTCCAGACCTTGTCGAAGATCTCGCCGATCACGTGGAAGCTGGAGACCAGGTTCGGCCCGCCATTGCCGACGAACATGCGGATCGTCTCGCCGGCCTTGGCCTTCAGCGCGTTGTCGCCCTGCAGCGCATCCACCGAGCCGTTGAACACCACGTAGGTCGGGTGCTCGTCGATCGCCTTCTCCAGGCTGAAGGGCTGCAGGCCCGGTTCGCCGTACGCGCCTTCGGTGTAGAAGTCGCCCTGCACCACGTAGAACTCCTTGTCGACCGGCGGCAGGCCTTCTTCCGGCTCCACCAGGATCAGGCCGTACATGCCGTTGGCGATGTGCATGCCCACCGGCGCCATCGCGCAGTGGTAGATGTACAGGCCGGGGTTCATCGCCTTGAACGAGAACTGCGTTTCCTTGCCCGGCAGGGTGAAGGTGGCTTCCGCGCCGCCGCCCTGGCCGGTGACGGCATGCAGGTCGATGTTGTGCGACATGTGCGAGTCGTGGCGGTTCTTCAGCTTGAACTCCACCGTGTCGCCCTTGCGCACGCGGATGAAGCTGCCCGGCACGGTGCCGCCGAACGTCCAGAAGTTGTAGGTCACGCCGTCGGCCATGCGCATGTCCTTCTCGATCATCTCGAGATCGACGACGACGTGGGCGGGCGTCTTGCGCGTGATCGGCGGCGGCACCATCGGCGGCGCCGTCAGCACGGCGTGGATCGTTTCGCCGGCGGGGGTGATCTTGCCGCCCTCGGCGAGGGCGGGGCCCGCGAACAGCGCGGCGAGGGCGCAGGCGAGCAGGGACGGGTAAAGGCGTTTCATGGCGTTTCCTTCGATGGCTCTCGGTGGGTGTGTGGCCATGGTGGAAACGCGACGGAAGCACGACGTTGATCTCGATCAATCCGACGGGGTCGGACGCAGGGATTCGTGCGCGGGCTTGACCAAAGTCAAGCGTCGCCATGCCTGCGACAACGCGTCGCATCTGCACTCCAGGGTGCGTCGCGAGAATGGCCGCATCACACGAGGAGAGGCGTCATGAACCGTCATCTGTTGACCGTCGCCCTGCTGGGCGCACTCGCGAACATGCCGCTGGCGCACGCGGACGACGCGCACGCCGCGGTGCATGTCGACACGATAGCGACGACCACGCTGGACGGCATCGTCGTGGTCGGCGTCGCACCCGCGATGGCGACCACCTTCATCACCGACCCCAAGCTGCCGCGCCAGCCGGTACCGGCCAGCGACGGCGCGGACTACCTGAAGACCATCCCCGGCTTCGCCACGCTGCGCAGCGGCGGCACCAACGGCGATCCGGTGCTGCGCGGCATGTTCGGATCGCGTATCAACCTGATGACGAACGACGGCGCGATGAGCGGCGCCTGCCCGTCGCGCATGGACAATGCGCTGTCCTACATCGCACCGGAAACCTACGATCGCCTGGTCGTCATCAAGGGGCCACAGACGGTGCTCTGGGGCGGCGGTGCATCGGCCGGTACGGTGCGCTTCGAACGCGAGATCCCGTACTTCGCCGAGCCCGGCGTGCAGGCCTCCGGCAGCGCGCTGGTCGGCAGCGGCAACCGCAACGACCAGGTGCTCGACATCAGCGCCGGTACGCCGCGCGGCTATGCGCGCGTATCCGCCAACCGCTCCGAGGCCGACGACTACGAGGACGGTAACGGCGACCGCGTGCCGTCCGCCTGGAAGAAGTGGAACGCCGACGCCGCCCTCGGCTGGACGCCGGACGAGGACACCGTGCTGGAACTCAGCGCCGGCATCGGCGACGCGCAGGCGCGCTACGCGGGTCGTGGCATGGACGGCGCGCAGTTCCGTCGCGACAGCCTGGGCCTGCGCTTCGAGAAGAAGCACATCGGCGGCGTGCTGGATGCCGTGGTCGCCAATGTCTACCAGAACGACGTGGACCATGTGATGGACAACTACAGCCTGCGCGATCCCGACCCCACCAGCAGCATGCCGATGCCGATGGCCAGCAACGTGGCGCACCGTACGCGCGGCGGCCGCGTCGCCACCACCTGGCAGTCCGGTCGCTGGGAAGTGACCACCGGCCTGGACCTGCGCGACAGCCGGCACAGCCAGCGCAGCGCCAGCGGACGCGGCGCCTACCTCGCCCTGCCCTGGCAGGTGGACGCGAAGTTCCAGAGCTGGGGCGCGTTCGCCGAATCGCACTGGCACATCACCGACACGCATCACCTGATGAGCGGCGTGCGCCTCGATCGCGCCGAAGCGCAGGATCTGCGCGCGACCACCGGCGGCATGATGCCGATGCCCAATCCCACCGCCGGCATGACGCGCAAGGAATCGCTGCCCAGCGCGTTCGTGCGCTACGAGTACGACCTGGGCGGCCGCTGGGGTGCCTACGCCGGCCTGGGCCACACGCAGCGCATGCCCGACTACTGGGAGCTGTTCTCGCCCACGCGCGGTCCGGTCGGAGCGCCGAATGCCTTCGCCGGCGTGCAGCCCGAGCGCACCACGCAGCTGGATATCGGCCTGCAGTTCAAGGGCGCGAAGGTCGATGCGTGGGCATCGTTATACGCCGGGCGCGTGCAGGATTTCATCCTGTTCGACTATTCGGCCGGGATGATGGGCAGCAGCACGCGCGCGCACAACGTGGATGCCGACATCCGCGGCGGCGAGGCCGGCATCGACTGGCGTCCCGCGCAAGGCTGGAAGCTGTCGGGCGCCGCGTCCTACGCGTGGGGCGCCGTGCGCGACACCGGCACGGCGCTGCCACAGATGCCACCGCTGGAAGCGCGCTTCTCGGTCAGCCATGAACGCGGGCCGTGGTCGTGGGGCGCACTGTGGCGCGTGGCGGCCGCGCAGGAGCGTGTCAGCACCAGCCAGGGCAACATCGTCGGCCGCGACCTCGGGCCGAGCGCCGGCTTCGCGGTGTTCTCGGTCAACAGCGGCTATCGCTTCAACGACCGCCTGCAACTGACCGCCGGCATCGACAACCTGTTCGACCGCGCCTACAGCGAGCACCTCAACCTCGGCGGCAACAGCGCCTTCGGTTACCCGGCCGATCCGGTGCGCATCAACGAACCCGGCCGCACCGCCTGGGTGAAATTCAACCTGCGCTACTGACGGGCCGGTCTGCGGTTTCGGCCATCAGCCGGGACCGTCGGCCTGCCAGGTCCACGCCTGCCGCCAGCACCGCCGTTTCGCGTGCAGGCTGACCGCATACGCCAGGGCCAGCGCGACGCCCGCGAGCCGCGCGACGGCGGGGGCGAGCGTCGCGACCACCACGAGTGCGCCGGCGATCGCATGCAGGAGCAAGGCACGCCGCTTGTCCGCTTCCTCGAACAGGCTGCCCACACCCGGCACGCGGATGCCGCGCGGCACGCGCTGGCGCAGCGCGATCCAGGTGAGGAAGCCGGTGATCTCCAGCGCCATGCCGACCACCAGCAGCGGCAGGCCGAAGCCGAGCACCAGTGCGCCGGCCAGCATCGACGATGGGCCAGGCCACGCGATGACCCCGCTCGCTACGAGCAGGCAGGTGCAGCCCGCCTGCCAGGAGCGGCGCAGTACCGGATTGCGGCGATGCGGGGCACGTGCCTGCAACAGGAACACAGCCAGGGCGAACATCGCGAACGGCCACGCCGCCATGCGCGCGACGGCATGCGGCACCGCACCGGTTTGCCACGCGCCCATCAGCCCCAGCGTCGCCAGCAACGCCACCTGCCACGCACGCGCGCCAGCGTTCGATGGAGCGCGCGTGCCTTGCAGCATCGGCAACGTCACGCTGCCGACGGCCGCGAGCAGCCCGAGCATCCAGCCGATGCCACCGATCGCGGCATGCAGGTCGACCAGGCCTGGTGGTGCAGGCGTGCGCCATCCGGTGCGTGCGGCGAGCAGCACCAGCCCGAGGATCGTTGTGGCCACGAGCGCGATCAGCGCCAGGCCGATACCATCGCGAGCCACGCGCTCGCCGTTCCCGCGCGCCACTGCGACCAGCGCGAGCGCCGCGAACATCACCAGCGACCCGCCGAGCAGTCCACCCGCAGGCCATGCCAGCGCACGCAGCTGCCATGCCAGCGTCGCCAGCAGCGCGACCAGCCCCCCGTTGAACACACTGTGCAGCCACGGCACGCATCGTGAGCACGGCCATGGACTTCCCGCGGCCACCGGCAGGAACTGCACCAGGCTGCCCAGCATCGCGTTGCCGAGCACGCCCAACGCGAACATGTGCACCAGCACCAGCGTGGCCGGGGTCCAGCGCGACAGCGCGACGGCATCGCCGTGCCACGCCAGCCACAGGCCCGCCACGACGCCCCAGGCCAATGCCGTGGTCAGGAAACGCATCGGCAACGCGGGCGGCGGCGCCTGCGCGAACGCCAGTCCTGTCATGCGGCGCGCGGGGGCTGCAGCGCTTGCCGGTCCTCGGCGTGGCAGATGGCGATGCAGGCGTCGCCGGTGGCCGCGGCATAGACGTGGTAGGCGAACCCGCCTTCGTCCAGGATCGGCAACAGCGGCAACGGAGGCCGCGGCGTCAACGCGAGCAGGCGTTCGCCACGCTGCAGGCTGCCCAGGCAGTCGAGGATGCGCTCCATCGGTTCCGGTGCAGGCAGCGCACGCAGGTCCAGGCGTTGCAGGGTCAGGGCAAGCGCCATGCATCCTCCCCGCCCTCATCCATGGCATGCGCGCAGTCCAGCGAAACGCCGGCCGCATCCAGCGACTCGCGCACGCAGCAGGCGCAGGCGCCGAAGGCGTCGGGCAGCAGCGTGCTGTCGAATGCGTTCTCCATCTCAACCTCCCTCTCCGTCATCCGGCCAGCCACAGCAACCAGCCCCATGGATCGTGCGCCCGTGCGATGCCGTATACCTGCATGAAACACAGCGCTGCCGCGGCCACCAGCATCGCCCGCTTGCCAGGCGTCCATGCGGGGCGGAACGCCGCGATGCCCAGCCCGATGTAGGCGAACAGGAAGGCGATCTTGGTGGCCAGCCAGCCGTTGGCGAACAGTCCCGCCGGCAGGATCGTCAGCAGCATCATCGCGCCGGTCAGCAGCACGGTGTCGATGGTGTAGCTGGTGTAGCGCACCAGCGCCGCGCGCGGCCAGCGCATGCCGGCGAGCAAGCCCAGCGCACGCAGCGCGAACAGCGTTCCGCTAGTCATCGCCGCCGCCACGTGGACCAGCTTGATGTCGGGATAGAAGGTCATCATGGTGCTCATCCCGGCCGCCCGTCCGCGCGCGGACTCAGGTAGATGCCGCCGATGCGGCCCACCCAGGGCGCCAGTGCCAGCAGCCAGCCGATGGCGGCGGCGGCCTGCCACGCCATCGCATCCGGCGCGAGGTCGGCGACGATGCGCATCACGGCGACCACCTGGATCGCGACGAATGCGAACCACGCCACCTTCGTCATCGCCAGTGGTCGCCCGGAGTGGCCCTGAGTCACCCGCGTGACCATGGCCACCAGCAGGCTGCCGAAGAAGCCGACGAACATCGCATGCATCGGCGCACGTCCCAGGATGAAGTCGTCCGTCGCCAGGAACGTCACGCTTTGCACGACGTACAGCAGGAAGGTGATCGGCAGCCAGGCCGTGCCGATGAACAGCACCGCCAGCAGCCCCGGCATGCGCCCGCGCGGCCACCAGCGATGCACCGCCCATGCGGTCAGCACCAGCAGCGGCGCATCGGCCAGCCACAACCACGCGTAGGCATGCACCAGTTCCAGCCCCAGGTGCACCATGAGCAGCGCCCACACCGCGCCCAGCCATGGCAGCGAGCGCCACGGCACGTAGCCCGGCACCACGTTGCCGGCGAAGAACGGGAACATGCGGTGCGCGACCGTCACGTAGACCGGCAGCAGCAGGCCGAAGCCGCCCAGCTTGATGCTGGCGAACGCCCACGTCGGCGATGCGCCCAGCGCGAAGGCGATGAACATCGCCAGCCCCAGCCAGCCCAGCAGCAAGCCAGCGAAGCACGAGCGCGCGTGCCAGGTCTTCGCGGTGTCGTCAGCGAGCAACCGGCCCAGCGTCAGCAGCGCCGCAGTCCAGCCGGCCAGCGCCATCCACAGGCCGACGGTCAGTCCCGCCTGCCAGCCGGCCACGCCCAGCAGGATCGCCAGCTGTCCGCCCATCAGGCCCAGCCCGACCGGCACGTAGTGCCAGCGCTTCAGGTCGGGCATGCCCATCCAGCGCGGGAACACGGTCAGCAGGAAGCCGAAGATGAAGCTCGGCAGCACCAGGTACTGCATCAGGAACGCATGCAGCCAGCCCGCGTAGATCGGCGTCTCGGGCATCGTCCACAGGCCCCAGCGCGTGGCGACCAGCCACAGCGTCCACCACAGCATCGCCAGCAGCACGTTGCCGGCACCGATGAAGAACATCAGCCGGTGCGGCGCATGCGCGAGCCATGCGGGCGAGGGGCCGGGCAACGGGGCGGCGGTGCGGGAGCGGGGCGGGGCGACGATGTCGATCTTCATGCGGCCAGCTTGCGCGCGGGCGCGCGGCATCGCCTTGACGTGGATCAGGCGGGCGACGATTTGTCGCCCGCGGTGGCCTTGATCCGGGTCAAGGCCGGCCGGGCGGCGAGCGCCTACAGTCGCGCCATCCGCGCAACCGCGCGCCGACCACAACGAACACAGGAAGCCCGATGTCCGACCACCCTGCCCACCCCACCTCCGAACAACGCCAGCACGCCATGACCGAGGCGCTGCGCGCCTGGGACCCGGAAGCCGAAGTCACCCTGGAATCCGGCACCGGCCGCCTGATGGTGATGACCACGCTGCCGACCGAGCGCGTGGTCGCGATCCTCAAGGAGGCCGGTGAACACGCCGAAGCCGGTGATGCCGAACCGCGCGGCCACAAGGCCGGGCAGTGCTGCGGTGGGTGTTCGCACTGATCAGCGCAGGATCGTGAAGCCTTCCGGCGCCACGTCCGTCAGCATTAGGTAATCGCTGTCCTGGCCGGGATTCGCTCCACCCGCAACAAGCGGGTAACCCGGGGCGCTGCGTGTGTCAGGGCAGCGCTGGCCCATTTGAAAACTGCTACGCTTTTCCAGACCAGTCACACTGGGGGTGGACTTTGGTAGCCAGCAGACAAGTACTTGCTCGCATTGATGGAACTCCCGAAAAGCGGATGTTTCTAGCGATTATCAGTGACTACAACCTTCATACCGGAATCTGCGAGCTTGTCGACAATGCGCTCGATTTCTGGCTCTCGAGTGGAAAAAAACCAGGTCTAAAGGTTGATGTCCAACTCGACGTTGAGCGTCAAATGATTCGCGTCTCCGACAATGCGGGCGGTGTTCGCGAAGGGGATATACGGCTACTTATTTCGCCCGGCGCCAGTAGCATTCGAGATCGCCACCAAGTAATAGGCACGTTCGGCGTAGGCGGAAAGCGTGCTGGCGTAGCCCTCGGCGAACAGGTGGAGATCCGCTCGCGTTTTGGTCGCGGGAAGAGCATTCAAGTTGACATCACCAATGATTGGCTAAACAGTGACGATTGGCATCTCGACGTTCATGAAATTCCTGACCTTCCACCAGGCACCACGTCGGTCGACATCACCAAGGTACGCCAAGGCTTCAACAATGCGGATGTGGATCGACTGCGTCTACATCTTGGCGAAACCTACTCCTGGTTTATAGATCAGGGCTGCGATATTAGGCTGGGAGGACACCCCATAAAGGCTGTTGTCTTCGACAATTGGGCCTACCCGCCAGACTATCGGCCCCGCACCGCAACGTTCGAAATGTCGCCGGCAGACGAAAAGAGTCTAAAGGTAACCCTGCGATCAGGGCTTATTCGCGATCGTGTACCTGAAGCAGAGAATTATGGGGTCTATTTCTATTGCAATAATCGCCTAGTCGTGAAGGAGCTACGTACGCGTGATGTGGGTTACTACATCTCCGCCGAGGCCGGAGTTCCACATCCAGATGCTTCGCTCTGTCGCGCGATCATTGAACTCAATGGTCCACCTGAGGCTATGCCGTGGAATAGCAGCAAGAGCGACCTGAATTACAGCCACCCAGCGTTCATCCAAATTCGACCGCGGCTGATCAACTTTGTCAGTTATTTCAGCTCACTTTCCCGTCGACTCAAGCATAGTTGGGATCAGGATGTATTCGCCTACTCGAAAGGCGAGATGGAGATTGTCGACCCCACCGACGCTTTGTCTACTAGGCGTACAGTCTTGCCCGCGCTGCCTCGCACTCGCAAAATTTCCCGAGTCGACCAGCTGCGTGCCTCGAACAAGCGGGTCATGGACGCGAGGCCATGGACGATAGGTCTTGTGGAGGCGATGGGTCTCATCGAGGTGATTAGCAAGCAACGGCTGGAGACTAAGAATCGAGCTGCCCTCATTCTTCTGGATAGCAACTTAGAGATCGCGTTCAAGGAGTTCATCGTCAGTCGCGCCGACTTGTTCCCACCACACAAATACAGCGATGCAAAAATTCTAGAAATATTCGCGCGACGATCCAGCGTAATCAAAGAAGTTTCTGCTCACGTAACTATTAAGCCGGATGTCATAACTAAGATCGATCACTACTACGGGCTGCGCAATAAGCTCATTCACGAGCGCGCTACCGTTGGAATTACAGATCGCCAAGTCGACGACTATCGGAAAACCGTCGAGGCTGTGCTTCGCTCTTTATTCGACCTGAAGTTTCCAGCAATCTGAAGGTGAAGAAAGTAGCCTGAGTTAGGCCAAAGAACGCACCTTGGAAGACTTAGCTTCCCCGTGTGAAGCGCCCTAGGTGCGCTACGCTTACCCGGGTTGCGTTGGCTTGAATGGAGTTTTAGATATGTAATCTAAATGCGTTTCCACGCAAATCGAGTAGCCTTGCCATAATGAAAACCAAGCGACGAACGCAGGTTGACGTAGAACGCATTGCCCTTTCTTGGATGTAAGTTTTGCTTTATTGCCGCGCGGACCTGCTGCCAAGTAGTTGTAGACTTCGGTGCAAGAGCGATGGACGTCTTGGTTTGGAGGGTCGTTACCTTTCCGAGCGTTCTTAGTGCGCGCAGCATCGTGCGAGAGTCAGCTGGATCGGGGTTGTCCCAGGAGATGAAGTAGTGCCATCTTTTTACTTCTGAGACGAGCATGGATCCTCCTTGTGGGTCTCACTACCTAATAGCTCATAGGTTGGGGTGAGCCTGCGAACCCCAACGGGGTGATTTGCGAAGTCAGTGTGCGTGTTGGGTACGCCTTGCTCAGCCCAACCCACGGACCTAACCTAGGGGGTAGCGCATTAGTTGGTTCGATAGCCAGATACTCGCCGAGATCATGAGCACGGTACATAGAGCACCGAAAGCCCAGCTAGCGAGGTTACGAGGACCGAACATCTCCTTTCGAGGCCGCCACTTGATGTCTCGCTCAAAGAAGATATGCGCGAAATAGCCCCACATCAGCACGATAAGTAGCCACCAAATAGCCTGCAGAGGCCATTCTGCTGTTTTCTGCTGCGCAAACCGGATCGCGGCCAGGATCAGACACCAACCGATCCATTTGAAGGCATTGGGGGCAGCCGTTTTTTGGAATTCCTGCGTCGCGCGGATCCATCTTTCAATCTCGTCCCGCTCGGGTCCCTGTGAGGGCGCCATTCGACTCATTACCTTCTCCAGCGACGTGTCAGAAATTCTGATGGTTCGGAGCCCAGCATGCCCGGGCAAGACCAAAGGCCGCACGCGGAGAACATAACATCCCGTGGAAACGCCCCGGGTGCGCTGCGCTTACCCAGGCTACGCGGGCCAAATTTTGGCGAAGCAGGCAGTGTCGGGCCGTTCGTGCATGCGCGTGTCGAGTGGGAGGAGTGGACATTGCGCCGGAAGAGCTTCCGGACGCACATGGGTCTGCAGCTTCGGCGCCCCTCATCCGGCCTTCGGCCACCTTCTCCCCGTGAACGGGGAGAAGGATTTCAGTCTGATGCCCGCAAAAAAAAGAGCCGCTGTCGCGGCTCTCTCGCTGCAACCCGCAGCAGGTGGCCCGGCCTCCCCACCCGGAGGGGCCGGTTCCAGGGTCAGGCTTCGTTCGCTTGTGCGACCGGCAGGGGCTCGCGGCGCGGGGCCAGCCACAGGCTGATCACGAACCACACCAGCGACAGGGCGCCCACGCTGAAGAGCGTGTCGGCCGGAACGCGCATCCACACCAGCATGTCCACAATCGGCTGCTGCATGAACTCCGCCGAGCGCGCGAACCAGTAACCGTGCTCCAGCGCCGCGTTGAGCTGCAGGATGC
This sequence comes from Pseudoxanthomonas sp. LjRoot127, assembly GCF_964253495.1. Taxonomy (NCBI): domain Bacteria; kingdom Pseudomonadati; phylum Pseudomonadota; class Gammaproteobacteria; order Lysobacterales; family Lysobacteraceae; genus Pseudoxanthomonas; species Pseudoxanthomonas sp. LjRoot127. Next base: position 1,989,625 of record NZ_CAXUQR020000001.1, read on the forward strand.
CCAGCGGCAACAGTGTCAGCAGCGACATGCCGCCCAGGCCGATGTTGAGCGACCAGAACGCCGTCTTCAGCAGCTTTTCGTTCCACACCACGTCCGGCTTCAGGCCGCGCAGGCAGAACAGCATCAGGCCGATGCCGAGCATGCCGTACACGCCGAACAGCGCCGTGTGGCCATGGTTGGGTGTCAGGTTCAGGCCCTGCATGTAGTACAGCGGCAGCGGCGGATTGATCAGGAAGCCGAACAGGCCCGCACCCACCAGGTTCCAGAACGCCACCGCGATGAAGAACATGATCGGCCAGCGGTAACGCTGCATCCACGGCGTGGCCTTGCCCATCTTCCAGCTGTGGTACGCCTCGAAGCCCACGTAGGCCAGCGGTACCACTTCCAGCGCCGAGAAGCTCGCACCGATGGCGATCACCGCCGTCGGCGTGCCGGTGAAGTACAGGTGGTGCAGCGTGCCCAGCACGCCACCGGCCATGAACACGATGGTGGCGAACAGCACCGCGACCGTGGCGCTCTTCGTCTGCAGCAGGCCCAGGCGGGTGAACAGGAAGGCGATCACCGCCACCGCGAACACCTCGAAGAAGCCTTCCACCCACAGGTGCACCACCCACCAGCGCCAGTACTCGACCATCGACAGGTGCGTGTGTTCGCCCCACATCAGGCCGGCCGCGTAGAACAGGCCGATCGCCACCGTGGACAGGAACAGCAGGCTGACGATGCTGCGCGACTCACCGCCGTTGCGGATGGCCGGCCACAGCGCACGGCCCACCAGCACCAGCCACAACGTCAGGCCGATGAAGAGGAACCACTGCCAGAAGCGGCCCAGGTCGACGTATTCCCAGCCCTGGTGGCCGAACCAGAAGTTGTGCTCAAGCCCCAGCTTCTGCATCACCGCGAACCACTGCCCGGTGAATGCGCCGACCACGATGATGATCAGGCAGGTCCAGAGGAAGTTGACCCCCAGGCGTTGGAACTTCGGTTCGTGGCCGGAGATCGCCGGGCCGATGTACAGGCCCATGCCCAGCCACGCGGTCGCAATCCACAGCACCGCGAGCTGCGTATGCCAGGTGCGCGTCAGCGAGTACGGCAGGATGTCGGCCAGCGCGAAGCCGTAGGCCTCCTGGCCTTCCACTTGGTAATGCGCGGTGATCGCGCCCAGCAGGATCTGCACCACGAACAGGGCGATGACCACCCAGAAGTACTTCGCGGTCGCGCGCATCGAAGGCGTGACCTTGATCTTCGCGAGCGGATCGCTCTTCGGCAGCACCGGCGCCATCTCGTCGCCGTGGTTGACCGCGTAGTGCCAGCCCAGCAGGCCAATGCCGGCGATCAGGAACAGCACGCTGAAGACCGTCCACAGGAAGGCGCTCGGCGGCGGCGTGTTGCCGACCAGCTCGTCCGCCGGCCAGTTCGCCGTGTAGCTGATCTCCGCACCGGGACGCTCGGTCACCGACGACCACGCCGCCCACCAGTAGAACGCGGTCAGCTGGCGGCGGTGTTCGGCGTCGGGCACGGTGTCGTTGCGCATGGCATAGGCCTCGCGCAGGTCGCCGGTGGTCGGATCGGCGGAGAACAGGCTCTGATAGTGCGCACCGACCACGCCGATCGCATCCGCGCGATCGTTCGACAGCGTGATCGTGCCGGTCGCGGCGTCGTAGGTGTTGGGCCGCATCAGCGCCTGCACGCGCGTGGCGTAGGCGGCTTGGGTGGGCGCGTCGAGCTGTTTGTAGCCTTCGACGCCGGCTTCGCGCTTGGCCCATCCATCCAGGATGGCCTCGGCTTCGCGGTGCAGCCAGTCCGCGCCCCAGTCGGGCGCCACATAGCCGCCGTGGCCCCAGATGGAGCCCAACTGCTGGCCACCGATGGACTGCCAGACCTGGCGGCCGGTCTCGATGTCCTGGCGGGTGAAGATCACCCGGCCGTCCTCCGCCATGACCCGTTCGGGTACCGGCGGCGCCTGGCGATGCACTTCGCTGCCGACCCAGAGCAGGACGGCGAACGACGCAATGAGCAGGGCCGCCAACCCCACCCACAACTTGCGTGTCGAATTCATGATGCGGCTCTCCTCGGGAAACGGCCGCATCATCGGCGCGCCGGCCCGGGGGCTCCATGACGCAGGTCAAGCGGGGGAGGAATTGGTGGTACTGCCACCTGTGGGAGCGACGTGAGTCGCGATCGCCTTTAACTCCGGACGGACAAGCTCGCGACTCACGTCGCTCCCACACCGGGATCCCACCATCCGATCAATCCCGCAGCACGGCCAGCGCGAGGGCTTCCAGGCGGGGCAGGTCGAGGATCTCGACGTCGCGCTGCTTGATGTGCAGCAGGCCGTCCTGTTCGAAGCGGCGCAGCACGCGGCTGACCGTTTCGGGCGCCTGGCGCAGGTAGTTGGCGATGTCGGTGCGCGCCATCGTCAGCTGGAACCGGCGCGGCGAAAAACCGCGTGCGGCCAACCGGCGGGAGAGGCCGATCAGGAATGCGGCCATGCGTTCGTCGGCGGTGTTGTCGCGCGCGAACAGCGAGGCCACGCCGATGTCGCGGCTCATCAGCCTGAACAGGTGCGCCTGCAGGTTGGGCAGGCGCGCGGCCAGCATCGCGATCTTCGGGAACGAGAATCGGCACAGCATCACCGTGTCCAGCGCGATCGCGTTGCACGGGTAGCGGTCGCCGTGGATGGCGTTGAGGCCGATCACTTCGCCCGGCAGGTGGAAGCCGAGCACCTGCTCGTGCCCGTTGCGGTCGATCTGGTAGGTCTTCACCGTGCCGGCGCGCACCGCGGCGATCGCGCCGAACGGGTCGCCTTCGCGGAACACGTGTTCGCCGGCGCGCAGCGGGCCGACGTGTTCGACCAGCACGTGCAGGTCCATCAGTGCGCGCTTGTCCATGCCCTCGGACAGGCAGGCCTGCGAGAACGCGCAGGTGGAGCAGAAGGTCAGCGAATCGCCGTCGTCGGCGACGATGCTCGCATCGGTGCGTGGGAAGACCAGCGGCGAGGTCATGCGGACACTCCCGGGAAGGTCAGACCGTGCGCGAGAAGCGAGGCGTCGAGGCTGCGGCGGTGGGCAGGTAGCGGTCGAAGCACATGGCGATGATACGCAACAGCATGCGCCCGCGCGAGGTCGCGCGCAGGCCGTCGCGGTCCAGTTCCACCAGGCCGTCGTCCTGCAGCGGGCGCAGGCGTTGCAGCGCATCGGCGAAATAGGTCGCGAAGTCGATCACGTGCCGGCGGCCGAGGTCGCGGTAGTCCAGCGTGCCGTGGCACATCAGCTGCTGGATGACATCGGCGCGGATCACGTCGTCTTCGTCCAGCCGCATGCCGCGCCACACCGGCAGGTGGCCCTGGTCGATGGCCTGCTCCCAACTGCCGAGATCGCGCGGGTTCTGGCTGAAGCTCGGGCCGATGTGGCTGATGGCGCTGACGCCCAGGCCCACCAGATCGCTCTCGGCATGCGTGGTGTAGCCCATGAAATTGCGGTGCAGCCCGCCGCGGCGTTGTGCTTCGGCCAGGCTGTCGCCGGGTAGCGCGAAATGGTCCATGCCGATGTAGACGTAGCCGGCCTCGCCGAGCTTGTCGATCGCGCATTGCAGCAGGCCGAGCTTCACCTCGGGCGACGGCAGCTCGTCGGCATTGATGCGCTGCTGCGGGCGGAACATCGACGGCAGGTGCGCGTAGCTGTAGATCGCCAGCCGGTCCGGCCGCGCCTGCAGGGTGATGTCGAGCGTGCGCGAGAAGCCGGCCAGGCTCTGCTTCGGCAACCCGTAGATCAGGTCGACGTTGACCGACTGCAGGCCGTGCGTGCGACAGGCATCGATGATCGCCAGCGTCTGCTCGACGCTCTGGATGCGATTGACCGCGCGCTGCACCTCGGGATCGAAATCCTGCACGCCCAGGCTGGCGCGGTTGAAGCCGGCCTTGGCGAGTTCACCCACGTCGTCGGGACTGATGAAGCGCGGATCGAGTTCGATCGAGCAATCCAGCCGCGACGGTGCGGCGAAGGAGAAATGCCGACGCAGCACATCCATCGCTTCGGCGATCTGCCATGGCGTCAGGAAATTGGGGGTGCCGCCGCCGAAGTGCACCTGCTCCACGTCGCGATCGCGGTCGAACAAGGCCGACACCATCGCCACTTCGCGGTACAGCCGCGTCAGGTAGGCGGCGCCGCGCGCGGTGTCGCGGGTGATGATGCGGTTGCAGCCGCAGTAGAAGCACGGGCTGGTGCAGAACGGGATGTGCAGGTACAGCGAGAGCGGACGCGGAATCGGGTCGCCATTGCTGATCGCCGCCATGCCGCGCAGGTCGGCTTCGTCGAAGCCGGGCGAGAACTGCGGGGCGGTGGGATACGAGGTGTAGCGCGGCCCCGGCGTGTCGTAACGCCGCAGCAGGTCGGGGTCGAAGAGGGAGGACAGGCTGGCCATGCGTGCAGGCTAGGCGCGCGTGGCGGGGTTGTCCTTGACATGGGTCAACCGCCTGCGGCGTGGCGTCGCAGCCTTCAGCGGCGTGAAGGCGCGTTCGTTCGCCACGATTGGCAAGCGCACAGGGCCGCACTAGGCTGGTGCCCGCCGTGAGGCCAGGGACGAGGAGGCAGGGTGATCGGGTACCACGACGCGGTGGCACGACTGACGGACGGCGCGGCCCTGCGCGGCACGCAGACGCTCGCGCCCGACGACGCGCTTGGCCGCGTGCTGGCCGCGGCGATCGTCAGCGACCTGGCGCTGCCGCCCTTCGACAATGCTGCAGTGGACGGCGTGGCGCTCGCGACCGGCGGCAGGCCGGTGCCGGATGCACGGGCGTGGGAGATCGGCGCGCGCATCGGCGCCGGCGAGCCTGCGCCGCAGGATGACGCGTTGGCGTGGGAGATCATGACCGGCGCCCCGTTGCCGGTGCGCGCCGATACGGTCGTTCCCGTGGAACGGATCGAGGCGTTGCCTGCGTCGGCCTCGGGCGCGTCGCGGATACGCGTGCTGGGCGACGTGGCGGCCGGCGCGAACATCCGTCGCCGCGGCGAAGACGTGATGCCGGGGCAGGCCGTGTTGCCGGCCGGGCACGTGCTGGATGCCGCCGCGCTGATGCTGATCGCTGGCCTGGGCATCGACCGGATCCCGGTGGCACGGCGTCCACGCGTGGCGGTGCTGGCGACGGGCCGCGAGATCGTCGCGGCGGGCGAACGGCTGCCACCGGGCGGCATCCACGATGCGACTTCGCCCTATCTCGCGCTTGCCATCGCCGCCGCCGGTGCCGACGTGCAGCGCATCGTCCGCGTGGGCGACGACGTGGCCGCGTTCCAGGCCGCGCTGGATGCCGCACTCGCCGAGGGCGTCGACCTGGTGCTCAGCACGGGCGCGGTGTCGAAGGGCTGCTACGACTTCGTGCCGTCCGCGCTCGGCGCGCGCGGTGCCGACATCCTGTTCCACGGCGTGGCGATCCGTCCGGGCAAGCCGGTGCTCGCCGCGCGCTTGCGCGAGGGGCTGCTGTTCGTCGGCCTGCCGGGCAACCCGCTGTCGACCGCGGTTGGGTTCCGCTTCCTTGTCGAACCGCTGGTGCGCACCTGGCTGGGTTTGCCGCCGGAAACGCCGCGCTGGTTGCCGCTCGCCGACGACTGCCGCTCGCGCACCTGGCTGCATGCGGCCTTGCACGGCACGCTGCAGTGCGACGGTGACGGTCGGCTGCGCGCGCACGTGGCGACTGCGCAGGCCTCGTTCCGCCTGCTGCCGTTCGCACAGGCAAGCGCATGGATCACGCTGCCGGCCGACGTCGGTGATGTGGTCGCAGGCACGCCGGTGCAGGTGCACGGGTTGAGCCATCTTCAGCCCCCCGCGTGGATGCCGGCGTGAGCCTGGCATCGCCCGCCTGGCGTGCGGTGCTGCTCGCGGGCGGCCGCTCCTCGCGCATGGGCACGGACAAGGCCTTGCTGCCCTGGGGCGACGGCACGTTGCTGACGCACATGCGCGCGTTGCTGGTCACCGCAGGCGCAAGCGAGGTGATCGTCAGCGGTGATCGCCCGGACATCGGCGGCGTGCCCGACGCAACGCGCGATACCGGACCGATGGGCGCGCTGGCGCAACTCGCCCCGCGCCTGCATGACGGCGCTTGGATCGTGGTCCCCGTGGACATGCCGCTGCTGTCCGCGGACCTGCTGCACGCCTTGCTCGCCGCCGGGGCCGCGTGCGCCTGCGTGGAAGGCCATGCCTTGCCGATGCGGCTGCGGATGGACGACCGCCTGCGCGCCGTGATGGAAGACATCGGCCAGCGTTCCGGCCGCGAGCGTTCGTTGCGCGCGCTGCAGCACGGCGTGGAGACGCAGCTACTGCCCGCGGCACGCTGGGCGCAGGCGCTGCGCAACTGCAACACGCCCGAAGACTGGCGCGCGCTGCCGTATCCGGCGCCCTGAGTTTCCTTGCCGATGACAGGCGCCGGGACGGTCATAGGAATGTGATAGCCTGCGGCCGCAGCATCGTCGCACCCAGTACCCAACCGCAAGGTAGGCATCATGGAGCAGAGCGAAGGATCAGCCGTTGCGAGCAAGAAGCAGGAGCGCACCGCGTTCCTGTTGCTGACGGCGGTCATCTTTCCGCTGGCGGCCGTGCTGATCGTTGCCGGCTACGGCTTTCTGGTGTGGATGTGGCAGCTGCTGTTCTCCGGGCCGCCGACCGGGCCGTGAGCGATGGGCGATATCCGCTCCCTTTCCCGTCGTGCCCTGCTGTTCGGCCACTTGCCCGCCGAATCGTTGCCCATCGCGTTCCGACCGCCCTGGGCGAAGTCCGAGCCTGAGTTCCTTGCCGCCTGCACGCACTGCGATGCCTGCGTGCGGGCGTGTCCCGAGCGGGTACTGGTCCGCGGTACCGACGGCCTGCCGCGCTTCGAGGCGCACGCAGGCGAATGCACGTTCTGCGGCGACTGCGTGGCGGCATGCGACAGCGGCGCGTTCGAGCCTGCGCGCGATCCGCCGTGGACACTCGTCGCCCAGGTCGCCACCTGCCTGTCGGCGCAGGGCGTGGTCTGCGCCAGTTGCCGCGACGTCTGCCCAACGTCCGCGATCCACGTGGCGCCAGGCGCGCGCGGCGCGGCCACCGTCGATCTCGAGTCATGCACGGGCTGCGGCGCCTGCGTCGCGCCGTGCCCGGTGGACGCCATCACCCTGCAGCACGCACCCGCCATGGAGGCCGTCGCTTGAACGCACCCGCACCCGACGTCCATATCGCCAGCTTCGTCATCCAGCATCGCGAGACCGCCGGCGACGCGTTGGCCGCGATGATCCGCGAACACGCCGACCTCGATCTGGCGCTCGCCGGCGGCACGCGCAGCGTGGTGATCTGCGAATCCGCCGACCGCCATGCCGTGATGGAGCGCGTCGACCAGCTGCAGGCGGTGCCCGGCGTGCTCAACGTGCTGCTGGTCTACCACCACGCCGAGCCGGCGCACGCCCTCGACGAACCCTTGCCTTCACTGTCCATCCAGTCCGTGACCGGAGAGGCCCATGAGCACACGTCGTGACTTCATCCGCCACAGCGCGCTGGCCACGGCCGCCGCCGCGGCCGGCCTGCCGCTGACCGGCACCGGCAGCAACGTCGTCACCGAGGGCGACCTGACCACGCTGAAGTGGGACAAGGCGCCGTGCCGCTACTGCGGCACCGGCTGCGGCGTGAACGTCGCGGTCAAGGATGGGCGCGTGGTGGCCACGCACGGCGACGTGCACGCCGAGGTCAACCGCGGCATCAACTGCGTGAAGGGCTACTTCCTCTCGAAGATCCTGTACGGCGCCGACCGGCTGACCCAGCCGCTGCTGCGGAAGAAGAACGGCGTGTACGCGAAGGACGGCGAGTTCACCACGGTGGAATGGGATGAAGCCTTCGACGTGATGGCGGCGCAGTTCAAGCGCGTCCTCAAGGAGAAGGGCAGCGATGCGATCGGCATGTTCGGCTCGGGGCAGTGGACGATCTTCGAAGGCTATGCGGCCAACAAGCTGATGAAGGGCGGGTTCCGCAGCAATCACATCGACCCGAACGCTCGCCATTGCATGGCCTCGGCGGTGATGGGCTTCATGCGCACCTTCGGCATGGACGAGCCGATGGGCTGCTACGACGACATCGAGGCGGCGGATGCGTTCGTGCTGTGGGGTTCGAACATGGCCGAGATGCACCCGATCCTGTGGACGCGGGTGACCGACCGGCGGTTGTCGCATCCGCACGTGAAGGTGGTGGTGATGTCCACCTTCGAGCACCGCAGCTTCGAGCTGGCCGACATCCCGATCATCTTCAAGCCGCAGACCGACCTGGTCATCCTCAACTACATCGCCAACCACATCATCCGCACCGGCAAGGTCAACCAGGACTTCGTCGGCAAGCACACCACCTTCAAGCGCGGCAACGACGACATCGGCTACGGCCTGCGGCCGGAGCATCCGCTGGAGGTGAAGGCGAAGAACGCGAAGGATCCCAACGGCGGGCAGCCGATCAGCTACGAGGATTTCGCGCGCTTCGTGGCGCCGTACACGCTGGAGAAGGCCGTCGAGATGACGGGCGCGGAACGCGGCTGGCTGGAGCAGCTGGCCGAGCTGTACGCCGATCCGAAGACCAAGGTGATGTCGTTCTGGACCATGGGCTTCAACCAGCACACGCGCGGCGTGTGGGCCAACAACATGGTCTACAACATCCACCTGCTGACCGGGAAGATCGCCACGCCGGGCAACAGCCCGTTCTCGCTGACCGGGCAACCGTCGGCGTGCGGCACGGCGCGCGAGGTGGGCACGTTCAGCCATCGCCTGCCGGCCGACATGGTGGTGACCAATCCCGAACACCGGAAGCACGCCGAGGAGATCTGGAAACTCCCGCCCGGCACCATCAATCCGAAAGTGGGCTACCACGCCGTCGAACAGAACCGCGCGTTGAAGGACGGAAAGCTCAACGCGTACTGGGTGATGGTCAACAACAACATGCAGGCCGCGGCGAACCTGCGCGAGGAAACCTGGCCGGGCTACCGCAATCCCGACAATTTCATCGTCGTCTCCGATGCCTATCCCACGGTGACGGCGCAGGCGGCGGACCTGATCCTGCCTGCCGCGATGTGGGTGGAGAAGGAGGGCGCCTATGGCAATGCCGAGCGCCGTACGCAGTTCTGGCACCAGCTGGTGAAGGCGCCGGGCGAGGCGCGCTCGGACCTGTGGCAGCTGATGGAATTCTCCAAGCGCTTCACCACCGACGAGTGCTGGCCGGCCGAATTGCTGGCAGCGAATCCGCAGTACAAGGGCAAGACGCTGTTCGACGTGCTGTACCGCAACGGCAACGTGGACCGCTTCCCGAGCGAGCAGATCGAGCGCGGTTACGCCAACGACGAATCGGCGTTGTTCGGGTTCTACGTGCAGAAGGGCCTGTTCGAGGAGTACGCGGCCTTCGGTCGCGGCCACGGCCACGATCTCGCGCCGTTCGACGATTACCACAAGGCGCGCGGCCTGCGCTGGCCGGTGGTCAAGGGCAAGGAGACGCGCTGGCGCTACCGCGAAGGCGCCGATCCGTACGTCAAGGCGGGTAGCGGCTTCGAGTTCTACGGCAACAAGGACGGCAAGGCGGTGATCTGGGCGCTGCCGTACGAGCCCGCCGCCGAATCGCCCGACGACGAGTTCAACCTGTGGCTGGTCACCGGCCGGGTGCTGGAGCACTGGCATTCGGGTTCGATGACGATGCGCGTGCCGGAGTTGTACAAGGCGTTCCCGGCGGCGGTGGTGTTCATGAATCCGGATGACGCGAAAGAGCGCGGCCTCAAGCGCGGCGACGAGATCATCGTGGCGTCGCGCCGGGGCGAGATGCGCTCGCGGGTGGAAACGCGCGGACGCAACCGGATGCCGCGCGGCGTCGTGTTCGTGCCGTGGTTCGACGCGGGCCAGCTGATCAACAAGGTCACGCTGGATGCGACCGATCCGATTTCCAAGCAGACCGACTACAAGAAGTGCGCGGTCAAGGTCGTCGCCGCCTAGGAGGCTCGCCATGCAGAACAAGCAGCTATGGATCGCGGTGGCGCTGACAGGGGTGCTGATGGCGCTGGTCTTCACGGCCGGGTGGATGGTGGGCCGGCCCGACCGGCACGAAGCGCCGGTGCCCGCCACATCCACGCCGGTCGATGCGCGGGCGGTGTTCGTGCCCGGCGCGGGACAGCTCGACGCGCTTCGGCGAGGCGTGCCAGTGGACCAGGAGGGGCATCCGCCGCCGCTCGCGCACGTGGAGAACGCCGACCTCAAGCGCGCGCGCGCCTATCCGATGCAGCCGCCGACCATCCCGCATGCCATCGACGGCTACCAGGTCGACAGGAACAGCAACCGTTGCATGCTGTGCCATGCACGCGCCAACGCGGCCACGTTCCAGGCGCCGCCGGTCAGCGTGACCCACTACATGGACCGCGACGACCAGTTCCTGGCGACCGTCTCGCCGCGCCGCTACTTCTGCAACCAGTGCCACGTGGTGCAGACGGACGCGCCAGTGCTGGTCGCCAACCAGTTCCGCGACATCGACAGCGTGCTGTCGGTGCCGCCGACCGCGAAGGAGTAGCCCATGTGGTCACGGATGAAGCGGGAGGGGCTGGCGTTCTGGCGCACGCTGCGGCTTCCCAGCCGGCACTACAGCCTCGGCTTCCTGACGGTGGCCGGGTTCCTGGCGGGCGTGATTTTCTGGGGCGGCTTCAACACCGCGCTCGAGGCGACCAACACCGAGGCGTTCTGCACCAGCTGTCATGAGATGCAGGACAACGTGTTCGAGGAACTGAAATCCACCATCCACTACAGCAACCGCTCCGGTGTGCGCGCCACCTGTCCGGACTGCCACGTGCCGCACAACTGGACCGACAAGATCGCCCGCAAGATGCAGGCCTCCAAGGAAGTCTGGGGCAAGCTCTTCGGCACCATCAACACGCGCGAGAAGTTCCTCGACGAACGCCTGATCCTGGCGACCCATGAATGGAACCGGTTGAAGGCCAACGATTCGCTGGAGTGTCGCAACTGCCACGACTACGACTCGATGGATCTCACCCGGCAGGGATCACGTGCTGCGCAGGTGCACAAGCTGTGGTTGGGCACCGGCAAGAAGACGTGCATCGACTGCCACAAGGGCGTGGCCCATCGCCTGCCGGACATGACCGGCGTACCGCAGGGGTAGGCACGCCGGGTGCGCGCGGAACACGATCAATGCCTTCTTCTGTCCGTAAGGTGACATCAGTAGGAGTAGGAAGGCATACGATGGCGTCCAAAGTAGTCCGTTACCAGCAGGTCGAGAAGTGAGTCAAAAAGTGAGTCGCGGCTCGCTGTGGGACGCGCTAATATAAGCAAATACAATCACTTAGATATGAAATGCGATTGATGGTGGGCCCACCAACCGCTTGAGGCTGTCAGGCCTTGTCGTGCCTCGCATGCCGAAGCAGGGCTTCGCCTCTGGTGGGTCGCGACGACCGTCGTGACAGCGAACTTCCTTCGCGGGAAGGCGTCGACGTCGACAACCCGGTACGCGTGCGCAGTCCGGGTACGGTGTGCGGCAGCGTCGGCGAGATCCGGGCCGGCCGTGTTTGCAGTGAATCCCTTTCCCTTGGATCGAACATGCGCCTGCTGGCCGGATGCGAATTGACCGTCGAATGCCTCGAAGACTGCGCGGTGGTCGCGATGCTGCGGCCGCGCAGCGGCGAGTCGCAGTGGTTGGTCAGCGAATCCTATTCCTTCGATCCCCATGTTCGGCCGACGGAGTACGTCGATGTGTTCGGCAATCTGTGCCAGCGCTTCGTGGTGCCGCGCGGGCGCATGCGGATACGCGCGGAGCTCGAGGTCGAGACCGAGCGGGACATCGCCATCGCGCCTTGGGTGGCGCCGACACCTGCGGCACGGCTGCCCGATCACGCGCTGCAATACCTGCTGCCGAGCCGCTACTGCCCGAGCGATCGTGCGTTCGAGCAGGCGCAGGCCATCGTGGACGCAGCGGACCCGCGCAACGGCCAGGTCGGGGCCATCGTGGAATGGATCCGCGCCCATATCGCCTACCGGTACGGGGTCAGCGATGCCACCACGGATGCGCTCGGCACGCTCGAGGCGGGTGCCGGCGTTTGCCGCGACTACGCGCATGTCGGGATCACCTTGTGCAGGAGCCTGCGAATTCCGGCCCGCATGGTGGTGGGTTATCTGCATGGCCTGGAGCCCATGGACCTGCACGCGTGGTTCGAGGCGTTCCTGGATGGCCGTTGGTACACGTTCGACCCGACCCAGTCCGCCCCCCGCGGTGGCCGGATCGTGGTCGCGCACGGGCGCGACGCCGCCGACGTGGCGTTCCTGACGAACTACGGTTGGCTGCAGACCGTGGACATGCAGGTGTGGGTGGGTGAGCGGATGGGCGAGGCGCCTGCTTCGTCGTCGAGCGGATAGCGTTCGGTCGCCGTCCACCTGCTTCCGCGGAGTGGTGGGCTTCTGGTCTCTGATGCACGCGCGCTGTCGACCGATCGCCGCGACCGTGCGTCGGTGCCGCGCTTCCCATGACTCCTGGCGTCGCGTTGACCATGCCTGCACATGCGATCGGACAGCATGCGCGCTCGCCGCGGCCGCTGCGGAACGCCGGAGGCGCATGCTGTGATGTTTCGCCGTGCCGGGCGGCACCCGCGCCGGCTCGTATAGACTGCGCCGAGGCTGCGGGACGCTCGGTCCCGTCCCGGGTTCGCCCACCGTTTGCCGGTCCGTCCCGAGGAACCCTCCGATGCCGCATCGATCCCCCGATCTTTCTCTGGACACCCTGGACAGCGAGCGCGTCCGCGTTGCGTTGGCCGCAGGCGCCATCATCGGAACCTGGTTCTGGGACGTGCAGTCCGACACCGTGACGGTGGATCCGGCCCTTGAGCGCAGCTTCGGCCTGGAACCGTCGGGCGACCGATGGAAGCTGCACGACCTGATCCAGTCCGTCCATCCCGAGGATCAGGGCGGCCTGGAAGCCGCCATCGGCGACGCGATGGCTCGGGGCGGCCAGTACCTGCACCGGTATCGGACCCGCGGGGGCGAGGAGGGGTGGCGGTGGGTGGAGGCGCGGGGCTGGGTGGATCTCGACGCGCACGGCGCCGCCGTCCGCTTCCCCGGCGTGCTGATCGACATCAGCGAGGCACGCCGCGTCGAGGACGCGCGCGACCGCGCGGAGAGCCTGCTCAATACGTTCGTGGAAGCGGTGCCGGGCGTCGTCTACGCCAAGGACAGGCAGGGTCGATTGCTGATCGGCAACCGCGGCACGACCGAGCTGATCGGCAGGCCGCCCGAAGAGTACCTGGGCCGCACGGATGCCGAACTGCTGGATGACCCGGCGCAGGCCGCCGCGATCATGGCGGCGGACGCGCGCATCATGGCCTCCGGCAGGATCGAGCAGCTGGAAGAGGAAGTGAGCTACCCCGACGGCCGGCGCGCGTTCTGGCTGTCGACCAAGGCGCCGTTGCGGGACGCGCAAGGCGAGATCGTCGGCCTGATCGGTGCCTCGCTCGACATCACCGACCGGAAGGCGGTCGAAGCCAGCCATCGGGAGATCGAGGAGCGCTACCGCCTTGCCGCGCTCGCCACCAGCGACGCCATCTGGGACTGGCGGATGGTGGACGGGCATGTGATCTGGAACGAAGCGCTGGCGACGCTGTTCGGCCACGATCGGCTGGAGAGCAGTGCGCAATGGTGGCTGGACAACATCCATCCCGACGATCGCGAGCGGGTCAGCGAGGGCATCCATGCGGTGATCGATCACGGCGGCGATGCATGGACGGATGAGTACCGGTTCCGTCGGGCCGATGGCGGATACGCCGACATTCTCGACCGCGGCACGGTGCTGCGCGGATCCGCCGGCGAGCCGGTCCGCATGATCGGCGCAATGCTGGATCTCAGCGCCCGCAAGGCCGCCCAGGCCGCGCTGGCAGAGAGCGAAGAGCGGCTTCGCCTTGCCACCGAGGCATCCGACATCGGCTTCTGGGATGTGGACCTGGTCAACGACCTGCTCATCTGGCCGCCGCGGACGAAGGCCATGTTCGGCATTTCGCCGCACGTGCCTTGTTCGCTGGAGGACTTCTACGCAGGCCTGCATCCGGAAGACCTGGAACGGACCAGCGTGGCCTTCGCCGCCGCGGCCGATCCCGCGCAGCGGGCGCTCTACGACGTCGAGTACCGCACGGTCGGCAAGGAGGACGGGGTGACGCGCTGGGTGGCCGCGAAGGGCCGGGGCCTGTTCGATGGCGACCGTTGCACGCGGGTGGTGGGCGTGGCGATCGACGTCACGGGCCGCAAAGCCGCCGAAACGCAACTCAGGGAACTCAACGAACGACTCGAGAGCCGCGTCGCCGAGGAAGTGGCCGAGCGCACGCGCGTGGAGGATGCCCTGCGCCAGAGCCAGAAGATGGAGGCGGTGGGCCAGCTGACCGGCGGCATCGCCCACGACTTCAACAACATGCTGGCGGCGATCATCGGCCCGCTCGATCTGCTTGCCGGCCGGCTCGATCCGGAGGATGCGCGTGCCAGGCGCTACGTGGACATCGCGATGGAAGCGGCGCGTCGTGCGGCCCAGCTGACCCAGCGGTTGCTCGCGTTCTCGCGTCAGCAGCCCCTGCAACCCGAGTCGCTGGACGCGAACAAGCTGGTGGCCGGCATGTCGGACCTGCTGACCCATTCGCTGGGGGGCGACGTGCAGCTGGAAACCGTGCTCGCCGGCGGTCTCTGGCGAACCCACGCCGATCCCAACCAGCTGGAGAACGTGATCCTCAATCTCGCCGTGAATGCGCGCGACGCGATGCCGGAAGGCGGCCGCGTCACGGTGGAAACCGCCAACTGCTACCTCGACCATGGGTACGTGGAAGCGAACCCCGGTATCGCGCCGGGTCAGTACGTGCTGGTCGCGGTGTCCGATACAGGCGGCGGCATGCCGGCCGACGTCATCGCGAAGGCCTTCGATCCATTCTTCACGACCAAGGAGGTGGGGCGTGGCACCGGTCTGGGCCTGTCCCAGGTCTATGGCTTCGTGAAGCAGTCCGGCGGACACGTGAAGATCTATTCGGAAGTCGGCAGCGGCACCACCGTCAAGGTGTACCTGCCGCGCCAGCTCGGCGCGCATGCGGTGACAGAGAGCGTGCCGAGCGCGCACCCGATGCCCCGCGGCGAGTTGCAGGAGGTCATCCTGGTCGTGGAGGACGAACCGGCGGTACGGCAGTTCTCCGTCGATGCGTTGACCGAGCTGGGGTACCGCGTCTTCTCCGCAGACAGCGCCGCGGCGGCACTGCGCATCCTCGAAGCGGAGCCGTCCATCAGCCTCTTGTTCACCGACGTGGTGATGCCGGAGACCAACGGACGCAAACTGGCGAACGAAGCCTGCAGGCGCTGGCCGCACCTGAAGGTCCTCTTCACCACCGGCTACAGCCGCAACGCCGTCGTCCACAACGGCGTGCTGGACCCCGGCGTCAACCTGATCGGAAAGCCCTTCACGCTGCAGGAGCTCGCGGCACGCGTGCGCGAGGTACTGGAGAAGCCGGCCTAGGGATCCACCAGGTGGCGTGGTCGCAGGAGCTCGCGACCGCCACGCGCGCGATCACCACCACGGTCGGCCACGCGCGTGGCACGCCGTGCTTCCGCGGGCTAGGCGGCGGCGCCCTGGCTCACGCCGGCGCTGCCGGAGGACTTGCGGGGAGGCGACATGTCCGCCATGCGGTAACCGGCGCTCTGGACGGTATGGAGCAGCGGATTGTCGAAACCGCGATCGATGACCCGCCGCAGGTTGTACAGATGGCTGCGCAGCGAGTCGGAATCGGGCAGGTCGTCTCCCCACAACTCGCGTTCGATTTCCCGCCGGCTCACGACGCGCGGCGACTCGCGCATCAGGATGTTGAGCAGCTTCGTGGCGACGGGCGACACCTCGATCTCCTTGCCGGCGCGGTGGATGCGATGGCAGGCGGGATCGAAGGACAGATCGCCGACCTTCAGCACTTCGCGCCCCAGTTCCCGGCGGTTGCGGCGGATCACGGCGCGAAGGCGCGCCTCGAGCTCCGGCGTGGCGAAGGGCTTGGTCAGGTAATCGTCGACCCCGCGTTCGAGCCCGGTGATCTTGTCCTCCAGGCGGTCGCGTCCGGTGACCATGATGATCGGCGTCGAGAGGCGCGCCTCGGTGCGGAGCCTGTTGACGATGTCCAGCCCATCCAGTCGGGGAAGATGCCCGTCCAGCACGATGGCGTCGTATCGCGTCTCGGTGGCCAGGCGATAGCCTTCCGCGCCGTCGTGGGCGTAGTCGACCTCCATGCCTCGTGCTTCCAGGTAGGCACCGACCGATTCCGCGATGAGCCTGTCGTCCTCGATGATGAGAACAAGTGCATTCGTAGGCATGGCTGCATTCCGTGTCATGACGTCATCGTGATGAAGGGTGCGCCGTCCATCGTCATGGTGCCGTGAAGCCGGCGCGCGTTATCACCGTCCGGACCGTCGCGCATTGGAGTCCGCGGTCCGCCTGCATCGTCGCGCGCAGCAGGAACCCGCGGCCGTGCGGGTCTTCACGCGTCGCGGGTGGGGCCGGGTGAGACGATGCCGGCATTCCTGCCCCCACAGGTTCTTCATGACCAACTTCAGGCGCACCTTCGGACGCTGGCTACGCCTGCGCCGGCGGCTCAAGCGATTCCGCCGTACCCGCTTCCCCGTCGATCCCGTCGCCAAGGGCGAAGAGCCCCTCCGGGCGCAACTGCTCAGCGTCGAGCAGATGGAGGCGTACGGCCGGTCGCTTGCGCATGCGCACAAGGTGAAGATGGAGCCGACGGAAGAGCGGCTGTTGGCGCGGCTGCAGTCGAACCAGAAATTACTCGGCGAGGCGAACGACCTGCTCAACGATCTCGTTCGCGAGGAACTGAGGATCTCGCCGGCCGGCGAATGGCTGCTGGACAACTACCACGTCATCGAAGAGCAGATCCAGCTGGCGCGGCGCCACCTGCCCACGGGTTACAGCCGCCAGCTGCCTTCGCTGTCGCAGGGCGCCCTGCGCGGCCTGCCGCGGGTGTATGCGCTGACGATCGAGGCGGTCTCCCACGGTGACGGACGCATCGATGGAGAGACGCTGCGTCGCTTCATCGCAGGCTACCAAATCGTTGCGCCCCTCAAGATGGGGGAACTATGGGCCGTGCCCATCATGCTGCGCCTCGCGCTGATCGAGAACCTGCGCCGCATGGCCTCGCATGTGATGCGCGACGGCGCGCATCGTCGTTTGGCCAGTACGTGGGCAAGGCGGCTGAACCGGGCGGCGATCGACGCGCCCGGTGACGTGGTGCTGATCGTGGCGGACATGGCGCGTTCCACGCCGCCGCTGACGGGCGCATTCGTCGCCGAGCTGATCCGCCGGCTCGATAGCCGCACCGGGCCGCTGGCGCTGCCGGGCGCCTGGCTCGAACAATGGGTCGCAGCCGCGGGCTACCGGATCGATGAGCTGGTCACTGCCGAAAGCCAGCAGCAGGCCGCCGACCAGGTGTCCATCGGCAACAGCATCGGCAGCCTGCGCTTCCTCGCCACGATGGACTGGAAACGCTTCGTGGAAGACATGAGCGTCGTGGACCGGCGCCTGCAGGAAGACCCGGCAGGCATCTACGGCCTGATGGATTTCGGCACGCGCGACGCCTACCGGCACGTGATCGAGAAGATCGCACGTTCCAGTGGTGCGTCCGAGGAAGACGTGGCCGGCGTGGTGGTCACGCTCGCGCGCGACCATGCCGGGCCCGATGGGCCGGACATGCCTGACATGCCGCGCCCGCAGACCGGGCATGTGGGGTACTGGCTGCTGGACGACGGACTGGATCGCACCCGCGAGGTCGTGGCCAGGGCAGCGCCGGGCTACCGTCGCGCGCGACTCCGCCCACGGCACTATCCGCTGCTGGCGTACCTGATCCCGATCGCCGCGATCATCGCGCTGGCGACGTGGGCGCTCGTGGCCAGCGGCTATGGCGATGTTCCCCTGTGGATCGTCGTGGCGCTGTCCATCGTGGTCTTCAGCGAGCTGGGCATCGCGCTGGTCAACTGGCTGGCGACGCTGCTCGTCGCGCCCCGTCCCCTGCCACGGATGGACTTCAGCACCGGCATACCGGACACCTGTCGCTCCGTCGTCGCCGTGCCGACCATGCTGTCGAGCGAAAAAGGCATCGACAGCCTGGTCGAAGGGATGGAGGTGCGCTTCCTCGCCAATCGCGATGCGCAGCTCAGGTTCGTGTTGCTCACGGATTTCCTGGATGCGCCCAGCCAGTCGATGCCCGGCGATGAGGCGCTCGTCGCGTACGCGGCAGCGCAGATCGAACGGCTCAACCGGCGGTACGCCCCCGAGACGCTGGACCGGTTCTTCCTGCTGCACAGGCCGCGGCAATGGAACGCCTCCGAAGCCGTCTGGATGGGGTATGAACGCAAGCGCGGGAAGCTGTCGGCGCTCAACGCGCTGATCCTGGAAGGGGAGCAGGCTCCCTTCATGCGCATCGTGGGCGATGCCTCGGCGCTCCGGCATGCGAAATACGTC
Source organism: Pseudoxanthomonas sp. LjRoot127 (assembly GCF_964253495.1). Classification (NCBI taxonomy): domain Bacteria; kingdom Pseudomonadati; phylum Pseudomonadota; class Gammaproteobacteria; order Lysobacterales; family Lysobacteraceae; genus Pseudoxanthomonas; species Pseudoxanthomonas sp. LjRoot127. The sequence goes on from NZ_CAXUQR020000001.1 coordinate 2,008,123, forward strand.
ATCACGCTCGATACCGACACCCGCTTGCCGCGGGATGCAGCCCGGGAATTCGTGGCGACGCTGGCGCATCCGCTCAACCGTCCCGTGATCGATCCGCGACGCAACGTGGTGATCCGCGGCTACGGCATCCTGCAACCCAGTGTCGGCAGCAGCCTGAGCGGGCGCAGGCCGTCGCGCTTCGCCACGGTCTTCGGCAGCGAGCCGGGCATCGATCCGTACACGCGGACGGTCTCGGACGTCTACCAGGATCTGTTCGGCGAGGGCTCTTTCGTGGGCAAGGGCATCTACGACGTGGCGGCCTTCGAGCACGTGCTGGCGGAACGCCTGCCCGAGAACCGCATCCTCAGCCATGACCTGCTCGAAGGCTGCTTCGCCCGCGCGGGCCTGGTGAGCGACGTACGCCTGTACGAGGACTATCCGGAACGCTATGCGGCCGACACCAAGCGGCGGGCACGCTGGATGCGCGGCGACTGGCAGCTGCTGCCGTGGCTGCTGCCGCGCATCCCGACCGCCGACGGGACTTGGGAACGCAATCCGCTCAGCTGGCTCTCGCGCGGCAAGCTGCTGGACAACCTCCGGCGCAGCCTGGTGTCGATGGCGGCACTGGCGCTGTTCGTCATCGGATGGGTCCACGCGCCCCAGCCGCTGGCGTGGACGCTCATCGTGCTCGCGCTGTGGTTCGCGCCGTTGATCCTCTCGGCGCTGAAGGACGGTATGACGTTGCCCGACGACATGCCGGCGGAGTCGCACTGGGTGCAGGTCGGGCGCGCGACGGCGCGTTCCCTCCAGCGCGCCGCGCTCAACGTGGCGTGCCTCGCCCATGAAGCGTGGCTGGCCGGCGGCGCCATCGTGCGCACGCTGTGGCGACTCGGCATCAGCCGCCGCCACCTGCTGCAATGGAACCCCTCCAGCGAGGTGGAGCGATCGCTGGCCGGCGACCGGAGCGCCGACTGGCGCGGCATGTTGCCGGGCTCGGTGATCGCGGTCGGCATCGCATTCCTGCTGCTGTGGCTGCGGCCCGACGCGCTGGCGATCGCGGGACCGTTGCTGCTCGCATGGATGTGGGCCCCTGCCGTGATGACCTGGCTGAGCCATCCGCCAGAACGCGAGGATGCGGCACTCAGTACGCCCCAGCGCGCTTTCCTTGGAAAGCTATCGCGCCGCACGTGGTCGTTCTTCGAGACGTGGATCCGGGAAGAGGACCATTGGCTGCCGCCCGACAACATCCAGGAACATCCCTCGCTGGTCGTGGCCCGGCGCACGTCGCCGACGAACATCGGCTTGTCCCTGCTCGCGAATCTCGCCGCCTGGGACTTCGGCTACCTGCAGGCGGGCGCAGTCGCGGAGCGCACGCGGAACGTCTTCGACACGCTGGAGCAGCTGCCCCGGCACCGCGGTCACTTCCTCAACTGGTACGACACCTCGAACCTGCAGCCGCTTCCGCCGCGTTACGTTTCCACGGTGGACAGCGGCAACCTGGCCGGGCATCTGCTGACGTTGAGGCAGGGACTGCTGGCGATGGTCGATGCGCCCATCCTGGCGCCCACGACGTTCGGCGGCATCGCGGATACCTTCGGTATCGTCGAGGAAGAAGCGGCTGCGCAGCCTGCGCGGAGCGCCGCCGTCACCCTCGAGCTGGCGGCTTTCAGGGGCGGCCTTGCAGCCATCGACACGGATAGCGCCCTCTCGTTGGAGCAGGCGATGTCTTCGCTCACCGGCCTGCAGACGCATGCCGCGAATCTGCTGGCCGCCTGGCCGGCCCCATCCGACATGGCGCCCGGCGACCGCCACTGGCCACAGGCGTTGAGTGATGCCTGCACCGGTGCCGTGGAGGCGCTGGCGCTCTTCTTTCCGGACGCGGCCCTGCCGCGCACCGGCGCGTCGCCCGGCCGGACCATCCCGAGCCTGCGGCAACTCGCCACCGCGGGCGAGGATGCGCGGGCGTCGCGGCTGGCGCGGGAACGCATCCGTGAGCTGGAGCGGCTTGCGCACCTGGCCGGGCAGTTCTCGTTGATGGAATACGGCTTCCTGTACGACCGTTCCAGGAACCTCCTGGCGATCGGCTTCAACGTGGACGATCACCGCCTGGACAACAGCTTCTACGACCTGCTCGCATCGGAAGTGCGCCTGGGCGTGTTCGTCGCCATTGCGCAGGGGCAGCTGCCGCAGGAGAGCTGGTTCGCGCTCGGTCGCCTGCTGACCGAAGTCAATGGAATGCCCGCGCTGCTTTCCTGGAGCGGCTCGATGTTCGAGTACCTGATGCCGCAACTGGTGATGCCGGATTACCCGGACACCTTGCTCGACCAGACCATGCACAACGCGGTGGAGGCGCACATCCAGCATGGCAGGAACGTGGGGCTGCCGTGGGGTGTGTCGGAGTCGGGATACAACGCGGTCGATACGCGCATGAACTATCAGTATCGGGCGTTCGGCGTGCCCGGCCTGGGCCTCAAGCGCGGACTGAGCCAGGACAGCGTGGTCGCGCCGTACGCCAGTATGATGGCGCTGATGGTCAACCCCGAAGCGGCCTGCGAGAACCTGCAGCGCCTGCAGGCGCTGGGATTTTCCGGACGCTTCGGCCTGTACGAGGCGATCGACTACACGCCGTCGCGCGTGCCGCCGGGGCAGGAGTGCGTCCTGCTACGCTCGTTCATGGCGCATCACCAGGGCATGGGCTTCCTGTCGCTGGTGCACCTGCTCGGCAACCAGCCGATGCAGCGGCGTTTCGTCGCCGATGCGGAGTTCCAGGCGACCTTGCTCCTGCTGCAGGAACGCATTCCGCGCGTGGGCGTGTTCCATCCCCACGAGGTGGAAACGCTGGAAACCCGGACGCCGGTGGGCGAGGGCGAAGCGGTGCTGCGGGTCATCCGCGATCCGGAAGGCCCGCGTCCTGAAGTGCAACTCCTGTCCAATGGACGCTATCACGGACTTCTGAGCCACGCGGGGGGTGGTTACAGCCGCCACCACGACATGGCGACCACGCGCTGGCGCGAGGACGGCACCACCGATGCCTGGGGCACCTTCTGCTATCTGCGCGACATCGAGAGCGGGGAATTCTGGTCGGCGGCGCACCAGCCGACCTGCGTGCAGGTGGACCAGTACGAAGCCATCTTCTCCGATGCCAAGGCCGAATTCCGGGGCCGCAAGCACGGCTACGAAAGCCATCTCGAAATCGCCATCTCGCCCGAGGACGACATGGAGCTGAGGCGGCTGAAGATCGCCAATCGCAGCCGCCGCGCGCGCACCATCGAGATCACCACCTACGCGGAAGTCGTGCTTGCGCCGCCCGCGTCTGACGACGCGCACCCGGCGTTCAGCAACCTCTTCGTGCAGACCGAGATCGTGCGCGAGAAGCAGGCACTGTTATGCACGCGGCGGCCGCGCGCGCACGATGAGGTGCCGCCGTGGCTGGTTCACTTGGTCGCCGTGCACGATGCCGACGTGGCCACGATCTCCTACGAGACGGACCGGTCGGCATTCCTCGGTCGCGGCAATACCCCGCGTGCGCCGAAGGCCTTGAGGGGCGCAGTGGCGCTGTCCGACAGCGAAGGTTCCGTCCTGGACCCGATCGTGGCGATCCGCGTGCGGGTGACGCTGGAACCGGAGCAGGTGGTGCAGGTCGACATGGTCTACGGCGTGGCGGCGAGTCGCGAGGCCAGCGAGACGCTGATCGACCGCTATCGCGACCGTCGCTTGGCCGACCGCGTCTTCGATCTCGCATGGACGCACAGCCAGGTCGTGCGTCGCCAGATCAACGCCACCGTCGCCGAGGCGCAGTTGTACGAGCGGCTCGCCAGCCTGGTGGTCTACGCCAATCCGCATCTGCGTGCGCCCGCGGATGTCCTGCAGCAGAACCAGCGCGGCCAGTCGGGGCTGTGGGGGCATGCGATTTCCGGCGACCTGCCGATCGTGCTGCTCAAGGTTCACGACGCCGACAACATCGAGGTGGTGCGGCAACTGGTGCAGGCGCATGCGTACTGGCGGCTCAAGGGACTGCGCGCCGATCTGGTCATCTGGAACGACAGCAAGGCCGGTTATCGGCAGCAGTTGCAGGACCAGATCCTGGGCATGATCTCGGCCGACGCGGAGGCTTCCGTCCTCGATCGGCCGGGCGGCATCTTCGTGCGGCCCGCGCAGAACATGTCGCAGGAAGATCGGACGCTGCTGCAGGCGGTCGCCCGCGTGCTCATCGACGATCGGGAAGGCACGTTGGCCGCGCAGCTCGGACGGCTGGTCCCGCCGAAGCCCTGGCCGGCCGCATTCGCGCCGCGACCGGCTGCCGACGACGCGTTGAGCACCCCTGCGTCGGACGCGGGCGACGAGAACGAAGAGATCGACCCGCGCAGCGGGCTTCCCGCACCATGGGAAGGCGACGAAGAGCAGCGGGAAGCGCTGTGGCCGTTCCTTCCGGTGGAAGCGGAGCGCATGTTCGACAACGGGATCGGCGCGTTCACCGGCGACGGCCGCGAGTACGTCGTGGTGTCGCGCGAAGGCATGCCGACGCCCGCCCCCTGGTGCAACGTGCTGGCCAACGATGCGTTCGGCTGCGTCGTCAGCGAGAGTTCGCCGGGCTACACCTGGTTCGAGAACGCGCATGAGTACCGCCTGAGTCCCTGGCACAACGATCCCGTCTCCGATGTGGGCGGCGAGGCGTTCTACCTGCGCGACGATGCAAGTGGCGAGATCTGGTCGCCCACGCCGCTTCCTTGCCGGGGCAGCGGCGACTACCGGACGCGCCACGGGTTCGGCTATACCGTCTACGAACACCAGGAACGCGGCATCCACACCGAGTTGTGGATCTATGTGGGGGTCGACGAGGCGGTCAAGCACTCCATGCTCCGCATCCGCAACGTGTCGGGCCGCATGCGCACGCTGTCGGCGTTCGGTTACGTCGAATGGGTGCTGGGCGACCTGCGCCACAAGTGCAGGATGCACGTGGTGACCGAAGTGGATCCGGTCAGCGGTGCGTTGATGGCGCACAATCCTTTCAACACCGAGTTCGCCGGCAGGACGGTGTTCTTCGACACCGACGCCAGCGGCTGCAGCTGGACGTCCGACCGCATCGAATTCGTGGGGCGTAACGGAGGTTTGCACCGTCCCGCCGCCCTGAGCCGCGAACGGTTGAGCGGACGTGTCGGCGTCGGGCTCGATCCCTGCGCCGCGATACAGGTGCCGATGACGCTGGGCCCGGGCGAGGAGCGCGAGGTGGCTTTCCGGCTGGGCGCGGCGAAGGACCGCGACAGCGCGCTGGCGATGGCGCGTCGCCCGCAAGGCATGCACGACGCGCACGATGCACTGGACGCGGCGCGCATCCATTGGCGGGGTCTGCTGGACTCGATCCAGGTCCGTACGCCGGATGCCGCCTTCGACGCGCTCGCCAATGGCTGGCTGCTCTACCAGACGCTCGGATGCCGCTATCTGGCGCGCAGCGGCTATTACCAGTCCGGAGGCGCGTTCGGCTTCCGGGACCAGCTGCAGGACACGATGGCGACCATCCATGCGCGTCCCGACCTGAGCCGCCGGCACCTGCTCACCAGCGCTGCGCACCAGTTCCCGCAGGGCGACGTCATGCACTGGTGGCATCCGCCGCAGGGACGCGGTGTCAGGACGCGCTGCTCGGACGACTATCTCTGGTTGCCGCTGGCCACCAGCCGCTACCTCGAAGTGACGGCGGACCGTACCGTGCTCGACGAAATCGTCGGTTTCGTCGAGGGCAGGGAGGTCAATCCCGATGAGGAAGGCTATTACGACATGCCGGCCCCCTCTGCACTCCGGAAGACGCTCTACGACCATTGCGTCCTGGCGTTGCGGCGCGGCTGCCGTCTGCTGGGCGAGCGCGGGCTGCCGTTGATCGCCACCGGCGACTGGAACGACGGCATGAATCGCGTGGGCGAAGGCGGGCGCGGCGAGAGCGTCTGGCTGGGTTTCTTCCTGGTGGACACGCTGCGGAAATTCATTCCCGTGGCCGAGGCGCGCGGCGATGCGGAGGTCGCGCGCTGGTGCGCCGAGCAGGCGGATGCGCTCGGCGTCGCGCTGGAGACGCACGCCTGGGATGGCGAGTGGTATCGCCGTGCATGGTTCGACGATGGCACCGCGATCGGCTCGTCCAGCAGCGACGAGTGCAGGATCGATTCGATCTCGCAGAGCTGGTCGGTGCTCTCCGGCGTGGCCGACGCCACGCGTGGCCAGCGGGCCCTCGATGCCCTCTACACGAAGCTGGTGAAGCCCGAGGCCGGCCTGGTGCAGCTTCTCGATCCGCCTTTCGACCGGACGACGCATGATCCGGGCTACATCCGCGGCTATGTCCCGGGGGTGCGCGAGAACGGTGGGCAGTACACGCATGCGGCGGTATGGGCGGCGATGGCGTTCGCGCATGCCGGCGACCCCGAGCGTGCGTGGGAACTGGCCCGCATGATCAATCCCGTCAACCACGCGCTGGATGCCGACGCCGTCCAGGTATACAAGGCGGAGCCGTACGTCATGGCCGCCGATGTCTACGCGGTGGCGCCCCACACCGGCCGCGGCGGCTGGACCTGGTACACCGGATCCGCCGGCTGGATGTATCGGTTGATGATCGAATCGGTGCTGGGCGTGCGACGCAAGGGCGATGTCCTGACGCTGGATCCGCGTACGCCGTCGGCATGGGAGGCATTCGAAGTGCGATACCGCTTCGGCAGCGCGACCTACCGTATCAGCGTCACCCGGGGAACGTCGGGTGACCCGACGGTGATGCTGGATGGCGTAGCGCGCGACGCTCTCGACATCCCCCTGGTAGACGATGGAAAGCTGCATCGTGTCGTCTACACGACGTGAGACCAGGCATGGCGCTGCGACCCACCACCGAAGCGAAGTGGCGCAACCTGGTCGACGCGCTCCCCGAGTGGACGAGCCGCGTGCGTCATCCAGCGCAGTTCTGGCCCCAGTTCCACGCCCTGGTCCATGAAATGGAGCGCGAATGCGGCCCGCGTGAATTAGCGGAGCTGCGCGATCGGGTAAGGGCGCTTGTTGCGAGCCTTGGTGCGGCGGAATGATGGGTGGCTGCCGGCCGACATCCGACCCGCCAGTCCCATGGTTTGACTAAGCGCGTGTACCTCTACAGCCTGCCTGCTACGCATGCGGATCATCGAAGGTGGGCAGCGTGAAAAGCATCGCCAAAGCGTCATCGACACGACCGACTTGCCGACGTGCGTTGTGCCTTCTGTTCTGCACCGCATTCACAGTCGCCGCGGCACCCGCACCTGCGCCGGCAGCAGCGCCAGCACCCACCGCTGCCATGATGCCGACGGCCGATCGCCTCGAGATCGAGCGGCAGCTGACCGAAGAGGTGCAGGCGCGAGTCAACCGGCAGAAGCGGATCGAGGGACAGGGCAAGGACGTATCCGTGCATGTCGAATTCGACCGCGCCAGCACCCGAGTGATCGTGGATCTGGGTCGCGGCTATGTCCCCAGGTATGCCGGAGGCGAACTGGAAGACCTGCAAGCGCAACTGAGGACCGTCGTCGAGGAACTGCTGATGGGCCTGGTGGACTTCAGCGGCGTCCAGTTCCGCTACGACGGAAAATCGATCCAGCACTTCCATCCCGATCCGCCGCGGCCGACGTTCCGCTCATCCACCCAGAGCCCGATGGGGTCCCCGCACTGAGACGGTATCCCGTCGGTCCGTCCGCCTTCGATCGGAAGCGGACGTCGGCGGGTAGCGACGTGCTTTCGCGCAGCCATGGAATGGAATCCACGTCGGAACAGTAGGCCTGCATCGGCCTATTCTCGGTTTCGTCGCCTGTCGGTGTGCGCTGCGCCTGGTGGATGCCAGGATCGCCGCGTCTCAAGTGTGGCGGGGAGCAGGGCTTGCGCGTATTGACGGAGGACTTGCCCGTTCGAGAAGAACGGACCGGTACTGAAGGTGTCGCGCTTCCGGCGGGTCAGTTGCCTGCTCGCCGTGCCGGCTGCGCGGGCACTGGAGAGATCCTCGTGCTACCCAGTGGCGTGCAGCTGGCGCGACTTGTACCTACGATCCCCGCCAGAGAGTTGCCCAGGCATTCGCACGAAGAGGCGCACCTGGTTCTGGTGTTGAGCGGGAAGTACATCACGTCCGCCCAGCGTGGTCCTTCTGCCTGTCCGGAAGGCGCTCTCATCTACAACGCGCCCGGTACCACCCATCGCGACAGGTTTCATGACCTGAAGGGGGAGTTCGTCACGATGATGATCCCGGAGTCATTGAGGTTGCAGTGGGGGGATCGCCTGGATCGTGGGGCGCGCCATGTCGGCCGAACGGGCCAGGCGCTGGCTTCGGGAATTGCCACCGCCATGATGTCGTGGCAGGACGACGATGTCAGCCTGGCCCAGGTCCTGCTGGACGAACTGCTGGCCGGGATCAGTGGACCGGAGGACGACGTGCGGCGCACGCCAGGATGGATGCTCTTGGCAGAGGCCTACCTGCGGGATCTGCACGACAGGCCTGCCGACATGGCCCGGCTCGCCAGTATCTGCGATGTCCATCCCGTCCATCTCGCTCGTGTGTTCCGGATGCGGCACGGATGCACGCCTGTCGAATACTCGAGGAAACTTCGCCTTGAGCGCGCCGCCGCAGAACTGCTTCGAGGCAGTGACTCCATCGCGGAGGTCGCGTCGGCCTTCGGGTTCTCCGACCAGAGCCACTTCCATCGTCTCTTCAAGCGCGCATACGGCCGCTCCCCCTCCCTCTATCGACGGTTTGGCTGAATAGCCATGTTGCCGCCGTGCAAGCCATGCGGCACTGAGCAGACCATCATCCACCCAGTCCCTTCGGCCCTACCTTCAGGATTTCCGCATGCACGCACGCCTTTGTAGCGCAGTCATTCTTCTCGCCCTTCCCATGGCAGTCATCGCCAGCGACAACACGTCGCAGGACTGGCCGATGGCCGATCCGGTCAAGGCCGGCCTGGATCCGACCGCGTTTGCCGAACTGGAGCGCGCGGTCGGCGCCGGTGAGTTCAAGCAGATCACGAGCATCCTCGTCGCCAGGGATGGGGCCTTGGTCTACGAACGCTACTTCGACGAAGGTGGGCGCGATGCGAGACGCAACACGCGTTCCGCCACCAAGACGGTGGCCGGCATGCTGGCAGGCATTGCGATCGCCGAAGGAAAGATGGCCGGGCCCGATGCTCCTGTACTTCCGATGCTGAACCGAGCACCTCCCGCCAATCCAGATGCGCGCAAGCAGGCGATTACGGTCGGAGACCTGATGACCATGTCGTCGCTGCTCGAGTGCGACGACTGGAACCAGTGGTCGCGCGGCAATGAGGAGCGGATGTACCTGATAGAGGACTGGGTAGGGTTCTACCTGGACTTGCCCATGCAGGGGTTTGCCGCCTGGATGACGCCTCCCGAACGGGCGCCCTACGGTCGTAGCTTCCGCTACTGCACCGCCGGCGTCACGACATTGGGTGCCGCCATTCAGGGCGCTACCGGCATCCCGCTTCAGGACTATGCAAAAGACAGGTTGTTCGGTCCCTTGGGCATCGATGCGCCCGAGTGGCAGTTCTCGCCTTTGGGTCTGGCCCAGGCGGGCGGCGGCCTCGGCTTGCGCAGCCGAGACCTCCTGAAACTGGGCGAGCTTTATCGTCGCGGAGGGCAGTGGGAGGGCCGTCAACTCGTGCCCGCCAATTGGGTGGCGGAATCCTTAAGGCCGCATGCACGCATCGAAGAAGGGATCGACTATGGATACCTGTGGTGGCTCCATCATGAGACCAGCGCCGGCCGGTCGTTCGACTCCTATGCCATGAATGGCACGGGAGGAAACACGGTGCGCGTATTCCCGAAGGAGCGGATGGTCGTGGTCATCACGACGACCAACTATCAGGTGCAGAACGCCCCGAGGCTCACATTCCAGCTTCTCAACCAGAAGCTCTTGCCCGCGATAAGGTAGAGGTGACGTCCGCTCCTGGCCGGAAACGGACATCCGCGAGATGGGACTGGCACAGCAGATAAGGGATCACCGCGACCCAGTCAACGTGTGCCCACACCAGAATGAGACCAATGAAGTCCTCAAGCAGCCGCCGCTACCGTCCGACGGCCTGTGCGCCCATTGAGATCAATGTAAAGAAATAGCCATCGGCATCCAGTATCGAGCGTAGCCTCTGCTCCACTGGGATCCGGTTGAAGTCATATCTTGCCCACAGGCCGTAACTGGGGCGAATCGCGTGACCGGCATCGTTCTGCGTCCGGCGGCTGACGCCAACGTCTGGCGAGTCGCAAGCCGTAGCCCATATCGACCTCAGTGCGAGCGGGCCAATTGACTGGCCAAGGCCAAGACGAAGAACGAAGACCTGCCTTCTTTCGTTCTGAGCCTTCGTTCGATAGGCACGTAGTGGCATGAGTCCTGATCGCTCCTATGACAACTAATGGAACATTCCAGGCCACAGAGAATGGTGTGTAGATGCATGCCACTGCTCTGCGCGGGAAAGGGCCTCTGGCTTCGTCAGGTCGGCCTTGGCGAAGAAGAACCAGCAGGCATCCCCGCCATGATTTCTCTGCTCATGAACGAGGCGAAACGAATTCAATCGGGAATCCATCTCCGGATCGAGGCGCCCTTCAATGCACTCAACGCTCTGCAACGAAATAACCAACGAGATGCTATCCATGACTGCGATGCTGTGTGCCCGAGGTCACGAGCGCCAAGCCGCGTCGCGTGCTCGGTCCTATACGACGAGGCGCAGGCGTTCTCCAAGACCAGAAGAACGCTTCCTCTTCGATAGACTGGTCGCGTGGCCGCGCGATGCGTTGAGCAAGATTGGACTGGGCTACTACGAAAGAGGGTTCGATCACGTCATCAAGGACGGGCCATCCCTCATTCTCGGCACACTGCAACGCGCAATCCCTCAACGCATGAGTGACGCTCTGGAAAGGGGATTCGGTCGATACGACACGATGTCGTTTGATAGTCATGGCAGCTCCGGCACATTGTGCGAACCGGCACACTGCGGGCGCGAAAGCTAACCAAGCATCGGAATTCCGCGTCGCATGACGCTACCACGTTTCTTCACGTGGCGGCAGACTATTCCTGCCAGCGTCACGCCAGACTAACAACCAAAGGCGCAGGGTGCAAAAGTTGCGGTGCAATACCGTATCGGCTGCTCAGCCGCGTTCCACCCCTCCTACTCTCCGCATTGAGCTCGTGCCTGGCATTTCGCCTGGCCACGGCTTTGGCCGTCCGCTTGACCCTGATACGGGTCCACTTCGTAGGAAATTCCCATGGAAATGCAACAGAAAGAAGGCCTCGCCCAGCAGAACCTTTTGGGCACGCTGAAGACCAACAAATCCTTCTCGACCTTTATCAATGCCGTCGACAAGGCAGGCCTTACGGCCTCGCTGGCAGGTGATGAGCAATACACGCTCTTCGCCCCCACCGACGAAGCGTTCTCTGGCCTGCCGGCAGGCGCGCTCGACCGGTTGCTCGAGCCTGCCAACAAGGATGAGTTGGCTTCATTGATCAACTATCACCTGGTCAGTGGCCGTAAGACGACGACCGACGTCGGGAAGTGGCAATTGGCCCGCACGGTGCAAGGCCAGGCTGCGCCGATCAAGGTCACTGAAGGCAAGCTCAGCATTGGCGCCGCTCGCGTCACGCTTCCGGACATTCTTGCCAAGAACGGCGTGATCCACGGTATCGACAAGGTCAACCTTCCGGAATCCAAACCCAACTAAGGTGCGGATGCAAAGGACTGCTTGCGGCGGGAGGAAATTCCCGCCGCATCGCTTCTTCGGCGACAGAACTTCCCATGGGCCCACCCATCAAACCCCACGCATCAACCTCGATCGGCGTCGGTACGGACCGGCCCAAGGCGGCTGCCGCCCTTATGAACAAGATCGCATATCAGCTGAGACCGGCAAGCAAGACGACCATGTCGCCCTGCGTGCGATGCTGTAGGCCAAGTCCAGGCGGCCAGCCTTGTGCGAAGTGTCTGACAGACGAGTTGGGCACCCTCATCAACAATTTTGGTGCGGCGTCGCGCTGGCTCGAATCGACCAAACAAGCAAGCCAGGACGAAGGTACGGTACTCCGCTATGCGGGACTCGCAGAAGCGAACTGATTGCCTCGAGTCCTCGTGCAGAGTCCTGTCCGCTTTCCAGTCATTCGGAAATGTTTCTGCGTCATACGGGGAAGTGGGATCTACCGCGACGTCGCTGCCACTCATGCGAACAACTCCTGATCCCCGGAATGCCGGTTAGCACGAGGCTGCGCCAACCGATGAAACTCTCTGCAGAATCACGCCGGTGTACTGCCTCCGATTTCGTAGCACTCCCGGTGGGCGACAGCCATCGTACGAACCGGAGGTTATGGAGATGCGAACAGTTTCCGAACTCAGCACTATTCTTAGCGAGAGCATGGCAAGGCTTCGCGACGGCCAAGTAGGGCCTGACGCTCGAGAGTTCGTACGGAAATTGCGTATCCAATTGCGTGATGACGCTCCCCAAGATGCGCGACTGGCCATGTTCGTGAGTCTCGTCGCAATGGAAACAATGCTGGACAAGAGAGAGGCAGCGTTGCGCCACTCTGCAACGAGGGCTACGCCCGCCGTGGTCTAAGCACTTTGGCATCAATCCACATACGCCTCTTTATAGATCCTGGTCTGCGCGACATGCTGTCCGCTTCAGACCTAAAGCGGACATCCTGCAGTGGCAGTAGTTGCGGTCAGTTCACCCGATGAGGTTAGCTTGAGACGAGGTCGAATGAGGCATCGCCCGCTCGCTCCACGTCATCGGGTCGCTTGTCAGCCCACCCCAGTCGCCTCAAGGCCAAATCGTGCCAGTCCATCGTGCTACCGGGTGGTACCAGGGGGAATGCCTGCGGGTCCATTCGGAAGCGTAGATGAGGATGGGGTCGCCATGATTGGCATCCTGCTGGATGGGTCGGCAGCGTATGGCGACCGGCTGGACTGCGCCAATCACCTGGGTGAATACATCGATGATGATGTGGAGAGCGCGCTGTGTCATATCGCATGTAATCTAGCGGAGGATGAGGATCTGGTTGAAGACTGTGGCGAGGCTTTGGCAAGTGTTCGGTTGAAGAGAGGTCGTGTTAGTCACGAGCTTCTTTCCAGGCTTCCCCGTCGCGTGCAATTGATGGCGCAAGCCGTACTGGATTCTTAGAAGAGTTCGGTAGTTGGAGGGGCTACAACCAAGGTCAGCGAGGAATACACCCAGCGTGTTTTTTCTTATGCGGCTTCTGAGATGCCCGTTTTTGGCCGGAAGCGGTCGCTATCCGCGGGCACCTGTCCAGCGCATGTGCTTCCGCAAGACTCAATACTTGCGTTTACTGAAAACATTCCGATGTGCGGCTGCCTGTTTCACCCGCCAGTACCGTTAGAACCCGCAAAGTGCTCGCCTGAGTGAGTGCCGGAGAGGGAGTACGTGGCGGACATTCGACTGCTGGATGGTGGCCACGCACGGCGGCTCGAGCTGTTGACGGGTATTGCGGATGATCTGGACCGATCGGTCGCCAGCGTCGATCGGGTTCTCTGCGGTGGCCCCAAAGAGGATCTGGAGTTGGCGTGGACGGACGCGCTTGTCCGCTACGGACGGTGCTTCGGGAAGGGTGTGCCCGCATGGGGTGCGTCCCGGATACTCGGAGGTCTGAGCGAGATACTCCTTGTCCGGCACCGTCACTTCCGGCGTCTGAGAGATACGCTCGTCAGCCACCCTGGTGGGATTGGACGCACTTACAGAAGCGAAGCGGTGCTGGATGCGGGCGATGTTCCGCACGTACGCTGCGAGCCGGTCCCCATGTTCGTACTGGGGCAGCTGGAAGCCATGGACTTTGCAGAGCTGTTGTCCACGGTTCGCGAGCTGGTCGGACGACTGCGGTTCGAAGTCGAGAACGAGCTTCGCTTCGACCTGGCAGAGATGTCCGATGAACAGTTTCGACAACTGCCTTTGCCGGCTCGCTTGGACGGCAATCAAGCATAGTGTTGGTGGGACCCTATCGGGTTCCAACCCTGAGCGGGCATCTGCATGAGTGCGCTCGCCTACTTGCCGGACAGGATTTGTGGCTCGTCATACTTCAGCAACCAGTGCTCGGGCCCACGCCGCAGCGCAGGGCACAGTGGCGCACGAAACGCTTGGTGGCTCTCCCGCCGTAGTCGACGCCCTCTATGGCGTGCCTTCCGATGCACGTCCGGATAGCCCTTCTCCGGATCCGGGCGTCCGCTGCGCGGCGGCTTTGGGCTATTCGATTCTTCGCTGTGCACGTCATAGTTGCGGTACTTGTCGTGGGTACTGGCATCCTGAGCATCGCTGCCGGGATTCAGTGGGGACACGGATTGCCTGTCGGGATCGCCGTGGTCTTGTGATCGGCTCGATGGCAGGCATGCGTGGTGATGGAAGCGTGATGTGGCGGCCTCGACATTCACCCGATGCTCACCGGCTGCGCGAACAATCCGTCATGGATCGACACGAGGCACATGCATGACTACCGCCCCCCTACCGCCGAGCGAGGGCAAGCTTTCCCGTCGCGCGGCCATCCTGCATTTCCTGTTCCGTTACCGGAAATCCGGCGTCTTCCACGGACTGACGCTTGAGCCGGCGATGCTGGAAGCCGACGCGGTGGAAGAGGGCAGTCCGGAACGCTTCGCCGACGAACTTGAAGCATTGGGACCTACGTTCGTGAAGCTGGGCCAGATGCTGTCCACGCGTCCGGACCTGGTGCCGCCCGCGTACGCGTCCGCACTGGAGCGGATGCAGGAGAAAGTGTCCCCGGTGCCGTTCGAGGTGATCCGTGAACAGGTAGAGGAATCGCTGGGCGTGCGCATCAGCAAGGCCTACGCCAGCTTCGACGAAACCCCGCTGGGCTGCGCCTCGCTGGCGCAGGTGCATCGCGCCACGCTGCGCGACGGCCGCGAGGTGGCGGTGAAGGTGCAACGGCCCGGCGTGGCGCAGCAGCTGATGAGCGACCTCGAGCTGCTGCGCGGCATCACCGATACGGCGGACCGATTCACCAGCGTCGGCCGCAACGTGCGCTTCTCCGAATGGCTGGGCGAGTTCTCCCGCTCGCTGACCGCCGAACTCGATTACGTGGCAGAAGCCGAGAACCTGGACCGCTTCAGGCTGCATCTGGCGCCGTTCCGACAACTCTGGGTGCCCGCGCCGATCTGGGACTACACGGGCAAGCGCGTGCTGACGATGGAGCTGGCCGATGGCCGCCGCGTGGATGAAATCTCCGGACTGCGCCGGACCGAGCAGGGCATGACGCCGCTGGCCGAGGATCTGCTGCGAGGCTATCTGGACCAGATTTTCGTACATGGCGAGATCCATGCCGATCCGCATCCCGGCAACCTGCGCGTCACCCAAGACGGGCGGCTGGCGATCTTCGATCTGGGCATGGTGGCCAACCTGCCGCCGCGCCAGCGCGACCGCCTGCTGAAGCTTCTGTTCGCCGCGGTGGACGGTCGCGGGGAACAGGTGGCGGAGGAGTGCATCGCACTCGGCATCCGCCTAGAAGACTACGACGAGCCGCGTTTCCTGCGCGAAGTCGGACAACTGGTGGCCCGCTACGGTGCGCACCAGACGTCGATGTCGGAAGGTCGGGTGGTGCTGGAGCTGGTGCGCATTGCGACCCATTGCGGCCTGCGGCCCCCGCCCGAGCTGAGCCTGCTCGGCAAGACGTTGTTGAACCTCGATGCGGTCTGCCACCTTCTGTCGCCCGAACTCGACACCCAGGGCGTGGTGGAGGACCAGCTGCAGCACGTCATGCGTGCCCGCCTGCGCAAGTCGCTTTCCTCTCCCAACGTGGCCAGCGAGATGATGGAAGTACAGGCCTTGCTGCGCGACGGTCCACGCAAGCTGTCGGACATCCTGTCGCTGGTGGCCGAGAACCGGTTCCAGCTTCGGGTCACCGGGCTGGAAGAGTCGCGGCTGATGGAAAACCTGCAGAAGATCGCCAACCGCATTGCGGTAGGTGTGATCACAGCCTCGCTGATCCTGGCGTCGGCGATGATGATGCGGGTGTCGTCCACGCACACGTTGTGGGGATATCCGGTGGTGGCGCTGGTCCTGTTCCTGCTGGGCGTGGCGCTGGGTGCCGGCATCATCGTCAGTTCGCTGCTCAGCGACCACCGCGCGCGTTCGCGTGAGGAGCGCGGCCCGCGCTGATGCGTCCCGCGTCCGCGTTGCCTCCGTCATCACGAAGCCGGCGCTAGGCTCGAACCATAGACGACGGAGCACGCCCATGGCGAAGAAGACGGCGAGTAAGGTCACAAAGACAGTGGTTAACGAAGCCAACGCGACCTCGTCGCGCCAGCGCGCCCTGCAGCGAGAGGCATTGAAGAAGGCAGCCGCCGTGCCCAAGCCGAAGAGGAAGGCAGTGCAGGCTGGCGTACGCGCGCAGCCCAAGCCGCCGCTGCCGAAACAGCACCTCGACAAGCCGGGCAACGAGGGCGACCTGCTGCTGCAACCGAAATTCCTGGCGCCTGATTATGCCGGCAGCGGCAAGCTGCAGGGCATGACGGCGA
Source organism: Pseudoxanthomonas sp. LjRoot127 (assembly GCF_964253495.1). Lineage (NCBI taxonomy): Bacteria > Pseudomonadati > Pseudomonadota > Gammaproteobacteria > Lysobacterales > Lysobacteraceae > Pseudoxanthomonas > Pseudoxanthomonas sp. LjRoot127. The sequence continues at coordinate 2,024,607 of NZ_CAXUQR020000001.1, forward strand.
TCGTGACGGGCGGCGATTCCGGGATAGGGCGTGCAGTCGCGGTGCTGTTTGCCCGTGAAGGCGCCGACGTCGCCGTGCTGTACCTGGACGAACACGAAGATGCGCGAGTCACCGCCGAGCATGTCGAGGCCGAGGGGCGCCGTTGTCTGGTGATCGCCGGCGATGTCCGCGATCCCGGGTTCTGCGAGACGGCCGTGGCGAAGACGCTGGAAGCATTCGGGCGACTCGACGTGCTGGTCAACAACGCCGCATTCCAGCAGCACGCGATGCGGCTGGAGGACATCAGCGACGCCCAGCTCCAGGAAACGCTGCAGACCAACATCGGTGGCTACTTCAATATGGCGCGCGCCGCGCTACCGCACATGCAGGAAGGCGGTTGCATCATCAATTCAGGCTCCGAAACCGGCATCTTCGGTAGCCAACACCTGCTCGACTACTCGGCGACGAAGGGCGCAATCCACGCGTTCACCCAATCGCTGGCCAGCAACCTGCTCCCGCGCGGCATCCGCGTGAATGCGGTGGCGCCGGGCCCGGTGTGGACGCCGCTGAATCCTGCCGACAAGAAAGCAGAGGATGTGGCAACGTTCGGCAAGGACAGCGACATGGGACGCCCCGCGCAGCCGGAAGAAATCTCGCCAGCCTATGTGTTCCTCGCTTCGCCGATCACGGCGTCGTATGTCAACGGCGTGATCCTGCCCGTGATGGGGGGTCCCCGCGGCTGAACCAGCGGGATCTCCCTGCGGCCTTCGATGCAGTGCGATGCCGGTCCAGGACCCTGCGGTGCAGGCGAAGTCCGGACGGGGACAGCGTGGTCCGAGCGGTTGCTGTGCGACCCTCTTCACTTCGGGTGTTGGCGCAGCTCCGCGTTTTCGCAGAAGCTGGCACAACGCGATCCCTCAGGTCCCATGCTTCGCCTTGATGGTCTCCGTCGTCCGCTCACCGAAGACGACGCGCGGCGCTCGTGTTGCCTCTGGGCACGTCGGCATGATCGATGCGTCCGCGTTACGCAGTTGCTCGACGCCATAGACCTGCACGTTGCTGGTGACGTCGTAAATCAGGTCTTGCCCCTCTTTGGGGTGCATGCCGGATGCCAGAAGGTCACCGGTGGCAGGAGCGTGGCGGGGTCTCCGTGCGCACATCCGTGGCACCGTCGCCGACGCCCGTGCGTGATGCTGTCCGCCTTCGGTCGCCACACGCGCGGCTCGCTGGCACACGCAGCTATGCCGGCGCCTACGCCGTCGCATGGTGCAGGTCAATCAGCGTCGCGCAACACGTCGGCGCTGCGCGTGGACTTCTGCCCGGCAGGCGGTGTCGCCGCTGGCAGACTTCAGCTACGGCGATCCGGGCCTGCTGTTCTAGCCGGCGAAAAAGGAAGGGAATCTGGAGTGCGGATGCCGCGAGTGATATGTCGAGAGACTACGCAACCCTTTCCGCGTTCTTCCTCTTGACGATGACCACGCCCGTGTCAGTGCGACAGCGATCCCAGCAACAGTCCTGCCCCGAACAGCGTCCAGTCATTGAGCACATGCGCGCCGGTCGACACCCACAGATTCCGCGAGAACAGGTACGCCAGGCTCAGTACCAGCCGGGCGCTGCCGATGATCACCAGGCACTGCACCAGGTCCCACTGGTAGGTGGGCAGGTGCGCCAGCGCGAATGGGATGGCCGACAGTAGCCACGCCAGCACCAGGGCAGTGCGTCGCGCCAGCCTCATGCGGGTATGCAGCCACCACAGCAGTGCGAGCAAGGGCAGGATGGTCAGCAGCTCCTCGCCCAACAGCTGCGGCACCATCGCCGCGAACGCCATGACACGGGTGGCCGTATCCGCTTCGCCCATCGATTTGAACGCGGGATTGGCCGACCCATGGTCCATGCCGTTCAGCAGCAGCCCGATCAGCAGGGTGACCACCAGGTTCAAAGCGGCGATGCCGACCATCAGCAACAGGTCGCGGCCGCTGGGGCGATGGAACAAGGCCGTCCAGGCGCGACCGACAACGAGGGCCAGGGCGCACAGCGGCACGCCGCAGAAAAGCAGCACGGGAATCCACATGCCCCATGGCTGGGGAGGGCGTGTCCACGGTGCCACCAGCAGCCAGAACGCCAGCGCCACGCTCGCCATCACGACAAGCCATTGCGGACCGGAAAGGCTGACGGGCCTGCCGGCGTAAAAAGGAAAGTCGGGGCGATGCTGCAGACCGGGAGAATGCACGGGCGACTCCGGGAGTGAACGGCTGCATTTAAGCATGGGTCCATGCAATATGTGACACCACCTGATGCTCGTGCCATCTCGACAAGGACACCGCGATGATCCGGACCACACTGATCGCATGGCTGGGGCTCCTGCTGCTTCCCCTCTGTGCGCATGCCGTGCCGTCATGGGGGGCGAAGACTTCCAGCCCTGCCGGCACACCGCCGGCCGCACTCAAGCCCGGCGAATGGGTCTGGGGCGGCGATGCCAAGGACATGGGGCCTATGGCGGTGGTGGTCAGCCTGACCGAACAGCGCGCCTACGTGTACCGCAATGGCCTGTTGGTCGCGGTGTCGACGGTCAGCAGCGGCAAGCCCGGACATGAGACGCCGACCGGGGTGTTCACCATCCTGCAGAAGGACAAGGACCATCACTCCAGCAAGTACAACGATGCCCCCATGCCCTATCAGGAGCGCCTGACATGGGATGGCGTGGCGCTGCATGCCGGCGGCTTGCCGGGCTATCCCGAGTCGCACGGCTGCGTGCACTTGCCCACCGAGTTCGCACGACTGCTGTTCGACGCCACCAGCATGGGCATGGTCGTGGTGATCGCGAAGGAAGGGATGGCCCCTGAAGATCTCGTGCATCCTCCCGTCGCCAGCCCGATCGATCCCAGGACGGGGGCGGAGGACGCCGCCCCGCTGCTGGGCGCGGCCGAATCCTTCCGCTGGGAGCCGCAGAAATCGCCGACCGGTCCGCTGTCGATGGTGATGAGTACCGCGGACCGCCGCCTGTTCGTCTTCCGTGACGGCATCGAGATCGGACGCGCGCGTGTGGATTTCCGGGATGGTCCCGCGCCGCAAGGTACACACGCTTACCTCGTGTCCGGTGCCACGCCGGGTCAGGCGCCGACATGGCGCCGCATCGGCATTCCCGGCCGTGAGGACGAGGCCGGCCAGGAGGTCGCCGAGAAGGATGCGGCACGCATCGTGTTGCCGGCGGCTTTCACCGCTGCGGTCTTGCCGCTGCTGCGGCCGGGCGTCGTGCTGCTGCAGACCGACCTGCATGTGCTGCCGGAGACCACGGGCGCGACGGTACAGGTGCTCAACGGGGATGTGCCGACCCTGTAGCCACGCGTTCGGAGGTGGGTCTTCACGCTGCCGTGGTCGTCAGGAGGTGATGCTCGACCACGGTGGACGGCGAGCCTCACACCCGCTGCGCAGGTGGTAACGCGCATCAACGGGGACACGCACGTCAGGTGCGCCGCACGCAAGGAAGCACAACTCAGGCCCGATCGTTGATCCAGGCACGTACATCCCGAAGTCGAACCCCCTCAGGAGAATCGCCATGCGTAGTCGCCTTTCGCGTTCCGTCACTTTCTTCACCCTGCTGGCAGCGCCTTTCGTCGCAACCGCGCAGACGCCGCCCGATGTGGAAGACCTGGTCGGCGCGCGCGGTGCCGGCGGCGAAACCCAGCTGCAGTCGCGAGGCTATGAGCAGCGCGATTCCAACACCGTGCGCGACCAGCGTTTCACCTTCTGGTGGAACGCGAAGCGCAGCCAGTGCATCTCCGTCTCCACCATGGATGGCCGCTATGCCTCGATCCAGTCCGTGCCGGCCGCCAACTGTGGTGCGTCCGGGAGTGGATCAGGCGGCGCATCGTCGCGTCCATATTCGTCCAGCGAGCGCGACCCCAATTCGCTCGTGCTGGTCTGCTACGGCGCCGGCACGCGTCCGACGGTGACCAGCGAGCCGAACTACAGCTGGGACGACAAGCGCAACAAGTGGCACGAAGCCGATACCGTGCGCGCTACCACCGAAGGCTTCAGCAGCGACGTGCAGATCGAACTGTATGGCGACCACGGCCGGATCCACCTGGGTGCGCCGCTGATTCCGCCGATCAACTCGCACGGCGATCATGGCTGGTGGGATCTCGACAACCTGCAGGTCGGTTCCGACCGCATCACCGCGAGCTATCGCCTCAATGGCATGAACAAGCCGCGCCTGACCGTCGACCGCCGTTCCGGCCGCATCAACATCGAGGGTGGCACGACGTTCTCGGGCCAATGCGACATCGGCAACTATGGGGGGGGTCAACGCCGGTTCTGAATGAGCTCGACATGGCGGCGCCAAGGGAGTGGCGTTCGGTGCCGACACCGGCTGGCACTGGAACCACGTCGTGAGGTGTCAGCAGCACGTGCTGCGGTCGCTGTTGATCGGGATTGAAAAAGAGGAGTGCGAGAAAGGGGGCGATGCAACCCGCATCGCCCTCTCGCGTGCGAATGACGGAAGCCAGACAGGGCCTGCATCTGCCGCGTGAGGCCATGCGTATGTACGGCAGCCCTCACGGAACGACGCAATGCGTGCCGATGCGACACGTTTGATCCTCAATCTGCTCGGCAACCAGGTGGTGTGGTTCGTTGCCGTGATCGCCGCCGGGCGTGGACAGGCATGGCCCGGGGTGCTCGCGGCGTTCGCCTTTGTCGCGTTGCATCTGCGAAGCGCGCCGCGGCCCGGGGACGAGATTCGCCTGGTGGTACTCGCGGTGCTGTGCGGGGTGGTCGTCGACGGCGTGGCGGCGTGGCAGGGTTGGGTGGTCTATCGCGCCGCCACCTTCGGTAGCGCGATGGCGCCACCGTGGATCCTGGCGCTGTGGGCATCGCTGGCGGTCACGGCCCATACGGGCATGCGGTCGCTGCAACCGCATCCTTGGGCCGCCGCGTTGCTGGGGGGTATCGGCGGTCCCTTGGCCTACCTGGCAGCGACCCGCGGATGGGACGCCGCGCAGTTCCCCGTGCCAGCGTGGCGGGGCGTGTGCTGGCTCGCGATTGCGTGGGCGATGGCACTGCCTTTGTTGCTGGGTGTCGCGAGACGGCAGGTGACGCGCAGCGCGCTGCGTTGAGCGGCACGGGCCCGCGCGGTCAGCGTTCGGCTTTCTCCCGCAAGCCGTCTTCGTTCTTGTCAGTCGCGTATCCCGAAGGTCAGGCAGCTGCTGCCCTGCCACTGGATCTCGAGAGGCTCGCCGGCGTCTTCAACGGTTTCGACGGAAGGATCCTTGCCGCTGCCCAGGTTGAGTTGGCGGTCGGCTTGCTTGCTCACGCCGATCGTCACCACCAGCCGGCTGCCGGCGGCCAGCTTGCGTCCGATCACGCGCGTGTCCTTCACGACAAGGCGTTGGAGCTCGCCCGGCTGCAACAGGCGCCGCTGCCGCCGGTCTTCGCTGTAGCTCGCTCGTTGTAGCCACCATGCAAGATCGAGGTATTCGCCGTCCGCATTCCGTTCGTAGACGCCGATGGTCAGGTCGACATCTCGCTTGTTGACGGTGAAGTCGAGCACGCCACCGAACGGGCCCGCGAGTTCGATCTCCTGCATCACGGCGTCGCCCACGAATGCCAGGCCCAGGTGCGGATCCAGTCCGGTCGTGACAACCTGCTGCGGCGGTGCCCAGTCCGCGTCTCGGCGGTCGCTGAAGTCAACGCGTTGCGACGCCACAACGCCTGGACGCGATCGCGGGGAAAGCGTGTAGGTGTCGATCGTCGCGCCAGGCGCCAGACACCACGACTGCGTGCGTGTGGCCATCGTCTCCAGCGTGTCAGCATGGCGCCACGCATCGGCACCCATGACCTGCCAATTCACGCGGCCGGCGAGCAGGTCGGGTTTCGGTGCGCCTTTGAAGACATGATCGAACCAGGCTAACCGCAGGGCCTGGAGGTTGATGCGCGCAGCGGCATCCGGTGCATAGCCCTGCACGCTCGGAGGCACGCCCGCCTGCATGGTGATGTGTTCGTAGGGACCGATGACCAGCGTGTGGTCGGCGTCCGCGCGGTGGCGCAGGTGCTGGCGGAAATAGTGCAGAACGCCCGCCTGCGCACCATCGAAGTAGCCCGTCGTCGCCAACACCGGGACCCCGATACGGGCGTACTCCTCGCCCTGGGGGATCATCGACTGCCAATACGCGTCGTAATCCGGATGCTGCAGCCATTCCAGGAACAACGGATTCGCGCTGCCATCGACCTGTGGCCGATCCCGGTACGCGAGACCGCGGGCATAGGCCTCGCGGTCGAGCTTGAGCCAGCGTTCGCCATCGCCATACCGTGCGTTGTCCAGCCAACGGTTGCTCGCGGTGTACAGCGGCCAGGGATACATGAAGTTGAGGAAGACGTTGCCTTCCATGGGAATGTCGATGCCGGGCGCCGCCGAGGCGGATGTGGCGATGGCCTTCAATGCCGGCGGCAGGTGCTTCAGTGCCGCCCACTGCGCGAAGCTGTTGTAGCTGCCGCCGAACATGCCCACGCGTCCATCGCTCCAGGGCTGTGTTGCGATCCAGCCGATGACCGCGGCGGCATCGGTTCCGTCGTGCTTGAACGGGGCGATGGCATCCGGACTGCGGCCCTTGCCGCGACTGTACGCCACCGCGCCGACATAACCGTGCGCGGCCATCGTCTTGGCATCGCCCCAAGCCACGTCATCGTCGGCGTAGACGGTGAACTGCAGCAAGGTGGGCAGTCGAGGGGCCGCCGCCGGGCGTACGACGAGGGTGGCGATGCGTGCGCCGTCCGGCGTGGGCACCAGGACATCACGATCAATGCGGTAGCGAAGGGCGTCGTCTTCCCGTAGCGCATCCGCGAACAGCGGTTGCAGCGCCACGTAGACACGATGGACCTGGTACGCACGGATAAGGTCGATCGCGTCCGGCAGCGTGACGCGTCGTTTCCCCGCGATCTTCGCCAGTGCCGCATCCAGATCGCCGCGGACGCGCGTCACCGATGTTCCGAAGGCGAACTCCGCCTGCAGGGCTCTCCTGTCGTCGAGCGCACCGAACCGTTGCGCGAACGCGTGGCGCCACGCGTTCGTGAAAGACATTCCCTGCTGCGCCTGCAGGACGTTCGCGCGCGCGTGGATCTCGTACTGGAGGAAGACCGGCGGCTGCGACGGCGGATCGTTGCGCAGCAGGCGGAGTGCATCGATGCTTTCGATCGCCTGCGCGTACTGGCCGGCGACCATCTGCAGCCGGAATTGCGTGCCGAGATAGCGCGCCCGGTCCTCGTCCTGGTGCAGGCTGAGTACGTCCCGCGCGAGGCCGGGCATCGCTTGGTCGATGTCGCCACCTTGGAGTCCTGCAGGAACCGGCACTTCCGGTACCTGTGCGAACGACGGCAGACAGAGGATCGTAAGGATAAGTCCCAGCAGTAGTTTCATATCGGCCGGAGTCAGGCATACCGGCATGCAGCTTGGCATGCTGCCCTTGCAGCAGGGAAGTGACCAAGGCATGCCGGCGCGAGGCGATGCATCTCGTAACCTAGTGCGGTGCCGACCCAGTGCCTCCGGCATACTGATGGCCTACCGCCCGGATAGCGAAGCATGACGGTGTTGAGCAGAAGCATGGACATTGAAGTGCAGGCGATGGGAGGGTGCCGTGCAGCCAGCGGCGCTGTCGCCCCGGATCTGATTCGTACTGTTTCGCAGGAAGAGCGCGCTGGCAGCGGACCGTCGACCAGCCGTGCACTCGTCGTCAGTGTTGGAAGGCAACGCCGCGTAGACGTGCCTCGCCCGGGATTCGGAACGATGCGCGCATGCCGTTGAAGTCGCGCTTCTGGCCGCTGGTGTGCGCCGCCTTGTGGGCACGGGCCGCGGGGGCTGAGCCGGCCGAACAGCCCGTCTTGCCGGCGGAAACGCTTGATCGTGTGGTCGTGACCGCGACGCGCCTGGAAACGGTCGAGGCGTTCGACACGCCCGCATCCACCGGTGTCGTGGCACTGGGCGATGGCGGTGCACGTCCGCAGGCAGCGTTGTCGGAGGTGCTCGAGGGCATTCCCGGCGTATTCGCGCGCGAACGGCAGAACCTCGCCCAGGACACGCAGTTGTCGATTCGTGGATTCGGCGCGCGGTCGACGTTCGGCGTGCGCGGCTTGCGCCTGTATGCCGACGGCGTGCCGGCGACAATGCCGGACGGTCAAGGCCAGGTGTCGCACTTCAACCTGCTGAGCGCGGATCGCGTGGAGGTGTTGCGCGGACCCTTTTCCGCCCTGCATGGCAACTCGTCCGGTGGCGTGATCCACTTGTGGAGCGACATTCCTGACGACGGGCGCGAAGCGCGTGCGCAGGCCAGCGTCGGCAGCCACGACAGCACCGTGATCGGTGCGCGCGTGCGCGGCGCGGGCGACGTGCTCGGCTACTCGGTGTCGGCATCGGTACTGGATACGCAGGGCTTTCGGGACCACAGCGCCGCACGGCGGGAATCGCTCAATGCCCGACTGCGCTTGAAGCCGGGCGACGGCACGCTGGATCTGTTGCTCAACCATTTCGACGCGCCCGACGCCCAGGACCCACTGGGCCTGACGCGGGCGCAGGCATGGCAGGCACCGCGCCAGGCGGCGCCCGTCGCAGTGCAGTACGACACGCGGAAGTCCGTGCGCCAGGATCAACTGGGCGCGGTCTACGAACGGCCCCTCGCCGCCGGCCACCGGTTGCGCGCGATGGCCTACGGCGGCCGTCGCGATGTCGAGCAGTACCTCGCGCTGCCGATCGCGGCGCAGGGCAATCCGCTCAATTCGGGGGGTGTGATCGACCTGGCCAACGATTACGGCGGGGCCGATCTCCGCTGGTCATGGACAGGCGACCTGGCGGGCCGACCGTTCGAGCTGGCGGCCGGTATCAACGCGGACCGCCAGCGCCAGCATCGGCGTGGCTACGAGAACTTCGTCGGCGCCTCGCTGGGCGTGCGCGGTACGCTGCGGCGGGACGAACGCAACCAGGTCGGCAACGCGGACCAGTATGCACAGGCGTGGTGGCGCCTGGCGCCACGCTGGTCGCTGCTGGTCGGTGTCCGCCACAGCCGTGTCGACTTCCGTTCCGACGACGCTTACGTCACGGCCACCAATCCCGACGACAGCGGTCGCGTGGTGTACGAACGGACCATGCCCGTCGCGGGCGCGGTGTTCGCGCCCACCGATGCCTTCCGCATATATGCGTCCACGGGGCGCGGCTTCGAGACGCCGACCTTCAACGAGGTCGGCTACCGTGCCGACGGCGGTGCGGGCCTTGCGTTCGACCTGCGCCCGGCGACCAGCCGCAACACCGAACTGGGCGTGAAGTGGCGGGGCCGGCAAGGCGCGCGCGTCGAGGCGGCGGTGTTCCGCGCCGACACCGATGACGAGCTCGCAGTCGCGCGCAATGTCGGCGGGCGCAGCAGCTTCCGCAATGTCGGCGCCGCGCGTCGCGAAGGTGTCGAGCTCCAGGCGGACCTGCCACTCCATGAGGCGTGGCAGCTGCAACTCGCCTATACGTGGCTGGATGCGACATTCCGCGACAGCTTCCCCATCTGCACCGCGAGCGGTTGCGCCTCGCCTGTCGTGCAGGTCGTGGCCGGCACCCGCATTCCCGGCATCGCCCGCCAGCAGGCATCGGCACGCTTGCGTTGGCAGGGTGCGCAATGGAGCGTCGCTGCCCAGCTGTCGGCGATCGGCAACGTCACGGTGAACGATACCGGCAGCGAACGCGCGCCGGGCTACAGCGTGCTGAACCTGGAACTGGTGCGCGACTGGGCGCTGCGGCAGGGCCGGCTGCAGGCATTCGCGCGCGTCGACAACGCACTGGACCGGTTCCATATCGGTTCGGTCATCGTCAACGAAGGCAATGGACGCTTCTACGAACCGGGCACCGACCGCACGTTCACACTCGGGCTGCGCTGGCTGTGGGCGGAGGACTGATGCGTTGGATGTCAGCGCGTCGGCGTGGGTGCACCTGATCGGTGGGAGGCGACGTATTTCATGATGTCGATGAAGGGCGCCACCCAGTAGTCGTCGGGGTGCGCGGCGAGATAGCGCAGCAGTTGTTCGTGCGCTTCGCGCGACACGGCAAGGTGATCGCCGCCGATGCCGTGGAATGTGAAGTTGACCATGGTGCCCTGGCGCGCCGCCTGCTCGACGCGTGCGATCAGCTGGTCGCCGGTGACGCCTGCAGGTACATCCACCGGCACGGCGGCCAGGTCGATCGCCGCCATGTCGTCGATGACGCCCCCTTGCCCGAGCTTGATCGCGACGAACTCCGATGCGACGGCATCGACGTAGTTGCCATCGCTCGCCTGCGTATCGCCGCAGGGGACGGTCATCGTCCGCTCGGTCCTGCCATCGAGCATGGCCAGCATCGCGTTGGCCAGCCGCACCTGGTCGACCAGCTGGGCGATCGTGGTGGTATCCAGGTTGCGATGCGGGACGACCCAGCCGCGATCGGGTAGCGACGCCGAGCACGCATGGAACAGCGTGTGGTTGCCGAGCTCGTGCCCGTTGCGCGCAGCGGCCGCCCATTCGCGCTGGCGCGTGCGGAGCGTGTCCGACGCCAGGGTCAGATAGAAGCTCCCCTTCAGGCCGTAGCGATCGAGCGCCGGAATGGCGTGGTCGAGCTGCGAAGGGACGGCATCGTCGTAGGCCAGGCTCACCGCCGCCGTGCGTCCGTCGGGCCAGGGATACGGTTCGCCGGCCTGCGCGGCAGTGGCGGCCCCCGCCAGCGCCAGCAGGGCGAGCCGGGCGATCCCCCGCCGGAACGCGGACATCCCTACTGCACCAGCGTCTGGATCGCGCGCGCGGGAATCGTCACCACGCCCGAGGCCTGGCCGACGTAGAAGTTGTATGCGATCTCCTTGTCGGTCGGATTCATCACCACCGTCGCCAAGCGTCCGTCCGGGTTCACGAAGGACGTCGCCAGCAGCGTGCTGCGGCTGGTGGCGGTGCTGACGCGGCGCGCGTCGGGCCGGATGAACTTCGAGAAGTGGCCGATGTAGTAGTAGCTGGGCGTGTAGATGAGTTCCCCCGAGCGGGTGTCGGCGTGCAGTGGCGCGAAGCAGTAGTTGCCCACGTGGTTGGGGCCGCCTTTCTCGTCGAGCAGCATGTTCCAGTCGGTCCAGCCCACGGCGCCGTTGTTGAAGTCGTTGATCATCGACGTGCCGTAGCGTTCGGCGTTCGGCCAGTGCTGGTAGCGCGCGGGGTCGAACTTCTCCACGGCGGCTTCGGTCAGCAGCACCGGCTTGTCGGGGAAGGCTTCCGTCACCGCGGCCACGTTGCGGAACATGGGATCGAAGCCGGCCCATGTCTCGTACCAGTGGAAGCCCAGTCCCCATGCGTACTTCGCCGCTTCCGGGTCGCCCAGGATCACCTGTGCGCGGTACAGCATCATGTCGCGGTTGTGGTCCCACACGATGATCTTCTTGTCGGCGTAGCCCGCCGCGTGCATCGTCGGGCCCAGGTGCAGCTTGAGGAAGTCGCGCTCCTCTTCGGCCGTGTACAGCATCGATTCCCATGTCTGGGTGGCCATCGGCTCGTTCTGCACCGTGATGCCCCAGACCGGAATCCCTTCCTTCTCGTAGGCCTGGATGAACTTCACGTAGTAGTTCGCCCACGCCTGCCGGTACTCGGGCAGCAGCGCGCCCCCCTTGAGCATGTGCCCGTTGGTCTTCATGAAGGCCGGTGCGCTCCACGGGCTCGCGTACAGCGGCAACGCGCCACCCGCGGCGGCGATCGCCTGCTTGATCATCGGGATGCGCGCCTTCCGGTCATGGTCGACGGAGAACGTCGCCAGCGCCTTGTCGCCCTCGTCGATGTACGTGTAACTGGCGGAGCTGAAGTCGGAACTGTGGATGGTGGTGCGCGCCAGCGAGTAGCCGATGCCGTCCTTTCCGTCGTAGTACGCGCGCATGAACTCGGCCTGCTTCGCCGGCGACAGCGTCGCGTAGACCTCGGCCGTGGAATCGGTGATGGCACCCCCGATCCCCAGCAGGGGCTGGAATGTCTTCGTGGGATCGACGAAGACCGAGTTCTCGACCTCCGTCAGTCGGTGCCCCGCCGTCAGGGTGACGGTCCCGGTCTGGCTCAACCGGTGCGCGGTGCCCTGCGCCGTCGTGTAGAGGGTCACGGTGGCAGGTCGCATGGGCGTCTCCTTGGGTTCGGCGGCGCTGGCGCCTGTCCATGTGGCGGCGAGTGCCATGCCGATCGCGGCAGCGGAAGAGAGTCGCGTGTAGCGCATGCAGGAACCTCGCAGGGGTGGGAACGGTCCGATCCCGCGTCGCCGCGTCGGACGCGTGGTAGTTGACAGCGCTGTCATACCGTTGCTACATCTCGCTGTCAATCGATGGCTCGGGGTAGTGCGGGAAGCGTGCGTGCGTCGTGCTTTCCGTGCGCGTCGTACGCAGGCGCGTGTTGCCGTGCAGCACGTGTTTGCGTGCAAGGCGCCGAGGATCGAGTCGCCGGTCGGATGGCGTCGATGGCGAAGGGTGATGGGGGGCGGCGATGTGTATCCAAGCGATGGTCATCGCTGTCAGAATCCGGCGTCGTGCCGGGAGGGTGGTCGGAATGGAGTGGGAGCAACCCCATGCGTAGTCGGATCGAGGACGTGGCCGCCGCCGCCGGCGTGTCCATGAAGACCGTGTCGCGGGTGCTCAACAACGAACCCAACGTGCGCGAGGAAATGCGCCAGCGGGTGATGAAGGCGGTCGAGAAGCTGCAGTACCGGCCCAACCTCTCCGCGCGGAGCCTCGCCGGCCAGCGCTCTTACGTGGTCGCCCTGGTATACAACAATCCATCGCGCAACTACCTGATGGAAATCCAGAGCGGCATGCTGGATGCCTGCCGGGACCACCACTACAACCTGGTGCTGGCGCCGGTCGCTTCACCGAAGCAGCGCAAGGCCGACGACCTGAAGGTGGTGTTCGAGCATTTCGCGCCGGATGGCGTGGTGCTCATTCCCCCGCTGACCGACGACCCGGTGGTACTCGCGTTCCTCGAAGAACACCAGGTGCCCTATGCCAGCATCGCGCCCAAGCATCCGGAAGGCAGGATCGGCGTGATGATGGACGAAACCGCGGCGGTACTCGAACTGATGGCCGGCCTGGTGGCGCAGGGTCACCGCCGCATCGCGCACATCAAGGGTCCGCCCGCGCATGGTGCCTGCCAGTGGCGCTACAAGGGCTATCGCGACGCGTTGAAGCAGGCCGGCCTGGCCTACGACGCGGATCTGGTCGTGCAGGGCGCGTTCTCGTTCGAGTCGGGCATCGAGGCGGGCAATGCGCTGCTCGATCTCCAGCAGCCGCCCACGGCGATCTTCGCCGCGAACGACGACATGGCGGCCGGCGTGATCCGCGCCGCCTGCGAGCGCGGCCTGGTGGTGCCGCGCGACATATCCGTCTGCGGCTTCGATGACACGCCCATCGCACGGCACATCTATCCCGCACTCACCACCGTGCGCCAGCCCACCTCCGAGATGGGCAAGCTCGCGACGCTGCAGTTGCTTTCGCGCATCCGCACGGCCGGTGGCGGCGGCATGGTGCACGTCGAGCACGAAGTGCTGTTCCGCGAGTCGACGCAAAGCCCCGCCAGGCGCTGATCCCCGCGTGCCCGTCGCCGTGGCGTGGCTGCGTCGCGGCTCATGCTGCGTGCGTGCGATGGTCGACGCACATGCCATACCAATAGAAAACCTTACGTACGTTCCGGCGGAAATTCTTTCGCTGATCGATGGATGTGTGAGTTTCGAGAAAACGATTTCAGCTGCGTCGCACCATCAATTTCGCAGCTGAAAACAAGGGATTTTTCGCAAAACGAAAGCGGATTTCCGGAAAGTTGACAACGCTGTCAATCGCGCGTCCAATGCGCCCCAATGTAGGGGGAGGCGACAACCTGCGTTCCAGTCCAAGACATCGTTCGTGAATTTCCGGAGAGGGGAAAGTCCATGAAGCAAGTGCAATCCGTTCCAAGAAAGCGGGTGCTGACATCCGCATTGCTGCTGGTCATCGCAGGTCCCGCGTGGGCCCAGCAGTCCGAGCCGCAAGGCACCGCCACGCCGGCGCCGGCCACCGCCGAGCCGACCGAACTCGACACCATCGTCGTCACCGGTATCCGCGCCAGTCTCGAATCGTCGATGAACCTCAAGCGCGATGCGCAGGGCGTCGTCGATGGCATCGTGGCCGAGGACATCGGCAAGTTCCCCGATACCAACCTGGCAGAATCCCTGCAGCGCATCAGTGGCGTGTCGATCGATCGCACGCCCAGCGGCGAGGGCTCGAAGGTCACGGTGCGCGGCATCGGTCCCGATCACAACCTGGTGCTCCTCAACGGCCGCCAGATGCCCGGCGCGCTGTTGAACGGGTTCTCGGCATCCAATTCGCGTGCATTCGATTTCGCCAACCTGGCGTCCGAAGCGGTATCGGCCATCGAGGTCTACAAGACCGGCCTGGCTTCCAATCCGACCGGCGGCATCGGCGCGACGATCAACATCAAGACGGCCCGGCCGCTGGAAAGCGCGCCGCTCCTGAACCTGGGCGTCAAGACCGTCCACGACACGTCCAACGGCAACCTGCCCAAGATCATGCAGGGCGACGACTGGACCGGCGAGATGTCGGGCATCTTCAGCCAGACCTTCGCCGACGGAAAGTTCGGCATCGCCGTCAACGGCAGCTACCAGGAACGCGACAGCGGCTTCAGCCAGGTCGGCGTGACCGCCGGCTGGCGTACCCATTTCGGTGGCGAAGGCGGTTGGGGCGCGATCGCACCCGGCACGCCGGGCAACGACAACCTGCCGGGCCCGACCGATCTGTACTCGGTGCCGCAGAACCTCAACTACAGCGTCAACGGCATCCAGCGCCAGCGCACCAATGGTCAGGTCACGCTGCAGTGGGCGCCGTCGGATCGCATCACCACGACGCTGGACTACACGTACTCCGAAAACAAGATCCAGCAGCGCCGCAACGAGATGTCGGTGTGGTTCAACTTCGTCGGCCAGGAAAGCGCCTGGACCGACGGTCCGGCCGCAGGCCCGGTGTTCTACCGCGAACTCATCCCGTGCACCGGCACGCAGAATCCGAATGGCACCTACGAAGGGTGCAGCGACCTGGCGATGGCGGGCGGCATCAGCGCGACCAAGGCGGAGAACGAGTCGGTCGGCTTCAACGTCGAGTGGGCCGTCTCCGACGCGCTGGACCTGGCGTTCGACTACCACCGCTCCACCGCCGAACTCTCGCCGGACAGCGACTGGGGTTCGCAGGGCAACATCGGTACGGCCGCGTGGATCCGTGGCGATACCACCGTCTACTTCGACGGTGAGCTGCCGATCCTGAACTACACGCTGGCGCCGGGCGTCACCGGTGTCGATCCGTCGCAGGCGCGCGTCACCGGCCGCCAGTTCGTCAACGGCTATTCGCGCGGCGAAGTCGACCAGGGCCAGCTGAGCGGCACCTTCAAGTTCGGCGACTACTCCGACCTCAAGTTCGGCGTGGCCAACACGGAGGTCAAGAACCGTACCGCGTGGGGCATCAACGAAGCGGCCGACTGGGGCGGCATCGGGCTCGCGTCGGACTTCGACGACAGCCTGTGGCAGATCGACGACATGGCGCGTTACTTCGACGCGTTCCCGGGTTACAAGGATCCGCGTTTCAGCAGCCAGTTCCTGGTCTTCGATTACGAACGCATGCGCCAGGCCGTGGGCGAATTCACCGGCAGGCCCGACCTTGCCCGCCGCCCGGACGACTTCAATCGCGCCGACCTGCGGACCACCGAAAAGACCCGCAGCGCCTATCTGCAGTACAGCACCAGCTGGCAGACGCGCATCCCGATCAACCTGGCCGTGGGCGTGCGCTACGAGAAGACCGAGATCGAATCCGCGGCGCAGGTGGACACGCCGGTGCTCGTGCGCTGGGTGGCGGACAACGAGTTCTTCACCGACATGGGCGAGAAGACGTTCACCACCATGACCGGTGAGTACGACTATTTCCTGCCGAGCATCGACACCAGCTTCGAGATCACCGAGGACATGGTGCTGCGCGCCAGCTATGGCCACTCGCTCGGCCGTCCGGGCTGGCAGGACATCCAGGGCGGACAGACCGTCAGCCCGCTGCTGCGCGTCAACGGCGGCAGCGGCAACTCCGGCAATCCCAACCTGAAGCCGCTGCTCTCCAAGAACATCGACCTGTCGTACGAGTGGTACTACGCCGACGCCAGTTACTTCTCGGTGGGCTACTACCGCAAGAACATCTCGAACTACATCGACAGCGGCGCCGGCTCGTTCCAGGACACGCTCTTCAGCCTGCCGACGCCCGTCGGTGGCGCGTACTGGAACGCGGCGATCGCCGGCGGCTGCGGCAGCGCCGACGTGGGATGCATCCGCCAGTACATCTTCGCCAACTTCGATGGCCAGCCGGGCGTGGACAGCACCGCGGGCTCCAACGGCGAGATCACCGGCGTCCCCGGTGATCCGCTGACGGTGTACAACGTCACCATCCCGGGCAATGCGGGCTCGCACAAGCTCAACGGATTCGAGCTCGCCCTGCAGCACATGTTCGGCGACAGCGGTTTCGGCGTGGCGGCGAACTACACCATCGTCGACAGCGACAGCCTGTCCTACGACAACAATGCGAAGGGCCCGCAGCAGGTGCTCATCGGCCTGAGCGATTCGGCCAACCTGGTGGGCTTCTACGACAAGGGACCGTGGCAGGTGCGCCTGGCGTACAACTGGCGCGACAAGTTCCTCAACGGCCAGTACGACGGCGATGCCGCGGACCCTGCGAAGAACAACCCGGTGTATGTGGAATCATACGGCCAGTGGGACCTGAGCGTGGGTTACAAGTTCAGCGACCGCTTCACCGTGCAGTTCGAGGGCGTCAACCTGACGGACGAGACCGCGCGGCTCAGCGAGCGCAACGAGAACATCCTGTTCTACGGCACCCAGACCGGCCCGCGCTACATGCTCGGCTTCCGCTACAACTTCCGCTGACGTTCGACGACATGCCCGGGTCCGGCCAGGACCCGGGCAGCATCGCCCAAGCCGCTGGTCTCCAGCGGCTTTGGTTTTGGGGGCGGACCGTCCGGGTTCCGCCCGTCGGTTGCCAAGACGAGGTAGCGGCGTGGATTCTCCTGTCAGACATGTAGTCATTCTCGGCGGCGGTTCGGCCGGCTGGCTTACCGCCGCCGTGCTGGCCGCCGAACACCAGGCCGCATCGGCTGCCGGACTGCGGATCACCTTGATCGAATCGCCCGACGTGGCGACCGTGGGCGTGGGCGAGGGAACGTGGCCCACCATGCGCGATACCCTGCGCAGGACGGGCGTCAGCGAAACGGATTTCATCCGTGAGTGCGACGCGGCATTCAAGCAGGGCTCGAAGTTCGTCCGCTGGCGCGAAGAGGTCGAAGGCGACTACTACCACCATCCGTTCGTGCTGCCCCCGGGCTTCCTGGAAACCCATCTGGCCGCCGGCTGGATGGCGCACCGCGACGTGCCCTTCAGCCTGCTGACCTGCTTCCAGGCGCACCTGTGCGAGGCGGGCAAGTCGCCCAAACAGTTTTCCACACCGGAATGGGCGTCCGTGGCCAACTACGCCTACCACCTGGATGCGGCGAAACTGGGCGTCTTCATGCGGCGGCACTGCGTGGAGAAGCTCGGCGTGCGCCATGTGTCCGACCACATGGTCGAGGTGGTGGCGCACGAGAACGGCGACATCGCGGGATTGCTCACGCGCGAGCATGGCCTGATCGAGGGCGACCTGTTCGTGGACTGCAGCGGCATGCGCGCGCTGCTGATCGGCCAGCACTACGGTGTCGGGATCGAGTCGCAGAAGGACGTGCTGTTCAACGACCGGGCCATCGCCACGCGGGTGCCCTATGCCGACCCCACCGTCGAGATCGCCTGCCAGACGATCTCGACGGCGCAGGAGGCAGGCTGGATCTGGGACATCGGCTTGCAGAGCCGTCGCGGTATCGGCCACGTCTACTCCAGCACCCATACCAGCGACGAGGCCGCCGAGGCCGCATTGCGACGCTACATCGTGGCGACCGGTGGCCGCGAGCAGGACATCGACACGCTGCCGAAGATCGTGATCCGACCCGGCTTCCGCCGGGGGGCGTGGCACCGCAACTGCGTGGCGGTCGGACTCTCTAGCGGTTTCATGGAGCCCCTGGAAGCATCTTCGCTGGTGATGGTCGAGCTGGCCGCGGGCCTGCTCGCCGACCAGATGCCGGCCACGCGCGCCGCCATGGACATCGTGGCCAGGCGCTACAACGATACCTTCAGCTACCGCTGGGACCGCATCGTCGATTTCCTGAAACTGCACTACGTACTGAGCGAAAGGGACGACAGCGCCTACTGGCGCGACAACCGCCGGCCCGAGACGATACCCGAGCGCCTGCGCGACCTGCTCGCGTTCTGGCGCCACCAGCCCCCGTCGCGCTACGACCTCAACCGGGTCGAAGAGGTGTTCCCCTCCGCGAGCTACCAGTTCATCCTCTACGGCATGAGGTTCACGCCGGAGGCGCGGCCCACCACGCGTCGCATGGACGACGTGCGCCGTTCCGAAGAGTATTTCCGCCAGTCCGCCGACATCGCGAGGAAGATGCTGTCGGCGTTGCCCGGGCATCGCGAGATGCTCGATCATGTGATGACGCGCGGAATGCCGCGCATCTAGGACGAATGCCCGCATGCCACGACACGCCCAGGTCAACAACATCGACCACAGGGACCTGCGAATCGATACCCGGCGCGGCGCGCACCTGGGCGATGACGTCGGTTTCGCCGCCACGTTCCCCGCCGAGTTCCGCGACCTGCAGGCCTGCTATCCCATCGTGTTCCGCAAGGACGCACGGGGTGCGTTCTCGCCCGTCGCCCTGCTGGGGTTCGAGGAGGGACGCAACCTGTTCCTCGACGGCGAACGCTGGGACGCCCACTACCTGCCGCTGGCGATCGAGCGGCAGCCGTTCCTGATCGGCCGCGCCGGCGACGAGATGACGGTGCACATCGACCTCGACCATCCCCGGGTGGGCAGTGCCGACGGCCAGCCGCTGTTCCGCGAACACGGCGGCAACACCGAGTACCTGGACCGCATCGCCTCGGTGCTGCTCACGCTGCACAACGGCCTGGAGCGCGTGCCGGCGTTCGTCGATGCGCTGCTCGCGCTCGACCTGCTGGAATCGTTCGCGCTCGATGTCGAACTGGACGATGGGTCGCTCAACCGCTTGGCCGGCTACTACACCATCAACGAAGACCGCCTCCGCGACCTGGACGCGGCGGCGCTCGGCGGGCTGCATGCCGCCGGCCACCTGGAGCCGGTGTTCATGGCGGTGGCATCGATCTCGAACTTCCGCGGGCTGATCGACAGGATGAACCGGAGCCGTGCTCGCTGACGCTGAGCCCATCCGGGAGTTCCGCGGCGACGCGCGCGACGCCCTTTCCTTGCCGGCATCGTCGGGCCCCGTCGTCCTGCGGGGCCTGGTGGACCACTGGCCGATGGTGGCGGCTGCACGCGAATCCATGCGTGCGGCCGTGGCCTACCTGCATGGCTTCGTGCGCGCGGACGCACCCCCCGTGGTCGCGACGGTCGCGGCCCCCGCGACCGGTGGCCGGGTGTTCTACAACGAGGATATGAGCGGCATGGACTTCCGCCGGGAGCAGATCCCGTTGCCCACGGTGCTCGACACGCTGGTCAAGTACGCCGACCACGCCGCGCCGCCCATGATCTACGTGGCGTCGACGACCCTCGACACGTGGCTGCCGGGCTTCCGGCGCGAGAACGACCTGCCGTTGCCCGGGCGTGATCCGCTCGCGAGCATCTGGATCGGCAATCGCACGCGCATCGCGGCGCACCAGGACGTGCCGGACAACCTCGCCTGCGTGGTGGCCGGGCGCCGCCGCGTGACGCTGTTTCCCCCCGACCAGCTGCGCAACCTGTACATCGGTCCGCTCGACTTCACGCCGGCCGGGCAGGCGATCAGCCTGGTCGATTTCGCCGCGCCGGACCTGGTGCGCTTCCCGCGCTTCGCCGAGGCGATGCGGCATGCGCAGGTGGCCGACCTCGGGCCCGGCGACGCCGTGCTGATCCCCAGCCTGTGGTGGCACCACATGGAGGGACTGGAGCCGTTCAACGTACTGGTCAACTACTGGTGGCGCGACGTGCCCGACTGGATGGACACGCCGATGAACGCCCTGATGTACGCGCTGATGACGGTGCGCGACCTTCCGCGGCACGAGCGCGACGCGTGGAAGGACGTCTTCCGCCACTACGTGTTCGAGGCCGACGACGACACCGCCGCCCATATTCCCGAGCAGGCACGCCGCCTGCTGTCCCCGCTGGACGAGGCACGTGCGCGCGAACTGCGGGCACGCCTGCTCAAGCGCATCAACCGCTGACCGCAATCCCAGGAACCTGCCCGTGAGCAACGAGATCCACGATTCCAGCAACCGACCCGTGAAGCGCGTGGTCATCGCCGGCGGCGGCACGGCCGGATGGATGGCCGCGGCGGCGATATCGCGCGTACTGGGCAAGACGCTGGACATCACGCTGGTCGAGTCCGAGGAAATCGGCACCGTGGGAGTGGGCGAAGCCACCATCCCCACCTTGCTGAGCTTCCACCGGATGATCGACATCAACGAGCAGGCGTACATGTCGGCGGTGCAGGGCACCATCAAGCTCGGCATATCGTTCGAGAACTGGCTGGACAAGGGGCACCGCTACATCCACTCCTTCGGCTTCAGCGGCAAGGAGCGCGGAACCACGGGGTTCCAGCACTTCTGGCTGCGTGGCCGCCAGGAAGGCATGGCCAGCGGCTACGAGGACTACTGCCTCGAGCTGAAGGCGGCCCTCGGCGATCGCTTCGCGCATCTCCCCCATGGGGGGCTGCACTATGCGTACCACATGGATGCCAGCCTGTACGCGAAATTCCTGCGGGAATTCAGCGAGCGCCACGGCGCCCGGCGCGTGGAGGGCAAGATCGCCGAGGTGCTGACCGAGGCCGGCTCGGGTTTCATCACCGCGCTGAAGATGGAGAACGGCGACATCCTCGAAGGCGATCTCTTCATCGACTGCACCGGCTTCCGTGCACTGCTGATCGGCAAGACGCTGGGCGTGGGCTTCACCGACTGGTCGCACTGGCTGTTCAACGACAGCGCCCTGGCCACCCAGACCACGGCGGTGCGCGACGCGGTCCCCTACACCCGTGCCATCGCCGGCAAGGCCGGATGGCAGTGGCGCATTCCGTTGCAGCACCGGGTGGGCAACGGCATCGTCTATTCCAGCCGGCACATGAGCGACGACGAGGCGCGCGAAGAGTTCCTCGGCAGCGTCGAGGGCGAGGTCATCAAGCAGCCGTGGCCGATCCGCTTCCGGCCCGGGCAACGGCAGCAGTGCTGGGCGAAGAACTGCGTGGCGCTCGGCCTGGCCGGCAGCTTCATCGAGCCGCTGGAATCGACCACGATCCACCTGATCCAGCGCGGCATCGTGCACCTGCTGCAGAACTTCCCGCAGGTGGTCACCCAGCCGGCGATCGATGAGTACAACGCGCGCCTGGACGAGGAGCTGCAACACGTCCGCGACTTCGTGGTGATGCATTACCACCTCACCGACCGGCGTGATTCGCCGTACTGGCGGGAGATCGCGGAGATGGACATCCCCGCCACGCTGCGCCACCGCATCGACCTGTTCCGCGAGACCGGCACCGTCTTCCACGTGCCGGGCGAACTGTTCGGCGAGAACTCCTGGATCCAGGTGATGATGGGCCAGGGCATCATGCCCAAGCGCTACCACCCGACGGCGGACGCGATTCCCCCGGACGAGCTGCGCAGCTTCCTCGACGACATCCGCAGCCGCGTGGTGGGCACTGCCCAGCGGATGCCGGCGCACATGGATTACCTGCGCAGCTACTGCCCTGCGCCCCGGCCCTGAGCACGCCAGCCTGCGCATCGCCTATGCTGCGGGCATGAGCGATACGCGACTCGAGGATTTCGTGGCGGCGCACCGCCAGCTCTTCGTCCTGACAGGGGCGGGGTGCAGCACCGCGTCCGGCATCCCCGACTACCGGGACGAGCAGGGCGCGTGGAAGCGCACGCCGCCGGTGACCTACCAGGCCTTCACCGGCGACACCGCCACGCGCCATCGCTACTGGGCGCGCAGCACGATCGGCTGGCCGCGCGTGGCGACGGCACGGCCGAACGATGCGCATCGCGCGCTGGCGTCGCTGGAAGCCCAGGGGTGCTGCGAAGTGCTGCTGACGCAGAACGTCGATGGACTGCACCAGGCCGCCGGCAGCCATGCGGTGATCGACCTGCACGGGCGGCTCGATGGCGTCGTCTGCCTCGCCTGCGGCGAGGTGACGCCGCGCGCCGCACTGCAGGCCCGGTTGATGCAGGCCAATCCCGGATGGATCGACCTGCAGGCGGGGACGGCACCCGACGGCGATGCCGACCTGGAGGAAAAGGAGTTCGAGCGCTTCCACGTGCCTGCATGCGAAGCGTGCGGAGGCATGCTGAAGCCGCACGTGGTGTTCTTCGGCGAGAACGTGCCGCGCCAGCGCGTGGAAACGGCGATGGCCCACGTCGACCGGGCCGATGCGCTGCTGGTGGTCGGTTCGTCGCTGATGGTCTATTCGGGGTTGCGCTTCGTGCACGCGGCCGTGCGCAGACGGATCCCGGTGGTGGCAGTCAGCCTGGGCCGTACGCGCGCCGACGATCTGCTGCAGTTCCGCATCGCCGCGCCCTGTGGGGACGCCCTCGCCTTCCTGCTCGAACGCGAGGGCGGCGCAGCGGTCAGGCCTCCGGTGGTTGCAGGCTGACCCAACGTTCCAGCGAGTGCGGTGAAAGCGGGCGCGAGACGTAGTAGCCCTGCAGCAGATCGCAATTGAGCGAAGCCAGCACCGCGCGCTGCGCCGCATTTTCCACGCCCTCCGCCACCACCTTCAACGACAGGCTGTCGCCGATGCGCAGGATGGACGTCGTCAGCGCGCGTGCAGACTCGCTGTGCTCCAGGTCGCGCACGAAGCTCATGTCCAGCTTCAGTTCGCTGATCGGCAGGCGATGCAAATGGCTGAGGCTGGAGTAGCCGGTGCCGAAGTCGTCGATGGACAGGCTGACGCCCATCCGGTGGATCGCATCGATGTTGGCCAGCACTTCCGGCTTCTCCGCCAGCATCACGCTCTCGGTCACTTCCACCATCAGTTCGTCCGGCGACAGTCCGCACTTGCCCAGCACGTTGCCGATGAAGGCCGGCAGGTCCTGCTGCTCGAAGTTGATCGCCGACAGGTTGACCGAAACGCGCGGTACCGGCACGCCGCGACGGCGCCAGTCCGCCATCTGCGTGCAGGCCTCCTCCAGCGTCCACCGGCCCAGTTCGTCGATCAGTCCGCACTCCTCGGCCATCGGAACGAAGGTGGCGGGCGATATCTCGCCGATCTCCGGGTGTCGCCACCGCAGCAGGGCCTCCACGCCATGCAGGGTCGCGTCCTCGTCGAGTGCGACCTGCGGCTGGTAGTGCAGGCGCAGCTGGCCGCTGCGGACCGCCTCGCGCAGCGCATTTTCCAGCGCCAGGCGCTCCTGCATGGCCTGGTTCATTTCCAGGCTGTAGAACACGATGCGCGCGCCGCCTTCGGACTTGGCGCGGTACATCGCGATATCGGCGTGCCGCACGAGCGAATCGACGTCCCACCCGTCGGCGGGAAACATCGCCACGCCCACGCTGGCCTGCGGCGTCAGCATCATCCGCCCCGCGTTGAGCGGCTGGGACAGGCGCGCCATCAGCCGGTCCGCGAGATTGGCGGCTTCCTCGGCCGTGCGACCGGGGACGGCTAGGACGAATTCATCGCCCGCCAGCCGGGCCACCACGTCGCCGTCGCGGAGTTCGCCGCCGAGCCGTTTCGCCAGCTCGCGCAGCAGGGTGTCGCCGGCCGTATGGCCCTGGGTGTCGTTGACGATCTTGAAGCGGTCGATGTCGACGAACAGCAACGCCACGGGACTGTCGCTGCGTGCCGCGGCCAGCAGCATCTGCTCGACCTTGCTGTTGAACAGCGCGCGGTTGGGCAGGCCGGTCAGTGCGTCGAAGAAGGACAGCTGGTGCATGCGTACGCGGGCGCGCTCGCGTTCCATCGCCAGCGCGCACAGGTGCAGGCACACGTCGACCACGCGCTGGTGGAAGTCGTCCGGCGCGCGGTTTTCCCAGTAGTAGAGGGCGAACGTGCCCAGGACGCGTCCGTCGTTGCCCTTGATGGGGCTGGACCAGCAGGCGCGGATGCCGACGGCGAGGAAGGGTGCGTTGTAGGCCTGCCAGCGCGGGTCGCGTTCGATGTCGCTGCATTCGACCGGTTGTCCGCTCCAGGCCGCCGATCCGCAGGCACCGACCATCGGCCCGGCGAGTTCGCCATCGATCATCGCCCCGATGGTCTCGGGCAGGCTGGGTGCCGCCAGCGGACGCAGGCGGCCGTAGTCGTCCAGGCCGATCACCGAGGCCACCGCTTCCGGCATCACCTTCTCCACCTCCCGGCAGACCAGGGTCAGCACGTCGTGCACGGGCTGTTCGCGGACGATCGCCCCCAGCACCTTGCGGTGCAGTTCCTCGTGCAGCTTGCTGTGGGTAATGTCGGTGTAGACGCCGAGCAGATAGCGGCTGTCGCGGTCCGCATCGAACACCGGGTTCACTACCGCGGAAATCCACAGGGGCACGCCGTTCTTGGCGTACACCAGCAGTTCGGTGCGGTAGCCCTGCTGCGTGTGCAGCTGCCCGCGGACCCATTCGACCGTTTCCGGGTCGGTGTGCGGCCCGGCGAGGAAGTCGCTCGGGCGCCTTCCCACGACTTCTTCCTGCGTGTAGCCGAGCATGCGCGTGAAGCCCTGGTTGATCCAGGTGATGCGCGCGCTGTCGTCGCACACGACGATGGCGTTGTCGCTGTGGTCGATGACCCAGGACACATCGGGCTCGCCATCGGCGAGACGGGACGGCATGGCGATGGCAGTGGGCCTCACGGTCGGTTCTTCCCCAAGAACGGTTGCCGCCTGATGGACCGGGTTCGCCACCGTATTCCCTGTGCAGTCGTTCCCGAGAGGGACGATATACCGCGTTAACGGCCCGAGCTCGCCGCACTTTACCTGAAGTCCCGCGTGCTGCGGACCGCGGCGGCGCGTGCAAACGGTTCCAGCGATGGCCCGGCATCGGGCAGCCCGGCAAGGACCTCCCCGTGGACCCTTTTTCCGTCAGGGTCGCGGAGCATGACGCAGGGTGCGGACACGGCTGACGCACCCCGGTCATGAGCGCCGCCTAGGCTTGCCGGCCGCGAAAGGGGGTGCGCATGAGAACGAGCTGGGTGTGGATCGGGATGGGAGCCGTGCTGTGCATGACGGCGTGCCGGGAGGTCTCGCCGCCCCCGGCGGTCCTTCCGGCGGGAGCCTCGTCCGCGGGAATCGTGACGGTGGATGCCGGGGACGTGTCCACGGATCCCTATGCGCGCGCCACGCGCGCACTGTCCGAGCACCGGATGCTGTCGCCTGCCGGCAACAATGCCGTGGAGCACTATCTCGCGGCCCGCGCGGCGGCGACAGACCAGGGGCGCGCGGATGCCGCGCTGGCCGAGCTGCAGCCGTACGTGCTGATCGCGGCCGAGCAGGCGATCGCGCGCGGCGACGGCGTAGAAGCCGTGCGCTTGCGGAACCTGATCGAACGCATCGATGCGCGGGCACCCGCGCTGCCACGCTTGCGCGAGGCAGTGGCGACCCTCGCCCGCGCGCAGGCCGCCCAGGCGACGGTCGCCGTGCAGACCTCGACCATCGACGCCGCGGCGCCCGCCCGCTCCGCGGCGTTGGCCGCTGTCGCGCCTGCGACCACGGCCGTGCCGTCGAGGGACGTCGAATCCTCGCCGACATCGCCGCCGCCCGCGTCCACGCAAACAACCCAGGCGACGCAGGAAACGCCGCAGCTGCCCGCTCCACCCGACGCGACGCCTCGCATCGTCCAGGCGGCGCGCGTGCCGCGGCTGGTGCAGGACGCGCAACCCCGGTATCCGCTGCCCGCCCTGCGCGCCCGCATCGAGGGGCAGGCCGACGTGGCCTTCACCATCCAGCCGGATGGCAGCGTGCGCGACGTGCGCCTGGTGTCGTCGACGCCGTCCGGCATGTTCGACGCGTCGGCGCTGGCCGTCGCGCAGCGCTGACGCTTCGAAGCCACCGGCCAGGCCCATGCCTCGAGCCGCACCGTGCGGTTCCGGCTGCCGGACGCGGAGAAAGGCGGCGGCTGAGTGGTGTCCGTGCGCCTCTGCGGCGAGAATGGCGGCATGACGACCTCTTCCGCCTCCCCCATCCTCGATGCTGTCGAACAGGAAACCGGCCCCGCGCCTTCATGGTCGGTGCTGTGGCTGCATGGCCTCGGCGCCGATGGCCACGACTTCGCACCGCTCGTGCCCGAGCTGGTACGGCCGGGCTGGCCGGCGTTGCGGTTCGTGTTCCCGCATGCGCCCGTGCGCGCCGTGACCATCAACAATGGCGTGCGCATGCGCGCCTGGTACGACATCGTGGGCATGGACTTCCCGACGCGCGCGGACAGTGCCGGCATCGAGGAATCCATCGCCCACGTGGATGCGCTTATCGAGCGCGAGCAGGCACGTGGCATCGCGCCGGACCGCCTGCTGCTGGCGGGGTTCTCGCAGGGCGGCGCGATCACGCTGGCCGCCGGGCTTCGGCGGCAGGTGCCGCTGGCCGGGCTGATCGCGCTGTCGACCTATCTGCCGGGTGCCGCGCAGGCCGCAGGTCACCTGGCCCAGGCGGCGACGGCGCAACCGGTGTTCATGGCGCACGGTGCCGCAGACCCGGTGATTCCGCTGGTCCACGCGGAACAGAGCGCCCGGGTGCTCGGCGACCTGGGCTTTGCGGTGCAGTGGCACCGCTACCCGATGGCGCATCAGGTCTGCGCAGACGAGATCCGTGACCTCGGTGACTGGATGGCGCGGCGGTTTGCGTTGTAATTCCCCCGCGTCCCCGGAAGGATGACGCAGGGCGCGGCGATGGGTAACCTAGGCCGCGGGGGATCACGCCAACGTTCATCGAGGACGCCTTTGCCGTGAAAGTGGTCATTGCCGACGACGAGTCCCTCGCCCGCGAGCGCCTGCGCGCGTTGCTGGCCGAGCACCCGGGCATCGAAGTGGTCGCCGAGGCGGAGAACGGCCTGGACGCCTTGCAGGCCTGCTCGCAGCATCGCCCCGACATGGTGTTGCTCGACATCGCCATGCCCGGCGTGGACGGACTGGAGGCCGCCCGCCACCTGGCGGCGTTCGACCCGCGGCCGGCCGTGGTGTTCTGCACCGCGTACGACGAGCACGCGCTGTCGGCGTTCGAGGCCGCGGCCATCGACTACCTGATGAAGCCGATCCGTCCTGAGCGCCTGGCCGCCGCGGTCGAGCGCGCGCGTACCTTCATCGCCGGACGCGAAAGCCAGCCGCCCGCCGCCTCGAACAGCCAGCCGCGCACGCACCTTTGCGCACGCCTGCGCGGCAGCCTGCGCCTGATTCCGGTGGACGAAGTGCACTACCTGCAGGCCGAGGAGAAGTACGTGGTGGTGCACCACGCGCGCGGCGAGGACCTGATCGAAGAGTCGCTGAAGTCGCTGGAAGAGGAGTTCGGCGGCCGCTTCGTGCGCATCCACCGCAATTGCCTGGTCGCGCGCCACGAACTGGTCGAGATCAAGCGCATCGGCGATGGCCATGTCCAGGCCATCCTGCGCCACGGCAAGGCCCCGTTGGAAGTGAGCCGCCGCTGCGTGGCCGGCCTGCGCGAGACGGTCAAGGCGCTCTGATCGCCGCCGCGATGGCGGCATGCGGGATAATGGCCGCATGACCACCCTGCGCATCGCCACCCGAAAGAGCCCGCTCGCCCTCTGGCAGAGCGAACACGTCGCCGACCGCCTGCGTGACGCGCATCCGGGGCTGGCGGTCGAGCTGGTGCCGATGAGCACGCGTGGCGACGAGGTGCTCGACCGCTCGCTGGCCGCGATCGGAGGCAAGGGGCTGTTCCTCAAGGAGCTCGAACTGGCGATGCTGCGCGGCGACGCCGACTGCGCCGTGCATTCGCTCAAGGACGTGCCGATGGAGCTGGAAGGGCCGTTCGCGCTGCCCGCCATCCTGGCGCGAGCGGATCACGCCGACGCTTTCGTATCGAACCTGCATGCCGGCATCGACGCGTTGCCGCACGGCGCGCGCGTGGGCACATCTTCGCTGCGGCGGCAGGCGCAGCTGCGTGCGCAGCGGCCGGACCTGGCATTGGTCGACCTGCGCGGCAACGTCAATACGCGCCTGGCCAAGCTCGACGCCGGCGAGTACGACGCGATCATCCTGGCGTGCGCCGGCCTGGAACGGCTCGGGTTCGCCGCGCGCATCCGCGCGCGCCTGGACGCGCCGCACTGGTTGCCGGCGCCGGCCCAGGGCGCCGTCGCGGTCGAGTGCCGTGCCGACGATCCCGCGATGCACGCACTGTTCGCCGCGCTCGAAGACACCCCCACACGCATTTGCGTGGAGGCGGAGCGGGCGATGAATCGCGCCCTGCACGGCAGCTGCCACGTGCCCGTAGCGGCCTTCGCGCGGCGCGAAGGCGACGACCTGGTGCTGTCCGGGCTGGTCGGATCTGCGCAGGACGGCCAGGTCCTGCGTGCCGAGGCCCATGGCCCGCTCGCCGATCCCGACGCGCTCGGTCGCCGCGTCGCCGCTCGGTTGCTGGAGCAGGGCGCAGGCGCGTTCCTCGCCTGAGCGTCGTGCGGCGCGCTTACTTGAAGCGGTAGACCACGTTCATGGTGGTCAGCGTGTCGGTGCGCTTGCGGTCCGGCGCCACGTCGCTGTTGTGGCGCGCCTGCCAGCCGGCTTTCAGCGCCAGGTGGGAGTTCATCGTCACCGACACGCCCAGGTCATTCTGCGCGAAGGTGTTGTAGTCGCCCGACTCCACCAGCAGTTTGTTGACGATCTCGGTGTTCTCGCTCAGTGCGTAGCGCACGTCGATCAGGCCACGACCGATGAAACCGGCTTCCGTGCGCGCATCCAGCGTGTCGTAGGCACGGCGGTAGCCCGGCCCGACCTGCAGGTCCAGGTGCGCGCGTTCGTTTTCGATCACGCGGTTGCCGTAGCTCAGGCTGACCGACTGCTGCCGGCTGTAGGTGCCGAAATCGTCTTTCTCATGGCGCACCGAAGTGTTCAGCGTGCCGCGATCGTCCATCAGGTAGGCGCTGTTGGCGGTCACCGTGTAGCGATTGGCCGTGGTGCGCGTGTCGCGGACGGCACTGCCGTCTTCCTGCGTGCGCATGTATTCCGAACGCGAGTGCAGGCCAAACAGGCTGCCGCTGTGGCGCCATGCGCCGCCATCGGTGTAGGTCAGGTCCAGCCGTCCGTTGAAACTCTCGTTGTTGCTGTTGCCGCTGGCGGCGGCGAAGCCGAGTTCGCCCCCGCCGGTGAGCTTGGGGGTCGGCGGAGGAGGGGCGGCGGGTGTCGGGGGGGTCTCGGGGATGGGACGCACCGCCATCGAGACCACCGGAAGCGCCATGCCCTCCTGCTTGCCGAAACCCTTGCCCGCCTTGGGCGCGTCGACCTTTTCGTTGCGGGGCAGCAGCACATCGGTCGCGTGCGCCTGCAGTACACCGCTTGCCGACAGTGCAAGGGCGAGCAGGGTAAGGGGCATCCGGGGGGGCATGGCGGATCTCGCAGAGAGGAGTGACTGAAACCGGTTACATGGTAGGCAGGGCAGACGTCGGCCACAACCCAAGTGCTTGTTCCGATTCAGGTTCGCGGCCTAGATTCTGCCACGCCCGACGGCCTGTTCCCGGAACCCTGTCACGGTCGGCACCGGTCCCGGTATTCCCGCAGTTCCCACGCCAGCCGCCGGCGCCCCTCATCGCTGGTGTCGGTCAGCAGACCATGGACGTTGTCGTGCATGCGCGGGCAGGGGTCGGTGGTGTAGTCAGGCCCGGCCAGCATCCTGCCGATCGCCTGCAATCTCCTTTGCGGCGATGGTGGCTCTCGCATGTGGAAGCGGCCGCCGGAAGCACCGCCA
Source organism: Pseudoxanthomonas sp. LjRoot127 (assembly GCF_964253495.1). NCBI lineage: Bacteria > Pseudomonadati > Pseudomonadota > Gammaproteobacteria > Lysobacterales > Lysobacteraceae > Pseudoxanthomonas > Pseudoxanthomonas sp. LjRoot127. The sequence continues at coordinate 2,054,596 of NZ_CAXUQR020000001.1, forward strand.
GGTAGCCTCGGAACACGGCTGGCCATCAGTCCGGGCTGGAAATCGGTCGCCGGCGCGCTTTCCGCCGCCCAGACGGCGCCTTGCGCCAGATAGTCGGGTGTCGATGCGGAGATCGCCACATCCGGAGGCCGCTGCGTGGGATCCAGCGACCTCGCCACACGACCCGGGTCAGGTGATGGTGCGGAAGGATCGGCCGAGGGCGCAGGCGTCGCATGCGCATCGGGCGGCGATGTCGGCAGGGCAGGCTGTGCGTGTTCGATCCACCGCACTCGCAGCACGGGTGACGGGGAACTCTTCCCGACAAGCCACCCCGGGGGGCGTACCAGTACCCATGTCACCGCTCCGTGGATCAGCACCACGATCACGGCCGCCACGGCGCGGCTCCGGCCTTCTGCTGACATCCTGTCACCCCCGCATCGCGTTGGCGGAGTCTGTGGCATCCAAAATGAACTGCCCGTCATCCGCTCGGCACGGCGACCGGACGGGAGGCGGCGTCGACACAGTGGCGACGAAGCGTGGTGTATCCCACCGCGACAGCGCCTTCGGTCCGTGCGTTGAGGGTGCCGCGACGGCGAGGACACGCCGCATCACCAGGCACCGCACGGGCCGAAGCCGCCGCCGGCGTTCGCCCCTTCACCGTCTCCAACGGCAGGCAGGCGACGAAAACGGCCACCCGTCGGTGATAATCCTCGAACGCCCCCTGCCGTGCCGACCATGGACAAGATCGAACGCATCACCGCCCTTCACCGCATCCTGAAGGCCGCGCGCTATCCGGTCACCGTGAAGCGTCTGCAGGAGGAACTGGGTTGCTCGCGCGCCACGGCGTATCGCGACCTGGCGTACCTGCGCGATGCGTTGATGGCGCCGATCGAGGGCGACGGCGAAGCGGGTTTCCGTTACCACGCGGCCGAAAGCGAACGCTTCGAGCTGCCTGGCCTGTGGCTGAGTTCGGAAGAGCTGTACGCCCTGCTCGCCGCGCAGCAGCTGCTGGTGCGCACGGGCGGCGGCGTGCTGTCCGGTGCGCTGGCGCCGCTGCAGAAGCGCATCGAGGGGCTGCTGGCCGACCACGCCGGCGTCGACCAGTGGCCGGTCGACCGCGTGCGCGTCATCCCGCATCGCGGCCGCACGCTGGACGAAGCCAGCTTCCGCACCGTCGCCTCGGCCGTGCTGGAGCGCAAGCAGCTGCACTTCGAATACCGGGCACGCTCCACCGACGAGCGCACGCGCCGCACGGTGTCGCCGCAGCGCATCACCCACTACCGCGACAACTGGTACCTGGATGCGTGGGACCATGAGCGCAACGCGCTGCGCAGCTTCGCGGTGGACCGCGTGGGCAACGCGAGGATGGTCGATGAACCCGCCCGTGACCTTCCCAACGACGAACTCAACCAGCACCTGGCGTCGAGCTACGGCATCTTCTCCGGCGAACCGAAAGGCTGGGCGACGATCCTGTTCAGTGCCAAGGCCGCGCGCTGGGTTGCCGACGAGCAGTGGCACTCGAAGCAACAGGGCCGGCACCTGCCGGATGGCCGTTACGAACTGAAGATCCCCTACAGCGTCTCTCGCGAGCTGCTGATGGACATCCTGCATTACGGCGCCGATGCCGAGATCGTCGAGCCTGCCGTGCTGCGCGAGCAGGCGAAGGCACTGCTGGAGCTGGCCCTGTCGAACTACGAGAAGAAGTAACGCCGCAGGTGATACGGGCGTGGGAGCGAAGTAAGTCGCGACCACCTTCCGGATGGACTGAAAAACTTCGCGACTTGCGTTGCTCGCACGTGAGCGGTTTCCCTCGATCCGCTCGTCACGGCTCCTTCGGCGCTCCGAACCCCGGCGTCCCCACCTGATCCGGCACCTGCGGCACGCGTACCAGCTGGCGCGCATTGATGCCATGGTCACGCGCTTTCCTGACCAGCTCCTGGTAGGTGGCATCATCCATGGTGGCGTCCCGCGCGAGGATCCAGCCCATGTCGCGGCCGGGATAGTCCGCCATCACCCAGGAGTAGTCCGGCGCCACCTCGACGATGCGCCACTTGGCCGGCACGACGCCGACGAACCAGAGGGTCCATTCGCGGTTGCCGCTGTCTTTCTTCACCGATGCACGTGCATCGCGCTGTTGCTCGGGCGCGTCGAAGCTTTCCCGGTAGTGGTAGGCCACGGCGACCTTGTCCGTGTCGCGCAGTGCGTACTCGTACCGCGCCGCCACGTGGCCACGCTCGGCAAAGTACGGGATGTGCGCGATCACGCGCCACGTACCCATGAGGCGCGGCAGGTCGATGGCCGCGGGATCCTCCCTGACTGCGCCACGATGCCCGCAACCGGCGACCACGAAGAGCAGGCACGCGGACAGGACGAAGCGGGCGGCACGGGAAAACAAAAGCATGGGCATGTGGAACTCCGTTCTCCCCGTCATACGGACACGCTAGCCATCAGGATGCGACGGAGATGTTAACCGCTGATGTCGCAACGCGTGAGATGGACCTGCGCGACTGTGACGTCCAGCCGACATCACGTCACAGGAGTTCATCGCCATGTCCTTCGTTTCCTCCGTCTCTTCCGTCGCGGCATCGTCCGACCGTCCCGATGCGACGCTGGATCGCATGCTGCGCAGGCTGGTCCTGACCGGCGTGGCGCTGGTACTGCTGCTGCCGCTGGCGCGCGCCAGCACCGACGCGCTGGGTTGGCTGCCGTTGTGGCTGGTGGGGATGCCCACCGTGGCATGGTGGGCCCTGCACCGGTTCAGGTTGCCGGGGCTTGCTGCCGTCGCAGCGTCATCGCGGCGTCGTCGCGGTCCGCAGGCGCGCCGGCTGCGATCCGCGCCAGCGCGTCTGTCCCGGGCGGCCTGACCTTCGGCAGGGGGTGGCCTCCGGGCCTTGTGCTAGCGTGACATGTTCATGAACTGCACCTCCGGAGCCACCCCTCATGCCCAGACTCACCCACGCCTGCCTGGCCGCCGGCCTCGCTGTAGCGGGCGCCCTGTCCGCCCCCGCGCACGCCAAGGAGGCTGACGTGTCCAACGACCCGTATGCCTGGCTGGAAGACGTCGAGGGCCAGAAACAGCTCGACTGGGTGAAGGGCGTCAATGCCAAGGCCGAGGCCGAGATCGCCTCGACCCCGGCCTTCAAGCAGCTGGAAGCGGACATCCGCGCCATCCTCGATTCCGACGCCAAGATCCCCGGCGTGCAGAAGATCGGCGACTACTACTACAACTTCTGGAAGGACCAGCAGCACGAGCGCGGCCTGTGGCGGCGCACCACCCTGGCCGAGTACCGCAAGGCCCAGCCGCAGTGGGAGACCGTGCTCGACCTGGACGCGCTGAACAAGGCCGAGGGCAAGAACTGGGTCTGGCACGGCGCCGACTGCCGCAAGCCCGACTACGCGCGCTGCCTGATCGCGCTGTCGCGCGGCGGGGCCGATGCCGATGAGACCCGCGAGTTCGACCTGACCAACAAGAAATTCCTGGCCGACGGGTTCTACCGTCCCGAAGCCAAGGGCGCGCTGGGCTGGAAGGACGCCGACACCGTCTACGTCTACACCGACTTCGGTGCGGGCAGCATGACCAGCTCGGGCTACCCGCGCATCGTCAAGGAGTGGAAGCGCGGCACGCCGCTGGACAGCGCGAAGGTCGTCTACGAAGGCAAGCCGGACGACATGTACATCGCCGCGTACCACGACGACACGCCGGGCTTCCAGCGCGATTTCGTCAGCCGCACGCTGGCGTTCTACAACGACGAGCTCTACCTCCGTCGCGCCGACGGCACGCTGGCCAAGGTCGACGCGCCGAACTCCGCCAACAAGGGCGTGTTCCGCGAGTGGCTGACGCTGGAACTGCGCGAGCGGTGGACCGTCGGTGGCAAGACCTATGCGGCAGGCTCGCTGCTGGCAGCGAAGTTCGACGACTTCATGGCCGGCAAGCGCACGTTCGACGTGCTCTTCGAACCGACCCCGACGACCTCGCTCGCCGGCATGTCGGTCACCAGGAACCACGTCGTGCTGAACGTGCTGGACGACGTCAAGAACAAGCTCAGCATCCTGACGCCGTCGGCGACGGGGTGGAAGACCAGCGCCTTCACCGGCGCGCCGGGCTTCGGCACCATCAGTGTCAGTGCGGTCGACAGCGACGACAGCGATGCGGTGTGGATGACCGTCACCGACTACCTGACCCCGACCACGCTGTCGCTGGTCGAACTGGGCCAGCAGCCGGAACAGCTGAAGTCGATGCCGGCCTTCTTCGATGCCTCGGGCAAGAAGATCGAACAGCACTTCGCCACGTCCAAGGACGGCACCAAGATTCCGTACTTCCTCGTGCGCCCGGACAACCTGAAGTACGACGGCAGCACGCCGACGCTGCTGTACGGTTACGGCGGCTTCGAGATCTCGATGACCCCGGGTTACTCCGGCGGTGTCGGCAAGGGCTGGCTGGAGAAGGGCGGCGTGTACGCGGTCGCCAACATCCGTGGCGGTGGCGAGTACGGTCCGCGCTGGCACCAGGCGGCGCTGAAGGCCAATCGCCACAAGGCCTATGAGGACTTCGCGGCGGTCGCGCAGGACCTGATCGCCCGCAAGATCACCTCGCCGAAGCACCTGGGCATCCAGGGCGGCAGCAACGGCGGCCTGCTGACCGGCAACATGCTCACGCAATACCCGGAACTGTTCGGTGCGGTGGTGGTGCAGGTCCCGCTGCTGGACATGAAGCGCTACAGCCACCTGCTGGCCGGTGCGTCGTGGATGGCCGAGTACGGCAATCCCGACACGTCCGACTGGGAGTTCATCAAGACCTTCTCGCCGTACCACCTGTTCGACGCGAAGAAGGACTATCCGCCGACCCTGTTCATGACCTCGACGCGCGATGACCGCGTGCATCCCGGCCATGCCCGCAAGATGGCGGCCATGATGCTGGACGCCGGCAAGGACGTGCGCTACTACGAAAACATCGAGGGTGGCCATGGCGGCGCGGCGAACAACGCCCAGGCCGCGCACATGAGCGCGTTGGCCTACACCTTCCTCTGGCAACAACTGTCCAAGTAAGTGCCTGGCGCCCCTCCCTCGCGGAGGGGCGCTGCCATTGCAACCCGCAATCCCGGACCCCATCCATGAAGCCGACTTCCTTCCTGCTTGCCGCGACCGTCCTGATGAGCACACCGATCACCTCCGCGCTTGCCGCCAGCGCCACCCCGCCCGACGTGGCCAAGAAGCCGCACGTGGTGAAGGCGCCCCACGGTGCCGAGCGCAACGACGAGTATTACTGGCTGCGCGACGACAAGCGCGAGAACAAGGAGATGCTGGCGTACCTCAACGCCGAGAACGCCTACACCGACGCGGTGATGGCGCCGTTGAAGCCGCTGGAGGACAAGCTGTACGACGAGGTCGTCGCCCGCATCAAGCAGGACGATGCGAGCGTGCCTTACCGCGAGCGCGGCTGGTGGTATTACGCGCGCTTCGTGACCGGCAAGGACTATCCGGTGCATGCGCGCCGCAAGGACGCCCCGGGCATGGATGCGGTCTCCATCCAGAAGGCCAACGAGGCCGGCGATTTCGCCGGCGAGCAGGTGCTGCTGGACGTCAATGCGCTGGGCGCCGGCAAGGACTACTACAACGTCGGCGACTACGAGGTCAGCCAGGACAACCGCCTGCTCGCCTACGCCGACGATACCAATGGCCGCCGCCAGTACACGATCCGCTTCAAGAACCTGGACACCGGTGAACTCCTGCCGGATACGGTCACCAACGCCGAACCGAACCTGGTGTGGTCGGACGACGGCCGCACGCTGTTCTACGTCGACAAGGACCCCGAGACCCTGCTCAGCAAACGGGTGAAGTCGCATGTGCTGGGCACGCCGGCCAGCCAGGACTCGCTGGTCTACGAAGAAGAAGACGACAGCTTCTACATGGGCATCGGCCGCAGCCGCGACGACAAGTTCATCTGCATCAGCGTCGAGAGCACCGTGTCGTCCGAGATGCGCTGCACGCCGGCCGCGAGCCCGGGCGTGTTCACCGTGCTGGCCCCGCGCGAGCGCGATGTGGAATACCAAGCCGACCACCTCGGCGACCGTTGGGTTATCCGCACGAATGCCGATGGCGCGACCAACTTCAAGATCGTGACCGCGCCGACCGATTCGACCTCGCGCAAGGACTGGAAGGACTGGATCGCGCACCGCAATGACGTGTTCGTCGAGGGCTTCGAACTGTTCGACGGTTTCAGCGTGGTGGCCGAACGCGCCAATGCGCTGGAGAGCCTGCGCGTGATCAAGGCAGACGGCAGCAGCGACTACGTCAAGGCCGACGAGCCGGCGTACTCGATGGGGCTGTCGGCCAATCCGGAAACCGGCACCGACTGGCTGCGTTACAGCTACACGTCGATGACCACGCCGGCGACGACCTACGAGATCAACACCAAGACCGGCGAGCGCCGCCAGCTGAAGCAGCAGCCCGTGCCCGGCTACGACGCCTCGAAGTACGTGACCGAGCGCGTGTGGGCACCGGCCCGCGACGGCAAGACGAAAATCCCGGTGACGCTGGTGTACCGCAAGGACGTCGCCCGCGACGGCAAGGCGCCGATGCTGCAGTACGCCTACGGCAGCTATGGCGCGTCGATGGATCCGAACTTCAGCATCACCAACGTCAGCCTGCTGGACCGGGGCGTGGTCTACGCGCTTGCCCATATCCGCGGCGGCCAGGAAATGGGCCGCGCGTGGTACGACGACGGCAAGCTCTACAACAAGGTCAACACCTTCACCGATTTCATCGATGTCACCGACTACCTGGTGAAGGAAGGCTATGCCGCCAAGGACCGCGTGGCCGCGATGGGCGGCAGCGCCGGTGGCCTGCTGATGGGCGCGGTGTCGAACATGGCGCCCGAGAAGTACAAGGTCATCCTGACCTTGGTGCCGTTCGTCGACGTCGTCACGACGATGCTGGACCCCACCATTCCGCTGACCACCAATGAGTACGACGAGTGGGGCAATCCGGAAGAGAAGGGCTACTACGACTACATCCTCACGTATTCGCCCTACGACAACCTGCAGGCCAAGGCCTATCCGGCGATGTTCGTCGGCACCGGCCTGTGGGATTCGCAGGTGCAGTACTGGGAGCCGGCCAAGTACGTCGCCCGCCTGCGCGACCTGAACACCAGCAAGAATACGGTCGTGTTCCGCACCAACATGGAAGCCGGCCACGGCGGCAAGTCCGGCCGTTTCCGCCAGTATCGCGAGCGCGCGGAGATGTACGCCTTCATGCTCGACCAGCTGGGCGTGGCGTCGAAGTAAGCCGCCATGCGAGCACGAAGAAAGCCGGGGCAACCCGGCTTTTTTCTTTTTCACGGCCAGCCGATGAGCGGCGCTCCAGTGTTGCGGCCCTCCCGCCGATAACCCGGGGAGAACAGCAGCGGAACGGAGAGGTGGGCCATGGCGAGGTGGGGCGCGGTCGTCCGCTGCGCGCACGTCGTGTTCGCGCCATCGGCGGCGGATTTGGGGTACAAGGGCGCGGTGCCCGATACGTCTTCCCCCAGACCCCGCGATATGCCCGATCCCAGGCCCGCCCGGTTCCGCTGGGCTTGGTGGCTGCTGGCGTACGCCAGCCTGGGCATGGGCATCCTCGGCGTGTTCGTGCCCGGGTTGCCGACGACGGTCTTCATCCTGATCGCGGCCTATGCGGCCTCGCGCGGTTCGGACCGGTTGCATCGTTACCTGGTCACGCACCCGCGTTTCGGCCCGATGATCCACGACTGGCACCTGCATCGCGCGGTGTCGCGGCGCGCCAAGTGGGCGGCGACGTGGGCGATGCTCGCCTGTGCCGCCCTCCTGGTCACGCTGATGCTGTGGACCGGATCGCACCGGTGGTGGATGGTCGCGCTTCCCCTTGCGTGCATGGCCACGGTCGACGCATGGCTGTGGCGGCGTCCCGAGCCACCACGCCCCGACTGAGCGTCCACCGCATTCATCGGGCTGTGGCTATACTCGCGCCATGAACCGGAATGTCCGCCTTGTCCTTGCCGCCGCCGTGATGGCGGTCCTCTCCGCCTGCGGTGCCAAGGGCCCGCTGTTCATGCCGGAGAAGCCGGTCGAAGAAGCGCCCGTGGCCCCCGCCGACGCCGTGCCGCCTGCGACCGATGGCGTCCCCGCCGACCCGCCGATCGACCCCGCGACGGTGCCCGCCACCGACGGGAATGGCTGAGTCGACGCACGCGCGGAGCACGTCGATGCGTTTCACCAAGATGCATGGGGCCGGCAACGACTTCGTCGTACTGGACCTGCGCGACGGCCTGCCGCCCCCGGATGCCGCGCTGGCCGCATCGCTCGCCGATCGTCACCGCGGCGTGGGCTGCGACCAGATCCTGACCATCGAACCCCCTCGCAGCGCCGGCGCGGTCGCGGCCTACCGCATCTGGAATGCGGACGGCTCGCCTTCCCAGCAATGCGGCAACGGGGCGCGCTGCGTGGCGGCATGGCTGGTGCGCGATGGCGCTGCAGGTGACGTGGTCTTCCAGGTCGACAGCCCCGTGGCAGCGCACGCGGTGGAGCGCCTCGCCGATGATCGCTATGCGGTTGCGATGGGCGTCCCCGAGTTCGTGCCGGCGCGCATTCCCCTCCGCGGCTTCGACGACGCGCGCGCCGAGTACGACGCGGATGTGGACGAAGGCGTGCGGGTACGCTTCGGCGCGGTGTCGATGGGCAACCCACACGCGGTGATCGAGGTCCCGTCCGTCGATGCCGCCCCGGTGCTGCACTACGGCCCCTTGCTGCAACGCTCGTGGCACTTCCCGGAATCGGTCAACGTCGGGTTCGCCGAAGTGGTCGCGCGCGATCGCGTAGGCCTGCGCGTGTACGAGCGCGGCGTGGGCGAGACCCTGGCCTGCGGCAGCGGCGCCTGTGCGGCCGCGGCCGTGCTGATCCGTCGAGGTCGCGTGGATCGCGACGTCGCCATCGTGCTGCCGGGTGGCGAGCTCCGCATCCGCTGGCCGTCCGACGACGCGCAGGTCATCATGTCCGGGCCGGCGGCATTCGTATTCGAAGGGGAATGGAAAGCATGAGCGAGACACTCGAAAAACTGGGCGCCCACGAGGTCGCAGCGTGGCTGCGTCGCCACCCGACTTTCCTGAAGCAGTTCCCCGACCTCGCGCTGAGCATGGTGGTACCGCGCGACGAAGGCCCCACGGCGTCGCTGGCCAGCTATCAGCTGGAAGTCTTGCGCGACAAGAACCGCGAGTTGTCCAAGCGCCTCGGCGACCTGTTCGCCAATGCACAGGAAAACGAGCGCCTGGCCGTGCGCACGCACCAGCTGGCGCTCACGCTCATGAAACAGAACACCGCGGCCGACACCGTGCGCGCGATGGCGGCGTCGCTGGCCGAAGACTTCAACGGCGACCGCGTCAGCATCGTGCTGCTGCAGCCAGTGGCCGGGCTGGACGAAGGCGAGTGGCTGCAGGTCATCCCGGCCGACAACCCGCACATGGCCCCTTTCCGCGACTGCCTGCGCGACGGCGAGCCGATCTGCGGGCGCCTGCAACCTGAGAAGCATGTGCTGCTGTATGGCGCGCGCGCGGAAGAAGTGGCGTCCTCGGCGCTGCTGCCCTTGCCCGGCATCGGCCTGGTCGCCGTCGGCAGCCGCGATGGCAACCGTTTCTACCCCGGCATGGGCACGCTGTTCCTGCGCATGATGGGCGAGACGCTGGTGACGGCGCTGAAGCGGTTCGATGGTTGAGCGCGCGCTGACGCCCGTTGCGGGAATGACGGACCACCGGAATGTACGCAGTCGCCGACTTCCTTGCCCATCTCGAGGTCGAGCGCCGCGTCTCTGCGCATACGCTGGACGCGTACCGGCGTGACCTCGCCGCGTTGACGGAATGGGCACAGGCCCAGGGCATTGCCCACCTGGTGGAGGTGCATGCGGAGCAGCTGCGCACGTTCGTCGCCAGCGAGCACCGTCGTGGGTTGTCGCCGAAAAGCCTGCAGCGGCGGCTCTCGGCGTGTCGCAGCTACTACCAGTGGCTGTTGAAACATGGCCGCGTGGCCGCGAGTCCCGCCGCAGCGCTGCGCGCACCCAAGGCGCCGCGCAAGCTGCCGCAGGTGCTCGATGCCGACGAGGCCGTCCGGTTGGTCGAGGTGCCGACCGATGCACCCCTGGGCAAGCGCGACCGCGCACTGCTCGAACTCTTCTATTCGTCCGGCTTGCGCTTGAGCGAGCTGTGCGCCCTGCGGTGGCGCGACCTGGACATGGCCGGTGGCATGGTCACCGTGCTGGGCAAGGGCAGCAAGGAGCGCAAGGTGCCGGTCGGCTCGCATGCGCGCAACGCGCTGGCCGAATGGCGACAGGAGCGACCGTCCGGCAACGAGGGCTTCGTCTTCCCCGGCCGTGCCGAGGGTCCCCTTTCGCAACGCGCCGTGCAGATCCGCATCAAGCAGCTGGCGCAGCGGCAAGGCCTGTTCAAGCACGTACACCCGCACATGCTGCGTCACAGTTTCGCCAGCCACATCCTCGAATCCTCGGGTGACCTGCGTGGCGTGCAGGAGCTGCTGGGCCACGCCGACATCGCGACCACGCAGATCTACACGCACCTGGACTTCCAGCACCTGGCCAAGGTCTACGACGCTGCGCATCCGCGGGCCAAGCGCAAGAAATAGGAAAGCCGTAGAGCCGTAGGCTGGGATGGAGCAACGCGTAATCCCAGCGCGTGCCTCCGACATCGCCGGGTTGCTGGGATTGCGCTTCGCTCCATCCCAGCCTACGGCCCCGGGTTGCTTCCAAAGGCCATGCTTGAACCGCGGAGCGGCGTCCCCACCTCTGGGGGAACACCCCGGAGGCCTCCATGGACCCCAGCCAGAATCCGAACGTCTTCCACGCCACCACCATCCTGTCCGTGCGCCGCAACGGGCATGTCGCCGTCGCGGGCGATGGCCAGGTGACGCTGGGCCACACGGTCATGAAAGGCAACGCGCGCAAGGTGCGCCGGCTCGGTCGCGATGGCCAGGTGCTGGCGGGTTTCGCCGGCGCCGCGGCGGATGCGTTCACGCTGTTCGAACTGTTCGAGGCCAAGCTGGAGAAGCACGGCCAGCTGACACGCGCGGCCGTGGAATTGGCGAAGGACTGGCGTACCGAGCGCCGCCTGGGCAAGCTCGAAGCGCTGCTCGCCGTCGCCGACAAGGAAACCTCGCTGATCATCAGTGGCACCGGCGACGTCATCGAGCCGGAGGACGGCATCATCGCCATCGGCTCGGGCGGTTCCTACGCGTTGTCCGCCGCGCGCGCGCTGCTCGCCCACACCGAGCTCGATGCGAAGTCCATCGCCGTCGAGTCGCTGAACATCGCCGGCGACATCTGCATCTACACCAACCGCAACGTGGTGGTCGAAGAGCTCTGAGCTCCGACGCCCGCTCGCATCCCAACGACTACATCGCCATGACAGAAAACACTTCATCCACGATGACCCCGCGCGAGATCGTGCAGGAACTCGACCGTCATATCGTCGGCCAGCACGCGGCCAAGCGCGCGGTGGCCATCGCGCTGCGAAACCGCTGGCGCCGCATGCAGCTGGACACCAGCCTGCGCAACGAGGTGATGCCGAAGAACATCCTGCTGATCGGCCCCACCGGCGTCGGCAAGACCGAGATCGCGCGGCGCCTGGCGACGCTGGCGAATGCGCCATTCGTGAAGGTGGAAGCCACACGCTTCACCGAAGTCGGTTACGTGGGCAAGGACGTCGAGCAGATCGTCCGCGACCTCGCCGATACCGCGGTGAAGATGTACCGCGAGCAGGCCAAGGCGCGCATGCGCACCCAGGCCGAGGAGCGTGCGGAAGACCGCATCCTCGACGCGCTGCTGCCGCGTCGCGAGGGCGCCGGCGGCGGGTTCGGCTTCGGCGCGAACACCGCCACCACCACCGTCGACATCGGCGCGGAACCGTCGTCGAAGGAATCCGAGACCCGGCAGAAGCTGCGCCGCCAGCTGCGCAATGGCGACCTGGACGAGCGCGAGATCGAACTCGAGCTCTCCGCCAACGTCGGCGTCGACATCATGACCCCGCCGGGCATGGAGGAGATGGGCCAGCAACTGCGCCAGATGTTCTCCAACCTGGGCGGCAGCAAGACCCACAAGCGCACCGTGACGATCAAGGCGGCGCGCCCGCAGCTGGTCGAAGAGGAAGCCGGCAAGCTGGTCAACGAGGACGACATCCGTGCGGCCGCGATCGAGGCCTGCGAGCAGCACGGCATCGTCTTCATCGACGAAATCGACAAGGTCGCCAAGCGCAGCGGCAACGTCGGCGGCGCCGATGTCAGCCGCGAGGGCGTGCAGCGCGACCTGCTGCCGCTGGTGGAAGGCAGCAACGTGTCGACCAAATACGGCACGGTGAAGACGGACCACATCCTGTTCATCGCGTCCGGCGCGTTCCACCTGGCCAAGCCGAGCGACCTGATCCCGGAGCTGCAGGGTCGTTTCCCGATCCGCGTCGAGCTGTCGGCACTGAGCAAGGACGACTTCATCCGCATCCTCACCGAGCCGAAGGCGGCGCTCAGCAAGCAATACGTGGAACTGATGAAGACCGAAGGCGTCGCGTTGCGTTTCAGCGATGATGCGATCGACCGTCTCGCCGAGATCGCCGCGCTGGTCAACGAGCGCCAGGAGAACATCGGCGCGCGCCGCCTGCATACGGTGCTGGAGCGCCTGCTGGACACGCTGAGCTACGAGGCGCCCGACCGCGATGGCCAGAGCGTGGTCATCGATCGAGCCTACGTCGATGCGCATCTCGGCGAACTGGTGCAGGACCCCGACCTCAGCCGCTACATCCTCTGAGTCCCGAACCCGGCGCGAGGCGGGTTCTTCGTTTCTGGGGTGCAGGGGGGGCGTCGGTTACAATCGATGCATCCCCGCACTCCTTCTCCTTTCCCATGAGTACGCTGCCTCCTTGCCCGCAATGCGCTTCCGCCTACACCTACGAGGACGGCGTGCAGCTGGTGTGCCCGGAGTGCGGGCACGAATGGTCTGCCGATGCCGCCGGCGGCGGCGATGAAGCGCGTGTCATCAAGGACGCGAACGGCAACCTACTGCGGGACGGCGACACCGTCACCGTCATCAAGGACCTGAAGGTGAAAGGTTCGTCGCTGGTGGTGAAGGTCGGCACCAAGGTCAAGAACATCCGCCTGGTCGACGGCGACCACGACATCGACTGCAAGATCGATGGCATCGGCGCGATGAAGCTCAAGTCGGAGTTTGTGCGCAAGGCCTGACACCCGCGTTTCACATCATCCTCGACGGACACGGAACGACCGCATGCAAATCCCTTCGCAGGCATCTCCGGACGGCAAGGTACGAACGGTGCTGGTGGTGGGTGGTGCGGGGTTCATCGGTGGCTACCTGGTGGCGGCGCTGCGCCGCCATGGCTGGCGCGTCCTGCGGGCCGTGCGGCCGAAGGGAAATCGGCTCGCAGATGACGAACGCCCTTGCGACCTGCAGGCGATGCGGCTGCCGGAGGATTGGGTGCCGCTGCTGGACGGCGTGGAGGCGGTGGTCAACGCCGCAGGCATTCTCCGCGAGGAAGCGGGGCAGACCTTCGAGGTCGTGCACGTGGCCGCGCCGCTGGCGCTTGCGAAGGCCTGCGTGGCGCGCGGCATCAGGCGCTTCGTGCAGGTATCCGCTCTGGGCCTGCCCGAGGATGGGCCGTTCATCGCCTCCAAACATCGCTTCGACGAACAACTCGGCGGGCTCGCGCTGTCGTCCGTCGTGCTGCGTCCGTCGGTGGTCTATACGGTAAGCGGCTCCTACGGCGGAACCTCGCTGTTGCGTGCATTGGCGGGCTTTCCCGGCGCGCAATGGCTGCCGGGCGACGGTCGATGGCAGGTGCAGCCCGTTGCGGCGGAGGATCTGGGCGAACTGGTCGCGCGCGCGGCCGACGACACGGTCAGTGGGATTTACGAAGTGGGCGGCCCCACGCCGATGTCGTTGCGCGACTACCAGCAGCAATGGCGACGTTGGCTGCGCATTCCCGGAGAGCGCGTGGTGGCCGTGCCCGAGGCCTGCGTGTCGCTTGCCGTGGCGACGATGGAGGCGGTGGGCCGCGGACCGGTGGGACGGACGATGTGGCGCATGCTGCGAAGGGGCAATACCACCGCGCCGGATGCGACAGAGCGGCTGGAGGCCACTTTCGGCCTGCGGCCTCGCGCGCTCGCCGAGGCGCTGGGCCAGGCGCCCAGCCAGGTGCAGGATCGTTGGCAGGCGCAGCTCTACTTCCTCGCGCCCGCCTTGCGTTGGGCCGTGGTGGGCTTGTGGCTGCTGTCGGCGCTGGCCGGCTTCATCACGCCGGCGGCAGACATCCTGCGCCTCGCGGCGGATACGCCGCTGGCGGCCTGGGATCCGGTGATGCTGGCGCGCGTGGGTGGGGCGGCCGACTTGGTGCTCGGCCTCTGGTTGGCGAGTGGTTGGCGATCGCGGACCGCTGTCGGCGCGATGCTGCTCTTGTTGCTCGCCTACACGCTGGTGCTGGGCGGCCTGGTGCCTGCCTCGTGGTGGGACCCGCTGGGTGGCATGGCGAAGAATCTGGTGCTGCTGCCGGCGTTGGCGGTGCTGTGGGTCCTGACGGAGCGGCGCTGAGATGACCTACCTGTGGGTGAAGTGGATCCATATCCTCGCTTCGACGCTGCTGTTCGGCACCGGGCTGGGCATCGCGTTCTTCATGTGGCTCGCGCACCTGCGTAGCGATGCGCGCGTGATCGCCGCGACGGCGCGGACGGTGGTGATCGCCGATGCCTGCTTCACCGCGCCGGCGGTGGTCGTGCAGCTCGCCACGGGCATCTGGCTGACGCATCTGCTCGGCCTGCCGCTGGACGTCTTCTGGGTAAAGGCGGCGCTGATGCTGTTCTTCGTGATCGGCGCGTGCTGGTTGCCCGTGCTGTGGCTGCAGGTCCGCGCGCGCAATCTCGCCCAGCGTGCCGTTGCGGATGGCGCGCCGCTGCCGCCTGCGTATCACCGCGCCATGCGGTGGTGGTTCTGGCTGGGTTGGCCGGCCTTCCTCAGCGTCATCGCCATTTTCTGGCTGATGGTGATGAAACCCGCCTGATCCGGCGCCTGGCGGGCTCAGTCCTCGCCGATGTCCTCGTTCCACACTTCGGGGTTGGCGCGGATGTAGTCACCGAGCATCGTGATGCATTCCTCGCTCTGCAGATCAATGACCTGGACGCCGGACTCGCGCAGCCAGTAGATGCCGCCCTGGAACGTCACCGACTCCCCCACGACCACCGTGCCGATGTTGAACTGGCGCACCAGCCCGCTGCAGTACCAGCAAGGGGCCAGCGTGGTGACCATGATGGTGTCGCGGTAGCGGCGCTGGCGGCCGGCCTTGCGGAAGGCATCGGTTTCGCCGTGCACGGAAGGGTCGCCTTCCTGGACGCGGCGGTTGTGGCCGCAGCCCAGCAGTCGGCCGTCCTGGTGGTAGAGCGCGGCACCGATCGGGATGCCCCCTTCGGCCAGGCCCTGGCGGGCTTCGGCGATGGCGGTCTCGAGGAGGGCGCGATAGTCGGGCGTCGTGCTCATGGCGGCGTTGATCGGGGTGGTCGGGCGCGCAGCATCACATGGTGGAGAGTGTGATGCCACTCACGGCGTGCGTGCGCCGGACTGGTTAGAACACTCGACGTGCCGCGTGACGCGCACGGTGACCAGGGGAGTCGGGAGCGTGAAAAGGGGATTCAAGGACGTATCGCGCCGTGCCGTCGGGTTGGCGGTGGGGTTCCTGCTAGTGTTGTCGCAGGCAGCGGGTGTGAAGGCGCAGACGATCGAGCAGGGGTTGTTGCAACTGGAGTGGGGCGACCCGCCGCGCGCTTCCGCAGGACAGCCCCGGCTCGCGCCCCGCTTCAATGCCTCGTTGCTCAGGGACGACGGCAGCCGCATCGCGCTCGATCCCGCGCAGGCGAAGCTGGCCGCCGGCGATCTCTACGTACTGGCCAATCGCCGCGTCGCCGTGGCGTTCGCGCCGCAGGGTCGCGTGATGTCGTCCGCGCCCGCGATCCAAGCCATCGTGCCGGCGGACCGCGTCACCCAGTCCGCGCCGGTGCAGGGCGCCAGCGAGCGGGTGATGGCGGCCGCTCCCATCAGCGGGACCACGCGCTGGGTGACGCTGATGTGCAAGTTCAGCGACGTGGCAGAGGAGCAGAAGGACCAGGCGTTCTTCCAGTCGCAGTACGGCGAGGGCGTGGGCCAACTCGGGCACTACTGGCGCGAGGTGTCCTACAACAAGATCAACCTGACCGGCAGCACCGCGCATGGTTGGTACGTGCTGCCGAGCCCGCGCTCGACCTACGTCACCATGGTCGACGGCAAGGAGAAGGCGGATCTGAACAAGCTGTTCGCCGACTGCGCGTCCGCGGCGCCGGCGACGCTCGACCTGAGTACGCCGGTCGGCATCAACATGATGTTCAATGGCCTGCTCGATGGCTATGCGTGGGGCGGACAGAGCTGCGCGACGGTGCGCGGCGTGCGCCTGTGCAAGCGGGTCACCTGGAACCCCCCCTGGTCCTTCGGCAACCTCGCGCCGCTGGCGCACGAAATGGGGCATGGCTACGGTTTGCCGCACTCGGACAATTCCGATGGGGACGACGACACCTACGACAATCCCTGGGACGTCATGAGCGATGGCTGGTCCAACGCGGTGGGCGATGCGACCTATGGCACGCGCCCCAAGCACATCAACATCTTCCAGCGAAACCGGTTGAGCTGGGTCGATGCGCCGCGCCAGCGGGTCGTCATGCTCGGCGACCTGGCCACCCGCGACATCACGCTGGACTATGCGCACCTGGCGGCGTCGGCGAACGTGCAGATGCTGGTGCTTTCGCTGTCGCCCCAGCCCGATCCCTATGCGACGGTGGTCTACACGCTGGAAGCTCGCAAGCGCGAGGGCACGTACGAGGGCAGGCTCGCCGGCGATGCGGTGATCATCCACAAGATCGAACGTTCCGGTACCGCCTACAGTGTCGATGCCGACGTGCCGCCGGCCAACCGCTCGAACAACGAAGGCTCGATGTTCAAGGTGGGCGAGCGCTGGGTCACGCCCGATGCTTCCTACGCGGTCATGATCAAGGCGCAGACCGCCACCGGCTTCGTGGTGACCGTCGGCCCCGCGCGGGTATCGGGCGGGCCATTGCCCGCGCTGGTCAAGCCCGCCACGGTGTCGGCGTCATCGACACCCGCGTCCACCACCACGCCACCGGGGCGCGATGCCGCCGGGCGTGACGTGGCGCCCTCGCGATGCAGCGCGCGGCAGGGTGGAAGAACTGCCAACTGCAGCGTGCGCGAGCGCTGACGCGTAGGGGTTTCCCCTACGTGATGCGGATATCCCCGACGCGGCGCGCGACGGCGCCGATCGACGAAAAGCGAAGGCGGTTCGCGCGCGAATGCTGACCTGCATCGCAGTTCGGAACATCCGCGCGAGAAACATGCGTTCGTGCGGTTCCGCGCCCTCAAGACCTCGTGATTCCCGCCGACACCCGACCATGGCGGCGTCATTTCGACCCGCTTCCATGAATGGGGTCGCGCGTGGTCACAAACGGATCGGGCGACATCCGGCGAACGCGTTGCCGCGCACTGTTCGCCGTCGGAATGTCGATCATCGGATGCATCGTTCCGCATCTTCCGCTGCGTGCGGAGACGGTGGTGCAGGGAACGCTGCAGCTGCAGTGGGCGGATCCGCCGCGTGCATTGCCCGGTCGCGTCCAGGCGGCGCCGCACCTCGATGCGTGGCTCGACATGGGGCCAGGGCAGCGCCTGCGCCTGGACGTGGGGCAGGCCAAGCGTGCGGCGGGCGACCTCTACGCGCTGGCCAACCGCCGCGTAGCGGTGTCGTACGCCGCGCACGGCGACGTGGCCGCCGGCGCCAAGGTGATGGCGTCGGCCGGCGTCGCGCCGTCGATCAGCGCCATCGTGCCCACCGACACCCTGAAACCGCGAGCGCTCGCAGCCGGAGCCGACGGCCGCGTCATGGCGTCCGCGCCGATCCTGGGCGCAACGCGCTGGATCACGCTGATGTGCAAGTTCGCCGACATCGACGCCGAGCAGAAACCGCGCAGCTATTTCCAGGAACAGTACGGCACCGCGCCGGGCCAGCTGGGCCATTACTGGTCCGAAGTGTCGTACGGCCAGGTCAGCCTTGCCGGCAGTTCCGCGCATGGCTGGTACACGCTGCCGAAGCCGCGCTCCGCGTACCTGGCCGATGTCAATGGCAAGCAGAAGGCGCAGTTGTCCGAACTGTTCGCCGACTGTGCCGCGGCGGCTGATGCCGAGGTCGGGTTCGCGGGCATCCAGGGTGTCAACCTGATGTTCAATGGCGAGCTGGACGGCAATGCGTGGGGCGGCGGTGCCTGCACCACGCTGGATGGCGTCTACACGTGCACGCGCGTGACGTGGAGTCCGCCGTGGTCGTTCGCCAATCTCGCGCCGCTGGCACACGAGATGGGGCACGGCTACGGACTGCCGCATTCCAACAATTCCGACGGCGACAGCGACACGTACGACAATCCCTGGGACGTGATGAGCGACGCGTGGCGCAATGCGACCAGCGACGCCACGTACGGTCTGCTGCCCAAGCACCCGAACATGTACCAGCGCGAGCGCCTCGGCTGGCTGCCCGCCGCGCGCAAGCGCGTCGTGGCTGCCGACAATCGCGACACGATGGAGTTCGTGCTGGATGCCGGCAGCGTGTCGAAGACGGCCAACACGCAGCTGGTGGTGCTGGCCCTGCCTGCGCAGCCCGACCCCTACAGGACGGTCATCTACACGCTGGAGGCGCGCCGCCGTACCGGCACGTACGAGGCCAAGCTGGCGGGCGATGCCGTGATCATCCACAAGCTGGAAGACTACGGCATCGCCTACAGCGTCGATCGCGATACGCCGGCGGCCAACTATTCCAGCAACGAAGGATCGATGCTGAAGGTCGGTGGACGCTGGAATACGCCCGATGAACTGCACTGGGTGGAAGTGGTCTCCGCCACGGCCGACGGCTTCGTCGTGCGGATCGGGCCGAAGCCGCGCTCGATGAGTTCGCCGGCGCCGGTCCTGGTGCGTCCCGCGACGGTCGCGGCGTCCTCGCCGCCGGCGTCGCGTCCGGCACCGTCGGTCCCCACCCCGGCCGCGCGCGCGGCGACCCCGCCTCGCCGGCGCGCCTGCGACGCGCTGCCGTCGTTGTTGCGCGTGGCGCCCCTGTGCACCTGGATGGAACGCTGAGCCACGCGCGATCGCGCAACCGGGTGGGGCGCGCTGCACCGCCGCGTCGTGCGTGGGCGGCCGACGGCGGGTAGTGCGATAATCCGGCCATGAGCGAATCCCCCTACGAACGCGGTACCACCCATTTCGGCTTCCGCGACGTCGCCGCCAAGGACAAGCAGAAGCTGGTGGGCGAAGTCTTCACGTCGGTCGCCGGCAAGTACGACCTGATGAACGACCTGATGAGCCTCGGCATCCATCGGGTGTGGAAGCGCTACTTCGTCAGCACCTGCCAGGTGAAGCGTGGCGACCGCGTGCTCGACCTTGCGGGTGGCACGGGCGACATCGCGGCGTTGCTGAAGGATCGGGTGGGCGATACCGGCCAGATCATCCTGGGCGACATCAACGCCGGCATGTTGTCGGTGGGCCGCGACCGCATGACCGATCGCGGCGTGGTGCAGGGGCTGGAGTACGTGCAGTGCAACGCGGAAGCGCTGCCTTTCCCCGATGCGAGTTTCGACCTGGTCACCATCGCCTTCGGGCTGCGCAACGTGACCGACAAGGAAGCGGCGCTGCGCGACATGTACCGCGTGCTGAAGATCGGCGGGCAGGCGCGGGTGCTCGAGTTCTCCGAAGTCACCGTCGACTGGTTCAAGCCGGTCTACGATTTCCACTCGTTCAAGGTGCTGCCGAAGCTGGGGCAGTTGTTCGCGCAGGACGCCGGCAGTTACCAGTACCTCGCCGAGAGCATCCGCAAGCACCCGCCGCAGGCCGAACTGCAGGGCATGATGGATGCGGCCGGCTTCGCGCGGACCGGTTACAAGAACCTGTCCGCAGGCATCGTGGCCATCCATACCGGCTACAAGGTCTGAAAAAGGCGCCGAGTGCTCTGCAGAAGCGCCGCATGGGCGCGATGCTTTTCCGTCACCCCGATCGAGGGCATCGCGGGCATGGCCCGCTCCTGCAAGGCGCCACGGAGCAGGCGCCCGACGGCCAACGGCAAGGCAGCCCCGGCCCGGCGCGGTAAACTAGGCACTTCCCCCGTATCGCTGGAAGTCCCCTGATGCGTTCTCTGGCTTTGCTGTTGTCCTGCGCCGCCGTGCTGGCGGCCGGTTGTTCCAAGGAACCCGAACCCGCCCCCGTGGCCGCCACGCCCAAGCCCGCCGCCGCTGCGCCCGTCGACCACGACGAGCACTCCTACGCCGAGCCGCAGAAAGTGGCCATCGACGACCTGGCGCTGGACATCGCGGTCGATTTCGACGCCAAGACCATCGGCGGGACCGCCACCTACACGCTGGACTGGAAGGACAAGGCCGCTACCCGCCTGGTGCTGGACACGCGCGACCTGACCATCGCGAAGGTCGAGGGCGAGGCCAATGGCGCCTGGGCGCCGCTGCAGTACGCCCTGGCCCCGAAGGACGCGGTGCTGGGCAGCAAGCTGACCATCGAAACGCCGGCACGCAACGCCAAGGTCCGCGTCACCTACACCAGTTCGCCGGAGGCTTCGGGCCTGCAGTGGCTGACGCCGGAGATGACCGAGGGCAAGCAGCTGCCCTTCATGTTCAGCCAGTCGCAGCAGATCCATGCACGCAGCTGGGTCCCGCTGCAGGACACGCCGCAGGTGCGCTACACCTACAGCGCGCACGTGACCTCGCGCCCGGACGTGATGGTGCTGATGAGCGCTGACAACGATCCGGCCGCGGCGCGTGATGGCGACTACACCTTCAAGATGCCGCAGAAGATCCCGTCGTACCTGATGGCGATCGCCGCCGGCGACCTGGTCTTCAAGCCGATCTCCGCGCGCAGCGGCGTGTGGGCCGAGCCGGCGATGGTCGACAAGGCCACGAAGGAGTTCGAAGACACCGAGAAGAT
The DNA here is from genome assembly GCF_964253495.1 of Pseudoxanthomonas sp. LjRoot127. Lineage (NCBI taxonomy): Bacteria > Pseudomonadati > Pseudomonadota > Gammaproteobacteria > Lysobacterales > Lysobacteraceae > Pseudoxanthomonas > Pseudoxanthomonas sp. LjRoot127. The sequence continues at coordinate 2,075,641 of NZ_CAXUQR020000001.1, forward strand.
GATCGCCGCCACCGAGCAGCTGTACGGCCCCTACCGCTGGGACCGCTACGACATGCTGGTGCTGCCGCCGTCGTTCCCGTACGGCGGCATGGAAAACCCGCGCCTGAGCTTCATCACCCCGACCGTGATCGTCGGCGACAAGACGCTGGTCTCGCTGATCGCGCACGAGCTGGCGCACAGCTGGTCGGGCAACCTGGTGACGTTCTCCAGCGCCAAGCATGGCTGGCTCAACGAAGGCTTCACCAGCTACGTCGAGAACCGCATCGTCGAAGCGCTGTACGGCAAGGAGACGTCCAGCATGGAGTACTCCATCGCCCGCAACAGCCTGAAGAAGGAAATCGGCACGATGCCGGAGGCGACGCAGTCGCTGGCGGTCAAGCCGGGCACGACGCTGGATGCGGATGATGCACTCAGCGCGGTCTCGTACGACAAGGGCGCCTGGTTCCTGCAGTTCCTCGAGGAGCGCTTTGGTCGCCAGGAGTTCGACGCCTTCCTGCGCGGCTACTTCGACCACTTCGCATTCCAGAGCATCACCACCGAACAGTTCCTCGACTACGCGAAGAAGAACCTGTTCGACAAGCATCCCAACCTGGTCACCGATGCCGAAATCCAGGCGTGGGTGTACGGCACGGGCATTCCGGCCAACGCACCGCAGGTGCAGTCGCGCGGCTTCTCCAACACCGATACCGCGCGCATCGCCTGGCAGGGCAGCGGCCAACTGCCCAATCCCCAGCTGACCAGCGGATGGGTCACCCAGCAATGGGTGCATTTCCTCGAAGGCATGGGCGAGAAGCTGACCGTCGAACAGCTCAAGCAGTTGGACGACGCCTACCACTTCACCGGCACCGCCAACGGCGAGATCGCGATGCGCTGGTACCCGCTGACCATCCGCAGCGGCTACGTCGAGGCGCGTCCGGAGATCGCCCGGTTCATCGAGCGCGTAGGACGTCGCAAGCTGATCATGCCGATCTACGAGGAACTGGTGAAGACGCCCGAAGGCTTGGCGCTGGCCAAGGAGAGCTTCGCGCGTGCCAGGCCGGGGTACCACCCGATCACGACCGGATCGGTCGAGGCCTTGCTGGCGAAGGCATCCGCGGCGCCCTGACGCATGAGGCGTCGCGTGCCCCGCGCATGGACGGCCGCCCTGGGGGTGGCCGTTCTTGTTTGCGCGCTGGCGCTGTGGACGTGGCGTGATCCGATGGCACCGCTGCGCGTGGGCATGGCCGCGGAGGGATGGTGGATCGGCCTGTCCGAGCATCGCGTCGTGGTCGGCGACCACCGCTGGGCGTACGACGAACGGGAGGCGGAGGCACCTGCAGCGCCCACCGTGGTGATGGTGCATGGGTTCACCGGCAGCAAGGAGAACTGGTATCCGCTGGCGGAGCGGTTGGGCGGGCACTACCGCCTGGTCATTCCCGATCTGCCGGGGTGGGGCGAAAGCCAGCGACGGGGCGGTGCCGATTACGGTTTCAAGGCGCAGGCCGCGCGACTGGCGGCATTCCTGCGGGAGATCCGCCGCGATGGCAGTCCGATCGTGCTGCTGGGGCATTCGATGGGCGGTGGCATCGTCGCGATCACCGCGGCCGATCATCCTGACCTCGTGGCGCGGCTCGGCCTGATCGACGCGGCGGGCGTGCGGTTCAAGGACAACACGTTCGGTATCGACGTGCTGGCGGGCGGGAATCCTTTCGCGGTCCACGATGCGGCATCGCTGCAGCGCTATCTGGACACGGTCTTCCACGACCGCACGACGCAACCCGCCATTCCCTGGCCCGCCTCGCAGGCGGTGATCGACTGGCGCATCGCACAGGCGCCGTTCGAACAGCGCGTGCTCGACCGCATAGGGCGCAGCGACGAGCGCTTCCTGCCCGGCGAGCGTGCGGCGCTGATCCGCCAGCCCGCCCTGTTGCTGTGGTGCCGGCAGGACCGCGTGATCGATCCCAGCGCGATGGTCCTTTACGCCGCAAAGATGCCGCAGGCGATCCAGGTTTCACTGGACGGTTGCGGCCATATGTCCATCATGGAAAAACCCGACGACGTGGCGGCCGCGGTCGCCCTGTTGATCCAGCGAGGCATCTCCCGATGAAGAAGAACACGACATCCCTCCTGTTGCTGGCCCTCACGTGTGCGCTGGCGACGTCCGGTTGCGGCGACCGCGAGGCCGAACGCGCCGCCGCGGCGGCGGCCGAGGCCGCCGCCGTCGAGCAGCAGGCGGACGAACTGGCGAAGAAGTACGACAGCGCCGTGGCCGCCAGCGACTGGGACATGGCGCGCATCCACGGCGTCGCACTCGTCGACCAGTATCCGCAGAGCGCCGCCGCCGCACGCATCGGGCCCTCGCTGGCCGAGGTGAAAGCCAAGGCCGAGGGCGCGCGCGAGCAGCGGCGGATGGAGATGCTGTGGGACTACTCGCAGGTCGCGGCCGACGGCGGCACCCAGCGCTCCGCTTCCATCCTGAGCAAGGAGCCCGTCGACGTGGACGGCAGCGGCGCCAAGCCGGTGCAACTGGTGTTCCGCGACCATCCCAAGTGGAAGCGCAGCAGCTACCTGGTGCTGCAGGCCAGCGACTTCGCCAAGGCGTGCTACGGCCGCTGCCAGGTCACGGTGATCGCGGATGCCGCCGCACCGAAGCGGATGTCGGCCAATCGGCCCGACACCGACGAAGCCATCGCGATGTTCATCGACGACAACAAGGCGCTGTGGCGCCTCGCGCGCAAGACCCGGGTCCTTGAGATCGAGTTTCCCGTGAAGGATGGCAGCACGCGCAAGGCCGTGTTCGAGACCGGCGGGCTGGATGGCAGCCAGATGCCCGGGTGGGACTGAGGGATCGGGAGGGCGGCCATCGTCGGAGCCGGCGGACGCGATCGCGACGCGCCGAGCTTCGCGGCCGTCGCCAGGCAGGCGCGCTGCCCGCTAGGCGACCACCCGGTTCCTTCCCATCGCTTTCGCGCGATACAGCGCGACATCGGCCTGGCTGAGCAGTTGTTCCAGTCCCGCGATGCGTGCCGGCCCCGAGGCGACGCCCACGCTGACGGTGATGTCGAGAAGTCGGCCATCCTCGAGCGGAATGGGATCGCTCGCCAGCCGGCGCAGGCGTTCGGCGACGACGCACGCGGCCGTGGCGTCCACGCCCGGCAAAAGCACGGCGAATTCCTCGCCGCCGAATCGTCCGAACAGACCGTCCTCGCGCAGGTGGTCGCGCATCCGGGCGGCGAACGTCGTCAGCACCGCGTCCCCCGCCGCGTGGCCGTGGCGATCGTTGACCGATTTGAAGTGGTCGATGTCCAGCATCATCGCGACGACCGTGCCGCCGCTCTGCTGCACCTGTTCCGCCAGTTCCAGGCCTCGTCGCAGGAAGGCGCTGCGGTTGAGCACGCCGGTCAACGCGTCGTGGTCGGCGGCATGGTTCAGCGTGGCCAGCAAGCGGTTGCGCGCCGCGTTCACGCTGGCCACGGTGAGCGGCGCCACCGCCAGCAGCGCCATGCCCATGCGCAGCGAGATGACCGGCTGCACGCTGGCATCCTGCAGCTGCAGGTCGATCCAGCCGGTGGCGATGGCGATCAGCGTCCACATGCACAGCAACGCCGTGACGAGCGCGGTGGTGAACAGCCGGTAGGCCAGGGCGCACCACAGCAGCGCGGGCACGGGAAAGGCGATCGCGCCGGGGCCGCCGACGGCTACGCCCAGCACCAGCGCCAGTGCCAGCGCGGCGAGCGGCAGGAGCAGCCGGGGGTGTGACCGCGCGCGGACCAGCGCGGCACGCAGTTCGCGCCAGGCGCCAGCAGGCGATGGCGCCAGCAGGATCACCGGCAACAGCGCCACGTAGCTGACCAGTTCGGCGGAAAACCAGAACCCGCTGGCCGTCAGGAACCCCATCCGCATCATCGCGTGCGAGCCCAGGCTGCCCGCCAGGCTCGCGCCCAGCGCCGCCACGGCCGAGACCGCCAGTACCCACAGCATCGACAGCGGATGCCGCAGCTGACGGTCGTCGTGGCGCACATGCCGGAGCAGCAGGTAGCCGGCCAGCACGCCGGCCAGATTGGCCGCGGTCAGTCGCAGCGTGGTGGGCAGGGAGGTGCCGGTCAGCAGGTCCGCCGCCACGTAGCCCAGCGCGGCGGCCGCCCAGCCGGCGGGTGACGCCAGCGCGGGCCGTCGCGCGAACAGCCCCAGCAGCAGGGCATTGGTCGGCCAGAAGGTGGCGAGCTGCTGTTCGGGCCGGGTCAGGATGCCCAGGCCACTGGCCAGGAAGACCACGCTCGCCACGAGCAGCGCCTGGGATGCGAGGCGGCGGAAAGTGAGCCATGCAGGTACATGGATGTCATGCGGATCCGGTTGCCGATGCTGCGCGACCATGCTGCCCCTGCCCGTTGCCGACTGCGCGGGGCATGGCCGTGCGACCCCGTCCCCGGCCTTACCTTACGTCACAAACGTGGGGGCGTGGCGACCCCGGGGTCCAGGCCAGCGTTTCCCGCCTGGCGCGCTGACGGAAGGTCGGACGCGCGGCGCGTGCATGCCCGGCAACGGGGGGTGGTCCCGCCGTCCGCCCGGCGTTCCGGCTTACAGCGCGTAACCGAACTGCTGCTTGAACTGTTCGTTGAATTCGTCGAAGTCGAAGCGCTGGTTCTGCGTCCCGGGATGCTCGACCTTCAGTGCACCCATCAGGTTGCCCATGCGGCCGATCGTCAGCCAGTCGTAGCCCTTCTCGATGCCGAAGATCAGGCCGGCGCGGAAGGCGTCGCCGCATCCGGTCGGGTCCGTCACCCGGCGCTCGTGCGCGGGCGGGATGTCGTAGGTCTTGTCGGGCGTGTGGATCTGCGAGCCGTGCGGACCGCGCGTGGTGATGTAGGCCTTCACGCGCTTGACGATTTCCGCCTCGTCCCAGCCGGTGCGTTCCTGCAGCAGGTTCGACTCGTAATCGTTGACCGTGACGTAATCGGCCAGCTCGATGAAGTGGCGCAGCTCCTCGCCGTTGAACAGCGGCATGGCCTGGCCGGGGTCGAAGATGAAGGGGATGCCGCCTTCGGCGAACTCGGCCGCATTCTGGATCATGCCCTCGCGCCCGTCCGGGCTGACGATGCCGAAGGTCACGCCGGCCACGTCCTTCACGTGGTTCTCGTAGCTGCGCATCATCGCGCCCGGGTGGAACGCGGTGATCTGGTTGTTGTCGTGGTCGGTGGTGATGAACGCCTGCGGGGTGAACAATTCGTCGATCACCTTCACCTGCGACAGGTTGATGCCCTGCTCGACGAAATGCTCGCGATAGGGGCCGAAGTCCTGGCCCACCGTGGCCATCGGGATGGGATCGCCGCCCAGCAGCTTCAGGTTGTAGGCGATGTTGCCGGCGCAGCCGCCGAACTCGCGGCGCATGCGCGGCACCAGGAACGACACGTTAAGGATGTGCACCTTGTCCGGCAGGATGTGGTTCTTGAACTGGTCCGGGAACACCATGATGGTGTCGTAAGCAAGGGAACCACAGATCAATGCGGACATCGGCAGACTCGGCTGGAGGCGGGCGCGGCCGCCCCGGGCCGCTGGAAAAGCGGGACGTGCGCCCCATTCCCGGCGCGCCGGTGCGAAGGTTACCGGCTGGGCCGTCCTGCGACCAGCCTTGATCGCGGCGGCCGCAACGCCGGCCGGCGGTGCCGGTGGCTCGGCGAAGCGCGTTTTTCCCCGTGGATTCACGAGATTTTTCCTTGCCCGCTCCATGCCGGATTGTTAGGCTAGCCGACTTCGTTTTTGCCCAAAAAATCGCCATTCCCGCGCGATTTTCCGGCCTCCAGCAGGAACCCGTCCCCCGATGTTCAAGAAGCTCCGCGGCATGTTCTCCAATGACCTGTCCATCGACCTGGGCACGGCCAACACCCTGATCTACGTGCGCGGGCAGGGCATCGTCCTCAACGAACCCTCGGTCGTGGCGGTACGCCAGGACCGTGCCATCGGCGGCTCGCGCTCGGTCGCGGCGGTCGGTGCCGAGGCCAAGCAGATGCTGGGACGCACCCCGGGCCACATCACCACCATCCGCCCGATGAAGGACGGCGTGATCGCCGACTTCACCTACACCGAGGCGATGCTGAAGTACTTCATCAAGAAGGTGCACAAGTCGCGCTTCCTGCGTCCGAGCCCGCGCGTGCTGGTCTGCGTGCCGGCCGGCTCCACCCAGGTGGAGCGCCGCGCCATCAAGGAATCGGCCGAAGAGGCCGGCGCGCGCGACGTCTACCTGATCGAGGAGCCCATGGCGGCCGCGATCGGCGCCGGCATGCCGGTGACCGAAGCCCGCGGCTCGATGGTCATCGACATCGGCGGCGGCACCACCGAGGTGGCCGTGATCTCGCTGAACGGCATCGTCTACTCGCAGTCGGTCCGCATCGGCGGCGACCGCTTCGACGAGTTCATCACCAACTACGTGCGCCGCAACCACGGCATGCTGATCGGCGAGGCCACGGCCGAGCGCATCAAGCTGGAGATCGGCTGCGCCTACCCGCAGGCCGACGTGCAGGAGATGGAGATCTCCGGCCGCAACCTCGCCGAGGGCGTGCCGAAGATGATCAAGATCAACTCCAACGAAGTGCTGGAAGCGCTGCATGAGCCGCTGTCCGGCATCGTCAGCGCGGTCAAGCTGGCGCTGGAGCAGACCCCGCCCGAGCTGTGCGCCGACGTGGCCGAGCGCGGCATCGTGCTGACCGGCGGCGGTGCGCTGCTGCGCGACCTGGACCGGCTGATCAGCGAGGAGACCGGCCTGCACGTGCAGGTCGCCGACGATCCGCTGACCTGCGTGGCCCGCGGTGGCGGTCGTGCGCTGGAGCTGGTCGACATGCACGGCAATGAGTTCTTCGCGCCGGAATGATGAAGCAGTGACGAGCGGAGAGGAGTGAGAAGTGAGTGGAAGAGACTCGCCTGCCGCCGTTCGTTTCGCCCCGTTCACTCCTCACTTCTCACTCCCCTCGACCCGTCTCTAGCCCGTGCCTTCCTACGCCGGTCCTCCCGTCGCCACCCGCGGTGAAGTCGCTAGCACGCTGCGGCTGTTGGGCTATCTCGCGCTGACCATCGCGCTGGTGATCCTGGACCACCGGGGTGGGTGGCTGTCGCACGTGCGCGCGCAGGCCAACGTGGTGGCACAGCCGCTGTGGTGGCTGGCGGGCCTGCCGGGTCGCGTGACCACCCGTGTCCAGGATGATGCCGCCACCCGGACCGGCCTGATCGAAGAGAACCGTCGCCTGCGCAACGAAGCGCTGGTGGCCAGTGCCCGGCTCGCGCGGCTGCAGACCGCTGCCGCCGACAACGCCCAGCTGCGTGCGTTGCTGGGCGTGAAGACCTCGCGCGGCCTGGATGTGCAGCTCGCGCCGATCCTCGACATCGACCTCGCGCCCGGCCGCCAGCGGCTGGTGCTGGATGCCGGCAGTCGCGCCGGTGCCACGGTGGGGCAGTCGGTCATCGATGCCGGCGGGCTGATGGGGCAGATCATCGAAACGACGCCCGCCCATTCCACCGTCCTGCTGCTGACCGATCCCGACCATGCCGTGCCCGTGGTGATCGCACGCAACGGCGTACGCCTGATCGTCTATGGCCGCGGTCGCAGCGACCTGCTGGAACTGGCCGACGTGCCGCTCAACAGTGGCGTGAAGGTGGGCGACCTGCTGGTCACGTCGGGCCTGGGCGGCCGGTTCCCCGCGGGCTTTCCCGTCGGCACGGTCGCCGCGCTGAGGCCGGACGACAGCCATGCGTTCCTGGTCGGCGACGTCACGCCGGCGGCGCAGCTGGACAGGGGGCGCGATGTGTTGCTGCTGAAGTCCGGGCCGCCGCAGCCGCTGCCCACGCCGGATCCGACGCGGTTCCTGCCGGACACGGCTTCGCCAGCGGCAGGCTCAGCCGGTCCGGCGGAAATGGGGCCGTCCGCGTCCGCGACCCAAAGCCCCTCTCCCACCGGGAGAGGGGGTGGGGTGAGTGGCAACGAAGGAAGTGCTGGTACAGGCACGCAGTCTGCGTCCACGCCCGCGACGACGTCCCCGCAAGCGCCGCGCCCCGCGAACGTCCCGACCCTCACCCCACCCCCTCTCCCGAGGGAAGAGGGGCCAAAAGCGCCGGCCTCGAACCCTCCGACAACGGAGCCGCAGCGATGAATCGCGCGCGTACCGGCTGGCTGATGCCGTTGAGCATCATCCTGGCACTGCTGCTGGGCCTGCTGCCGCTGCCCGACGTGATGCAGCCGTTGCGCCCCTACTGGCTGGCGCTGGTGGTGGCGTACTGGGTGATCGAAGCGCCGGACAGCGCGGGCCTGGGTTTCGCGGTCATCGTCGGCCTGGTCGCCGACCTGATGTTCGGCACGCTGCTGGGCGAACAGGCGCTGCGCCTGCTGATCATGGCCTTCATCCTGCAGCGCTTCCGCGCGCGGCTGCGCTTCTTCCCGATGTCGCAGCAGGCTCTCGCCATCGGCGGCCTGCTGCTCAACGATCGCATCGTGACCACCGTGGTGCACCTGGCGCTGGGCGAGCCGACGCTGCCGTGGCAGTACTGGTGGGCGCCGTTGCTGGGCATGGTGTTCTGGCCGCCGCTGTTCGTGCTGATGGACGCGCTGCGGCTCGGTCGCCGCAGGCGGGGCTGAGCCATGCTCGGGCCCCGCCGTCGCGGCAAGAATCCGCACGCCGAAGCCGACCAGTTCCGTCGCCGCGCGGTGACCGGATTCGTGGTGGTCGCGCTGTGCCTGCTGGGCCTGGGCGCGTGGTACTTCAAGCTGCAGGTCATCGACCACGCCGACTACGCCACGCGCTCGGAAGCGAACCGCATCCGCCCGCGGCCGGTCGTGCCCGGCCGCGGCACCATCTATGACCGCAACGGCCTGCTCCTGGCGGAGAACGTGCCCGCGTTCCGCCTCGACGTGACGCCCGACAAGGTCAAGGAGCCGGCCAAGCTGATCGCCGAACTGGCGAAGATCATCGATCTCGACCCCGAGGACATCGCGCGCTTCGAGGCCACGCGCAAGGCGACGCGCGGGTTCCGCCCGATCACGCTGAAGCTGCGCGTGAGCGAAGAGGAGATGGCGCGTTTCGCGGTCGACCGCTGGCGCTATCCCGGGGTTGAGCTGGTTCCCTATCTCACGCGGCGCTATCCCTACGGCGAACTGTTCGCGCACATCGTCGGCTACGTCGGGCGCGTGGACGAGAAAGACCTGGCGTCGCTGGGCGAGATCAATGCCGCGCTGACCCACATCGGCAAGACCGGCCTGGAGCGCTATTACGACGAGCAGTTGCGCGGGAAGATCGGGTACGAAAAAGTCGAAACGAACGTGGAAGGCCGCGCGCTGCGCGTGGTCGGCCGCGTGCCGGCGCAGGCGGGCACCGACCTGCGCCTGAGCGTGGACGCGAAACTGCAGCAGGCGATCGTCGATTCCTTCGGCGAACTGGAGGGTTCGGCGATCGCGGTCGATCCGCGCACCGGTGAGATCCTGGCGATGGTCAGCCTGCCCAGTTACGACCCGAACCTGTTCGTCAACGGGATTTCCAGCACGGATTTCAAGCGGCTCAACGACAACCCGTCGCGGCCGCAGTTCAACCGCCTGGTGCTGGGTGGCGTGGCGCCGGGCTCGACGCTGAAGCCGTTGATCGCGCTGGCCGGCCTGGACAGCGGCAAGCGCAAGCCGGAGGACACGGTGGTGTCGACCGGCATGTTCTACCTGCCCGGCACGAGCCGCGGCTGGGGCGACGCCAGCCGCCGCGGCCATGGCGTGACCAACCTGCGCAAGTCGATCTCGCAATCGGTGAACACGTACTACTACCGGCTGGCGCTCGATCTCGGCATCGCGCAGTTCGACGACTACATGGAGCACTACGGATTCGGGCAGCCGACCGGCGTCGACCTGCGGGGCGAGATCGGCGGCATCCTGCCGTCGCCGGCGGCCAAGCTGAAATCGCGCAAGGAGCGCTGGTATCCGGGCGATACCGTCAATGTCGCGATCGGGCAGGGCGATTGGAAAGTCACGCCCCTGCAGTTGGTGCGCGCCACCGCCGGCATCGCCAGCGGGCAGTTGCGGCGCCCGCACCTGGTCCGGGAATCGCGCGTCGGTTTCGACCGTCCATGGGAGCGGATGCCGCAACCGGCGCCCATCGCGATCAGCCCGAATCCCGCGAACGTGGAGGTGGTGCGACTCGGCATGCAGGACACCATGCAGCCCGGCGGCACCGGTTGGCGCGTCGCCCTGAACGCCCCCTACCTGATGGCGGGCAAGACCGGCACCGCGCAGGTGATCAGCCGCCGTGGCACCGCGGCGGTCGATCCGCGCAGCCTGCCCATGCACCTGCGCCACCGTTCCCTGTTCGTCGGCTTCGCGCCGGCCGACAACCCGACGATCGCCATCGCCATCGCGGTGGAAGGCGGCGGCTACGGCGGCAGCACCGCCGGGCCGATGGCGCGCAAGATCTTCGATGCCTACCTGCTGGGGAAGATGCCGGAGAAGGAGGGCGAGGAGGCCGTGCCCGTCGGCACTACGCCAGCGGGACCGCCTGCTGCGCCGACACCGGCCGCACCGACGACGACACCGCCTGCGAATCCGGCGCCGGGCACAAGTCCGAGCCAGGGCACTAGCCCCTCTCCCACCGGGAGAGGGGTTGGGGTGAGGGGCAGCGGAGGTCGTGTGGGTGCGAACTCCAGTAACTCGACCGCGCTCGCACCGCGCTCCTCTTCTATCCCCGGCATCGCGCCTGCCCCGACCCTCACCCCAACCCCTCTCCCGGGGAGAGATGGGCTTGAAGCGGCGTCCGCGCGGAGGGCTTCGGCATGACCGATCTCCTGCGCTGGGGTTTCGACCTGCTGCGGCACGTGCTGCGCACGCTGGACTGGCCTTTGCTCGGCGCCCTGGTGGCGCTGATGGGGATCGGCTTGGCCGTGCTGTACAGCGCCGGTGGCGAAGCGCTGGGATCGCGGCTGGTGCTGGCGCAGGGCGTGCGCTTCGGCGTCGGCCTGGTGGCGATGTGGGCACTGTCGCGGGTCACGCCGGTGCGCCTGCGTGCCTGGACGCCGGGCGTATTCGCCGTGGCGTTGCTGCCGCTGGTGCTGGTGCTGTTCATCGGCACCGGCAAGCACGGCGCGCACTGGATCGACCTGAAGTTCTTCTACCTGCAGCCGTCGGAACTGCTGAAGATCGCGTTGCCGATGATGCTGGCGTGGTACCTGCATCGCGAGCCGCTGCCGCCGGGCTGGCGCACCACGCTCGTGGCGGCGCTGCTGATCGGCCTGCCCACCGGGCTGATCCTGCTGCAGCCGGACTTCGGCACGGCGATGCTGGTCGCGGCCAGCGGCGTGTTCGGCCTCTACCTCGCCGGCCTGTCGTGGTGGTGGTTCATCACGGCCGGCGTGCTGGGCGGTACCGCCGTGGGACTGGTGATGTTCGCGCCGATCTCGTGGTTCTCGTTCCTGCGCGAGTACCAGCAGAACCGCATCCTGACGTTCCGCGATCCGGAAAACGATCCACTCGGCGCGGGCTGGAACATCCTGCAGTCGAAGATCGCCATAGGCGGCGGCGGCTGGAACGGCAAGGGCTGGGGCCAGGGGTCGCAGTCCCACCTGGATTACCTGCCGGAACATACGACCGACTTCATCTTCTCGGTGCTGTCGGAAGAATTCGGCTGGATCGGCGTGGCGGTGACGCTGTCGCTGTACCTGTTCGTCGTCGGACGCTGCCTGTGGATTGCGATGGACGCGCGCGATACGTATTCGCGCCTGCTCGCCGGCACGCTGGGCATGGCACTGTTCGTCTATGTCATCGTCAACGGCGGCATGGTCTCGGGCCTGCTGCCGGTGGTCGGCGTGCCGATGCCGCTGCTGAGTTACGGCGGCACCTCGGCGGTGTCGCTGCTCGCCGGCCTGGGGCTGGTGATGGCGGTGCGTGCGCATCGTCCCGTGCATGGGTATTGAGGAGTGCGTGGAGAGGAGTGAGGCGTGAGTAGAAGCAGGTGTTGCTGTTCCTCGCTCCGCTCCACTCACTGCCGCCTCCCAACGTTCACGATTTCCCGCACCCTGCATGCTACCCTCGCCCCGATGATGCGAAACGCACTTTCCTGCCTTCTGGTGCTGGGCCTGGCGTCCTGCGCCACACCGCAACCGCCGCCACCGGCGGCTTCGACGACGCCTTCCGCTGCCGCTCCGGCGACGCCCGCCGAGACGTCGGTCGAGCGTGTGGCCGAGGTGCCGCCGGAAGCGCTGAAGCCGGTCGATTTCCCCACCGCGCGTGCGCAGTTCGTGCGCGATACCTCCGCGAAGTACGGCATCGCACCCGCCGAGATCGAGGCGACGCTGGCCAAGGCGCAGTTCCTCGACAGCGTGGTCGCGGCGATGTCGCGACCGGCGGAACGGGTCAAGCCATGGAGCGAATACCGGGTTGGCTTCCTGACCCAGACCCGCATCGATGGGGGCCGCGCATTCATGGCGCAGCACCGCGACGAGCTGACCCGCGTCGAGCAGCAGTACGGTGTGCCGGCCGAGGTGATCGTGTCGATCATCGGCGTGGAGACCAACTACGGCGGCTTCACCGGTCGCCACAAGGTGCTGGATGCGCTGTACACGCTCGCGTTCCGCTATCCGCGCACCGGCAATCCGGAGCGTGCGGCGTACGAATACCGTCGCGAGCAGTTCTTCCGCGACGAACTGGCGCAGCTGTTCGCGCTGGGACGGGAAGAGAAGCTCGACATCGCCTCGCTGACCGGCAGCTATGCCGGCGCGATGGGGCTGGGCCAGTTCATGCCATCGAGCTACCGCGAGTTCGCAGTGGACGGCAACGGCGACGGTCGCCGTGATCTGTTCGCCACGTATCCGGACATCTTCGCCTCGATCGCCAATTACTTCCGCAAGAAGGGTGGCGAACGCGGCGGCTGGGTGCCGGGCGGCGCGGTCGTCGCGCGCGCCCAGCTGCAGGACGGTTTCGCCGAGTTCAACCCGGAGACCTGGACACCCGATTATTCGCTCGCGCAGCTGGCCGAGAAGGGCTACCGGCCGCTCGACCCGGTCGCGCCGGACGCGATGGCCACGTTGGTGCAACTGGATGGCGCGGACGGCAAGCAGTACTGGCTGGGCTTCCAGAACTACTACGCGATCACCCGGTACAACAATTCCAAGATGTACGCGATGGCGGTCTACCAGCTGTCGCAGGCGATCGCCGGCCGCGAGATTCCGCCGGCATGAAGTGGCTGGCCCTGCCGCTGCTGGCGGTGGCCCTGGCCGCGTGCAGCACGGCGCCGAAGAAGCCACCGTCGGCCTCCACCGGCGGCACCGTGCGGCCGGCGCCGGCGACGCCCTCGCCGGCCATCGCGGGCAAGGACTGCTCGCGCTACGCGCCCGCGCAGGAAGACCTGTCCACGCGTGGCGACTACACCGCCGGTGGCCTGTACAAGCCCGGCGTGTCGGACACAACGCCCGACCACGTGCCCGACCTGGATTGCATCCGCGAACCCGTGGTCACCGCCGAGGCGCGATCGCGGGTCGGCAACAAGTCGCCGTATTCGGTGCTCGGCAAGCAGTACCGCGTCCTCGACCGCGTCGACGGCTACGTGGAGCAGGGCACCGCCTCGTACTACGGCAACAAGTTCCATGGCCGTCGAACCTCCAACCAGGAGGTGTACGACATGTACGCCTACAGCGCCGCGCACAAGTCGCTGCCCTTGCCCAGCTTCGCGCGCGTGACCAACCTGGACAACGGCAAGTCGGTGGTCGTGCGGGTGAACGATCGTGGTCCTTTCCACGAGGGCCGCGTGATCGACCTGAGTTATGCCGCCGCGGTGCGCCTGGGCATCACCCAGCGCGGGACGGGTCGCGTGGAAGTGCGCGCGCTGACGCCGGAAGGCGCCACGCTCGCGGCCACGCCCGCGGCGGATTCGCCTCCCTCGGCGATGGACCAGCTCGTCGGGACGTTGCCTGCAGAGGCGGTCCGCTACCACGTGCCAGCCAAGCCGGGCGATGTGCCCAGTGCCGCCGGCTTCGAGGCGTGGATGAAAGCCAACGGGGTACGTGTCGCGTCCGGCAAGCCGGGCACCCCTGTGGTCACCAGCGCTGCCGCGAGCGTGCCGCTTGCCGCCGTGCCGGCGAAGGCCCCTCCGCCGGCCGCGGCGACGCCATCCACCGTGCAGCTGCAGGTCGCCAGTTTCTCCAGTCGCGACAATGCCGACCGCGCGCTCGCGCGCCTGACCGCCGCCGGCATCGCCGACGCGCGGCTCAGCGATGTGCCCGGCGCGGACCGCCCGCTGTGGCGATTGCGCGTGGGGGCCGCCGATGCCGCGTCGGCCGAAGCATTGGCGGGCAGGATCGCGAGTCTGGGTTTCGGACGCCCGCAGATCGTTCGCGACTAGCGTCGACGTCCGGCTGCCGGTTTTTTACGTCTTTCCAACCCACGCGGTAGCCGGCCTCCCTACAATGTTCGCCTTGCACCGTCAGGCCCAGGGCCTTGCCAGGAGTTTTCCGCCGATGAAGTTCCGTTTCGTTCTCGCCGCGCTCGCGACCACCGCCATGGGTCTGGCCATCGCCCAGACCCCCGCGCCGGCCACGCCGCCCGCCGCCGCCGCGGCTCCCGTCGCCATCCCGCCCGCGCCCACGCCGACGGCGACCGCTTGGGTGCTGATGGACTACATCACCGGGCAGGTACTGGCGGGCGAGAACTACAACGAGCGTGTCGAGCCGGCCAGCATCACCAAGGTGATGACGTCGTACGTGCTGGCCGCCGAGCAGAAGAACGGCAAGATCAAGCCGACCGACCAGGTGATGATGAGCGAGCGCGCCTGGCGCGAGGGCGGCGCCGGCACCGACGGCAGCTACAGCGGTTTCGCCGTCAACAAGACCGCGCCGCTGCTGGACATGGAAACCGGCATGGCCGTGCAGTCCGGCAACGACGCCGCCATCGCCCTGGCCGAGCACGCCGCCGGCAGCCAGGAAGCCTTCGCATCGCTGATGAACAACTACGCCGCGCAGATCGGCATGAAGGACTCGCACTTCGTCAACGCGCATGGCCTGTCGGCGCCGGAGCATTACTCCACCGCGTACGACCTGGCGTTGCTGGGCCGCGCCCTGATCCGCGAGTATCCGGAGCAGTACGCCTTCAACAAGATCAAGGAATTCACGGTCGGCACCATCACCCAGCCGAACCGCAACCTGCTGCTGTGGCGCGATCCGAGCGTGGACGGCATCAAGACCGGCCACCATTCCGCCGCGGGCTACTGCCTGATGAGCTCGGCCAAGCGCGGCGACCAGCGCCTGATCGCGGTGGTGATGGGATCCACCTCGGAGAAGCAGCGCGCCGACGACAGCCTGGCATTGTTGAACTGGGGCTTCCGCTTCTACGAAACCCACCGCCTCTACGAGCCGGGCAAGGCCATCGCCACGCAGCGCGTTTGGAAGGGCAAGACCAAGGATGTGCAGCTGGGCGTGGCCCAGCCGATGCTGGTCAGCGTGCCGCGGGGCCGCTACGACGACCTGAAGCCGACGATGGACGTGCCGAAGACGCTGGTGGCGCCGATCACCGCAGGCCAGGCCATCGGGACGGTGAAGGTCACGCTGGACGGCAAGGTCGTCGCGCAGTCGCCGCTGGTGGCGATCACGCCGATCGAGGAAGCCGGCTTCTTCAAGCGCCTGTGGGACGCATTCTGGATGTGGTGGGAGTCGGAGTGATCCGGCGCACCGCACGATGAGGAAAGGCCGGCGCATGCCGGCCTTTTTCTTGCCTGCCTACAGGCCGGCCGCGATCACCGCGATGGCGAGGATCGCGAGCGGAATCGCCAGCAGGGTGGTGCGGCTCAGCCGCTCGCGGAACAGCCACGTGCCGGCCAGCGTGCCCAGGACCACCACGCCGATGTTCATCGTCGAGAACACCACCGCCGGATGGTCGGGCAGCGCGCGGTGGGCCTTCACGTAGAACAGGATGTTGCCGAAGTTCAACGCCCCGAGCAGCAGGCCCGTGCCGAGCGCGGGCAGCGTGAGCGCCGGGCCGCCACGCAGGCGCCGTGCGCCCTGCACGCCCAGCATCACGATGAAGGCGGCGACGAAGGCGACCTGCAGCGAGGCTGCGAACGGCGTGCCGGCTGCGGCGATGTGCTTCAACAGCACGTCCACGCTGGCGTAGCCGACCAGCACCACCAGCGGCAATGCCCAGCCGGTCCAGCCGCCCTCGGCCTCGGCCGACGCGGTGCGCGGGCGCAGCGCAAGCAACACGATGGCGACCAGGCCCACTGCGAGACCGGCGAGACGCAGCGCATTGGCCTGTTCACCGAACCAAAGGAAGGCGGCCAGCAGCGACAGTACCAGCGACATGCGCTGTGCGATGTCGGTGCGCACGATGCCGGCCGCCTTCACCGAGGCCGACAGCGCCAGGAAGATGCCCGGCAGCAGGACCGCCAGCAGCGCGAGCGCGGGCCACGGAGCATGCGCAGCGGCCAGTGCCGACAGCGGCGGATCCAGCAGGGTGAAGCACAGCAGGGAGGCGGCCAGGTAGTTCCAGGCGATGCCTTGGGCCGTGTCGATGCCGCGCCGCTGCATGAGCTTCAGCAGGACCGACACGAGCACGCTGCAGACGACGCTGGAGAGCAGATAGGGCACGGCGGACCTCGCGGGAAGGGCGGGCATTATCGCCGTATCGCCTCCCCGCCTTGCCCGATGGCCTTTGGATGTCACTCTTTTCGTGTGTAGCCAGCGAAACCGCATTCTTCGCCTATCATCGCGGTCGGGCGACCCGGCACGCGAACGCAGGCCACGCCCGCAATGGAAGGTCCGCGGGGTGCGGGCACCATCATTCTCAAGGAGAAGCACGCGTGAACAGGGGAACCTGCAAGAAGATGACGATGACGGCCTGCCTGCTGATGGCGGCCGCTGCGACGACACCCGCCTGGGCGCAGCGCCAGAGCGCGCAGGACCAGCGCAAGCAGCAGACCGCGGAGATCCCGACCTGCAGCAAGCCGCTGGGCACCATCTCGGTGATCGAGCCCGAGGACGGCGTGAACTGGTGGAGTGGCCAGCAGCTGCCGGCACCGTCGAAGCTGATCAAGGTGTTCGTCAACAAGTCGCGCTGCTTCACGCTGGTGGACCGTGGGGTTGGCATGGGTGCGGCGATGGCCGAGCGCGATCTGGCCGCCAGTGGGGAGCTGCGCAACCGCTCCAACATCGGCAAGGGCCAGATCCGTGCCGCCGATTACGTGCTGGTGCCCGACCTGATCTCGCAGAACAGCAATGCCGGCGGCAATGCCATCAGCGGCCTGCTGGGCGGACTGATGGGTGGCAACGTCGGTCGGGTGGTGGGCGGACTGGACTTCAAGAAGAAGACCGCCGACGTCGTCCTGACCGTCACCGACGTGCGTTCTTCCGAGCAGGTCGCCATGGCCGAAGGCAGCGCCAAGAAGACCGACATCGGCTGGGGCGCGGGCGGCAGCCTGTTCACCGGCAGCCACTGGGGCGGTGGCGGTGCCAGCGGTTACGCCAACACCGAGATCGGCCAGGTCATCACGCTGGCCTACCTGCAGGCCTACACCAACCTGGTCAGCGAGCTGGGCGGCCTGTCCGGCAATGCCTCGGCATCCAATGCCCAGCAGGCGGTGGAGATGACCAAGCCCGGCCGCCTGTTCGCCAACCCGAAGGGCACCGGCAAGGCCGTGCGCGACCTGGATCCCGGCATGATGCTGTACCCCACCGGCAACAAGGACGGGGTGATGTGGGAAGTCGAGGACGAACTCGGCAACAAGGGCTGGGTCTCGTCCAGCCTGGTGCAGCTGGCGCGCTGAACCGCCGCGCCGGGTGAAGACGAAGGGCCGCGCACGCGGCCCTTCGTCGTTCCCGGGTGGCGTGGCTTGGCTTTCGCTGCCCGCATCCCAATAATCCGGGCATGGAAATCAAATCCGACAACCCCGAACACGGCTTCCAGTTTCCCGGCACCTTCGAGCTCAGCGCCATGGGCTCGGCCGGCACCGGCCTGGAGACCGAGCTGCCCCGCCTGCTGGAATCGAAAGGCGTCGAGGTGCTGCACGAAGACATCAGCTGGAAGCATTCCACCAACGGCAAGTACGTGTCCGTGCGCATCCGCTTCCAGGCCAACGACCGCGCGCAGTACGACGCGGCGCATGAAGCCCTGCGCGACCACCCGGAAGTGAAGTGGACGCTGTGACCTCGCCCTGCGCTGTCCGCGAGCTCGGCCGCCAGGCCTACGAGCCGGTCTGGCGCGCCATGCAACGCTTCACCGATGCGCGTACCGACGCGACCGGCGACGAACTGTGGCTGGTGGAGCACGACCCGGTGTTCACCCTCGGCCAGGCCGGCAAGCCCGAGCACGTGCTTGCGGCGGGCGACATCCCGGTCGTCCATGTCGACCGTGGCGGACAGGTGACGTACCACGGCCCCGGCCAGATCGTTGCGTATCCGCTGTTCGACCTGAAGCGCCTGAAGGTCGGCGTGCGCGACTACGTCTGCAGGATCGAGCAGGCGATGATCGATACGCTGGCAGAGTGGAACGTGCATGCCGAACGCAAGGACGGCGCTCCCGGCGTCTACGTGGCCGGCGCCAAGATCGGCGCGCTCGGCATCCGCGTGCGGCGCGGCTGCACCTTCCATGGCCTCGCGTTCAACATCGCGATGGATCTCGGACCGTTCCACCGCATCAATCCGTGCGGCTATCAGGGCCTGCAGGTCGTTTCGCTGGCGGATCTCGGCGGTCCCTCCGGTATGGACCAGGTGAAGCCGGTGCTGCTTAAGCACATGGCGGAGCAGTTCGGCCTGTCGCTGCGGCACGAGGCCGTGCTGCCGGATCTTTCGCAGGCGGCCTGATCCCGCCTGTCGTAGGAGCGACGTCAGTCGCGACCGCACGACGCGGCAGCCAAGGTGCGCAGGGGGACGGTCGGAGCGAATTCTTGCTGGTTTGACATCGCCGTGGTCTGACGAACTCCGGTCGCGACTGACGTCGCTCCTACAACAGTCGCGGCGCATGCCAGAATCGCCGCCATGAACGATGCGACCTCGTCCCTGGACACGGAACGCGATGCACTGATCGAACGCGGTCTGGCGCGACTGCGCGCCGTGTCCGCCGACATGGAGGGACTGCTCGCAGACACCGGCCACGTCGATCGTGTGTCGAGCGTGATCGCCACGAGCGACCTCGCGCTCGAAACCCTGCGCCGCCAGCCCGATCTGCTGACCGTACTGTTGCGCGACGATGGCGCCGCGCCGTGGCCGGTGCCCGCACTGACGACCGACAACACCGCGCAATGGCCCGAGCTGCTGCGTCGTTACCGCGCCGCCGAGTCGACTCGGCTGGTGTGGCGCGACGTGCATGGCCTGGACACGGTCGACGACACGCTGGCCGGCACCACGCGCCTGGCCGAGGTCTGCCTGCAGACCGCGCTCGACGCGCTGGAAGCCGAGTTCGCGCAACGGCATGGCGTCGTGCGTGCACCCGACGGTAGTGTGCAGCGCCTGGTGGTGTTCGGCCTGGGCAAGCTGGGCGGCGGTGAACTGAACTTCTCTTCCGATATCGACCTGGTCTATGCGTATCCGCAAGGGGGCGAATCCGACGGCGCGCGATCGCTCGCCGCCGAGGACTACTTCATGCGGCTGGGCCAGCGTCTGGCGAAACTCCTGGATGAGCCGACCGTCGACGGCTTCTGCCATCGCGTCGACCTTCGCCTGCGTCCTTTCGGCAATGCGGGTCGCCTTGCGTTGTCGTTCGCCGGGATGGACCAGTACTTCCAGCGCGAAGGCCGCGACTGGGAACGCTATGCATGGTTGAAGGCGCGCGCGGTCGCCGGCGACATCGAGGCGGGGGAGCGCTGGCTGGAGTCATTGCGGCCGTTCGTCTATCGCCGGTACCTGGACTACACCGCCCTCGATGGCCTGCGCGAAATGAAGGCCGCCATCGCTGCCGAGGTCGCGCGCCGCGAACTGGCCGACGACATCAAGCGCGGCCCGGGCGGTATCCGCGAAATCGAATTCCTGGTGCAGGCCTTGCAGCTCATCCGCGGGGGGCGCGAAGCGACCCTGCGCGAACGGCGCCTGCGCGTGGCGCTGCCGGCGCTGGTGGCGGCACGCCAGGTGTCGCCGGAGGAAGGCGAGGCGCTGATACAGGCCTACCGTTTCCTGCGCCGGCTGGAGAACCGCCTGCAGATGCTGCGCGATGCACAGACGCACGCACTGCCCGAGGATCCGCTGGAGCGTCACCGCATCGCACGGGGTCTCGACCATCCGGATTGGGGAGCGCTGCGTGCGGCCCTGGATGTGCAGCGCGCACGCGTGTCCGCCGAGTTCGCCGAACTGCTGGCGCCGCGCCAGCGCGATGCCGCGCCGGGTGCGTTGGCGCTGTACTGGCGCGCATTGCCCGACGGGGGCGATGCGCAGGTGCTGGCGTTGTCCGGATTCGCCGATGCCGGCAGCGCGGATGGCGCACTGCGCGAATTCGTGCAGTTCAGTGGCGTGCGCGCGTTGTCCGATGCCGCGCGTGCGCGCCTGGATCGCGTGGTGCCCGCCTTGCTCGATGCCTGCGCGCGTTCGTCGCAGCCGGATGCCGCGCTGCGACGCGTGCTGTCGCTGCTGCAGGCCATCCTGCGGCGCGCAAGCTATCTGGCCCTGCTCGATGAGCAGCCCAGCGCGTTGGGGCGGCTGGTCGACGTCTTGGCACGCAGCGCACTGTTGTCCGAACGACTGGCCCAGTACCCGTTGTTGCTGGACGAACTGCTTGACACGCGCGTCTCCGGCCCGATGCCCGACCGCGGTGAACTGCGCGCGGAGTGCGAGGCCGCGCTGCTCGAAGACGATCCGGAGACGTGCCTGCGCGTATTGAACGAGCGCCGCCTGGCCCTTAGCTTCCGCGTGGCGCTGGCCGCGCTGGACGGACGCCAGTCGGCGCGCGACAGCGTGCGCCAGCTGGCGTGGCTGGCGGACGAAGTCGTCGGCGTCGTGGTTCAGGTCGCCACGCGCGACGTCGCCGCCTCGCACGGCGTGGTCGGGTCGGGTCGGTTCGCGGTGGTGGGTTACGGCAGCCTCGGCGGCGAAGAACTCGGCTTCGGCTCCGATCTCGACCTCGTGTTCCTGTTCGATGCGCCGCCGGAGGCGGACTCCGATGGGCTGCGGCCGATGGAAGCGGGTCGCTGGTATGCGCGGTTGGCGCAGAAGATCGTGGCATTGCTCGGCGCGGTCACGGCAGCGGGCCGACTCTACGACGTGGATGTGCGCCTGCGCCCGGACGGCGCGAAAGGCCTGCTGGTGTCGTCGCTGGCCAGTTTCACGGAGTACCAGCGCGAGCGCGCATGGACGTGGGAACATCAGGCGCTGGTCCGCGCGCGCGCCATCGCCGGCGATGCCACGCTGCGGCAGGCGTTCGAAGACGTGCGGACGGCCACGCTGGCGCGCGCGCGCGACGCCGGCGCACTGCGCGATGACGTGATCAGGATGCGTGCGCGCATGCGCAGCGAGCTGGACCGCAGCGATGTCGCCCGCTTCGACCTGAAGCAGGGGGCGGGAGGCCTGGTCGACCTCGAGTTCCTGGTGCAGTACCTGGTACTGCGTGACGCAGCGGCGCAACCGGCCCTGCTGTCGCCCCGCGATACGCCCGGCCTTGTCGCGACACTGGCGGCGCAAGGGGCACTGTCGACGGACGAGGCCGACGCCCTCGATGCCGTGCATGCGACCTTCGTCGCCGAAGGTCTGGGCTGCACGCTCGACCGGCGTCCGCGGCTGGTGGTCGAGAACGCGGCACTGGCGACGGCCCGCGCGGTGGTGCAGCGGACCACGGCGGCGCACGGACTTGCCTTCGATCCGGCGTAGCCCTTCGTTCTTTGTGGGAGCGGGCCATGCCCGCGATGCTTTTGCTCCGGATGCCGAATCAAGAGCACCGCGGGCATGGCCCGCTCCTACAAAGAACTGCTTGTATGACCGTTCCAGCGATAGAGCTCCAGGCGGGCGCGCACGTCGGCGGCGATGCGGGCGGTTTCGCGCAAGGGTTCACCGTCGAAGGCAGGCGACGCGTCGGCGAGATCGCGGATGCGTCCGCGCGCGACCAGCGTGTCCAGGAAGCGGCGGGGACGTCCGCCAACGCGATCCGGCTCGAAGACCTGCACGGGCACGCGCGTGCCGCAGGCTTCCGACACCATGTTGACCGATTCCGGCGTGCAGACGATGCGGTCGGCCCAGGCCAGCAGCCCTGCGTAGGGATTGGGACCGTCGCTCGCATCGCACCAGAGCACGGTGTGCGGGCGCGCGGCGTAGCGTTGGCGAACGCGCTGCACGATGTCGCGGGAGGTGCGTCGCGACGTCGTGATCATCAGGCTGCCTGCGCCCGTCGTGTCGTCGAGCGCCGTGGCGAGGCGTGCGAACGCAGCGTCGTCGAAGGCGTAGTGCGCGCTGCCGCCGCCGATCAGCAGTGCCGTGCGTGGCGAGGGCAGGGCAGCCAACGCCGCGAACGCGCCGCGCGCAGCGGACAGCCAGGCGTCGTCGACCGGATTCAGGCTGCCGAGCAGGGTGAGCACGTTCGCGCCGGCCAGTCCGTCGTGCGCCGGGGCGATCACCAGATCCCAATGCGACGGATCGATGCGAGGGTCGAGGATCTGGACGACGCGGCTGCCGCGATCGCGCAGCAGCCGCGTCGCCAGCGCCGCCTGGCGTCCGCAGCCGATGGCCAGCGCGGGCGGTGCGTTCCACATGGTGCGGAAGGCCGCTCCGAACGCGGTCGGCGCGCCGGGTAGCGAACGCGGCGCCACCCAGCGCCAAGGCGCGCGCGCCGCCAGCGTGATCTCGTCCGCGTGCAGGCCCAGGGCGCGCGCCAGCGCCGCAGCCTGCCGCACATTGCCGGCATGGCCGTCGCTCAGCGTGCAGAGGCGGGGCGCATCGGCCATCACAGGACTTTTTCGTTCCACTGGTTAAAACAATCCGTTCCGGGGCGATTGGATGTGGCCATAGTCAGGACACTCTACACTCCCCCGCATTCGCTGGCCCGGCACCTCGGGCTTCCCTCCCTTCCGCTGCAGGTTGCCCATGTCCCACGCCCTCGACGCCGCTTCGCTCGACCAGTTGTTCCGCACTGCGCGCACCTACAACGCCTTCAGTGGCGAGGTCAGCGACGACACGCTGCGCCAGTTGTACGACCTGCTGAAGTTCGGCCCCACGCAGGCCAACACCACGCCGGCGCGTTTCGTGTTCGTGAAGTCGGCCGAGGCCAAGGCCAAGCTGGGTCCGGCGCTGGACGAAGGCAACTATGCCAAGACGATGGCGGCACCGGTGACAGTGATCATCGGGCGCGACGAGGACTTCCACGAGAAGCTGCCGTTCCTGTTCCCGCACACCGATGCCAAGGCCTGGTTCGAGGGGCCGCGCGAGAACCGGTTCAAGCCGGCGCTGCGCAATGCGAGCCTGCAGGCGGCCTACCTGATCCTCGCCGCGCGCGCGCTGGGCCTGGACGCCGGCCCCATGACCGGCTTCGACGCCGGCAAGGTCGACGAGGCTTTCTTCGCCGGCACCGCGATCAAGTCCGACATCCTGGTCAACCTCGGCCATGGCGATCCGTCCAGCATCTTCCCGCGTTCCCCGCGCCTGGGCTTCGACGAAGCCGCGCGCATCCTCTGATACCCCACCCACCGGAGATTTCCCCATGCGCAAGACCCTGCTCGTTGCCGCCCTGTTCGCCTTTGCCGGTGCCGCGTTCGCCGCGCCGGTGACCTACAAGCTCGATCCCGGCCATACCAATGTGCTGGCCAGCTGGAACCACTTCGGCTACTCGAACCCGAGCGCCAACTTCGGCCAGGCCGACGGCACCCTCGTGTACGACGCCGACAAGGTTTCGGCCTCCAGCGTGCAGGTCACCCTGCCGCTGACCGGCCTGAGCGCGCTGGCCGACCAGTTCTACGACCACCTGACCAGCGACAAGTGGTTCGACGCCGCCAAGTACCCCAGCGCCACCTTCAAGAGCACGAAGGTCGAGGCTGCCGGCGAAGGCAAGCTGAAGGTCACCGGCGACCTGACCATCAAGGGCGTCACCAAGCCGGTGGTGCTGGACGTGACCCTCAACAAGGCCGGCGAGCACCCGATGAAGAAGGTGCCGGCGATCGGCTTCGACGCCACCGCCACCGTGAAGCGCAGCGACTTCGGCCTGGGTGCCTATGCGCCGATGGTCAGCGACGAAGTCACGCTGAAGATCACCACCGAAGCGACGGCCGACGCCAAGAAGTAAGCCGGTTCCCTCGCCGACGTGATCCCGAACGCCGCCCCCAGGGGCGGCGTTCTTCGTTGCCGGCACCGCGCCTTGGGACGGTCCGGGGCGGCTGGTAGACTGGGCACCCCCTGTTCTGCGATTCGCCACCGCCATGAGCCAGACCGCCACCGCGCCCGCCAACGCCGAGAAGCGCTACACCGTGTCGCGGAGCGACCTGCCGCTGAGCTGCCCGCTGCCGTCCATGGCGCTGTGGAATTCGCACCCGCGCGTCTACCTGCCCATCGAGGACGCGCCCGGGGGCGACGTGCAGTGCCCGTACTGCGGGTCGCACTTCGTCCTGGCCGACTGACCGGACGATGCCGCCCTTCCGCATGGCCCGCCGACCATGCGCCGACTGACCGTCGTCCAGTTGCTGCCGGCGCTGGAATCCGGCGGTGTCGAACGCTCCACCCTTGAGATCGCCGATGCGCTGGTGCGCGCTGGCCATCGCGCCGTGGTCGTCTCGGCCGGCGGACGCCTTGAACCCGCCCTGCGCAGCAGTGGCGCCGAACACATCACCCTCGCCATCGGCCGCAAGTCGCTGCTGACGCTGCGCCATGTGGCCGCACTGCGGCAGCTGTTCGCGCAGGTCGGTGCCGACATCGTGCATGC
This sequence comes from Pseudoxanthomonas sp. LjRoot127, assembly GCF_964253495.1. NCBI lineage: Bacteria > Pseudomonadati > Pseudomonadota > Gammaproteobacteria > Lysobacterales > Lysobacteraceae > Pseudoxanthomonas > Pseudoxanthomonas sp. LjRoot127. The sequence continues at coordinate 2,100,434 of NZ_CAXUQR020000001.1, forward strand.
GCGCTCGCGCCTGCCCGCATGGCTCGGCCTGTGGGCGCTGCGCGGCATGCCGGCGACGTCGCGGCCCCGTTTCGTCACCACCATGCACGGGCTCAATTCGCCGAGCCGCTACAGCGCCGTGATGACCCATGGCGAACGCGTGATCTGCGTGTCGGACACGGTGCGTCGCTACCTGCTGCAGCACTACCCGCGCACGGATCCGCGCAAGCTGGTGGTGATCCCGCGTGGCATCGACCCGGCGCAGTTCCCGCGCGCCCTTTATCCTGATCGCGATGCGCGTGCGTGGGCGGCGATGCAGCATCCATCGCTCGCAGGGGATGCTCCGCTGCTGCTGCTGCCGGGCCGTGGCACCCGGTTGAAGGGCCATCACGACGCCATCGCGCTGCTGGGTCGCCTGCGTGCCGCCGGCAGCGATGTCCGCCTGTGGATGCCGGGTGCGCGCGAGGCCGGTCGTGAGCAGTATGTGGCGGATCTGGAAAATGATGCCGCACGCACCGGCTGTGCCGACGCCCTTGCGACCACGCCACCGACGACGGAGATCGCGCGTGCGTACGCCGCCAGCGACGTGGTGCTGCAACTGTCGCGCAAGCCCGAGGCCTTTGGCCGCACCGTCATCGAGAGCCTGTCGGTGGGTCGTCCCGTCGTGGGCTGGAGGCATGGCGGTGTCGGGGAACTGCTCGGCGAACTGCAGCCGGCGGGTGCGGTGCCGGCGTTCGATGAATACCGCCTGCTCGATACCGTGAAAGCAGCGCTCGCCCATCCGCCGCCGGCATTGGCTACGATGGAGTCTTACACCCTGCGCGCGATGCAGGACGCCACGCTCGCCCTCTACCACGATCTCGCCGATGACCGCCGACTCGCCATCGATCCCTGATACGTCCGCCCATCGTGCACCGCACGGCTGGCGCTGGGCGCCTGCCTGGGTGCTGACGTTCGTCGCCCTGTGGCCGGCGCCGGGGTATGCGGAAGGCGTGATGGTGCTGGGTGCCCTGGCGGCGATCATCCGCCTGTTGCTCGGCCGTTTCCGGGGCAGCGCGCGCCTGCTCAGCGGGGCGGCGTGGGCGCTGACCAGCGCCCTGTTCGCTGCGTACTGGTTGCCCCAGGCGATCTCCGCGATCGATGCGGTCGATGCGCCCCGCGCATTGCGCGAGGCGGCGGTGGACCTGCGCTACCTGCCGTTCCTCTGGCTGGTGGCCGCCTCCGTCGCGAACGCGCGCGCGCGGCACACCACGTTCACCGGGCTGGCCGTCATCGTGGCCGTCTGGACGATCGACGCGCTGGCGCAGGCGCTGTTCGGCACCAGCCCGTTGTTCTGGGGCCTGGACCAGCTAAAGCACCTGATCAGCGGACGCCCGATGTGCACGGCGGAGCAGATGGCCGGCATCGACCGCCTCAGCGGCTTCCTCGGTCCCTGCAACCGCAAGCTTGGCGTGGTGATGGCGAGCCTGTCGCCGTTCCTGCTGTTCGCCGCTGCCCGACGCCTGCAGGTCGCGGGCTGGCTGCTGGCCTCGGCGGCGATCGGTGTCGTGGTGCTGCTGGCGGGCGCGCGCGCGGCCTGGATCACCTACGCACTGGTGCTGGTGTTCTCGGGCTGGAAGCTGCTGGGCTGGAAGCGGCTGCTGGCCGTGTTCGCCTTTGGCGCCGTGCTGCTGGCGGTGCTGACCGTAGCGTCGCCGCAGGTGCGCGAGCGCATCCTGCTCACCACCCATGCCCTGACCGCCAGCGAGGCGGGCGTGGACACGGCATTGTCCGGACGTGGCCAGATCTGGTCGGCGGCGGGCTGCATGATCGCGCGCCATCCGGTGAACGGGGTCGGCGCGCGGGGCTTCCGCGAAGCGTTTCCCGCCTGCGATGCCAGCGCCGATGGACGACCGGCGTGGGGACAGGGCCCCGCGTACCACGCCCACCAGATCGTACTCGAGGTGCTCAGCGAGACCGGCATCATCGGTCTGCTGCTGTGGCTGGCGGGCGCGGCGCTGGCATGGCGCGCGTGGCGCTATGCCAGGCCGCAGGCCAAGGACCGGGCGCGGCCCGCCATGCTGGCGCTGGCGGTCACGGTATTTCCTTTCAACACCCACCTGGCGTTCTATTCGACGTTCTGGGGTGGCCTGACCCTGATGCTCGCGGCGCTATACGCAGGCAGCCTGCTTGCGCGCGATGACGAATGAGCGTTCGCCCGGCCGGCGCTGCTGGTTCATAGCGCCCGCCAACCTGCTGGCCCATGGCGTCGCACGCGTGCCGCAGGCGGTGCTGCTGGCGATGGGGCGTCTGGCCACCTTCCTGCTGTGGCCCCTGCTGGCCAAGCGCCGGCGGCATGCGGCCACCAACATCGCACTGTGTTTTCCCGAGCGCGACGCGCAGGCGCAGGCACGTCTGCTGCGCGACACCGTGCATGCCACGGTGACCGGGGCCCTCGAACTCATCCGCGGCTGGTACGCCCCCGCCCATGCGCTGCGCGGGCTTGCCGACGTGCAAGGGCTGGAACACGTGCGCGCCGCGCAGGCGCAGGGACGCGGCATCCTGCTGTTCGGCGGACACATCCCGCATTCGGAACTGTGCGCGCGACTGCTCGGCGAGGCACTGGGCGAACGCGTGACCATCGTCGCGCGGCGCAACAACGATCCCTGCATCGAGCGCCTGCTGGACGGCGCGCGGCGTCGCGTGTTCGCCGACGTGATCGCCAAGAAGGACGTGCGCGGCCTGCTGCGCGCATTGTCGCGCGGCGGCATCGTGGCGTATTCGGCCGACCAGGATTTCAACTACCAGAACGCGTTCGTGCCGTTCTTCGGCGTGCCGGCCGCCACGCTGACCGCCACGCCGGATCTCGCGCGCCGCGGCAATGCGGTGGTATTGCCGTTCTGGTTCCATCGCGACGATGACGGTCGCTACCAGCTGCGCGTCGAGCCCACCTGGCGCGGATGGCCGAGTGGCGACCCGGCGCAGGACGCCGCCCGCTACATGGCCGAGCTGGAGGCGGTCGTGCGCCAGCATCCCGAGCAGTATCTGTGGGTGCACCGACGGTTCAAGACACGGCCACCCGGCGAGCCGAACCTCTATCGGTAGAGTTCGCCGCGCCCGTCGGGCTGGCGCTTGAAGCGGCGATGGATCCACAGGTACTGCGTCGGCGCCTTTCGCACCATGGCTTCGATGGCGGCGATCACGCGTGCCGTGTCGGCGGTGGCGTCCGTCGACGGGAAATCCTCGAACGCGGGCGACAGGGTGAGCGTGTAGCCACCGTCGTCGCGCCGGACATGGGAGAACGCCATCACCGCCGCACCGGACAGGCGGGCGAGTTGGTGCGTCGACGTCAGGCTGTAGGCGGGATGCCCGAAGAACGGAACGAACACGCTGTCGCCGCGGCGGGTGTCCTGGTCCGGCGCGAACCACAGCAGGCCGCCCTGCTTCAGGTGCTTCAGCGCCGGGCGCAGTTCGTCGCGGGTGAACATGGCGGTGGCATAGCGCAGCCGGCCGCGCTTGACCGCCCACTCCATCGCCCCCTGGTTGTGGGGACGGTACATGCCGGCCAGTGGCGCGTAATCGCACATCAGGCGCGCCGATATCTCCAGCGTGGTGAAGTGGCCGGACACCACGATGACGCCGCGGCCACCCGCGCGCGCAGCGGCAAGATGCTCCAGTCCTTCGACCCGCAGGCCTTTCCGCATCGGCGCGACGCTGCCCCACCAGGCGCGAGCGAACTCGAACAGTCCGATGCCCAGTTCGCCGAAACCGGCGCGCGCCAGCGCTTCCTGGGCCTGCGCATCGAGTTCCGGAAAGCACAGGGCGATATTGCGCCGCGCCACATGCCGGCGTTCCCGCAGCACGCGGTACAGCAGGGCGCCCACGGCGCGTCCGAGCGGGCGCTGCACGGCCCACGGCAGCCGGGCGACCAGCCATGCCAGCCCGATGCCCAGCCACGACGGCCACTGCCGCGGCCCGAGGGGTGGACGTTCGCCGGGGTCGGAGGATCGCTTCTCGGAGTCGGCCATGACGCATTGTAGCGGTGGCCGCGGGTATCCTTGTCGCCCATGTCGAACCGCACCGCCGAACGCCTGTTGCGCGCCCTCTATTCGGTGGTGCTGTACATCCTGACGCCCGTCACGGTGTACCACCTGATCTGGCGCGGCTTCCGCTACCCGGAATACTTCCAGCGCTGGAACGAACGCTACGGCAGCTACGACATGCCGGGCGGCGTCGTCGATGTCTGGCTGCATGCCGTGTCGGTCGGCGAGGTGAACGCGGCGGCGCCGGTCGTCGATGCGCTGCTGAAGCGGCACCGCGGGCTGCGCCTGCTCATCACCACCATCACGCCGACCGGCTCGCAGCGCGTGCAGGCGCTGTGGGGCGAGCGCGTGCTGCACGTCTACTCGCCGTACGACCTGCCGGGCGCGGTGGCGCGCTTCCTCGGCCACTTCCGTCCGCGACTCGCACTGATCATGGAAACCGAACTGTGGCCCAGCCTGCTGTTCGGCTGCCACGACCGTCGCGTGCCGGTCTACATCCTCAATGCACGCCTGTCGGCGCGCTCGCTGCGCGGCTACAGCGTGCTGCGGCCGCTGATCGCGCGCACCCTGCGCACGGTACGCAGGGTGGCCGCGCAATCCGGCGACGACGCGGGTCGCTTCGTGCAACTGGGCGCGCTGCCGGAGCAGGTGCGCGATGTGGGCAACCTCAAGTTCGACATTCCCGTTCCGGACAACGTGCGCGACGTGGTCGCGGATTTCCGCCAGCATCTCGCCGGCGGGCGACGCGTTTGGATCGCCGCCAGTACGCACGAAGACGAGGAGGCGCCCGTGCTCGCCCTGCACGCGCGCCTGCGCCAGCGGTGGCCGGACCTGCTGCTGTTGTGGGCGCCACGGCATCCGGAGCGATTCCCGCGCGTCGCCGAGGCGGCACGCGAGGCTGGCTGGCATGTCGGTACGCGGCGTGGCGAGCGCTGGCCCTCCGTGGGTAACGAGGTCTTCGTGCTCGACACGCTGGGCGAGCTGATGGCGTTCTATGCCTGCGCGGACGTGGCCTTCGTGGGCGGCAGCCTGCAGGCGATCGGCGGACACAACCTGCTGGAACCGGCCGCCGTCGGCACGCCCGTGGTGACGGGGCCGCACCTGCACAACTTCAGCGAGATCTCCCGCCGCCTGGTGGAAGCCGACGCGCTGGTGATCGCTCCCGATGCCGCCGGCGTGGGCGATGCGATCGAAGCCCTGCTTGCCGACGACGGCCGCCGTCGCGAGGTCGCCGATCGCGGCCGCGCGCTGGTCGAACACGGCCGGGGTGCACTCGCGCGCACGCTGGCGATGATCGCGCCGCACCTGCCGGCCCCGGTGGCATGAACCCGGCGGTGCCCCGCGCCCTGGCCGGCGTCCGCGTCCTGGACCTGACCCGCGTCCTTGCCGGTCCGTGGTGCACGCAGGTCCTCGCGGACCTCGGTGCCGATGTCGTCAAGGTGGAACGTCCCGGCAGCGGCGACGATACGCGTGGCTGGGGGCCTCCCTTCCTGCGCGATGCCGATGGCAATGAAACCGGCGAGTCCGCTTACTACCTTTGCACGAACCGCAACAAGCGCTCGCTGGCGGTCGACATCGCCACCGAGGAGGGGCAGGCGGTCATCCGCCGCCTGGCGTCGGAAAGCGACGTGCTGGTGGAAAATTTCAAGGTCGGCGACATGGCGCGCTATCGCCTGGATGCATCCACCTTGCGCGCCGCCAATCCGCGCCTGGTCTACTGCTCGATCACTGGCTTCGGGCAGGATGGACCCTATGCGCGCCGCGCCGGCTACGACTTCGCCATCCAGGGCCTGGGTGGCCTGATGGGCGTCACCGGCGCCGCGAACGGCGAGCCGCAGAAGGTGGGCGTGGCGGTCGCCGACCTGTTCACCGGCATGTATGCCACCGTCGCCATCCTCGCCGCGCTGCGCCACCGCGATGCCACCGGCGAAGGCCAGGTGATCGACATGGCGCTGCTGGATGCGCAGGTCGCGATGCTGGCCAATCTCGGCAGCCACTATCTGGTGGGTGGCGAGGTGCCGCCACGGCAGGGCAACGCCCACGCGAACATCGTGCCGTACCAGGTCTTCGCCGTCGCCGATGGGCACATCATCGTGGCGGTCGGCAACGACCGGCAGTTCGTGCGTCTGTGCGAACTGCTGGATCTCGCGGCGCTGGCCGGCGATCCGCGCTACGCGACCAACGCCGCGCGCGTGCGCCATCGCGATGCGTTGGTCCCCCTGCTGCAGGACGCGTTTCATGCCCGGGAGCGGCAAGGCTGGCTTGCCTTGCTGGAAGCGGCAGGCATCCCCTGCGGGCCGGTCAACGACATCGCCGACGTGTTCGCCGATCCGCAGGTGAAGGCGCGCGACATGGTCACGTGCATCGAACATCCGCATGCCGGCGCGGTGCCACTCGTTGCGAGTCCTCTCAAGCTGTCGGCGACGCCGGTCGATCTGCGGCATGCGCCGCCGCTGCTCGGACAGCATACCGACGAGGTGTTGCGCGAGGCTGGCTACGACGAGGTGGAGATCGCCTCGCTGCGTGCGCTCGGCGCGATCTGAACCGGAAGTAGGTGAGCTGGCCGTGGGAGCGACGTGAGTCGCGAGCGCTTGGGCGGCCAGGCACCGCTCGCATCGCGACTGACGCCGCTGCCACGACAGCGTGGCACTCCGGAAACGACGACGGCGGGCCGAAGCCCGCCGTCGTCATCGCGCACGGGACGCGAGGTGCTTACTGCGACACCGGCTGCGACGACAGGCGCGCTTCGGCGTCGGCGGTCAGCAGACGGTTGACGTCCTGCACGTCGGCGCCGTCGAGCGTACCGGCGGCCTGTTCCAGCAGCAGGCGGTTCTGCAGGAAGTTGTAGCGTGCCTGTGCGTACTCCACCTGCGCCTGGAACAGCGTGCGCTGGTTCTGCAGCACGTCCAGCACGGTACGGGTACCGACCTCCAGGCCGACCTGCGAGGCGTCCAGCGCGCTCTGCGCGGAGAACACGGCCAGGCGGCGGGCCTCCACTTCGGTCACGCCGGCGACCAGCGCCTGGTAGGCGTTGCTGGTGTTGCGGATCAGGGCGCGGCGGGTCTGCTCCATGCCGTCGGCCGCGCGGTCGCGCTGGGCCAGAGCCTGGCGCACGCCGGACTGGGTGGCGCCGCCGGAGAAGATCGGCACGGTCAGCGTCACGCCCCAGTTGTAGCCCTCGCCATCGCGCGACAGCGTGCCGGGCACACTGTCCCAGTCGGTGCCATTGGAATAGCCGCCGCGGAAGTTCAGCGTGGGATAGTGGCCCGCGCGCGCGCTGGATACGCCATGCCGTGCCGATTCCAGCACGTACTCGGCCGACTTCAGGTCCGGGTTCTGCTCGAGCGCGCGATCCACCCACGCCTGCGCGTTCTGCTCGGGCGGCAGTTCCGGACGGAAGTCGTCCGGCAGGCCCTTCAGGCCGCTGATCGGCTGGCCGGTGATCTCGGCCAGCGCGCGGTAGCTGTCGTCCAGCGCGTTGCGCGCGAGGATGGTGTTGGCGCGCGCGCTGTCGTACTGCGCACGGGCTTCGTGCACGTCGGTGATCGGCGCCAGGCCGACATCGAGGCGCTTCTGCGCGTAATCGAACTGCTTTTTCGATGCGGCCTCGTTGGTCTCGGCGGCGGCCAGCGACTCGATGCCGATCAGCACGTTGAAGTAGGCCGCCGACGTGCGCGTGATCAGCAGGTTGTTCGCCGACGCCAGATCGTAGTCGGCGGCCTGGCTGATGGCGCGCTGGCCGCGCAGGTTGGCGATGCGGCTCCAGTCGAAGATCGTCTGGCTGACCGAGGCGCCATAGCTGCGGCTCTTGCCGTCGCCGGTGGGATCGCCCGGACGGCTGCTGTGGGTCAGCTCATAGCCGGCGCTGCCGGTGATCTGCGGCAGCAGGACAGCGCGCGCCTGCACGGCGCCTTCCTTGTCGATCAGGCGGGTGGACTCCGCGATGGAGAGCTGGGGGTCGCCGGTGCGCGCCAGCTCATAGGTCTGCATCAGGTCGGTGGCGTTCGCCGCGACCGGCAAGGCCAGTGCGAGCGCGAGTACGAGGGGGCGACGGCTCATGCGGGTTCCTTTGTGTATTTCTTCAGAAGACGAACTGGGGCGCCGGCGCGGCGCCGACCAGATAGGGGAGGTCGGTTTCGAACAACGAGTCGATGCGGGGGCCGTTGACATCGTTGACGTGCAGCACGGCTTCCATCACCGGCGACACGCCCTGCACGACGAACAGGCGTCCGCCCGGACGCAGCCACTGCAGGAAGCGCGCGGGCACGGCGGCGACCGCGCCGGTCACGCAGACAACATCGAAACGACGGTCGGTGTCCCAGGCCAGCGCATCGGCGGTCTCGATGCGCACGTTGCTGCCGAGTCCGGCGGCCTCGAGGCGCGCGCGCGCAGCGTCGGCGAGGTCGGGGTGGATCTCCAGGCTGACGACGTCCCGCGCCAGGTGCGCCAGGCACGCGGTCAGGTAGCCGCTGCCGGTCCCGATCTCCAGCACGTCCTCATCGGCCTGCGGCTTCAGCGCCTGCAGGGTGCGTCCCTCGATGACGGGCTTGGCCATCGCCTGGCCATGCCCGAGCGGCAGTTCCAGGTCCGCGTAGGCCAGCGCGCGGTGCGCGTCGGCCACGAAGCTCTCGCGCGGCAGCGCGGCCAGCGTCTCCAGCACGCGCGCATCCAGCACGTCCCAGGGACGTACCTGCTGCTCGACCATGTTTTCGCGGGCCTGGGTGTAATCGATCGTCATGGGGGTGGTCATCCGACGCGGAGGGCTGGGCCGGGCATTTTACCGGGCTGGCATCGTCCGCGCTGGGCAAGGATCGCGGCAGGTCCGGCCGGGGGCGCAGTGCCGGAAGTCACCGCAACCTCCGTCGCGCGGGGTGGCGCTTCAGCTTCAGCGGCGGCCATAGGCCCTCAGGAACATGTCCACGGTGGCGTCGATGTGGCGACGGGTATCGAGCGGTCCCGGTTGGCTGCAAAGGCCGCAGGTCATGCGCGCATGCACCTCGCCCTTGATCAGGGTGAAGAACTGCACCGAGGCCGTGCCCACATCCGGGATGTCCAGTTCGCCCTTGGCCACCAGCGCCTGCAGCAGCGTGGCGAACGCCTCGTGCGTGCGCTGCGGGCCGGCTTCCCAGAACGTCTTCTTGAGTTTGTCGTCGATGTTGCCGGGGACCATCATCATGCGATGCGTGCTGATGGCCTCCTCGCTGGTGATCAGCGCGAAGAAGGCTTGCGCGATGGCCTTCAGCTGGTCGCGCAGGCTGCCGGTCAGTTCGATCTCGAACAGGGCATCCGGCAGCATCTCCTCGCACTTGGCCTGGACCGCGGCAGCGAACAACGCGTCCTTGTCGCCGAAGTGGCTGTACACGGTGAGCTTGGAGACGCCCGCTTCGGCGGCGATCTGGTCCATGCTCACGCCGTTGAATCCCTCGCGCGCGAACAACTGCTTGGCCGCCTCCAGGATGGCGGCGCGCTTGCCGAGGTCCTTCGGCCGGCCGGGGCCGCTCGCGGCGGGCTTGACGGGGGGCTTGGCGCGGCGGGATGCGGGGCGTGGACTGACCATGACGTAATACTAGACTACCCGGTTCGATATTTATACTATACCGCCAAGTCCACTAATTGAAATCGCAACGGAGCGGTCATGCGCCAGACGCGCTGGAACGGAGTGTTCGGAATTCTCCTGCTGGGCTTGGCCGCCTGCAGCGCGGAACAGCCCGCGGAAACACCGCGGCCGGCGTTGGTGGTGCAGCCCGGCGGCGGTGCCGATGCCGCATTGTCGGCGTATGCCGGCGAGGTGCGCGCCCGCGAGGAGAGTCCGCTGTCGTTCCGCGTCGGCGGCAACCTGGTCCGCCGCAACGTGGACGCCGGTGCACGCGTGCAGAAGGGCGAAGTGCTGGCGGTACTGGATGCGGGCGATTTCGCCTTGCAGGCGCAGGCGGCACAGGCGCAACTGGCCGCTGCCGAAGCCGACCTGGTCCGCGCCCGTGGCGACCGCGACCGCTACGCCAAGCTGGTCGGCGACAAGCTGATCAGCCAGTCCGCCTACGATGCGCAGGTGGCCGCCTGGAAAGCCGCCGAGGGCCAGGCGCGTGCGGCGCGCGCGCAAATGGACGTGATGCGCAACCAGGAAGGCTATTCGCAACTGCGCGCGCCGCGCGATGGCGTGATCGCCAGCCGCCAGGCGGAAGCGGGCCAGGTCGTGGCCGCGGGTCAGACGGTCTTCACGCTCGCAGCCGATGGGGGGCGCGAAGTCGCCATCGGACTGCCCGAGAACCGCATCCGTGCCTTCAGCGTGGGGCAGCCGGTGATGATCGAACTCTGGAATGCGCCCGGCCAGCGCCTGCCCGGTACCATCCGCGAAATCGCGCCGGCCGCCGACGCGCAGACACGGACGTACGCGGCGCGCGTCAGCCTGGTCGGCGATGCGCAGCAGCAGGTCGAACTGGGCCAGAGCGCCCGAGTCTATGTGCAGGAGAACGGCACGAAGGCGGCGCTGAAACTGCCGCTGTCGGCCATCCAGCGCGGCGACGACGGCGCGACCACGGTGTGGGTGGTCGATCCTGCCAGCGGCAAGGTGCAGGCGCGCCCGGTGCAGCTCGGACCCTACGGAGACGTTTCCGTGCCCGTGCTGGGGGGCGTGAAGGCGAGCGACTGGGTCGTCGCCGCGGGTGGCCACCTGCTGCGCGAGGGCCAGGTCGTCACTCCGGTGGACCGCAGCAACCGGCCGCTGAAGCCCGTCGGCGCCGGTGGCACGGCGGCGATCGCCACGCGTTCGGAGTAACGGCATGCGCCGCTTCAATCTCTCCGAGTGGGCGCTGACCAACCGCAGCCTTGTGCTGTTCACCATGATCCTGCTCGGCATCATCGGTGCGTGGTCGTACAAGCACCTGGGGCAATCCGAGGATCCGCCGTTCACGTTCAAGGCGATGGTGGTGCGCACCGTATGGCCGGGCGCGACGGCCGAAGAAGTTTCGCAGCAGGTCACCGAGCGCATCGAGAAGGCGCTGATGACCACCGGCAACTACGAATACATCCGTTCGTATTCGCGGCCGGGCGAATCGCAGGTGATCTTCGCTGCGCGCGACAGCCTGAAGTCGCGCGACATGCCGCAACTCTGGTACCAGGTCCGCAAGAAGGTCGGCGACATCCGCGCCACGCTGCCCAGCGGCGTCATCGGCCCCTTCTTCAACGACGAGTTCGGCGACACCTTCGGCAACATCTATGCGTTGACCGGCGAAGGCTTCGACTACGCGGTGATGAAGGATTACGCCGACCGCATCCAGCTGGAGCTGCAGCGGGTGGACGATGTCGGCAAGGTAGAACTGGTGGGCCTGCAGGATGAGAAGATCTGGATCGAGCTGTCGAACACCAAGCTGGCCACGCTGGGCATACCGCTCAACGCGGTGCAGCAGGCGCTGGAAGAACAGAACGCGGTGACGCCGGCGGGGTTCTTCGAGACGCCGACCGATCGGGTGCAACTGCGCATCAGCGGCGAGTTCACGTCGGTCGACGAGATCCGCGAATTCCCGATCCGCGCCGGCGGCCGTACCGTCAAGCTGGGCGACATCGCCGAGATCAAGCGCGGCTTCGCCGACCCGGCCGCGCCACGCATGCGTTTCATGGGGCAGCCGGGCATCGGCATCGCGGTGGCGATGAAGGACGGCGGCGACATCCTGACGCTGGGCGAAACGCTCGAGGCCGAGTTCCATCGCCTGCAGAAGACCCTGCCGCTGGGCATGGAACTGCGCAAGGTGTCCGACCAGCCGGCGGCCGTGGAAGCCTCCGTGGGCGAGTTCGTCCGCGTGCTGGCGGAAGCGGTGATCATCGTGCTGCTGGTCAGCTTCTTCTCGCTGGGCATGCGCACGGGGCTGGTGGTGGCGGTGTCGATCCCGCTGGTGCTGGCGATGACGTTCGCGGTGATGCACTACTTCGGCATCGGCCTTCACAAGATCTCGCTCGGTGCGCTCGTGCTCGCGTTGGGCCTGCTGGTCGACGACGCGATCATCGCGGTCGAGATGATGGCCATCAAGATGGAACAGGGCTTCGACCGGCTGAAGGCGGCCAGCTTCGCCTACGAATCGACCGCCTTCCCCATGCTCACCGGCACGCTGGTCACGGCGGCCGGCTTCCTGCCCATCGCGACGGCTGCATCCAGCACCGGCGAGTACACGCGTTCGCTGTTCCAGGTGGTGACGATCGCACTGGTCGTTTCGTGGATCGCGGCGGTGCTCTTCATTCCTTACCTGGGCGACAAGATGCTGCCCGACCTGGGCAACCCGCAGCCGCCGAAAGCAGGCTCGCCTGCGGCACGCTGGCATGCGTTCCGCGCGCGGCTGGCGGATCGCTGGCCGCAGTACGCCGGCATGCTCGCACCCAAGGCGCACGATGCGCACGACCACAATCCGTACCACACGCCGTTCTACCAGCGCTTCCGCGGCTGGCTGGCGTTCTGCCTGCGCCATCGGTGGCTGGTGATCGGCGTGACCGCGGCCGCATTCGTCGCGTCCATCGCGCTGTTCCGTTTCGTGCCGCAGCAGTTCTTCCCCGACTCGGTGCGTCCCGAACTGATGGTGGACCTGGAGCTGGCCGAAGGCAGCTCGCTGAAGTCCACCGATGCCCAGGCGCGCAAGCTCGAGAAGCTGCTCGCCACGCGGGAAGGCGTGATCAACTACGTGGCCTACATCGGCACCGGTTCGCCCCGCTTCTACCTGCCGCTGGACCAGCAGCTGCCGCAGGCGCATTTCTCGCAGTTCGTGGTGCTGACGCAGGACACCCGGGCGCGCGAGTCGACCCGTCGCTGGCTGGTCGACGACGTCGCGCCGCAATTCCCCGAACTGCAGTTCCGCGTGACCCGCCTCGAGAACGGCCCCCCGGTCGGGTATCCGATCCAGTTCCGCGTGTCCGGCGAGCATGTCGATCGCGTGCAGGCGATCGCGCGGCAGATGGCGGAGAAGGTGCGCGCCAATCCGCACGTCTCCAACGTCAACCTGGACTGGAGCGAGCCGAGCAAGATCGTGCGGCTGCAGATCGACCAGGATCGCGCGCGCGCGCTGGGCGTCAGTACGGCGCAGGTGTCGCACTTCCTGTCCGGCTCGCTGTCGGGCCTGAGCGTCAGTACCTATCGCGAAGGCAACGAGCTGGTCGAGATCCTGTTGCGGGGTCCCGAGGAAGAGCGTACGCGGCTCGACCTGCTGGGCAGCCTGGCGGTACCGACGAGCAGCGGCGGCAGCGTGCCGTTGTCGCAGATCGCCAATCTCGAATACGCGTTCGAGGACGGCATCATCTGGCACCGCGACCGCCTGCCCACGGTGACCGTGCGCGCCGACCTCAACAGCGACGATGTGACGGCACCGACGGTGGTGGCGCAGATTTCGCCGACGCTGGATGGCATCCGCTCCGCGCTTCCGCAGGGTTACCTGCTGGAAACCGGCGGCACCGTCGAGGATTCGGCGCGCGGGCAGAAGTCCATCGCGGCCGGCATGCCGCTGTTCCTGCTCGCCGTGACCACGCTGCTGATGCTGCAGCTGCGCAGCTTCTCGCGCATGGCGCTCGTGCTGCTGACGGCGCCGCTGGGCCTGATCGGCGTGACGCTGGCGCTGCTGGTGTTCCGCGTGCCGTTCGGTTTCGTGGCGATGCTGGGCACGATTGCGCTGGCCGGCATGATCATGCGCAACTCGGTGATCCTGGTGGACCAGATCGACCAGGACATCCAGGCCGGCCACGACCGCTGGCACGCGATCATCGACGCCACCGTGCGCCGGTTCAGGCCGATCGTGCTGACCGCGCTGGCGGCGGTGCTGGCGATGATCCCGCTGTCGCGCAGCGCCTTCTTCGGGCCGATGGCGGTGGCCATCATGGGCGGCCTGACCGTGGCCACCGTGCTGACGCTGTTCTTCCTGCCGGCGCTGTACGCGGCCTGGTTCAAGGTGCGGCCGGAAGAGGGCGCCGCGCGCTGAGCGACCCGGCGCGGCGGGGGTTCAAGAACCCCCCCGCCGCAGCCGATACTGTGGAGGTCGAAGCCCCTCCGGACCCTGTGCCCGCCGTGCGCCGCCTGCTGATCCAAGGCCTGTGTCTGCTGGTCCTGCTCGTCGGCGCCCCCGCGTGGGCGCTGGACCCTGCGCGCAAGGTCGACGAGTACACGATCGCGCGCTGGACCATGGAGGACGGGCTGCCGCACAACCTGATACACGCCATCCACCAGGATGCCGACGGGTACGTGTGGACCGGGACATGGGAGGGCGCGGCGCGCTTCGACGGCCGCCGCTTTACCGCTTACGACGCAGGCACGGTCGAGGGGCTGGAAATCGAGGGCGTGCGCGCGATCACGCCGCACCCGCAGGGCGGCATGGTGCTGAGCCTGGGCCGCGTGGGGCCGGGTGTACTGCGCTTCCACCAAGGGCGCTGGCAGCGACTGCCGGGCCGCGCAGGCACGCTGGCGGATGTTTCCGTGCTGCGCTACGGACCGGACGGTGCCCTGTGGATCGGGACCGACCATGCCCTGTTCCGCATGGAGGCGGACGGCCGCCTGCTGGAAATCGAGAGCGATCACGCGCGTCTTGCCAACGAGCGGGTGCTGACGATCCTGCCGTTGCAGGACGGGCGGGCGCTGGTGGGCAACCGCCACGGCCTGTTCCGGATCGACCAGGGAAAAGCCAGCGAATGGGGCAGCGGTGTCGGCTTGCCGGAAACGTCGGTGCTGGCGGTGCAACCGTCGCGCTGGGGCGGGCTGCTGGTCGGCGGCAGCGCAGGCGTCTGGCGGCTGGAGCACGGGCGGGCCCGGCAGATCACCGGCGAACGCGTCGAAGCCATGCTGGAGGACCGCAACGGCAACCTGTGGGTCTCCACCCTCGACGGCCTGCGTCGCTACGCGCAGGGGCGCTATGAAACCCTGGGCGAGCGCGAGGGCCTGATGGGTCGGCTGGCGCCCGCCCTGTTCGAGGACCGCGATGGCCTGTTGTGGGTGGGCACCACCAACGGGCTGTACCGCATCTCCGACGGGCCGGTGTTCGGACTGGGCCGCAGCAGCGGGCTGCGCGACATCTACGTGCGCGCGATCATCGAGCGGCCCGGGCAGGGCGCGTGGATCGGCCATCCGATGGGCGTGGACGCCTGGCAGGCGGGGCGGAGCCGCGCCGTGCCGCTCGCCTTCGATGGCAAGTCCGATCCGTCCGTGCTGTCACTGGCCAATGCGCGCGACGGCGGACTGTGGATCGGGACCTACGACCAGGGCGTGATCCATCTGCCCGCCGCCGGCGAAGGCGCGCAGGGTTCGCCCTGGCGCCTGGACGAAGCGGATGGCCTGCCGTCCAACCATGTGCGCGCACTGCTCGAACGTGCGGACGGCTCCTTGTGGATCGGCAGCAACGAAGGCGTGACCGTCTATCGCGAGGGCCGCATCGTGCGCCATTACGACGCCGACGACGGCCTGCCCGACGGCAACGTCTACGTGCTCTACGAAACGGCGCAGGGCGTGCTGTGGATCGGCACCAGCAACGGCATGGCGATGATGCAGCGCGATGGCACGCTGCGCCGCTGGACGCCGATGTCCGATTTCCCGGCCGTCGCCGCATTCGACTTCCTCGCCGACCCCGACGGCAGCCTGTGGGTCGCCTCCGACCGCGGCCTGCTGCACTGGCGCGACGGCACGTTCATGCAGTTCGACCATCGCCAGGGACTGCCGAACAATCGCCTGTTCCGGCTGCTGGAGGACGACAACGGGGATTTCTGGGTATCGAGCAATCGTGGCGTCTTCCGCATCTCGCGCCCGGCGCTGACGGCCGTCGAGAACCGCCATCTGACGCGCCTGCCGGTGGAAGCGTTCACCCATGCGGACGGACTGCCGAGCAGCCAGGCCAACGGTGCCTCCGCGCCGGCGGGCTGGCCGATGCGCGACGGCAAGCTGTGGTTCGCGACGGCGAACGGCGTTGGCGTGATCGATCCGGACGACGCCCGTCGCCAACGCAGCCAGGGCGTCACGCTGGTCATCGAGTCGGTGGAAGCCGACGGCCGCGTGCTGCCCTTGCAGGCGCGCTACGCCCTGGCGGCGGACACGCGCCGCGTGGTGATCCGCTTCACCGGGCTGAACCAGCGCGCTCCCGAGCGACTCCGCTATCGCTACCGCATGGTCGGCTTCGACCGTGGCTGGATCGAGACCGACAACGGCGTCGCGCACGATGCGGTGTACACCAACCTGCCCGCGGGCAAACTTCGCTTTGAAGTACAGGTGATGAACGCGCCCGCGGACTGGAGCAGGCCGGAAGGCCTGGTGATGCGCACGGCGGACCTGGACAAGGCGGCGCCGTGGTGGCTGCAGGCATGGGCGATGGTCGCCTACGTCGTGCTGGCCGGTGTGCTGGGTTGGGGCGTCCTGCTGTTGGCGATGCGGGGCCAGCGGCATCGCCAGCATCGCCTGCAGGTACAGATCGATGCGCGCACCTCGGAGCTGAGCGACAAGAACGCGCAGCTCGAACAGGCCGGCGAGGCGAATGCGCGGTTGCTGGAGCAGTTGGCCTACCAGGCCCGCCACGATCCCCTGACCCGGCTTGCCAATCGCCGTGCCGGCGACGCGTTCCTCGCCGAGGCACTCGACACCAGCCGCCGCGAAGGGCGGCCGCTGTCCGTGGCCTTGCTGGACATCGACCACTTCAAGACCGTCAACGACCGTTACGGCCACGCATTCGGCGATGACGTCCTGTCTCAGGTCGCGGCGCTGGCAGGGCAGGCGATCGGCGATCACGACGACGTACTGATCGCACGGTGGGGCGGGGAAGAGTTCCTGGTCTGCCAGCAGTTGCCGTGGTCGACTGCGCGTGCGCGCCTGGACGCCCTGCGCGAAGGCATCGCCCAGGCCGGCATCGACACGCCCGACGGCGGCACGTTGCGATGCACGGTGAGCATCGGCGTCGCGGAACTGGAGGCCGGGCAGGACCTGCGCGACCTGCTACGGGTCGCCGACGAGCGCCTCTACCGCGCGAAACAGCAGGGCCGCAATCGCCTGGTGTCGGGCTGATCAGCGACCGACGAACCGCAGCCCGCCCGCTTCGCCTTCGCCGACGGTTTCAGGATCGGTCACCAGCGCATTCTCGAAGCCGCCGCCGCTGCCGCTGTAGAGCAGGTAGACCGGCTTCTCGTTGCGCAGCAGGTCGATCGCGTTCTGGAAATCGTCCAGGTGATAGTGCAGCTGCGGCTGCGTCCCGTTCAGCCCGTCCTGGGGCAACGCGGCACCGTTGGCATGGAACACCAACTGGCCGATGTATGCGCCGCCGGCCATCAGGCCGATTCGGCGGCGGAAGGTGTTGGCGGAATAGATGACGTGGTACTTCTCGATCTGAGTCGTGGGCATCGTGCCTGTCCTGTGCGTGCATCCCCTGCCTGTCCTTCAACGCAGGGGATGCCGCCCTCAGGCCACGCGCCTCAGTCGCGCAGTTCGGCCACGTAGCACTGCGCCTGCATCTGTTCGAGTACGGCCTGCGCCGCCACCTGCGTGGACACACCGCGGCCGCCGGTAGCCAGGTCGTTGGTGAACACCTGCGCGTTGAGCGCGCCATCCACGGACCGTTCGATGCAGTCCGCTTCCTCATGCAGGCCCAGCGAGTGGCGCAGCAGCAGCGCGCAGCTCAGGATGGTGGCGTAGGGATTGGCGATGCCCTTGCCCGCGATGTCCGGCGCGGAGCCATGGATCGGTTCGTACAGGCCGACCTTGCCGTCGCCCAGCGACGCCGAGGGCAGCAGGCCGAGCGAACCGGCCAGCATCGAGGCCTCGTCGGTCAGGATGTCGCCGAACATGTTCTCGGTGACGATGACGTCGTACTCGCGTGGCTTGGCGAGCAGGTGCATGGCCATCGAGTCCACCAGCTGATGTTCCAGCTTCACGTCGGGGAATTCCTCGTGGCCGATGCGCGTGGCGACGTCGCGCCACAGGCGCGAGGTCTCCAGCACATTGGCCTTGTCGACCGAGACCAGGTAACCACGCCGTTGCCGGGCCAGCTTGAATGCGCTGCGCACCACGCGCTCGATCTCGGTGACCGAATAGCTGCACAGGTCGCTGGCGCCGCGCGCATCGCGGGTCTTCTCGCCGAAGTAGATGCCGCCGGTCAACTCGCGCACCACCACGATGTCCACGCCGGTGAGCAGGTGCGGCTTGATCGGGGAGGCGTTCAGTGCGGCCGGGTGCGGGCGGACCGGACGCAGGTTGGCGAACAGGCCCAGCCCCTTGCGCAGTGCCAGCAGTCCCTGCTCCGGGCGGACCTTGGCGTTCGGGTCCGACCACTTCGGGCCGCCCACGGCGCCGAGCAGCACCGCGTTCGCCTGCTGGCAGCCCTGCAGCGTCGCCTGCGGCAATGGTTCGCCGTGCCTGTCGATGGCGATGCCACCGATGTCGTACTCGTGGAAGTCGAAGGTATGGCCGTGGCGGCGCGCGAGCGCGCGCAGCACGGTGACGGCGGCGGCGGTGACTTCCGGACCGATGCCGTCACCGGGCAGGAGGGCGATGTCAGCGTGCATGGCGGGTGGCCTCGTAGCGTTCGATGTCGGTGTGGCGGGCCAGCAGGTAGCCCAGTTCGTCGACGCCCTGCAGCAGGCAGGTCTGCGCGAAGGCATCGAGCGGGAAGGAAAAGACGTCACCCTGCGGCGTGCGGAGTTCCTTCGCGGCGACATCGACGACGAGTTCGTCGTCGGGGCGCTGCATCAGGGCCTGCACCACTTCTTCCGGCAACACGACCGGCACCAGGCCGTTCTTCAGGCTGTTGTTGCGGAAGATGTCGGCGATCTCGCTGCTGACGATCGCGCGCAGGCCCAGGTCGGTCAGTGCCCAGGGCGCGTGCTCGCGCGAGGATCCGCAGCCGAAGTTGCGGCCGGCCAGCAGGATCTCCCGCCCGGCGTTCGCGGACTGGTTGAAGGGAAACGACGGGTTCGGCGAGCCATCGGCCTGCCAGCGCCAGTCGTTGAATGCGTTCTTGCCCAGCCCCGCACGGTCGGTCGTCGACAGGAAGCGCGCGGGGATGATCTGGTCGGTGTCGATGTTGGTCTGCGCCAGCACCACGCTCTGCGAGCGGATTTCGCGGAAGCCGGCCATCACGCCACCGCCTTCTGGTGGTCGAACAGATCGCGTGGGTCGCTGACCCGTCCGTTCACCGCCGCCCACGCTGCGGTCAGCGGCGATGCCAGCAACGTGCGCGCGCCCGGACCCTGGCGGCCTTCGAAGTTGCGGTTGCTGGTGCTGACGGCCAACTGGCCCGGGGCCACCAGGTCGCCATTCATGGCGATGCACATCGAGCAGCCGGGCTCGCGCCACTCGGCTCCGGCGTCGCGGACCACCTGGTCGATGCCCTCGGCTTCGGCTTCGCGCTTGACGATCTCCGAGCCCGGCACGACCAGCATGCGCACGCCGGCGGCCACCTTGCGACCACGCAGCACCTGCGCCACGTCGCGCATGTCGCGCAGGCGTCCGTTGGTGCAGGAACCGACGAACACCACGTCCACCGGCGTGCCTTCCAGCGCATGGCCGGCACTGAGCTGCATGTAGTCCAGGCCCTTCTTCGCGGCCGCGTCGGCAGGTTCGGGAATCGGCACATCGATCCCGATCGCGGTGCCTGGATGCGTACCCCAGGTCAGAGTCGGCCGGATGTCGGCGGCATCGATTTGGACCTCGGCATCGAACGTGGCGCCGTCTTCGCTGCGCAGCGTCTTCCAGTACGCGACAGCGTCGTCGAACGCCTCGCCCTTCGGTCCGCGAGGCGTGCGCGCGACCCAGTCGAACGTGGTCTGGTCCGGCGCCACCATGCCCGCACGCGCTCCGGCCTCGATCGACATGTTGCACAGGGTCATGCGCTGCTCCATGTCCAGCGCCTCGATGGCGCTGCCACGGAACTCGATGACATGGCCGGTGCCGCCGTTGACGCCGATCACGCCGATCACGTGCAGGACGATGTCCTTGGCGCCGACGCCGGGCGCGAGGGTACCGTCGACGGTGATGGCCATCGTTTTCGGCTTGCGCTGCAGCAGGCACTGGGTGGCCAGCACGTGGCCGACTTCACTGGTGCCGATGCCGAACGCCAGCGCGCCGAACGCACCATGCGTGCTGGTGTGGCTGTCGCCGCAGACGATGGTCATCCCGGGCAGGGTGAAGCCCTGCTCCGGCGCGATGACATGGACGATGCCGCGGTTCGGCGACGCCATGTCGAACAGTTCGATGCCGTGCTCGGCGCAGTTGCGCGCCAGCGTTTCCACCTGCGTTTCGGCCGCCTTGGTGTAGTACGGCAGCTTGCCATCGGCACCGGCGGGCAGGGTGGGCGTAGAGTGGTCCATCGTCGCCTTCGTGCGATCCGGGCGGCGCGGCGACAGGCCACGTGCCTTGAGCTCCGTGAAGGCTTGTGGCGACGTGACCTCGTGGATCAGGTGCAGGTCGATGTAGAGCACGGCGGGAGCGGCGTCGGTCTCGGGGACGACGACGTGGGCTTCCCACAGTTTGTCGAACAAGGTGTGTGGCGCGGTCATGCGGGTTCCGGTGGTGCGTTGGACGGGGTGAAAACAGGGTGGCGCCTCAGGCGGCCGCTGCTTCTTGCTTCTCGGCGCGGCGCTGGCGCAGCAGCCGGTTGGCGACATCCAGCCAGGCCAACGCGCTGGCCTCGATGATGTCCTTGCTGGTGCCGGTGCCTTCGTACTCCTCGCCGTCGCAGCGCACCGACAGGCTGGCTTCGCCGCGCGCATCGGCACCGATGCCCACGCTGTGCACCTGGTAGCTCTCCAACTGCAGTTGCACGCCGGTGGCGGCGGCCAGTGCGCTGAACAGCGCATCGACCGGGCCATTGCCCTGTGCGGTTTCCGAAATGCGGTTGCCGTCCGGATCCGACAGTTCGACCAGCGCGTTGGCGCGGCTCCCGACGTCGCTGATCGTCATCGACGACAGCCGGTAACCATCGCTGACCGGTGCGTCCTGCATCAGCGCCTGCAGGTCGGCGTCGCCGATCACGCGCTGCTTCTCGCACAGGGTCTTGAACTGCTCGAACACCAGCTTCAGCTCGTCCTCTTCCAGCCAGTAGCCCAGCGCACGCAGGCGCTGTTCGACCGCCGCGCGCCCGCTGTGGCGGCCCAGCACCATCTGCGACGACGGCCAGCCCACGTCCTGAGGCTGCATGATCTCGTAGGTGCCGCGGTGGCGCAGCATGCCGTGCTGGTGGATGCCGGATTCGTGCGCGAACGCGTTGGCGCCGACGATGGCCTTGTTGCGCTGGACGGGCATGCCGACCAGGCGCGACAGCAGCTGCGAGGTCGGCACGATGCGGCGGGTGTCGATGCGCGTATCCAGGGTGTAGAACGCGCTGCGGACCTTCAGCGCCATCACCAGTTCCTCGATCGCGCAGTTGCCCGCACGCTCGCCGATGCCGTTGATCGATCCTTCCACCTGGCGCGCACCGCCTTCGATGGCGGCCAGCGAGTTCGCGACCGCCAGGCCCAGGTCGTTGTGGCAGTGGGCGCTGAACACCACCTTGTCGGCGCCGGGTACCTTGGCGATCGCGCGCTCGAACATGCCGCGGATCTCCTCCGGCGTGGTGAAGCCGACCGTGTCCGGCAGGTTGATGGTGGTCGCGCCGGCGGAAATCGCGGCGGCGATCGCTTCGTGCAGGAAGTCCTCCTCGGTGCGGGTCGCGTCTTCGGCGGAGAACTCGATGTCGTCGACATGGCCCCGCGCCATGCGCACATGCTTGTCGATGGATTCCAGTACCTGCTCGCGGCTCATCCGCAGCTTGTGCTCGCGGTGCAGCGGGCTGGTGGACAGGAACAGGTGCAGGCGCGGCTTCGCGCCCGACGCCAGCGTGCGCAGCGAGGTCTCGATGTCGCCCGGCAGGCAACGGGAGAGCACCGCCAGCGTAGTCTCGCGCAGCTCGCGTGCGATCAACGCATGCGCTTCGCGGTCGGACTGCGAGCTGGCGGGAAAGCCGGTCTCGATGATGTCCACGCCCAGGTCGGCCAGGCCGCGGGCCATCACCACTTTCTGCTGCGGCGTCATGCTGCAACCCGGGGATTGCTCGCCGTCGCGCAGCGTGGTGTCGAAAATTCGGATCTGTGCGGGGGTGGGAATGGTCGTGTTCACCAGATGGATTCCTCGTGTACTTCTGTTTCCGTGGCGGCGACCGCGATGCGGCGCGTGCCTGTCTTGATGGGGAGTCTGGCCGCGGCGCGGGCGGGCGCGCGGGGGCTGGGAAGCGAGGGCTCGCCCTCGGCGTTGCGCCGGCGCGGCTTGCGCGGAGGACGCGGTCGCACGTCGGACAGCAGCTGCGCCAGCACGGTCGCGTCGATATTGCCACCAGAAACCACCGCGCACTTGCGCTTGCCGGCGACGCGACGACCGGCGGCCAAGGCCAGCGCACCGGCGCCCTCGGCGATCAGGTGCTCTTCCAGCGCCAAGCGCACCAGCGTCTCGCGCAGTTCGGCTTCGCGCACGGTCACCACGTCGTCCAGCAACTGCGTGCACAGGCGACGGGTGATGAAGCCGGGCACCTTCACCCGCACGCCATCGGCCAGCGAGGCGACCGGATCCTTCGGTGCGGTGTCGCCCTTCATCGCGCGGATCATCGAATCCACGCCCTCGACCTGCGCGCCGACCACGCGCACGCCCTGCGACTTCAGCGCCAGGGCGACGCCCGATGCCAGTCCACCACCGCCGATCGGCACGATGACGACATCCGGGCTGTAGGGTGCGATCTCGATGCCGACCGTGCCCTGGCCGGCGATCACGTCGGGGTCGTCGAAGGCGGACAGGAAGCGGTAGCCATTCTGCTCGGCCAGTTCCTTCGCAAAGGCGAAGGCTTCGTCATAGCTGTCGCCATGCTGGCGCACGGTGGCACCCCAGTGGGCGACGCCGGCGATCTTGGTCTGCGGCGCGCCGTGCGGCATCACCGTGATCGCCTGCACGCCCAGCCGGTACGCCGCCCAGGCCAGCCCTTGCGCGTGGTTGCCTGCGGAGGCGGCGATCACCGGCCTTCGGTCGCCACGCTCGCGGGCGGCCAGCAAGGCGTTCAACGCACCACGGACCTTGTAGGAGCCGGTGCGCTGCAGGTTCTCCAGCTTCAGCATCACGCCGAAACGTTCCGCATGATGCAGCGGGGTGGGAGGCAGGTAACGCCGCAGCCGCGCCTGCGCCGCCAGCACATCGGCCACGGTGACGACGACGTCGCCTACGTCCGGTTCGTTGCTGGCGGGCGCGCGGCCGGCATCAGGCATCGCGGCACGCGAACGGCTGATGTCGAAGAAGACCCCTCCAGACCACGGCGCCTGCGTTGGCGGGCGTGGCGTTCAAGCAGCGCGCTCCTGGCGGCGATGGTCGCGGCTCAGTTCCTGCACGGCACTGAAGGACAGTTCCTCCACGTCGTAGATCTTCAGCAGCTGCTGGCGCAGGGTCTCCGGTGCGCGGGTGCTGTCGATCACCAGCGCCAGCGCCCAGTAGCCTTCGCCGTCGTGGGTGGCGTGCACCGCATGGGGCGGAAAGCCGCGGCGCTCGATCATGCCCAGCACGCGTACCAGGGCGCCCTCGGCAGGTTTGAGCTTCAGTTCAAGCCGGTAACGCATTCTTCTTCTCCGGGCCGTCGGCCGCGATGGCAGTCTCGGCGGCGACCTTGGCGGGATTGGCGTCCAGCATCGAGCTGTTGGCGTGGTTCGGCGGCACCAGCGGCCACACGTTGGCCTTGATGTCGATGGTGACGTGCAGCAGCGCCGGACCCGGCGCGGACAGCAGGTCTACCAGCGCGCCTTCGACCTCGTCGCGCAGGCTGATGTGGTGCGCCGGAATGCCGAACACGCGGGCCAGCGCGGCGAAGTCCGGGTTGTCGGACAGGTCGATCTCGCTGTAGCGCTCGGCGAAGAACAGTTCCTGCCATTGCCGCACCATGCCCAGCGCGCTGTTGTCGATCAGCACGATCTTCACCGGCAGCTTGCAGCGGGCGATGGTCGCCAGCTCCTGCACGTTCATCATGAAGCCGCCATCACCATTGACCAGGATGACGGTGCGGTCCGGACAGGCGAACTGCGCGCCCATCGCCGCCGGCAGGCCGAAGCCCATCGTGCCCAGTGCGCCGCTGGTCAGGTGGTTGCGCGGGTGGGTGAACTTGCAGTGCTGCGCCACCCACATCTGGTGCTGGCCGACGTCGCACGCGATGATCGCGTCCGCCGGCGCCACTTCGCTCAACCGCTTCAGCAGGCCGGGCGCATATATGTCGGTGCCGGGCGCGTCATAGCGGAAGCCGAACCGTTCGCGATTGCCCAGGCAGTGCCTGCGCCATTCATCGCAGGTGCTGCGCGCGGCCGTCAGCGCCTTCAGGCTGGTGGCGACATCGCCGGGCACCGCGATGTCGGCGGTGCGCAGCTTGCCGATCTCATAGGCGTCGGCATCCACGTGCAGCACGCGGGCGAACGGGGCGAACTCGGCCAGCTTGCCGGTGGCCCGGTCGTCGAAGCGCGCACCCACCACGATCAGCAGGTCGCACTCCTGGGTGGCCATGTTGGCCGCGCGCGTCCCGTGCATGCCCAGCATGCCCAGGTAGTGCGGATGGTTCGCGGGCAGGGCGCCCAGGCCGCGCAGGGTCAGCACGGTGGGAATCTTCGTGGCGTCGACGAACTGGCGGAACGCCTCCACCGCATCCGCGATGCCGATCCCGCCACCGCCATAGATCAGCGGTTTCTCGGCACCGGCGATGGCGGCCAGCGCATCGGCCAGCTTCGCGTCGTCCGGCGCCGGCAGCGGATCGACGCTGGCCGGCACGTGGTCGGGCAGGTGCGAGGCGTCGGACATCTGCACGTCCTTGGGCAGATCGATCAACACCGGGCCGGGACGCCCTTCGCGCGCGATGCGGAAGGCTTCGCGCACCATGTCCGGCAGGTCGTCCACGCGCCGGGCGACAAAGCTGTGCTTCACGATCGGCAGGGTCAGGCCGAACACGTCCAGTTCCTGGAACGCGTCGGTGCCCATCAGCGTGGTCGCGACCTGGCCGGTCAGGCAGACCATCGGCACCGAGTCCAGCATCGCATCGGCGATGCCGGTCACCAGGTTGGACGCGCCGGGGCCGGAGGTGGCCACGCACACGCCGACCTTGCCGCTGGCGCGCGCATAGCCATTCGCCGCCAGCGCCGCGCCCTGCTCATGGCGCACCAGGATGTGCTTGAGGTTGGAATCCACCAGCGCGTCGTAGAACGGCATGATGGTGCCGCCGGGATAGCCGAACAGCGTGTCCACGCCCTCGGCTTCCAGGGCGTGGGCCAGCCAGCGGGCGCCATTGCGTGGGGCAGTGGCCGCGGCGGCGTTCATGCGGCGGCCTGCTCGTCTGTATCGGGTTGGCTGGCATTGGCCTGCAGCCACACCATCTTCGCGCGCAGTTCCTTGCCGACCTTCTCGATCGGATGATCCTTGTCGGCCTGCTGGAATTTCTTGTAGTTCGGCAGCCCGGCGTCGTACTCGGCCTGCCAGTTGCGGGTGAAGGTGCCGTTCTGGATGTCGGTCAGCACGTCCTTCATGCGCGCCTTCACCGAAGCGTCGATGACGCGCGGGCCACTGACGAAATCGCCGTACTGCGCGGTTTCGGAGATGAATTCCAGCATGCGGGTGATGCCGCCTTCGTAGAACAGGTCGACGATCAGCTTCAGCTCGTGCAGCACTTCGTAGTAGGCGATTTCCGGCTGGTAGCCGGCTTCCACCAGCGTCTCGAAGCCGGCCTGCACCAGCGACGAGGCGCCGCCGCACAGCACGGCCTGTTCGCCGAACAGGTCGGTCTCGGTCTCTTCCTTGAAGGTGGTCTTGATGATGTTGGCGCGCGCGCCGCCCAGGCCGCCGGCGTAGGCCAGGGCGAACTGCTCGGCCTGGCCGCTCTTGTCCTGGTACACGGCGTAGATGCACGGCACGCCGCGACCGATCTCGTATTCGCGGCGCACCAGCGCGCCAGGACCTTTCGGCGCGACCAGCACCACGTCCAGGTCGGCGCGCGGTTCGATCATGCCGAAGTGCACGTTGAGGCCGTGCGCGAACAGCAGCACCGCGCCCTGCTTCATGTTCGGCGCCAGCACGTCGGCGTAGAGCTTCTTCTGCACCATGTCCGGCGTCAGCACCGCGACCAGGTCGGCATCCTTCACCGCATCGGCCACCGCCTTCACCGCGAAGCCGTCGGCCTGCGCCTTGGCCTCCGTCGGGCCGCCCGGACGCAGGCCGACGGTGACGTCGAAGCCGGAATCGCGCAGGTTCAGCGCATGCGCGCGGCCCTGGCTGCCGTAGCCGACGACAGTGATCTTGGGTTGCGGGAGAGCATTGGCGGTGGTCATGGAGCGTGGTTCCTGGAGAGTTGAGGTAAGGACAGGCGCTTAAACAAAAAACCCCGCACTTCTCAGTGCGGGGTTTTGCGAATCTGGCGTTGCTTGCTGCTTACACGCCGGTTCGTCCCGCAGTTGTGGGCGAGGTAATAAGGACGAGTACGAGGAGCGAGCCCGCAACGGGTGCGGTGATGTCGGTCATCGTGTGCGTGTGGCGTTGCAACATGCGGCAAGAGAAACATGCCGCTCCAAACCGTGTCAAGCGCTTTTCCGTCGTTTGCGACGATCGGATGATTTCAATCGAGATGGTTGCAACTGAAACCGTGGAAAGCCAGCAGAATCAAGGCTTCCCACGTCATCGCCGCACCGCTGGTTTTCATGCCCGAGTACCGTTCCAAGACCTCCACCCACGGCCGCAACATGGCCGGCGCCCGCGCGCTGTGGCGCGCCACCGGCATGCGGGACGAGGACTTCCACAAACCCATCGTGGCCATCGCCAACTCGTTCACGCAGTTCGTGCCCGGACACGTGCACCTCAAGGATCTTGGTCAGCTGGTCGCCCGCGAGATCGAGCGTGTCGGCGGCGTGGCGAAGGAGTTCGACACCATCGCCGTCGACGACGGCATCGCGATGGGCCACGACGGCATGCTGTACTCGCTGCCGTCGCGCGAAGTGATCGCCGACTCGGTCGAGTACATGGTCAACGCGCACTGCGCCGATGCGCTGGTATGCATCTCCAACTGCGACAAGATCACCCCGGGCATGTTGATGGCCGCGCTTCGGTTGAACATCCCGACAGTGTTCGTGTCCGGTGGCCCGATGGAAGCCGGCAAGACACGCCTGGCCGACCACAAGCTCGACCTCGTCGATGCGATGGTGATGGCGGCCGACCCGAACGTGTCCGACGAGGAGGTCGCTGCCGTCGAGCGCAGCGCCTGTCCGACCTGCGGGTCGTGCAGCGGCATGTTCACCGCCAACTCGATGAACTGCCTGACCGAGGCGCTCGGCCTGTCGCTGCCGGGCAACGGCACCGTGGTGGCCACGCATGCGGACCGCGAGCAGCTGTTCAAGCGTGCCGGCGTCACCGCCGTGGAGTTGTGCCATCGCTGGTACGGTGGCGAGGACGCGACCGCGTTGCCGCGCGGCATCGCCACGTTCGAGGCGTTCGAGAATGCGATGACGCTGGACATCGCGATGGGCGGTTCCACCAACACCATCCTGCACCTGCTTGCCGCGGCGCAGGAGGGCGAAGTCCCGTTCGACATGCGCGACATCGATCGCCTGTCGCGGCGCGTGCCGCAGCTGTGCAAGGTGGCGCCGAACACGCAGAAATACCACATCGAGGACGTGCACCGAGCCGGCGGCATCATGGCGATCCTCGGCGAACTGGCGCGCGGTGGATTGCTGCATGTCGACGTTCCTACCGTGCACGCGAAGACGCTGGGCGAGGCGATCGCGAAGTGGGACGTCACGACCAACGACGATGACGCCGTCACGACCTTCTACAAGGCGGGTCCGGCCGGCATTCCCACCCAGGTCGCCTTCAGCCAGGCCACGCGCTGGCCGTCGCTGGACATCGACCGTGCCGAAGGCTGCATCCGCAGTGTCGAGCATGCCTATTCGCGGGAAGGCGGCCTGGCCGTGCTTTACGGCAACATCGCCCGCGATGGCTGCGTGGTGAAGACCGCGGGCGTGGACGAGTCGATCCATGTCTTCGAAGGCACGGCGCGCGTGTTCGAAAGCCAGGACGCGGCGGTGGCCGGCATCCTCGGCGACGAGGTGACGGCGGGCGACGTGGTCGTCATCCGCTACGAAGGACCCAAGGGCGGGCCCGGCATGCAGGAAATGCTGTACCCGACCAGCTACCTGAAATCGAAGGGACTCGGGAAACAGTGCGCACTGCTGACCGATGGCCGCTTCTCGGGCGGCACCTCCGGTCTGTCGATCGGTCATGCATCGCCGGAAGCCGCCGCGGGCGGCTCAATCGGCCTGGTGCGCGATGGCGACCGCATCCGCATCGATATCCCTCAGCGCTCGATCGCCTTGCTGGTCTCGGACGAGGAACTCGCCGCACGCCGCGCGGCCCAGGATGCGAGGGGCTGGAAGCCCGCGCAGCCGCGTGCGCGCAAGGTCAGCACCGCGTTGAAAGCGTACGCCCTGCTCGCGACCAGCGCCAACAAGGGCGCGGTACGCGACAAGCAGCTGCTGGATGGGGTCTGATAGCGGGATGACCCGCGTCTTCCTGTTCGTCGTCCTGTCGCTGCTGTCCGTCCTGCCCGCGTGGGCGCAGGAGACGCCGCCGCGGCCCTGGGTGATTGCGACCTACGCGTATCCGCAACGCGACCGGGCGGCGGCCATCCAGCCGTTGGCCGACTACTTGGGGTTACGCGCGCGGCATCCGGTGCAGGTGCGCCTGTTCGATTCGCCGACTGCGCTCGTCGATGCACTGCGGCGTGGTGAGGTCGACGTGGCCGTCCCCAACCTGCATGGGTACCTGCAGGCGCGGCGCGCTAGCGAAACGCTGACGACCCTGCCCGTGCCGCAGGTGCCGGCGCTGCAGGCGGACCGCTACCGCGCCGTGCTGATCGCTCGGCAGGGACTCGAAGCGCCGGGCGAACTGGAGCGGCAGGCGAAGACCCTGCGACTGATGCTCGTCGGCCGCGATTCGGCCTCCGGTGGTTTCGTGCCGGTGCGCGAACTGCGCCGACGCGGTCTGGAGCCCGCAAAAGCCTTCGGCCATCTTGCTTACGCCGGATCCCATGCGGCCGCCTTGGAGGCCGTGGCGACGGGAGGGGCAGACGTCGCTGGACTCGCAGCCGATGTCTACGACGCCGACCGGCCAGCCGGCGTGGCCGAGCTGTGGCGCTCGGAGCCCATTCCGCCCGGCCCGCTGCTGTGCCGACCCGCGGCCGACGTGCCGTGCCAGCAGTTCGCGGCGTGGTTGCTCGAGGCCCACGAGGCCGCCCCGGCCGTGATGGCCGCGCTGCGGGCAGGGTGGCCTGAGTTCGGCGATGCGCAGCGATTCATGGTGCCGGACCGGCAACTTCTGGATGCGTCGGACCTCCGGATCGAGCCGTAGGTACGGATCGCGAGCAGACGTGCGTCAGGGCGCGGCCGGCCCGATGTGCTTCGCCAGGAATGCCTCGAGTTTTCGATAGAACGCGATGTTGTTGGCGTCGGCATGGAAACCGTGCCCCTCGCCGGCCACCGCCAACCATTCCGGCGCGCGACCCGCACGCTCGAGCGCTGCACGCATCGCGCGGGCCTGGGCGATCGGGGTGCGTTCGTCCACCTCTCCGTGCACCAGCAGAACGGGTGCCGTGATCTGCGGGGCCAGCGTCGTGGGTGATGCGGCGAGCAACGCCGCATCGTCGCGACCGATGGCGCGTTCGAGATAGTTGGTGCCGTACTGCGTGCTGCGGATGTCGCCCTTGGCATACATCATCTTGAGGTCGTACACCCCTGCGAGACCGGCGGCGCACTTGATCTGGTCGGGCGCCCTTGCTGCAAGCATCAGGGCGGAGTAGGCGCCGAAACTGGCACCGTAGGCGCAGATGCGGTCCGCATCCGCGTACCCCTGCGCGATCGTCCAGCGCAGTCCGTCCAGCAGGTCGTCCTGCACTCGCGTGCCCCATTTCAGGTAGCCGGCCTCTTCGAACGCACGTCCGCGCCCGCTTGAGCCGCGGTAGTTCACCTGCACGACCATATAACCGCGGCTCGCAAGGAACTGGGCGTCCTGGTCGAATGCCCAGTCATCACGGACCGCGTGGGGGCCGCCGTGCGGCAACACGACCGTGGGCAGGTCGGCGGGCGCCGTGACCCCCGCAGGCAGGGTCATGAACCCCTCCAGTTCCGTGCCATCGCTTGCGCGGAAACGGAACGCGCGCCGCTCACCCATTCGGGCGGCATCTATTCCCTGCCGGCTGGAAATCAGGAGCGCGGCATTCTGCCGTCCTCGATCAAACAGGTACCAGTTGCCTGGGTCCCGGTCGCTGAACACATACAGCAGAGATTTTCTACCGTCGCGGCTGTGGTCCACATAGGTGACGTAGTGGTCCGGGAAGCTGTTGGACAGGGCTTCGTGCAATTGGGCATCGGCCGATTGCGTATCGAAGTAGACGGCACGCGGGCGACCGTCGTCGACGACGGCAGCGAAGGGCTGGAGAGGAGCCGCGGTCCATTCCATACCCGAAACGCTGCGCCAGGAGTGCTGTGCGAGCACACGATGGTCGCGGCCCTCCTGCGACGAGGAGACCAATCTCGCGGGTCCGCCGTTGACGGACTGCAGCGCAAACACACGCTGCCCGTCCGCGCTGAACGCATAGGGCGTCCACGCGGTCCCCGACTCCGGCGCGGCGGGCTTCCAGCTCTTGCCCTGGGCGTCGGCGATGAACAGCATTGGTCGGTCGTCATCGTCGGTGCCCGAGGCGAATCGCGGAATGCCTTGGGGGTCCAGTGTGAAGCGCATGTCCTTGACGCCGATATCGGCGACCAGGCGTCCGGTGGCATTGCCGGCATCCACCTCGTAAAGCTGGGAACGCTGGGTGCCACGCGACAGCCGGCGCATGTAGAAACGGCCATTGGGCGTCTCCGGCACGCCCTCGATGTAGCCGAATCCTGCTTCGACGCCGCCGGTGCGGAGCGTCTGCTGGTAGCCGAAGACGTACTTCTGGTTGGTGCCGTCGGCGTCGGTTGCGATGATGTCGCCGGTCGGGATGGGAGCTTCGCGCGATCCCAGTTGCCGACCCTTTGCCAGCACCAGCCGGGTATCGCTGACCCACGCAACCTGAGTGGGAAGTTCATAGCGTGGCAGTCGCAGTAGTGCGGTGCGGTGCATGTCGGCGGTGCGGTGCACCACCAGTGCGTGATGGCCATCGCCAAGATCGGCCGTGATCGCCACATGCGCTCCATCCGGCGACAGTCTCGGTGAATGCAGGCGGCTGGTGGTGGCGAACGACTCAACGGGGACGAGGGCGTCTGCGAGCGCGGGCGCGGTATGCGCGGTGAGCAAGGCCGCCACGGCGGCCCATGTCTTGAGTCCCATCTTCCCCTCGCCGTTGTTCCGCCCCCGCGGCCCCGGGGCCAAGGATATCCCGGCTGTCGGCCAAGCGTGAGACGGGGTGCTTTGACCTCGGTTGTGCTCTAATTCTCCCCGAAGCGGGGGTATCGCCGGCCGGGCCGGTGATTGAGACAGACCCTTCGAACCTGATCCGGTTGAGACCGGCGTAGGGAAGCTTCGCAGGCTGCGCCGCGTTGCCGCGTCGCCCTTCGTGGGCCCGCCATCCGTCCGCCGCCGCGCCGCCGCTTCGTCCCGTGATGCGAATCCCTCGCAAGAGCCCGCACATCCACGTGCGGGGATTCAAAAGGACGATGCCGATGAATGCCATTCCCAAGCCCGCCGCCGATCTCCTCCAGCAGACCGGGCAACTTTCCGAATCCGTTACCCGTCCCATTCCCGGGTCCCGGAAGATCTTCGTCGCGGGCTCGCGGCCGGACCTGCAGGTCCCGATGCGGGAGATCGCGCTGACGCAGACGCCGACCATTTTCGGCGGCGAGGACAATCCGCCGGTCACCGTCTACGACACCTCGGGTCCGTATACCGATCCGGCCGCGACCATCGATCTGGCGGCGGGACTGCCTGCGCTGCGTGCGAAGTGGATCGAGGAGCGCGGCGATACCGAGCAGCTGCCGGCGCTCAGCTCGGAGTTCGGCCGCTCGCGCGAAACCAACGCCAAGCTGGACGGCGTGCGCTTCCCCGGGCGCATCTTGCCGCGCCGTGCCAAGGCAGGCGCCAATGTCAGCCAGATGCATTACGCCCGCCGCGGCATCGTCACGCCCGAGATGGAGTACGTCGCCATCCGCGAGAACCAGCGGCTGGACGCGGCGCGCGACGCGATGCTGCTGAAGCAGCATCCCGGCGAGTCCTTCGGCGCCAGCATCCAGACGTTCATCACGCCCGAGTTCGTCCGCGACGAGATCGCGCGCGGACGCGCGATCCTGCCGAACAACATCAACCATCCGGAAAGCGAGCCGATGATCATCGGCCGCAACTTCCTGACCAAGATCAACGCCAACATCGGCAACTCCGCGGTGTCCTCGGGCATAGCCGAGGAAGTGGAGAAACTGGTGTGGTCGATCCGCTGGGGCGGCGACACGGTGATGGACCTGTCCACCGGCAAGCACATCCACGAGACGCGCGAATGGATCATCCGCAACTCGCCGGTGCCGATCGGCACGGTGCCGATCTACCAGGCGCTGGAGAAGGTCGACGGCCGTGCCGAAGCCCTGACCTGGGAGATCTTCCGCGACACGCTGATCGAGCAGGCCGAGCAGGGCGTGGACTACTTCACCATCCACGCCGGCGTGCTGCTGCGCCACGTCCCGCTGACCGCCAAGCGCGTTACCGGCATCGTCTCGCGCGGTGGCTCGATCATGGCCAAGTGGTGCCTGGCGCACCACAAGGAAAATTTCCTCTACACGCACTTCGAAGACATCTGCGAGATCATGAAGGCCTACGACGTGGCCTTCTCGCTGGGTGACGGCCTGCGCCCCGGCTGCATCGCCGACGCCAACGACGCCGCGCAGTTCGGCGAGCTGGAAGCACTGGGTGAGCTGACCAAGATCGCGTGGAAGCACGACGTGCAGTGCATGATCGAAGGCCCCGGCCACGTGCCGATGCAGCTGATCAAGGAGAACATGGACAAGCAGCTGCGCGAGTGCGGCGAGGCGCCGTTCTACACGCTGGGCCCGCTGACCACCGACATCGCGCCGGGCTACGACCACATCACCAGCGCGATCGGCGCGGCGATGATCGGCTGGTACGGCACGGCGATGCTCTGCTACGTCACGCCGAAGGAGCACCTGGGCCTGCCGAATCGCGAAGACGTGCGCGACGGCATCATGGCCTACAAGATCGCCGCGCATGCGGCCGATCTGGCCAAGGGCCATCCGGGTGCGCAGGTGCGCGACAACGCCTTGAGCAAGGCCCGATTCGAGTTCCGCTGGGAAGACCAGTTCCACCTGGGCCTGGATCCGGAGAAGGCGAAGGAGTTCCACGACGAAACCCTGCCCAAGGATGCGCACAAGCTGGCGCACTTCTGCTCGATGTGCGGACCGCACTTCTGCAGCATGAAGATCACCCAGGACGTGCGCGACTATGCGGCCGAGCATGGCGTGGAGGAGCAGGCGGCGCTGGAAGCCGGCATGGCGGAGAAGTCGGCGGAATTCCTGGCGCAGGGCGCCCAGGTGTATCGTCAGGGCTGAGCCGGCAGCGCAGGGTGCATCCGCACCCGGGCCGAACGCGTAGTGTTCACGGGACGCCCGCCATCATGGCGGCGTCCCCCGCCAGGAGAACGATCATGATCCGATTCGCCCGCCATGCCGGCCGCTGGATGATCGCCGCCGGCGTCCTGTTGCTCGCCGCGTGCGCCACGGGCCCGCGGATCACCAGCGACGTCGATCCGTCCGCCAACTTCGGCCAGTACCGCACCTTTGCCTTCTATTCGCCGCTGGCGATCGAGAGCCAGGGCTACGCCACGCTGACCAGCGGGCGCACCAAGGATGCCGCCCGCGCCCAGATGGAAGCGCGCGGCTACGTGTACGACGAAACCTCGCCCGACCTGTGGGTGAACCTCAACGCCTACATGCAGGAAAAGACCGGCGTCGTCAGCACGCCGGAAGTCGACTACGACTATTACTACAGCTACCGCGCGCGTCGTTACGTAGCGGTGCCGTACTGGCGCGACCGTACCGATGTCTACAAGTACACCGAAGGCACCTTGAACGTCGATCTGGTGGACGCGAAGCAGAACCGACTGGTCTGGACCGGCGTGGCCGTCGGACGCGTCGGGCGCACTAAGCCGGAAGAGCGCGGCGCGAAGATCGACGCCGCCATCACGGAAATCTTCCTGCGCTATCCCTATCGCGCCGGGTCCGGCGCGCCGGCGGCGGTGTCGAAGTGAAAGCGGGTGGCAGCGGCATCGCCAAGGCCGGCATCGGCTTCGGCACGGCCCTGGCGATCACCATTTCCTGGAGCGCGAACAAGTCGCTGCTGTGGGCCATCGTCCACGGCCTGCTGTCGTGGATCTACGTGATCTACTACGCGCTGGTCCATCACTTCAAATGAGGCGCGCGGCGTGACGACCCCCTGGAGCTGGCTGCGCTGGCTGGTACGCGCGCGTCGTCATCCGTGCGCGTTCCTGCTGATCGTCCAGCTGGCCGGCATCCTGCTGTACCCGGTGATGGAAGACACGCAGGCGGGCCGTGCCCTGTTCGGTGCATTCGGCATCCTGGTGCTCGCTTTGGCGCTGTGGGTGGTCAATCGCAGTGCGGCGGTCAACTGGTTGGCCTGGTCGCTGGCGGTACCTGCGGTGTTGCTGTCGGTCTCGTCCGCGTTGCTCGACCAGCCATCGCTCGGCATCTATGCGCACCTTCTGGAAAGCGCACTGTACTTCTACACGGCCGGCAGTCTGATCGCGTACATGCTGCAGGACCACTCGGTCACCAGCGACGAGCTTTTCGCCGCCGGCGCCACGTTCACGCTGCTGGCGTGGGCCTTCGCGTTCGCCTTCTCGGTCTGCCAGCAGTGGTACCCGGGCAGCTTCACCGCCGCCGTCGATCCCACCTCGGCGCGCAGCTGGATGGAACTGCTGTTCCTGAGCTTCAGCCTGCTTTCCGGGGTCGGCCTGAGCGACGTGGTGCCGATCCTGCCGCAGGCCCGCGCGCTGGTGATGCTGGAGCAATTCGCGGGGGTGATGTACATCGCCGTGGTGGTGTCGCGGCTCATCGGGCTGACCATCCTGAAGGCGCCCGCACGCAGGGCAGAGTGAACCGCCCTACGTTCGCGACGCTACACTCCCTGAAAGAAGAAGGCCGCCCCGGGGGCGGCCTTCCAGTTTTCATGCGCGGGTCCGTTCGCGCGGCGCTCAGAACTTGTGCTTCTCGTCTTCCGGCTGGGCGGCTTGGCGGGCGATCGCGTCGACCAGCACGGCCTTGGCTTCGGCGGCGTTGCCCCAGCCGTCCAGCTTGACCCACTTGCCTTTCTCCAGATCCTTGTAGTGCTCGAAGAAGTGGCCGATGCGCTCCAGCCAGTGCGGACTGACCTGGTCGATGTCGCTGATGTGGCTGTAGCCGGCGAACACCTTGTCCACCGGCACGGCCAGCAGCTTCTCGTCGCTGCCGGCTTCGTCGCTCATGCGCAGGACGCCGACCGGACGGCAGCGGATCACCGAGCCGGGGATCAGCGGCAGCGGCAGCACGACCAGCACATCGGCCGGGTCGCCGTCGCCACACAGGGTGTGCGGGACGTAGCCGTAGTTGCAGGGATAGCGCATGGGGGTGGAGAGGATGCGGTCGACGAAGATCGCGCCGCTGGCCTTGTCCACTTCGTACTTCACCGGCTCGGCGTCCTTCGGGATCTCGATGATGACGTTGATTTCGTCCGGCGGGTTCTTGCCGGCGGTGACCAGATCCAGGCCCATTGCGTGCTCCGAAGGGGGTGCGGTGAGTGAGGGCCGGCATTTTACGCGCTTGGCTGCTGCGGCGCAGCAGGGAGGGTGCCGGGTCTGGCCGACCATCGGCGTCACGTGCGTGATTCAGGCTGTCCTTCAGCTTCCCGGCCCTAGAATCCGCCGCCCATGCCCTTCCTGCGCTCCTCCGCCGGCGTCCTGCTGACGGTACTGGCCCTGGCCAGTGCCGGCGCCGAGGCGCGCACGGTGTATCGCTGCGTGCAGGGCGGGACGGTCAGCCTGGCCACGGCGCCGGAGCCCGGCTCGAAGTGCACGGCCAAGGAAATCGACGATAACGCCGTCAGCACGCCGAACCTGTGGGGCTCGATGGGTGTGTTCAGCGGCACGCTGTACGAGCGCGACCAGGACGGCCAGAAGGTCTATTCCACCCGCAACCTGCCGGGCTCCACGCCGTACCTGAAGTTCACCGTGCAGACGCCGCCCGGCGAGCCCGCGCACCCGGGACTGGGCAAGGTGGGCAAGCCCCGGCTGGACCGCTACCCGTCCGAGTTCAAGGCCGCCGCGCGGCAGACCGGCGTAGATGATGCGTGGCTGCGCGCGGTGGCCCACGCCGAAAGCGACTTCGATGCGAAGGCGCTCTCGCCGAAGGGTGCCATGGGGGTGATGCAGCTGATGCCGGAGGTGGCGAAGGAATACGGCGTCGCCGATCCGTATTCCTCCGCGGAATCGATCAATGCGGGCGCGCGACACCTGCGCGCGCTGATGCGCCGCTACAAGGGCGACCTGACGCTGGTGGCGGCCGCCTACAACGCCGGTATCGGTACGGTCTCGCGGTACGGAGGCGTCCCGCCGTATGCGGAGACGCAGGAGTACGTGTCCAAGGTGACCGCCCTGTACGAACTGTACGTGCGCGCACTGGGCCGCAAAGCGGCGCCGGAGCGTCCGGCGCTGTAGCGCGCCCGTCGTGAGGAGATTCGGTCTCCGCCGCTGGATCTTCACCCGATGTGCGCGCGCACGCGCCTAGCGTGTCGTCCGGGCCCGGTCGTTCCGCGCCGGGCAGGAGAACGCCATGAAGCATCGTCGCGTATTCAGTGCACCGTCCGTTGCGGTGGCCGAAGCGGCCCTTCGCCGCGCCGTCGACGCCGGCATCCATCCTGACCACGCTGCGCTCGTGGGTCGCTCCGACATCGAAGTCCAGCACGTGCCCGATCGCGAGAAGGAAGCCGCGCCCACCGATTTCAAGGCGGCCGCCCTGCGGGGACTGGTGGGAGGCGGCGTGCTCGGCCTGCTGCTGGGGGGCGCGGCCATGCTCGTCCCCGCCGTCGGTATCCACCCTGCCGGCGTGGCCGTGTGCGTCGTGATCGGCGGCTGTGTTGGCATGTGGGCCGCCTCGCTTGCTGGATCGGCGGTGCCAAGCGAAGTCCGTCGCGACTACGAGGCGCAGATCGACGCGGGCCAGGTACTGCTGGTGATCGACGACCCCGACGAGGCGACGCTGGACCGCGCTGCCGCCGCTGTCGTGGCCGTCGCCGGCCTGCATCGCCTGCAGGTGCTGCCGCACGGCCTGCTGCAGTAGCGTGCGGCCACGACGTATCATCGCGTCGACACGGGCGGAGGACAGGCACATGCGTCGTTGGGCGATCGCGGGACTGTGGATGGTGGCAGGCACGGCCATGGCGTCGGGTGTGCCGCAGTGGGAAAAGTTCGGTGCCGATCTCCCCGCCGGTCCGGTCGTGCCGCTCGCCGCTGCCCTGGCCGACCCCGGTTCGCATGCCGGGCAGGCCAAGGTGTTCAGTGGGCGCGTGGTCGACGTCTGCCAGAAGAAGGGGTGCTGGGTGATGCTGGAAGACGAAGGGCAGGGCGCGCGCGTGCTGCTGGGCGACCACGACTTCTATGTGCCCAAGGATGTCCGCGGCCAGGCGCAGGTGCATGGCGTGCTGTCCCGAGCGGAATTGTCGCCGGATGCGCAGCGGCATACCGCGCAGGAAACGTCCGGGGCCGCGGTACCGGCCGTGGAGTACCGCATCCTCGCCGATGGCGTGCAGGTGCTGGCCGATGATCCCGGCGCCTGACGGCGGCGTCAGGCGAGGAGTTCCTCGGAACGAATGACCCGGGTGCCCGGCGACGCCTCCAGCGCCGCGCCCAGCAAGGCGTCGGCGACGCGGCTGGCGGGCACGACTCGATAACGAGCCGGCAGCACGCCATCCAGTGCGCCCATGACGCGCAGCGCCAGGCGCTCACCGCCGCGATGCTGCCTGCGCTCGCCACCCAGCAAGCCGGGGCGTAGCAGTGTCAGCGAGGTGAAACCGATACCGGCGAGCGCCTCTTCCACCTCGCCCTTGGTGCGCGAATAGAAAATGCGCGAACGCGCGTCCGCGCCCATCGCCGATACCAAGGCGAATGCCATGGCCCCTTGGGCATGCGCACGGCGTGCGATCGCCAGCGGATAGTCGTGGTCCACCCGCCGGAATGCCTCCTGCGAACCGGCATCGCGAATCGTCGTGCCCAGCGCGCATGCCACTGCGTCCACGCGCCACCAGTCCGCATCGGCGGGCAGTGCGTCGAAGTCCACGACCGGGTTCACCAGTTTCGGATGCGGAGGGAGCGGTCGGCGCGTCGGCGCGACGACCTGCTCCACGCGAGCCGAGGCCAGTGCACGCTGCAGCGCGGCCTCACCGACGAGGCCGGTCGCCCCGGCCAGCAAGATGCGTGTCATGGAGATACCCGGCGGCTGGAAAGCCGCCATCTTGCCAGCCGTGCACTGGCGATGCCCGGGCTTCGGTTACGCTTCTCCGGCGGGCGCTGCCCGCTTATCGGGAATCCTCCATGCGTGCCGTCGTACTGCCTGCCATCCCCGGTCGCCCCGGATGAACCTGCCGCTCCACTACGGCGTTCTGGGCGCAGTCGAAGCGGGGGCGATCGCGCTGCTCATCGGCGTGCTGTGCTTCCTGTTCTGGAATGCGCTCTGTGCCCGCCTGCGCGGGTCGATGGGTCATGCGATCGGCTGGTCGTGCCTGTCGGCCGTGGTGATCGGCGCAGGCGTGGACGTCTGGAACATGTTCTACCTCGGCATCGCGCGGCTCGAGTCGCCGCTGTATGCGCGCATTGCGCTGCAGGGCATCCACGATGCCGACGGGCTCGGCACGCGCGTGGTCCTGGAAATCGCGGGTGCACTGACCGGTGTCGTGCTGGGTTGGCATTGGTTCAGCAAGAAAATCGAAACCGCGAGCGCGCAGGCTGGCGACGAAAAAACGGATGCGTAACACCAAACAGGGTGCCGCATCACGGATTGGATGCCGCCCTGACATCGCGCTCACGGGTGCCTAACACCGGTTTAGTCGAAGCCGCCTCCGGCGTGGTTAAGCACGCGTGCACGTTCATTTCGCGACGCAAATTTCGTTCATAACGACGGAGGCAAGGTGGGGCCGTGCGCAATCGGACGCACTCCCACAGAACGGAGCACTGACATGACGAATAACAACCGCAAGCCGCTGATCGCCCTGGTCGCCCTGAGCGCCGCGCTGGCCATGCCGCTGGCATTCGCGCAGGAAAAGACCGACGACGCCGCACAGGCGCAGCAGACCGAGCAGAGCGCAGAGCAGGCCGCGGGTTCGGCGACCACCCCGACCCAGAGCACCGAGGCGGGCGCCACGCAGGCCAAGCAGGGTTGGGCTGACGTCGACACCAATGGCGACGGCAACATCAGCAAGGAAGAAGCTGGCGCGAATCCGGGCCTGAGCCAGGTGTTCGACCAGGCCGACGCCAACACGGACGGCTCGCTGACCGCCGATGAGTACAAGGCGTTCGTGAGCAAGAACTACGGCGACCAGCAGAAGTAAGTCATCGCAACAGCCGGGTAATGCCGCGCAGCGCACCGGCGCAACCTCATCGAGGGGCGGCCTTCGGGCCGTCCTTCGCTTTTCCGGAGCCACGCTCCGCAAGGAGGAAAGCATGAAATCGACTGCAGGCGTCGCCGGAGTGGCGATGGTGTTGACACTGCTGTTGTCGGCCGCCGCGTCGGTGCACGCACAGGACGCGTCGGACCGTACCGACAAGACCCCGACGCAGGCTGCTTCGACCCCTGCGCCCGCACCCCGACCCTTCGACGAACTCGACCAGAATGCCGACGGCGCCATCAGCAAGGACGAGGCTGCGGTCGATCCACCGCTCGCCCAGGCCTTCGGCACCCTCGACAAGGATGCGGATGGCCGTTTGAGCCCCGACGAATACGCGATACATGCCCAAGGCACGCCCTGAGGTACCCCTCTCCCAGAACCACCGCATGGAGGAAACGCCATGAAACTGAATTCCCCGCGACGATTGACCCTGGGTCTCGGCTTGGCACTTGCCAGCGCCGGCCTGCTGACCGCCTGTGGCCCCAAACCGGAAGACACGCCGCCGCCCAGTGCTCCCGAGCCCGTGGAGACGGCGCCGCCGACGGACAACATGACGCCGCCCGCGCCGGCGCCGACCGACCCCGCTACTCCGCCGACCGATCCGACCCTTCCGCCCCCCGCCAATCCGAACGCGCCGGAAACCACCCCGCCGCCGGCCGAGGGCACTCCTCCGCCCGCGACGTCCGGCGGCTGAGTGCGGCATCCGCCAGTACTTCATTGATGACACGACGGCCGCCTCCTGCAGGCGGCCGTTTTCATGGGCGTACGCGGCGCGACTGCTATCCTTCGCGGCCTTCTTGGAAGGTGAAGGACGGGCAGACGATGGCACGCATCCGCTGGGTCGGTTTCGATGGTGACGACACGCTGTGGAGGAGCGAGGACTACTACCGGCAGGCCGAAGCCGATTTCGAAGCGATCCTCGGACATTACGTCGACCTGGCCGATGCCGGCATGCACCGGCAATTGCTGGAGGTCGAGCGCCGCAACCTGAAGATTTTCGGCTACGGCGTGAAGGGCATGACGCTGTCGATGCTGGAGACCGCCATCCAGGTCACGGGAGAACGCATCAGCGCGCGCGACCTGCATCGCGTCATCGAGATCGGACGCGCCACGCTGCAGCACCCGGTGGACCTCCTGCCGGGCATCCGCGACGCGGTCGAGCGGATCGCGGCCGACCACGAGATCGTCCTGATCACCAAGGGCGACCTGTTCCACCAGGAAGCCAAGATCGCGCAGTCGGGCCTGGCCGACCTGTTCCACCGCATCGAGGTGGTCTCGGAGAAGGACGAAGCGACCTACGCGCGCGTCCTCCGCGAACTCGATGTCATGCCGTCCGGCTTCGCGATGGTCGGCAATTCGCTGCGATCGGACATCGAACCGGTCCTGGGCCTCGGGGGGTGGGGCATCCACATGCCCTACCACGTCACCTGGGCGCTGGAGGCCGAGCATGGGGTCGCTGCGGACGCGCCGCGCCTGCACGTGGTGGAGGATGCCAGCGGGCTGGCGGCGGCCGTGGCCCGGATCGAAGCGACGCCGGAGGCATGATCCGGCGGGTGGCCAGCCGTAGGGTGGGGCACAATGGTGTGGTGATGAAACGCATGCTGCTGACCCCGGTTCTGCTGTGCTCGCTCGCATGGGCATCCGTCGCGCCGACGGTCGCGCAGGATGCGGCGCCCGACGCTTACACGCCTGCCAGTGGCGATGCGTCGGTCGACCGTCACCTGGCAGACATCAACGAGTACGCCAGCCGCTATCCGGCAGCGTTCGCGGACGAGATGGCGCGCTACTACGCTGTCCCGCGCGCCTATGTCGAAGCGATGCAACAACAGCCCGATTGGACAGCCGGGGACATCTTCATGGCCTGCGCGCTGGCGCAGATCGTGGGGCAACCCTGTCGTGCCGTCGTGCGCGAGTGGTCGCGCGACCATGAAGGCGGCTGGAAGGCCGTCGCGGCCCGCCTGCAGGCAGAACCCGGCAGCGCGCCGTATCGCCGGTTGCGCAGCGCCCTGGATGCGACCTACCGCCGCTGGGATCGTCCGGCGCCCGCGAGCGAGAAGTGAGTGGAGAGAAGTGAGGCGTGAGCGGGAGCCCGCCTTTACCCACGCCTCATTTCTCTCCTCACTCCTGCTTCTTCCCGTACATGATCAGAAGCACCAGGTCTTCCCCGCCGTCCTGGCGGATCGCGTGGGTGCTGCCAGGTCGGGTCAGCATCGCGTCGCCGGCCTCCACCGCCCGCGCGACGCCATCCAGCTCGTACACGCCGCGCCCGCTGAGCACGTAATAGATCTCGTCCTTGTGGTGCTGGTGCAGGCCGATGCCGGCACCCTTGTGCAGCACGCGCCTGCGGAACTCGAAGCCAAGCGCGGGCGCGTCGCGGAAGAAGGGATACGCCGTGGTGGTGCCCGCGCCGCCGTGCGGTCCCGGCTGCTCCACGGCGATGTCGCGCGCGTGCACGATGAGCGACGGGTTCGGCTGCGCCTTGCGGTCGGCCAGCGCGGTCGCGGGCGCGCCGCAGTCCGTATCGCGGGTCACGTGCGCAACGAGCGCGGGATCGACCTGCTTCCAGCCTCCCACCACCAGGCACGCCACCATCACCGCGCCGCGCTGCTGGAAGTGGGTGTCGTCCTGCTGGTCCTGCGCCGGCACGTGCATGAAGTAGGCCTTGCTCGCTTCGTCGCCGGCCGCTCGAAGCCAATCCATGCTCAGGGTGGTCAGGTCGATCAGGCCGATGCGCTCCCGCTGCGCCAGGTCGCGCA
Source organism: Pseudoxanthomonas sp. LjRoot127 (assembly GCF_964253495.1). Classification (NCBI taxonomy): domain Bacteria; kingdom Pseudomonadati; phylum Pseudomonadota; class Gammaproteobacteria; order Lysobacterales; family Lysobacteraceae; genus Pseudoxanthomonas; species Pseudoxanthomonas sp. LjRoot127. The sequence continues at coordinate 2,142,838 of NZ_CAXUQR020000001.1, forward strand.
CGGCCTGTGCGTACAGGCCATGCGTATCGAGCAGTTGGCCGCGATCGAATTTCCTGCGCGCCACCGGCGTCACCAGGATGGGCGTGGCGCCTTTCGCACGCGCGAGGTCGACGTAGCGCATCAGCCACTCCGGGAACGCGCGCTGCGGCTCGTTGTAGCGGGTGGGGTCTTCGATCTTCTCATCGTTGTGGCCGAACTGGATCAGCAGCACGTCGCCCTTGCGCACGTCCTTCGCCATGCCGTCGAACCAGCCTTCGGCGATGAAGCTGCGCGCGCTGCGCCCGCTCTGCGCGTGGTTGCGCACGACGAATGCCTTCGGGTCAAGGAAGCCCTGCAACTGCTGTCCCCACCCCTCGCGCGGCGCGCGTTCCGGGCCATAGGCGCTGGCCGTGGAGTCGCCTGCGATGAAGACCTGGCGTGGGAATGCGGCGTGCGCGGGTGCGCAGCAAAGGAAGATCGTCAGGATGACAAGTCGACGCAACATCGATGTTCTCCTCGCGTCGCTCCCACAGGATCCCGTGCAGACGCGCGCTGCGTCAGCGCGCCAGCCAACCGCCATCGACGGGGATGACCGCGCCGTTGACGTAGTCCGATGCACGCGAGGACAGGAACACCGCCGTGCCCCCCAAGTCGGAGGGTTCGCCCCAACGCCCGGCCGGGATGCGGTCGAGGATCGCCTTGTTGCGGTCTTCGTCCGCACGCAGCTGCGCGGTGTTGTCGGTCGCCATGTAGCCCGGCGCGATGGCGTTGATGTTGATGCCCTTGGCGCCCCACTCGTTGGCGAGCAGGCGTGTGATGCCGGCGATGCCCGACTTGCTGGCCGTGTACGACGGCACGCGGATGCCGCCCTGGAACGACAGCATCGAGGCGATGTTGATGATCTTGCCGCTGCCCTGTGCGATGAAGTGGCGACCGGCGGCCTGCGACATGAAGAACGCGGACTTGATGTTGACGTTCATCACGTCGTCCCAGTCCTTCTCGCTGAAGTCCACCGCGTCGGCGCGGCGGATCAGGCCAGCGTTGTTGACGAGGATATCGAGGCCGCCGAGGCCCTCGACGGTTTCCTTCACCAGGCGTTCCACCGGATCGATGCTGATCAGGTTCGCCTCCAGGTTGAGGAAACGACGGCCCAGGGCGCGCACCTTCTCGCCGGTCTCGGCGGCTTCGACGATGCCGGCAGCGGCGATGTCGGCACCGGCTTCGGCCAATGCCACGGCGATGCCCTGGCCCAGGCCGGTGTTGGCGCCGGTGACCAGCGCGATCTTGCCTTCGAGACTGAACGGATTGCTTGCCATCGTGGATTCCCTCGGTGTGGTGCACTTCTGGTAGAGCGGAGCTTGCTCCGCTGCGCTTGATGCATCGGCTTCGGATGGTGGTTCAGCCGAGCAAGCTCGGCTCTACGGCACGCCCGTCACTTCAGCTGGCAGATGTCCAGCACGTGCATGTCGGTGTAGTCCAGGTTCTCGCCGCCCATCGCCCAGATGAAGGCGTAGTTGCTGGTGCCCGACCCCATGTGGATCGACCACGGCGGCGACACGACGGCCTCGTCGTTCTGCACGACGATGTGGCGCTGCGCGTCCGGTTCGCCCATGAAGTGGTAGACGCGGTCGTTGTCGGCCAGGTCGAAGTAGAAATAGACCTCGCTGCGGCGGTCGTGCAGGTGCGGCGGCATGGTGTTCCACACGCTGCCGGTCTTCAGCACGGTCAGGCCCAGCAGCAGCTGCGACGACTGGCAGGTCGCCGGCACGATGAACTGGTAGATCGTGCGCTCGTTGCTCGTCTCCAGCGCTCCGCGCTCGAGCGCGACGGCATCCTTGATCGAGAGCTGCTTGGTCTCGAAGCGCGCGTGCGCCGGCGTCGAGGTCAGGTAGAACTTGGCGGGGTGCGATGCGTCATCGGATTCGAATGCCACGTCGGTGCTGCCCATGGCCACGTACAGGCCATCCTTCGGGCCCAGCGCGTAGGTGGTGCCGTCGACGGTGACCTTGCCGGCGCCCCCACCAACGTTGATGACGCCCAGCTCGCGGCGCTCAAGGAACGGCTTGCCGGCCGCCGACGCGGGCTCGGTCTGACGCGGCAGGTCGACCTTCTGCGACACCGGTGCAGCGCCACCGATCACGAAGCGCTCGTTGTGCGAGTAGTTCAGCTGCACCGTGTCGGCGACGAACAGGTTGCCGATCAGGTAGCGGTCGCGCAGCTGGTCGTTGCTCGCGCCGTCCATCATGTCCGGGTGGGTGGCGTGGTAGGTCTTGCAGAACATGGGCGGAACTCCGTGGATGCGGACGCGTGTGGAACAGGGCGTCGGGTAGGTCGTGGGCCGATTCTACGGGCTTTGGTAACCGGTGTCATTTTGCGGTGCGGCAGGGGTGTCGCAGCCGCACCGGGCGGATTATTCGGGGGGCTGGGACGAGTCCCGGATGATCAGGTGCGGGCGGATGCTGGCGGCGGCGAGCACGGGCGTGCCTTCCGGCTGGATCAGCATGGCAGCCGCGGTGCGGCCGGTATCGCGGGTGTTGCGGCGCACCGACGTCAGCGAGGGCCACAGGCGCGAGGCCAGCGGGCTGTCGTCGAAGCCGACCACCGACAGCTGGCGCGGGATGCTGATGCCGGCGCGCATGGCGACCTTGTACACGCCGGCCGCCATTTCGTCGTTGCCCGTGAAGATGGCGGTGGGCCGGTTCTTGCCGGACAGCAGCTTTTCGGCCGCGACAACGCCGGATTCGAATGTATAGCCCGCTTCGATGATGCGCGACTTCGGCAGATCCAGGCCGCGCTTCGCGAGCGCCTGCACGAAGCCATCGGTGCGTTCGATCGAGGAGCGATAGGCACTGGGGCCGGTGATCAGCGCGATGTCGGTATGGCCCAGCGACAACAGGTACTCGGCCGCTTCGGCCGCGCCGTCGCGGTCATGGGTGACCACCATGCGCGAGGGCTCGTCCATCGAAACCGACGCAATGCGCGAGTAACGGCAGCCGATCTCCGCCAGCATGTCGGCCAGCGCCTGGTCTTCGGACGCGCGCGGCACCAGCATCACGCCGTGCAGCTTCTGCTGCTGCACGAAACGGCGCACGCCGTCGATGTAGCCGGGGCTGCGGCTGTCGCAGGGATGCACGACGAGCTCGAAGCCCGAATCGCGCAAGGCGTCCAGCGCGCCGTACTGCATGTTCACGATGTACTGCGCCGTCGGATTGTCGTAGACCATGCCGATCAGGAACGAGCGCCGGAACGCCAGCCCGCGTGCCATCGGATCCGGCGAGTAGCCCACCTCGCGCATCAGCGCTTCGACCTTTTCGCGCGTGTCCTTACGCACCAGCGGCGAGTGGTTGATGATCCGCGACACGGTTTTCTTGGAGACGCCGGACAGACGCGCGATGTCGTTGATGGTGGCGGCCTTGCCACCGGTGGGCAGGCTGGCAGGGCTTTCGGGCTTCTTGCGCGCGGGCATGGGGCGATGCGGGTCCGGTCGTCGGTCGAGGGGATTCTAGCGGCTGGGGGTCAGTCCAGCGCGCGATAGCGGAAATTACGGAAATGCACCTTGCCCTGGCCAGCGGCGTACAGCGACGGCTTCAGGGCGAGGAAGCCCCCGGCCACGTTGTGGTGGTAGCCGGAGACCTCCATCTGCACGGGGTACTTGGTCCAAGTCTTGCCGTTCGTGCTGGTATGGAGGGTGAGGACATGGCGGTTGTGGGTGACCCGTAGCCAGAGCTTGCCGCCCTTGGTGCTCGGGGCCAGCTTGCCGGGGCGCTCAAGCCCGTAACGGTGCATCACGAACTGTTCCCCGTTGCTGCCCACGCCGGCATACAGGCGGTCGTTGTAGAACAACACCGCGCCACCCTGCGCGCCGGGCTCGACGTCCATCTCGACCTCGAACTGGTAGGCCAGGTCGCCCGCGATGATGCCCAGCGGCGAGCTGTCGCGCGGCGCGGTGCCCTTGCCCTGCAGCGCCATCACGCCATCGCCGAAAGTGAGTCGACGCGACTCGTCCGGCGCCGGGTCGTAGAAGGCCCACTGCGGGCCGAGCTTGCCGCTGCGGAAGTCGTCCGACAGCGCCATCCCGTGCGGCGACAGCGCTTGGCCCGCGGGTTTACGCAGCGGCTGGCTCAAGTCGCCGCCCTTGGCGACGAACCAGCCGTCCTCCGTCCACTCGATCGGATCGAGCAGTGCCTGCCTGCCCAGCGTCCAGAAGTCGTGTTCGTAACCGTGGTAGATCATCCACCACTGGCCTGCGGCATCCTCGACCAGCGTCGCATGGCCGCGCGACCACCAGTACTGGTCGCGCGAGGTCGTGCGCACCACGGGGTTGTTGGGTGCGTTCACCCACGGACCATGGATCGAACGCGAACGCGCGACGATCACCATGTGGCCGGTGGGCGGGCCGGCCGTTCCGCCGACCGCCGTGACCATGTAGTACCAGCCGTTGCGGAAGGTGATCTTCGGGCCTTCCTGCGCATAGCCTTCGACATCCCAGGATTCGGGATACCGCCAACCGTCGTAGACATGCTTCACCGCGCCGACGGTGCTCAGACCGTCGTCGGCCAACTGCACATAGTCGCCGCCGCTGAGGAACAGGTAGCGCTTGCCGTCTTCGCCCACCGCGTGGCCGGGGTCGATATGCCCGGGCAGGCCGATGTCGATCGGTTCGCTCCACGGCCCGCGGATGTCGTCGGCCCACACGACGAAGTTGCTGCGCCGGGGCGATTCCGTTCCGCCCACGCGCGCGGGAAAGTAGATGTAGTAGCGGCCCTGGTGCTTGACCAGGTCCGGCGCCCAGATCGAGCCGACGTTCTTCGTGATCGCATGGCCGATCGGCTGCCAGTTGATCAGGTCGCGCGAATGCCACACCGGCAAACCCGGATACGCCGTGAACGACGACAGCGTGAGGTAGTAGTCGTCGCCATCCTTGAGCACCGACGGATCGGGTCGATCGCCCGCCAGCACCGGATTGAGGAACGTGCCATCGCCGAGGTCGGCCTGGCGCTGATGCTCGATACCGCGCTTCCAGGCGGGAGGTGTGGTGTCCGCGGCCATTGCCTCGAAGGCGAAACAAAAGGACAGCGCGACGGCGATGAGCCTGATCAACGGCATGCGGAGCTTCCTCAGGGCGTCGCCGGGTGCGACGCCTTCCATTGCGGGTATTCCTTCGACAGCAGCCGCTTCGGCCAGCTGCCGTACCACTCGTAACCGGTGCGACGCTCGCGTGGGATGTCCTCGTAGCGCGCGACGCGTTGGCTGTCACGTGTCGCGAGGACGGCGCTGTTGTCCTTCACGTCGTAGAAGCGCGCCCACAGGCCGGAAGCCGTCGGATCGGCCACCAGCCGGCGGTCCTTCGTACTGCTGTGGTACTGGAACTGCTCGGCGGGCGCCTCGAATGTCTCGATGCGCAACCCCGTGATTTCCACCCGGCGCAGCCACGCGACCGCGCCGTCGACCGCCTTCACCACGTCGGGCGACGGGTCGGGAATCGACATCAGGTAGCGCACCACGCCGACGGTTTCCTGCCCGGTGATCGAAGGCAGTTCGAACTTGCGTCCCTGCGCGGGCGCCAGCGTCTGCGCGTCGTACTGGCCCGCCCAGCCCGCAAGCGCGTCGCCCTGCCTGATCTGCAGCCGGAGCAGGCAGGCGTCGCCCGCGTCGACGGCGGACTGGACGCGGGCGCGCAGCGCGGCATCGACGAAGGCGTAGCGGCGCGTGTCCGACACCACCTTGCGTAGCGTGCCGAGCACACCGGCGGTGACGTCGTCGGCGATGGTGATGTGGGGGTGGTAGGACTGCGTGGCCGGCACCGTGTGCGGCCAGCCCCCGCACGAGGGGATCTGTTGCGCCAGGGTGAACTGCAAGCCCTTCAGGCTGCCGTCGCGATAGCGTACGTCGCCGGTGATCGCATACGCCGTGGCCAGGTAGTCGAGCTGGGTGTAGATGTTGCGATTGTCGAAGCTACCGCCGGACTTGCGCGCCTCTGCATCGAAACGCGCTTTCTCGGCATCGTCCAGGATCCTCGCCGGATCCTGGTTTTCGATCCAGCCGCCGTCCACGCGCTGGTAGCGCAGGATGTTGTCGGCGATCTTCGCAACGTCCTCCGGCAGATAGCGCGGGTACGCATCGCCATGCACGTTGCGCCAGTGGTGGATGGCGTCCTCGAAGCCGGCGAGCGAAGGCGCGTCATCCGACGGCGCGGCCATCGCGGACGAGGATGCGATCAGCAACGCGATGGCTAGGGCACGCACCGCGATCATCCCTTCAACGCCCGCGGCAACCACAGCGAGAGGTCGGGGAACAGCGCCACCACCAGCAGCACCGCCAAGCCGGCCAGCCAGAACGGCCAGATCGTGCGCATGCTCTGCGCGATGGTGATCTTGCCGATGGCCGTACCGATGAACAGCACGGATCCCACCGGCGGCGTCACCAGGCCGATGCCGCCCGTCAGTACCAGCACCAGTCCGAAGTGGATCGGATCAATGCCGTACGCGCGTGCGACGGGCAGGAAGATGGGGGTGCAGATGAGGATCATGGGAGCCAGGTCCATGAACGTGCCCAGCACCAGCAGCACCAGCACGATAAGCAGCAGCACGGTGTACTTGCTGTGTGCGATCGACTGCAGCGCATCGACCGCAGCGGCCGGGACCTGCAGATAGGCGAGCAGCCAGCCGAAGACGGCGGCCGTCGCGATCACGAACAGGATCACGCCGGTGGTGCGCGCCGCATGCGTCACCGTGGCGAAGAATTCCTTCACCGACAGTTGCCGGTACAGGACGCTGGTGACCAGCAGTGCGTAGACGACCGCGATCGCGGCGCTCTCCACCGCTGTGAAAATGCCGGCGCGGATGCCGAAAAAGATCAGTCCCACCAGGCCGAGACCGGGCAGCGCGGCCACCAGCCGCAGCATCACTGCGCGCATGCCGGGGAAGGGCTCGGTGCCATAGCCGCGCCTGCAGGCGACCGCCCAGCCGGTGAACATCAGCACGACCGTCATCAGCAATGCCGGCACGATGCCCGCGGCGAACAGGTCGGCGATCGACAGGCCACCGCCCGCGGCCGCCGAGAACAGGATGAGGTTGTGCGACGGCGGCACCAGCAGCGCCACCAAGGCAGCGGTGATGCTGACGTTGACGGCGAAATCGCGGTCATAGCCCCGCTTGACCATCTGCGGAATCATCGTGCCGCCGACGGCCGATACGTCGGCAATCGCCGAGCCGGATACGCCGCCGAAGAACAGCGACGACAGGATGCTGACCTGGCCGAGGCCACCACGCAAACGTCCCACCAGTGAGGCGGCCAGGCTGATGAGGCGCTCGGAAATGCCGCCGCGAAGCATGATCTCGCCCGCGAAGATGAAAAGCGGAATGGCGATCAGCGATGCGGAGCCCGTGCCCGACGAGATCTGCTGCACCAGCACGATGCTGGGCAGGTCGAGATAGAGCAGCGTCGCCAGCGAAGCCGCAGCCAGCGCATACGCGACCGGCACGCCGATCAGCAGCAGGATCGCGAAGAGGGAAAACAGCAGGGTGATCGCCATCGGTCAGCGGGCCTCGTCGGTCAGCGGCGCACGCAGCACCAGGAACAGGCGGTACAGGGCGAACACCACCATCAACGTCCCGCCGACCGACAGCGGCAGGTAGCCGATGCTCTGCGGCATCGGCGCGCCGGCGATGCGGATGTCCAGGCCGTCGAACAGCAGCACCGCGCCCCAGTACGCCATCACGCCACCAATGGCCGCGATCACCAGGGGCGAGATGGCATGCAGCACCTTCTTCAGGCGCGGACCGACCGCATCGGCCAACAGGAAGAAACCGAAATGTCGCTGGGTGTGCACGCCAGCTGCGGCTCCCAGGCTCATGGCGGTGGTCAGCAGCAGCACGGTGACCGGTTCGGTCCAGCTGGGCGAATCGTTGATGACGTAACGCGCGATGACCTGCCAGCCTTGCACGACCACCAGCCCCAGCAGGGCGGCGACGGCGATGGCGATCGCGGCATCGGACAGCAGGTCCATGCCGCGCTGTACCGGGGTGGCGGGAAGGAGCGTGGTTTCTTCTGACATGGTCGATCCTCAGGCCAGGTCGCGGATGCGGCGGTAGAGCGTGTCGATCGCCGGATCGCTGCGGTATTCGGAGAGCAGGGGCTGCGATGCCCGTGCGAAAGCGGACAGGTCCGCGTCGTTGCGCTCGACCCCGGCCGCGAAGACGGCGCCGCGCGCTTCCGCTTCCGATGCGTCCCAAAGCGTGCGCATCACGCCGACGGACTGGCGCGCGGTGTCGATCAGGAGGTCGCGGTCGCGCCGCTGGAGGCTGTCCAGCGTCCGCTGCGAGACCAGCAGCACGTCGGGCGCGTACGAGTGGTTGGTCTGCGACCAGTAGCGCGCGGCTTCGAAATGCCGGCTGGAGTGGAAGCTGCGGATGTTGTTTTCCGCGCCGTCGATCATGTGCGTCTCCAGCCCCGAGAACACTTCGCCCAGCGACAGCGGAGTGGGATTGGCGCCGAACAGGCGCAGCATGCGGATGAAGATGTCGGACACCGGCACGCGGATCTTCAGGCCATGCAGGTCGGCCGGCGCGCGGATGGCATGCTTGGTGTTGTAGAAGCACCGCGCGCCCGAATCGTAGATCGCCAGGCCAACCAGGCCGCGCCGTGCGAAACCGTCCAGCACCGCCTGGCCCACGCCCTCGTCCATCGCCCGCCGCATGTGCGGGACCGAATCGAAGACGTACGGCAGGCAGAGCGCCTGGGTCAACGGGAAGGCATTGTTCAGCGCGCCGGCATACACGCGCGTCATGTCGATGGCGCCGAACCGCGCCATGTCGATGGCTTCGGATTCGCGGCCCAGCTGGCCTGAGTGGTACTGGCGCAGGGTCACCCGGCCACCGGTCTCCCTCGCGAGGGTCTCGCCGATCCAGCGCACGGCCTGGACGGTGGGATAGTCCTTCACGTGCACGTCGGTAGCGGTGAGCACGCGCCGTCCCTCGTCGGCGAATGCCCGGCCGCCTGCCATCGGCAGCGCGGCCGCCACGCCCAGGCCGGCGCCCAGGAAACGACGACGGTTCATCATGCGCGCCAGTCTCCCTCGTCCTTCGCGGTCGCAGCCGTGGCCACGCCGTCGATGCTGCCATGACCGTCGAACGCGATGCACGCCCGCTGGCCCGGCAGGATGTCGTGGATGCCGGTGGCGTTGCCGGTGGCGATCAGGTCGCCGGCTTTCAGCGGGCGGCCGCGGCGCGCCGAACGCGAGAGCGCGAACGCGAAGGCGGCACGCAGCCCGCCGGGCAGCGTGGTCGCGCCTCCCTGTCCGACCTGCCGGCCGTCGATCGAGGTGGTGCACGCCAGCGAGGCATCGCTGCGATGGGCCCAGTCCGGGATCTCGACGCCCATCACCAGGCCATTGTTGTTGCCGAAGTCGGACACGACGACACGCGGACCCAGCTGATTGATCGTCGCCAGCGGACTGCTGGCGACTTCCATGCCGGTGAACAGCGTCGATGGCACGGCGGCGGTCTCTTCAGGCGTCCAGTCGAGCTTGCCGGCTGGCGCATCCGCGTCCAGTCGCAGCACGTATTCGGCTTCCACCGCGCCGAAGCCGCCCTCGAACACTTCGAAGACCGATTGACTACCGGTGGTCATCTGCAGCTGCTTTGCGAAGATCGGCCCCAGCAGGCGCTCGTCGCCGGACGCATCGCGGCGCTCGGGCGCGATGAATCCGACCTTCCATCCGACCACCCGGTCCGGCCATTGCGCGATCGCCAGATCCTGGACGCGGTAGGCGGTAACGAGGTCGTCGGGGATATCGCCGGGAAAGCCCGGCAAAGCCCTGCCCTGGCGGCGCGCGCCGACGAAACTGTCCGCGATGGCGGCCAGTGCGGGCACCGCGGCGCGCGCGTCGGCGAGGGCATTCTGGTCGTTGCTCAAGTGGGTTCTCCCCGCTGCGTTTTGTTGCACTGCCGAGTGACAGTGCAGGTTGATGGCCTGTATATGGTAAACCGGTGTCATTGACAATGTGCACTGCCGCAAAAACCCATCCCGATGCCACGATGCGTCGATCCACTCCTGGGAGGGAGCCAATGCTTCATATCCGTTTCCCCGCGCGGGCCCGCGGACTGACCTGCGGTCTGGTCGCGATGCTGATGCTGCTGGCCGCGCCACCGCTGCTGGCGGCCGACGCCACGAGCGTCGCCTTTCCCGGCGCACAGGGCGCGGCGGCACACACGCCGGGAGGGCGCGGTGGCAGGATCGTCCGTGTCACCACGCTGGCCGCGGACGGCCCCGGCTCGTTCAAGGAAGCGGTGACCGGGAAGGGTCCGCGCATCGTGGTGTTCGAGGTCGGCGGCGTGATCGATCTCGGCATGAAGGAACTGCGCATCGACGAGCCGTTCCTGACCATTGCCGGCCAGACCGCGCCGCACCCCGGCGTGACCCTCATCAAGGGTGGCCTGACCATCGCCGCCCATGACGTGGTGATCCGCCATCTGCGTATCCGGCCGGGCGACGGCGGCAAGCCGAAGCGTTCCGGCGACATCGACGCCATCACCACGGTGCGTGGGGCGCACGACGTGATCGTTGACCATTGTTCGCTGACCTGGGCGACGGACGAGAACCTCAGCGCTTCCAGCACCCGCTTCCATGGCGAGAACGAGGCGGAGTGGATGGCCAACGCGTCGCGCCGCATCACCTACAGCAACAACATCATCGGTGAGGGACTCGCACACGCCACCCATCCGAAGGGCGAGCACTCGAAGGGGTCGCTGATCCACGACCACGTGAACGACGTGCTGATCGTGGGCAACCTGTACGCGCACAACTACGAACGCAGCCCGCTGTTCAAGGGCGGTGCGCGCGGCCAGGTGATCAACAACCTCATCTACAACCCGGGCCAGCGAGCGATCCACTACAACCTGATCGCCGAAGAATGGCTGGGTCATCCGTACTCGAAGGGCGAGATGGTGGTGCGCGGCAACGTCATGCGCGCCGGCAGGTCGACCGAACCGCTGGCCTTCCTGATGATCGGCGGTTCCGGCGACCTCGACCTGTATGCGCAGGACAACCTCATCGTCGACCGCGTGGGCAACACGAGCATTCAGGAGACCGGCAGCTATACCACCGCGCCGGTCAAGCTCAACCGCCTGAAGAGCGCACCGGCGCTGCCGTTCGGCGTCGCGCTGCTGCCATCCGCCAAGGTGCAGGATGCGGTGATCGAAACGGTGGGCGCCACGCCCTGGAACCGCGACCTGATCGACCGTCGCATCGTGGCCGATGTCATCGAGGGGCGCGGCGAGATCATCGACAGCCAGGAGCAGGTGGGCGGCTATCCCCAGTACAAGGAAGCGCGCAAGCCCTTCGTCGAGAGCGAATGGAATCTCGACACGATGGAGCCGGTGTCCGGCCGTTATCCACGCGGAGAGCCGCTGCGCTGAGGCGAACGCTGCCGGCGCAGGCCGGCAACGTTCGGACAGGCCCGCCCATCGGCGGGCCTTCTGCTTTCCGGCTGGCATGCATGGCGGGCGTGAGGTCAAGAGAGGATCGTCGGCGGATGCGCGGCCGCGGCACTGGTGCGCTCGCGCGTTCCCGCATGAGCGAGCCCGTGGCGGGGCCGTTGGACCGTGCGGCGGACGTCCTGCGGGACGCCCGCCGGCGGGACTCAGAAGTTGAACCGTGCGCCCACGTAGTACTGCCGGCCCGTGTGGTGGTAGACCGAGGCGCGATCGCCCACGGAATCCACGTACTGGTCGTTGAACTCGTCCGTCAGGTTGAGCCCTTCGAAGGTGAGCGTGAACTGCTTGTTCCACTTGTACGACATCGACACGTCCACGCTGCGCGCGCTGCGCTTGCCTTCCACGTCGTTGTTGTTCTGGCCCGGCACGCGCTGCAGGTAGTCGTCCCGGAACGAGGTCGACACGCGGGCACTGAACGTGTCGTTGTCGTAGTACAGCGTCGCGTTGTACGAATCGGTCGACAGGTTGACCAGGTCGTTGGCGATGTAGGTCACCGGGAACGATCCGGGCACCGCGTAGTCGATGTCCGATTCGACGTGCGTATAGTTGAGTAGCACGCCGAAGTGACGGAAGCCGCCCGGCAGGAAGGTGAACGGCTGCTGGTAGTTCAGTTCGAAGCCTTTCAACGGACCGCCAGGCGTGTTGATCGGCGTGCGCACGTCGAACTGGACGTCCCAGAACGTAGAGGGCACCCATTCCAGCGGCAGGCCGGTATCGCGATAGGCGATGTTCTCACGCAGCTCCTGGATGTAGGTCTCGATGTCCTTGTAGAACAGCGCCAGCGAAAGCACCGAGTCCTCGGCGAAGTACCATTCCGCGCTGAAGTCGTAGGTCTTGGCGCGGAACGGGTCCAGATACGGATTGCCCACGCGGATGTTCGGCGTGCCGGTCGTGGTGACGCCGGCGCCGGGCGACAGGTTGCCCAGTTGCGGACGCGCCATCACCTTGGCGGCACCGAAACGCAGCACGAGCTCGTCGGTGACGTCCCAGGCGACGTTGAACGAGGGCAGCCAGTCCTTGTAGTCGTTGCTGACGGTGACCGGACTGCCGCCGCCGACCGACGTATAGCCGCTGGCATCGATATCCGTGGTGGCATAGCGAAGACCGACGTTGCCGCGCAGCGGACGCCCGGCAAGATCGGTGTTGAAGTCCAGTTGCAGGTAGCTGCCCCAGTCCTCCTCGCCGATGCTGCGGTTGTTCCCGCGCGCGTTGCCGTTGGTGATGCTGCTGAGGGTGAAGTCGCCGCCGGGCAGGCCGGTGTTGCAGTTGCAGTAGATGTCGAACAGGCTGGCGATCGCGCCGAGATCCGGAATGAGCCACGCACTCGGCCCGCGGCCGTCGAGTCCGCGGCCGAAGCCGGTGACCAGGGTGGACAGGTCCGCCAGGGTGGTGCCGGCCGGCAGTGCGGGCACCGACGTCTCGCTCGCGCGGCGGAACTCCCAGGTGTCCATCTGGAATTTCTTGTACGACACGCCGCCCCGCAGCGTGAAGGTCTCGTTGATCGCGAAATCCAGATCCAGCTTGCCGGTGTCGAAGGTGTTGTCGACCCCCTGCGGCCGGATGCGGATTTCCGAGCCGGTGGTATTGGCGGCGGGGCTGCTGATCCAGCGCCAGGCCGACGGGCTGGTCACGTCCAGGCTGCCGTACGTGATCACCGGCAGGCGGCTGTTGCCCCGGTAGTCCCAGCTGTAGCCATCGAGGTTCTGGATGTCGAAGGTCACCGTGGTCTGCACGGGATTCCGGAACTCGGACGTCGAGGTGCCGACCATCGCATTCAGCGTCAGCCGGTCGGTGACGTCCTGTTCCAGGCTCAGGCTGTACTGGCTGAATTCGGTGGAGAGCTCATCGAACCGCGACTCCGACCGGACGTCGACATTGTCGAACACGCCATAGACCAGGTTGCCGCGATCATCGACCTCGGCCTGCAGCACGTGCGTTTCGTACTTGCCGCCCTGCGAGTTCGAGCGACTGAAGGAGATCGTTTCCAGGAAATCCTCCTGGCGCGTGGCATCCAGCTTCGAGTACAGCGCGTCGAAGCTCAGCAGGGTACGGTCGCTGGGCTTGAACTGCAGCGCGGCCGTGACGCCGAGACGTTCCTGCTCGTGCGTCAGCCGACCATACCGGGGCAGGCGCGGATGGAAGGTGGTGGTCGCGGACGCCAGGCGGTAGGCATCGTTGTTGGCCTGCGTATTGGCCGGGCGTGGATTGCCGGTGGAGCAATTCAGGGCCGTGGTACCGCGCCCGCTGTTGTTGGTGTTGTTCTGCGGAGCGTAGCCGACCGGGCTGCAGAAGCCGTTGGACGAGGCACCGTTGTCCCAGCGCACCGCGCTGTAGCCTTCCTCCAGCAGGTTGCGCTCGCTGTACGCGGCGGAGAGCAGCGCGCCGAACCTGCCGTCGGCCCACGTGTTGCTGATCAGCGCGGAGAAGCGCGGGTCCCACTGTTTCGACAGGTCGTTGTAGCCCATCTGGGTGGTCACGGTACTGGTGAAACCGTCGTAGTCGAACGGACGCGCGCCGCGCAGGTCGACGGTGGCGCCGAGCGAGCCTTCGTCCACCTGCGCCGACTGCGTCTTGCGTACCGTCAGCTTGCTGAAGAGCTCCGATGCGAACACATTGAAGTCGAAGCCGCGGCCGCGGTTGGCGCCACCCGAGCTGTCGGTGCCGCCGGTGGTCGCCAGCGCCTCCAGTCCGTTGATGCGCACGCGGGTGAAATCCTGGCCCAGGCCGCGCACGGTGATCGAGCGGCCTTCACCGGCGTCGCGGTCGATCGCCACGCCGGGAATGCGCTGCAGCGCTTCGGCGAGGTTGAGATCCGGGAACTTGCCGATGTCTTCGGCGACCACGGCGTCGATCTGTTCGGCGCTGTAGCGCTTTTCCTCCAGCGCCTTCTCCAGGCTGGCGCGGAACGTGCCCACCACCTCGATGCGGTCGAGTTCGGTAGGGGCAGGCGTTGTGGTGACCGACGTGTCCTGCGACTGCGCGAAGGCAGGCGTGTGCAGGGCGACGGCGATCGAGAACGCGAGTGCGGTAACCGGTGTCTTCCGGCGATTCTGATAGTGGTTCATGACATCCCCCTCCCAAGGGCGGCCCGTGGCGTATCGATAGGTCGCCGGGCTGCGGCGACGTGGAATTCCCCAATCATTCCAGTGCGGCGCATGCAGAATGACACCGCTGGTCAAGGACGCTATCAGAGAGTGCGCCGCAACAACAAGTAGTTGATTCGAATGGGAAAATGTCCCGAGACAATGGTGTTGTCAACGGGCGGCCCCCTCATCGGAAGCGCCCGGTCACAGACACAAAAAAAGCCCGGCCGGGAGAGGCGGCCGGGCTTCAGGTGCGCCCCGTGGGGGAGGTGCGGGACCGTCAATGCATCAGAACTTGTATCGCAGGCCCAGCAGGTACTGGCGGCCGGTTTCGCTGTAGTCCAGCGGGAGCTGGCCACCCGAGTTCGCCACCCACGACTCCTGCGGTTCGTCGGTCAGGTTGATGCCTTCCAGGCTCAGTTCCAGCTTGTCGTTGATCTTCCAGCGCACGGACGCGTCGACCGTGGTGGTGCCGGTCTGCCCGTGCACGTCGAAGCCGGCTTCGGTGGCCGGGACCTGCAGCAGGAAGTCGTCGCGATTCGTCGCCGAGACACGACCGGAGAAGCGTTCGCCTTCGTAGTAGAGCGTCGCGTTCCACGCGTGCTTGGACAGGCCGGTCAGATCGGTCTTGAACGAGTTGGCACCGGTCGACGTCAGGTACTGGATCTGCGAATCGACGTAGGTGTAGTTCAACTGCACGCCGAGATTGCCGAACTTGCCCGGCAGGAAAGTGAAGGGCTGTGTGTAGTTGGCTTCGAAACCGGTCAGTTCGCCGCCCGGGGTGTTGAGCGGAACACTGAAGACGAAGTCGTCGTTGACACCGGCGCCGGTGCCGTCCAACAGGCTGGCGGGCAGGCCGCTCGACGAGTACGGCTGCACGACGCGCGTGGTCTGGATGAAGCTCTCGATGTCCTTGTAGAACAACCCCAGGCCCAGCATCGCGCCTTCGTTGAAATACCACTCGAAACCGAGATCGACCGTCTTGGCGCGGATGGGATCCAGGTTCGGATTGCCGCCGCTGACGGTGCGCGCACCGCCGCTGACGTTGACGGTCACGCCCGGCGTCAGGCTGCCCAGGCCGGGACGCGTCATCACCTTGGCGGCGCCCAGCCGGATCAGGAAGTCAGGCGTGATCTCGGCCACCAGGTTCATCGACGGCAGGGTGTCGCTGTACTCGCGAGAGACCGTCGTGGCGACCGGCGTGCCGCTGGCCGTCGCGATGCCCGTGGAAGACTGCTTGGTACGCACGTAACGCACGCCGACGTTGCCGGACACCGGAATCGCGCCAAGATCGGCGGAGAATTCGCCCATCAGGTAGACACCACGATCTTTCTCCTCGACGCTGCGCGTGTTCACCGCGCGCTCGTTGAGGGTGAACGGACCGGTATTGCTGTAGATGTCGTAGAAGTCGGCGATGCCCTGGTAGTCGGGGATCACCCACGTGCCCGGCAATCCGCTCACGCCGCTCAGGCTGGCCTGTTCGGTCAGGTCGGCCGGCACGATGCGGGTGCCGTCGGTGAACATCGGCACGCCGGTCAGTGCTTCCGTCGAACGACGCAGTTCGCGCGTGGAGAAGCTGTAGTCCTTGGCCTGCACGCCGCCCTTCAGGCGGAAGCCCGCGCTGATGTTCCAGTTGAAATCCAGCTGGGCGACGTCGAAATCGTTCTCGACGTACTGCGGACGGATGCGGATCTCGGCCAGGGTCCAGCCGTTGGGGTCGGTCGGGCTGATGCCGTAGTCGATCACCGGCTTGTACGGATTGCCACGATAGTCGTAGCTGTAATTGTCGACGTTCAACTTGTCCATGATGATGGTCGTCTGGATCGGATTCTCGTGTTCCGATTTCGACGTGCCCAGCTTCCCGGAGATCTTGAAGTTGTCCGTGAACTCGTGCTCGCCTTCCAGTCCCAGCTGCGTGAAGACCGTGTTCCACTCGTCGTGGCGGCTCTCGGAGCGGATGTCCACGTCGTCGAACAGGCCGTAGACCAGTGCGCCGTTCTCGATCGCGCCTTCGCGCACGATGGTCTGCGGCTTGCCGCCCTGCGAGGCGCCGCGGCTGAACGAGATGGCTTCGATGTATTTCTCGTCGCGCACCGCATCGATCTTCGAATACAGCGCATCGAAGGCGAACTGGGTGCGGTCGGTCGGCTTGAACTGCAGCGATGCCGTCACGCCGGTGCGCTTCTGGTCGTGCTCCATCAGCGTGTAGCGGGGAAAGCGCGGATGGTAGGTGTTGGCGGCAAGGGCCGGCGTGTAGGGCGAGGCGGGATTGAAGCCGTTGTTGCTGGTGCCGCCGGCCCAGCGTCCGCTGCCGCTGCCCTCTTCCAGTGCCTGCCGCTCGGAGTAGGCGACCGACAGCAGTGCGCCGAACTTGCCGTCGGCCCAGGTATTGGCGATCAGGCCCGCCAGGCGCGGGTCGGTCGTGCTGCCCATGTCGGCATAGCTGGCCTGGCCGCTGGCGACCAGCGTGAACCCGTCGTAGTCGAACGGGCGCGCGGTGCGCAGGTCGACGGTGGCGCCGAGCGAGCCTTCTTCCACATCCGCCTGTGCGGTCTTGCGCACGATCAGCTGCGAAAACAGGTCGGAGGCGAACACGTTGAAGTCGAAACCGCGTCCGCGGTTGGAGCCGCCGTTCTGGTCGGTGGAACCGACCGTGGTCAATGCCTCCATGCCGTTGATGCGCACGCGGGTGAAGTCGGGGCCCAGGCCGCGCACCGAGATGTTGCGGCCCTCGCCGGCATCGCGGGTGATGACCACGCCGGGGATGCGCTGCAGCGATTCGGCCAGGTTGAGATCCGGGAACTTGCCGATGTCCTCGGCGACGATCGCATCGACCACGCCGGCTTCGCCGCGCTTGATGTCGAGGGCTTTCTCGACGCTGGCGCGATACCCGGTGACGCTGACGGTGTCGAGGGTGTCGACGCTCTCGGCAGGCGCGGACTGACCGGAGTCGGCCGATTGCGCGGTCTCCTGGGCATGCGCCGCCGCACTCATCTGCAACGCCAGGCCGATCGAGACGGCAAGCAAGGTAACCGGTGTCTTCCGGTTCTGGTGACTAACTGGCATGTTCTCCCCTCCTCAAGGGACCATGGCCGCGTGGAGCGACTGTTTTGATGGCAAAAACTGCGGTTTATTCCCTTACGAATCCTGCCAGCTGGTAAAATGACACCGCTGGTCAAAAACAACGCTAACAGAGTGTGCGCTGCAACAACAACTGCCGTCTCCGCGCGTTTTTCCTTGTCCCGTGGACAAGTCGCGGATGACAGGCGAGGCTGGTGCGCCACCATCACGGGAGGAGTGGGGTCATGGGCAAGATCGTCTGTTTCGGGGAGCTGTTGCTGCGACTGGGCGCGCCTGGCCGCCAGGCATTGCTGCAGTCGCCGGTGCTCGACGTGCACATCGGTGGCGCGGAGGCGAACGTCGCGGTCTCGCTTGCGCGCTTCGGCCACGACGCGCGCATGGTCGGTCTGGTCGCGGATAACGCACTGGGTGAGGCCGCGCTGGGCGAGCTGCGCCGGCACCGCGTCGACACGCGCGCCGTGCAGCAGGTCGCAGGACGCATGGGCCTGTATTTCCTGACGACGGGTGCGATCCAGCGACCGAGCGAAGTGCTCTACGACCGCGCCGATTCGGCCTTCGCGCGCGCAGGTGGCGGCACGCACGACTGGCCTGCGCTGCTGTCGGGTGCGGACTGGCTGCATGTCTCCGGCGTCACGCCTGCGCTTGGCCAGCAGGCGGCGGACGGCGTCCGCGTGGCGGTCGACGCCGCGCGCGCCGCGGGTGTGAACGTGTCGTTCGACGGCAACTTCCGGCCCAAGCTCTGGGACGCGTGGGGGGGCGATGCACCGACGATCCTGCGCGGCCTGATGTCCGGGGCCGACATCCTGTTCGCCAGTCATCGCGACCTGGAGGTCGTCCTCGGCCTAGACTTCCCGCAGGCGACGCCGCAGGAACGCTTCGCGGCCGGAGCCGCTGCGGCCTTCAAGGCGTTCCCGCACCTCCGGCAGATGGCGGCGACGATCCGCGTGCAACGCAGCGTGGACCATCACGCGCTGTCCGGCATCACGGCCCTGCGCGACGGCAGCCTGCTGACGACGCCGTCCTACGAAGTGACTCCCATCGTGGATCGCATCGGCACCGGCGATGCGTTCGCGGCCGGCGTCCTGCACGGCGGCCTTGCCGGCATGGCGCCCGCCGACGCATTGCACTTCGGTGTGGCGGCGGCATGCCTGAAGCACTCGCTGCCGGGCGACTTCAATCTCGTCGCCGCGAACGACGTACAGGCATTCCTCGGCGAGAACAGCCTGGACGTCAAACGCTGATCACGTTCGGCCGCAAGGGAATGTTGCGTTGCCGCATTCCCGGACGCAGCAAAAACTATCGTTTGAAGATGCTGGCGCGGGCTTTGCTGGTGGCGCGATTCCAGCAGACTGCGCGCCATGATGAGCGCCGTCCATGCGTAGCAAACTGTTCGTGCCCGGCAGTCGCCCGATGCTGTTCGCCAAGGCGTTGGCCGGCGACGCAGACCTCCTGTCCTTCGACCTCGAGGATGCCGTCGCGGGCGAAGACAAGGCGGCGGCGCGCACGCAGGTCGCTGCCTTCCTGCAGCCGGCACCGCACCGTGCCGCGCGCAAGCAGGTGGTCGTACGGGTGAACGCCTGGAGTTCGTCGGCGTGGGCGGACGACCTGCGCGCGATCCTGCCGCTGGACATCGACCTGCTCAACCTGCCGAAGATCGAGTCGGTGGAACAGCTCCGTCAGGCGATCAGTGAAGTCGAGTCGGTCGAAGCGCGCCTCGGCGTCCGCAGGGCCGTCGGGCTGCTGGTGAACATCGAAACCCCCCGCGCGCTGCGCCATGCGGTCAAGATCGCGCAGGCCCATCCGCGCGTCCGCGGCCTGCAACTTGGGCTTGGCGATCTGTTCGAGCCCCACGGCATCCGCCGCAGCGACCTGCGCAACGTGCACGCCGCGCAGTACGCCCTGCGCATGGCCGCGGCGGAAGCGGGAGCGTTCGCTTACGACGCCGCGTTCCCTGGCCTGGAAGACGAAGCCGGCTTCCGCGCCGAAGCCGACGCGGCGCGCGCACTCGGGTTCGCGGGCAAGAGTTGCGTGCATCCGCGCCAGGTGGCGTGGGCCAACGCGGCGTTCGCGCCGTCCGTCGAGGAAGTCGACGCGGCGCGTCGCACGGTTGCCGCCGCAGAGGGGAGTGCGGGTGTCTACGCGGTGGACGGCCGCATGGTGGATGCCCCGTTCCTCGCGCGCGCGCGCGCCGTCCTCGCCGCTGCCGGACGGGAGCGCGCATGACGGTCGTTTCGCGGGTCCGCGGCCGCTTCGGTCGGGTGTCGCTGCACAGGTATCTGGCGATGGTGGGCATTGCCGTGCTGGTCGCATGCGGCGTGTTGCCGGGCCATGCGCGCGGCGAAAGCCTCACGCGTCTTTCGGAGGGGTCGCTTCCTGTACCGCCCGCGAGTGCGCGTGCCCTGCACAGCGCCGGTGACGACCTGCTGGCCTTCGGCGACACCGCTGCGTGGCGGTGGGAGAAGACCGGAGCACGCTGGCAGGCGATCGGACTGAAGGGGCCGGCCCCCGTCGATCATTGGCGGAATGCGGCGCCGGGGCGTCTCTACCTGCTGCAATCGGATATCAACGGCTCGCGGATCGCCGGGATCGCAACAGCGACCCTCGTGCGCGGACAGCTGTCCGTGCAGCCATTGCCGGCGTTTCCGCAACCCCTCGAGCAGGTCCAGCTTGCGGCGGATTCCGCGAATGTCTACGCGGCCGGTCGCGACGACGCGGGCACGGCGCGCGTATGGCGGCGCGCGGTCGATGCCTCGGCCGCCACCGCGTGGCAGGCGCTGCCTGCGCTTCCGTCGGGCGCGCCCCTCAACTCGCTTGTCGCGCAACGCGGCGAACTGATCGCCACCACGCGCGGCGCAGGCGAGGATGCCCAGTGGCGCTGGTCGTCCGAAAACGGCTGGCAATCATTGCCGCCCGTTCCCGGTGCGCTTGCCGGCGAAGGCACGGCGCGCGCGCTCGGACAGGCCCACGTGCTGTATCTGCTCAAGCCATTCGCCGGTTCCACCGCCTCGCGGCTCGCGACCTTCCATACTATCACCCGCGCCTGGACCGACATTCCCGGGTCCACGGCCGCGCTCTCGCCCCGTGTCACGGCCTGGGGCGACGGACTGGTCGGCTGGGACGCCGGCGCCAGCGCGCTGCGGACGACCTCGATCACCGGCGGCACCTACCTGCTCAAGTGGCTGGACTGGCTGGTCATCGTCGTGTATCTCGCAGCGATGGTCGGCATCGGCCTGTACTTCTACCTGCGGGAGAAACGCGCATCCACGGCGGATTTCTTCGTCGGCGGCCGCAGCATCCCGTTCTGGGCGGCCGGCGTCAGCCTGTACGCCACCAACACCAGTTCCATCAGTTTCATCGCGATTCCGGCGAAGGCGTTCGAAACGAACTGGCAGTACCTGACCAACAACCTGATCGCGGTCGTCGGCCTGATGTTCGTCGCCATCTGGATCGTGCCGCTGCTGCGCCGCCTCGACCTGATGTCGGTGTTCTCCTACTTGGAGAAGCGTTTCCATCCCGCCATCCGGATGCTCGCCAGCGCCCTGTGCATCGCGATGCAGATCGGCAGCCGCATGAGCGTGATCCTGTTCCTGCCCGCGCTCGCGATCGCCACGATCACCGGCCTGGACGTGGTGTGGAGCATCCTCATCATGGGCGTGTTCACCATCATTTACACCACGCTGGGCGGCATGAAGGCGGTCATCTGGACCGACTTCGTGCAGGTGTTCGTGATGTTCGGCGGCGCGATCTTCGCCATCGGATTCATCATCTACCACCTCAACGGCGGCGTGCCCGAGTTCCTCCAGGTGGCGATGGCGGAGAACAAGACGCAGCTGTTCGATTTCAGTTTCGACCTCACCAAGGCGACCGTCTGGGGCTTCATCTTCCTGGTGGTGTTCGACGTGGTGCTGACGTTCCCGAAAGACCAGGTGCTGATGCAGCGCGTGCTGTCCACGAAGTCCGACAAGGAGGCGGGGCGTTCGATATGGACGTTCGCCGCCATCATGATTCCCGGCGGCTTCTTCTTCTATGCGATCGGCACGGCGCTGTACGTGTACTACCAGTCCCATCCCGAGCGCATGAATCCGCTGCTGCCCATCGACGCGACATTCCCGCTGTTCATCGCGGCAGAACTGCCGATGGGCGTCACCGGCCTGATCATCGCCGGCATCTTCGCCGCCGCCATGTCCACGCTGTCCAGCATCATCAACAGCGTCTCGACGCTGGCCTCCGTGGATTTCTACGAGAAGCTGGCGAAGAACCCGACCCCGAAGAAGAGCGTGCTGTTCGCGGAGATCATGGGCGTGCTGGTGGGCCTGGTGGGCATCGGCATCGCGCTGGTGCTCTCGCGCTACGACATCCACTCCCTGTTCGACGTCTCGATCGAACTGGCAGGTCTGCTGGGGGGCGGCTTCGCCGGGGCGTACACGCTGGGGATGTTCACGCGGCGCGCCAACGCACAGGGCGTTGCCATCGGCATCGCCGGGGCCATCGTGCTGACCCTGCTTATCTGGTCGATGGATCTCGTGCATCCGTACTTCTACCTGGGCATCTCGATCCTGCTGTGCATCGTCATCGGCTACGCGGCCAGCTGGCTGTTCCCGCCACCGGCGCAATCGCTGCAGGGCCTGACGATCCACCGGCAGGATGCCGTGAACACGGCCGGCTGAGCGCATGGGCCATAGGTCCCATCGTCGGCGCGCCACGCCTCGTGTAGCCTGACGGCAGCAGGGGGAGGCGCGTGGATACCCAGTTCCTGAACACGTTCGTGGTGGTGGCCGACCGCGGTTCGATGGCGGCCGCGGCGCGCGTGCTGAACATCACCCCCGCCGCGGTGGCGCAGCAGATCCGCACGCTCGAGCGGGAACTGGGCGCGCCTTTGATCGCGCGCGCGGGGCGCACCGTCAGCCTGACCGAAGAGGGCGCGCGCATCCTGCAGCGGGCACGCGACCTGCTCCGCGACGTATCGGACATGCGCAGTGTGGCCAACGACAGCGACGTGTCGGGCGAACTGCGCCTGGGCGCGTGCCCGACCGCGCTGGCCGGCATGCTGCCCGACATCCTGGCGCGCATGGTCGATGCATTCCCGCAGATCAACGTCTACATCCGGCCGGCGTACTCGGCCGAGCTCTATCGCGCGGTGGAGGCGGGCGAACTGGACGCGGCGCTGGTGCTGCAGGCGCCGTACAGCCTGCCCAAGACCTGCGACTGGCAGCTGCTGCGCGAAGAGCCGCTGGTGATGATCGCGCCGGCGCGGATGGCGGGACGCGACCCGCACGACCTGCTGCGCAGCGAACCGCTGATCCGCTACGACCGCAACCAGTGGGGCGGGCGCGTGGCGGACGAATACCTGCATGCCGCCGGGATCGTGCCGCGCGAGCGGTTCGAACTGAACGGGCTCAACGCCATTGCGGTGATGGTGGACCGCGGCCTGGGTGTGTCGCTGGTACCCGACTGGGCACGTCCTTGGCCGGAGGGGCTGGACCTGGTGCGCATTCCGCTGCCGCTGCCCAGCGAGCCACGCCGGATCGGCATGGTGTGGTCGCGCTCCTCGGTGCGCATCCGCCTGGTCACCGTACTGCTGCAGGAGAGTCGTGCCGCCACCGGCCATGCCTGAGCCGCGATGTTGCAGTGCACGCTACAAAAACTAGCCTGTGAACATATCGGCGGACGATTCTTCCGTGACCGGTGTCGCCTTACGCTGCCGCCATCGTCGGGTTCACGCGTCTGGGAGGAACGCGGGGCACGCCGGCCGCCAACGCGGTCTTCGCATACACATCTCTAGTCCGGAACGTGCCGCCCGCTGCGCGACCGTGCCGTCCACCGAAGCATTCCGAGAGCACACCATGAAACAGGTACCCGCCGCGTTCGGCGTTTTCCTGCTGGCCGCCGCCGTCAGCGCCAGCGTCAAGGCCCAACAGAACACTCCGCTGCCGCCGCAGGACGCGACGACCGAAGAACGGGCGAAGGATGCCGTCGACCTGGATCAGGTGATCGTGACCGGCGTGCGTGCGCCGAAGTCGATCGACCGCATCCCCGGTGCGGTGTCGCTGGTGTCCAAGGAAGAGGTCAAGCACACGCTTGCGCTGACCGAAGACGCGACGGCGGTGCTGGCACGCACGGTGCCCGGCTATGCGGAATCGTCCCAGGCCATGAGCAATACCGGTGAAACCCTGCGCGGCCGCATCGCGCTGCGCCTGTTCGATGGCGTGCCGCAAGGCTCGCCGTTGCGCGAGGGTGGCCGCAACGCGACGTTCACCGACATGGGCATCGTGGACCGCATCGAGGTCATCAACGGTCCGTCGGCGTCGGAGGGCATCGGTGCCGCGGGTGGCATCATCAACTACATCTCCACGGTGCCGACCAAGGAAGGCAGCGAATTCCGCTTCCTGTCGCGCTATTCCACCCAGTTCAAGGACGACAGCGCCGGCTGGAAACTCGGCCTGAACTATGCGTTCAAGCAGGAGAACCGCGACCTGGTGGTGGGCGTGTCGCGCATCGATCGCGGCATGGCGTACGACGCGGATGGTCGTCGTGTCGGCATGAACACGAGCGGCTCGGTATCGGACTCGGTGGCCCGTAACCTGTTCCTGAAGGGTGGCATCAACTTCGGTGAAGACGGCGTGCAGCGGCTGCAGCTGAGTTACAGCAATTTCAAGATCGAGGGCAACGGCGACTACATCCAGGTCGAGGGCTGCCGCCCCGGCACCTGCCCCAATCCGGTGACCAACACGTCCGAGCGCGGGCAGATCTTCGGCAGCAAGGCGGAGTTCAACGACTTCGAGCAGTTGAATGCGCTGTACACGCACGGAGACTTCCTTGGCGGCAATCTGGTGCTGAATGCGTACTGGGCTGACCAGGCCATGCGTTATCTCCCGGAGAACGGAGACGATCGCCAGTTGGTATGGCCGCTGCCGGTGGGCGCGGAGCGCATCTTCGACCAGTCGGAAATCACCAGCAAGAAGTGGGGTTTCCGTCCGTCGTGGACCCGCTCGTCGCTGTTCGGCGTCGATGGCCTGGAACTCCGCACCGGTGTCGACTATGTCTACGACGAAGCGCAGCAGCGCCTCGCATTGACCAACCGCCTGTGGGTGCCGCCCATGGAATACACCAGCGTCGCGCCCTACGTCCAGCTCAGCTACGACATCGGCCCGGTGACCGTGAGCGGTGGCTTCCGTCGCGAGGACGGTGAGCTGCACGTCGACAGCTACACGACTACGCCCTTCCGCAACAGCGTGTTCGTCGAGGGCGGCGGCGTGGAGTACACCGAGAACCTGGTGAACTTCGGCGCCATCTGGCGTATCGCCGGCGGCTGGTCGGTGTTCGCCTCGTACGGCGAAGGCTTCAGTCTGCCCAACATCGGCATCCCGCTCCGCAACATCAACGTGCCGGGCCAGTCGGTGGACCGGATCCGCGACCTGCAGGCGATCGTCGTCGACAACCGCGAGTACGGTTTCAACTGGCGTGGCGACCGCGGTTCGCTCGGCGGTTCGTACTACGACTCGCGCTCGCCGTTCGGCACCTCGCTGGCGGTCGACCCGGCGACCAACGACTACGTGCTCAACCGCGCCCCGACCCGCATCAAGGGCGTCGAACTGAGCGGCGAATGGCGCTTCAATCCGCAGTGGAAGGTCAACGGTCTTTACTCGCGTATCCGGGGCGAGACCGCGTTCTGGAATGCCGACCTGCTGGGTCGCTATCCCGCAGGCGGGCTCAACAAGCCGATCGGTGTCTCGGACATCAATCCGGACAAGATCGGCGCGTCGGTCAACTGGCGTTTCAACGAACAGGGTGACGTCACCCTCAACGCCACGAAGCTGCTGGATCGCGACCTCACGGGTTCCGATACGCGCGCGTTCGACGGGCAGACCTACTCGTTCCAGGAACACACGCAGGGTTACACGCTGTTCGATCTCAGCGCCAACTACAATTTCGAGAACTATGGTCGCGTGACGCTGGGCATCGAGAACCTGACCAACAAGCAGTACGTGCTCAGCTGGTCGCAGGTGGACTTCTTCAAGAACTACTTCGCCGGTCGCGGTCGCATGTACTCCGTTACCTACGAGTACACGTTCTGATCCACCATCCGCGGATGCCGGTCTTGTCCTTCGCCGCATCCACCCGCGCCGCCCCCTCTCCAGGGCGGCGCGGGCTCTGGATGGTCCTGATACTCTCGCTCGCCGCCTGCGCGACCGCCACCCCGCCGCCGCTCCCGCGTGCGCCGATGGATACGCTGCTCACACAGGACATCGGCAAAGCCGGCTACCTGGGCGCCGTCGCCGTGGTCGCCGATCACGGCGCCGTGGTCTACCGCGGTGCGTTCGGCCATGCCGACCTTCAAGGCCGGCATCCGCTGCGCGAAGACGCGATCTTCCGTATCTATTCCATGACCAAGCCCGTCACCTCGGTGGCGGCATTGATGCTGGTCGAACAGGGCAGGCTGCACCTCGATGCCCCGGTGGCCACCTATCTGCCCGAATTCGCGGGTCTGCAGCGGGTCGCGGGCGGCAGCGTGGAGGCGCCCGCGCTCGTGCCGGTGCAGCGCCCGCTGACCGTGCGGCACCTGCTCACGCACACCGCCGGTTTTGCCACGGGCGGTGACGACATCCGCGTGGCATCCGCCCTGCTGCAGGCGCAGGCGCCGGAAGAAGCCACGGACCTCGCCGGCTATGCCGACCGCGTCGCACGCGCGCCGCTCGCCACCGAGCCGGGCACGCGTTTCCGCTACGACGGCGTCAACACCGAAGTGCTGGCGCGCGTGGTCGAAGTCGCCAGCGGTCAATCGTTCGAGACGTTCCTGCGGACGCGCATCTTCACGCCGCTCGCCCTGCGCGACACCGGTTTCGAAGTGCCGCCGGAGCAACGTGGCCGCATCATGGCGCTGACCACGCGCGATGCCGCAGGCCAGCGCGTCCTGGCCGACACGCCGTCCGCACACGAACCCGGCGTCCGCCTGCGCCCCTACACGAGCGGTGCCGGTGGCCTCTATTCCACCGCCGCCGACTACCTACGCTTCGCGCGGATGCTGGCCGAAGGCGGCACGCTCGAGGGCGTGCGCCTGCTACGCGAAGACACCGTGGCGATGATGATGTCCGACCAGCTCGCGGGCTTCGATCCGCCGGTACCTGCCCCCGAGCCGGGCGAAGGCTTCGGCCTGGGCGGGTATGTCGTCACCGATCCGGCGATCAGTGCGCGTCCCGGATCGCGTGGGCAGTTCGGCTGGTCCGGCGCCGCTTCCACGTACTTCACCATCGACCGCGAGCGCGGGCTGGTGATCCTGCTGCTGTCGCAGCACCTGCCCACCGACGGGGCGCCTCCGTTGCCCAAGCTGGCCACGCCGTTCTATCGCGCGGTCTATTCGGCGGTGTCGCCATGAGTCGCGGTCATGGCGGCGGCGTGCTGGTGGCGGGATCGGCCAATCTCGATTTCGTCGTGCGTGCGGCGCATGTGCCGGCGCCGGGCGAGACCGTATTGGGTCGTGAGTTCGCGACGTTTCCGGGCGGCAAGGGCGCCAACCAGGCCGTCGCCAGTGCGCGTGCCGGCGGTGTGCCGACCCGCATGCTGCTCGCGCTCGGTGACGATCCGTACGCCGTGGTGCTCGAAGCCGCCCTTGCCGACGCCGACGTGTCCACGCACATCGTGCGCGTGCCGGATACCGCCAGCGGCACCGCCTTCATCTGCCTGTCCGACGACGCGGAGAACGCGATCACCGTCGCGCCGGGCGCCAACGCGGGATTGAGGCCGCACCATCTTCCCTCGCTGCGCGGCATCAGCCATCTGCTCCTGCAGCTGGAAACACCGCTGGACAGCGTGGCCAGCTACGCCCGGCTTGCCCGCGAGGCCGGCGTTCGGGTGGTGTTGAATGCCGCACCCGCCACCCCGTTGCCCGCGGGCCTGCTCGACAGCGTCGACGTACTGGTCGTCAACGAAGGCGAACTGGCCACGTTGGCCGGCGAAGGTTCCGTAGCCGCGCAGGCGGCGCGCCTGCCGGTGCCCTGCGTGATCGTGACGCTTGGCGCGCGCGGTTGCTTCGCACGGCGGGGTGGTGAAATCTTCCTGCAGCCCGCGTTCCTGATCGACGCCGTGGATACGACCGCGGCCGGCGATACGTTCTGCGGCGCATTGGCCGCCCGCCTGGCCGAGCATGCCGGGCTGGCGGACGCGCTACGCTTCGCCAGCGCGGCCTCCGCGCTCGCCTGCACCCGGCTGGGCGCGCAGACCAGCATCCCGGCGCGCCCGGAAGTCGAAGCCTGGTTCGCCGGGCATGTCGACGCACCCTCGCAGCAGGCCGCCCTGGCGGCTTACTGCGGCCTTCCCCGCGACTGATCCATCGTCCCGATCCAAGATCTCCCCATGAGCACGCCCACGTCCCCCGATTCCCATGATGCCGCTGGTCACGACGACACGTACGTGGTGAAGACCGAATACAAGTTTTCCCACGTCACCACGCAGCGCTACCTGCCCACGCCGGGCAAGGCGCCGGGCTGGCCGTTCGCCGACATCGGCCAGTGGAAGATCGATGCCAATGCCTCGGCCGACGATTGGGTCGCCGAACTGAAGGACTGGCGGCGCGAGCACCTCACCCGCATCGGCTACGACGACGCCAACTACCGCCGGCCGGAACTGCAGTGGGCCCAGCGCAACTTCGTGCATGCGCAAGTGATGGTCGAGGACCGCTACCTCTACGACCCCGTCGCCGGCCGCTACACCGTCGACCGCTACCTCGATGATCTGGAAGCGCGCTTCGGCGGGCTCGACAGCGTGCTGTTGTGGTGCGTGTATCCCAACATCGGCGTGGACGACCGCAACCAGTTCGACCTGGCACGCAGCCTGCCGGGCGGGCTGGAGGCGCTGCGCGGCGCGATCGACGATTTCCACCGCCGCGGCGTGCGCGTGTTCCTCACCACCATGCCGTGGGACAACGGTACCCGCGACGAAGGCGCGCCGGACTGGCAGGCCATCGCGCAGATCGTCAAGGCGGTGGGAGCCGACGGCATCAACGGCGACACCTACAACGGCGTGCCGCGCGCGTTCTTCGACGCCTGCGATGCGCTGGGCCATCCGGTGGTCGTGCAGCCGGAATCCACGATCAGCGCCGAAGAACACCTGATCTGGAACGTGCAGAGCTGGGGCAAGAAGGCGCCGAACGAGGTCGTGCCGCCGGTGGCGAAGTTCAAGTGGCTGGAACCGCGCCACATGATCAACTACGAGAACCGCTGGGGCCGCGACCGCAACCACGACCTGCAGTACATCTTCTTCAATGGCGTGGGCTACAACGCCTGGGAGAACGTGTGGGGGCTGTGGAACCAACTGACCCCGCGCGACGCCGCTTCACTGCGCCGCATCGCCACGATCTACCGCCGCTTCGCGCCGTTGCTGGTCAGCCTGGACTGGCGCCCGTACGAACGCACGCTGCAGGCCGGCATCTTCGCCAGCCGCTTCCCGGGCGAGGGCCGCACGTTGTGGACGCTGGTCAACCGCCACGAGTACGCGATCGCCGGTGAGCAGCTCGCCGTGCCGCATGTCGACGGCACGCGCTATGTCGACCTGTGGAACGGCACGGCACTGCAGCCGCGCATCATCGACGGCCACGCGATCCTGGAGACGACGCTGGAAGGCCGTGGCTTTGGCGCGCTGCTGGCGTTGCGCGCGGGCGTGGAGGAAGAAGGCCTGGATGCCTTCCTGGCGCAGATGGCGGAGCACGCGGCGACGCCGCTGGCATCTCTGTCCGCACGATGGACCGCACTGCCGCAGGCCTTGCAGCCGGTCGCCGCGACCCCGCCACAGGCCACGGCACCGGACGGCATGGTGACGATTCCTGGCGGCGAGTTCCTGTTCGCCGTGCAGGGCATCGAGATCGAAGGGCAGGTGTGGGAAGGCGTGGACGTGCAGTTCCCGTGGGAACCGACCGCGCGCCGCCACCATCGCCAGCGCATGCAGGTCGCGGCGTTCCACATCGATCGCCACCTGGTGACGAACGAACAGTTCAAGGCCTTCGTCGATGCCACCGGCTATGCGCCACGCGATGCGCTGAATTTCCTCCGCGACTGGCGCGATGGCGTACCGCAGGCGGGCTGGGAGAACAAGCCGGTCACCTGGGTGTCGCTGGAAGATGCGCGTGCCTATGCCGCCTGGGCGGGCAAGCGCCTGCCACACGGCTGGGAATGGCAGTACGCCGCACAGGGAACGGACGGTCGCCTGTATCCGTGGGGCGATGCCTGGCGAGACGATGCCGCGCCACCGGTGTTCCGCGGCCGCGTGCTGCCGCCACCGGCCGATGTCGGTGCGTTTCCCGCCGGCGCCAGTCCGTTCGGCGTGATGGACCTGGTGGGCCATGTCTGGCAGTGGACGGATGAATTCCACGACGAGCACACGCGCGCAGCCATCGTGCGCGGCGGCAGCGACTACGAGCCGCGCACCTCACACTGGTACTTCCCCCAGGCCAAGCGACTGGACCAGCACGGCAAGCTGCTGTTGATGGCGCCGGGCAAGGACCGATCCGGCCGCATCGGTTTCCGTTGCGTGGTGGATGCCGCATGACGACGACGGCCTCCACTGCGTCGTCGGTCGTGCTTGGCGGCGTCCTCGGCGCAGCCCTCGAGGCCAACCTGCGTGGCCGCCTCTCGCACTTCATCACCGCGCCGGACAGTCCTGCGATCGCGCTGTTCTCGCCCGAGCACCGCGCGCGCAACACCGAGGGCGACTGGTACGGCGAGCATGCCGGCAAATGGCTGTCGGCCGCCGCCCGTGCCTACGGGCGCAGCGGCGATGCGACGCTGGGCGCGCACCTGCGCGCGGTCGCCGACTACCTGCTCTCCGTGCAGGAAGCCGACGGCTACCTGGGTACCTACGCGGAAGAGCGCCGCTTCATCCATCCGCAGCCGCCGAAGCCGCCCAGCTGGGACGGCGCGCCCGCGCTGCGCACCTGGGACATCTGGGTGCACGCCTACCTGATCCTCGGCCTGGTCGAGACGGCGCGCGCCCTGCAGGACCCGCGCTATACGCAAGCCGCCGCGCGCATCGCCGACCTGTGCGCGCAGGCGCTGGCGTCCGGCATCGACATCACCACGCTGGGCAACCACCACGGCATGTCGGCCACGGTGCTGATGGATGCCGCGCTGGAGTTGCATGCCGAAACCGCGGAGCCGCGCTTCCTCGCGCTCGCCCAGCGCGTGCTGGAGCAGGCGAACTCGCATCCGGCGCTGCGCCTGCTGCCCGCGCTCGAGGCCGGTGCCGATGCGTCCGAGATCGCCACCGGCAAGGCCTACCAGCTGCTCTGGAACCTGGTCGCGCTGGTGAAGCTATGCCGCGCCACCGGTGACGCCGCCCTGCGCGACACGCTGGAGCGCATCTGGCAGAACGTCCGCGAGCACCACCTGACCCTGGGCGGCGGGCCATGGGGCGGCGTCGCCCATCGCTCGCGGGAAGTGTTCAATGCACGCGGCAGCTTCAGCCCGAACGCCTACGTGGAAACCTGCTCGCTGCTGTCGTGGATCCAGTTCAACCGCGAGCTGCTGCAGCTCACCGGTGAGGCGCGTTTCGCCGAAGAGATCGAGCGCACCGCGTACAACGACCTGCTCGGCGCGCAGGCGCCGGATGGCGAGGACTGGTGTTACTACTCGTTCCCGAACGGGCGGCGCGTGCACACCACCTACTGGCGCTGCTGCAAGTCCAGCGGCGCGATGGCGGTGGAGGAACTGCCGTCACTGGCGTATGCCGTGGACGGCGACACCGTCCGCGTGCAGCTTTACGGGCCCGGCGAAGCGCGCCTGGCCCATCCGCAGGCCGGGACGGTGGTGCTGCGCCAGCACACCGGGTATCCGTTCGACGGCGACGTGTCGCTGGACGTGCAGCCCCAGCGCGACGCGACGTTCGACCTGCAGCTGCGCATTCCATCCTGGGCCGAGGGCGCCACGGTGTCGGTCAATGGCGAGCCCGTGGAGGCCGCGGTCGTGCCCGGTGCTTTCCTCGTCCTGCGCCGCCTGTGGCGTTCCGACGACCACGTGCAACTGGCGTTCCCGCTGCGGCCGACGCTGCACCGGCAGGTGCTGCGCAACGTGCAGGAATCCCGCGCGCCGGACGGCTCGGCGGTCCACCAGCAGGTGCTGGACCTGCATTACGTCGGGCTCACGCGCGGCCCGCTGGCCTACGCCACCGACCTGATCGACGGTTTCAAGACCGAAGAGACCGTCCGTCTGCCCGACGGACCGCAGGACGACTGGCTGCAGGTGCTGCCGGTGACCGACGCCGAGGAGGGCGCGGCCATTTCGCTGCAGCCCGCGAGCCGGCCGCCGCTGCTGTTCTGGCCGTACTACCGCGCCGGTGGGCGACACGACGGCGCCTGGCGCCTGACCTGGCTGGCGCTGCCGCCGCCATGACCGTCCGCGCGCTCGCAAGAATTTGTGGCAGCAGAAACTACGGCCGCTGGCTGTATCGCGCCCGCGCCGTGGCACAGACTGGCCATCGCCGTTGCGGCGGCGGCTGAAGGAGCCCTCTTCCATGGACAATCCGTCTCCCTTCCGTTCGCGCCTGCGCACGGGCCCCGCCGGTCCGCTGAGCGGAGTGAAGGTGCTTGACCTCAGCGCCTACATCGCCGGCCCGTACGGCTGCACGCTGCTGGCCGACCAGGGCGCCGACGTGATCAAGGTCGAGCCGCCCGATGGCGACAACCTGCGCCAGTACCCGTCCACCCTGGAGCGCGAGAGCCGCGCCTTCCTCGGCGTGAACCGCAGCAAGCAGGGCATCGCGCTCGATCTCAAGCAGCCGGCCGACCACGCCGCGTTGCTGCGCCTGGTACGCGAGGCCGACGTGCTGGTGCACAACTTCCGTCCCACCGTGCCGAAGCGGCTGGGCATCGATTTCGACAGCCTGACGGTGATCAACCCGCGGCTGATCTACTGCGCGGTGACCGGCTACGGCGAAACCGGGCCGATGAAGGACAAGGCCGGCTACGACCAGGTGCTGCAGACGATGACCGGCATGTGCACGTTGCAGGGCAAGCGCGGCGGTGCGCCGGAAATCATCTACGGCTCGGTGGTGGACTACTACGCGGCGGCGCTGCTCGCCGCCGGCGTGTCGTCGGCGCTGTACGAACGCGAACGCAGCGGGCGCGGGCAGTTCGTCGGCGTGTCGTTGTTGCGCAGTGCGCTGACCATGCAGTCGGCCCGGATGATCTGGGCCGAAGGCGAAGCGCTCGACATCGGCCGCGACATGCGCTCCGGCGGCGTCACCGGCATCCATCCGGCGCGCGAAGGCTATCTCTATCTCTCCGCCAACACGCCGCGCTTCTGGAAGGCGCTGTGCCGGCTGACCGGCCTGGACGCCTTGGCCGACGATCCGCGCTACGACAGCGTGCGCAAGCGCGCCGCGCAGGCCGCGGAGATCGTCCCGCAGCTGCACGACGCGCTGCAGGCGCGCACCGCGACGGAGTGGGAAGCGCACTTCGGCGACGAAGTGCCCTGTGCTGCGGCGCGACGCGTCGAAGACATGTTCGAGCATCCGCAGGTACTGGCCGAAGACATGGTGGCCGAGATCGCGCATCCGGTCGTCGGCAGCTACCGCGGCGTCACCCGGCCCATCGCGTTCGGGCGTACGCCGGGTCCGGCACCGTTCGCCGCGCCGGTGTTCGACCAGGATGCGGAGCACGTGCTCGGCACATCATCGCCGCAGGCACGCAACGCCGGCTAAGGCAGGGCGCGCGGCTTTACGCCGAATTTACGGCAGTGCGCGGGAAGCGCATGGCGGCTTTACGCGGGGCAGGACCAGACTTTCGCGGTCGGCGGAACGTCTTCCGCCTGGATCGCATTCATGTCCTTCATCTCCTCCGCTTCGCGCCGGCGCATGCCTGCGTTCGTCGTTTCTTCCGTCGCCGCTGGCCTGCTGCTGGCCATGGCGTCCACCGCGCAGGCCGCGACCTTCAACGGCTCCGGTGCGCTCACCACCGATTACGTCTGGCGCGGCACCACCCAGACGCAGGGCGACCCGGCCGTGCAGGCCGGCTTCAAGGCTACGGCTGACAGCGGCCTGTATGGCGCGGTGTGGGGCTCGAACATCGAGTTCGCACCGGAAACAAAGGCCAGCAGTGAAATCGACGTCACCCTCGGCTGGGGCGGCACCCTGTCCGACGACTGGGCGCTCGATGTCAACCTGACCCACTACCGCTATCCGTCCACCACCGTCGACCTCAACTGGACCGAGGCCATCGGTACGCTGACCTGGAAGCAGAACTACTGGGCGCAGCTGGGCTACTCCCCCGAAGCGCTCGCGACGGATGAAGCCGGCACCTACGCACAGCTCGGCGCCAGGTTCCCCCTGAGCGAACAGGTGCGCCTGGAAGCCGCCGCCGGCTATTACTGGCTGGACGACGCCTACGACGACAGCTACGCGCATGCGCAGCTGGGTGCGGTGTGGGCGTTCAAGGCGCCGTTCGAACTGCGCGTCACCGCGCACGCCACCGACAACAGCGCGAAGACGCTGTTCCCCGGCCTGGCCGGTTCGCGCGTGGAAGCGGCGCTGCAGGCCGCGTTCTGAGCATCGCCATGGCCACCGACTTCCTCCACCTGTCGTTGTCGCTCGTCGGCATCCTCGCCGGCGCCGGTCTGATGTTCCTGTTGATCACGCGGCGCGAACGCGCGCCGATGGATGACTCCCATGACTGAATTCTTCCTTGTGTTCGCGCTCGCGATCGCGCTGGGCTGGCCGCTGGGCCGGTATCTCGCCGCGGTGATGCGTGGTGCGCCGATGCGCGGCGACCGTTTGTTCGGTCTGGTCGAACGCCCCCTCTACGCACTGCTCGGCGTCGACCCTTCGCGCGGCATGGGCTGGAAGGGCTATGCCAAGGCCTTCCTGCTCAGCAACCTGGTGCTGGGCGTGATCGTGTGGGGCGTCCTGATGACCCAGGCCTGGCTGCCGCTCAATCCCAACGGCATCCCCAACATGCGTTGGGACCTGGCGCTGCACACGATGGTGTCGTTCCTCACCAACACAAACCAGCAGCACTACTCCGGCCAGGCGCAGCTGTCGTACCTGGCGCATGCCAGCGCGATCGTCGGCCTGCAGGTGATCACGCCGATGATGGGGCTGGCCCTAGTCGCGGCCACCTTGCGCGGCCTGTTCGGCGGGCGTGGGAAGAGCGCTGCAACGACGGACACCACCACGAACGGTGAAGCCGATGTCGGTAACTACTGGGCCGATGTCATCCGTCCGACCGTGCGCTTCCTGCTGCCGCTGTGCCTGGTGTGGTCGCTGGCGCTGACGAGCCAGGGCGTGCCGGCCACGTGGGACGGCGGTCCGGTTGCCACCCCGATCGACGCGAGCGCGGAGATGCCCGAGCAGAAGATTCCCTTGGGCCCGGTCTCGCCGATGGTCGCGGTGAAGCAGCTCGGGACCAACGGCGGCGGTTGGTATGGCCCCAACAGCGCCGTGTCGCTGGAGAACCCAACCCCGTTTTCCAACCTGCTGGAGACGCTGGCCCTCATCCTGATCCCGGTCAGCATCGCCTTCATGGTGAGCGGCTTCACCGGCCGCAGGAAATTCACCGCGCTCGTGTTCGGCACCATGCTGACCATGTCGGTGATCTCGACCGGTGCGGCCGTGTGGTCGGAGAGCTATTCCGCCACATCGAGCGACATCGCGCTGATGGAAGGCAAGGAAGTGCGCTTCGGTGCCGCACCGTCCGCGTTGTGGGGCGCACTGACGACGCAGACCTCGAACGGCTCGGTCAACGCGATGCACGACTCGCTGGCGCCACTGACCGGCCTGGTGACGATCAGCAACATGCTGGTGAACAGTATCTGGGGCGGCATCGGCTGCGGCCTGCAGCAGTTCCTCGTCTACCTGCTGCTAAGCGTGTTCCTCGCCGGCCTGATGACCGGCCGCACGCCGGAACTGTTCGGGCGCAAGATCGAAGCGCATGAAGTGAAACTGCTCGCCGCGTTGGTGCTGCTGCAGCCGCTCGCGTTGCTGGCGTTCACCGCGATCACGCTGGCCGTGCCGTCCATCACCGGCAATTCCAATCCGGAGTTCCACGGCATCAGCCAGGTGTTCTACGAGTATGTCTCGGCGTTCGCCAACAACGGTTCCGGCTTCGAGGGCCTGGGCGATGCGACGTACTGGTGGAACCTCAGCGCGTCGCTGATGCTGGCGCTCGGTCGTTACCCCGCGCTGATCATCCCGCTGGCCATCGCCGGTTCGCTGGCGCGCAAGCGCGCCACGCCCGAAGGCCCCGGCACCCTCCAGGTGGAAACCCCGACCTTCGCGCTCACCCTGATCGCCGTGGTCGTCATCCTGACCCTGCTGCAGTTCATGCCCGTGCTGGTCCTCGGCCCGATCGCCGACCACCTGGCCCTGAGCGCGCTCTGAGAACACCGACATGACTTCTTCCTCCTCACGCTCCGCCGGCCGTGCGCCGGCCCTGCTCGACAGCGCGGGCTTCCGTGCTGCCGTCATCGGCTCCTTCACCAAGCTGGCCCCGCAGCACGCCTTCAAGAACCCGGTCATGGCCGTGGTCTGGCTGGGCACGCTGCTGACCGCCGGCCTCACCTTGGCCGGTACCACCACGGCGGGCATCGGCTGGTCGGTGACCGCGCTGCTGTTCGTCACCGTGCTGTTCGCCAACTTCGCCGAAGCCGTCGCCGAAGCGCGTGGCCGCGGCCAGGCGGCGTCGCTGCGGCGGGCCCGCAAGGATCTCGTCGCACGCCGCATCGACACGCCGCTGGGCGGTGCCGAGCGTCGCATCCCCGCGGCCGACCTGAGGCCCGGTGACTACGTCATCGTGTCTGCCGGCGAACAGATCCCGGCCGACGGCGAGATCGTCAAGGGCCTGGCCACGATCAACGAATCCGCCGTCACCGGCGAATCCGCCCCGGTGCTGCGCGAAGCCGGCACCGACCGCAGCGGCGTGATCGGCGGCACCAAGGTGCTGTCCGACGAGATCGTGGTGAAGATCACCGCTGAGCCCGGCCACAGTTTCCTGGACCGCATGATCTCGCTGGTCGAAGGCGCCAACCGGCAGAAGACGCCGAACGAGATCGCGCTGGGCCTGCTGCTGCTGACGATGACGCTGACGTTCCTGATCGTCGTGGTCACGCTGCCCTTCATCGCGGGCTTCGTGGGTGCGAAGCTCGATCCGCTGCTGCTGGTCGCGCTGCTGGTCTGTCTGATCCCCACCACCATCGGCGGCCTGCTGCCGGCCATCGGCATTGCCGGCATGAACCGCGCGCTGGCGGCCAACGTGCTGGCCAAGTCGGGCAAGGCGGTGGAAGTGGCCGGCGATGTCGATGTGCTGCTGCTCGACAAGACCGGCACCATCACCCACGGCGACCGCCAGGCCACGCTGTTCCATCCGCTGGCCGGCATCGACCGCGAGCAGCTGCGCGACGCCGCCATGCTGTCCTCGCTGGCCGATCCCACGCCGGAAGGCAAGTCGATCGTGAAGCTGGCGCGCGAGCAGGGCGCTACCCCGGCCGATCCCGAGCGTGCGCAGTTCATCGCCTTCACTGCGCAGACCCGCATGTCCGGCGTGGATCTTCCTGACGATGGCCGCGGCCACGTCCGTGTCATCCGCAAGGGTGCGATGGACGCGATCCTGAAGCATGTGCAGGCGCTGGGCGGCAGCGCGCCGGCCGAACTCACCGCGCGCGTCGAGCAGGTCGCCCGCAACGGGGCCACGCCGCTGGTCGTCAGCGACGGCAACCACGTGCTCGGCGTGGTCGAACTCTCCGACGTGGTCAAGCACGGCATCAAGGAAAAGTTCGCCCACATGCGCGCCATGGGCATCCGCACGGTGATGATCACCGGCGACAATCCGTTGACCGCCGCCGCCATCGCCGCCGAAGCCGGCGTGGACGACTACATCGCCGAGGCGCGCCCCGAAGACAAGCTGGCGCGCATCCGCCAGGAACAGGCCGGTGGCCGCCTGGTCGCGATGGTCGGCGACGGCACCAACGACGCACCGGCGCTGGCGCAGGCCGACGTGGGCCTGGCGATGAATTCCGGCACGCAGGCGGCGAAGGAGGCGGGCAACATGGTCGATCTCGACTCCGACCCGGCCAAGTTGCTGGAGGTCGTCGAAGTCGGCAAGCAGCAGCTGATCACGCGCGGCGCGCTGACCACGTTCTCGCTGGCCAACGACGTGTCGAAGTACTTCGCGATCCTGCCGGCGCTGTTCGCCTCGGCAATCCCTTCGATGGGGGCGCTCAACGTGATGCAGCTGTCCAGCCCGACCAACGCGGTGATCGCGGCGCTGATCTTCAACGCCATCATCATCCCGCTGTTGATCCCGCTGGCCCTGCGCGGCGTGCGCTTCCGCCCGGCCGGCGCCACCGCGCTGCTGCGCCGGAACATGCTGGTCTACGGCGTCGGCGGCGTGCTGCTGCCGTTCGCCGCCATCAAGCTCATCGACCTGTTGCTGGCCGCCGTCACCGGCGCCTGAGGATTTCCCATGAACACCCCTTCCGCTTCTTCCGTCGCCGCCGCGCCCCTATGGCGCCCGGCCCTCGTGCTGGCCGGCGTGGCGTTGCTCGGCTTCGGCCTGCTGTACTCGCTGGCAGGTGCCGGCCTGGGTTCGTTGCTGTTCCCGCACCAGGCCGGCGGAAGCCTGATCGAACGCGACGGCAAGGTGATCGGCTCGTCGCTGGTCGCCCAGCCGTTCACCGACGACCGCTATTTCCAGTCGCGCCCTTCCGCCGCGAAGTACGACGTGATGGCGCTGGCCGGCAGCAACCAGGCGCGCACCAACCCCGACCTGCGTGCGCGCCTTGACGAGGCCCGCACCGCCATCGCCACGCGCGAAGGCGTAGCGCCCGACGCGGTGCCCAGCGATCTGGTCACCCAGTCCGGCGGCGGCATTGATCCGCACCTGTCTCCGGAAGCCATCCGGATCCAGATCGCCCGTGTCGCCCGCGTACGCGGCCTGCCGGTCAGCGAGGTCGAGCGCCTGGTCGCCGCGCATACCGAGGCCCCGCAATTCGGTTTGCTGGGCGCTGCGCGCGTCAACGTGCTGGAACTCAACCTCGCCCTCGATGGCGTGCGAAAACCGGAGTAATCCCCATGGATCACGACCGATGTCCCAAAGGTCTGGCAGGCCACCAGCGACGCGTCGGCGCCCGGCGACGAGCGCTGGTGCTCCGTGCCGCGCTGTTCGCGGCCGCGGCCGGCTACGCTTTGGTCATCGTGGCGCTGGCGCGCAATGTAGCCGCGGGATGATCTTCGTCCTTCGCAGCTCTTGCGGGCAGCAGGCGAATCATCACGCGACGCGGTGCGGTTGTTTCCCTCTCCCCGCCTGCGGGGAGAGGGTGCCGAAGGCGGGTGAGGGGCGACGGCGCCGCGGGGCTGTGTCGTCGCGTGATGCATCGAGCGGTGTGATGCCCGGTCGTCGTGCGCGGA
This sequence comes from Pseudoxanthomonas sp. LjRoot127, assembly GCF_964253495.1. Taxonomy (NCBI): domain Bacteria; kingdom Pseudomonadati; phylum Pseudomonadota; class Gammaproteobacteria; order Lysobacterales; family Lysobacteraceae; genus Pseudoxanthomonas; species Pseudoxanthomonas sp. LjRoot127. The sequence goes on from NZ_CAXUQR020000001.1 coordinate 2,181,857, forward strand.
GGGATTCGGTGGTCCGAGAACGCACTGGCTTCGTTCGCCCCTCATCCGCCCTCCGGGCACCTTCTCCCCGCGCGCGGGGAGAAGGAAACAACCGCACGATGCTGAAGATGCTTTTTCCTCTCCCCGCCAGCGGGGAGAAGGGAGAGGCCTGTGGTGATCGATCACCTCTGTGCGGTACTTGTCGTCCTGCGACTGAACCAGAAAGGTGCGCTGTCAGAGCGCATCGCCTCGTTCACGAGGTTCGGAAGCTGGCGCACAAGGGAAATTTTCCTCAATGCACAAAGTTCCACGGTGAGACGACGAGAAAAATTCGTTCGCGCGCGAGGCTCGAAGCTGTCATGACGAGGCGAACTTCATCGACGTCGAACCGGGAAGGGTCTGAGGGTCGAGGCTTTTGGGTGAGACGACGAGGGAACTGGCGATGCCATCGAACCAAACAGGTGCGCCGGCAGGGAGATCTTCTTCGCGCGCAAGGCGGTTCTGCCTTGCCGTCGGGGAAATTCTCCCTGAAGAGGCCTTCCGCACAGCCGGCGCCCCTTCGACGTGACACGACAACAGGCAGAATATCCGCATGACCGACGCCCGCCACCGCCAGGCCGATGCCCTGATCGACCACCTGCAGCGTGAGCAGGGCGGGCGGCTGACGATCTTCCTGGGCGCCGCGCCCGGGGTCGGCAAGACCTACACCATGCTGTCGCGGGCGCGCGAGCTGCGTCGCCAGGGCCGCGACGTAGTGGTGGGCATCGTGGAGACGCACGGGCGCGGCGAGACCGCCGCGCTGACCGAAGGCTTGGACATCCTGCCGCGCAAGCGCGTGGCCTACCAAGGTCGTTGGCTGGAGGAGATGGACCTGGATGCGCTGCTGGCGCGTCGCCCGCAGATCGCGCTGGTGGACGAACTCGCCCACCGCAACGCGCCGGGCAGCCGCCACGAGCGCCGCTGGCAGGACGTGATCGAACTGCTCGATGCCGGCATCGACGTCCACACCACGATCAACATCCAGCACCTGGAGAGCCTCAATGATGTCGTCCACCGGATCACCGGCGTGCGCGTCAGCGAAACCGTGCCGGACGCCGTGTTCGACCGGCTGCGCGACATCGTGCTGGTGGACCTGCCGCCGCGCGAACTGATCGAACGCCTGCACCAGGGCAAGGTGTACCTGCCGGAACAGGCGTCGCAGGCGTTGCAGGCGTTCTTCTCGCCCTCCAACCTGATCGCATTGCGCGAACTGGCCATGCAGACGGCGGCCGACCGTGTCGACGCCGACCTGCGCGAAGACCAGGCTGCGCGTGGCCTGCCCGGCATGCCGCTGCGTCGTCGGGTGCTGGTGGCCATCGACGGACGCGGCCAGTCCGAGTACCTGGTGCGTGCCGCGCGCCGCATCGCCGAACGGCGCGATGCACCGTGGAGCGTGGTGACCGTGCAGGTGTCGGACACGGTGGACGAGGCGCAGCAGCGCGAGATCGACCAGGCCTTCGCGCTGGCGCGTCGGTTGGGCGCGGACACCGAGGTGCTGCGCGGTGCGCGCATTCCCGATGCGCTGCTCGACCATGCCACCCAGAGCGGAGCCTCCACACTGGTGCTGGGGCGTACGCGCGAACGGCCGTTCGCGCGCATGATCAACCGCACGCTGACGCAGCAGATCCTGCAGCGCGGCGTGCACTACGAGCTGGTCATCATCAGCACGCCGGAAGCGCGCGCGCGTTCGCGCCGTGGCAGTGCCGGTCCGAACGGCTGGCTGCCCCGGGAGGAGCTGGGCTTCGCGGCGACGGCCTCGGTCCTGTCAGTGGGCGTCGCCTGGCTGGCCGAGCGCTGGGTAGGGCTGGAAGATCTGTCGATGGTCTTCATCGTCGCGGTGGTGCTGGTGGCCGCACGCACGCGCATGACCGCCGCCGTGGTGGCCGCACTGTTGAGCTTCCTGGCCTACAACTTCTTCTTCATCGAACCGCGCTTCACCTTCAACATCGGCGCGCGCCAAGGTGTGGCCACGGTGTTCCTGTTCCTGGTGGCGGCCCTCGTTGCAGGACGCCTGGCCTCGCGCCTGCGCATGCAGGTGGTCGCGCTGCGTGCGGCCAATGCGCAGGCCACGGCATTGCAGGCCCTGGGCCGCGACCTGGCCGGCGCCGCCGACCTGGGCCAGGTGCTGGTCGCCGGCCGCAAGGCGTTGGAGCGCGCACTCGGCGCCGATGCCTGGCTGCGCGTGCAGGGGCGCGAAGAGCCCGTCGACGCCACGCTGAGCGAGATCGACCGTGCCGCCAGCGACTGGGCGCAGCAGCACGGACAACCGACCGGACGCCATACCGACACGCTGGCGGGCGCGGCGCGCTGGTTCCTGCCGCTGCGCGGCGACCGCGCCAGCCTCGGGGTGGTGGGGCTGCGTTTCGAGGACGCCGCCCGCCTGCTGCCGGAGCAGCGGCGGCTGGCGGAAGCGATGACGGAAGACATCGCGCAGGCGGTGGTGCGCACGCGGCTGGTGACGGAGCTGGAAGACGCGCGCGTCAGTGGCGAGACCGAACGCCTGCGGTCGGCGCTGCTGTCGTCGGTGTCGCACGACCTGCGCTCGCCGCTCGCCTCGATGATCGGTTCGGCCAGCAGCTTGGCCAGCTACTGGAGTGCGATCAGCGAAGGCGATCGACGCAGCCTGCTCGACACCATCCAGCAGGAAGGCGAGCGGCTGGACCGCTACATCCAGAACCTGCTCGACATGACGCGGCTGGGCCATAGCGGATTGACGCTCAACCGCGACTGGATCGGCGTGGACGAACTGCTCGGCTCGGCGGTCTCGCGCCTGCAGCGTTACCAGCCGGACGTGCGCGTGCAGACCACGATCGCCGCGGACGTGCCGACGATCTGGGTGCATCCGGCCCTGATCGAGCAGGCCGTGTTCAACGTGCTGGAGAACGCCGCGAAGTTCTCGCCGCCGAACGAACCGGTGCAGGTCGACGCGAAGTTGATCGACGGTGCCTTGCGCATCGACGTGCGCGACCGGGGACCCGGTATTCCGGAAGACGAGCGCGCGCGCATCTTCGACATGTTCTACAGCGTGGAGCGCGGCGACCGTGGCCGCCACGGCACCGGTCTGGGACTGGCGATCTGCCAGGGCATGGTGGGCGCGCACGGCGGCAGCGTGCAGGCGCTGCCCGGGCCGGATGGCCGCGGCACGGTGATCCGGATTACCCTGCCGCTGCTCACTCCCGCACCACAGGCACCGGCTTGACCTACACCGCGCCACCCCCCGCGTCCGCACCGCCGGCCCGCATCCTGGTGATCGACGACGAGCCGCAGATCCGGCGTTTCCTCGACATCAGCCTGCGCGCGCAGGGCTATGTGGTGGCGCTGGCCGAGAGTGGCCATGCCGGACTGGCCGAGCTGGCGGCGCAGGGTGCCGACCTGGTGGTGCTGGACATCGGCCTGCCCGACCTGGACGGCCACGAGGTACTGCGCGAACTGCGGCAATGGTCGCAGGTGCCGGTCATCATGCTGACCGTGCGCGACGGCGAAGCGGAGAAAGTCGCCGCGCTCGATGGCGGCGCGAACGACTACGTCACCAAACCGTTCGGCGTGCAGGAGCTGATGGCGCGAATCCGCGGCCTGCTGCGCACGCGCATCGCCGCCAGCGATGCGGCCATGCCGCTGTTCGACGACGGCCACCTGCACGTCGACCTCGGCCGCCGCGAAGTGACGCTGGACGGCGAACCCGTCGCGCTGAGCCGCAAGGAATTCGCCCTGCTAGCCCTGCTGCTGCAACACCCCGGCCGCGTGGTCACCCAACCGCAACTGCTGCGCGAACTCTGGGGCCCCACCCACCAGGACGACACGCATTACCTGCGCATCCTGGTGGGCAAGTTGCGGCAGAAGCTGGGTGATGACGCGACAGCGCCAAGGTATATCGCGACGGAGCCTGGGGTGGGGTTGAGGTTTGTGGCGGCGGGGTGAGGAGTGTCGCTGTAACCTGAGGGGTGCAGCTACGGATTCAGGAACGGTATGTAGACCTGCTTGCGTGGCACATCACGTGTGCCGCGCTCGTCGCGCACAGGACGCGGGCCTGCGTTCCGTATCGGATTTTCTCCGCTATTGGCGCGCGCACCGCTGTCGGGTCGTGCCAGCCGAGATGTCTGGCTCGCTACGCGGGCCACGGGATCCTCCACGGCGAGCGATCGGGAGCAGCAAGCGGCAACGCGTGGTGGTGCGCATCCTTGGCCGTACACAAACACAGGAGATTGACTTCCCCGAGCGATTGCCAGATCCACACATCCGTCATGGTTGAGATCGCCTGCGGCGAAGTAGTAAAGCCGCCCCATGCTCTGGTAGGCATTGATGAGGGTTTCCGGGGCCAGGCCCTCACTGGTCTGAAGGTAGTACCCGATGTAGCTCCATCCGGTGTGCGCCTTTGCCAGGTCGGTCCGACCATCGCGATCGAGGTCTACGGCGATCATGGGGCCGGAGCTCGAGTACCGGGTAATTTCGACGCTGGAGGCGAGGTTGCCCTGCGAATCTTGGATATACAGGCGAAGGTTCGCTCCGTTTCTCGCTTCATCCAACACCAGGTCACCGCGGCCGTCGCCATTGAAGTCGCCAACGACGAGCGATGACGTATGGTTGGATCCCAGTGGCAGGGAGCGCACCACCGGAGTGGCATACCCCCCTGAGGCCAGTGCTGGATAGATCCGGAACTCCTCCAGGGGCCTGTTGAAGATCGTACCCAGAATCAGATCATCCAAGCCATCTCCCGTGACATCGCCCGTCGTTCGAGCGGCAGCCGAGGGCAATGGCAACGTTGATACGCGGTCGAAGGAACCATCACCGTCCCCGTGAATAACGGTGGCTAACGTATCGCTTGAGTCGACCAAAACGTCTAGGTAATCATCGCGATCGACGTCGGTCACTACGATGTCGAATGGGTCGCCAACGACAGTGGTGTTCGAGGTAAACGTGCCATCCGCATGCGAGCGAAGTGTCATGACGCCATTAACGGTGGCGGTGATGATATCGCCTACACCATCGCGGTCCAGGTCGGCGACCAGGAGCTGGTGCGAGAGATTGTTGCCCGAGTCAGCAATCCTGACTGCCGCATCAAGACGACCGTCGCTGAGCTGGTGGGCGACGTAGATTTCCGTACGGTTGTTTATCGGATTAGGGGCGTGGCGCAGGTACAGGAAGACAAGGTCGTCCCGGCCATCGCCCGAAACATCGCCCACTGCAAGGGAGTGAGCTTGAGCAGCGGCTGGATCCGGGAGGAACTCAGGCGCAGACATCGAGTAGGACGGCTGCTTTAACGACAGTGATGGCAGCGACGAGAGAGCAACGCTCGTTCGGCTACGCATGCGCTCGACGGGCCCTGCCGTTGACCAGGCATTGATCCGCGTCGGGAAAGTTCGGTGGGCAGAAGTTGACTGGAGGGCAACCTCTTTCTCATCGTCCATAGCCGTCGTGGCCAGAACGCCCGCCGGAATACTGGCCATTGAGTCGTAGGGCCACGGAACGATGTCGGCGAATCCTTGCGACGCCCAAAGCAGACCAGCGCATGTGCCGCTGGCAATGAGTACCGCCACTGAACCGGATCGCTTGCGCATATCCACCCCCTGGTCACCCCGCGGAGTATATCGACGCCAATAGGCCTGAAAGGTTAGCGGTTCGCAGAGTGCGCCCCGACTCCACATCCGCCAATGGCTTAACCGATTGGCATAGCGGCTATCCGTCGTCCCGTCGCGGGTAGAATAGGGCTATGTACCTCATCGACCACGACAAACTCCGCCTCTCGGTCGCCCCGATGATGGACTGGACGGACACGCACTGCCGCGTGTTCCACCGGCTGCTGGCGCCGAACGCACGCCTGTACACCGAGATGGTGCATGCGCAGGCGGTGATCCATGGCGACCGCGATCGACTGCTTGGGTTCGATGCGGGTGAGCATCCCGTGGCGGTCCAGCTGGGCGGCAGCGAGCCGGCGCACCTGGCGCAGGCCGCGCGCATCGCGCAGGACTGGGGCTACGACGAAGTGAACCTCAACGTCGGCTGCCCGTCCGACCGCGTGCAGGCGGGGCGCTTCGGTGCCTGCCTGATGAAGGAGCCCGCGCTGGTGGCCGAGTGCGTGGCGGCGATGATCGAGGCCGTGAGCATTCCGGTGACGGTGAAGTGCCGTCTCGGGGTGGACGAGCAGGAAGACTACGACCTCTTCCTCGCCTTCATCGATACGGTGGCGGCCACCGGTTGCAACACGTTCTTCGTGCATGCGCGCAAGGCGTGGCTGCAAGGGCTGTCGCCCAAGGAAAACCGCGAGATCCCGCCGCTGCGTTACGACTGGGCCTACCGGCTCAAGCGCGAGCGGCCGGCGCTGACGGTGGCGATCAACGGCGGCATCACCACGACCGCGCAGGTGCACGAGCACCTGCAGCACAGCGATGGCGTGATGATCGGCCGCGCCGCGTATCACGAGCCCTATGTTCTGCATGAAATGCAGGCGGCCTTGTTCGGTGGCGACATCGCGCCCCGCGCGGACCTGCTGCGCGCATGGCGCCCGTATGTCGAAGCGCAGCTGGCGAAGGGCGTGGCGCTGAAGCACCTGACGCGCCACGTGCTGGGGTTGTTCCATGCGCAGCCGGGGGGACGCGCGTTCCGGCAGATCCTTAGCGAAGGGGCGCACAAGCCGGGCGCGGACTGGTCGCTGGTAGAACAGGCGCTGGCGGCGACCGTGCGCGAACTGCGGCCGGCGGCCTGAGCATGATCACGCGCGACGTCGCCGACTTCGTCGCGCATGCGCGCACGCTGGCGCCGGACGTCGGGCCCGCCACGGCGCGTGCCGCGTTCCTCGTGTCGCCGGATGGATTCATGCGCGCCGAGCAGTCCGCGCAGGACAACCGGTACATGGCGGGCGCCGAGGCCTTCGACGCGGATGCCGCGCTGCGCGAGCATCAGGCGCTGCATCGGGCGTTGGCGCAAGACGTGCCCGTGATCTGCTTCCCCGGCGACGACGCGACACCGGATGCGGTGTTTCCCAACAACGTGTTCGCCACCGCGCGCGTCGGCGGGGAACCGAGGCTGATCGTCGGCCGCATGCGCCACGAAGTCCGCCGGCGCGAGGCGGAACGCGCGGACATCCGTCGCTTCTTCCGCGACGCCCTGGGTTATGCCGAGATCGATCTGTCCACCCAACCGCATCCCTGCGAACTGACGGGCGCGCTGGTCATCGATCGCGCGCGCGGGATCGGGTTCTGCGGGTTGTCCGAACGCTGCGACGAAACAGGGGCGGCGAGGATGCACGAGGCGTTCGGACTGCGTGCCACCTTGACGTTCGACCTGGCTCCCGGCGAGTACCACACCAACGTGGTGTTGGCGGTGCTGGCCGGCCGGGTCGCGCTGGTGCACCAAGAGGGGTTGGTGTCCCCTGGGCTGGTGGCCGCACTGGACGCGCTGTATCCCGATCAGGTGGTCGAATTGGATGCGGCGGAGCAGGCGGCCTTCGCCGGCAATGCCATCTCGCTGACCGAGGGCAGGGTCTGGATGAGCCGGCGTGCACATGCAGCCCTCCGTCCCTCCTCGCTGGCGCGCCTGGCCGCCGCGGGACTGGCGGTGCATAGCGTGGCGCTGGACGCGATAGAAGCAGGCGGCGGTTCGCTAAGGTGTTGTGTTGCCGAGGTTTTCTGACGATTCAGCTGGCTGAATGCGGGGCGTTGCCCTGTGGATAAATTCAGAACCGATTCACTGCCGCGGACCAAGACTGCGCTTCCATTCTCCAGAGGCGGTTTCGGGTTTCGTTCAGTTTCGCGAACCCACTTCCGTTACGATTCCGTTATGCGTTTTCGTGCCCCGACCCTCGCCGCCCTTGCCCTGGCGGTCCTCGCCGCCCTCGCCGGCACCCATGCGGTGCAGGCGCAGGACGAGCGTGGCCGCAACGACGGTCCGCCGCCCCGCGAGCGCGGCTTTCCGCGCAGCGATGACCGGGGCCACCGCAATTCCATGTCCGATTCGGTGCGCCGCGTGCGCAGTGAATCGGGCAATCAGGTGTTGAGCGTGGAGCGCATGCAGTACGACGGTCGCGATGTCACGCGCGTCAAGTACATCGACGAGCGTGGTCGCGTGCGCACGGAAACCCAGGACGACCGAGGGGCGTCGCGCCGCGACGCAGACTCGCCCGTTCGTCCGCGTCGCGATCTTGCGCCCCCTCCGCAGCCTGCACGCGGCGATAACCCCCCGCGCCCGTAGTCTTACGTAGAATCCAGGCTCAACAGAGCACGTCCCGCGCGGCCCGCTGCCGCGCCGCATTCCCAAGGAGAGTCCATGCGTATCCTGCTGGTCGAAGACGAAGCCCCCCTGCGTGAAACCCTTGCCGCGCGCCTCAAGCGCGAAGGCTTCGCGGTGGACGCGGCCCAGGACGGCGAAGAGGGCCTCTACATGGGCCGCGAAGTGCCGTTCGACGTGGGCATCATCGATCTCGGCCTGCCCAAGATGTCGGGCATGGAGCTGATCAAGGCGCTGCGCGACGAAGGCAAGAAATTCCCCGTGCTTATCCTGACGGCGCGTTCCAGCTGGCAGGACAAGGTGGAAGGCCTGAAGCAGGGTGCAGACGACTATCTGGTCAAGCCGTTCCATGTGGAAGAACTGCTGGCGCGCGTCAACGCGTTGCTGCGCCGTGCGGCGGGCTGGAGCAAGCCGACGCTGGAGTGCGGACCGGTCGCGCTCGACCTCGCTGCGCAGACAGTCAGCGTCAACGGCAGCAATGTCGACCTGACCAGCTACGAGTACAAGGTGCTCGAATACCTGATGATGCATGCCGGCGAGCTGGTCTCGAAGGCCGACCTGACCGAGCACATCTACCAGCAGGACTTCGATCGCGACTCGAACGTGCTGGAAGTGTTCATCGGCCGCCTGCGCAAGAAGCTGGATCCCGATGGCGAGCTGAAGCCGATCGAGACCGTGCGCGGCCGCGGCTATCGTTTCGCGATCCCGCGCAGCGGCGAAGGCTGATGTCCCGCGCCGGCATCGCCTGCACTTGATGCCTGCGCCACCGTCCGGCGCCGCGCCATCCGCCCCCGTCGGCCGTGACCGGTTCGACGGGTGGCGTCCGCGATCGTTGCGCGCGCGCCAGCTGCTGGCCGCCAGCCTCGCGCTGGTCGCGTTCCTTGCCCTAGCGGGCTACGCGCTGGACCGTGCGTTCGTCGACACCGCCGAGAACAACCTCCGCCAACGCCTGAAGAGCTATGCGCTCTACTACACCGACAAGGTGGAGTTCGGGCGCAACGGCACGCTGATTCCTCCCTACAACACGCCGGACCCGCGCTTCGACATGCCCGACAGCGGCATGTACGCGCAGGTGGTGCTGCAGGGCGTGCCGCCGTGGGGATCGAATTCGACCCTCGGTCCGGAATTGCCCGCCCCGCGCATGCTGGGCGCGCTCGAGGAGTCGTTCGAAGGGCCGTTGCCGATCCGCCGCGCCGATGGCAGCGACAGCGAGGCGTACCGGTATGGCGTGGGCTATGCGTGGCCGGCGACGCACCAGCACGCCGAGATCCCGTACAGCATCTACATCTTCGAGGATGCGCAGGCGCTGAGCGCGCAGATCCGCGTGTTCCGGGGTTCGCTGTGGGTGTACCTCGGCGGTGCCGGCGTGATCCTGCTGTTGCTGCAGATGCTGGTGTTGCGATGGAGCCTGCGCCCGCTGCGGCGGGTGATCTTCGAACTCAGCCGCGTGCAGCGCGGCGAGCTGTCGGGCATGACCGAGAGCCATCCCCGCGAGCTCGAGCCGCTGACCGACAGCATCAATGCCTTCATCGAAAGCGAGCGCGAGAACCTGGAGCGCCAGCGCAATACGCTGGCCGACCTGGCGCACAGCCTGAAGACGCCCATCGCGGTGCTGCGGACGCAGCTGGACAGCGGGGGAGGCGATCCGCAGGCCTTGCGCGAGGAGCTCGATGTGCAGCTGAAGCGCATGAACAACCTGGTCTCGTACCAGTTGGCGCGCGCGGCGTCGAGCGGACACAAGCTCTTCTCGGCCGCGGTACCCATCGAACCGCATGCCGAGGAAATCGTGCGCGGCCTGGAGAAGGTGTATGCGGCGAAGGGCGTGATCTGCGAATTCGAAATCGATCCGCGCGCCCGTTTCCACGGCGAGACCGGCGACCTGCAGGAGCTGATGGGCAACCTGCTCGAGAACGCGTTCAAGTGGGCGCGTTCGCGCGTGCTGCTGACGGTGATGGTGGGCGCGACGGCGCCGCAGCGTCGCCCCGGTGTGTTCATCGCCGTCGATGACGATGGCCCCGGCATCGCCGAGGACGACGTGGCGAAAGTCCTGCAACGCGGCGTGCGCGGCGACGAGCGCGTGCAGGGCCATGGCATTGGCCTCTCGATCGTGCAGGACCTGATCCGCGACTACCGCGGCGAGCTGCAGGTACGGCGCTCGGACGAACTGGGCGGTGCGCGCTTCGAAGTGCGCCTGCCGCCCGGACTCTGACTCATTCCGCGTCGGGCGCCATCGGCGAAGGGCCGTAGAAGCGTTGCAGGTGCGCCGCCACGTCCGGCATGGCCTCGGCCAGTATGTGCGGCGCGGAGAAGTGGTATTCCGTGACGACCGCGAAGAATTCTTCCGGCGCCTCGGCGGCGTAGGGATCGAGGGTGGTGTCGCGGCCCAGGTCGACCTGCATGCAGAAGTCGTCGTACGCGCGCTGGAAGTCGCGTGCCCAGCGGCCGCGCCACGCATCCGGAAGCGGCGGGGTGCCGTCGAGTTCGCCATCCAGCACGTCCAGCTTGTGCGCCATTTCGTGCACGGCCACGCAGAAACCGGCGTCCGGTTCGGCCAGGTCGGCCTGCACATCGGCCCACGACAGGATCAGCGGCCCATGGTCCCAGGCTTCGCCCGCGAGATCGTCTTCCCACTCGTGCAGCACGCCGGCGGCGTCGGTGTGCGTGCGCTGCACGCGGAAGGCGTCGGGGTAGACGATCAGCTGCAACCATCCGCGCAGGCCGGCTTCGCCGAACTCGAGCAGCGGAAGGCAGCACAGCGCGGCCAGTTGCGCCCGCTGCGCGTCGTCCAGGCGCAGTCCTGCCAAGGGCGTGATGGTCTTTCGATGCAGGAACAGCGCGGTCAAGGCGCGCAGCCGCGCCGCACGTACCTCATCCAGCGCAGACACCCACGGCGTGCCGGTGAGGACGGACTGCCACAGGTTGTCTTCAATCGTCGGGGGCGCGGGCCGCAGGCGGCGCAACAGTCCGATCACGGGGTGCCGACGTCCGCCTCAGCGGAACATGCCCGGCAGGAAGCTGTGCCACTTGGACCCGCGGTTGCGCGGTAGCGGGGTGTCGTCGTCGTCGCCACCGCCCCGCGTAGTGACGGGCGCCAGGGTTGCCGGCACGCCGTACTTGGTGCGGGCGGCATTCGCGCGAGCGCGACGGGGGTCCGAGGCAACCGGCACGGCATCGACCTGCCGTTCCGCAACCGCGCGGTCGGCGATCTCCGGACACGTGTCGACGTTGCCGTTGGCGAGGCCACGCCCGTTCTGGGCGAACGCCACGGCCGAAGCAGCCAGGAGCAGCAGGGCAAGGCTGGCGCGAAGCATCGGGGAGACTCCTGTCAGTCGGGTACAGCGGCCAGAGAACGCCGCCGACTATAGCCGGATTGGCGCCGGAGGGCATGGATCCTCGAGCGCTTTGCGACGAAACCGCGCCCCGCGGCGACGGACCGGGGGAAACCCGGCATGGGCTGCTGCGGCGCAACAGGGCGGCGCCCGCGCTTGCGGCAGACTCTTGCCATGCCCGCGCCCCACGACCGTCCCCTGACCGCCCCCGCCCTGCGCCTGGCGCTGATCGCCGGGGCCCGTCGGGTCATTGCGGCCCGGGATGGATTGAACCGCATCAACGTGTTCCCGGTCGCCGATGGCGATACCGGCAACAATCTCGCCTCGACGCTCGGCAGCGTGCTGCACGGCGCGCTCAGCCAGCCCAGCCAGCATGCCGGCGATTTGCTCAGCCGTGTCGGCAATGACGCGATCGATGGTGCGCGCGGCAATTCCGGCGCCATCCTGGCGCAGTTCCTCCATGGGGTGGCCGAGCACGTGCATGCATTGCCCGAACTGGACGCGCGTTCGCTGGCGGCCGCGGTGCGCCGCGGTGCGCAGAGCGCCCGGCAGGCGCTGGCCCAGCCGGTCGAGGGCACCATCCTCAGCGTCATCAGCGCCTTCGCCGACGAACTCGACGCGGCGGCGGACAGCGCGCAGCCCGACACGCGCAGCGGGTTCACGCGTGCGCTTATGCGCGCACGGCATGCGCTTGCCGACACGCCGCGCCAGATGGCGCTGCTGCAGAAGGCCGGCGTGGTCGATGCCGGCGCGCAGGGCTTCGTCGACCTGCTGGAGGGCATCGCCGAGTTCGTCGAAGGGGGGCCGCGCGCCGTGCGCGTGCGCGCCGGTGCGCCGGTCGCGGCGAACGACGCCGCCGCCCCCTTGGACCATGACCACGAGATCGACCCGGATCGCCGCTGGTGCACCGAATGCCTGCTGCTCGGCGAGGGCCTGGACCGCGAGCGCCTGCGCGCGGCGCTGGAGGCGATTGGCGCCGATTCCATCGTCATCGCGGGCGGTACCGCGCGCCTGCGCGTGCACGCGCATGCCGGATCGCCGCAGGCCTTGTTCGATGCCTGCGCGCAGCAAGGGCGCGTGGAAGGCATGAAGGCTGACGACATGATCCGGCAGCAGGCGGTCGCCGCTGCGCCGCAACCGCTCGTGGTGGTCACCGACAGTGCCGCCGACCTGCCGGACGACATCGCCGAGCGTTACGCGATCGGCGTGGTGCCGGCCCGGGTGGATCTGGACGGCCGCGATTACCTCGACAAGGTGGGGCTGTCGACGGCCGAGTTCTATCGGCGCATGGCGGCTTCGCGCCAGTTGCCGCGCACGAGCCAACCCCCGCCGGGGGATTTCCGCCGCCAGTTCGAACTGGCGCTCGCACATCATGCGCGCGTGCTGTACGTGGGCCTGTCGCGGGCGTTGTCGGGCACGCTGCAGTCCGGCGAGCATGCGGCGGCCCGCGACCCCGGCAGGCGCGTGCGCGTCTTCGATACGGTCAACGCGGCCTGCGGCCAGGCCCTGCTGGTCTGGCGCGCCGCCGAGCTGGCCGCGCTGGGGCATGACGAGGCGGAGGTGCTGGCCGAACTCGCGCGCCTGCGTCCGCAGACCCGCATGTGGGCCATCGCACCCGACATCTCCCACGCGGTGCGTGGGGGCCGCATTCCCCGCTGGGCGGCGCCGATCGCACGGCTCAGTGCGCTGACGCCGATGGCGAAGATGAGCGTCGACGGCCGCATGGTCGTCGCCGGGCTCCTGCTGACCCGCGATCGCGCACCCGAAGCGTTCGCACGGCGCGTTGCGCGACAACTGCCGGCGGGACAGCGCTGGCGCCTGATCGTCGGACACTGCGATGCGCGGCCCGAGGGCGAGCGCCTGCTGGCCGCACTGCGTGCGCGCGTGTCGATCAGCGAAGACCGGTTGGTGGAAACCGGGGCGGCGATCGGTGCACACGCCGGGCAGGGCGCGCTGATCGTGGCGGTGCAGCCGGCCGCCGATGCCTGAACCTGTGCGGGGGCGTGGCCCATAATGGCGCCATGCTGATCGCCTCCCTGCTGTTGCTGTCCGCCTATCTGGTCGGGTCCGTATCGGGCAGTCTGGTGCTGGGCCGCCTGCGAGGCGTGGACATCCGCACGCAGGGCAGCGGCAACGCCGGCGGCACCAATGCCTTCCGTACCCAGGGCGCGAAGTTCGCGCTGGGCGTGGTGCTGGTCGACATCGGGAAGGGCGCGCTGGCGGCATGGCTCGCGCTGGCCTTCGCGCCGGAGGACGGATCCGTGCCGCCGCGCGTGCTGGGCTTCATGGCGGCATTCGTGGCGGCGCTGGGCCATGTCTGGCCGGTGTGGCACGGCTTCCGCGGTGGCAAGGGGGTAGGCACGCTGTTGGGCGGCATGGCCGTGATGTGGCCGATGGCGCTGCTGCCCCTGTTCGCGGTTTGGGTGGTCGTGCTGGTGGCGACGGGCTACGTCGGCCTGGCGTCGATCGTCGCCACCGCCTGCCTGGTGCCGCTGTCGTGGTGGCTGCCGGTCGATCGCGCTGCACAGGTGTTCGCGATGGCCGCCGCGCTGCTGGTGCTGTTCACCCATCGGGTGAACGTCCGGCGCCTGCGCGATGGCACGGAATCGCGCTTCGAGCGCGTCCGTATCTGGCGCCGTCGCGCGTGAGCGGCGAACGCGAACTGCTGCAGCGCCTCATCGACGGCCCTGCGACAGGCGACGCGCTCGCGCGCGATACCGGGTTGACGCGTGCGGCGATGTGGAAGCGCATCGAAGCCTTGCGCGCAGGGGGAGTGCGCATCGACGCGCAGGCGGGGCGTGGCTATGCGCTGGCCGACGCGGTCGAGCTGCTGGATGCCCACCTGATCCGCGCGCGCATGCGGGATGCCGCCGCGTTGTCGTCGCTCGATGTGGCATGGGCCTTGGATTCCACCAACAGCGAGCTGCTGCGGCGCCCGGCACCGGAGCGCGGCGTGGAGGTGTTGTTGGCCGAACAGCAGACCGGGGGCCGCGGACGACGTGGCCGCCAGTGGGCATCGCCGATCGCGTCGAACCTCTACCTGTCGCTCTCGCGCCAGTTCTCGGGCGGGCTCGCCCGCCTGGCAGGCCTGAGCCTGGTGGTCGGCGTGGCCGTCGCGGAGGCGCTGCGGCAGGCCGGGTACGCCGCGGTAGGGGTGAAATGGCCCAACGACCTGCTGGCGCACGACCGGAAGCTGGGTGGCATCCTGGTGGAAGGGGGGGGCGAGCACGGCGGACCGGTACGTGCGGTGATCGGCATGGGCGTGAACGTGCGCATGCCGGCGCCGGTCGGTGCCACCATCGACCAGGCATGGACGGACTTGGCGAGCCTTGCCGAGGGCGCGCCATCGCGCAACACACTGGCGGCCCGACTGCTGGACGCCCTGCTGCCCGCGCTCGACCAGTTCGACCGTGATGGGCTTTCGCCCTTTCGCGCGCGCTACGCCGCGCTGGATGCACTGGCAGGACGTGCCGTCACCGTGCATGGATCGCAGGGCGACGAGCAGGGCGTGGCCGACGGCATCGGCGACGATGGCGCGTTGCGGGTCAGGATGGGCGAAGCGGTGAAGTACGTGCATGCGGGCGAGGTCAGCGTGAGGGCGATATGACGCAGTGGCTGTTCGATCTCGGAAATTCGCGGCTGAAATGCGCGCAACTGCACGACGATGGGAGCGCCGGGGACGTGCGGGCGATGGCGTATGAGGAAGGCCTGGCGGACGCGCTCGCGGCTACCGTGGGGCATGACGGAACGTCGGCCGTCCTCGCCAGCGTGGCGTCGCCGGTGCGCACGGCGATGGTCGTCGACTGGTTGACGACACGCTTCCAGACCGTATCCATCGCACGCACGCAGGCTGCATTGGCGGGCGTCCGTATCGCATATCCCTACCCTGCCCGGATGGGCGTGGACCGCTTCCTGGCCCTGCTCGGGGCGCGCCGGCGAGGTGCTGTCCCGTGGCTGGTCGTGGGGGTGGGCACGGCGATCACCGTGGACCTGCTCGATGGCCGCGGGCAACACCGGGGTGGGCGCATCGCGCCGTCGCCGCGCCTGATGCGCGATGCGCTGCAGGCCGCGGCCGCGCAACTGCCGGCATGCGGCGGCGACTATGTGGAGTTCGCCACGGAGACGGCCGATGCCTTGGCGTCCGGCTGCGAGGGCGCCGCGTTGGGGCTGATCGAGCGCAGCCTGCAGCAGGCGCATGCACTGCTGGGAGATCGGCCCGCCCTGCTGCTGCATGGCGGGGGTGCCCCCGGGCTGGCGTCGCAGTTGGATGCGCCGGCCGTGGCACCGGCACTCGTGCTCGAAGGACTGGCGGTGTGGGCACGTCTCGGTGCGGCCGCTTGAGCGCGGATAGAATCGCATCATGCTGATCCGCGCCCTGATCGTCTTGTTGGTCGTCCTGAATCTGGGAGCCGCCGCGTGGTGGCTGAGCCGCCCCGCGCCGTTGCCCGAACCGGAGCCGGTGCTTCCTGCAGGCGTCGCCCGCCTGCAATTGGTGGATGAAACGGGACCGGCGGCGCTTCCGTCATCCCCCACGGCCGCACCTTCGGCCACGCCTACCGCCTGCGTCAGCCTGGGGCCCTACACGAGCCAGGCTACCGCGACCCAGGCACAAGCCACGGCCGCCCGCCACCTGGTGCGCCCGCGCGTGCGTGAGGTCCCCGGCATGAGCGCCAGCGGCTATCAGGTGGTGATCCCGCCCGCAGCATCGCTGGAAGACGCACAGGCGGAAGCGGCGAAGATCGGTGCTGCCGGCTTCGACGACTTCCTCGTCGTGCGGCAGGGTGACCAGGCCAATGGCATCGCCCTGGGACGCTACCGCAGCCGCGACGCGGCGGAGCGTCGACTCGCCCAGCTGCAGGCAGCGGGCTTCGCCGCGCAACTGCAACCGGTCGGTCGCGCCGGGCCCGGCCTCTGGTGGCTGGATGCCGGCATCGTCGAGGGTACCGACCCCGCCGCACTCGCGCGCACGGCAGGCAGTGGGGAGCCGCAGCCGCTCGAATGCACCGCGCTGCGCTAGAATTGCGCCCGCGCCGCTTTAGCTCAGCTGGTAGAGCAACCGCCTTGTAAGCGGTAGGTCATCCGTTCGATTCGGATAAGCGGCACCACGCTTCCCCGCCTCGCCGTCGCGCCACGTGCTGCGATGCCACAGGCCCGTCATCGCCGACCGCATAGACTGTGCGCCTGTTTTCGCAGGACGTACCCATGAGTCGAGTCTTTCCCCCCGTCTCCCTGATCGGCGTTCCCACCGACGTCGGCGCCGGCCATCGCGGCGCCCGCATGGGCCCGGATGCACTGCGCATCGCCGGCCTGGGCGAGGCGCTGGCGGCGCGTGGCGTGGACGTCGTCGATACCGGCAACGTGCAGGGGCCCGCCAATCCCTGGACCGGTCCGGTCAGCGGCTACCGTCACCTCGACGAAGTGGTGGCATGGAACCGGGCGGTGATGGATGCCACCGCGGCGGAACTGGCGCGCAACCGTCTCCCGATCATGCTGGGGGGTGACCACTGCCTGGCGATGGGGTCCATCACGGCCGTGGCGCGACACTGTCGCCAGGCCGGCAAGAAGCTGCGCGTGCTGTGGCTGGACGCGCATTCGGATTTCAATACCAGCGACGTCACGCCGTCGGGCAACATCCACGGCATGCCGGTGGCGTGCCTGTGCGGCATCGGCCCGGATGCGCTGACGAAACTGGGTGGGGAGTCGCCGGCCATCACCCCGGCGATGGTCCGGCAGATCGGGATCCGCTCGGTCGATCCGGAGGAGAAGCGGCTCATCAAGGACCACCAGGTCGATGTGTACGACATGCGATACATCGACGAGGTCGGCATGAAGCGCACCATGGAAACGGCGCTGGAGGGGCTGGATGCCGATACCCACCTGCACGTGAGCTTCGACGTGGATTTCCTGGACCCCAGCATCGCGCCCGGCGTAGGCACCACGGTGCCCGGCGGGCCCAACTACCGCGAGGCGCAGCTGGTGATGGAGATGATCGCGGACACGCGGCTGATGGGTTCGCTGGACATCGTCGAACTGAATCCCGTGCTGGATCGCCGCAATCGCACTGCCAAGCTGACGGTGGACCTGGTGGAAAGCCTGTTCGGCAAATCCACCCTGATGCGCGACTAGGCCTGCCGGGACGAGGAAACTGCGCCTGAACGCGCCGGCAGGGGCTTCACGCGGCCTATACGCCACGACGACGAAGGTGCACGCACACGCCGCTGCGGTGTGGGACGCACCCGCATCGGCACCCCTTTTTCCACCCAGGAGATGACACATGAAGCGTGCAATGATGCTGCTGCTGACGGCGATGTTCTCGATGGCGGTCCTGTCGGGCTGCAACACCATGGCCGGTGCCGGCAAGGACGTGCAGAAGGTCGGCGAGAAGGTCGAGGACAAGGCCCAGGACTGCAAGGACGGCAAGTGCTGATGCATGCGGGTTGATGCGACCGCTCCTCGCGGAAGCGTTACAGGAAGGGGCCGGGCGACCGGCCCCTTTTGCTTGTCCGCCCGCGGCGCATGGTCAGCCTGCAGCCAGCGTGGTTGAATGACACTGCGGTCGTGGGGAGGCCGGGTCCCGCACCCGGTTCGGCTTGCCCCGGCCCGTGAATACTGTCCACAGGAGTCGCCTATGAAGCGTGTCGCCGCGTTGCTGATGTTGTCCCTGTTCTCCATCGCCGTGCTGTCCGGCTGCAACACCGTCAAGGGGTTCGGCAAGGACGTGCAGAAGGTGGGCGAAAAAGTCGAGGATTCCTCCGGCAAGTAAGCGCCGGCTTCCTCATGCGTCATCGAGACGGGCCGCCATGCGGCCCGTCTTTTTTTGCCTCGCCGCGTGTTCATTGCCGCGAAGGCGCCGTCATTCGACTGAACGAGCCCGCGTTTCCTAATACCGCGTTGACACGCGTTTGATCGGATGGGAACGCCTGCCTTGCGATGCTGTCCCCGCGGCGCCCCCTGCCGCTCACTCAATGAGGCAACACCATGAATCAGGACATCATCGCCGGCAACTGGAAGCAGCTGAAAGGCAAGATCCAGGCGAAGTGGGGCGATCTGACCGATGACGATTTCAAGGTCGCGGAAGGCAACGCGGAGTATCTCGAGGGCAGGCTGCAGGAGCGTTACGGTTACGATCGCGACCGCGCCCGCACCGAGGTCGCGGACTTCCAGCGCACGCTGCGTTCCGACAGCAGCTTCAAGCACTGAGCCATCCGCGTTTCGCGGACGCCGGAACAAGACGGGCCGCCCCAGGGCGGCCCGTCTTTTTTGTCAGCGGCGAGGAGGATCGGCGACGAATCCACCCGGGAAGGCACGTGGCGCATCGTCGCGCCAGATCGGGCCTTGGCGGTGGCGCGGCAGGATGCCCATCGCGACCAGTCGACGATGCTCGTCGTAGCGCAGTTCACTCACCTGTTCGGGCTGGCGGGTTGCGCGCTCGAAGCCGGTACGTGAGGTCGGGGCCCATTCCCGGCCACCATGGCCGGTGCCGATGCTTTGCTGGCGCGAATATTCGTCGGCAACGATGCTGCGCGATGATACGACAGGCGCCGCGGCTTCGGCTTCCGCCTGCTTGCTCATCGTCCCGCGGGCGATCGGCGGCGGTTCGTACTGCGGGTAGCGGTAGGCAGGCGCTTCGCGGAATGCCGCTACGCCGATGACACCGACGTTGCGTTGACGCCCAGTACGCGCGGCGTAGCTGTCGCCCAGATCGGTGAACACGAACTGCGCCACGTCGTCCATCGACTTCCGCCAGCCGTTGATCTCGGTGGTCTGCCATGGCTCCAGTACATAGCCGGCTTGTGAGGGGTTCGCTGTCTGGCCGGTGACGGCGTTGATGCCGTCCACCGACAGCACGACCAGCACGCGCTCGCCGGTGGTGTTGGCCAGCCGCACGCTGTAGCGATGACCAGGCATGCCGGCGACCCAGAGCTCACCGCGATGCGGGTACCGTGCCAGCGATTCGCCAGTGTCGCGGTCGACCACGCTGACGTCCACCAATGGGCGGGCATGAGACGGGGCGCACGCGGCGAGCAACGCCAGCGTGGCCAGGGAAGCAAGGAAGCGATGCAGCATGTCCGTTCTCCAGGTGGGGACGATGCTGGGAACGGATCGTCGGCGGCAGTGGGGTTGCCTGGAACGGCGATGCCTGCCCCGGTTAAGCCGCCAGTGGGCCGCGCCTGCGACGCCGTGTCGCAGGCCGGCCACCGGCATCGCCCGCCCCCAGCCGGTAAACTGGCCGCTTTCCCGCATTCCCCGCTTCGCACATGACCACCCGCGTCCTTACCGGCATCACCACCTCGGGCACGCCGCACCTGGGCAACTACGTCGGCGCCGTGCGCCCCGCCGTGGCCGCCAGCCGTGCCTCGGACACGGAGAGCTTCTACTTCCTGGCCGACCTGCACAGCCTGATCAAGGCCCAGGACCCGGCGCGCACCCAGCGCTCCACGCTGGAGATCGCGGCGACCTGGCTGGCCTGCGGCCTGGAACCGGACAAGGTCTGGTTCTACCGCCAGAGCGACGTGCCGGAGATCACCGAGCTCACGTGGTTCCTGACCTGCGTGGCGGGCAAGGGCATCCTCAACCGCGCGCATGCGTACAAGGCCGCGGTGGACAAGAACAACGCCGACGGTGAAGACCCGGATGCGGGCGTCAGCGCGGGCCTCTTCATGTACCCGGTGCTGATGGCGGCAGACATCCTGATCTTCAACGCGCACCAGGTGCCGGTGGGTCGCGACCAGATCCAGCATATCGAGATGGCGCGCGACTTCGGCCAGCGCTTCAACCACGTCTACGGCAAGGAGTACTTCACCCTGCCGGAGGCGCTGATCGACGACAACGTCGCCACGCTGCCCGGCCTGGACGGGCGCAAGATGAGCAAGAGCTACAACAACACCATCCCGCTGTTCGCGCCGCGCGAGGAGCTCAGGAAACTGGTGTTCTCCATCCTGACCGACTCGCGCGGACCCGGCGAGCCGAAGGACACCGAAGGTTCGGCGCTGTTCCAGCTGTATCAGGCCTTCGGCAGCGCCGAGGAAACGCGCGCGTTCGCCCAGAAGTTCGCCGACGGCATCAGCTGGGGCGATGCCAAGCAGCAGCTGTTCGAACGCATCGATGCGGAAATCGCACCGCTGCGCGAGAAGTACGAAGCGCTGATGGCCAAGCCGGCCGACATCGAAGCCATCCTGCGCGACGGCGCCCGCCGCCTGCGCGAACGCTATGCCACGCCGCTGCTGGCCGAGCTGCGCCATGCGGTGGGCCTGCGTGACCTGTCCCAGCAGCCGGTAGTCGAGGCGAAGGCCACGGCATCGAAGGCCGCGCTGCCGGCGTTCAAGCAGTACCGCGATACCGATGGCCGCTTCTACTTCAAGCTCACGGACGCCGAGGGCAACGTGCTGGTGCAGAGCAACGGCTTCGATTCGCCGAAGGACGCCGGCAAGCTGATCGGTGTGCTCAAGCAGGCCGAGCAGGCGGACGCGATGGAGACGCCGGAGATCGTGCTGCAGGTCCCCGCCGGTGATGTGCTCGCGGCGTTGGCCGCGCTGCGCGCCGCGGAGGCCTGAGCCATGCCGTACCTGGCGGTCATCCTGTTCCTGCCGTGGTTCCTGTTGCTGGGATCGTTGTACTGGCTGTTCCCGCGTCAGCCGCGCAACGGGCGCCGCAAGGGCTTCGATCTCGCGGCGCTCGCGGTGGCCTTCGTGCTCAGCTTCATCGGCATGCAGTGGGGATACGCGCTGGGTGCGTCCGATGTGGGCACCGGCGCGATCTGGAAGCAGGTGCTGGCGACGCTCGTCGCCTACGGTGCTTTCCTGTTCGTGCTGACGTTGGCGGTACCGCTGCGCGGCTGGTGGTTGTCGCGCGGTTGACCTGCGCGTGGATGGCGGGTTCCACCAAAGGCGGGTCGTGCTGCCGCGGATCGCGGACTAGAATCGGGTCATCCGTCCCCACACAGGCCCGCGGATGAGCCTCCACGGCATCCATACCATCGACACCGCGTTCCAGCGCGACCACTTCGACGCCGCCTACCTGATCGTCGAGGAAGGTCGCGGTGCGTTCATCGATTGCGGCACCAACCATTCCGTGCCGCTGTTGCTGGCGGCGGCGCAGCGCGCCGGCCTCGCCGCTGCCGACATCGAGCTGCTGATCGTCACCCACGTGCACCTGGACCATGCCGGTGGCGCTGGCCTGCTGATGCAGCACTTGCCGAACGCCACGCTGGTCGCACACCCGCGTGCGGCGCCGCACCTCATCGACCCTGGGAAGCTCATCGCTGGGGCGACCGCGGTGTATGGCGAAGAAGAGATGCAGCGCAGCTACGGCGCCATCCAGCCGGTGCCGGAGGCGCGCGTGCACATCGTCGAGGATGGCGAGACGGTGCTGTTGGCCGGCCGCGCGCTGGAATGCATCGATACGCCGGGGCATGCGCGCCACCACCACTGCATCTGGGATGCGCGCAGCCGCAGTTGGTTCACCGGCGACACGTTCGGGCTTTCGTATCGCGAACTGGACGGACCACACGGCGCCTTCATCCTGCCGACCACCACGCCCGTGCAATTCGAACCCGGGGCGCTGAAGGCCAGCATCGCGCGCATGGTCGAGCGCGCGCCGGAGGCCATGTACCTCACCCACTACGGGCCCTTGTCCGACGTACCGCGCCTGGCGCAGTCGCTGTACGAACAGATCGATGCGATGGTGGCCATCGCCGACGCCTGCGACGGGCGTGCGGATCGTCATCGCTGCATCGCCGCCGCACTGTCGGCGCTGTACCTCGAGCGCGCCCATGCCCAGCAGGTGCCGCTGGCGGACGAGGACGTGCTGAGCCTGCTCGCCATGGATGTCGAACTCAATGCGCAGGGTCTGGGCGTGTGGCTGGATCGTGGGCGGCCGTGACGCGCCGGCGACGCTGAATCTCTGCTCTCGTGGGAGCGACCTAAGTCGCGATGATGCCTCGTTGGCGCTCCATCGCGACTTACGTCGCTCCCACATCGATCCTTTAGACTCGCGACGTCTGCCGGATGAACCAGAATACACATGAAGCATGCCCTCCCGTTGCTGCTCCTCTCGCTCGGCACGCCCTCAGCTTTCGCCGCCGACATCCCCGGCGGCGGCATCAATGCCGACAACCTGTCGCGGCATGTGCGCGTGCTTGCGTCGGACGAGTTCGAGGGCCGTGCACCGGCGACGCGCGGTGAAGAGAAGACCGTCGCCTATATCGTCGACGAATTGAAGAGGGCGGGCGTCCGCCCCGGCGGCGAGCAAGGCACCTGGACGCAGGACGTGCCGCTGGTGCGTGCGCAGGTGGATGGCACGGTGACGGCATCCCTTCGCATCGGCGGCAAGACGCAGGTGCTCGCCAATGGCGATGACGTTGTTCTGCAGAGCCTGAGCCCGGTTGACCGTGTGTCGCTCGTCGACGCGCCGCTGGTGTTCGTCGGCTACGGCATCACCGCGCCCGACCGCAGGTGGAACGATTACAAGGGTGCCGACCTGAAAGGCAAGGTCGCGGTGGTGCTGGTCAACGATCCGGACTTCGAAACCGCGTCGCCCGGTGCATTCGACGGCCGCGCGGTGACGTACTACGGCCGATGGACCTACAAATACGAGGAACTGGCGCGACAGGGTGCCGCAGGGGTGCTGATCGTCCACGAGACGGAACCGGCCGCGTATGGCTGGGCGACCGTGCGCGCGTCGGGCGTGTCTCCGGTGTTCGACATCCCGCGCGCGGACGCCGCGACCTACCACACGCCGCTGCGCGGCTGGATGCAGCGCGACCTGGCGGTGTCGCTGTTCCAGCGTGCCGGACTGGACTTCGAGATGGAGAAACGCCGTGCGCAGACGGCCGCCTTCGCTCCCGTGGCGCTGGGCGATGCGACCTTGTCGGCCACGTTCGCCGTCAAGCGTGACCAAGTGGTAACGCGCAACGTCATCGGACGCTTGCCGGGTGCGACCCGACCGGACGAAACGGTCATCTATTCCGCGCATTGGGACGCCTTTGGCATCGGCGAGCCGGACACGACAGGCGATGCGATCCGTCATGGAGCGGTCGACAATGCCACCGGTGTCGCGGCGGTGATCGAACTGGCGCGCGTGTTCGCCGCCGGTCCACGCCCGCAGCGGACCCTGTTGTTCATGGCGCTGACCGCGGAGGAAAAAGGTCTGCAGGGCGCCAGCTATTACGCCGCCAACCCGGTGGCGCCGCTGGAGAAGACGGCGGCGGTGCTCAACATCGAAATGCTCAGCTCCGATGGCCCGAATCGCGATATCGCTTCGTGGGGCAAGGGCCGTGTGTCGCTGGAAGGCGACCTGAAACGCGTGGCGGAAGCGCAGGGACGCAACTATTCGGAGGATCCCAACCTGGAGGCGGGCTTCTTCTATCGCGCGGACCACTTCGCCTTTGCGCGCGCGGGCGTTCCCGCGATCACCGTGGGTGCGGGACTGGATCGCGTGGAGGGCGGCGTCGCAGGCGGCCGGGCGCTGCGCGATGCCTATTTCGCCCGTTGCTACCACCAGCCCTGCGATGCGTGGACACCGTCGTGGGATGCAGGCGGTCAGGCACGGGACGTGACGCTGCTCTACACCCTCGGCCGCGAGATCGCGGACAGCGATGCCTGGCCCCGCTGGCTGAACGGTTCAGAATTCGAAGCGATCCGCGCGCGCAGCGAGACTGAACGCGAATAGCGGCGCACGCGCACGGCGTTCATGTGATTCGCTGCGCTATGCTGCGTGTCCTTTCCCAATACCGGAACGCACGTGGCCCCTCTTCATGCCCTGGTCTATCAGAGCCAGGCCACGCGCCCGCTGGATGCGGCCGATCTCGACCAGCTGCTGCTGGATGCGCGCGTGGCGAATGAACTCGCCGAGGTGACCGGTGCGCTCCTGTACGGTGGGCAGCGCTTCGTGCAGTACCTGGAAGGCGCACGTGCCGACGTGGAGCAGATCTACGCCCGCATCGCGCGCGCCAGCCAGCATCAGCGGCTGGAGATCCTGGAGCAGGGCAGGGTGGAAAAACGCCAGTTCCAG
This sequence comes from Pseudoxanthomonas sp. LjRoot127, assembly GCF_964253495.1. NCBI lineage: Bacteria > Pseudomonadati > Pseudomonadota > Gammaproteobacteria > Lysobacterales > Lysobacteraceae > Pseudoxanthomonas > Pseudoxanthomonas sp. LjRoot127. The sequence continues at coordinate 2,206,435 of NZ_CAXUQR020000001.1, forward strand.
CGTTGGCATATGGGTTTCGCCACCGCACCGCAGACGCTGGTGCAGCAGCTCAGCCAGTCGCAGTGGCGTCGCGAGATTCCGTGGCTGGAAGACGAATCCGCCGACTCTGCGGGCCTGACGCGCTTGCTTGCCTTCTGGAAAGACGAAGCCAGGCTGACGCGCTGAAGGCGCCTCAGGGCCAGCGGTTGGGTCTGCCGCGCGGGCTGCCTTCGTCCATCGGCACCACGCAGAAGCGATGGCCGGTGGGCGCTTCCATCACCCACCAGCGGTTGCGTACGTGCTGGATGCGCCTGGCGCCGAGCGCTTCCAGCCGCGCGACTTCGGCCTCGATGTCGTCGGTCTCGATATCGAGGTGCACGCGCGCGTCATGCTTCACCTTCTGCACTTCGATATGCAGGCCACCCGGGCCGGGCTCGAACTTGTCGTAGATGCCCAGGCCGCCGTCGTCGGGATCGGTGACCTTCAACCCCAGGGCGGCGCTCCAGAAGGCGGAGGCGGCGGGCAGGTCGTCGACCTGGCTGTCGATGATGAAACCGGCGAGACGGCTGCGGTGGCTCATGGCGACTCCTGCGGTGGGATCATGGCGGCATCCTGCCACGCTTCGCGGTCGCGCGTTGTCCTCTCACCACAGCGCTTGCCCACTGGAGGATTGAGCGACGAAACCCTGCGTCGCTCATCCCTTGCGACGGCCGCTCTACTGGGGCAGGGCCAGATCGTCGATCAGCGCCTTCAGGAAACGCGCCGCTTCGCCACCCGTGCACGCGCGATGGTCGAACGTCACCGACAACGGGATCACCTTGTGCGATTCGAAGCCGCCCATCACCGGCGTAACCTGGTGGCGCGCGCGACCGGCGGCGACGATGGCCACGCACGGCGGCACCACCACAGGGGTCGCGTAGCGGCCGGCGAACATGCCGAAGTTGCTCAGCGAGATCGTGTAGCCGGTCAGCTCCGACGGCGGGATGCTGCGGTCTTCCACCTGCGCGCGCAGGCGGTTGATGCTCTCGCGCACGCCGCCGGCCTCCAGCAGGTCGGCGTTGCGCAGCGCGGGGACGAACAGGCCGTCATCGGTATCCACGGCGATGCCGATGTCGACATGCGGGTGCAGCGTGCGGGTGAGCTTCTCGCCATCGAACCAGGCGTTCATCGCCGGCACCGACTTGCAGGCACGGACGATGGCGCGGACCAGGCGGCCGGTCATGTCGTTGCCGGGTGTCCAGTCGTGCACGTCGGCGTCGTCGCTGAGCGTGGTCGGCACGACCTTGGCATGCGCATCGGCCATCACGCGCGCCATGTTCCGGCGCACGCCCTTGAGTTGTTCCGGCTGTCCGCTGACCGACACGCCCGGCGGCTGCGTGCGCATCGGCTTGCCGCTGGCGGACAGCGCAGTACGTTGATCTTCCCTTCTCCCTTCGGGAGAAGATGCCCGCAGGGCGGATGAGGGTTCGGTGCGAGTACTGGCGGTCGGATGCTGCGAACCCTCACCCCCAACCCCTCTCCCGACGGGAGAGGGGAGCAGGCGCGTCCCGTCGGCAGCCGCCTGCTTGACGTCCTGCATCGTCACCGCGCCATCGGCGCCAGTGGCGCGCACGCGCGCGAGGTCCACCCCGAGCTTCTTCGCCATCGCGCGCACGGCGGGCATGGCCTTGACGCCGCCCACGGCGATCGCCTGCTCGGTATGGATCGCGTTGGACGATTGCATGGCACCGACCACGGTGCCGGCGTCGGTCTCCGCGGGAGCGACGTCAGTCGCGACGACGGGGGATCCGGTTGCAGGGGTCGCGACTGACGTCGCTTCCGCAGAAGCGGACTTCGGCGGACCGTGGTGATGGCCGGTGTCCTGGCCCTCCGCACGCTGCGGCAGGCTGGCATCGGGCTCGAACACGGCCAGCATGCTGCCGGTGATGACGACATCGCCCGCGGCGCCGGCGAGCTTCATCACCTTGCCGGACACCGGGGAGGGCACTTCGACCACGGCCTTCGCGGTCTCCATCGACACCAGCGGTTCGTCCAGCCGGATCACGTCGCCTTCCTTGACGAACCATTCGACGATGGTCGCGTCCGGGAGGCCTTCGCCCAGGTCGGGAAGATGGAAGGTCTTGCTCTCGCTCATTCGGAAGTCTCTTCGGAAGTCGTGTCGTTGATCAGGTACAGGTCGCGCGCCGGCAGCCAGCCTTCGCGTCCATCCGCATGCGTGCACCACCACCAGTCGCCGAGGTCATGATGCAGTTCGACGATGTCGCCGGCCCGCACGTCCAGTTCCTGCGCGGAATAGTCGCGCAGGGCGACGGCAAGGCCGTCGTCCTGTGGTTGCAGCCAGTCCACCGGCGCCCAGCCGGCATTGCCATCGGCCGTGGTGGTCCAGGCGAAGGCCGGCCATTCGGTGTCGCGTGCGCCGAGTGCGACCACGTCGCCGCGCGCGAACCGGATCGGGTTCGCGTACTGCCTTCGGTAGTCGCGGACGGCGCGGGCGCGCATCAGCCGTTCGCCATCGCCCGCTTCGCCGCCGCGACGATCTTGTCGACGCTCGGCAGGTACTTCATTTCCAAGCGGAACAGCGGGATGTGGGTGTCGTAGCCGGTGACGCGTTCGACCGGGGCCAGCAGGTCGTACATCGAGTGTTCGGCCAGACGCGCGGCGATCTCGGCGCCGAAGCCCGCGGTGCGCGGCGCTTCGTGCACGATCACGCAGCGGCCGGTCTTGGCCACCGATTCGGCGATGGTGTCGAAATCGAGCGGACGCAGCGTGGCCACGTCGATGACTTCGGCGCTGATGCCTTCGCCGGCCAGCTTGTCGGCGGCTTCCAGCGCTTCCTTCACCTGCGCGCCCCAGGTCACCAGGGTCACGTCGGTACCGTCGCGCAGTACGTAGCACACGTCCAGCGGCAGCGCTTCGCCGTCGTCGGCGACCACTTCCTTGTACTGGCGGTAGATGCGCTTGGGCTCCATGTAGATGACCGGGTCCGGGTCACGGATCGCGGCCAGCAGCAGGCCGTAGGCGCGCTGCGGCGAGGACGGCATCACCACGCGCAGGCCGGGCACGTTGGTGAAGATGGCTTCGTTGGCCTCGCTGTGGTGCTCCGGCGCGCGGATGCCGCCGCCCCACGGCACGCGCAGCACCATCGGGCAGTGCAGGCGGCCGCGCGTGCGGGTGCGCAGGCGGGCGGCGTGGCAGATGATGTGGTCGACCATCGGATAGACGAAGCCGTCGAACTGCGCTTCGGCCACGGGCTTCATGCCTTGCGCCGCCAGGCCGACGGTCAGGCCGGCGATGGTGGTTTCGTCCAGCGGCGTGTCGAGCACGCGCTCCGGGCCGAACTTCTGCTGCAGGCCGGCGGTGGCGCGGAACACGCCGCCGTTCACGCCCACGTCCTCGCCCAACACCAGCACGGATTCGTCGTGCGCGATCTCCCACGCCAGCGCCTGGGTGATGGCTTCGATCAGGGTGATCGCGGTCGGGGTCGCCGCGGCGTCCTGCTTCGCGACTGACGTCGCTCCCACAGTCTTGTTCTCGGGCTTCATCACGGTGCTCATGGGCGGTTCTCCGCGGCGATCGCGGCGGCGCGTTGCTGCAGCAGTTCCGGTGGGGGATCGGCGTACAGGTAGTCGAACATCGTCTCGACCGGCTGCACTGGCGTGTTGAGGTAGCTGTTGACCTCTTCGTCCACGCGCACGCCGCACTCTTCCTTCCATGCGGCCTCGTCGGCTTCGCTCCACGCGCCCTGCGCGGTCAGCCAGGTGCGCAGGCGCGTCATGGGTTCGCGTTCCCAGCCGGCTTTCACTTCGGCGTCATCGCGGTAGCGTCGCGCGTCGTCGGCGGTGGTGTGGTCGGACAGGCGGTAGGTGACGAATTCGATCACCGTGCCGCCCTGGCCCTTGCGGGCGCGCTCGCTGGCACGGCGCATGCCCTCGAGCACGGCGATCAGGTCGTTGCCGTCCACCTGCAGGCAGTGCAGGCCGCCGGCCAGGCCCTTCTGCGCCAGCGTCTGCGCGCCGGTCTGCGCACTGCGCGGCACCGAGATCGCCCAGCCGTTGTTGATCACGCCGAGCACCAGCGGCAGCTCATAGGCGCCGGCGGAATTCAGCGCGGCATAGAAGTCGGTCTTCGACGAACCGCCATCGCCGCAGGTCGCCACCGCGATCTGGGGTTGCTTGCGCAGCTTGAACGACAGCGCCGCGCCGGCGGCGTGCAGGCACTGGGTGGAGATCGGCACGCAGAACGGGAAGTCGATGCGCGCATCGCTGTCGCGGTCGTAGTCGCTGCCGCGCTCGTCGCCGCCCCAGTACATCAGTACGTCGCGCGGCTTCACCCCGCGCATGAACATGGCGCCGTACTCGCGGTAACTGGGGGCGTAGACGTCGCCGGTGCGCATCGAGGCGCCGATGCCCACATGGGTGGCCTCGTGGCCGAGGCAGCTGGCGTAGGTGCCCAGCTTGCCGGTGCGCTGCAAGGCGATCGCCTTGGTATCGAACGTGCGCACGAACAGCATCTGCTTGAACAGGTCGCGCAGGCGGGCGATGTCGCGCCCGGCTTCGGGCAGATCATTGCGCACCAAGGAGCCGTCGGGGCCCAGGTACTGGAGGTATTCGATCTCGAAGCTTGCGGCGGTGGTCATCTGGACGGTGTTCTCGTCAGCCGGCGGAATTGGTTTCAGATGTAATTTTAGGAGCGATGGGGCTGGCGGCTGTCGTGCAATGCAGCAAGACGGGGGTGCATGGCAGGTGGCTGCGCGGAGAAACCGGTGCGGAAACAGGCGCTTGCCCGGGTGTCGTTCGGTGTCAGCCTGCCTGCAGCCGGCGTGGGCCGGACGTGATCCGCGTCGCGGGCTGCGCAAACGACAAGGGGCGCGGTCGCCCGCGCCCCTGTCGACCCCACGATGGCGGGAAAGTTCAGCGGATGCGCTGGACCAGCCGGTCGTGGTTGTTGGCGGGGTTGGGGTCCGTCGTCGTGCTGCTGACGGTGGCGTCGAACTCCAGTTCCGTACCGCGCTTCGGCTTGCCCGGCACCACCAGGGCGAAGGCCAGCGTCTGCACGCCGCGCGGCATGGTGCCACGACGGGTGCAGTCGGCGGCGGCGCCGTCGGTGGTGTCCTGCACGCGCGTGCAGCTCCAGCCGCTGGGGGCGGCGACGGCGGCGTAGCGGGCATCGACGTTGCTGGTCAGCCGCACGGTGACCTGCTCGGCCGCATCGGGGCCGGCGTTGCGCACCGGCACCAGCAGCGTGGCGATGGTGCCGCGACGCAGCGGCAGGGCGGCGCCGAGCAGCTGCACCGACAGGTCCGCGCGGGTCTGCGGCAACGCGGCCACGGCCACCGACACGGCGGCGGTGTTGTCGCCGTTGGCCGGGTCGAGCACGGTCGAATTGGCCGACACGCCCAGGCCGAGCGTGGCACCTGCTGCGCTGGCCGGGACGACGGCGTCGAGGGCGAAGGTCGCTTCGTCACCGACCGCCAGCGCCGGCACGGTGCAGGCCACGCGGGTGGTGCCCGCGGAGACTTCCGGTGCCGCGCAGCTCCAGCCGGCCGGCAGCGTGGCCAACGACGGCGACAGTTCGGCCGAGAACACGAAGGCGAAGGCCGCCGGCGATGCCGCGCCGGGACCGGCGTTGCGCACCGTGGCGGTGTAGCGGACGGTCTCGCCCACGTTGGCGGTGGTGCGGTCTGCGCTGACGGTGGCCGACAGGTCGGCGCGGGCGAAGGACGGCACGCGGATGCTCAGGCGCACCGGGTCGTGGTCGGACGAACGGAGGGCCAGCGTGGCATCGCCGAAGTTGTCCACGCCGAAGTCCGCGTTGATGCGCGCATGGTCCACGCGCAGGCCGGCGTCCATCACCAGGGCTTCGTTGACCAGCACGTGGTCCAGCGTCTGCGCGTTGCCCTCGAACGAGTACGAGTAGCGCTGCGCAGGATCGGCGATCAGCTGGGAGCCGTCCACGAGCGGCACGCTCAACGGGCTGGGCATGTGCGTCAGCACCTGGTCTTCCGTCGCGGCTTCGCCCTTGATGATGCCCATCACGTCGACATAGCCGTCGTTGAACTCGAACGCGTTGAAGTCGCCGACCAGCACGATCTTCTCGTCCGGGTTCGCCTGCTGCATCTCCTGCACCAGCTGGGCCAGGTAGACCGCCTGGGCGCCGCGCTTCACCCGCACGCGCTCGCCGCCGGTGGCCCAGCCGCTGCTGCCGGGCAGGGTGTCGTTGATGTCGTTGAGCGAGCGCAGGTGGTTGACGACGACCGTCAGCGGGTAGCTCGACGTGCCGTCCTGGTGCACGCGGGCGCGCAGGCGCAGCGGCGGACGGTCGTTGAGCAGGCTGGTGGTGCCGTTCGGGTTGGCGATGGTGGTTTCCTTGCCGAACTGCGCGACGTCCAGCACTTCCACGCGGGCGATGCCGTCCGCGGTCAGGCGCGAACTGACCAGGAAGCCGACGTTGATGCCGCCCACGTCGTTGCCAGGCTGCAGGTACGGCACGTAGCCCGGGCGCGTGGCGCAGGTCGCGTCGATGCGCTCGGACAGCAGCTGCAGAACACGCAGGTTCTCCACTTCCACCGCGCCCAGGATGTCCGGGGTCTTCAGGTAGTCGCAGATCGCCAGCGCCGCCTTGGCCAGGCGCTTGTCCAACGCTTCCGGCGTCAGCGTCACCGCGCCGTTGCTGTCGTTGACCTCGTCGAACAGTCGCAGCAGGTTGAAGCTGCCGACGGTGACTTCATCGTAGGCGGCATCGTCGACGGCTTCCGGCGACATGCCGCCGGTGACCGTCGGCGGCGTGGCCACGTCGGGCAGCAGCGCCCACGTGCCGGCGAAGTAGTCGAGCACGCCGAGCAGGCCGGCGACGTCGGCACCGGTGTCGGCCGACAGCGGCGATGCGCCGACCTGGCCGCGGCTGCGCACCATCAGGCGTTCCTGGTTGGTGTCGAAGCGCGGCGGGCTCTTGCCGGCCGGCAGGGTGATGGCATCCATCACGGCGATGCCGGGCTCACGGAACGGACGCGCCACGCCGGGCAGCGCCACGTGGAAAACGCCGTCGCTGAAGGACAGCGCATCGTTCTCGTCGATGCTGCCGCCGGAGGGGGCGATCACGACCGACTGCGCCACGCTGACGCGCATGCCTTCCAGGCGTTCCAGCGTGCCGGGCAGGGCGTCAGGACCCAGCTCGGCGGCGGTCAGCTCGATCGCGGCAGGCAGGGCGACGCCGGTTTCCAGCACTTCGAGCGTCGGGGTGACGATCTCGGTGATGGCCAGCTGGTGCGGATTGGACGACGGGGTGAATTCCTCGACCGTACCGGTGACGCGCACGCGGTTGCCGACGGCGGCGGTGGCGGGCGGCGCGCTGCTGGTGAACACGAACACGGCTTCGGACGTGGTCGGGTCGCCGTCGTCGTTGGCGGCCTGCAGGAAGAAGCCGTTGTTGAACTTGATCGCCGTGACGATGCCTTCGGTCACCACGCGCTTGCCGTTGTGCGGCGACAGCAGGCCGTTGCCCTGGATCTGCGCGATGGTCAGCGCCAGCGGCGGCTCGGGCGGTTCCGGCGGCTCGGCGCCGCTGTTGCGCGGATTCGGCGCACCGACCGCGAAGTCGGCGCCGTTGTTGTTGGTGTCGATGCTGCCGTCGCCGCCACGCAGCGCAGCGGTGGTGTTGCTGAGCGTGCCGGTCGGCGCGCTGCCTTCGAAGCAGTTGGCCGCACTGCCGAAGCCGACGAAGTCGACCACGTTCGCATCGGCCGTCGGGCAGGCGCCCGTCAGCGCCGTGGTGCTGCGGCTCAGCGCGACCTTGCCGGCGGTGCCGCTCATCGCAATGGTGCCCACCGCGTCAGGCGCGGGCAGGTCCACCGTGCCGCCGGCGCCCTGCGCCTGCTGGACCAGGTAGAAGCCGCCGGCCGGGATGGTGCCCGTCAGGTTGGTGCGCCCGCTCCAGGTGGTGCCTGCGGAGGAGGTGTACTGCACGCTCCAGCCCGTCAGGTCGACCGCAGTGGGGCCGTTGTTGCGCAGCTCGATGAAGTCGTTCTTCAGCGTGGCACCGCTGTTGCCGCCGCCGCCGTAGACCTGGCTGATGACCACCTGTGCCTGTACCGACGAAGCGGCGAACAGCAAGGCGAAAGACGCGAGCACGGCCGCGACGCGGCCCCGTGGCATTTCCATGTAACGGGTTCTCCCTCAGTGGATTGGACGCCGACCCCCGCGGGAGCGATGCCGCCCCCGGCCGACGCAATGTAGCCCAAGCCTGTGGTACGCGCATTGCATGGGCGTGACACGGGCGCCGGTTTCCCGTCGCATCGCCCGGGCCGTCGACCGGCATCGGTTACGCTGGCGTCCCCGCCGCCGCTTGGGTGGTGCACCGGTTGAACGACGGATGGCCGTAGAGAAGAACGAACGCCCGCTGGAAGCAGGCATCCACACCGACCTGTCCGGCCGGATGAGCTACGGCGGCTACCTGCAGCTGGACCGCCTGTTGTCTGCGCAGCACCCGGTGTCGGACCCGCCGCACCACGACGAGATGCTGTTCATCGTCCAGCACCAGGTCTCGGAACTGTGGATGAAGCTGATGATCCACGAGTTGCAGGCGGCGATCGGCTTCCTCCAGCGCGACCAGGTCTGGCAGGCCCGCAAGGTGATGGCTCGCGCCAAGCAGGTGCTGCGCCAGCTGACCGAGCAGTGGTCGGTGCTGGAAACGCTGACCCCGTCCGAGTACATGGGCTTCCGCGACCTGCTGGGCCCGTCGTCGGGTTTCCAGTCGCTGCAGTACCGCACCATCGAATTCCTGCTCGGCAACAAGAATGCGGCGATGCTTAAGGTGTTCGCCCATGACCCGGAGGGCCATGCCGGGCTGGAGGCCGTGCTCGACGCCCCCAGCCTCTACGACGAATTCCTGATGTACCTCGCCCGCTGGGGCCACGGGATCCCCCCGCAGCACCTGCAGCGCGACTGGCGCCAGTCGCACGCCGCCGACGCCGCGCTGTTGCCGGTGTTCGAAGCGATCTATGAGGACACCGACCGCTACTGGCGCGAGTACTCGCTGTGCGAGGACCTGGTGGATCTGGAAAGCCAGTTCCAGTTGTGGCGCTTCCGCCACATGCGCACGGTGATGCGCATCATCGGTTTCAAGCGCGGTACCGGCGGGTCCAGCGGCGTGGGCTTCCTGCGCCAGGCGCTAGAGCTGACCTTCTTCCCGGAACTGTTCGACGTGCGCACGTCGATCGGCCCCAATCGCTGATGGGCGAGCGGGGTCGGCCGGATCGAAATCCCTTGGAAATCAGTAGGTTGACTCGCTGAACAGGCAAGGCGACTGCTACACCACCGGCGTTTCAGCGATTTGACGAGGGCCCGCCGGGTCGGTGATCCTCGCCCGTCCCCTGCGCTCGTTGCAGGGGAAACCGAAATCCTGAACTACTTTTCTAGGGGGAGCCCGCATGAGCGGAGCCGTCGATACGCAACCGGGGCACGTTCCCGACTACGCCCAGGTCATGGGCCATCCGCGTCCGTTGTGGATGCTCTTCATGACCGAGTTCTGGGAACGCTTCGCGTTCTATGGCATCCGTTGGGCACTGGTGCTCTACATCGTGGCCCAGTTCCACGGGGGGAGTGGCACGGGTGAGGCACCCGCCAACCAGATTTACGGTGCATATCTGGCGCTGGTCTACGCCGCGGCGATCTTCGGCGGTTACGTAGCGGATCGCGTGATCGGCTATCAACGCTCGATCCTGGTGGGCGCGGTGATCATGGCGGCAGGTTTGTTCATGATCGCGGTGCCCAACGAGAACATTTTCCAATTGGGTCTGGCCACGATCATCGCGGGCAACGGCCTTTTCAAGCCGAACATCTCGACGATGGTCGGCAAGCTCTACACCACCGGGGACGAGCGCCGCGATTCGGGTTTTACCCTGTTCTACATGGGTATCAACCTGGGCGCCATGGTCTCGCCGCTGCTCACCGGCTGGCTGGCCGAGAAGGTATTCGGCGCTGAGGGTATGCCGGCCTACAAGGTGGTGTTCATCACCTCGGGTATCGGCATGCTGGTGAGCCTGGTGTGGTTCTGGTTTGGTCGCGGCCAGTTGAAAGGGGTAGGTACGCCACCTGCCGGTGGCGAGGGCAAGGGCAGGGTGCTGTTGACGGCGATCGGTGCGGTGCTTGCGATCCCGGTCATCTACTTCCTGCTGCGCCTTGGCGCCAGCACGCTCCAATGGGTGCTGACCGCGATGTTCATCGGTCTGGGCATCCTGTTGCTGGTTGAGGGTATCCGCAACGGACCCAAGCAGCGCGACATGGTGATTGCGATGCTGATCATCTTCGCGTTCAACGTGCTGTTCTGGTGCTTCTTCGAACAGGCGGGCAGCTCTTTCAGCTTCCTGGCGGACAAGATCGTCAACCGCGATTTCGGCGGCTGGATCTTCCCGGTGGGCTGGTTCCAGTCGGTGAACTCGGTGGCCATCATCACGCTTGCGCCGATCATGGCCTGGCTGTGGGTGAAAATGGGGCGCGCGAATCCGTCGATTCCCCGCAAGTTCGGCCTGGGCCTGATCTTCAATGGCCTGGCATTCCTGCTGCTGATGTTCGCGCTGTCCACGTTGGTGGACGGCTTCGGCAAGATTCCCTTCTGGACGCTGTTCGCGGTGTACTGGATCCAGTCCATCGGTGAGCTGTGCCTGTCGCCGATCGGCCTGTCGATGGTGACCAAGCTGGCGCCGTTGCGCCTGGTCGGCTTCGGCATGGGTGGCTGGTTCCTGTCCACCGGCATCGGCAACAATCTTTCCGGCATCTTCGCCAGTCACGTCAGCGGCGAGAGTGGCATGAACGTGGAGTCCGCGTTGAGCGGCTACACGTTCGGCTTCTGGGCGCTGGTGATTCCGGGCGCGCTGCTGTTCCTGATCGCGCCGCTGATCCAGAAGCTGATGCACGGCGTGAAGTGACGCATCGGCGCGCACCCCGCGGGTGCGCCTTTGCCGATGTGTCATCCCTGCGCAAGCGGGGATCCATTGAAAACGGCGGCCATGGGCCGCCGTTTTTTTGTTCGTAGAGCGGAGCTTGCTCCGCTGCTGTCGGGTTCGCACGCATCGCGCAGCCAAGCAAGCTCGGCTCTACGGAAGCGGGCCGCTCAGCCCTCGATGCGCTTCACGCCTTCGCCGGCCAGCTTGTCGATCAACTGGTCGAGCATCGCGCGTTCCTCGTCGCTCAGCGGCTCCAGCATGCGCTGGTGGTACTCGATCACCATCGGTGCGACTTCGTCGTAGACCCGGAAACCCTCGTCGGTCAGCGCCAGCACCGAGCGGCGCCGGTCGTCGCCGTGGATCTCGCGCTGGATCAGGGCCCGTTCCAGCAGGCGGGCGACCGCCCGGCTGACGGCGACCTTGTCCATGGCGGTGCGGCTGGCGACCTCGCCGGCGGACAGGCCCGGGAAGCGGCCCAGGACGGCCATGACCCGCCATTCGGTGATGGCCAGGCCGAAACGGCGGTGGTATTCGCGGGAAATCGCGCTGCTGATCCGGTTGGACAGCACGCTCAACCGATAAGAGAACAGGCGGTCGAGGTCGAAATCGGCGTGGACGGGCGGGCTGTCGGGCGGCTGGCTCATTGTTGCGCTGCTACTTGTGGGTGGTTTCAGCTGAAACTATATTGGCGTGCATCCACGCAAGCCTAGCGAGACGCCCCATGAACGCACAACCCAACCTGGGCATGCAGCCCACGACGTTCGACAACCCGATGGGCATCGACGGCTTCGAATTCGTCGAGTTCGCCGCGCCCGCCGGGCAGGCTCACCACCTGCACGATTACTTCCGCAAGCTGGGCTTCGTGCAGGTCGCGCGCCACAGGACGCGCGCCATCAGCACCTATCGCCAGGGCGACTGCACCTTCCTGATCAACGAGGACCCCGATTCCTTCGCTGCCCGCTTCGCTGCCGAACACGGCCCCAGCGCGTGCGGCTTTGCGATCCGCGTGAAGAAACTGGCCGAATGGGCGCGCGTGCAGGCGCTCAAGAACGGCGCCGAGTCGTTCGACGCGGCGGACGAGCTGACCAAGGCCGTGGCCGCGCCGGTCATCAAGGGCATCGGCGACTGCATGCTCTACATCGTCGACCGCTATGACGACCAGGGCACCATCCACGACCCCGACTACGAATACCTGCCCGGCGTGGACCTGATGCCGAAGGGCTTCGGGCTGACTTTCATCGATCACCTGACCCACAACCTCTACCACGGCAACATGGCCAAGTGGGCGGACTACTACGAGCGGCTGTTCAACTTCCGCGAGATCCGCTACTTCGACATCAAGGGCGCAAAGACCGGCCTGCTGTCCAAGGCGATGACCGCGCCGGACGGCATGGTGCGCATCCCGCTCAACGAGTCCAGCGACCCGAAGAGCCAGATCAACGAGTACCTCGACGCCTACAAGGGCGAGGGTATCCAGCACATCGCCTGCTTCACCGACGACATCTACACCACGGTGGAGAAGATGCGCGAAGCGGGCGTCGAGTTCCTCGACACGCCGGATACCTATTTCGACGTGATCGACCAGCGCATCCCGAACCATGGGGAAGACGTGGCACGCCTGGCGCGCAACAAGATCCTGATCGATGCCGACGTCGAGACCAAGCAACGCAAGCTGCTGCAGATCTTCACCCAGAACGCGCTGGGCCCGATCTTCTTCGAGATCATCCAGCGCAAGGGCAACGAAGGCTTCGGCGAAGGCAACTTCCAGGCACTGTTCGAGAGCATCGAGCGCGACCAGATGAAGCGCGGGGTGCTGTAGTCTTCTGCCTCAAGCCCCTCTCCCGACGGGAGAGGGGTTGGGGTGAGGGGCAGGAGGACAAGGATGACGAACCACCGCAGACCTCCGATGGCCACTCGTGCTTTGGAACGGGTGAGGGAACTGCGGGCACGATCGACAGATGCGGAACGCAAACTTTGGTCGATCCTCAGAGGCGGTGGCATCGAGGGTTTGAAGTTCCGTAGCCAGCATTCCATCCCGCCCTACACGGTCGATTTCTGTTGTGTATCGGTCAAGTTGGTGATTGAAGTGGATGGATCGCAGCACACGGAAACATCCGATCACTTACGAACGCAGTTCCTGGAATCAAAGGGTTTCACCGTCCTGCGGTTCTGGGACAACGAAGTACTGATGCAGATCGAAGCGGTGGCTGAGGCGATCTGCAGGACCGTCTCACCATCGCCCCTCACCCCAACCCCTCTCCCGTCGGGAGAGGGGCTTTAAAGGCATCGAGATGAAAACGCCCCCCGATCGCGGATACATGACCGGCTTCGGCAACCACTTCGCCACCGAGGCGATTCCCGGCACGCTGCCCGAAGGCCGCAACTCGCCGCAGCGCGTGGCGCACGGTCTCTATGCGGAGCAGCTCAGCGGCACCGCGTTCACCGCGCCGCGCGCCGAGAACCGCCGCAGCTGGCTGTACCGCATCCGCCCGGCGGCGATGCACGGCACCTTCGCGCCCTACGCGCAGCATCGCCTGCACAGCGATTTCAGTGCCGGTCCGGTGTCGCCGGACCAGATGCGCTGGTCGCCATTGCCGATGCCGGAAACTCCCACCGATTTCGTCGATGGCCTCTACACCATGGCCGGCAACGGCACGCCGGAAGCCCAGCACGGCGTGGGCATCCACCTGTACGCCGCCAACCGTTCGATGCAGGGGCGCTACTTCTACGATGCCGATGGCGAACTGCTGATCGTCCCGCAGCAGGGCAGCCTGCGCATCGCCACCGAGTTCGGCGTGATCGATGTCGAGCCGCAGCAGATCGCGGTGATTCCGCGCGGCGTGCGCTTCCTGGTCGAACTGCCTGACGGTGAGGCGCGCGGGTATGTCTGCGAGAACTTCGGCGCGCAGCTCCGCCTGCCGGACCTGGGGCCGATCGGCTCGAACGGGCTGGCGAATCCGCGCGACTTCGAAACGCCGGTCGCCGCCTACGAGGACGTCGAGGGCGAATTCGAACTGATCGCCAAGTTCCAGGGCCACCTGTGGCGCGCGGACATCGGCCATTCGCCGCTCGACGTGGTGGGCTGGCACGGCAACTACGCGCCCTACCGCTATGACCTGCGCCGCTTCAACACCATCGGCTCGATCAGCTACGACCATCCGGATCCATCGATCTTCCTGGTGCTCACCTCGCCGAGCGATACCCCTGGCGTGGGCAACATGGACTTCGTGATCTTCCCGCCGCGCTGGCTGGTGGCGCAGGACACGTTCCGTCCGCCGTGGTTCCATCGCAACATCGCCAGCGAGTTCATGGGCCTGATCCATGGCGTCTACGATGCGAAGGCCGAGGGTTTCGCGCCGGGCGGCGCTTCGCTGCACAACTGCATGACCGGTCACGGGCCGGATGCTGCGACGTTCGAGAAAGCGTCGGGCGCCGATCTGTCCAAGCCCGATGTCATCACCGGAACAATGGCTTTCATGTTCGAGACGCGTGCGGTGATCCGGCCAACGCGGCAGGCGGTGGACGCCGCACACCGCCAGCGCGACTACCAGGTGTGCTGGGCCGGCCTGCGCAAGCACTTCGCGCCGAAGGACTGAGCCGCGTTCACCGCAAGGCGTTTTCTTCCTGCGGGACCAGGCTCTCGTGCATGCGGGGCAGGGCCTCCGTGGGCAGTGCCTCGAAAAGGCGCTGCCGGATGCGTCCGGCGAGCGTGGCGGCCACGCGTCCCTCCAGGAAGCGGAAGGCATCGGCGAGCGCGTCGAGCATCGCCGCATCGTCCAGCCGCGCCTGCAAGCGGTCACGGTGGCGGCGCGCGCCGTCGTCGCGTTGCAGTTCCAGCATGCCCGACAGGTAGACCTTGGCCGCCACCAGCGAACGCCGTGGTCCTGGAGTAGTGGCGGAAGCGACGACGGCGGCGGCAGGCGCGGTGACCTGCATGCGCGACCCGTCGACGAGATATCCGGCCTGTACCAGGCGCTGCACCAGCAGCGGTGCATCCTGTCCCAGCAACTGCACCAGCTCGGCGAGGTCGCGTCGACCGTCGCAGAGGATCAGCGTGCGTCGCTCGCGCATGCCCAGTGCACCCGTGTGGGCCTGCAGGATGTCACGGGCCAGATCGGTTTTCGACGGTCGCATGGCGAAAGGAGCGGAAGGTCGCGCGCAGGCTATTCGCCGGCCATGAAGTGCGCATGACAACTGCACGTTCGCAGCGAATTAACGCGTGAACGCTACGATTCAGGTTTGTGCAATGGAGAGAGCCGATGAAGTCGATGCTGCCGATCGTGATGGTCGTCACCTTGTTGTCCGCGTGCCAGCGCGAAGAAGCCGGTACGCCGCCAGCCGAGCCGACGACCACGGCGACCAGCACACCGATGGCGGAAGCCCCGGCACCGACGCCCGCCGTGGACGACACCGCCGCGCCCGCCGGTCCGGTGACCCAGGCCAGTTTCCTCGGCTACGGCGACATGAAGCTGGGCAGCACGGTCGATGAGGCACGCGCGGCATGGGGCGGTGAACTCAATGGCGCGCCGATGGAGGGCACCACCTGCCACTACCTGTGGCCGAAGTGGATCACCCGCCCCGCCGACTTCGCTTTCATGATGGAAGAAGGCAAGTTCGTTCGCTACGACGTCGGCACCGACAAGGAAACCGCGCCGGGTGGCGGCAAGGTCGGGATGGGCATCGATGAATTGCAGAAGCTCTATGGCGGCGCGTTGAAGGCCTCGCCTCACAAGTACACGCAGGGTGGCCAGTACCTGGCGATGGACGCGGGCGACGTGGCACCGACCCGCCTGGTGTTCGAGGCCGACGCATCCGGCAAGGTCACCGCCTGGCGCGTGGGCCTGTCGCCGCAGGTCGACTACGTGGAAGGCTGTTCCTGAGCCATTCCGCCGCGCGGCGGTGCCCATGCTGGCTCCACCGTCGCGCGCAGGCATAGAATCGCCGCACACCACACGGGAAGGGGTCGTGCGATGACGGAAGCCTGGGGATATTTCGCGCTGGGACTGGTGCTGCTGGCGCTGGGCGGCGACTCGATCGTCAAGGGTGCATCCGGGCTGGCGCAGCGGATCGGCGCGTCCCCCTTCGTGGCAGGCCTGTTGCTGATCGCGTTCGGCACGTCGTTGCCGGAACTGGCGGTCAATGCGCGCGCGGCCTGGGTCGGGGCGCAGGAACTCGCTCTCGGCAATGCGGTAGGCAGCAACATCGTCAACCTGGGCCTGACGCTGGGCGTGGCGGCGCTCGCCGCGCCGGTGCTCGTGCGGTTGCGCGTGCTGTCCCCGTTGCTGGTATTTCTGGCGCTGGCCTCGCTGGGGCTGATCGTGTTCGGCCTGGATGGCGTGGTCAGTCGCGTCGAAGGCGGCATGCTGTTGCTGGGTTTCGTCGCGGCGCTGGCGTTCCTGCTGGCGCGCGCGCCACGCGAAGCGCAGGCGGTGCGGACCGACGTCGAGGCGTTCGCCAGCACGCGCACCGTGCTCTGGTTGAACCTGCTGCGATTCGCGGTGGCGGCGGCCCTGCTGTACTTCGGCGCACGCTACGTGGTTCAGGCAGCGCCGGTGATCGGGGAGGGATGGGGGTTGTCGCCGCTGCTCACCGGCCTGCTGCCGGTCGCCATCGGCACGGCGCTGCCGGAGATCGCGGCCGCAGCCATGGCGGCGCGGCGTGGACAGGGCGACATGGTCGCCGGCCACGTCATCGGCTCCAGCCTGTTCAATCTGCTGGTGGTGGTAGGCGGCATGGCGGCATTCCGTCCGCTGGCGCTGCCGGAGTCCTTCGTGCGGCTGGAACTGCCGGCGGCCATCGCGTTCGTGCTGGTGCTGTATCCCATGCTGCGCGGCGACCTGCGTATCAGCCGCGTGGAAGGCGGCATCCTGCTCGCCGCCTTCGTCGGCTGGCTGATCCTGGAGATCGCATTGCTCGCCTGACCTGAACCGCGGGGTCAGGCTAATGTGAACGGGTTTGTTAAACTCGGGGCGATTGCTCGCGAATGACGCATTCCCTGCAACGCAAGGCGGTAGATGATTCCTTTCCTTGAAATCCTGCTGGCGCTGCCATTCGTGCTCGCGCTGGTGGTGGCGCTGGCGCGCGGCCTGCCGCGCGGCGCCACCGCATGGCTGGCCGGGCTCGCACCGCTGCTGGGCCTGGTGCTGCTGGCGTGGATGACGCCGAGCGTGCTGCAAGGGTGGAACCTGCGCGCCGATCATGCGTGGATCCCGCAGATCGGTCTCGCGTTCACGCTGCGCCTGGACGGGTTGGCGTGGATGTTCGCCGGGTTGGTGCTGGCGATCGGTGCGCTGGTGGTGATGTACGCGCGCTACTACCTCTGCGAGAAGGACAGCGCGCCGCGCTTCTTCGCCAGCCTGCTGCTCTTCATGGGGTCGATGCTCGGCGTGGTATTGGCCGGCAACCTGCTGTTGCTGGTGGTGTTCTGGGAACTGACCAGCATCAGTTCGTTCCTGCTGATCGGCTTCTGGTCGCATCGCCAGGATGCGCGTGAAGGTGCGCGCATGGCGCTGGCGATCACGGGCGCGGGCGGACTGGCGTTGCTGGGCGGCGTGTTGCTGATCGGCCGCATCGTCGGGAGCTACGACCTGGATATCGTGCTGGCGTCGGGCGACCTGATCCGTGCGAGCACGCTGTATCCGTGGGCCCTGCTGCTGGTGCTGGCGGGCGTGTTCACCAAGAGCGCGCAGTTCCCGCTGCATTTCTGGCTGCCGCATGCGATGGCGGCGCCCACGCCGGTATCGGCCTACCTGCATTCGGCGACGATGGTGAAGGCCGGCGTGTTCCTGCTTGCGCGCCTGCATCCTGCGCTTGCGGGCACCGACCTGTTCTTCTACGTGGTGACCAGCGTCGGCGCACTGACGCTGCTGGTTGGCGCCTGGTACGCCATCTTCCAGCACGACCTCAAGGGGTTGCTGGCGTATTCGACGATCTCCCACCTCGGCCTGATCACGCTGCTGTTCGGCATCTCCACGCCGATGGCCGTGGTGGCCGGCGTGTTCCACATCCTCAACCACGCCACGTTCAAGGCGTCGCTGTTCATGGCGGCGGGCATCATCGACCACGAGACGGGCACCCGCGACATGCGCAGGCTGGGGAACCTGCGGCGCTACCTGCCGTGGACCAGTGCGCTGGCGATCATCGCGTCGCTTGCGATGGCAGGCATTCCGCTGCTCAACGGGTTCCTGTCGAAGGAAATGTTCTTCGCCGAGGCGATCGATATCCCCGGGCACCGTGCGATGCGGAATGCGATCGCCGTCGCCGCGCTGCTGTACGGCATTTTCGGCGTGGCCTACAGCCTGCGCTTCGTCTACGAAACGTTCTTCGGCCAGGGACCGCGCGCCCTGGATGTCACGCCGCACGAGCCGCCGCGCTGGATGAAGATCCCGGTGGAGGTGCTCGTGGTGCTTTGCGTGGCGGTGGGCATGTTTCCCGCCTGGACGGTGGCGCCGGTGTTGCATGCCGGTGCCGGAGCGATCCTCGGCGAGGCCATGCCCGCCTACAGCCTGGCGGTCTGGCACGGCATCAACACGCCGCTGTTGATGAGCCTGGCGGGCATCGCGGGTGGCATTGCGCTGTACTTCGGGCTGCGCCGTCTGTTCGACCTGCATGCCATCGCATGGCAGTCGTTCGGACGTGTCGTGTTCCGCTGGAACATGGAGGCGCTCTATGCGCTGGCGGGCCGTTTCACCGCCAGGCTCGCCAATGGCAGCCTGCAGCGCAGCCTGCTGCTCCTGGTGCTGGCGGCGATCGCGGCGGGCGCGGCGCCCTTCGTCGCAAGTGACGCCGTGCCGCTGTCATGGCGCGCGCCGCAGCCGATGCCGCTGCTCGGCTGGCTGCTGTGGCTGGTGCTAGTGACCTGCGCCGTGTGGACGATCCGCCTGTACCGGCAACGGCTGCTCGCCGTCGTGGTGCTCGGCGGCGCGGGACTGGTGGTCAGCCTGACGTTCGTGTTCCTGTCGGCGCCGGATCTGGCCCTGACGCAGTTGATGGTGGAAATGGTCAGCCTGGTCCTGCTGCTGCTGGGCCTGCACTATCTGCCGCCGCGCTCGCCGCCCGAGCGCACGCCGCGCCGCCGCGTGCGCGACATCGTGGTGGCGCTCGCGGCGGGCATCGGCACGGGCGTACTGTCCTATCTGGTAATGACACGGCCGGGCGACACGATCAGCGGCGAACTGCTGGCGCGTTCGCTGCCCGAGGCCTATGGCAGCAACGTGGTCAACGTGATCCTGGTGGATTTCCGCGGCTTCGATACGTTCGGCGAGATCACCGTGTTCGGCATCGCCGCGCTGATCGTGCACGCGCTGCTGCGCCGTGCGCGGATGGCGCCGGAGAAGATCATGTCCGGCTCGCCGATCCCGCTGCCGGTACCGGCGGACCTGGCGCAGATCATGTTCCCGCTCACGCTGACCGTCTCCGTATTCCTGTTCCTGCGCGGCCACAACGCACCGGGTGGCGGTTTCATCGCCGGCCTCGTACTGGCGGTACCTCTGTTGGTGCAGTACGTGATCCAAGGCGCGGCCTCGGTGGAATCCCGCTTCGGCTTCGATTACGTACGCTGCATCGGCGTGGGCCTGATCGTCGCCGGCCTGAGCGGCGTGGCGTCGATGGGCTTTGGCGTGCCGTTCCTGACCAGCGGGCATCTGGATCTCGAGCTGCCGATCATCGGGAAGGTGCCCCTTGCCAGCGCGATCGGCTTCGACACCGGCGTCTACCTGGTGGTGTTCGGTGGCGCAATGCTGATCCTGTCGATGATGGGCACCATCAAGCCCTCGCGCACGCGCGTCTCGCACCTGGGCGTGATGGAGCCGGGCGAACGCTCCACCCGTACCGGAGAACTGCGCTGATGGAACTGGCCATGGCGAGCGCGATCGGCATCCTTACCGCAGCCGGGGTGTACCTGCTGCTGCGTGCGCGCAGTTTCGACGTCATCCTGGGGCTTACGCTGCTCTCGTATGCGACCAACCTGCTGATCTTCAGCGGCGGTCGGCTGGTGCCCGGCAAGCCGGCGGTGCTGCGCGACGGCGTGGCGCCGACCCTGGCGAACTACACCGATCCGCTGCCGCAGGCATTGGTGCTGACGGCCATCGTGATCGCTTTCGCGATGACGGCGGTGACCGTGGTGCTGGCCATCCGCAGCCGTGGCGACAACGACAGCGACCATGTCGACGGCAGCAGGGCCGAGCGTGCGTTCCTCGCCGCCGAGCAGCGCCGGCACGATGAAGCCCGCGATGCCGCCAAGGCCGATGAGGCGGAGCCACGCGCATGAGCCATCTGCCGGTGCTGCCGATCCTGATCCCGCTGTTCGCTGCGTCGATCGCGCTGTTCTTCGAACACCGCCGGTTCGGCATGGTCCCGCAGCGCATCGTCGCGTGGGCCTCGATCTTCGCCATGCTGGCCGTGGCCTGCGTGCTGGTCGCGTCCGCGGGGTCCGGCGAGGTCTCGGTCTACCTGCTCGGCGACTGGCCGGCGCGATTGGGCATCGTGCTGATAGTGGACCGGCTGTCCGCCCTGATGCTGCTGGTGGGCCTGCTGCTGGGTGCGGCCTGCCTGCTGCACGCATGCGCCGGCTGGGACAGGCGCGCACCGCACTTCCACGCGTTCTTCCAGTTCCAGCTGATGGGCTTGAACGGCGCGTTCCTGACCGGCGACATCTTCAATCTGTTCGTGTTCTTCGAAGTACTGCTGATCTCGTCGTACGGGTTGATGCTCAGCGGTGGTCGTGGCGAGCGGATGCGCGCGGGCCTGCATTACGTGACGTTCAACATCGCGGCGTCGACACTGTTCCTGATTGCGCTGGGACTTCTGTACGGACTGCTCGGCTCGTTGAACATGGCCGAGCTGTCGGTGCGGGTGGCGAAACTGCCGCCGGGCGACATCGCGCTGGTGCAGGCGGCGGCAGGCCTGCTGTTCGTGGTGTTCTGCGCGAAAGCGGCGTTGCTGCCGATGTATTTCTGGCTTCCCGAAACCTATACCCACGCGCCGGCAGCGGTCGCCGGCCTGTTCGCCATCATGACCAAGGTCGGCCTGTACGCGGTGTTGCGGTTGGGCACGCTGACCTTCGGCGCAGCGGGACCGCTGGACGGGTTCGCCTGGCCCGCACTGTTGGCGCTGGGCGCGGCGACGCTGGTGCTGGCGTCGCTGGGCGTCCTGGCGGCGAACCGGCTTCGCGCGCTGGCCGCATATCTTGTGCTGGGCTCGGCGGCGACGCTGTTCGTTGCATTCGCACTGCATACCGCCGGCACGATCGGTGCGGGGCTGTATTACCTGGTACACAGCAGTTTCGCGGGTGCCGCACTGTTCCTGCTGGCGGACCTGATCCGTCGCCGGCGTGGCCGTGCCAGCGACCGCAAGGACGTGATCGCGGCGCTGCCCGACAAGACCGTGCCGGGCCTGCTGTTCCTGGTCGCTGCGGTTTCGCTGGCGGGCCTTCCGCCGCTGTCGGGCTTCATCGGCAAGCTGCTGCTGCTGGAAGCGGTGCCCTCCGGTCCGCGTACGTTCTGGATCTGGGCGCTGGTGCTGGGCACCAGTTTCCTGATGCTGGTCGGATTGGCGCGCGCGGGCACGCGGTTGTTCTGGCGCGTGGAGCCGTGGCCGGACGCGAGTGCGGAACGGCAGGAAGCATTCATGCCTGCCGACCAGGTGGCGGTGGCACCCTCGCGTCCGCTCGAGACGGCGGCCGTTGTGCTGTTGCTCGCCTATGGCATCGCCCTGGTGCTCGCTGCGTCGCCGATCCTGGACTACACGCGGGCCACTGCGGCGCAGCTGCAGGCGCCCGAAGACTACGTCGATCACATGCGCGCCGCCGCGCCCATCCTGAGGGAACCCTGAGCATGGCTGCGACCTTGCGCAAGCGCTTGCTGCCGTCGCTGCCGCTGAGCGTGACGGTGTTCTGCTTCTGGCTGCTGATGAACGACGAGATCAGCGCGGGCCAGGTGACGATGGCGCTGCTGCTGGCGTTGTTGATTCCTCCCTTCGCCGCACGGCTGGACCGCGAGTTCGCGAGCATCGGCCGCCTGCGCAGCGTGCCGCGCATGCTGGGCGTGCTGGCGCTGGACATCGTGCAGGCGAACGTGACCGTGGCGCTGCAGGTGCTCGGTCCCGAACGGAACATCCGCCCCGGCTTCATCTGGGTGCCGCTCGACATCAACAACATCCATGGCATTGCGGCCCTGACCAGCATCATCACGCTGACCCCCGGCACGGTGTCGTCGGTGCTGTCGGATGACCGGAGCCACCTGCTGGTGCATGTGTTGAACCTGGATGATGCCGACGAGGTGATCCGGCAGATCAAGACACGCTATGAAATGCCGCTGATGGAGATATTCCCGTGACCCCGCAGGCGCTAGTGATGTACGCGATCGTGGGCTCGATGCACGTGGTCGGGCTGGCGATGCTGTTGGCACTCGTGCGGCTCGTTCGCGGGCCCAGCGTGCCCGACCGCATCCTCGCGCTCGATACGCTGTTCGTGGCGGCGATCGCGCAGCTGGTGCTGTTCGGCATGTACCTGGGCACGGCAGTCTACTTCGAAGCGGCGCTGATCATCGCCATGCTGGGCTTCGTCGGCACCGTGGTGCTGAGCAAGTACGTGCTGCGCCGGGACATCGTCGAATGAGCTGGGTCTTCGCCATCCTGCTGGTGCTGCTGCTGGCCGTGGGCAGCTTCTTCATCCTGGTCGGCTCCTTCAGCCTGTTGAAGCTGTCGGAGTTCTTCAAGCGCCTTCACGGCCCCACCAAGGCCAGTACGCTGGGCGTGGGCTGCATGCTGATCGCGTCGGTCGGCTATCACGCGCTGAGCGGCACCGATCCGCAGCCGCGCGAACTGCTGATCACCGCGTTCCTCTTCATCACCGCGCCGATCAGCGCGCACCTGATGGCCAAGGCCGCGCTGTCGCTGCACATGGCCGAGCGTCCCCCGATGCCGGGCGGTGAACCGGCCAAGCCCGTCGATGCGGTCGACGAAGACGCCGGCCAGGACGCCTGATCCGCAATGCGTACCGCCCTCGTCTTCGGTGCCAGCGGCCAGATCGGCGAGGCGCTGCTCGCGCGGCTCGACGCACGCGACTGGCAGGTGTTCGCGGTATCGCGGACCGCGCGTCCTCCGTTGTCGAACGTGCAGTGGCTGCCGGGCGGGTTCGCCGGCATCGAGGGACTGCCCGACAGCGTCGATGTGATCTTCAGCACCGGCCCGCTGGATGGTTTCGCGCAGTGGTATGCCCGCGGGCTGGTCGCGGCGCCACGCGTGGTCGCGTTCGGATCCACCAGCCTCGACACCAAGAAAGCGTCGGGCGACGCGCACGAGCGCGACGTCGTCGCGCGGCTGCAGACCGCCGAACGAACCGTGTTCGAGACCGCGTCGGCCAATGGCGCCGCAGCAACGTTGCTGCGTCCGACCCTGGTCTATGGCGCAGGACGCGACCAGACGCTCGCGCGGATCGCGGCGATGGCGCGGCGCGTGGGCTTCTTCGTGTTGCCGCGTGGCGCCGAGGGCAAGCGCCAGCCGGTGCACGTCGACGATCTGGCGATGGCAGCACTCGCCGTCGTGGAGGCATCCGCCACCCACGGACATGCCTATTCGCTGCCGGGAGGCGAAACGCTGGCCTACAGCGACATGGTGTCGCGCACGCTGAAGGCGCTCGATCCGCCGGCGACGCTATGGCAGCTGCCGATGCCGGTCTTCCGCGCGGTGCTGTCGTTCG
Source organism: Pseudoxanthomonas sp. LjRoot127 (assembly GCF_964253495.1). NCBI lineage: Bacteria > Pseudomonadati > Pseudomonadota > Gammaproteobacteria > Lysobacterales > Lysobacteraceae > Pseudoxanthomonas > Pseudoxanthomonas sp. LjRoot127. Next base: position 2,230,050 of record NZ_CAXUQR020000001.1, read on the forward strand.
CCCGGATGGCGGGCGCGATGCGAGGGCTCACCGACGATGCGGTGGCGCGCATGCGCGAGGATCTGGTGTTCGATGCGGCGCCGGCGCGACGCGACTTCGGCTACGTGCCGCGGAAATTCATGGTCGACAAGCGCGCGGTGGAATCGTAGAGCGGAGCTTGCTCCGCTGCTGTTCGCAGTTCAGATCGATGCCGTGCACGGCATCAGCCAAGCAAGCTCAGCTCGGCCCTACTCAGTACTTCCAGCCCATCTTCCTGTAGAACTTGCTCAGAACCCAGGCCGGCCCGATCAGCAGGTAGGTCAGGTCGGTCAGGAAGCTCGGCTTCTTGCCCTCGATCTTGTGGCCGATGAACTGGGCGATCCACGCCAGCACGAACACTGCGACCGCCACGAAGAACAGGTTCTGCAGCCCGAGCACGGCTTCCAGCCAGCGCGTCAGCCACGCCATCGCGATGAAGATCGCCAGCATGCCGAAACCGAGCGGTCGCGAGAGTTTGTAGTAGTACATCCACGCGCCGAACATCGCCAGCGCCGCCCACATGCCGGATTTCACCCAGGTGCCGAACACCGGGATGCACCAGAGCAGCGCCACCACCGTCCACAGGATCGCCGGCACGGCGAACACGTGGATCAGCTGGTTGGTCTCGTTGACGTGGTCGCCGGAATAACTGGCGAACCAGCGGTCCACCGGACGTTGCGCGGTCGCGTTCATTCATCCCTCCCGAGGATGGCAATGCGGCAGGGTATGGAGCATACCCCAGCCCGTCGGGCGCTGCCGGCCCGGCCGTCAGGTCGGTGGAGAGGTTCGACTGTGGGAGCGACGTCAGTCGCGATCAGTCTGGCCGCGGCCTTCCATCGCGACTGACGTCGCTCCCACAGGGGTCAATCGACGACGATGCCGGCCAGTTTCTGCAGCGCTTCGGCGTACTTGGCGCGTGTGCGCTCGATGACCTGGGCGGGCAGCGCCGGGCCGGGCGCGGTCTTGTTCCAGTCCAGCGTTTCCAGGTAGTCGCGCACGAACTGCTTGTCGTAGCTCGGCGGGCTGGTGCCGACTTCGTACTGGTCCGCGGGCCAATAGCGCGAGGAATCCGGAGTCAGCATCTCGTCCATGATGTAGAGGCGGCCGTCTTCGTCCGTGCCGAACTCGAACTTGGTGTCGGCCAGCAGGATGCCGCGTTCGGCGGCGACATCGGCGGCGAAGCGGTAGATGCGCAGGGTGGCGTCGCGCACGCGCTCGGCCAGTTCGGCGCCGACGGTCTTCACCATGGCGTCGAAGTCGATGTTCTCGTCGTGGTCGCCGACCGCGGCCTTGGTCGACGGGGTGAAGATCGGCTCGGCCAGCTTCTCCGCCTGGCGGAGGCCGTCGGGCAGCTCGATGCCGCTGACCTTGCCGGTGCGCTGGTAATCCTTCCAGCCGCTGCCGATCAGGTAGCCGCGCGCAATGGCTTCCACCGGCACCGGCTTGAGCTTCTTCGTCACCACCGCGCGCTTGGCGTACAGCGAGGCGTCGACGCCGGCCGGCAGCACGCTGGCCACGTCGATGCCGGTCAGGTGGTTCGGCATCAGGTGCGCGGTCTTGGCGAACCAGAAGTTGGAGATCTGGCAGAGCATCTCGCCCTTGCCGGGAATGGGGTCGGGCAGCACCACGTCGAACGCGCTGAGGCGGTCGGTGGCGACCATCAGCAGGTAGTCGCCCGGGGGCGCATCGGCGGGCAGGCGCTCGCGGGGCAGGTCGAACACGTCGCGGACCTTGCCGCGATGGCGCAGGGTGAGGCCGGGCAGATCGGATTGAAGCAACGTCGTGGGCACAAACACTCCTTGGGGAGTCCGGAAACCAGCGAAGCGGTACAGCGTCGTCGGGGCGTGCGGCAGGCCGTGCGCCCGTGCCCCGGGGCGGCCGTCTACCCGCGGTGGCGGGGCCGGGTACCTGACCGGGCCGCGTAGTGTACGGGCTGACGGGCGGCGTGTGCCGTAAAATGCCGCGATTGCCGGAGAAGGCGGGCCGAATGAAGCGCTGGTACGGAAAACTGCTGGGATTCGTGGCCGGTTGGCTGCTGATGCGCCATCCCCTGGGCGGCCTGGTGGGCCTGATCATCGGCCATGCCTTCGACGAGGACTGGTTCAGGCTCGGCCGCGACAATCCGTATCGCGCGCTCGGCCTGACCAGCGACGCCAGCGATGCTGAGGTCGATCAGGCTTATCGCCGGCTCATTTCCCAGTACCACCCCGACAAGATGGCTGGTGCCGCGGAAGACCTGCGCCGCCAGGCCGAACGGAAGGCAGGCGAGATCAACGCCGCCTACGACCGCATCAAGACCCAGCGCAAGCGCAAGTGAGCCTCTCCATGTCGAACTGCATCATCGCCCCGTCCATCCTGTCCGCGGACTTCGCCCGCCTCGGCGAGGAAGTCGACAACGTACTGAAGGCCGGCGCCGACTGGGTCCACTTCGACGTGATGGACAACCACTACGTCCCCAATCTGACCATCGGCCCGCTGGTGTGCAGCGCGCTGCGCAAGCATGGCGTCACCGCGCCGATCGACGTGCACCTGATGGTGGAGCCGGTGGACCGCATCATCCCGGACTTCGCCGAAGCCGGCGCCAGCATCATCAGCTTCCACCCGGAAGCCTCGAAGCACGTGCACCGCACGATCCAGCTGATCAAGTCGCTGGGCTGCAAGGCCGGCCTGGTGCTCAACCCCGGCACGCCGGTCGAAGTGCTGGACTGGGTGCTGCCGGAACTGGACCTGGTGCTGCTGATGTCGGTGAACCCGGGCTTCGGCGGGCAGGCCTTCATTCCGTCGGCGCTGGACAAGCTGCGGGCCGTGCGCGCGATGATCGACAAGACCGGCAAGGACATCCGCCTGGAGATCGACGGTGGCGTGAAGGCCGACAACATCGGCCAGATCGCGGCTGCGGGCGCGGATGCCTTCGTCGCCGGCTCGGCGATCTTCAATGCACCGGACTACAACGACGTGATCGATCGCATGCGCCAGGCCGTGGCGCATGCGCGCAGCTGAAGGGTGCATAGAGCGGAGCTTGCTCCGCTTGCCTTGCAAACAGCCGAGCAGGCTCGGCTCTACATTGAAAAAGGCGATGGCTTTCGCCACCGCCCCGGAAGAATTGGAGGCTGATCCTGCCTCCGCCCGTCGTCCCTGCTATGGCCTTCCATACTACGAACCGACTGTGACGAGTCCGTGACAGCGGCTTTGCCCTTGTAGGAGCGACGTGAGTCGCGACCGTTGACTTCGAGTTCCGGGATTACGGGTCCGCGGCTTCCCTGCCAGCCATAACGTGCGGTCGCGACTCACGTCGCTCCTACAGAGGGAAACGCTATGCTCGGCGCTTCCACCAAGGACCCCCCATGACCACACCCCGCTGGCGCCTCATCCTCAACGGCAAGTCCGCCGGCGATGACGACCTGCGCGAGGCCGTGGCGAAGATGCGCGAAGACGGCATCGCCCTTGACGTGCGGGTGACCTGGGAGGATGGCGACGCCGAGCGCTATGTCGCGGAGGCGATCGCCGATGGCGTGGACACCGTCATCGCCGGGGGCGGCGACGGCACGCTCAGCGAAGTGGCGACGACCCTCGCTCACCGCGACCAGAGAGCCGACGCGCTGCCTTCGCTCGGGTTGGTGCCGCTGGGCACCGCGAACGACTTCGCCACCGCCGCCGGAATTCCGGACGACGCGCTGCCTGCGCTGCAGCTCGTCCACGCGGCGGCCGCCGTGCCGCTGGACCTGCTGCGCATCGAGGCCGACGACGGTGTGCACTGGTGCGCCAACCTCGCCAGTGGCGGCTTCGGTACCGAGGTGACGGTGGAAACCGACGAAGGCCTGAAGAAGATGCTCGGCGGTCTGGCCTATCTCATCACCGGTATCGCCAGGCTGGGGCGCATCGAGCCGATGACCGCGAGCGTGCGCGGCCCGGAGTTCGACTGGCGGGGCGACTTCATTGCACTCGGCATCGGCAACGGGCGCCAGGCCGGCGGCGGGCAAGCGCTGTGCCCGGATGCGCTGGTCGATGACGGCCTGCTGGACGTGACGCTCGTGCCGGAGCTGTCCGGCGAAGTCGCCGCCACCCTCGGGACGCTGGTCAAGGACGGCAAGCATGCGGCGCTGGACCGCGTCGCCACCCGCGCACGGCTGCCCTGGGTGGAACTGGACGCGGACCAGCCACTGACCCTCAATCTGGACGGCGAGCCCGTGCAGTCCCGCCGTTTCCGCATCGAGTGCGTTTCCGGCCGGGTCCGCATGCATCTGCCAGAGGCCTGTCCGTTGCGGATGCAACCTTAGGGAAGCGCTGAAAGCGCTCGTTTGCTCGTCATTCCCGCCTGACCAGACGTGCGTCTGTTGAACGCCGCGCGGATGACGGCAACAATTCATGCGTTCCCCAGTGGTCGTCGGCCCGATGCGTCGGGTAAAGTAGGCCCGTGTCCCATCCCGTGCTCCCGCTTTCCAAAGATTCCGCACGCCATGGCTGGCGATGGTGGCCCGTTGCCGTCGCCCGCACCGTCACCGTGTCCCGGAAGGAAAGCCCGCTTGATCTCGCACGCCCAGTTCCAGCAGTACGCTGAAGGTTCCAACCGCATCCCTGTCGTCCGTGAAGTGCTGTCCGACCTGGACACGCCGCTCTCGGTCTACCTGAAACTCGCCGACGCGCCATACACCTACCTGTTCGAATCGGTGGAAGGTGGCGAGCGCTTCGGCCGCTATTCCATCATCGGCCTGCCCGTGCGCCGCGTGGCGACGTTCCGGGGCCACACGCTGCAGATCCACGATCACGGCCAACTGGTCGAAACGCGCGAGGTCGCCGATCCGTTCGCCGAAGTAGAGGCACTGCGCGCCGCTTATGCGGTGCCGAAGCTCGAGGGTCTGCCCGGATTCACCGGCGGCCTGGTCGGCTGGTTCGGCTTCGAATGCATCGGCTATATCGAGCCCCGGCTGGCGACGGGCGCGAAGCCCGATGAACTGGACACGCCCGACATCCTGCTGATGCTGTCGGAAGAAGTGGCCGTGTTCGACAACCTCAAGGGCCGGCTCTACCTGATCGTGCACGCCGATCCGCGCGAAGCCGATGCATGGGAACAGGCGCAGGCGCGGCTGGACGCACTGACCGCCAAGCTGCGCCAGCCGGGTTCGTACCCCACCCCGATCGCCTGCGATGTGCTGGACGAGAGCCACTTCGTTTCCGGCTTCACCCATGACGGATTCATCGCCGCGGTGGAGCAGTCGAAGGAATACATCCGTGCCGGCGACATCTTCCAGGTGGTGCTGAGCCAGCGCCTGAGCGTGCCCTTCAACGCGCGGCCGGTGGATGTCTACCGCGCGCTGCGTGCGCTGAATCCCTCGCCGTACATGTACTTCCTCGACGTCGGCGACGTGCAGGTGGTGGGCTCGTCGCCCGAGATCCTGGTGCGCCTGGAGCAGGGCGAAGTGACCGTGCGGCCGATCGCGGGCACGCGCCCACGTGGGAAGACGCACGACGAGGATCTCGCGCTGGAAGCCGAGTTGCTCGCCGATCCGAAGGAACGCGCCGAGCATCTGATGCTGATCGACCTGGGCCGCAACGACACTGGTCGCGTGTCGGAAGCCGGCACGGTGCAGGTGGGCGAGCAGTTCGTCATCGAGCGCTACAGCCACGTCATGCACATCGTCAGCGAAGTCACCGGAAAACTCTTGCCGGGCCTGAGTTACGCGGACGTGCTGCGCGCGACGTTCCCCGCCGGCACGGTCAGCGGTGCGCCGAAGATCCGTGCGCTGGAAGTCATCCGCGAACTCGAGCCGATCAAGCGCAACGTCTACGCCGGTAGCATCGGCTACATCGGCTGGCACGGCGATGCCGACACCGCCATCGCCATCCGCACCGCCGTCATCAAGGATGGCCGCCTGCACGTGCAGGCCGGTGCCGGCATCGTCTACGACTCCGATCCCGAGAAGGAATGGGACGAGACGATGAACAAGGGGCGTGCGCTGTTCCGCGCCGTGGCTGAAGCGGCGAAGGGGCTGTGATGGAGACCGCGGTCGAGGGTGCCCGGATCAGCCTGCGCAACGACTACAGCGAGGGTGCGCATCCGCGCCTGCTGCAGGCGCTGGCCGTGGCGAGTGCCGAGATCAACCGCGGCTACGGGCTGGATGTCCACAGCGTCCGCGCCGCGGCCCTGATCCGCGACCGTCTCGCCCGCGACGCCGACGTGCATTTCCTTGCCGGCGGCACGCAGGCCAACCTCGTCGCGCTCGCGGCCTTCCTGCGTCCGCATGAGGCCGTGATCGCGCCGGCCAGCGGCCATATCGCCACGCACGAGACCGGCGCCATCGAGGCCGGTGGGCACAAGGTGCTGACGGTCGCCACGCCGGACGGCAAGTTGAGCCCGGCGCTCATCCAGCCGTGTATCGACGGCCACGCCAGCGAGCACATGGTGAAGCCCCGGCTGGTCTACATCTCCAACACCACCGAGTGGGGCACCGTCTACAGCGCGGCGGAGCTGCATGCACTCGGCACGTTCTGCCGTGCTCGCGATCTGCTGCTTTATGTGGACGGCGCGCGGCTGGGTTCAGCGCTGACCACGCAGGACAACGATGTGGATCTGGCCGTGCTGGCGGCGGAAGCGGACGCGTTCTACATCGGCGGCACCAAGAACGGTGCGCTGCTGGGCGAGGCCCTGGTGATCATCAATCCGGCACTGCGCGCCGATTTCCGCCACATCATCAAGCAGCGCGGCGCGATGCTCGCCAAGGGCATGGTAGTCGGTGCGCAGTTCGAGGCCCTGTTCGAGGACGGCCTGTACTTCGTGCTGGCGACGCATGCCAACGTCATGGCCGAACGGTTGCGCGGGGTCCTGCAGCAGGCGGGCGTGCCGCTGGCGGTGGACTCGCCCAGCAACCAGGTGTTCCCGGTGTTGCCCGATGCCGTCGTCGAGCGCCTGCAACAGCGGGTCGAGTTCGAAACCTGGGAGCGGCGCGGCGACGCCACCACCGTAATCCGGCTGATGACATCGTGGGCGACGCCGGAGTCCACCATCGAGGCATTCGCGGACGTTCTCGTACACATCCGCCACGAGAGGGCCGCCGAGTGAGCGGATACGCAACCCCGCTGTCGCCGCCGGTGCGTTCCACCCCAGGGTCCACCCACGGAGAGGTCCGATGAACGTTCGCTGCCTGTTGCTGGTCGCCACCCTGCTGTGGTCGCCCCACCTGTCCGCACAAGTCAACACGCTGCCTTCCCAGCCGCACCTGCTCGTGAAGGGCCAGGCCGAACGGACCGTCATGCCGGACCGCTTCACCCTGGACTTCCTCGTGCAGTCCACGATGCCGTCCCCCGGGGATGCGCGCGCGAAGGTCGAGCATAACGTGGCAACGGTGCTCGCCCTCTTCAAGGCGAACAGCGCACTCGCCGACAGCATCCATGCGTCGACGCTGTCCATTTCCCCTGAGCATGCCTTCGAGGAAGGGAAGCAGGTGTTCAAGGGAACCAAGGTGGTCCGCAGGCTACGTGCCACGTTCGTCCGGCTCGATGATGTGCGCGCCGTGTTGTCCGGGGTCGAATCCGGCCCGGAACTGCAGATCACCGGCATCCGTTCGGGATACGCGGCCGCCGCCGGTCTGCGCGCAGAACTCAAGCGCGAAGCCGCACAGCAGTCGCGCCGGTCCGCCGAGGGCCTGGCCTCCGCCTACGGCACGCGCCTTGCCGGTCTCTACACCATTTCCGATGTCGCGCCGAGCTTTGCCTACGGTGTGCAGGCGGGCATGTGGCCTGCGGCAGACGACGACACGGGCGTGACGCCGCCCGCGCCACCCGCGCCGGCGGCGGACATCGGCACCACGGTCGAGGTTACCGGCACCCGGATCGCGCCCGAGACGCTGCAGACCGGCACGATCACGTTCACCGAGAACGTGTACGCCATCTTCCTGATTTCGCCCTGAGTACCGTCCCATGCTGTTGATGATCGACAACTACGACAGCTTCACCTACAACCTCGTGCAATACCTGCAGTCACTGGGTGCCGAGGTGAAGGTGGTGCGCAACGATGCGATGACGGTGGATCAGATCGCCAAGCTCGCGCCCGAGCGCATCGTCATCTCGCCCGGGCCGTGCACGCCGAACGAAGCCGGCGTGTCGCTGGAGGTCATCGAACGGCTGGGTCGGAACACGCCGATCCTCGGTGTCTGCCTCGGCCACCAGAGCCTGGGCCAGGCCTATGGCGGCAATGTCATCCGCGCGGGCCGCATCATGCATGGCAAGACGTCCCGCATCCGCCACGAGGGGAAGGGCGTGTTCGCCGGCCTGCCGGATGCGTACGAGGCCACGCGCTACCACTCGCTGGTGGTGGAGCGCAGGAGCCTGCCCGACGCATTGGAAGTCACGGCATGGACGGAGAACGAAGACGGCAGCTTCGAGGAGATCATGGGCCTGCGGCACCGCGAATTCCCGGTGGAGGGCGTGCAGTTCCACCCCGAGTCGATCCTGACCGAGCACGGCCACGCGTTGCTGAAGAACTTCCTCGAACGATGATGTAGGGCGGGCCTCGGCCCGCCATCGCCACACCGGTGGGCCAAGGCCCACCCTACGGAGCCGACATGCCCCTGACCCCCCAAGAAGCCCTGCAGCGCACGATCGAGCACCGCGAGATCTTCCACGACGAAATGGTCGACCTGATGCGGCAGATCATGCGCGGCGACGTGTCGCCGACGATGAGTGCGGCGATCCTGACCGGCCTGCGCGTGAAGAAGGAAACCGTTGGCGAGATCGCCGGCGCCGCCACCGTCATGCGCGAGTTCTCGCGCACCGTCGAGGTGCCCGACCGCACGCATCTGGTCGACATCGTCGGCACCGGGGGCGACGGCTCGCACACGTTCAACATCTCCACGTGCTCGATGTTCGTGGCATCCGCTGCCGGCGCGCAGATCGCCAAGCACGGCAACCGCAGCGTGTCCTCGAAGTCGGGCAGCGCGGACGTGCTGGAAGCACTGGGCGTCAACATCGAGTTGCAGCCCGACCAGGTCGCACGGTCCATCGTGCAGTCCGGCATCGGCTTCATGTTCGCGCCCATCCACCACCCGGCGATGAAGGTCGTGGCGCCCGTCCGTCGCGAGATGGGCGTGCGCACGATCTTCAACATCCTGGGTCCGCTGACCAATCCGGCCGGCGCGCCGAGCATCCTGATGGGTGTATTCCATCCTGACCTGGTCGGCATCCAGGCGCGCGTGCTGCAGGAGCTCGGCGCCGAACGGGCGCTGGTGGTGTGGGGCCGCGACGGTATGGACGAACTGTCGCTCGGCGCCGGGACACTCGTCGGCGAACTGCGCGATGGGCAGGTACGCGAGTACGAGCTGCACCCCGAGGACTTCGGCATCGCGATGGCCGCGAGCCGCAACCTCCGCGTCGCCGATGCTGTGGAGTCGAAGGCGATGCTGCTGGGGGTGCTCGACAACCGTCCGGGTCCCGCGCGCGAGATCGTGGTGCTGAATGCCGGTGCGGCCCTGTACGTGGCCGGCGTCGCCGAGAGTATCGAAGACGGCATCGCGCGGTCGCGCGACGCCATCGCCAGCGGCAGGGCGCTGGCGCGGCTGCATCAGTTCGTGGCCACAACGCAGGCACTGGGAAAACAGGGAACGCACTGACATGGCCGCCAGCGGATTCGCCAGCCTGCCCAAGCCGCCGTACTACGCGGTGATCTTCTCGTCGCAGCGCAATGCACATGACGATGCAGGATACGGCGCCATGGCCGAGCGCATGGTCGAGCTTGCCGTGCAGCAGCCGGGATTCCTGGGCGTGGAATCCACGCGCGGCGAGGATGGTTTCGGCATCACGGTGGCGTACTGGGAGAGCGAGGACGCGATCCGCGCCTGGCGCCACCATGCCGAACACACCGCGGCACGCGAGCAGGGGCGGCGCGACTGGTACGACCACTTCGAGCTGCGGGTGGCCAAGGTCGAACGCGCCTACGGTTGGGACCGTGCCGAAGCCCCTCCTGAAGCGTAGCGGATGCGACAATGTGCTGTTCCCGGCAAGGGAACCGAACCAGGATTCACATGAGCGACATCCTCACCACCATCCTCGCCCGCAAGGCCGACGAGATCGCCGAACGCAGTGCGCGCGTTCCGTTGGATGACCTGCGGGCGCGCATCGCCGAGGCATCGCCGACGCGCGGCTTTGCCGATGCGCTCCACGCGATGATCGCCCAGGGCGACCCCGCCGTGATCGCCGAAGTGAAGAAGGCCAGCCCGTCGAAGGGCGTGATCCGTCCGGATTTCCGTCCCGCCGACATCGCGGTGAGCTACGAATTCGGTGGCGCGGCCTGCTTGTCCGTGCTGACCGATCAGGACTTCTTCCAGGGTGCCGACGACTATCTGAAACAGGCGCGCGATGCCTGCACCCTGCCGGTGTTGCGCAAGGATTTCACCGTCGACCCGTATCAGGTCTACGAGGCGCGCGTGCTCGGCGCGGATTGCATTCTGCTGATCGTGGCGGCGCTGGACGACGGCGCGCTGGTCGATCTGTCCGGGCTGGCGATGGAGCTGGGCATGGACGTGTTGGTGGAGGTGCACGACATCGATGAGCTGGAGCGTGCGCTGCAGGTGCCTGTCCCGCTGGTCGGCATCAACAACCGCAACCTGCGCACGTTCGAGGTGTCGCTGCAGACCACGCTGGAGATAAAGGATGCGGTGCCGCGGGACCGCCTGCTGGTGACCGAGAGCGGCATCCTGGTGCCGGAGGATGTCGCCACGATGCGCGCCGCCGGCGTGGATGCGTTCCTGGTCGGCGAGACGTTCATGCGCGCGGAAGAGCCCGGCGAGGCGCTGCGTCAGCTATTCTTCGCCGCATGACGGACGCTCGCTATCCGACACCGCGCGCCGAGGCGCCGGTCGTCGTTTTCGATTTCGACCATACGCTGTACGACGGCGATTCCGGCGGCCATCTGGTCAGGTGGCTGATCCAGCGCAATCCGCTGCGCGCGGCGGTGGCGCTGGCGGCATCGGTCGTGCTGGGGCCGATGGTGGCCTTCCTGCCGACGCGCCGTCGCGGGATCTCCGGCTACATCTGGATCGGCACGTTCGGCCTGCATGGTCGGCGCAGCTTCGATGCGCTGATCGACCAGTACGTCGCGAAGCACCGCGAGGAAGTCCAACAGCGCCTGCTGCCGCACGCGCTTGATGTCTTCCGCGACCACCGCGCCCGCGGCGACAACGTGGTGGTGGCGACCGGCGCGCCGCCGGAACTGGCGCGTGCGATCCTGAGTTTCGTCGCCCACGAGGACGTGCCGGTCATCGGTACCGCCGTCGGGCCCCGCTTGGGTGCAGTGGTCGCCACGCGACACTGCCACAACGAAGAGAAGATGCGCATGCTGCGCGAGCGCGGCTACGGTGAGGTCGCGGTGGCGTACTCGGACAGCAGCGCCGACCTGCCGCTTCTGAAAGCGGCACGCGCGCCCGTGGTGGTCAATCCGAAGACCACGCGGGTGGCGATGTTCCGTCGCGTCCTGCCGCCGGGCACGCCCATCCTCAACTGGGGCTGCAAGGACCGCGGCGGTACGGCAGCGTAGCGCAGGCCCTGGCTCGCCATCGGAATCAGGTGGTGATCTGCGCTCAGTGCACAGGCCCGGCGACAACGGCGTACTGCTCGAATGCGCGCGCGAGGTGCATCAGATCCGTTCCGGCGCGTTCCAGTCCTTGACCAGGTCCGCAAGCTCGATCTCCGCGAAATCCTGGTACTCGCCCGCGTCGTAGAAACGGCCATAGCAGCCCTTGCAGCTCTCGAACCAGATGTGCGGCTGCAGCGGATCGACCATGCGGATCAGCGGGCGTTCGCCGACGCAGGCAGGGCAGTCGATCCGGTCGACCTTGTTGTACTGCTCGCCGACGGCCGGGTCGCCGATGTCGATCTCGTCCGCACGATCTTTCAGCGTCTCGTGGTCAACCATCTCGAACCAGAGCCCCCTGCACTGCGTGCAACGATGGACGTGGGCCTGCGGCATGGGGATCAGTTCCATCGCGCTGTGACACTTGGGGCACTGCATGGGGCGGGTCTCGGGCGGGCGAATGGCGGGATTCTACCGCGGACCTCCGCCCGTACCAGCGCTGCCGCCCTCAGATCCGCAGGGGATCGATATCGACCTTGGGAAGCAGCCGTTTGGTGAAGTAACTGTCCTTGTAATAGCGCACCTTGCGGCACAGGATGGGATGGGCGAGACCCTCGTACAGCACGATCTCCTTCTCCGGCCCCATCGCCTTCAGCTCCTGCGGCAGCATCAGCGCGCGCTTCTCCAGTACCTCGTTGTCGGACACGTTGCGTCCCTGCCCATGCGAGCGCGTGCGGGCGCGGCGCTTGATGGTGGTGTAGCCCAGCATTTCCGAATAGTCGTTGGCGTCCTGCTGCTCGCGCGGCGCATAGATGATCTGCAGCGCATGGTTGGTGATGATGGTGCGCGACAGCTCCTTGCCGTACACGGCGTCGAGCTGCGCCATCGACTGGATGATCGGGAGCAGGCGAAGGTTGTAGCCGGCCATGTACGCCACCGCTTTCGCGATGATGTCGACGCGGCCGATGGCGGTGAATTCATCCATCAACAGCAGGCACTGGTGCTTCAGGCTCGGGTCGTTCTGCGGCAGCACCTTGGTGTTGACGTTGATCAGCTGGCTGAAGAAGAGGTTCACGATCAGTCGGCTTTCCGCCAGCTTGTTGGGCTGGATGCCGACGTAGATCGTCATGCGGCGGCGGCGGACGTCATCGAGGCGGAAGTCGTCGGCGCTGGTGGCCGCGTCCAGCACCGGGTTCAACCACGGATTCAGCGGCTCCCGGAACGAGCCGATGATCGAGGCGAAGGTAACGTCCGCCTGCGACAGCAGGCCCGCAAAGGCGGTCCGCGCCTGTGCGCTCAACCAGGGCGCTTCGACGAGTTTCTGGAGATACGGCTTCAACTCGCCACCATCGCCCGACGCGAGCCGCAGCACTGCTCCCAGTGTCGGCTTCTCGGCGGCGTGGTCCCGGTCGTGCCGTTCGAACAGATAGAGGGTGAAGGCGAGGAACGCGTTGCGCGCCTGACTGACCCAGAACTTGTCCTTGTCGTCGCCATCCGGATACAGCATGGCGGCGATGCTCTGGAGATCGGAGACGCGGAAGGCGGGATCCGGCGAGACGTATGTCATCGGATTCCATCGGTGGCTGCGGCGGTCTTCGGCGAACGGATTGAACAGGTAGACCTCCTGGCCGATCGAGCGACGCCACCCGGAGGTCAGATCGAAGTTCTCCTGCTTGATGTCCAGCACCACCGCCGACTCGCGATAGTCGAGCAGATTGGGAATGACGATGCCGACGCCCTTGCCGGACCGCGTCGGCGCCGCGAGAATCACGAACTGCTGTCCCGGCAGGCGCAGCAGCTTGCCGTTCATCTGGCCGACGACGATGCCGGTGTCCTTGCTGGACAGGAAGCCCTTGTTGGCGAGATCGATCATGCCGGCAAAGCGCGCGCGACCATGCAGGTTCCGGTAGCTGCGCAGCTTGTAGACCATCACGGCGAGCGCTGCCCACACGAGCAACATCATGCCACCACCCACCGCGCCGGCGGTCTTGATGCGCCATGCATAGGGCTGCACGCGCGGATGGTCCAGGTGCCTGAGATACTCGAAATAGGTGCCCGCACCGACGAGGCCGCCATCGAGCCCGAGGAACAGCAGCGCGAGATAGCCGGAAAGATAGAGGGCGCCGACGGCCGCGAGCGCGGCGAGCGCCAGGATGATCACAACGCGTGTACTGCCCAAGTTGCCCCCTGTGGTCGTTCCCTGATGATGTGCCTGCGGCGTCAGCGGCCGTCAGCAGTCTTGCCTTCCTGCCTTGCGGTCGTGTCGATGAGGACGTACTGGTCGTTCTTCTGCCAGCGGGGCAATCCATCCTGCAACTGGATGCAGGGTTGCCCGCCACAGGACGTGATTGTGACGTGCTGCAACGCCTCCAGGACCTCCGCATCCACCTTCGCCTGTTCCGAGCGCTTCACGTTGTGCCACGCGACGTAACCGGTGCCCGCGACCATCAGGACACAGGCCGCTGCGAGTGCGCCCACCGACTGCGCGCCGAGAAAACGCGTACGTCTGGCGAATGTCGACTGTTCGTGATCGAGCTTCTCGATCGCCTGGCGCAGCCTCGACACCGTGTCGTCGATGCTCTGCGTGGCCGCGGGAACCTCCTGGGCCAGCGCTTCCCGCATCGCACGCCGCGCATGATCACCCATCTCGCGCGTGCCTTCCTCGAAGGCTTTCCTGACATCGAGCGCGGACGACTTGAGCTCCTGCGCGGACGCCTCCTGTGCGTTGGCGGCCCTGTTGCACTGGTCCGTCAGGTGCGCCGCCAGCAGGGCGGCGTTGGCGACGAAATCTTCCATCTTCGACTGTTCCATTTCGTTCCTTGCAGCGCGCGCGTTACTCGACTAGCTCCGCATCAGCATGATGCATGAGATGTTTTACGTTCAAGGTGCTTCGCCGCGCAACGAAGTCGTGTAGGAAAATTCCTACATCCAGCTGAAGTTTCGCGTGTATCCATTGATCGCGTCACGCAAGCGTTCATCGCAGTGAAGAATGATTTCACATTGGATGTGACGTCGTTCCTGCTTTCACATCGATCTTCACATTCATGATCGTACCTGTCGTTTCGATTTAATCGTATTGCAACAAGTGCCTTGTTTTATAGGGTTTTGATGCGATACGCGATGCGGGGTTGGAACGACATAAACATGTTTACGTTTCTTCTCGTGTTGACGTCGCAAAAACCCGTGGCTATGTTCGGCTCGACTGGCGTGATGCAGTGCGCGGCCGCAATGTGCGACGCACGTTAAGCGCTTGAAGGAAATGCAAGGAGCTTCGACGCATGGATGCGGTGACAGGGGGCAGTGCGCAGGACAGTTGCCTGCGCAGTGCGATGAGCACGGGATCATTCCTGATTCCCGCGCATGCTGGCGCGCATTGCCGCCCCGAAACATTCTTCAGTGCCGTGACGCGTTTCCCGAGAGGCGCGCAAGGGAAGTGGGTTGCTGACGATTGCAGAAAGGTGGATTCGTGATCCGAAACGTCGTTTTCCGCAGGATGATGGTGTCGTGTTTCGTGGTGCTGGTCGCGGGGTGCGCGACGCCGCAGGCGGCGGATATCCACGGGCGCTGGCGCCCGGTGAACCGGTTTGCCGAGGCGCCCCAGGCCATCCCGCTGCAGCAGGCTTACATCTACCAGGCCTCCCCGGCGGATGGCACGCTCAAGACCATGCTCACCCGCTGGGCGAAGGACGGCAGCCTTACGCTCGCCTACCTGCATCCCAACGACTACACGCTGCACGCGCCGGTCGCACAGATCCGTACCGGGAGCCTGGAGGATGCCGCCGCCGCGCTCTCCGCTGCTTACGCCGACCAGGGCGTTCGTGTGGTGATCGAACGCCCCCGGATCATCGTGAGCCAGGCGTCGCTACCCTCCGCCGACGTGACGCCCGCTGCGTCGCTGGGCGACTGACGGCGACGGCTCGCGCATGTTCAAGAAGAAAACCTCTTCTCCCGAGATCGACCGTGCCGTTGCGCATGGTGTCAGCTTCGAGCTGACACTGGCGGAACGCGCAAGCAAGAGCGAGCGTCGCGCATGGATGGTCGCGTGGTCGGCCATCCTGATGTCGTTGATCCTGGCGGGCGGCTATTTCCTCTTCCTGCCCCTCAAGGAGAAGGTGCCTTATCTCGTCATGGCCGATCCGTACACCGGTACGGCCAGCGTGGCGCGCCTCTCCGGCAACTTCCAGGACCGCGACGTCACGACCGAAGAAGCGATCAACAAGAGCAACGTGGCGCAATTCGTGCTGGCGCGTGAATCCTACGACTCGGGCCTGGTCGGTCAGCGCAACTGGCGCACGACGCTCTCGATGGCAGGCCCTGCGGTCGCGCCGGCATACATCGCACTGCATTCGGAGAGCAATCCGGAGCGGCCTTTCCGGCTCTACGGCAGCGCCAGTTCCGTGCGGACCCGGATCCTCAGCATCGTCCTGATCGGCGGCGGCGCCGGTGCGCGCCCCACGGGCGCCACCGTGCGATTCCAGCGCAGCCTGTACGACAAGGGGCGTGGCCAGGCACAGCCACTGGACAGCCGGATCGCGACCCTCGAATTCACCTACAACCCGGACCTGCGGCTGAGTGAGGAGGACCGGTTGCTGAATCCGCTCGGATTCCGCGTCACCAACTATCGCGTGGACGATGACTTCGCGGCGGCGACCGTGCCGGAGCGCGAGTTCCCCATGCCGCCGGCCGCCGCGCCCGTGTCGGCTGAGGCGACGCCGCAGGTCGCAGAGCCTGCCGCGGCCGGCATGCCGCCCGCGCCCCCCAGTGAGAACGATGTGTCGACGACCCCGCAGCCCGCGGAGCAGTCGGAACCCGAGACGCGACCCGGAGTGCCCCAACGATGAGGTTGAAGTACGCCCTGCGGCGCCTGGCCGCCATTGGCCTTCTGCTCATGACGCTGCCTGCGGTGGCGCAGGTGATCGAGGAGTACACGTACTCGCCGGACAAGGTGTACCCGGTGCGCACCGGCCTGGGCATCACCACGCAGATCGAACTGTCGCCGCACGAGGAAATCCTGGATTTCAGCACCGGGTTCAGCGGCGGATGGGATATCAGCCGCCGCGGCAACGTGTTCTACCTGAAGCCGAAGAACGTCGACGTGGACACCAACCTGCTGGTGCGCACGGCAGCGCATTCGTACATCTTCGAACTGAGGGTCGTGGCGACGGACTGGCGCGTGCTGGACCAGGCCCGCGCGGCAGGCGTGCAGTACCGCATCAAGTTCGCCTATCCGGGCGACACAAGTTTCGCCGGCACGGCCAACAAGCCGCAGGAAGTGGCGTCGGAACTCAACACCGCCGTGGAGCCGGGGCGCGCGTACCACTTCAACTACGAGTACGCCCAGCGCAAGCGCGGCCCCACCTGGCTGGTGCCCACGACCGTATACGACGATCGCCGCTTCACCTATATCCGGATGGGCGACCGCACGCGCTTCCCGAGCGGCAACTTCCCGGTCGTGTTCGCGCGCGACAGCGAGGACGGCGATGAATTCGTCGTCAACTCGACCGTGCAGGACGACACCATCGTCGTCCACGGCACGTATCCCTACTTGGTCATCCGCCACGGCGACAACGTGGTCGGCCTGCGCAGGAGCCCGGAGCAATGAACCAGACGCCGCACGATCAGCCGGACACGGGCCCCGAACGGGCAGCGCCGCAGAGCCCCTACCAGACATCGCGTCCCGCGCCGGAGCCGGACCTCGACGCGAATGCGCCATACCTGCGCTCTGCGGATGTACAGCGGCTCAATCGCAAGGCGCTGCTGTTCCTGGCGGGCATCGTCGTGCTCATGCTGCTCGTCGTCTTCTGGATATTCAGTGGCGGACTGTCGTCGAAAGACGACCAGGACCAGGCGCCCGCCAAGGGGGAGCAGGTCGTGATTCCCGCGGCTCCGCGCGATCTGCCCGACCTGCCGCCCGAGGCGCCGCCCGTGCCCATGGAGCCGGATCTGCCGCCCTTGCCGGTGGTCGACGACACGGATCGCTCGACGGCGTCGATGATGGCGATGCCTTCGGGATTGCCTGATCGACAGCAGCCCTCGCTGCGCGAACGCCGCATGCTCGACATGGCCAGTACGTTCGGGGAAGGGCAGCCGGGGCAGGCACCACAGGATCCCGGCATGGCCGACTATGCCGCATTGCTGGCCGGGCAAGCCGGGCAGGGGCCTGCCGCGCCTCGCGAGGCACCGGATGGCATGACCAGCGCGAAGCCGCTGTACAACCCCAATACCCTGCTGTTGCGCGGCACCTACATCCGCTGCGTGCTCGAATCCCGCGTGATCACCGATGTGCCGGGTTATACCTCCTGCGTGGTGACCGAACCGGTGTACTCGGTCAACGGCAAGCGCCTGTTGCTACCGCGCGGCTCGAAGGTGATGGGCAGCTACAACTCGGAGGCCATCATCGGTGAGCGCGCCGCCATCGTCTGGGACCGGATCACCACACCGACCGGCATGGACGTGAACATGCGCAGTCCGGGTACCGACATGCTCGGCGCGGCCGGCAACCCGGGACACTATTCGGCGCATTGGGCACAGCGCATCTCGTCCGCCCTGCTCATCAGCATGCTGAGCGATGCCTTCAAGTACGCGGGCGCGAAGAATGGTCCGCAGGAGACCTCCATCATCAATGGCGCCGTCGTCCAGAACCCCTACGAAAGCAACACCGCCAGGACGATGGAGCGCCTGGCCAACATGGCGCTGGACCGGAACATGGCGCGCCCACCGACGGTGACGATCAACCAGGGCACGATCGTCAATGTGTACGTGGCGCGTGACGTCGACTTCTCCGCGGTGATGCGCTGACGGGCGTTCATTCATGGATACGCAGAACGAGCCCCTTGCCCGCATCTCCAACGAGTTCCTGGACTACCAGTACCAGGTGCTCGGGATCGGCGATCACATGCAGTCCTCGGACGTCACCGAGATCTGCATCAACCGCCCCGGTGAGCTCTATCTCGAAACGGCACGGGCGGGGTGGCTCAAGGCCGACGTGCCGACGCTCACCTTCGAGCGCGCCCGGCAGTTCTGCACCTCGGTCGTCAACGAAAGCAACACCGGCCAGCGCATCACCGACATCGATCCGATGGTGTCGCTGACCTTTCCGACCGGCCAGCGCGCGCAGTTCGTGATTCCGCCGGCCTGCGACGCCGGCAAGGTATCGATCACCATCCGCCTGCCGGCGAAGTTCAGCAAGTCGTTGGAGCAGTACGAGCAGGACGGCTTCTTTGACGACATCCTCGAGCAGCAGCAGGTGCTCGGCGACCACGACCAGGAACTGCTGGAGCTCCGTCGCAGCCGCAACTATGCGGAGTTCTTCCGGAAGGCCGTGCACTACCACAAGAACATCGTGGTGGCCGGCGCGACCGGCAGCGGCAAGACGACGTTCATGAAGTCGCTGGTCAACCACATCCCCGACCAGGAGCGCCTAGTGACGATCGAGGACGCCCGCGAACTGTTCATCCGCCAGCCCAACGTCGTGCACCTGCTGTATTCGAAAGGTGGACAGAGCGCCAGCAACATCACCGCCAAGAACTGCATGGAAGCCTGTCTGCGCATGAAGCCGGACCGCATCATCCTGGCGGAGCTGCGCGGCGACGAGTCGTTCTACTTCATCCGCAATTGCGCATCCGGTCATCCGGGTTCCATCACCAGTTGCCACGCGGGCAGCACGGCGCAGACCTGGGACCAGCTCGCCCTGATGGTCAAGGCGTCTGCCGAAGGCGCGGGCCTCGAGTTCGAAGTCATCAAGCGCCTGCTGAAGATGACCATCGACATCGTCGTGCACATCAAGGCGCACGCCGGACGCCGCTACATCACCGGCATCGACTTCGATCCCGCCCGTGCCTTGGCCGCCTGAAGGACGCACATGAACGCCACGTACCCATCGACGACAGGGCAGGGATCCGGCAGGCGGGGCAGCCTCGGCATGCCGGGTGGCCAAGAAGGGAGGGTCTGCTGATGCTGCCTGGCATGGAGCTGATGGGCTGTACCGGACTGGCGGTTCCGCCGACGGTGATGGAGCACGTCGTGAAGGTCGAGTCCTCGTTCAATCCTTACGCGATCGGTGTGGTGGGGGGACGACTGGCCCGGCAACCCCGCAATCTGGCGGAGGCGCTGTCGACGGCCCGCATGCTGGAGGACCGTGGCTACAACTTTTCGCTTGGACTGGCGCAGGTCAATCGCTACAACCTCACGCGGCAGGGACTCGACAGCTACGAGAAGGCGTTCGATGTCTGCCCGAACCTGCAGGCAGGCTCGCGCATCCTCGCCGAGTGCTACTCGCGCTCCGGCAACGATTGGGGCAAGGCCTTCAGCTGCTACTACTCCGGCAACTTCACGACCGGCTATCGGCACGGGTACGTGCAGAAGGTATTCGCTTCCTGGCAGCGGCAGGCAGCCAGCGGCAACGCGCAGGCCATACCGGTGATCGATCGCAGGACGGTCGCCCAGGCATCGCGGACGACGCGACGCACGGCATATGAGCAGGCCTCACGCGCGGCCACGGGCGGTCGGGCGTCGTCACGCGTCGCACGCCGTGTCGAGGAAGCGAGGTCCCAGCGGGTGGATGCGCTGCGTACCGCCGCCGTCGCAGCGGATGCTCCGCGGCGCACGACGGCACTGCCGGCCGCACCCGTCATAGCGCCGGCCATCGCGCAGGCATCGGCCGATGCGCCCGTCACGGTGCAGGCCTATCACCAGAACACCACCACGGCGCCGCAAGCGCCGCAGGTCGTGCAGACATCCGGGAGGGATGACGCTTTCGTCTTCTAGCAGTACCCGCCAGGGATGGCTCGTCGGCACGCGAAAGTGCCACCTACCGTTGCAACCACCATTTGGGGTCCATCATGAACAACACGCACTCTATCCAGGCAAAGCAGGCTTCCAGCGCCATCATCATGCTGATCATCGCCGCCACCGCGCTGGCATTTCCGGAGCTGGCGCTCGCCCAGGACGCCACCGGCGCGCAGGGGCGGGTCACCAGCTTCTTCACCAACATCAATTCCCTGCTGAACGTGGCGTCGATCGCCATCGTGACCATCGCCGTGATCTTCGCGGGCTACCAGATCGCGTTCAACCACAAGCGGGTCGGCGACGTGGCGCCCGTGCTGATCGGTGGCTTCCTGATCGGTGCGGCCGCGCAGATCGCGAAGATGCTGCTGCCTTCCGACGTGACGTCGACCGCGATGGTCGTCGGACAGATGCTGACGCAGTATGCATAGGAACGTGCTGTTCAGGGGCTGCACCCGCCCACCCATGTTCATGGGGGTTCCGTATGTGCCCTTCACGATCGGGGCGGGCAGCTGCCTGCTGCTCACGTTCTACTTCAACATGTTCTTCCTGGCCCTGCTGCCGGTCGTGATCTTCATCATGCGGCAGATGGCGCGCCGCGACGAAATGATCTTCCGGCTGCTCGGCCTGCGGTGGCAGTTCCGGACCAAGGTCCGGAACCTCCGCCACCACGAGGGCATGTGGGTGTTCACGCCCAACAGCTATCGCAAGCGCTTCGACGACTCGATCCCGGATTGACCCATGCTCGCGCCCGACCTGTCCATCGCCGAATTCATCCCGCTGTCCGCCCACGTGTCCCCGCAGGTGGTCAAGACGACGGGGGGCGACTTCCTGCTGACGTGGCGGCTGGAAGGGCTGCCGTTCGTCGGGCGCGAGGAATGGGAGCTGGAGCACAGGCACAACACGTTCAACCGCATGCTGCAGACGTTGCGGGCGCCCGATTTCGTGAACGTCGCATTCTGGGTGCACGACCTGCGCCGGCGTGGTGGCATACGCTCCGGCGCGCGCTTCGGCCAAGCGTTCAACCAGGCGCTGTCGGACGGCTACTTCGATGCGCTGTCCGCGCAGAAGATCATGCAGAACGAGCTTTACCTCACGATGATCTACCGCCCCATCGTGATGGGGAAGAAGTTCGTCGAGAAGTCCGCCAACGTGCCGCGCCTCCAGGCCGAGCAGGAGCAGGCGGTGGACAAGATCATGGAGCTGGCGGGCAACGTCGAGGCCGTGCTCAAGGACTACGCACCGACCCGGCTGGGCATGTACGAATCCGATGCGGGCGGCGTCTTCTCCGAAACGCTCGAGTTCTTCGGCTTCGTCCTCAACCGCATCTCCGAACCGGTCCCGGTCCTGCGCGCGCCGCTGTACGATTACCTGGCAGTGAGCCGGCACATGTTCTCGTCCAAGACGGGCGATTTCGTCGTCAGCACGCCGGATGGACGGAACCATTTCGGCGCCATCCTGAATATCAAGGAGTATACGGACGGTACCTGGCCCGGCATCCTCAACGGCCTGAAGTATCTCGACTTCGAGTACGTCATCACGCACTCATTCAGTCCGATGGGGCGCCAGGACGCACTGAAGGTGCTGGACCGCACCAAGGGCATGATGATCTCGTCGGGCGACAAGGCGGTGAGCCAGATCATCGAGCTGGACGGCGCCATGGACCAGGTCGCGTCCGGCAACTTCGTGCTGGGCGAGTACCACTTCATCATGACCCTGTACGCGGAGGACCAGCAGCGTCTGTCGCAGAACGTGGCCGTGGCGCGGGCGGAGCTGTCCAACGCCGGCTTCGTGTCCGCCAAGGAAGACCTGGCCGTCTGCTCTTCGTTCTATTCCCAGCTGCCGGGCAACTGGCGCTACCGTACGCGGCTGGCGAACGTCAGTTCGCTGAACTTCCTGGGACTGTCGCCGCTGCACAATTTCGCCACCGGCAAGCGCGACAACAATCCGTGGGGCGACAGCGTGACGGTGCTGCAGACCACCAACGGACAGCCTTACTACTTCAACTTCCACGCCACGCATCCCGCCGAGAATTCGCTGGGTGAGAAAGCCATTGCCAACACCATGGTCATCGGCAAGTCGGGCACCGGCAAGACCGCGTTGATCAACTTCCTGCTCAGCCAGGTGCAGAAGTTCGATCCCGTGCCGACCATCTTCTTCTTCGACAAGGACCGGGGCGCGGAGATATTCGTACGCGCCTGCGGCGGCAACTACCTGGCGCTGGAGAACGGGCAGCCTACCGGCTTCAACCCGTTCCAGTGCGAACGTACCGATGCCAACGTGCAGTTCCTGGCGGGGCTGATCAAGGTCTTGGCGGCCAAGAGCCACTACACGGCACGGGAGGACGAGGACATCTTCCGGGCGGTCGAGTCCATGCTGGACATGCCGCTCCACTTGAGGTCGATGACCAACTTCCAGAAGAGCCTGCCCAACATGGGGGACGACGGACTCTATGCCCGCCTCCGCAAGTGGACGTCAGGCAACGCGCTCGGCTGGGTGTTCGACAACCCCGTCGACACGATCGACCTGAGCCGGGCCAGCATCATCGGCTTCGACTACACCGATGTCATCGAGAATGCCGAGATCCGCGTCCCCGTCATCAACTATCTGTTGCATCGGCTGGAAGAGCTGATCGACGGTCGTCCGCTGATCTACGTGATGGACGAGTTCTGGAAGATCCTCGACGGCGGTGGTGCGCTCAAGGACTTCGCCAAGAACAAGCAGAAGACCATCCGAAAGCAGAACGGCCTCGGCATCTTCGCCACCCAGAGCCCGGAAGATGCGCTCGCCAGCGACATATCGGCGGCGCTGATCGAACAGACGGCGACGCTGATCCTGCTTCCCAATCCGAATGCAGCGCGCGAAGACTACATCGATGGGCTGAAGCTGACCGACGCGGAATTCAAGGTCATCAAGAGCCTGGACGAGCGCTCGCGCTGCTTCCTGGTCAAGCAGGGCCACGCCTCGACCGTGTGCCAACTCAACCTGCGCGGCATGGACGATGCCCTCGCGGTCATCTCGGCCAGCACCGACAACATCGAGATCATGCATCGCATCGTCGAGGAAGAAGCACTGCGACTGGGCGTCGACAAGGCCGACCTGCGCCCCGAGCAGTGGTTGCCGCGTTTCCAGGAGGAGCGCAAGGGGTCGCGCAGTCGTCGCGACACCTCCGCCCCCCCGTCTCCTCGGGAAGAGCGTTCCACCGGCCCGCGACCCGCGCGGACCACCCACTCCAGCTTTCAGCATTGACGGATAACCAAGGACATCATCATGAACGTCTCGACATCCCGTGTTCGCGTCCGACACGTCGCCCATGCCCTGCTGGCCGCGGGCTTCGTCTTCGCCGCAACGGCACAAGCGCAGTGGCGGGTCGTGGACAACGCTGCGAACAACAAACTCCAGGACATGAACAGCCGGATCGGCACGACCAGCGCGTCGGGTAACGGCAACGGCACGGTGAACGGAAATCTGAGGGATCTCTACCAGCAGCAGGTATTCGAATCTTTCAATGGCAACAATGAGGACAGCAAGGCCGCACCGGAGCCGGAGGAGAAACTCCAGCATGCGCAACCCACCCAGAGCGGGGTGAACATGAATGCGGACAACCGCTGCAGGCAGGCGACCAGTGGCATCGCGCAGCAGCAGTATCAGCTGTGCCGGGAGATCGTGAACACGGAACTGGCGAAGTACAACTATTCGCTGAAGATGTACGAAGTGACCACGCAGCGCCAGCGCTATCTCGATGAGCTCAAGCGTCAGCGCGCCAGCATCCAGAGCCATGAGGTCGGCAAGCTGCAGGACAACACGAACCGCATCCTGCTGCTGATGTCGCAGATGGAGATCGACCGCCAGCAACAGCAGACGTACATGGACGCCTATGTCGCCCGCATCGGGTACCTGCAGGAAGCCAGCAAGACCCTGTCGCAGCAGGCGCTGGAGGGCAAGGGGAGCGCGTCTGGTCCGGGCGGCGTGGGTGGACTCATCGGCGGCGCGGTGGGCATCGGCACGTTGAAGTTGGCGCTGGACGCGGCACAGTCAAAGCGTCGTCATTGATCCGCTGCGGGTTGTAGTACCCGCCACGGGACGCGATGTAGCAGCACGAAGGAATGGACATGGTGGATCTGCCTTCATTGGGTAATGGATTGGCGGCGTTGCTGCGCGAGGTGGGCGCTGCTCTGGGCGCGGTCGAGCGCTGGGCGTTCTTCAGGTTGGTGTTCGACTGGATCGACGAGGAGATCAATATCTTCCGCGACAATCTGCTCGGCGAGATGGCCGAGTGGGTGGGAGGCGTGGCATTCGTCCTGCTCACGCTGTGGGTGCTGCTGCAAGGCTACCGAATCGTCACGGGCCAGTCGCGCCAGTTCATGATGGAACTGGTGGTCAAGTCACTGAAGTGGGTGCTGATCATCACGGTCGCCACGACGTTCGCCATGGGAAGCAGCAACATCCACCAACTGCTGACCGACGACATGCCTCGCTCGATCAACGAACTGGTGACAGGCGACGACGAAGGCCCCGAAGACTCCATCGACGACAACCTGCAGCAGATGGAACTGGCGATGGTGGCGATCGATGCGCTCTACACCAGCTTCGACGAAACCTTGCAGGAAGCCAAGACCCGCACCATGTGGTTCACCGGCGTAGGCGTCGCTGGCCCCTCGCTGATGGGGGGTGCCATCCTGCTGATGTACAAGATGGCCATGGCACTCTTCGTGGGGCTGGGGCCGTTCTTCATCCTGACCCTGGGATTCGAGCAGACCAAGGGCATGTTCCAGAAGTGGATCTGGTACGGCGTCGGCACCATGTTCTCGCTGGCGGTGCTCGCCTTCACCGTGTCGATGATCTCCAAGCTGTTGGGCGTGGTAGCGGTCTCGTTCGCTGCTCAATACCTGACACTGCTGGCCACCAACACGTCACCACAGGGAATCAGCAGCATGGCGATGCAACAGGGCGGCCTCGGCTTGCTGATGACGCTGTTCCTGGTCACCGTGCCGCCGATGGCGGCAGCGTTCTTCCAGGGCACGGTGGGTCAGTTCATGGCGTACAACGCGTTTGGGCAGGGACAAGCGATGCAGCCCACGCGGCCTGGTGGGGGATATGCTCCGGCGCCCGCTCCAGCGGAGAACTCAGCGACGCAAATGCATAATCCGATGAATACTCCCAGTTCAGCCCCGCGTATCGCCTAGAAGAGCTCGATATGGCTATCAGTAGTTCATCTCACTCTCCGTTTGGCACTCCCCTTCCACTGCTCGTGAGCATGTTGGCGCTAGCCTTCCTGATTGTGCCGGCTTCGGCGCAGATGGCTTGCCCGCAGGGAGTTACGCCCGGTAGCTCCCAATGTTTGCCAACCGGTGGTGCACCGCGAGCGCAGATGCCTAATCCCGTGCCAAGATGGAAGCTTACTTGGGGTGCTATCGCGATGAGTAGCAGGACGGGCGAAGTCGGCACATCTGTAGGCCGCTTTTCCAAAAGAGAGGCGCGCCGTGAAGCGATGGATAAATGCGAGCGACTGGGTGGTAAGGAATGTGTCTTGGCTGTCGCATACGAGAATCAGTGTGCAGTGATTGCATGGGCGTCAGAGTTGGGAAAGCCAACGGGAGGGGGAGCGATAGTGCAGAGCGCTGCGACCATAAGTGAGGCGACGCGGTTGGCAATTCCAGCATGTTCAGCATCACGTGGAGGTGGCGAGTGTTCGATTGTCTACTCTGCCTGCTCGGAACCCGTGTTGATTCAATGACGAGCCTGCAGAATCTTCGGCAAATGTCGTGCTGATTGCTTGATCGTCAAGATAAGGAAGTCAATTGAAAGGTGATCAAAAGGATACTGACAGATGCTTAGAGTGCTTTTCGTTACTGTTGTCGCCCTGATATCTGGCTGCGCATCCATCCCGGCGAACTTGGCAGCCAAGAAGTGGGTTGGACGGAGCATGGATGAAGCGACTTCGGTTTTCGGTGAACCCTTCCACTTGGAGGTACAGGGTGACGGAAAAAAGATGGGCATCTGGCATCTTGAGCGCTACATGGAGGAGCTCAGGCCCGTCGGAAACGTAATGGGGCGTGACGCGGGTGGAAGGCCTGTGCTTCACCCCGTTCATGAGATGAGACAGAACAGGTATGCGTGTGAGGTAACGCTGGTAAGCGAGGGCGGCCGGATTGTTTCCGCTAAGGTTCGGCCGATAGCCGGCATGGGGCCGCTGTTGGCAGGAGGTTGCGCTCAAGATGGGCTATGAGCATGGCCAAGCGAATCAACGGCCGGGTCGCTTTGAAGTGAATGCTAATGTCTGTGCCCGGTACGTAGCGACGTTTGCGCCGACAGTGTCCGAGCCCGAACCAAATAGCCTCGAACTCGGCGCCGCCGCGCGTTGCATGGTAACGCTGTCATGACGAGGCGGCCGACGTGGCGTATAGGTGAATTTTTCAGCGTACACGCGCGTCTTGGCATAGGACCGATGACTCGTTCACTACTTCCCGTAGCGTTGTTAGTGCTTTCCGCATGTTCGCAAGGAAAGGATATGAACATCACGACTGATATTCCAACCGAAGAGGGTGGGCCCCTCCGGAAAATCAATCCAGCGCCGAAACGCGGCTACGTCATTACCATGACATTGAAGGACGCGCCCGGACCGTTTGCCTCGATCGAAGGAGTGGCGCAGTACGACGTGGAGAACTCGGCCGAGTGTGGGAAGAAGCTTCCCGTAGCGGGCGCATTTCCTCGAATCAGCACGAGCGAGCCCTTCAAGCTGATCCGAGTCTCGGGGGAGGAGTTTCGTGGAACGGTGTACGCCGACTTGGTTCTTGATGAGGATTATTACGGGCATGGCTTCTGCCGCTGGAAATTCGCTTCTGTAAGTGTCCACTTGAGTGCGACAGCGGATGAGGCGGACGCTAGCTTCATCCCGAGTATCGATTCTGAGTCGGTGATTTCTTCAGGGTCAGAGGTTAGGTACTACTGGAAGAGTCGATATCCACGTGTGGCTGACTACGACGGATTTCCCGTGTCCGGCGAGCGTAGCCTCGATGGCCTACCTGATGAGAAGCGGAGCGAATTTTTCATGATTTCCTTGGCTTCTGCAGAGGTGTTGCCGTGAGGATCCAGTCCCACGACTATGCTGAGCTTGCCAACGATTCATATGCGGATCGCGCTGTCGGCATGCGGCCTCCTGCGCAGCGGGAGCCCGTCACTCTCGGCGGCGTCGATTACCGCATCTTGGAGCATGTCGACAGCAAGAAGACTGGGTACCAAGGCACGCTATATCAGCGTGTTGATGGCGGGGAGATCGTGGTCGCTCATCGTGGCACCGAACAGATATGGAAGGATGGCGTCGTCACCGACGGCTCGATGGTGTTGAGCCGTATCAATCCGCAGGCCAACGAGGCGGTTGAACTGACGAGGCGTGCGATCGCGTTTGCCATGCAAGAAGGGATGCAGCCCGGGAAGAACGCTCCGGAGGTCACCGTGACGGGCCACTCACTCGGTGGAACGCTGGCCCAGATCACGGCGCATTACTTCGATCTGCGGGGTGAGACGTTCAATGCGTATGGCGCAGCAAGTCTGGACCGCCGCATCCCAGAAGGTGGCGGTAGAGTACTCAACCACGTGATGGCGGCCGATACCGTCAGCGCGGCCAGTCCACACTACGGTTCCGTCAGGGTATATGCCACCGAGAAGGAGGTAGCGACATTGCAGGCCTCCGGTTACCACAATAGCCGCCTGTTGGATGTCGTCACGCCAGACAATCCTCTTTTGGCTGCAGGCGCTTCGTTGGGTTCGCATTCAATGCACCACTTCCTCCCAGTCGATGGCCAGGGTGCGCGCGACCGCTCCGTGCTGGATGACTCCCGAGCGAGCGCTCT
Organism: Pseudoxanthomonas sp. LjRoot127; assembly: GCF_964253495.1. Taxonomy (NCBI): domain Bacteria; kingdom Pseudomonadati; phylum Pseudomonadota; class Gammaproteobacteria; order Lysobacterales; family Lysobacteraceae; genus Pseudoxanthomonas; species Pseudoxanthomonas sp. LjRoot127. Next base: position 2,258,265 of record NZ_CAXUQR020000001.1, read on the forward strand.
TGCAGCAGAAAGCCATCGCGCGATCGCCGGTTACCGGGACGATGTGGCGGATCTGCGCCGGGGGATCACCGTGGTTTCCCGCGGCCCCTTCGGCGCGTTGCGGGATGGGATCGATGCTGCACGCGGCCCACTTCTGCCAGGAGAGCCCGCTGCGCGTGAGAAATGGACGGGCCAGACACAGCCGCTATCGAAGTGGGGCGCGAATGCCGCGACCGCGAACACCACCAGCGAACGCGTGGGTGCGGCGGATGTCGTAAACGACTCCCTCCCGTTCCATCCGCCGCTCCGGCGTGAGGCGCGGCCTCCGTCGTCGGAAGTGGAGCGCTTGTTGCAGGCGGCAAGGACGGGCGAGTCGGGCGCCCTGCGCGCCGCACAGGAAGAGCTGCAGGCATCCGAGTTCGGTCATGCCTGGTTTGCGCGGGTACATGAGCACCGCGGCGAAATTCCGCAACAGCTGCCAGTCCAGGAAATCCTGCAGCGTGAAACCCTTGCTCCGTCCGGTCACCCGATGGCGCGATGACTTGGATTGTGTCCGCAGAGCGTTCGCCAGGCCTCTGCCCAAAAGGAGTACGACGATGAAAAAGACCATCAAGCTTGGAATTCTGTTGGGACTGGTAGTGCTGTTCGATCTCAGTGCCCAGACCGACGGCTACTACCAGCCGCTTCACTACCGCATGGACGACCCCTTCGTGTTCTGCACGCAGGGCCAGGACGTGAGGAAGAATCCGATGCCGTGCTGGAAGCCCATGCCACCCTTCACCGGGGCTTTCATGTTGATGCCCTATTGTCGGCCACCGAACCCGTACGGCAAGGATTGGACCCAGGACGACACGCTCTCGTTCGCCCAATACAAGTCGGTCTGTCCGAAGGCGATCGAGTCGGGTCGATGGGAGGGTCGCGGCCGGCCCGAGAACACGCCCATCCGTCACTGATGCCGGCGCCTTTCTTGCCCACGAACGCTCTTGTCATGGAGTCGCCCACATGAGGTTGCAACGCATGAAGGTCCTTTCCCCCGTGCTCCTGGTCGCAATGGCAATGATCGTGGGCGCGTGCGACGTGCCTGCTCCGCGAAGTGCGCAGGCCGTGGAGCAGGCGACGCCCCCCCAGAATAAGGAAGAAGCCATGTCAGAGCTGAAGCCGCCCTCCGCGGACAGCGTGTTGTATTTCATCTACCAGCGGGATGGCGACGGTGCGGTCAGCTACGAGGTCGACGGCGGTGCCACCGTCAGCTACTGGTACGGCCATGCGTTCGATCTCAAAGGAAAGCACTACTTCACGGGCTTCGGCAGCAAAAGCGAGGGCGAGGGTCCAGAGGGCGACAACGGGATGATGGACCCCGAGCATGTCGCCATCTCACAGGCGACGTTCACGCGCGTGGAGAAGGAGGGCAAGGCCGAGTGGTCCAAGCCCGACACGGACGGCTATGTCGGCGAGTTCGGCAGGATGGGGCGGGCCGAGCAGATCGATGAATCGCGAAAGGCACAGTCTTTCACGACCGGCGACGGTCGCTACCTCTTGGCGGTACCGACGTTGGATTTCGTGAACGGCACGGACGTACGCATGTTCGCCTTGCTTCTGTTCGATCCTGACGACGTGGACGCACTCGGATTCAGGCAATGGGGCTATCTGGGGAGCATTCCCGTGAGCTACGACAATAGTGATGCGTGCGATGGTGGGGAGGTGATGCCTTGCGCGGCGAGCAGCGGGACGCTCGCATTCGAGCAGACCGGTGCGGGCCTGCCTGACCTCAAGGTTGTCTCGAAGGGAACCACTATCGCCGCGCCCGGCAAGGTTCGCGACATGACGGAGGCGGACACCGTGGTCTACACCTTCGATCAGGCGACGCAACGCTACGAAAAGTAAGCGGATTCACAGTTGACCGACTTGTAGCAGGCCCAGGGAGGGGCCCGGTTGACGTCCAGCGACCCCCCGGTCGCGTACTTCAGCAAAGGAGCCAACGATGGCCAGTCAGTACACACGTGAGCAGATTCTCGACATCATCGAAAGACAAGCACAGGAAAGCGGCATTCCGCGGGAAGATTTCCTGCGATTCGCCTACATCGAGACAGGCGGTCGCTTCGATCCGAATGCAAGCAATCCCAGTGGCGCGAAAGGACTTTTCCAGTTCGTACCGGGCACTGCCGAGGATTACGGAATAGCGGGGCGCGAGTTCGATCCGGTGGCGAACACCCGCGCGGCGGCGGCGCTGTATTCGGACAATCTGGCCGACATCACACGTCGGCAGGCCCGCAGTGGACACGATTTCCTCTCCGGGAACGAGACGCCGAGCGGACTGGACCTGTATCTGGCCCACCAGCAGGGCGCGGCCGGCTATGCGTCCATCCAGAATGCGATCGAGGCGGGTGAGTTCACCCGTACCAACACGCGCAGGAATATCCTCAACAATATCAGCGAGCGAGACGTGGAGCGCCTGACGGGGCGTGCCTACGCAGACCTGCGCGGCCTCGACGATCGCGAGTTGGCAAATACGTTCTCGCAGTACTGGAATACCAAGTACGCGGCTATCAGTATCCCGGACCGCGGCATCCAGGCGAGCCAGCCGGATGCGGCTGCCCGCGAGCGCACGTCGCCGCTGGCGGATGGTGTGCTGCAGCGTGGCGAACGCGGTGAGGACGTGCGCGCGCTGCAAACCTCATTGAACCAGCTGGGATTCCGCGACGGCCAGGGTGCGGAACTGGAGACGCGCTCCGGCATCTATGGAGGCAGGACGCAGGAAGCCGTGCGTGCGTTCCAGGCTGCGAACCAGCTTGAAGCCACCGGCAACGCCGACGCGCGTACGCGCGAGGCGATCGCACAGCAGCTTGCGCTTCCCGAGCAGGATCGCAATCGCGCCCCAGCCGCTGAAGCACGGCAGCGCGAGGGCGGATTGGCTTGGCCGACCCCAGGCAACCATGACATCAACCAGGCCGACAAGCCACGCGAGGGCCGGGGGGAGTTCGGTACGCCACGCAGCGGTGGGCGGCGTCATGGCGGCATCGACATCGAGGGCAACGTCGGCGATCCGGTCGTGGCCGTCGCGGGAGGTACCGTGGTGGTGCGTCCGAACAATGGGGCGGCAGGCAACACCGTGCACGTGCGGCACGATGACGGCACGCTGACCAAGTACTTCCATCTCGACGCCTTCAGCGTGCGCAATGGGCAGCGTGTCGAAGCCGGGCAGCAGATCGGCACCATGGGCAGGACCGGCAACACGCCTGCACAGGGAGACACGCACCTGCATTTCGAGATGTGGCGCGATGGCCGACAGGTGGACCCGTTGCCGCACCTGCAGGGCGCCGAACGTGGTGCTGCTGTTCCGATGCGGACGGCAGCACCCGAGGTGCTGCGTGACGGAGCGTCCGGTGCCGCGGTGCGTGACCTGCAGCAGCAACTGAACCAGCTGGGGTATCGGGGCGCCGATGGTCGGCCACTGGAGACGGCGTCGGGCAAATTCGGTCCGCAGACCGAACATGCCTTGCGAGCGTTCCAGGAAGACCGCGGGCTGAAAGTGGACGGGATCTTCGGGGAGCGCTCGCGTGATGCACTGGCGACCGCCAATCGCGACCCCCGGCCTGCGGACGCCACAGCGCAGAATCCGCGCAGCGAGGATGCGCAGCGTTCGTTCGTAGACCGCATGTTCTCCGCGATGCACGGGGGTGATGATCGTGCCATGCGCCAGGCGCTGGACGATTACCTCAAGACGCCCGCCGCGCAGGGCTGGCAGCCGAAAGACCCGCCATCGGTCACCGACCAGCAAGTGGCGCAGCAACGCGAGCAGACCGGGCCGTCGCGCTGACAGGACGGGACACGCATGGGCCGATTCATCGGCCCATGCGTCGCACTGCGGCCTGGCGGCGGCTGCGTGCGTATTCAGGACGCGGGCGCGAGCAAGTTCTGGCCACGCGGGATCAGTCGCGCGCCGAAGCCGCGGCCGAGACGCAGTGAGGTTTCGGACGCCATGGGTGCGACCCGCTCGGTTGCGTCGGTCAGGTGCAGGGTGGGCCGGCTTGTGCCGCGCCCATCCTGCACGCTTTGTGAGGCATGACTTCTGCAAGAGCCGTGGCCAACGGCGCGCTGCTGGCGACCGTCATCAACCCCGGGCGCGATAACGCCGCCTATCAATGCGGTGAAGGCAAAGATGACGCAGGCAGTCCTGTCCGACATTCCGCTGGCTTGGCCATGCGGGCGCAGCGTCAACCTCGGAAAGGTATCGGCGCTTTGGCGCGCCAGCCCCCTGCGGAAGGGGTGCGGACAAACGAGGTGGCCCAGCGCTGCGCAGTATTACAGGCGAGGGCGCTGCAACGGTCGAGCAGGTGGAGACGACGACCCGGGCAGCGGCAGGCCCACAAGACCGGCCGCCTGTTCCCTGCGGTCAGCGGGTGCCGTACAGCACGACGGTCTTGCCGCGTGCGTGCAGGGAACCGTCGGCCTGCAGCTTCTTCAATACACGGCCAGCCATTTCGCGTGAGCAGCCGACCAGGCGTGCCAGCTCCTGGCGGGAAACGCGCAGCTGGGTGCCCTGCGGGTGGCTCATGGCCTCCGGTTCGCGGGCCAGATCGTGCAGCGTGCGGATGATGCGGTCGGTGACGTCGAGGAATGCGAGGCGGCTGGCCTTCCTGCTGGTATCCAACAGGCGACGCGACAGCTGGGCGCCGATGGCATACAGCAGCTTGGGTGCATCGGCCGACAGCGTGCCGAGGAACAGCTGGTGCAGGCGCTCGTAGCTGACTTCCGCCAGCTCGCACTGTGTCCGCGTGCGCAGGATGACCTCGCGGCGGTCGGACTCGATGAACAGGCCCATCTCGCCCACGAATTCGCCGGAACCGAAGTAGCCGAGGACCAGCTCGCGGTCATCGTCTTCCTCGGTGATGATGCTTACCGACCCGCTCACCACGTAATAAAGCGTGCCGGCGGGGTCGCCCGGGCGGAAGACATCGGCGCGGGCCGGATACCGGCGCCGGTGGCTGTGGGCCAGGAAGCGCTCAAGCGTGGCGTTGTCCGGCGTCAGGGGGCTGGCGGCGGGGCGAGCAGGGGCTGAAAGGGGGATGCCTGGGCTCATGGTGGTCACGGCTTGTAATTCAGGAAGCTTAGTCCGAATACGTGGCCCACGGCAAACGCAGGCCATGCAAGGGCTGGGCCACTGTGCGACGGCCCGCTGGCGGATGGGCGGCGGACATTTCGCTGTCACCCCATATGGCGCATAATCCGCCCCCTCATCCGACACCCCCGAAGAGGGATCACCGCCGTGGTAAAACCCCTGCCTCGCCTGCGGCTGCAAGGCTTCAACAACCTCACCAAGGCGCTGAGCTTCAACATCTACGACGTGTGCTATGCCTCGTCCGAAGACGAGCGTCGCCGGTACATCGAGTACATCGATGAGGAATACAACGCCGACCGCCTCACCCAGATCCTGACGGACGTGGCGGAGATCATCGGTGCCAACATCCTCAACGTAGCCCGCCAGGACTACGACCCCCAGGGCGCGTCGGTGACCATCCTCATTTCCGAGGAGCCGGTGATCGACAAGAAGGATGCGGGCAAGGAGATCATCTCCGACGCGGTGGTGGCGCACATGGACAAGTCGCACATCACGGTGCACACGTATCCCGAAACCCATCCGGACAATGGCATCGCGACGTTCCGCGCGGACATCGACGTGGCGACCTGCGGCGTGATCTCGCCGCTGAAGGCGCTGAATTACCTGATCGAAAGCCTGGAATCCGACATCGTCATCATGGATTACCGGGTCCGTGGCTTCACCCGCGACGTGAAGGGCAAGAAGCACTACATCGACCACAAGATCAATTCGATCCAGGACTTCCTGGCCAAGAACATCAAGTCGCGCTACGAGATGCTCGACGTGAACGTCTACCAGGAAAACATCTTCCACACGAAGATGCACCTGAAGGAGTTCGACCTCGACAACTACCTGTTCGAGGAGAAGGCCAAGAACCTGTCGTTCAAGGAGCGCATGAAGATCGAGGCGCGCCTGAAGCGGGAGATCGAGGAGCTGTACCACGGGCGCAACCTGCCGGAATGAGGGGTTGGCGACGGGCGCGGGTTACATCCGGTTCGGATGGCCTTCGCTAGTCTGCCCACACACATGGCGGGACGACCCGCCCGCGGCGCGAGCCGTGCATCAGGACCGACGGCGGTCCGGAACGAAGGTTCCGGGCCGTTTCGCGTTATGGCCCGGGCACTCAACCTGAGGAGGTGACGTATGGCGTGGGTCTATCTGGTGTTGGCGGGATTGCTGGAAGTGGTGTGGGCGGTGGGCTTGAAGTACTCCGAAGGTTTTACCCGGCTAGTCCCCAGCGTGGTCACGGCCGTGGCCGCGGCGGCCAGCTTTTGGCTGCTGGCGGCAGCCCTGAAGCACATCCCGCTGGGAACGGGCTATGCGATCTGGGTGGGCATCGGTGCCGTCGGGACTGCCTGTGTGGGCATGTGGCTGTTCCAGGAGCCTGCCACGGCGGCGCGGCTGGTCTGCATCGGCCTGATCGTGGCCGGCATCATTGGCCTGAAGCTCGCGTCGTAGCGGGTGCCGCGCGAGTGAACCCGTGAACCCGTCGTCCAGGCTGGATTGCGGAGCATTCAGCGCCATGGGACGGTGCGCCAAGGCGCACCCTACAAGCGATACGCGACGGCCTTCATCAGCTTCGAGGCCCCGGCCATCAGCATCGGGATGGGGGCCGGCAGGATGCGCGCGCCTGCTTCTTCGGCGTGTTCGGCATGGCGTGCCTCATCGGCCTTCATGACCTTCAGGATCTCGCGGCTGCGCAGGTCGGCGGGCGGGAGGGATTCAAGGTGTTCGTCCAGATGGGCCTCGACCTGGTGTTCGGTCTCCACCACGAACCCCAGGCTCCAGCCATCGCCGCGCAGGCCGGCGAGGGCGCCGAGGGCATAACTGCCCGCGTACCAAAGCGGATTGAACAGGCTGGGCCGGCTGTCCAGTTCACGCAGCCGGTCCGCGCACCAGGCGAGGTGGTCGGTTTCTTCCTGGGCGGCGTCCAGCAGGTGGAGGCGGGTGGCATCGTCCCGTGCCACGGCGGCTTGGCCGAAGTACAGGCCCTGCGCGCAGACCTCACCTACGTGGTTGATGCGCATCAGGCCGGCAGCATGACGCTGTTCGTCCGGCTCTAGCGCGACCTCGGGGGTATCCCCGGCGGGGTTTGCGCGCTGGGCGGGGGGGCTGCCGAACACCGTGTCCAGGCCGCGCTGGGCCTCCACCAGCCATTGATCGAGGGGCGAATAGGTCCGGGTGTTCATGAGGCCATTGTGCCGCCTAGGCGCTCCCGGCGTCTGCCCCGGGGCCCTGCGTGTCCGAGGCTCCGGAGGGTTGCGCACTGCGGTATCGCCCCGTACAATCCCGCCTCTTCCGTTTCACCCTTCACAACGCGTGGCAAAGTTCCGCCCGGGAAACCGCGGAATCCGCCCGACCAGACACATGAGATCCACATGAGCACCTTTACCGCCAAGTCCGAGACCGTCCAGCGTGACTGGTACGTCGTCGACGCAGCAGGCAAGACCCTTGGTCGCCTGTCCACCGAGCTGGCCCGCCGCCTCCGCGGCAAGCACAAGCCCGTCTATACCCCTCACGTTGATACCGGCGACTACCTGGTCGTGATCAACGCCGAGAAGATCCACGTCACCGGCAACAAGCTGGCCGACAAGAAGTACCACCGCTTCACCGGCTACATCGGCAACCTGAAGACCGAGACGCTGGCCCAGGCGCTGGAGCGCCATCCGGAGCGCGTCATCGAGACCGCGGTGAAGGGCATGCTGCCGAAGGGCCCGCTGGGCCGCGACATGTATCGCAAGCTCAAGGTTTACGCCGGCCCGAATCATCCGCACGCCGCTCAGCAGCCGCAGGTCCTGGACATCTAATCATGGCTATCACTCAGAACTACGGCACCGGCCGTCGCAAGTCTTCCACCGCCCGCGTGTTCCTGCGCAAGGGTTCCGGCAACATCACGGTCAACGGTCGTCCGCTGGATGAGTTCTTCGGCCGCGAAACCGGCCGCATGATCGTGCGCCAGCCGCTGGAGCTGACCAAGAACACCGAAACCTTCGACATCACCGTGACCACCACCGGTGGCGGCATCACCGGCCAGGCCGGCGCCATCCGCCTGGGCATCGCCCGCGCGCTGGTGGAATACGATGAAACGCTGAAGTCGGAACTGCGCAAGGCAGGCTTCGTGACCCGCGATGCGCGTGAAGTCGAGCGCAAGAAGGTCGGCCTGCACAAGGCGCGTCGCGCCACGCAGTTCTCCAAGCGCTAACAGACGCGCTACACTACGCGTCACTGGTTACACAGCCCCGTCGCCAAGCGGTAAGGCACCTGACTCTGACTCAGGCATTCGGTGGTTCGAATCCATCCGGGGCTGCCAACTTGACGTCCACTGGACATCCGCAAAAGCCCGCCCATGGCGGGTTTTTGCGTTGAGGGGTCTTGCCATGGTCGCGATGTTCCAACCTCCGTTCTGCCCTGCCGACGAGGCCGTGCGCCGCGTGCAGGAGCGCGGCTACGCGGTGCTCGAGCCGCGGGCCATGGCCGACGCCGTGGACGTCGATCTCGGCGCGCTCGATGCATTGCTGCCAAGCTGGGATCGGCTGGAAGTGGACGAGTACCTCAAGGACGGCGGCCGCTATCGGCGGCGGCGGCATTCGTGCTTCGTCCTGGATGCGGAAGGCATCGTGCAAGCGCCACACCGCGCGCACTGGCAGTCCCTGGATTACAACGCCCTGCATGGCGGCATGCAGCGCTGGTTCGAGCCGATCGAGCCGGCCGTCGCGGAAGCCCGGGCATGGCGACAACTCCTGCTGGGGCTGGGCCGCTGGTGTTCCGAACTCAAGGGCGAGCGCGCGTGGTACGTCGAGGCGCACCAGTTCCGCATCGACACCACCGACGGCATCGGCCGGCCAACCCCGGAAGGTGCGCACCGCGATGGCGTGGATTTCGTCGCGGTGCTGTTGTTGGGCAGGCAGGGCATCAAAGGGGGCGAAACACGCGTGTTCGCCGCCGCAGGGCCGGACGGGCAGCGCTTCACGCTGGAGGCGCCCTGGTCGCTGCTGTTCCTCGATGACGAACGCGTCATCCACGAATCCACCCCGATCCAGCCGCTGGATGGGCAAGGTCATCGCGATACCCTGGTGCTGACCTTCCGCAAGGACGGTTTCCAGGGCGATCCGATTGCGGCTTGACATGGCCGGTCTTTCGTTACAATTGAAACCATGGCGCATGGGCGCCCGCATCCTGGAGTTCCGATGAAGCTGGGTTCCCTGAAGGAAGGTGGTCGCGACGGTACGTTGATCGTCGTGTCCCGTGATCTGGCCCGCGGTGTGCGCGCCACCGGCATCGCGCCGACGCTGCAGCGCGCGCTCGAGGACTGGAGCAACACCGCGCCGCGCCTCAACGCACTGTACGAATCCTTGAATGCGGGCGACGCCGATGGCGCGTTCGACATCGACCTTCAGGCGCTCGCCGCGCCGCTGCCCCGTGCCTACGAGTTCGTCGACGGCAGCGCTTACCTGCCGCACGTGGAGCGCGTCCGTCGCGCCCGCAATGCGGAAGTGCCGGAGAGCTTCTATACCGACCCGTTGATGTACCAGGCCACGAGCGCCGCGTTCTACGGACCGCGCGATCCGGTGAAAGTGGTCAGCGAGGAGTACGGGATCGACCTGGAAGCCGAGATCGTCGTCGTCACCGACGACGTGCCGATGGCGGTGACACCGGTGCAGGCGGCGGGTCACATCCAGCTGATCGGCCTGGTCAACGACGTGTCGCTGCGCAACCTGATCCCGGGCGAACTCGCCAAGGGCTTCGGCTTCCTGCAATCCAAGCCGCGCTCGGCACTGTCGCCGGTATTCGTCACGCCTGACGAACTGGACGCTGCCTGGCGCGACAGCAAGGTCCACCTGCCGCTGGTCACGCACATCAACGGCGAGTGGTTCGGCGCGCCGGAGGCGGGGGTGGACATGCAGTTCGACTTCGCCCAGTTGGTCGCGCATGCGGCCAAGACCCGCCCGCTGTCGGCAGGCACCATCGTCGGTTCCGGCACCATCGCCAATGAGGACACGTCGAAAGGTGCGTCCTGCTTCGCCGAGCAGCGTACGGTCGAGACCTTGCGCGATGGCAAGCCGTCCACGCCGTTCATGAGTTTCGGCGACGTGGTCCGCATCGAAATGATGGACTGTGACGGACGTTCCATTTTTGGCGCGATCGAGCAGCGTATCGAGCCGCAACCCTTGCCTTGAGGGCGCGGCCGGCCCCAGTGTGACTTCAGGACGGAGCGGGTCGGGCATGGACATGGATTCCGGGGATTCGAAGGCGCAAGCCGCGGGGAGCGGGTTGCATGGCTGAGCACCTCAGGCTGTATTCCTACTGGCGTTCCAGCGGCGCGTATCGCGTGCGCATCGGTCTGAATCTCAAGGGGTTGGCCTACGAAACCGCGCCCGTGCATCTGGTCCGCGACGGCGGCCAGCAGCACGCGCCGGACTACGTCGCCAAGAATCCCCAGCACATGGTGCCCACCCTGCAGCACGGCGTGCGGGTGATCCGCCAGTCGCTCGCCATCCTCGAGTACCTGGACGAAGCCTGGCCGTCGCCACGCTTGTTGCCGATGACGGCCCGGGACCGCGCGCGGGTGCGCGCGCTGGCGCAGATGGTCGCGTGCGACATCCACCCGCTCAACAATTTGCGCGTGCTGCAGTACTTCGAAGGCACCTGGAACGTGCCGCAGGCCGAGCGCGACGACTGGGTGAAGCACTGGATCATAGAAGGGTTCGCACCGATGGAGGCCCTGCTTGCCGGCGATGCCGCCACGGGGGCCTTCTGCCATGGGCAGACCCCCGGACTGGCGGATTGCTGCCTGGTGCCCCAGGTGTTCAACGCGCGCCGGTTCGGTGTGGACATGAGCGCCTTTCCCACGATCGTCCGCATCGAGCAGGCCTGTCTCGCGCTCCCGGCCTTCGATCAGGCCAGGCCGGAGAACCAGCCCGACGCCAACGCCTGACCGGATGTCGCCGAAAACGGAACGGGCGGGTTTCCCCGCCCGTTGACCCGCATGCCGTTCGGCGACGCGGCGTGCTCAGCCGAAGCCGTGGGTGATCCGCGGCGAGCTGCTGGCCGTGTCGTAATCCGCGTACGGATCGTGCTCGCCCTTGCTGCCTTCGGAGAGGCGGAACTTCAGCGCCAGGCCATCGCGCGAGTCCGCAGCGCGCAGGGCTTCCTCCTGCTCGATCAGGCCTTCCTTCACCATGCGGAACAGGCACTGGTCGAAGGTTTCCATGCCTTCCTCGAGCGACTCCTCCATGGCGGCCTTGATCTCGTGCACCTGGCCGCGGCGAAGCAGGTCGCGGATCATCGGTGTATTGATCAGCACTTCCGCCGCCGGCATGCGACGACCGTCGGTGCCCTTGACCAGGCGCTGCGACACCACGGCGCGCAGGTTGAGCGCCAGGTTCATCAGCACGTTCTTGTGTGCGCTTTCCGGGAAGAAGTTGAGGATGCGCTCGATGGTCTGGTCGGCATTGTTGGAGTGCAGCGTCGCCAGGCACAGGTGGCCGGTTTCGGCGAAGGCGATGGCCGCTTCCATCGTGGTCGCGTCGAGGATTTCGCCGATCAGGATGACGTCCGGCGCCTCGCGCATCGCGTTCTTCAGCGCATTGTGGAACGCATGCGTATCCAGTCCGACCTCGCGCTGGTTGACGATGGACTGCTTGTGCCGGTGCAGGTACTCGATCGGATCCTCAATGGTCAGGATATGGCCGGTGCTGGTGGTATTGCGGTAGTCGATCATCGACGCCAGCGACGTCGACTTGCCGGAACCGGTGGAGCCGACGATCAGCACCAGACCGCGCGGGGTCATGATGATGTCCTTCAGCACCGGCGGCAGGTTCAGCTCCTCGATCGTGGGGATCACGCTGCGGATCGCACGGATGACCATGCCCACTTCGCCGCGCTGCTTGAACACGTTGACGCGGAAGCGGCCGGCGTCGTGCAGGGCGATGGCCATGTTGAGCTCGAGCTCGCGCTCGAAGACAGGCACCTGGCCTTCGTCCATCAGCGAGTAAGCGATCTTCTTGACCATGCCGGGCGGCAATCCGGTGTTGCCCAGCGGATAGAGCTTGCCTTCGATCTTGATGTAGACCGGCGCCCCGGTCGTGAGAAACATGTCCGAGGCGTTCTTCTCGGTCATCAGCTTCAGGAAATAGCCGATGTCCATGTGCAACACTCCCCACGATGCGCGGCACACGTTGCAACGGCGCCGAAGGCTACAGACAATGGCCGCGCGTACCCCTCAACGTCACGGCACCCCAATGACTGTTAGCTTCGCACACTTCCGCAGGCCCCTGCATGTGATGGCCGCCGCAGTAGCGGCAATCGTGCTGTCGCCGGCGTTCGCCCAGAACGCGCCGACCCCCGAACTGGAAGCGGCGATCAAGGCGGTGCAGCGTGCCGACCAGGCCGATGCGGACCAGTACGCACCCGCGCCGCTGGCGGCGGCCCGCCAGTCGCTCGCGCAGGCGCAGGCCACGCGCAGCAAGAAGGAGGCCCTCGATTTCGCCGTGCGCGCCGCCGCGGACGCCGATCTGGCGCGCGCGCGCAGCGAGGAGGCCGTCGCCATGGCGGATGTGGACCAGCGCCGCGCGGAGATCGCGGACCTGCAGCGCCAGCTCGGGGAGGGCGGTCGATGAGCGCTTACGACCGCATGGTTCGGCTGTCGCTGGCCCTAGTGCTGCCCTTGGTGGCGGCCACCGCGATCGCCGCCGACAACCCGGTGGTCGCCCAGCTCAGCCAGCGCCTGGCGGCACTGCAGTCCGATCCCGTCCTGAGCGAGCACGCGGCGTACGAGAAATTGCAGGCGCAGCATGCGGTGACGGCGCTGTACAAGGGCCGTCGCAGTCAACGCGAAACCCTGCAGTTCGTGGCCGAACGTCGGGTCGAGATCGCCGAGATCGCCGCGCGGACCCAGGCGGCACGCCGCGAGGCCGATCGCCTGGACCGTACGCGCAGCGAACTGCTGGTCGAGGCGAGCCGACGCGAGGCCGAGCGTGCCCGGCGCGAGGCCGAACGTCTTCGCGTGCAGGCGCAGATCCAGGCCGAGGAAACCGAACGCCTGCGGCTGGCCGCCGAGGCCGAGGCACTGGCGCGGCAGGAGGCCGAGACCACCCTCGATACCGTGGCAGGCCAGCAGGCCAACCGATTGAGTGCCGCTCGCCAGCGGGAGCTGAAACTCGCCCGCGAAGAGGCCGAGCTGGTGTCCGGGGCCAAGTTGCCTGCCTCGAAGTTCGAGGCGCGGGGCGAGGTATTCACGCTGGGCGCCAACGTGTTCGCTGGCAATTCCGCCAAGCTATCGGGCGGCGGCACATCCACCGCGAGCGCACTGGCCGCGTATTTGCAAGCCAACCCCAAGGCGCGCGCCCGGATCGAGGGCTACGGCGACAACCAGACGCCGGGGCAGCGTCGTGCGGATGCCTTGCGCGACGCGCTGACGGCGGCCGGGGTGCAGAAGTCGCGCCTGCAGAGCATCGCGAAAGGTACGGGTACCAAGGCTCGGGCGCTGGAAATGATCATCACGCACTGATTTTCCCTTGAAAATCATGAGCTTGGATGAACCTTTCTGGCTTCCCGGCGAATAGCCTGAACATTGTCCCGCGTGCGGTTTCCTTTCAGAATCAATGACTTGACATCGCGCTTGCCGGCCTGCTGGTCGAGGAGTAGGGTCATATTCCCAAGCGACTCCCGTCGCTTGGCTCACCGGAGAATCGACCCGATGACGCCCGTTCCGATACCCCTGGAGACCGCCGCCGGCAAGCAGCTGGCCGTGGGCGTCCTGGCGGGACGCACCGGTGCCGCCGGCCAGAGGCTCCGCTCCCAAGCCAACGCCCCGTGCCTGTGAAGGCCGGGGCGTTCGTATTTCCGCTGAAGGAGGTAATGATCATGTTCGAAGGTCAACCGCAGGCCGACATTGATGCGCTCATCAAGGCCGATCCGGAGTTCAAGCAGCTCTACCAGCGCCACCGCGAGCTGGACAAGAAGGTCACCGACGCCGAACTCGGCGTGCTGCCCATCGATGACACCCTGCTCGGCCAGATGAAGCGCGAAAAGCTGCACGCGAAGGAGCGATTGCTCCGGATCTACGACGCCAAACCGCACTAGGCGCCTCACTTTCTCGTCGCGGGCGGCGGCGGCCTCCTCGTCGGCCGTCGCCGTCCGCGTCACCCAAGTGCGATAATCCGGGCCCGTACCGCACCGGATGCACGGCCGCATGGCGATCCACTCTTCCGTACTCGAGCTGATTGGCGACACGCCGATCGTCCAGGCCAAGCGCCTCGACACCGGGCTCTGCACCCTCTACCTGAAACTCGAGAGCGCCAACCCCGGCGGGTCCATCAAGGACCGCATCGGCATGTCGATGATCGAGGCCGCCGAAAAGCGCGGCGACCTGAAGCCTGGCGCCACCCTCGTCGAGGGCACGGCCGGCAATACCGGCATCGGCCTGGCGCTGGTCGCGCAGCAGAAGGGTTACAAGCTGATGCTGGTGGTCCCGGACAAGATGAGCCGGGAGAAGATCTTCAACCTCAAGGCGATGGGCGCCGAGGTCATCCTGACCCGTTCGGACGTCGCCAAGGGGCACCCTGAGTATTATCAGGACCTGGCCGAGCGCATCGCGCGCGAGACACCCGGCGCCTACTTCATCAACCAGTTCGGCAACCCCGACAATCCGGCCGCGCACGAGTACGGTACCGGCCCTGAAATCCTGCGCCAGATGGACGGCCGGCTGGATGCCATCGTCTTCGGCTGCGGTAGTTCCGGCACCATGACCGGCCTGTCGCGCTGCTTCGCGGAGCAATCGCCGCAGACCGAAATGGTACTGGCCGATCCCGTCGGATCGATCCTGACGCAGTACATCAACGAAGGCACGCTCAGCACGAAGTCGGGCAGCTGGCTGGTGGAGGGCATCGGCGAAGACTTCCTGCCGCAGATCTCGGATTTCAGCCGGGTCAAGAAGGCCTACGCGATCAGCGACGCGGAGAGTTTCCACACCGCTCGCGAGCTGCTGGCGAAGGAGGGCATCCTGGGCGGCTCGTCCACCGGCACCCTGCTGGCGGCGGCGCTCAAGTATTGCCGCGAGCAGACCACGCCGAAGCGCGTGCTCGTGTTCGTCTGCGACACCGGCAACAAGTACCTGTCGAAGATGTACAACGACTACTGGATGCTGGACAACGGCTTCATCGAGCGTCCCCAGCACGGCGACCTGCGCGACCTGATCCTGCGCCCTTACAGTCAGCGGGATACGGTCGTGGTCAGTCCCACCGATCTGCTGACCACCGCTTACCAGCGCATGAAGCTGTACGACGTCTCCCAGCTGCCGGTAATGGAGGGCGACAAGCTGGCCGGCATCGTCGACGAAAGCGACGTGCTGCTGCATGTGTACGGCGACGAGGCGCGTTTCCGCGACCCCGTCTTGACGGCGATGGTCAGCAAGCTGGACCGACTCGATGTCCGGTCGCCGATCGAGGCGCTGCTGCCGGTGTTCGACCGGGGCCAAGTGGCCATCATCACCGACGGTGACGCTTTCCTGGGCCTGATCACCCGCATCGATCTGCTGAATTACCTGCGACGCCGCGCACAGTAGGAGCGACGCCCGTCGGTCGGCGGGCGGAGTTTCGCATGGACGGTACGTTAAGACCCGGCTGGTAGAATGTCCGGCTGTTTGAAGGAACATGAACATGGCGCACTCTTCGACCCCCGCCAGTGGGGCGCCCGGCGACCTTGCCCTGGGCACACTGGCTATTCATGGTGGGCAGTCTCCGGACCCCAGCACCGGCGCGGTCATGCCGCCCATCTATGCCACGTCCACATATGCCCAGAGCAGCCCGGGCGTGCACCAGGGGTTCGAGTATTCGCGAACGCACAATCCGACGCGCTTCGCCTACGAGCGCTGCGTGGCGGCACTAGAAGGCGGCAGTCGCGGTTTCGCCTTCGCCTCCGGCATGGCGGCCACCTCGACCGTGCTGGAACTGCTGGACAGCGGCAGCCATGTCATCGCGATGGACGACCTCTACGGCGGCAGCTACCGACTGTTCGAGCGCGTGCGCAAGCGCACCGCCGCGCTGGATTTCAGCTTCGTCGACCTGACCGACCTGGCGGCGTTCGAGTCCGCCATCACCCCGGCAACGCGAATGGTGTGGGTGGAAACCCCGACCAATCCCATGCTGAAGATCGTCGACATCGCGGCCATCTGCGACATCGCGCACAAGCGCGGCCTGCGCGTGGTCGTCGACAACACCTTCGCCTCCCCCATCCTGCAGCGCCCGCTCGCGCTGGGTGCGGACATCGTCATGCATTCGGCCACCAAGTACCTCAACGGCCACTCCGACATGGTCGGCGGCATGGTGGTGGTGGGAGACGATGCGGAACTGGCCGAACAGATGGCGTTCCTGCAGAACTCCATCGGGGCCGTGCAGGGGCCGTTCGACAGCTTCCTCGCGCTGCGTGGCTTGAAGACCCTGCACCTGCGGATGAAGGCGCATTGCGAGAACGCGATGGCGTTGGCGCAGTGGCTGGAGACGCATCCGGCGATCGAGAAAGTGATCTACCCGGGGCTCGCCTCTCATCCCCAGCATGGGCTCGCGGCGAAGCAGATGCACGGTTACGGCGGCATCATTTCCATCGTTCTGAAGGGTGGATTCGACGCTGCGAGGAAGTTTTGCGAGAACACGACGCTATTCACGCTAGCGGAATCGCTGGGTGGTGTGGAGAGCTTGGTGAATCATCCTGCGGTGATGACGCATGCGTCGGTGCCCGTCGTGCGACGGGACGCTTTGGGCATCACAGATGGGCTGGTCAGATTGAGTGTGGGGGTTGAAGTCCTAGCGGATCTGAAGGCCGACATATATCTGAGTCTAGGATCGAGCCTGTAGACTATCAAAGTGGCCTGCGTGGCCTGAAAGTATCTGTTTCAATTAACTTTTTTGAGCTGCCCGTGGATGGGGTAGTCACCTAAAAACGCCAGAATGTGGAGTAGAGAATGGCTATTCAATTGTTTGTACCGAAATTCCGTGTCGACGAATGCCTCGCTGAAATTCGTGAGTGCCTCGAGAAGGGATGGACGGGGTTGGGTTTCAAGACCGTGGCGTTTGAGGA
Organism: Pseudoxanthomonas sp. LjRoot127; assembly: GCF_964253495.1. Lineage (NCBI taxonomy): Bacteria > Pseudomonadati > Pseudomonadota > Gammaproteobacteria > Lysobacterales > Lysobacteraceae > Pseudoxanthomonas > Pseudoxanthomonas sp. LjRoot127. Next base: position 2,275,417 of record NZ_CAXUQR020000001.1, read on the forward strand.
AGATTGGAAAATCTACACGGGGCTACCGCATGCTCATTTCCTGAGTTCCAATACGGTCGGCCTCCAACTGGCGTTGGAAATACTGGGTCGTCGCCATGGCTGGCAGCCGGGAGATGAAGTCATCGCGACGCCCCTGACCTTCGTGTCGTCGAATCACGCGATCGTCTACAACGGCCTGACTCCTGTCTTCGCTGACGTGGACGAGACTTTGTGTCTGGATCCGCAAAGCGTCCGTGAGCGCATTACTGACAAGACACGTGCTGTGATGTTCGTGGGGTTGGGTGGCAATACGGGCAAATATGCGGAGATCGTCAAGCTATGCCGCGAGAAGGGCATAGCCGTGATCCTCGATGCCGCGCACATGGCGGGTACACGCGTGGGCGGGCGGCAGGTTGGCCATGACGCCGACGTCACCGTCTTCAGTTTCCAAGCAGTCAAGAACTTGCCCACCGCCGATTCCGGCATGATCTGCTTTGCCGACCAGCAAGATGACGAAGAGGTACGCAAGCTCTCTTGGCTAGGTATCAACAAGGATACCTACGCGCGCACGGCATCGCAGGGTGCTTACAAATGGATGTATGACGTCGAGCGCGTCGGCTACAAGTTCCACGGCAATTCGATCATGGCGGCCATAGGGTTGGTGCAGTTGCGTTACCTCGATCAGGATAATGCGTATCGGCGCCAGTTGGCGAAGTGGTATCGCCAGTATCTGGCGGACGCGAGCCAAGTACGTCTCATTCCCATGCAGCCAGGCATCGAAAGCGCCACGCACCTGTTCCAGGTTCGCGTCAACAATCGCGATGAGTTGATGCTGGCCCTCAACGAGAACGAGATCTATCCGGGTGTGCACTACCGCGACAATACCGAGTACAGCATGTACAAGTTCGGGGCGGGCACGTGTCCCAATGCCGCCAAGGCTAGTACGGAGATCCTCTCCTTGCCGATGCATATGGGCTTGACCCACAACGATGTACAAAAGGTCGCCACCCTTATCGCACAGTACGCAAAATGAACCCGTTCCTCACGGATGGCGTTGTGTGTGCCTCTGGTCAGATGATTCGTCTTCGTCCGCTATCCGAGGACGATCTGGTGAACACGCTGACGTGGCGAAACGACGAGCGTTCGCGCAAGTGGTTCAAGTCGCAGGGGCTTCTTCAAATGGATGCGCACATATCCTGGTTCCAACGTTATTCGGAGAGCGCATCGCCCGATTGCATGTTCTTTGCCGAAACGCATGATGGCGAACCCGTGGGTCAAACGTCGGTCTACAACTTCGACGAGGCCAACATGCGCGCGGAGGTGGGTCGCTTTCTCTCCGCGCCCGATTTGCGCGGAAAGGGTCTCTTCAGGGAGGCCCTGATACTGACGTTGGACTGGACCTTCGAGAACCTCGGGCTCCATGAAGTCCATCTGGAAGTATTTGAGGACAACGAGCGGGCCATCCGTCTGTACGAGTCGGTTGGGTTTTCCGGAACGGGTTCGCGCGATGGTCTGATCACGATGCTAATGCCCTCCAGCGCTCGCTCGAGCGGCGTGGATGGCGGGGGTCTGGAGTTCGCCCAATGAGGCAGTCGGGCGTATTCCATCGTGATGTTCTGAATGGCCTCAGACTTTGGCGAGTCTGGGGTTATCTCGCGATCAACGACTTGCGGGGGAAGTTTGCGCGGTCCAGTCTGGGCGCTGCCTGGATTGTGGTGAGTTTCGCGATCTGGGCGGGCGGGGTCGGACTCATTTATGCGCGGCTGTTCCAGCTGGACACCCGTACGTTTGTGCCGTTTCTGACAGTGGGCTTCGCGCTGTGGGGTTACATAACGGCTAGTTTCGTCGAGTCCAGTGGCAGTTTTCTGGGGTCGGCAGGCTATGTGAAGCAATTCAATCTACCTAAACAGGTCTACATCTATCGGACGTTGCTGGCTCAGACCATCACGCTGTCCTTCTCGCTGCTCGTCTGCGTGGTCGTGATCGCTGTCTTCGGCCACTTCAGCATTGCGGGGCTCGCACTCGCGTTGCCCGGCCTGTTCCTGCTAGTCGCGGCTGCGACCTTCCACGCGTTTCTGAGCGCATACATCACACCCTACATCCGCGATTTTCCGCATGCGATGAGCAGCCTGATGAATGTTATTTTCTTTGTCACGCCTATTATTTTTCCAGCAAAGATGCTGGAGGAACGCGGTCTGGGGGCTGTGTATCAGTTCAATCCTTTCTACTACCTACTGGAGGTGGTACGGCACCCCCTGTTGACGGGATCGCCGCCAACTCTGGAAATCTGGGGTGGGGCGCTTGGCTACGTCATGGTGCTCGCGCTGGTGGTCATGCCGTTCTGCAAGCGTCTGGACTCCCGCCTGGTGTACGCGCTATGAGTAGCGAGGCCATTCGTGTGGAGCGAGTCGTCGTCGACTATCCGCTGGAAAACAGTTTGGGTATCGCCAGGCGACTGCTCAGAAGAACTACGGTTCCGCACAAGCGAGCACTGAACGGCATCGATCTTAGTATTCAGGACGGCGAACGCGTCGGTATCATTGGCCCAAACGGCGCCGGAAAGAGCACGTTGCTGCGGGTGCTGGCCGGCATCCTGCCGCCAACCTCTGGAACTGCTCGAGTACAAGGCACCGTAGCCCCGCTCTTCGAGTTCGCGACAGGATTCGAAATGGAGCTTAGTGGGTATGAGAACGTACGGATTCGTTCCTTGCTGCAGGGAATGGAATGGCAACGGATCAAAGAGACCATGCCTAGCATTGTGGAGTTCTCTGAGCTTGGCGAGGCCTTGAGCCAACCCGTTCGGACGTACTCCAGCGGCATGTTCATTCGGTTGGCGTTCTCCACGGCGACCTCTATTGACCCGGATATCTTGCTCATCGATGAAGCGTTCGGTGCTGGCGATCAGCATTTCTCGGTAAAGTCCGGCAGACGCATGCGCGAGCTTATGGATCGAGGTCGTGTCCTGGTTTTTACATCTCACAATCTGGATCTGGTCAGATCCCTGTGCAATCGGATCGTATGGATCGAAAAAGGCGCTATCGTTGAAGATGGCCCTGCTGATTCAGTAATTCCCCGTTATCTGTCCATGGAGACTAAGGCATGAAAATTCTTCTGAATGCGATCGAGAAACACCGCAGCCCGTTGGTCGTCGCAATTGCTATCGCGGCGATGGCCAGCGCGTGCACGCAGCAAGCAGGCACGCCGGCGCAAGCGCCCGACACGGCCGCTCCTGCCACTCCCGTGGAGCCTGTCACGGAAACAGTTCCTGCGCCGCCCGAGGCGACGGCCAGCCAGTTCGGCCCTGCGCTCCCTGCGGATCTGCAGGGTGCAGTGGTGGGTGGCGGGGAATGCGGCATCGAAGCGACGCCAGAAGTGCCGCAAGGCGCCGAGATTCCATTGTCTCGCTCCAAGACGCAGCTTATCGAAGGTTGGATTCTCGATCGCCAGGAAAAATCCAAACCCACCTCCGCCTATCTGAAGCTGGAGTCTGGTGGAGAAGCATCCTATTTCGTTGCGCTTACCCTCGGCAATCGACAGGGATTGGGTGTGAGGTTAGGTGACGCATCCTTGGACGATGCGGCCTTCGCAGTGACCGCTGGTCTTAGCGAGGTTCCGGCTGGTCAATACAATGTGCAGGTTGCGCAACGCGTGGGTGAGAAGATCCTACTGTGCGCTACTGGACGCACGGCGAAAGTCGCGGACTGAGCCATATCCGGGGTGCGGGCATCGGCTCGTGTCCCGCACGCGGTTAACGAAGCTGTTTTGGGGGGTGTGATGGCAGGGGCGAAATTCAGGGTTCTGGCCGTAGCGGACGGAATGATCCCGTCTGTCGAATTAGTGCTCGAGCGCCCCTTGTCGTACCTCGCCAACGAGGGCGAGATAGAGTTCAGCTTGCATACGATCGAAGATGCCGATGGCATTGGGCGGGAGCTGGATCGTTGCGATCTTCTTGTACTGATGCGCGCATGCCAGGCAAACGCGCTGGCTCTCGTCAAGGCAGCCAGAGCCAGAAGCCTTCCGGTTGTTTACGCGATCGATGACGACTTCGAGAGCCTAGATCCGGCCACCCCCTTGGGGCGCCACTACCGCGACTCAGGGGCGTGGCCGCGACTACTCGACATTTGTGGTCTTTGCGATCAGGTATGGGCGTTCTCGAATGTTTTGAAACGGAAGATCCTTCCCAGGCAACGCAATGTTGTCGTTCCGCCTGCTATCGCGAGCCTTGAAAGCATTGGCGAGATCCGAAGTGCGGTAGGCGGAAGCGCCGCCTCTAAAGCTGATGTATGTATCGGATATGCCGCCTCGTTGTTGCACAGCACCGATATCGAGGATATCGCTCCTGTACTGCTTGGTTTGATGGAAGAGTACCCGCAAGTACGTATAGAGCTGATAGGTGTTCGTTCTGAACTATTGGCGGCGAACCCAAGGGTATCCCATTTTCCTTCGCTGCCGGGCATCCAGAAATACTACGAGTTCGTTCTTGGCAGGTGCTGGGACGTCGGAATCGCCCCATTGCTGCGCTCGCCGGCGAACGACGCGAAGACGGACAACAAGTATCGAGAATACGCAGCGCTCGGAATACCGGCGGTTTACGCGGATGCTCCGCCTTATTGGCGATCGGTAATTGACGGTTACAACGGTCTGGTCGCAGGTAGTCATTCTGATTGGCGGGACTGTCTAACGCGACTGATCCAAGACAAGACTCTTGCCGATCGTATCGCCGTTAATGCGATTGCAGATGTTAGACATCGATATGGCCTTCCGAATGTCGCCAGGAAATATCTCGATCTCATGCGCTCGGCTATCGAGCCACGCAGAAAAGTGCTGGTGATCGCGGCGCCTATCGCAACCACCGCGATCGATATCACGCTTCCCTTCGAGCAACTGGAATCGGAGGGTAAGCTGGAATGGCGGACCAAAGATGGTGCAGAGGTCACTCCTGAAGACTTGGCGTGGGCGGACCTGCTGGTTATCAGCAGACTGAGCGACCCGCCGACCTTGCTTGCTGCTCGACGTGCGAGGAACGACTACGGGTTGCCCGTAGTGTTCTCATGGGACGACGATTTTTTTGTCATCCCCGATTCCATTGGTGCGGTAGCCAAGTATCACAAGGACCCTGTCATCCTCAAAGGGCTTGAGGAATTGTTGTCCAGCGCAGACTTGGTTAAGGCATCAACGCTGCGCATTGAGCAGCGTTCGAAGGCCTACAATGCGAACGTGGTCCGACACCACTACGGATTCGACTTTTCTCAACTAGACGATCTCCCGCAGACAGGGACGCGTGATCCGGGCGCAGTGACTATAGGCTTTTTCGGGTCCGCGGATCACTCCAAGGCGCTGGAAACTTTGCTGGATGCGCTGCACGAAGTTGCACGTTTGGTGCCCCAGGCGCGCTTCGAGTTCTTTGGGCCACGTACGGCACGACTCGAAGGCCTTCCCAACACAAGTTTCATTCCATTCAGTGCTTCCTCACGTGATTCGCTGAGAACGCTGGCGACGCGTCACTGGGACATCGGGTTGGCTCCCCTTGAGATAAGCGACTTCAATCGGGCCAAGCTGCCGACCAAATATCGCGATTATGGCGCCTGCCATATCGCCGGCGTGTACACACGGATTGATCCCTACGAAGCTGTCGTCGAAGAGGGGCGAACCGGGTTCCTCGTCGACAACGATAAGCAGTCTTGGGTTGGAGCGATCATGCGTCTGGTGGAGGCGCGTGACTTACGAAGCTACATTGCGGCGAACGCCCATGCGCATGTTCGAAACGAACTGAGCCTCGAGCAAGCGGTCGAAGCTTGGCGCAGCATATTGTCGGCAGTGGCGCCAACCCTTGATGCAGGCCCAGCGATTACCGAGAGGCACGCGCGTAGGCAAGCAATGCTGGAACTGCGAGTCGAGCACTTGGCCCGCCAGGTGGACGCGTTGAAGGAGTCCGGACGACGGCTTCTGATGCTAGAGGGACGCTCGGCGTATCGCAACCCGAGATCACGAGCCCTTGTGCATAGGGTGATCAATCGACTCATCACAATGTATTTGCGGCGATCGCCGATCCATGCATCGGTGGGTCCGATCCATGCCGAGGCGTTGGAGTTCGCGCAGGAGATTCATGGGAGCGCCGCCGGTGTCACCTATGAGCTCAGCGCGAACCTGCAAGGCGTCCCTTTCGTTGAGTATGCGGTGAAATCAGTGGGTGCAGAGGTGTCGAGTATGAGGGTTGCTTTTGCGGCGACCGTTCCGACGCTGGCAGGTTACCTGGGTATGGAACTCGTGAGTCCCGCGGATGAGATATATGATCATGTGGTGCTGCCTATCGAGTCTCTCGATCCCGATCTATTGGTCGACTTCGAGATGAAGGCGCCAACGAAGCTTGGTAAGGGCTGGAGAGTCAGGTTCTTCGCGCGCGAATCCCAGAGCCCGATCTTCGTCCGAGAGTTTTCGAGAGAACCCCATGAGCGTCAGGGTCTCTACGCATTGCGTTCCGCACCGCGTCTCGACTAGGGCGCGGCGTGAGCAAAGGCGTTAACCCGCGAATCGGCGGGCGAGTCGTCCCTTGACCTTTCCGAGCAGGCGGAGCGTACGCCATTCGAAGCCACTGATCGCGGCGGTGGTTGGCGTAAGCGCGGCGCTCTCCAGTACCGCTGCCCATTGTGGCGCGACCACCTGCAAACGATGCTTACGCCAGACATGCTCCCTCGCTCGGCCTCCCATCTGGGGAAGTGTCTTCCGGTGCTGGAGAGCCCACTCGAGGGCGCTAGTCCAATCTTCTTCTCCGTGGCCGACGAGTAGGCCGCTCAGGGCATGTTGGACGCTGTCGGCATAGGGAGCTACGTCGCTGTACAGCCCAGGAATTCCCAGGGCACCGTACTCGCGAAATTTGTTGTTGGTCTTTGATCTGGAGAACGCATCGTCCTCCAATGGCGCCAACGCCAGCTCCCATCCTCGCGCCTGTTTGAAGTCAAGAAACTGGCGGTAGTTCGAGATGTTTTCGAAATGGCGGACCCCTGGTGTGTTCTTCAGCTCTTCAGGCATGTGGCCTATGAACTCAAACTCGAACGCGCCAGGGCGATTCAGGATCGTACGCTTAATGGCGGAGACGACAGTGCTGAACCCTCCACCGCGCTCACTGCCCGCATAGCCGACGCGCAGAGGTCGATCAGGTGCAGTCTCCTGTCGTGAATGTGGCGCTCGCTCAGCCAGCAGGTCGAAGTCAAAAGAGGCGGGCACATGCTCAACTCTCGACTTCGGGAACTCGGCGCGCAGATGGTTGGCGAGATGAGGCGAACTGACCAAGACAATCGTCGCGTTGCGGATGAAAAGGGCCAGCGACTGTCGTACGGCGGGGTTCGCGTAATAGGCTGACAGTGCGTTATCCCTGCGGTACTCCCAGAGATTGTCGTCGAGATAGTAGGCGTAACGCGCTGCTCGCCGCGCCAACGCAACCGGAAGCCATGAGAACTCAGGAGCGCATACCCTTGAGAACATCGTGGGTCGGAGGTGGTAATCGTGTTGGGAGGCCTGATTCCACAATTTGACATGCAGGCTTGCCGGCTGCACGCATTTCTCAAGCACGCTTGAAGTCAGGGTGGCGGTCGGCCCCGCGCTGTCTACCACCAAGTTCAATCCCGCAACGAATTTGGCTGCTGGGTCGGCGGCAGCGCGCCGAATGTTGCCCCAATCCGGCTGGTCACCGCTCATCGCGGTTTTCGCTTCCTGCCAGTGTTGCGCTTCGATCGATTCACCTGATCGGCCGGTGTGGGCTCGCCCTCCGCCGGCAGCTGGGTGCTACCGACTTCAAGCGCCTCGGCAAGTTGCTGTTCGAGTGCGCGGATCATCTCCAGTCGCCGGTCAGCGGCGTCACGGAAGATGAAGAGCGAGTACTTCGTTTCGGCTAATTCTCGGGCGAGCTCGACATCGAAGTGGTCGGCGGGAGACTTCTCGGGTCGATGCTGACTGTCTGCCAGAGCGGACGCGAGTCTACTCAGTTCTGCCTGAGCTTCGGCGAGCTTGGCTGACATCGAGGTCAGTTCATCCGTTCTCTGATCCGCTGCTCGCAGCGCATCACGTGCGGCAACTTCCATACGGATCAACGACGATGCGTCTTTCTCGATGCGCTCTCTGGTGTAGCCGACAATCGCGGTGAAAAGGGAATCGATCTTGCTCTTGCCTGTTTCTCTGGCCCTGTTGCGGGCGCGGCGAGCGATGTCGAGGTCCAAAAGCCCAAGCGCCCTCATTCGGGAGGCCGTTCTCATGGCCCCGACGGTATCAAGCGTGAACATTTGGTGCTCGAGCAGCGCATTTTGAAGTGCGGCATTCTCAGCTGGCTCGAGATCGATCCCGATGTCGGTGCTGCAAGCATCTTCGAGGCGAAGCGATGTAGGAGCCAGACGATGGTTGCGGTTCGTGCGCGAGTACTTGAGGGCGAGTGCAGCATTTTCCTGGTTCAGCCTTCCGAGAGACCCCGGTAGGCCGACGCCAAACTCGGTGGCGAGAACCTTCGGCTCGTACCCGATCTCGAACTCGGCGGCCACGCGCAGCCACAGATCCCAATCGCAAAGCCGCTTGAGGATGATGTGCGGATCGTACCAGCCGATCTTGTCGATCGTACTTCGCGGTAGGACGACACATGTATTCGGAATCGAGTTCGCACCCCCCAGCATCGCGTCCATATCCAGCGGTCCGCCGATGATGAAGCTGCGGTCTCCGATGAGTTGCGCTCGCGCCTGAGCATAGACCATCCCCAGTTGTGGCTCGCGTTGCAGGCGTGCCACGAGGGTCTCTAGGTGGTCCGGCTCCAGCTGGCAGTCATCGAAAAGCCAGGCAAAGTAACTGCCTGTCGCGAGTGGATACGCCTGTGCAAGCGCATAGGCGGGTAGCCCCGTATTCTCCTGCAGGCGGATATGCCGCACGCGGGCGTCACTCGCCGCCACAGCGCGGAGGTACTCGGCAGTCCCGTCGGTGGACCCATCGTCAACCACCAGCAATTCGAAGTCCTGCCATGTTTGCCGCAACGCGCTTTCAACTGCCCTTTGCAGGAAACCGTCACCATGGCGTGCGAATGTTGGAAGAAAGATCGAAACTGTTGAGGTTGTCAAAAGATTGTCTCGATATGCCGTGATCCGGTATGGGCCGGGACGGCGTCCGGCAGGATTTCAATCGGCGGACAGGTCAGTCGGGAGGTCTCTAGCCTGATGCCCTTCATTCTGGCCGAGCCGAGACCGTGGGGCATCGCTGTTCTACGCCCGGCCAGCAACTTTGTGAGAGAAGTCCAGCTGTTGTGTGATCTACGACCGGTTACTCAGATGGGACGAAAGTTCGGGCAGCAACTGAAACAAATCCCCCACCAATCCGATATCCGCAATCTCGAAGATCGGGGATTCTGGATCCTTGTTGATCGCCACGATGGTGCCGGCGTCCTTGATGCCGGTCAGGTGCTGGATGGCGCCGGAAATGCCGACGGCCACGTACAGTTCGGGCGCGATGATCTTGCCGGTCTGGCCGACCTGGAGTTCGTTCGGTACGTAGCCGGCGTCCACGGCGGCGCGCGAGGCGCCGACAGCGGCGCCCAGCTTGTCGGCCAGCGCATAGATGACCTTGAAGTTCTCGGCCGAGCCCACTCCGCGCCCGCCGGAGACGACGCGCTTGGCGCTCTGCAGGTCGGGGCGGTCGGACTTGCCGGCGGCGAGGCCGACGTAGCGGGTGTGCGTGGGCAGGGCAGCGTCCACGCTGGTGGCCTCGATCGCCGCGCTGCCGCCCTTGGCAGCTTCCGGCCAAGATGCGGTGCGCACGGTGGCGACGACGGTCTGGTCGGCCGGAGTTTCGACGGTGATGATCGCGTTGCCGGCGTAGATCGGGCGCTTGAAGGTGTGCGTGCCTTCCACGGCCATCAGGTCGGAGACCTGGTTGACGCCGAGCAGTGCGGCGACGCAGGGCAGCAGGTCCTTGCCGAACGTGGTGGATGGCGCGAACACGTGCGTGTAGTCCGCGGCGAGCTTGGCGATCTGCGGGGCGAGTACCTGGGCGATGGCGTTCGCATTGGCGACGTTCGCGACGGTCAACACCTTTGCGACGCCCGCGATCTGCGCGGCCTCGGCGGCGACGGCCGTCGGGTCGGCCGCCAGCACCACCACGTCGATGGCGTCGGCCTTCACGGAGGCGGCGGCGCTGACGGTCTTGGCGGTGGAGGCGTTGAGCTTGCCGTCCAGGTGTTCGGCGATGACGAGAACCTTGGCCATTACAGCAACCCCTTCTGCTTGAGTGTGGCGACCAGCTCGGCCGCGTCCTTCACCATGACGCCCTTGCTGCGCTTGGCAGGCGGGGCGTAGTGCGTGGTCTTGTGCGTATCGGCGGATTCGACGCCGAGGTCGGCCAGCTGCAGCGTTTCCAGCGGCTTGCTCTTGGCCTTCATGATGTCGGGCAGCTTGATGAAGCGCGGTTCGTTGAGGCGCAGGTCGGTGGTGACGACCGCGGGAAGGTCGACCTCGAGCGTTTCCAGGCCGGCATCGACCTCGCGGACCACCGTGGCCTTGGCGTCGGCGATGTCGAGCTTGCCGGCGAACGTCGCCTGCGGACGGCCCCACAGCGTGGCCACCATCTGGCCGGTCTGGTTGGCGTCGTCGTCGATGGCCTGCTTGCCGAGGATCACCAGGTCCGGCGATTCCTTCTCGACCAGCTTCAGCAGGGTGCGCGCGGCGGTCAGCGGCTGGATGGCCTGGTCGGTGACCACGTGGATGGCGCGGTTGGCGCCCATGGCCAGGCCGTTGCGCAGGTGCGCCTGCGCGTCGGCGGGGGCGATGGTGGCGACCACGACTTCCGTGGCGATGCCCTTGTCGCGCAGGCGCAGGGCTTCTTCCAGCGCGATCTCGTCGAAGGGATTGGGGGACAGCTTGACGCCGTCGGCGACCACGCCGGACCCGTCCGGCTTGACCTGGATGCGGACGTTGTAGTCCACCACGCGCTTGTAGGCGACGAGAATCTTCATCCTGAGGGAATTCCTGTATGCGACGGTGAGGCCCGGCGGCGGCGGCTGGCCGACGAGGGCAGACGTTGGATTTTAGCCGTCAGGCGGGGTCCATGCGAGTCCGTACGGTACCGTCCGCCAGCTGGGAGACCAGCACGGCCGCGAAATCGGCGGCGCTGCCGGGGGCCTGGGCGAAAAACAACGAGGGCTCCGTCAGCTCGAGCTCCAGCAGCTGCGGTTTGCCGTCGGCGCCCTTCAGCAGATCGATGCGCGCATACGGAAGAGGCGCCTCGAGCTGGCGCAGGCGCGCGGTTGCGGCAAGAACCTGTTCTGCCAGCGCTTGCTCGGCGAGGGAAGCGACCGTTGCCGCGATCTCACCGAGTGCCATGGGCGCCTGTCGCGCCGTCTCCCCCAAGGGCAGCTGCGCGCACTTGCGAGCGGCATGGCTGAACCGGCCGTCGAAATACAGCAGGGCGGTCTCGCCGTACTGGTCGACCGAGGGCAGGTAGGGCTGCAGCATCACGCTGCGCTCCTGCTCGAGCAGGCGGCCGATGTGGTTGCCGGCCACGAACTGCTGGTCCCGGGCATATCGTTGGGTGTCGCGGGCGCCGGCGCTCACCGCGGGTTTGACGACGAACTCCGGTACATCGAACTCGTCCAGAAATCCGGACAACGCGTCCATGGGCTCGGCATCGGGCTCGACGAACCGGGTTGGAACCACGGGGATGCCGATGGTGGCCAAGTCCGCGAGATAGTGCTTGTCGGTGTTCCAGCGGACGACATTCAGCGGGTTGAGCAGACGGGTCACCCGGTCCGCGTGTTCGCACCAGGCCAGGAACTCGGACAGTCGTTCGGTGTAATCCCATGGCGAACGCAGCAGAGCCGCATCGAAGCGGCCCCAGCTCACGGTGGGGTCGTCCCAGGCCACGGCGCGGGCGTGCAGGCCGGCGTCGGCGCACGCATCGAGCAGCGGTACGAGGTCGTCATCGTGGCCGGTGGCTCCCACGGCGGTGACGAGGGCAAGGGTCTTCATGTGCCTCAGTGTACGCGCACGTCCCGCGCGGGATTCCCATTGCCCGAAAGTACCTGTGTCGGCGACGGGGTGCTGGGTAGAATGCCGCTTTCCTTATCGAATGGATCACGCCATGGCGGGTAACCCCGGCTCCGGAGGCAAGCAGAAGCTCTACCCCAGCGCGGCGGATGCGCTGCGGGGTGTCCTAGCCGACGGCCAGACGCTCGCGGTCGGTGGCTTCGGCCTGTGCGGCATTCCGGAAGCGCTGATCGGCGCGCTGCGGGACAGTGGCGTGAAGGGGCTGACGGCCATTTCCAACAATGCGGGCGTGGACGGTTTCGGCTTGGGCTTGCTGCTCGAAACCCGGCAGATCAAGAAGATGATTTCGTCCTACGTGGGCGAGAACAAGGAATTCGAGCGCCAGTTCCTCTCGGGCGAGCTGGAACTGGAATTCAATCCGCAGGGCACGCTGGCCGAGCGCCTGCGCGCCGGCGGCGCGGGCATTCCCGCGTTCTTCACCCGTACCGGTTACGGCACGGTGGTGGCCGAAGGCAAGGAAACCCGCCAGTTCGGGGAGCACTGGTATGTCATGGAGACAGCGCTGATCGCCGACGTGTCGCTGGTCAAGGCGTGGAAGGCCGACAAGGCCGGCAACCTGGTGTTCCGCAAGACGGCCCGCAACTTCAACCCGGCCTGCGCCATGGCCGGCAAGGTCTGCATCGCCGAGGTCGAGGAAGTGGTGGAAGTCGGCCAGATCGACCCGGACCACGTCCACCTGCCGGGCATCTACGTGGACCGCATCGTCCACAACCCGACCCCCGAGAAGCGCATCGAGCAGCGCACCGTCCGCCAAGGAGACAAGTGATGCCCTGGACCCGCGATGAGATGGCGCAGCGCGCCGCCCGCGAACTGACCGATGGCGCCTACGTGAACCTGGGCATCGGCCTGCCTACGCTGGTCGCCAACCACATTCCCGTCGGCGTGGACGTCTGGCTGCAGTCCGAGAACGGCCTGCTCGGGATCGGCCCGTTCCCGCCCGAGGACGAGGTCGACGCCGACCTGATCAACGCCGGCAAGCAGACCGTCACTGCCCGCGCGGGCGCCAGCTACTTCGGCAGCCACGACTCCTTCGCCATGATCCGCGGTGGCCACATCGACCTGGCGGTGCTGGGTGCCATGCAGGTCACCGACCAAGGCGACCTGGCCAACTGGATGGTCCCGGGGAAGATGGTCAAGGGCATGGGCGGCGCCATGGACCTGGTGGCCGGCGTCAAGCGCATCGTCGTGCTGATGGAGCACGTGGCCAAGGACGGAAGCCACAAGATCCTGCCGCAATGCGACCTGCCGCTGACCGGCGTGGGCGTGGTGGACCGGATCATCACCGATCTGGCGGTGTTCGACGTGACCCCCGACGGTCTGGTGCTGGTGGAAAAAGCCGACGGTGTGACGGGGGAGGAACTGGTGGCGAAGACCGGCGTACCCTTCCGGCCTGTCGCCTGAGTCGCCCCGAGTCGTGACGCACGTCCACTTCTTTTGCGCGATGGCGCACGCCTGACTTTCAGCTGTACGTTTTGCTGCCGATAACCCGGAGAGGCGAACCCGTTGGCTGTTTTGTGGCCCGGGGGCTGGGCTATAGTGTCGGTTCAGGGGCTCTATCCGTTTTTCTCAGAGGCGTACGTATGAAACTCCGGGTCGGCGCTTGCGCCTTGATGTTGGTCTTGGCCGGGTGCAGTGGGGAAAGCCCCGAATCGGGCATGGCAGGGATGCGGGGTGTCGCCGCCAGCAAGCCGACCGGCGCGCTGCCGACGTCGCTGCCCCTGGCGCGCGCGATTGGCGCTTCCATCGCGAATTTGCCGGACCGCGGCGCGCTGCTGTCCTTTCCCGACAAGGCAAAGCCTACCAGGCAGGAGGGCGCCTATACTTGGTTCCCGACCGCGATCAGCGAAGCGCACGCCTTCAAGGGCATCGCCACGGGTGAAATGACCGTGCCCTCGCCCGATGGCAGCCAGGTCAAGTTGCGTTATGAGCGTCACGTCGAAGAGATCGACGGCAACTGGACCTGGATCGGCCGCGTCGTCGGTGGCGATCCGATGCAGGAAGCCATCATCACCTTCGGCGAGAAGGCCGTGTTCGGCTCGATTCCCCAGGCGAACGGCAAGCCGGCCCTGAGCCTGCAGACCCGCAACGGCACCGTCTTCGCGGTCCAGACCGATCCCACCAAGGTGGTGTCGGCGACGAAGGGCCATGTGGACGTGATGATCCCCGAGGCGAGGGCGCTTCGCTCGTCGATGGGCGCAGCGGTCACCGCCGCGGCTCAGGTGACCCAGAATGCAGTGGCGGTAGCGCAGGGTGCCCCGCAGACGGCCGCCAACACGATCGACGTGGCGATCGGCTATACGCCCGAGTTCGCAACGGCCAACGGTGGCGCCTCCGGTGCCGCAACGCGATTGGTGTTCCTGATCCAGGTCGGCAACCAGGCGTTCGTGAACAGCAACGTCAACGGCTACCTGCGCGTCGTCAATGCGGTGCAGGTGAGCTACACCAACACCAACAGCAACCAGACGGCCCTGTCCGAGCTGACCGGCAGCAATGGCCAGTCCGCCGTCACCGTCCCCGCCAGCTTGGCGCCGCTGCGCACCGCACGTGACCAATACGGCGCCGATATCGCCATCCTGGTGCGCAAGTTCAACACGCCCGAAAACGAGGGCTGCGGTATCGCTTGGTTGAACGGCGCGAATGGCGCCAACACCCCCAACCAACCGCCGATAACCTCCGCCGATGCGCCTTGGGGCTACGCGGTCGTGAGCGATGGCTTCGATGCGGGTACCGACGGCAAGACGTATTACTGCGCCGACGAGACGCTGGTGCACGAAGCGGCTCACCTGATGGGTTCGGCGCATGACCGCGGGAATTCCACGAGCGCGGGCGCCTTCGCGTATTCCTACGGTTACAAGACGACGGCATCCACCGGTAATTTCTACACGGTGATGGCTTACGGAGATACGGGCCAGACAGCGCACCGCATCTTCTCGACCCCGCTCAAGAGCACGTGTGGCAGCGCGGGGAACTTGGCGTGTGGCGTTGCGAACAGTGAAGACAATGCTCGGAGTTTGAATCAGACGATTCCCGCCGTTGCTGCGTTCCGCTCGACGGTAGTCCCTTTCGGCAATCCGCTGAATCTTGTGTACATAGCGAAGCGTGGAGGTAGTGGTCGCGTTGAACTCCATACTGTGACGGCTTCTAGCGTTTTCCAGACGTTCTCCAGTCACATTGCTACAGGGTTAGCAGCGGGTACGGCCGATAAAGCTGCAAATTATCTGCTTGGAGACTACAACGGTGATGGTGTTTCAGATCTGTACTTCGTGATGAAGTCCGGCACCGCTAGTAACAAGACCGAAGTTCACGTGTTGAGCGGCTCTTCATACAGCTCTTTCTCATTGCATGCAGCAACACCCTATGGAGTGACTGGGTCGAACAATCGGTGGATTTTTCGATTGGGTGACTACAACAATGATGGCAAGCCTGATCTCTATGTCATCGATAAGGCGAGCGCCGGCGGCAAGCTTGCGGTGTACATTCTGAGCGGTGCGAGCTCCTTCCAGACAGAGCTACTTGCGCGAACCACCATTACTGGTGCGCTGCCCACGGGAACTGAGTGGGTTGTCGATTTGGGGGATTTCAACGGTGACGCTGTCCCGGACATCTTTTTGATCGGAAAGAATGGATCAGGCGGTAAGACCGAAGCGCATATTCTTGATGGCGCGACCCAATACCAGTCATATCTGAGGAACATCGCTACTGCCTTGGGATCAACAGGCACAGACAATCGCTGGGATTTCAAGATTGGTGATTACGACCGTGATGGCATTCCGGATATCTACGCAATTGACAAGGGGAGCAGCTCTGGCCGAACCGATATTCACGTTCTTTCAGGTCAGGCCTCCTACCAGACGTTCCTGCTGCACGCGTCAACGGCGATCGGCGCGGTAGGTATCGGCTTTGAATCAGAGTTCGAGTTGGTGCCGGGTTCGTAGCCCGCGAATCGGACATAAAAAAGGACCCGGCGTCTTTGGCTACGGGTCCTTTTCATTTCTGCGCGAACGCGGTTGCTTGTGAGATCTAGCTATGGAAGGTCCTTGGCTGCGTAGCGATAAGCTGAAGATATCTCGGCTTCATTTTCACCCCTGAAGCGTGCAACTGACGCAACCTCGAATCCAGCCGACGCCACATGCAATCCTATAATCCGCTCCAGCGCGTGAGCTAGGGTGCCATCTATCTGGCTCAGCTCTGGCTCAAAATCACTTGCAAAAATGTCCGCCTCCAGAATGCCGTCGATTGCTTTGAGTCGGCACCAATACATTGATCCGGCGGGGAAAAGGTGACTTCGGTTCCTGTCGACGCTGCAAATAATCTTGTCAAGGCGCTCCAGCCACCGGCCGTTGGCGCCAACGTAACTCGATACGGGTAATAAATGCCCCGAGGGCGCAATGAGTCCCGCGCTTTTGTCGTATTTCAATTTCTCAAGAAGCTCTCCAAGATCCTGCGGCAACAAGCCAGATATGAGCTCTTTGCACCATCTTGAACCGTCTGCCAAATGCGGCGACTTTTTCGTATGCAGCTTGAGTACCCACTGTACGCCTTGATGCTTCAGTCGGCTGGCTACTATCAAGAAAGAAAGTATGTCTCGCCCACGATTCTCAAAGATTTCAACCCTAACCGCGCATGGCAGTGAGCTTGTAAGCCGCCGAACTGCTTGCGCGTTATCTATCGTCGTGGTGAATGTTATGTTCATGTGGGCTGCAACGATTTGAAGATGCGGAAGCATCTCTTCAAGCACATCCACATACCAGGCGTGGATAACCGCGTGAACCCAGTCGCGCTCATCACGGGTGACGCTCAGCAACGCATTACGCGTGGCGGAAAGTAGCGCATAGCCGTGACGTGCGGATGGCTCAAGGAAAGCGCCTTCTGCCCATTCATTCCAAGCGTTGATGAAAGTGATGGGTGATTCATGTCCGTTGACGGTTTGAGATCGAATGCTGGACTCCAGCCATGCCCTATAGGCCTCGGGTGTGGAGTGTAAAAAGGTGCGGCCGCGACCCGGTCTGCGCGCTTCGTTATCCCATCCGGTTGACACGCCTCTGTAAACATTGGGCGAACTGACTTCGCTGGCTGCGCTCTTCAGGCCTCGCCAGTCGAGTACGCTTCCTTGATAGTGCGGATTGATCAATTGCTGTTGAGCGGAAAGTTCGGGGGCATTGAAAAAGTTTGGCGGAAATTGCGTAGCGGCATCGAATCCCAAGTCGCCGGGAGGGGATCGGTCGAATGATTGCACATATACCAAGTGGAGATCGCCAATCCCAGCCTTGGTACACCATTCACGCCATCGCGATGTTGTAACGCTCGGCTCAGGCAACAAAGCAGGGCGATAGATCAGCAACATAGGCTTCCCATCCACCCGCAAATACCGCGGGTCCCTCATGTACTCCGCCACGTGCTCGATGAACGCAATATCATCTTCCGGCGAGTGCTTCTGATCGATCAGGATCTCGTCGCCACGGCCATCCCAAGTGCGGGTCCACTTCTCGTTTGCCCAGCACAGGCAGAACTTCAGGTCGATGGTCTTGTCGTTTAGCCAGTTGCGTAGCGGGGTTTCGAGCAGGGTCTTGCCGCCGAACCAGTAGAAGTAGAAGCAGAACGCGCTGATGCCGTACTCGCGGGCGAGGCGCGCTTGTTCATGCATGACCTCGACGTTGCGCAGGTCGTAGAAGCCGAGGTCGCCGGGCAGCTTGGGTTGGTAATGGCCTTCGAACTGGGGCAGGGCACGAGTGACGTTGCGCCATTCGGTGAAGCCTTTGCCCCACCACTCGTCATTCTCGGGAATGGTGTGGAATTGCGGCAGGTAGAACGCGACGAGCGTGGCGGGCAGCGGGTCCGGCAGCTCGCCTTTCTCATAGGGCACGTAGCCGATCGCGCGCTCATCGGAGCGTACGTACGGCCGGCGCGGCAGCTCGCCGGACGGCGCCTTGCCCTTGGGGCCTTCCGGCACCCAATGGCCCTTCGTGTCAAGAAAGCGCTCGCGCAGTCTGTCGCGCGTGCCTTGCGGCATCGGCGTCAGCCGGAATGCGGTTCGCAGCGCGTAGAAAAGACCGGTGCGAAGGCGGCGTGACAGTGGAGTCGCCACAGGCGTCCTAGAGGTTCTGGTAATTCGGCCCCGCGCCGCCTTCCGGCGTCACCCAGTCGATGATCTGGTAGGGGTCCTTGATGTCGCAGGTCTTGCAGTGCACGCAGTTGGCGGCGTTGATCTGCAGCCGCTTGCCGTCGCCGTCGTCGACGATTTCGTAAACGCCTGCCGGGCAGAAGCGGGTACAGGGGTTGTCGTATTCGGCGGCGCAGCGGGTGACGCACACGGAGGTGTCGTGCACGCGCAGGTGCACGGGCTGGTCTTCGTCATGCTCGGTGGCCGCGTAGTAAACGCCCTGCAGGCGATCACGCGGTGCCAGCGTGCGGTCCACGTAGTCGCGTTTGGTCTCCTCGTGCTCGCCGACCTTGTCGAGCGAGGACCAGTCGGGCTTCACCCTGAGCGTCCACGGCGACAGGCCGCCGGTGAGGGTTTCCCACGCGGCGTTGGCCATGCCGAACCACAGGCCCTTCTTGAAGCCGGGCTTGATGTTGCGGACGGACTTCAGCTCGGCCATCGCGTCCGAGGCGCGCAGCTTCGCGTCAAACCCTTCGGGTGCCAGCTGCGATGCCACCAAGTGCTCGGCCGCCAGCATGCCGCTGCGGATCGCCTGGTGCGTGCCCTTGATCTTCGGCACGTTGAGCAGGCCGGCGGTGTCGCCGATCAGCAGTGCCCCCGGCATCTCGACTTTCGGCAGCGACTGCCAGCCACCGGTGACGATAGCGCGCGCGCCGGCGGACAGTATGCTCCCGCCTTCGAGCAGCGGCTTGATCAGGGGGTGGTTCTTCCACTGCTGGAAGGCCTCCCAGGGCTTGTACTCGGGGTCCTTGTAGTCCAGGCCGCTGACGTAGCCGAGCGCGATCTGGTTGTTCTCAAGATGGTAGAGGAAGCTGCCACCGTAGATGTCGTTGCTGGCCGGCCAGCCCAGTGTGTGCACGATCTTGCCGGGCGTGACGCGGCCCTCCGGCACCTGCCACAGTTCCTTGATGCCGATCGAATACGCCTGCGGATCGCTGTCCTTGTCCAGCGCGAAGCGCTTCACCAGCCGCTTGGTCAGGTGGCCGCGCGCGCCTTCGGCCAGCACGGTGACCTTGGCTCGGATGTCGATGCCGGGCGTGTATCCTGGTTTGTGGCTGCCGTCTTTCGCGATGCCCATGTCGCCGATGCGCACGCCCACGACTTTGCCGTCGTCATCGTGCAGCGTTTCGGACGCAGCGAAACCCGGGTAGATTTCCACGCCCAGCGCTTCGGCCTGGGGGGCCAGCCAGGCGCACATCGCGCCCAGCGAGACGATGAAGTTGCCATGGTTGCGCATGCCCGGCGGTACCACCGGGAACTTGCGGCCGCCGTCCTTGCTGAAGTACCAGAACTCGTCGTCCTTGGCCGGCACGCAGACCGGCGGCGGGTTGTCGCGCCAGCCGGGGAGCAACGCGTCGAGCGGCTCGGGTTCGATGACGGCGCCGGACAGGATATGTGCGCCAATGGTGCTGGCCTTCTCGATGACGCAGACGGAGATATCAGGATCCAGTTGCTTGAGCCGGATGGCAAAGGCAAGCCCCGACGGTCCTGCGCCGACGGTGACGACGTCGTACTCCATCACATCGCGTTCGACATCGGACATCGGGTTCGGCTCCAGCGTGGCGTTAGGCTTCCCGCATTTTCGGCGTTTGCGCGGAGCGGGGCAAATCCGCGAGCATCACGGCATGACCATACCCCTTCCGCTCTCGCCGGATGGACGCCATGAGGCGCTGCCGGGCGCATCGCTGGCCTGTCATGCCGACTGGCTGCCGGCCATGGAAGCCGACACGCTCTTCGCCGATTTGCGGACGTCGCTGCCGTGGAGCGTGCATCGCATCCGCCTGTTCGGCCGCAGCGTCGATTCGCCGAGGTTGAGCGCATGGATCGGCGATGCGGATGCCGTGTACCGCTATTCCGGCACGGATTTCCTGCCGCATCCGTGGACCCCGGCGCTGTCGGGACTGCGGGCGCGACTGCAGGACGCACTGGGCGTGCCGTTCAACAGCGTGCTCGCCAATCTCTACCGCGACGGCCGCGACGCGATGGGATGGCATAGCGATGACGAGCCGGAGCTGGGCCCGGCGCCGGTCATCGCGTCGATCAGCCTCGGCGGCGTGCGCCGGTTCCTGCTCAAGCACAGGCAGGATCCCGCGCAGAGGGCGGCGTTCGAACTGCCGCATGGCAGCCTCTTGGTGATGGCGGGCGAGACGCAAAGGCACTATCGGCATGCGCTGCCACGCACGGCGAAGCCGGTGGCGCCGCGCATCAACCTGACGTTCCGCCTGATCGATCCCGCGCGTCGGCGCTGAGGTTCCGGGGGGGGGGCAGCTAGCGGTTCGCTTTGGGGTCGCTGTTGCCCGACACCAGGATCCAGCCGGCGATGTCGCCAGTGGCCGCTTCCAATGCCTGTTCGAAGGCGTCCGCGACCTGCGGGACATCGGTGCTGGCGGCCGGCTTCTGCTGCAGGAACGTGCGCGACGCGACCACGCGCTGGTCGCGGTTGTTGACCAGCTTCGCGTTCACCTCGACCACGGCGGCGGGTACCGCGCCACCCGCGTAGTCGGCCTCGAAACGGCGCAGGTCCATGACCAGCTTGTAGTCGCCGAGGATGCCGGCGTCGGCGCTGGCCACGGCGGGAATCTTCCCGGAATCCTCCAGCGTGCGCTGCACGGCGTCCTGCAGCATGTCGGTCGCGGGCAGGGCCCACGAGACGCCGCGATACACCTGCAGCTCGCCGGGCGTCGGCCGCACGCTGATGCGCGGGCTGTCGATCACGCGCGCGGCGGTGGGCTTGGCCACGATGAGGGTCCAGGCGACCTGCGGCCAGCCCGGCTCGGGCGCGACCCTGACATCGGGCGCGTAGATCGTGACCGGGTCGCGCTGCTCGCTGCCCAGGATCGAGCAGCCCGCGAGGGCGAGGGAGACAGGAAGGGCGAACAGAAGGCGCATCGGCTTCATTTCGGGTCGAACTCCTTGGGTGCGTCGCGGCCGAGCAGGTAGCGCGCGGGATTGCCTTCGAGACGGTCGCTGACGCGGCGCAGATCGCGTACGAGGCCACGCAATTCGGTCAGCGTGGGGCCGAGCTGGCCGAGGCCATCGCTGGCGAAGCTGTTGATGGCGGCTCGGTTCTCGCCGAGGATCGCGTCCGCATTGCCAGCGGCGGAATCCAGCTTGCCCAGCGTGGTTTCCAGCTTGTCTAGGATGCCGGGCAGCTCCTGCACCAGGTTCTTGTCCAGCCGCTCGATGGCACCGTTGGTGGTGGTGAGCGTCTTGTCCAGGTTCTGCGCGGCATCACGCGCACTGACGATCAGGGCCTCGATGCCATCCTCGCGGCTGGCCAGCGACGTGCTCATCGCTTCCAGGTTCGCCAGCGTGGTGGTGATGCTGGCGACGTTCTTGTCGCTGAGGGCCTGGTCCAGCCGCTCGACGATGCGGTTGGCAGTATCGGTGATGTTCTGCAGTGCGGACGGCGCGGTCTGGATGACCGGCGCTTCGCGCGTGTCCACGCTGGTCAGCGACGGCGCCTGCGGTGTGCCGCCGCTGAGCTGGATGATGGTCGGGCCGGTGAGACTGGTGATGGCCAGCTTCGCGCGGGTATCGGTCTTCACCGGGGTATACGACTCCACCCGGATGCGGGCGATCACCTGGCGCGGATCGTTCGGCGCCAACGAGAGTTTGGTGATGGAGCCGACCGCAATGCCGTTGTACTGCACCGGGCTGCCGACGGTCAGGCCGGTGACCGCTTCGCGGAACACCACCTGGTATTCCTGCCAGGTGCGCTCGGAGGAGTACTTCGCCGCCCACAGGCCGAACAGCAGCAGCGCGGCGGCGATGATGAGGGTGAAGGCACCGATGAGGACGTAGTTGGCGCGTGTTTCCATGGATCAGACCGCCGTTTGCGATTGAAGGGGCCCGGAGGCCTGCTGCCCGCCGCGCGCTGCGCGTGCGCGGGGGCCGTGGAAGTATTCCTGTACCCAGGGGTGATCGAAGCGCTCCACCTCGGGCAACGGTGCCACGGTGATGACCTTGTGGTCCGCGAGCACCGCCACGCGGTCGCAGATCGCGTACAGCGTGTCGAGGTCGTGCGTGATCAGGAAGACGGTCAGGCCGAGCGCTTCCTGCAGTGTCTTGATCAAACGGTCGAACGCGGCCGCACCGATGGGGTCCAGGCCCGCGGTAGGCTCGTCGAGGAACAGCAGCGGCGGATCCAGCGCGAGTGCCCGCGCCAGGCCGGCGCGCTTGCGCATGCCGCCGGACAGCTGCGAAGGCAGCTTGTTCAGCGCATCGGCCGGCAGGCCGGCCAGCTTCACCTTCAGCAGCGCCAGCTCGTAGCGCCAGCTGTCCGGGAGTTCCGGGTGATGCTCCTTCAGCGGCACCTGCACGTTCTCGCCGACGGTCAGCGACGAGAAGAGGGCGCCATCCTGGAACAGCACGCCGGTGTTGCGCTCGATGTGCTGGCGCGCGGCGGGATCTTCCGAGCGCGCATCTTCCCCGAGCACGGTGATCTGCCCTTCGTCGGGTTGGCGAAGGCCCAGGATCGAACGCATCAGCACCGACTTGCCGGTGCCGGACCCGCCGACCACGCCGAGGATCTCGCCGCGACGCACGTCCAGGTCCAGGCCCTCGTGCACGGTCTGTGCGCCGAAGCGGTTGGCCAGTCCGCGCACCTGGATGATGGGGGATTCGTCGGTCATGCGCCGTCACCAGTCCATGTGCATGAACCACAGCGCAGCCAGCGCGTCGATCATGATGACCAGCGAGATCGTCTGCACCACGCTGGAGGTCGTCCGCTCGCCCACCGACTGCGCCGTGCCTTCCACGCGCAGGCCTTCCAGGCAGCCGATCAGGCCGATCACCAGCGCGAATATCGGTGCCTTCGACAGGCCGACGAGGAAATGCTTCACCTCGATGGTGTCGTGCATGCGCGCGATGTACATCTGCGGCGGAATGCCGAGGTCGAAGGCGCCGACGGTGACGCCGCCGGCCAGGCCCGCCATCATCGAGATGAAGGTCAGCAGCGGCAGCATCACCAGCAGCGCGATCAGCCGCGGGATCACCAGCAGGTCGACCGGGTCCAGGCCCAGCGTGCGGATCGCATCGATCTCCTCGCGGCTCTTCATCGCGCCGATCTGCGCGGTGAATGCGGAGGCGGTGCGACCGGCCAGGACGATCGCCGTCATCAGCACGGCGAACTCGCGCAGGAACGCGATGCTGACCAGTTCCACCACGTAGATTTCCGCGCCGAAATCGCGCAGCACGGTGGAGCCGAGGAAGGCGATCACCGCGCCCACCATGTACGACAGCAGGATCACCAGCGGCACCGCGTCCAGCCCGACGGCTTCCATGTGCGCCACGGTGGCGGTGGCGCGGAAGCGGCGCGGCTCCTTGACCATGCGGACCAGCTTGACCAGGTTCTCGCCGGTGAAGCTGAGCAGGGCGACGATGTCCTGCTTGTTCTGGTGCACCCGGTAGCCAAGGCGCGAGAGCGCAGCCAGGAAGCCGTAGTCGCGCTTGCGCGGCGGTCGGTCGTCGGCAACGTCCTCGATGGTGCTGACCAAGGCCTGGTGGTCCTGGCGGAACTCGATGTCCGACGGTTCCATGCCGCGGCGCTTGGCGAAGCGGAGCAGTTGCAGCACGCCAGCCGAATCGATGCGGTTGATGGTGGTCGCGTCGAGCCGGTTGACGGCGTCGGGCAACGTCTTCAGCTGTTCCGCCACCGTCAGCGCACTGGCGAGCGTCCAGTCGCCCGCCAGCTTCACGCGCTGGGGGTCACCGGGATCGGCTTCGTACTGCGGGCGGGCAAGGGTGGGGGTCATGGCGTCGCTCGGCCAAGGAGCATACAGGCTATCCCAGTGAACGTGAGTGCCACGCCGACAACGCCGCGACGGCCCAACGGTTCACGCAACCACAGCGCCGCCAGCACCACCAGGAAGACCGATGCGGACTCGTTTAGGATCGCCGCGACCGAGGCCGACGTGAACTTGTAGCCCCCCAGCCACAGCACCATCGACAGTCCCTGGCCGATCAGAGCGGCCAGCACCAGCCGGTGCCAGGGAACATCGGCGGGGACGAAGCGCATGCGTCGGCGCATGGAGGGCAGCAAGGCGAGCAGGAGCAGGCCGGCCAGCGCGCCGGACAGACGCAGCAGGGTGACCCACAACAGCGGCTGCGATTCCAGCGTGCGTTTCACCATCACGATGGCGACCGCCATCAGCGCGATCGCCAGCACGCCGAGCGCGATGCCGTGCACGGTGTGCCCGGGATCGGCAGGGCACCCACGCGAGGGGCGGCTGACCAGCAGCACGCCGCCGGCCACCAGCGCGAACCCCACCCACTGCACGCCGCCCAGGCGTTCGTCGAGGAAGACGAACCCCAACAACAGCACCAGCGGACTGTAGAGATTGCCGATGACGCCCATGCGGCCGGCACCGAGCTCGTTGAGCGCGCGGAAATACAACGTGTCCGCCAGCGCGATGCCGATCACGCCGCTGGCCAGCACGATCAGGAGGTCCTGCCCGGGCAGGACCGGCCACGCACCGGCATGCAGCAGCAAAGCAACCGGCGCCAGTACGCACAGCACCAGCGCGTTCTTGAGCAGGTTCAGCGTCAGGGGTGGCAGGTGCGCACCCAGCTGGCGCGCCAGGATGACGCCGACCGCCCATGCGGCCGCACTGCCCAGCGCCATGGCTTCGCCGATCCCCACGGTGCCCCCTGCCCACGTCGTGGTGCGTAGTGTAAGCAGCGCGAGGTGAAGTCATGTGCGGGTGCTTGGGCGATACTGTGCCGATGCCCGACGACATCCTGATGTCCGCCACCTACGCCCAGCGCATCGCCTTCGTCTGCGAGATCGCCGGGCGCCTGCACAGCTACGGCACGACCGCGCAGCGCCTGGAAGGCACGGTGGTGGGCCTGTCCCAGCGCCTGGGCCTGGATTGCGAACCGTGGTCGAACCCGACCGGGCTGATCCTCAGCTTCAGCGATCCTTCGCGCCCCCTGGGCGCCAGCGACAGCACGCGGGTCATCCGTCTGGCACCGGGCGAGACCGACCTGCACAAGCTGAGCGAAGCCGACCGCATCGCCGATGCGGTGTCGTCCGGCGAGATGAGCATCGCCCAGGGCCACACCGCGCTACGGGCCCTGGACCGCACCCCGAGCCGGCGCTGGCGCGCGATGCAGATCTTCGCCTCGGGGCTGGCAGCGGCGGCCGTGGCAGGCCTGTGGCGGTTGCCGTGGCTGGATATCGCCACGGCGGGGCTGATCGGCGTGATCATCGGTGTGCTGGGCGAACTGATCGCGCGTCGTCCGCAGATGAAGGAGGCCAGCGATGCGATCTCTGCACTGGTCGCCGGTTTCGTCGCGATCCTGGTGGCCAACTTCATCGCCCCGTTGAACCTCAACACGGTGATCATCGCCTCGCTGATCGTCCTGCTGCCCGGCATGGCGCTGACTAACGCGGTCAACGAGCTGACCAGCCAGCACCTGGTGTCCGGTGTGGCGCGCTTCGCGGGTGCGCTGGCGACGGTACTCAAGTTGACCGTAGGCAGCATGATCGCGGTGACGTTGGCGCAGTTGCTGGAGATGTACCCCGATGTGCGCGCCTCGCGTCCGCAGCCGGAATGGGTGGAATGGGGCGCCATGGTGGTCGCCGCCTACGCTTTCGCCGTGTTGTTCAAGGCGCATCGTCGCGACTATTTCTGGGTGATGGCGGCCGCCATCGCCGGCTACAGCATCTCCCGCTATGCGGGCCAGGCGTGGGGCGTGCCGGTCGGCATCTTCCTCTCCGCCCTGACGCTGACCGCCGCCGGCAATGCCTTCGCGCGCTGGGCCAACCGGCCGGGCGCGCTGATCCGTGTGCCGGGCATCCTGATGCTGGTGCCCGGCAGCACCAGCCTGCGCGGCCTGCTGACGCTGGTGCAGCAGCAGGATGTCGGCGTGGGCCAGTCGGCGCTGTTGGCCGTCACCAACGTGGTGATGGCGCTGATCGCGGGCCTGCTGTTCGGCAACCTGCTGATCTCGTCGCGCAAGAATCTCTGACGCGCGCAAACGGAAACGGGAGGCCCAGGCCTCCCGTTTCTTTCCATCACGCGAAGCGCGGTTACTTCTTCTTGATGATGAAGTCTTCGGCCTTCTTGCCCTTGGCGATTAGGGCGGCCATCCAGCGCGGATGCTTGCCGCGACCGGTCCAGGTTTCCTTCGGATTGGCGGGGTTGCGGTACTTCGGCGCAACCTTGCCGAGCTTCTTGCCGGCGCGCGGGCCAGGCTTGCTCGCTGCCTTGGCGGGGCGCGTGCCGCCGGTGCCGAACAGCTCCTCCAGCGTGTAGCCCTCGGCCTTGGCGAATTTGGTGATCTTGCCGCGCACCGTCGCGATGGGCGTGCGCTTGGCCAGCTTGCTCTGCTGTTGCTTGGCCTTTTCGATCAAGGCGCCAAGTTCCTTGGCGGACAGGTTACGCAGGTCGATCGACATCAACTATCTCCAGTCAGGAAGGGAAAGCCCGTCCTTGGCAGTGGTCCGATGGTAAGCGACCCCGGAATCGCCGCACAAACCCGGGGGTGCGGGGATGCCGGTTCGCGCATCCCCGCGTCATCAGCCGCGCAGGCGTGCGAGCAGGTCCTCGCGGCCGATGTTCTCCGCGTCCTGCGCGCGACGCGCACGGTATTCGAACGTGCCTGCCGCCAGCCCGCGCTCGGATACCACCACCCGATGCGGAATGCCGATCAGTTCGATGTCGGCGAACATCGCACCCGGGCGCAGGCCGCGGTCGTCCAGCACCGCTTCGATGCCGGCAGCGTGCAGGTCGGCGAGGAGCGCCTCGGCGGCATCCTTCACCGCGGCGTCGTCCTTCGGATTGATCATGCACACCGCAACAGCCCACGGCGCCATCGGCGCGGGCCAGACGATGCCGTTGGCGTCATGGTTCTGCTCGATCGCCGCCGCGACGATGCGCGACACGCCGATGCCGTAGCAGCCCATGGCCGGCGTGGCGGCCTTGCCGGTTTCGTCCAGCACGGTGAACTTCATCGCTTCGCTGTACTTGCGGCCGAGCTGGAACACGTGCCCCACCTCGATGCCGCGCACCAGGCGGATCTCTCCACCGTCGGCCGCCGTGTCGCCCGCGACCACGTTGCGGATGTCGGCCACCGTCTCCGGTTCCGGCAGGTCGCGACCCCAGTTGACGCCGGCGAGATGGAAGCCGGCCTCGTTGGCGCCGACGACGAAATCCGCCATCGCCGCCACGTCGCGGTCGGCGACCACGCGGATCGCCTGCTTCGCGCCGATCGGGCCGAGGAAGCCCGGTTCGCTGCCGAGGTGGGCGAGGATTTCCGCCTCCGTCGCCAGCCGGTAGTCGGCCATGCCGGCGACCTTGCCCAGCTTGATCTCGTTGACGGCATGGTCGCCGCGCACCAGTGCCAGCACGAAGCCGGCGTCGGTCATGACGGCGACCGACTTCACCGTGCGCTGCAGCGGGATGCCGAGCAGCGCGGCGACCTCCTCGCAGGTCTTCTGCGTGGGCGTGGCGACCTTGCTCAACGTCTCCGTGGCGGCCGGCCGCGGACCCGGGGCCGCCGCCTGCGCGGCTTCGACGTTCGCGGCGTAGTCGGAGCCGGTGGAGAACGCGATGGCGTCCTCGCCCGAATCGGCCAGCACATGGAATTCCTGCGAGGCATCGCCGCCGATGGCGCCGCTGTCGGCCTGCACCGCTCGGAAGTCGAGGCCCAGGCGGGTGAAGATGCGCGTATAGGCCGCATGCATGTTGCGGTACTCGCGCACCAGGTCCTCGTCGGTGATGTGGAACGAGTAGGCATCCTTCATCACGAACTCGCGCGCACGCATCACGCCGAAGCGCGGGCGGATCTCGTCGCGGAACTTGGTCTGGATCTGGTAGAAATTCACCGGCAGCTGCTTGTAGCTGGACAGCTCCTGGCGCGCGAAGTCGGTCACCGCCTCTTCGGCCGTCGGGCTGTAGCAGAAGTGCTGCTCCTTGCGGTCGGTGATCTTCAGCAACTGGCCGCCGAATTTCTCCCAGCGCCCGGTCTCCTCCCACAGCTCGCGCGGCTGGATGGTCGGCATGATCATCTCGATCGCGCCGGCACGGTCCATCTCTTCGCGTACCACGGTTTCCACCTTTCGCAGCACGCGCAGGCCCAGCGGCGACCAGGTGTACAGGCCGGCTGCGAGCTTGCGGATCATGCCGGCGCGGAGCATCAGCTGGTGGCTGACCAGCTCGGCATCGGCCGGGGTTTCCTTGGTGGTGCGGAGGTGGAACTGCGACAGGCGCATCGGCAGGGGGATCCGGGAGGGGCGAATCGCCTATTTTGCCAGCCTTGGCCGCACGCGGGGCGGCGCTGGGTCAATCGGCGTCGGTCGCGGCGTCGCCGCTCACGCGGATGCCGGCGGGCGTGTCGCGGTCGATGCGTTCGTAGCGCCGGCCCTTTGGCGGCTGCTCGGTGATCTGCAGCACGCCGGCGTCGTCGCGCCAGCGATACAGAGAAGGACGGGCTTCGCGCGCTTGGGCGGCCGCGGCGTTGTTCGGGCGCGCCTGCTTGCGCGATGTGGCGTCAGGGGCTTGCCGGCCGAGCCACCAGGCGACGCCGACCCCCAGTGCGATGCCTGCCGCGATCGCCAGCCAGGCGCGCATCCGGCCGGATCAGGTGCCGGCGGCCGGCTTGCAGTAGGCCTTCACCGCGGCCTCGGCGAGATTGCGCTGGTTCTCCCGACCGGTGTCGTCCAGCGTGGTGTCAGGCTTGCCGTCACCGTCGGTGTCCTGCTGGATCGGGCCTTTGGTGGCCGCCAGCATCTGCAGGTTGGCGCGCGCGGTCGTGCACTGCGGGTTTTCGACCGGCTTGCCGGCCGGCTGCGGCGCATCCGCGGCCGCGGCACCATGCTGGTTGATGCGGCGGTTCTGCGCAGCCTGCTGGTTGGGCGGCGGGCTGTCGGAGTAGTGCGTCACCCCGTTCTTGTCCTTCCACTGGTAGACCTGCTGGGCCTGCACGGCGGAGGCGGTAGCGAGGCAGAGCGCCAGCACGGACAGGCAGGACAGGAGGCGCATGGGAAGCTCCGGATCACGGGGGACCCGATTGCAGCACCCCCGGGCCGCGCAGGCAAGCCGGGCAGGGGAGCGCTGGGCTAAACTGCGACCCATGAACGAAATCAAGCCGCCCCCGCGCTCCCGCGGGATCTACCTGCTGCCCAACCTGTTCACCACCGCGGGCCTGTTCGCGGGGTTCTTCGCGATCATCGCCGCCGCCAACGGCCAGTTCGTGAATGCGGCCATCGCCGTGTTCGTGGCGGGCCTGATGGACGGCATCGATGGCCGCGTGGCGCGCCTGACGGGCACCAGCAGCGATTTCGGCGTGCAGTACGACTCGCTGGCCGACCTGGTCAGCTTCGGCCTGGCGCCGGCGCTGGTGATGTACCACTGGTCGCTGTCGGCGCTGAAGTTCGACGGTGGCGTGATGGGGCGCGTGGGCTGGGTCGTGGCATTCCTGTATGCGGCGTGCGCCGCCTTGCGCCTGGCGCGCTTCAACACGCAGGTCGGCACGGTGGACAAGCGGTGGTTCATCGGCCTGGCCAGTCCGGCGGCCGCCGGACTGATGATGTCCTTCGTATGGGCGTTCGCCGACGGCGAACTGGGCTGGACGGGCGAGGAACTGCGTTATCTGGCGCTGGCGGTCACGCTGGTCGCGGCGCTGCTGATGGTGAGCCGCATCCGCTTCTGGAGCTTCAAGGGCACTGGCGAGGGCGGGGCGAAGGCCGACCGCATTCCGTTCGTGGTGCTGGCGCTGGTGCCGCTGGTGCTGGCGATCCTGTTCATCGACCTGCCGCGCACCTTGTTCGCGGTGGGCGTGGTGTACGCGCTGTCGGGCCCCGGTTACTGGCTGTGGCAGCGCGCGCGCCGGCACAAGGATGCTTCCGCATGACGCTGGCGGCGGACCGTTTGTGGTCGGCCGAGCAGCAGGGCTGGCTTCGCGCACTCGGCCACGCCATCTACCTGC
Organism: Pseudoxanthomonas sp. LjRoot127; assembly: GCF_964253495.1. Taxonomy (NCBI): domain Bacteria; kingdom Pseudomonadati; phylum Pseudomonadota; class Gammaproteobacteria; order Lysobacterales; family Lysobacteraceae; genus Pseudoxanthomonas; species Pseudoxanthomonas sp. LjRoot127. The sequence continues at coordinate 2,305,558 of NZ_CAXUQR020000001.1, forward strand.
CCGCCGACTGGCCGACCGAGGCCGGCGGCCCGGCGGCGGCTCGGGTGGATATGCAGGACGTACGCACGGAGGCGGCGACACCGACAACGCCTGCGCCGCGTGCAAGACCACCGGCACCCGACGCTGACGAGCGACCCGCACCCGTGCGCCAGGCATCGGCGCCCCGGACCGGTGGCGCGAAGCTGCCGGACCGCCTGCATTTCGCGCTGATCCGCGCATCGGGCTGCAATCCCAATGCGCCGGAAGCCGCCGCCCTGATCGCGCAATGGCCGAGTTCGGCGGAATTGCGCGGCAACCCGGCCGCCAAGCGCGCGCTGTGGCCGCTGTTGCGTCGCCTGCGCCGCGGTATCGCGACATGAGCGCGCTGGGCGTCGAGGCCTCGCCGGGGTCCACGTCCAGCCTGCGGCCGATGCGCGAGGGCGACCTCGACGCGGTGATGGCGATCGAGCAGCGCGCCTATCCGTTTCCCTGGACGCGCGGCATCTTCAAGGATTGCCTGAAGGCCGGTTACCCGTCATGGGTGATGACGGAACACGGACTGGTGATCGGCTACGGCCTGCTGAGCATCGCGGCAGACGAGGCGCATGTGCTGAACGTCTGTGTGGCACCGGAACGCCAGGGGCGCGGTCTCGGTCGCCACCTGTTGCGCGCGCTGGTGAAGATCGCCCGCGACCACCGCGCACAGCGCGTCTTCCTGGAAGTGCGCCCGTCCAATCCGGGCGCGATCGCGCTGTACCACAGCGAAGGCTTCAACGAGATCGGCCGCCGGCCGCGCTACTACCCGGCCCGCGATGGTCGCGAGGACGCACTGGTCATGGCGATCGAACTGGTCGCCGACGACATCACCTCGATGCCGCCGCTGTAGGGCGGAGCTCGCTCCGCTGCTTTCCGGTCAGTCGATGGAAGGGTAACGCCTGCGCGGAGTCGAGCAAGCTCGACTCTACCGAACCGGAATGACGTGAGCGTCAGAGCTTCGCGCGCTGCCCGTGCAGGGCGGCGAGCTGGTTGCTCCAGTCGACGAGGCGCTGGCGTTCCTGTTCGACCACCGCCGGCGGCACTTTGTCGGTGAACTTGGCCAGCTTGGCCTCGCTCTTCTCCTTCTCGCTGGCGACGCGTGCGATTTCCTTGTCCAGGCGCGCGCGTTCGGCATCGAGATCGACCAGGCCTTCCAGCGGCACCAGCAGCTTCAGCTCACCGACCACCGCGGCTGCCGAGGCGGGCGCATCGGCGCCGGCGTCCAGCCACTTGATGCCTTCGAGCTTCAGCAGGAACGAAAGCGGCGCGGTGAAGCGCTCGATCCGCGCGCGGTCCTGCGCGGCACCGTCCTGCAGCAGCAGGCGGACGGTCTTGCCCGGCGAGACGTTGAGCTCGCTGCGCACGCGGCGCAGCGTGGACACCATCGTCTTCAGCCATTCCACGTCGGCATCGGCCTGCGCGTACTCCTGGCCGGCGAAGTCGCCGGCGACCGGGTAGGGCCGCAGCGACACGGTGCCGCCGTCGATGCCCAGCTTCGGCGCGACCTGCTGCCACAGTTCCTCGGTAACGAACGGGGTCAGCGGATGCAGCAGGCGCAGCAGCGACTCCAGCACGTACAGCAGCGTGTGGCGGGTGCTGTCGGCGGCAGTCGCGTCATCGCCATTGAGCGCGGGCTTGGCGAGTTCGACGAACCAGTCGCAGAACTCGTTCCAGGCGAACTCGTACAGCGCCTGCGACAGCAGGTCGAAGCGGTAGGCGGCGAACTGCGTTTCAGCTTCGGCGACGACCTTGGCCAGGCGCGAGAGGATCCACTTTTCCGCATCGGTCTTCGGCTGCGGCTGGCCGCTGGCGGTGAAGCCGTCGGTGTTCATCAGCACGAAGCGGGTGGCGTTCCACAGCTTGTTGCAGAAGTTCTTGTAGCCCTCGGCGCGGCCCATGTCGAACTTGATGTCGCGGCCGTGCGTCGCCAGCGCGGCGATGGTGAAGCGCAGCGCGTCGGCGCCGTGCGGCACGATGCCGTCCGGGAATTCCTTGCGCGTGGCCTTCTCGATCTTCTCGGCCATCTTCGGCTGCATCAGGCCGCCGGTGCGCTTGGCCACCAGGTCTTCCAGCGAGATGCCGTCGATGATGTCCAAGGGGTCGAGCACGTTGCCCTTCGACTTGGACATCTTCTGGCCGTCCTTGTCGCGGATCAGGCCGGTCATGTAGACGTCGCGGAACGGCACCTGGCCGACGAAGCTGTCGGTGGCCATCACCATGCGCGCCACCCAGAAGAAGATGATGTCGAAGCCGGTGACCAGCACCGACGACGGCAGGTAGCGGTCGAAACCGCGCGCGGCCATCGCCTGCGTGTCCGGCCAGCCCATCGTGCTGAACGGCCACAGCTGCGAGGAGAACCAGGTCTCCAGCACGTCGCTGTCCTGCGTCAGCGCAACGTCGGCGGACAGGCCGGCCTTGGCGCGCGCCTCGGCTTCGTCGCGGCCGACGTAGCAGTTGCCCGCGCCATCGAACCACGCCGGGATGCGGTGGCCCCACCAGAGCTGGCGGCTGATGCACCAGTCCTGGATGTTCTCCATCCAGTGGCGGTAGGTGTTGATCCAGTTCGGCGGGACGAACTTCACCTCGCCGGATTCGACGAGTTCCAAGCCGCGCTTGGCCAGGCCATCCATCTTCACGAACCACTGGTCCGTCAGGTAGGGCTCGATCACCTGGTTGGTGCGGTCGCCGCGCGGCACCTGCAGCTTGTGCGGCTTGGTTTCGACCAGCAGGCCGAGGTCTTCCAGGTCCGCGAGCACGACCTTGCGGGCTTCGTAGCGGTCCAGGCCGCGGTACTTTTCCGGCGCGTTCTCGTTGATCGCCGCGGTCGGCGTCAGCAGGTTGATCAGCGGCAGGTCGTGGCGCAGGCCCACCTGGTAGTCGTTGAAGTCGTGCGCCGGCGTGACCTTGACCACGCCCGTGCCGAACTCGCGGTCGACGTAGTCGTCGGCGATGACGGGAATCTCGCGGTCGGTCAGCGGCAGCTTCACCGCCTTGCCGATCAGGTGCGCGTAGCGTTCATCGTCCGGATGCACCATCACGGCGGTGTCGCCGAGCATGGTTTCCGGACGCGTCGTGGCGACTACCAGCGAACCGCTGCCGTCGGCCAGCGGATACTCGATCGACCACAGGAAGCCGTCTTCCTCGACGTTCTCCACTTCCAGGTCGGAGATCGCGGTCTTCAGTACCGGATCCCAGTTGACCAGGCGCTGGCCGCGGTAGATCAGCCCCTGCTCGTGCCAGTGCACGAACGCCTCGATGACCGCCTTCGACGCATCGTCGTCCATCGTGAAGGTGCTGCGCGACCAGTCGCCCGATGCGCCCATGCGGCGCATCTGCCGCTCGATGGTGTCGCCGGATTGCGCCTTCCATTCCCACACCTTGGCGATGAAGCCGTCGCGGCCCAGCGAATCGCGCGTCTCGCCCTTGCCTTCCAGCGCCAGGTTGCGGCTGACGACCATCTCGGTGGCGATGCCGGCATGGTCGGTACCCATCTGCCACAACGTGTCGTAGCCGCGCATGCGGTGGTAGCGCACCAGTGCGTCCATCAGCGTGTGCTGGAACGCGTGGCCCATGTGCAACGTGCCGGTGACGTTCGGCGGCGGCAGCAGCACCGTATAAGGTTCGCCCTTGCCACTGGGTTTGAAGTAGCCGGCCGCCTCCCACTGTGCGTACAGGCGGGATTCGAAGGATTTCGGGTCGTAGCTGGAGGCGAGGTCGGTCATCGTGTCGGTGTGGTTGCTGCGATCGTGCGAACGCGGATCGCGTGGCCGGCGGCAGCGCCGCCGAGGGCATTACATGTCGTGCTTGTTCACGTCGTAGCCGCGCGCCTTGTACTGCTTCCAGCGCTCGCGCAGCGGCTCGCGCGCGGACGGGTCGGCGGGCACCACTTCCAACACGCGCTCGCAGTCGCCGGCGAAGGCGTCGTCGCGCAGGTTGATGACCAGCGCGCGGGCGGGTACGTCGACATCGGGCGTGGCGATCAGCACGGGCGTCAGCTCGTCCTCCTCGTCGCCGGCGATCTGGTGCGGGATGTAGGCGTCCGGATCGAACTCCCACAACAGTTCGTCGAGCGCTTCGGCCTGCGCCGCGTCGCGCGCCAGTACCAGCGTCCACTGGTTGCTGTCGTAGGCCTTGCGGGCCAGTTCGCAGACCAGCTTGAGCGGTTCCTCAAGGAAGCGCGGCTTGGCGATCAGGTAGAAGTCGGCACGGGCCATGGCGTCGGGTTCGCGTCGCCGGTCAGGCGACGCGGTCCAGCAGCCACTGGCTCAGCAGGCCGACCGGTCGGCCGGTGGCCATGCCGCGCTTGCCTTCGTCATTGGAGACGCCGGCGATGTCCAGGTGCGCCCAGCGCTGGCCTTCGGTGAAGCGCGCGAGGAAGCAGCCGGCGGTGATCGCGCCGGCCCAGCGGCCGCCGATGTTGTAAACGTCGGCGAAGCTGGATTCCAGCTGGGTCTGATACTCGTCCCACAGCGGCAGGCGCCATGCGCGGTCGAACACGGTCTCGCCCGCACCGAGCAACTCGTTGCTGAGGTCGTCGTGCTTGCTCATCAGGCCGCTGGCGTAGCGGCCGAGCGCCACGATGCAGGCGCCGGTCAGCGTGGCGACGTCGACCAGCGCGGCGGGCTTGAAGCGCTCGGCGTAGGTCAGGGCGTCGCACAGGATCAGGCGGCCCTCGGCGTCGGTGTTGCCGACCTCGATCGTCTTGCCGGACATGCTGGTGATGACATCGGAAGGACGGTAGGCGTTGCCGTCGATGGCGTTCTCCACCGCCGGCACGACCACGATCAGGTTCAGCGGCAGCTTCATCTTCACGGCAGCCACGAAGGTGCCGATGACGCTGCCCGCGCCCAGCATGTCGTACTTCATCTCCTCGATGCCGCCCTGCGTCTTCAGGTTGACGCCGCCGGTGTCGAAGGTGATGCCCTTGCCGACCAGTACGTACGGCTTGGTGTCGGCGTCGCCGGCACCGTTCCACTTCAGCACGATCAGGTGCGGACGGTTGGCCGAGCCGCGCGCCACGGCCAGCAGCGAGCCCATGCCGAGCGATTCCATCTGCGTCTCGTCGAGGATCTCGGCTTCGGCGCCGTGCTCCGAGGCCAACTGCTGCGCCTGCTCGGCCAGATAGGCCGGGGTGCAGATATTGGGCGGCAGGTTGCCGAGTTCGCGCGTGGTCTGGACGCCGGCGGCGATGGCAATGCCCTGCGCCAGGGCATCGGCATCCTCGCCGGCGATGGCGAAGTGGGTCAGACCCGGGTCGTCGTTCTTCTTCTTGCCCAGCGTGGCGGTGTAGCGGTAGCAGGCATGGTCGGCGGCGATCACGGCCTGGCGGATATTCCACGCCGCATCGCGGTCCTTCACCGCCACGTCGGACAGGGTGAACAATGCGGACTTGACCGGGCCGATCTTCAGGGTACGGGCAGCGTCGCCCACCGCCTTCAGGTACTGGGCCACGCCGAACTTGGCGGTCTCGCCCAGTCCTACCACCAGCACGCGCGGGGCGGTGACGCCTGGCAGGTCGTGCAACAGGGTGGTCTTGCCGGTCTTGCCCCCGATGTCGCCCCGCTGCAGCAGCGCCGACAGCTTGCCGCCGCTGGCCGCATCCACGGCCTGGCCGGCCGCGGTCAGGCGCTTGTCGGCGTAAGCGCCTACCACGAGGCAATCGACGCCGGCCTGGGCGGGGGCTTCGTGGTTCAGGGTGAATTCCAGCGTCATTGATCAGATTCCCGGTTCAGTTACGTACAATCGCGGGCCGGATGAAGGTGGCTGACGCCATCCCGGACCGCAGAGACTGCCGCCGCAGGCGCGGCGCACAAGCCCGAGATTGTAAATCAAGCCCTCCTGATGCCGAAGCTGGACCGCTACCTCTTCCGGGAATTCACCCAGAGCTTCCTGGCCACCCTGATCATCCTGCTGATGGTCAGCGTCGGCGGCGTGATGGCGGACCTGCTGGGCGACGTGGCCGACGGCAAGGTGCCGGCCCGCCTGCTGCTGTCCCAGTTGGGCCTGCAGTTCCTCAACTACATGCCCTACATCATCCCGCTGGCGCTGATGCTGGGCCTGCTGCTGGCGTTCTCGCGCCTGTACCGGGATTCGGAAATGGCGGTCCTGACGGCGGCGGGCATCGGTCCGCGCCGGCTGCTGCGGCCGCTGATGATGCTGGTGGTGCCGGTGGTGGTGATCGTCGGCGTGTGCTCGCTCTGGCTGGGCCCGTGGGCGCTGCGCACCGCGCAGAACATGCTGGAGCATGCCAACCGCAGCCTCGTGGTGTCTGGCCTGGACGCGGGCAAGTTCACCGTCCTGTCCAGTGGTGCCGTGGTCTATGTCAGTGCCCTGTCGCCGGACGGTACCGGGCTGAGCAAGGTCTTCATGCACCGCGCCGACGAGGGCCGCATCGACGTGGTGACGGCGAAATCGGGGCAGATGTTCTTCGAGGGCGAACGCAACCGTTACCTGCGCCTGGACGACGGCTTCCGGGTCGAAGGTCCGGATGGTGCGGGGCTGGATTACCGGCTGATCCGCTACAAGTCCAATGAGGTCGCGTTGCCCGACCGGGCCGACACGCTCGACAAGGATGATCCCGCGCTGCTGCCGACGCCCCGTTTGCTGGGCGATGACCGACCGCAGGCGAACGCGCAGGTGCACGCGCGGCTGACTCCGCCGCTGCTGGCGCTGGCATTCGCCCTGCTGACCCTGCCGCTGTCGCGCAGTTCGCCGCGCCAGACCCGCTACGGTCGCGTGATGCTGGGCTTCCTTGCCTATCTGGTCGGCGTCAGCCTCATGTTCAACGGTACCCAGTTGCTGGCCGACGGCAAGCTGCCGGGGCTGTTGGGCCTGTGGTGGCTGACCCTGCCGCTGCTGGCGGCGGCGATCTGGTTCTACCTGCGTGACGGCCGGCTGTCGCGGCCGCGGAGGCGCGCATGAGGCTGTTGCCGCGCCTGCATGACACCTACGTGGGCCAGGTGGTCCTGGTCACGGTGCTGCTGACCTGGGCGGTGCTGGTGGGCCTGGACGTGGTGATGGCGCTGTCTGGCGAGATCGGCGACCTTGGCACCGGCAACTACACCTTCGGCCATGCGGTCGCTTGGGTGATGTACACCGTCCCGCGCCGCGCCTACACCATGTTCCCCACGGCAGCGGTGATCGGTTCGCTGATGGGGCTGGGCCAGCTCGCGGCCAGTTCGGAACTCACCGCCCTGCGTGCGCTGGGCCTGTCGCGCCTGCGCCTGAGCATTTCGGTTGCCGCCGCGCTGGGCATCCTGACCGTGCTGATGATCTTCAGCGGCGAGACGCTGGGTCCGTGGGGCCAGCGCCAGGCCGACGTGCTGAAGATGGCGGCGCGCACCGGCAACGTGGCGATGGACCGCTATTCGGGGCTGTGGGCGCGGGAAGGCAACACCTTCCTGTATGCGCAGAGCGGTGAAGAGAAGGACCAGGGCGGTGGCAAGGTGTCCCTGCAGCTGCGCGACGTGCGCATGTACGAACTCGCGGACGACGGCAGGCTCGCCTCGATCGCGCATGCCGCCACCGCCGAGCACCTGGACGGTTACTGGCTGTTGAAGAACGTGCGCCGCACCACCTTCAAGGAGCGCTCGGCCGTGCAGACGACGGTACTGGGCGAGCGCTGGGAATCGGAACTGGACGCGGCGGTGCTGTCGTCCAGCCTGGTGCGCGCACGCAACATGCCCAGCACCGAGTTGAGCCAGAACATCGATTACCGCAAGCGCAACGGGCTGGACGCGCGCGACTACGAGGACCAGTACTGGGCGCGCTGGTTCTATCCGCTCAACGTGCTGGCGCTGTGCCTGGCCGCCATCCCGTTCGCGTTCGGCAGCCTGCGCAGCGGCGGCATGGGCAAGCGGTTGTTCCTGGGCATCGTGTTCGCCGTCGGCTTCTACGTGCTGCAGACGATGTTCGTGCGGCTCGCGGGTGCATTCCGGCTCGACTACCGCATCGCGTACGCCATTCCGCCGTTCGCCCTGCTGGGCATTTCCTGGCTGATGTTCCGGCGCAGGAGCCGCTGAGGCGCCATCAGGCGCGCTTCGGCAATCGCACCACGCGCGTGCCGCTGAAGCGGTCGTGGAAGGCCAGCCGGTCGCGGTCCAGCCACGCCCACCAGAAGCCCAGGCCCGCGGCCAGCGTCGACAGCGTCGCCAGCGCATAGCGTCGCCACAGCGCGGCCAGCGTCGGTGTGCCGCCGTCGGCCGCGATCACCTTCAACCGCCACGGCCGCATGCCAAGGGTCTGTCCACCGCGCAGCCAGCTGAAGGTGGCATACAGCCCGGCGGCGCCCCAGCAGCACGTCCATAACAGCCACCACATCGGGCTGAAGGGCTCGATGTTGTGGCGGACGTTGTCGCTGATCACCACGTCAACCAGCACGAACGGAATCGCCACCGCCAGCCACATGGCCAGCACGGGCCAGAAATCGTAGAGCAGCGCGAGCAGGCGCCAGCCGATCAGGGCGCGGGAGGATGCGGGAGTGGTAGCGGGATCCGTCATCGCGACAGGATACCGGCTACGACCCGTCGACTCTCGTGGGAGCGTCGTCAGTCGCGAAATGAGCCGGCGACGGCGCATAACGCCTTCGGGTGCGGTACTTCCACGCGTCCTGGGGCGATCGGCTTTCGCGACTGACGTCGCTCCCACAAGAACGATCCGCATCGCCTAAGCTTGCCGCATGACTGCCCGCACGCCCGCCGAACGCCGCCAGCAGGCGAGCACATTGCCTCCGGTACCGGACGCCGATGCGAACGACATCGCAGCCTTCCTGGATGCGATCTGGGCCGAAAGCGGTCTCGCACGGCCGTCGCTCGACAGCTATCGGCGCGATCTGGAAGGCTTCGCGCGCTGGCGCAACGGGCGCGGGGGAGGGTTGGCGGCGGCGGATCGTGCCGCGCTGTTCGACTACCTGGCCTGGCGCACGCGCGAGGGCTATTCGCCGCGCAGCAATGCCCGGCTACTGTCCGCCCTGCGGGCCTTCTACGCCCACCGCCTGCGCCGGGGCCAGCGTCGCGACGATCCCACGGCACTGCTCGAGCCCCCCCGCCTGCCGCGCTCATTGCCGAAGGCGCTGGCGGAAACCGAGATCGATGCGCTGCTGGCCGCGCCGGACATTGACACCCCGCTGGGCCTGCGCGACCGCGCCATGCTGGAGCTGATGTACGCGGCCGGCCTGCGCGTCAGCGAACTGGTCACCCTGCCGGCGACGGCAGTCAACCTGCGGCAGGGCGTGCTGCGGGTCACCGGCAAGGGCAGCAAGGACCGCCTGGTGCCGTTGGGGGAAGAGTCGCAGCACTGGCTGGAAACCTACCTGGCTCGGTCGCGGCCCGCGCTGGTCGGCAAGCGCAGCGTGCCGGCCCTGTTCGTCGGCGCAACGGGCGAGCCGCCGACCCGGCAGCAGTTCTGGTCGCTGGTGAAGCGCTATGCGGGCGCCGCGGGCATCGATCCCGTCCGCATCAGTCCACACGGGCTACGCCACAGCTTCGCCACCCACCTGCTGAACCGCGGTGCCGACCTCCGCGCGCTGCAACTGCTGCTGGGTCACAGCTCGCTGTCGACCACCCAGATCTACACGCTGGTCGCGCGCGAGCACCTGAAGCAGCTGCACGGACGCCATCACCCGCGCGCGTGAGCCCGCTCACACTGGCGGGCGGTTAAGCCGCCTGCCTGCCACCGTGTGCCAGAATTCCCGCCTGTTCCCTGCCAGCCAGCCGCGTCGCGGCTCATTCCGGATGCCCCTGATGCCCCGCCTGATCACCGCCGCCCTGCTGGGTGCCCTGAGCCTGACCGCCTGCGCGCAGGCGCCGCAACCGCCTGCCAAGGACCAGGCCGCGACCGCGTCGCCCGCGCCGGCCTCCGCGCCCCAGCTCAAGCCGGGAACCGGGAGCACGCCCGACGACCGCGCGCGCTCCGCCGTGGCGCAGTTGAACCCTCGCGCCAAGATCGACTACGTCGGTGCCGCGCCGTTGCCGGGCTTCCGGGAAGTGATCGTGGGCGGGCAGTTGCTGTACATCAGCGACGACGGCCGCTACGTCATGCAGGGCGCCGTGCTGGACCTGCAGCAGCAGCAGGACGTGATGCAGAACAGCGTCGCCCTGGCCAAGCACCGCAGCGCGCTGATCGCCACCATTCCCCACAGCGAGAAGATCGTGTTCGCGCCGCCGAACGCCAAGTACACGGTCACCGTGTTCACCGACATCGAATGCGGCTACTGCCGCAAGCTGCACGAGGAAATCGCCGAGATCAACCGGCAGGGCATCGCGGTGGAGTACCTCGCGTTCCCGCGCATGGGACTCGGCAGCCAGGACCACAAGGACATGATCTCGGTCTGGTGCGCACCGGATCGCAAGCGCGCACTGACCGACGCCAAGGCCGGCAAGTCCGTCCCCGCGCGCGACTGCAAGAACCCGGTGACCATGGAGTTCGACGTCGGCCAGCGCATCGGGGTCAGCGGAACCCCGGCCATCTATTCGGCGGACGGCGTCCAGCTGGGCGGCTACCTGCCACCGGCCGCGCTCCGGGCCAAGCTGGATGAACTGGCCGCCAGAAAGGCCCCTGCCGCGCCCGCGGGCGCCGCCCCCTGATCCCGACGAAGCCGGCCCCGCGCCGGCTTCGCTACAATAGCGGGCCCCGTCTGACGGCACGCCCCCACGGTTCCGGACATGATCGTCCTCGAAGGCCAACCGGCCTTGTCGCACTTCCGCCGCGCGCGGCTCGAATCCAGGCTCCAGTCGATTGTTTCCGACGTCCGCATCTGCGGCGCCTGGCACGTCTATTTCATCGAACCCGAGGCAGGCGCCACGCCGGACCTGGCCACGCTGCGCCGCATCCTGCAGGCCGGTGACGGCAGCGAGGCGCTGGCGGCGGGCGCGGTCTCGCGCTTCGTCACCCCGCGCCTCGGCACGCTGTCGCCGTGGGCCAGCAAGGCCACCGAGCTGCTGCGCGGTGCCGGACAGCCGGTCAAGCGCGTCGAACGCGGCCTGCGCATCGACCTGGAAGGCTGGAACGACAGCCGGCCGGCACTGGCGAAGGCGCTGCACGACCCGATGACGCAATCGCTGCTGGCGAGCCGCGAGCAGGCGCAGGCGCTGTTCATCGCGCCGGCGCGCGGCGAACTGGAACGCATCCCGCTGGCACAGCTGGAAGCCGCCAACGCGCGCCTCGGCCTGGCGCTGGCCGAGGACGAGATCGATTACCTGCGCACCCGTTACACCGAGCTGGGTCGTGATCCCTCCGACGTCGAACTGATGATGTTCGCGCAGGCCAACTCCGAGCACTGCCGGCACAAGATCTTCAATGCCACCTGGACCATCGACGGCAAGGACCAGGACCGCTCGCTGTTCCGGATGATCAAGCACACCCATGCGCAGACGCCCGAGCACACGCTCAGCGCCTACAGCGACAATGCGGCGGTGGTCGAGGGTTATCCGGCGGCCCGTTTCCGCCCCGACGGCAGCGGCCAGTACCGCCTCGAGGCGACGCTGGACTCGGCGTTCTGCATCAAGGTCGAGACACACAACCATCCGACCGCGATCGCCCCGTTCCCCGGCGCCAGCACCGGTGCCGGCGGCGAGATCCGCGACGAGGGCGCCACCGGCCGCGGCGGCAAGCCGAAGGCCGGCCTGACCGGCTTCTCGGTCTCGCACCTGCGCATCCCGACACTGCCGCAGCCGTGGGAGATGCCTCGCGCGCTGAATCCGCGCATGGCGCCGGCGCTGGAGATCATGCTCGACGGCCCGCTGGGAGGCGCCGCGTTCAACAACGAATTCGGCCGGCCGAACCTGCTGGGCTATTTCCGCAGTTTCGAGCTGCCGGAAGGCGAGGCACTGACCCGCGCCTACGACAAGCCGATCATGCTGGCCGGCGGCCTGGGCGCGATCGACCGCATCCAGGTGGAGAAGAAGACGCTCTCGGCCGGCGATGCCGTCATCGTGCTCGGCGGCCCGGCGATGCTGATCGGCTTGGGTGGCGGTGCGGCGAGTTCGGTGGCTTCCGGCGAAAGCGCCGAAGCGCTCGATTTCGCCAGCGTGCAGCGCGACAACCCCGAGATGGAGCGCCGCTGCCAGGAAGTCATCGACCGCTGCGTGGCGATGGGCGAGGACAACCCGATCCTGTGGTTCCACGACGTGGGCGCGGGCGGCCTGTCGAATGCGATTCCTGAACTGCTGCACGACTCCGGCGTGGGCGGGGTGATCGACCTGGGCAAGGTACCCAGCGACGATCCGTCGCTGTCGCCGATGCAGCTGTGGTGCAACGAATCGCAGGAGCGTTACGTGCTGGGCGTGCCGCAGGCGCGCCTGGCCGAATTCGCCGCACTGTGCGAGCGCGAGCGTTGCCCCTTCGCAGCCGTCGGCGTGGCGACGAAGGAAGAACGCCTGGTAGTCGCGTACGGCGCAACGCCCGGCAGTATTCCTGCCGATGCGCCTATCGACCTGCCGATGGACGTGCTGTTCGGCAAGCCCCCGAAGATGCACCGCGACACCGCGCATCCGGCGCCGCCCCAGTGGCCCGCGCTGCAGACCGGGGCGCTGGACCTGCATGAAGCCGGCCTGCGCGTGCTCGCGCATCCGACGGTGGCCTCCAAGCAGTTCCTGATCACCATCGGCGACCGCAGCGTCGGCGGCCTGACCGCACGCGACCAGCTGGTCGGCCCGTGGCAGATGCCGGTGGCCGACTGCGCGATCACGCTGAGCGGCTACGAAGGTTTTGTCGGCGAAGCGATGGCGATCGGCGAGCGTACGCCGCTGGCGCTGCTCGATGCCGCCGCCGCCGCCCGCATGGCAGTGGGCGAAGCGATCACCAACCTGTGCGCCGCGCCGGTGGAATCGCTGCACCGCGTGAAGCTGTCCGCGAACTGGATGGCGGCTGCCGGGCATCCGGGCGAAGACGCGCTGCTGTTCGACGCGGTGAAGGCCGTCGGCATGGAGCTGTGCCCCGACTTGGACATCAGCATTCCGGTCGGCAAGGACTCGCTGTCGATGCAGGCGCAGTGGCATCGCGACGGTCAGGCGCAGAAGTCGGTGTCCCCGGTGTCGCTGATCATCAGCGCCTTCGCGCCGGTCACCGACGTGCGCCAGCACCTGACGCCGCTGCTGTCGCGCGAAGACGACAGCGAGTTGTGGCTGATCGGGCTGGGCGCGGGCAAGAAGCGTCTCGGCGGTTCCGTGCTCGCGCAGGTCTACCCGCAGTCGGGCGGCGAGGGCGCCTGGCCGGCGTTCGCCGGCGGTGGCCACGACGAAAGCGTGCCGGACCTCGACGATCCGCAGCGCCTGCGCGATTTCTTCCACCTGATCGCCGACGCACGCGAGGCCGGCCTGCTGCTGGCGTACCACGACCGCAGCGACGGCGGCGCGTTCGCCGCGTTGTGCGAGATGGCGTTCGCCTCCCACCGCGGCCTGGACATCAACCTCGACGGCTGGGGCGACGATGCGTTCCGCACGCTGTTCGCCGAAGAACTCGGTGCGGTGGTGCAGGTGGCCGACGAAGACCGCGCTGCGTTCGCCGATCTGGTCGAGCGCCACGCGCTGACCGAGTGCGCGCAGCGCATCGCACGCCCGACCACGGCGTCCACGATCCGCGTGCAGCAGGACGGCGACGTGCTGGCGGAGTGGCGCTGGGAGGACCTCTTCGATGCCTGGTGGTCGGTCACCCACGCCATGCAGAAGCTGCGCGACAACCCCGAGGCCGCCGACCAGGAGCGCGATGCCGCACGCCAGTTCGGGCGCACAGGCCTGAAGCCGAAACTGTCCTTCGACGCCGCCGAGGATGTCGCGGCGCCCTTCGTCGCCACGGGCAAGCGCCCGAAGGTGGCGATCCTGCGCGAGCAGGGCGTCAATGGCCAGATCGAGATGGCATCGGCCTTCGCCCGCGCCGGCTTCGATGCGTTCGACGTGCACATGAGCGACCTGATCGCGGGGCGCGTGTCGCTGAAGGACTTCAGCGGCCTGGCGGCCTGCGGCGGCTTCAGTTACGGCGACGTGCTGGGCGCGGGCCGCGGCTGGGCGACCTCGATCCTCGAGCGTGGTGCGCTGCGCGATGCCTTCGCGGCGTTCTTCGCGCGACAGGACACGTTCTCGCTGGGCGTCTGCAACGGCTGCCAGATGATGAGCCAGCTGAAGGACATCATTCCCGGTGCGCAGCACTGGCCGCAGTTCCTGCGTAACCAGAGCGAGCAGTTCGAAGCGCGCGTGGCATTGCTGGAAGTGCAGGAATCGCCGTCGGTGTTCTTCCGCGGCATGGCCGGCTCACGCATCCCGGTGGCAGTGGCCCATGGCGAAGGACGTGCCGAGTTCGCCGGCCCGGTCGACCAGGCCGCGGCGCGCGTGGCGCTGCGCTACGTGGACGGCGATGGTGCGATCGCGACCACGTATCCGCTCAATCCCAACGGCTCTCCGGACGGCATCACCGGCCTGACCAGCGACGACGGCCGGGCGACCATCCTGATGCCGCATCCCGAGCGCACACCGCGCAGCGCGAACCACAGCTGGCATCCGGCGGGCTGGCCGGACGATTCGCCGTGGCTGCGCATGTTCCGCAATGCGCGGGTGTGGGTGGGCTGAGCCTGCGCGCCCGTTGGCGACAGCGGGCCACTCCGGGGCAACGCGGCACCTGATAAAGTCCGGGCCTTCAAGGAGGCCCCCGTGAACGCAGCCGTGTCCGACCCCTCGCTTTCCGCCGACGAGCGTATCGTCGGCGCGCTGCTTGCACGCGGAAGGCTGAAGGAAACCGACCTGGCGCGTGCGCGCCGCCTGCAGGACGAGGCGGGCGGCGGTCTGCTGGCCTTGCTGTCGCGGCTGGGACTGGTCTCCGAGCGCGACCATGCGGAAACCGCGGCGGAGGTGCTCGGGCTGCCGCTGGTCAACGCCAAGGATGCGCCGGACGTGCCGCCGGAATCGGTGGTGATGTCGCTGCGCTTCCTGAAGCAGTTCCACCTGTGCCCGGTGGGTGAGGACGAGACCCACATCGATCTGTTGATGGCCGATCCGCAGGACCACTACGCGCTCGAGGCCGTGCGGCTGGCGACCGGCCGCATCGTGCGCCCGCAGGTGGCGCTGCGGTCGGAGATCAGCGACCTGATCGAGCGTTACTACGGGCAGGGACGCAGCGCGATGGGCGCGATCGTCGAGAATGCGGATGGCGAGGCCACCGCAGACCTCGATGATGTCGAGCACCTGCGCGACCTCGCCTCCGAGGCGCCGGTCATCCGCCTGGTGAACCTGGTGATCCAGCGCGCCGTCGAATTGCGCGCGTCGGACATCCACATCGAACCGTTCGAGAACCGGTTGAAGGTGCGCTACCGCATCGATGGCGTGCTGGAGGAGGGCGAAAGCCCGCCGGCCAACCTCACCGCGGCGGTGATCAGCCGCGTGAAGATCATGGCCAAGCTCAACATCGCCGAGCGCCGGTTGCCGCAGGACGGCCGCATCATGCTGCGCGTGCAGGGCAAGGAACTCGACCTGCGCGTATCCACCGTGCCCACGGCGCACGGCGAAAGCGTGGTGATGCGCCTGCTCGATCGCGAAACGGTGGTGTTCGACTTCAAGAAGCTGGGCTTCACCGATGCCTTCCTGCCGCAGTTCCAGAAAGTGCTGGAGCAGCCACACGGGATCCTGCTGGTCACCGGCCCCACCGGTTCGGGCAAGACCACCACGCTGTACACCGCGCTCAGCAAGCTCAATACGCCAGACGTCAAGATCATCACGGTGGAAGATCCCGTCGAGTACCAGATCGAGGGCATCAACCAGATCCAGGCCAAGCCGCAGATCGGGCTGGACTTCGCCCACGCGCTGCGCAGCATCGTCCGGCAGGATCCGGACATCATCATGATCGGCGAAATGCGCGACCTCGAGACCGCGCGCATCGCCATCCAGTCCGCGCTGACCGGCCACCTGGTGCTGTCCACGCTGCACACCAACAATGCGGCCGGCGGCATCACCCGCATGCTGGACATGGGCGTTGAGGACTACCTGATGACGTCCACCATCAATGGCATCCTCGCCCAGCGCCTCGTGCGCCGGCTGGAGCCGACGCATGCGGAGAGGTACGCGGCGTCGCCCGAGGAAATCGAAAAGTTCCACCTGCGCCGCTTCCAGCCCGAAGGCGACATCTTCCTGTACCGCCCGCGTGGCTCCGCCATCGCGCCGACCGGGTACCTCGGCCGCACGACCATCGTCGAATTCCTGGTGATGAACGACGACGTCCGCCGCGCCATCATGCGGCACGCGGGCATGGGCGAGATCGAGCAGCTGGCTCGCGAGGCCGGCATGCGGACCATGTACGAGGACGGCATCGTCAAGGCGCTGTCCGGCGAAACGACCATCGAGGAAGTCCTGCGCGTGACGGAAGAGGGGTGAGGCGCATGAACGGCAGACTGGCGGGTTACCTGATCCTGGCGGCGTGTGCGTTGCCGACCGTTGCGTTAGCGGCCAAGCCCGCACCGAAGACCCTCGCACGCGGCGAGCTGCCTGCGGGCTTCGCCATCGGTACGGCCTCGCCCTCGCTGGCGCTGCAGGTCGAGGTCGCAGGCGGCAAGGTCATCGCGTGGGCGCCCGCCGGTGACGGGCCCGGCAACCTGCGCGCCACCCGCAGCGGCGATGCCACGCAGACCACGCTGATGGTCAGCAGTACGCTGGCGGAGGCGGTCAAGTTCGACCTGTACGTCTCGCGGGACGGCGAGCAGTTCACCTACGCCAGCAGCTGCGGCGTGACGCCGGGCATCTCCTCGTTCGAGATGTGGGAGAAACCGGTGACGCACTTCGCGATGGGCAATCCGCGCGTCCTGCCGAAGGGCGGCATGGCCTGCGACTGAGGCCTGGCACTGCGGGTCCGGCTTCCGCCTCGTCCTCCTCCGCTGCGGCGCGGCTTTCCGCCTGCGGGATCCTCGTGAATACTCCGTTGGAATCGTTTCCAGCGGGGGTCGCGTGGACGGGAAGGGACGTGTGCGCGTGGCGTTGTTGGCCGCGCTGGCAGTGACGGGTGCGGCGGCGGCGAGGGACGACGCAAGGAAGACCTACGCCAATCCGCTGGATATCGACTACCGCTACAACTTCGAGCAGGAAAGCCTGGGGATCTCCTATCGCACGGGCGCCGACCCGGTGATCGTGCGCCACGGCGACGCCTACTATCTGTTCCAGACCCTGGCCGATGGCTACTGGCGCTCGACCGATCTGGTCGACTGGCGATTCATCACCCCCGATCGCTGGCCGTTCGACAGCATGGTCGCGCCTGCGGTGATCTCCGATGGCGACCGCATGCTGGTGATGCGTTCGCTGTTCTCGCCAGGGGCCGTGCTGGTGTCGCGCGATCCCGCCCGGGGGCGGTTCGATTTCCTGACGCGCATGCTGCCGGAACTGCCGAATGCGGTCGCGCCCGGCCGCGATGTCGGCTTGCCCGGATGGCGCAACGGCGATCCTCAGCCGGCGAAGATTCCGCCCGGTCCGTGGGACCCGGCGTTCTTCAGGGACGACGACGGTCGCTGGTACCTGTACTGGGGTTCGTCCGACACGTTCCCGCTGTACGGCATCGAACTCGACATGTCCAAGGGCATGCGTTACGTCGGTAAGCCGCGCGCGCTGCTCGCACTCGATCCCGAGGCGCATGGATGGGAGCGCTTTGGCCAGGATCATCGCGGCGCGTTCTTCCCCGACGGCGAGCCGGTCGGCAACTACATGGAAGGCGCCTGGATGACGAAGGTGCGGGGCCGGTATTACCTGCAGTACGGTGCCCCCCGGTACCGAGTACAACGCGTATGCGACCGGCACCTATGTGGGCGACAGCCCGCTGGGCCCGTTCACCTATGCGGCCTACAACCCGGTGGGCTACAAGCCCGGCGGCTTCGTGCAGGGGGCGGGCCACGGGTCCACGTTCCAGGATGCGCATGGCAACTGGTGGAATACGGGCACGCCGTGGCTCGGCTACAACTGGACCTTCGAGCGGCGCATCGCGATGTTCCCGGCGGCCTTCAGTACCGATGGCCAGATGTCGGTCAGCACGCGCTTCGGCGATTTCCCCCATTACTTGCCGGCGGGACCGAATGCGGATCCGACCGACCTGTTCACCGGCTGGATGCTGCTGTCCTGGCGCAAGCCGGTGACGGCGTCGACTACGCGGGAGGGATATCCCGCCGGCAATGCGACCGACGAGAATCCGCGCACGTTCTGGGTAGCCGGCAGGAACACGGCGGGACAGACACTGACGGTGGATCTTGGCGCTTCCAGGACGCTGCGCGCGATGCAGGTGAACTTCGCTGACTACCAGTCCGGGCGCTACGGTGATGCCGATGACATCTACACGGAATTCGCGCTGGAGTATTCGACGGACGGACGCCGCTGGCGGCCGCTGGCGGCCACCGGCGCACCGCGGCGCGATCGTCCGAATGCGTATTTCCAGCTGCCCGCGCCGGTCAGTGCGCGCTACGTACGCTACGTGCACGGTCACGTCGGTGCCGCCCATCTTGCGATCAGCGATCTGCGCGTGTTCGGCGATGCCGGCGGTCCTGTGCCGCGCGCGCCGCGGGGAGTGGTCGTCCGCCGCGACGCCGATCCGCGCCAGGCGTTCGTCAGCTGGCGCCCGGTACGCGGTGCGGTGGGCTACAACGTGCGGTGGGGCATCGCGCCGGACCGTTTGAACCTGACCTACCAGGTGTTCGCCGACCGGCCGACCACGCTGGAACTTCGCGCCCTCAGCCGGGGTGTCGCGTACCACGTGGCGGTCGAGGCGTTCGACGAGAACGGCGTGTCACCGCCGAGCGCAACCGTCGCGCTGCCTTGATCGCGCAGAAGAAGGGCCCGGCATGCCGGGCCCTTCCGCATTCCACGACAGCGACTTACAGGTCGATACCGAAACCGACGCCGGCCGACTTTTCGTCACCGCTGAACGCACCGCCGATGCTGAACGATGCGCGCTCGCCGAGCGGCTTCGAGTAGCCCACCGACAGCGCGTTCTCGCCGTTCTGCCAGCCTGCACCCACGGCGACGCGTCCACGCGGACTGCGGCTGCCCGCCGCGTTGATCGCCATGTTCAGCATCGCCGAGCTCATCGCGCCCATCCGGTCTAGACGACGGTCCTGTTCGGAGAAGCGACGGTCCACGTCACCGCGGAAGGCATTGAAGTCGTCCTCCAGCGCCTTGACCTGGAAGTCGGCATACGCCTTCGCGCTCGCCAGCGTGCTTGCCGAGGACTGATCGGTGTAGGACTGCGCGCTGCTGAGCGTGTTGGCGTCGCCGGCGTCGGCGTACGACGCGGCGGCGGCCGGCACGTCCGCGGTGGCGGTGGCGTCGCTTGGGGCCGCAACCGCCGGCTGGCCACTGGCGACAGCGCCGCTGCCGCCAGCCTCCGTCGTCGCCGTGCCGCGTGTCGGCGACGATGCATTACCACCGGTGCCGGGCGCGGAGGCCGATTCTCCGCTGGAATGCGCTTGGCTGGCCTGTGCTGGCGGTGTCGCGGCGGTCGATGCGGTGGAGGTGCCGCTGCTCAACCCGTTGTACATCCCGTAAAGCTCGTTGAGCTTGGCATCGACGGCGGTGAATGCCGCGCCCACGTTGTTGTACGACGTGCCCTGGATCGTGTAGCTCGGCGCGATGAACACGCCGCCGGAGAAACCGGCGCCACCGCCCAAGGAACTGGCGACCAGGCTCAACTGCGACAGATTGACCGCATCGGTCGCCTGGGTACCGGCGGCGACGTTGGTGACCTGCCGCTCGCTACCCGCGCTGCCGACCGACACCGTGTCCTCGCGGTCGGCGACCGAATCGCCACCGATCGCGACGCTGTTGTCGGCTTCGGCGGTCGCCAGGTTGCCCAGCGCCACCGCATTGACGCCGGGCGTGTAGGCGCCCCCGCCGACGGCGACCGAGTAATCGCCGGAAGCTTCGGTCGCCAGGGCCCCGAAGAACGCGCCGCCGACGGCGACGCTGTTGTCGCCGCTGGCAAGCGCGCGTGAGCCCAGTGCCGTGCTGTCGTAGTTGTTCGCGGTCGCACCGAAGCCCAGTGCCGTCGCGCTCTCTCCGCTGGCATCGGCACCGTAGCCGAACGCCGAGGCGGCGAACCCGGAGGCACTGCTGTATCCGCCCACGGCCGTCGCGGCATCGCCCGCGGCATCGCTGCGGAAACCGGTTGCCGTGGCTTGCAGGCCGGACGCCGCGCTTTCCGTACCGTTGGCCGTGGCGTACGCACCGGAGGCGGTGGCTCCCGCACCCATCGCCGTCGCACCGCTTTCACTGGCGACGGCGCCTGCACCGACGGCCGTCGCATCGTCTGCAGTGGCTTCCGTGCTGGCGTAGACCGGATTGCCGTCCTCGTCGAGGACCGGGTCGCCGTTGTCGTCGAGCAGCGGACGCTGGCCACCGAGCGCGACCGCGCCGGCGCCTGTCGCCTGCGCTCCCGCGCCGTTGGCAACGCTGTTCTCGCCGGTCGCGGTCGCATTGAAGCCGCTGGCCGTGGCGCCGTTCGCGAGGGCGAAGGCACCGGAGCCGGTGGCCGTCGCACCGACACCTTCCGCGAGCGCCGCCGAACCGGACGCCGTCGCGTAATCGCCGGTCGCGGTGGCGTCATCGCTGCCGTCGCCCGCGCCATTGGCCTTGAAGTAGCGCGTGGCGTTCTCCGACGCGTCGGCCAGCGCGTTCAACTGGTCGAGGTTCACCGCATCCGTGCCTTCCGTACCCGCGGCCACATTGGTGATCTGGCGTTCGGCCCCCACGTCGCCCACCGAGACGGTGTCGTCGCGGTCGTTCCAGGAGTTGGCGCCGATCGCGACGCTGTTCGTCGCCCCCGCCACGGCGTTCACGCCCACGGCCACGCTCTCTTCGCCATCGGCGTAGCTGTTGTGGCCGAGCGCAGTGCTGTACTCGCCCGTGGCCCAGGCTCCGTTGCCGAAGGCCGAGCTGCCGGTCCCGCTGGCACGGGTGTTGATGAGGCCGAAGAAGGTGGTGCCGCCCACCGCGGTGCTTTCATCGCCGCCAGCGGCGGCCCCTTCGCCGACCGCCGTCGCGCCGCTGCCGCCTGCATCGGCACCGTAGCCGAATGCCGAAGCGAAATCGCCGCCGGCACTGCTGTAGCCGCCGACGGTCGTGGATGCCAGGCCGCCCGCGCTGCTGCGGAAGCCGACCGCCGTCGCCTGCGTTTCGGATGCCGAGGCTTCCGTGCCCAGCGCCGTCGCGTACGCACCGGACGCATTCGCACCCGCACCGGTGGCGGTCGCACCGACCTCGCCCGCGACCGCACCTGCGCCGATCGCCGTGGCATCGTCCGCCGTGGCCTCGGTGCTGGCATAGACCGGGTTGCCGTCTTCATCCAGCACCGGGTCGCCGTTTTCGTCGAGCAGCTGGCGCTGTCCACCCAGTGCGACCGCACCTGCGCCCGTGGCCTGTGCGCCCGCACCGTTGGCGACGCTGTTGTTGCCGGTGGCGGTGGCATTGAAGCCGGTCGCCGTGGCGCCGTCGGCGATCGCGAACGCGCCGGAACCGGTCGCCGTCGCGCCGACGCCGTCGGCCAGCGCAGCCGAACCGGAGGCGGTCGCATAGTCTCCGTTGGCGGTGGCGTCGTCGGTGCCATCGTTCGCACCGTTCGCCTTGAAGTAGCGCGTGGCGTTTTCTGAAGCTTCGGCGACTGCATTCAACTGATCGAGGTTCACCGCGTCGGTACCTTCGGTACCGGCGGCGACGTTGGTGATCTGGCGCTCGCTGCCTACATCGCCCACCGAGACGGTGTTGTCGCGGTCCGCCGTCGAGTTCGCGCCGAGCGCCACGCTGTTGTCGCCCAGCGCCGTGCTGTAGAAGCCGACGGCCGTGCTGTTGTCGCCGCTGGCCCAGGATTCCGCGCCCAGTGCCGTGGCGTAGTCGCCCGGCGCGTAGGAGAAGAAGCCGGCCGCCGTGCTTTCCAGACCCGACGCCTCCGACAGACTGCCGGCCGCCAGGCTGTAGTCGCCTGCGGCGATCGCGCCCGACCCGAAGGCGGCCGCGCTGAATCCGCTCGCCTGCGTGTAGACCAGGAGACCGAAGCCGGGAATCAGGTCCGCCGGCCCACCCACCGCCACGCTGTAGTCGCCGCTGGCGCCGCTGGCGTGGCCGAAGCTCGACGCATACGACCCGGTGGCCGTACTGCCATAGCCGAAGGCGGAACTCGCTTCACCACTGGCTTCGCTGAGCACACCGAACGACGAACTGCCGAGCGCCGAGGCGAGGCTGCCGGAACCGACCGCCGTCGCGCCCAGCCCGGAAGCGACCGTATTGACGCTGATCGGATTGCCCTCGGCATCGAAGGCATCGACCGTGCCACCGATGGCGATGCTGGAATCGCCGCTGGCTTCGGCGCTGCTGCCGTTGGCCACGCTGTTGCTGCCGGTGGCGGTCGCGGAGAAGCCGGTCGCGGTGGCACCGTCGGCCAGGGCGAACGCGCCCGAGCCGGTGGCCGTGGCGCCAACGCCTTCGGCCAGTGCGGCCGACCCGGACGCCGTGGCGTAATCGCCGGTGGCCGTCGCGTCGTCGGAGCCGTCGTCCGCACCGTTGGCCTTGAAGTAGCGCGTCGCGTTCTCCGAGGCTTCCGCCACGGCGTTCAACTGATCGACGTTCACCGCATCGGTGCCTTCGGTGCCGGCGGCGACGTTGGTGATCTGGCGTTCGCCGCCGACGCTGCCGACGGACACGGTGTCTTCGCGATCGGCGACCGAGTCGCCGCCGATGGCGACGCTGTTGTCGGCCTCGGCCGTGGCCAGGTTGCCCAGCGCCACCGAGTTGAAGCCCGGCGTGTACGCGCCGCCGCCGACGGCCACCGAATAGTCGCCCGAGGCTTCGGTGGCGAACAGACCGAAGAAGGCACCACCGACGGCCACGCTGTTGTCGCCACTGGCGATCGAGTTCGAACCCAGCGCGGTGCTGTCGAAGTTGCTCGCGATCGCACCGAAGCCCAGCGCCGTCGCGCTGTTGCCGCTCGCCTCGGCGCCGTATCCGAAGGCCGATGCGCCGAAGTTGGATGCGTTGCTGTAGCCGCCGATGGCCGTCGCGGCATCGTCGGAGGCATCACTGCGGAAGCCGACGGCGGTGGCCTGGATGCCCGACGCAGCGGCTTCGGTGCCGATGGCGGAGGCATAGGCGCCCGACGCATTCGCACCCGCACCGGTGGCGGTCGCCCCGACTTCGCCCGCGACCGCACCTGCGCCGATCGCCGTGGCATCGTCCGCCGTGGCCTCGGTGCTGGCATAGACCGGGTTGCCGTCTTCATCCAGCACCGGGTCGCCGTTTTCGTCGAGCAGCTGGCGCTGTCCACCCAGTGCGACCGCACCTGCGCCCGTGGCCTGTGCGCCCGCACCGTTGGCGACGCTGTTGTTGCCGGTGGCGGTGGCATTGAAGCCGGTCGCCGTCGCACCGTCGGCGATCGCGAACGCGCCGGAACCGGTCGCCGTCGCGCCGACGCCGTCGGCCAGCGCAGCCGAACCGGAGGCGGTCGCATAGTCTCCATTGGCGGTGGCGTCGTCGGTGCCGTCGTTCGCACCGTTCGCCTTGAAGTAGCGCGTGGCGTCTTCCGAAGCTTCGGCGACTGCATTCAACTGATCGACGTTCACTGCATCGGTGCCTTCGGTACCGGCGGCGACGTTGGTGATCTGCCGCTCGCTGCCGGCGCTGCCGACGGAGACGGTGTCTTCGCGGTCGGCCACGGAGTCGCCACCGAGCGCAACGCTGTTGTCGGCATTCGCCGACGCGAGATTGCCGATGGCGGTCGCATTCGTGCCCGGCGCCCACGCGCCGCCGCCGACCGCGGTCGAGAAGTCGCCCGATGCTTCGGTCGGCAGGAAGCCGAGCAGGGATCCACCGACTGCGACGCTGTTGTAACCGGTCGCAAGGGAGCCGGAACCCAGCGCGGTGCTGTCGCCGCCGCTGGCATCGGCACCGTAGCCGACCGCCGTGTCGAAATCGCCCGACGCATTGGCGAAGCCGCCGACCGCGACGGTCGCAATTCCTGTCGCCGTGCTGGTGTGGCCTGCGGCCAGCGCCTGCGTGCCCGATGCAGTGGACGCGCTGCCGAATGCACCGGCATACGCACCGGTCGCCGTGCTGCCGGTGCCCACCGCGCTGGCGCCCGCGCCCGTCGCGTTCGCCTGCGTACCGACGGCAGTCGCGTTGGCGCCGGTGGCGTTGCTCTGGCTGCCCAGCGCCGTCGCGCCCTGCGCGGTCGCACTGCTGTCGTAGCCCACCGCCGTGGCATTAACCCCCTTTGCTTCCGCATAACCGCCAACGGCGGTGGCGCCCGCTTTGTTGGCGATGCTCTTGTAGCCGACAGCGACCGCATGGCGACCGGACGCGTCGACATCATCGCCGCACGAGACGGCGTTCTCGCCGGGGCGGCCGTCCTTGATCGGATTGCCGCGTGCATCCACGCAGTAGGCGGGGCCCGTTCCGATCTGCGGCTTGTCGTTCTGCGGTTGGCCCTTGTTCTTGTCGTGGGCCAATGCCGCACCGAACGGTGCACTTGCGAGCAGCGCCGACACCAGTAGTGTCACGCCGAGGCGCGCACGCACGCGCGCACCGGACGACATCATGCCATGCGCGCGGCGCGCGAACTCGGAGGCGACGACCAGCATGCCCAGGGAGGGGTTCCACACCTTGCTGTAAATCCTATTCATGGATCACGTCCTTCATTCTGTGTTTTCGGGGGAATACGACAGCACCCGGGCTTGGCGGCACGGGGATGCGAAGCGGATTGCGTCAGGAAAACGAAAGCCGCCGCATGCGACAGGGGAGACGCATGGACGGGTCGCACGAAGCAAAGGAAGCGGGGAGGAAGTTGCAGTCGGAGGCCGGCGGCGTCGGGGCGTGCCGCGGCTGGCGCGAAGAGCACGACGCAATGGCGTCGCGGAAAAGACATGCAAGCGGATCAGCGAAGAACGATGTCGCGTCGAAAAGCCATGGCTGCATTCCCCATCCCCTCATCCCGAGATGATGCAAAAAAACTCCGTGTGATCGAACACTACATCCGCGTTGTGCAATTTGCGAGAGATTTGCTACGTTCGGCGCAACGCGAAGAAAACGCTGAAAACAAGGCGTTAACGCCTTGTGCATTCGTTGTTCTCGTCGCGTGAAGAGTGTCGTGGCAGGTAAACAGGGGTACCTGCACGATCCGCTTGAAAGGGAAGTCGCAAGTCGTTGAGTACGCACGTCGTAAACGGGTTACCCAGTTCGTTCATCCTTGTAGACATGGAGCAGGTCCAGTGAATTCATCTTCCTCATTCCGTCGTTCGCGCCGTCATCCCCTCGTTGCTGCACTCGCCGCAATCGTCACCGCCGGCGCGTTCGCTGGTACCGCATTCGCGGGCGATGTCAGTACCGCCGGTCTTCGCGACGGCCAGACCTACGACCGGTTCATCGTGAAATACCGCGATGGCAGTACCGCCCGTGCCAGCAACACGACGCTGCAGCGTTCGTTGTCGGGTGCGGTATCGCGCGCCGCGCTGGGTCCGGCGAACGGCAAGGCGGTGAGCGCTGCGAAGCTGCGCCGCCTGGGCATCGGCGCCGAGCTGGTGCAGACCTCGCGCAAGCTCGATCGCGTCGAGGCCGAGAGCCTGCTGCGGCAGCTGGCGACCGATCCGGACGTGGAGTTCGTCGAAGTCGACGCGCGCCGTTATGCGCGCCTCGTCCCCAACGACACCTACTACAACCAGTATCAGTGGCACTTCAAGGATCCGGTCGGCGGCATCAACCTGCCGGCGGCCTGGGACAACGCCACCGGTGCGGGCGTGGTCGTCGCCGTGCTGGACACGGGCATCACCACCCACAGCGATCTCGATGCGAACATCCTGCCGGGCTACGACTTCATCAGCGACACGTTCGTTTCGCGCGATGGCGACCTTCGCGATGCGGACCCGCGCGACGAAGGCGACTGGAATCCGGTGGCGGGTGAATGCTATGCGGGTTCGCCCGTGCAGGACAGCAGCTGGCACGGCACCCACGTGGCGGGCACGGTCGCGGAAGTCACCAACAATGCCAAGGGCATGGCCGGCGGCGCATTCAATGCGAAGGTCGTGCCGGCGCGCGTGCTGGGCCGCTGCGGCGGCTACACCTCGGACATTTCGGATGCCGTCATCTGGGCCTCCGGCGGCACCGTGGCCGGTGTACCCGCCAACGCGAATCCGGCTGAGGTCATCAACCTGAGCCTCGGTGGGTCCGGTGCGTGCAGCGCGGTGGAGCAGAACGCCTTCAACATCGCCATCGCCAACGGCAGCACGGTTGTGGTCGCGGCCGGCAACGATGCAGGCAACGTCACCGGCTACTCGCCGGGCAACTGCGCCGGCGTCATCACCGTCGGCGCCACCCGCATCACCGGCGGCATCGCGTCGTATTCCAATTACGGCACGCGCGTCGACATCTCGGCACCGGGCGGCGGCGGCAGCGTCGATGGCAATCCGGGTGGTTACGTATGGTCCACCGGCAACTCGGGCACCACCGTACCCACCACGGAGACCTACTTCGGCCTGGGCGGCACGTCGATGGCGGCGCCCCACGTGGCGGCGGTGGTGGCGCTGATGCAGAGCGTGGCCGATACACCGCTGACGCCGGCGCAGATCCTGGCGACGCTGAAGTCGACCGCGCGCCCGTTCCCCGTCGCGCCGCCGGCCAACCGTCCGATCGGTGCGGGCATCGTCAATGCCGCGGCAGCGGTCCAGGCCGTGATCGGCGGCGGCGAACCGCCCACCGCGACACCGTTGACCAATAATGTCGCCGTCGGGGGCAATACCGGCGCCAAGGATGCGGTGGTGCAGTACGCGCTCGTGGTGCCGGCCGGGGCCAGCAACCTGTCCTTCATCAGTTACGGCGGCAGCGGCAACGCCGACCTGTACGTGAAGTTCGGCAGTGCGGCCACGGCGACGAGCTACGACCTGCGCTCGGTGCGCCCCGGCAACAACGACGTGGTGAACATCGCGAACCCGCAGGCGGGCACGTACTACGTGTCGCTGGTGGGCAAGACGAAGTTCTCCGGCGTCAGCGTGCGTGGCAGTTTCACCGCGCCCTGAGTGTTCTGCGGTGCATCGCGACGGCCCCGGGAGACCGGGGCCGTTTCGTTCCATGACATGATCGCCCCGCATGACGCTGGGCCGGGGAATACGGTAAGTTGGCGCATTCTCCTTTTGTCCTCCGGCATGCCGCTCTACCGCTACAAGGCCCTCAACGCGCACGGTGAAATGCTGGATGGCCAGATGGAGGCCGCCAGCGATGCCGACGTGGTCGCGCGCCTGCAGGAGCAGGGACACCTGCCGGTCGAAGCCGCACTGGCCGTGGCCGGGGGTGGACGCAGTCTGGGGCAACTTTGGCGACCGAATGCGTTCGCGGGCGACAGGCTGGTGCAGTTCACCCAGCAACTCGCCACGCTGCTGGGCGCCGGACAGCCGCTCGACCGCGCGCTCGGCATCCTGCTGGACCTGCCGGAAGACGAGAAAGCGCGTCGCGTCATCACCGACATCCGCGATGCCGTGCGCGGCGGTGCGCCGCTGTCCACTGCGCTGGATCGACAGCACGGTCTTTTCTCGCGGCTGTACATCAACATGGTCCGTGCCGGCGAGGCCGGCGGCAGCCTCCACGACACCCTGCAGCGGCTGGGCGATTATCTCGAGCGCAGCCGCGCGCTGAAGGGACGGGTGGTCAATGCGCTGGTGTATCCGGCGATCCTGCTGGTGGTGGTCGGGTTCGCGCTGCTGTTCCTGCTCGGCTACGTGGTTCCGCAGTTCGCGGTGATGTACGAGAGCCTGGACGTGGCGCTGCCGTGGTTCACGCGCGGGGTGTTGTGGGTGGGCGCGTTCGTGCGCGACTTCTGGTTCGTGCTGGTCGCTGTCCCTGCGCTGGCGCTGCTGTGGTTCGATCGCCGCCGCCGCGACCCCGGCTTCCGCAGCCGGCTGGACGGCTGGCTGCTGGGGCGCCCGCTCGTCGGCCCGCTGGTCGCCCGGCTGGAAACCGCCCGGCTCGCGCGCACGCTTGGCACGCTGCTGAAGAACGGCGTGCCCCTGCTCACCGCGCTGGGCATCGCGCGCAACGTGCTGGGCAACCGTGCCCTGGCGGCCGATGTCGACGTGGCCGCGGAGGACGTGAAGAACGGCCACGGGCTGTCCGCCTCGCTGGGCAAGGGAAAGCGGTTTCCACGACTGGCGCTGCAGATGATCCAGGTGGGCGAGGAGTCCGGTGCCCTCGACGGCATGCTGCTGAAGACGGCCGAAACCTTCGAGCAGGAAACGGCTCAGGTGCTGGACCGTATGCTGGCCGCCCTGGTGCCTGCCATCACGCTGATCCTGGCGGCGGTGGTCGGTGTCGTCATCATCGCCGTGCTGGTCCCGCTGTACGATCTGACCGGCGCCATCAACTGAGCATCCTGGAGAGTCCGCCACCATGTCCCGCACGCGCCCGATGACTGCGTTCCGCTCCCCGCAATCCCAGCAGGGCTTCAGCCTGCTCGAGATCATCATCGTGCTGGTGCTGATCGGCGGCATCCTGGTGCTGGTCGGCAGTCGCGTGATGGGCGGTGCCGACAGCGGCAAGGTGAAACTGGCCCAGTCGCAGGTGCAGACGCTGGCGGGCAAGGTCGAGACCTACCAGTTGGACACCGGCCGGTATCCGGCACAGCTGTCCGACCTGGTGACCAATCCGGGCAACGCGAGCGGGTGGCTGGGCCCGTACGCGAAGGAGAGCGAGTTGCAGGATCCCTGGAAGAACCCGATCGAATACCGCATTCCCGGCGAGACGCAGCGCTTCGACCTGATCAGCCTGGGCGCCGATGGCAAGGCCGGTGGCGACAGCGTCAACGCGGACATCACGAACGAGTAAGCGCGGCCACCGCCGCCGTGGCGCGCCGTGCCGCTACCGTCTCCATGCCTCCGGCCCGCAGGCCTGCCGCGGCGCGGCCGCACGTGGCCGGCTTCACCCTGCTCGAGACGCTGCTGGTCCTGGCGCTGATCGCGGCGGCGGGCATCCTCGCGGCGATGGCCTTCACCGGCGGCATGGACGGCATGCGGTTGCGCTCGGAATCCAAGGAAGTCGCTGCGCAGCTGCGCTACACGCGGGCGCGTGCGATCGCGACCGGGCAGCCGCAGCGTTTCCGGATCGATCCGCGCGCGCATGCGTGGGAGGCGGCCGGTGACCGGCGTGGCGACATCGATCGCGCCCTGGCGGTCCGCTTCACCGGCGTGCGCGAGGCACAGGAGCGGGCGGGCGAGGGCGCGATCCTGTTCTTCCCCGACGGAGGTTCCACCGGTGGCCGCATCACGCTGGCCGCCGGGACGGCCGCGTGGAGCATCGACGTGGCCTGGCTGACCGGCGAAACGCGCCTGCTGCGCGACGAGGTGCGCGCGCCATGACGCCGCCCAACCGCCGTCATCAGCGTGGCTTCACCCTGCTCGAAGTCATCGTCGCCTTCGCGCTGCTGGCGCTGGCGCTGAGCCTGCTGCTGGGGTCGCTCTCCGGAGCAAGCCGGCAGGTGCGCGAATCGGCGGACAGCAGTCGCGCGACGCTGCACGCGCAATCCCTGCTGGCGCAGCTGGGTGCGGGCGATGTCCTGCAACCGGGACGGCAGGAGGGCAGCTTCGAAGGCGATCGTTATCGCTGGCAGCTCGACATCGCGCCGTTCGCCGATCCGTTGGCGGCGCGGGCACAGCTCGATCCGGGCGCGCCGCAACTCCTCGATGTACGCCTGGTCGTTCGCTGGGGCGACGAGCGGGCACAGGCGATGCAATGGCGCACGCTGCGATTGGCGCCGCGCGACGTCAACCAGGCCGTGTCGCCATGATGCGCGCGCGCACGCAGGGCTTCACCCTGATCGAAGTGCTGCTCGCGCTGGTGCTGCTGGCGGCAGGACTGGCGCTGGCGTTCGCGACGCTGCGCTCCTCCACCGCGGTGGTCACGCGCGGCGAGGACATGGCGCAGGCGAGCGAGCGCATGCGCGCGGTACATGGCTACCTGCGCGCGCGACTGGCGTCGGCGCAGCCCATCGTGTTCGCGACGGACCGGGGCACGCTGCGCCAGGCGCGCTTCATCGGCACGCCGCAGCGCATGCGCTTCGTGGCGGACCTGCCGGACTATCTAGGGTATGGCGGCCCTTACGTGCACGACCTGGTCGCGGACGAGGAAGGTCGCCTGCAGGTGGCCTTCGCCGTCGCCCGTCCGGACGCGTCGCTGGAGGACGTCGATCTCGCCGCGCGCGGACAGCGGGCGGAGCGGCTGGCCGACGGGCTGCGTTCCGTGCGCTTCCGGTATCGCGGCCTGGATGCGGACAATCGCCTCGGTCCATGGCAGGACCGCTGGGAGACTTCCGAGATGCTGCCGCTGCAGGTGAAGGTGGAAATGGTCGCGATCGCCGGCGGGCGCTGGCCGGACCTTGTCGTGACCCTCGCGCGCAGCGAGGGCGGCGCAGGCGGCGGGCTGTTGCCCGGCGGCACGAATCCGGTACTGCCATGAAGCGCATGCACGGTGCCGCGCTGTTGCTGGTGCTGTGGCTGGTGGCCCTGCTCACCGCGCTGGTCGGTGCGTATGCGCTGACGGCGCGGATGGAGGCGTTGCAGGGTCGGGTCGGCAGCCGCGGCGCGATCGCGCAGGAGGTCGCGCGCGCCGGCATCGAGTACGCGCTCGTGCGGGTGGCCGACCGCAATCCGGAAACCCACTGGCAACCCAATGGCCGCCCTTACGCGTGGACGTTCGATGGCCAGCAGGTCCAGGTGCGCATCGTCGATGAGACCGGCAAGGTTGATCTCAACCAGGCCGACGTGCCGCTGCTGTCGCGGCTGATGCAGGCGCTCGGAGAACCTGCGGACGCCAGCGATGCGCTCGCGGCGGCGATCGTCGACTGGCGCGATGCCGACAACCTCACCCAGCCGGTGGGCGGGGCCGAGGACAGCGACTACGCGGCGGCGGAGCGCGAGTACGGTGCCAAGGACGCGCCGTTCGACACGGTTGCGGAAGTCGAGCAGGTCCTGGGCATGACGCCGGACCTGTACGCGCGCCTCGCGCCATTCCTGACGCTGTACTCGGGCCGCGCGCAGCCGGACGCGACGTACGCGCCGGGGCCGGTGCTGCAGGCCATGGGCGTGGATGCGGCGGCATGGCTGGCGCAACGCAATGCGACCGGCGTCACCGGCGGCCCGCAACTCGTCGGCGCCGGCAGCGGCACGTATAGTATCCAGAGTCGTGCGCGGCTGGCCGATGGCCGCGAAGCGTCGGTGCGGACAGTGGTGCGCGCGGGGGCCAGCCCGGTGCCGGGTTCGGCCTATACCTTGTTGCGCTGGGAGGAGGGAGCGTCACCACAATGAGCGGCGTACGCGACACCTTGCAGCGGTTCCGGGCACGGCTCGGTCCCGGGCCACGCAGCTTCTTCGCGTGGTGGGGACAGGCGTTGGCGACCTGGTTGCCCGCGCGCTGGCGCGTGGTGCTGGGGCTGACGGGCGACCGCCTGCTGTTCCAGCGTCAGGACGACGAGATCGAAATGAGCTGGCTGGAGGGCACGCAGCGGCATCCGCTCGCGCGCTTGCCGGCCACGGTGAGCCCTGACGATCTGCGTGCGCTGCTCGGCAGCCGGCTGGCCGAACTGCCGCGCTGGTGGCTGGTGCCGGCGGGCATGGCACTGCGTCGGCGCCTGCTGCTGCCGGCCGCGGCGGCGGACCGCCTGCGCGACGTGCTGACGTTCGAGCTCGACCGGCAAACCCCGTTCACCGCCAACGATGCGTGCTTCGACGCGCGCGTGGTGGGGGTGCGTGAGGATGCACAACTCGATGTGGAACTGGCGGCCGTGCACAAGGCGGCCTTCATCGATGGCCTGTCGCGGCTGGGCGCACTCTCGCAGGGTCTGGCCGGCGCGGACGTGGAAGACGCGGGCGGTGCGCCGCTGGGCGTGAACCTGCTGCCCGAGGCATCGCGCGTTGCGCGCCAGGCCCCGCGCCGCGGCCTGCATGCCGTGCTGGCGTCGGTAGCCGTCATCGCCGTGGTGTTCGCTGCCTGGGCCGTCCTGGACAACCGGCGCGCTGCCGCCGACGCCTTCGCCGCGCGGGTGGACAGCCGGGCCGATGCGGCGCGGCAGGTGGCGGCGCAGCGGCAGCAACTCGTCGACCTCGTCGCCGGCACCACCACGCTAAACCAGACCAGTGCGCGCCGGCCGACATCGCTGGAAGTGATGGATGAGGTCACGCAGCGTCTTCCCGACAACACCTATCTGGAAAAACTCGCCATCGAAGGCGACCGGCTGACGCTGATCGGTTTCAGCCCGGAAGCCTCGGGACTGGTCGCGCGCCTGCAAGGCTCGCCGTTGTGGCGCAATCCTGCACTGAGTGGCGCGCTGCAGCCGGATCCGCGTACGCGCATGGACCGCTTCACGATGACGGCCGAGCTGCTGGGCAAACAGGACCCGGCTGCCGCGACGCAAGGAGGCGCCGATGCCGCTGGCCGTGACTGACCGCGATCGCTGGCTGGCGCTGGCGCTGCTGTTGGCAGCGCTGTTGCTGGGCTACGCGCTGCTCGTGCATCCCTGGTGGACGGTGCCGATGCAGGAAGTAGGCGCGCGCGTGGATGAGCTGCGCGAGCGCGAACTTCGCATCCGTACCCAGCTGCAGCAGGCACCGCAGGTGCAGCGCGAACTCGCCGCCGCGCTCGCGCAGCAGGCGCAGCGCCCGGGCTTCCTTCCGGAAGCGACGGTCGAGCTGGCGACCGCGGGCCTGGTGCAGCGTCTGGAAACCGTCGTCAGGCAAGCCAGCCCCGGCAACCGCAGCTGCGCCATCGCCAACCAGTCGCCGCTGGCGGTCGCGGGACGCGAAATCTACCCGCGCGTGGTCGTGCAGGTGCGCCTGCGCTGCGGCGCGCCGGAACTGGCATCGGTCCTGCACCAGCTCGAATCCGGCAGCCCGCGCCTGTTCGTGGAGAACCTCAACATCCTCGCGCAGCGGTACGCCTACCAGGCCAGCGAAAGCGGCGCCGGCGGCCTGGACGTGAACTTCGACCTGTACGGGTACCTCAAGCCCTCGCCGGTACTGACCCAGGAGCCGTCCGGTGCGCGCTGACAGCTGGGGGGTGCGCACGTGGATCCTCGCCGTCGTGGCGGGGTGGGCGGTGGTGGCCGCGCTGATGGCCCTGTTCGGGCTGGGCAGCCGCATCACGCCCCTGCCTGCCGATCCGGGCATGGTGCAGGCGTTGCCGCGCCTGCCGGCGAGCCCGCCCGAACGACTGGGCGCGCTGGAACAGTATGCAGGCGTCGGCGAGCGGCCCCTGTTTTCGGAGGATCGCCGTCCGAAGCCGTTCTTCCTCTCCGGCGAGGAAGCCGCGGCACCGGCCTTCGACCTGGTATTGACCAGCGTGCTGATCACGCCCGCGCTGGAGCTGGCCATCGTGCAGCCCGCGCAGGGCGGCGAGGGCCTGCGGGTGAAGGTGGGCGATTCGCCGGCCGGCTTCCCGGGGTGGCGGCTGGTCGAACTCGATCCGCGCCGCGCCGTCTTCGAGGGTCCGGAAGGCCGTCGCGAGATGGCGTTGCGTGTCTTCGACGGTGCGGGAGGACAACCGCCTTCGCCGGTCGCAGGTGTACCTGCCGCCGTGCCGCCCGCCGCGACCATCGTTCCACCGGCTGCGCCGGGCGGACGCACGACCGGCGGCAACAGCGCACCCGCCGCCATGCCCACGGTGGCATCGCCGCCCGGTCCGGCGCAGATGCCGACTCCGGCACCTGCCGCCAGCCCATCGCCCTCGTCGACGGCGCCGTCCGTGCCCGTCCAGACGACGGACCAGCAGATGGACGCCATCCGCCAGCGCATCGAGCAGCGCCGCGCGCAGTTGCGGCAGCAGCAGGCGCAACCCACCACGCCGCCGGCAACGCCCGGCAAGACACAGTAGAGTGCCGGCATGACGTTACGTGTGATCCTGTTTTCCCTTTGTCTGGGCCTGCTGGCCGGCTGTGCCAGCGCGCCGTCGCCCGATGTGCGTCGCACGACCGCGCCAGGTACAGGCGAAGTCGTCGCGGGCACCGCGCAGACCACGCCGCTGAAGGAAGGCGACGCGCCGGTGACCGGGCCGCAGGCGCAGATCCGCCGCGGCAACGGGCAGATGATCAACCGCAGTGCGGCGAGTGCACCGTTGCCGTCGCTGGGCGGCGCCAGCAGTGGATCGGCCACGTTCAATTTCGAGGGCGAGTCCGTCCACGCCGTGGTGAAGGCGATCCTCGGCGACATGCTGGGGCAGAACTACGTGATCGCGCCGGGCGTGCAGGGCACCGTGACGCTGGGCACGCCGAAGCCGGTATCGCCGGCCGAAGCCCTCAACCTGCTGGAAATGGTGCTGGGCTGGAACAACGCGCGCCTGGTCTACAGCGGCGGGCGCTACAACATCATCCCGGCCGACCAGGCACTGGCCGGCAGCGTGGCGCCGCGCACCGGGCCTGCCTCCAATGCACGCGGCTATGAAGTGCGCGTGGTGCCGCTGCGCTTCATCTCGGCCAGTGAAATGAAGAAGGTGCTGGAGCCGTACGCGCGGCCCAACGCCATCGTCAATGTCGACGGCACCCGCAATGTCATCACTCTGGCGGGCACGCGCACCGAACTGGAAAACTACCTGCGCACCGTCGAGATCTTCGATGTCGACTGGCTGTCCGGCATGTCGGTGGGCGTGTTCCCGCTGCAGTCGGGCCGCGCTACGCGGGTGGTCGCCGACCTGGAGAAGGTGTTCGGCAACGACAGCAAGACGCCCAGCGCCGGCATGTTCCGTTTCATGCCGCTGGAGGGTGCCAACGCCGTGCTCGTCATCACGCCGCAGCCGGCGTACCTGGACCAGATCCAGCAATGGCTGGAGCGCATCGACGGTGCGGGCGAAGGCAGCCGGCTGTTTTCGTACGAACTGAAGTACGTCAAGGCGCGCGAACTCGCGCAGCGGCTGGCGGAAGTGTTCGGCTCCTCCGGCGGCGGAAGCAGCGGCGACAGCCGGTCGACCGGTGGCGCCGGAAACACCTCGCTGATGCCGGGCACCGATCCCGTGCAGATCAACGATGGCGGCATGAACAGCAATGGCGGCAGCGTCGATTTCGGCGGCAGCAGTGGCAGTAGCGGGAGTGCCGGGGGCGGGCTCGGCAGCGGGTCGCTTTCGCTCAACCAGCGCGACAACGGCAACGGCGCCGTGACGCTGGAAGTCGACGGCAACCGCGTCGGCGTGGCCGCCGTGGAAGAAACCAACACGCTGCTCGTGCGCGCCAGTGCGAGTGCCTGGCAGTCGATCCGCGAAGTGGTCGAGAAGCTCGACGTGATGCCGATGCAGGTGCACATCGAAGCGCAGATCGCGGAAGTGTCGCTGACCGGCGACCTCAGTTATGGCGTGAACTGGTACTTCGAGCGCGCGGTCACGGACGCGGGCCTGCCCGACGCCGTCGGACGCACCACCTGGAGCCAGCTTGCCGGGAACATCGCGGGCAGCACGGTCGGCGGCGTGAATCCCGGTGCCAGCTGGACCTTCCTCGGCCGCAACGCCGCGGCGATCATCTCGGCGCTCGACGAGGTCACCGACGTCCGCCTGCTGCAGACGCCGTCGATCTTCGCGCGCAACAACGTCGAAGCCACCCTCAACGTGGGCAGCCGCATCCCGATTTCCTCGGTCACCGTCAATCCGGGGCTTGGCACCGACAACACCTACAGCCAGGTGCAGTACCTGGATACCGGCATCATCCTGAAGGTGCGGCCGCGGGTGACGAAGGACGGCATCGTCTTCCTCGACATCGTGCAGGAAGTCAGCACGCCGGGCGACGTGCCGGACGACAACGGCAACGTGCGCATCAACACGCGGCGCTTCAAGACCGAAGTCGCGGTCGAGGCAGGCAACACCGTGATGCTGGCCGGCCTGATCAGCGATGGCGCGACCAAGGGCTCGCGAGGATTCCCGGGGCTGAGCCGCCTGCCGGTGATCGGTGGCCTGTTCGGCCGGCAGACCAGCAGCAGCGACCGCAGCGAAGTCATCGTGCTGTTGACGCCGACCATCGTCCGCAACCCGCAGGAAGCCAACGACCTGACCGACGAGTACGGCAAGCGCTTCCGCGCGCTGGAACCCCTGCACACGCCGCGCTCCAAGTGACGCCGCCGGCCGCATCGTCCCTGCCCATCGTCCTGTTGCCGATCGGCAGCGACGACGATGCGCTCGACGCCTGCCTCGGGGCGCTGGACGCCGGCACGCCCGCCGGCACGCGCCTGTGGCTGGCCGACGACGCGCAGGCCGGACCCCGTGGCCTCGCCATCATCGAGCGCTGGCTCGCCCGCACCCGCCTTCAGGCCGATTACACCCGCCGTCCGCGCATGCTCGGCGAGGTCGCGCACGTGGACCAGATGCTCGCCGCGTGCGGCGACGCGGACGTGGTGGTGCTCGCGCCCGACGCGCAGCCCTTGCCCGGCTGGCTGCAACAGCTGGCCGCCTGCTTCGCGCGCGACGCCGCCATCGCCACCGCCACCCCCTGGTGCAATGCCGGTGAAGCCGCTGCGTGGCCGCGCCTGGGCGAAGTGAGCCTGCCACCCGCCGATGTCGAACGCACGGCGCACGCCTGTGCCGCGATGTCGCCGCTGCATCCCGAGCTGCCCGCCGCCGTCGCGCACGCCGTCGCGTTGCGCGGCAGTGCGCGCAAGCGGGTCGGCGGACTGGACGCGGCGAGCTATGGCTCGTGGTATGCCGCGCTGGTCGACCTGTCGCTGCGGCTCGCCGGCCTGGGGTGGCGCAACGTGCTGTGCGAGACCGCGTTCGTCGCGCGTGGCGGCGAAGGCGGCCCTGCCGACGGCGACATGGACGCCTTGAATGCACGCTGGCCCACGTTCACGCCCAGGCTGGCGACGTTCCTGATGGAGGATCCGCTGCGCGTACCGCGCGAACGGTTGCATGCGTTGTATACGGAAGCAGGATCGCCGGAGCGCCAGCGTGACCTCTTCGGTTGACGCGTCCGGCATCGCCGCGGTGGTGGTGACGCACGAAAGCGCGTCCAGCATCGACGACTGCCTGATGCGCCTGCGCGTGGCGCATGGCGTGCACGAGATCCGCGTGGTCGACAACGCATCCACCGACGACACGATGGAGATCGTGCAGCGGCATGCCTTGCAAGATGCGCGCGTGCGCTTCATTGCCAATCCTGACAATCCGGGATTCGCGGTGGGATGCAACCAGGGCGCGCGCGATACGCAGGCATGCTGGCTTGCGTTCGTGAACCCCGACCTGATGGTGGAAGCCGACACGCTGGCGCGGTTGCGCGCACACGCGGCCGATGCGGCGACGACCAGGATGCTGGGCGTGGACCTGGTCGACGAGGACGGCGTGCGCGATGCCGCTGCGCGCCGTCGCGATCCGGTCTTCGCCGCCATGTTGCGCTCGCCCGGTGCGGCGTCGCGGTTGGGAGTCGCCGTCGACGAGGCGACCCCATTGCAGCCGGTCGACATCATCTCCGGCGCACTGATGCTGATGCCACGCGCGCTGTTCGACAGGATCGGCGGCTTCGACGAAGGCTACCGCCTGCACGCCGAAGACATGGATCTCTGCCGGCGCGCGCGCGCGGCAGGCGCCCTGGTCGCCGTCGCCAACGACATCCGCGTGCTGCATATCCGCGGCGTGTCGAGTCGCGCCCGCCCGGTATTCGTGGAATGGCACAAGCATCGGGGCCTGTGGCGCTATTTCCGCAAATTCGAGGCCGCGCAACAGGGTCCGGTCACGCAGGTGGGCGTGTTCGCCGCGATCTGGCTGCATTTCGGCGCGGTGCTGGCGCGGATCCTGCTGCGTCGTCGTTGACGCGAAGCTAGTCGCCCGACACGTGGTGTCCGTGCTCGCGCAACGCCTGCAGGGTGATGTCCAGTTGGTGGTCCTGCACGAGCACGTAGTCGGTATCGAACGTGGAGATGGCGAAGATGCCCACGCCGGCAGCCGCCAGGGGATCCAGCACGGCGTTCAGGATACCGGTCATCGCGAAGTCGAAGGGCCCCTGCAGCTTGAACATGCGCCAGCCGCGCTGGCAGCGGACATCGTCGGGTACGCATGCTTCTTCGCAGACCAGCGACAGTTCGTCGTCGGTCCAGCCGGCATGGCGCATGCCGTGAGTGGGCCACCACCCAGGTAGCGTGGCGCCGGCCGGCAGTTGCGCGACGGCGTAGCGGTCGGGCAGCAGCACCAGCGTCAGCGAGGGCGGGTTCACCCGGCGCGTCCGTTCCACCAGAACAGCGCGTTGACGGCCAGCACCACCACCAGGGTATAGATCAGGGACAGCGGGCCGCCGACGCGCCACAGCTGGCGCGAGGTGTAGTTGGCGGGGCCGACGATCATCGAGATCACCGGGTTGGACGCGGTCATCAGGTTGTTCGATGCGGACAGCGCCACGATCAGCGCGAACGCGGTGGGATTGCCGCCCGCCGCCAGTGCCAGGTTGATCGCCATCGGCACCATCACGATGGTCGCACCGACATGGCTGATGACCAGCGAGAACGCGGTCGTGAGCAGCGCGACGGCGATCTCCAGCACCCAGATGGGAATGCCTTCCGGCAACCGTTCCACGGTATGCCCTGCCACCCACGCGGCCGCACCGCTGCTGTCCATCGCCCAGCCGAGCGGAATCAGGCCGGCCATCAGGAACACCGTCTTCCAGTTGATCGCGCCGTAGGCTTCGTCCATGCGCAGCACGCCGGTCAGCAGCATGCCCGCCACGCCGGTCATCAGGGTCAGCGCGACCGGCAGCTTGGAGGTCAACGCGATGATGATGGTGATGGCGAAGATGGTCATCGCGATCTTGAACTTGTGCGGGCGCTGTTCGCCCTTCGGGTAGTCCGTCACCACCACGAAGTCGCGGCTTTCCGCCGCCAGGCCGAGGTCCTGCCAGATGCTGTGGAGCACCAGCATGTCGCCGGCGCGCAGCTTCTCCTCGCGCACGTTCTCGCGGATGACCTTCTTGTCGCGGTTGATCGCCAGCAGGCTGATGCCATTCTGCTTGCGCAGGCGCAGCTCGCGCGCGGTCTTGCCAATGAACTTCGACGTCGGCGGCACCACGGCTTCGGAAATGCCCGCGCGGCTGGGATTGAACAGGTCGCCGAAGTGGCGCAGGCGCGAGGACATGCGCAGGAACTGGTTCTGCGCGAAGTCGCTGATCTCCTGCCGCGCACCCATCACGCCCAGCACGCTGCCCACCCAGATGCGCATGTCCGCCGGCGGGGCAAGCCGGGTGTCGTTGCCGGTCTGCAGCGCCAGCATCAGCGGCGCGTCATGCAGGGCTTCCGCCTCGCCGAGCGACATGCCGACGAGCGGGCTCTCGGCGCTGACGACCAGCTCGAACACGTCGCCTTCGATCCCGTAGGTGTTGGCGAAGTAACTCTCCGTGCGCGCGGGCGTGACCACGCCATCGCTGTCCTGGGTGTCGTCCTTGAGTTTGCGGTCGCCGACGTACCGGAAGTACAGGAGCGACGCGATCACCAGCGTCAGCCCGATCGGCCACGGCGCGAACATGCGCAGCGGCTCCAGCGTGGCCATGCCGGAGGGCAGGTTGTTGTTGGCGGAGACCAGCAGGTCGTTGAGCAGGATCAGCGGCGAGTTGCCGACCATGGTGAACGCGCCGCCCATGACGATCGCGGCCGCGATCGGCAGCAGCAACCGCTGCATCGACAGGCCGGTGCGCGACGACAATCGCGAGGCGACGGGCATGAACAGCGCCATCACCGACGGGTTCTGCATGAAGGACGAGTTGAGGCTGGCGATGGCCGTGGTCATCAGCAGCAGTCTCTGCTCGATGCCGTGGCCGCGCCGCAGCAGCCACGAGGCCAGCCGGTTCAGCGCGCCGGTACGGTCCAGGCCGGCGCCCAGGATCATGGTGGCGATGATGCTCATCACCGCGTTGCCGGAGAAGCCGCCGAAGATTTCCTCCGGGGCGATCAGCCCGGTGATGCCCAGCACCACCAGCACCACCAGCGCGACCAGGTCCGCGCGGATGCGCTCGAACAGGAACATCGCCATCGTGAAGCCGACCAGCCCGAGGACGAGCTTCATGTCGTTGGTCAGCGTCAGCGCGTTGTCCATCAGAACGGCCGGAATGCGGGATTCGGGATACGGGAATGACGGGTCGGCGGGGCCACGCAGCCATGCGGACGCAGGCTATCGCGCGGTGGTCGCGCGTGGCAGGAGTGCACGCTCCTGCAGATCCCGAATCCCGAGTCCCTAATCCCGGTCATAGACAAGATCCCACACCCCGTGTCCTAGCTTCTGGCCGCGTGTCTCGAAATGCGTCTGCGGGCGCCAGTCCGGACGCGGCACGCTGCCGCGCGGACCTGCCCGGTTGCGCAGGCCGGGCGTCGCGTCCAGCACGTCCCACATGTGCTCGGCATAGGCCTCCCAGTCCGTGGCGCAATGCAGCCGGCCGCCCGGACGCAGCTTGCGCGCGATCAGTGCCGCGAATTCGGGTTGCACCAGGCGGCGTTTGTTGTGGCGCTTCTTGTGCCACGGATCCGGGAAGTAGATGCGCACTTCATCCAGCGATCCGTCGGCGACTTCGTGCTGCAGCACTTCCACCGCATCGTGGTGGTAGACGCGCACGTGGTCGCTGCCGTCCTCGGCCAGCGCGTTGAGCAGGCGACCGACGCCGGGGGCATGCACTTCCAGGCCGAGGTAGTCACGGTCCTTGTCGTTCGCCGCGGCGAAACGGAGCGCCTCGCCGTTGCCGAAGCCGATTTCCAGCACGCGCGGTGCGCTGCGGCCGAACACCGCGTCGTAGTCGCGCGGCGCGCCGGTGTAGTCCAGCCCGAAGCGCGGCCATTGGGTATCGAAGGCGCGCTGCTGCGCCTCGGTGAAGCGGCCCTGGCGCAACACGAAACTGCGGATTTCGCGCCGGCCGTCGCTGATCGTGAACGGCTTGGGAGGGGTCTTGGCGCCGGGGCTGGAAAACGGATCGGTCATCAGCCGATCAGTCCGTCGATCGGGCTGGAGGCGGACGCGTTGCGCTTGCGCGGGATGCGACCCGCCAGGAAGGCTTCGCGGCCGGCTTCCACCGCTTTCTTCATCGCGCTCGCCATCAGCACGGGGTGTTTCGCGCCGGCGATGGCGGTATTCATCAGCACGCCGTCGCAGCCGAGTTCCATCGCGATGGCGGCATCGGAGGCGGTGCCGACGCCGGCATCGACCAGCACGGGGACTTTCGCGTTCTCGATGATTTCCAGCAGGTTGTACTTGTTCTGCACGCCCAGGCCGGAGCCGATCGGCGCAGCCAGCGGCATAACCGCCACGCAACCGATCTCTTCGAGGCGGCGGGCGAGGATCGGATCGTCGCTGGTGTAGACCATCACCTGGAATCCGTCCGCCACCAGCTTCTCGGCGGCGGCAAGCGTCTGCACCACGTCGGGATACAGGGTCTTCTGGTCGCCCAGCACTTCCAGCTTCACCAGGGTATGGCCGTCGAGCAGCTCGCGTGCCAGCCGGCAGGTGCGCACGGCATCGTCGGCGGTGTAGCAGCCGGCGGTGTTGGGAAGAATGGTGTAGCGGTCCGGCGGCAGCACGTCGAGCAGGTTGGGCTCGTTGGGCGACTGGCCCAGGTTCGTGCGGCGGATGGCGACGGTGACGATCTCGGCGCCCGCAGCCTCGGTGGCCAGGCGGGTTTCCTCGAAATCCTTGAACTTGCCGGTGCCGGTCAGCAGGCGGGAACGGTAGGACTTGCCCGCGATCACCAGCGGGTCATGGGGGGCGGTGTTGGACATGCGGCGATTATCGCCCATCAAGCCTCGGCGCGTCCCCCCGGGGTGCGGCAGGCCGAGGCCGTCAGCCGCCGCCGAGCGCGTGCACGATCTCGACGCGGTCGCCGGCACGCAGCACGTGTTGCGCGTGCTGTCCGCGCGGGATGATCTCGCCGTTGACCTCGATGGCCACGCGTCGCTCGGCCAGCCCCTGCAGCACCAGCAGGGAGGCGATGGTGCTCTGGTCCGGCAGCGCCTGCGGCTGCCCGTTCAACTGGATGTCCATGCCGCCATTGTCGCCGAAGGCCGGCGCGCATGCCGCATTGCAGCGTGTGCGGGCGCGGCCTTGGTGGAACGATGCGCGCCATGCGCAGCCGTACGGCAGAGCCGGCACGCAGTCCCGTCCATCCTTTCTTGCCCCGGAGATTCCATGAAGCGTTCCCTTTCGCCTGTCCGTTCCCTGCTGGCCGTGGCGCTGGCCGTGGCGGCGGCCCCCGCCCTGGCGGCGGACAGCCCGTACTCGCAGACGATCTTTTTCGGCGACAGCCTGACCGACTCCGGCCATTTCCGTCCGGCGCTGGTACAGCTCGGTGGTCCTTCCGCCGCCATCCTCGGTCGCTTCACCACCAACCCCGGCCTGGTGTGGTCCGAATATCTGGCCGAGTACTACGGCACGGTTGCCGCCAGCGCCAACCAGGGGGGCACGAACTACGCCGTCGGCGGTGCGCGCGTGGGGACCAACACCTCCGGCGCCCTCGGCGCGATTCCCTCGATGACCACCCAGCTGAACACCTATCTGTCCGCGAGCGGTGGCCGTGCCGATCCGAACGCCCTGTACACCGTCTGGGGCGGCGCGAACGACCTGTTCGCCGTGGTCGCCGGCGCCAACCCCACCGCGACCATCGGTGGCGCCGTCACCGCGCAGGTCGGCATCATCGGGCAACTGCAGAATGCGGGCGCGCGCTACATCCTGGTGCCGACGGTGCCGGACCTGGGCTTGACGCCCTCGTTCCGCGCCCAGGGACCCACGAATGCAGCCGCCGGCACGCAGCTGGCCACCACCTACAACACGGCGTTGTTCGGCGCCATCAACACCGCCGGCCTGCGGGTGATCCCGCTGGATACCT
Organism: Pseudoxanthomonas sp. LjRoot127; assembly: GCF_964253495.1. Taxonomy (NCBI): domain Bacteria; kingdom Pseudomonadati; phylum Pseudomonadota; class Gammaproteobacteria; order Lysobacterales; family Lysobacteraceae; genus Pseudoxanthomonas; species Pseudoxanthomonas sp. LjRoot127. Next base: position 2,348,341 of record NZ_CAXUQR020000001.1, read on the forward strand.
TCACGCTGCTGCGCGAGATCGTCGCCAGCCCCGCGGAGTACGGCTTCGGCAACGTCACCGGCACCGCCTGCAATCCGCAGATCACCGCGTCGTCGGTCACCTGCAGTCCGCTCAACTACGCCACGCCGAATGCAGCGGACGTCTATGCGTTCGCCGATGGCGTGCATCCGTCGTCGAAGGCCCACGACATCCTGTCGCAGTATGCGGTGGCGATGCTCGAAGGTCCGCGCCAGATCGCGCTGCTGCCGTACACCGCGTCGGTGCATGGCCGTGCCCGCGCTGATCGGGTGGCCTCGCACGTTGCGGGCAAGCCCGAGGCGGACGGCATGCGCTGGTGGGGCGACGTGCGGGGTGACTTCCTGCGTTATGACGACGGCAACCTGTACGACGGCGCGGGCCCCATGGGCACCTTCGGCGTCGACTGGTCGCAGGGTTCGTGGGTCTATGGCGCCTTTGCCGGCTACGGACGCGCGAAGTACGACTTCGGCCTGCGCCGCGGCAGTTTCGACGAAAGCGACGCCACGCTCGGCGGGTTCGCCGGCTGGTATGGCGACCAGCTGTGGGCGAACGCGCAGGTCAGCTACAGCTGGCTGTCCTACGACATCGACCGCGAAGTGCAGCTGGGCGGCGTGACGCGCCGGCACAGCGGTTCGCCGGATGGCACCAACCTGACGGTCGGCGCAAGCGCCGGCTACGAGTTCGGCGACGGCGCCTTCCGCCACGGCCCGGTGGTGAGCGTGGTATCGCAGACCATCGAGATGGACGGTTACAGCGAGAGCAACGTCAACTCGACGGCACTGGCCTATCCGGATCAGGACTTCGATTCGCTGATCGGCAGCGCCGGCTGGCAGGTGAGCTACGCGATCAACGATCACCTGGCGCCGTACGCCCGCCTGACGATCGACAAGGAGTTCGAAGACCCGGCCGACGAAGTCTTCGCGCAGTCGCTGTCCATGCCTGGCACGGCCCCCTATGCCGTGCCCGGCCTGACCCAGGACGACAGCTACGGCACGCTGCTGCTCGGCGCGCGCACGCAGCTGTTCGGACTGGACGCGAACCTCGGCGTGAATACCACCGTCAACCAGGGTGGTGGCGCCAACGCCACCGCGTTCATGACCCTGAGCGGCAGCTTCTGATATTGCCGTGCGATGCGGCGCCGGACCGCCGGCGCCGCATTGCCTTGCCGCCCGTCGCGGCATAGACTCGCGCCATCGTGCGGGTGTAGTTCAATGGTAGAACTGCAGCTTCCCAAGCTGCTAGCGTGGGTTCGATTCCCATCACCCGCTCCAGTCCGCGCCATCCCCTCCCTGTCATCGGCCCGTGCAGCGGGCGTGGCATGCTGTGCCCGACCCCCGTGAACGATTCCCCATGAAGCTCGCCATCCTGTCGCGCAACGGCAAGTTGTATTCGACGCGCCGCCTGGTCGAGGCCGCGCGCCAGCGCGGCCACACGGTCCGCGTGCTGGACCCGCTGCGCTGTTACATGCGCATTGCGTCGACCGGTTTCCAGTTGCACTACAAGGGCCGTTCGCTGGCGGGCTACGACGCGGTGATTCCGCGCATCGGCGCTTCCATCACGCGCTATGGCACGGCCGTGCTGCGCCAGTTCGAGCTGATGGGCACGTACAGCCCGAATCCCTCCGATGCCATCCTGCGCGCGCGCGACAAGCTGCGCGCGCACCAGTTGCTGGCCGCGCAGGGCATCGACCTGCCGGTCACCGTCTTCGGCGACAACCCCGACGACACCAGCGACCTGCTGTCGATGCTGGGTCCGCCACCGCATGTGATCAAGTTGAACGAGGGCGCGCAGGGCGCCGGCGTGATGCTGACCGAAAAGCCTTCGGCTTCCCGCAGCGTGGTCGAGGCCCTCCGCGGTCTGTACGCCAGCTTCGTGGTGCAGGAATTCATCGCTGAAGCCGACGGTGCCGACCTGCGTTGCTTCGTCGTGGGCGACGAGGTGGTGGCGTCGATGCGCCGGCAGGCGCCGGAGGGCGATTTCCGTTCCAACCTGCATCGCGGCGGGACCGCCCTGCATGCGGTGGCATCCGATGAGGAGCGTGCCGTGGCGATCCGGGCCGCGAAGGTACTGGGGCTGGGCGTGGCGGGCGTGGACCTGATCCGTGCCCAGCGGGGTCCCCTGGTCCTGGAGGTCAACTCGACGCCGGGGCTCGAGGGCATCGAATCCGTATGCGGCGTGGACGTCGCCGGGAGGATCGTGGAGCACCTCGCGAGGCAGGCTGAACAGGGCTGACCCGACGTGGCCGTGTCTTTTTCACGTGGAATTAACGCACTCTTTAACGGTCGTTTAATCGAAGGCCGCGTAGCCTTGACCGGACCGCAGCTCTGCGTTCCTCCCGGTCTTTGCATCTGGAAAGCACAGGATTACGGTAATCGGGGCATTAGTTTGGCCCAGGCGGGCGACCACCCGCCTGGGCCTTGTTTTTTTTGCACGCGGCTGTCGCCACGCGCTATGGCAGAATCCGGATTATCCCCATGCCCGAACTCTGCTGGGCGGGGCAGATCCTTCAACCTGACGAACGAGGTGTTGAATGTACAAGGTGGTACTCGGCTCCCTGCTGGCACTGGCCGCTCTCACCGCACACGCCAAGATCGACGCCGGCAACGACGGCGCCCCGGCCAAGGTGAATATCAACGGATCGTTCGAGGAACAGCGACTGGCCATCATCAAGGATCTCGATGGCGGCAAGGTCTATTCCGAGATCAGCCAGAAGGAGCGCAGCGACGTCAAGGATGCGCTGAACCGCATCTCCGGCGCGTTGGAGGCGACGAGTGGCGTGCAGGGCCTCAGCGAAGAACAGAAAGCCCGTGTATTCAACGACCAGGAACTGGTCAACAGCATCCTCACGCGCGCCGGTGAGGACAGCCGTCTGGTGTGCACGCGGGAGAAGGTGGTCGGCTCGCATCGTCCCACGACGCAGTGCCAGACCGTCGCGGAACGTCGCCGTATCCGGGAAAACGACCAGAACGCCCTGCTCAAGAGCAATCGGGTCATCCTGCGCGGCAACAACTAAGGCGTCCTGATGCGTATTCTCGTCATTGAAGACAACAGCGACATCGCCGCCAACCTCGGCGATTACCTGGAGGAGCGCGGACACACCGTCGACTTCGCCGCCGACGGTGTGACCGGCCTGCACCTTGCCGTGGTGCACGAGTTCGATGCGATCGTCCTCGACCTCAACCTGCCCGGCATGGACGGGCTGGAAGTCTGCCGCAAGCTGCGCAACGAAGCGCGCAAGCAGACGCCGGTGCTGATGCTGACCGCACGCGATTCGCTGGACAACAAGCTGGCCGGTTTCGATTCCGGCGCCGACGATTACCTGATCAAGCCGTTCGCGTTGCAGGAAGTGGAGGTGCGCCTCAACGCGCTGTCCCGTCGCGGCAAGGGCGTACAGACGCGGGTGCTGGAGGTGGGCGAGCTGGAATACAACCTGGACACACTGGAAGTCCGTCGCCAGGGCAAGCTGCTGCAGCTCAATCCCACGGCGCTCAAGATCCTGCAGGCCCTGATGGAGGCGTCGCCCGCCGTGGTGACGCGCCAGGAACTGGAAACGCGCGTCTGGGGCGAGGAATTGCCGGATTCGGACTCGCTGCGCGTGCACATCCACGGCCTGCGCGCCGTGGTCGACAAGCCGTTCGACTCGCCCTACATCCAGACGCGCCATGGCATCGGATACCGCATCGCCGCGCCCGATGCCAGCAGCTGAGTCGTCGAAACCCCGCCGCCACCGCCGTTTCCGGCGGCGGCTGCGCACCCGCATCATCCTGTCGTTCGTCCTGTTGGGTTTTGGCCTGACGGTGCTGTTCGCGTATGCAACGATTGTTGCGCGTCAGCGCGTCGAGAACCAATTGGTCGAAGACGTGATGAACCGCAATCTGGATGAATCTTGGCGGCGGTTCGCGCAAAGCGAAGGCCAGGTGATCGGTGCGCCGTTCGAGCAGGTGAAGGCGTATTACTACCTTCCCGACAAGTTTGAAAGCCTCAGGCTTGCAAAGCCGGAGTGGTATGCATTGCCTGACGGCATCCATAACATTACCGACATAGGCGATGACGGAAAGGCGTATCCCTTCAAGCTGGGAGTAAGGAAAACGCCGCAGATCTGGTTCTTCCTTGCTTATGACATGGGGCAGACGGCGCGCGCTGAAGTGCAGTTCAAGCGCGCGGTTTACGGCTCGATCCTTGTGTTCACTGTGTTTTCGCTGGTGGTCGGGTGGTGGTCCGCTTCCCGGGTCATGAGTCCAGTATCCGAACTTGCCGCACGACTGCGTGCGTATCGCGGCAGCAGCAATCCGAGGCCGCTGGCGCCGCACTTTCCGCAAGACGAAGTCGGCGAACTGGCCAAGGCCCTGGACGACTATTCCAGTCGCCTTACCGACGTCGTCCAGCGCGATCGCGAGTTCAACGCCGACGTCAGCCACGAGCTGCGCACGCCGCTGGCCATCATCCGCGGCTCGGTGGAGCTGATGCTGTCGCGGCCGGACATGGACGAGAAGACGCGCACGCGCATCCAGCGCATCCAGCGTGCCGAGCAGCAGTGCACGGACCTGATCAGTGCACTGCTGCTGCTGTCCCGCAACGAACGCGGCCACGGCAATACCGATGTCGCGCGCGTGGTCGACCAGTTGCTCGATGCGCATCGCGCCACGCTGGGCGGCAAGCCGCTGATCCTGCGCGTCGAAGGCGAAGGGGGGGCAACGGTCGATTCGCCGGAAGCCGCGCTGTCGGTGGCACTCGGCAATCTGATCGGCAATGCCGTCAAGTACACGAAGGAAGGCGAGGTGGTCGTGCGCCTGCTGCCTGATGCGGTCGAAGTCGTGGATTCGGGCCCGGGGCTCAGCAAGGAAGACGCCGCGCGCCTGTTCGAGCGTGGCTACCGCGGCACGCATGCGGGCCATTCGCAAGGGGGCGGCATCGGACTGTCCATCGTCAGCCGCCTGTGCGCGCTGTACGGATGGCAGGTAGGCGTGCGCCCCGGCGAGCAGAAGGGCGTGATCGCCACGCTGCGATTTTCACCCGATCGCGAGTCGGGCGACGCATCACGGTCGCTCCCCTGACCCCACCGACTGCTGTCAGAGCGTGATCCAGAAGCAGTTGTAGGCGCGGCGCAGGCCGAACGTGGTGTCGGCCGGCGTGGCGCTGTTCTTCAGCGTCTGCACGACGCGCAGTCCCGTCGGCCGTTGCCGTTGCGTTGCGGTCTGCGGGTAATAGCCGTCCTGGTTAGCGTCGACGACGGAGCCTTCCGCATCCAGTATCGGGGCCGGCGCGGGACGGACCGGCACGATATCGACCAGCGGGCGTTGGACCACCACGTCGAGCCGGTCGAGGATGCGCAGGGCACCCGCATCCGACGTGCCGGCCCAGTGGTAGACCCCCGCGAGCCTGTTCACGTCGCCTGCCTGGATCGCCGACGACACCTGCATCACCAGGTCGCTGAGCGTGCGCGAACAGCCGCCGCGGTAAAGCGCGCCGGTGGCGGCGGTCGTCGTCGTGGAAGGCAGACGGTCCATCGCGCCTACGTCCTCGCAGCGCTTGTCGGTGTAGACCGTCTCGCCGGACATCGTCGTGCAGCGTTGGACGCCCTGCTGTTGCGCCCGGGCGGTGGGCGACCCGGCACCGGGACACACGAGGAGGCCGGCGAGGGCGAGGAGAAAGAGGGTCCGCATATCGCCAGCCTAATCCGGCATGCGCGCCGCGGTCATGGGACGTGCGCACGGAATGAGGGGTTGTTCACCTGCCGGTCGGATGCCCGCTGTGGAGAGCGTCAGGCGGACCAGCCGAGCCTCGACAGGACGGTCTGCGTCGGCTTGGCCAGGTTGAGCGTGTAGAAGTGCAGCGACGGCGCTCCCCCGGCGACCAGTCGTTCGCACAGGTTGGCCACGACGTCCGCGCCGAAGTCGCGGATCGCCTCGGCATCGTCGCCCAGCGCCTGCATTCGCTTGCCTATCCAGCGGGGAATTTCGGCGCCGCAGGCTTCGGAGAAGCGGCGGAGCTGCGAAAAGTTCGAGATCGGCATGATGCCCGGGATGATGGGGATCTCGACGCCGAGCTTGCGCACCGCGTCGACGAAGTGGAAGTAGGCATCCGGGTTGTAGAAGTACTGCGTGATTGCACCGTTGGCGCCGGCATCGACCTTGGCCTTGAAGTGGCGCAGGTCGGTCAGCGCGTCCTCGGCCTGAGGATGCGTCTCGGGATAGGCGCCGACTTCGATGTGGAACGTGTCGCCATGTTCGGCACGGATGAATTGGATCAGTTCGGAGGCATAGCGCAGGTCGCCGGTGAAGCCCATGCCCGACGGAAGGTCGCCGCGCAACGCGACGATGCGTTTGCAGCCCAATGCCCGGTAGAGCCGCAACAGTTCCCGTATTTCTTCGCGGCTGCCGCCCACGCAGGAGAGATGGGGCACGCCTTCGAAACCGTGATGCTGGCTGAGATGGCGGACCGTCTCCGAGGTATAGCTCAGCGTGGACCCGCCGGCACCGAACGTGCACGACACGTATTCGGGCTTGTACGCCTTCAGCCTGTCCGCGGTGCGATCGAGCTGCGCGCGCTGCTCATCGGTCTTGGGAGGGTAGAACTCGAAGCTGAGGGAGGGCATGGACGGCGCCGTTCGGGTCGAGAGCATATTGTATCTCTTCATCCGGATGAATGTGTATGGCTGGTGGCGTCCCGTCCTTCGTGACGGGAATTCGGCCAGGTGTGATGGCTCCGGGGCGGGTACGCTGTCCGCCTTCCGCCACTGGCTGCCGCATGACCATCGTCCTCACTCCCTTCGCCCGCACCCGGTTGTTCCCGACCGAGCCGCGTCGCAACGCCATCCAGGACTGCACGCCTCAGGCCTTCGAGCAGCGCCTGAACACGGAGCCGCCGGTGGCGGTGCTGGCGGGCTATGCGCCGTTCTGCCGATTGCACGTGCATCGCAACTGGACGTCGACACGGTGCCTGACCGTACCGATCACCGACGACAACCGGTCCCTGTTGCGATCAGGCTACGAAGCGCGGTCCTCGAAAGAACTGCCGGTGCTGGTGCGCTGGTTCGAAGGCGTCGAGCCGCCGGTGGCGGACTACCTGGTTGTCATCCTGTACAGCGCGGCGCAATTGGCGCACGAGCGGGCGCCGATCGAAGGCGACTGGGGCATCGTCGGATGCCTGTACACGCAGGCGCCCGAAGAAATTCCGATGGCGCCCATCACGATGATGCGCAATGCGCTGGGCGTGGAGGAAGGCGGTTCGGGCGTGCCGATCAACCGCGAGGCATACCGGCGCAGCGTCGCGTTCTGGGAGCTCAACGCCAACTGGCGCCCGTAGTCCGCGCCGGGTTGCCGCTCAGCGCGACGCCAGCGCGGACAGGGCGCAGCGCAACTGGGCGGCGGGCGCCCGGGCCACGTCGATCCGTACCACGTCTGCTTCGTCCGTCGGAACTTCGAGGGTGGCGAACTGACTGTCCAGCAGCGAGGCCGGCATGTAGTGGCCCTGGCGATCCTGCAGCCGTGCGGCGATCAGGGCCGCGTCGCCCGCCAGGAACAGGAAACGCATCGGCACGCCGGTCGCCCGCAACGCCTCGCGGTGGCGCCGACGCAGGCCCGAAAAGGCCAGCACGACGCGCTCGCCCGATGCCGCGCGTTGCCGCAGGTCGGTGGCGATGCGGCGTACCCACGGGGCGCGCATCCGGTCGGTCAGCGGCTGGCCACTGGCCATGCGCGCCTTCGCCGCCGTGCCGTGGAAATCGTCCGCGTCCAGGAACGTCGCCTGCCATGCGCCTGCCAGTGCACGTGCGAGCGTGGTCTTGCCACTGCCCGACACGCCCATGACCACGACGACGTGGACATGGCCGCTCATGCCGGGAGCTCGATGCGCACCTGGTAGGTGCGGCCGGCCTCGATGCCGCGCAGCAGGGCATCTTCCAGCCACGCGCCATCCACGGCGACCCGCGTCGTCGCGAGACCCGCAACGCGTTCGATGGCGACATCGAACCAGGCACCCCGGAAACGACGCGCCGCGCGTGCCGACGGCCAATGCGAGGGCAGCTGCGGCGCGATCCTCAACGCATCGCCCTCGCCGCGCAGGCCGAACAGGTGCTCCACCAGGCAGCGATACATCCACGCCGCCGTGCCCGTGTTGAACAACTGGCTGGAACGGCCCGCCGTACGCGGGTGCAGGCGCCATGCGCCACGGTAGTAATTGGGCACGAACACCGGCAGCTGGCCGCGCTGCAGGCAATCCTCCGGTGCGGGCGACGGCAGCATCGCGCGCAGCACATGCCAGGCACGGTCCGCGTCCCCGGCCTGGTACAGGCTGTAGAGATAGAACGCCGCGGCATGGTTGTAGACCGCCCCGTTCTCGGCGGTGCCGGGGAACTTCTGCGTCACCCGTCCCACGTCCTCGCGCACGCGCGTGTAAGGCGGGTCGTACATCGCCACGCCGTAGGGCGAGACCAGGTGCGCATCGACCGCCGCGAGCATGCGCGTGCGCTTGTCGTCATCCGGCGCACCGCTGAGCAGGGCCCAGCTCTGCGGATTGAGGAAGATGCGGCCTTCCGTGTCGGCGGCGATGCCGAAGGGGACGTCGTCGTCGGTGATGCCGCGGCCATACCAGTCGCCATCCCACAGGTGCGCGTTCATCGCCGCGTTGCAGGCATCCGCGCCCGCGTGGAATTCGTCGGCGAGCGCGTCATCGCCGCGGCGTGCGCAGACCGCCGCCCATTCCTTCAGGGCGTAGGCGCTGGCCAGCGTCAGCCATCCGGACACACCGCGCCCGCGCCAGCCGACCATGTTCATCGGATCGCACCAGTCGCCCTGCGCGATGTAGCTCAGGCCGCGCGCATCGCGTGCCTTCAGCAGCCAGCGCATGGCGCGATCGATGCGATCGGCGACCGGAGCGGCATCGCCCTCGCGGGCAGTGACCAGTTCGTCGAGGATCGTATCGTCGCCCGTCTCGTCCAGATACGCGCGCAGGCAGATCGGCAGCCATACGCAATGGTCGGTATGCGGGATCTGGTTGATGTATTTCAGTTCTGCACCTTCGGACAGCAGGATGCCATCGGGCATCGCGCCGGACGGCTCCTGTTGCGACAGCGCATGCAGGAACGCCGCCCGCGCCACCTCGGGCCGCAGGAAGCCCATGCCCATGTGGTCCTGCAGGTAGTTGCGCGTCTGCGGATCGGTGGTCAGGCGGTTGACGTCGCCGTGGTAGTACACCTGCCGCGGCAGCCAGTGGTTGGCGAACGCATCCAGCCACGGATCCGGCGTTTCGATGCGCAGGCAGCCCGCGCCGGCCCCGATGTACGCAGTGCTTGCGCGCCGGGCTTCGGTGAACCCGTCCGGTGAAAGATGTCGCGCGCGCAGCTGGCGGATCTCGTCGTCATCGCGTGCGGGCGCGAACACGAAGCGGAACTCCTGAACGTCGTCGTCGTCGAGCGTCACGCGGTATTGCAGCACCGCCGTCGGCATCTCGTACGCTGCCTCGCCACCGCCCAAGTGCTCGCCGTCCACGATGCCCTTCGGGGCATGCAGCCCGCCTTCACCCTCGAATGTCGCCTGGTTCGCTTCCCAGGCGTCCGGCGCGCGCGCGTGCAGCAGCACGGTACGGTCCTTGAAATCGCGCTGGCGGAAATAGTCCTCGACTTTCTGGTATGGCGCGACGCTGTCGCAGACGATGGCGCCCAGGTCGGAGCGATAGCGTCCGGACTGGTTCATCCACGACATGTAGCCGACCGGGAAATACGGGTACAGGCTAAGCCGTCGCCGCCGGCCCGACCGGTTGCGCACGCGCAGCGTCCACAGTTCGGCCACGTCGTCGACCGGCAACACGACGCACATCTCCACGTCGATGCCCGCGCACTGCACGCGCCACGCCACGTCGTCGAGGCCGACGGAGAAGGCGAACGAATCCGGTGCACGGCGCACGGGTTCGTGCGGCACGGAGAACAGGCCGCCATCGTCCTCGTCCTTCACGTAGCAGAAGCGTCCCGGATGGTGCGCGTAGTACGGCTGCTCCGGCTGCATGAAGCTCCTGGCTTCCAGCGTCGGCGCATGTGCGTACTTGGCCGGTTCCGGCTGCATGAACTGCGCGGTGGCGAAGCCGCGGCAGTTCAGCTGCAGCAGCATCCGCCGGTTCCACAGGAAGGTCGATGCCGCGGGCATGGCGGTGGGGCTGGCGAGGACGAAGCGGCGGCCGTTTTCCTCGAAGCCGTACGGTGCCTCCGTCATGCCGCCGCCTCGCGGCGCGATCGCAGCTCGGCCTGCACCTGCGCCAGCGTGGCGTCATCCAGCGGGTAGAACCGCATCACCCCCGCCGCGAGCAGGGCGACGCCCCCCGGAATCACCGTCAGCAGCAGCACGATGCCGAGCCGCGACGCATCCGACTGGGCGGCGTTGGCCACGTAGCCCATGCCGGCCAGGATCCACGCGATCGTCGCCGACGCCAGTGCGCCGCCGAGCTTCTGCGAGAACGTCGCTGCCGCGAACGTCATCGCGGTGGCGCGGCGTCCTGTCTTCCATTCGGTGTAGTCGGCGCAGTCGGCGTACATGGAGAACGCCAGCGGCGATTTCGGTCCCAGCATCATTCCCACCAGCAGGTTGAGGGCGAACATCCACCACACGGACTCGGGAGGGATGAAGAACATCGCGCAGCTCACCACGCCGACGCCTGCCATCAACCCCGCCATCAGTCGCCGCTTGTCCACGTAGCGCGTCATCAGCGGCGTCAGCCCGGCGCCCACGGCGAGGGCGAGCGCGTACGCACCCAGGAACAGACCGGTCAGGTCAGGCCGACCCAGGTGGTACTTCAAGTAGTAGGCCAATGAACCACCACGCATCACGATGGTCACCATGATGATCAGCGCGAGCGCGAACAGCACCATCCACGGCCGGTTGTGCAGCAGGTCGACGATATCCTGGCGGACGTCGCTGGCCTGTTGCGGCGGCGGCGACACGCGTTCGCGCGTGGACAGCGCTACGGTGACGAAGGCCGCCGTGGCGATCACGCCGTACAGCGAGAGGGTCAGTTGCCAGCCCAGCACGTCGTCGCCACGTCCCAGCCAGCGCACCAGGTCCAGCGTCAGCCAGTTGACCGCCATCGTCCCCGCGAACGCGGCGATGAAGCGGAAGCTGATCAGCTGCGTGCGCTGCTGGCTGTCGCCGGTGATCACGCCCGACAGCGCGGAATAGGGGATGCTCACCACGGTGTAGGCCAGCATCATCAGCGTGAAGGTGGCATAGGCCCACACCAGTTTCGCGCCCTGGCCGAGGTCGGGCACGGTCCACGTCAGCACACCGGTGAACGCCAGCGGCAACGCGCCGTACAGCAGGTACGGACGGAAGCGGCCGAAGCGGCTGCGGGTGCGATCCGCCAGCGCGCCCATCAGCGGGTCGGTGACGGCATCCACGATCTTGGTGACCAGCATCATGGTGCCGACGGCCGCAGCGGCCAGGCCCATCACGTCGGTATAGAAGATGAGCAGGAACGCGGAAATGTTCGCCCAATAAAGGTTGAAGCCGAAGTCGCCGACGCCGTAGCCGATCTTTTCGCCCAACCGGGGTTCCGTCGAGGGTAGTGCCTTGTCGGCGGGGTGCGCGGTGCCGCCGCTCCCCTGGTCGCGTTGCATGTCCACTCCCGGTGCTGGGTCATTGCGCCGCAGGCCGGGTACCGGCTGGGGCGATGTACGGCGGCCAAGCTTGCGATGATCGCCGGAGCGAGGCAAGCGCCCGGCGGTATGGAAATGGTTGCGAACGAGGGCGCGCGCCGGACCCTCGCTGCACGGAATGCAGAACGGGCGCCCTGGGGCGCCCGTTCTTTCATCGCAGTGGTGACGCGGTGATCAGTAGCGGTAGTGATCCGGCTTGTAAGGGCCTTCGACCGCCACGCCGAGGTAGTCGGCCTGGTCCTTGGTGAGGGTCGTCAGCTTCACGCCGATCTTCTCCAGGTGCAGGCGCGCGACTTCCTCGTCGAGCTGCTTCGGGAGGCGGTAGACGGTCTTCTCGTACACATCCTTGTTCGCCCACAGGTCGATCTGCGCCAGCGTCTGGTTGGCGAAGGAGTTCGACATGACGAAGCTCGGGTGGCCGGTGGCGCAGCCCAGGTTCACCAGGCGGCCTTCGGCCAGCAGGAAGATCGCGTTGCCGTTCGGGAACACGAACTTGTCGACCTGCGGCTTGATGTTGATGCGCTTGGCTTCCGACGCGTACAGCGCATCCACCTGGATCTCGTTGTCGAAGTGGCCGATGTTGCAGACGATGGCCTGGTCCTTCATCGCCTTCATGTGCTCGAGGGTGATGATGTCCTTGTTGCCGGTCGTGGTGACGTAGATGTCGGCCTGGCCCAGGCTATCCTCGACGGTGTTGACCTCGAAGCCTTCCATCGCGGCCTGCAGTGCGCAGATCGGGTCGATCTCGGTGACGATGACGCGGGCGCCATACGCGCGCAGCGAGTGCGCCGAGCCCTTGCCGACGTCGCCGTAGCCGCAGACCACGGCGACCTTGCCGGCCAGCATCACGTCCATCGCGCGCTTCAGGCCGTCGGCCAGCGACTCGCGGCAGCCGTACAGGTTGTCGAACTTCGACTTGGTGACCGAGTCGTTGACGTTGATCGCGGGCACCAGCAGCTTGCCCTGCTCGGCGATCTGGTACAGGCGGTGCACGCCGGTGGTGGTCTCTTCGGAGACACCCTTCCAGTCCTTGACCACGCGGGTCCAATAGCCGGGACGCTCCTTGGCGACGCGCTTCAACAGGTCCTTGATCACCTGCTCCTCATGGCTGCCCGACGCGCTGTTGACCCACGTCGTGTCGCCCCGCTCCAGCTCATAGCCCTTGTGGATCAGCAGCGTGACGTCGCCACCGTCGTCCACCACCAGCTCCGGGCCCGTCAGGGTGCCGTCGGGCAGGGTGAAGGTCAGCGCGTCGAGCGTGCAGTCCCAGTACTCTTCCAGCGTCTCGCCTTTCCAGGCGAACACCGGCGTGCCGCTCGCGGCGATCGCGGCGGCGGCGTGGTCCTGCGTCGAGAAGATGTTGCACGAGGCCCAGCGCACGTCGGCGCCGATGTCCTTCAGCGTCTCGATCAGCACGGCGGTCTGGATGGTCATGTGCAGCGAGCCGGTCACGCGCACGCCCTTCAGCGGCTTGGTGGCGGCGTGCTTGCGGCGGATCGACATCAGGCCGGGCATCTCGTGCTCGGCGATGTCCAGTTCCTTGCGGCCCCAGTCGGCCAGGGAGATGTCGGCGACCTTGTAATCGCCTTCGGTGGAAAACTTGCGTACTGCGTTCATGGCTCTTGCTCCGGTCTGTGCGATCAGGGTCGCAGGGTATCCGGGCGCCGTTGCAGGTTCATTCCACCGAGCCTGGCCGGACTATGTGGAGAGTCCGCACAGGATGTGCAGGCTCTTGCGGAAGGATCCGCACATGTCACGGTCGCAGCGCCCCTCGGCGAAGGGTCGCCATTATATCGCTTGTTCCGGATGAAACGATGGCGCACGGCTCACGCCTGATCGGGTAGGCTCAGGCATGCTGCCCTGCAGCAGACCAGTTGTCTGTCCGAACAATACCAATCCAGACCAAACCGAACGACGGGATCCACGCCCCCGCATGAACAGCCCCCGCAGTCTCGAATTCGCCCCACCCGATGTTCCCCTGCGTGAAGACGTGCGCCGGCTCGGCGCGCTGGTCGGTGACATGCTGGCCGAGCAGGTTTCTCCGGAGTTTCTGGCAGGCGTGGAGCGGGTGCGCACCACGGCGATCGCGCGCCGCCAGGGCGGGGAGCCGCCCCAGATCCTGGCTGGACTGCTGGAGGGTCAGGCGCCCGAAGAGGCGGAGTCCCTGATCCGCGCGTTCAGCACGTATTTCCAGGTCGTGAACATCGCCGAGCGCGTGCACCGCATTCGCCGGCGCCGGGACTACCAGCGCACCGGCAGTGCCCGTCCACAGCCCGACGGCCTGCACGACACGCTGGCCAAACTGAAAGCGCAGGGCGTGAGCCTGGCGGAACTAGCGGAGTGGCTTCCGCGCATCGACGTGGAGCCCGTCTTCACCGCGCACCCGACCGAGGCCGTGCGCCGCGCGCTGCTCGAGAAGGAGCAGCTGATGGTCGCCAGCCTGATCAACGGCCTGGACGGCACGCGTACGCCCGGCGAACTGGCCACCGACACCGCGCGCTTCCGCATGGCGCTGACGTCGGCGTGGCAGACGGCCGATTCGTCGCCGGTGCGTCCTGGCGTGGAGGACGAGCGGGAGCATGTCGGCTTCTACCTGATCGAGGTGCTCTATCGCGTCATCCCCGTACTGTACGAAACGCTGGAAAGCGCGATCACCGAGGTCTACGGCGCCGCACCCGAGGTGACCGCCCGGCTTCCCCGTGTGCTGCGCTTCGGTACCTGGGTCGGCGGCGACATGGACGGCAATCCGAATGTCGACGCGCGCACGGTTACCGCAACCCTGGACACGCAGCGACGCGCCATCCTCACGCGCTACCTCAAGGAACTGCGCCAGCTCACGACGCTGCTCAGCCAGTCGAGCTCGATCATCGGGGTGTCGGACGATGTCGTCGCACGCCTCGATCATTACCGCGCCCTGATGCCAGAGGCTGCGAAGAAGTCGCGACCCCGCCATGGCGACCAGCCGTACCGGCTGCTCAACGACCTGATGCGTGCGCGCCTGCAGGCCACGCTGGAAGATCGCCCCGAAGGCTATGCGTCGCCAGACGAACTCGCGCAGGACGTCGATCTCATCCTGCACAGCCTGGAAGCCCACCGCGGCATCCATGCCGGCTGGTTCGCGGTGCGCAGGCTGGCGTGGCGGGTGCGCACGTTCGGTTTCCACCTCGCGCGGCTCGACGTACGGCAGGAATCCAGCGTGCACGCACGCGCGGTGGCGGCCGCGCTGGGCGACGGTGACTGGGAACAGCGCGATGCGGTCGAACGCGCTGCGTTGCTGGGTCCGTACGCCAGCGGCGATGCGGTGCTGCCGGCGTCCGACCAGGAAGGCAACGAGCGCCTGGATGCGGTGTTCGCGGCCCTCGCCGATGCGCGTGCGCGCCACGGCACGGATGCCCTGGGGACCTACATCATCAGCATGGCGCACAGCCGCGCCGACGTACTGACCGTGCTCGCGCTGGCGCGCCGGGGTGGGCTGGTCGACGACGCAGGCCAGGTGCCGCTGGATATCGCGCCGCTGTTCGAAACCATCGACGACCTCGGCCACGGTACCGACGTCCTGCGCGACCTGCTGGCCGATCCGGTCTACCGCGCCCACCTGGCCGCGCGCGGCAACGTGCAAATGGTGATGCTGGGGTATTCCGACAGCGGCAAGGACGGCGGCATCGCCGCCTCGCGCTGGGGCCTGCAGCGCGCGCAGGTGGACCTGGTCGACGCGGCGCAGGAGCTGGGTATCCGGCTGACGTTCTTCCATGGCCGCGGCGGCTCGATCATCCGTGGCGGCGGCAAGACCACGCGGGCGCTGGAAGCCGCGCCGCGCGGCAGTGTGGACGGCCGCCTGCGCGTGACCGAGCAGGGCGAGGTGATCCATCGCAAGTACGGCATCCGCGCGCTTGCGTTGCGCTCGCTGGAGCAGTCGGTGGGTGCGGTGCTGCTGTCCAGCCTGCGGCCGCGTCCCCCCGAGCCGCGCGAGACACGCTGGCGCGAGATCATGGCGCTCGTCGCGGGCGAGAGTTCGCAGGCCTATCGCGCCTTCGTGCAGGCGCCGCGCTTCATGGACTATTTCCGCAGCGCCACGCCGATCGACGTGATCGAGCGTATGACGCTGGGCTCGCGTCCATCGCGACGGCTCGGACAGGATGCCGCGCTCAGCAACCTGCGTGCGATTCCCTGGGTGTTCGCGTGGAGCCAGGCGCGTGCCGTGATCCCCGGGTGGTACGGCGTGGGGACCGGCCTGCAGGCGGCGGTCGTTGCGTATGGTGAAGAGGCACTGCGCGAAATGGCGCGCGACTGGCCCTTCTTCAAGACCTTCCTTGACGACGTGTCGATGGTGCTCGCCAAAGGCGACCTGAGCATCGCCGAGATGTACTCGAAGATGGCCGGCGACCTGCATGGAGAGTTCTTCCCGAAGGTGCAGCAGGAGCATGCCGCCGTCCTGCGCTGGGTGCTGGCGCTCAATGGCAACGACTGGCTGCTGCAGCACGACCAGCGATTGGCGCTGTCGATCCGGCTGCGCAACCCCTACATCGACCCCATCAGCGTGATGCAGGCCGACCTGCTGAAGCGCTGGCGCGCCAGCGACCGCGAAGACGACGCGCTGCTGCATGCGCTCGTCGCCAGCATCAACGGCGTGTCGCAGGGCGTGCAGAACACCGGGTGAGCGCGAGATCTGTGGCGTGGGAGCGACGTGAGTCGCGATGAGGCGTTACTGGCGTGCCATCGCGACTCACGTCGCTCCCACATCGGCATCATTGCGCTTCAGCCATCCAGCTCCGACCAGCGCTGGTAGGCGAGGTCCAGCTCAGCCTGTCGGGCGGCAAGTTCATCGTTCGCGCGCTGCAGGTCGGCCGGCGCTTGCTGGTAGTAGGCCGCATCGTTCATCGCGGCGGTGCGTGCGGCGATGTCGGTTTCCAGGGCTTCGATGCGCGCCGGCAGCTGTTCCAGCTCGCGCGCTTCCTTGAAGCTCAGCTTGCGCTTGGCGGCCACGGGTTCGGGCTGTTTCGACAGTGCGGGTTTGACCGGTACGGATGCCGTGGCGGTCGCGCCGGGCGCGCGGCGCTGGCGCAACCAGTCCGAGTAACCGCCGACGTAATCCCCCAGTCGTCCTTCGCCCTCCAGCACCAGGGTACTGGTGACCACGTTGTCGAGGAAGTCGCGATCGTGGCTGACTAGCAGCAGCGTGCCCTTGTAGTCGAGCAGCAGCTCTTCCAGCAGCTCCAGCGTCTCGACGTCCAGGTCGTTGGTCGGTTCGTCCATCACCAGCAGGTTGGAGGGTTGTGCGAACAGCTTGGCCAGCAGCAGCCGGTTGCGCTCACCGCCGGACAGGCGGGTGATCGGCGCACGCGCGCGTTCAGGCGAGAACAGGAAATCCTGCAGGTAGCCGATGACGTGCTTGCGACTGCCATTGATCTCGACGAAGTCGCTGCCCTCGGCGACGTTCTCCAGCGTCGTGCGGGAGTCGTCCAGCTGGCTGCGGTGCTGGTCGAAGTACGCGATCTGCAGGCCGGTGCCCAGCTTCACTTCGCCCTGCTGCGGCGCGAGTTCGCCCAGCAGGATCTTCAACAGGGTCGACTTGCCCGCGCCGTTGGGGCCGATGATGCCCACGCGATCGCCGCGCATGATCGTCGCGGACACGTCGTCCAGCAGCACGCGACCGTCGTAGGCCTGGGTGATGTGCTTGGCCTCGATGACCTTCTTGCCCGACGACTGCGCCGCCGCGGCCTCCATCCTCACGTTGCCGGACAGCTCGCGGCGCTGGGCGCGCTCGCGGCGCATCGCCTTCAGTGCGGTGACGCGGCCTTCGTTGCGCGTGCGGCGGGCCTTGATGCCCTGTCGGATCCAGACCTCTTCCTGCGCCAGCAGCTTGTCGAAGCGCGCGTTCTCCTGCGCCTCGGCGTGCAGGCGTTCTTCGCGGCGGCGCAGGTAGTTGTCGTAGTCACCCGGCCAACTGGTCAGCTGGCCGCGGTCGATTTCGAGGATGCGGGTGGCCAGCGAGCGCAGGAAGCTGCGGTCGTGGGTGACGAAGACGATGCTGCCACCAAACGACTTCAGGAAGCCTTCCAGCCAGGCGATCGCCTCGATGTCGAGGTGGTTGGTGGGCTCGTCCAGCAGCAGGATGTCGGGGTTGCGGACCAGGGCCTGCGCCAGCAGCACGCGGCGCTTCATGCCACCGGAGAGCGCCGCGAAGTCGGTCTCCTCCGGCAGCTCCAGCCGTGTCAGCACCTGCTGCACGCGCAAGTCCAGGTCCCAGCCATTGCGCGCCTCTATCAGCGCCTGGGCTTCACCCATCGCCTCCATGTCGCCGTCGTGGAGTGCATGGTGGTAGCGCGCCAGCAGCTGGCCCAGGTCGCCCAGGCCCTCGGCGACCACGTCAAACACGGTGCCCTGCGTATCCTGCGGCACTTCCTGAGCCATGCGCGCGACCACCACGCCGTTCTGCACGCGGATCTCGCCGTCGTCCGGCTTCAGCTCGCTGGCCATCAGGCGCATCAGGGTGGATTTGCCCATGCCGTTGCGGCCGACGATGCAGACGCGCTCGCCGGGTTCGATGGACAGGTCGACGTGTTCGAGGAGAAGCGGCCCGCCGACGCTGAAGTCGACCCGCTGGAATTGCATCAGGGACATGTGTGTATTGTAGCCGGCGCGCCCTGCCGGCGGCCGCCGGTCAGGCGGTTTCGATGGCCCGGCTGCCCAGTTCGGCGTGCCGGCGTTCCATTTCCTCGCGCAACTGGCGGCGCAGGCGCGCGGCGGCGAAGCGGCGGATCTCGTCCGGCGTGGACGGCGCCAGTGGCGGGACCGGGGTGGTCCGGCCGTCGTCGTCCACCGCCACCATCGTGAAAAAGCAGCTGTTGGCGTGGCGCACGCTCTGTTTGCGGATGTCCTCGGCGACGACCTTGATGCCGATTTCCATCGACGACGTACCGGTGTGGTTGACCGAAGCGAGGAACGTCACCAGTTCGCCCACGTTGATGGCCTGGCGGAACATCACCTGGTCCACCGACAGGGTGACCACGTACTTGCCGGCGTAGCGGCTGCCACACGCGTACGCCACCTGGTCGAGCAGCTTGAGGATCGCGCCGCCGTGGACCTTGCCGGAGAAGTTGGCCATGTCCGGCGTCATCAGCACCGTCATGGTGAGCTGGTGGCTTTTGAGCGATTCCATGGCGCGCCTCCTGGGGGTGAGGCGCGCAGGCTAACCGATCCCGACACGCCCTGTGATGGTCACCCGTGTCGTAGAGCGGAGCTTGCTCCGCTTCACGCCTGGTGAAAGAAAGAACGGGCCGCTTTCGCGGCCCGTTCTTCGAGGCGGAGGCGCTGAATCCCTGTGTTAGCAGGGATGACGGCCCGGCAAAGGCGCCTGCGAACGCAGGCGCGCCGGGTCGTCACTTCAGCTTGGCGTCCTTGCGCAGCGCTTCGGCGCGGTCGGTCTTCTCCCACGAGAAGGCGGTCGCGGTGTGCTTCTTGCCGGCGGCGTCCACGTAGCTGATCTCGCGCGGCTTGCGACCGAAGTGGCCGTAGCTGGCGGTCGGCTGGTAGATCGGGTGCTCGAGGTCGAGCATCCGGGTGATGCCGTACGGGCGCAGGTCGAAGTGCTTGCGGATCAGCTTCTCGATCACGTCGTCGCCGACCTTGCCGGTGCCGAAGGTGGTGACCGAGATCGAGGTCGGCTCGGCCACGCCGATGGCGTAGGAGACCTGCACTTCGCACTTGTCGGCCAGGCCGGCGGCCACGATGTTCTTGGCCACGTAGCGCGCGGCGTAGGCCGCCGAGCGGTCGACCTTCGACGGATCCTTGCCCGAGAACGCGCCGCCGCCATGGCGGGCCATGCCGCCGTAGCTGTCGACGATGATCTTGCGGCCGGTCAGGCCGCAGTCGCCCACCGGGCCACCGATGACGAACTTGCCGGTCGGGTTGATGTGCACCTTGTTCTTCGGCAGCGCGTCCAGCCACTTCTTCGGCAGCACGGGCACCAGGATCTCGGCGCGCACGGCCTCGATCAGGTCCTTCTGCTTGATGTCCGGGTCGTGCTGGGTCGACAGCACCACGGCGTCCAGGCCCAGGACGGTGTTGCCGTCGTAGCGCAGGGTGACCTGCGACTTGGCGTCGGGGCGCAGCCACTTCAGCTTGCCCTTCTTGCGCACCTTGGCCTGCTGTTCCACCAGGCGGTGGCTGTAGTACAGCGGGGCGGGCATGAATTCCGGCGCCTCGTTGCAGGCGTAGCCGAACATCAGGCCCTGGTCGCCCGCACCCTGTTCTTCCGGCTTCTTGCGGTCGACGCCCTGGTTGATGTCGGGCGACTGCTTGCCGAGCATGTTGATGATGGCGCAGGTGTGGCCGTCGAAGCCGACGTCCGAATTGTCGTAGCCGATGTCATTGATGACCTTGCGCGCCAGCGACTCGATGTCGACCCACGCGCTGGTGGTGACTTCGCCGGCCACGATGGCGGCGCCCGTCTTCACCAGCGTCTCGCAGGCCACGCGCGCGCGCTTGTCCTGGGCCAGGATGGCGTCCAGCACGGCGTCGGAAATCTGGTCTGCGATCTTGTCCGGATGGCCTTCGGAGACCGATTCGGAGGTGAACAGGTAGCTGGACATCAGGCTTATATCCTTTGATTCGGATGAAAAGATGGGCGCGCATGATACACGCCGGGGGCGGTGCGTGCATTCTGCGCCGTTCAGGGTCCGCCGGGGTTAAGCGGGCATCAAGCGCACCTGTCACCGGATTGCCAGAAAACCGCAACCGCACTGTCGCAGGCCAGGTGCAGGCTGCGCGGCGAAACCCCGCCGCCGGTCCCGCCATGCATCCGCTGGAACGCCAGATCGCCGAACGCTATCCCCACTGGTTCCGCGGTCGCCGCGCCCGGCTGACCCAGCCGCTGCTGCGCACACTCGGGCGCTGGTCGAAGCTCGACCAGGCCTATGCATTCCTTGCGGACCACGGCCACCTGCAAGGGCTCGACTTCATCGATGCCGCGATCGATCACCTCAACCTGCGCCCGACAGTGGATGCGGCCGGCGAGCAGCGCATCCCGGCGCAGGGACGGCTGCTGATCGTGGCCAACCATCCTTCCGGCGCGCTGGATGCGCTGGCGCTGCTGCAACTCGTCGGTCGCGTGCGCCGTGACGTGAAGATCGTGGCGAACGATGTCCTGTCCGGCATCGCCCACATCGCCGGTCTGCTGCTGCCGGTGCGGATTCTCGGCGGGAAGCCCAGTGGCGAGAGCGTGCGCGCCGTGGAGCAGGCGCTGGCGGCCGAACAATGCGTCATCGTCTTTCCGGCCGGTGAGGTGTCGCGCCTGGGTCCGCGCGGCGTGCGCGACACCCGCTGGCGCCGCGGCTTCCTGCGTTTCGCGCGTGCGACCGGTGCGCCGGTGCTGCCGATCCGTGTGCAGGCACGCAACTCGCCGCTCTTCTATGGGGCCTCTGCGCTGTTCAAGCCGGCGGGTACGGCGTTGCTGGCGCGCGAGATGTTCCGCCGCAGCCAGCGGCGCCTGCAGCTGCATGTCGGCCAGCCGATGCGGATCGATACCGACGGCGATGCAGCCGTCGCGATCGCGCGCGTGCGTGCGGCACTCTACGCGCTCGGCCGGCGGACGCGGCCCGGAACGAACGAGTGCAGCGATGCGCCGGAGCCGCTGCTCGATGCCCTGGCGCCGGACACGCTCGAGGCCTGCATCGCCACCCTCGACGTGCTGGGGCAGACGACGGACGGAAAGCGCATCTGCGTCGGCCGGCTGGCCGGTGGTTCGCCGCTGCTGCGCGAGATCGGCCGGCTGCGCGAACTGACGTTCCGCGCGGTGGGCGAGGGCACCGGCAAGCGCCTGGACGTGGATGCGTTCGACACCTGGTACGAACACATCGTGCTGTGGGATGCCGCCCACAGGAAGATCGCCGGTGCCTATCGGATCGCGCGCGGCGCGCCCGTGCTGGCGGCGCAGGGACTGAAGGGCCTCTATACCGCCACGCTGTTCGACTATGCCGACGACGCGCTGCCACGCCTGGCCTCTGGCATGGAGCTGGGCCGCAGCTTCGTGGTGCCCGACTACTGGGGCAGCCGCAGCATCGACTACCTGTGGCAGGGCATCGGCGCCTACCTGCGCCGGCATCCGCGGGTGCGCTACCTGTTCGGTGCGGTGTCGATGAGCGCCGCCCTGCCGCTGCACGCGCGCGAACAGATCGTGGCGTACTACGCGCACTACTACGGCGACGCGAACGGCGAGGCGCGATCGCGCCATCCGTTCCGCTATACCGCCACGCCGCCGCGTTTCGACGCGCTGGACGCCGATACGGCCTACCGTGTGCTGAAGACCAACCTCGACACGCTGGGCGCAACCATCCCGATGCTCTACAAGCAGTACACCGAGCTGTGCGAGCCGGGGGGTGCGCGTTTCCTGGCTTTCGGGGTGGACCCGGATTTCAGCGATTCGATCGATGGCCTGATCGAGGTGGACCTGCACCGCATCCGGCCGAAGAAGCGCGATCGCTATCTGGGCGAGGCGTGGCGTCCGATGGAAACGGCAGCATGAGTTCGCGGGCCGCGCCACCTGCGATGCGGCGCGCGGTCTTCGTCTCCGACGTGCATCTCGGCTCCAAGCACTGCCACGCGGCGGAGTTCGCCGATTTCCTCGCAGGATTGCGTTGCCGGCGGCTTTATCTGGTCGGCGACATCGTCGACCTGTGGTGGATGGCACAGCGCCGCGCGTCCTGGGATGCGGCCCACAACCGCGTGGTTGAGGCGCTGCACGCGCTGGCACGCAACGGGACCGAACTCGTCTACGTGCCCGGCAACCACGACAGGCCGATCCGCCGATTCTGCGGCCTGATGCTGCCCGCCATGCAGGTGCGGCGCCGCGCGATCCACACCACGCTCGATGGGCGCAGGCTGCTGGTCACGCACGGCGACGACTACGACGGCGTCACCCACTTCGGCGGCCTGCAGGAAAAGTTCGGCGACTGGCTGTACTACCGCATCCTCACCGGCAACCGGTTGACCAACCAGTTGCGCCGCCGCTTCGGCCTGCGCTACTGGTCGCTGGCGGAATACCTGAAGCGGCAGAGCGACGCCGCCGAACGCTACATCGCCCGTTTCGTGCAGGCGGGACTCGACGACGCGCGTCGGCGCGGGCTGGATGGCATCGTCTGTGGCCACATCCACCGCGCCTCGCTGCTCCAGCGCGATGGACTGCTCTACGCCAACGACGGCGACTGGGTCGAAAGCCTCACCGCGCTGAGCGAGGAGGCCGACGGCACGCTGTGCCTGCTGTCGCATACCGGCAAGGTGCTGCACGAGGTGGCGCCGCGGTTGCGGCTGGTGCCGCAGGACTCGCAACGCGCCGCGTGAGCGGTGTCGCCGTGCAGGCGAGGTGATGGTCGCCGGCGTGGCGCGCTCCTACAATCACGCCATGGATTCCCTCAGCCAGATCGTTCTGGGTGGCGCCGTCGCCGCCGCCATCGCCCCTGCAGGGCATCGCCGGGCCGCCCTGCTCGCCGGCGCGGCCCTGGGCACGCTGCCCGACCTCGACAGCCTGCCGATCGCCCTCTTCTCCGACAACCCGGTCACGCTGATGACCGTGCACCGCAGCTTCAGCCATTCGCTGTTCGTGTTGCCGCTGGTGGGGTGGCTGATCTGGTGGCTGTTCAGACGCTATGGCCGCGGACGGGTCGCCGCAGCGCCCGCGCGTTGGTTCTGGGCGATCCAGCTGGCATTGGTCACCCATCCCTTGCTCGACGCCTTCACCGTCTACGGCACACAACTGTGGTGGCCGCTCACGCCGCCGCCGGCGATGTGGTCCAGCGTGTTCATCATCGACCCGCTGTATACGGTCTGGCTGCTGGTGGCGTGCGTCGCGGCGTGGTGCCTGCGCGAGCGGGTCGCCGCGCAACGGGTACTGGTGGCCGGCCTGGTGCTGAGCACCGCTTACCTGGGGTGGTCGCTGGTCGCGAAGTCCAACGTGGATCGCGACGCGGAGCGCACGCTGGCGTCGATGGGTCTCGGCGATGCGCCTTACTTCTCGGTGCCGATGCCCTTCAATACGCTGCTGTGGCGCGTGGTGGCGATGACGCCGTCGGGCTATGTCGAGGCCGAGCGCTCGGTACTGGTCGACGAGGGGCCGCTGCAGTTCCGCGGCTACCCCTCCAACGTGCAGGCCTACCGTGAAGCGGCCGGCGTGCCGGCGGTCCAGCGCCTGGCCTGGTTCAACCGCGGCTTCATGCGCGCGCAGGTGCAGGACGGGCGGCTGGTCCTGTCCGACCTGCGCATGGGGATGGAGCCCGACTACAACTTCCGCTTCACCGTGGCCGAGCAGCGCGACGGGCGCTGGCAGGCGGTTGCGCCGGTACAGCACCCCTGGTCGATGCCGGTCTCCGGCGGCGACGGCATGCGCCGCCTGCTGGCCGCGATGTGGCACCGGACGTGGCACCCGTCTGCGGAGCCGGTTCGTGCCGCGCTGGGCCCTGGCACTGCCCCGCCTGCGCCGACTGCGACGCCGGACGCTGCGTCGGCGCCCTGACTCAGTACACCGTCGCGCGCGCCTGCACGAAGGCGTAGAAGAACACGGCGTCAGGATCGTTCTGCACATCGTGCATCTCGCGGCGCATGCCGTCGACGATGTCGCGGGTGACCCGCCCGGCGTCCACGAGCGAATCCGCCGCCGACAGCAGCAGTTCCTCCCAGAACGCGATCATGTCCTTGCGCCGTGCGGGCTCGCGGTTGTCGAAGTGCACGGTCTTGATCTCGGTCGCCACGTCGCGATAGCCGCCGGCCAGCAGGAGGTTGCCGAGCTTGGCCCCGATGAACGGGTCGCCGTTGCTGTCGTACTGGAAATCGTTGAACGCCATCCAGTAGCGCCAGGTGTTGGGAGAATAAGGATGCAGCAGGAACGAGGAGTTCATCACCTCGGTGATGTAGATCGGTGAGCCCGGCGCCAGGACGCGGCGGACCTCGCTCAGCACGCGCGCCGGATTCGGCACGTGTTCCAGGATCCAGCACAGGAAGGCGGCATCGAATTCGCGCGCGCCGTAGGGCAGGCGGCTGGCGTCGGCCTGCTGCAGCGTGTAACGGTCGCGGCACCAGGGCATCGTGGCGAGGTTCTGCTTCGCCGCCGCCAACTGCACCTCGTTGAGGTCCACGCAGGTGACGTGCACGTCCGGGAACCGGCGCAGCAGGATTTCGGTCTGCGCCCCGACGCCGCTGCCGACCTCGAGCAGCCGGCGCGCGCCGGTGTAGTCGATGTGGTTGAAGAGCGTGCTTTCCAGCAGCCGGGCCTGCTTCATCAGGCGGGCCTGCTCCACCGATGAGAATCCGTGGAGATAGGTGGGGCTTTCGGTCATCTCGGACATGGCGGGGTTCCTCAGGCGGCGGCGGGCAGGTCCGGCACGGCACCGGCGATGAGTGCATCGAAATAGTCGCGCGTCAGCCGTACCTGTTCGTCCGCGCTCTCGGCACGATTGACCACGGCACGGAAGGCGATGTTCTCCGGGCGATCCTTCGCATACCAGCCCAGGTGCTTGCGGGCGATGCGAACGCCCTGCGGCTCACCATAGAAGCCATGCAAGGCTTCCAGGTGGCCGAGCAGGATGTCGCGGACTTCCTGCAGGGACGGCGGCGGCAGGCGTTCGCCGGTGGCCAGGTAGTGCGCGACCTCGCGGAAGAGCCAGGGACGGCCCTGCGCAGCGCGGCCGATCATCACCGCATCGGCCCCCGTCGTCGCCAGCACGTGCGCTGCCTTTTCCGGCGAATCGATGTCGCCGTTGGCCACGACCGGAATGCGCAGTGCCGCCTTGATCGCGGCGATGGTGTCGTACTCGGCGGTGCCGGTGTAGTGCTGGTCGCGCGTGCGGCCGTGGACGGCCAGCGAGGCGATGCCGCTGGCTTCGGCGATGCGCGCGATGACGGGTCCGTTGCGATGGTCGCAATCCCAGCCGGTGCGGATCTTCAGGGTGACGGGAACGTCGACCGCCTTCACGACGGCTTCCAGGATGCGGCCCACCAGCGCCTCGTCGCGCATCAGCGCCGAGCCGGCCCAGGCATTGCACACCTTCTTGGCCGGGCAGCCCATGTTGATGTCGATGATCTGCGCACCGTGGTCGGCATTGTGGCGCGCGGCATGGGCGAGCTGCTCGGGTTCGGTGCCGGCGATCTGCACGCTGACCGGGCTGGGTTCACCGTCGTGGTCCATCCGGTGCAGCGATTTGTTCGTGTTCCAGAACCGCGGGTCGCTGATGGTCATCTCCGACACCGCCAGCCCCGCGCCCAACCGCTTGCACAGCAGGCGGAACGGCTTGTCGGTCACGCCGGCCATGGGGGCCAGCATCACGGGGGCGTCGATGCGATAGGGACCGATCTGCATGCCGGCATTATCCGCCGTTTGTCCCCGGGGAGAACCGGCAGGACTACGCGCCGTAGCGCACCGCCAGGTCCGCGCGCAATGGCATCGCCAGCGCGGCACCAGCACGTTCGGTCGACAGCGCCGCGTAGCGGTTGGCGAACCGCACGTGATCGGCAAAGCAGGGCAGTGCGGCCTCGGCCAGCGACGCCGCGAGTGCGCCGTTGAAGGCATCGCCGGCGCCGGTCGTATCGACGACCGTGGCCGCCTCCGCCGCGACGCGGTAATGCGGGCGGGCGTCGCCGCGCAGGGCGTCGTCGGGATGCGACACGTACACGCCGGTGGCGCCCAGCGTCACCACCACGGTGCCGTGGGGGAACAGCTGACGACAGTGCTGGTGCAGGGTGACCCCATCGAGCGTGGCGACATCGTCGGCGCTGATCCGTTCGCCCAGGTGGCGTGCGAGCAGGGCGGCGAATTCGGTTTCGTTCGGCGTGATGACATCGGCGTGCGCCAGCAGTTCGGTCGTCGTCGCGGCATTCGCCGGTGCGGGGTTCAGCAGGGTGGTGGCACCGCACTGGCGGGCGGCCTGCAGTGTGGCCAGCACGGTGTCCGCGGGCGATTCCAGCTGGGCCAGCACCACGCCTGCGGCGACGAGCACGTCCGCCTGCCCCGTGGCGAAGTCGGCCGACAGGGTCGCGTTGGCGCCGGCGCCGATGACGATGGTGTTGCGCCCGTGCGCATCCACGTAGATGCCGGCGGTCCCGGTGGGCTCCTCGCTCGCGTCGACGCGCAGCGCCAGGCCGTCGGCGGCCGCCAGGTCACGCGCCAGCCGCCCCCCGGCGTCGTCGCCCAGCGCACAGACGAACGTGGTGTCCGCGCCCGCCCGCACCGCCGCGACCGCCTGGTTGAAGCCCTTGCCCCCGGGCCCACTGGCATAACGTCCGGCGATGGTGGCGCCCGCCGCCGGCAGCGCGTCGCAGCGCCAGACATGATCGACATTGAACGAGCCCACGACGACGACGCGGGCGGCAGGGAGGTGCGTATTCATGGTGCGATACCTGAGGTCCGGAACGCGGCATCGCCACGCCCACGGGAAGGGAACGTAAACAGGATGGGCGGGGCGGCCGGCGGCCGCCGCTCACGGGTCAGCCGAAGTGCGACAGCACGCCGGCGATGGTGGCCGTCATCAGCGTCGCGATGGTGCCGCCCAGCACGGCGCGCAGCCCGAACCGTGCCAGGTCGGAGCGACGCTCGGGCGCCAGGCCGCCGATGCCGCCGATCTGGATCGCGATCGAACTGAAGTTGGCGAAACCGCACAACGCATAGGTCGCGATCAGGCGGCCCTCATCGGTCAGCGTCACGCCGGGCGTCTGCCCGTTCACGATGCCGGCCAGCTGCAGGTAAGCGACGAACTCGTTGATCACCACCTTCTGGCCGATCAGCGAACCCACGGTGGTCGCGTCCTGCCACGGTACGCCGATCACCCAGGCGATGGGCGCCAGCAGGTAGCCGAAGATCGTCGCCAGGTCGGTCGGCTTGCCGATCGCGGAGGCCAGGCCGGTGATCTCGCCCAGCCACGTCAGCGGCGCATTGATCAGCGCGATCAGGGCGATGAACGCGAGCAGCATCGCGCCGATGTTCAATGCCAGCTTCAGGCCATCGCCGGCGCCCGCGGCAGCGGCGTCGATGATGTTGCTGGAGGTCTTCTCCACTTCCATCTTCACGGTGCCGCGGGTCAGCGGCGTGCCGGTTTCCGGGATCAGCAGCTTCGCCACCACAAGCGTGGCGGGAGCGGCCATGATCGAGGCGGCCAGCAGGTGCTTGGCATAGAAGGCCTGCTGCTCCGGGTCGCCGCCACCCAGCATGCCCACGTAGGCCGCAAGCACGCCACCGGCGATGTGGGCCATGCCGCCGATCATCATGGTGATCAGCTCGGACTCGGTCATCTTCGGAATATAGGGGCGCACCGTCAGCGGCGCTTCGGTCTGGCCGATGAACACGCTGGCGCAGACGCTGGTGGTTTCCGCGCCGGAGACCTTCATGACCTTGGTGATGGCCAGCGCCATCATCCGCACGATGAACTGCATCACGCCCAGGTGGTACATCACGCCCATCAGCGCGGCAAAGAAGATGATGGTGGGCAGTACCTGGAAGGCGAAGATGAAGCCGAACTTCTCGGTGTCCATCAGGCTGCCGAAGATGAAGCCGGAGCCCGCCTTGACGAACTCGAGGATCTTCACGAACCCATGGCCCAGCCAGTCGAACACTTCGCGTCCGCCGGGCACCAGCAGCACCAGCGCGGCGAAGGCGATCTGCAGGGTGACGCCCGTGGCGACCAGCTTCCAGTCGATGGCCTTCCGGTTGTTGGAAAACAGCCAGACGATGCCGATCAGCACCGCCAGACCGAACAGGCCAAAGCCGATCCGCCCCAAGACTTCCAGCATGTATTCCCCCAGACCTTGCATGTTGTTCTGACCGGGCAGTCTAGCAGCGCGCCGGCTTCCCCAGACCGTTCAGCCAACCCCTCGCCACGCGACCCAGAGGGCCAGGCCGAAGAACACCACGGCAGCCAGCGTGCGGGCCAGCTTCAGCGGCAGCCTGTCGGCGAACCGATGGCCCAGCCAGACCACCGGCAGGTTGGCCAGCAGCATCCCGATCGTGGTGCCCGCGATCACCTGCCACAGCGGCGTGTACTTGGTCGCCAGCAGGACGGTGGCGACCTGGGTCTTGTCGCCGATCTCCGCCAGGAAGAAGGCAAGGGTGGTGGCGATGAACGCGCCGTGCGCGGGCAGTTTCTCGTTCTCGTCCAGGGTGTCCGGCTTTAGCGTCCACAGGGCCACGGCCAGGAAGCTGGCGGCCACCAGCCAGCGCAGGACGTCCGGTGACAGCCATTGGGTGAGCTCAGCGCCCAGCCAGGCGGAGATGGCATGGTTCACGACCGTGGCGGCGAGGATGCCCCAGGCGATGGGCCAGGGTTTGCGGTAACGCGCCGCAAGCAGCAGCGCGAGCAGTTGGGTCTTGTCGCCGATCTCGGCCAGGGTGACGGTGCCGGTGGAGACCAGCAGGGCATGCAGCGATTGCATCGACAACTCCGGGGCCAGGCGTTCGCGGATGGACGCGAAGGCAAACGGCACGCAGCCCGGCCCGGGTTAGCGCGACGCCTGCCTTCGGTCTTGCCCGGCGAAGCGGATCGCTTCGTCCCGCGCACCATGGTCGGCTGACCAAGTGTGTTGACGCGCGGACCCCGTCAGGACGGGTGGGCTACTCCCCGGAGGAGGAAAGTGCGCACATTGTAATGAGACGGACGCGGGCACGGCGGAGACGTTCTCATTTAGACGGCGGCGGGAGGTACATGCACGGGATGTTGACTCGCAAATAAGAATCATTATCATCGATGGTGTTCCTTCCCTGGAGCCCACCATGATCCCGACCCTCACCACCTCGCCCATGCTCGACACGCGTTCGCTGCGCGAGCGCCTCTCCTTGCCGGCCACGCCACGCAGCGAAGACCTGCTCCACAGCGACGCTCTGTTGAAGGGGCAGCGCGAAGTCCTGATCCGCCATGGCGACCGCGTCTATCGCCTGCGTCACACCAGCAATGACAAGCTGATCCTCACCAAGTAGTTCCAAGGTCGCCGCCACCGATGGCGGCGACCCGCTTCTCTCTCCACCGGGCCAGCCAAGGATTCTCCGGCCGCCAGCCTTCCGGGTCTGATCACCACCCACAGGAATGCTGTACGCCATGATGCGTCCCACGCTGCTCACCGCGGCCGTGTGGCTGGCCCTTGCCGGCCATGCCCATGCCGCTCCCGCCACCGATGCGGCTTCGCCCTCTTCCTCCAGCGCCGATGCGAATGAACTGGCGCGCATCCAGGTTACCGCCACGCGCAGCGAGCGCGCCGTCACGGATGTGCCGAACACGGTCAGCGTCATCGATCGCGAGGAACTGGACGACCGCCTGGTCCGCGACATCAAGGCACTGGTGCGCTATGAGCCCGGCGTGACCGTGACCTCCAGCTTCGGCCGCTTCGGCCTGGGTGGCTTCCGCATCCGCGGCCTGGAAGGCAATCGCGTACGCATCCAGACCGATGGCATTCCGGTATCGGACGCGTTCTCGATCGGCAGCTTCTCCAACGCGAGCCGCAACTTCGTCGACTTGGACACGTTGAAGCAGGTCGAGATCGTGCGCGGGCCGTCCAGTTCGCTGTACGGCTCGGATGCGCTCGGCGGCGTCGTGTCGTTCATCACCAAGGATCCTTCGGACTATCTCGATGACGGCAAGGATGCGTACTTCGGCTTCCGCCTCGGCTTCGACAGCAGCTGGAACGGCTTGTTCGGCAACGCCACCACGGCCTTCGGCGGCGAGCGCTGGAGCGGCCTGGTCAGCGTGGGCCACCGGCAGGGCCAGGAGACCGAGAACCAGGGCGATGTCGGTGGCGTCGGTGCCACGCGCACGTTGCCGAATCCGCAGGAACGGGACGGCCGCAGCCTGTTGACGAAGCTGGTCTTTGCACCGAGCGAAGGACAGCGGTTCCGCCTGACGGTGGAAGGCAACGAGGACAATGCCGATACCGATCTGTTGACCCAGCAGGGGTATCAATCGCTGACGCGCGCCACCAACGATCGCGTGATCGCGCGCGACCACCAGACGCGTGCGCGCGTCGCCTTCGCGCATGAGTGGGACAACCTTTCGGCGGCATTCGCCGACAGTCTGGACTGGCAGGTCTACCGCCAGGACAGCGAGACCACCCAGTACACGCGCGAGGAACGCGCGCTGCCGGCGCCGACGCTGCGCGACATCCGCGAGCGCGAGTTCAATTTCGACCAGCGGACCTATGGTCTCCAGGCGAATTTCCGCAAGGCGTTCGGCACCTCTGTTCGCCACGACCTGATCTATGGCCTGGACCTCGCACGTACCGAGACACGGCAGAAGCGCGACGGTCTGCGCACGTTCCCGCTGACCGGCGTGAGCACGCCGGTCATGTCGCCGGATACGTTCCCCGTGCGCGACTTCCCGGTGAGCAAGACCACAACGGCCGCCCTGTACGTGCAGGACGAGATCAGCTTCGCTGACGGCGCGTTCCGATTGGTTCCGGGCCTGCGCGTGGACCACTATCGCCTCGATCCGCAGCACGACGCGATCTTCGACGCCGACAATCCGGGCGTGGCGCTGGCGGACATCCGCGAAACCAGCGTGTCGCCCAAACTCGGCATGGTGTGGACGTTCGCGCCGGCGTGGTCGCTGTTCGGTGGATATGCGCATGGCTTCCGATCGCCGCCGTACAACGACGTCAACATCGGGTTCACCAACGTGCAGTTCGGGTACACCGCCATCGCGAACCCGGACCTGAAGCCGGAAACCAGCGACGGCGTCGAACTGGGCGTGCGTTATGCAGGCGAAGTGGCGTATGCGAGCTTCTCGGGCTACTACAACCGCTACGACGACTTCATCGAATCGATGCGGCCCATCGGCTACAACGACGACGGGCTGATGGTCTACCAGTCGCAGAACATTTCCGAAGCGCAGATCCATGGCCTGGAGCTCAAGGCGGGCCTGGACATCGGTGCGCTGTCCGATGCGTGGGCGGGCTGGTCGTTGCGCGGTGCGGCCGCGTGGTCGCGCGGCAAGGACCGCAGCACCGATACGCCGCTGGACAGCGTGGACCCGCTGACCGCGACGCTGGGCCTGGCATACGACGCCTCGTCGTGGGGCGCGGAACTAGCAGGCCGTTTCGTGGACCGCAAGCGCCGCGTGTCGGACCCGGACTACTACCGCCAGGCGGGCTATGGCGTGCTCGACCTGTACGTGCGCTGGAATTTCGCGCCTGGCGCGAAGTTCAACGTCGGCGTCTTCAACCTGGCCGATCGTCGCTACATCGACGCGGGCGACATGGCGCTCGTTGCCACCGGCAGCACCACGCTCGATCGCTACACTGCGCCGGGCCGCACGCTGTCGGCCAGCGTGGCGGTGAGCTGGTAACCGCCATGCCGATGCTGCGGGCACTCCCCGGTTCCGTCACGGGCGCATCCACGGATGCGTTCCCGGGCGCCGCGCAACTCGCGGCGTTGGGACCGGTGTTGTGCCTGTATCGCACGCAGCACGGCAGCGAACTGGCAGGCTGGCAACAGGCGGTGCGGGTGGAAGCCCGCGCCGGCGTGGGCAGCGACGGTCTGGACGAACGATTGCTGTTCTTCGACGCGCAGGGACGGTGCTGCTGGCGTCTGTGCCTATTGCCGGACAGCGATTTCGTGGCCTGGGATCGCCTGGTGGCGTCGTTGCCGCAGGGCGCCGACGGTGAAGCCGCCGGGCTGGCCGACCGCCTGTGGCAACGCCTCGCGGGACGCTTGCTCGGCGGGCAGTGGCGCGCCTGTGCGCTGCAACTCCATGCGGTGCCGCAGCCCGCCACGTTGCCCGTGCTGGCAGCCAGCCTGTCGTTGATGTCGGTGCTGGGCGTCAACACGGCGCGTCGCATCGCCCACGCGGAAGGCGCGGAACTGGAAAGTGGGCTGCACGACTGCTGCTGCGCATCGTCGACCCGCTACAACGCGTCCCTGCCTGGCGTGGATCGACAAACCCCTATGGAGGCGGGCGACAAGGTCGTGCCGCTGATCAGACTCAAATGAGAGAAGCCACCATGAAAACACCGGTCGCCACCCTGCTGTCCACCGCCTTGCTGCTGGCCGCAGGCCAGGCCTTCGCCGCCGACCCTGCCCGCGATCGCCAGTCGATCCTGGCGATGCAGGGCGATTACACCGTCGACTTCGCCTTCGACGAAACCGTCCTGCTGCAGCCGGGCTACGAGCGGCAGGCGGCCATGCGCAGCGGCGGCGATGAGACCGTCATCGTCGTCGAAGACACGCCGAGCCGGATCGTCCTCCAGCACATCCTGGTCGACGCCGAGAGTGGCCACGTGACCAAGCACTGGCGGCAAGACTGGACCTACGAGGCACCTACGCGCTTCGAGTTCAGTGCCGATCAGACCTGGAGCGTCCGCGCGATCCCTGCCGATGCCACGCGCGGCGCGTGGACGCAGTGCGTGTATGAGGTCAGCGATGCGCCGCGCTACTGCGGTACCGGCCGCTGGGAGTACACCAACGGCGTGACGACCTGGACCAGCGATCTGAGCTGGCGGCCGCTACCACGTCGCGAGTACACCAAGCGCAGCGACTACAACGCCCTGTCGGTGGTCAACCGCCACACGCTGACGCCGAACGGCTGGACTCACGAGCAGTTCAACACCAAGGTCCTGCGAAAACCTGACGGGACGCAGGTGGAACTGGCGCGCGAGTTCGGCTTCAACGATTACATCAAGACCACCGAGGTCGACTTCAAGCCCGCGCGCGATTACTGGCAGGCGACGGCCGGCTACTGGGCCAAGGTGCGCGCGCATTGGGATCGATTCCTGTCCCGCGCGCCCGGCGTCCACCTGAAAACCAAGGTGGATGGCATGGCGATGATCATTCCGCTGTTCACCCAGGCCAGCGACGTGCAGGAAGGCAAGACCGTGGCGGATGCGGCCATCGCCAAGGTGTTCGCCGACTGGGTCGAACCTGCACCTGCAGAACGTACCGCCGCGGCCGGGCAATCGCGCTGAAGGTTCTCTCCGGCACAGGGACGTGCCGCCTTTGCAGAAAAAGACCCCCGCGGTTGCGGGGGCAGGGGATTCATCGGTTTCTCTTCTAGTAATACGTGTCAGAGCAGCGTGCTGCCCTTGCCGGATGGCGGTACGGGCGCAGCAGGCGGCGGGGGCGGCAGCGGCACCGGCATGTCGCCGCCGTCGTCTTCGAAGGTCTGCACCTTGCCGTCCTGGTCGACGATCATCACGCGCCGACGCTCCACGACGTTCGGCGCCTTGCCGGCGGTCTCGGCCGTACGCGGCTTCACGACCACACGCGCTGTCGCGGGAAAACGGAACGCCGCGGCTTTCGGTACGGTCACGGTGCTGGTCCGGGTCTGGCGGTCCCGCAGGTATTCGATCGCGACCTTGGCGTCTTCCGGCTTGTCGCGGAGCGCCTGCGTGACGTCGCGAGGCGAGGTGACGGTTGCGCCGTCGATCTTGCGGATCACATCGCCCGCCTGCAGGCCCTCGAGTTCCTCGCCGACAGACAGCACGAGCACGCCGGCGTCCGTGCCGAAGTAGCGACCCAACGAAGCATCCACCGTCGCCAGGTTGAGGTTGCTCCAGCGGAAGGCATGGGCGAGTGCGGGCAGCTGGCAGTCCTCGCCCTTGCAGTCGCCCAGTCGCCCGAGCTTGCGGAGCTCGAGCTGGACTTCGGGTGCGATGACGGTGCTGATATCGCCCATCGGCAGGGGCACGCCTTCGATCCTCGGCATGCCGCCGTCGGCGCTGCTGAAGAAGACGGCGCCCGGACCCTGGCCGGCGAATGCTACGCGCGGCGATACCTGGGTGGGAGTGACGCTCGCTTCGTGTGTTTTGCCGTCGCGCTGATAGGTGACGCGCACGGGGGTATCCGCCTTGAGGTTGGCCAACCGCGCGCGCGCGTCGGCCACGCGGGCGTCGGCGGTGGCGCCACCGATCGTCTCGCCGGCCACGCGCATCAGCCGATCGCCCGCCGTTAGGCCGGCCTTGGCCGCGCCGCTGTCCGGCGTCACACCCGTGATGCGCACGCCTGCCGCGTCGTCACCCGAGAGCAGCACGCCGAGGCGCGGCCGACGCACGACGATGTGATCGATGTCGACGGGTGCGCGCATGGCGCCGGCGTCCCGCGAGAGTTCGGCGACGCGTTTCGCGGCGCGCTGCAGGTCCGCGCGGGCGGCGTCCAGTTCCTTCTGTTTCGCCGCATCGCCCTGCTGGGCCAACGCCGGCAGCGGTGCGATCAGTGCAAGGGCCAGCAGCGACCGGGATAGAGGCTTGAGCATGGAAGGTCTCCTTGTTGCGTGTTCTGGATCAGTAGATGGCGCTGTCGGCGGCGGTATCGTTCAACGCGACCTGCCAGCGTTGGGTGGCTTCCACGCCGGTGAGCTGGCGCAGCGTGTCGACGCGCTCTTCCCACAGCGCGGTGCGCGTGGCCTCGGACAGGGCGGGTTGCGAGAGGGCCAGGTCGATGTGGCTGACCTGGTCCTGCAGGTCGGCGCTGACGGTTAGGGCCGCCACATTGCCGGTACTGCTGTCGGGTAGTTGCGCCAGCACGGCTTCGAGTCGCGCGGATTCGGTATAGAGCGCATCGAGACGGGCGGGTTCCGTCGGCGCGCGAGGCACAGGGCGTGCGATGGCTGGGCGCGCCGATGGCGCGTCAGCGATCCGTTGCGTCGTGGAAACACCCACGGGTGCGGCGGCGGGTTCGGCATCGGCGGATCGCGCCGGGATGTCCGGAAGCGCCGGTGCCGTGGCCACGACCCCAGGCGCGCGTTGCGACGGCGGCATCGGGGTCTGTGCATCCCGCCAGTGCATCAACGGGATCACGGCGGCGAAGAAGGCTGTCGCGGCCATCGCGAGGACGGGACGTCGCCAGCGCACCGGACGTGCCGGCACGCGCGCTGGCGGCAGTGCAGCGGCGACGCGCTGCCACGCGCCGTGAGGTGGCGCTTCCAGCGGCAGGGCGCCGAAGGCATCGCCCCAATCGCGCGGCATGGGTTCGCGGGAACGGGAATCAGGCATGGACGGTGTCCTCGATGTTCAACAGCGCCCGCAGCCGGCGCGTGCCGCGGGAGACCTGCGATTTGGAGAAGCTCGGCGTGCGCTGCATGAGCCCGGCGATCTCCTCATGGGTGTAGCCCTCGGCGTGGTAGAGCCACAACACGCTGCGGGTCGCCGCGGGTAGCGCTTCCAGTGCGCGCTGCAGCAGCGCGGCGTCGGCCGCGGCCGCGGGGGGCAGGCCCTGGTCCGGCGGCAGGTCGTCTTCCTCCACCGAAATCTCGGCAACCAGTCGCTTCTGCCGGCGCAGGCGCAGCAGGGCTTCGTTGACCGCGATCTGCCGCAGCCACCCCCAGAAGGGGCAGTCGGCGCGATAGTCCGGTAGGTGGTGGAACAGCTTCAGCATGGTGTCCTGCAGCACGTCGCCGGCCTCCTCGCGGTCGCCGCAGATGCGCAGCGCCAGCGTGAACACCGGCCGCTCGAACCGTCGGTAGATCTGCTCGAACGCCTCCCGGCAGCCGGTGCGCGCGCGGGCGACCAGGGCGTCGGGGATGTCGATGGCGAACTGCGATCGGCTCAAGCGGGGAAATTCGTCGGGGTTCGGAGGTAGGGATGCGGCGGAAGGCAATACCGTCGCAGGGGCGGTGAAGTTCCCGCCGGCCCCCTCCCTCCGGCGCCTATAATCGAGGCCACATCACGGGAGGGGGCCAGCATGGATTTCGGTATTTCGACACTCGTGGTCGCGGCGGTGGCGCTGTTCATCGTCGTGACCTTCTTCAAGGGCGTCCGCGTCGTCCCCCAGGGGTACGAGTTCACCGTGGAGCACTTCGGCAAGTACACCCACACCATGTCGCCCGGCCTGCACTTCCTCATTCCGTACATGCAGAGCATCGGCCGCAAGGTCAACATGATGGAGCAGGTGTTCGAAGTGCCCTCGCAGGACGTCATCACCAAGGACAACGCGGTGGTGAAGGTGGACGGCGTGGTGTTCTTCCAGGTGCTGGACGCCGCCAAGGCGGCCTATGAAGTGTCCAGCCTGGACCAGGCGATGATCGCCCTTGTGCAGACGAACATCCGCACGGTGATCGGTTCGATGGACCTGGACGAGTCGCTCAGCCAGCGCGAGACGATCAATGCGAAGCTGCTGGGCGTGGTGGATCACGCCACCAGCCCGTGGGGCGTGAAGGTCAACCGCATCGAGATCAAGGACATCCAGCCGCCGCGCGACCTGGTCGACGCAATGGCCCGGCAGATGAAGGCCGAGCGCGACAAGCGCGCCTCGATCCTGGAAGCGGAAGGCGCGCGGCAGTCGGAAATCCTGCGTGCAGAGGGCGACAAGCAGAGCGCGATCCTGGAAGCCGAAGGCAAGCGCGAGGCCGCCTATCGCGAAGCCGAGGCGCGCGAACGCCTGGCGGAAGCCGAGGCCAAGGCCACCGAACTGGTGTCCAACGCCATCGCGCAGGGCGACGTGCAGGCGATCAACTACTTCATCGCGCAGAAATACGTGGAAGCGTTCAAGGAGCTGGCCACCGCGCCGAACCAGAAATTCGTGCTGATGCCGATGGAGGCCAGCGGCATCATCGGATCGATCGGCGGCATCGCCGAACTCGCCAGGGAGGCGCTGGGCAAGCAACAGGCTGCTGCGCCGCCGCGCCCGCCGCGCGTCCCGGGAGGCTGACATGAGCATCAAGTTCGCGTTCTGGGCGATCGCGGCGCTGGTGCTGTTCGCGGCGGAAGCGATGGCGCCGGGCGCCTTCATGTTGTGGTTCGGATTCGCGGCGGTGGCGATGGCGATCGTGGTGCTGGCCGCGCCGGGCGTGGGCTGGCTGGCGCAGGTGGTGCTGTTTTCCGTGCTCGCCGTGATCTCCGTGGCGGTCTACCGCAAGTGGTTCCGCGGCAAGGGGCGGCAGAGCGACAAGCCGCTGCTCAACCGCCGCGCCGAGCAGCTGGTGGGAACCGTCTCCACGCTCGACCAGCCCATCGAAAGCGGCCGCGGCCGGGTCAAGATCGACGATGCGTTCTGGACGGTGGAAGGTGCCGACCTGCCCGTCGGCACGCGGGTGCGGGTGATCGCAGTGAATGGCATGACCCTGAAGGTGCAGGAGGCGTAAGTGGGCGTTCCGCGGCTGGCGTGGTCGATGTCGGTGCTGGCGCCGTTGGCGGTGGCGGCGACGGATCTCGTCGGCAAGGTCATGCCGCCTTACCCGGACGGGCTCGACGAGTTGGGGGGGAGTTGCGTCTCGGAGTCCGCGGATCCGGCCCGCGTCTGCGATTACTCCGTCGGCGTGCTGGCCGCACCCGCAGCCACAATCGATGGCGACCCCGTGCCGCGCTTCGTGGTGGCAGGCCAGTTCGCCGGCCGCGACGGCGCCCGTGCGCAGTGGCGCATCACCGATGCGCTGCCGTATCCCACCGGACGGACCGGCTACTACCTTCAGTTCGGCACCTGCCGCGTGAACGGGCGCGACGACGCGCGCGTGGCGGCGATCGTTCGGCAGCACGACACCGCGACGGAATGGCTGAAGGATGTCGCGTGGGCGGGCCGGCTGCGGTTGCCCGATGGCCGCTTCGAGGTGCTGGAGGCGCGTTCCGTGGACTGCATCAACGAGGCCTACTACGGCCTTTAGCACGCGGCGTACGACGGCGCTCCGTCGTGCCGCACCGTGCTGGTGCGTTCTGGGATAATGGCCCTCTTTGTCCGTCCCGGAATCCGTCATGACCCAGAAGACCATCCTCAACGACACCCATCGCGCGCTCGGCGCCAAGATGGTCGACTTCGGCGGCTGGGACATGCCGATCCACTACGGCTCGCAGATCGAGGAGCATCACCAGGTGCGCCGCGACGCCGGCATGTTCGACGTCAGCCACATGACCGTGGTCGACCTGCGCGGGCCGCGTACGAGGGAATTCCTGCGCCAACTGGTCGCCAACTCGGTCGACAAGCTGCAGAAGCCAGGCAAGGCGCTGTACACGGCGATGCTCAATGCGCAGGGTGGCGTCATCGACGACCTCATCATCTACTTCCTGGCGGAGGACTTCTTCCGCCTGGTGGTCAATGCGGCCACCCGCGAGAAGGACCTGGCGTGGATCACCGCGCAGGCGGCGCCCTTCGACGTCCAAGTCGCCGAGCGCCCGGACTTCGCCATGGTGGCCGTCCAGGGTCCGACCGCCCGCGAGCGCGTGCACGGGCTGTTGCGGGAAGAAGACCGCGCGAAGGTCGGCAAGCTGACCCGCTTCGCCGCCGCCGACGCCACCAGTGCCCAGGGCGTGCCGCTGTTCGTCGCGCGCACCGGTTACACGGGCGAGGACGGTTACGAGATCGTGCTGCCGCAGGCGCAGGCGGTGGCGTTCTGGAACGCGCTGCTCGATGCCGGCGTCAAGCCGGCGGGCCTGGGCGCGCGCGATACGTTGCGCCTGGAGGCCGGCATGAACCTGTACGGCCAGGACATGGACGACACCGTTTCGCCCTACGAAGCGGCGCTCGCCTGGACGGTCGCACTGGACGAAGGCCGTCCGTTCACCGGCCGCGCCACGCTGGAGGCGCAGAAGGCGACCGGCGCGGCGCGCCAGATGATCGGCCTGGTCATGGACGAGAAGGGGGTGCTGCGCCACGGGCAGAAAGTGCTCACCGCCCATGGCGACGGCGAGATCCTGTCGGGCACCTTCTCGCCGACGCTCGGCAAGGCGATCGCGTTCGCGCGCGTGCCGGCCGGCGACATTCCGCTGGGCGCCGCGGGCGGCGTACGCGTGGACATCCGTGGCAGGGACGTGCCGGTGCGCGTCGTGAAGTTCCCGTTCGTGCGCGACGGACAGCCGCAGCCGGGCGTCCTGGAGTGAGCCGCGACTGGCAGCCTTCACTTCCGCATTCCTCCGCTAAACTATCGTTCCCTTCCCGACCCACGCAGCGATCCGGAGCACCCCATGAGTGAGATTCCTGGCGATCTGAAGTTCCTGAAGTCCCACGAGTGGGCCCGCGTTGAAGCTGGCGGTCGCGTCACCGTCGGCATTTCCGATCACGCGCAGGGCCTGCTGGGCGACCTGGTCTACGTCGAGCTGCCCAACGTGGGCGACCGCATCGAAGCCGGCAACGCGAGCGCGGTGGTCGAGTCGGTCAAGGCGGCGTCCGACGTCTACAGCCCGATCACCGGCAAGGTCGTCGAGGTCAACGCCGCGCTGGCCGACAAGCCCGAAACCATCAACGAAGACGCCTACGGCGAAGGCTGGATCTTCGTCCTCGAAGCCGAGGAGCCGGAGCAGCTCAACGACCTGCTCTCGCCCGACGACTACGCCGAGCTGATCGAAGACGAAGACCACTGAGGCAATCCTGCAGGCGGTCCCCGACGGGGAGCCGGCGATGGCGGACGATGATCCGCCGCTGCCGGCTCCCCGTTTCGTTTCCGACGCGGCGCAGCGCGCGGGACAGACGGCGGGGTGCGTCGTCGCCGTCGCGCGCCACCTTCGGCGGCGGGAAAAGTGGAATGGCGGGTACGCGCCGGGCGTCACGCGTTCGTGCGGCGGAGTGGCATGCGCGGCAGGTGATCGCGAGCGTTCTCCCATCGACGGCATGGTTTCGAACGTCGCGATGCGTCGCCTGGCGAAGAAAAAAGTTTGCGCAATTTGGCGCAATCGGGCTTGTGCGACGCGAAATCCGACGCCCCAGACGAAAGTTTTTTTTAGCCGCCGTTCAAGCCATCGGCGTGCACGTCGGTGCGACCGCATGGCATGCCGCGCCGCGTGGCCGACGCGTGGTGCGCGCATGCGCCATGAAAAAAATGCGCGTTTTACCGATGTTTTTTTTCACGCGCATGTCAGTGGGTCGCGTCGAGGGCATCCGCCATCGCCACGGGACGGTGGTTCCGCGCGCTCGCTGCCGCCGTGTCGCCGGGAGGGGCGTCGGAAAAAAGTTGCGCGAAGGTGTTGACACCTTGAAAAACCGTGATTAGGTTTCGCCCCAAGCAGCACCGGCTGCGGAAGCGAGTGAGTCGAATCAACACGACAGCGCGAGAGACAACACAGCCCATCGTCCGCACCCAGATCGCGGTGGACGCAGGCCTCGCTTCCCCCGGAAAAACGCAACGCACCCTTTCCACCGCACCCGTGTCGCCTGGCGACGCGGGTGTTTTCGTATTTGTAGGGAGCCGGGTTTCGCACGCCGGGCGCCCTGGGGAATCCGTATCGCCGCGCGTGTCGCGACGACGGCTGCCGGCGGGTCCGACTCCCGCGGCGTTTCTTGCAGCTGGGCCTGCCTCCGGGCAGATGTGCTGTAACCAGACGTAAAAATCCATAGTTCACTGACGAGGAGCCATCACATGGCAATGAAGAAAGCTGCGAAGAAGAAACCGGCCGCCAAGAAGGCTGCCAAGAAGGCCACCAAGAAGTCTGCTGCCAAGAAGACCGTGAAGAAGGCAGTGAAGAAGGCTGCCAAGAAGGTCGCCAAGAAGGTCGCCAAGGCCAAGAAGGCAGTGAAGAAGGTCGCCAAGAAGGCTGCGAAGAAGGTAGCCAAGAAGCCGGCGAAGAAGGCCGCCAAGAAGACCGCGAAGAAGGCCACCAAGAAGGTAGCCAAGAAGCCGGCCAAGAAGGTTGCCAAGAAGGCCGCCAAGAAGACCGCGAAGAAGGCTGCCAAGAAAGTAGCCAAGAAGCCGGCCAAGAAGGCCGCGAAGAAGGCCGCCAAGAAGCCTGCCAAGAAGTCCAAGAAGAAAGCGGCCCCGGTCGCGCTGCCGGCCACCCCGGCTCCGCTGATCTAAGCCCACCCCGGTTATCCGTAACACCATGGACTCTCTCCCTGTGCCC
This sequence comes from Pseudoxanthomonas sp. LjRoot127, assembly GCF_964253495.1. Lineage (NCBI taxonomy): Bacteria > Pseudomonadati > Pseudomonadota > Gammaproteobacteria > Lysobacterales > Lysobacteraceae > Pseudoxanthomonas > Pseudoxanthomonas sp. LjRoot127. Next base: position 2,389,709 of record NZ_CAXUQR020000001.1, read on the forward strand.
AGCGGGGGGAGAGTTTTTTTATGCGCGAACCGCTAGGCTTCCGCTTTCCGGATGCCGACAGGGTGGCGCGTGAAGTTCATCAAATGGGTGCTCGCGGCCATCGCCGCGTTGGGGTTGCTGTTCGTGGTGGTGGGGTTGTTCCTGCCGTCAACCACGCATGTCGAGCGCACCGTCGTCATCAAGCGCAGCCCCGGACCCGTCTTCGACACGCTCGACTCGTTCCGGCGCTTCAACGACTGGTCGCCGTGGGCGGAGTATGACCCGCAGGCCAGGTACATCTTCGAAGGTCCGGACCGTGGCGCGGGCGCGCGCATGCGTTGGGTGGGCAACCGGGCAGTGGGCAGCGGCAGCCAGGAGATCATCGCCAGCGAGCCCAAGCGTCGCATCGTGGTGGCGCTGGATTTCGATGGCAGCCAGGCGCAGGCGACCTATCTGATCGCGCCGGAAGGCGACGGAACGCGCGTGACCTGGGCGTTCGACAGCGCGCACGGGTTCAACCCGCTCAAGCGTTGGCTGGGCCTGCTGTTCGACCGGATGATCGGTGCGGACTACGAGAAAGGGCTGTCCAGGCTCAAGGCGATGCTCGAACAGGACGCGCAACGCTGACGACGACGGCTGCCCGGTCGATGGTTCCCCATCGCACCGGCAGCGTCCGATGAGTGCTCAGCGCGGCGATGCGGTCGCGCGCTGCGAAGAGGTCCCGCTGTCCTTCCGGTTGTCGACCGGCGTTCCGTCGGGCGACTCGGCGAGCAGCAGATCGTAGTCGGCAGGCGTTTCTACCCACGGCTGGCCCGGCAGGCCCATCGCACGATCGAGGATGGTCGGCAGCAGGCCGGACGGCAGCGAGCTGTCGCTGTTCCACACCAGGGCCACGCCGAGATCCTGCCCCGGCACGAGGGCGACCAGCCCCCGGTACCCCTGCACGGCGCCGGCATGGAAAACCACCTGCTGGCCCGCGTAATCGAACACGCGCCATCCCAGCGCATAACTGGCGGAGTTGACGCGCTCCCGGCGCCAGCCGCCGCGCATTTCCCCGGGCGTCGTCACCACCGGTGCATGCAGCGTCGCCAGCAGGGGCGCGGGCAGCACGTCGGGACGATGACCTGTCTGGGCGATCAGCCACTGCGCAAGATCGCTGGCGCTGGCGTTGACCCCCGCCGCCGGCGGCAGGCGGTAGTAAGTGGGCTTCGGCGTGAGCGACACCCAGCCATTGCGGGTGCGCACGTGCGGACGCGCCCAGCGCGTGCTGCCTTCGATACCGGCGAGGCCCATGCTCGCATCGTTCATGCCCAGCGGCTTGAAGATGCGGCGGTCCACCGCCTGGTCGTAGAACGTCCCGGACGCAGCGAACACCACGTCGCCAATCAGGCTGAAGGCGACGTTCTGGTAGGCGTAGCACTCGCCGGGCGCGCACTTCAGCGGTGCGTAGGCCAGCTTGCGGGCCACGTCGTAGTACTCGGCATTGGCCTCGATGTCGCGATCGAACGCGTTGTGCGCCTGCAGGCCGACGCTGTGGCTGAGGACATCCGCGACGGTCACGTGCGCCGTCGCATTGGCATCGCTCAGCTGGAACCCCGGCACGAACTGGTTGACCTTGCTGTCCCAGCGCAACGACCCGTCCTGCACCATCAGGCCCGTCAGCGTGCTCGCGAAGGCCTTCGACAGCGACGCCAGCCGGAACACGGTGTGCGAGTCGACCTGTTGCGGGTTCACCACGTCGGTGACGCCATAGCCGCGCGCGCTGAGCACGCGGCCGTTGTGCACGATGGCCATCGCCAGGCCAGGCACGCGCTGGCCGACCGTGAGGTGCTCGGCCATGGTTTCGAACGCACGCACGTCGAAGCCCGCCGCGAGCGGCTGGACGTTCTGCTCCGCCAGCGAGGTGCGGTAGGGACGCGGCTGCGTGGGCGACATGTAGGGCGCCGTGCTGGCCGCCGCATTGCCCGTCGCCGCGGCGGCCTGCGGGCCTTGGCCGGCGGCCTTCCAGCTCGACGGTGTCTGCGCCGTGGACGAAAGCGTCAGCGGCAGCAGCAAGCCGATCATGCCGACACGGAAGACATGGCGCGATCGCCGGCTTTTCTTGGGGTTCATCGTGCGTGGCGCCTGCGTGAGCGGATGCTGCCTGGGATCATAACGCCGCTTTTTTCGGTTGCACAAACAAGGAGAGGTTCCGTGTGCATGTTGTTCATCCTGTTGCGGATTGCGGATGTGCGGAACGTCCCAATTCAGCAAGGTGGAATGCCTGCGATGCGAGGGCGTGCATCGCGTTCAGGAAGATCCACTAGACCACATGCAAGTGCCGCGCCAACAAGGCGCGCGCCAGCGCGACGCGCGGGCATCGGCTGAACAGATACACGGCTTGATCGCCGCGCGGGGGCTGTGTACGGCGGGTGCGAACTCAGTCGACGGTGGCCAGTGCGCTCGGCGCCGTGTGTGCCGACAGGTCGTCGCCACACAAGGTGGGAAGGCCGCGGATCAGATCCGACGCGCGCTCGGCGATCATGATGGTGGGTGCGTTGGTGTTGCCGCCGATCAGCGACGGCATCACCGAGGCGTCGATCACCCGAAGCCCCTCGATGCCGCGCACGCGCAACTGCGGGTCGACGACGGCGTCCTCATCCTTGCCCATGCGGCAGGTGCCGACCGGGTGGTAGACGGTCTCCGCCTTGGCGCGGATGAAGTCGACCAGCTCCGCATCGGACAGGTCGGTGCGGCGGGGATGGATCGGTGCTCCGCGGTAGGCGTCGAACGCGGGCTGGGCGAACAGCTCGCGCGACAGCTTGGCGCACTCGACCATCATCTTCAGGTCGAAGCCTTCCTGGTCGCTCAGGTAGTGGGCTTCGATGCGCGCGTCGGCACGCGGATCCGCGCTCGCCAGCGCGATGCGGCCCCGGCTTCGCGGGCGCAGGAAGCAGGCATGCAACGTATAGCCGTCGCCGGGCAGCCGGTGACGACCGTGGTCGTCCAGCATGGCCGGCACGAAATGCATCTGGATGTCGGGGCGGTCGTCCGGAGCCAGCGGCGAGCGCACGAACGCGCCGGCCTCCGCAATGTTGCTGCTGCCCGGGCCGCGATGCCCGCGCAGGAAGTAGTCGAAGGCCGTCTTCAGCTCGCTGGTACGGTCGTAGGTGATGCGCTGCGTACTGTGCTGCAGGGTGCAGATGTCGAGGTGGTCCTGCAGGTTGCGGCCGACGCCGGGCAGCGCGTGCCGCACGCTGATGCCCGTCTGCTGCAGGTGATCCGCCGGGCCGATGCCGGACAGCATCAGCAACTGCGGCGAGTTGATCGCGCCGCCGCTCAACAGCACCTCGCGTCCGCACCGCACGACGATCTCATGGCCGCCGCGGGCGTAGGCGACGCCGACGGCGCGTCCCTTCTCCAGCAGGATGCGCCGCACCAGTGCGCCAGTGACGATGTCGAGGTTCTGGCGGTCGCGCGCCGGGTCCAGGTAGGCCACCGCCGCCGAACAGCGTGCACCGTCCTTCTGCGTCACCTGGTAGAGCCCGAAGCCCGCCTGCGTCGCACCGTTGAAGTCATCGTTGCGCGCGAAGCCGGCCTGCACCCCCGCCTCGACGAAGGCCGCGGACAGCGGATTGGTGTAGCGCAGATCGGACACGTGCAGCGGGCCGTCGCCGCCATGCAGCGTGTCCGCACCGCGGGTGTTGTGTTCCGAGCGGCGGAAATAGGGCAATGCGCCCGCCCAGCCCCAGCCGGCGGCACCCGCAGCCGCCCAGTCGTCGTAGTCCTGGGGCACGCCGCGGATGTAGCACATCGCATTGATCGAACTGGACCCGCCCAGCACCTTGCCGCGGGGCCACCACAGGCGACGGTTGTCCAGGTGCGGCTCGGGCGCGGTGTCGTAGTTCCAGTTGACACCTTTCTGGCCGACCAGCTTGGCCAGGCCGGCGGGCATGTGGATGAAGGGGTGCCAGTCGCGCGGCCCGGCTTCGAGCAGCAGCACGCGGCACGCCGGGTCTTCGCTCAGGCGGTGGGCAAGGACGCAACCGGCCGATCCGGCGCCCACGATGATGTAGTCGTACACATGCTGCCCTGTTGCGAAGTCCGGCCGAACCTAGCGGCGGGGGATAGAGCAAATGCTCGGGCATTCGACGCGTCCGGCGCCGGGGACGCGCAATGCGGGATTCCGGCGGAGCGCGTCCCCGGAAAGGCTGGCGATGTTGCAGCGCATCGGATACCGTGCGCGCCACAGGCGGGCGGTGCCCGCGTCCCGATGAAACGATCGCAGGCCGCGCCCATGGACCCGTCTTCCCCAGCGACCACCCGGTTCGGCCGATTCCGCGCGGCGCTGTCGGAGTCGCCGCCGCTGCTGTGGGCATTCGTGTACTTCTTCTGCCTGCTGAGCGGCTACTACGTGCTGCGGCCGGTGCGGGAAGCGATGGCGGCCTCCAGCGACATCGAAGCGGTGTTTCCGCCGGCACTGATTGCCTTCTTCGCCAGCCGCGGCATCGCGCTCAGCGAATTCACGCTGCAGTTCATCTTCAGCGCCGTGTTCGTCATCATGCTGGTGCTGCAGCCGGTCTACGGCTGGCTGGTCAGCCGCTTTCCGCGCCGGGTGTTCCTGCCGGTGATCTACGGCTTCTTCATCGCCACGCTGCTCGTGTTCTACGCCATGTTCGACAGCGGCATCGCGGGGCGCGGACTGGCCTTCATCCTGTGGATCACGGTATTCAACCTGTTCGCGGTCGCCGTGTTCTGGAGCTTCATGGCGGACGTGTTCACCAATGCCGAGGCGCGCAAGTTCTACGGGTACATCGGCGCAGCCGGCACGATGGGGGCATTCCTGGGGCCCGTGCTGACCAAGACGCTGGTGGTGCGGGTCGGCATTCCCAACATGATGCTGGTGTCTGCCTTCCTGTTCTCGGTCTGCGTGCTCTGCATCTTCAAGCTACGGACGTGGGCGGTCGCCCGCGAGGCGCTGCGCGAGCAGGTCAGCGGGGAGATCCCCATGGGCGGCGACGTGCTGGCGGGGTTGAAGCTCATCGCGCGCGAGCCGCTGCTGCGCTGGCTGGCCGCGATGGTGGTCATGGGCGTCGGCGTGGGCACGCTGCTCTACAACGAGCAGAATGCCATCGCCCGCACGATGTTCAGTTCGGCCGAGCAGCGCGCCGACTACTTCGCCACGCTCGATCTCGCGGTGAATTCACTGACCCTCGTGGTGCAGCTGCTGGTGACGCGCTTCCTGCTGTCGCGCTTCGGCATCGCGCCGGCGCTGCTGATCCCCGGCTGCGCGATCATCATCGGGTTCTCGATCCTGGCGGCATCGCCGCTGCCCATGATGATCGCCATCGTGCAGGTGGTCACCCGCGCCAGCGAGTTCTCGCTGGCCAAGCCGGCGCGCGAGACCATCTACACGCGGGTCGGCCGCGAGTGGCGCTACAAGGCGGGGGCGGCGATCGACACGGTCATCTATCGCGGCGGCGACCTCAGCTTCGTCTGGCTGCACAAGCTCCTGTCCGCGTTCGGGTCGAACGTCGTGTTCGGTGCCGGCCTGCTGGTCGCCAGCGCCATGACCTTCAGCGCGTGGCGCCTGCTGCGCGAAGAGTCCAAGCTGCCGTCCGAACGGGCGGCGAGCGACCCGTCGACGGCCACGAGGACCTCCTGACGTCCTTGCACGATGCCGCTATGCTGCCCGGCACATGACGGGAGGCCTGGATGGACGTGATCGCTTCGGTGTTGGTGGTACTGGTGGCGGTGCTACACGCCTGGTTCCTGGTACTGGAAATGTTCCTCTGGACCAAGCCCGCCGGCCTGAAGACCTTCCGCAACACGCCCGAGAAGGCCGAGACCACCCGCGTGCTGGCGGCCAACCAGGGGCTCTACAACGGCTTCCTCGCTGCAGGCCTGCTGTGGGGACTGGTGACCGCGCAATGGAACGTGGTCGTGTTCTTCCTGATGTGCGTGGTCGTCGCCGCGCTTTACGGCGCGTGGAGTGTCAGTCGGCGGATCTTCTACGTGCAGGGGCTGCCCGCGATCGCGGCGTTGGCCGCTATCTGGCTTCTCTGATCCGGCATCTAGACCGATGTGGGAGCGACGTGAGTCGCGACGGCTCCCTCCGGCAGGTCATCTTCGCGGACGGATGTTATGCGTCGCGACTTACGTCGCTCCCACGACGGCTACGCATCAGTCGGTGCGCGGTGGCTTCGGCGACACCCACATGGAGATGCGCGCGCGGAACACCGGCTCGTCCTGCGGATTGCTGACCACCACGTCCATCGGCAGCTCATAGCCATCGACGGATTCGCGGGGCTCGAAGGCCGGGGTCGCGACCGCGGTCATCGTCCCGACGGCCTTCTTCAGGTACTCGACCGTCATGCCCTTGGGAATCCAGCGCATCGAGCGCGGGATGCTGACGTCGGTGGTGAGGCCGCCGACGAATTCAGCCAGGTTGCACAGCGCGATCGCGTGCACGGTGCCGAGGTGGTTGGTGACCGAACGGCGATGGCGGATGGTCGCTTCGCCGCGGCCGGGTTCCAGCCGCACCATGCGCGGGCCGATGCTGCCGAAGTAGGGCGCCTTGAAGCAGATCAGGCGCGAGAACAGCCAGTGGCCTAGCGGCTTGCGGCTCAGGCTGCGGTAGATCTTCAGGACGTCGGCGCTCATCGTGTGCTCCTGTCGCGACGACGGCGGGACATGCCCGCCGTCGTCGTGTCTTTCGTGGTGGCGTCAGGCCGCTTCGCGCGGTTGCCGCTTGTTCTGCGGCAGGTCGTAGTAGCTGGCGGCACGCAGTTCGTGCACGTCGAAGTCGTCCACGGTGATCGTGTCCAGCGTGATCGCGCGCAGTTCTTCCAGCTGCCTGCGCTCTTCCGCGGTGATCCAGCCCTCGCGCACGCCTTCATCCAGCTGCGCGCTGTAGTCCAGGGCTTCGATGTCCCTGGTCTTCAGCGCCTTCAGGAACTTGCGCTCCACCGGCTCGGCGGCCACGGCGGCGGCCAGGTAGCTGTCGATGCGGCCGCCGGGGTTGTTCTCGCACGGGGTCAGGAACACGCCCTGGCCCAGGCGGTCGCGCGCTTCGTTCGGCGCCATCAGCAGCATTGCGACGCGATGGCTCAGGCGGTCGCCCGGGGCCACGGCGCGGCGGCCGAACGGGAACACCACCGGCCACAGCAGCCAGCCCAGCGGTTTGATCGGGAAATTGCGCAGCGCCTGCGACAGCGCCAGCTCGATCTCGTACGCACTGTTGTGGAACGCCCACGCCAGCAGCGGCTTGTCGGCTTCCGGGGCGCCGTCGTCATGGTGGCGCTTGAGCACCGCGCTCATCATGTACAGGTGGCTCAGTACGTCGCCCAGGCGGCCCGACAGCGATTCCTTGAACTTCAGCTTGCCGCCCAGCGCGCCCAGCGAGATGTCGGTGAGCAGCGCCAGGTTGGCGGCGTACCGGTCCAGCTTGCGGAAGAACTTCTTCGTGTACGCATCGCCCGGGGCCGCACCGATCTTCGAACCGGTGATGCCGAACCAGAACGAGCGCACCGCGTTGGAGATGGCCCCGCCGATGTGCGGGTAGAGCACGGCATCCAGCTGGTTGACGCCGGCACGGGTATCCGGGTCCTGTGCCGCGCGCATTTCCTTAATGATGTACGGATGGCACAGGATCGAACCCTGGCCGAAGATCAGCAGGCTGCGCGTCATGATGTTCGCGCCTTCCACCGTGATGGCGATCGGCGAGGCCTGCCACGCACGGCCGGCGAAGTTGCGCGGGCCCAGGATGATGCCCTTGCCGCCGACGATGTCCATCACGTCCTTGGCGACATCGCGGCCCATGTTCGTGCAGTGGTACTTGGCGATCGCCGAAGGTACCGACGGCACGTCGCCACGGTCCACGGCGGCCGCGGTGGCCTGCGACAGCGCGCTGATCGCGTACGCCTTGCCGCCGATGCGGGCCAGGGCCTCCTCCACGCCTTCGAAGCGGCCGACCGACAGGCCGAACTGCTTGCGGATGCGGGCATAACTGCCGGTGACGCGCGCGCCGAACTTGGCGCCGCCGCTGGCGGTGGAAGGCAGAGTGATCGAGCGGCCCACGGCCAGGCATTCGTTGAGCATGTTCCAGCCCTTGCCGGCCATCTCGACGCCACCGATCAGCTGGCTCAGCGGGATGAACACGTCGCGGCCATGGATGGGGCCGTTCTGGAACGGCGAGTTCAGCGGGAAGTGGCGGCGGCCGACGTCCACGCCGGGCGTATCGCGCGGCAGCAGCGCCAGGGTGATGCCGATGTCGCGCGTGTCGCCGATCAGTCCGTCCGGGTCGTACATGCGGAACGCCAGGCCGATGAGCGTGGCGACCGGCGCCAGGGTGATGTAGCGCTTGTCGAAGGTCAGGCGGATGCCCAGCACGTTGGCGCCGTTCCATTCACCCTTGCAGACGATGCCGTAGTCGGGAATCGAGGTCGCATCGGAGCCGGCGAACGGGCCCGTCAGGCCGAAGCAGGGCACCTCCTGACCGATCGCCAGGCGCGGCAGGTAGTAGTCCTTCTGCTCCTGCGTGCCGTAATGATTGAGCAGTTCGCCCGGGCCCAGCGAGTTGGGCACGCCGACGGTGGAGCTGACCACGCTGCTGACCGAGGCGATCTTCTGGATCACCTTGTGGTGCGCCAGCGCGGAGAAGCCCAAGCCGCCGTACTGCTTCGGGATGATCATGCCGAAGAACTTGTTCTTCTTGATGTAGTCCCACAGCTCCGGCGGCAGGTCGGCGTGGATGTGGGTGATTTCCCAGTCGTTGGTCATCCGGCACAGCTCTTCCACCGGACCGTCCAGAAAGGCCTGTTCGTCGGCGGTGAGCTGCGGCTTCGGATAGGCCAGCAGCTTGTTCCAGTCCGGGTCGCCGGTGAACAGGTCGCCTTCGAAGCCGACCGACCCGGTTTCCAGCGCGATGCGCTCGGTCTGCGACAGCGGCGGCAGTGCTCGACGCAGGAAGCCGAGCGCCGGCGCCGTGATCAACGGCTTGCGGATCGCCGGGATCAGCAGCGGCAGCGCGATCGCCACCACCACCAGCGCCGCGACGACGGTGGCCGTGGGGTTGGCGCCCAGCAGCCAGCACGCGACCAGCAGGCTGGCGGTGATCGCGGCCCAGTAGGCGAGCCGGATCCGATGGTAGGCGGCGAATGCGCCCGCCAGCAGGAAGGCGAGGAAGGGGATGACGATGCTCATGGGGTTGCTCCGGACACGGATTCGGTTACATCGGATTCGGCATGGCCCGGCGCAGCCGGCAGGCTTGCCAGGTATTCCAGCACGGTGGCGGTAAATGCGTCGTTGTCGTCGCCGGCCACCATGTGCGTGGCCTGCGGCAGGTGCACGTGGCGCGCATGCGGCACCAATCGCTGGAATTCTTCGACGGTCTTCTCCGAGACCAGGTCGCTGCGCCCGCCACTGATCAGCAGCACGGGGCACTGCACCCGGCGCGCGGCCTCGGCGATGGCGTCCTGGTGCTGGGCGCTGTCGCGCGCGAGCTCGTCGACCAGGCGCGGGTCCCAATGCCAGCGCCACCGGCTATCGGCGCCTTCGCGAAGCAGCTCGCGCAGGTCGTCGGCGGATTTGCGCGTGCGCCGCTGCGGTTGGTACGCGGCAATGGCGTCCGCCGCGTGATCGAGCGACGCGAAGCCGTCGGGGAACGCGGTCATGAAGGCGAGGATGCGCTGCAGGCCGGCGTGTTCCCAGCGCGGGGTGATGTCCACCAGCACCATGGCGCGGAACAGGCCGGGCCAGCGCGACTCGGCGATCAGCCCGAACAGCCCGCCCATCGACGCGCCGACCAGGACCGGCGGTTCCGGTTGTTCACCGGCCACCACGATCAGGTCGTCGGCGAACTGGTCGCCCGCATAGGGAAGATCGGGGGCATTGCGGCCGGACTCGCCGTGGCCACGCGCGTCGTAGGCGAGTCCGGCATATCCCTGTTCGGCCAGCCATTGCCCGGTTCGATGCCAGGCGCCCGCGGTCTGTCCGAACCCGTGCGCGTAGATCAGCGCCGGATGGCTCTGCAGGGCGCGGGGCGACGGGAAACGACGAAGCGCGAGCGGCACCTCTCCCTGTCCTTTCAGCACGCGATCCGAACCGGCGTCGATGACGCGGGAGCGCGGCGCGGGAGCAGGAGAGGTGGAGGTAACCATACGGCCAAGTATGGGTTGTCGCATTTAGAGCAGTCAATCGGTTTGGCATTCGCGTTTCACATGCAACCGATTGATTTGTCTTTATTTGTGGTGCGCTGCAGCATACATACCGCTACACACCTCGGCGTATGGTTAAATGCCGGCCATGAGCACGCCCAGCCCCGAAACACCCGCCAGCGCCCCCGCCCGCAACGCCCGCCTGAGTGCCGACGACTGGGCCCAGGCGGCGCTCGACCTGATCGCGGAGCAGGGGGTGTCGGCGGTGGCCGTGGAACCGCTCGCCCGCCGGCTGGGTGTCACGAAGGGCAGCTTCTACTGGCACTTCCCGTCCCGCGATGCGCTGCTGCAGGCGGCGCTGGAGCGTTGGGAAGTCGGTGAACAGGAAAACATCTTCGGCAGCCTGGAAAAGGTGGCCGATCCGCGCGAACGCCTGCGCGCGCTGTTCCAGCTGGTCGGGCACGAGGTCAAGCCGCACATCATCTACAGCGAACTGCTGAAGGCGCTGGATCACCCCTCCGTGCAGCCGGTCATCGACCGCATCTCGCAGCGCCGGCTGGACTATCTGGTGGCGATGTTCCGCCAGGCCGGCCTGCAGCGCACCGATGCCACGCATCGTGCGCGCCTGGCCTATGCGGCCTATGTGGGCTTCCTGCAACTGTCGCTGCAGCTGCAGCAGCCGCGCATGACGTCGGAAGAGTTCGAGACCTACCTCGAACACGTCATCTCGACGTTGATTCCGAACTGACGCTTCGTAAGGCGGCGTGTGGTCGCCGTGTGGAGGGCGGGCTACGTCGCGCCCGTCACTTGATTGGTGCGGGCGCGTCGACGGCTTGCATGTGCGAAGACAGCAGCCCCAGATCGGCCCGTACTTCCTGATCGTCGAACTGCGTGGTCGAGGTGATACGAACCGTCGCATGAACTCTCGGTTCGGCATCCAGATAGCAATCCTTGCATCGCTGGATCGTCAGTACCTTCAGCGTCGACCCTTCCGGGAAGCGCGTCCGCGAAATGACCTCCGGTCCATCAAAGCCGGGCGGGTGGACGACTTTGTAGACGCTAGGTGAGGGGCCGTAGTTCTGATCCAGGCTCACGCGATAGACGGTCATGTCAGCCGTCGTCCTGTACTCGTTGCCGACATATCGCGCGTACTCCGGATCGCGGCTTACATCTTCGTAGCTGACTGGATAGCAGCCAACCAGCAGGAGCGCTGCGAGCAAAGCGATGAATCTGGCGTTCATCGATGATCTCCTCCCGCGGGGCTCGCGCCGGATCGCCGCGTCTTGCCAGCGCGCGCGACCGCATAGAGCGCGACGTAGCAAAGGCCGAAGGCGAGCGGCAGTGCCCAAGCCTGTGGGCCATTGCCGTAGTTCAGATATGCGGCGTTGATGTGGATCGCGGGTATCGTCGTCAGTGGGAGGGCGATGACGGCACGACCATCGAGCCTGCGTGAGCGCCACAGCAGCCAGGCGGATGCCGTCAGCAGCGCCAACTGCAGGTAAACCCAGCCGCGATACACGGCGCTGTCGGACACGAGTAATGCGAGATGCACGGGAATCGATGTCAGTACGCAGGCGGCCAGCAGGCGCGAGAGCAAGCGGAAAGCCAATACGCCGGGAGATGCGTGCGACGTGGCGGCGCGCGTGACCTCCCTCACGCCGGCCCCATCGCCACTTGCCGCACGCCACCCCGCCACTCCCGCTGCTCGCGTACGTACCCGCTGCGCTCCAGCCAGCGGAAGATCGAGCGCACGGTGACGACGGGGTAGTCGCCGGACAGGCGCGTGCCGACGGGGTGGTCGGTGAAGTCGGTGTTGGCGGAGAACAGTCCGCCCAGTACGCGCTTGGAATAGGCGATGTGCACCGTGTCCGGCACGAAACCATCCCCGCGGGCGAAGGCGTACGCACTGCGGCGGTCGTAGATGCCGCGATCGGCGAATGCCGCGGCCATCACTTCGACGAGCCACGCGGTGGAGTTCTGGTAATCCTCGCTGCCGGGTCGCGCGATCAGGTTGTAGCGTGGGTGGTGCAGGCTGTGGCGTGGCATCTGCTGCAGCCGCGCGGCCAGGCGGTCGGCTACGTCCGGCGTGAACCAGACGATGCGCAGGTCCTGGTTCACGAGGTCGTCGGCGAAGAAGTTCACCAACCCCTGCGCATACAGGCCGGAGCGGTCGCTGCCGCATTCGTTGAGCAGGTGCACCACCGTCCAGCGGCCTTCGGCGTGGTCGCGCACGGCGAAACCGGCGTGGCTGTAGACCAGGCCCTGCTTCGACAGGTCGGTGCCAACGCGTGCGATCAGCGCCACCGGCGCATCCACCTCGTCGAGTTCCCGCGCCGCCAGCAACGCGGTGCGCGCGGCGTCCGCCACCTTGTGCGGCGGCATCTCCAGTTGCTTGCAGGCATCGCCCGCGCGTGCCGTCCCTGGCAGCGCGAGGACGAAGGCGAAAAGGCATGCCGCGAACGTGCGCATCACGCGATCACCCGCCGTAGCGGTGGCTGTGGATGTGGGGGCGGGCGGCGTCGTTGGCGATGAAGCACAGCGCTTCGCCGGCCGCGCTGAGGATCCAGCCGGTCGACACCGCAGCCACGCTGATGGCCGTGCCGACCGCGATGCCTAGCCGCTTGATCGCCTCCGCGCTCAGGTACACGACGAACGAGGCGGCGCCCACCACGCCCGCTGCGGCGACCGACACCGTGACCGCCACGCTGCCCGCCACCACGGCGACGCCGGTCACCACGGCGGACGCGCCATGGCCCAGTGCGTGGATCACCGCGACGGGCACTTCGATGGAGGCTTCGAGACTGGCCTGCGACATACGGCTGGCGCCATCGGACTGGGGGGCGGCCTGCGCCGGGAGGGTCATGCCGCCGGACAGGGCGGTGGCCAGGGCAAGCGATAGCGAGCGGGCGATCAGGCGGGTCATGGCGGGCTCCGGCGATGTCGCCGCACCTTGGCCGCGCTCACCCGCGGTGTTCAATCGGCATCGACGAGGTAAGCTCCGGCGCAACAACGGGTATAGGAATCCGCTACCGATGGCCGTCTCGGTCGACCTGATCGATGCCCTGAAGCGCTGCCTGCGCGCGCAGGAACTGACGTACCGCGAACTCGCCGTCCGCATCCGCATGAGCGAAGCGGCGGTCAAGCGCATGTTCTCCCGCCGCGCGATGAGCCTGCAGCGGCTCGAGCAGATCTGCGATGTGCTCGATGTCGGCCTGGCCGAGCTCAGCGCCGAAGCCTCGCGCGGGCGCAAGGCGATGGCCCAACTGAGCGAGGCGCAGGAACAGGCCCTGGTGGACGACCCGCCGCTGCTCATGGCGCTGTTCCTCACCCTGAACCGCTGGCGCCAGGACGACGTGATGGGCCACTTCGGCTTCACGCCGGCGCAGTGGACCGGTCTGCTGGTCAAGCTGGATCGCCTGGGCATCATCGAACTGATGCCCGGCAACCGCGGCCGCGCGCTGACCGCGCGCAACTTCCGCTGGCGTGCCGATGGCCCGATGGAGCGCTACTTCCGGCTCACCCTGCTGACCGATTACTTCGCCGATCCATTCGACGGGGAACAGGATGCGCTGCTGCTGCTGAGCGGCAGCCTGAGCATCGACGGCGTGAAGCAGCTCCGCCAGCGCCTTGAGGAGGTCGCGCGCGAGTTCGATGCGTTGCTCGCCCGCGATGCGACGCTGCCGGCGGAAGACCGGGTGGGGGTCAGCCTGGTGCTGGCGCAGAAGCCGTGGCTGCTGCAGCTGTTCAATCCCTACCGGCGCTCGCGCGAGGCGTAGCCGCCGGGAAGGAGATCGCGCTCGGAATGTCATCGATGGGGCCCGGAAAGCCATCGATGGCCCGTGTTGCTCCATCGATCGCCCTCTGAGCCCCGTCGATGGCACGTTGAGCTCCATCGGCATCGCCCCCGGAGCCCCATCGATCGGGTTCCGTGCTCCATCGATCACCTTCCGAGCCCGAGCGATGAGGCTCCGAGGGCGATCGATGGCATGGCGAGTCCCATCGATCGCTCTCGGAAAGCCATCGATCGGGCGTCCGGGCCTCATCGTTGGCTCTCCGAGCTCGATCGATGGCCTTCGGAGCTCCGTCCTTGGCGCGCAACGCCCTGTGTGGCGGGCCTTCTCTGGCCCTGGTGAGACGGAATGACCCTCGTTCCCCCTCCCGGATGACCGCCCGTCGACGTTCTCCTCGTCTGAAGGACAAGACATTGGTATCATTTTGGTCTCACTTTTCGAGGGTGTGGCATGAACGCAGCGGTCGATGTTTTCAAACGCAACGAATTTCCGGGCAGTTCGCTGGCCGCGTTGAACGCCTGGGTCGCCGAGGTCGCCGCGCTCACCCAACCCGACCACATCCACTGGTGCGATGGCAGCGATGCCGAGAACGCGCTGCTGACGAAGCAGATGCTGGCCGACGGCACCTTGCTGCCGCTGAATCCTGAAACCCACCCGCACAGCTGGCTGCACCGCTCCAGCCCGAGCGACGTGGCACGCGTCGAGCACCTGACCTTCGTGTGTACCGCGCAGCCCGACGATGCCGGCCCCAACAACCACTGGATGGCCCCGGCCGAGGCGCACGCGAAGATGGACGCGCTGTTCGCCGGATGCATGCGCGGGCGCACGCTGTACGTGATCCCGTACTGCATGGGTCCGATCGATTCGCCGCTCTCGCGCTGCGGCGTGGAGATCACCGATTCGCCGTACGTGGTGGCGAACATGCGCATCATGACCCGCATGGGCGCACCGGCGCTGGCGCGGATCGAGCGCGAAGGTGCGTTCGTGAAAGGCCTGCACTCCACCGGCGAGCTCGACCCGGACCGCCGCTTCATCATGCATTTCCCCGACGAGCTGACCATCAAGAGCTTCGGCTCCGGCTACGGCGGCAACGCGCTGCTGGGCAAGAAGTGCCACGCCCTGCGCATCGCCTCGCACCAGGCGCGCCATGAAGGCTGGCTGGCCGAGCACATGCTGATCGTCGGCATCGAGAACCCGCAGGGCGAAACGCATTACATCGCCGCCGCGTTCCCGTCGGCGTGCGGCAAGACCAACCTGGCCATGCTGATTCCGCCGGAAGGCTATCGCCAGGCGGGCTGGAAGGTGTGGACCGTCGGCGACGACATCTGCTGGATGCGCCCCGGCGCCGATGGCCGCCTGTACGCGATCAATCCGGAAGCCGGTTTCTTCGGCGTGGCGCCGGGCACCTCCGACAGTTCCAACCCCAACGCGCTGGCCACCATCAGCCACCACACCATCTTCACCAACGTCGCCGTCACCGACGAGCAGGAGCCGTGGTGGGAAGGCCTGGACACGCGCACGCCGGCGCTGGACTGGCAGGGGCGCAAGTACGATGCAGCCAACGGGCCGGCCGCGCACCCCAACTCGCGCTTCACCGTGTCGGCCAAGCAGTGCCCCAGCTATTCGGCCAAGGCCGAGGATCCGCAGGGCGTGCCGATCAGCGCCATCGTCTTCGGCGGCCGCCGCGCCTCGCTGGTGCCGCTGGTGTTCGAAGCGCGCGACTGGACGCACGGCGTGCTGGTCGGCGCGGCGATGGGCTCGGAAACCACGGCCGCCGCGACCGGCGCGGTCGGCGTGATGCGTCGCGACCCGATGGCGATGAAGCCGTTCTGCGGCTACAACTTCGCCGACTACTTCGCCCACTGGCTGTCGTTCGACCGGGCCGGCGCGAAGCTGCCCAAAATTTTCCACGTGAACTGGTTCCGCAAGGGCGGCGACGGCAAGTTCCTGTGGCCCGGCTTCGGCGAAAACCTGCGCGTGCTGGAGTGGATGATCCAGCGCGTCGAGGGCAAGGCCGACGCGGTGGAAACCCCCATCGGCCACCTGCCGCGCGCCGAGGACCTCAACCTGGATGGCGTGGCGCTGAGCGATGAAGCGCACGACCTGCTGTTCGGCTTCGACCGCGCCGGCTGGCAGGCGGAGTTCGCCGGCATCGGCGAGTACCTGCAGGAATTCGGCACCCGCACGCCGCAGGCATTGAAGGACGAACAGCAACGCATCGCGGCCCGTCTGGCCCACTGATTCCCCGCCTCGCGCATCGTTTTCCTGCGCAAGCCCCGCGCACGTCCTCCCGGGACGCCGCGGGGCTTTTTTGTGCGGGCGCGCGGCCTGCCGTGCTCTGGGATAATGCCGGCGCTCGCTCCCACCGAAGGCCGACATGACCCAGACCCTCCGCATCGCCATGGCGCAGTTCGATTTCCCGGTCGGCGCCGTTGCGCAGAACAGCGAGAGCATCCGCCGCATGATCGCCGAGGCGCGCGACCAGTACGGCGCCGACGTGGTGCTGTTCCCCGAACTGGCGGTCAGCGGCTATCCGCCTGAAGACCTCTTGCTGCGTCCGCGCTTCCTGGCCGATTGCGAAACCGCACTGAGGGAGATCGCCGCCACCACGCACGGCATCGTCGCCGTGGTGGGCTGGCCGCAGAGCGCTGGCAGCGTGGTGTACAACGCGGCCAGCGTGCTGCGCGACGGCGCGGTCGAGGCCACCTACCGCAAGCGCGAACTGCCCAACTACGCGGTGTTCGACGAGCGCCGCTACTTCGACGTGGACCCGGATGGCGGCGCCTGCACCTTCGAGGTGAACGGCGTTCCGCTGGGCCTGGTGATCTGCGAAGACCTCTGGTTCCCCGAGCCGCTGGCCGACACCGCCGAGGCGGGCGCCGTACTGACGCTGGTGCCCAATGCGTCGCCGTTTGACCGCGACAAGCATGCGCAACGCGATGCGCTGATCGCCGAGCGCACGCGCGAGACCGGCATGGCGCTGGCGTACCTCAACGTGGTGGGCGGGCAGGATGCGGTGGTGTTCGATGGCGCGTCCGTGGTCGCCAACGGCGACGGCACCGTGCATCCGGCCGCGGCGGCCTTCACCGACCAATGGCTGGTGGTCGACTTCGACGTGGACACGCGTGCGTTCAGTCCGGTGGTGTGGATGGACGACGGCGACGAGAGCCGCGATGCGCTGGCGTGGCGCGCGATCGTGCGCGGCATCCGCGACTACTGCGGCAAGAACGGGTTTTCGAAGGTCTGGCTGGGCCTGTCCGGCGGCATCGATTCGGCGATGGTGCTGGCGCTGGCGGTGGACGCGCTGGGCGCGGACAACGTCACTGCGGTGCGGCTGCCGTCGCGCTATACCGCAGGCCTGTCCAATGACCTCGCCGCCGAACAGTGCGCGGCGATGGGCGTGAAACTGGAAGCCATCTCGATCGAAGCGCCGTTCAAGGGTTTCCTGGACGCGCTCGGCCCGATCTTCGGCGACAGGCCCGCCGACACCACCGAGGAGAACCTGCAGTCGCGCAGCCGCGGCGTGATCCTGATGGCGCTGAGCAACAAGTTCGGCGGCCTGCTGCTCACCACCGGCAACAAGAGCGAGTACGCGGTGGGCTACGCCACGATCTACGGCGACATGTGCGGCGGCTACGCGCCGATCAAGGACCTGTACAAGACCGAGGTGTTCGCGCTGGCGCGCTGGCGCAACACGGTGGGCGGCGCACCGGTGATCCCGCCGGCCGTGATCGACCGACCGCCGTCGGCCGAGCTGCGCGAGAACCAGAAGGACCAGGATTCGCTGCCGCCGTACGACGTGCTGGACGCGATCCTGTTCCGCTACGTGGACCTGGAGCAGTCGCGCGACGAGATCGTCGCCGCCGGCTTCGACGCCGCCACCGTGGACCGCATGCTGCGGCTGGTGCGCATCAACGAGTGGAAGCGCCACCAGGCCGCGCCCGGACCCAAGGTCTCGCGCCGCGCGTTCGGCCGCGAACGCCGCTATCCCATCACCAACAAGTACGCGCTGTGAGCGCGACCGCGCGCCGGAGACCGGAATGACAAGGAAGAAAAAGCGTTCATCCCATCGCGACCGGCCCGCGGTGCCGGCGCCGCGTCCGGCCGCACCGCCGGACCGGGTGATGCTGGCCCTGGCGGCGCTGGGCCTGCTGATCACCGGCTACCTGGCCTGGACGGCGGGGAGCGGGTCACCATCCGCGTTCTGCGGCGCCGACGGAGGGTGCGATGCGATCCGGCGCAGCGGATGGTCCACGCTGCTGGGCGTGCCGATGGCGCTGTGGGGCTTCGGCCTGTATGCGCTGGTCGCGCTCGTGTCGCTGGCGCGTAAGGCGTCGCCGCTGCTGCGCTGGCAACGCCAGTGGCGGCTGGTGCTGCTGGGACTGGCGGTCAGCGTGTACCTCACCGCGATAGGGGCGTTCGTGCTCGATGCGTACTGCATCGGTTGCCTGGCCTCGCTGGCGGTGCTGGCGGCGATGTTCGCGTGGCTGCAGCTGCGCCGTCCCGCCTCGGCGCCGGGCCAGCCGTGGACGCGCTGGTGGGGAGTGCAGGCGGTGCCCGTCTTGTTGGTGCTCGCGGTCCTGCACGTGCACCAGAGCGGACTGCTGCACCAGCGACCCGAGAGCCGTCGCGCAGAAGCGCTCGCGCAGCACCTGACCGCCTACGGCGCGAAGTTCTATGGCGCATCCTGGTGCGTGGAATGCAGTCGGCAGAAACGCCATTTCGGCCATGCGGCGGAGCGCCTGCCCTATGTGGAATGCTCGCCGGGGGGACGCAATGCGCCGATGGTCTCGGCGTGCGCATCGGCGGGCGTCACCGTGTTCCCGACCTGGGTCATCGACGGCATCGAACACAACGGCGTGATGGAGCCGCGCCAGCTGGCGGTGCTGACGCGCTTCGACTGGGACAAGGCCCGCCCCGCCGACTGACGTGGCCGCAACGCCCGGCAAAGAAAAAGGGCCGTGAGGCCCTTTTTTCTTCCGCAACCGGTGGACGGTCAGTCGTCCTTGCGCTGGTCCACGGTATTGCTGGACTTCTCGCCGGCGAACGGATTCAGGCGACGCACCATCCACGGGTAGTCCGGGAACTTGCCGGCCAGCCAGGGGTGCTGCGGGTCGTTGAGTTCCAGCACGCGCCTGGCGTCATCGGCCAGGGTCTTGTTGCCCAGATGGGTGTACGCCTCGGCCAGCACGGCGATGGCATCGTACTGGTAGGCGCTCTGCGGGTAGGTTTCCAGCAGGTACTTGGCGCGGCTGGCGGCCGACACCCAGGCATCGCGTCGCAGGTAGTAGATGGCCGTGTCCAGTTCATGCAGGGCGAACTGGTCGCGCAACGCGGTCATGCGCTGGCGTGCATCGGCGGCATACCGGCTGTTGGGGTAGTTCTCGGCCACGCGGGCGAAGTCGTTGTAGCCCTGCATGGGCGTGGCCAGGTCGCGGCGGCTGGCATCCAGGCGCCATACCTTCTGCAGGAAGACCGTGTCGCGGTTGGAGTTGGCCAGTCCGCGCAGGTAGTACATGTACGGGATGTTGCGGTGGGTCGGGTAGGTGCGGATGAAGCGGTCGATGGTGGTGACCGCGTCGTCCAGCTTGCCGGCCTTGTACTCGGCGTAGGCCGATTCCATCAGCGCCTGTTCGGTGTAGGGACCATACGGGTACTGGGCGATCAGGCGGCGGAAGCTCAGCAGGCCGCGGTCCCAGTTGTTGTTGGCCATGGCCTGGTGCGCTTCCTGGTACATCACCTCGACCGGCTGGTTCTCCGCCGCGTCCTTCTTCTTGAAGATCTTGCCGCAGCCGGTACCGGCGAAGCCGACGACCAGGGCCAGCAGCACGAGACGGGTGGTCGCGGAGGGGCGGGAGAAGCGGGGGAAGGCACGCTGGGTCATGGGCTGGCGGCAGGCCGCGGCAGGGAAACAGGCCGTCGATGATAGCCTAGGCGCCGCCTTCGCCATGAACAATCGGCCAATACGGACCGGCGCATGGCCTCTCTGGACGTCTTCCCGCATGACCGAACCCGATTCCCCCGATACCCCGCGCACGGCCATCGTGCCCGCCAGCGCCGCCGGCCGCCGCTTCGACGCCGCCCTTGCGGAGCTGTTCCCCGAGTTCTCCCGCTCGCGCCTGACCGAGTGGATCAAGTCCGGCAATGCCCTGCTGGATGGACAGGTGGTGCGGCCGCGCGATCCGGTGCGCGGCGGCGAAACCGCCAGCCTGGACGTGGTGCTGGATACCCAGACCCACGCCGAGCCGGAAGACATCCCGCTGGACATCCTGTACGAGGACGAACACGTCTTCGTGCTGGACAAGCCCGCCGGCCTGGTGGTGCACCCCGGCGCCGGCAATCCGACCGGCACGCTGGTCAATGCGCTGCTGTTCCGCGATCCGTCGCTGTCGGCGCTGCCGCGGGCGGGCATCGTGCACCGGCTGGACAAGGACACCTCCGGCGTCATGGTGGTGGCGCGCACCCTGCCGGCCCACACCTCGCTGGTGGCGCAGCTGGCCTCGCGCGACGTGCACCGGCAGTACCTCGCCGTGGTGGTCGGCGCGATGGTGTCCGGCGGTACCGCCAACGCGCCGATCGATCGCCACCCGCGCGACCGCCTGAAGATGGCAGTACGCGAGGACGGCCGCGACGCGGTCACCCACTACCGCCTGCGCGAACGCTTCCGCGCGCACACGGCGCTGGAATGCCGACTGGAAACCGGCCGCACGCACCAGATCCGCGTGCACATGGCGCACATCAAGTACCCCATCGTCGGCGACCCGCTGTACGGCGGTCCGCTGCGTTTGCCGAAGGGCGCCAGCGACGACCTGATCGCGGTGCTGCGCAGCTTCCGCCGACAGGCACTGCATGCGGAAACGCTGGAATTCGCACATCCGGTCAGTGGCGAGCCCGTGCGGGTCACCGCGCCGGTGCCGGCCGACATGGTCGCCCTGCTGGCTGCGCTGCGCGCGGACACCCAGGCACAACGCAAGTGAATCGCGCGCCCGCCGTCGCGGCCGACTGGCCCGCACCGGCGGGGGTGCACGCCTTCACCACGCTGCGCCATGGCGCGGGCGTGTCGCGGGCGCCGTTCGACCACTTCAACCTGGGCAACAAGTACGCGGCCGATGGCGATGACCCGGCCGTGGTGGCCCGCAACCGCGCGCAACTGGCCGAGCTGGCCGGACTGCCTTCCGCGCCGCACTGGTTGAAGCAGGTGCACGGCACGGATGTCGTGCGCGTGGACGTGCCTGCCGACCCCGCCACACCGGAGCCCGTCGCCGATGCGCTGGTGACCTCGGAGCCCGGCGTGGTGCTCGCCATCCTGACGGCCGATTGCCTGCCTGTGGTATTCGCGGCGAAAGACGGCCGCGAGATCGCCGCCGCGCATGCGGGCTGGCCGGGTCTGTCCAAGGGTATGCTCGAAGCGACCCTCGCCGCGATGCGCACCCCGGCCACGGAGGTGATCGCATGGATCGGCCCGGCGGCCGGGCCGCAGCGCTATGAAGTTGGCGAGAACGTGTTCGACGCCTTCGTCTCGCAGGATGCGGGCGCGGCCGCGGCCTTCGCTCCGACGCGTCCGGGCCATTGGCTGGCCGACCTGCCCGCGCTCGCGCGCCGCCGCCTCGTTGCGCGCCGCATGCGGGCGGAGGACATCCACGGCGGCGATCTCTGCACGATCAGCGAACCCGACCGCTTCTTCTCCCACCGCCGCGACGGCCGCAGCGGACGCATCGCCACGCTGGCGTGGATGCAACCGTAAGCCCGTTGTTCGCAGCATTGCTGGGGCCGGCGTTCACCACGCTGCCGGAACCGGTGCGCGCGCTGCATGTCGCGCAGGGACTGAAGCGGTACGTCGGCGAGGTGCAGGTCGAACGCGGCTCGGGCCTGCTGTCGCGACTGGTCGCCGCGGCCACGCACCTGCCACCCGCGGGCACGGGCCCACTGTGCGTCGAGATCGACGCATCGGCGGACCACGAACGCTGGATTCGCTACATCGGCGGCCGCGCCATGCCCTCTCGGTTGTGGCGCGAGGGCGACGTGCTGTGCGAAAGACTGGGCGTAGCGACGTTCGGGTTCCACCTGGAGGTCGTGAACGGGGCGATAGTCTGGCGCGTCGTCCGGGTCGGCGTGTTCGGCGTGCGGCTACCGCCCCGCTGG
This sequence comes from Pseudoxanthomonas sp. LjRoot127, assembly GCF_964253495.1. Taxonomy (NCBI): domain Bacteria; kingdom Pseudomonadati; phylum Pseudomonadota; class Gammaproteobacteria; order Lysobacterales; family Lysobacteraceae; genus Pseudoxanthomonas; species Pseudoxanthomonas sp. LjRoot127. Next base: position 2,411,757 of record NZ_CAXUQR020000001.1, read on the forward strand.
TTCACCGGCGTCGGCGCGCGCGAGTCCACGGACGGCGAGCGTTACGCGTTCGATGTGTGGGCCTCGTTGCCGCTCGTCGGACTGCTGGTGCACTACACGGGCTGGCTGGATGTACGCAACGAGTGAATGGCTGTCCTTCTCCCCGCGTGCGGGGAGAAGGTGCCCGGAGGGCGGATGAGGGGCGCTTCTCGTTGTCGACACGGGAGCGGGCGTCAGTGCATCGCGCGTTGCGCCTGTGCGGTGGCGCGATGGGTGGCAGGCTCCGTTCGCCCCTCACCCGCCGTTGGCATCCTCTCCCCGCGCGCGGGGAGAGGGGGAATCATCCTGTTTGATGGAGAGGTTGCGTGACGACACGGGATTCATCCAGCCCGCAAGGTCCGGTCATCGTCTTCGACGGCATCTGCGTGCTGTGCAACGGCTGGGTACGCTTTTTGTTGAAGCATGACGGCGAAGGCCGCTACCGCTTCGCCGCCATGCAGTCAGAGCGCGGACGCGCGCTGCTGGCGACGCACGGCCTGGACCCCGACGATCCGGCTTCGTTCCTCCTGGTCGATGGCGATAGCGCGTGGACCGACAGCGACGCCATCCAGCGCGTGCTGACCGGGCTGGGCGGAGCATGGCGCCTGGCGGGGTTCATCGCATGGGTGCCGCGTTCCGTGCGCGATCCGCTGTACCGCTGGATCGCGCGGAACAGATATCGCTTGTTTGGCACCACTGCATGCCACGTGCCGACGGAAAAGGAGCGCGCGCGCTTCCTGTAGCGTGCGCCGCGCGCACGACGGGCGGTGGAGGGATCCTGCGGTCGTGCGCACGGCGCACGCTACGCATTCATCCAGGCGGGTGTCGGGACCCGGCGACGTTCGCGCCTGGCTTCGGAATGACACGGTGTCGTGTACCAACAGAACAGGAGCGGGCGCGGTTCCGTAGCGTGCGCCATGCGCACGGCGGGCGGTTGACGGATCCTGCGGTCGTGCGCACGGCGCACGCTACGCCGTCATCCCGGCTTGCGACGGGATGACGGCGGGGTCCATCAGAAGGTGTAGCGCACCCGGGTGTAGTAGTACGCGCCGTTGCTGCCGATGGGCGACAGCACGTCGTAGGGCAGGTTGCCGAAGTAGTAGATGTCTTCGTTCGACAGGTCCGGGTACTCGTCGGTCAGGTTGAGGCCACCCAGCGCCACGCTCCACTTCGAGGAGACCTTGTATTCGACTTCCGCATCCAGCTGCCACTCGGCGCCGTAGGTCTGTTCCGGCTCGAAGCCGCCGCCGAAGTTGAACACGCGCTTGGCGCTGCCATGGCGGCTCACGCGGCCCAGCAGGTTCCAGCGCTCGCTGTCCCAGTTCGCGGTGAGCTGCGCGCGCGTTCGCGGCGCGGCATCGGTCAGTGTGTTGCTCTCCTCCACGCCGAACAGGACGTAGCTCGGGTCGATGGCGAGCAGTTCCGCCGGCGTGGACGCGATGTTCTTCAGCTCGGTCTTGGCGTAGCTGTAAGCGCCGGTCAGCAGCAGGTTGCCGTCGCCCAGCGCCTGCCGCCAGTTGGCCACCACTTCGGCGCCTTCGGTGCGGGTGTCGGCGGCGTTGATGAAGAAGTTGGCGCTCTGCACGCCAGGCACGCCGAAGTTGTCCAGCACGAAGTCCGTCAGCGCGTCGCCGCTGATGCGTTCGGTAAGCGCAACGCGATCGTCGATGTCGATGCGGAACACATCCAGCGACACGTCGAAGTGCTCGCCGATCCGGCTGGTGAAGCCCAGGCTGAGGTTCAGCGACTTCTCCGGATCCAGGTCCTGCGCGCCCAGCGCACGGGCGATGGGGTTGTTGACCGACAGCAGGCGGCCCTGGGTGAGCTGGCCCGAGGCGTCATAGCCGGTGGACGTGGATTCGAAGCCGATCTGGCTCAGCGACGGCGCGCGGAAGTTGTTCGACACCGAGCCGCGCAGGGCGAACGCGGGCGCGAATTCGTAGCGGGCGGCCAGCTTGCCGGTCAGCTCGACACCGAAGTCGTCGTAGTGCTCGTAGCGCGCGGCGATGTCGGTGGTGAATTTCTCGCCCCACTGGCTGCTGAGGCTGGCGTAGACGCTGGACACGTCGCGGTCGAGGTCGGCGGTGTCCTGCGGCGTCAGTCCGCCACCGGCCTGCGAACCGGTCGGGCGATCGGTGTAGGGGCCGGCCGCGTACGAAGCCGGATCGCCGGCACCGGTCTCGAAGGTTTCGTGGCGGAACTCCACGCCGGTGGCGAACGTATGCGCGCCGAACACGCGGCTGATGTCCAGGTTCAACAGGGTCTGGCCGGCGTCGTAATCGCCGGTCTTGAAGCGGGTCGGACTGGTCGGGCCGAGCGAGGCGTTGAGTGAATTGCGCAGGCGGTAGGTGAATGCGTTGCGGCCGTGGTTGAGGCTGGTGTCGTAGTCCCAGTCGCCCCACTGCCCACGCACGCCGGCCACGCCGGCCAGGTCCAGGTTGTCGCCTTCCGAGATCGGGCGGTAACCGTTCGGATACACCTCCTTCCAGTTCGCCACGCCATCGGGGTAGCGGAAATAGTTGGCGCCTTCGGTATCGCTCTGGTGGTAGGTGCCGAAGGCGTACAGCTCAGCCGATTCGCCCAGCGGTATGGCCGCGTTGAGCCACGCGTTGATGTCGCGCGAGCTGCCGTCGCCCAGCACGTAGTTGCGCTGGCCGGCCAGGGCCAGGTTGTCGGGCGTCTGTTCCTCGAAGAACGGGATCTGGTCGAAGCCGGCGCGATTGGTGCCCTCGCGCTGCTTGTACTCCAGGCCGACCCGGAAGAAGCCGCCGTCGCCGATGCGGTCGCCGACCTGCGCGCTGAAGAAGCCGCTCTGGCCGTCGGTGACGGTCTGGTCGATCGGCTCCACCTTCGTGTGGTGCGCGCCGTAGCTGGCTTCGAAGGCGCCGCCTTCCGGCGCGTCGTTGAGGATCACGTTGATGACGCCGGCCACGGCATCGGAGCCGTACTGGGCGCCCGCGCCGTCGCGCAGCACTTCGATGCGCTTGATCGCGCTGACCGGGATGGCGTTGAAGTCCACCGGCGTGTTGCCCTTGCCGATCTTGCTGTCGGTATTGACCAGCGCGCTGGTGTGGCGGCGCTTGCCGTTCACCAGCACCAGTACCTGGTTGGGGCTCAGGCCGCGCAGCTGTGCGGCGCGGATGTGGTCGGCGCCGCCGGAGTTGGACTGGCGCGGGAAGTTCAGCGACGGCAGCAGCGCCTGCAGCGCGCTGCCGAGTTCGCCGTTGAGCACGCCGGCCTTGCGGATGTCCTCGGCGGTCAGCACGTCGATGGGCGAGGTGGATTCCAGCGCGGTGCGGTCGGTGGCGCGGGTGCCGGTGACGATCACGGCGTCCAGGTCGGTGGCGCCGGAAGTCTGTGCAGCGGCGGGGAGGGCAAGCGCCAGGGCGATGGCGGCGCCCAGCGGGGCAAGGATCGGATGCGGCATGGAAAGTCTCGTGGGGCGAGGGGAGAAACCGGATAAAGTCTATCGCTTTATTGCGATGAAGCGATATATTAAGTCGCGATGCGGCGGCTGCGTCATCTCTGCTCCCCATCTGCTTATGCCGCCGCGTCATATGGCCGTCGCGTCGGCATGTTCCATCCTGTCCTCCTCCCACGAGGTTTGCCCCATGTCGCATCGCGCTGTCTGGTTGTCGGTCCTGCTTGTGCTCGCCGGGTGCGTGTCCACGCCACCGCCGTCCTCTCCCGCCACCCCCACCGCCTCGTTGCAGGGCGACGTGTTGCGGCCCGCGACCGCCAGTGGCTGGGTACGCAGCGAGCTGTATTTCGGGGTGGGCGAAGAGACGGGGCCGGCCGACCGTCCGCAGGCCGAGCCGATCACCGAGGCGACGTGGCGCGCGTTCCTGGACGAGGAAGTGACCTCGCGCTTTCCCGATGGCCTGACCGTGTTCGATGCCTACGGCCAGTGGCTGTTCCGCGGCGCGAAGGAACCCAACCGCCTGAAGACGAAGGTGCTGGTGGTCCTGCACGAGGACACCCCACAGCGCCGCGCCGACATCGAGGCGATCCGCCTGGCATGGAAGCAGGCGACCGGCCACCAGTCGGTGCTGTGGTCGCGCCACGCGGTGGACGTATCGTTCTGAACCCGGTGCGCCCGCCGATCGCGCGGGCGCTTATGCTGGCGACCTCCCGCCCACCCCACTGATTACCGATTCCATGACCGCATCGGCTTCCCCCGTGCGCCGCTGGTTCGTACCCGGCGACCTCAACGGCTTCTTCGGCCTGGTGGTGGACAACCTGTCCATCCTCGGTTTCATCGCCGCCGCGCTGATCGGCATCTTCCAGTTCCCGGCCGAGGTGGTGTTCACCCGCATGTTCCCGGGCACCGCGCTGGGCGTGCTGGTCGGCAACCTGATCTACACGTGGATGGCGCATCGCCTGGCCGCGAAGACCGGCCGGGACGACGTCACCGCGATGCCGCTGGGCCTGGATGCGCCGACCAGCATCGGCATGGCGCTGCTGGTGCTGGGCCCGGCCTTCGTCGGCTTCAAGCAGGCCGGCATGGACGAGCAGGCGGCGGCCACCGCCACCTGGCAACTCGGCATGGCCGCGCTGGTGGTGATGGGCGTATTGAAGCTGGTGCTCTCGTTCTTTGGCGATGCGGTCACGCGCGCGGTGCCGCGTGCGGGCCTGCTGGGGTCGATCGGTGGCGCGGCGCTGACGTTGCTCGGCTTCCTGCCGCTGATCGAAACGCTGCGCCAGCCCATCGTCGGTTTCGTCACCTTCGGGCTGCTGCTGTACGTGCTGGTGGCGAAGGGCAAGCTGCCGGTGAAGCTGCCCGGCGTGCTGCTGGCCTTCATCGTCGGCACCGCGCTGTACTACGGCCTCGGTTTCGCCGGCCTGGGCGCGCCCGGCTTCAAGGTGCCGGATGCGGTGCCGCTCGCGCTGACACTGCCGCTGCCCACGCTGGGCTGGCTCGATGGGTTGGCCTACACCGTGCCGTATCTCCCGCTGCTGCTGCCGTTCGGCCTGCTGATGGTCGTCGGTGGCATCAACGTCAGCGAAAGCGCGCGCGCCGCGGGCGACGACTACCGTACGCGCGACGTGCTGCTGGCCGAAGCGGTGTCCACGCTGGTCGCCGGTGTCTGCGGCGGCGTCGCGCAGACCACGCCATACATCGGCCAGCCCGCGTACAAGCACATGGGCGCGCGCAAGGGCTACACGCTGCTGACGGGCATCTTCATCGGCCTCGGCGGCGTGCTCGGCTACGTGTCGGGCCTGGTGCAGTGGCTGCCGGTGGCGGTGCTGGCGCCGATCATCGTCTACGTGGGCCTGGACATCACCGTGCAGGCATTCACCGAAACCCCGCGCAAGCACGCCATCGCGGTAGCGCTGGGCTTCCTGCCGTCGGTGGCGTACCTGCTGACGATCAAGTTCGGCAATCCGGCGTGGATCGCGCCCGACCACTTCGCCGGCCTGTACGAAGGCGTCGACGGGCACGGGCTGCCGGACCTGGCCACCATCGTCACCCTGGGCAACGGCTTCATCATCACCGCGATGATCTGGACCACCGCGCTGGTGGCGATGATCGACGGCCGCAACGGCCGTGCGGTCGTCGCGTTGCTGGTCGGCGCAGTGCTGACATTGTTCGGCATCATCCATTCGGTCGATCCGCGCGGCGGCATCTACCTGCCGTGGGACGTCGACGGCCTGCGCGCGACGATCCTGTGGCAGTTCACCGGGGCGTATGCGGCGCTGGCGGTGCTGCTGGGTCTCCTGTCCCTGCAGAAGAAGCCGTAAGGCGGGCCCTGGCCCGCCGTTTCCGGTGCATGCGCGGACGGTGGGCCAAGGCCCGCCCTACGTGAATCCGGGTCTCAGCAGGTCTTGAAACACCGCCGCTTAACCGCATCTGGGTAGCATCGGCTGGCGTTCGCCGGCCCCTGACTCTCTGAGGTTCTCCCCATGCGGATGGACAAACTGACCTCGCGTTTCCAGCAGGCGCTGGCGGATGCGCAGTCGCTGGCCGTAGGCCGCGACCACACCATGATCGAACCGGTGCACGTGCTCACCGCCCTGCTCGAACAGCAGGGCGGCAGCACGCGGCCGTTGCTGGCGCAGGCCGGCGTCAACGTGCCCGTGCTGCGCGAGCGGCTGGGCGAGGCGCTGGACAAACTACCGAAGGTCACCGGCCAGGCTGGCCAGTTGTCGATCGGCAACGATTTGTCGCGCCTGCTCAACGTGACCGACAAGCTGGCGCAGGACGCCGGCGATACCTATATCGCCAGCGAGTGGTTCCTGCTGGCCGCGCTGGACGACAGCGGGGCTGCAGGGCAGGAACTGAAAGCCAGCGGGGCCGACAAGCAGAAGCTGCGCACCGCGATCGAGAGGCTGCGGGGAGGAGAGAAGGTGCAATCCGAGAATGCCGAGGACCAGCGCCAGGCGCTGGAGAAGTACACCATCGATCTGACCGAGCGCGCGGAGATCGGCAAGCTGGATCCGGTGATCGGCCGCGACGAGGAAATCCGCCGCACCATCCAGGTCCTGCAGCGCCGCACCAAGAACAACCCGGTGCTGATCGGCGAGCCCGGCGTGGGCAAGACCGCCATCGTCGAAGGCCTGGCCCAGCGCATCGTCAACGGTGAAGTGCCCGAGGGCCTGCGCGGCAAGCGCGTGCTGTCGCTCGACATGGGCGCGCTGATCGCCGGTGCCAAGTTCCGCGGCGAGTTCGAGGAACGCCTGAAGGGCGTGCTCAACGACCTGGCCAAGAACGAAGGCCAGATCATCCTCTTCATCGACGAGCTGCACACGATGGTCGGCGCAGGCAAGGCCGAGGGTTCGATGGATGCCGGCAACATGCTGAAGCCCGCGCTGGCGCGTGGCGAACTGCACTGCATCGGCGCGACCACGCTGGACGAGTACCGCAAGTACGTCGAGAAGGACGCCGCGCTGGAGCGCCGCTTCCAGAAGGTGTTCGTCGGCGAGCCCAGCGTCGAGGACACCATCGCCATCCTGCGCGGCCTGAAGGAAAAGTACGCGGTGCACCACGGTGTCGAGATCACCGACCCCGCCATCGTCGCCGCCGCGCAGTTGAGCCACCGCTACATCGCCGACCGCCAGCTGCCGGACAAGGCCATCGACCTGATGGACGAAGCCGCCAGCCGCATCCGCATGGAGATCGACTCCAAGCCGGAGGAAATGGACCGGATGGAGCGGCGGCTGATCCAGCTCAAGATCCAGCGCGAGGCGCTGAAGAAGGAAAAGGACGCGCAGTCGAAGCAGCGCCTGGCCGATCTGGAAACCGAGATCGAATCGCTGCAGCGCGAGTTCAACGACCTGGAAGAGATCTGGAAGGCCGAGAAGGCGACGCTTACCGGTGCGACGAAGATCAAGGAGCAGATCGAGCGCGCGAAGCTGGAGCTCGAGGCCGCGCAGCGCAAGCAGGACTACGCGCGCATGAGCGAACTGCAGTACGGCCAGCTGCCGGAGCTTGAAAAGCAGTTGTCGGCCGCGCAGGAGGCCGAGCAGAAGGGCTTCCGCCTGCTGCAGGACAAGGTCACCGACGAGGAGATCGCCGAGGTCGTCAGCCGCTGGACCGGCATCCCGGTCAGCAAGATGCTGGAAGGCGAGCGTGAGAAGCTGCTGCAGATGGAGCAGTCGCTGCGCGGCCGCGTGATCGGCCAGGAAGAGGCGATCAAGGTCGTCTCCGACGCGGTGCGCCGTTCGCGCGCGGGCATTTCCGATCCCGACCGTCCGAGCGGCTCGTTCCTTTTCCTGGGCCCGACCGGCGTGGGCAAGACCGAGCTGTGCAAGGCGCTGGCCGAGTTCCTGTTCGACAGCAGCGACGCGATGGTCCGCATCGACATGAGCGAGTTCATGGAGAAGCATGCGGTGAGCCGCCTGGTCGGCGCACCCCCGGGCTACGTGGGCTACGAGGAAGGTGGCTACCTGACGGAGGCCGTGCGTCGTCGTCCCTACAGCGTGATCCTGCTGGACGAGGTCGAGAAGGCGCACCCGGACGTGTTCAACATCCTGCTGCAGGTGCTGGACGACGGTCGCCTGACCGACGGACAGGGCCGCACGGTGGACTTCCGCAACACGGTCATCGTGATGACGTCCAACCTGGGGTCCAGCCTGATCCAGGACATGTCCGAGGGCGATGGGTCGGCTGATACGCCGGAGCGCTACACGCAGATGAAGGCGGCGGTGATGGGCGTGGTGCAGGCGCACTTCCGTCCGGAGTTCATCAACCGGCTGGACGACATCGTCGTGTTCCATCCGCTGGACAAGACGCAGATCCGCGAGATCGCGCGCATCCAGACGCGTTACCTCGCCAAGCGGCTGGCCGAACGCCAGATCGCGCTGGAACTGGACGACTCGGCGCTGATGCTGCTGGGCAACGTCGGTTTCGACCCGGTATACGGCGCGCGGCCGCTGAAGCGCGCGATCCAGGCACAGCTGGAGAACCCGCTGGCGCACAAGATCCTGTCGGGTGCGTTCGCCGCCGGCGATACGGTGCGCGTCCGCGCGGAAGGCGGCCAACTGGTGTTCGAGACCGTCGCGCGCTGACGGACGGTAGGCCAGCGCCTGTCCTGCTTTCGTCCATCGGCGCGTGGTAGTACGTTATGGGGCGGCCTGCGATGGGGCAGGGCCGCCGCCGTGCGCGCGAGGACGCGGAGCTGGCAAGGGGCAAGGGCGGACGGATGGCCGATCATGCAGGGCAGCCGGTGCGTGGCCTGGGCGGGAGCATGCAGGTGCTCCTGTTGGGCGGCATGTGCCTGCTGCTGCAGCAGATCCCGATCCGCTACCGCATCGACTTCTTCGGCGAACTCGCCGATGCCTCGCTGATCCACCTGCATACCGGCCTGCTGCTGGCCATCGCCATGCTGGTGCGCGATGCGCGCGTGGTGGCGGGCTGCTTCGTGCTGACGTTCGCGGGCTGGACGCTCCGCCAGCTCTACCTGTTCGATGACGGCCAGCCCTCGTGGACGTTGGCGTGGGGCGCAGCCTCGTACCTGTTCCAGTACGGCTGGACGCGGCTGTGCGCGCGCTGGATGGGATGGCCGCGCATGGCCGGCACGGGCGTGCAGCGCGGCGACCTGATGCGGTTCGCCGCGATCGGGCTGCTGGTGTACCCCATCGTCATCGCGCTGCTGGGTTTCAGCATCGCGCTGGTCAATACGCCGGCCGTGGCGGTGAGCGCCGCCTTCCAGATGTTCTTCGCCAAGCAGTTCGGCGTGGCGGTGGTGACGCTGCCGCTCGTCATCGGCTGGCAGGAACGTACGCTGCCCGCGGCGCGCTCGACGATCGGCCGGCATTGGATGTGGCCGGTGGTGCTGGGGCTGGGCCTGGCGATCAGCCTGTGGGCGGCGGTGCAGGTCCGGCAGTCCTTCGGTGGCGTATCGCTGCCGTCGGCGCCGGTGCTGATGGACTACCGCTTCGCGCTGCTGCTGGTGCTCGCCTGGTGCATGCTGCGCCTGCCGCCGCGCTGGGCGATGCTGTCCCTGTCGCTCACCCTGTTGTTGCTGGTCGGCATGGTGGCGGGCACGGCCGAGTACGCCAATACCCCGGTAGGCTTCTTCAACCTGCTGCACATCGCGGCGGAAATGAACATCCTGCTGCTCGCGATGCTCTACCTGTGGCTGACCAACCGCGACCGCTCCGCGCTGGCGGAGCAGCTGTCGGAAGAAACGCTGCGCGACCAGGTCACGGGCCTGCCCAACCTCAAGGCGTTGCGTGGGCGCATGGAAAGGCCACTGCCGCGCACGGAGCTGGGCTACCTGTTGCTCGACCAGACCGACACGCTGGTGGCCGGCTTCGGGCTGGACACCCAGGCGCAGGCGATGAACGCGACCGCGCGGCGGGTGGACGACCTGGTCGAGGCGTACTACGTCGGCACGGGCCAGTTCGCGCTGCTGCCGCGCCCGGGGCGCGACGCCGACCTGTGGGAACGCGTGATGGCCCGCGTCGAACATGCGGAGATCGATGTCGACGGCGAACCGATACGGCTGCTGCCGTACCTCGGCGTCGCGGCGTTCAACGGCGCGCACGCGAGCGTGATCGACCGCGCCGTGCTGGCCGCGTCGCACCTGGCGTTCGAGGCGCGCCAGCACGGGGAACTGCGGCCGCGCTACAGCGACATCGGCGACACCCAGTTGCGGCGCACGCACCGCCGACAACTGCACGACGCCACCGAAGCCCTGGCCAGCCTGCGCAGCGAGCGCGTGGTGCTGTACTTCCAGCCCATCCGCGATCTGGTGGAGGACATGCAGGGCGAGCCCCGGCCGCTGGCGGGCGAAGTGCTGTGCCGACTGATCGACGAGCGCGGCGACATCATGTCGCCGGCGCGCTTCATGGCACCGCTGGAGGCGGCGGGGCGGGGCGCCGAACTGGACCTGGCGGTCATGCGCGCGCTGTTCCGGCTGCTGCGCAAGACACCGGCCGCGCTGCCGCATTGCCGCGAGATCGCCATCAACCTGACCGGACAGAGCCTGGCGTCGATGAGCTTCCAGGTCGAGTTGCGCACCTTGCTGGCGGGTTCGCCGCTGCCGATGCACGCGCTGTGCTTCGAAGTCACCGAAACCGCGGCCATCTCCAACACCGCGGCGGCCAGCCACCTGCTGGCCGACCTGCGCGCGCTGGGCTGCCACATCGCCATCGACGATTTCGGTACCGGCATGCAGAGCTTCGCGCGCCTGCGGGAGCTGCCGGTGGACGTGATCAAGATCGATGGTTCGTTCGTGCGCAACGTGGCGCAGCTCGGGAAGGACTACGCCGTGGTGCAGGCCTCGGTGGCGGTGGCGAAAGCCTTCGGCGCGGTCACCGTGGCGGAGTTCGTCGAGGACGAGGACACGGAATACTGCCTCCGCCGCTTGGGCGTGCACCGCGTGCAGGGGTATCTCTACGGCGCGCCGCGGCCGCTCGCCGACGTGCTGGCGGAAACGGCCGCCGAGGCCGCCGCCTCGCGCGAGTGAGGCGGCGGCTCAGGCACTCGTGCGCTGCGGGCGGTAGGGCGGCGTGGACATCACCATTTCGGCCAGCGAGAACGCGAGTTCGCGTTCGGCCAGCACGGCGCCGTCGGCGCCGTGTTCCAGCAGGTGCTTCACTTCGCCGTCGCTGTGCGCGCGCGCCAGCAAGGTCAGCGAAGGGTTGATCGCGCGCAGCTTGGCCAGCGTCTCGCCGGCTTCCAACGGCTGGGGGATCGCCAGCACGGCGATCTTGGCGCGCTCCGGGTGCGCTTCCGCCAGCACGCGGTCGGCGGCCGCACTGCCGCGGATCGCGGGAATGCCCGCATCGTGTGCGCGGGCGACGTGGTCGCCGTTGTCGTCGATGACGATCAACGGCACGCCCCGGTCGCGCAGGACGCGTGCCAGCTCGCTGCCCACGCGGCCGTAGCCGATGATGATGGCGTGGTCGGTGACGTCCAGCGACGGACCGGGCGGCACCTCGGGTTCGATCGGCAAGGGTGCCAGCGCTTCCTGCTTCGTCTGCCAGCGGTCCAGCCACGAGAACAGGAACGGGTTGGCGATGATGGACAGCAGCGAGCCGGCCAGGATCAGGTCGCGTCCGTCCGGCGGCAGGATCTTCAATGCCACGCCCAGCGCGGCCAGGATGAAGGAGAACTCGCCGATCTGCGCCAGGCTGACCGAAATGGTCAGCGCCGTGCCGGTCGGATGCTTGAACGCCTTGACGATGTAGTACGCCGCGACCGACTTGCCCAGCACGATGATGCCGAACGTGGCCAGCACCTGCCACGGATGGGCCACCAGGATGGCCGGGTTGAACAGCATGCCGACCGAGACGAAGAACAGCACCGCGAACGCGTCGCGCAGCGGCAGCGAGTCGTTGGCGGCCTTGTGGCTGAGCTCCGATTCGTTGAGCAGCATGCCGGCGAAGAACGCGCCCAGCGCGAACGACACGCCGAACAGCGTGGCCGAGCCGAACGCCACGCCCAGCGCGATCGCCAGTACCGACAGGGTGAACAGCTCGCGCGAACCGGTGGCGGCGATCTTCTCCAGCGTCCACGGGATGACGCGCCGACCCACCACCAGCATGAAGGCGACGAAGGCGCCCAGCTTGATGAAGGTCCAGGCGATGGCCACCATGAACGTGCCGAAGCTGGCACCTTCGGCCTGGGCTTCCGGCCCGAATGCCTCCGCCAGCACCGGCAGCATCACCAGCGCCAGCACCATCACCAGATCCTCGACGATCAGCCAGCCCACCGCGATGCGGCCGCGCCTGGTCTCGAGCAGGCGACGTTCCTCCATCGCACGCAGCAGTACCACCGTGCTCGCCACCGACAACGCCAGCCCGAACACGAAGCCGTTGAGCGGTGTCCAGCCCATGCCCCACGCCAGCGCCCACCCCAAGCCGGTCGCGACCACGATCTGCGCGATGGCGCCGGGAATGGCGATCGCTTTTACTTCCAGCAGGTCTTCCAGCGAAAAGTGCAGGCCCACGCCGAACATAAGCAGCATCACGCCCAGTTCGGACAATTGGGTGGCGAGTTCCTGGTCCGCGACGAAGCCGGGCGTGAATGGACCGACGAAGATGCCTGCGATGAGGTAACCGACCAGCGGCGAGAAGCGCAGCTTGTGCGCAAGCGCGCCCAGCACGAAGGCCAGGGCGAGGCCTACCGCGATGATGTTGATCAGGTCGGTGTCATGGTGCATCGAATGGCGCGGTTCCTCGGCGTGATCGGTCGAGTGTCGCCGATGCGGACGCTTTGTCGCAAACCCGCGACGCATGCCAAGCCTGCGTCGCGCGGTTCAGTTGCCCCCATCATGGGAACGCCCCGCGCGGGGCGGGGCGTTCCGGTGAGGCACGAAGCGCGGGTTTACCAGGTGTAGCTGATCCGGCCGTATGCGTAGGCGCCGTTGAAGCCGAACGGACTCTGCGACGGATACGGCAACTGGCCGGTGGTCGAGGTGTTCAACGCCGGGGAGATGAAGATGTTCTCGTCCGGGTACTCGTCCAGCACATTGTCGCCGCCGACGGTGAACTCCCAACCGCCGGTCTTGTAACTGAAGGCTAGGTCAAACAGCCACTTCGCACCGAAGGTCTGGTCCAGCACCGGGTTGGCGTTGAGGATGGTGAACTCGCCGTAGCGGGTGGCCGTGGTGCTGACGCTGAAGCCGCCCTTGGTCCAGATGCCGTTGAGGAAGAACTTGTCGCGCGGCGCACCCACTTCGAACCGGCCCAGTTCCACGCGGCCGAAACGCAGGGCGGTGGGATCGATCGCCGTCAGCGCGGCCGGATTCGGCGCCACGCGGTCGATCTCGGTCTTGTTGTAGTTGTAGCCGGTGGTGAAGTCGAGCGTGCTGCTCGCCAACGCCCACTTGTAGGTGCCGACGATGTCGACGCCCTTGGTGGTCGTGTCCAGCGCGTTGGTGAAGTAACGGCCGCCGGCGACATCCGGGAAACCGTTCGCGTTGAGCCAGGTGCGCACCGCCGTGCTGGTCAGGTTCTCCGACAGCGTGATGCGGTCCTTGACCTTGATGTGGTACCCATCGATGGTCACGTACAGGTTCTCGACCGGCGTGAGCACCAGGCCCAGGCTGAGGTTGTCCGATTCCTCCGCTTTCAGCGGTTCCGCACCGAGCGAGATGCCGGCCGGGTTGGTTACCCGGAACGTGACTAGGTCGAAGGGCAGCCCGCCGATGAAGTTGGTCGACGTGGTCTGGTAGTACTGCTGTTGCAGCGACGGCGCGTGGAAGCCCGTCGATGCCGTCGCACGCAACGCCACCGCGTCGTTGAACGCGTAGCGGCCCGTCAGCTTGCCGGTGGTGGTGTCGCCGAAGTCGCTGTAGTCCTCATAGCGCACGGCGACGCCGGCGGACAGTTTCTCGGTCAGGTCGCCTTCCAGGCCGGCGTAGAACGAAATGTTGTTGCGGTCGAAGCTGCCGCTGTCGCTCGGCCGGAAGCCCGGGAACACCTGCGCACCGGACGGCGCGGGTGCGCCGCCGATCAACACCCCGCCGTTGATGTACGACCCGGGCTCGCCGGCACCGATGGTGAACTTCTCGCCTCGCCATTCCGCGCCGTAGGACAGGGTGACCGGATAGGCCAGGCCCCAGTCCAGTTGCTTGTTGAAATCGAAGTTCAGCACGTGCTGCTTGAGTTCCAGCGAGCCGGCGTAGAACGCGGTGGGAGAGGTGGGGCCCAGGCTCCGGTTCAACGTGTTCTGGATGTCGAACTCCAGTTCGTTGCTGCCATAGGTGTAGCTGATGTCGATGTTGGTGCCGCCGGCAGTGAAGGTCTTGATGCCGCTGGAAACGCTGACGTCGGTGGACGTGTTGAAGATCTGCGGCAGGAAGCCGTCCGGATAGATCGACGGGATGTTGCGCGAGTCGCCGGCCGGGCGGAAGAAGCCGTTGGAGAGCGTTTCGCGCTTGGTATGGAGGCCGTAGGAATAGAACGTCAGGTAGTCGGTGACGTCCACTTCGCCGTTGTACAGGAAGGAGGCGTTGTCGACCTCGGGATCGCCATAGCGCTGCACGACCTTGCCGCCCGGCGCGCTGGTTGCCGTCACCGTCCCCAGGAAGGGACGTGCCCGGTCGGTCTGGTCCTGATGCCCCGCTTGTGCGGCCAGGTGGACCTTGCCGCTCTCACCGAGCTTGAAGCCGGCATCGGCAAGCGCCTGGTACTGGCGGCCGTCGCCGGCGCTGTAGCCGCCGCCGGTCACGCTGACGCTGCCGCCGCTGTCGGCGCCCTTCAGCACGATGTTGATGACACCGGCGATGGCGTCGGAGCCGTACTGCGCGGAGGCGCCGTCCCGCAGCACTTCAACGCGTTCGATGGCGGAAATCGGGATCGAGTTGAGGTCCACCGGCGAGGAGCTGCGCCCCTGGCTGCCGTTGACGTTGACCAGCGCGCCCGGGTGGTAGCGCTTGCCGTTCACCAGCACCAGGGTGTGGTCGGGGGCCAGGCCGCGCAGCTGGGCCGGACGCATCGCGTCGGTACCATCGTTGATCGCGGCGCGGGGGAAGTTCAGCGAGGGCACGGCGCGCGAGAGCGCGGTGGCCAGTTCCACCGTGCCGGTGGACTCCAGCACCTCGGGCGTGATGATGTCGATCGGTGCAGTGGATTCGGCCACCGTGCGATCCGCCACGCGGGTGCCGGTGACGATCAGGGTGTCGAGCGTTTGCGCGTCGGACGATGCAGGGGCTTCCTGCGCGAGGGCGATGGGTGCGGCGAGCGCCAGGGCGACGGCGAAGGCGAGGGGCGAAAGCTTGCGGGTCATGGTGGCTCCAACGGGATGGAAGGACGGCGCAGCAGGGTCGATGGTGGCAGGAAAGTTGCCGCTGAAATCAGTTTTGTGCGTTGCACCAACCCCTTTGTTACCGCCCTATGACATGGATGTCAATGGATTCTTAACAACTGTGAGGCGGCCCGCTACCGATAAACTACGCGGCCGCTCTTCCCCAAATCCCCGTAGGTTGTTTCTTGATTTCCCTTCGTAATTTCGCGCTCCGCCGTGGTGAGCGCCTGCTGCTGTCCAACGTCGACCTCACCCTGCACGCGGGCTACCGCGTCGGCGTGGTGGGTCGCAACGGCGCGGGCAAGTCCAGCCTGTTCGCCGCCGTCCAAGGCGAACTCGAGGCCGACAAGGGCGACCTGGACCTGCCCGGCAAGGTGCGCATCGCCAGCGTGGCGCAGGAAACACCCTCGCTCCCCGACCCGGCGCTGACCTTCGTGCTCGGAGGCGACACCGAGGTCGCCGCCGTGCTGCAGGCCGAGGCCGATGCCACCGCGCGGGAAGATTGGGAAGCGGTGGCCAATGCGCACCAGAAGATGGCCGAGATCGGCGCCTACGACGCAGAGGCGCGCGCCGGCAAGCTGCTGCACGGCCTCGGTTTCCCGGCCGACACGCACCACCGCCCGGTGTCGTCGTTCTCCGGCGGATGGCGGGTGCGCCTGAACCTGGCGCGCGCGCTGATGATGCCCAGCGACCTGCTGCTGCTCGACGAACCCACCAACCACCTCGACATGGACGCCGTGCTCTGGCTGGAGCAGTGGCTGCTGAAGTATCCCGGCACGCTGCTGCTGATCTCTCACGACCGTGAGTTCCTCGACAACGTCGCGACCCACACGCTGCACCTGCATGGCGGCGGCGCCAAGCTGTACACCGGCGGCTACACCGACTTCGAGCGCCAGCGCGCCGAACAGCTGCGCCAGCAGCAGATCGCGCACGAGAAGGAACAGGCAGAACGCGCGCACCTGCAGAGCTTCATCGACCGCTTCAAGGCCAAGGCATCGAAGGCCGCGCAGGCGCAAAGCCGCATGAAGCGCCTGGCCAAGCTGGCCGGTACCGAGGCCGTGCGCGCGGAGCGCGAATTCCGCATCGAGTTCGCCGAGCCGGCCAAGCTGCCGTTCTCGCTGATCCGCCTCAACCATGTCGAAGCCGGTTACGGCGGCGACGCCGTCATCCTCCACGACGTCGGCTTCGGCCTCGAAGCGGGTCAGCGCATCGGCCTGCTGGGCCCGAATGGTGCCGGCAAGACCACCTTGGTAAAGACGCTCGTGGGCGAGTTGTCGACCATGGCAGGCGACCGCATGGCGCACCCGGACCTGCGCATCGGCTACTTCGCGCAGCACACGGTGGAGTCGCTGCATGAAGGCCAGTCGCCGATGGACCATTTCCGCGAACTGTCGCCGGAAGGCAGCAACCAATCGTTCCGCGACTTCCTGGGCAAGTGGAACTTCCCGGGCGACCGCGCATTCGAGCCGGTGGATGGCTTCTCCGGCGGCGAACGCGCCCGCTTGGCACTGGCGCTGATCGCCTGGCAGCAGCCGAACGTGCTGCTGCTCGACGAACCCACCAACCACCTCGATCTGGAGATGCGCGAAGCCTTGGCCGAAGCGCTCAGCGATTTCGATGGCGCGATCGTGATGGTCTCGCATGACCGCCACCTGATCGGCCTGGTGTGCGACACCTTCTGGCGCGTCGCCGATGGCGTGGTCGAGCCGTTCGACGGCGACCTCGACGAGTACGCCGCCTGGTTGCGCACGCGCGCCTCCGCGCAGGGCAGCAAACCACTGCGCAGCGAGCCCGCGCCCACGCCGAAAGCCGCGCCAGCGCCCGTGCGCAAGGTCAATCCGGTGAAGTTGGCCGCCGCCGAGGCCAAGGTCGCCGAACTCGAAGGCAAGCTGGCCGATGTCGATGCGCAACTCGCGGACCCGAAGAGCTACGCCGACGCCGAACTCGCCGCGCGACTGGGCCGGGATCGCGAAGCGCTACAGCAGCAACTGGCGAAGGCCGAAGAGGCCTGGTCGGCGCTGTACGACGAGGCTTGAATCGCGCCACCGCCATCCCCACACCCCGTACGTCCGTCCCACCCCCCGATCAGCTGCCATGCCCATCTACGCCTTCGAATGCACCCAGTGCGGCCACAGTTTCGACCGCCTGCAGAAACTGTCCGATCCGGATCCCGACACCTGCCCCGCCTGCAGTGCGCACGCGGTGAAGCGCCAGCTGACGGCGCCGTCGTTCCGGCTGGCGGGCAGCGGCTGGTACGAGACCGACTTCAAGAAGGACGGCGACAAGAAGCGCAACCTGGCAGACGGCGGCGAAGGCGCCAAGCCTTCCGGTGAGTCGAAGCCTGCCGAGCCGGCGCCGGCGAAGACCGAAAGTACGCCGGCGAAGACGGAATCGAAGCCTGCGACGCCGTCGTCGACATCCTCGTCCTGAGAGCGTCGGTGTAAGGTGCATCCCTTCGTGTCGCGGGGGGATGCAATGAAAGGTGCCGTATTGTTCTTGCTGGCTGCGCTCTGCATTGCCGGATGTCAGGGGGGAGAGCCGAAGTACCGTATTTCGGACGACTTCAGTGCGCCGCCGCCGGTCAACATCATTACAGAGCCTCACGCGCAATTTTTTGCCAACCTGCAGCACCTGTGCGGCAAGGCCTATGCGGGCCGCATCACCGCCAACCAGCCCGCACCGACCACGCCTGATCCTTTCGAGGGCAAGGCGCTGGTCATGCACGTGCGGGGGTGCGACGACCCGACGCGCGAGATCCGCATTCCCTTCCACGTAGGCGACGACCATTCGCGCACCTGGGTGCTGACGCGCACCGGTACCGGCCTGAGGTTGAAGCACGACCACCGCCACGAAGACGGCAGTCCGGACGCGGTGACGATGTATGGCGGCGACACGGCCGAGCCGGGTAGTACGCGGCGGCAGGCGTTCCCGGTGGATGCGGATTCGATCGCGATGTTCGAGCGGGAAGGCCTGGCGGCCTCGGTGACGAATACGTGGGCGATGGAACTGGTGCCCGGCAAGACCTTCGTCTACGAGTTGAGCCGGCCGAACGGCCGGTTGTTCCGGGTGGAATTCGACCTCACCACGCCGGTCGAACTGCCGCCGGCACCCTGGGGCGCCGGCGGTTGAGTCGGTAACGGCGGCTCAGCGCGGCCCGAAGCGGCCGCGGCAGCCGCGGTCCACCCATACCTGCGTGCCGGTGTAACCCCAGCTGTAGCCTTCGCGGCAGCTGGTGTTCGAGATCTGTTGCAGCAGGATCGGACGACCCTGGCGCGGGTCGTAGGCGCAGGTCTTGCGGCGGTTGTCTTCGCTGCTGCAGGTCACCGAGTAGTTGCTGGAACCGCCACCGCTTCCCACGCGTGGCGCGAATTCGGCGCGGCAGCCATTGCCGACGTACACCTGGCCCTGCTGCGACTGCCAGCTCCGGCCTTCCACGCAGGCCGCGTTCGACAGCTGTCGGGTCAGGCGCGAGTGGCCACTCCACGGCGTGCGGCAGGTGCGCCCGCGGCCGTCGTTGCTTTCACAGCGGATCGTGCCACCGGTGGCGTTGCCCTGGGCGAATTCGCCGCGGCACCCCTTCCATACGGTGATCAGGCCGTCCTGCGAGCTCCACGTGGCGCCCTCTTCGCAGCGGCTGTTGGAGATCTGCCGCACCAGCCGCGACTGCCCACGCCACGGCGGCGTGCACCGCTTGGCGTCGCCGCTCTTGCTCTCGCAGAGGATGGTGTTGCCGGCGGGCGGCGGGTTGGGATTCCAGCCGCCGTTGTTGCCGCCGAGCGACTGGGCGATGTCCTGCTTGATCCGGCTGAAGGTCCAGTTGGACCGGTTGACCTGGTCCAGGTAGAAGCGGAGCTGGTCGTCCGGGATGCGGCGACCGCGGGACTGCTCGGAGTATTCCAGGCTGATCACCCGGGTCTGGTCCTGCACTGAAAGCGTGCGGAGGTTTTCCGGCGCGTACGCCTTGGGCGTGATCTGGGCGGCGGCGCTGCCGGCCACCAGGGCCAGCAACAGTACGAGCACGGACTGCAACAACGGCTTCTTCATGGTGGCGCCCTCCTGGGGAGCAGCCAGCATACGCCGGACCCGTTAAGCCCGTGCAGGGGCGGGTGGGGTCCGCGGGCGGGGGACCGGGTAAACTACGCGGCTTGACCGGCCTGTCCCGCCGCGGAATGTCCCGGCCCCGGTCCGAACCCAGTGGAGCCCCCATGCGTACCCATTTCTGCGGCCTCGTCGACGAGGCCATGATCGGCCAGACCGTGACCCTGTGCGGCTGGACCGACGTCGCCCGCAACCTCGGCGGTGTCTGCTTCATCGACCTGCGCGACCACGAAGGCATCGTCCAGGTCACCGTGGACCCGTCCAATGCCGAGGTGTTCAAGGTGGCCGCGTCGCTGGGCTACGAGGACGTGCTGCAGATCGAAGGCGTCGTGCGCGCGCGCGAGGCCGTCAACACCAAGATCCGCACCGGCCAGGTGGAAGTGATCGCCACCAAGATCACCGTGCTCAACAAGGCCGATCCGCTGCCGTTCCACCACCACGAGAACCCGGGCGAGGAGACGCGCCTGAAGTATCGCTACCTGGACCTGCGCAGCGCCGACATGCAGCGCAAGCAGCGCACGCGCATCCGGCTGGTGCAGGCGTTGCGCCGCTGGCTGGATGCGCGCGGCTTCCAGGACATCGAAACGCCGATCCTCACAAAGGCCACGCCCGAAGGTGCGCGCGACTTCCTGGTGCCGGCGCGCATGCACCCGGGCGAGTTCTACGCGCTGCCGCAGTCGCCGCAGCTGTTCAAGCAGATCCTGATGGTCGCCGGCTTCGACCGCTACTACCAGATCGCGCGCTGCTTCCGCGACGAAGCGCTGCGCGCCGACCGCCAGCTGGAGTTCACCCAGCTCGACATGGAGTTCGCCTTCGTGCGCGAGCGCGACGTGCAGGACGCCGTGGAAGGCATGATCCGCGACATCTTCGCCGAGGTGATGGACGTGCAGCTGGATGCGCAATTCCCGCGCATGACCTGGGCCGAGGCGATGCGTCGCTACGGTTCGGACAAGCCGGACCTGCGCATCGCGCTGGAACTCGTCGACGTGGCCGAGCTGGTGAAGTCCAGTGAGTTCGCCGTATTCACCGCCGCCGCGAACGATCCGGACGGCCGCGTGGCCGCGCTGCGCATCCCGGGCGGGGCGTCGCTCAGCCGCAAGCAGATCGACGAGTACGCCGCGCACGCCGCCAAGTACGGCGCCAAGGGCCTGGCCTACATCAAGATCGACGAGGCTGGCGAAATCTCCTCGCCGATCCGTAAGTTCTTCGCCGAAGACGCCTTCGCGGCGCTGGTGAAGCACGTCGGCGCCGGCAACGGCGACATCGTGTTCTTCGGCGCGGGCGGCTACAACAAGGTCAGCGACTTCATGGGCGCACTGCGCCTGAAGGCCGGCAAGGACTTTGGCCTGGTGCAGGACGGCTGGAAGCCCCTGTGGGTCACCGACTTCCCGATGTTCGAGTGGGACGAGGAAGCGCAACGCTACGTCGCGCTCCACCATCCCTTCACCGCGCCCGCGGTGGACGACATCGACGACCTGCGCGCGAATGCCAAGACGGCGGTATCGCGCGGTTACGACATGGTGCTGAACGGCAACGAGATCGGTGGTGGTTCGATCCGTATCCACCGCCCCGACATGCAGAGCGCGGTGTTCGAGCTGCTTGGCATCGGTGCGGAAGAGGCGGAAGCGAAGTTCGGCTTCCTGCTGGACGCGCTGCGCTTCGGCGCGCCGCCGCATGGCGGCATCGCGTTCGGCATCGACCGCATCGCGGCGCTGATGGCGGGCACGGAGTCGATCCGCGACGTCATCCCGTTCCCCAAGACCACCAGCGCGCAGTGCCTGATGACCGGTGCGCCGTCGCCGATCCCGGACGAGCAGCTTGCTGAAGTCCACATCCAGGTTCGTCCGAAGAAAGACTGAGAGAGAAACACGCAATGACGGAATATGCTTTTTCGCTGGAATGGGAACGCCTGGGCAATGAAGGCGCCGATGCGGGCCTGGTGACGGAACGCGCGCGCGTGTTCGGCGGCTGGCTGGTGCGTGTCGGCACGTCGCCGGCCGCGATGGCGGTGACCTTCGTACCGGACGGCCAGGGCCGCTGGGACGGCGAGGACTTCGGCGAAGACGACTACGAAGAAGAAGACGAAGAAGAAGACGAAGAAGAGTACGAAGAGGAAGAAGACGAGGACGCCGACGAGGAAGACGAGGCGGACGAAGAGGAAGAAGAGGACGCGTAAGCGTGCAGATCCGCCGCGCCACCGTCGATGACGCCACGGCCCTTTCGGACCTGGCGTCGCGTACGTTCACGGAAACCTTCGGGCATCTGTATCCGGCTGAGGATCTCGCCGCATTCCTCGCCGATGCTTATGACGTCGACAAGCAGCGGATCATCCTGTCGCACCCGGATTACGCGGTGTGGTTCCTGGAGGACGATGGCGTGGCCGTGGGCCATGCGGCCGCCGGGCCGTGCGGGTTGCCGCACGCGGACGTGGTGAAGGGCGATGGCGAGCTGAAGCGGCTGTACGTGCTGGCCTCGCACCAGAACGGTGGGTGGGGCGGGAAGCTGTTCGCCGAGGTGGAACGGTGGCTGTTGAAGGACGGGCCGCGGACGCTGTGGATCGGGGTGTGGTCGGAGAACTTCGGTGCGCAGCGGTTCTATGGGCGGCAGGGGTTTGTGCGGGTCGGGGCGTACAAGTTTCCGGTGGGGAAGACGCTGGATGATGAGTTCATCCTGCGGCGGGATGCTTCTTCTGTCGGTTGATGCAGGAGCTTCCGCTAGCCCTTCGGTCGAGCGGGTAACTTTTCTTTGTTGACGCAAAGAAAAGTCACCAAAAGAAAGCGTCTTTCACGACGAAGCAATCCCATCAGTTCGTTGCTATCAGGATTTTCCGACTCGCCTTCCTGGCGAGGCGGAAAACGGCGGACATCCATGTCCGCCGCCCTCCGGGTCTGCTAGTGCTCGCGGCCGTTCGTAGACCGGGAAGATCACGCCCATCCCCGTAGGGGGCGCCGCTTGGGCGCGATGCTTTCCATGCAGGCGGGGATAGAGCATCGCGGGCATGGCCCGCTGCTACAGGGCAGCACTGGCGAGGCGGAAAACGGCGGACATCCCTGTCCGCCGCCCTCCGGGTCTGGTGGGCTCGCTGGCGCATCGGGATCCGGAAGATCAAAAGCGAACGGCCGCTTGATGCGGCCGTTGCTTTGTCTGCGTATTGGAACTTACTTCTGCAGGAAGTCGAGCAGGTCCTGGTTGACGCGATCCTTGTGCGTGTCCGTCAGGCCGTGCGGTGCGCCGGCGTAG
The DNA here is from genome assembly GCF_964253495.1 of Pseudoxanthomonas sp. LjRoot127. Taxonomy (NCBI): domain Bacteria; kingdom Pseudomonadati; phylum Pseudomonadota; class Gammaproteobacteria; order Lysobacterales; family Lysobacteraceae; genus Pseudoxanthomonas; species Pseudoxanthomonas sp. LjRoot127. The sequence goes on from NZ_CAXUQR020000001.1 coordinate 2,434,312, forward strand.
ACGATCAGTTGCGCGCCCTTGATCAGCCTGGCCGAGCTGCGGCCGGCGGCGTCGATGGGGACGATCTGGTCGTCGTCGCCGTGTATCACCAGGGTGGGGATGTCGAACTTCTTCAGGTCGTCGCGGAAGTCGGTGGCCGAGAACGCGGCGATCGAGTCGTACGTGTTCTTGTGGCCACCCTGCATGCCCTGCGCCCACCAGCTGTCGATCAGGCCCTGCGATACCTTCGCGCCCGGACGGTTGAAGCCGTAGAACGGGCCGGACGGGATGTCCTTGTAGAGCTGCGCACGGTTGTCCAACTGGCCTTTGCGGATGCCATCGAACACTTCGATCGGCAGGCCGCCCGGGTTGTCCGCGGTTTTCAGCATGAGCGGCGGAACCGCGCTGATCAGCACCGCCTTCTTCACCCGGCCGGTGCCGTGGCGACCGATGTAGCGCGCCACTTCGCCGCCGCCGGTGGAGAAGCCGACCACGGTGACGTCCTTCAGGTCGAGTGTGTTGATCACGGTGGCGAGGTCATCGGCATAGTGATCCATGTCGTTGCCGTCCCACGGCTGGCTGGAGCGGCCGTGGCCGCGGCGGTCGTGCGCCACCACGCGGTAGCCCTTGGAAGCCAGGAAGATCATCTGCGACTCCCAACTGTCCGAAGACAGCGGCCAGCCATGGCTGAAGGTCACGACCGGACCGTTCTTCGGGCCCCAGTCCTTGTAATAGAGCTGCACACCGTCGGCGGTGGTGATGGTGCTGGCGGTGCGTTCTGCGGCCACCGGCGCGGTGGCCGGTGCGGCCTGGGCGGTCATTCCGGCCTGGGTGGCGACGGCCAGCATGCTGGCGGCAAACGTGCGGGTGAGCGTGTTCATGGGATTGGATTCCTGTGGAGGGTGGTCAGGAACAGCGGTCAGTCGGCGATCGCCAGCGTCACGTCGATGTTGCCTCGCGTGGCGTTGGAGTACGGGCAGACGATGTGTGCAGCGTCGACGAGGGCCTGCAGCTGGTCGCGGGCGATGCCGGGTGCAGCGATGGTCAATTCCGCCTGGATACCGAAGCCGGTGGGGATCTGGCCGATGCCGACCTTGCCGGTGACGGTGGTGGTGCCAGGCAGGCTGATCTTCTGCTTGCCGGCGACGAACTTCAACGCACCCAGGAAGCACGCCGAGTAGCCGGCGGCGAACAGCTGCTCGGGGTTGGTGCCCGGGCCACCGGCGCCGCCCAGTTCGCGCGGGGTCGACAGCGTGACGTCCAGCGCGCCGTCGGACGAGGTGGCCTGGCCTTCGCGGCCACCCGAGGCGGTGGCAGTGGCGGTGTAGAGGATCGTTTCGATGGACATGGCGTTACTCCTGCAAGGGTGGGGGGGGTCCGGAGCGGGGTGGCCGTCCGGTGAGGTGTACTTTGCGCGCTCCGTGCGTACGATTCGTGACGTATAGTCCTGATAACTTGATCGGGAGTACCGATGTGGTCGACAGGCTCGCTGTGCTGCTGGAACGGTTCTCGGTGTCGGCGGAGGTGTTCCATGCCGGCGCGCTCTGCGGCATCAACACGCTGGAGGCGGAGCCTGGCGTGGGCCAGCTGCACCTGATCCAGCGCGGGCCGCTGGAGGTGTTCCACGGCAGCGCGTCGCTGCGCATCGACGCGCCCAGCCTGCTGCTCTATCCCCGTGCGATGACGCACCGTTTCGTCAGCGACGACGAACGCGGAGCCGACATGGCCTGCGCCAACGTGCGCTTCGACGGCGGCGCGCAGAATCCGATCGGCGCCGCGTTGCCGGACGTGGTCTGCCTGCCGCTCGACGGCATCGTCGGTGCGCAGGAGGTGCTGGCGTTGCTGTTCGAGGAGGCCTTCACCCAGCGCTGCGGCCGCACCGCGCTGGTCAACCGGCTGTTCGAGGTGGTCATGATCCAGGTGCTGCGGCAACTGATGGAGACCGGCGAGGTGAAGGGCGGGATGTTGGCCGGCCTGTCGCACCCGCGCCTGCGTCACGCCCTCGTCGCCATGCACGAGGCGCCGTCGAAGGACTGGACGCTGGACGACCTGGCGGGCGTGGCCGGCATGTCGCGCAGCGTGTTCGCGACGCATTTCCGCGAGGCGCTGGGCACCACGCCGGGCCAGTACCTGCAGGGCTGGCGGGTGGGCCTCGCACAACAGGCGCTGCGGCAGGGCAGGCCACTCAAGGTGGTGGCCTCGGACGTGGGCTACGGCAGCGAGGCGGCGCTGTCGCGTGCGTTCAAGGCGCACAGCGGCATGTCGCCGCGCGAATGGAAGCGCCTGCATGCAACGCACTGACGCGGTGGGCCACGAACCCGCGCTGTCGCCCATACGGCCGCGCATGAATGATGCGAGAGACGACACCACCCGCGTGCTGCTGGTGCACGGCATCTGGAATGCGAAATCCTGGCTCGCTCCCCTCGCACGGCGATTGCGCCGCGAAGGCTTCGAGGTCGAAGTGTTCGGCTATCCCAGCATCCTGGGCGGCCCGGATCCGGCGATCGCCGCCCTGATCGAGCGGCTGCAGGCCTCGCCGCCGGTGCATCTGGTCGGGCACAGCCTGGGCGGCCTGATAGGACTGGAGGCACTGCGTCGCGCGCCCGGCTTGCCCGTGCGGCGGATGGTCTGCCTGGGGTCGCCGCTGTGCGGCAGCGGCGCCGCCCGCCGTCTGGGTCGGCACGTCTGGACGGCGCCCGTGCTCGGCCGCAGCGGCGCGCTGCTGCAGACGGGCTGCGTGCCATGGGACGGGCACGTACCGGTGGCGATGGTGGCGGGGAACGTCGCGCGCGGCATCGGGCGCCTGATCACCCGGTTCGACGGCGCGTCGGACGGCACGGTCGGACTGGAAGAGACCCGGCTGCCCGGCCTGGCGGCGCACTGCGTGGTGCCTGCCAGCCACACCGGTCTGGTGTTCTCCGCCGATGCCGCCCACCAGGCGGCCTGCTTCCTTCGCAACGGCCGCTTCGACGGACAGGACTGACCTGCGCAGGCGGGCGCGTATAATCCGCGCCCTTGTCAGTGCACTCCGGAAGTCACCATGGGCAGAGGCCCGTCGATCGAAGCCCGCAAGAACGCCACCGATGCCAAACGGGGCAAGATCTTCACCAAGATCATCCGCGAGATCGGCGTGGCGGCCCGCGCCGGCGGCGGCGAACCCGCCAACAACCCGCGCCTGCGTGCGGCCGTGGACAAGGGCCTGTCGGCCAACATGTCGAAGGACGTCATCGAGCGCGCCATCAAGAAGGCGACCGGTGAACTGGAAGGCGTGGTGTTCGAAGAGATCCGCTACGAAGGCTACGCGCCGGGCGGCGTCGCGGTGATCGTCGACTGCCTGACCGACAACCGCGTGCGCACCGTGGCCGAAGTGCGCCATGCGTTCGGCAAGCACGGCGGCAACATGGGAACGGAAGGCTCGGTCGCCTTCATGTTCAAGCGCCTCGGCGTGCTGAGCTACGCACCGGGGGCCGACGAGGAGAAGATCACCGAAGCGGCCATCGAGGCGGGCGCCGATGACATCGTGATCTATCCCGACGACGGCTCGATCGACGTGGTCACCGCGCCGGATGCTTTCCAGGCCGTCAAGGAGGCGATGACGGCCGCCGGCCTGGCGCCGGGCCACGCCGAGATAACCTACCGTGCCGACAACGACATCCGCGTGGAAGGCGAGACCGCCCTGCAGGTGAAGAAGCTGCTGGACATGCTGGAAGACCTCGACGATGTGCAGGACGTCTACTCCAACGCCGACCTGGGCGCCGACGCGTACGCGTAAGCCGATCCCGTGACCCGCATCCTCGGCATCGACCCCGGTTCCCAGCGCACCGGCATCGGCATCATCGATGTCGATGCCACGGGCAAGGTGAGCCACGTCCACCATGCACCGCTGGTGCTGCTGGGCGCCGAGGATTTCCCGCAGCGCCTGCGCGTGCTGCTGGATGGGCTGACCGCCATCATCGCCGCGTGGCAACCGGACGAAGTGGCCATCGAGAAAGTCTTCATGGCGCGCAATCCGGATTCGGCGCTGAAACTGGGGCAGGCGCGGGGCGCCGCCATCAGTGCCGTCGTCCTGCGCGACCTGCCGGTGCACGAGTACGCCGCCAAGGAAGTGAAGCTGGCCGTCGTCGGCCGTGGCAGCGCAGAAAAGACCCAGATCCAGCACATGGTCGGCATCATGCTCAACCTGCACGGCAAGCTGCAGGCCGATGCGGCCGATGCGCTGGCCGTCGCCATCACCCACGCACACGTGCGCGCCACCGCAAAACGGCTGGGCGTGAGTTCGCAACTGGCATGGAGCAGGAAATGATCGGACGTCTTCGCGGCATCCTGGCGTACAAGTCCCCGCCCTGGCTGGTGATCGACGTGGGCGGCGTGGGCTATGAGCTCGAGGCGCCGATGAGCACGTTCTACGACCTGCCGGACGTGGGTCGCGAAGTGCTGCTGTTCACCCACCATGCGCAGAAGGAGGACAGCGTGTCGCTGTACGGCTTCCTGCGCGAGGGCGAGCGCCGGCTGTTCCGCGACGTGCAGAAGGTCAGCGGCATCGGCGCGAAGATCGCGCTGGCGGTGCTGTCCGGCGCCAGCGTGGACGAGTTCGCGCGCATGGTGCAGGCCGGCGATGTCACGGCGCTGACGCGCATCCCCGGCATCGGCAAGAAGACCGCCGAGCGCATGGTGGTGGAACTGCGCGACCGCGCGGCCGACCTGATGGGTACCGGCGTGGGCGGCATCACCGCGCTGCCGGCGGATCCGCAGTCCGAAGCCACCATCGCCCTGCAGCAGCTCGGCTACAAGCCCGCCGAGGCCACCCGCATGGCGCGTGATGCCGCCGCGCCCGGCGACGATGCCGCCATGATCATCCGCAAGGCCCTGCAGGCCGCGCTGCGCTGAGCGCTGCGTTAGAGCATCCCTTCACTTCCACAGCGCTACCCTGCCGGCCGCCATGTCCACCCCACATTCTTCCCACGCCGCGCCCGGCGACACCGGCCAGCACGGTCATTCCAAGGCAGGCATGGTCGCGCTGGTGGCCGGCGCGGTCGGCGTGGTGTTCGGCGACATCGGCACCAGCCCGCTGTACACCATCAAGGAGATGTTCCACCCGCACTTCGGCCTGACGCCCGATCCTGACACGGTGCGCGGCCTGTTGTCGCTGGGCTTCTGGTCGCTGCTGCTGGTGGTGACGCTGAAGTACGTCATCGTGATCATGCGCGCCGACAACGAAGGCGAGGGCGGCATCATGGCGCTGACGGCGCTGGCGCAGCGCAGCCTGGCCAAGGGCTCGCGCATGAGCTACACAGTCGGCATCCTCGGCATCTTCGGCGCGGCGCTGTTCTTCGGCGACGGCATGATCACCCCGCCGATCACCGTGCTGGGTGCGGTGGAGGGCCTGGAAGTCGTGTCGCCCGTCTTCAAGCAGTGGGTGGTGCCGATCAGCCTGGTCATCCTGACCGGCCTGTTCGCCATGCAGCGTTTCGGCACGGCGAAAGTCGGCAGGGCCTTCGGTCCGGTGATGATCACCTGGTTCATCGTGCTGGCCGGCTTCGGCATCTACAACATCGCACACAATCCCTCGGTGCTGGCGGCGCTCAACCCGTACTGGGCGTGGCATTTCTTCGTGACCCACGACTGGCACGCCGTGCTGATCCTCGGCGCCGTGGTGCTGACCGTGACCGGCGGTGAGGCGCTGTACGCCGACATGGGCCACTTCGGCAAACGGCCCATCCGCTGGGGCTGGTTCGGCTTCGTGCTGCCGGCGCTGGTGCTGAACTACTACGGCCAGGGCGCGGTGCTGCTGCGCCATCCCGAAGCGGTCGCGAATCCGTTCTACATGTCGATCCCGGACTGGGCGCAGATCCCGATGCTGGTGCTGGCGACGACGGCGGCCGCGGTGGCTTCGCAGGCGGTCATCACCGGCGCGTTCTCGGTGACGCGCCAGGCCATCCAGCTGGGCTACCTGCCGCGCCTGCACATCAAGTACACCTCGAAGGACACCATCGGCCAGATCTACGTGCCGTCGGTCAACCTGATGCTGTACCTGGCGGTGATCGTGCTGGTGCTGAGCTTCCAGAGCTCGGGGGCGCTGGCCACGGCGTATGGCCTGTCGGTCACCGGTACCATGCTGATCGATACCTTGCTGCTGGCCATCGTGGCGTACACGCGCTGGCCGGATTCGCGCCGCTGGGTACTGCCGTTGTGCGGCGTCTTCCTGGTGATCGACCTGGCCTTCCTGTTCGCCAACGGCGCCAAGCTGGTCACCGGCATCGGCGCCTGGGTGCCGCTGTTCATCGGCATCACCGCCTTCACGATGATGCGCACCTGGCGCCGCGGCCGCGAGCTGCTGCATGGCGAGGTGCAGAAGGAAGGCATCCGGCTGGATACCTTCCTGCCGGGCCTGATGCTGGCGCCGCCGGTGCGCGTCCCCGGCACGGCCATCTTCCTGACCGCCGACAAGGGCGTGGTGCCGCACGCGCTGCTGCACAACCTCAAGCACAACAAGGTGCTGCACGAGCGCAACGTGTTCCTGACGGTCGAGACGCTGACCGTGCCGTATGCGCCGAAGAAGAAGCGCCTGAAGATCGATCCGATCGGCGACGATTTCTACCGGGTGGTGATCAGCTACGGTTTCGCCGAAACGCCGGACGTCCCGCAGGCACTGATGGGGTCGTGCGACCAGGGCGGCGTGTATTTCGACCCGATGGAAACCACGTACTTCGCCAGCCGCGAAACCGTGGTCGCGCGTCGACAGGGAGGCATGCCGATCTGGCGCGACAAGCTGTTCGCGGCCATGCATCGGAATGCGGCGCCTGCGACGGGGTTCTTCCGGATCCCGGGCAACCGCCTGGTCGAGCTCGGCGCGCAGGTCGAGATCTGACCGCGCGTCGCGTGCGGGGCGCTGCCGTAAACTTGGGCTCCGCCCCACGCAAGGAGGCAGGATGCCGCCGCATGACCGCCTGACCGTGCTCGACGTGCTGCGCGGCATCGCCATCCTCGGCACGCTGGGCACCAACATCTGGGTCTTCATGTATCCCGGCGGCTTGCTCGGTTACATGGAGTTCGGGTGGGGACGAGCATCGGAGGCGCACTGGGCCGTGCTGGCCTTGCAGCAGCTGACCCAGGGCAAGTTCCTCGGTCTGTTGGCGCTGATGTTCGGCATGGGCATCGCCTTGCAGCAGCGTTCCGCGGCGGCGCAGGGTGCCCGGTGGCCGGGTCCGTACCTGATACGCGCGCTGCTGCTCTTCGTCGATGGCGTGCTGAACTATCTGTTCGTCGTCGAATTCGATGTGCTGATGGGCTATGCGCTCACATCGGTGATCGTGGCCTTCATGTTGAAGCTGGGTGCCCGGGGTCGGTGGGCCTGGCTGGCCGTGGCCGCCACGCTCCACCTGATGTTCCTGGGCATCATCGTCGTTGCGCTGGCGCTGTGGGGTGACCAGCTCGCGGCCGAGCCGGCCGTCGCGACGGCAACGGTCAATGCGAGCTGGTGGGACCTGGTGGTGGCGCGGATCGACCACGTCTGGCTCTTCCGCCAGGAAATGATCTTCATCGCACCGATGAGCGTGGCGTTGTTCCTGGCCGGGGCGCGCCTGCTCGATGCGGGCGTGTTCGAGGCGCGCGGCGCGCGCCTGCGCCGTTGGCTGATGGTCATCGGCCTGGGGCTGGCGTGGCCCATCGACATGGCGCTGGGCGTGTTCGGAGGCGAAGCAGGCATCATGGCCGGCCGCTACGGCAGCGCGCCATTCGTGGCGGTGGGACTCCTGGCGGCGGTCGCGGAAGCGTTCCAGCGGCGGCCAACACCCGGCTTCCTCGGACAGCGCTTGGCCGAGGTGGGCCGCATGGCATTGAGTGGGTATGTGCTGCAGAACCTGCTGGCGTCCGCCCTTTGCTACGACTGGGGACTGGGGTTGGCGCGGCGTGTTCCGGATGCCGCTTCGGTGCCGGTAACGATCGCGGCCTACGCGGCGGTTGCGGCCTGCGTGATGGTGTTCGCCCACGCGTGGCAGCGACATGCGAAGCGGGGGCCGCTGGAATGGGCGTGGCATGCCTCCTACGAGCGGCTGACGCGCGGGATGAGGTCACGGCCTGTCGTGGCGGCCTGATCGCGCGGTCGCAAGCACAGCCGGTCCGTCATAATGGGGCCATGACCGCCGACCGCATCATCGATTCCTCCGCCACCCGCGAAGACGACGCCATCGAGGCCAGCATCCGGCCGAAGCGGCTGGACGAGTATCTCGGCCAGAAGCCGGTGCGCGAACAGCTGGACATCTACATCCAGGCGGCGAAAGGACGCGGCGAGGCACTGGACCACGTGCTGATCTTCGGGCCGCCCGGCCTCGGCAAGACCACGCTGAGCCACGTGATCGCCAACGAGCTGGGCGTGAACCTGCGCGTGACCTCGGGCCCGGTGATCGAGAAAGCCGGCGACCTGGCGGCGCTGCTGACCAACCTGCAGCCGCACGACGTGCTGTTCGTCGACGAGATCCATCGCCTCTCGCCCGTCGTCGAGGAAGTGCTGTACCCGGCGATGGAGGATTTCCAGATCGACATCATGATCGGCGAGGGCCCTGCGGCCCGTTCGATCAAACTCGACCTGCCACCGTTCACCCTGATCGGCGCCACCACCCGCGCCGGTCTTCTGACCGCTCCGCTGCGGGACCGCTTCGGCATCGTGCAGCGACTCGAGTTCTACTCGCCCGAAGAGCTGACCCGTATCGTGCAGCGCTCCGCGCGCATCCTGGGCATGGACTGCGTGCCGGAAGGCGCCGCGGAGATCGCGCGCCGTGCCCGCGGCACGCCCCGCATCGCCAACCGCCTGCTGCGCCGCGTGCGCGATTACGCGCAGGTCAAGGCCGACGGTCATATCGACGTCGATGTCGCGCGCGCGGCGATGCAGATGCTGAAGGTGGACCCCGAGGGCTTCGACGAACTCGACCGCCGCATGCTGCGCACCATCGTCGACAGTTTCGATGGCGGTCCGGTGGGCGTCGAGTCCCTGGCTGCCGCGCTCAGCGAGGAGCGGGGCACGCTGGAAGATGTCATCGAACCCTATCTGATCCAGCAGGGTTTCCTGATCCGCACCGCTCGCGGACGCATGGCGACCCGCAAGGCGTACCTGCACCTGGGACTCACGCCGAAGGGGCGCGTTCCCGAACCGGGCGATGCGTCCGGTGAACTGTTCTGAGCGGCACTGGTTACAGGTTGGTATGCACCACAGGGTGCGGGAGCGCATGCGTTGACTACTGATTCGACGAGGATCGCCGCGGAGGCGGTGCCGTTCATCTTTCCGACACGCGTCTATTGGGAAGATACCGACGCCGGTGGCGTGGTGTACCACGCGCAATACGTTGCTTTCCTCGAACGGACCCGTACCGAATGGTTGCGGGCCCGGGGCCATGCCCAGGAACGACTGCGCCAGACCCACGACCTGGTGTTCGCCGTCCGCGCGATGCGCCTGGATTTCCTGCGTCCCGCGCGGTTGGACGATCTGCTGCACGTGTCGGCGCGCATCCACCAGTGCAAGCGGGCCAGCGTGGTCTTCGCCCAGTCCATCGAGCGGGACGGCGAAGTCCTGCTGACCGCTGAGGTGAAGGTGGCGGCGCTGAGTGCCTCGGGTTTCAGACCCGTTGCGCTGCCCGAGGCGTTGTATGACGAATTCCGCCGGCTCGAAACCCCGGGCCGTCCGCTTTGACCTGATGCGCAACACGAACCGAACGACGAGGAACGACGGATGATCGCAACGCTACTGGCCTTCCAGGACACCGTGGTGGAGGCGTTGCCGCCGGAGACCGCCGCCGCGACGGCCGATGCGGCCGCCGCCACCGTGCATAGCGGCATCAACTACATCGACCTGATGCTCAAGGCGAGCCTGCCGGTGCAGTTGATCGTGCTGCTGCTGCTGGCCGGGTCGCTGATCAGCTGGGTGATCATCTTCCGCAAGGGTCGCGTGTTCAAGAACGCCAACCGTGATGCCGACGAGTTCGAGAGCCGCTTCTGGTCGGGCGCCGAACTGCACAAGCTCTACGCCGGCGCCGCCGACCGCAATCGCGTGGTGACCGGCCTGGAGGCGATCTTCGAAGCGGGCTTCCGCGAGTTCACCCGCCTGCGCGACAAGCGCGGCCTTGACGGACGCGCGCAGCTGGAAGGCGCACAGCGCGCCATGCGCGTGACTTATACGCGCGAAGTCGACCAGCTCGAGCGCAACCTGGAACTGCTCGCCAACATCGGCTCCACCGCGCCTTACGTCGGCCTCGTAGGTACGGTGTTCGGCATCATGGTGACGATGCACGACATGCTCAACAGCGGCGAGCAGGCAGGCATCGCCGCCGTCGCGCCGGGCATTTCGGAAGCGCTGTTCGCCACGGCGATCGGCCTGTTCGTCGCGATTCCCGCGGTGTGGGCGTACAACCGCTTCACCACCCGCGTCGAGCGGCTGGCGGTGCGCTACGAGAGCTTCGCCGAAGAGTTCAGCTCCATCCTCCAGCGCCAGAACGCAGCCGAGTAAGCGGAGTTCCCCATGGCCGGAAGCATCGTCCACCGCAAGCGGCGCAAGCTGAAATCCGAGATCAACGTCGTGCCTTACATCGACGTGATGCTGGTGCTGCTGATCATCTTCATGGTGACCGCGCCGCTGCTCACGCTGAGCGTGGACGTGAAGCTGCCGTCGTCCACGGCCAAGGCCGTGGAAACCAAGAACGACCCGATCATCGTCGTCGCCTACCCGGATGGCCGGCTGGGCCTGCAACTGCCCGGCGACAAGGCGCCGCGCACCGTCGACGCGGCACAGCTCGAGGCCATGCTGGCGCCGATCAAGGCCGAACAGGGCAACGAATTGCGCGTATTGCTCGCAGGCGACGCGGATGCGCCGTACCAGCGGGTGATCGACGCCACCGAGGCGCTGAAGAAGGCCAAGGTGACCAACGTCGTCCTGTGGACCAAGCAGTAACGCGCCATGCACGCTGAAGCCTTCCAGCGACAGACGCTGCCGCAGGACGAAGGGCTGGGCCGGGCGGTTGCGTGGGCCATCGGCCTGCACGTGTTGCTGCTCGTGGTGCTGCTGGTGTCGCCGTACTTCAAGTGGGACCGCGAGCGCCTGAATGCCGCAGGTTCGCAATCGATGGAGGCCACGCTCGACGTGTCGTCGTCCGATGCGCGGGCGGTCGAACGGGCGCTTGATTTCCAGCCGGCGCCGATGCCCGAGCCGGTGCAGGAGCCGGCTCCCGAGGACACCGTCCCGCCCCCCCAGCCGATTCCCGAGCCTGCACCGCAGGACGCGCCGGTCGAACGCCAGGCGCAGGCGCAGGAACGCATTCCAGTGCCGGATGAGGTCGACCAGGATGAAGCGCGCCGTGAGGCGATTTCGCAGGAAAAGGCGCGACAGGAGCAGGAGGCCAAGCGCCGCCAGGAACAGATCGACTTGACCGAGCGCAAGCGCCAGGAGCAGGCCGAGCAGCAGCGCCGGCTCGCCGCCCAACAGGAAGAGGACAGGCAAAAGCGCATCACCACGGAGGCGGCGCAGAAGGCCGAGGCGGACAAGAAGCGTCTTGAGGAGATCCGGCGCCAGCGGGCGCAGGCGGCCCGCGAGGCGCAGCTGGCCGAACAGAAGCTCCGTCAGCTCGCAGATGCGCGGGCGCGCCAGGCGGCGGCCACGGCAGCGTCCACGCAGGCGCCGTCCGCCGGTCCGGCGGGCACCGGCGGCACGGATGAGGATCTGAGGGGGCGCTATGCCGCCGCCATCCAGGAGGCTGTCTTGCGTCAGTGGACGCGCCCGGAGTCCGTCCCGGTCGGTACGCGCTGCCGTGTGGTGATCCGCCAGTTGCCCGGCGGCGATGTGGTCAGCGCAGAAGTGCAGCCGGGGTGCGCCATGGATGCGGCCGGGCAGGACTCGATCGAACGCGCCGTACTGAAGGCGCGACCGCTGCCGTACCGTGGCTTCGAGACCGTCTTCGCCCGCACCCTGACGCTGAACTTCGAGGCCCGCGACCGCTGACTTCACGCCGCGTTTCGCTGCCTTCCGTTCACAATTGTTAAAACGTTCACGCGGGGGCTGGTATCCCTTTGCCGCCCCGCCCAACCGCAGAGTCGTTGCCCATGAAGAAACCGTTGCGCTGGTTCGCCTTGATCCTGTTCATGCTCGCCCCGGTGCTGGCGTCCGCCCAGCAGCAGGGTCTGGAGATCGACATCATCGGCGGCAACGCCTCGGCCCTGCCGATCACCGTGGTGCCCATGCCCTACCAGGGCAGCGCGGCCGCTCCGCCGACCGACGTGTCCGCAGTTGTCCGTGCCGACCTCGAGCGCTCGGGTGCCTTCCGCACGTTGCCGGAGGCCCGCATCGCCGAGCGTCCGACCCGGGGTGGCGAGATCCAGTATCCGACCTGGCAGGCCCTGCGCCAGGACTACATCGTGGTCGGTCGCGTGGTGGATGCCGGCGACGGCGGCTATCGCGTCGAGTACGAACTCTTCGACGTGGCCAAGAAGGAGCGCATGCTCGGCCTGGCCATGACGGCGCGCTCGAATGCGCTGCGTGACGTCGCCCACCAGATGGCCGATGCCATCTACGAGAAGATCCTCGGCGTGCGTGGCGCGTTCTGGACCCGCATCGCCTACGTCACCGCTGCCGGCACCGGCAAGGCAACTCGCTACGCGCTGATGGTGGCCGATTCCGACGGTTACAACCCGCAGACGGTCGTGCGTTCGGCCGAGCCGCTGCTGTCCCCGTCATGGAGCCCGGATGGCCGCAAGCTGGCCTACGTCAGCTTCGAGAGCGGCAACTCGGCCATCTATATCCAGGACATCTCGACCGGTGCGCGCGAGAAGATCGCCAGCTTCCGCGGCATCAATGGCGCGCCCGCGTTCTCGCCCGATGGCCGCCAGTTGGCGTTGACGCTGTCGCGCAGCGGCAATCCCGAGATCTACGTGATGGACCTGGGCAGCCGTTCGCTGCGCCAGCTCACCAATACGTCCGCCATCGACACCGAGCCGGTGTGGAGCGCGGATGGCGGCAGCATCTACTTCACCTCCGACCGCGGCGGTCGTCCGCAGATCTACCGCGTGCCCGCCGCTGGCGGCAGCGCCAGCCGGGTGACGTTCGAAGGCAACTACAACGCGACGGCTACGGTGTCGTACGACGGCAAGAAGGTGGCAGTGGTGCAGGGCAGCGGCAACAACTACCGCATCGCCCTGATGGACAGCAGCCTGGGTGGCGCGCGCTGGTCTTCGCTGTCGCCGGGCTCGCTGGACGAGTCGCCGAGTTTCGCCCCCAACGCCAGCATGGTGCTGTACGCCGCACGCGAAGGCGGGCGCGGCGTGCTGTATGCCGTCTCCGCGGATGCGCGCGTACGCCAGCGTCTGGTCGTGGCGAATGCGGATGTGCGCGAACCTGCGTGGTCGCCCTACCGTACCGCTCGTTAAGTTTGTGTCTACAATGTGACCCCTCGCTCCACCTGTCCCCCTGTTCCAATGACGCAAGGAATGACCATGAACAACACCACCCGTGTTCTGATGCTGTCCCTGATGTCCGTCGCCGTGCTGGCGGGCTGCAAGAAGGACGTGAAGCCGACGCCGCCGGCCGACACCACCACCACCACGCCGACCACCCCGACCACCCCGACCACGTCGGGCGTGTACGGCCCGGGCGACCTGGACACCGACGCCTGCCTGCGCCAGCGCGTGGTCTACTTCGACCTCGACCAGGACGCCCTGAAGCCGGAGTTCCAGGCCATCATGGGGTGCCACGCCAAGTACCTGCGTGACCGTCCGTCCTCGCGCATCACGCTGGAAGGCCACGCCGACGAGCGCGGCAGCCGTGAGTACAACATCGGCCTGGGCGAGCGCCGCGGCAACGCCGTGAATTCCGCCCTGCAGGCCAGCGGCGGTTCGGCCAGCCAGCTGTCCGTGGTCAGCTACGGCGAAGAGCGCCCGGTCTGCACCGATTCCAGCGAGTCCTGCTGGTCGCAGAACCGTCGCGTCGAGATCGTCTACACGGCCAAGTAAGCCGTCGTCGCCACGATGATCGTGAAGAAGACGTACCTGCTGGTCCTCGCGGCGGCCCTCGTGGCCGCCGCTCCCGCTCACGCGCAGCGCGTCAGCCTGGCCGATCGCGTGGCCGCGCTGGAAGCGAAAGCGAACAATCCGCAGCAGAACCTGGACCTGCTCAACAAGGTCACGCAGCAGGAATCGGAACTGCGTGAGCTGCGTGCCCAGCTCGAGCAGCTGCAGAACGAGAACGAGCAGCTCAAGCAGCGGGGCCGTGACCAGTATCTCGACCTGGACGGTCGCCTCAACCGACTGGAAGGCGGCGCCGCGCCGTCACCGGTCGGCACGCCCGCGGCCACACCCCCCCTCGGCAGTGCGCCGGCCACCGCGCCGGCGCCCGTCGTGTCCGCTACGTCCGAGCGCCCACCCAGCGTCCACGGGGACACGGGAGCGATGTCCGCGGCCGGTGATGAGCGTGCCGCCTACAACGTGGCCTTCGACAAGCTCAAGGCCGGCGATTACGCGGATGCCGCGCAATTGTTCACCAGTTTCCTGCAGCTCTATCCCAGCGGCGTGTACGCCCCCAACGCCCTGTACTGGCTGGGCGAGAGCTACTACGTCACGCAGAACTACGCGCTGGCTGCGGAGCAGTTCCGCGCGCTGCTGGGGCAGTATCCGACCCACGACAAGGCGGCAGGCGCCCTGTTGAAGATCGGCCTGTGCGACTACGGCCTCGGCAAGCTGCCCGAAGCCGAACGCACGCTGGGCGAGGTCATCGCCAAGTACCCGGGCACGGATGTCGCCCGTACGGCCGACGACCGCCTGCGCGCCATCCAGCTCGGCCGCTTGCGCTGAGTCTAGGAGATACCGGTGCTCCGGACGGAGACGCCGGACCGGCAGGGCGTATCATGCGCACCCCATGAATGATGCCGCCCGCCCCAGCGAAATCGTCCAGTCCCCGCTGGAACGCCTCAAGATCACCGAGATCTTCCTGTCCCTGCAGGGCGAGGCAAACGCGGTCGGCTGGCCCACCGTGTTCGTCCGCCTGACCGGCTGCCCGCTGCGCTGCCAGTACTGCGACACTGCCTATGCCTTCCACGGCGGCGAGTGGCGCGAGATCGACGACATCGTCGCCGAGGTCTCCCGGCATGGCGTCCGCCACGTCTGCGTCACCGGCGGCGAGCCGCTCTCGCAGAAGCGCTGCCTGGTGTTGCTGAAGAAGCTCTGCGACGCCGGTTTCGACGTCTCCCTGGAAACCTCGGGTGCGATCGATATCGCCGAGGTCGATCCTCGCGTGTCGCGCGTGGTGGACCTGAAGACGCCAGGCTCCAAGGAAATGGCGCGCAACCGCCTTGAGAACCTGCCGCTGCTCACCGCGCGCGACCAGGTGAAGTTCGTGCTGTGCGGCCGCGCCGACTACGAGTGGGCGCGCGGCATGCTGGCCGAGCATCGCTTGCCCGAGCGCTGCGACGTGCTGTTCTCGCCCAGCAAGTCCGAACTGTCGCCGCGCGACCTGGCGGACTGGATCGTCGAGGACCGCCTGCCGGTTCGCTTCCAGATGCAGCTGCACAAGCTGCTGTGGGATGACGAGCCGGGACGCTGAGCAGCGCCTGCGGTAGCCTACCCATCACCCCACGAAACATCGCCCCATGAAGAATGCCGTCGTCCTGCTGTCCGGAGGCATGGACTCCGCCGTCGTCGTCGCCATCGCCCGCGAGCAGGGCTTCGCCGTGCATGCGCTGAGCGTGCGCTACGGCCAGCGGCACACCTCCGAACTCGATGCCGCCGCGCGCGTGGCCACTACGCTCGGCGCCGCCGCGCACAAGACCGTGCACGTGGACCTGCGCAGCATCGGGGGCTCCGCGCTGACCGATGACATCGACGTGCCCGAGGCCGGCGGCCCCGGCATCCCCGTGACCTACGTGCCGGCCCGCAACACCATCATGCTGTCGGTCGCGCTGGGCTGGGCCGAGGTGCTGGGCGCCAACGACATCTTCTGCGGCGTCAATGCGGTGGACTACTCGGGCTATCCGGATTGCCGCCCGGAATTCATCGAGGCCTTCGAGAAGCTCGCCAACGTGGCGACCAAGGCAGGCGTGGAAGGCGCGGGCTTGCGCATCCAGGCGCCGCTGCTGCGCATGAGCAAGGCCGACATCGTGCGCGAGGGCGTGCGCCTTGGGGTGGATTTCGCGCAGACCGTGTCGTGCTACCAGGCCGACGCCGAGGGCCGGGCCTGCGGCCATTGCGACGCCTGCCGCCTGCGCGCCGCCGGCTTCGCCGACGCCGGCGTGCCGGATCCCACCCACTACGCCTGACGGGCGCGAATCGCCCCCGTGCGGACGATGCGCTAGAATGCGCGTCCCGGTGCAAGGCCGGGATGCGTTCCCGGGCCGTTAGCTCAGTCGGTAGAGCAGAAGACTTTTAATCTTTTGGTCGAAGGTTCGAATCCTTCACGGCCCACCACGCACATCCCGCCGCCGCGCCATCATCGCGCCGCGTTCGCGTCGGCGCCCGGCAGGGAATCTTCCACGTGGCGATGGCAGTGCGTGACTGGACGGCGCAGGCGATCCAGCGCATCGAAGCGGACTTCAACCGGTCTGCCGACACCCACCTGATCCCGCTGCCGCTGCCCGGTTTTCCCGGCATCGATGTCTATCTCAAGGACGAGTCCAGCCATCCGACCGGCAGCCTGAAGCACCGGCTGGCACGCTCGCTGTTCCTGTATTCGCTGGCGAATGGCTGGCTGCGCGAGGGCGCGCCGGTGATCGAGGCCTCCAGCGGTTCGACGGCCGTGTCCGAGGCCTATTTCGCGCGCCTGCTCGGGTTGCCCTTCATCGCCGTGATGCCGTCGTCGACCTCGCCCGACAAGATCGCGGCCATCCAGTTCCAGGGCGGACGCTGCCACCTGGTCGAGCAGGCGGCGGAGATCAACGAGGTCTCGCGGCGACTGGCGCAGGAAAGCGGCGGCCACTTCATGGACCAGTTCACCTATGCCGAGCGCGCCACCGACTGGCGTGCGAACAACAACATCGCCGAATCCATCTTCAAGCAGATGGAAGCCGAGCCCCATCCCGTGCCGGCGTGGATCGTCTGCAGCCCCGGTACCGGCGGCACCAGCGCCACGTTGGGACGCTACGTGCGCTATCGCCGTCATCCCACGCGCGTGATGTGTGCCGACCCGGAGCACTCGGTGTTCTTCGACCAGTACCGGGGCGCGTGCGGCGGTTGCGACGACACCACGCTGACCTGCGCGCGCGGCTCCGGGATCGAGGGCATCGGTCGCCCGCATTGCGAACCCAGCTTCATCCCGGCGTGCATCGATGCGATGGTGAAGGTGCCCGACGGCTTGAGCCTGGCGGCCATGCGCCACGTCAACGCGGTGCTGGGTCGCCGGGTTGGCGGATCGACCGGCACCAACTTCGTCGGCATCCTCGCGGCGGCCATGCGCATGCGCGAAGAAGGCCAGGTGGGGTCCATTGTCAGCATCCTGTGCGACAGTGGTGAACGCTACGCGCACAGTTACTACAACCGGGACTGGTATCTGGAGCGCGGCATCCCCATCGTGGAGAACGACGATGCCATCGCCGCCGCTGTCGCCGGACGAGGCCTGCCGTCGCTGGCACGGGCCGACTGGCCCGACTGAAATCCCCTTTTTGCAGATGGTATAGCCATGACCAATCCACTCCTCGACTTCTCTGGCCTGCCGCGGTTCGACGAGATCCGCCCCGAGCACATCGCACCCGCCATAGACCAGTTGCTGGCCGAGGCCGAGGCGGCCGTGAAGGTGGCGGAATCCGTCACGCCGGTGACATGGGAGACCTTCGTGGTGCCGCTGGACGATGCGACCGAACGCCTGTCGCGGGGCTGGAACCAGGTGACGCACCTGGAGGCGGTCGCAAACTCGCCCGCGCTGCGCAGCGCGTACAACGCGCAGTTGCCCAAGGTGACCCGCTTCTGGAGCGCACTGGGACAGAATCTTGCGCTGTACCGGCAGTATCGCGCGCTGGCGGATACGCCGGAAGCGGCGCACTACGATGCCGCACGCCGCAAGGTCCTGGACAACGCGCTGCGCGACTTCCGCCTCGGTGGCGCCGAGCTGCCGGACGCGCAGAAGGCACGCTTCGGCGCGGTGAAGGAAGAACTGGCGAGCCTGTCGGCGAAATTCTCCCAGAACGTGCTGGACGCGACCGACGAGTACGAATTCTGGATCAAGGACAAGCAGCACCTCGGCGGCCTGCCGGCCGACGTGGTGTCGGCCGCACGCGCGGCGGCGAAGGCCGACGACGAACCGGGCTGGAAATTCACCCTGCAGATGCCGTGCTACCTGCCGGTGCAGGCCTACGCCGACGACCGCGCGTTGCGCGAGACCCTGTACCACGCCAATGCGGTGCGCGCTTCCGAACTCGCCGACAACGACGCGCTCGACAACTCTGCGCTGATCGACCGCATCCTCGCCCTGCGTACCGAACTGGCCGCGCTGCTGGGCTTCGCCAGCTACGCCGAGTATTCACTGGCCACCAAGATGGCCGATACGCCGGACGAGGTGCTGCAGTTCCTGCGCGACCTCGCCGCACGCGCCAGGCCGCACGCGCAACGCGACCGCGCGGAGCTGGAAGCGTTCGCCCGCGATCATCTGGGGCTGGAAACGCTCGAAGCCTGGGATCTCGCCTACGCCAGCGAGAAGCTCAAGCAGGCGCGCTACAGCTTTTCCGCGCAGGAGGTGAAGCAGTACTTCACCGAGCCGGCGGTGCTGGCCGGGCTGTTCGCTGTGATCGGCGACCTTTATGGCCTGCGCGTGGAGCCGGATGAAGCGCCGACGTGGCATCCCGACGTGCGCTTTTACCGCCTAGTCGACGGCGACGGCAGCCTGGTCGGCCAGTTTTACCTCGACCTGTACGCCCGCGAAGGCAAGCGCGGCGGCGCCTGGATGGACGATTGCCGCAACCGCCGCGAGACGGCAAACGGCACGCAGACGCCCCTGGTGTATCTGGTGTGCAACTTCGGCAAGGGCATGGACGGCAAGCCAGCCACCTTCAGCCACAGCGACGTGACCACGCTGTTCCACGAAATGGGCCATGGGCTGCACCAGTTGCTGACGCAGGTCGGTGAACTCGGCGTGGCCGGCATCAACGGGGTGGAGTGGGATGCGGTGGAGCTGCCCAGCCAGTTCATGGAGAACTTCTGCTGGGAATGGGAGCGCGTGCAGGCCATGACCGCCCACGTGGACAGCGGTGAGCCGCTGCCGCGCGCGCTGTTCGACCGCATGGTCGCGGCCAAGCACTACCAGAGCGGGATGGCGACCGTGCGCCAGCTGGAATTCGGCCTGTTCGACATGCAGCTGCACAGCGCGTTCGACGCCGGCAACGACACCGTGCTGGCGCTGCTGGACCATGTACGCGACGAGGTGGCCGTGAACGTCCCGCCGGCGTTCAACCGCTTCCCCCACCAGTTCAGCCACATTTTCGCGGGTGGCTACGGGGCGGGGTACTACAGCTACAAGTGGGCGGAGGTGCTCAGCGCGGATGCCTATGCGGCCTTCGAGGAAGCCCCCGCGCACGTGGCAGAAACGGGGGCGCGGTTCCGGCACGAGGTGCTGGCGCGTGGCGGCAGCCGCAGCGCGGCCGAGAACTTCCGCGCGTTCCGCGGCCGCGCGCCGCGCATCGAGGCCTTGCTGCGTCACGCCGGCATGGCCGGCTGAGCGGTTCGAACGCGCTCCCGGGCGCCTCGATCCAGGTGCGCACGGGGCCGCGGCCGGGCGTTTGACCATGACTGTAAACGTTTTCATAATGCTTGCCCTGTCATACCCGCGTTCCGGGGAGGATCGCTTACATGCCGCATCAGCGAAGGATCGAGGGCCTGATCGCCGCCATGACACTGGAGGAGAAGATCGGCCAGCTGGGCGCCTTTGCCGATGCGTTGCGGCCGTTCGCGTTCGAGTTCAATCCGGAAACCTTCGCGCGCGATGCCGAGCAGGTGCGCGAGCAGATCCGCAGCGGTCGCGTCGGTGCGCTCTTCAATGGCGTGGGCGTGGCGGAAGGCCGTGAGGCGCAGCGCATCGCGGTGGAGGAAAGCCGACTCGGCATTCCGCTGCTGCTGGGCGCCGACGTGATCCATGGCATGCGCACCGTGTTCCCGATTCCGCTGGGTGAAGCGGCCAGCTTCGAGCCCGACCTCGCCGAGCGCACCGCGCGCGCCACCGCCAGGGAGGCCACGGCCGCGGGAATCCACTGGACGTTCGCGCCGATGGTCGACGTCGCACGCGACCAGCGGTGGGGCCGCGTCGCCGAAACGTCGGGCGAAGACGTCTACCTGTCCTGCGAGTTCGCCGCCGCCCGCGTGCGCGGCTTCCAGGGCGACGACCTGACGGCGTCCGATTCGCTGCTGACCACGCCCAAGCATTTCGCCGCCTATGGCGCGATCTCCGCGGGACTGGATTACAACTTCGTGGACATGGCGCCGCAGACCCTGCGCGACGTGCACTTGCCGCCGTTCAAGGCGGCGATCGATGCCGGCGCGCTGACGCTGATGAGTTCGTTCAACGACATCAACGGCGTGCCCGCCTCGGCCAACCGCGAGCTGCTGACCGACATCCTGCGCGGCGAGTGGAAGTTCGAGGGTTTCGTCGTCTCGGACTACACCTCCGACCTGGAGCTGGTGGCGCACGGTTATGCCAGCGACGAGGCCGACGCCGCGCAGAAGGCGCTGTCGGCCGGACTGGACATGAGCCTGCAGAGCGGCATCTATGCCGGCCACGTCGCCACGCTGGTCGAGCAGGGTCGCCTGACCATGGACGAGGTCGACGAGGCCGTGCGCCGCGTGCTGCACGTCAAGGCCGCGGTTGGCCTGTTCGACGATCCCTACCGCTGCCTGGATGCCGGGCGCGAAGCCGACCAGTCGCACATCGCTGCGCACGATGCGCTGGCACGCGACTGCGCGCGCCGCTCGGTCGTTCTGTTGAAGAACGAAGGCAACCTGCTGCCCCTGAAGAAGGCCGGCCAGCGCATCGCGCTGATCGGGCCGTTCGCCCAGGACACCGCCAACCTCGGCGGCTGCTGGAACATCTTCGGCGACGCCTCACGCATGGTCGACATGGAGACGGGCGTGCGCGCCGCGCTGGAGGATCCCTCCGCGCTGGTGGTGGTGCCGGGCAGTGGCATCGAGGCACCGCTCGAAGGCGGCATCGAGGCGGCAGTGGCGGCTGCGCGCGAGGCCGATGTCGTATTGCTGGCGCTGGGCGAGCCGCACGAGTTTTCCGGTGAGGCGCAGTCGCGCACGCAGATCGTGATCCCGGCCGCGCAGCAGGCGCTGGCGGAAGCGGTGGCCGCGGCGGGCACACCGGTCGTCGTGGTGTTGCGCAACGGTCGCGCGCTGGCGCTGGAAGGTGCGGTGCGCGATGCGCAGGCGATCCTGGTGGGCTGGTTCCTCGGCACACAGACCGGTCCCGCGCTCGCCGACGTCGTGTTCGGCGACTACAACCCGTCGGCACGGCTGCCGGTGAGTTTTCCGCAGGATGCCGGGCAGCAGCCGTACTTCTACAACCATCCGGCGACCGGACGCCCCAATGTGCCGGGTACGCCGCGCTTCTTTCAGACGCGCTGGCGCGAAGTCAGCCACGCCGCGCTGTATCCGTTCGGCCATGGCATGTCGTACACCCGTTTTGACTACGGCGTGCCGCAACTCGACACGGCGCGCCTGGGTTGGGACGAAGCGCTGACCATCCGCACGCGCGTCGCCAACCAGGGCACGCGCGATGGCGAAGAGGTCGTGCAGCTTTACCTGCGCGACCGCACCGCCAGCCGCGTGCGGCCGGTGCGCGAGCTGAAACGCTTCCGCAAGATCGCGCTGGCGGCAGGCGCATCCCAGGAGGTGGTGTTCACGCTGACACGCGCCGATCTCGAATTCCACGGCGTCGACAACCGCCCCGTCGCCGAACCCGGTCTGTTCGACCTGTGGGTCGCGCCGTCCAGCGCCGTCGGCGACGCAGTGACGTTCGAACTGCTGGCTCCCTGAGTCCGCATGACCTGGCATGAAGCGGCGACGCCGGTCGTGGGCGCGCGCGAGCGCATCGCCACGCGCGTCGTCTTCTTCGTGGCAGGGTTCGCCATCTCCGCCTGGGCGCCGCTGATTCCGTTCGCCAAACGCCGGCTTGCGCTGGACGACGGGCAGTTGGGCCTGATGCTGTTGTGCCTGGGCGTGGGATCGGTGCTGATGATGCCGCTGGCGGGCGGCCTGGCGGCCCGATTCGGATGCCGACGCGTGATGCTGGCGGCGGGGGCGGTGATCTGCGCGTGCATGCCGGCACTGATGCTGGCGCCGACCCTTCCCCTGCTTGCGCTGGTACTGGCGCTCTTCGGTGCGGGCATGGGCGTGCTCGACGTGGTGATGAACGTGAAGGCGGTGATCGTCGAACGCGCTGGCGGCCGCGCGATGATGTCCGGCTTCCATGGCATGTACAGCGTCGGCGGCATCGCCGGCGCCGGGGGTGTCGCAGGCGCCCTGGCGCTCGGCGCGTCGCCGTTGTCGGCGATCGTCGCCATGGCGATCGTTGCGGCGCTGCTGCTGGCGACCTGCCGCCGCGGGCTGCTGCTGGAAGGGGACGGAGGCGATCATCCGGCGTTCGTGCTGCCGCGTGGACGTGTGTTGCTGATCGGCGCGGTGTGCTTTGCGATGTTCCTGTCGGAGGGGGCGGTACTGGACTGGAGCGCGGTGTTCCTGACATCGGTGCGTGACGCTGACCCTGCCATCGCCGGTTTCGGGTACGTCGCCTTCGCGGTGACGATGACGATCGGCCGCCTGACCGGCGACCGGATCGTGCATGCCCTGGGTGCGTTCCGGGTCGTGGTGTGCGGCGCGCTGCTTGCCGCCGCCGGGTTCGCGCTGGTCGTCCTGGTCGCGTCGCCCCTGGCCGGACTCGCCGGCTTCGCCCTGGTCGGTGCCGGCGCGGCGAACGTGGTGCCGGTGATGTTTTCCGCTGCCGGTCGCCAGCGCAGCATGCCCACGCACCTGGCGGTCGCGGCGGTCACCACGATGGGCTATGCGGGTGTGTTGCTGGGACCGGCGGCGTTGGGCTTCATCGCCAAGCTCACCTCGCTGGCGACCGCGCTGGGATTGCTCGTCCTGCTGCTGACGGCGGTGGCAGCGGTCGCACGCGTCGCCACGCGCGACTGATACGCCTACGGGCGCGGCGCGCCGCGCATCATCGGACCGGCGGGATAGCCGCCGTGCGGGCCGTAATACCCGCCGGGACCATCGTACCGGTCCACGTTGATGTTGAGATTGAAGGTGCGCGGCTTGCCTTCGTCGTCGTACGTGGTCTTGCAGAGGTTGAGGTTCGCTGCGTTGTAGGTGCTGCGGCCATGGCCCTTGCTGTAGCCGACGCCTGCGGTGACGCTGCCCGACACGCCGTCGCCATCCTCATCGCCGTAGCGGACGCAGGGATCGACCGGAGTGGCCGGCGACGCGCCCTTCTTCGGGCGTGCCGGTTGCGTATCGCCATACCAGGTGCCGGGCGGATCCTGACGGTATGCGGCGGAGGAGGGCAGGCTGAGATCCAGCGCTTCGGCATTCGACTGGGCCGATGCCGACGAGGCGCTAAGCAGGGCCAGCAGGGCGAGGGGCAACGTCTTCATGGGCAATCCCGGAAGCGCGGTCCGCCGGCTGGCCGACCTTGCACGAACGCTACCAGCCGCGGATTGAACGCGGGCTGGATAAAACGCCCGCGCGACGCGGAGCGTCACCCGACCGCGCGCAGCACGTCCAGGACGCGTTGCCCGTAGCGCTCGAGCTTGGCGCCACCAATGCCGCCCACCCGCGCCAGGTCGGCCAGCGTGGCCGGCTGCTGCTCGGCGATGTTGCGCAGCGTGCTGTCGTGGAAGATGACGTAGGCGGGCACGTTCTGCTCGCGGGCCAGCTCCGCGCGCAGGTCGCGGAGACGCTGGAAACGCGGCAGGTCGGCGGCCTGCACCGGGACGCCGCTGCGAGGGCTGCGGTCGCGTTCGCGGCGTTCGCGCTGTTCCTTGCGCAGCTGCAGGCGGCGCTCGCCGCGCAGCACGGCGCGACTGCCTTCGGTCAGGCGCAGGCTGCCGAACTCGGCTTCGACCTCCAGCAGGCCGCAGGCCACGAGTTGGCGGAATACGCTGCGCCACGTCGTGGCGTCCAGATCCTTGCCGATCCCGTAGGTGGTCAGGTGCTCGTGGCCGCACTGGCGGATGCGTTCGCTCTCGCTGCCGCGCAGCACGTCGATGACATGGTTCACGCCGAAGCGCTGGCCGCTGCGATACACGCAGCTCAGCGCCTTCTGCGCGGCCTCGGTGGCATCCCAGGTCTCGGCCGGACTCAGGCAGTTGTCGCAGTTGCCGCATTCGTGCGGATAGGTTTCGCCGAAGCCGGCCAGCAGCACCTGCCGGCGGCACTGGGTGGATTCGCAGTAGCCCAGCAGCTGGTCCAGCTTGCGCCGCTCCAGCCGCTTGCGTTCTTCGCCGGCCTCGCCCTGTTCGATCATCTGCTTCAGCAGCACCACGTCGCCCAAGCCATAGCAGAGCCACGCCTCGGCTGCTTCACCATCGCGGCCGGCACGGCCGGTCTCCTGGTAGTAGCCTTCCATCGACTTGGGCAGGTCCACGTGGGCGACGAAGCGCACGTCGGGCTTGTCGATGCCCATGCCGAAGGCGATGGTCGCCACCATGACGATCCCTTCCTCGCGCAGGAAGCGGCGCTGGTTGTGCGCCCGCACGCTCGCGTCGAGTCCGGCATGGTACGGCAGGGCATTGAAACCCTGCTCGGCGAGATAGTCCGCGAACTGCTCGACCCGCTTGCGCGACAGGCAGTAGACGATGCCGGCCTCGCCCTTGTGCTTGCGCAGCATGTCGCGCAGCTGGTGGCGGGCATTGTCCTTCTGCACGACGGTATAGCGGATGTTGGGACGATCGAACGAGCTGACGAACTTCTCGGCGTCGACAAGGTTCAGGCGCTCGGCGATCTCGCGCTGCGTCGGCGGATCCGCGGTGGCGGTCAGCGCGATGCGCGGCACGTCGGGCCAGCGCTCGTGCAGCAGGGTCAGTTCCAGGTATTCGCGACGGAAATCGTGGCCCCACGCCGACACGCAGTGCGCTTCGTCGATGGCGAACAGCGCGATGCGGCTGCGGTCCAGCAGCGACAGGAAGCGGCCGGTCAGCAGCCGCTCCGGCGCGACGTAGAGCAGGTCCAGCTCGCCCTGCAGCAGGGCCTGTTCGACCTGCTGGGCCTCGTCGGCGGCCAGCGAGGAGTTCAGGAAGGCGGCGCGCACGCCGAGCTGGCGCAGGGCGTCCACCTGGTCCTGCATCAGCGCGATCAGCGGGGAGACGACGATGCCGGTGCCGTCGCGCAACAGCGCAGGCACCTGATAGCACAGCGACTTGCCGGCGCCGGTCGGCATGAGGACCAAGGCATCGTGGCCGGCGGCGAGGTGTTCCACGATCGCCTGCTGGTGGCCACGGAAGGCGCTGTAACCGAAGACGCGCTGGAGGGTTTCGAGTGCGGGGGACGACATGAGGACAAGGATAACGCGGTGAAAGGTGTCAGCCCGCGTTGAGGACACGATGGGCTATCGGAAATCGGTGCGGCGCGGGGTAGGAGTTGATCCTGAGGTGGATGGACTGTCGGAAGCCCATCTCCCAGCGGGAGAGGGGTTGGGGTGAGGGGTAACGAAGCCAGTTTCGTTGGTGTGCCCGTAGCGGTCACCACGCCCACGGCCATGTTTCACTCGATGGCCTTGCGGGATAGTCTTCGTCTCGGACACATGGTGCCGCTCGCCGCGGAGGCCCTACTTGACCAGCCATTCGGCTGTTGAAGGGCGCTTCTTTGCTTGTGCAAAGAAAGTAGGCAAAGAAAGCACACCCCGGCGGTCCGCCCGCCGCAAGCGGCGGGTGCGCAGTCCCGGCAGGAATTTTCGTGCAGGGCATCCTGCCCTGTACGAAAACGGCGCACATCCGTGTGCGCCGCCCTGCGGGTTGTACCCGCCGGGACTGCCGGACCTCAGGGGGCCCAAGAGCGGAAGCCGACGTTTCCACACGCGACCTGCTGTGCTGTTGCTCCTGCTTTCCGGGGGCCCCATGAGGCACGGCGAGTGGGTCGGGTAAAACCCGAAGGGCGCCGTCATGGATGACGGCATTTTCGTATGGCACATGGATGTGCCTTACAAAAATTCCCGGCCTACTCGCGGACCCTGTGCGCAGCGCAGGGCGTGCCGCTTGGGGCGTGTTTCTTTGGTTCCTTTCTTTGCACGAGCAAAGAAAGGAACGCCCTCCGCGGCGAGCGGCACCATGCGTCCGAGACAGAAAGCCTCTCCCGCCAGGCCATCGACAGCAGAGCCCATCGCGGATGTGGCAACCGCCAGCGCGGGGCGAAGACATCGACTTCGTTGGCCCTCACCCCAACCCCTCTCCCGCAGGGAGAAGGGCTCAGAAGGGCTCAGACCAAAAACGCCCGGACAAGCCGGGCGTTTTGCGCTTCACTCAGGCTTCGATTACTGCAGCAGCGAGCGCAGCATCCACGCGTACTTCTCGTGCGTCTGCAGGCGCTGCGTCAGTAGGTCCTCGGTCGGTGCGTCGTCGGCGTCGTCGGCGATGTCCAGCACCTTGCGTGCAGTGCGGCAGACGGCCTCGTTGCCGACCACCAGCTGGCGGACCATTTCGCGCCAGTCGGCGCTGTCGGTCAGCCCCGGCTCTTCCGGGATCGAGGTCAGGCCGACGAATTCGCGGTAGGAGCCCGGTGCATTGAAGCCCAGCGCGCGGATGCGTTCGGCGATCTCGTCCAGCGCCGTCCACTGCTCGGTGTACTGGGTCTCGAACATCGTATGCAGCGAATTGAACATCGCGCCGGTGATGTTCCAGTGGAAATTGTGGGTCTTCAGGTAGAGCGTGTAGCTGTCGGCGAGGAAGCGCGACAGGCCGTCGGCGATCTTCTTGCGTTCGCTGCCGCTGATCCCGATATCGATGTTGGGTGCGGACGGAGCCGAGGCGAGCGGGGCGGCGACGGGTGCGGCCTTGGTCTTGGCGGGCTTGGTCTTCGGCTTGGCCATGCGGATTCTCCTGTGGGTGGGTTGAGGCGGCACAATGGGCACACTAGAACATGTGGCGTGAGCGAAAAGTTTCAACCGTTCCCCGAAGAATGAATACCCCCCGCGATTCCTCCCAACCCCATCCCCACCGTG
The DNA here is from genome assembly GCF_964253495.1 of Pseudoxanthomonas sp. LjRoot127. NCBI lineage: Bacteria > Pseudomonadati > Pseudomonadota > Gammaproteobacteria > Lysobacterales > Lysobacteraceae > Pseudoxanthomonas > Pseudoxanthomonas sp. LjRoot127. The sequence continues at coordinate 2,461,445 of NZ_CAXUQR020000001.1, forward strand.
CCGCCCTAGAGCAGGCACGGCGATCGTTCGACCGTGCCCTGAGCCGCGACCGAGGCCGCCTGCAGGGTCTGTGGTCGCGCTGGCAGGGCAAGCCGGCCGATGCCGGCGCGCGCCAGGCCTTCGAACAGGCGCTGCACGCCTCCGTCGCCGCCCGTGAACGCCGTGGTTCCACGGTACCCGCAGTGACGCTCGACGACAGCCTGCCCATCGCGCGCGAGGGCGAACGCATCGTCGAGCTGATCCGCAACCATCAGGTGGTCGTGATCGCAGGCGAGACCGGCTCGGGCAAGACCACCCAGCTGCCCAAGCTCTGCCTGGCCGCCGGGCGCGGTGTGGCCGGGATGATCGGGTGTACGCAGCCGCGGCGCATCGCCGCGCGTGCGGTGGCGCGCCGCGTGGCCGAGGAACTGAAGACCGAGATCGGCCGTGGGGTCGGCTTCCAGGTGCGCTTCAACGACCAGGTGGGCGACGACACCCACATCAAGTTCATGACCGACGGCATCCTGCTGGCGGAGATCGCCAGCGACCGCTGGCTGTCGGCCTATGACACGATCATCGTCGACGAGGCGCACGAACGCAGCCTCAACATCGATTTCCTGCTCGGCTACCTCAAGCAGCTGCTGCGCAAGCGCCGTGACCTGAAGGTGATCGTCACCTCCGCCACTATCGATACCGCGCGCTTCGCCCGGCACTTCGACGATGCGCCGGTGATCAGCGTGGAAGGGCGAACCTATCCGGTGGAGGTGCGCTACCGCGCGCTGGAAGGCGAGGGCGAGCAGGAGGGGGAGCGCACGGTCAACGACGGGATCGTGGCGGCGGTGGACGAGATCACACGGCAGGACGCGCGCGGCGACGTGCTGGTCTTCCTGCCCGGCGAGCGCGAGATCCGCGACGCGCACCAGGCGCTGGAGCGACGCAAGTACAGGAATACCGAGGTATTGCCGCTGTATGCGCGCCTGTCCAACCAGGACCAGGACCGCGTGTTCAACCCTGGGCCGAACCGGCGCATCGTGCTGGCGACCAACGTCGCCGAGACCTCGCTGACGGTGCCGCGCATCCGCTACGTCGTCGATCCCGGGTTCGCGCGCGTCAAGCGTTACAGCCCGCGCAACAAGCTCGACCGCCTGCACATCGAACCGGTCTCGCAGGCCAGCGCCAACCAGCGCAAGGGCCGCTGCGGACGCATCGCCGAAGGCATCTGCTATCGCCTCTACGCCGAAGCCGATTTCCAGTCGCGCGCCGAGTTCACCGATCCGGAGATCCGCCGCTCCAGCCTGGCCGGCGTGATCCTGCGCATGCTGCAGCTGGGACTGGGACGGATCGAGGATTTTCCGTTCCTGGAGGCGCCCGACGAGCGCGCGGTCGCCGACGGCTGGCAGCAGCTGGTCGAGCTCGGCGCCATCGACGGCGAGCGGCGCATGACCGCCATCGGCAGGCAGATGGCGCGCCTGCCGGTGGACGTGAAGCTGGCGCGCATGCTGGTGGCGGCGCAGGCCGCCGGCTGCCTGCGGCCTATGCTGGTGATTGCCTCGTTCCTGGGCATCCAGGATCCGCGCGAGCGTCCGGCCGATGCGCGCGGCGCGGCCGACACCGCGCACGCGCAGTTCGCCGATGGCCGGTCCGAGTTCGTCGGCGTGCTGCGCCTGTGGGATGCGTACCGGCAGGCGCACGAAGATCTCACCCAGTCCAAGCTGCGCGACTGGTGCGGTCGCCACTTCCTCGGTTTCCTGCGCATGCGCGAATGGCGCGAGCTGCACCGCCAGCTGCGCCTGCTGTGCGAGGAGCTGGGGTGGAAGGAAGAGGCCGTCGAGGCGTCGATGGCGCCGCTGCTCGCCGGCAGCAGCGCGCCGCCGGTCGCGCGCGACGACGCGGCGGCCGCGAAGGCCACGCGCGGCCAGCTGCATCGCGCCGCGCGCCTGGCCCGCGAAGGCAAGCCCGACGCGCCGTTGGCGCCGCTCACCGCCGGGGTGCTGAAGGAGCCGGCGCACAGCGGTGGGGGCTTCAGTGAGCGCGTGCGGGCCGGCGCCTACCAGACCCTGCATCGCGCGCTGGTGGCCGGCCTGCCCACGCAGATCGGCCATCGCACCGACAAGGGCGATTTCCAGGCGCCACGCCAGCGCCGCTTCCTGCCATTCCCGGCCTCGCCGCTGTCGAAACGGCCGCCGCCGTGGCTGCTGGCGGCCAACCTGCTGGACACGCAGAAGGTCTGGGGCATGACGTTGGCCGCGATCGAACCGGACTGGGTGATCGCCGAACTGCCGCACCTGCTGCTGCGCAAGCATTTCGATCCGCACTGGTCGCGCGCGCAGGGGCAGGTGCTGGCGTCGGAGCAGATCAGCCTGTTCGGGCTGGTGCTGGCACCGAAAAAGCCGGTCCACTACGGCCGCATCGCACCGGGCGAAGCGCACGACCTCTTCGTGCGCCAGGGCTTGGTGACCGGCGAGATCAACACGCGCGCCTCCTTCGTTGCCGACAACCTGAAGACGCTGGAACAGGCGCGCGAGGAAGAAGCGAAACTCCGGCGTGCGGGACTGGTCGCCGACGAGGACTGGCAGGCGCGCTGGTACCTGGATCGCGTGCCATCGGAGCTCCACTCCGCCGCCGGCCTCGATGCGTGGTGGAAAGCGCTGCCGGCCGACAAGCGGCGAGCGCTGCACTGGTCGCTGGTCGACCTGTTGCCGGGCGAGGGCAGCGAGGAAGATCGCTACCCAAAATACTTCGCGCTCGGCGATGCCCGCCTGCCGCTGCAGTACCGGTTCGAGCCCGGTGCCGCCGACGACGGCGTGACGCTGGAGGTGCCGCTGCACCTGCTCAACGCGCTGGATCCCGCGCGGCTTTCCTGGCTCGCCCCGGGCTTCGTGGCCGACAAGGCGGCCGGGTTGATCCGTAGCCTGCCCAAGGCCATGCGGCGCAACTACGTGCCGGCACCGGATTTCGGTCGTGCGTTCTTCGAGGCGTTCGCAAAGCCGACCGCCGATGACATCCGCGGCGAACTGGCGCGCTTCCTGTCGCGTGCCACGGGCGTGGCGGTGGGTGCGCTCGACTTCGACGAGGCCGCGCTAGAGCCGCACCTGCGCATGAACCTGCGCCTGCGCGAGGATCCCCGTGGGGGTGGCGAGGGCAAGGTGCTGGCCGAATCGCGCGATCTCGACGCGCTGCGTGCGCGCTTCGGCGCGAAGGCGGGGCAGGCGTTCGCCGCGCGTGCGGGTCGCGCGATGGCCGCGAGCGGGCTGCGCGATTTCCCCGCGCAACCGATTCCGCAGGACGTTCCTGGCGAAGCGGGCGTGCCCGCCTATCCGGCGCTGCGCGACGACGGCGATAGCGTCGCGTTGCAGGTGTTCGCCGATCGCGCCGAGGCGGATGCGTCGCACCCGCGGGGCGTCCGTCGCTTGCTGGACATCGCCCTGGCCGACAAGGTGAAGCAGGCACGCAAGCAATTGCCCGTGTCGCCCAAGACGGGCCTGCTGTATGCGGCCATCGAGTCGCAGGAACGCCTGCGCGGCGACATCGTCGATGCGGCGATGAATGCGCTGCTGGCGGAAGGGTTGGCGACGATCCGTGACCGCGCCGCGTTCGAACAACGGCGCGATGATGCCGGCAAGCGCCTGTTCGGCGAGGCCATGGCGCGGCTGGAGCTGGCCGAGGCCATCCTGTCGGCGGTAGCGGAACTGAAGCCCCAGCTCGACGCGCAGTTGATGGGATGGGCGCGGGGCAACCTCGATGACCTGCGCATGCAACTCGCGGCGCTGGTACGCCCCGGGTTCCTGCGCGAGACGCCGGCCGACGCACTGGCGCAACTGCCGCGCTACCTGAAGGCGATGGCCTTGCGTGCGGAGCGGGCCAAGCGCGATCCCGCGAAGGACCAGGCCCGGATGCTGGAGCTCAAGCCGTTCGCCGACGCCTTGGCGCAGGCGGCGGCAGAAGGCGTCGCGTCTTCGACGGCGTGGCAGGCCTTGCGTTGGGACCTGGAGGAGCTGCGGGTGTCGGTGTTCGCTCAGGAGCTGGGCGCGAAGAGCGGCGTCTCGCCGAAGAAGCTCGCGCAGCGCCTGCAGGCGCTGCGCGGATGAATCCGTTTACTTGACGCGGCGCACCTTGGCGGCCGTGTTGTAACCGTCGATGCGAAGGAACCAGTTGTTGAACAGGCCGGGCTTGATCGTGACGGCCGGATTCGTCTTGCGTACGCCCTGCAGGCTGGCGGACTCGATCTGCTCCCACACCTGGCCATTGGCCAGCGTATAGCGCTTGCCTTCGGCGAAGCCCTTGAATTCCCCCTCCAGCGTGCTCTTGATCGGCTCGTCGGAGCCGAAGTCGAAGAAGCCGCGGTTCTCCTGTTCCACCTGCTTGCGGGTATCCGCCTTGGCCTGGGTGACGGCGACCTGGGTCTCCTGACGCACCTGCTCGACGGCGCGTGCGGTTTCGCTGCCCACCTTGCGGGTGAGCCACGCGCTGAGCGTGGCCAGTTCGGCATCGCTCAGCTTGTCGAGGCCGGCGGCCTTGAATTCCTCTGCGCTCATCGATTCGCGCAGGTTGCCGAAGCGCGCGTCGGATGCGGCGTCCTGAGCGAAGGCGAGCAGCGGCGCGCTCGCCAGTACCAGGGATAGAAACAAGCGGCTCATCTTCATGGTTGTTCCTGCGGTCGACTGGCCGTTAGTGTAGTCATTCCGGCGACGCTCGGTCGCCTCTCCGTACGTCCATGGTTCCCCCCGCCCACGACATCGCGACGCTGCTGCGACGGCCGGCCCTGCAAGCGCTGCCTGCCCCGTTGCGCCACGCGCTCGCCGATGCGGCGACGGCGGCCGGTGCGCAGGACGGCATGCCCGATGCCATCGGGGTGCTGGACGACACGCTGGATACGCTGGCCATGCTCGGCGCCGACGGCGACGTCATCCTGGCGGCGCTGCTGCACGGGGCGCCGGGGCTGCAGGCGGCCGTCGGCCGTGCGGCGGGTGCGCAGGTGCCCGGCCTGGCCGACCTGCTGGAAGGGCAGGTGGCCGCGGCGCAGGTCTGGGCACTGCATGCGGAGCAGACCCGGGGCGCCAGCACCGAAGGCTTGCGCCGCCTGCTGCTGGCCATCGTGCGCGACCTGCGCGTGGTCACCATCCTGCTCGCCCGCCAGCTCGCCCGCATGCGGGCCGCGGGCGCCCTGCCCGAATCCGATCGCCAGGCACTGGCGCGACTGACCCGCGACATCCACGCGCCGCTGGCCAATCGCCTGGGCATCTGGCAGCTGAAGTGGGAGCTGGAGGACTTGGCGTTCCGGTACCTGCAGCCGCAGGTCTACAAGCAGATCGCCACGCAACTGGACGAAAAGCGCGTCGGCCGCGAGCGCTACATCGGTGCGGTCATCGATGCGTTGCGCGCGGCGCTCGCCGACCACGGGATCCATGCCGACATCAGTGGCCGGCCGAAGCACATCTACAGCATCTGGCGGAAGATGCAGCGCAAGCAGGTCGGCTTCGACGAGCTCTACGACCTGCGCGCGGTCCGCATCGCCGTGGACGATGTCGCCGCGTGCTATGCCGCACTGGGCATCGTGCATGCGTTGTGGGTGCCGATCCCCAGTGAGTTCGACGACTACATCGCGCGCCCGAAGGCCAACGACTACCGGTCGTTGCATACCGCCGTGGTCGGCCCCGAGGGCCGCACGCTGGAAGTGCAGATCCGCACGCACGAGATGCATGCGCAGGCCGAGCTGGGCGTGGCCGCGCACTGGAAGTACAAAGAAGGCAAGGCCGGCGGCGATGCCTTCGACCGCAAGATCGCCTGGATGCGACGGCTGCTGGACGGAGCGGCCGAAGGCGCGGGCGGCGACGGTGCACTGGCGGGGGAGCTGGATGCCGAACTGGTCGAGGACCGGGTGTACGCGCTGACGCCGAAAGGCGAAGTGGTCGACCTGCCGCAGGGGGGCACCGTGCTGGATTTTGCGTACCACGTGCACACGATGGTGGGCCACCGCACGCGCGGCGCCAAGGTCAACGGCCGCATCGTGCCGCTCAACCATGTGCTGCGCAGCGGCGACCGCGTCGAGATCCTGACATCGAAGGAGCCCGGACCGCGCCGCGACTGGTTGCTGCAGGCCAATGGATTCCTCGCCAGCGGGCGTTCGCGCGACAAGGTGCGTGCGTGGTTCCACAAGCTCGATCGCGCCCGCAACCTGCAGGCCGGGCGCGAGTTGCTGGAAAAGGAGCTGAAGCGCCTGGGCCTGCACCATGCCGACCTCACGGGAGCGGCGAAGAAGTTCCATGCCGACAACGTGGACGAGCTCTACATCCAGGTGGCACTGGGCGATGTGGGCCCGCACCAGGTGGGTCGCGCGTTGCATGAAGAACAGCGTGCGCCCGCGGAGCCGGAGGGTTCCTCGCTGCCGGTGTTGCGGCCTCCACGCAGGGTCGCCCGGCCCGGCAAGTCGAAATTCACCGTGCAGGGCGTCGGCAACCTGCTGGTGCAGCTCGCCCGCTGCTGCCAGCCGGTACCGGGCGAGCCGATCGCGGGTTACCTGACCCGCGTGCGTGGCGTCACCGTGCACCGCACCGACTGCGCGGCGTTCGCCCGGCTGGCGGCCACGAGCCCGCAGCGCGTATTGCCGGTGGAGTGGGGCCAGGCGGGCGGCGGTTACGAAGTGGACGTGCAGGTCACCGCGCTTGACCGCAAGTGGCTGCTCAAGGACATCACCACGCTGATCGCGCAGGAAGAAGCCAACGTGCTGGACATCAACAGCCAGGGCAACCGCGCGAATGGCCGCGTCCACCTTCGCCTGCGCCTGAAGGTCGCCGACTTCGGCCAGCTGTCGACGCTGCTCGGGAAGCTGGACGCGCTGCCCGGGGTGGAAGACGCACGACGTTCAGGCTGAGTGGGTATGCTGCGGGCGTGACCCGCGAAGACCACCACGACGCCGGGCGAAGCCGACGCATCGAACCGCACATCGACTGGGAGCGCGTCGACGCATCCGTGCCGCCTTCGCGGCGTATCCCGATGCCGGCGTGGCGCGACCGGCGGTACTGGCGCTGGGTGGCGGGCATCGTGCTCGCCTTGGCGGTGGCGCTGGTGGCGCTGCGCCAGCCGCTGGCTGACCTGCTATGGCCCGAGACCGGCGTCCAGTCCCTGCTGGACCAGGCGGACCAGGCGCTGCAGGCCGGCCGCCTGAATGCCGCCGACGGGACGGGCGCGCGGCAGCTGTACGAGGCAGCCCAGGCGATGGACAACGACCGCACCGAAGCGGCCGAGGGCCTGCGTCGCGTCGCGGAAGCGGCACTTCGCGCGGCGGATTCGGCCCTGCAGCGCCACCGGTTCGACGAAGCGCGCATGCACCTGGCGCTCGCACGCGACCTCCACGTGCCGCGACCGGACGCGGACGCGTTGGCCGCCAGGCTGCGCGCCCGGGAAGCGGCGCATGCCGGCGTCGATGGACTGCTTGCGGCCGCGGCGCGTGCGCACGCGGACAAGCGCCTGTCGGAAGGCGATGACGCGGCGTTGCCGCTGTATCAGCGCGTGCTCGCGCTGCAGCCCACGCGCCTCGAAGCCCTGGAGGGTCGGGAGGACGCGCTGTCCGACCTGTTGCAGGAAGCTGGACAGCGGCTGCAGCGGGGTGAATTGGGCGAGGCGGCCAGCAGGATCGCGGCGGCGCGCACCTTCGATCCTGGACACGTCGATCTTCCACAGGCGGAAGCCGCGCTGGCGGCGGCGGTCGATGCACGACGCCGTGCGGGTGCACGGGACCTGGCGCGCGGGCGCTTGTCGGCGGCGCGATCGGCCTATGAAGCCGTGGCGGCGGCCGTGCCGGATGACGCGGCGGCGCGGCAGGGGCTCGAACAGACGGGCATTGCCCATGCTCGGCAGGCTGAACGCGAAGCGGGCGACTTCGATTTCATGCAGGCGGAACGCGAACTCGCGCTTGCACGCACACTGGCGCCGCAGTCGTCGCGGGTGGTACAGGCGGAGCAGTCTGTCGCCCGTGCCCGCGAAGCCCAGCAGCGTCAGGGCGCTGCGCCGTCGCTTGCGCCACGCGAGCGCGACCGGCGTGTGCAGGCGCTGCTGGAGCGCATGGCACAAGCCGAAGCGCAGGGGCAGTGGCTCACCCCACCCGGCGACAGTGCGTACGACACGTTGCGTGCGGCACAGGCGCTCGCGCCGGACAACGCTGTCGTGAAACAGGCGGCGCTGCGCCTGCTCCCCGCCGTCCGTACCTGCTATGAAGACGAACTGCGCGCCAACCGCGTCCGGCGCGCACAGGCCTGCCTGCAGGCGTGGCAGACCCTGCAGCCGCGGGATGCCGCACTGGCGGATGCGCGCCGTCGCCTGGCGGAAAAATGGATTGCCGTGGGAACGGAGCGGCTGGGGATGGGGGACGTGGCGTTCGCCGCCCAGGCGTTGCAGGAGGCGCGACGCCTGGACGGTGCGCTCGCCGGGCTGGAGGATTTCGACGCGCGCGTGCGGACGGCGCAGGCGGCCACGCCCTAGCGCTGGAAGATGCGCCGTACCGTGTCGCGCGCGGCGTCCAGCGAGAAGTGGCGCGCGATGTTGTCGCGGCCATGTTCGGAGAGCGTCCCCCAGAGTTCGGCATCGTCGTACAGGCGCAGCACGGCCTCGGCGAACGCGTCCGCGTCATCCGCCACCAGCACGTCGTGCCCGTGGGTCAGGTGCATGCCTTCGATCGCGCACGAGGTCGCCACCACCGGCTGGCCGTGCGCCATGCTCAGGTTGACCTTGCCCTTCACGCCGGCACCGAAGCGCAGCGGCGCCAGGGCGATGCGCGCGCCGTCCATGTAGCCGCCGATGTCGGCGACATGCCCGTGCACGAGGATGCCCGGTTGCGCCTGCAGCGCCAGCACGTCCGCCGGCGGAGCCATCCCGATGCAATGGAAGCGGATGTCGGGTCGCCGCGCCTGGATGCGCGGGAAGATCTCGCGCCCGAACCACAACACCGCATCGACATTGGGCGGATGGCGGAAGCCGCCGACGAAGACCAGGTCCTTGCGCTGCCCGAACGGCAGCCCGGTGTCCGCCAGTTCGTGCAGGTTCGGCAGGACCTCGACCTCGGTGGCGGGCAGCAGGGTGGACAGCAACTCGCGCTCGGCAGGACTGACCACCAGCGTGGCATCCGCCTGCCGCATCAGCGCCAGTTCGCGATCGCGCGTGCGCTCGGCGGCGCGTCGCAGGCCGGCGTCGCCGGACAACTCGGCACCGCGCAGTTCGCGCAGGAAGTGCAGGTCGACGGTGTCGAACACCACGCGCGCCTGCGGGGCGAAACGCCGCACCAGCGGGAGGAACTCGGCTGCCACGTAGTGGCGGGACAGCATCACCACGTCGAAGCGCGGGCCATGTTCGCGCAACCATGCCGAGGGCCGTGTCGCGAACGGCGCGTGCCACGCTTCCACGCCGTGTCGCCGCAAGCGTGCCGTATCGCCCTCGACCTGGCGCAGGTCGGCAGGCAGGAACACCACGTGGACGCCCTCGTCGACCAGCATGCGCATCAGATTGACGAGGCGCAGCGAAGCGGAATCGTGGTGCGGGCGCGGAGTTTCCGCATCGATGATCAGGACCTGGCGGCGCGGACGCACGACCGAGCCGGCGCTCGGCAGGCTGCCGGCACGTGGCTGCTGCACCAGCGCGTCCTTCCACTTCGCCGCGAACACGCCGCGGTTGCGTACCTGGTAGGCCTTCGTTCCACTGCCGGTGTCCGTGCCGGAGGTGACGCCCTCCAGATGGACGACCCGCGACGCGGGCTGGCAGACGACGCGCAGGCCGTACGCGCGCACGGCGAAGGCGAGGTCGGTGTCCTCGTAATAGGCCGGCGAATAGCGCGTGTCGAATCCGCCGAGCGCGTGGAACAGTCGCGCGGGAATCGCGATGGCGGCACCGGAGCAGTAGTCCGCGTCGCGCAGGCTCGCATAGCGCGGATCGTCGGGAGAGTCGAAGCGGCCATAGTTCCAGGCCGATCCATCGTCGAACACGACGCCGCCGGCTTCCTGCAGGCGTCCGTCCGGATACACCAGCTGCGCGCCCACCAGGCCGATGCCCGCCTGCGTGTCGAATGTGGCGAGCAGCGCATCCAGCCATCCCGGCTGCGGCACGGTGTCGTTGTTGAGGAACACCAGGCAATCGCCCGTGGCCAGCGCGGCGCCATCGTTGCACGCCGCGATGAAGCCGCCATTGGTGGTGCGGCGGTGGTAGCGCAGGCCGGCGACCTGCGGCATCCATTCGCCCGTATCGTCGGTGGAACCGTCGTCCACCACGATGATCTCGCAGGATGCGGCCGGCGGATGGTCCGCCAGCGCGCGCAGGCAGGCCAGCGTGCAGGCCGCCTGGTTGTAGACGGGGATGATGATGCTGGCGCGCGGCGCTTGGCCGGCCGGCACGGCGAACGGCGCGAAGGGTAGGTCGGCGGGGAGGTAGAGCGGGGTGGAGATCGGCGGGACGTGGCGCGCGAACTGCCGTCGCACGCGCGCCCAGGTGGGTCCCAGGCCACGCGTGCGCAGGCTGGCAAGACCGCGCCGGACCAGGCCACGCGCGCGTTCCAGCATGAAGCGCACGTCGGCCCACGACATCGACATTCCGTTGCAACTCCAGCTGAGCAGGGGGGAAGCGGGCCGGGCGCACCCTCGGTGGCTGCGCTAGACTCGCCCGAATTCCCATTGTCGCATCCCCTGTGGCCCGCAACGACTACGACGACGAAGCGCTGGACGAAGACGACATCGACGACGGCGATGGGCCCGGCTGGCGGCAACGCCTGCTGACATGGGGCCTCGCCCTGGTTGGCCTGGGCCTGGGTTTCCTGATCCCCTACACGCTGTACCTCAACCACCAGGTCAGCGAGCGCTTCGGCGAACTGCGCTGGCAGATCCCGACCCGCGTGTACGCGCGTCCGCTGCAGGTCGCGCCGGGCCTGGCGATGGATGCGCAGACGCTGAAGACGGAACTCGATGCGGCGTCGTATCGCGACGACGGCACCGGCGAGAGCCCGGGTACCTACGCGCGCGATGGAGGTCGCTTCACCATTTCCAGCCGCGGCTACATCGACGTGGACGGTCGGGTGGCGCCGCGCCGCGTGCAGGTCAGCCTGTCCAATGGGCGCATCGCAGTGGTGCGCGACCTCGCGCGCAAGCAGAACCTCAAGGCGGCGCGGCTGGATCCGGCGCGCATCGCCACGCTGTACGGACAGAAACAGGAAGAACGCCGCCTCGTGCGGCTGGAGGAAGTGCCCGAACTGCTGGTGACCGGGCTGCAGGCGGTCGAGGACCGCGATTTCAAGGATCACCACGGCGTCGACCTGTCCGGCATGGTGCGAGCGGCATGGCTGCTGGTGCGGTCGGGCGGCGATACGAAGCAGGGCGCCAGCACGCTGACCCAGCAGCTCGCGCGCAGCGGCCTGCTCGGCATCGGCAAGGAACAGACTGCGACGCGCAAGTTCAACGAGATCCTGTACGCGTTGATCCTGGAAGCGCGCTATGACAAGCGCACGATCCTGGAGGCGTATTTCAACCAGGTGGACCTGGGACAACGCGGCAGCCAGGCTATCCACGGGGTCGCGGCCGGCGCCGAATTCTGGTTCGGTCGCGACCTCGACAGCCTGACCACCGAACAGGTGGCGCTGCTGATAGGACTGGTGAAGGGGCCGTCCTGGTACAACCCGCGCCGCAATCCCGAGCGCGCCACGCAACGTCGCGACTACGTGCTCTCCAAGCTGCACGAGACGGGCCTCATCGACGATGCCGAATACAAGCGCGCGCGCACCGCGCCGCTGGGCGTCACCAAGACGCCGGGCATGGCTGCCGCCAATCGCTTCCCCGCCTATGTGGATCTGGTGCGCCGCCAGCTGGCGCGTGACTACCCCGAAAGCGCATTGCAGGGCGCGGGCTTGAGCGTGCTCACCGGCATGTCGCCGTCGGCGCAGGCGTACGCGGAAGCGTCGGTGATGCGCACGATCAAGGCGCTCGAGAACAAGCGCCGACCGCCGCTACAGGCCGGGATGGTGGTGACGGACGTGCACGACGGCGACGTGCTGGCCGTGGTCGGCAGCCGCAATGTGTCGGAGATCGGATTCAACCGCGCGGTGGAGGCGCAGCGTCCGGTGGGTTCGCTGCTCAAGCCCTTCGTCTACCTGCTCGCGTTGGCCCAGCCCGACCAGTACTCGCTGGCGTCGTGGGTCGACGATTCGCCGGTGACCGTGCAGCTGGGCAAGGGCCGCCGCTGGACGCCGGCCAATTCCGACCGTCGCAGCCATGGCACGGTTCGCCTGGTCGATGCCCTGGCGCGGTCGTACAACCAGGCCACCGTGCGGGTGGGCATGAAGGTCGAACCGGACCGCCTGGCGCAGCTCATCCGCGTGCTGGCCGGCATCCAGGCGGAGCCGAATCCGGCCCTGATCCTGGGCGCGACGGACCAGAGCCCGTACGCGATGGCGCAGCTGTACCAGTTCCTCGCCTCCGGTGGCGAAATCCAGCCGCTGCATGCGGTGCGCGGCGTCCTCGATCCCGACGGCAAGCTGCTCAAGCGCTACGACAAGACGCCGGCACCGGCGCAGGAGGGCGACTCCATCGCCGCCAACCTGATCACGGTGGCGTTGCAGCAGGTGGTGTCCAACGGTACCGGTCGCCAGCTGATCGGCGACGGTCTGGGCCGGCTGCAGTCCGCCGGCAAGACCGGCACCAGCAACGACGGCCGCGACAGCTGGTATGCCGGCTATACGGGCGATCACCTGGCCGTGGTGTGGATGGGCAACGACCAGAACGAACAGACCGGCCTCTACGGCGGCACCGGTGCGATGCGCGTATGGTCGGGCCTGTTCTCGCGCCTGCCGAGCGCACCGCTCAAGGTGTCGGACAAGGGCCTGGACTGGCAGTGGGTGGTCGGCTCCAACAGCACCGACGCGAGCTGCCCGGAAGCGCGCCAACTCCCGTTCGTCTCCGGCTTCGCGCCCGCGTATGCCGCCTGCGTGGTCGAAGAGCCGGTGATGGAGGGCGAAGAGTCGGAAGGCGGCGGGTGGCGCAGCTGGTTCGGCCTGGACCGCAAGAAAGACGAAGCACCGCCCCCTCAAGAGACGCCGCCGCCGCAACCGTGATGACGAAGCCTGCATTTCCCTTGTTCCTGGTGTTCCTCGCCGGCTGCGCCTCGGCGCCCGCGCCGGAAGCGCCCGCCGCGCGCGATCCCCTGACCCCCGAGCAGCGCGTCGCCGCCATCCGTGCTGCAGCGGGCGATGACGACCGCGAACTGGCGGTGCAGCCGCTGCGTGATCCGCAGGTCGAAGACCTGCGTGAGCGCGCGCAGCAAGCGCTTGCCGCGCGCAACGCCGCCGCCGCGGCCGACGCATTGAACCAGGCCCTGTTGCTCGTGCCCGAAGATCCCGCCGTCCTGCAGGAGCGTGCCGAAGTGGCGCTGTTGCAGGGCGACTACGCCCGTGCCGACACGTTGGCGCAGCGTGCCTTCCAGCTGGGTTCGCAGGTCGGTCCGCTGTGCCGGCAGCACTGGGAAACCGTGCGCCAGGTGCGGCAGCATGAACAGGCCGTGCAGCCCGCGCTGCCGGTGCGCCACACGCCCGAGGATGCCGCGCAGCACGCGGCACGCGCGGCCACCCTGCAGGCCTCGATCACCGAGGCCGAAAGCCGGCGTGATGCCTGCACCGTGCCGGTGATCGAGCGCATGTGAAGGGCGCCGCGTCAGTCGCGACGCGGTACCCTTGCCTCCATACGCCGCTTTCGCTTTCCCGATGTCCCAGCTAGCCCAGGCCAGCCGCGACGCCCTCAGTGAGGGCGGCGCCCTGGCGGAACGACTCGACGCCTTTGCGCCCCGTGACGCCCAGCAGCGACTGACGGCGGCGATCGCCGACGCCTTCGACGCGCGCGACGTGCTGCTGGCGGAGGCGGGTACGGGCACCGGCAAGACGTTCGCGTACCTGGTGCCTGCGCTGTTGTCCGGACTGAAGACCATCGTGTCCACCGGCACTCGTGCGCTGCAGGACCAGCTGTACCACCGCGACCTGCCGCGCGTGCGCGATGCGCTCGGCGTGGCCGGGCTGAAGTCGGCGCTGCTCAAGGGGCGCAGCAACTACCTGTGCCGCTACCGGCTCAACCAGGCCAAGGGTGATCCGCAGGCGCTGCGGACCACGTTCACCAGCCGCGAGCACGTGGACCAGTTCCAGCGCATCGTCGCCTGGGGTGGGCGCACCAAGCTCGGCGACATGGCGGAGCTGGCGGCGCTGCCCGACGACTCGCCGCTGCTGCCGCTGGTCACCTCCACCATCGACAACTGCCTGGGCAGCGAGTGTCCGTTCTGGGACGACTGCTTCGTGGTGCAGGCACGCCAGCGCGCGCAAACCGCGGACATCGTGGTCGTCAACCACCACCTGCTGCTCGCCGACCTGGCGCTGAAGCAGGAGGGGTTCGGCGAGATCCTGCCGGGTGCGCAGGCGTTCGTCATCGACGAAGCGCACCAGCTGCCGGAACTGGCGGCCAACTTCTTCGGGGAAGGTTTCGGCATGCGCCCGTTGCAGGAGCTGGCGCGCGACTGCCTGGCCGAATCCAAGGATGCCGCCGGTGCGCTGTCCGCCCTGCAACCGCCGGTGCGCGCGCTGGAGCAGGCGCTGCGCGAACTGCGCGCGGCGATGGAAGGCCTGCCGGCACGCGGGACACGCGAACGCCTGCTGGCCAAGCCGGAGGTGGCGGCCGGCTTCGAGGTGCTGTCCGCTGCGCTCGAGGAACTGTCGGCGGCGCTCGCGCCGCTGGCCGAAGCATCGCTGGGGCTGGAGGCCTGCGCCGCACGGGCGAAGGAGTTCGGCACGCGGCTCTCGCGCTGGTACCAGGCGCCGTCGCGCAAGGGGGCATTCGACGATGATCCCAGCCCGGACGAGGGCGCCGGCGACGTACTCTGGTACGAACTGACGCCACGCGCCTTCCGCTGCCAGCGCACCCCGCTGGACGTATCCGGGCCCTTGCGCCAGCACCGCGAGCAATCGCGCGCCGCGTGGGTGTTCACCTCCGCCACGCTGGCGGTCGGGGGGCGCTTCGACCATCTCGCCGTGCGGCTGGGACTGGACGATCCGCCGACGCTGCTGCAGCCGAGCCCGTTCGACTGGCCGCAGCAGGCGTTGTGCTACCTGCCCACCGGATTGCCGGATCCGAATGCGCCCGGTTACGGCGCGGCGCTGATCGCGGCATTGCGACCGGTGCTGGTCTCCTCGCAGGGGCGCGCATTCCTGTTGTTCGCATCGCATCGCGCGCTGCGCGAAGCCGCCGACGCGCTGCGGGGCGGGCCGTGGCCGCTGTTCGTGCAGGGCGAGGCGCCGCGCGGCACCCTGCTGGAGCGCTTCCGCGAATCGGGAAACGGCGTGCTGCTGGGCGCGGCGAGTTTCCGCGAGGGCGTTGACGTGGTCGGCGACGCGTTGAGCGTGGTGGTGGTGGACAAGCTGCCGTTCGCCGCGCCCGACGATCCGGTGTTCGAGGCGCGCCTTGAAGCGGTACGCCGTGCCGGCGGCAATCCTTTCCGCGATGAACAGTTGCCGCAGGCGGTCATCGCGCTGAAACAGGCGGTGGGCCGGCTGATCCGCAGCGAAACCGACCGCGGCGTGCTGGTGCTCTGCGATCCGCGCCTGACCGGCAAACCCTACGGGCGCGTCTTCCTCGATTCGCTGCCCCCGTTCCGTCGAACCCAGCGCGTGCAGGACGTCCAGCGCTTCTTCGGTGCCGAGATCGAGGAAGCCGCGCCGCCAGCGGTGCCCGCCGGCGACGCGGACGACTGGTTCGCCGATGCACGCTTCTGATCGCGGCCCTGCCGCGTTTAAGCTAACCGCTTCGCTCCTTGCGCACGCCCCATGAAGCTGCTCGCCTTCGAAACCTCTACCGAAGCCTGTTCCATCGCCGTCTACGTCGATGGCGAGGTGCGCGAGCGCTTCGACGTCGCGCCGCGCCGCCATGCCGAACTCGCCTTGCCCTGGGCGGAAGCCTTGCTCGCCGAGGCCGGCCTGGCGCGCAGCCAGCTCGATGCGATCGCCCTGAGTCGCGGCCCCGGTGCCTTCACCGGAGTGCGCCTGGCCATCGCGCTGGCGCAGGGCATCGCGCTGGCGCTGGATCGGCCGCTGGTACCGGTGTCTACGCTCGCCGTGCTCGCGGCGCAGGTGCCGCCGCCGCCGGTGAGCGCGGGCGAGGGCGGCTGCGACGTCGCCGCGCCGCGCGCCATCCTCGCCGCCATCGACGCGCGCATGGGCGAGATCTACACCGGCACGTTCGTGCACCGTGGCGATCGCCTCGAGGCGACGTCCGGCGAAGCGGTGGTCGCGCCCGCGGACTACGTGCTGGCCGGCGACGCGCGTGGCTGGGTCGGCGTGGGGACCGGCTTCGCGGCCTCCGGGGGCGTGCTCGCCGCCCGACTGGAGACGCGTTTCGCCCGCATCGATGCGCATGCGCTGCCGCATGCGTCGGATCTTGCGAAGCTGGCGGCGGATGCCTTCATGCGTGGCGAGGGGATCGCGCCGGAACATGTCGAACCCGCCTACCTGCGCAACAACGTCGCCCTGACCCTCGACGAGCAGAAAGCGCTGCGCGCCGCGCGCAGCTGAGCCGACCGGGCTTTCCGCCGGGGGATGCCATCGGTCATGGTTGACCCGGATCGCGCAGACTGTACTATTCGTATTAGTACAGTTGAGCGAATCCCGCCATGGCCCGTACCACTCCCCTGATGTTGCAGATCGCCACCGGCGACGCGCGGCCGATCGTCCGCCAGATCATCGACGGCATTCGGCTGAAGATCGCCGCCGGTGAGTTGAAGCACGGCGACCAGTTGCCCAGCGTGCGCGGCCTGGCCCAGCAACTGACGATAAATCCGAACACCGTGGCCAAGGCTTATGCGGAATTGACCACGGAGGGCTGGCTGGCGTCGCGCCAGGGCATGGGGCTGTACGTGGCGGCGCCACGCCAGCGCCTGTCCGATGCCGAACGCGAACGACGCCTGGACGATGCCATCGGACGCTTCGTCAACGACGTTATCCCGCTGGATTTCCCCCCCGACGACGTGCAAGCCCGCGTCTCGCACGAATTGCGGCGATGGTCGCCGCGCCGCACCGCCTGAGCAGGACGCGCATCCATGTCCGACGACTACGTCATCGAAACTCGCGCGCTGACCCGCCGCTACGGCCGCAAGCTGGCGCTGGACCACCTGGACCTGGCGGTGCCGCGCGGACGCATCCATGCGATCGTCGGTGCCAACGGCGCCGGCAAGTCCACGCTTTTTCGCATCCTCCTCGGCTTCCTGCCACCGTCGTCGGGGGCGGCGCGCATCCTCGGCCGCGACAGCCAGTGCCTGCGGCCCGACGACCGCAGCCGCATCGGGTTCGTCAACGAAGAACACACGCTGCCGGGATGGATGCGGGTCGATCAGGTGCGCGCCATGCAGCAGCACCAGTACCCACGCTGGAATGCACGGGCGTACGACGATGTCATCGGCCACTACCACGTGCTGCCGCGCCAGAAGGTGTCGCAGCTCTCGCGTGGTGAGCGCGCGGGATTCAACTTGGCGCTGGCGCTCGCGCAATCGCCCGAACTGCTGGTGCTGGACGAGCCGACGCTGGGGCTTGACGTGGTGGCCAAGCGCGCATTCCTCGAGTCGCTGTTGTACAGCACCGCCGCCGAACACTGCACGGTGGTGTACTGCTCGCACCAGATGGAGGAGATCGAGCGCGTCGCCGACAACCTCATCATCCTCGAGCGCGGGCAGCTGAAGCACATGTCCGCGCCCGAAGACTTCACGGCGCGGGTGTCGCTATGGATCGCCGACGTTCCGTTCAAGGGTCCGGACCCGCGCACCGTGCCCGGCCTGCTTGAAGTGCAACGCCTGGATGGCCTGCACCACTACCTCGTGCTGGACCAGGACGAAGGCTTCGCCGACTTCCTGCGGGCGCAGGGAGCGCGCTCGCTCCAGTGCATGCCGGTGAGCCTGGACCGTGCGGTCAACGGTTTCCTGGCCAAGAACCACGCCGCCCCCGCGGCCGCCTGAGGAGATGCCCATGTTCGATTTCTTCAGGAGCGAGCTCGTCCGTTTCCGCGCCTGGGCGGTACTCGCGGCGGTGGTGCACGTGCTGGCCCTGGCCTTCATGGCACGCGTGGTCGATCTGGGCCAGCAACCGCTGCTCGTGCATCGTGTGATCGGCGGCGTGTACGCCTTGTGCGGTCTGTTGCTCGGTCTGTACCAGATGGGCAGTTACCGCAAGCCCAGCCAATGGGTGAGCCTGCTGCACAGGCCGATGCCGCCCGGTCGCATCGCCCTCGCGCTGTCGGCGTCGGCGTCGGTGCTGCTGGCAGTCGCCGTGGCGCTCCCGCTGCTGGCCATCGCAGCCTGGCAGGAGACCCTGACGCCGCGCGTCGTCGATGCGCGCCACTGGCTGCTGCCCCTTTCGGGCTGGCTGATCGCCACCACCGCCTACCTTGCAGGTGCGTTCTGCGGCCTGCGCGGCTGGCGCTGGTCCGGCGCGGCACTGGCGCTGTTGGTCTGGCTGTTGGTCAGCCGTGCATATGGGCCGGCGATGATCGCGGTCGAACTGGTCGTACTGGCCTGGCTGGCGCTGCTGTTGCGCGTCGCCTTCGCCGCCGACCTGGATTCGCCTCCGCGCCACCTGCTGGCGACCGCCGCTGTCGCGTTGCCGTTGCAAGTGGCCTTGCACCTTGCGCTCCTCGTACTGCTGTTCTGCATCGAGATGCTGTGGGTCATGCAGGGCAGCCATCCGAACAATACCCCGGCGCCACCCCCTGGCGGGCACAACGAAGTGGAAAAGATGGATGCAAGGGACCGCATGATCGCGGGCCTGCGCGGCAGCCAGCATCCCGATGCCGCGTTGCTGCGGGAACAGATTCGCCTGTCCGATCCCGAGGGGCTGGGCGTGCAGGTGCCCAAGCTGCCGCAACGCCAGGAACTGGCCAATTTCCGCCCGATGGAGTTCGACGACGGAGAGCGCCGCGAACGTTGGGTGTTCAGCCACGACGACATGCGCCTGCAGGGCTATCGTCTTGCCGACAATCAGGCGGTGGGCACGCTGGGCGTGGGTCCGTCGCACGCGCCGTTTCCTGCCGTGGTACTGCCCGGTGACGGGTTGCCGGGCATGAACCCCGGGGATGCGGTGCTGGTCGGCGGCGACACTCTGTACCAGTACAGGAGCCAGCAACGCCAAGTGGTGCCGCGCCTGCGCGTGAGGACGGGCGAAGCACTGATGGGGGGCGGACCGCTGGGGCAGGGCGTGGGCATGCTCAGCGATCGCGCACTGTACTTCTACGACGGACGCCCGCTGGTGGAAGACGATGCCGTGGTATCGCCCCGGTTACGCGTGCCGTTGCCGGGCGCGATGGGCGACCTGCGCAATCTGGACATGATCGAACTGGTCGATGGCCACCTCATCTCGCTCGCCTTCTCGGCGAAGTCGCACGCCGATGGCGCCGCGCCCGTGCAGATCACGCTGCGCACGCACGACGATGGCCGTATCGAAACGGTGCATCGCCGGGCGCTGGCCTTCGACTATCCGCCTGTCTACCGCTACCGCGACTGGTGGCCTTCTCCGCTCCTGTCGATGATCGAAACGGCAGCGCGCGACCTGTTCTCGCCGCCGCTGCCGCTCGATGTCGTCCATCCCGCGCCACGTCCGATGTCGATGGCCTGGCTGGCAGGCGTGCTGTCGCTGCTGTCGCTGGTCGCAGCGTTCTGGCGGACCTCGCTGACCGGGCTCTCGCCGGCCGCGCGCTGGGGCTGGGTCGCGGCATGCGGGCTGATCGGCTTGCCGGCGCTGGGCAGTCTCTGGCTACTGGTGCCAACACGCGAGACCGCACTCGCGATGAATCCGTCCCATCCAGCGACGGCCTGACCGCTACCGCCCTCGACCCCTCCCGGAGAACCGCATGAGCCTTCTCTCTTCCGGCGCCTGCAGGCGTCCGTGGGCATCGCTGTGGCTGGCGGTCGCGATGCTCACGTCGGCGCCCGCATCAGCGGCAGCCGACACGGCACTGGTCCGCTACCTCGCCACGGAGCGCGCGCGTGCGCCTTCACCGGTCTTGCCGCGCGGCGTCTTGCTGCAACGGGGCTCGATCATCGACATCCGCCTATCGCCGGACGGACGTCGCGTGGCGTGGCTGCGCGAGCGCGGCGAACACCAGGAGCTGTGGCTGCACGTCGTCGCCGACCGCGAACCCCGCCGCCTGCTGGCGGACACGGCGGCACAGGCGCTGGAATGGAGTCATGACGGACGCTGGCTGCTGTTGCGGTCGGCGCGTGACCTGCAGGCGATCGCCGTGGCGGGACAGGGAGGTTCCGGTCGCATCGCTGCGCTGGGCGATGGCAGCGCGACCGCAATGCTCGATGTCGACCATAGCCAGCCTGCGGCCGTACTCCTCGTGGAACGCGAAGGCACCGTCGCCGCACCGCGCGCCTGGCGCCTGGTGCGCGTGGACATGCGCGGACGGCGCACCGTGGTGTGGCAGGACCGCCAGCGCATCGTCGATGCGTTGCTCCGGGACGACGGCACGGTGGCCTGGCTGCAGCGCGTGGAAGCCGACGGCCTTGCCATCGTCGCTATCGATCGGGCGGTCGCGACGCAGGTCGTGCGCCACGACCCCAGCCGGCGCTGCGCACTTCGGGGCATCGCGACCGATGGCTCGGCATGGGTGAGGACCGACCTGGACGGGGATCTCGCGCGCGTCGCACGGCTGTCGCGCGAAGGACGCTTGCACGTCGTGCATGCCGATCCCGACCGCGTGGCGGACGTGGACAGCATCATCGAGGATCCTGTCGACCGGCGGCCACGCTTCGTCGCCTACCGCAGCACGGCCGCCACGCTCCACGCGCTGGACCGCGACGATGCAGCACACCTGGCGGTCCTGCGCTCGAAGCTGGCGGGCGGCGACCTTGCCCTGCAACTCGGCGTGGGTCGCGAGGCGCGCTGGCTGGTGGAGGCATCGTCGCCGCAGAATCCCCTGCGGCGCTGGCATCTCTACGATCCGGCTTCACGGACCCTGTCGACGTTGCTGGAGGAAACGCCGGTGGACCGTCGCGGCGGCAGTGCGGCGGTCGTGGTGCCCGAAGCATCGCTCGCACGGCCGCTGCCGTTGACGTGGAAGGCATCGGATGGGCGCGCGCTGCACGGATTCCTGTGGCTGCCGCCGGGGCGCGATGCCGCGGAGCTGCCGTTGGTCGTGGTGCCCCATGGGGGGCCCTGGAATCACTGGAAGCCCGAGTACCGGTCGCTGAGCCAGTTGCTCGCCAACCGCGGTTATGCGGTGTTCGAGCCCAACTTCCGCGGATCGACCGGTCATGGTCGCGATTACGTGCTCGCCGCGGGTGCGGATTTCGGCAACGGCCGGGTGCAGCGCGACATCACCGACGGAACGCGCTGGCTGCTGGCGCAGGGCGTCGGCGACCCGGACCGCGTCGGTATCGCGGGCGCGTCCTTCGGGGGATATTCCGCGCTGCTCGGCGTCACCTTCACGCCGGACCTGTTCAAGGTGGCGGTCGCCACGGTGCCGCCGCCGGACTTCGGCTGGGTGCTGCGCTGGGTGCTGCGCAATCCCGAGGCGCTGGATATCGGCGGCGCCGTGTCGATGGAGACATGGTTGCGAGGGCAGGGCATCGACGTGGCGGATGCTCAGGCGATGGCGCGCCTGCACGCGCAGTCCCCGCTGGCGAATGTCGACCGCCTGCAGCGGCCGGTACTGCTGGTGGCAGGCGGCGAGGACCGCCGCGTGGGACTTGCAGGCGTCGTCGAGTACGCCGCGCGCTTGGAACTGGCGAACAAGGAGGTCGCACTGCTGGTCGACGCGCAGGCGGGCCACGACGGCGGCTCGCCGATCGCCCGGGAGGCGCGCGCCTACCTCATCGAAGCCATGTTGCATCGCGAACTCGGTGGCATGCCCCCGGCATCGCCGGACCCGGAACTGCGGCGGTACCTGCGCAGGAATCTCCGCCTGCCGGGCGCCCTGGCGCCCTGACGCTCACTCGTCGCGCACTTCGCCCCCGGGCAGGAAGCGCCAGGTGCGGGTGACGTGCAGGATGTCGACGTTCTCCGCCGTTTCCGGCAAGGGCGGGAACGGCGAGGACAGCTGCACGATGCGCTGCGCCGTCGAATCGAGCAGGGGGATGCCGCTGGACTGGATGATGCGGGTCTGCTCGACGCTGCCGTCGCGTCGCACTGCCACGCTGATCACCAGCGTGCCCGCGAGGCGGCGGCGCCGCGCTTCGTCGGGGTAGTTGAGGTTGCCGACGCGCTCGGCGCGGTCCACCCACGCGCGCAGGTAGTTCGCGTAGACGTATTCCTTCGTGCTCGCCGACACGAACTTGCGCTTCGGCCGCTTGGCGTACAGCTCGGAGCGCAGGTGGTACTCGGCGGCCAGCCGCGCCATCTCGGCATCGCGCTGTACCTTCTGCTCGCCTTGCGGAAGCTCGGGCTGGTCGGGTTGCGGGCGGGCTTCCGGGGCAGGCGTGCGGGCGTCGCTGTCGCGCGTGGTCACCACGCGGGTTTCCTGCGGTGGCGCCGGCGCGGTGGTCTGCGCGCGCAGCGGCTGAGGCGCCAGTCCCGTGTCGGGCTGGGGGATCCAGCCGGCCTGGCTGTCGCGGGGACGCCTGGCCTGGTCGCTTTCTCCGCCGCCCTCCTGGTTGGCGGCGGCCAGGAAGTCGGCCTCCTTCGGCGTCAGCGGCGTGCTGGTCTGGCTCAGGATCACATCCAGCGTCGGCATGACGGGCGCGGCGTCGTCGAGCGCAAAGCCGACGCCCAGCACCAGCAGGCCATGCACGATCAGCGACAGCGCCAGCGTGGCGCCGAGGCGTTCGTTGGCGCCGATCCTGGGCGGTGGTACGGGAACCGCCGACATCTCAGCGCGCCATCTTCTTCTCGATCACATCGAACAGCTGCCCGGCGATGTTCAGGCCGAACTGCGCATCCAGCTCGCGCACGCAGGTGGGGCTGGTGACGTTGACTTCGGTGAGATAGTCGCCGATCACGTCCAGGCCGACGAACAGCATGCCGCGTCGCTTCATCTCCGGACCGACCTGCGACGCAATCCAGCGGTCGCGGTCGCTCAGCGGCCGGCCTTCGCCGCGGCCGCCGGCGGCCAGGTTGCCGCGGAACTCGTCACCCTGCGGGATGCGGGCCAGCGCGTAACCGACAGGTTCGCCGTCGACCAGCAGCACGCGCTTGTCGCCGTCCTTGATGCCCGGGATGAAGCGCTGCGCGAGGGTCAGGTGGCCGGGACCGACCAGAGTTTCCAGGATGACGTTGGTATTGGGGTCGCCGGCCTTCACGCGGAAGATCGAGCGCCCGCCCATGCCGTCCAGCGGCTTCAGCACCGCCTCGCCGTGCTCGGCGACGAAGGCCTTCAGTGCGGCCGGGTCGCGGCTGACCAGCGTGGGCGGGCAGCAGTGCGGGAACAGCAGGGCGGCCAGCTTCTCGTTGTAGTCGCGCAGTCCCTGGGGGTCGTTGACGATCAGCGCGCCGGCCTGCTGGGCGACGCCCAGCACGTGGGTGTCGTAGAGGTACTGGTCGTCGACGGGGGGGTCCTTGCGCATCAGCACGACCTGGCCCGGACCGAAGGCGAGCTCATGCGCTTCGCCGAGGGTGTACCAGTCGGCCTTGTCGTCCCGTACGGTGAGCGGGGCCACCTGCGCGTGCGCCACGCCGTCGCGCAGTGACAGCCGCCCGGGCGCGACATAGTGCAGGCGATGGCCGCGCCGCTGGCCTTCCAGCAACATGGCGAAGGTGGTGTCCTTGGCGATCTTGATGGACCCGATCGGGTCCATGACGACGATGACGTCCAGCGGCATGGGGAGGGTTCTGCGGGAGACGCCGCGATGGTATCAGGGCGCGTGCGGTCGCCGCCCCGCGTGCGGGTGGAACACCCTGTCGCGGGTGCCGGCGAAAACTGCGACGCAGTTCGCATCATCCCGTTCATCGGAACGGCGGTCGGCGCTGCGGCTTGACAGTGCGCGCCGTGATAGGGGATATAGGCAGCAACGCAGCGTGGCCGGTTCGTCAATGAAGCCACGCGCGCATGGGGAAATCAGGTAATGACGCAGAACGAAGGCCAGGCCGGTGGATTCCACGGCCTACGGGTCATGGTGATCGATGACTCGAAAACCATCCGCCGCACCGCGGAAACCCTGCTGAAACGCGAGGGTTGCGAAGTCGTGACCGCGACCGACGGGTTCGAGGCCCTGGCCAAGATCGCCGACCAGCAGCCGCAGATCATCTTCGTGGACATCATGATGCCGCGCCTGGACGGGTACCAGACCTGTGCGCTGATCAAGAACAACCAGGTGTTCAAGTCCACGCCGGTCATCATGCTGTCGTCCAAGGACAGCCTGTTCGACAAGGCGCGCGGGCGCATCGTGGGCTCGGAGCAGTACCTGACCAAGCCGTTCACGCGCGAGGAACTCCTCGACGCCATCCGCGCCCACGTCAGCACCTGAGGGGCTGGCGCCATGGCGACCATTCGCACTGAAGGCACAGGGGGCGGGCGATGATCCGCACACCGTTCGACACGCTCGCCGAATACGAGCGCCGCAGCCTGGCGCACGCCGTGCTGCAGCCGGCGCGCGAGATCGCCCAGGACCAGTACCGCGGCGTCGGCTACCGTGTCGGCAAGCGCCGGCTGATTTCCAACTTCGGGGAAGTGGTGGAAATCGTGCAGATGCCGCCGGTCACGCCGGTGCCGGGCGCACACCCGTGGCTGCTGGGCATCGGCAACCTGCGCGGCAACCTGTTCCCGGTGGTCGACCTGAAGCAGTTCCTCGAAGGCGAGCGCACCGTGCTGCACGAGGGCCAGCGCGTGCTGGTGATGCGCCAGGCCGGCGGCGACGTCGCGCTGACCATCGACGAGCTGTACGGCCAGCGCAGCTTCCACGAATCGCAGCAGGTCGAGCCGGGGGATCTGGCGGACGGCCGCTACGGGCATTTCATCGATCGCGCCTTCGCCAGCGACGATCAGCGGTGGGGCGTCTTTGCGCTGGGGTTGTTGGCGCGCACGCCCGAATTCCGCCAGACCGCGCTCTGAGCGCGTACGACAAGCACAATCCAGGGGTTGAACGATGAGCACTGCGACGGATTCTCCTAGCGCCGGCAAGGTCGGCAGTTTCGGCAACAACTTCTGGTTGCTGCTGCTGGCGCTGTCGGTGCTGGTCTTCGGTGCCAATACCGGCGTGGCGACCTACCAGGGCAGCCGGTTGTCCGGTGCCAGCACCGGCGCATCGGACATGCGCGTGCTGTCGCAGCAGCTGGCCAACCAGGGCCGTGAAGCGGTGGCCGGCAACGCCGAGGCGTTCAAGGCGTTCAAGGAGACCAAGCAGTCGGTCGAAGCCACGGTGTCCAGCCTGCAGAGCCGCTTTGGCAGCGAGGGCGCCATCGCCGGTCCGCTGGCCAAGCTGAGCGCCACCTGGGCACCGCTGGGCAAGAGCGCCGACCAGATCGTCGCGTCCGAAGCCGCCGTGCTGGCGCTGGCCGGCAACGCGGACCGGTTCGCCACCCAGGTCCCCAACCTGCAGGCGCAGCTCAACGAAGTGGTGCGTGCCATGTCGGCCGGCGGTGCGCCGTCGTCGCAGATCTACAGTGCCCTGCAGCAGGTGGTGCTGGCGGGCACGATGGCCCGTCGCGTGACGGAAATCCGGGCCGGCGGCGCCGGCGCCGCGACTGCGGGCGACGCGCTGGGCCGCGACGCCGTGCTGTTCGGCCAGGTGCTGGACGGCCTGCGCGACGGCAACCCGGACCTGGGCATCGCGCCCGTCCGCAACGCCGCGGCGCTGTCGGCGCTGCAGAATTCGCAGGCGCTGTGGACGGCGATGAAGAAGGACCTGGACGCGATCCTGGCCAGCTCGCGCAACCTGTTCGCGGCGCAGTCCGCCGCGGCGGCGCTGACCAACGGTTCGGGCGAGATGCTGCAGGACAGCACCAACCTGTTCCAGGCGTTCTCGGCCTTCGGTTCTGTGCGCGATACGCGCCTGTTCCCCAATTTCTGGCTCGGCATCGCCTCGGGCATCGCGGCGCTGGTCTCCATCATCGGCCTGCTGTGGTCGCTGTACCGCACCCGCCAGCGCGAGCAGGAAATGCGCTACCAGACGCAGGTGGAATACAACAGCCGCAACCAGCAGGCGATCATGCGGCTGCTGGACGAAATCAGCTCGCTGGGTGAAGGCGACCTGACGGTGAAGGCCTCGGTGACCGAGGACATGACCGGCGCCATCGCGGACGCCATCAACTACGCCGTCGACGAACTGCGCAACCTGGTGACCACCATCAACGACACCTCGGTGCAGGTGGCCGCGTCGACCCAGGAAACCCAGGCGACGGCCCTGCAGCTGGCGGAGGCCGCCGGCCACCAGGCCGACCAGATCACCACCGCCTCCGACCGCATCAGCGAGATCGCGACCAGCATCGACCAGGTGTCGAAGAACTCCACCGAGTCCGCCGAAGTGGCGCAGCGCTCGGTGCAGATCGCGACCGAGGGCGCCGGCGTGGTGCGCGAGACGATCCGCGGCATGGACCAGATCCGCGACCAGATCCAGGAAACCTCCAAGCGCATCAAGCGCCTGGGCGAGTCCTCGCAGGAAATCGGCTCGGTCGTGGAACTGATCAACGACATTTCCGAGCAGACCAACATCCTGGCCTTGAACGCCGCCGTGCAGGCGGCCTCGGCCGGTGAAGCGGGCCGTGGTTTCGCGGTCGTGGCCGACGAAGTGCAGCGCCTCGCCGAACGCACCTCGGGCGCGACGCGCCGCATCGAATCGCTGGTGCAGACCATTCAGGCCGATACCAACGAAGCGGTCAGCTCGATGGAGCAGACCACCGCCGAAGTGGTCTCCGGTGCGCGACTGGCCGAGGACGCGGGTACCGCGCTGGGCGAGATCGAGCGCGTGTCGAACGACCTGAACAACCTCATCAAGGGCATCTCCGGTGCTGCGCAGCAGCAGTCCGCCGCCGCGCTGGACATTACCCAGACGATGGGCGTGATCCGCCAGATCACCTCGCAGACCTCGCTGGGCGCCGGGCAGACGGCCGAGTCCATCGGACACCTGGCGCAGTTGGCCGCGGACCTGCGCCGTTCGGTCGCCGACTTCAAGCTGCCGGGCTGAGGACGGGACGCAACGCATGAATTTCCTACGCCATCCCGCCCGCCTGCAGCGCGAGGCTGACGGTTCCCTCGTCGCCGCGGGAGCCCGCCCATGAGCGCGCTGCGCGAAGCCATGAGCCACGCCGTGCTCGGCTGGGTGAAGCCCGAACTCGACGAGACCCTGCGCCAGGTGCGCCAGGAAATCGAGGCGTTCGTCGAGGCGCCCGCCGACACCAGCCGCATGCGCTTCTGCGCCGGCTACCTGCACCAGGTGCAGGGCACCCTGCGCATGGTGGAGTTGTATGCGCCGGCGATGGTGGCCGAGGAGCTCGAACTGCTGGCCAAGGCCTTGCAGGACGGCAGCGCGGGCGATCGCGACGAAGCATGCTCCACGCTGATGCGCGGCGCCGTGCTGTTGCCGGATTATCTGGAGCGGCTGCAGGAAGGCCATCGCGACATCCCGATCGTGCTGCTGCCGTTGCTCAACGAGATCCGCGCGGCGCGTGGCGCGTCCGGGCTCAACGAAAGCATGCTGTTCCCGCCGGGGTCGCGCGACGATGCGGCGCCAAGCGAGGCCGAGATCGACCACGCGCGCAGCAGCCTCAGTGGCCGCAACCGCGAGCTGCTCGACACCGTCGGCAATGCGGTCAAGGAAGAACTGCTGCGCGTCAAGGACGCGCTCGACCTGCACCTGCGCACCGGCAGCGACGCGCACGAACTGGAATCGCAGGTCACCGAACTGGGCAATGTCGGCGATACGCTCGGCATGATGGGCCTGGGCGTGGCCCGTGACGTGGTCATGCAGCAGCGCGACACGCTGCGCGAGGTCGTGGCCGGGACGCGTCCCGCCGACGAAGGCACGCTGCTCGACGTGGCCGGTGCCCTGCTTTATGTCGACGCATCGCTGGACGACCAGGTCGCGCGCCTGGGCAGCGGTGGCGATGCCGGCCCGGACCCCAGCGCGGCCGAGTCGCAGCGCACGGTGGAAGTGCTGGCGCAGGAAGCCATCATCAATTTCGCCGGCGCGCGCGAGCGCTTCGTCGCGTTCATCGAGACCAACTGGGATCACGCCGAACTGGCGGAGGTGCCGCGGCTGCTGGACGAAGTGGCTGGTGCCCTGCGCATGCTCGAGCTGGGCCAGGCCGGCGACTACGTGGTCGGCGTGAAGCGCTACGTCAGCGGCGAGCTGATCGGCAAGAAACGCGTACCGGGCGGCCAGCAGCTGGACACGCTGGCCGATGCGATGGCCAGCCTGGAGTACTACCTGGAGGCGCTGCGCGAGCGGCGTCCCAACCGCGAGGACATCCTCGAGATCACCCGCGGCAGCCTGGAAGCCCTGCGCTACTGGCCGCTGCCCGCCGAGACCGTCGTCGCCGAGACGCCCGCCGCCGCGCCCGCGGCCGAGGCATTGCCGGTGCCGCCACCCGCTGTCGACGCACCCGCGCTCCCGTCGTTCGGCGAGCTGTCGCTCGAGCCGGTCGATGCCGCGCCTGCACCAGCACCGCATGCCGGGGCGAACCCGTTCGATCCCGTCGGCTTCGAGGAAGCCGACAGCGTCGAGGCACCGACGATCGAAGTCGCCCCGGCAGGGGTGGAACCGACCGTCGACAGCGAAGAGGTCGCCACGGCGGATGCGCCGGCCGACGCCCTGCCCGGGATGCCCGAAGCGCCCGTTGCCGTGTCGGACACCGACGCCGACGCGCTGCCCGACCTGCGCCACGAGATCGCTGCCGCAGCGGCCGCCATGCCGGCTGCCGTCGTAGGCGGTTTCGACGGCGATACCACCGACATCGACGACGACATCCGTGAGGTGTTCCTCGAGGAGTTCGACGAAGAGATCGTCAACCTCCGGCAGCTGCTGCCGGCCTGGCGCAGCAATACCGAAGACCTCGAACGCCTGCGGCCGATCCGCCGCGTCTTCCACACGCTGAAGGGAAGCGGCCGTCTGGTCGGCGCCAAGACGCTCGGCGAATTCAGCTGGAAGGTCGAGAACATGCTCAACCGCGTGCTCGACCGCACGCGCGCGCCCAGTCACGCCGTCGAAGTCCTGCTGGAGCAGGCCTGCGACGCGTTGCCCCAACTCAATGCCGCGCTGCGCGGCCAGGGCAGCGTGACGGCGGACCTGGCCGGCCTGCAGGACGTGGCAGACCGGCTGGCGGCGGGCGAAGACGCCTACTACAGCGCGGAACCGCCGGTCCTCGACGACGAGGCCGACTTCGTCGAACCCGCCTCCGTCGCGCCGCCGGCCACCTTCGCGGACGACGCGCCAGCCGTGTTCGAGCCGGAAACCGAGGGAACCCCGGCATCGGTCGACGCCGTGCTCCGCGAAATCCTCGAGGCCGAAGTCGACAACCACCTCGATACCGTCGACCACTGGCTGCAGAAGGCCCAGGTGGAGGCCACGCCGGTCAGCGAAGATCTGCTGCGCGCCATCCACACGATGAACGGTGCGCTGGCGATGGCCGACGTGCCCGAGATCACCCAGGTCACCGCGCCGGCCGAACAGTACGTCAAGCGCCTGCTGGCCGCGGGCGAAACGCCCACGCCGGAAGGTGTCGCCGCACTGGCCGATACCGCGCAGGCGATCCGCCGCAGCGTCGCCGCGCTGCAGGCTCCGTCGCCGCGCATCCCCGTGTTCGCCGCACTCGCGGGCCAGTTGCGCGCGCTGGGCGACAGCCTGCCCGACGTGCGCCACGGGGCGCAGATCGTCGACGACACCCAGCAGGGCACGTACGTCGGCCAGACCACGGCCGCGCCGGTGTCGCCGTCCGACATCGAACTGGCAGCGCTCGACCTGTCGGCATACCTCGACAGCGAGACGTTGCAGGGTGCCGGCGAATCCGCTGCCGCGACGGCGCAGCAGGGCGGAGCATCCGACGACCTGTCCCTGCCTGCTTCCGACGAGCACACCGACGCCCTCGCGCCGGTCGAGGCGCATGACGCTCCCACGCCCGTCGAACAGGACGTCAAGACGTTCTACGACATCGATTACCGCATCCTGCCCCGCACGCGGGCCGCGGATGTGGAGGGTGCACCGGCACCGGTCGAGGCGCTCGCCACGGATGCGCCGGCAGCCATCGAACAGACCGACATGGCCATCGGCGAGCCTGAGCTTTCGCTCGAGGCTGCCGCAGAAGGCGTCGAGCCGGCGGCCTATGAAGTGGAGCCGGTCATCGCGGACGCACCGGCGCCGGCCGCCGACGAGGCAGTGCCCGGCGTCGAAGACGATGCCCTGACGGTCGATGGCGATCTGCCGGCCTTCCTCGCCGAAACCGACGGGGCGCAGGCCGCGGATGAAGGTGCCGAGGCGGCCGATGACGCCGTGCCGGCGTCGACGGCTGAAGAAGCCGCGACGGCGGACGACCTCGCCCTGACCGACATCGACACGGCCGATGCCACGACCGCATCGGCGGGGATCGCCGACGAAGCCGAGGTTCCGACCGCAATCGAGGACGACAGCGCGATGGCTGACGATGCTGTCGAGACGGTCGATCCGTCGCACGTGCCGTCCGACGATGCCGGAATCGCTGTGGACTTCGCCGACAGTGCCGGGACGGATGAGGCGCCCGCCTCCGATGCGATCGCCGTGGACGGGGGCGACGTGCCTGCCTCCGCCGAGGACGCCGTCGTCGAGGACACGACCGTGGCCGAAGACGCGGATGCCGGCTTCGACGACACCGTCGAGGTGGCCGAGGCGCCGGAACCGGCGCCGCTGGATGTCGAAGCCGTTGCCTCCGTCGAAGCCGAGGAGTCTGCCGTGACCAGTGCACCCGCCGACATGCCGGAGCCGGAAGAGGCCCTCGACCTGACCGGTCTCGACCTGGACCTGGTCGAGATCTTCGTCGAGGAAGGCAACGACCTGCTCGACCACGCCGACGACCTGATCGCCAAGCTGCGTGAAACCCCGGAAGACCGCGCGCTCATCACCAGCCTGCAGCGCGACCTGCATACGCTGAAAGGCGGCGCTCGCATGGCCGGCATCCATGCCGTCGGCGACCTGGGGCATGCGATCGAGACGATGCTCGAGTCGATCGCGGGCCAGCGCACGGAGCTGGACCGCCGCGCGATCCAGTTGCTGGAACGCGGCTTCGATACGCTGCACGGGCAACTGGCCCGCGTCACCGCGCGCCGCGCAGTCTCGATCCCCGACGGCATGATCGCCGAGTTCAACGCGCGCGCCCGCGGCATCGAGCTGCCGGATGCGCCCGTCGTCTCCGACGCGCCCGCTGCGCCGATCGAACTCGCGCCGCTGTCGGCACCGATCGATACCGAGGCCGCCGCGCCGGTGGAGGAAGAGTTCTTCCCGGTGGGCCAGCAGGAACAGGTCCGCGTGCGCGCCGACCTGCTCGACCGCCTGGTCAACAACGCCGGCGAGGTCGCGATCTACCGCGCGCGCCTGGAGCAGCAGCTGGGCGCGTTCCGCGGTGCCATGGCCGAGCTCGACCGCACCAACATCCGCATGCACGACCAGCTGCGTCGTCTCGACCTGGAAACGGAAGCGCAGATCGTCGCCCGTTACCAGCGCGAGCACGACAAGCAGGATCCCACGTTCGATCCGCTGGAACTGGACCGCTTCTCCACGCTGCAGCAGCTCAGCCGCGCGCTGGCCGAGTCGGCCGCCGACATCAGTGGCCTGCAGGGCGTGCTGGACGATCTCGCGCGCCAGTACGACAGCCTGCTGCAGCAGCAGTCGCGCGTCAGCTCGGAGCTGCAGGATGGCCTGATGCGTGCGCGCATGCTGCCGTTCGAAGGCATCGTGCCGCGCCTGCGCCGCGTGCTGCGCCAGGCGGCCACCGAGACGCACAAGCAGGTCAGCCTGCAGTTCTCCGGTACGCACGGCGAAATGGACCGCAACGTGCTGGACCGCATGACCGCGCCGCTGGAACACCTGCTGCGCAACTCCGTGGCGCATGGCCTGGAAACACCGAAGGAACGTCGCAAGGCCGGCAAGCCGGAAGAAGGCACCGTGCACGTCGCGCTGCGCCGCGAGGGATCGGAAATGGTGCTGGAGGTGTCCGACGACGGCGCCGGCCTGAACCGCGACGCCATCCGCAAGCGCGCCGAGCAGCGCGGCCTGCTGCAACCGGGCGCCGTATTGCCCGACAGCGCGCTGGACCGCCTGATCCTGGAGCCCGGCTTCAGTACTGCCGACAAGGTCAGCCAGTTGGCGGGTCGCGGCGTCGGCATGGACGTGGTCTACAACGAAGTGCGCCAGCTGGGCGGTTCGCTGGAAATCAGTTCCGTGCCCGGCAAGGGCGCCACGTTCACCCTGCGCCTGCCGCAGACGCTGGCGGTCAGCCAGGCGGTGTTCGTGCAGATCGGCGAAACGCAGTTCGCGGTGCCGGTGGCGGCGGTCAGCGGTATCGGCCGCATCAGCCACGCCCGCTTCAGCGCCGGTGCCGGCAGCTACCACTACGCCGGCGAAGACTACCCGCTGTACAACCTGGGCCATCTGGTCGGGCAGGGTGCCGCCAAGGCCGAAGGCCAGCCGCAGGTGCCGCTGCTGCTCGTACGCTCCGGCGACCTGCGTGCCGCCGTGGCGGTGGACCAGGTGCTCGGCAACCGCGAGATCGTGGTCAAGCCGGTCGGCCCGCAGATCTCCTCCATCCCCGGCATCTATGGCGCCACGATCACCGGCGACGGCAGCGTGGTGGTGATCCTGGATGCGGCACCGCTGGTGCGCCGCCACCTGGCGCAGCCGCAGGAGCCTGCAGCGCAGGCACCGGTGGTGGAACAGCGCCGGGTGCCGCTGGTGATGGTGGTCGACGACTCGCTGACCATGCGCAAGGTCACCAGTCGCGTGCTGGAACGCCACAACTTCGAGGTCAGCGCCGCGCGCGACGGCGTCGAAGCGCTGGAGAAGCTGGAAGAGCGCGTACCCGACCTGATGCTGCTCGATATCGAGATGCCGCGCATGGATGGCTACGAGCTGGCCACCGCGATGAAGGCCGATCCACGCTTCAAGGACGTGCCGATCGTGATGATCACCTCGCGTACCGGCGACAAGCATCGCCAGCGTGCCTTCGATATCGGCGTGCAGCGCTACCTGGGCAAGCCCTACCAGGAGCTCGATCTGATGCGCAACGTGTACGACCTGCTGGGAATCGCCCGTGTCCGTGAGTGAAGCCAAACGCGTAGCCCTGCTGGCGCGCCCGGGCGAGGCGCGCGAGCGCCTGCGCGTGGCGCTGCACGACGCCGGCGCCGAGATCGTGCTGGAAGACGACCCCAA
The DNA here is from genome assembly GCF_964253495.1 of Pseudoxanthomonas sp. LjRoot127. Classification (NCBI taxonomy): domain Bacteria; kingdom Pseudomonadati; phylum Pseudomonadota; class Gammaproteobacteria; order Lysobacterales; family Lysobacteraceae; genus Pseudoxanthomonas; species Pseudoxanthomonas sp. LjRoot127. The sequence continues at coordinate 2,494,727 of NZ_CAXUQR020000001.1, forward strand.
CGCCCTCGACGCCGACGCGCTCGGCAACAGTGCGCCGCAGGTGGTGCTGGTGGCGCTGGAGCCGGCCATCGAGGACAGCCTCGAGCGCTTCGACAGCGTCTTGCATGACCCGGCCGTCGCCGTGATCTTCGACGAGGCCGATCTGGCCGCCAAGCGCCAGGGCTGGGAGGCCCAGCGCTGGGCACGCCACCTGGCTGCCAAGCTGCATGGCCATCGCGACGTGCTGCCGCCCGGTCGGGAAGAAGACGTGGGCCTGCAGCTCGAACCGGGATTGCCGGTAACGCCGGCGCAACTGCACGAAGGCGCAGAGATTTCCCTGCACGTGGAGGAAGCGGCCGACATGGCGCTGGAACTGCCGAGCGACGATTTCGCCTATACCGGCGGCCTGCAGGTGCGCGAGGGGAACGAGCAGGTCGTCGACGTCGATGACTGGCTGCGCGCGGCGTCGCCGCAATCCGAATCCGACCTCCCGCAGACGCCGCCGCCGCTGCCCGAGTTGCCCGCTGCGGTTCCGCCGCCCTTGCCTGCGTCCGTGTCCAAGTCCACCTTCGATCTCTCGACCCTGGAGCTCGAACCGCTGGATGGCGCATCTGCAGGCGCGACGCGCGTGCAGGGCGCGGTGCTCGTATTCGCCGGCATCGGGGGACCCGACGCCGTGCGCAAGTTGCTGGCCGATCTCCCGACCGGCTTTCCCAAGCCGGTGATGGTGCACCTGCGCCTGGATGGCGGCCGTTACGACAATCTCGTGCGGCAGATGGAGCGGGTGTCGCACATGCCCGTGCTGCTCGCCGAAGCAGGCAAGGCCGCCGACGCCGGACACGTCTACGTGCTGCCCGGCGACGTCGTGCCGTTCGTCGATGCCGGCGCCGTGGGCTTCCGTCCCGGCGACGCGATCCAGGCCACGATTCCACAATTGCCGCCGGAAGACAGCGCGGTGCTGCTGCTCAGCGGCAGCGACACCGGACTGGTGGATGCGGCGGCGGCGCTCGGCAAGGAGGGTGCCCTGGTCATGGGCCAGTCGCAGGAGGGCTGCTACGACCCTGCCGCACCGAAGGCGCTGGCCGCCCGTGGCGCCGAACTGGGCACCCCCGCGCAACTCGCGCAGCGCCTGACCGACCGCTGGTTCTGAAGGACACACGATGGCCCATTCCAACGACGAAATCCGCGGCGTCCTGATCCAGGCGGGCGAATACCGGTTGCTGCTGCCCAATGCCACCGTGGCGGAAGTGCTGACACGCGCGCCGGTCGAGCCGGTTGCCGACATGCCCGACTGGTTGCCGGGACGGATCGACTGGCACGGCTGGGCCGTGCCGCTGGTCGCCTTCGGGCGCCTCACCGGCAACGCGAGCGAGCCGGTCGCGCTGAACAGCAAGATCGTCGTGCTCAAGGCGTTGAGCGGCGACAAGGACCGCCCGTACTTCGCCCTGCTGACGCCGTCCTTCCCGCGGCTGGTGTCGGTACCGCGCGACGGCCTGCTGGCCGATGCGACCGAGGAGGATCTCCCCGTCGGGGTGAAAGTCCGCGTGCTGCTCGGTGACGAAGCCGCCGTACTGCCCGACCTGGAAGTGGTCGAAACGATGATCGGCGACGCGCTGGCAAGCGCGGCCTGACGTACCCCGCTATCTGCAGGAGCGGCCGTGGGCCGCGCCTGAAGTTTTCACTCAGCGTGGCTTCTTACAGGTCGCCGAAGCGCGACTGCAGTGCGGCGATGGCGGCGAGCCCGGCGGTTTCGGTGCGCAGGATGCGCGGGCCGAGACGGAGCCCGATGAAGCCCGCCGCCGACAGCGTGTCGCGATCGCGCGGCGACCAGCCGCCCTCCGGCCCGATCGCGACCACGACCGCAGCTGCATCGATCTGCGCCGTGGCGAGGGACACGTCGCCGGTCGGGTCCAGCGTCAGCTTCGTTGCCCCGTGATCGACCGCCTGTGCCGCGTCGCCCAGTGTGGTGGGTACCGCCAGCGACGGCAGGCGCGCACGGCCGCTCTGTTCGCAGGCTGAGGCGATGACGCTGCGCCAGTGCGCCATGCGCTTTTCCGTGCGATCGGCATCGAGCTTCACTTCGGTGCGCTCGGCCATCACCGGGATGATCGAGGCCACGCCCAGTTCGGTCGCCTTCTGCAGGATCAGGTCCATCTTCTCGCCACGCGCGATGCCCTGCAGCAGGCTGACGCGCAGCGGCGACTCGTTGTCGACGTCACGCGCGCCGACCACGTCGGCCAGTACGCCCCGCTTGCCGATCGCGGCGATGCGCGCGTCGTAGTCGCGGCCGTCGCCATTGAACAACACGCAGCCGTCGCCCTCGCGCAGGCGCAGTACGCGGGCCAGATGGTTGGCGGAGGCGTCGGGCAGGGCGATCGACGTGCCGACCGCCAGGCCGGCATCGACGTGGCAGCGGGTCAGGCGCATGACGTGGCCTCGTCGATGGCGTGGCGGGTGACGTCGGCGAGGAGTTGCAGGGCATCCTCGTCCACGCAGTAGGGCGGCATCCAGTACAGCACGTCGCCCAAGGGGCGCAGCACCACGCCGCGTGCGAGCGCGGCCCGGTACGCCTTCAGCCCGATACGTGCGGCGGCGGGGAAGGGTGTCGCCTTGTCGCCGTCCTGGGTGAGTTCGAACGCGAGCATCATGCCGGCCTGTCGCACGTCGGCCACATGCCGGTGCGACGCCAGCGGTGCGGCGAGCACGGCCATCGCGTGGGCCGTGCGGCGGTTGCGCGCCAGCACGTCGTCGCTGCGGAAGATGTCCAGCGATGCCAGCGCAGCGGCGCAAGCCAGGGGATTGCCGGTGTAGCTGTGCGAATGCAGGAACGCGCGTTCGCGCGAATCGTCCAGGAAGCCATCGTAGAGCGCCTGGGTGGCCAGCACCGCGGCCAGCGGCAGGAAGCCGCCGGTCAATCCCTTCGACAGGCACAGCAGGTCGGGCATCACGCCGCTCTGTTCGCTGGCGAACAGCGTGCCGGTACGCCCGAAGCCGACCGCGATCTCGTCGGCGATCAGAAACGCGCCGCTGGCATCGCACAGCTCACGTACCCGAGTCAGGTAGTCGGCGTGGTGCATGCGCATGCCGCCCGCGCACTGCACGCGTGGCTCGACGATCACGGCACAGACCTCGCCCGCATGCTGCTCCAGCAGCCTGCCCAGCGCGTCGGCAGCACGCGCGGCGCACGCGGCCGGCGATTCGCCGGGGTGCGCCAGGTACGCATCGGGCGAGGGCGCGAACAAGGCCTCCGCCAACAACGGCGCATACACGCGGCGGTACAGCGGAATGTCGCCGACCGCGAGCGCGCCGAGCGTTTCGCCGTGGTAGCCGTTTTCCAGCGCGATGAACTTCGTGCGCCGGTGGTCGCCGCGGTTGTGGAACCAGTGGAACGCCATCTTCAGCGCCACTTCCACGCCGGACGAACCGTTGTCCGCGTAGAAAACCTTGGCCAGCGGCGCGCGACCCGCCTGCCGCGGCGCCACCGCCAGCAGCCGTTCGGCCAGTTCGATCGCCGGCGCATGGGTGAAGCCGGCCAGCATCACCTGTTCGAGTACGCCGGCCTGGGCCGCGATGGCGGCACCGATCCTAGGCTCAGCGTGGCCGAACAGGTTGGTCCACCAGCTGCTCACCGCGTCCAGGTAGCGCGATCCGTCGTGGCCGATGAGCCACGCGCCCTCGCCCCGGGCGATCGGGACCAGCGGCAAGGTGTGCGGGTGTTCACGCATCTGCGTGCAGGGATGCCACAGCACGGACAGATCACGGGCACGCCAGTGGTCCGCCTCTGCTAGCATTCCCGCTTGATGATCCTGTTGTCGCATCCCCCCATGATATCGGGCACCACCCCCTGCCGTCGCCGCGCTCCGCGTGGAACGGGCGGAACGTGCGCCGTCGCATGAGCCGCCTTCCCACCATCCATGGGATCACCCAGCGCGCCGACGGGCCGGATCGCCACGTCGAAGAGCTGGACCTGGAGTTCAGCAACGGCGAGCGCCGCCGCTACCACCGCCTGCGCTCGCAGGGTCATGGCGCCGTGGTGGTGGTGCCGATGCAGGACGACGACACGGTGCTGCTGGTGCGCGAGTACGCCGCCGGCATGCACCGCTACGAACTGGGCCTTGTGAAGGGCCGGATCGACGCGGGCGAGACGCCAGAACAGGCCGCGGACCGCGAGCTGAAGGAAGAAGCCGGTTTCGGCGCGCACCGCCTGGACGTGCTGCGCGCCCTGACCCTGGCGCCCACTTACATGAGCCACCAGTCCTGGCTGGTGGTGGCGAGAGACCTGTACCCCGAGCGCCTGCCGGGGGATGAACCCGAGGAGTTGGAAGTAGTGCCCTGGAAGTTGCAAGACCTCGACCAGCTGATGCTGCGCGAGGATTTTTCGGAAGGCCGTTCGCTTGCGGCGTTGTTCATCGCCCGCGAATGGTTGAAAGAGCGGACATGAGCCGCATGACCGCAGACCTGCACGAAGCCGTCATCGTCATCGCCCGCGAAGCGGGCCTCGCCATCATGGCGGTGTACGAGAACGCCTTCGACGTGCAGCACAAGAGCGACGACAGCCCGCTGACCGCCGCCGACATGGCCGCCCACCAGGTGATCATCGACGGCCTGCGCCGCCTGACCCCGCAATGGCCTGTGTTGTCCGAGGAAGCCGCCGACATCCCGTGGGCCGAGCGCAGCCAGTGGCCGACCTACTGGCTGGTGGATCCGCTCGACGGCACGCGCGAGTTCATCAAGCGCAACGGCGAATTCACCGTCAACATCGCACTGATCGAGCAGAACGAGCCCATCTTCGGCGTGGTCCATGCGCCGGTCGGCGGCGAGACATGGCACGCGCGGCAGGGGCGGAACGCCTACCGCCGCGTCGGCGACGTGGATGCGCAGATCCGCACGCGGGCGCCGGCCACCGGCACGCTGAAAGTGGCGGCCAGCCGGTCCCATCGCGACGCGCGCACGCAGGCTTTCCTCGACGGCATGGGGACGATCGAAGACGTCGCGCTCGGTTCGTCGCTCAAGTTCTGCCGCATCGCCGAAGGTGCCCTGGACGTCTATCCGCGTTTCGGCCCCACCAGCGAGTGGGATACCGCCGCCGCGCAATGCGTGCTGGAAGCCGCCGGCGGCGCACTGCTGGCGCCGGATGGCCGCGCGTTCCGCTACAACCGCCGCGAGACGCTGCTCAACGGCGATTTCGTTGCGCTGGGCGACATGACGTTGCCATGGCGCACCTGGCTGGCGCTGGCGCAGGACGACGCGAATGGGCACGCCCGCATCGCCTGACGGCGACATCGCGCGGCTGTTGGCCATCATGGCCCGGCTGCGCGATCCCGATGGCGGTTGCCCCTGGGACCTGGAGCAGGATTTTTCCACCATCGCGCCGTACACGGTGGAAGAAGCCTACGAAGTCGCCGACGCGATCGACCGGCACGACCTGCAGGCCTTGAAGGACGAACTGGGCGACCTGCTGCTGCAGGTCGTCTTCCATGCGCAGATGGCACAGGAGCAGGGTGCCTTCGCGTTCGGCGATGTCGTCGCCGCCATCTGCGACAAGATGGTGCGCCGCCATCCGCATGTATTCGGCGAGGCCTCATTCGCCGATGCCGAGGCGCAGACCGTCAACTGGGAGGCCATCAAGGCCGCCGAACGGAAGGCCGCCGGCGAGGAAGATGCATCCGCATTGGCCGGCGTGTCGCGCGGGCTGCCGGAATGGCAGCGCGCAGTGAAGCTGCAGTCGCGCGCGGCGCGCGTGGGCTTCGACTGGCCGGGCACCGCACCGGTGATCGACAAGCTGCACGAAGAGATCGACGAAGTCCGCGTCGAGCTCGCCGCCGCACCCTCGCCGGAGCGCGATGCGCGGCTGGAGGACGAGATCGGCGACCTGCTGTTCGTCGCCGCCAACCTCGCCCGGCACGCGAAGGTGGATGTCGGCAGCGCGCTGCGCCGGGCCAACCTGAAGTTCGAACGCCGCTTCCGCGCGATGGAGGCGATCGCCGCCGCGGAAGGCACCACGATGTCCGCGCTGGACCTCGAAGCACAGGAAGCGCTGTGGACGCGGGTGAAAGCCACGGAGCGGAACCCGGCGTGACCCGCGCCTGCGTTAGGCTTGCCGCATGAAGACCCTGCTGCTGTTCCTCGCCACCGCGGTGGCCGAGATCGTCGGCTGCTATCTGCCGTATCTGTGGCTGCGCAAGGGCGGCAGCGCCTGGTTGCTGGTGCCGGCCGCGGCGAGCCTGGCACTGTTCGCCTGGTTGTTGACGCTGCACCCCACGGCCTCGGGCCGCGTCTACGCCGCGTATGGCGGCGTCTACATCACGACGGCGATCTTCTGGCTGTGGGCGGTCGATGCCGTGAAGCCGACGCGCTGGGACCTGCTGGGCGCCGGCTTGTGCCTGGCCGGCATGGCGGTGATCATGTTCTCGCCACGCGCCGCCTGACCCTGTGGGAGGGGACATGAGCCGCTTCGCCAGCTTCCGCGAGTTCTATCCGTTCTATCTCGACGAGCACAGCAACCGCACGTCGCGGCGCCTGCACTTCATCGGCAGCTGCGGTGTGCTGGCGCTGCTGGCGATGGCCATCGTCGAGCGCAACGCGTGGTGGCTGCTCGCCGCGTTGTTCTGCGGGTATGGCTTCGCCTGGGTCGGCCACTTCTTCTTCGAGAAGAACCGGCCCGCGACCTTCAAGCATCCGTTCTATTCCTTCGCCGGCGACTGGGTGATGTTCAAGGACATCCTCACCGGGAAGATCCGGTTCTGACCCTCTTCCTACAGGTTCATTCGTAGAACATCAGGAACGCCGCACCCACGATCAGGGCAAAGGCAGCGTAGTGGTTCCACTTCAGCGGCTGGCCCAGATACCAGGTGCTGAAGCCGGCGAAGACCAGGAGGGTCAGGACCTCCTGGATGGTCTTCAGCTGCACGACCGAGTACACCGTGCTGCCCATCCGGTTAGCCGGCACCATCAGGGTGTACTCGAAGAACGCGATGCCCCAGCTGGCCAGGATCGCCACGAACAGCGGCGAGGACTTGTACTTCAGGTGCCCATACCAGGCGAACGTCATGAAAACGTTGGAGGCCAGCAGCAGGAAAAGGGGCAGGATGCGGTCGATCATGGCAAGGCCGTCGGGAGGGGAGCGCGAAGCGTAATGCCAACTGCCGGCTGAATGGAGAGGGCGTCTTCACGCGGTGTCTACCGGTGGCCCGGTAGCTTCACAAACCTGAAGCCTCTCAAGGAGTTGTCATGCGACACAGTCAGGAAACCGCGGGTCTGGTGCTGGTGGTGGAAGACAACCGCAACATTTCCGAGATGATCGGGGAATATCTGGAAGGCCGCGGCTTTGAAGTCGACTACGCCACCGACGGCCTGGACGGGTATCGCCTGGCGGTGGAGAACAGCTACGACGTGCTGGTGCTGGACCTGATGCTGCCGCGGCTGGACGGCATGGAAGTCTGCAAGCGCCTGCGCACCGAGGCACGCAAGTCCACGCCGGTGCTGATGCTGACCGCGCGCGACACCCTGGACGACAAGCTGACCGGCCTGAGTTCCGGTGCGGACGACTACCTGACCAAGCCGTTCGCGATCCAGGAACTGGAAGCGCGCCTGCGCGCGCTGATCCGCCGCGAACGGCGCCAGGTGGGAGCCGAGGTGCTGAAGGTCGCCGACCTGGTGCTGGACCCGGTCAGCATGCGTGCCACGCGCGGCGGCACCGAACTGATGCTCTCGCCCATCGGCCTGCGCCTGCTGACCATCCTTATGCGCGAATCGCCGCGGGTGGTGACGCGCCAGGAGATCGAGCGCGAGATCTGGGGCAATGGCCTGCCCGATTCGGACACGCTGCGCAGCCACCTCTACAACCTGCGCAAGGTGATCGACAAACCGTTCGACAAGCCGCTGCTGCACACCGTGCAGAGCGCGGGCTACCGCATCGCCGACATCGGCTGACCGGACCGTCGGCGCGCGGCATCTTCCTGCCTCCGCCCGACGACTGCCCATGCGCCACGGCCTGCCCCGCAAACTCAGGATCGCCTTCATCCTGCAGGCCGTCATGGTCAGCCTGGCCATCGTGCTGGGCGTGTACGTGATCTCCGCGGTCATCAAGCACAGCCTGATGAACACCGCGCTGCAGGAAGAGGCCGGGCACTTCTGGGAGCTCTACAGCGCCAGTACCGCGCAGCCGCCACCGAACACCTTCAACCTGCGCGGCTACCTGGTGCTGAAGGGGCACTCCAACCTGGTGCTGCCGGAAAACCTCCGCGATCTCCGTCCGGGCTTCCACGAATTGAAGGACGACGACCTGCTGGTGCTCGTCGACGAGCAACCGCAGGGCCGCCTGTACCTGGTGTTCCTGCGTTCGCAGGCCGAGCGCCTGGCCTTCTACTTCGGCACCGTGCCGATCATCATGACCCTGGTGGCCATCTACCTGGTGTCGTGGCTGACCTACCGCGCCTCCAAACGCCTGGTGTCGCCGGTCAGTTGGCTGGCACGGCAGGTGGCGGAATGGGATCCGCGCCGCCCGGATGTCAGCGCGCTGGCGCCCGAACGCCTGCCGAGCGACGTGCAGGGTGAGGCCCGCCAGCTGGCCTCGGCGCTGCACGGCCTGGCCCAGCGCGTCACCGCGCATGTGGCGCGCGAGCGCGATTTCACCCGCGACGCCAGTCATGAACTGCGCACGCCGCTGACCGTCATCCGCGTGGCCACCGACATGGGCATGGCGGAAGATGCGCCGCCACGCGTGGCCCGTGCCCTGCAGCGCATCCAGCGCGCCGGCCGCGACATGGAGGCGGTGATCGATGCCTTCCTGATCCTCGCGCGCGAAGCCGAGGTTGAACCGCAGAGCGAAGACTTCGACGTGGCCGACATCGTCATGGACGAGGCCGAAAACGCACGCACGCTCCTGCTCAACAAGCCGGTCGACCTGGAGGTCACGCTGCACGCGCGCCCGCGGCTGCATGCGCCGCCGCGGGTGTTCCAGGTCGTGGTCAGCAACCTGCTGCGCAATGCCTGCGCCTACACCGACCGCGGCCGCATCGACGTGCTGCTGGAGCCCGACCGGGTGGTCGTGCGGGACAGCGGCATCGGCATGTCGGCCGAGTCGATGACCCGCGTGTTCGAACCTTTCTATCGTGCCGACCCCTCGCGTCCGCACGGCAGCGGACTGGGCCTGTCCATCGTCAGCCGGCTGTGCGAACGCTTCGGCTGGAAGATCGAGCTGGACAGCGAGCTGGGGCGCGGCACCACGGCCACGATCCGCTTCGTTCCGTAAGCTATACGGGAACTGATCGGTACCGCACGCTGTCAACGCCGCGGCCTCCGGCGCGTTCCCCCTTCCGACTCCCCCTCTTCCGAGCCGACTCACTGCATGAGCCAGCCTGCACGCACTGCCCCCCGCAAGCCTTCCCCGTTGCCCAGGATCCTGCTGGGGGTCGCCGTCATCGCCCTCGTCGGTGCGGGCGCCTGGTACTGGACCTCGCGCAAGGCCGAGGGTGCCGAGAGCGCCTATCGCACCGCCACCATCGAACGCGGCGACATCCGCGTGGCCATCTCGGCCACCGGCACGCTGAGCGCCATCTCCACCGTGACCGTCGGCAGCCAGATCTCCGGCCAGGTCACCGACGTGCTGGTGGATTACAACAGCGAGGTCAAGAAGGGCGAGGTGCTGGCACGCATCGATCCGAGCACGTACGAAGCCCAGATCGAACAGGGCAATGCCCAGATCGCCAACGCGCAGGCCAGCCTGAAGCAGGCGCAGGCCACGCTGGCGAACGCCGAACTCGATTACACCCGCAAGGCCGACCTCGGCCGACAGAAGCTGGTCGCGCAGAGCGACGTCGACCTGGCGCGCGCGTCGCGCGACCAGGCACGCGCGCAGGTCAATGCGGCGCAGGCGCAGATCCGCCAGCAGACGGCGTCCACGCAGACCACCCGCGTCAACCTCGACCGTACCGTCATCCGCTCGCCGGTGGATGGCGTGGTGCTGACGCGCACCATCGAGCCGGGCCAGACCGTGGCCGCCAGCCTGCAGGCGCCGGAGCTGTTCACCATCGCCGAAGACCTGTCGAAGATGAAGATCGAGCTGGCTGTCGACGAGGCCGACATCGGCCAGGTCAAGGTGGGACAGGCGGTGTCCTTCACCGTCGACGCGTTCGCCGACCGCCAGTTCCGTGGCGAGGTTCAACAGGTGCGCCTGTCCGCCACCACCACCAGCAACGTGGTGACCTATCCGGTAGTCGTCAGCGTGGACAACAGCGACGGCACGCTGCTGCCCGGGTTGACCGTCAACGCCGAGATCGAGGTCAGCAAGCGCGACGACATCCTCAAGGTGTCCAACGCCGCGCTGCGCTACAAGCCGACCGGCGAGCAGGCCAACGCCTCCGCGACGGCGCAGGCGGCGCCCCAGGGTGGGCAGAACCGCGGTGGCGGCATCAGCGACGACCTCGTGCGCGTTGCAGGAAGCCTGCAGCTGAAGCCCGGGCAGCAGGCCGCCTTCGATGCGGCACTGACGGCGTTGCGCGAACGCCAGGCGGCGCGCATGGCACAGGCGCAGCAGCGCGGGGGTGCCAGCATGTTCGGGGGACCGGGCGGCGGTCCGCGTTCGGGTGGCAATGCGGGGGGCGGCGGCGCGATGCAGGCGCAGATGCGCCAGCGCATGGCCGAACGCATGCAGCAGGATTTCGCCCCGTTCCGCGCCACCCTGGATGACGCGCAGAAGCAGCGCTGGGATGGCGAGCTGCGCACCTTGCTCGCGGCCAAGCGCGCGCCCGTCTACAAGCTGGTCGACGGCAAGCCGGAGATGGTGCAGGTGCGCGTGGGTGCCAGCGACGGCACCAGCACGGAAGTATCCGGACCGGTGAAGGAAGGCGACGTGGTGGTCGTGGGCGAGCGCGCGAAGGAATGAGCATGCCGTCCGCAACTGCCGGCGACCGCGTGCCGGTCATCCAGACGCACGCGCTGGGCAAGGTGTATTCCGCCGGGACCGAGGCTGAGGTCGTCGCGCTGCGCGGCGTGGACATGCGCGTGGACCGCGGCGATTTCGTCGCGATCATGGGACCGTCAGGCTCGGGCAAGTCCACGCTGATGAACCTGATCGGCTGCCTGGACACGCCCAGCGACGGGCGCTATCTATGCGACGGCATCGACGTGGCGACACTGGATGCCGAACAACTGGCGATCCTCCGCCGCGAGAAGATCGGCTTCGTGTTCCAGGGCTTCCACCTGCTGCCGCGCATGACCGCGCTGGAGAACGTGGCGATGCCGCTGGGCTATGCGCAGGTACCCCCCGGCGAACGCGCCGAGCGCGCGCGCCAGGCGCTGGCCGCCGTCGGCCTGGCCGAGCGCGCCGGCCACCGTCCCAACGAACTGTCGGGCGGCCAGCAACAGCGCGTGGCCATTGCGCGTGCGCTGATCAACGAGCCCCCGATCCTGCTGGCCGACGAACCCACGGGCGCGCTGGACAGCAAGACCGGCGAAGAGATCCTTTCGCTGTTCAAGCGCCTGCGCGACGACGGCCACACCGTCATCCTGATCACCCATGACGCCGAAGTCGCCGCGCATGCCGACCGCATCCTGGTGATGCGCGATGGCGAACTGCACGAAGACCTGGATCATGCGGGAGGCCGGCCATGAAGTTCTCCGACATCCTGCGCACCGCGCTGCATGCGCTGCGCGGCAACTGGATGCGCAGCGCGCTGACCTCGCTCGGGGTCATCATCGGCATCGCCGCCGTCATCGTCATGGTGTCGGTGGGCCAGGGCACGCAGGCGGAAATCGACAAGCTGGTCTCCGGCCTGGGCTCGCAGCGCCTGGACATCAGCCCGGGCGCGGGCCGCGGTCCCGGCGGCGGTGGCGTACGCATGAGTTCCAGCAGCTTCTACACGCTGAAGGAAGGCGACGTGGAGGCGATCCGCAACGAGATCCCGGAAGTGCAGTACGTGGCGGGTGCCTTGCGGGGCAATACGCAGATCGTGTTCGCGGAGAACAACGCATCGACCAGCTGGCAGGGCGTGCAGGCGGATTTCTTCGACATCAACGGTTGGGTCATCGCCAATGGCGAGGGCTTCGATGCGCAGGACTACTCCAGCGCCGGCAAGGTCGTGATCCTGGGCGAGACGGTGCGTCGCACGCTGTTCGGCGAGGACAGCGGCGTCGGCCAGACCGTGCGCCTCGGGCGCGTGCCGTTCACCGTCGTGGGTACCCTGGCGCCGAAGGGGCAGGGGGGATTCGGCCAGGACCAGGACGACGTGATGATGGTGCCGCTGGAAACCGCGCGCCGGCGCCTGCTCGGATCGATGGGCCTGCCGCCGGGCGCCGTGATGCAGGTGGCGCTGACGGTGGCCGATGCCAAGGACCTGAGTTACGTGCAGGGCGAGGTGGAGGCGCTGCTGCGCCAGCGGCACAAGATCAATCCGGGCGAAGAGGACGACTTCAACGTCCGCAACATTTCCGAGATCGTCGCCACGCGCACGGCCACGACCAAGCTGATGTCGCTGCTGCTCGGCGCAGTGGCGACCATTTCGCTGATCGTGGGCGGCATCGGCATCATGAACATCATGCTGGTGTCGGTGACCGAGCGCATCCGCGAGATCGGCCTGCGGATGGCGGTGGGTGCGGGACCCGGCGACGTTCGCCGGCAGTTCCTAGCCGAGGCGATGTTGCTGTCGCTGGGTGGCGGCGTGCTGGGTATCGTCATCGGTGTGGCCGGTGCGCTGCTGGTGGGCAAGTTCAGCGACCTGCCGGTGGCGTTGAACGGGCAGGTCATCGGCCTGGCGGCCGGCTTCTCGATCGCCACCGGCCTGTTCTTCGGCTACTACCCGGCGCGCAAGGCCTCGCAGCTGGACCCGATCGAGGCGCTACGCTCGCAATAGGCCGTCGGGGGCTGGTGCGCTGCGGTCGCGGGAGTATGCTGGATGCCCGTCGTGCCCACCGGTCCCGCGCCATGAGCCCGCATTCCTCCCGCCGGCCGCTTGCATTGGCGATCCATGGAGGCGCCGGCGTCATCGAACGGAGCAGCCTTGGCGCCGAGGCCGAAGCCGCGATCCACGCCGACCTCGCGCGTGCGCTCGATGTCGGGCACGCCATCCTCGCCACCGGCGGCAGCGCGCTGGATGCGGTGGAAGCCGCGGTGACGGTGCTGGAGGATTCTCCCTACTTCAACGCCGGTCGCGGCGCGGTGTTCACCGCCGAGGGCCGGCACGAGCTCGATGCGTCGATCATGGACGGGCGCCATCGTCGCGCGGGCGCGGTGGCCGGCGTCATGACGGTACGTCATCCGGTGCGCTTGGCGCGGCGCGTGCTGGAGGATTCCCCGCATGTCTTCCTGATCGGCGATGGTGCGGAGCAGTTCGCCGATACGCAGCCCGGCATCGAACGCGTGCCGAACGGCTGGTTCTCGACCGAGGCGCGCCGCATGCAGTTGCGCGACGCGCAGCAGCGCGAGCAGCAGGCGTGGAACGGCAACGACGATCTGCGCGGACGCTACTTCGGTACGGTCGGTGCGGTGGCCCTGGACAGTCGCGGGCACGTCGCGGCTGCGACGTCGACCGGCGGCATGACCAACAAGCGCTGGGGCCGGGTGGGCGATTCGCCGGTGATCGGCGCCGGGACCTGGGCCGATGCGCGCTGCGCCGTCTCGTGCAGCGGGTGGGGCGAGTTCTACATCCGCAACGCGGTCGCCCACGACATCGCGGCACGGGTCGCTTACCGGGGCGATCGCCTCCACGACGCGGTGGAGGATGTCGTCCTCGGCGATGTCCCGCAGCATGGCGGCGACGGCGGCGCCATCGCGTTGGATACCGATGGCAATGTATCGCTGGTGCTCAACACGCGTGGCATGTACCGCGGATGGGTGTTGCCGGACGGCACGCGGGGCACCGCGATCTACCAGGAGGCCTGATGCCGGCGGCACCGGGCGGGAACGAAGTCACGCTGACGCACGAGGACTATCGCGCCCTCCGTGCGCAGGCGTTGCGGTTGTGTCGGCGTGCGCATGAAGCGGACGACCTGGTGCAGGAGGCGTTGCTCGCGGGACTGCTGGCCGGGCGGCACGATCTGCCATGGCTGTCGGGTGTCGTGCGCCACCAGGCCGCGATGGCTGCCCGCGCCGCCGGACGTCGCCGCCGGCGCGAGGCCGAGGCGGGCCTGTTGGCCGGCAGCGAAGAAAGCCCGTCGCCACACGCCCCCACCAGCGGTACCACCGCCTGCCCGCCGTGGCTGGCCGCGTTGCCGCCCTCCGCACGCAGGCTGGCGATACTCGCGCTGCATGGCCTGTCGGCGGACGAGATCCGCTGGATCCTGCGCATCGAACCGACCGCTTTCCGCCAGCGCCTGACCCGCATCCGCAAGGCGCTCGCCGCACAGTCGCCGGCAGCGCGTGCGGAAAGCATCGCGCTCGCGCACCAGCGCGATCCGGCGCGCAGCGTGGACCTCGCCTTCGGCCTCGCCCGGCGCGCGCTGAAGGCGGCCATGCAGGCTGGCGAGGGGCTGGGTACGCATGATCCGGACGGTCATCTGATCCTGATCGATGCCGGTGCTCACACTTCGCCTTCCCGCGGCAACGTACGGAAGGGAATCACACAGGAGGACATCCCATGCTCGGACACTGCAAGGTAGGCGCCATTGTGTTCTTCGTTTCCGACCTGGCCCGGTCGGTGGGCTTCTATCGCGACACCCTGGGCCTGCCCATCGCCGCGATGGACGGGCATGACGGGCCGTTCGCGATGGGCGAGGTGGGCGAACTCGCCCTGGTGCTCATTCCACGGCCTGCGCGCGCAGGCGAATCGCCAGTCGTCGTCTTCAGCCTGGACGGGGGCATCGATGACCACGCGGAAGCGCTGGCTGCGAAGGGCGTGGACATCGTGGTGCCGGTCAGCGAATCGCCCGATGGCGGACTGTCGCTGGATTTTCTCGACCCCGATGGCAACGTGCTGAGCCTGCACCAGAACGAGGGTGCGCCACGGCGGCGATGACCGCGCGATTCTTCCGCCGATGCGAACCATTCCCATGGCTACCGGTGGCAGGGTTCCGGCGCGCGACAGAGGAGAAAATGTTAGCTGAAAATCCATATCTAGAACGAAAATTACAAGCTAGATTCGACCCACTGCGCTGTCCCGCGCGGCAATCACAACACTCGGAGTCGGATCGGCTTATGAAGAAGAATCGCATGGCGGTGTGGGTGGGTTTGGCACTCGTGACGATGGGCGCGGCGCAAACCGCGAGCGCGGGTGGCAGGCCGGATCTGGTGATCAAGGGATTGAAGGCGGGCCAGCCGCACGTCAGTGGCGAGTTGCTGGTGAAGTATCGCGATGGCGCCGTGCTGGCCGACCGTGATGCGGTGGTGCAGGGCCTCGGTGCGCAGAAGCTGGAGACGGTGCGTCGCGGCAATGGCCGCAGCGGCGAAATCGCCCTGCTCAAGCTGCCAGGCAACGTGGATCTGTCCGCCGCCGTGCAGGTGCTGAGCGCAGACCCTGCCGTCGAGTACGCCGAGCCCAACTGGACCTACCAGCACAACGCGGTCTCCAACGACACCTATGCCACCAACGGGTCGCTGTGGGGCATGTACGGCGATGCGGGCACGCCCGCCAACGTCTACGGCTCGCAGGCGTCCGAGGCCTGGGCCGCCGGCCGTACGAGCTGCGGCAATGTCGTGGTCGGTGTGATCGATGAAGGCATCTACTTCAATCATGAAGACCTGACCGCGAACATCTGGACCAATCCCTACGACCCGGTCGATGGCGTGGACAACGACGGCAACGGCTACGTGGACGACGTGCGTGGGTGGGACTTCGACGGCAACACCAACGACATCAACTCCGGCGGCGCCAACGACGACCATGGCACCCACGTGGCCGGCACCATCGCCGGTGTCGGTGGCAATGGCAAGGGCGTGGCCGGCGTGTGCTGGAGCGGCGTGAAGCTGATCAGCGGCAAGTTCCTCGGCCGTCGTGGCGGCAGCACGGCCAATGCCATCAAGGCGCTGGACTATTTCACCGACCTGAAGACGCGTCATGGCCTCAACCTGGTCGCGACCAACAATTCGTGGGGCGGTGGCGGCTACTCGCAGGCGCTCAGCGATGCCATCGACCGGGCCGGCCAGGCGGAGATCTTGACGATCGTCGCGGCAGGCAACGACAGCGTCAATTGCGAAGGCAACACCTCGGGGGCGTGCTACCCGGCGTCGTATCCCAACGCCAGCATCATTTCGGTGGCGGCGCTGCGGTCCACCGGCGCGCTGGTCTACAACTACGGTGTCACCACGGTGGACCTGGGCGCGCCCGGTTATGGCATCTGGTCGACCGTGCCGAAGGCATCGAAGGGCAGCGTGGTCTCCGGTTATGCCAGCTACAGCGGCACCTCGATGGCCACGCCACACGTCACCGGCGCGGCCGCGCTCTACGCGTCCACGCGTCCCGGCGTGACGGCGGCGCAGATCAAGGCGGCGATTCTCGGCGCCACGGTGCCCACGCCGTCGCTGCAGGGCAAGACGGTCACCGGCGGACGCCTCAACGCCAGCGGCTTCTGATCCGCGCAGGCGATGCAACGAAGAAGCCCGGCATCGCCGGGCTTCTTTTTTTGTGCGGACGCGCTTACTTGAGATAGGGCGCGATCACGCGCTGCCAGATGACGTAGCCGGCACGGTTCATGTGCAGCCGGTCCTCGATGAACAAGGATTCGTCCGGCTGGCCGCTGGCGTCCAGCATGGGCGTGAAGATGTCGATGTAGTCCACGCCCAGGCGCTTGGCTTCCGCCGCGATCAACCCGTTCGCCTCCCGCTGCACGGACAGCAGCTGCGCACGCGACGGGCTGGGTTTGTTGCTGATGTACGCGATCCTTGTTTTCGGCAGGTCGCGGCGCACGCGTTCGACGAAGGCGATGAAGTCCGCATGCAGTTGCTGCGGCGTGCGCCCCGCGTTGAGGTCGTTGTCGCCGGCATAGATCAGGATCTGCCGCGGCGCATACGGCACGACGATGCGGTCGGCATACCACGTGCTGTCGCGCAGTTCGGAACCGCCGAAGCCCCGGTTGATCACCGGCACGCCCGGGAAGTCCTGCGCCAGCGTGTCCCAGAAGCGGATCGACGAGCTGCCGATGAACAGCACGCCCCCGCGCGGCGGCGGCGACTGCGCGTCGGCCGCCTCGAAGCGCTGCATGTTGGCTTCCCAGGCCGGGCTTGAGACCTGTTCGGGGATCCGCGGTGCCTCCTTGGCTGAAACCGGTGTCGCTGCCGTGGCCGGGGTCGTTGGTTGGGTTCCGGCACAGGCGGCCAGCAGTGCGACCAGCGCGGAGGCGATCAGCGGCAGGCGTACGGTATTCAGGAAGGGCACGAGGGGGAGGTCTCCTTGGAAGCGGGCAAGCTAGTGGACCAGCCCGTTCCCGGGGATGCAAACCGCTGGCGAGGCGGCCCGAGATCGCCTTGTGGCAAAATTGGACCCTTGGGCGCAGTGCATGCGCCGGCTCCACCCGACACCTCCCTCTGCTGGATCCGGCTTCGGCCCGACCGGCCGGGGCCGATGCGGGACCCCTTTCCGCCTCAACCCGCCCCATGGCAGACGAAACCGGACACTTCCCGCGCGGCCCCGGCCGCATCCTGAAAGCCACCGTCTGGTCCCTGCAGGGACTGCGCGCGGCGTGGATGCACGAATCCTCGTTCCGCCTCGAGGTCTACCTGCTGGTGGTGATGGCACCCTTGGCGCTGTGGCTGGGCGAAACCGGCCTGGAGCGCGCGGTGATGATCGGCAGCTGCCTGCTGGTGCTCGCGGCGGAACTGCTGAACTCCGCGGTGGAAGCGGTGATCGAGCGCTACGGTCCCGAACACCACGAGCTGGCCGGTCGCGCCAAGGACATGGGCTCCGCTGCCGTGTTCGTGCTGATGATGAACGTGCTGCTGTGCTGGGCGCTGATCCTCGCACCACGCTACCTGTGAATTTTTGATCCGAACCTAGGTACCCCCCGATGATGGAATTGCTTACCGATCCGCAGGTGTGGATCACGCTGGTCACGCTGAGTGCGATCGAGATCGTGCTGGGCATCGACAACCTGGTCTTCATCTCCATCGCGGTCAGCAAGCTGCCGCCGCACCAGCGCGAAGTGGCCCGCAAGTTCGGCATCGCGGTGGCGTGCATCACCCGCATCCTGCTGTTGTTGACCCTTGCGTGGCTGGCCGGCCTGACCGCCGACCTCTTCACGCTGTTCGGCCAGGGCATCTCGGTTCGCGACCTGGTGCTGATCTTGGGCGGCGTGTTCCTGCTGGTGAAGGGCACCAAGGAAATCCTGGAGCTGGTCAAGGGCGAGCCCGATTCGGAAGACGTGCATACGCGTCCCGCCGCTTCGTTCGCCGGCGTGATCGCGCAGATCGCGGTGATCGACATCGTGTTCTCGCTCGACTCGGTGATCGCGGCCGTGGGCATGGCCAACCACACCCCGGTGATGGTGGCGGCAATCCTGTTGGCCGTGGCGGTGATGCTGCTGGCGGCGCGCCCGCTGGGCCAGTTCATCGACAACAACCCGACCATCAAGATGCTGGCGCTGGCCTTCATCGTGGCAGTGGGCGCCTACCTGCTGCTGGATGGCTTCGAGATGCACATCCCGAAGGGTTATCTGTACGGTGCGATGGCCTTCTCTGTCGTGGTCGAGTGCCTCAACCTGTGGGCGAAGAAGCGCGCCAGCCAGCGCATGCTGCGCGAGTGAATCCGCGCCTCGCGAGGGCGCGGCGAAAGGCTGCCTCGGGAGCCTTTCGTTTTTCACGGAAGCCTAACGAAGCGCCGCAGGTGTGATGGGCGCACCTGCTTGCGCCTTCACGGGCAAGGTGCTGCAATCAGTTCGTCCGCCCTAGGGAGTGTCGTGCCATGCGCCAGGTGTCGCGTCTGTGGTTGATCGTCGTGCTGGTCGCGCTGTTGTCCGGTTGCGGGTACAACGCCATCCAGCAGAAGGACGAAGCGGTGAAGGCCGGTTGGTCGGAAGTCCTGAACCAGTACAAGCGCCGCGCCGACCTGATCCCCAATCTGGTCAAGACCGTGCAGGGCTACGCCCAGCAGGAGCGCCAGGTGCTGACCGACGTGACCAACGCGCGTGCGCGGGTGGGGCAGATCCAGGTCAATGCCGACGATGCGGCATCGCTGCAGCAGTTCCAGCAGGCGCAGGGCGAGTTGTCCAGTGCGCTGTCGCGTCTGCTGGTGGTGACCGAGAACTATCCCAACCTGAAATCCGACCAGTCCTTCCGCGACCTGCAGGCGCAACTGGAAGGCACGGAAAACCGCATCACCGTCGCACGCGGCCGCTACATCCAGACGGTGCAGGACTACAACACCTACATCCGCCAGTTCCCGCAGGTGATCACCGCCAAGATCACCGGCGCCAAGGAAAAGCCGAACTTCACGGTCGAGAACGAAGCGGCGATTTCCGAAGCGCCGGCCGTCGATTTCGGCACCCCGCCGCCGGCCGCACCGCAGGCGCCCACACCGCCGCCACCCCCGTCGCCCGGCAACTGAGCCACGCCGATCGCCGCCCTGCTGCGCGCGCTGGCGCTCTGCCTGCTGCTGGTGGCAGCGCCCGCATGGGCGCAGTCGCTGGCCGCGATCCCTGCGCTGGATTCGCCGGTGGTCGACACCACCGGCACGCTGGATGCCTCGCAGAAGCAGCAGCTCGAACAGCAGGCGCTGGCGTTGCAGCAGCGCAAGGGTAGCCAGCTGCAGGTGCTGATGGTGGCGACCACGCAGCCGGAGACCATCGAGCAATACGCGCAGCGCGTTTTCGACCAATGGAAGCTCGGCCGCAAGGGCGTGGACGACGGCGTGTTGCTGCTGGTCGCGAAGGAGGACCGCCGTGTGCGCATCCACCCCGGCTACGGACTGGAAGGTGCCATCCCCGATGCCATCGCCAACCGCGTCATCCAGGAGTATCTGGCACCGAAGTTCCGCGAGGGTGACTTCGGTGGCGGTATCGCCGATGCCACGGCGACCCTGGTGAAACTGATCGACGGCGAAACGCTGCCGGCCCCGGTCAGCACGCATCGCGCCAGTCCGGGCGGCGGTCGGGGTGGCGACTGGATCTTCGCCCTTTTTGCGGCCTTCATCGTGGCGACCCTCGTGCGCGGCATGTTCGGTCGCGCACCTGCGGGGTTGCGAGGCCTGTTCACCGGCGGGGCCGCCGCCGGGGTGGCGCTGCTGCTGTCTTCGCTCATTCCCGCCGGCATCGCGGGCGTGTTCGGCCTGCTGTACGGCCTGGCCTCGGTGTCGACGCGCGGTGGTTATGCCCGGCACCGCGATTGGGGCGGCTGGGGTGGCGGCGGAGGCGGCTGGGGAGGGGGTGGCTTTGGTGGGGGCGGGGGTGGCTTCGGCGGCGGTGGCTGGGGCGGAGGTGGCGGCATGTCCGGAGGCGGTGGCGCCTCGGGGAGCTGGTGATGCGCCTGTTGCGCCATCTGTTCGCCCGTTCCGCCCGGCGGCTGTTCCCCGAGGACAGCCTGCACCGCATTACCGATGCCATCGCGGCAGGCGAGCGGCTGCATCGCGGCGAGGTGATGTTCGCGGTGGAGTCCAACCTGCCGCCGAGCGCCGTGATCGCGGGCGTGGATCCGCGGCAGCGCGCGCATGAGGTATTCGTCCGCCTGCGCACCTGGGATACGGAAGCGAACAACGGCGTGCTGATCTACCTGCTGCTCGCCGACCATCGCATCGAGATCGTGGCCGATCGCGGGCTGGCCGGCCGGGTCAGTGAGGCGCAGTGGCGCGAAGTCTGCCAGCTGATCGAGACGGGCATGGGTGAGGGCCGGGCCGAGCAGGCTGTCCTGGATGGCATCGCGGCGACCTCGGCATTGCTGGCCCAGTATTTCCCGCAGCAGTCGGGCCAGGCCGACGAGGACGAACTGCCCAACCGTCCGCACCTGCTTGACTGATATCGGAGCCGTGGAGCGGAGCGTGCTCCGCTGACGTGATGCCCGGCTGCTCTCTCTCGGCCGGGCAGGCTCGGCGCTACGCGGGCGGCCAGTCATCCACGCACGGGGCGGGTGGGGCAGAATAGTCGCTCCCCACCGGCACTGCCGAGGCGCATGATCTACCTTCACCAGATCGACCCGATCATCTTTTCGCTGGGACCGGTCAAGCTGCACTGGTACGGCTTGATGTACCTGCTGGCGTTCGTCACCGCCTGGTGGCTGGGACGCCTGCGCGCCTCGCAGGGACGCCTGCCCGGCGTCAATGCGGATGCGTTCTCCGACCTGATGTTCTACGCGATGCTTGGCGTCGTGCTGGGCGGGCGTATCGGCTATGTGCTGTTCTATGGGTTCGGCACTTTCCTCGACAATCCCTTGTCGATCTTCAAGGTGTGGGAAGGCGGCATGAGCTTCCATGGTGGCCTGCTCGGCGTGATGGCCGCGGCGCTGTGGTGGTCGCGCAAGCACCGTTTGCACTTCTTCGACACGATGGATTTCGTCGCGCCGCTGGCCGCGCCTGGGTTGGGCTTCGGCCGGCTGGGCAACTTCATCGGCGCCGAGTTGTGGGGCAAGTACACGCACGCCAACTGGGGCGTGATCTTCCCGACCGACCCCGCGCTGCGCCAGATGGACGCGCTGCAGCTGAAGGCGCAGTACGCCGCGGGCGCGTTGAATCAGTTCGCCCGCCATCCCTCACAGCTCTATCAGGCCTTCCTCGAAGGGTTGGTGATGTTCGTCGTGCTGTGGACGGTCTCGCGCAAGCCGCGGCCGCGCTACCTCGTGTCGGGCCTGTTCGCGCTGATGTACGGCGTATTCCGCTTCCTGATGGAATTCGTCCGCGTGCCGGATGAAGGCCATTACGTCGCCTGGGGCTGGCTGACAAAGGGCCAGGTGCTCAGCGTGCCGCTGGTGATGCTGGGCCTGTACCTGCTGTGGCTGTCGCGTCGTGCGCCGACGCTGCAGCCCGTCGTTCCCGCGCCGGTCGCCGGCAAGTAAACCGTGAAGCCTTTCGCCGGAGACCAGGCATGAAGCAATACCTCGACCTGTTGCGCCATGTGCTGGAACAGGGTGCCGAGAAGTCCGACCGCACCGGCACCGGCACCCGCAGCGTGTTCGGCTGGCAGATGCGCTTCGACTTGAACGAAGGCTTCCCGCTGGTCACCACGAAGAAGCTGCACCTGCGCTCGATCATCCACGAGCTGCTGTGGTTCCTGAAAGGCGAAACCAACATCGCCTACCTGAAGGACAACAAGGTCAGCATCTGGGACGAATGGGCCGACGAGCACGGCGAACTGGGCCCCGTGTACGGCAAGCAGTGGCGCAGCTGGGAGGGCGCCGACGGCAAGACCATCGACCAGATGCAGTGGCTGGTGGACGAGATCAAGCGCAATCCGGATTCGCGCCGCCTGGTGATCAGCGCCTGGAACGTCGCCGAACTGCCGAAGATGGCGCTGATGCCGTGCCACTCGCTGTTCCAGTTCTACGTCGTCGACGGCAAGCTCAGTTGCCAGCTCTACCAGCGCAGTGGCGACATCTTCCTCGGCGTGCCGTTCAACATCGCCAGCTACGCACTGCTGACGCATATGGTGGCGCAGGCGACGGGCCTCGGTGTCGGCGACTTCGTGCACACGCTGGGCGATGCGCACCTGTATTCGAACCACTACGACCAGGCGCGCGAGCAACTGTCGCGTGAGCCGCGCGCGCTGCCGAAGCTGCACCTCAATCCCGACGTCACCGACCTGTTCGGCTTCACCTTCGATGACATCGAGATCCACGACTACGATCCGCATCCGGCGATCAAGGCGCCGGTGGCGGTTTAGCGGATGCGGATTTCGCTGGTCGCCGCCCTCGATCGCCATCGCGCCATCGGACGCGACAACGACCTGCCCTGGCGCCTGCACGACGACCTGAAACGCTTCAAGGCGCTGACGCTGGGCAAGCCGGTGCTGATGGGGCGCAAGACCGCCGAATCGCTGGGACGCGCGCTGCCGGGGCGTCTGAATCTGGTGCTGACGCGGCGCGGTACAGTGCCCTTCGAGGGCATGCAGGCTGTCGGGTCGGTCGATGAAGCGCTCGCGATCGCCGAGACGCAAGGCGCCGAAGAACTGAGCGTGATAGGCGGCGGCGAGGTTTACGCGATCACCTTGGGGAGTGCCGACGTGCTGTACCTGACCGAGGTCGATACGGTGGTGGAGGGCGCGCATGCGTTCTTCCCGGCCTTCGATCCGACGGAATGGCGCGAAGTCGCACGCGAGCCGCATCCCGTCGATGCAAAGCACGCGCTGGCATTCGACTTCGTCGAGTACCACCGTCGCTGAGGCGCCCTCTGTAGGCTGGGATGAAGCGAAGCGCAATCCCAGCGCTCTCCCGTTAGGTTGGATCTACAGATGCTGGGTTTATCAACCCAGCCTACGAAGGCCCTGATTTGCGCGTATCTGTAGGTCGGGATGAAGCCAAGCGCCATCCCAGCACTTCTACTCAGTCCTTCGGCAATTCGCCCTTGGGCGGTGGAGGCACGTCTCGGCCGGGGACCTGCACCAGCCGGATATCGTCGGTGTCGAGTTGCAATGCGGTGAGTTTCCCGCCCCACACCGCACCGGTGTCGATCGCGTGCACGCCATGGCCGATCATCAGGCCCAGCGTGGACCAGTGGCCGCAGACGATCTTCAGGTCCCGCTCGGCGCGGCCGGGGACTTCGTACCAGGGATACAGGCCCTGGGCCTGGCGGCCCGGCGCGCCCTTCTCCTCGATCGCCATGCGCCCGCGCGGCGTGCAGTAGCGCATGCGCGTGAGCACGTTGATGATGGCGCGCGAGCGGTCGTGCCCCGAGAGGTGCGGCGCCCAGTTTGGCTTGTCGCCGTACATGTTGCGGAACAGCTTGCGGTAGGCGTTGCCGTGCAACTGCACTTCCACTTCGCGCGCGTGTTTTTCCGCGAGGGCGGTGGTCCACTTCGGCGCGAGCCCGGCGTGCACCATCATCCAGCCCAGTTCACGGTCCACGTGCACCAGTTTCTGCAGGCGCAACCAGTCCAGCAGCACGCGTGCATCGTCGGCCAGCACCACGCGTTGCAGGTCGGGATTGACCTTGCGCTGTTCGTCCGGCGAGCGTTCGCCGATCGCCAGTAGGGAGAGATCGTGGTTGCCCAGCACCACCACGCAGTGATCGCGCAGCGAATGCACCAGCCGCAGCGTTTCCAGCGACTGTCCGCCGCGGTTGACGAGGTCGCCGCAGAACCAAAGCCGGTCCTGCGCCGGATCGAAGCGGATCTTCTCCAGCAGGCGCTGCGTCGCGTCGTAGCAGCCCTGCAGGTCGCCGATGGCCCAGACGGTCATCGCGGCGGACTCAGTGCAGGGTCCGCGGGACGGACAGGGTGAAGGCGGCGATGGGCGCGTCGAACCGGGTGCCGTCGTCGGCGAGCATGTCGTAGCGTCCCTGCATGGTGCCCAGTGCGGTTTCCAGGATGGCGCCGGAGGTGTAGCGGAAGTCTTCGCCCGGCCTCAGCCAGGGCTGTTCGCCGACCACGCCTTCGCCTTCCACTTCCTCCACCTTGCCGTTGGCGTCGGTGATGATCCAGTGCCGGCGAAGCAGCTGCGCCGGCACGCGGCCGCGGTTGTGGATGCGGATCGTGTACGCGAACACATAGCGCCCGTCCTCGGGCGCTGACTGGTCATCCAGGAAGCGCGTGGCGACATCCACTTCGATGGCGTAATCGGGGGAATCCATGCGTTCAGTTTATGCAAACGCGCGTAAAAGCGGAAACAACGCGGCGCGATGCCGCAGCTCAGTCGTCCGCAGGCAGGTTGGCGAGGCGGACGAAACCATCCACGTCGACCTGTTCGGCACGCGCGTCCGGACGCAGGCCGGCGGCTTCGATCTGGTCCGTCGTGCACGTACCACCCAGTGCATTGCGCAGGGTCTTGCGCCGCTGGCCGAACGCCGCGCGCACGACGGCCTCGAAGCGGCCAGGGTCGCTGATGCCGATGGACGTGGCATCGCGGGGCACCAGTCGTGCCACCGCCGAATCGACCTTCGGCGGCGGACGGAACGCGCCGGGCGGGACGACGAACAGCGCGTCCACGCGGCAGTACGCCTGCAGCATTACGCTGAGACGGCCGTAGACCTTGCTGCCGGGCTCGGCGGCCATGCGGTCCACTACCTCCTTCTGCAGCATGAAGACCATGTCGCGGATCGAGGCGGCGTGTTCGATGGCATGGAACAGGATGGGCGACGACAGGTTGTACGGCAGGTTGCCGACCAGGCGCAGTTTTTCGTCGCCGGCGAGCTTGCCGAAGTCCACGTCCAGGACGTTCTTGTGGATGATCGTCAGCCGGCCCACGCCCTCCGACGCTTCCATCAGCGGCGTGATCAGGTCGCGGTCGAACTCGATCGCCGTCAGCTCGCCATGCTTGCGCAGCAGCGGGAACGTGATCGCGCCCTGGCCCGGCCCGATCTCAACCAGCCGGTCGCCAGGCTGCGGATTCACCGCCATCACGATCTTGTCGATGTAGCTGCGGTCGGTCAGGAAGTGCTGGCCGAGGGACTTCTTCGGGGGAGCCTTGAAGGACATGGGGGCGCGGAGCCTTTGAAAGCAGAAGAGAGTGTGGGGAAGTGAGGAGCGAGCAGGGCAGGCGGGAGCGATGGGGCGCGACATCTCCCTCACTCCTCACCGTTCTCCGCTCACTCCTCGCCGTAACGCCATGCGCGCACAGGTGGCCACGGCGGCGAACAGGCTGGAGGGATCGGCGATGCCCTTGCCGGCAAGGTCGAGCGCGGTGCCGTGGTCGACCGCCACGCGCGGATACGGCAGCCCCAGCGTCAGGTTCACCGCCTGCTCGAAGCCGCTGTACTTGAGGACCGGCAGGCCCTGGTCGTGATACATCGCGACCACGGCATCGAAGCCCCGCAGTTTCTGCGGCAGGAACGCGGTATCGGCGGGTAGCGGACCTTCAAGGCGCAGGCCGTCCGCGCGCAGGGCGTGCAACACAGGCTCGATGACCTCGATTTCCTCATTGCCGAGGTGGCCGGCTTCGCCCGCATGCGGGTTCAGGCCGAGCACGGCGATGACCGGTTCGGCGATGCCGAAGTCACGGCGCAGCGCGGCATGCGTGATGCGCAGTACCTGCTCCAGCCCAGCGGGCGTGATGGCGTCGGGAACAGCCCGCAAGGGCAGGTGCGTGGTTGCCAGCGCGACGCGCACGATGTCGTTGGCCAGCATCATCACCACCGGACAGTCCGCCTGTTCCGCCAGCAGTTCCGTCGTGCCCCGGTAAGCGATGCCGCCGGCGTTGATCGCCGCCTTGTGCACGGGGCCGGTGACCAGGCCGTCGAGATCGCCCCGCAGGCAGGCGCCGGCCGCATGCGTCAGCGCATCGATGACCGCGCGCGCGTTGCGCGGCTCGGTCGCGCCGAAGGCGTTTGGGACGGCGTTGGGGAGGGGGTGCAGGCGCAGATCGCCCGGCCGCCGCGCGACCTCATGCTCGGCGAGCAGCCGGAGCGGCAGACCAAGCGCATCGGCTGCCGCCCCCAGCGTGACGGCATCGCCAAAGGCGAGGAGGGTGCAATCGTCGCGCACCTGCTGCGCCAGACGCACGCAGAGTTCGGGTCCGATGCCGCCCGGCTCGCCCGGAACCAGCGCGAGCCGCGGTACCACGTCAGCCGCCCGGCGTGGTCTCGGCGCCGGCATTGCGGAAGCTCACGTAGGCTTCGCCACGCAGTTCCTGCAGATAGCGGTTGTACTCGTCTTCCGCCTTGCGGCGGCCGATGGTTTCGCGCACCTGGGCGCGGCGGTTCTGGTCGGTCACGTCCGTCTGGCGGCTGCCCACGCGCTGCACGATGTGCCAGCCCGCGTCGGTGCGGAACGGCGGGCTGACCTGGCCGTCCTGCAGGCCGGTGACCTGCTGGCCGAAAGCCGGACCGAACGCCTCGGCGGGGAACCAGCCCAGGTCGCCGCCTTCATCGCGGCTGTTGGCGTCCTCGGTGGATTCCTTGGCGACTTCGACGAAATCAGCGCCGCCGGCGATGCGGGCGCGCAGCGTATCGATCTTGGCCTTGGCGGCGTTCGCGTCCTGCGTCGGCGTGATGCGGATCAGGATGTGGCGCGCGTTGTACTCGGTGACCGACCGCTGTTCGGCTTTCGCGCCGTCGCGCACTTCCACCAGCTTCAACAGCTGGAAGCCGCTGGGGCCGCGCAGTGGGCCGACGACCTGGCCGGGGCTCATGCCCTTCAGCATTTCCACGAACGCGGTGGGGATCTCGTCCGGGCTGCGCCAGCCGAGGTCACCGCCTTCCAGGGCGTTGGGGCTGTCCGAGTAGCGCACGGCGGCGGCGGAGAAATCCAGCTCGCCCTTGTCGACAAGCGCCTTGACGCCGTCGATCTTGCTCTTGCCGGTATTGATCTGTTCCGCACTGGCGCCATCGGGCAACGCCACCAGGATGTGCGCGAGGTGGTACTGGACCTGTCCGGTGGCCTGCGCGGCGAGTGCGGCATCGACCTCGCCTTCGCTCACCTGCACGCGGCTCTGGGCGAAGCTCTGGCGGAGGCGCTGGATCGTCACCTCATCGCGCAGCGAACTGCGGAACTCGGCGAACGACATGCCGTCGGCTTCCAGCCGCTGGCGCAGGCCGTCGGGCGTGGTGCCGTTCTGCTGGGCGACCGCGTTGACCGCATTGTTGAGTTCGGCGTCGCTGATGCGGATGCCGCTCTCGGCTGCGCGCGCGACCTGCAGCTTGACCAGCACCAGTCGCTCCAGCACCTGGCGCTCCAGCACGTTGCGCGGCGGAAGCTGGCCAGGCTGGTTGGCGTACTGGGTCAGCACGTTCTGCACCGCGCGGTCCAGCTCGCTCTGCAGCACGACATCCTCGTTGACGACGGCGGCGATGCCGTCCAGGCGCTGCAGGGTCTGGGCCTGCACCGAGGTAGCGACCGTCGACAGGGTCAGCAGGCCGGCGATGAGGAAGCGGGAAAACGGCTTGGTCATGGCAATGGATCCGGAGCGTAAGAGGTGTCGTCCGGTCGCTGCGCGATATTGCTCGGCGGGACGAGATAGAGGTCGTCTCGGTAGTAACCGAGAATAGCACGGCGCAAGGTGCGGTCCGTGTCCTGGCCGGCCGAGCCCAGGCCTTTCAGGACGAATTCCACCTGGAATCCGGTGTTCATTTCGCCCTCGCGGTTGCGCACGTAGCGGCGTACCAGCGCGCGCACGGCCAGGCAGCAGCTGTCCCACTGCACGCCGGCGACGCCTTCCAGCAGACCCGGCTCCTGGTCGGTCGCGGCATCGCGATAGAAGGAGTGGTAGTAGCGTCCCACCACGCTCCACGCCGGCGTCACCGGGTAGAGGAACGAGAAGTCGGCCTGCTCCAGCAGGTCGCGGCGGCGGCGGTACGTGATGTTGACCACGCCGTCGTCCGGCAGCAGGTAGCGGGCACGCACGCTGGCCAGGTCTTCGCGGCGGAACTTCGGGTCCCACTGATAGGAAGCGCCGATGGTCCAGCGATCCGTCGGCGCGTAGTTGGCGTCGACGACCCAGGCCGACTTGCCTTGCGCCAGGGGGACCTCGTTCGGCGCGGTGACGCGCACGTCGTCGAAGTAGCGGATCTGGCCGATGCTGGCCGACAGGCGTTCGAAACCATCCTTCTGCCGCAGCAGGCGCGTGGTCAACGCCAGCGTCAGCTGGTTCGCGTCGGTCTGGCGGTCCGGTCCGGTGTACCGGTTGTCGCGGAACAGCTGCCCGTAGCTGAAGTTGAACGGACGCGTGTCGAAGATCGGCAAGCCGTCTTGTTCGCGATACGGCGCGTTGAGGTAGAACAGGCGCGGCTCGAGCGTGTGCAGGAAGCGGTCGCCCTTGATCTCGGTCTCACGGTCGAAGTACACGCCCGCGTCGAACGAGCCGATCGGCAGGCTGCGGCTGGGCGAACGATCGTAGAACTCGGCGATCTGCGCCGCGCTCACCGGTTGCCCCGCGGCGATGCCATACGCGGCGCGCGCACGATCGGTGGCGATCGTCTGGGCCAGGTCGGCATCCAGCCGGTACTCGGTATGGCGGTAGGCCAGCGTGGGCGTGACGTACCAGGACGCGCCCTGGATGGGGAACGAGATGGTCGGCTTGAGGTCGATGCGGCTGCCGCCGGCGAGTTCGTCGTGCTGGAAGCGCACCGCTTCCGCATGGCCGCCCACGTTGATCCAGCGGCTCAGCGGCTGGCTCCAGTTGAAGTAGGTGCGGGGCAGGCGGTTGTAGGGCAGCGAGGCTTCGGTGCTCAGGTAGTCGGAGAGTTGCCAGTGGTCGGCCATCAGTCCGGCGCTCCAGTACTCGCCGGCGCCATAGATGCCGGCCGTGCTGGTGACGGAGGAGTACGCCTGGCCAAACAGCGAATTGCCGAAGTCCTCCTGGTAGCGCGCGTCGCTCAGCCAGATCAGGTTGGCGCGCGCCTGCCAGTTCGGACTGAACCGGTGGTCGCCTTCGAACGACAGAAAGCCGCGGCCGTCGTCCGGATCGGGATTGTTCGGATTGAGGGGATCGTAGTCCGCCTCGTTCATGCGGTCGCGGACCAGGTCGTCCTTGGTCATCCAGGTGCCCTGGATCTCGCCGCGTCCCTTCTCGTACAGATAGCGGAATTCCGCGCCCATCTGGAACCCGCGTTCGCTCATGTAGCGCGGTTCCAGCGTCGCGTCGTAGTTCGGCGCCAGGTTGAGGTAGATCGGCTGCTTCCAGTCGAAGCCGTTCCGGCCGGACAGGCCGATCGCCGGGTACAGCAGGCCGGTGTGGCGCTGGTCGTCGATGGGGAACTTCAGGTACGGCACGTACAGCACCGGCACCTTGCCCAGGCGGATCGTCGCGCCACGGGCTACGCCCCATCCGTCGTCGGTGTTGATGTCGATGCGGCGCGAGCGCAGTTCCCAGCGGCGGTCGTCGGGATCGCAGGTGGAATAGGTGGAGTGCAGCAGGCTGCCCTCCGGTCCCTTCATGTCGATGCGGTCGGCGCCACCGTTGCCGCGCCGGTCCACCAACTGGTAGCGCACGTTGTCGATCTGGTGCGTGTCGGCGCTCTGGTCGCCGCGGGCCGTGTCGGCGATCAGGCGGATGCCGGTGTCCTGGTACCGGATGTGGCCATCGGCGACGTACGTGTCCTTTTCCTGGTCGTACTTCAGGTTGTCGGCGCCCAGGAACTGGTCGCCGCGACTGAGGGCGACATTGCCCTGGTACTCGAGGTTGGCCTCGGTACCTCCCAGCTGGTCGCCTTCGATCGAGGTCGGCTGATCTGCCCGCTGCTCGCGCGTGAGCTGGGGGTTGTCGGCCGACGGGGGCGCCGCGCCGCCGAATGCCGGGATGACATCCTGGATCGGGCACAGCGCCCAGCTTTCGGGCTTCTCATCGTCGGCCATCGCCGGCAGGCACAGGGCGATGCTGAAGGGCAACGGTAGCAGGCGAAGGGCGGTGCGCACGCGGTGCAAGGCTCGCTGTCGGACGAAAAACGGCCGTTAGCTTGCCCCATCCCATGCATGCGGGCAATGAAGGCCTCCGGCCGGTGTCGGTCGAGGTTCAGCGATTGGCCGGACTGCCGTGGCGATCAGCGCAGCGCGTCCACGTGGGCCTTGGCGCAGTCGCTCAACGCCTCCAGGTCGTAGCCCCCTTCGAGCATGGACACCACGCGTCCGGCGGCATGCCGGTCGGCCAGGTCGCGCAGCTGCCGGGTCAGCCAGCCGAAGTCGTCGGTTTCGAGCATCAGGTCGGCCAGCGGATCGCGCATGTGGGCATCGAATCCGGCCGAGATCAGCAGCAGTTGCGGCTTGAAGTCGTCGAGCGCCGGCAGCAGTTCGTCGGCCCAGGTGTTCTGGAAGCGGAACCCGCCGCTGCCGGGTGGCAGCAGCGCGTTGAAGACGTTGCCGACCCCCCGTTCGTACGGTGCGCCGCTGTGCGGATAAATGCCCGACTCGTGGCTACTGAAGTAGGCCACGCGGGGTTCGTCGTAGAAGATGGCCTGCGTGCCGTTGCCGTGGTGCACGTCGAAGTCGATCACCGCGACGCGCTCAAGTCCGTGCCTGTCGCAGGCATGCGCCGCCGCGACGGCGATGTTGTTGAACAGGCAGAACCCCATCGCGGCCGTGCCGGTCGCATGGTGGCCGGGCGGCCGGACCGCGCAGAAGACGGTCCGGTCCTCGCCGTTCATCACGGCATCCACGCCTGCCACGCCGGCACCGGCGGCCCGCAACGCCGCGGCGCGCGAGGCTGGGGACATCACCGTGTCCGGGTCCAGCATGCGGTAGCCGGACACGTCTGCCTCCAGCACCTCCCGCACCAGCGCTTCGTCGTGCACGCGCCGCAGGTCCCCGAGCTTGGCGATCGGCGCCTCCCGCCAGTCGGCATCGGCGTGGTGCCGGCGCAGCGCATCCAGCACGACTTCCAGCCGGGCGGGCCGCTCCGGATGTTCCGGTCCGGGGTCATGGAGCAGGCAGGCGGGATGGGTGTAGATGATCACGGTGCCGGCATTGTCCGGGTTCGGGAAGTGGCGCAGACGGTCCCACGCGGTGGGGAGTCAGCGCCATTCTAAGCGCGGCCCTGTGGCGGCTGGCATTCGACCTTTCGGGGGCGGCGTGACGTGGCGTCCGCCGTCCGGGTCGCCGATGCTCTGTGCGAGCGCCTTAGGGTGCGATGCCCTGCCGGCGGGTCACCCCGACGCATCGCGGGCAGGGCCCGCTCCTACCATGCTGCGGAGATCGGTGGGACCGCCCCGCGCTCAACGGCTCAGGCGTGGCGCCGCTCGTGTTTCCACAGCACTTCGCCGTGTCCGTCGGCGCGGGCCAGCACGCGGGCCAGCACGAACAGCAGGTCGGACAACCGGTTGAGATAGCGGATCGCTTCCGGGCGCACGGCGTCGTGACGGGCCAGCGTGACGGTTTCGCGCTCGGCCCGGCGCACGATGGTGCGGGCCAGATGGCAACGCGAGGCCGCTTCGCCCCCTGCCGGCAGGATGAAGTCCTTCAGCGGCGGCAGGTCGTCGTTGTACTGGTCCAGTTGCTTTTCCAGCGCATCGACATCGTCACCGGTGATCGCCGCGTGGCCGGGAATGCAGAGCTCGCCGCCCAGATCGAACAACTGGTGCTGCACGGTGGTCAACAGCGCGCGGATGTCGTCCGGCACGCTCGCCACCGCCAGCAGCACGCCGATGGCCGAATTGGCTTCGTCCACCGTGCCGTAGGCCGTGACGCGGGCGGAGTCCTTGCCCACGCGCGTGCCGTCGCCCAGGCCGGTGCTGCCGTCGTCGCCGGTGCGCGTGTAGATCTTCGAGAGGCGGTTGCCCATCGGCGCCCCGGGCCCGCTCAGCCGGCCGCGCGGCCGTGCGGCCGGGCCAAGCGCACCACCTGTCCGGCCAGTACGTGCACGATGACGGCCAGGCCCACGTAGATCGCGGCCACGCGCAGGTACGGCAGGTACCAGTCGCTGAAATTCTTCCACCAGCCGGCGACGGTGGGCTCGCTCACGACCGGGCTGAGCCAGTAGAAGCTGCCCTGGCTCAGCAGGTGGCAGACGGTGACCGAAGCCAGCAGCGTGCCGACCAGCAGTGCCAGCGTGCGGCCGTGGTTAGCGGTCTGGTAACGGCGAAGCAGCGCGCCACCCGCCCACATCGCACCGTAGGCCGGCACCAGGAACCAGTACGCCGGCGAAACGCAGTAATGCGTCCAGAAATTGATGCCCTGGCCGCTGATGACGATGTAGTCCACCGCCACGGCAGCCGCCATGAACAGCGGGAAAGCCCAGCGCGACCAGGTGCGCAGGTAATAGCCACCGATGAAGAAGGCCGCCCAGCTCGCGTCGGGCAACGGACCGATGTGACCGAAGGTCGTCGGCAGGTGCAGGCGGGTGAGGACCAGCAGGGCAGCGACCAGCATCAGCACGAGGGCGCGTTGGGAAGAGATATTCATCGGCACGGTTCCGGAGACTCAGCCCCGCATTCTACCGGAGCCTGCGCGTCGCATGCCCACGGACGGAGCGTGGGAGGCGGGGCGCTATCATGGCCCCATGAAAGAACGGCATGACGTGGTGATCGTGGGCGGGGGGCTGGTCGGCGCCAGCCTGGCCATCGCCCTGGACCGGCAGGGACGGGACGTCGCACTGGTGGAAGCCACGCCGGCCGGGCAGATGCCCGCGGTGTTCGACCAGCGCAATCTCAGTCTCGCCACTGCGACGGTCAATGCGCTCACCGCGCTGGGCGTCATGCAGCAGTTGCGCACGCCCACCGGACCGATCCGGCGCATCCATGTCAGCCG
Source organism: Pseudoxanthomonas sp. LjRoot127 (assembly GCF_964253495.1). Lineage (NCBI taxonomy): Bacteria > Pseudomonadati > Pseudomonadota > Gammaproteobacteria > Lysobacterales > Lysobacteraceae > Pseudoxanthomonas > Pseudoxanthomonas sp. LjRoot127. The sequence continues at coordinate 2,527,877 of NZ_CAXUQR020000001.1, forward strand.
GCAGGGCGACTTCGGGCGCGTGAAGCTGGAGGCCGGGGACTACGGGCGCGAGGCTTTCGGCCAGGTCGTCGTGGCGCGCGAGTTCGGCGACGCGCTGGAGTCCAGCCTGGGCGGCCTGTCCCGGTTGACGCGCTACCGCCCTGCGCGCTTCGTGGGATTCGCGCCCGGCGAAGCGGAGCATCGCGCGCTGCGGGTCGCAGATGCGGACGGCGAGCGCACGTTGCACGCCCGCCTGGTGGTCGCTGCCGACGGGACCCGCAGTGCGGTGCGCGAGGCCCTCGGCATCGGTACGGATGAACACGACTACGGCCAGACGCTGTTCGTCGCCCGCGTGCGCGCCACGCAGGCGCCGGACGGAACCGCCTTCGAACGCCTCGGCGACGAGGGCCCCACGGCACTCCTGCCCCGTGGCGACCGTCACTGGGGCGTGGTGCACGGCGTGGCGCGGGAAGACGCCGACGACGTCGCCGCGCTGGATGACGCCGCCTGGCTGGCGCGGCTGCAGCGCGCGATCGGCTGGCGTATCGGCCGGCTGACCGCGAGCGGTGAGCGCAGCATGTATCCGATCGTCCGCGTGGTCGCGCAACGGCTGACCGCCGAGCGCGCGGTGGTGCTCGGGAATGCCGCGCAGACGATCCATCCCGTCGGCGCGCAGGGCTTCAATCTGGGCCTGCGCGATGCCCTCACGCTGGCCGAAGAGATCGCCCGCCGTGACGATCCGGGCGATACCGCCAGCCTGGCTGCCTACGCCGCGCGCCGGCAGGAAGACCGCGACCGCACGCTGGCGTTCTCCGACGGCCTGGCACGGCTTACCGCCAATCCATCGCCGCTGCTGAAGCCGCTGCGCAGCCTGGGCCTGGTGGCGGTGGATGCGCAGCCTTCGCTGCAGTCGTTCCTGGTGGGTGGAGCGATGGGCTTCCGGGGCGACGTGCCGGCGCTCTGCCGCGGGGAGGCCGCATGAAGCGCCGGGGACAGATCGATGTCGCCGTCGTGGGCGGCGGAGTGGTGGGCGCGGCCTGCGCCCTCGTGCTGGCGCGCGAAGGACTGCAGGTGGCACTGGTCGAAGGCCGCGAGCCCTTGCGCTGGTCGCCGGCGCACCCGGATCTGCGCGTCTATGCGTTCGCGCCCGACAACGCCGCCTTGCTCGACGACGCCGGTGTCTGGGGCGCCATCCGCGACGCGCGCGTGCACCCGTACCGACGCATGCGCGTATGGGATGCCGGTAGTGGCGACGCATTGCGTTTCGACGCCGACACGCTGGGACGAACGCAGCTGGGCTGGATCGTCGAACATGCGCTGCTGGTGGACCGGCTGTGGGCCGCCCTGCCATCGGCCGGTGTGCAGGTGCGCTGTCCGGCGCGCGTGGAGGCGCTGGAGCAGGACGAGAGCGGCGTCACCCTGCGGTTGGACGACGGTACGCGCCTCGATGCGCGTCTGGCAGTGGCCGCCGATGGCGCCGATTCCACCCTGCGTCGCCTGGCCGGTCTCGACGTCGCCACGCACGACTACGCGCAGCGGGGCGTGGTGGCATTCGTCCGGACGGGCATGCCGCACGAAGACACCGCCTGGCAGCGCTTCCTGCCGACCGGACCGTTGGCCTTCCTGCCGTTCGCCGAGGGTCTCAGCTCGATCGTCTGGACGTTGCCGGACGGCGAAGCAGGGCGCGTGCTCGCCTTGGACGATGCCTCCTTCGGTCGCGAGGTGACGCTGGCGATGGGGGGGCAGCTGGGCGAGGTGGAAGCAGCCTCGCCGCGCGCGGCGTTCCCGCTGAAGCGGCAACTGGCCAAGGACTACGTCGACGGCCGCGTGGTCGTGGCCGGCGATGCGGCGCACGTGGTGCATCCGCTCGCAGGGCAGGGCGTGAACCTGGGCCTCCGCGACGTGGGCGCCTTGCGTGACGGGATCCGCGCCGCGCAGGCTCGGCGCGTCGACTGGTCCGCCACGCATCGGCTCGAGCGCTGGGCCCGCGCGCGCCGCAGCGAGAATGCGACCGCCGCGTATGCCTTCGAAGGCATCAACCGGCTGTTCTCGAACGACGACATGCACCTGACCCTCCTGCGCGGTCCGCTGCTGGGCCTGGCCGGCAGGCTGCCGCCGCTGGTGGATTTCTTCTGGCGCCACGCGGCCGGCCAGCGCCCGCGCTGACACCGGCGGCACCCCGCATGCGATAGCCTCGCGATTCCCCACCCTGAGGCTGGCCGCGATGAGTATCGAACGTTCCTCGCCCGATGTATTCCGTCGGCGGCTGCTCGGTGCGCTCGGCGCGGCGGGCATGGCCGGCGTCCTGCCCCGCGTGAGCGCGACGGCCAGGCGTCCGCTGGGCGTCGCCTTGGTCGGTCTCGGCTATTACAGCCGAGACCTGCTGGCTCCTGCGCTGAAGATGACAAGGCATTGCCGGCTGGCCGGCATCGTGACCGGCACGCCGGACAAGGCGGCGGAATGGCAGCGCCGACATGGCATTCCCGACCGCAACGTCTACGACTACGGTGGTTTCGACCGCATCGCCGACAACCCCGACATCGACGTGGTCTATGTCGTGTTGCCCAACCACCTGCACAAGCCGTTCACCCTGCGGGCCGCGGCGGCCGGCAAGCATGTCTGGTGCGAGAAGCCGATGGCGATGGATGCCGCGGAGGCGCGCGCGATGATCGAGGCGTGCCGGCACCAGCGGGTGCAACTGGCGATCGGTTACCGCATGCAACACGAGCCCAATACGCAGGCCGTCATGGCCTTGGCGCACTCGCGACCCTTCGGCCGCCTGCAGCGCATCCGCGCAGAGGCCGGATTCCGCGGATTCGACGACGCCGGCGGCGATCCGTGGCGGCTGGATCCGGCGCGGGGCGGCGGCGCCATGTACGACATGGGCGTGTACGCGCTCAACGCCGCGCGCTACACCACCGGCGCCGAGCCGGTCGCGGTCACCGCCACGGCGTCGGTGCAGCGCCCGGAGATCTTCCGCGGCGTCGACGAGACGATGCAGTTCCGGCTGGAGTTTCCCGACGGCATCGTGGCCGATGGCGAGACCAGCTTTGGCCGCAATCTCAATCTGTTGCGCGCCGAGTGCGCGAACGGGTGGTACGAACTGTCGCCGTTCCAGGCTTACGAAGGCGTGCGCGGCGAGGCCAGCGACGGCCGCCGTTTCGATGTCGCGGTCGGTGCCACGCCTGCGCAGCAGGCGAGGCAGATGGATGCCGATGCGCTGGCGATCCTGGAGCGGCGTGCGCCGCGGGTTCCTGGCGAGGAGGGCTGGCGCGACATGCAGGTACTCGATGCGATCTTCGCGTCCGCGCGCGCGGGTGGGAAACGCGTGGAGATCGCCGCGGGTTGAGTGCGATCAACCCGGAATGAACGGGAAGACGATCTTCAGCAGTCCTTTCAGGCCGCCTTCGGCGGTGCTGGCCACGGCCTTGGCGCCCAGGCTGTTGAGCGCGTTGCGCGCATCCTGCCAGCGCAGCTTGGTGACGTCCTTCTTCAGCAGGTCCGCGACCTCTTCCGAGGTGGGTGTGAGCGCCCTCAAGGCCTCGGTGACCGCGGCCGGATCGGGCTGCAGGTAACCCCAGCGCTCGGCGATGGCAAGCAGCGTATCGAAGCGCACGGCCACGACCTCCCGATTGCGCTCGTAGACCGGCAATGCGCCGACGTCGAGGATGGCCTGTTCGAACTGCTGGTGGTCGTCCGGGTGTTCGACGCGGATGGCGAGGAAGCCGTCCTTGCGGCTGCGCTCGCTGACATGCTTGGCGCCCGACTTCAGGTTCGTTTCGGTCAACGCGCTGGCGACGATGCGCTGCAGCGCGGCGTCGCGTTCTTCCGGCACCAAGGCGCGCCAGCGGGCGTACCCATCGCGGCGCAGCGCCTTGATCTTGGCCGGCGTGACCCGCAGCTTGCCGGCGACGGTGAAATTGGATTCGTCCCGGCCGATGGCGCCGTCGCGCTCCAGCAACACGAAGATCAACAACTCCAGGTCGCGCTTGGTCAGCGACTGGAAGCCCTGCAGCAGGGTCAGGCGCAGGAACTCGGTGCCGAAACCGGCAGGGTCCTTGAGTTCGATGGGCAGCATGGTCGGTCTCCGTGTCAGGAAGGCATCTTGCCACGCGGGCATGTCACTGCCTGAGACCGCGGCGGCACCCGGTCACAGCCCGGTTTCGCGACCGGGAAACTCGGCGCGGAAGGCTTCGATCGCGCCGCGATCCTGCAGGGTGACGTAGACAGTGCGACCGTCCGGACCGCCGAAGGCCACGTTGGTCGGCTTCCGTCCTTTCAACGTCACCTCGCGCACTCGCCTGCCATCGGGCGACACCACCGCGACCACGCCGGCGCCGTAGCGTGCGATGTACAGGTTGCCGCGCACGTCGGTCCGCATGCCGTCCAGGCCGTGGTCGGAGAATGCGATCAGCAGGCGCTTGCCGGACATCGCGCCGCTGCCGTCCAGGTCATAGGCCCATACGCGGCGCTGCACGCTCTCGTTGACGTACAGCACATCGCCCTTCGGCCCGACTTCCACGCCATTGGTGGTGCCCATGCCGGTTTCCAGCAGCGTCGCCTCGCCATGGGGCAGGATGCGCCACAACTGGCCGGTAGCGCCGCGCCAGTCAGGATCGCTGGCGTAGAACATGCCGTTGGGCGCGAACGCGATGTCGTTGGGCTGGTGTGCGCCCGGCAGCGTCGCGAACACGCCGATCGATCGGTCGCGCGGATCGATGCGCAGGATCCGGTGGCCGGTGTAGTCGGCGACGTACATGAAGCCGTCGGCATCGAAGCGGATGCCGTTGCCGGTGCTGCCCTCGGGAAGCGTCATGAACAGGTCTGCGCGGCCTTTGCCATGGCCGTCGAAGGTCACCCGGCCGATCGTGCCGTCGCGGCCATAGCTCACGGCATACAGCGCGCCATCGGGGCCGAACGCTGGCCCTTCGATCCCCGCGCTGAAGACACCGTCGCCGATGACATCGCGCGCGACGTACAGCGTTTCGTTGGCGGCGCTGCGGGCTCCCTGCACGTGCGCGCAGCCGGCGAGCGAGGCGACGAGCCCCAGGGCAATGATGCGGGTCGAGGCAGGTGACGTCATCCGTTTCCCTTGGTGGCGCGCAGCGCGTCTGCAGGTGTCAGCCGGGCGTGGCGAAGACGGTGATCTCTTCGCGGTCGTGGTAGAGCTGGCGCGCGCGCACCTCGAGCGGACGCCCGGCCTGGTCCGCGAACAGGTCCAGGCACAGTCGGGTCTCGTCCCAGCGCTTCTTCATCGGCAGCTTGAGGTTGAATACCGCATGCCGGCACCAGCCTTCACGGAACCACTGCGCCATGCGCTCGGCCACGCGGCGCGGCTGCTCGACCATGTCGCAGACCATCCAGTCCAGCGGCTGGGCGGGTTTCCAGTGGAAGCCGTCGGCACGCAGGTGCTCGACCAGTCCGGTGGCCAGCACGTGATCGCGCAGCGGACCGTTGTCGACGCTGGTCACGCGCAGGTGGTGACGGGTCAGCACCCACGTCCAGCCGCCGGGTGCGGCCCCCAGGTCGGCCGCGGTCATGCCCGGTTGCAGCAATGCATCGCGCTGTCGCTCGTCGAGCAGCGACAGGAAGGCTTCCTCCAGCTTCAGCGCCGAGCGCGAGGGCGCATCGGGCAGCAACTTCAGGCGCGGGATGCCGAGCGGCCACGGCGCGCTGTCGCGTGCGTCGGCAACGCACAGGAACAGATGGTCGCCCTGCACGAATACCACGTGCAGGCGCGGCAGGCGGGCGTCGTCCTTTTCGCTGAGGAATCCGGCCTTGCGCAACGCCGGGCGCAGCGCATTGCCGAAACTGCGCGCCAACCCCGCCAGCGGCTTGGCGCTGTCGGAATCCGGATGCTCGACCCACAGGTCGCCAAATCGTCCGCTGCCGGCCAGCGCGGCAAGCAGGGGCGTGATGCGGTCTTTCGGATCGATGCCGCGCAGTTCGGCGAGCAGACGCAGCTTCTGCCGGGCGAAGATCAGGTCGCGCCAGGGCAGCGCACGGTCCAGCGCCTGCGCCTGTTCGCAGACGTATACCACATGGCCGTCGTTGCGCTGCGCGCGCGCATACCCGGCGAACCCGGCCAGCGCGGCGCGCTCGGTCAGTTCGGCAGCGAGTTCGGGTTCGAATCCCTGGCGGCAAAAGGCCAGCAGGCCGGTCGTCGATGACATGGCGCGGTCGCGTGAAGCGGAGGGTGGCGGCTCCTGCCGCAGGCACAGGGTACAGGAGAAGCGCCGGTCGATGGCTTCTCCTGCCGCGCCAGGTCAGTACGTGTCGCCGCCCTGTTCGCCGTAACGCTTCAGCACGGCACGCGCGTCGTCCCGGCGCAGGTCGCGGACCACCTCGATGCCGCGCTTGTTGAGCTCGCCGATCCAGTCCGCCGGCAGCGGGCCTTCGTCGAACTCGGTCAGTTCCATCACGTCCTCGGCGCGCGCGCCGATCAGCAGGCGGTCGATGCCCGCCCATACCGTGGCGCCATAGCACTGGCAGCAGGGTTGCGACGACGTCGCCAGCACCACCGGCGCGACAAGGTCGTTGAGGCGCGGCGTCTGCAGGCGTTGCTGCGCCAGCATGTAGGCCATGTTCTCTGCGTGCGCCAGCGAGCAGGTATGCGGCATCACGCGGTTCACGCCCAGGGAGATGACGCGATGGTCGGGGCCGAACACCACGGCGCCGAACGGGCCGCCAGTGCTGGCGTCCACGTTGCGGCGCGACAGGTCGATGGCCAGCGCGACCTTCTCTTCGTCGCTCGCGAACGTCGCGGCGGGATCGACCAGGTCGTGGGTCCAGGCGGGCAGGGTCAGGTGGATCTGTTGGTAGAGCATTACGGGGTCGGCAATTTCGAGGAGGATGAGTCGGATTCGCAGCGGCCGCTCACGCACTGGCACGCGGTCACGTCGGCGAAGCCGCAGACGCTCATGCGGCCGCTCGCAGCGCATTGGGCCTGGACGCCCTGCGGGTCGGTGGGGCTGTCCTTGTTGACGCAGGCCGGCATGGCGCCGCAGCAGTTGCCCACGTTCTTGACCGCACAGTCGGCGCTGGTCCGGCAGGCGTAGTCCACGGTGATGGCGCCCGCTTCGCGCGGTGGCAGGTTGCCACCGGTCGGCTTGGGCGCCGGCGCCGATGCGGGGGGCGGATCGGTCGCCACGCCATCGGAGGACGCCGGCGCCGCACAGCCTGACAGCGCGAACAGGAACAGGCACGACAGCATGGCAGGCAACAGGCGCAGCGCGATGCGGGACATGGCGGACTCCTTCCTCGGTGGTGGTGCGCGCCAGCCTGCCTTTCGCCGCCTCAAGACGCGGTGAAAGAGGCCGGCCTCAGGCCTTGGTCGCCCAGGTGTCGCGCAGGGTGACGCTGCGGTTGAACACGGGACGCTCCGGCGTGTGGTCGTAGCGGTCGGCGACGAAGTAGCCGATACGCTCGAACTGGAACGACTGCTCGGGCGCCGCGCTGGCCGCGGCGGGCTCCACGTAGCCGGTCACCGTGCGGCGCGATTCCGGATTCATGTAGTCGCGGTAGGTCTTGCCTTCCGACTCGTCATCCGGATTGGGCACGGTGAACAGCCGATCGTAGAGACGAATGTCGGCGGCGACCGCATGCTTCGCGCTGACCCAGTGGATGGTGCCCTTGATCTTGCGTTCGGCGCCGGCCATGCCCGGGCGGGATTCCGGGTCCAGCCAGCCGCGCAGCTCGACGATGTCGCCGGCGTCGTTCTTGATCACTTCATCGCAGCGCACGATGCCGGCGCCGCGCAGGCGCACTTCGCCGCCCGTGGTCAGGCGCTTGAAGCCCTTCGGCGGCACTTCCTCGAAATCCTCGCGCTCGATCCACAGCTCGCGCGAAAACGGCACGCTGCGCTGGCCGAACGACTCGTCCTTCGGATGGTTGGAGAACGTCAGCGCTTCCTCGTGGCCGTCCGGCAGGTTCGCCAGCACCAGCTTCACCGGATCGATGACCGCCATGCGGCGTGCCGCGGCGGCATCCAGGTCTTCGCGCAACGCGCCCTCGAGGATGGAGATGTCCAGCAGTGAGTTCTGCTTGCTGATGCCCACGCGGTCCACCATCAGGCGCAGTGCCGCCGGCGTGTAGCCGCGTCGACGGATGCCCTGCAGCGTGGGCATGCGCGGGTCGTCCCAGCCGTCGACCAGGTTGTCTTCCACCATCGCGAGCAGCTTGCGCTTGCTCATCACCAGGTAGTTAAAGTTCAGGCGCGAGAACTCGATCTGGCGCGGCTTGCTCGCTTCCTTCGGCAGGCCCTTCGCCAGCAAAGGCACGACCAGGTCCGGCGAGCCGGCCAGGTCCACCTTGTCCACGCACCAGTCGTACAACGGACGGTGGTCTTCGAACTCCAGCGTGCACAGCGAATGAGTGATGCCTTCCACCGCGTCGCTCAGCGAGTGCGCGTAGTCGTACATCGGATAGATCGGCCAGTCGTTGCCGGTGTTCTGGTGTTCGACGTGCTTGATGCGGTACAGCGCCGGGTCGCGCAGGTTGATGTTGCCGCTGCCCATGTCGATCTTCGCGCGCAGCGTGCGTGCGCCGTCTGGGAACTCGCCCGCGCGCATGCGGCGGAACAGGTCCAGGTTCTCTTCGACGCTGCGGTCGCGGTAGGGCGAGTTGCGGCCCGGTTCGGTCAGCGTGCCGCGGTACGCGCGCACTTCGTCCGCGCTCAGGTCGCAGACGAAGGCGTCGCCCTGGCGGATCAGCTTCTCGCCGGCGAGGTACAGCACTTCGAAATAGTCGGAAGCGTGGCGCAGGTCGTGCCACTCGAAGCCCAGCCAGCGCACGTCGTCCTGGATGGCGCGGACGTACTCGGGGTCTTCCTTGGCGGGGTTGGTGTCGTCCAGGCGCAGGTTGCAGACGCCACCGAACTCGCCGGCGATGCCGAAGTCCAGGCAGATCGCCTTGGCGTGGCCGATGTGCAGGTAGCCGTTGGGCTCGGGCGGGAAGCGCGTCTTCACCGAGGCGTGGCGACCGCTGGCCAGGTCCTCGCGCACGATCTGGCGGATGAAGTCCCGCTTTTCCGGGGCGGCATCGTCAGACAGGGGGGCGGAGGGGGCTGCGGTATCGGACATCGGGGCAGGAGGCGTGGAAAAACGCCAGTTTAGCCGGTCTGGCGTCCGGGCTGGTCTATCCTGAACAGCCATCGTGCAACCGGTCCCCGCATGAGCCTCCCGACGCTCGTCATCGGCAACAAGAACTACTCGTCCTGGTCGCTGCGCCCGTGGCTGCTGCTGCGGCACTTCGGCGTGGAAATCGAGGAGATCCGCCTGCCCCTCGACACGCCCGCGTTCGCCGCGGAGGTCGGGCGCCATTCCCCGACCGGCAAAGTGCCCGCGCTGCACGATGGTGGGGTGCACGTCTGGGATTCGCTGGCGATCTGCGAATACGCCAACGAGCGCTGGCTGGACGGCCAGGGCTGGCCGCGCGACCGCGCCGCGCGCGCGGTGGCACGCGCGGCGGCGGCCGAGATGCATTCCGGCTTCACGGCGCTGCGCACGCAGTTGCCGATGAACAGCCGGCGCACGCCGGATGCCTACCGCTGGGACGCCGCGGCCCAGCGCGACATCGACCGCATCCAGGCGCTGTGGCGCGCGCTGCGCGCGGCGCATGGCGGCGGCGGCGACTTCCTGTTCGGCGAGTTCGGCATCGTCGACGCGATGTACGCCCCGGTGGCGGTGCGTTTCGATGGCTATGGCGTGGAGGTGGACGCCACCGCGCGTCGCTACATGCAGGCGTTGTTCGCGCTGCCGGCGATGCAGGCGTGGCGGGCCGCAGCCGCGGTCGAGCCTGAATCGGTGCCGGCCACGGAGGCCTTGCGCAAGCCGTTGCCCGCCTGAGCAGGTGTAGGCTGGCGGCGGAGGACGTATCCATGCGCGTGGTCTACCTGGCCGACAACCTGTTCGATGCCCATCTGGTGAAGCACGCGCTGGAGGAAGCGGAGATCCCGGCGTTCGTGTTCGGCGAGTCCCTGCTGGGCGGCATGGGCGAACTGCCGCTGTTCGGCGTGCTGCGCGTCTGCGTCCCGGACACAGCGTTGCCCGACGCGGAAGGGATCGTGAAGGGCCTGGGACTGGATTCGGGCAGCAATGGCCCCATCTTGGAAGGCGACGAGGAAGGCCTGGGCATCCTGCCGGCCTGATCCGCTTTCTCCCGACACACGAGGTTCGCCATGCTGGGTATCGGAGCCTACAAACAGCGCATGCCGCGCGCAGAAGACATGCTGCCGGGACGCGGCACGCCGCTACCGCTGCACAACATCCACTTCGTCAACGGACATCCGCTGCGCGACGCGTTCGACGGCCTGCAGCAAGTCGAGTTCGGCCTGGGCTGTTTCTGGGGCGCGGAGCGCAAGTTCTGGAACGTGCCCGGCGTGTACAGCACGTCGGTGGGGTACGCCGGCGGCGGTACGCCGAATGCGACCTACGAGGAAGTCTGCTCCGGCCAGACCGGCCACAACGAGGTCGTGCGCGTCGTGTACGACCCCGCGCAGGTCTCGTTCGAGCGCCTGCTGCAGGTGTTCTGGGAGAGCCACGACCCCACCCAGGGCATGCGCCAGGGCAACGACGTCGGCACGCAGTACCGTTCCGGCATCCATTGCCACACGCCGGAGCAGCAGGCGGCCGCCGAAGCGAGCCTGCAGGCCTACCAGCAACAGTTGAAGGCGGCCGGCTACGGCGACATCACGACGGAAGTCGTGTATCCCGCGCCGCCGTTCTACTACGCCGAGGACTACCACCAGCAGTACTTGGCGAAGAACCCGAACGGCTACTGCGGGCTCGGCGGGACCGGCGTCAGTTGCCCGATCGGGCTGGATGCGTGAGGCCCAGGCCGTTGCCCGGCCTTACAGCCGGGTGACGCCGCAGACGTAGACCACTTCGCAGGCGCCGCCGCCGGTATCGGTGCGGCTGGTGGAACTGCGCCAGCGCCAGCCGTCGCGCGCATTGGCTTCCACCAGCCAGCCATCGATCCGCACGCGCTCGCCCTTGCGTACGCCGGCGAGCGCCTGCGCGACGCTGTCGTTGCCGGGGATCATGTGCATGTTGGCGCTGCTGCTGGCGATCTCGTTCGGCGGCAGCGGCGGCTGGTCGCTCCAGCGGTAGCGGTACCAGCGCGAGGACTGGCTGATGTCCAGCGCGTCGATCACCGCATCTTCGGTCATGCGGGCCCAACCCAGCGCGAGGTCGGTCGGCGACAGGTCCGACTCGCGGCCGCTGCCGTAGTCCTCGCGCGACAGCACGCGCGCTTCAACGCTGAAGCCGGCGAGCGGCGTCAGCGTGGCGGCATCCAGCGCGAACGGCGCAAGGCTGTCCGGCACATCCGTCTGCAAGGGCGGCTCGCCCGATGCCACGCGGGGCGGCAACGGGCAGGCCAAGGCGATATCGCCCGGCGCAGCAGGCGCCCGTGGACCTTCCCGCTTCTCCGAGAACCACCACCCCGCCAGGCAGGCCAGGATGGCGATCACCAGGAGGGTGCGCAGATTCACGCGGTCAGTTTCTCGCGGATGGTCGTGCGCAGTGCAGCCAGGTCCTTGGCGAAGGCGTCGATGCCAGTGGCGAGCTTTTCCTTCGCCATCGGATCGGCCTCGATCGCGGCGGCGAAGCTGTCGGCCGTCACCGGCGCCGCAGCGCCCGCCTCGGCGGACGTCGGTGACAGCTTGCGCGGCAGGTCGCCGTGCTCCTGGTCCAGCTTTTCCAGCAGGTCCGGCGAGATGGTCAGGCGGTCGCAACCGGCCAGCGCTTCGATCTGCGCGGTGGAGCGGAACGATGCACCCATCACCACGGTGGGGGAACCACGCCGCTTGAATTCGGCGTAGACGCCGCGCACGAACACCACGCCCGGATCCTCATCGATGTTCGCCGGCGCTTTCCCGTTGGCCACGTACCAGTCGAGGATGCGGCCCACGAACGGCGAGATCAGGAACGCGCCGGCCTCCGCGCAGGCGATCGCCTGGGTGGGGTTGAAGATCAGGGTGAGGTTGCAGTCGATGCCTTCGGCCTGCAGCACGCGTGCGGCTTCCACGCCTTCCCAGGTGGAAGCGACCTTGATCAGGATGCGATCGCGGCCGATGCCCTGGTCGGCGTACATCTGCACGAACTTGCGTGCCTTGGCGATGGTGGCTGCGGTGTCGTAGGCCTGGTCGGCATCGACCTCGGTGGAAACGCGGCCGGGAATCAGGCCGGCGAGCTTCGCGCCGACGCCGACGGTCAGGCGATCGACCACCTCGTCCACCAGCGCTTCGCCGCCACCCTGCGCACGCGCCCAGGCGAGGTGTTCTTCGATCAGCTCGGCGTACACCGGCAGGTCCAGCGCCTTCTTCACCAGCGTGGGATTGGTGGTGCAGTCCACGGGCTTGAGGCGCTTGATGGCGTCGTAATCGCCGGTGTCGGCGACGACGACGGAAAGTTCGCGGAGTTGCTGGAGTTTGCTGGGCGTGGCGGAGTTCATGCGGTGGCTCGGCAGGGGAACAGGACGGGGAGGGCAAGTATGCCTTGTCGTCCAGCGCGAAGGCTTGTGGTGGAAGGCTGAAATTGGCTTTGTTTTGGCATGGTGCGGCTCCTCGCGGAGAGGGTTTCAAGCCCCTCTCCCTGCGGAGAGGGGTTGGGGTGAGGGGCAACGGAGTCCATGTCTTTGTCCTCCATGGTTGCCACCGCATCCGCGATGGCGGTTGCTTCTGACGGCAGTGAGGGAAGGGTCTTCTTCTCGCACGCATGGCGCCGCTCGCCGCGGGGGCGTTCCTTTCTTTGCTCGTGCAAAGAAAGGAACCAAAGAAACATGCCCCAGGCGGCACGCCCTGCGCTTCGCGCAGGGTCCGCGAACAGGCCGGGAATTTCCGTAAGGCACATCCATGTGCCTTACGGAAACGCCGTCATCCATGACGCCGCCCTTCGGGTTTTACCCGGCCCGCTCGCCGTGCCTCATGGGGACCCCGAAAGCACGAGCAAAAGCAAATACGGCGCGCGGATGCTTCTGCTTTGGCCGTTGGCCCCCTGAGGTCCGGCAGTCGCGGTGGGTAAAACCCCGAAGGGGCGCCGCACATGGATGTGCGGCGTTTTCGGCCGGGGCAGGATGCCCCGTCCGAAAATTCCCGCCGGGACTGCGCACCCGCCGCGTGCGGCGGGCGGACCGCCGGGGTGTGCTTTCTTTTGCCTACTTTTCTTTGCACAAGCAAAGAAAAGTAGGGCCTCCGCGGCGAGCGGCGCCGTCTCTACGCACTCTGAAAAAAGCTAAGAGCTGCCTAGTTTCAAACGCCGGTAGAGTTCGTGAGTGAAAAGCCAGTCATTCAAGGTGATGCGAAGCAGCGCCGTGACGACCCACGTCGTATTTCGATCCGAGAAGAGAATCAGCGATGCAGGTCGCCACTCGCTTCCGGCTGGTACTCGATCGCGGTGACCCGCAGGCGCAAGGGCCGGTTGCCGGACGCCTGCCAATCGATCGTCTGCCCCACCGATAGCCCCAGCAGCGCGCTGCCGACGGGGGCGAGAACGGAGACCAGGCCGGTCTCGACGTTCGCTTCGTGGGGATATACCAAGGTCAGGCGATGGTGTTCGCCGGTGAGTTCGTCGTCGCACTCCACGCGCGAGTGCATCGTCACCACGTTGTCCGGCATCCGGTCCGGCGTGCGCACGTCGGCGCGGTTCAGTTCGTCCATCAGCGCGAGCGCTGCCGGGTGCCGGCGCAGCACGGGCGTGTCGAGCAGGGCTTCCAGGCGCGACAGATCGCGGCTGGACACGACGAGCGGGGGAAGCGAGGGCGGCAGGCCGCTGGTGCGGGTGTTGTTCATCGGGGTCCTCTGTGGATTTTGGGGTCGCGCAAAAGGAAACGGGCGACGCGTCGCCGCGCCGCCCATCGGAGTCCTGTTTGCCGCCCTACCGTAGCCCGGAAGGTGGCTTGGTTCAAGCCGCGCGCGCGCGCGGCGTGGGGCGTCCGGCCGGCGGTTGCGCGCCGCCCGTATCGGGCTCGAAGAGGCTGGGAGGCAGTTCGCGGAACACGCGCGCCAGCTGCAGCAGGAAATCGCTCATCGCCGAACTCTTCCGCCACACCATCGCGATCTGCCGGCTCGGGTGCGAATCGCTGAAGCCCAACAGGTGGATGTTCTGCGAGCGCGCCACCGGCGGCTTGACCGCCAAGGTCGGCAGCAGGGTGATGCCGACATCCGCGGCGACCATCTGGCGCAGCGTTTCCAGGCTGGTGGCGCGGAACTCCGATTTTTCGTTGGCGCCGGCGAGGCGGCAGACATCCAGCGCCTGCTCGCGCAGGCAATGTCCGTCTTCCAGCAGCAGCAACTGCTGCTGCGACAGTTCGGCCAGCGTCAGGGATTCGCGCTGCGCCAAGGGATGCGATTCCGGCACCGCCAGCACGAAAGGTTCTTCGAACAGGAATTCGGTATGCAGTTGGTCGTCGGTGATCGGCAGCGCCAGCAGGCCGGCATCCAGCTTGCCTTCGCGCAGGCGCGACAGCAGCACATCGCTTTTTTCTTCGACCAGCAGCAACTCCAGGTGCGGGAAACGCGCGCGCAGCTGCGGCACCACGTGCGGCAGCAGGTAGGGTCCCAGCGTCGGAAACAATCCCAGCCGTACCGTGCCGGCTTCCGGGTCCTGGCTGCGGCGCGCCGCTTCCTTCATCTGCTCGACCTCGGCCACGATGCGGCGTGCGCGGTCGGCGGCATCGCGCCCGGCGGGCGTCAGCATGACCTTGCGCGGCGCGCGTTCGACCAGGGGCACGCCCAGTTCGTCTTCCAGCTTCTTGATCTGGGTCGACAGCGTGGGCTGGCTGACGTAGCACGAGGCGGCGGCGCGGCCGAAATGCTTGTGGTCGGCCAGCGCCACCAGGTACTTCAGGTCGCGGAGATTCATGGAACTCCTCCCTCAGGGAACCGCCGTGCGGCGACGCGGCGCGGACCATGGCACGGCCCGCGCCCGCGCATCATGCCGCGACAGCGTCCGGGGTTGCCACCGGGGCCGACGTGCGGATCAGGTGGTCGAAGGCGCTCAGCGCGGCCTTCGAACCTTCGCCCATGGCGATGACGATCTGCTTGTACGGCACGGTGGTGGCGTCGCCGGCCGCGAACACGCCCGGCACGCTGGTCTGGCCGCGGTCGTCGACGACGATCTCGCCGCGCGGGCTCAGCGCGACCACGCCCTTCAGCCACTCGGTGTTCGGCAGCAGGCCGATCTGCACGAAGATGCCTTCCAGTTCGACGCGGTGCGTATCGCCGCCGGTGCGGTCCTTGTAGACCAGGCCGTTGACCTTGTTGCCGTCGCCCAGTACTTCCGTCGTCTGTGCGCTGGTGACGATGCGCACGTTCGGCAGGCTGCGGAGCTTGCGCTGCAACACATCGTCGGCACGCAGTTGGCTGTCGAACTCGATCAGGGTCACGTGGGCGACGATGCCGGCCAGGTCGATCGCCGCTTCGACGCCGGAGTTGCCGCCGCCGATCACCGCCACGCGCTTGCCCTTGAACAGCGGACCGTCGCAGTGCGGGCAGTAGGCCACGCCCTTGTTGCGGTACTCGTCCTCGCCGGGCACGTTCATCTGCCGCCAGCGGGCACCGGTGGAGAGGATCAAGGTCTTCGACTTCAGCGAGGCGCCGTTGGCGAGCTGTACCTCAATCAGCCCGTCCTGTCCGGCGGGAACGAGCTTCTCCGCGCGCTGCAGGTTCATCACGTCGACCTGGTAGTCCTTGACGTGCTGCTCCAGCGCAGCGGCGAGCTTCGGGCCTTCGGTATACGGCACGGAAATGAAGTTCTCGATCGCCATCGTGTCCAGCACCTGGCCGCCGAAGCGTTCGGCCGCCACGCCGGTGCGGATGCCCTTGCGCGCAGCGTAAATGGCGGCGGCGGCGCCGGCCGGGCCACCGCCGACGACGAGCACGTCGTAGGGCGCCTTGGCCTTGATCTTCTCGGCATCGCGCTTGCCGGCGTTGGTGTCGAGCTTGGCGACGATTTCTTCCACGCCCATGCGGCCGGCGCCGAACACCTCGCCATTGAGGAAGATCGTCGGCACCGACATCACTTCGCGCCGCTCGACTTCCTGCTGGAACAGCGCGCCGTCGATGGCGACGTGCTGGATCTTCGGGTTCAGCACCGCCATCAGGTTCAGCGCCTGCACGACGTCCGGGCAGTTCTGGCATGACAGCGAGAAATAGGTTTCGAAGCGGTATTCGCCATCGAGCGAGCGGATCTGTTCGATCACGTCCTGCGCGAGTTTCGACGGATGGCCGCCGACCTGCAGCAGTGCCAGCACCAGCGAGGTGAACTCGTGGCCCATCGGCAGACCGGCGAAGGTCAGGTGGATGTCATGCCCAGGCGAGGTCAGCGAGAACGACGGCGTGCGTTCGCCACCAAGCTGCTCGGTAACGGTGATCTTGTCGGAGACGTCCTGCAGGTCCTTCAACAACGCCTGCAGCTCGGCGGAGCCGGCGCTGTCGTCAAGCTGCGCGGTGATGTGGATCGGGCGCACGGCCTTTTCCATGTAGGCGGTGAGCTGCGTCTTCAGATTGGCGTCCAGCATGGCGAA
Source organism: Pseudoxanthomonas sp. LjRoot127 (assembly GCF_964253495.1). Classification (NCBI taxonomy): domain Bacteria; kingdom Pseudomonadati; phylum Pseudomonadota; class Gammaproteobacteria; order Lysobacterales; family Lysobacteraceae; genus Pseudoxanthomonas; species Pseudoxanthomonas sp. LjRoot127. Next base: position 2,544,380 of record NZ_CAXUQR020000001.1, read on the forward strand.
CGTCTCCGTGGAGGGATTCTGGGAAGAGAACCGGGGGAAGGGGAAGTCAGGCGTTTGCAGGAGCGGCATGCGCCGGAGGGAGGGAGCCGGTCAGGGAGGAGGGAGCCGGCGAGCGGCGCATGCCGCTGCTGCAAACGTCCAGGCCATCCTCCGGGCCCGTGGCCCGGAGGTGGCGTGATGCGGTGTCGCGATGGCGCATCCTCGCGGGGATGCGCCGGTGCTGCGGTGGCGTTTAGATCTTGCCGACCAGGTCCAGCGACGGGGCGATCGTCTGCGCGCCTTCCTTCCACTTGGCCGGGCAGACCTGGCCGGGGTTGGCGGCGGTGAACTGCGCGGCCTTCAGCTTGCGCAGGGTTTCCGACACGTCACGGGCGATCTCGTTGCTGTGGATCTCGGCGGTCTTGATGACGCCTTCCGGGTTGATGACGAAGGTGCCGCGCAGGGCCAGGCCTTCTTCCTCGATGTGCACGCCGAACGCGCGGGTCAGCTGGTGGGTCGGGTCGCCGACCAGCGGGAACTGGGCCTTGCCCACCGCCGGGGAGGTTTCGTGCCACACCTTGTGCGAGAAGTGCGTGTCGGTGGTGACGATGTAGACCTCGGCGCCGGCCTTCTGGAACTCGGCGTAGTTGGCGGCGGCGTCTTCCACTTCGGTCGGGCAATTGAAGGTGAAGGCGGCCGGCATGAAGATCAGGACCGACCACTTGCCCTTCAGGGTGCCGTCGGTGACTTCGACGAATTCGCCGTTGTGGAAGGCGGTGGTCTTGAAGGGCTGGACCGCGGTGTTGATCAGGGACATGGAAGATCCTCGTGAGTGGAGTGGGTGTGGTGAAGCGATGGCGCCATGGTAGGCAGCGACTATTGATATCTCAAATCGATTGATGGAATTGAATAGATAGTTTTTGGCTATCAATAGGTGGGGTCGGCACATGCTTTCAACAAGATCTGAACAAAAAATAAAATTTTTCAGTTACTTATATTGATGGCGATCTGACTGGATCAGGACGTCTTAAGAGCTCCCTTGCCGGCACACGTCCGAACGAGGCCATTGCCGGCACTGCTAGAAGCACCGAGCGCTCCATACGCCATTGAGTACCATGATGGTGCGTCGCGGCGATGCGCAGGCGTGTGGGGTACCGCCGCCCGGTACCATGCGTGCCATGTCCGCTCCCGCCTCCCTCCGTCTCGACCACGCCCTGCGCGCCGCCGCGAGCCGACTGGCCGGCCCGGACGCCCGGCACGAAGCCGAGCAATTGCTGCTGCACGTGATCGGCCGCGACCGCGCCTGGCTGTTCGCGCATTGTGATGCCGCGCTGGCCGACGCGGATGCTGCGGCGTTCGACGCGCTGCTGGCGCGCAGGATCGCCGGCGAGCCGGTGGCCTATCTGGTGGGGCATCGCGGTTTCTGGACGCTCGACCTGCAGGTGTCGCCTGCCACCTTGATCCCGCGCCCGGAAACCGAGCGCCTGGTCGAACTGGCGCTGGAGCGCCTGCCCGCGGACAAGCCTTTGCTCATCGCCGACCTCGGCACCGGCACCGGTGCGATCGCGCTGTCGCTGGCGAGCGAGCGGCCGCAGGCGCAGGTGGTGGCAACCGATTCCAGCGCAGACGCACTGGTCGTCGCACGCGCGAACGGCGTGTCGAACGCCATCGCCAACGTCGAATTCCGCCACGGCAGTTGGTGGGCACCGCTGCAGGGCGAACGCTTCCACCTGGTCGCGAGCAATCCGCCCTACATCGCCGACGGCGACGCGCACCTGGCGCAGGGCGACCTGCGCTTCGAGCCGCCGACTGCGTTGTCCTCCGGCGCGGACGGTCTGGAGGCGATCCGGGAGATCGTGGGCGAGGCATCGACGCACCTCATGGCCGGCGGCTGGTTGCTGCTGGAGCACGGCTGGGACCAGGGCGCGGCGACCCGCGCGCTCATGACCGCCGCAGGCTTCGTCGACGTGGCCACGGAGACGGACCTGGAGCAGCGGGACCGCGTGACCCTTGGGCGCGTCACGGAAGCGCAGGACGCGAGCCGCTAGACTGTCGCTTTCCTCCAGGACGGGCTGCCCATGCGCACGCTGTACCCCGATATCGAACCCTTCGACACCGGCACGCTGAAGGTCGATGACCGCCATGAGCTGTACTACGAGCAGTGCGGCAACCCGCAGGGCAAGCCCGTGGTGCTGCTGCACGGCGGCCCGGGCGCGGGCTGCAGCCCGAAGATGCGCCGCTTCCACGATCCCGCGAAGTACCGCATCGTGCTGTTCGACCAGCGCGGCTCCGGTCGCTCCACGCCGCATGCGGACCTGGTGGACAACACCACTTGGGACCTCGTGGCCGACATCGAGAAACTGCGCGAAAAGCTCGGCATAGAGCGCTGGCAGGTGTTCGGCGGCAGCTGGGGTTCGACGCTGGCGCTGGCGTACGCCGAAGCGCACCCGCAGCGCGTGACCGAGCTGGTGCTGCGCGGCATCTTCATGCTGCGGCGGTGGGAGCTGGAATGGTTCTACCAGGAAGGCGCGAGCCGTCTGTTCCCGGATGCGTGGGAACACTACGTCACCGCGATCCCGCCGGTCGAGCGCCACGACCTGATCTCGGCGTTCCATCGCCGACTGACCTCCGACGACAAGGCCACGCGCCTGGCGGCGGCGAAGGCGTGGAGCGTGTGGGAAGGCGCGACCAGTTTCCTGCACGTCGACGCGGATTTCGTCAGCGGCCACGAAGAGCCGGAGTTCGCACTCGCGTTCGCGCGCATCGAGAACCACTACTTCGTCAACGGCGGCTTCTTCGAGGTCGAAGACCAGTTGCTGCGCGATGCCTCGCGCATCGCCGACATCCCGGGCGTGATCGTGCATGGCCGCTATGACGTGGTCTGCCCGGTCGCCAACGCGTGGGACCTGCACAAGGCCTGGCCGAAGGCGAGGCTCGAGATCACGCCGGCGTCTGGTCATTCCGCGTTCGAGGCCGAGAACGTCGACGCGCTGGTGCGCGCGACGGACGCCTTCGCCTGACGGGCCACCGCCGCACCGGAGAGAAGTTCATGGATTCGTCGCGCGCCACCGCTTCCGCCTTCGACCAGCGCCTGCTGGACCTGTACGACGATTACGTCCACGGTCGGGTCGACCGGCGCGGCTTCCTGTCGGGTGCGGCCCGGTTCGCCGTCGGCGGTACGACGGCAGCCGCGTTGCTCGCGGCGTTGGCGCCGCAGTACGCGTTCGCTGCGCAGGTGGCCGCGGACGATCCGCGCATCACCACCGTCTACCGCACGTTCCCGGCACCGCAGGGCCATGGCGAAGGACGCGGCTTGCTGGCGATGCCGCGCGAGCCGGGACCGCATCCGGTCGTGCTGGTGGTGCACGAGAACCGCGGACTGAATCCGTACATCGAGGATGTCGCGCGTCGCCTTGCCGTGGCCGGCTTCATCGCGTTCGCGCCTGACGCGCTGTATCCGCTGGGCGGGTATCCCGGCAATGACGACAAGGGTCGTGAGTTGCAGGCCACGCTGGACCGCGCGAAGGTCATGGCCGATCTCGAAGCCGCCGCGCGCTTCGCGCAGGCGCTGCCGCGCGGCAACGGGAAGCTCGGCGTGGTCGGTTTCTGCTTCGGCGGGCTGGTGACCAACGTGCTGGCCGCGCGCCTGCCGGAGCTCGTCGATGCCGGCGTACCGTACTACGGCGGCCAGCCGTCGGCGGAGGAAGCATCGCGCATCCGCGCGCCGCTGCTGCTGCAGTTTGCCGAGCTGGATACGCGCGTCAACGCGGGGTGGCCTACGTACGAACAGCAGCTCAAGGACGCCGGCGTCGCGTACACGGCGCACATGTATCCCGGCGTGAACCACGGGTTCCACAACGACACCACGCCGCGCTACGACGCCGCGGCCGCCGAACTCTCCTGGCAACGGACGCTGGCGTTCTTCCGCAAGCATCTCGCCGGCCCCTAGAGCGAAGGCGCCTCAGGGCTGCACGCAGGCTGTCCGGTCGCCGCATCCACCTGCGAACGAGACGGAGGGGTGCCTCGCGGCCGGTCGCGTGGCGGCGACCAGACGATGCGGACGTGCAGGGCGATGGTGGAAGCAGGGCAGGCGGGCGAGGGCAGGATCGGGCTGGAAGATGTCGACATCCCGCGGCTGGGCATGGCGGCGATGCGTTTCATCCAGGCGATCGAACAGGGTCATCACGGCGTGCTGTGGGACGCGGCGTCGGATGCGATCCGGCACTCGATGCCGCGCGATGCCTTCATCCATTCGCTGGCGCACCGGCATGACGTGCTCGGTCGCGGCACCGGGCGCCGCTGGACAGCGGTGCGAGTGGGTCGGCCCGCCACGCGCGCCGACCAGTTGCCGGGGACGTACGCGATGCTGGAATTCGCGGTGGCGTTCGGCGGACGTGGAACGCCGCATCGCGAAGTCATCACGCTGCGCCGCGAGGAAAGCGGCATCTGGCGCCTGGCGGGATACGGCGTCAACGCGACGTAGCGGTCAGCTGCGCGGCGTGCCGTCGAGGGTGTGGTCGATCATCCACAGGCCGGCCCAGAGCTTGGCGTCGAGTTCATAGCCCTCGCCGATCTTCTGCGCCAGCCAGGCGGCTGCCCGCACGCGCGGGATGGCGTGCACCGTGATGTCTTCGTCGCCATCGCCGCCACCTTCGCCGACCCTGCGAAGGCCGGTGGCACGCACGAAGGCGATCCGCTCGCTGCTGCTGCCCGACGAGGTGGGGCCGATCATCAGCACCTCCGCATGGTCGGCGGTCCAGCCGGTTTCTTCCTCCAGCTCGCGCACCGCGGACACCTCGATCGACTCGCCGGCGTGGATGTCACCGACCAGGCCGGCCGGCATCTCGATCGTGCGCGCCTGCAGCGGCACGCGGAACTGTTCGACGAACAGCACTTCGTCGTCCGGTGTCACCGCGATGATGATGGCCGCCAGTCCGCCTGCGTGCGCGCGCTCCACGTATTCCCAGGTGCCGCGCACCATCATGCGCTGGTACTTGCCCTGCCAGACCACGCTGGCGGGCACCTTTCGCTTGTCGTCGTCGCGTTTGTCCATGCGGCGATGCTATCGGTTGCCGATGACGTTTGACAGACGGTCAGTACGCCGGCGGTTCCAGTCCTGCCGCCACGCGCAGGCGGCGTCGCGTCATCGGGCCGAAGCGCAAGGCATCGGACAGTCCGGCCAGCATGTCGCCGTCCGCCTGGCCGCGCGCATGGCCCGCGCCGATGTCGCCCAGCGGCGCATCCAGCACGATGGTCGTGAGCTGCCGCCACAGCAGCGCATGCTCGCGTTGCTCGCGCAGGCGCACGGCCAGCGTGGCGGCACCGCGCAGGCGCAGGAACGCGACTTCGTCCATCCGCGCGAGCAGGGTGTCGAGGTCGCCGAAGTGCGCCAGCAGCACCGCAGCCGACTTGGCGCCGATACCGGTGACGCCGGGAATGTTGTCCACCGCATCGCCCGTCAGCGCCAGGTAGTCGGCGATCTGCCGCGCCTCCACGCCGTGGCGCGCCTTCACGCCGGCGGCGCCCCAGCGCTGCCCGCGCGCGAAGTCCCACTGCTCGTCGTGTTCCTGCAACAACTGCGACAGATCCTTGTCGGCGGACACGATGACGCCGCGGAATCCCCGTGGCCGCGCTTCGTGGAGCGCGCTTCCGATCAGGTCGTCCGCCTCGTACTCGCCATGCGCCAGCACGCTGAGGCCCAGCGCGGCGCACAGTGCCTTGCAGTGCGTGAACTGGCGCCGCAGTTCTTCCGGTGCAGGGTCGCGGTTGGCCTTGTAGGCGGGGTACAGCCGGTTGCGGAAGCAGCTGTCGAGGGCTTCGTCGAAGGCGACGGCGATGTGCGCGGGCCGCTCTTTCTCCAGCAGCTCGAGCAGGAAGCGCGCGAACCCGTGCACGGCATTCGTCGGCCAGCCGTCGGCGTCCTGGAACTCATCCGGCATCGAATGCCAGGCGCGGAACACGTACAGGCTCGCATCCACCAGGTACAGCGGGCGCGGGTGCGACGGATCAGGCATCGGGATTCCAGACGGTCAACAGCGCAGCGGGATCCGGCCGCTCCCGCTCGGGCGCCAGCAGCCGCGGCGTGCCGATGTGGATGAAGCCCACGATCCTCTCGTCCTGCACCAGCCCCAGCCGCCGCGCCACGTGCGCGTCATAGGCCATCCATCCGGTCAGCCATTGCGCGCCGAAGCCGAACGCCTGCGCGGCCTGCAGCAGGGCGAAGCAGACGCTGCCGGCCGTCAGCAGTTGTTCCAGCTCGGGCACCTTGTGGCCGGGCGCGAGGCGCGCGACGACGGTGACGATGTCCGGCGCGCTGGAAAAACGACCGCGGTCCTTCTCCACCGCCGCATCGGGCGCATCGGGGTCCAGCGCGCGGGTGCGCGCCGCCAGCGCATCGCCCAGTGCATGGCGCGCATCGCCGTGAAGATGGATGAAGCGGAACGGCACCAGCTTGCCGTGGTCGGGGACGCGGACCGCGGAGGCCAGCATGCGGAGCAGGGTCGCACGGTCCGGGCCGGGTTCGCCCAATTGCTTGGAAGGTACGGAGCGTCGCGCGTCCAATCCCTGCAACAGACTTTCAGTGAGCATCGAGGCGCCTTATAGTGGGATTCAGTGCACATTAGCGGTGCATGAGTTTAATCGCAGCGGATGCACCACGGTCCGCGCCACGCACGGCTCCTCACTGCAGGACGGGTCGCAGCGGACAACCTGGCCGACCGAACGACGCAATGCCCGCCACGCCACCGCCCCTTCCCACCTCCGGCCACCAGCTCGTCGAGCTGCTGCGCGACGCGATGCAGCCACCGCTGCAGGCCGCGTTCGCCGATGTGGTGGACGGCCTGCGCCAGCCGATGCTGGATCGCCTGGAACAGAGCGAGGTGGACCGTGGCCCCTATCTCGACGGCCTGCTGGCGCTGCGTGAACGGCGCGAGGCCATCCTGCGCGGATTCCGCGAGGACCTCGACGCGGCATGGCAGGCAGCGGCGACGGGCGATCAGGCACCGGCGCAGTTCGGCACGGAGAAGACCGGCGCCAGCCTGGGCCTGGTGGAGGAGGACGAACTGGATGTCCGCTTGGCCACCGAACATCTCGCGGAGGTGATCGCGCGCGAGTGGCAGTCCGAGCTGTTGCGCCTGAACGGCTACCTGACCTGGCTGGACATGGGGGTGCGGCTGGATCCCGGCCTGGGACCCTATTCGCCGGCGCGCATCGCGATGGCCGCCTACCAGGGATTCGCGCGCGCGGCCTTGCCCGGCAACGTGCGGGCGCTGGCCATGCAGTGCTGCGAGCGCGAACTCGTGGAACTGGTCGGGCCCATCTACGAATCCATGCACGCGCGCCTGGTCCGCAGGCTGGGGGCGCAGGACACCTCGTCTCCTCGCATGCGCCGGGCGCTGGCGATTCCGTCCGCCGGCGACGAGGCGACCAGCGAACCGGACTGGATGACGCGCTTCTTCGTGTCCTGGGACCACGGTGACGCCGAGGCGGCCACCGGCCCGGACGCGACCGCCTCGCTGCCGCCCGCGCTCCACCAGTTGCTGGAAGAATCGCGCTTGCAGCGCGCCCGCAACCAGGGCGTCGCGCGCACGGCTGAACGCACCTCGCTGTCACAGCGTGAGCTCATCGTCGCCCTGACGCTGCTGCAGATCGCGCCCGCCGAGGTGCACGCGGAGATCCTCGCCCGTCCCGACCGACTGCAGGCGGCGTTCAAGCAGCAGATCTTCCTGCAGGCCGCGCAGCTCGGCGTCGCACCCGAGGCCGTGGCGATCTCCGAGGCGGACGAGAACGTCGTCGACCTCGTCGGCATGCTGTTCGAAGTCATCTTCCGGGAAAGCCACCTGACCAGCGAACAGGTCCAGCTTCTGGGCCGGCTGATGGCGCCGATGACCAAGGTCGCGCTGCAGGACCGCAAGCTGTTCCTGCATGCGACCCATCCCGCGCGCCGGCTGCTCAACGTCCTGGTCGAGGCATGTGACGGCAATCCGGGGCAGACCGAGTCGCAGCGCCTGTTGCTGGAGAAGGTCAAGGACACGGTGCAGCGACTGGTCGCGGATTTCGACGAAAGCCAGTCGGTGTTCCGCCTGGCGCGCGCGGAATTCAACGCGTTCTACGCACGCTATCGTGGCGAGGCGGAACAGGTCGAGCAGGCGCTCGCGGCGGAACAGCAGGCCAAGGACGCGGAAGCGGACCTGGTCGCGCGGTTCGCCTCGCAACTCGAAGACCGCCTGCAGCCGCAGGACGTCCCGGCCCCGATACGGCGGCTGCTGAAGGAAAGTTGGCCCGCCTATGCCGCGCGCATGGAGGGGCTGGGCAAGCCCAAGGCGGCCCCGATGATGCTGGATGGCCTGCTGCAGGCCGTCGCCGATGCCCACATCCGCGACGATGTGCGCGGCTGGCATGCGGCGATGGACTGGCTGCAACCGATGTGGATGGCCTCGGGGCAGTCGCGGGCCGCCATCGCGATCTTGCGCGAGCGGCTGTTCGATGCACTGGTGACCCCGCAGGCCGCGGCCACCGAGGCGGCCGTCGAACCGCCTGCGCCCGTCGTGCAGGCGCCATTGCTGCCCGGGTTGCTGGAAACCCACGAATGGGTCGAGGGGCTCGAGCATCTCGACCCGGTGATGACGGACTATTTCCAGCACTTGCGCGAAGGCAGCTGGCTGGACTTCGTCGACAAGGATCATCGCGTGCAGGCGGGCCGTCTGAGCTGGATCAGCCCCTTCTCGCGCCGCATGATGTTCGTCAGCCGCTCGGGTTCGCGCATCTGCGTGGCGTCGGTGCAGGAGCTGGTGGTGATGGCGCAGCTGGGCCGCGTGCGCATGCACCGCGACGAGGACGCGTTCTACAGCGCCATGCAGGGCGTGGTCGACCGCCTGGCCGCACCGGCACAGGCTTGATTGTGACAACCTCGCCCCCCATGCAAGCGGCGTGCCGCAACGGTTTTCTGCGCGGCGCCCTGTTGCGCAGCGTCAAACTGCCGATGCCATCACGGTAGTCCGTCAGCCGGATTTCCTACGATGTCGCTGCGGATCCCCGTCCGCATCCCCCCCACTCCCTTTCGCCCTCCGGGGCGGGGAACCCTGCGCATGTCGAACGTTCCCAACCTCGCCGACCGCCCCGGGCGCGATACGCGCCTGCTGGAGCAGGCACGCGATGCCGCGATCCCGCCGCTGGTGGATGCGTTCGCGGTCGCGTTGGGGCGTTTCGACGACGCCCTGTTCGACAGGGCGGAACGGGCCGGTCCCTCGCAGATGGCCTTCCTCGACGCCATGCGCGAACTGCGCCGTCGCCGCGAGGACATCATCGGCCGCTTCCGCGGGCAACTGCAGCGGTCTTGGAAGGCCTTCGAGGCGGGGCAGCCGGTGCCGAGCGAGCGGGTGTTCCTGGAGTCGGCGGAAGATACGCTCAGCCTGGTCTCGGAACAGGAACTCGAATCGCGCCTGGCCGTCCGCAATTTCGCCAGCGTGATCATGCGCGACTGCAAGCCGGTGCTCGCGCGGCTTGACCGACGGCTCGGCTGGATCGCCGGCGACATCACGCTGGATGCCGATCTCAACCCGATCGGCCCCGAGCATATCGGCGTGGCCGTGCACCAGGCGTTCGCTGCCTGTGACCTGGCGGCCGATGTCCGGCTGGTGGTGATCAAGCTGTGCGAGCGCGACTTCGTGCCGGCTATCGCCCGCATCTACGCCTCGCTCGACCAGCGCCTGATGCAGGTCGGCGTGATGCCGGAACTGCCGGCGCGCCGCGCGCCGTCGCCCTCGTCCGCGGGCGCGCCCGCGCAGGAGTTCGACGCCGTCAACGATGCGGCGGCCGATGGCGAGGACCCGGGGGCGCCGGCGTGGGCCGCGCGCTTCCTCAACCGCATGGCGGGCGTCAGCCGCGGACTGCAGGCCAGCCAGGCCGCGCCGGCTGCGAGCGCATTCGGCGATGTGCCGCCCGGCTACGGCGGGGCCCCCGGTGCCCAGGGCGTGCTGCTGGAAGCCCTGCACCATCTGCTGCAGGAATCACGCCGGGGTCGCGATGCCGGCGATGCGCCGCCAACGCGCGCGCCCGATCCGCGCCAGCGCGACCTGTCGCAGCGCGAAATGCTTTCGGTGCTGTCCCTGCTGCAGGCGTCGCCCAGCGCCACGCTGCGCGCAGCCATCGGCGACACCGGCGAGTCGCTCTCGCAGCGGCTCAAGAACGAAGTGCTCAGCAGCGCCACGCAACTCGGCGTGGATCCGTCGCAGGCGCGCCTCGCACCGGTCGATGAAGATGCCATCGACCTGGTGGGCATGCTGTTCGACGTGATGCTGGACGAGCGCGATCTGGAGGGCCGGCCGCGCGAGCTGATCGGTCGTCTGGTCGTCCCGTTCGTAAAGGTGGCCCTGCTCGACCGTCGCATGTTCGTGCAGAAGACCCATCCGGCACGGCGCCTGCTCAACGTGCTGGCAGAAGCCTGCGAGGGCAACAACGGCGAAAGCGCCGCCGAGCGCACGCTGCTGACCAAGGTCGAGGAAGTCGTCGATCGCCTGGTCGCCGAGTTCAACGAGAATCTCGCGATCTTCCTGACCCTGGAAGAGGAGTTCCGCGCGTACCTCGAGCAGCACCGCCGCCGTATCGAGATCGCCGAGCGTCGTGCCGCCGAGATCCAGCGCGGCCAGGAACGCCTGGAAGCCGCGCGTGCGCGCATGACGTCCGAGCTGGACGAGCGCCTCTCCGGCCGGCGCGTGCCGCAGGCCATCGAGGATTTCCTGCGCCAGCCGTGGGCGCACCACGTCACCATGACCGTCCTGCGCGAGGGCGACGAGGGCGACGGCCTGCGCGAAGCACTGGCGCTGGCCGACGGCGTGCTCGAGGAACTGACCGAAGCGCAGCGCCATGTGGTCGGCAAGCCGTGGCTGCAAGCCTGGCGTGCGCAGATGCTGAAGGTGTTCGCCAGCGTCGGCATGAACCAGGATGCGGCCGCCGGCGCGGTGGATGCGTTGCACGACACCCTGCAGGCCGTGGCTGCCGCGCGTCCGGACCTGGAGCGCGCGTTGCCCGAGCTGCCGCAGGTCGTGTTGCCCAAGCCCGTCGTGGAAGAGGAGAGCGCGTCCATCCAGCTGGTCGGCGGGGCGGATACGCTCGATTTCGACCACAGCGATGCGGACCATTTCCGCGGCCTGCCCATTGGTACCTGGCTGGATTTCATCGACAAGGACAACAAGGTGCAGGCGGGCAAGCTGTCGTGGGTCAGCCCGATCTCCTCGCGCCTGCTGTTCGTCAACCGCCGCGGCGTGCGCTTCTGCGTCGCCTCGCCCGAAGAGCTCGCGGCGATGGTGCGGTTGGGACGCCTGCGCACCCACCAGAGCGAGGACGCGTTCGACAGCGCCATGCAGGGCGTGATCGAGCGCCTGGAACCGGCGCCGTCGGCCGCCGCCCCGGCGTAAGGGAATCCGCGCCGCGCGGCCTTGCCGCGCTCTGTTAGCATCGCGGCACGGATGACCTAACGACGAGGGGCGCAATGGCGGTCGAAGTTCGGGTACTGAAGGAAACCGCCGAGGGCGAACGCCGCGTGGCCGCGACGCCGGAAACCGTGCGCAAGCTGATCGCCGCGGGCGCACGGGTGGCCGTGGAGCGCGGAGCGGGCGACGGCGCGGGCTTCATCGACAGCGCCTACGCCGACGCGGGCGCCGAACTCGTGGACGATGCGGGCCGCGCCGGCGCCGACCTGCTGCTGTGCGTGCAACCGCCGTCGGCCGGCGCCATCGAAGGCTTCAAGCGGGGCGCCACGCTGGTCGGCGTACTGCAACCCACTGCCGATCCGGCGCGTGCCGCTGCGCTGCAGGCGAACGGTATCCAGGCATTCCCGCTGGAGCGGTTGCCGCGCACCACGCGTGCGCAGGCAATGGACGTGCTGAGTTCGCAGGCCGGCATGGCCGGCTACAAGGCGGTGCTGATCGCGGCGCAGCTGGCGCCCCGCTTCTTTCCCATGCTGACCACGGCCGCCGGCACCATCCGTCCGTCCAAGGTGCTGATCGTCGGGGCGGGCGTCGCGGGCCTGCAGGGCGTTGCGACCGCCAAGCGCCTGGGTGCGCAGGTCGAAGGGTTCGACGTGCGTCCGGAGACGCGCGAGCAGATCGAATCGCTGGGCGGCAAGTTCCTCGACCTCGGCGTCAGCGCGGCGGGCGAAGGGGGCTATGCGCGGCAACTGACGGACGAAGAGCGCGCGCTGCAGCAACAACGGCTGGCCGAGCACCTCAAGGGCATCGACGTGGTGGTGTGCACGGCCGCCGTCCCCGGGCGTCCGGCACCGAAGATCGTCACCACTGCGATGGTCGACGGCATGAAGCCGGGCAGCGTCATCGTGGACCTGGCGGCCGAGACCGGCGGCAACTGCGAACTGACGCGCCCGGGCGATACCTACGCGCACCACGGCGTGACCATCGCCGGTCCGCTCAACCTCGCCAGCCTGGGTGCGGTGCATGCGAGCGAGATGTACGCCCGCAACGTGCTGAACTTCGTCGCCCTGTTCGTCAGGGACGGTGCGCTGCAGTTCGATTGGAGCGATGAATTGCTGGCGAAGACGGTATGGCCGGACCGGCCGGCCACGCAGGCGGCCGCCTGACGCCGGACGTCAGCGTTCCGGCCACCGGTTCCGATCACGGTCACGGTCACGCGGCGGCGGTGCGTTGTCGCGCATCCACGCCTCGCGCTGTTCGGGCGTCATCTTTTTCCACTCGTTCCGCAAGGCCTCGCGCTGCTCGGGGCTGAGCGTCTTCATGCGTGCGAACAGGGCGCGCGCATGCCGGCGCTGATCGGGACTCATGCCCTCAAAGCGCTTCATGCCGTGCCGCGCCTGCGCACGCTGTTCCGGCGTCATCGCCTGCCAGCGCTGGGCGCGTTCGAGCATGCGGCCGCGATCGCCGGGCTCCCGGTTCCAGCGGTCGCGCACGGGTGCGATCAGGGCTTCACGCTGTTCGGGCGTCAGCTTCTCCCAGGCCGGCAGCGGCGCGGGTGCGGACTGCGCGAGCACGTGGCCACTGGCCAGCAGGACGCCGAGGGCGAGGATGCGAAGGGCAGCGGCCTTCATGGGGTCGACTCCATGGCAAGGGGCTGTGCGTCGGCGGACGCCAGCCAGAGATACAGTTCGGGGTCTTCGTCGTACGCGCTGGCCACGCCGAGTTCCTCCGCAGTGAAGTCGCCCTCGCTCTCGCCGGCAACGGTCTCCGGCGCGGGCGGCACCGGGCCGCGGGGCAGCCATTGCAGACCGACACCGACCGCCAGCACCGCGGAAAAGGCCGTGGCCACCAGCCAGCGCCCACGGTGGCGCGCACCGGCCGGCGCGGCCTGCCGCCCGGCCTCGTGGCGGGCGTTCCGCAGGTGCATCAGGGTCTGGGGTGAGACCTGCGCCAGCGACGCCTGGTGCAGGCGACGCGCGTACTGGTCGATGTCAGGGGCGGGGTTCATCGGAATTCCTCAAGTTGCCGTTGCAGGGCCTCGCGCGCGCGGGACAGGTGGGTTTTCACCGATCCCTCCGAGCAGCCCATCGCGCGCGCGGTGTCGGCCACATCCAGTTCTTCCAGCACGCGCAGGGTAAACGCCTCGCGCTGGCGCGCGGGCAGGCCGCGCAATGCCTGCACCAGGCGGGTATACGCCTCGCGCTGATCGTGGGCCTGCGCCGGCCCTGCGCCGTGGTCGGGCGCCCAGTCCACCGGTCCTTCCTCGCCGCGATCGCCCGTGGGCATCAGCCAGCGCAGGCGGAAGCCGGCGCGGCGCTGCAGGTCGACGATGCGACGGCGCAGGATGCTCCAGAACAGCGGTGACCATTCTTCGGCCGGCTTCTCGCGATAGGCCAGCATCTTCATCATCGCGTCCTGCACCGCATCGAGCGCGTCCTCGCGATGGCGCAGGCCGGCTTCGGCGAACCGGAACGCGCGGGGTCCGATATCGGCCAGGAAACGCTCGATCGTCGTCGCCAGCGGGGCGGGCGACGACGTTTCCGGCGGCGGGCTCGGGGCGGTGCTCACCAACATAGCTTAGCGGTCGCGTTGTTGATCAGCCGCGATGGTCCAGGCGCCGGTCGATGCGATCGCCACGGCGGTCCCAGCGCGCCTCGGCCCGTTCGCCCTTGCGATCCAGCCGGGTATCGATGCGGTCGCCGCGGCGTTCCAACCGGTTCGCGGCGCGGGAGTGACCATGATGGTCGGCCCACTGCGCACTGCGGTCGAAGCGCCGCTCGATACGGTCGCCGCGCGCGTCGGTCCGTTGTTCGATGCGGTCGCCCTTGCGGTCCAGGCGATGGTCGATGCGGTCGCCGCGATCGCCGGCGAAGGCGGTGCCGGTGGCAGTCAGCAGCAGTACGGTCAGGCCGAGCAATGACGTGCGCTTCATGGTGGACTCCTCGGTGGGATGGGGCGGTGCAGGCAAGGAAACGCCCCGAGGCGTCGTCGGTTGACGCGGCAGCGCCGCCCACGCGCGGGTTCAGGTACGGTTATGATGCGGAGGCACCGGCCGACGCCTGTGCATCGACAACGTGGACGAGGTGGAGGAGCGGATGAGCGACGGGTTCGTGGCGCTATACATCTTCATGCTGGCGGCCATCGCCGGCCACGTGATCATCTCGCGGGTGCCGGTGATCCTGCACACGCCGCTGATGTCCGGCTCCAACTTCATCCACGGCATCGTGCTGATCGGCGCGATGGTCGTGCTGGGCCACGCCGACACCCCGCTGGAAAAAGCCATCGGCTTCATCGCCGTCCTGCTGGGCGCGGGCAACGCGGCCGGCGGCTACGTGGTCACCGAGCGCATGCTGGACATGTTCAAGAGCAGCAAGCCCGCGGGTGGCAAGTGAGCAGCATGCCCATCGTTCCCGCGCCTGCGCGCACTGCGCGCGACGTATTCCACGGGTTGAGCTACCTCCAGTACCCGGCGCTGCTGGTGGCGCTGGGGTACGCGGCGAAGTCGGGTTGGACGCTCGCAATGGCCGGCAGCGGGAGCTGGGCGGCGGTGTACGACGACTGGAACTATGTGCTGCTGTACGCCGGCATCGGTATCGGCCTGTCTTCCCTGCAGGATCCGACCCGCACGCAGAACGCGTTGTCGAAACGCGTCTGGCAGGACCCACGCAAGGGGCGCTGGATGCTGGTGCTGCTGTCTTTTTACACCGTCACCCCGATGGTGGCCGGGCTGTTCGGCGCATACCTGGCCGACACGACGGTGGTGAACCAGTTGTCGCTGGGCCTGGTGGCCTTCGGCCTGGGCATGGTCGGCCTGCTCAAGACCGCCATCGAGATGCGTGAGCACCATCGGGTGGACAAGCCACCCGCCTCGTCGTCCGAAGGGAGCCGTGCATGAGTGCGTTGACGCTGGTGAAACTGAGTTACTTCGTGGCCGCCACGCTGTTCCTGCTGGGCCTGCAGCGCATGGCCAGTCCCAAGACCGCGCGCAGCGGCATCCAGTGGGCCGGCGTGGGCATGCTGATCGCCACGATCGCCACGTTCTTCCTGCCGGGGCTGCACAACATCGGCCTGATGATCGCGGCCATCGTGATCGGCGTCGGCCTGAACTGGGTCTGGGGCAAGAAGGTCGCCATCACCGACATGCCGCAGATGGTCGCGCTGTTCAACGGCATGGGCGGCGGTTCGGCCGCGGCGATCGGTGCGGTGGAACTGGTGCGCTACTCCGCCGGCGAGCCGGCGCCGTCGACGTTCACGCTGTCGTTGGCGGTCATCGGCGCGCTGATCGGCGCGGTCTCGCTGACCGGCTCGGTGATCGCCTGGGCCAAGCTCGACGGACGCATGGACAAGCGCTACACCTTCCCGGGGCAGCAGTGGTTCAACGCGCTGGTGGCGCTGGCCGCCATCGCCAGCGGCGTGATGGCGCTGACCACCCTGGCGATGCCGTGGATCATCGCGTTCTTCGTGCTGTCGCTGGCGCTCGGCGTATTGATGACGCTGCCCATCGGCGGCGCCGACATGCCGGTGGTGATCTCGCTCTACAACGCCTTCACCGGCCTGGCGGTCGCCTTCGAAGGCTACGTGCTAGGCAACGAAGCGCTCATCATCGCCGGCACCATGGTCGGCGCGGCCGGCATGCTGCTGACGCGGCTGATGGCCAAGGCGATGAACCGCAAGATCACCAACGTGCTGTTCTCCAACTTCGGTGGCGGCAGTGCGGCTATGCAGGAAATCGGCGGATCGATGAAGCCCATCGAGGCCGCCGACGTCGCCGCGATGATGGCCTACGCCGAACGCGTGGTGATCGTGCCCGGCTACGGCCTGGCCGTGGCGCAGGCGCAGCACAAGATCTGGGAGCTGTCGCAGAAGCTGATGGATCGCGGGGTGAAGGTGAAGTTCGCCATCCACCCGGTCGCCGGCCGCATGCCCGGCCACATGAATGTACTGCTCGCCGAAGCCGGCGTGCCCTACGACCTGATCGCCGACATGGACGACATCAACCCCGAGTTCGCCAACACCGACGTCTCGCTGGTGATTGGCGCGAATGACGTGGTGAATCCGGTGGCGAAGACCGACCCGGCCAGCCCGATCTACGGCATGCCCATCCTCGACGTGGTGAACTCGAAGAACACCATCGTCATCAAGCGCGGCAAGGGCACCGGTTTCGCCGGCATCGAGAACGCGCTGTTCTACGCCGACAACACCCGCATGCTGTACGGCGACGGCAGCGAGATGGCCAATGCGCTGGTCAGCGAACTGAAGGCGCTGGACGGCGGGCACTGAGCCCGCCGCTCCGCGTCAGCGCGTCCACCAGGCCGCAAGCAGCGGCGCCGCCACCAGCGCCGCGGCGTCCAGCGGGGAGGTGGTCAGCGACACCAGTGTCCAGGCATGGTGCGCGCCCAGCTTCAGCACCGAATCCCACGGATTGAGCCCGAAGGCAAACCCCATCTGGGTGGCGGCGATGGTCCACAGCGCCAGCAGGGAGATCGCGACGGTGGCCACGCCGCCCAACACGGCACGGCGCGCGCCGGCGGGCATGCCGCACAGGCGCAGCACCAGCACGATGTCGAGCGCGACGGCAAGCGCCATCCAGCCCGCCTGCCGCTGGAGGTAGAGCGCCAGCGCCACCCAGATCACCAGCACGCTGCCGCCGGCCAGCACGAGCATCAGGGGAACAAGCCATGGGGCGGCGCGACGCAGGGCGGGGGACATGGAGACTCCGGCAGGGCCGCCAAGGATACGGCCTGAACGCGGTCGCCGGGGCGCGAAGGCTACAATAGGCCGCCTTGCAGCGCCCCACGCGCGTCCCCATCTGGTTTTGCATGTATTCCCGCAGCAGCGAACCCGTCCAATTCTCCCGCGATTGCGCCGCCGTTCTGGTGCCGCAGGGCGAACTCGTCACCCTGCCGGCCGGCAGCTACGGCTACATCACCCAGGCGCTCGGCGGTAGTTACACCGTGTTCGTCGAAGGCAACCTGATGCGCATCGCCGGCAGGGATGCGGATGCGATCGGCAAGGAACCGTCCGAACCGCTCTCGTTGCCCGACAACGCCAGCGACGAGGAAGTCGAGGCGATGGTGTGGAACCAGCTGCGCACCTGCTTCGATCCCGAGATCCCGTTCAACATCGTCGACCTCGGCCTGGTCTACGAAGCCAACCTCACCACCCGCGACGACGGCCAGCGCGGCATCGACGTGAAGATGACGCTGACCGCGCCGGGCTGCGGCATGGGCGAGATCCTGGTCGACGACGTGCGCAGCAAGCTGGAGATGATCCCCACCGTGGCCGAGGCCGATGTCGAACTGGTATTCGATCCGCCGTGGGGCCGCCACATGATGTCCGACGCCGCCAAGCTGGAAACCGGCATGCTCTGAGCCCGCGGCTCGCCCGATGCAGAACCCGTCAGGAAGAAAGAGATGAACGTGATGAACGCCGCCCCGTTGACCTACCGCGTGAACCGCTCCGACAAGGCCCGCACCCCGGCCGAGCGCGACGCCATCCTCGCCAGCCCCGGGTTCGGCCTGCACTTCACCGACCACATGGTCGCCATCACCTGGGACAAGGCGCAGGGCTGGCACAGCGCGGAAGTCCGCGCCTACGGTCCGCTGTCGCTCGACCCGGCCGCCTCGGTGCTGCACTACGGCCAGGAGATCTTCGAAGGCATCAAGGCCTACCGCCATGCCGACGGTTCCATCTGGACCTTCCGTCCCGACGCCAACGGCAAGCGCCTGCAGCGTTCGGCCGCGCGCCTGGCGCTGCCGCAGCTGCCGGTCAACGAGTTCGTCGAATCGCTGCGCCAGCTGGTCGCCATCGATGGCGACTGGGTGCCGTCGGCGCCGGAGACCAGCCTGTACTTCCGTCCCTTCATGATCGCCACCGAAGCCTTCCTCGGCGTGCGTGCCGCGCACCAGGCCGGCTACTACGTCATCGCCAGCCCCGCCGGCGCGTACTTTGCCAAGGGTGTGGCGCCGGTGTCGATCTGGCTGTCGGAAGACTATGCCCGCGCCGCCAAGGGCGGCACCGGTGCCGCCAAGTGCGGCGGCAACTACGCCGCCTCGCTGCTCCCGCAGCAGGAAGCGCAGGCGCAGGGCTGCTCGCAGGTGCTGTTCCTCGATCCGGTGGAAGGCAAGTACCTGGAAGAACTGGGCGGCATGAACGTGTTCCTCGTTTACAAGGACGGCCACATCGTCACCCCGGAACTCTCCGGCAGCATCCTTGAAGGCATCACCCGCGACAGCATCATCCACATCGCCCGCGATCGCGGCCACGCCGTCGAAGAGCGCAAGGTCTCCATCGATGAGTGGAAGCAGGGCGTGACCTCCGGCGACATCGTCGAAGTGTTCGCCTGCGGCACCGCCGCGGTGATCACGCCGATCGGCCAGCTCAAGGGCAAGGACTTCGCCGTGGGCGACCTCAACGCACTGGCCGGCGAAGTGACGATGGGTATCCGCAAGGAACTCACCGACATTCAGTACGGCCGCATCCCCGACCGCCACGGTTGGCTGGTGAAGTTGCGCGATTGAGGTCGAAAGCATCGTCGAAAGAAAAGCCCGCTGCGAAGCGGGCTTTTTTATTGCGTAATCAACGCGTGGTTCACCGAATAAAAAATTCACATGTGCGATGGTGTGCAGGAAGTAAATGAACCTACCTGCGGATGTCTACCGGTGACCTGCGCTTCATGCGTGTATCCCGGCGATTACGTTTGAAACATATATGGCGAACTGTGTCTTTCATCGCTGATTCAGCGAAGTGCTCTCCGTTAGCGTCGTCGTTGCGTCGTGCATTGCGCGGCGTGTACCCGGTCGAACGCAACAGCCCGTCCACCCCCTCCCGTTGCAGTCCCGCGCCCTCGACCGGGCGATTGCCGCATTGGCGGCTTTTCATTTCATCCTTGAGGGAGAGTCTGATGTCTGGATTTGCAAAGCGTGGTTCGCGTGTGCGCCTGCTGTGCCTGTCGTCCGCCGTGCTCGCATCGCTGTATGCGTTGCCGGCAATGGCCGGCCGTGTCGACATGAGTGGCCTGCAGGTGGAAGAACCGGGCGGCTACGACCGCTTCATCGTGAAGTATCGCGACGGCAGTACGGAAAGCACCAACGCGACGCAGCTGCAGCGCTCGCTGACCAGCGCCGCCAGCACCGGCGTCGCCAAGCGCGGCGGTCGCGCGCTGGGCCTGCAGAAGCTGCGCCGGCTCGCCGCGGGCGGTGCCGACGTGGTGCGCGCCGATCGCAAGCTGGACCGCATCGAAGCCGAGTCGCTGATGCGCCAGCTGGCCGCCGATCCGAACGTGGAGTACGTGGAAGTCGACCAGCGCATGTATCCGGTGCTGACGCCCAACGACCCGCGCCTGTCCGAGCAGTGGGGCTTCGGCACCACCACGTCCGGCATCAATGTGCGCTCGGCCTGGGACAAGTCCACGGGCGCGGGCGTGGTGGTGGCCGTCATCGATACCGGCATCACCAACCATGCCGACCTCAACGCCAACATCCTGCCCGGCTACGATTTCATCAGCGACACCTTCGTCTCGCGCGACGGCAACGGACGCGATTCGAACCCGAACGACGAAGGCGACTGGAACCCGGTCGCGGGCGAGTGCTACAGCGGTTCGCCGGTCAGCAACTCCAGCTGGCATGGCACGCACGTAGCCGGCACCGTCGCCGCCGTGACCAACAACAGCACCGGCGTGGCCGGTACCGCGTTCGGCGCCAAGGTGGTGCCGGTGCGTGTGCTGGGTCGCTGCGGTGGCCTGACCTCGGATATCGCCGACGCGATCACCTGGGCCTCGGGTGGCACCGTCAGCGGCGTGCCCGCCAATGCCAATCCGGCGGAAGTCATCAACATGTCGCTGGGCGGCGGCGGTACCTGTTCCGCGACCTACCAGAACGCGATCAACGGTGCGGTCGGTCGCGGGACCACCGTGGTGGTGGCCGCGGGCAACAGCAACACCAACGTGTCCAGCGCGGTGCCGGCGAACTGCCCGAACGTCGTGGCCGTGGCGGCGACCACGTCGAGCGGCTCGCGCGCCAGCTTCTCCAACTACGGCACCGGCATCGACATCTCCGCGCCGGGCCAGAGCATCCTGTCCACGCTCAACTCCGGCACCACCACGGCGGGCAGCGCGAGCTACGCGTCGTACAACGGCACGTCGATGGCGGCTCCGCACGTGGCGGGCGTGGTCGCGCTGATGCAGGCTGCCGCACCGTCGCCGCTGACCCCGGCACAGGTGGAGACGATCCTGAAGAATACCGCGCGTCCGTTGCCGGGCACGTGCTCGGGTGGCTGCGGTGCGGGCATCGCCAATGCGGACGCAGCCGTCGTGGCGGCGCAGGGCGGCACCATGCCGCCGGGTGGCGGTACGCAGACCTACACCAACGGCACCGACGTCAGCATTCCCGACAACAACACGACGGGCGTGACCAGCACGATCGCCGTGTCGGGCCGCACGGGCAACGCGCCGAGCAATGCGCAGGTGGCGGTCAGCATCGTGCACACCTACATCGGTGACCTGATCGTCGACCTGCTGGCGCCGGATGGTTCGGTGTACGTGCTGCACAACCGCACGGGCGGCAGTGCCGACAACATCAACCAGACCTACACGGTGAACCTGTCGAGCGAAGCCCTCAACGGCAGCTGGCGCCTGCGCGCCCGCGACCGTGCAGGCGCGGATACCGGCTACATCAACAGCTGGAGCATCACGTTCTGAGGATCGCCCGCTGAGGGAGTCGCCAGGATGTGCATGAGGAACCCCGGCCTTGGCCGGGGTTCTTTGTCTGTGCTACGGGCGGGACCGCATGTCGATCCCGCACCCCCTCCTTCGTCGAACAGGCAAGCGCAGGTCGTGACGCCAAGGTGGCGCACACAGCTTGCATGACCGCCAGGAGCGATGCATGACGACGAACGCGAAGACAAAAGGTCCGGCTTCCTACTTTCCTTCGATAGAGAAGCAGTACGGTAAGCCGGTGGAACACTGGTTCACGATCCTGGGCGCGGTCAGCGACCGGAAACACGGCGAGCAGGTGGCCCTGTTGAAAACGGAGCACGCGTTGGGCCATGGCCATGCGAATGCGCTGGTGGCGTATTTCAGGGCGGAACGCGGAGGCTAGACGCCTTCCAGGGAAAGCAGGGAGGCCGAGTACGGCCTCGGGCACCCTGCGACGGCGCCTGCAGGCATCGGGCGGCCGCGCAGATTGACGCCGCGATGACGCAGGCCTTTCGAAGATGCGGACACTGCAACCCGAGTCCTTTGCCCATGTCCGTGCGATTCCTTGCTGTCGTCCTGCTCGCCGCCCTCTCGGCCCCCTCCCGGGCGGAACCCCCTGTGTCCCTGGCGGCGCAGGCGAACGATCCCGCCACGCGGAGCGGCGCGGCTGCGCTGCTGCGCGCCCAGGTGCTGCTGGACCGCGCGCACTTTTCACCCGGGGAAATCGATGGCCTGTCCGGCTCCAACCAGCGGCGCGCGCTGCGGGGCTTCCAGGCCGCCAGGGGGCTGGACGTCACCGGCGAGCTCGACCAGGCCACGTGGAACGCCCTGAACGCAAACGCGGCGGCGGTGGTCACCGCGTACACGTTGACGGCCGAAGACGTCGGCCAGCGCTACATCCGCATTCCCGACGACATGATGGCGCAGGCAAAGCTGCCATCGCTGGGCTTCGCGTCGGTGCGCGAAGCCCTGGGCGAGCGCTTCCACGTTGCGCCGGCTCTGCTCGAACAACTGAATCCCGGCGTGGACTTCGCGCGGGCGGGTGCCCGGATACAGGTGCCGAACGTGGCCGATGTCGCCGCGCCGCCCAAGGCCGCCCGCGTGGTGATCGACAAGTCCGAGTCCACGCTTGCGTTGGCGGACGCCGCAGGCAAGGTCGTCGCGCAGTTTCCTGTGTCCTCCGGCAGCGACAAGGACCCGTTGCCACTGGGGGAGTGGAAGATCCTCGGCACCGCCGTCAATCCCACCTTCCACTACAACCCAGCCCTGTTCTGGGACGCGGATCCCTCCCATGCCAAGGCGACACTGCCTGCCGGCCCGAACAACCCGGTGGGCACGCGATGGATCGATCTTTCCAAGCCTCACTACGGACTGCACGGCACGCCCGAGCCGGCCACGGTGGGGAAGGCGCAATCCCATGGCTGCGTGCGGCTGACGAACTGGGACGTCGAGCGCGTCGCCGCCGCCGTCTCGCCCTCCACCGCCGTCGTGATGCAGGACTAGCATGAAGTACGTGCTGGGCCTGCTGCTGGTGGTGGCGCTGGGCGTGGTCGTCTGGAGCGGCATGGACATCGTGCCTACGCCGGCATCCGACCCGTCGCAGCCGGTTGCATCCGCCGGGGTGTCAACGTCCGCTGCGACTGCGACACCGGGTGCGGCCAATACGCCTGCAGTTTCTGTCGCAGGCACCGTCGCGCCTGCATCAGTGGCCCCCGTGCCTGGCGTCAGCAGCGACATGCCCGCGCCATCCGCGCTGCTGCTCCCGGTCCAGGGCATACGCGCGGCGGACCTCACCGATACCTTCACCGACGCACGCAGCGAAGGGCGCTCCCACGATGCCATCGACATCATGGCCGCCAAGGGCACCCCGGTCCTTGCCGTGGCCGATGGCCATGTGGAAAAACTCTTCACCAGCGAGCGCGGCGGCTTGACGATCTACCAGTTCGAGCCGACCGGCCGCTACGCCTACTACTACGCACACCTTGACCGGTATGCGGATGGATTGGCGGAAAAGCAGCAGATCCGCCGCGGGCAGGTGATCGGCTACGTAGGCGCCACGGGCAACGCGAGCCCCGATGCCCCCCACCTGCACTTCGCCATCTTCCTGCTTGGCCCCGAGAAGCAGTGGTGGAAGGGCAGCCCGGTCAATCCGTATCCGATCCTGACCGCGCAGCAAGCTCTTTGATCAGCGGCGTGGCCGCACCTTCCCGCCGCGCCGCGCTCCCACCAAGGTTGGCGGGGACCGTGGGGGATGCGGAGGGCAGCATGTCCGCGGTTCGAACCCGAGGCGGGTGCGAGCCCCAACCCACCGCGAATAGGTCCTGCTTTAGGTCTTAGGACATCACGACGGGGGCTTGCCGGTGATCGACGCCAGCCGAGGGCGCGGCTGCACCTGCGGGCGGCGCCGCGCGTCACCCGCACATGCTCTTGGGCCCACGGCGCTCGCGCGGATCAACCGGGACAGGTACTCTGGCCGCCGTTTCCGGATCCCTGTTTTCCTTTTGCCCTGGTCGGCGGAAGGCATTCGGCCATCGCAGACAAGTCAGCAACCATTGAAAGCAAGCCAACTCCAACTGAAAACAGACTGGCGCTTCGAAGAGAGCGAACAGCGGCGGCACTATGTCATCGAACCATGGCTCGACGGCCGGCGGGTGGGGCGCGCGCATGGCTGGTTCGAACCCGGCGGGAGCTTTGTGCTGGAGAAGATCGAGATCGATTCCAGGCAGCGCTCGCGCGGCTATGGAAGTACGGTGATCGAGCAACTGCGGCAGAAAGCGCGCGACAAGGGCTGCCACGAGCTTGTAATCAACAACGTGCGGTCCAGCAACCACCGTGCCATCGCGCTCTATGAGGCAATGGGTGCGAAGGCCGTCCCGCTGTCGGCAAGCCTCAGCGCGTTTGTCATTTCGCCGCCGTAGGTCTGGCCCTCCGATAGAGGGACACGTCGGGAGGACATCGCCTTCTTCCGGAAACGACAAGGCCCGCATCAGCGGGCCTTGTCATTACTGCGGCATCAATCAGCTCGTCAGCCTCACACCGCCTCGAACCGATTCTCCGCCACGTTCTTCCGCACCTTCGCCGGATCCCAGATCCGGCCGTTCATCGCGATGTACACCCCCGCCGGCAGCGACTGCACCGCGCCGATCGCGCAGCCGATGTTGAACTCCGCGTCGGAGCCGCGAAAGCGGGCCGGGCTGAGGGCGCCGGTCATGACGATGGTCTTGTCGGTGATCGAGGCGAGTACATGGCCCGTCTGCACCATGCTGTCGGTGCCGTGCGTCACCAGCACGTGCTTCGTCGGCTGCGCCGCGATGGTCGCGCGGATCAGTTCGCGGTCCTCGTCGGTGATGTGCAGCGAATCCTTGCGCAGGATCGGGATGACCGTGAAGCGGAACGTCACCCCCAGCTCGCGCAGGATCATGCCGATCTGCGGATCACCGATCTGGTAATCGGACTTGTCGTCGAAGTAGATCTTGTCGATCGTGCCACCGGTGGTGACGATCAGCAGCTCATCCATCTCAAAGCTCCTGCCGGCGCTCACGGCGCGCCTGGCGTTGGGTCCGGGGAAGTCAGGTCGTAGGGCTCGCCGTAGTGCTCGCAGATCGCTTCCAGCGCGGGCGACGGTGGGGCGACGACCACGCGATTATCGCCGTTTTGCCGCGTGAAGGTGCAGCGCACGTCGGTGACGTTCCCGTCCTCGTCCCCGCCGGCATCCACCTGCACCATCAGGTCCATGGTGTCGTACTCCAGCGGCAGCGCATGCGGCGCATCCAGCTTCCACAGATGGAATTCCCAGCTGCAGCAACTGCTGCGCCCGGCTTCCACCATCCAGCCTTCGATGACCTGCAGCTCGTAGTAGCCGCCGCTGAAGAAGTGCTGCAGCGTGCGCGTGGCCGGGTCGATCCGGTACACCTCGCCCTCGCAGTTCGGGCCGGCGCCGCACATGCCGCGGATCTCGACCTCGTGCATGCCGTCGCCGTCCACGTCGATCAGGTTGGCGTGGCCCATGCTGGTGTAGGCGACCTCCTGCGTCACCTCCCGCCGATCGCACACGCGGCCGCCATCGCAGGCCAGTGTGGCGACGTAGCGGCGCACTTCCGGGGAAACGCATTCGGTCTGCACCGTCAGCACGCTGCCGTCGCGGTTCTCGGCGCGGACGGCATCGGCCGGTTCGCACACCGCGTCCTGCGCCCACGCGCACGGCGCCAGCAGACAGAACAGCAGCGCCACGACGAAGCGCATCAGCCCTTCCTGCCGAACCGCTTCGCGAACGCCGGCCAACTGGTCGCCAGCACGATGCCGACGGACAGCACGATGCCGCCCCAGGCAAACGCTGCCTTCACTGGATCGGCCCACGCCACCATCACCGCGTGCGAAAACCAGAACAGCGCGAACACGCCGGCCCAGAACGCCGCCGTCCGCCGACGCGCCATCACCCCGATCATCAACAGGATCGGCGGCAGCGCGAACACCAGCAGCGCCAGCGTATACTGCCGGTCGCCCCAGAACCACACCGCATACAGGATGGCCAGCAGTTGCAGCAGGGCGGCGAGCAGCAGGCGTGAGCGGTCCATCAGCGCGTCTCCAGGCGACGGGCGATATCGGCGACGCGGCGACCGAGTGAGCGCGCGAGGGCGGCTTCTTCGTCGCTGGGCTGCGGATCATCGTCGCCGCCCGCCACGTGGCTGGCCCCATAGGGTGTGCCGCCCGTGCGCGTGGTGCTGAGCTGCGGCTCAGTGAACGGAATGCCGACGATCACGCAGCCGTGGTGCAACAGCGGCACCTGCATCGACAGCAGCGTGGATTCCTGCCCGCCGTGCTGGGTGGCGGTGGAGGTGAATACCGCCGCCGGCTTGCCGACCAGCGTGCCGCTGGCCCATTCCGCGCCCAGGCCATCGATGAAATGCTTGACGGGCGCGGCCATGTTGCCGAAGCGGGTGGGGCTGCCGAGGATCAGGCCCGCGCACTCGGCCAGGTCCTGCCTGTCCACGTAGGGCGCGCCTTCTTCGGGCACGGGCGGCGCGGCCTGCTGGGTCACGGCGGCGACCGGCGGCACGCTGCGCAGGCGCGCGGACATGCCGTCCACTTCGCCCACGCCACGCGCGATCTGCCGCGCCAGCCGCGCAACGGATCCGCCGCGGCTGTAGTAGAGCACCAGGATCTCGGGCATGGGGGCGTCTTCGTGGCGTGGAAGCGCCTAGTATCGGCGATGTCGCGCCCATGACGCATCGGTTACCCTTCCGCCCATGGAGCCCCTGGATTCGTTGAACCGCTGGACTGACCGCATGCGCGACCGCGCGCGCATGGGCACCTTCTTCCGCTTCCTGGCCAAGCGCTTCCTCGACGACCGGTTGTTCCAGGCCGCCGGTTCTCTGGCCTACACCACGCTGTTCGCGCTGGTGCCGCTGGCGATGGTGGTGTTCGGCGTACTGTCGGCGTTCCCGGTGTTCCAGGAATGGAGCGCGCAGCTGCGCGACTACATCTTCGCCAACTTCCTGCCCGGCGCGGCAGTCAGCCTGAAGGCGAAGCTCGATGGCTTCCTGGCCAACACCGGCAAGCTGACCGCGGTCGGCGTGATCGCGCTGGTGGTGTCGCTGCTCATCACGCTCAACAGCATCGAGGCGACCTTCAACCGCATCTGGCGCGTGCGCAGCGCGCGGCCGAAGCTGTCGCGCTTCCTGGTCTACTGGACGGTGCTGACGCTGGGCGCGCTGATGGCGGCGGCCTCACTGGCGCTGTCGGCACGCTTCTATGCGCTGCCCGTGTTCGCCACCAGCGGCGGCAAGTGGCTGCAGGCGCTGTCGCTGAGCGTGGCGCCGGTGTTGATCGAGCTGGCGGCCATCGTGGTGATCTACCGCGTGGTGCCGCACCGGACCATCAAGTGGCGCTATGCGGTGGCGGGCGCGTTGCTGGCGACCGTGCTGCTGGAACTGGCGAAGTGGGGCCTGGGCGTCTACCTGGGCAGCTTCAACGCGTACCAGAAGATCTACGGCGCGGTGGCGGCCGCTCCCATCCTGCTGCTGTGGATCTTCCTGTGCTGGGTGGCCGTGCTGCTGGGCGCGTCGCTCGCCTCCGGCATGGCCGCCTTCCGCTACCAGCCGGTCGCGCTGCGCCTGCCGCTGGGCTACGAGATCTATGGCCTGCTGCGCATGCTGGGCCGCTTCGCGCAGGCGCGCGAGAAGGGCAAGGGCCTGCACAGCGACCAGATCCTGGCGATGGAGCCGATGCTGACCGACTCGCTGATCCAGCAGATGCTGGCGCAGCTGGCCGAGATCGACCTGCTGCGCCGTGACGAAGAAGGCGAATGGCTTCTCGCACGCGACCTGGACGATCTGACGCTGTGCGACCTGTACGAAGCCTGCCAGCTGCGCATTCCCGTCGCCGAAGCACATCTTCCGTTCCACGACGACGCGCTGGGGCGCGCCGCACGCGTGGCGCTGGACGACCTGCGCGTGCCCTTGCGCGAGCTGTTGAAAAAGCGCGTCAGCGATCTGTTCGTCGATTCCCACCAGGAGCCTGCATGAAGCCCGTTTCTTCCCTGTCGCTGGCGGCCGTGTTGTTGCTGGCCGCGTGCAATGCCGGATCGGCGCCCGCCGAGGTGGCCGAACCGGCGATCGAGGCGCATGTGAAGGATGTCGACCCCGCTGCCGAAAAGCCGGCGGATCGCACGGTCGAGATCCCGACCCTGCAGGTGAAGACACTCGATGGCGCCGATTACACGCTGGCCGCGCACCGCGGCAAGTGGGTGGTGGTGAATTTCTGGGCGACCTGGTGCGCGCCCTGCCTGAAGGAAATGCCGGACCTGTCGGCGCTGGACAAGGACAACGCCCACATCGAGGTGATCGGGCTGGCGTACGAAGAGATCGAAGCCGACGACCTGAGGGCTTTCCTCGCGGAACGTCCGGTCGTGTATCCGATCGCCATCCTCGACGTGTACAACCCGCCGGCCGATTTCGCCACGCCGCGCGGCCTGCCGCTTACCTACCTGATCGCGCCGGACGGCAAGGTGGCCAAGCAGTTCCTCGGCCCGGTGACGGGCAAGGAGATCGAGGCGGCGATCGCCGCAGCGGGCGGACCGAAGGCCAAGGCCTGATGACGGCTGCGCGTTTCCTCGTCAGCGGCAAGGTGCAGGGCGTGTTCTTCCGCGCATCCACCCGCGAACGCGCGCTGGACCTGGGGCTGAGCGGGCGCGCGACCAACCTGCCGGATGGGCGCGTCGAGGTCGTCGCCGCAGGTGATGCGGCGGCACTCGATTTGCTGGAGGCATGGCTTCGCCTGGGGCCACCTGCCGCGCGCGTCGAATCGGTCGTGCGTGAGGCGTGGACGCGAGCGGTGAACGAAAACTTCGTCACCAGCTGACCGGGCAGGCACCAGCTGTAGCGTGCGCCATGCGCACGATCACGCACGTCGCCCGTGCGCATGGCGCACGCTACGCCAGGACGGCATTCCATCCTGTCGCAGGCTCACTCATTCAGGACCACCAGGCGACGGCTCGCTGGCGTCTTGCAGGCGCAACGCGCGCGCGGCCTGTTGCTCGTCCAGCGGCGGTGGGCGCGCGATCACGGTTTGCATGGGCTCCTTCCAGCCGGGAATCCTGCGGGCGCCGGCCTGGATGCCTTTCGCCGCGAGTCCGGCCAGTACCGGCACGATGCCGCCGTTCTTGCCCAACTGTTCCAGGCTGGTCGGCTCTTTCCAGCGCCGCTCGAACACCGTCGGCTCGACATCGACCGGATTCTCGAAGCGGTACAGGTCCACCACTTCCTCCGGCTCGGGCCTGACGACCAGCGTATCGAGGGTCGTGGCCTGGTCATCGTCGGTCGCCGCCGCGGCATCCTGCGCCATCGCGGGTGCGGCGACCAGCCACAGTGTGGCCATCAGTGTCCGGCGCACGATCAGTCGCCGCGCTGCGGCTTGATCGGCTTGAGCACGCTGTAGCGCTCCTTGTGCAGTTTGCCCTTCAAGGGAGGCAGGCCGAGGGGTTCGACCGGTACCCGGGTGTCGGGCAGGCGGTCGAGCAGGTCGCGCAGCAGGGTCAGCCGGCCCGCGCGCTGGTCGTTGAAATCCACCAGCGTCCACGGCGCATTCGTCGTGTGGGTGGCCTTGAGCATCGCTTCGCGCGCGGCGGTGTAGTCGGCGTACTTCTCGCGTGCCTTCAGGTCGATGGGGGACAGCTTCCAGCTCTTCAGCGGTTCTTCCGCGCGTTCGGCGAAGCGCTCTTCCTGCTGCGCCTGGTCCACGCACAGCCAGTACTTGAACAGCAGGATCCCGTCGTCGGTGATGCCGCGCTCGAACACCGGCGCCTGCTGAAGGAAGCGCTCGTACTGCTCATCGGTGCAGTAGCCCATCACCTTCTCGACGCCGGCCCGGTTGTACCAGCTGCGGTCGAACAGCACGATCTCGCCCGCCGCGGGCAGGTGCGAGATGTAGCGCTGGAAGTACCACTGCGTCGCTTCGCGTTCGCTCGGCTTGGGCAACGCCACCACGCGGCACTGGCGCGGATTGAGGTGTTCGGTGATCGCGCCGATCGCGCCGCCCTTGCCGGCGGTGTCGCGGCCTTCCATCACCACCACGATGCGCGCACCGCAGTGCGAGGCCCATCGCGCCATCGCGGCCAGTTCAAGCTGCAGCGGCTTGAGGCGGGCTTCGTAGTCCTTGCGCTTGAGCGGTTTCATCGCGGCATCCTGTGCGGTGGGGGAATCAGCGCTTGCGGCGCGGTTGTCCGGCCATGCTGCGCGCGACTTCGAGCAGTGCGCCCTGCTGGCGGGTGTTGAGCGCGCGGTAGGCGGCCAGTAGGTCGTGTTCGCCCTGCGTGCGCGCGGGGTCCAGCGTGGTCGCCAGTTCGGAGAGCAGCGCACCGGCCGGGACACCGAAGGCGCGCGCCAGGGCGGCGAGCTGGTCGCCGCCGGGCATCTTCTCGCCGGCGAGCCAGGATTTCACGGTTGCCACGCCGGCGCGCGGGATGGCGGCGGCAAGGTCGGCGGCGGTCAGGCCGCTGGCTTTGGCCAGCAGGCGCAGGGTGGCATCGAGTGACATGTCGGGTGCTCCTTGCTCATTCCTTCAGGCGGGGCCGCAGCGTGGCCAGGTTGCAGGGACGCGTGCGGGCATCCAGTTGGGCACGGATGATCTTCTCCCACGCCGTGCGACACGCCGAGGTGGAACCGGGCAGGCAGAAGATGAAGGTCTGGTTGGCCAGGCCGGCGAACGCGCGCGACTGCAACGACGACGTGCCGATTTCCTCGACGCTGACGTGCCGGAACAGCTCGCCGAAGCCGGGCATTTCCTTGTCCAGCAGCGGCAGCAGTGCTTCGGGCGTGGAGTCGCGGCCGGTGAAGCCGGTGCCGCCGGTGACCAGGATGCCGTCCACCGCGGGATCGGCGATCCACTGCGAGACCTGCGCGCGCAGGCGGTAGCGGTCGTCCGGCAGCAGTGCGCGTTCGTGCAGGCGGTGGCCTTCCTGCGCAAGGGCGTGGGCGAGGTAGTCGCCGGAGCGGTCCTCGGCGAGCGTGCGGCTGTCGGAGACGGTCAGCACGCAGAGGTGCAGCGGGATCAGGGTGTCGGCATGGCTCATGGCCGCAGGGTAGCGCAATCGCGGGTCAGTCGAGGGACAGGCGGAAGCGCAAGGTGCCTTCGTACGGCATCCAGCCCATCGCGCGATACAGCGCCTGCGCGGCGGCGTTGTCGTGGTCGGTTTCCAGTTCCAGCCGCAACGCGCCGTCGGCGCGGGCGAAATCGACGGCGGACGACAGCAATGCTCGGGCGACGCCGCTCCGGCGTGCGTCCGGCAGCACCAGCAGATCGTTGAGGATCCACACGTGCGCGGCGCTGACGGAGGAGAAGGCGGGGTAGAGCTGGGCAAAGCCGACGGCGTCGTCGTCGATGTGCGCCAGCAGGATCGCCGACTGGCCACGCGTCATGCGTGCCTGGATGAAGTCCCGCGCCAACGCCGGATCGGACTCTCTGCCGTAGAACTTGCGGTACTGGTCGAACAACGACGCGACCGTGTCAAGGTCGGCGAGTGTCGCGCGTCGGACGATCGGCGTCATGCCGCTTCCGTCAGACGCGCCAGTTCATCCGCCAGATGCTCGCGGCTGAGGCGGTCGATCAGTTCGTCCAGGTCGCCCTGGATGATGTTGGGCAGGTCGTACAGGGTGAGGCCGTCGACGCGATGGTCGGTGATGCGGCCCTGCGGGAAGTTGTAGGTGCGGATGCGCTGGCTGCGGTCGCCGCTGCCGACCTGCAGCTTGCGCGTCTCCGCCTGCGCGGCCTGTTGCTTGCTGCGCTCGGCATCCAGCAGCTGCGCTTTCAGCCGCTTCATCGCCTTGTCGCGGTTGGCGTGCTGGCTGCGCTCGGTCTGGCATTCCACCACCACGCCACTGGGCACGTGGGTGATGCGGATCGCCGACTCGGTCTTGTTGACGTGCTGCCCACCGGCGCCGGACGAGCGGAAGGTGTCCACCTTCAGGTCGGCGGGGTTGATGACGATGTCGTCCACCTCGTCCACGTCCGGGATGATCGCTACCGTCGCCGCCGACGTGTGGATGCGGCCCTGCGATTCGGTCTCGGGCACGCGCTGCACGCGGTGGGTGCCGGATTCGAACTTGAGCTTGGAATACGCGCCGCGGCCGACGACGCGCGCCACGATTTCCTTGTAGCCGCCGTGCTCGCCCGGGCTGTCGGATTCGATCTCCACCTTCCAGCCCTGGCGCTCGGCGTAACGCGCGTACATGCGGAACAGATCGCCGGCGAAGATCGCGGCTTCGTCGCCGCCGGTGCCGGCACGTACTTCAAGGAACAGGTTGCCGTCGTCGCGGTTGTCTTTCGGCAACAGCAACAGCATCAGTTCGTCATCCAGCTGCGCAAGGCGCTGGCGGGCTGCTTCGATCTCCTCGTCGGCCAGTTCGGCCAGTTCCGGGTCGTCGCGCATCGCCTGCGCAGCGGCGAGGTCGGCCTGCGCACGCTTCTCTTCCGCCATCGCGGTGGCGACAGGTTCCAGTTGGGAAAACTCGCGCGAGAAACTGCGGAAGCGGTCGCTGTCGCCGATCACGCCGGGGTCGGCGAGCAGGCGTTCGAGTTCTTCCCGGCGTTCGGCCAGCGCTTCGAGCTTACGGCGCAGCGTCGGCGTCATCGTCTTTCTTCACGTGGGAGCAGGGCGGCTGCGCCGGGAACAGGCGATCCGCGGCGCGCGTCAGTTCCGCATCGCCGCTCATCGCCGCCTCGCGCAGGGCGGCGGTCGGCGGATGCAGCAGGCGGTTGGTCAGTGTGTGGGCGAGGAACTCCAGTACCTGCTCGGGTTCCCGCCCGTTGGCGAGTTGCTGCCGCGCCTTCGCCAGCACGTCGTCGCGCGTGGTCTCGCCCAGCGCGCGCAGCCGCTTGAGCGGCTCCTGGCGGGAGCCGGCCAGCAGGCTCTCCATGAAACGGCCGACCTGTACGTCGATGATGGCTTCCGCGGCATCGGCGGCCTCGCGCCGGCTGCGGCGGTTGTCCTCGACCGCGCGCTCGAGGTCGTCGACGGTATAGAGGTAGGCGTCGCGCAATTCGGCCACGGATGCTTCGATATCCCGCGGCACAGCCAGGTCGAACAGCAGCATCGGCTTGTGCTTGCGCTTGGCCAGTGCGGCGGCCACCTGTGCCTGCAGCACGACCGGCTCGCGCGCGGCGGTGGCGGAGAAAACCACGTCGGCCTCGGCCAGGTGGCGTTCCAGTTCGGCCAGGGGCAGGGCGTAGCCGCCGTGGCGCGTGGCCAGTTCCTGCGCGTGCGCCAGCGTGCGGTTGGCGACCAGCAGGCGCCGCACCTTGCCTTCGCTCAGGTGCTTGGCGGCCAGTTCGATGGTTTCGCCGGCGCCGACCAGCAGCACGGTGGATTCGCTGAGACGGGCGAAGGAATTCTGCGCCAGGCGCACGGCGGTGGAGGCCACGGAAACGGGGTTCGCGCCGACGCGGGTATCGGTGCGCGCACGCTTGGCGACGGCGAAGGTCTGCTGGAACAGGCGGTCCAGGCGGTTGCCGAGCGCGCCGTGTTCGCGCGCCGTAGCCCAGGCGTCCTTCACCTGGCCGAGGATCTGCGGTTCGCCCAGCACCATCGAGTCCAGCCCGGTGGCGACCCGGAACAGGTGGCGGACGGCATCGGCGTCGCGGTGACGGTAGAGATAGCCTTCGAGCCCCTCGGCGTGGGTCGCCAGCCAGCTCGCCAGCACGTCACCGTCTTCCGCCACCGCGTACAGCTCGGTGCGGTTGCAGGTCGACAGCAGGGCGGCTTCCGCCACGTCGGGCAGCGCCCGCAGCGACGACAGCGCATGCGGCACCGTGCCGGCGTCGAACGCCACCCGCTCGCGCAGGTCGACCGGCGCAGTCTGGTGGTTCAATCCGAGGACCCACAACGTCATCGTTCAGGCGCTTGCAGTAAGCTGCTGGCTCATATCAGGGCCGCCATTTTACGGCCGACGTGACCTTCATGCCCGAAATGATTCGCAGCTGGTTCGCCCTGCTGGTCCTCGCGGCCGCGATACCGTCCGCCGCCGCAGCCACGACGACATCGCCGGCCGCCCCGCAGGACGACGCGCTGGCCACGGTGATGGCGGGGGAATTCGCCCTGCAGGCCGGCCAATTGCCCGAGGCCGCGCGCTGGTACCTCGATGCCGCCCGGCGCGACGACGACGCCGGCCTGGCCGAGCGCGCCACGCGCATCGCCCTGCTGGCCAAGGACGATGCCCGCGCAGCGGACGCGTTGAAGTTATGGCGGGCACGCTCGCCGAGGACGCTTGCCCTGCGTGGCGCGGAGGCCACGCTCGCCATGCGCCAGGGCCAGTCGCGCGTTGCGCGTCGCGAACTGGCGGCGCTGATGAAGGAAACCGATGACCTGGGCTGGCGCTACGCGCTGACCGCCCTGGGCAGCGGCAGCAAGGACCCGGCGCTGGCGCCGCGGCTGTTGCGGGAGCTGGTCGACGACGGCGCCATTCCCGACAAGCTGCAGCCGTGGCTGGCCTTCACCGGGCTCGCCCAGCAGCTGGACCAGGCCGCGCTGGCCGAGCGCATGGTCGGCGAGGTGGTGAAGCGCTTCTCCGGCGAGCCGCTGGTCGCGTTGCTGCAGGCCAGCCAACTGCTGCAGGCGGACCGCAAGGAGGAGGCGCGCGCGGTCCTCGACACGCTGCTGCCGAAGGCGGCCACCGATGCCGCCCTCCGGCTCAAGCTCGCGGAAGAGTACGACCGCCTCGGCGATCCGGCAGCCGCCTCCCGCGCCATGGGGCAGGGGCCGCAGGACACGCTGACCTACGGCCTGCGCGCGCAACTGCTGGCCAAGGCCGACGACAAGACCGCCCTCAACGCGCTTTACGAGGAGCTGAAGCAGGTCAGTGCAGGCCAGCCCACCGCGTACAGTCCGGACCGCAGGCTGTTGCTGGGCCAGATGGCCGAGTTCCTGGAGCGGCGCGAGGAAGCGCTCACCTGGTACCGCAGTGTCCCGGCCGGCGACCAGCGTGCCGAAGCCCGCTTGCGCGCCATCAAGGCCCTGTTCGACCTGGGTCGCAAGGACGACGCCTTCGCCGAGGCGCGTGCACTCCAGGGAGATGCGACGGTCGACGACGGCACGCGTCGCGACGCCTACCTGATGGAAGCCGAGTTGCGGCAGAAGGACGAACAGGACGCCGGCGAACTGGACGTGTTCGCGCGCGGACTGGCCGCGTACCCCGACGATCTGGCCCTGCTCTATTCGCGGGGCCTGGCCTGGGAGCGGCGCGACCGCATCGACCATGCCGAGGCCGACTTCCGCC
Source organism: Pseudoxanthomonas sp. LjRoot127 (assembly GCF_964253495.1). NCBI lineage: Bacteria > Pseudomonadati > Pseudomonadota > Gammaproteobacteria > Lysobacterales > Lysobacteraceae > Pseudoxanthomonas > Pseudoxanthomonas sp. LjRoot127. The sequence goes on from NZ_CAXUQR020000001.1 coordinate 2,579,245, forward strand.
GCATCCTTGTGATCGAGCCGGACAACGTGGCGGCGCTGAATGCGCTGGGATACACGCTCGCCGATCGCACCACGCGCTACCAGGAGGCGCTGGAGCTGATCGGCCGGGCGCGTACCGCGGCGCCGGATGATGCCGCCATCATCGACAGCTACGGCTGGGTGCTGTACCGGCTGGGCCGCAACGCGGAGGCGCTGGTCGAGCTGAGGCGCGCGTTCACGCTGCAGAAGGACCCCGAAATCGCCGCGCACGTGGCTGAAGTGCTGTGGGTGATGGGGCAGAAGGAGGAAGCGCGCCGTTACTTCGACGAGGCCCGCAAGCTCGACCCCGACAACCGCTCGCTGCTGCGGGCGCTGGAGAAGACAGGCGCATGAAGGTTTCAGGATTCCTGCTGGCGGGGCTGGCGGGGCTGGCGGCCCTGTCGATGGCCGGCTGTGCGACGCGCAGCGCCACGGTGGACTCACCGGTCCTGCGCGACCCGGCGGCCCTGGCGGCCGCACAGGCCGGACAGGCGACGCGTGCTGCGTGGCTGGCTTCGCAAGCGGACTGGTCGTTTGCCGGACGCGTGGCCGTCAACGCCAACGGCAAAGGGGGCAGCGGCCGCATCGACTGGCAGCAGACCGGCACGGACTATCTCGTCGCGCTGAGCGCGCCGGTGACCCGTCAGAGCTGGCGGCTGGACGGCGACCTGGTGACCCGCGCCGCACGGCTGGAGGGACTCGAGGGCGGGCCGCGCGAAGGTGCCGATGCCGACCGGCTGTTGCGCGACGCCACGGGCTGGGACATTCCGGTCGCGTCGATGGTGCACTGGGCCCGCGGTGTCGCCGATCCCGCCGTTTCCATCGATGGCGTGGAGTACGACATCGAGGGTCGCCTGCGCACCCTGACCCAGCAGGGGTGGCGCGTGGATTACCTGGACTGGTTTCCGGCCGAGGGTGCCCGCCCGATCATGCCGCGTCGCATGGAGGCCCGGCGACAGGGCGCCTCGGTGAAGGTCGCCATCGATCAGTGGCAGTTGGCGACGCAGTGAGCGCATTCCCGGCTGCGGAAGGCTGGTCGGTCTGGCCGGCGCCGGCCAAGCTCAACCTGGCCCTGCAGATCACCGGCCGGCGTGTGGACGGTTACCACCTCCTGCAGACGGTCTTCCGGCTGCTGGAGTGGGGCGATCAGGTCCACCTGCGGTGCCGTGGAGATGGCCGGGTTTGCCGGATCGGTGAGTCCGTTCCCGGCGTTCCGGAGGCGGATGACCTCGTTGTCCGCGCGGCCAACCTATTGAAAAATGAAGCCAATGTCGCGCAAGGTGTAGACATCGGAGTGGAAAAGCGCATTCCCGCTGGGGGTGGGTTCGGTGGTGGATCTTCCGACGCGGCGACGGTGCTGGTGGCGCTGGACCGACTATGGGGGTGCAATCTGGGCATGGACCGCCTGGCGGCACTGGGCCTTCGGCTGGGGGCCGACGTGCCCGTCTTCGTCCGCGGCGAGAATGCTTGGGCGGAAGGCGTGGGCGAGGTCCTGACGCCGTTGGCGCTTCCCCCCGCCTGGTACCTGCTGGTGGATCCCGGCGTCCATGTGCCTACGGCGGCCCTGTTCGCATCGCCGCATTTGACGCGTGATGCTGCACCCGCGAAAATATCCGACTTCGTTTCGGGATCACTGCTCGGCAACGTGTTCGAGCCGGTCGTGCGTCGCCGGGAGCCTGCCATCGAGGCGGTCTTCCAGGCCCTGTCGCACGTCGGTACGCCACGATTGACGGGTTCCGGCGGCGGCTGCTTCGTGGAGTTCGCCGATCGGGACTCGGCCGAGGCCGCGCTGGCGACCTTGCCGTCCGGGCTGCATGCCTGGGTGGTGGAGGGCGCCGCGCGATCGCCACTGCTGCGCGCGCTGGCATCGTGTCGCGGGACGGAGAAAAACGCCTAGGGGCGTCGCCAAGTGGTTAAGGCACCGGGTTTTGATCCCGGCATTCGTAGGTTCGAATCCTTCCGCCCCTGCCAATTCACCCGTGTCACGCTGCGCCTGCCGAGACGACCCATGCAAGACGAACGCAACCTGCTTGTCTTCTCCGGCAACGCCAACAAGCCGTTGGCGAACAGCATCTGCCGCGAGTTGGGCGTGCGTCCGGGCAAGGCGCTGGTGTCCCGCTTCTCGGATGGCGAAGTCCAGGTCGAGATCCAGGAAAACGTCCGCCGGCAGGAAGTGTTCGTCGTGCAGCCCACGTGCGCGCCGAGTGCCGAGAACCTGGTGGAACTGCTGGTCCTGATCGACGCGCTGAAGCGCGCATCGGCCAGCAGCGTCACCGCGGTGGTGCCGTATTTCGGCTACGCCCGCCAGGATCGCCGCATGCGCTCTTCGCGCGTGCCGATCACGGCGAAGGTGGCGGCGAAGATGTTCGGTGCGGTCAGCGCGGATCGCGTGCTGACGGTCGACCTGCACGCCGACCAGATCCAGGGCTTCTTCGATATCCCGGTCGACAACGTGTACGCGTCGCCGCTACTGCTGGCCGACATCTGGCGTGCCTACGGCACGGAAAACCTGCTGGTCGTGTCGCCTGACGTGGGTGGCGTGGTCCGCGCCCGTGCGGTGGCCAAGCGCCTGGACGACGCCGACCTGGCGATCATCGACAAGCGCCGCCCGCGCGCCAACGTCGCCACGGTGATGAACATCATCGGCGACGTGGAAGGCAAGGACTGCGTGCTGGTGGACGACATCGTCGACACCGCCGGCACGCTCTGCGCCGCGGCCGCGGCACTGAAGCAGCACGGTGCCAACAAGGTGGCGGCGTACTGCACCCACCCCGTGCTGTCCGGCCCGGCGGTGGACAACTTGAACAATTCGGTGCTCGATGAACTCGTCGTCACCGATACCATCCCGCTCTCGCCGCAGGCGCAGGGATGCAGCAAGATCCGCCAGCTGTCTGTGGCGGAACTGCTGGCGGAAACGATCCGCCGCATCGCCTTCGGCGAGTCGGTCAGTTCGCTGTACGTGGATTGAGTCTCCGCTGCGCCCCGGTTCACCGGTGCGCGGCTTTCCGGGTTCATCTGGTCGCGGGTGAACCTTTCATCAGATCGCCGAAGGGCGGTCCAACAACTAGGTAGTGAATCCAATGGCTAAGACGCATGAAATCAAGGTCGAGCGCCGCGAAGACGAGGGTAAGGGTGCGAGCCGCCGCCTCCGTCACGCGGGCGCCGTGCCTGCCATCGTTTACGGTGGCGAACTGAAGCCGGTCAGCATCCAGCTGAACCATAACGAAGTCTGGCTGGCCTCCCAGCACGACTGGTTCTACTCGTCGATCCTGGACCTGAGCCTCAACGGCGACATCCAGAAGGTGCTGCTGCGTGACATGCAGCGCCATCCGTTCAAGCAGCAGATCATGCACCTGGACTTCCAGCGCGTGAACGAGAACGAGACGCTGCGCACCGCAGTGCCGCTGCACTTCCTCAACGAAGACAAGTCGCCGGCCGGCAAGTCCGCCGAAGTCGTCGTCACCCACGAGCTGAACGAAGTCGTCGTCGAGTGCCTGCCGAAGGACCTGCCGGAATTCATCGAGATCGACCTGGCCGACCTGGCCATCGGCGCGGTGGTCCACCTGTCGGAAGTGAAGCTGCCGGCCGGCGTCACCATTCCCGAACTGAAGCTGGGCAAGGAACACGACGTCGCCGTCGTGATCGCCAAGCACGGCAAGGAAGAGGTCGAGGAAGCGCCGGCGGAATCGGCGGAAGTGCCGGCGTCCAAGGTCGCCAAGAAGGACGACAAGTAATCGCGTGATCCTGCGCCCGCTTCGGCGGGCGCAGGTGCGCGGTGCGTCCCCATGGCAGGCTTGCGCCTCATCGTCGGACTGGGCAATCCCGGTGCCGAACATGCCCGAACCCGGCACAACGCCGGGTTCCATTTTGTCGACGCCCTGGCGGAACGGCAGGGTGAGCGGTTCGGTCTGGACAGCAAGCTGTTCGGCGAGACGGCGAAGGTCTTGGTCGCCGGCCAGCCGGTGTGGCTGCTGAAGCCGGCCACGTACATGAACCTCAGCGGCAAGTCCGTGGCAGCTGCTCTGCGCTTCTGGAAGATCGCGCCGGAGGAGGCCTTGCTGGCGCACGACGAACTGGATCTTCCCCCCGGTGCCGCGCGACTCAAGTTCGATGGCGGTCACGGCGGCCAGAACGGCCTGCGCGACACCATCCAGCACCTGGGCCATGGCAAGTTCCACCGGCTGCGCATCGGCATCGGCCATCCGGGGCACAAGGACCGCGTGACGGGCTGGGTATTGGGCAAGCCGGGCAAGGATGACGAAATCCTGATCGCGCGGGCGGTCGACGATGCCATCGACGTGCTGCCGCTCGCGGTCGCGGGCAATTTCATGTATGCGATGACGCGGTTGCATACGAAGAAGCCGTGATTGGTGATTGGTGATTTACAGGCGCGCAGCTGGCCGCGAATCACCAATCACGAATCACGAATCCCGGATGTACACATGGGCATCAAATGCGGCATCGTCGGCCTGCCGAACGTCGGCAAGTCGACCCTGTTCAATGCGCTGACCAAGGCGGGCATCGCCGCGGCCAACTTCCCGTTCTGCACCATCGAGCCGAATGTGGGCGTGGTGCCGGTTCCCGACCTGCGCCTCAACCAGCTGGCCGAGATCGTCAAGCCGCAGAAGGTGATCCCGACGGCGGTGGAGTTCGTGGATATCGCCGGCCTGGTCGCAGGCGCAGCCAGCGGAGAAGGCCTCGGCAACAAGTTCCTGGCCCACATCCGCGAGGTCGATGCGATCACGCACGTGGTGCGCTGCTTCGAGAACGATGACGTCATCCACGTCAACAACCGGATCGATCCGATTTCGGATATCGACACCATCGACACCGAGCTGGCCCTGGCCGACCTGGAGAGCGTGGAAAAGGCGCTGAACCGCGCCGAACGCTCGGCCAAGGCGGGCGAGAAGGATGCGATCGCCCGCAAGCCGGTGCTCCAGAAGCTGCAGGCGGGCCTCAACGACGGCAAGCCCGGCCGCGCGCTGGGCCTGGACGAGGAGGAGAAGGCGCTGGTCCGCGACCTGTTCCTGCTGACCCTGAAGCCGGTGATGTACGTGGCCAACGTGCTGGAGGACGGGTTCGAGAACAACCCGCACCTCGAGGCCGTGCGTGCCCGTGCCCTGACCGAGGGTGCCCAGGTGGTTCCGGTGTCGGCCGCCATCGAAGAGGAGCTGTCGCAGCTGGACGATGCCGACCGCGATGCTTTCCTGGCCGACCTCGGCTTGGACGAGCCGGGCCTGAATCGGGTGATCCGGGCCGCCTACACGCTTCTGGGCCTGCAGACCTACTTCACCGCAGGCGTGAAGGAGGTGCGTGCCTGGACGGTGCGGGCCGGTTCAACCGCCCCCCAGGCCGCGGCGGTGATCCACACGGACTTCGAGAAGGGATTCATCCGCGCCGAGACCATCGCGTTCGACGACTTCCTCAAGTACAAGGGTGAGTCGGGTGCCCGCGATGCCGGCCGCCTCCGGCTGGAAGGCAAGGAATATCGCGTGCAGGAAGGTGATGTCCTGCATTTCCGGTTCAATGTCTGAGAAAAAAGTGGTGCGGGCGCGTTGACAGACGGTCGAGTACCCGCCAAAATCTCGGGCTGTTTCACCCTGGTTTGATTTGGCCCTCCAGCCCAGTCAGTCCGGTGATCCCGGAGGGATACCCAAGCGGCCAACGGGGGCAGACTGTAAATCTGCTGGCTTACGCCTTCGGTGGTTCGAATCCACCTCCCTCCACCAGTTTTCGTTGTTGTTTCGCGTTGTAGTGGTCTCCCGGTGCGGGAGTAGTTCAATGGTAGAACTGTAGCCTTCCAAGCTACTAGCGCGGGTTCGATTCCCGTCTCCCGCTCCACTGAACACCTGCGCAGGACCTGCGGCAATCCAGGCAGCACAACCGTTTCACGCTCACGTAGCTCAGTCGGTAGAGCACCTCCTTGGTAAGGAGGAGGTCGAAGGTTCGATTCCTTTCGTGAGCACCACTTCCATCCATTGATCCACTCGAGAACCAGCAGCCATGGCAAAGGGTAAGTTCGAACGCACCAAGCCCCACGTTAACGTGGGCACGATTGGTCACGTTGACCACGGCAAGACGACGCTGACGGCGGCGCTGACGAAGATCGGCGCGGAGCGTTTCGGTGGCGAGTTCAAGGCCTATGACGCGATCGACGCGGCGCCGGAAGAGAAGGCGCGCGGCATCACGATCTCCACGGCCCACGTGGAATATGAATCCGCTTCGCGCCACTACGCGCACGTGGATTGCCCGGGCCACGCCGACTACGTGAAGAACATGATCACCGGTGCTGCCCAGATGGACGGCGCGATCCTGGTGTGCTCGGCCGCCGACGGCCCGATGCCGCAGACGCGCGAGCACATCCTGCTGTCGCGCCAGGTGGGCGTGCCGTACATCGTCGTGTTCCTGAACAAGGCCGACATGGTGGACGACGCCGAGCTGCTGGAGCTGGTGGAGATGGAAGTCCGCGAGCTGCTGAGCAAGTACGAGTTCCCGGGCGACGACACCCCGATCATCTCGGGCTCGGCCCGCCTGGCGCTGGAAGGCGACCAGAGCGAGATCGGCGTGCCGGCGATCCTGAAGCTGGTCGATGCGCTGGACACCTGGATCCCGACCCCGGAGCGTGACGTCGACAAGCCGTTCTTGATGCCGGTGGAAGACGTGTTCTCGATCTCGGGCCGCGGCACCGTGGTGACCGGCCGTATCGAGCGCGGCGTGATCAAGGTGGGCGAGGAAATCGAGATCGTCGGTATCCGTCCGACCCAGAAGACCACGGTCACGGGCGTGGAAATGTTCCGCAAGCTGCTGGACCAGGGCCAGGCGGGCGACAACGCCGGTCTGCTGCTGCGCGGCACCAAGCGTGACGACGTTGAGCGTGGCCAGGTGCTGGCCAAGCCGGGTTCGATCACCCCGCACACCGAGTTCGAAGCCGAAGTCTACGTGCTGAGCAAGGACGAAGGCGGCCGTCACACCCCGTTCTTCAAGGGCTACCGTCCGCAGTTCTACTTCCGCACGACCGACATCACCGGTGCGGTGACGCTGCCGGAAGGCGTGGAAATGGTCATGCCGGGCGACAACATCAAGATGGTGGTCACCCTGATCAACCCGGTGGCGATGGACGAAGGCCTGCGTTTCGCGATCCGCGAAGGCGGCCGTACGGTCGGCGCCGGCGTGGTGGCCAAGATCATCAAGTGACGTCCTGATCCGGACGGGCCAGCCCGTCCGGCTTCCTTGGGCCGTCATTCCCGCGCAGGCGGGGATCCAGCGCCTGATGAAGCGACAAGGGCGGACCGGAACCTCGGTCCGCCTTCGCCGTCTAAGGGAAGGTTGTAGCTGTATCGATACGCCAGTAGCTCAATTGGCAGAGCAGCGGTCTCCAAAACCGCAGGTTGGGGGTTCGAGTCCCTCCTGGCGTGCCACTTCCTTCCTCGCGGAGTACGGGTCTACCGTGCTTCCCTCGAGCTAAAGAGCGACAACTGACTTGAACAGCAAGGTCGAACAATCCAAAGCCGGCACGCCTGCCGCCGACATCGCCAAGTACGTCCTGGCACTGGCGCTGGTCGTCGGTGGTCTGGTGGCATGGTGGTGGTTCAATGGGCAGTGGGCCACGCCGTTGCGCTCGCTGGCCGTCGTGGCCGGGTTGGTGTTGGGTGCGCTGGTGTTCCTGCAGACGGGCAAGGGGCGCGATACCCGTGAATTCCTGTCCGAGTCCCGATTCGAACTGCGCAAGGTCGTCTGGCCGACGCGCGAAGAAGCAACCCGAACGACGTGGGTCGTCATTGTGGTGGTGATCCTGCTCAGCCTGATCCTGGCGGGTTTCGACTTCACCATCCAGTGGGCGATCGAGAAGTTCCTGAATTTTGGTCGTTGAGGAGAGTGCCGCAGTGAAGCGTTGGTATGTCGTCCATGCCTATTCGGGCTTCGAGAAGTCGGTGGCCCAGGCCCTGCGCGATCGCATCGTCCGCGACGGCATGCAGGAGAAGTTCGGCGACGTCCTCGTCCCGACCGAAGAGGTCGTGGAGATGCGCTCCGGCCAGAAGCGCCGTTCCGAGCGCAAGTTCTTCCCCGGTTATGTGCTGGTCCAGATCGAGACCCATGACGACGGCGGCATCCCGCGCATGGACAATGAAAGCTGGCACCTGGTGAAGGACACCTCCAAGGTGCTCGGCTTCATCGGTGGCACCGCCGATCGTCCGCTGCCCATCCGCGACGAAGAGGCGGCCGCCATCCTGGATCGCGTGCAGGAAGGTGTCGAGAAGCCCAAGCCCAAGGTGCTGTTCGAGCCGGGCGAGATGGTCCGTGTCACCGACGGTCCGTTCAACGACTTCAACGGCGTGGTCGAGGAAGTCAATTACGAGAAGAGCCGCCTGCGCGTGGCGGTGTTGATCTTCGGCCGTTCCACCCCGGTGGAGCTGGAATTCGGACAGGTCGAGAAGGCCTGATCCGGCGGCCGGGCCCGCTCGAGCGGGTCCGCCAAAACCCTGTTATACTGCGCGGCTCCCTGAACGGCTGGCCGGGCAGGAGCCATGGCCGCCTTCGGGTGGCCATTGGCGCGTTCGAGATACGCGATGCCGGGACGCGTGATTTTCCCGGTCCGATGGGGAGCCTTCAGAGGCGCTAGCACCCGGAGAGTACTCACATGGCAAAGAAAGTTGTCGGTTACATCAAGCTGCAGGTGAAGGCCGGTCAGGCCAACCCCTCGCCGCCGGTCGGTCCTGCGCTGGGTCAGCGCGGCCTGAACATCATGGAATTCTGCAAGGCGTTCAACGCCGCCACGCAGAAGCTGGAGCCGGGTCTCCCGATTCCGGTGGTCATCACGGCCTATTCCGACCGCACCTTCACCTTCATCACCAAGACGCCCCCGGCGTCGATCCTGCTGAAGAAGGCCGTCGGCATCACGTCCGGCTCCAAGCGCCCCAACACCGAGAAGGTGGGCAAGGTCACCCGCAAGCAGCTCGAGGACATCGCCAAGGCGAAGGAACCCGACCTGACCGCGGCCGACCTGGACGCAGCGGTGCGCACGATCGCGGGTTCCGCCCGCTCCATGGGCCTGACGGTAGAGGGTTAAGAGATGGCACAGAACAAGCGACAGAAGGCCATCCTGGCCGCCGTGACCCCCGGCAAGGCATACGCCATTGACGAGGCCCTGAAGATCGTCAAGACCGCGGTCAAGTCCAAGTTCGTCGAGTCCGTCGACGTCGCCGTGCGCCTGGGCGTGGATGCCAAGAAGTCGGACCAGCAGGTCCGTGGCTCCACCGTGCTGCCCGCCGGCACCGGCAAGTCGGTCCGCGTGGCGGTGTTCGCCCCGGCCGGCGCCAAGGCTGACGAAGCTGCCGCCGCTGGCGCCGAGGCCGTCGGTATGGACGACCTGGCCGAGAAGATGCTGGCCGGCGACATCAACTACGACGTGGTCATCGCCACGCCGGACGCGATGCGCGTGGTCGGCAAGCTGGGTACGGTCCTGGGCCCGCGCGGCCTGATGCCGAACCCCAAGGTCGGCACCGTGTCGCCGAACCCGGCCGAGGCGGTCAAGAACGCCAAGTCGGGCCAGGTGCGCTACCGCACCGACAAGGCCGGCATCATCCACTGCACCATCGGCAAGGCGAGCTTCGAGGATGAAGCGCTGAAGTCGAACCTGCAGGCGCTGCTGATCGACCTGGTCAAGGCCAAGCCGGCCACCTCCAAGGGCCAGTACCTGCAGAAGATCTCGGTCAGCTCGACCATGGGCCCCGGCGTGACGGTGGACCAGTCTTCGCTGTCCCTGAAGTAATCGCATCACCCCTGTCCCGCGACGCGGGGCAGGGCGCCACAGCATTTTGAGGGCAGTCGCCCAGGCCGGTTTCCGGTGCAAGCGACAGCCGTCAAAGACCGCAGGTGCGGTCAGCGCGTGACGACGACGGGCAGGGAGGCTCGTGTTGGCAGGGAATCGCCGTCGTGACTAGCGGGATCGCTTAATCCACACCCGCAAGGGAGTGCGCCTGCGCAGATGGTGCCGCCTTCTGGAAGTTTTCTGGTGCCGGCCGCAAGGCCGGCCCGTCAGACAGGCCACCGACGGGACCGCAAGTCCCCGGCATCCAGGATGGACGCCGTCCAGGACCGCGAACGGCAGGAGCCGCGAGCGGAGTCAATAAGTGAGGAGTGTATGGCTCTCAATCTGTCCCAGAAGCAAGAAGTAGTCGCCGAACTGGCAGACGTCGCCGCCAAGGCGCACTCCCTGGTCGCTGCCGAATACGCAGGCACCACGGTCACCCAGATGACCGCGATGCGCAAGAAGGCCCGCGAGACCGGTGTGTACTTGAAGGTAGTCAAGAACACGCTGGCCGTGCGCGCCATCGCCGGTACCGAGTTCGAGGTTGTCCAGGACAAGCTCGTCGGTCCGCTGCTGTATGCGTTTTCGACCGAGGAGCCCGGCGCTGCCGGTCGCCTGATCAAGGAGTTCGCCAAGGGCAACGACAAGCTTCAGCCGAAGGTCGTCTCCGTGGGTGGCCAGCTGTATCCGGCCAGCCATGTGGAAGTCCTGGCGTCGCTGCCGACCCGCGACCAGGCGCTGGCCATGTTGGCCCGCGTGCTGGCCGAACCTGCGTCCATGTTCGCCCGCGCCGTCAAGGCCGTGGCCGACCAGCAGGGTGGTGGTGAAGCGCCGGCGGAAGCCGCCGCTGAAGCCCCGGCCGAAGCCTGAGTTCGACGTCTTACGGTTCTACGAACCCTAATCCCAGATAATTTCCAAAGGTAAACACAATGTCCCTTTCCAACGAACAGATCGTCGACGCCATTGCCGGCAAGACCCTGATGGAAGTGATGGAGCTGGTCAAGGCCATCGAAGAGAAGTTCGGCGTCTCCGCCGCCGCCCCGGTCGCCGCTGCTGCGGGCCCGGCCGCCGCTGCCGCCCCGGTCGAAGAGCAGACCGAGTTCACCATCGTCCTGAAGGACGCCGGTGCCAAGAAGGTCGACGTCATCAAGGCCGTGCGCGCCATCACCGGCCTGGGCCTGAAGGAAGCCAAGGACCTCACCGAAGCCGGTGGCGTCCTGAAGGAAGGCATCTCGAAGGACGACGCCGACAAGTTCAAGAAGGAACTCGAAGCCGCTGGTGCGAGCGTCGAAGTCAAGTAAGTCGTATCCGTCGCCCTTTCACCCAGGCGACAACCCGAGGCCGGGGGCGAAAGCCCCTGGCCTTCGGTCGTTTCAAGACGTAGCGATGTAGAAGCGAGTTTGTAGTTGGAAGTAGCGGCAGAAGGCGTGCTGGTGCCGGCAATACCAGCGACTTCCAACTGGAAATTCCCCCGTTCGAAAGAATGTCCCCCGTGTGGTCGCGGACGCGCGCCCCACGCTGCCAGAGGCACAGTCACATGACGACATATTCGTTCACCGAGAAAAAGCGCATCCGCAAGGATTTCGGCAAGCAGCGGTCGATCCTCGAGGTCCCGTTCCTGCTGGCCATCCAGGTCGATTCCTACCGCGAGTTCCTGCAGGAACACACCGATCCCGCGAAGCGCGAGGACCGCGGCCTGCATGCTGCGCTGAAGTCGGTCTTCCCGATCGCCAGCTACAGCGGCAACGCCGCGCTGGAATACGTCGGCTACAAGCTCGGCGAACCTGTGTTCGACGAGCGCGAGTGCCGCAACCGTGGCCTGAGCTACGGCGCCCCGCTGCGCGTGACCGTGCGCCTGGTGATCTACGACCGCGAGTCGTCGACCAAGGCCATCAAGTACGTGAAGGAGCAGGAGGTCTATCTGGGCGAAATTCCGCTCATGACCGACAACGGTACCTTCATCGTCAACGGCACCGAGCGCGTCATCGTCTCGCAGCTGCACCGCTCGCCGGGCGTGTTCTTCGACCACGACCGTGGCAAGACGCACAGCTCGGGCAAGCTGCTGTACAGCGCCCGCATCATTCCTTACCGCGGCTCCTGGCTGGACTTCGAGTTCGACCCGAAGGACGCGCTGTTCACGCGCATCGACCGTCGCCGCAAGCTTCCGGTCTCGATTCTGCTGCGCGCACTGGGCTACTCCAACGAGGAGATGCTCAACGAGTTCTTCGACGTCAACACCTTCCACATCCTGCCGGAAGGCGTGCAGCTGGAGCTGGTCGCCGAGCGCCTGCGCGGCGAGACGCTGAACTTCGACCTGGCCGACGGTGACAAGGTCATCGTGGAAGCCGGCAAGCGCATCACCGCGCGCCACGTGAAGCAGCTGGAGCAGTCGGGCATCGCCGCCCTGGCCGTGCCGGACGAGTACCTGGTGGGCCGCATCCTGTCGCACGACGTGATCGACGCCAACACCGCCGAGCTGCTGGCCGCCGCCAACGACGAGATCACCGACGACCAGCTGGCCAAGTTCCGCAAGGCCGGCGTGGACGCGGTGGGCACGCTGTGGGTCAACGACCTGGATCGTGGTCCGTACCTGTCCAACACGCTGCGCATCGATCCCACCAAGACGCAGCTCGAAGCGCTGGTCGAGATCTACCGCATGATGCGTCCCGGCGAGCCGCCGACCAAGGATGCCGCGCAGAACCTGTTCCACAACCTGTTCTTCACCTTCGAGCGCTACGACCTGTCGAACGTCGGCCGCATGAAGTTCAACCGTCGCGTGGGCCGCAAGGAAACCACCGGCGAAGCCGTGCTGTACGACAAGAAGTATTTCGGCGCGCGCAATGACGAAGAAGCCAAGCGCCTGGTCGCCAGCCTGGGCGAGACCTCGGACATCCTGGACGTCATCAAGGTCCTGACCGAGATCCGCAACGGCCGCGGCACCGTGGACGACATCGACCACCTGGGCAACCGTCGCGTGCGTTCGGTCGGCGAAATGGCCGAGAACGTCTTCCGCGTTGGCCTGGTCCGCGTCGAGCGCGCCGTCAAGGAGCGCCTGTCGATGGCCGAGTCCGAGGGCCTGACCCCGCAGGAACTGATCAACGCCAAGCCGGTGGCCGCGGCGATCAAGGAGTTCTTCGGCTCCTCGCAGTTGTCGCAGTTCATGGACCAGAACAACCCGCTGTCGGAAGTCACGCACAAGCGTCGCGTGTCGGCCCTCGGCCCGGGCGGCCTGACCCGCGAGCGCGCCGGCTTCGAAGTGCGCGACGTGCACCCGACCCACTACGGCCGCGTCTGCACCATCGAGACGCCGGAAGGCCCGAACATCGGCCTGATCAACTCGCTGGCCGTGTACGCACGCACCAACAGCTATGGCTTCCTCGAGACGCCGTACCGCAAGGTCGTGGACGGCACCATCACCGACGAGATCGAATACCTGTCGGCGATCGAAGAGAACGAGTACGTCATCGCGCAGGCCAACGCGCTGCATGACGCCAAGAGCCGCCTGACCGAGCAGTTCGTCCCGTGCCGCTACCAGGGCGAATCGCTGCTGAAGCCGCCGAGCGAAGTCGACTACATGGACGTCTCGCCGATGCAGACCGTGTCGGTCGCCGCAGCGCTGGTGCCGTTCCTGGAGCACGATGACGCCAACCGCGCACTGATGGGCGCCAACATGCAGCGCCAGGCCGTGCCGACGCTGCGTGCGCAGAAGCCGCTGGTCGGTACCGGCATCGAGCGCGCCGTGGCGCGCGACTCGGGCGTGACCGTGAACGCCCGCCGTGGCGGCGTGGTCGAGCAGATCGACGCCGGCCGCATCGTGGTCAAGGTCAACGAAGTCGAGATCTCCGGTGAAACCGATGCCGGCGTCGACATCTATTCGCTGATCAAGTACACGCGCTCCAACCAGAACACCTGCATCAACCAGCGTCCGCTGGTGAACGTGGGCGACGTGGTCGCGCGCGGCGACGTGCTCGCCGACGGTCCCTCGACCGACATCGGCGAGCTGGCGCTGGGCCAGAACATGCTGATCGCGTTCATGCCGTGGAACGGCTACAACTTCGAAGACTCCATCCTGCTCTCCGAGCGCGTGGTGGAAGAGGATCGCTACACCACGATCCACATCGAAGAGCTGACCTGCGTAGCGCGCGACACCAAGCTGGGGCCGGAGGAAATCTCCGCCGACATCCCGAACGTCTCCGAGCAGGCGCTGAACCGCCTCGACGAGAGCGGCGTGGTGTACATCGGCGCCGAAGTGCGCGCCGGCGACATCATGGTCGGCAAGGTGACGCCGAAGGGCGAAAGCCAGCTGACGCCGGAAGAGAAGCTGCTGCGCGCGATCTTCGGCGAGAAGGCCTCGGACGTGAAGGACAGCTCGCTGCGCGTGCCCCCGGGCATGGACGGCACCGTCATCGACGTGCAGGTCTTCACCCGCGACGGCATCGAGAAGGACAAGCGTGCGCGCCAGATCGAGGAAAACGAGATCAAGCGCGTCAAGAAGGACTTCGACGACCAGTTCCGCATCCTGGAAGGCGCCATCTACGCCCGCCTGCGCTCGCAGCTGGTCGGCAAGGTCGCAAACGGTGGCCCGGGTACGCTGAAGAAGGGCGACGCGATCACCGACGCCTACCTCGACGGCTTGAAGAAGTCGGAGTGGTTCACCCTGCGCATGAAGGACGATGACGCGTCCGACGCCATCGAGCGCGCCCAGATGCAGATCCAGGCGCACGAGAAGGAGTTCGAGCGTCGCTTCGCCGACAAGCGCGGCAAGATCACCGCCGGCGACGACCTCGCTCCGGGCGTGCTGAAGATGGTCAAGGTCTACTTGGCCGTGAAGCGCCGCATCCAGCCGGGCGACAAGATGGCCGGCCGCCACGGCAACAAGGGCGTCGTGTCGACCATCGTGCCGGTCGAGGACATGCCGTACATGGCCACCGGCGAGACCGTGGACATCGTGCTGAATCCGCTGGGCGTGCCGTCGCGCATGAACATCGGCCAGGTGCTGGAAGTGCACCTGGGCTGGGCCGCGAAGGGTTTGGGCAAGAAGATCCAGGACATGCTGGACGCCCAGGCCAAGGTGGCCGACCTGCGCAAGTTCCTGACCCAGATCTACAACCACGACCAGAAGCTGGGCGAGGACCGCGTGGACCTGGACCAGTTCAGCGATGCCGAACTGATCGCGCTGGCCAAGAACCTGACCGACGGCGTGCCGATGGCCACCCCGGTGTTCGACGGTGCGGCGGAAACCGAGATCAAGCACATGCTCGAGCTCGCGGACCTGCCGATCAGCGGCCAGACCCAGCTGTACGACGGCCGCACGGGCGAGGCGTTCGATCGCCACACCACGGTCGGCTACATGCACATGCTGAAGCTGAACCACCTGGTGGACGACAAGATGCACGCGCGTTCCACCGGTCCGTACTCGCTCGTCACCCAGCAGCCGCTGGGCGGCAAGGCGCAGTTCGGTGGCCAGCGCTTCGGTGAAATGGAAGTCTGGGCGCTGGAAGCCTACGGCGCGGCGCACACCCTGCAGGAAATGCTGACGGTCAAGTCGGACGACGTGCAGGGCCGCAACCAGATGTACAAGAACATCGTCGATGGCGCCCACGAGATGGTCGCGGGCATGCCGGAATCCTTCAACGTGCTGGTGAAGGAAATCCGCTCGCTCGCCATCAACATGGAACTGGAAGACTGACCGCAAGGGCGCGGCGGCACTGACCTGCCGCCCGCGCCGTTCGTCCCCGGTCAACCCGCCATCGACAAAGCTTCCTCCTGACGGAGAAACAAAATGAAAGACCTGCTCAACCTCTTCAACCAGCAGCGCCAGACGCTGGACTTCGATGCGATCAAGATCGCGCTGGCCTCGCCGGACCTGATCCGCTCGTGGTCCTTCGGCGAAGTGAAGAAGCCGGAAACCATCAACTACCGTACCTTCAAGCCGGAACGCGACGGCCTGTTCTGCTCTGCCATCTTCGGCCCGATCAAGGACTACGAGTGCCTGTGCGGCAAGTACAAGCGCATGAAGCACCGCGGCGTCGTCTGCGAGAAGTGCGGCACGGAAGTGACGCTGGCCAAGGTGCGCCGCGAGCGCATGGGCCACATCGACCTGGCCAGCCCGGTCGCGCACATCTGGTTCCTGAAGTCGCTGCCGTCGCGCATCGGCCTGATGCTGGACATGACGCTGCGCGACATCGAGCGCGTGCTGTACTTCGAAGCCTACGTCGTCACCGAGCCGGGCCTGACCTCGCTCGAGCGCCGCCAGCTGCTGACCGAAGAACAGTTCATGCAGGCGCGCCAGGAGCATGGCGATGACTTCGACGCCGCCATGGGTGCCGAAGCCGTCTACGACCTGCTGCGCACCATCGACCTGCAGGCCGAGATGGTGAACCTGCGCGAGGACATCGCCAGCACCGGTTCGGAAACCAAGCTGAAGCGCCTCACCAAGCGCATCAAGCTGATGGAAGCGTTCCTGGAGTCGGGCAACCGTCCGGAATGGATGGTCATGACCGTGTTGCCGGTGCTGCCGCCGGACCTGCGTCCGCTGGTGCCGCTGGACGGTGGCCGCTTCGCGACCTCCGACCTCAACGACCTGTACCGTCGCGTCATCAACCGCAACAACCGCCTGCGCCGCCTGCTGGAGCTCAACGCTCCGGACATCATCGTGCGCAACGAAAAGCGCATGCTGCAGGAGTCGGTTGACGCCCTGATGGACAACGGCCGTCGCGGCCGCGCCATCACCGGCACCAACAAGCGTCCGCTCAAGTCGCTGGCCGACATGATCAAGGGCAAGCAGGGCCGCTTCCGCCAGAACCTGCTCGGCAAGCGCGTCGACTACTCCGGCCGTTCGGTCATCGTGGTCGGTCCCACCCTGCGCCTGCACGAGTGCGGCCTGCCGAAGAAGATGGCGCTGGAGCTGTTCAAGCCGTTCGTGTTCGCCAAGCTGCAGCGTCGCGGCCTGGCCACCACCATCAAGGCCGCCAAGAAGCTGGTCGAGCGCGAGGAAGCCGACGTCTGGGACATCCTGGAAGAAGTCATCCGCGAGCACCCGGTGCTGCTGAACCGCGCGCCGACGCTGCACCGCCTGGGCATCCAGGCGTTCGAGCCTGTGCTGATCGAAGGCAAGGCCATCCAGCTGCATCCGCTGGTCTGCACCGCGTTCAACGCCGACTTCGACGGTGACCAGATGGCCGTCCACGTGCCGCTATCGCTGGAAGCCCAGCTGGAAGCGCGCGCGCTGATGATGTCGTCCAACAACATCCTGTCGCCCGCCAACGGCGAGCCGATCATCGTGCCGTCGCAGGACGTGGTGCTGGGCCTGTACTACATGACCCGCGCGCTGGAGAACAAGAAGGGCGAGGGCATGGCCTTCGCGAACATCGCCGAGGTCAAGCGCGCCTACGACAACCGCGCCGTCGAGCTGCACGCGAAGGTCAAGGTCCGCATCAGCGGTACCGTGATCGACGAGGAGGGCGGTCGCAGCCAGCAGACCAGCATCGTGGACACCACGATCGGTCGCGCGCTGCTGGCCGAGATCCTGCCGGAAGGCCTGCCGTTCGCCCTGGTAAACACCGAGTTGAACAAGAAGGCCATCAGCCGCCTGATCAACTCCAGCTACCGCATGCTGGGCCTGAAGGACACGGTCGTGTTCGCCGACAAGCTGATGTACACCGGTTTCGCATACGCCACGCGCGCCGGCGTCTCGATCGGCATCGACGACATGCTGATTCCGGCCGAGAAGAAGGGCATCCTGGGCGAAGCCGAGCAGGAAGTGCTGGAAATCCAGGAGCAGTACCAGAGCGGTCTGGTCACCGCCGGCGAGCGCTACAACAAGGTGGTCGACATCTGGTCGCGCACCAACGAGCGCATCGCCAAGGCGATGATGGACACCATCGGTACCGACAAGGTGAAGAACGCCAAGGGCGAGACCATCAACGAAAAGTCGATGAACTCGCTCTACATCATGGCCGACTCCGGTGCCCGTGGTAGCCAGGCGCAGATCCGCCAGCTGGCCGGCATGCGTGGCCTGATGGCCCGTCCCGACGGCTCGATCATCGAGACGCCCATCAAGGCGAACTTCCGTGAAGGCCTGAACGTGCAGGAGTACTTCAACTCCACGCACGGTGCCCGCAAGGGTCTGGCCGATACCGCGCTGAAGACGGCGAACTCCGGTTACCTGACCCGTCGCCTGGTCGACGTGGCGCAGGACGTGGTGATCACCGAGGTCGATTGCGGCACGCAGGAAGGCCTGACCATGACCCCGATCGTGGAAGGCGGCGACGTGGTCGAGCCGCTGCGCGACCGCGTGCTGGGCCGCATCGTGGCCGAGGACGTGTTCCTGCCGGGCAACGACGAAGATCCGATCGTCACCCGCAACACGCTGCTGGACGAAGCCTGGGTGCAGAAGCTGGAAGATGCCGGCGTGCAGTCCCTGAAGGTGCGTTCCACCATCACCTGCGAATCCGAATTCGGCGTCTGCGCACACTGCTACGGCCGCGACTTGGCCCGTGGCCACATCGTCAACATCGGCGAAGCGGTCGGCGTCATCGCCGCGCAGTCGATCGGCGAGCCCGGCACGCAGCTGACCATGCGTACGTTCCACATCGGTGGTGCGGCCTCGCGTGCGGCAGCCGTGGACAACATCACGGTCAAGACCACCGGTTCCATCAAGTTCAACAACCTGAAGTTCGTCGAACACGCGAACGGCAGCCTGGTCGCGGTCTCGCGTTCGGGCGAACTGTCGGTGCTCGATGGCCATGGCCGCGAGCGCGAGCGCTACAAGCTGCCCTACGGCGCCACCATCAACGTCAAGGACGGCGCGCAGATCACCGCCGGCCAAGCCGTGGCGAACTGGGATCCGCACAACCACCCGATCGTGTCGGAAGTGGCCGGCTTCGTGCGCTTCGTGGACTTCGTCGATGGCGTCACCGTCATCGAGAAGACCGACGACCTGACCGGCCTGGCGTCGCGCGAGATCACCGATCCGAAGCGCCGTGGTTCGCAGGGCAAGGACCTGCGTCCGATCGTCCGCATCGTGGATAAGGACGGCAAGGACCTCAGCATCCCCGGGACCGACCTGCCGGCGCAGTACCTGCTGCCGCCGCGCTCGATCGTCAACCTGCAGGACGGCGCTCCCGTCGGCGTGGGCGACGTGGTCACCAAGGTGCCGCAGGAAGCGTCCAAGACCCGCGACATTACCGGTGGTCTGCCGCGCGTGGCCGACCTGTTCGAAGCCCGCAAGCCGAAGGACCCGGCCATTCTGGCCGAGCGCTCCGGCGTCATCAGCTTCGGCAAGGACACCAAGGGCAAGCAGCGCCTGATCATCAAGGACACCGATGGTTCGGAGCACGAGGAGCTGATCCCGAAGTTCCGCCAGATCATCGTGTTCGAAGGCGAGCACGTGGCCAAGGGCGAAACCATCGTGGACGGCGAGCCGAGCCCGCAGGACATCCTGCGCCTGCTGGGCGTCGAACCGCTGGCGGCCTACCTGGTCAAGGAAATCCAGGACGTCTACCGCCTGCAGGGCGTGAAGATCAACGACAAGCACATCGAGGTGATCACCCGCCAGATGCTGCGCAAGGTCGAGATCACCGATGCCGGCAACAGCAAGTTCCTCGCCGGCGAGCAGGTCGAGAAGCAGCGCTTCATCGAAGAGAACGCGAAGCTGCTGGCCCGCAACGAGCTGCCCGCGAAGTACGACCCGGTCCTGCTGGGCATCACCAAGGCCTCGCTGGCGACGGAATCGTTCATCTCCGCGGCCTCGTTCCAGGAGACCACGCGCGTGCTGACCGAGGCGGCCGTCCGCGGCACCCGCGACACGCTGCGCGGCCTGAAGGAAAACGTTATCGTCGGCCGCCTCATCCCGGCGGGTACCGGCCTGGCGTACCACAACCAGCGCCGTCGCAATGCGTCGGGCCTGACCGAGGCGGAAGTGAACGCCCTGTCGGGCGGCGTCGCCGAGGCTGCTTCTGCAGTCGTGACGACCACCACCGACGACGCCGGCGAGGAGTCCAGCGCCAGCTAAACCGTACTACCTGACGGCCTCCAGGCCGTCCCAGACCACGAAAAGAGGCGCAGGAAGCGCCTCGTTTTCGGCCCAGGAAGGGCGGGATCGCAGTCAGTTGGCAGGCACCCACCTCCGTCGCGTTGACGGTCGGGCGGGTTGCCGGCTATACTTTTCCGTCTAGGTGGGCCGTCTTGCGGCCTGCCTTCGTTTTCATGTCAAACAAGGCTCCGGCCTTCACACGAAGAATCCACTATGGCAACCGTCAATCAGCTGGTCCGCAAGCCGCGGCAGGCACCCACGTACAAGAGCCAGTCGCCCGCGCTGGACAACTGCCCGCAGCGTCGCGGCGTGTGCACCCGCGTCTACACGACGACCCCGAAGAAGCCGAACTCGGCGCTTCGCAAGGTCGCCAAGGTGCGCCTGACCAACCAGGAAGAAATCATCAGCTACATCGGCGGTGAAGGTCACAACCTGCAGGAGCACTCCGTGGTGCTCGTGCGCGGCGGCCGCGTCAAGGATCTGCCGGGCGTGCGCTACCACACCGTGCGCGGCTCGCTCGACGCCTCCGGCGTCGCCAAGCGCCGCCAGGGCCGTTCGAAGTACGGCGCCAAGCGTCCCAAGGCTTAAGGAAAAAGAATCATGTCGCGCAAAGGCTCTGCCCCCCAACGTGAAATCCTGCCGGACCCCAAGCACGGCAGCCAGACGATTGCCCGCTTCATCAACATGGTGATGCTGAGCGGCAAGAAGTCGGTCGCCGAAAAGATCGTGTACGGCGCCATGGACGTCATCGGCGAAAAGAACCCCAATGCCCTCGAGCTGGTCGAGAAGGCGTTGGACAACGTCTCGCCGGCTGTCGAAGTGAAGTCGCGCCGCGTCGGCGGCGCCACCTACCAGGTGCCGGTCGAAGTGCGTTCGTCGCGCCGCATGGCGCTGGCGATGCGCTGGCTGATCGAATCCGCGCGCAAGCGCGGCGAGAACACCATGCCGCGCAAGCTGGCTGCCGAACTGCTGGATGCCTCCGAGAACCGCGGCGGCGCCATCAAGAAGCGTGAAGAGACCCACCGCATGGCGGAAGCGAACAAGGCGTTCGCGCACTACCGCTGGTAACGGCCTCGGGGCCCTTGCATGCAGGGGCCTCCGACACCATCTAGGTGTCCCTGGGGCGCAGTTTGGCGCCCCGCCCCGAAGGCCGCCGAAAGGCGGCATTCGGCCATCTGAAGATCCGCCCTCCACGGAAGGCCCTGGCATCCCGCCGGCCCTCCATCAGAAAAGAGAGACTGTCGTGGCTCGCACCACTCCCATCGAGCGTTACCGCAATTTCGGCATCATGGCGCACATCGACGCCGGCAAGACCACCACGTCCGAGCGCATCCTGTTCTACACCGGCGTCAGCCACAAGATCGGTGAAGTGCACGACGGTGCCGCGACCATGGACTGGATGGAGCAGGAGCAGGAGCGCGGCATCACGATCACGTCCGCCGCCACCACGGCGTTCTGGACCGGCATGGACAAGTCCCTGCCGCAGCACCGCTTCAACATCATCGATACCCCCGGCCACGTCGACTTCACCATCGAAGTCGAGCGTTCGCTGCGCGTGCTCGACGGCGCGGTGTTCGTGCTGTGCGCCGTTGGCGGCGTGCAGCCGCAGTCCGAGACCGTGTGGCGCCAGGCCAACAAATACGCCGTGCCGCGTCTTGCGTTCGTCAACAAGATGGACCGTACCGGTGCCGACTTCTTCAAGGTCGTCGACCAGCTGAAGACCCGCCTGGGCGCGTACCCGGTGCCGATGCAGGTGCCGGTCGGCGCCGAAGACGGCTTCGAGGGCGTCATCGACCTGCTGAAGATGAAGTACATCCATTGGGATGTCGCTTCCCAGGGCACCAAGTTCGAGTACCGCGACATTCCCGCCGAGCTGGCTGACAAAGCCGCGACGGATCGCGCCTTCATGGTCGAAGCGGCTGCCGAAGCCAGCGAAGAACTGATGGACAAGTACCTCAACGAGGGCGATCTGTCCGAAGCCGAGATCATCGCCGGCCTGCGCGAGCGCACGCTGAAGGTGGAAGTGATTCCGGTCTACTGCGGCTCCGCGTTCAAGAACAAGGGCGTGCAGGCCATGCTCGACGGCGTGATCCAGCTGCTGCCGTCGCCGACCGATCGTCCGCCGGTCCAGGGCATCGACGAGAACGAGAAGGAAGACAGTCGCAAGGCGGGCGACAACGAGCCGTTCTCGGCGCTGGCGTTCAAGATCATGACGGACCCGTTCGTGGGTTCGCTGACGTTCTTCCGCGTCTACTCGGGCGTGCTGAACTCCGGCGACGCCGTGTACAACCCGGTCAAGTCGAAGAAGGAGCGCGTGGGTCGCATCCTGCAGATGCACTCCAACCAGCGCGACGAGATCAAGGAAGTGCGCGCGGGCGACATCGCCGCAGCGGTCGGCCTGAAGGACGTCACCACCGGCGATACGCTGTGCTCGCTCGACCACATCATCACCCTGGAGCGCATGGTGTTCCCGGAGCCCGTCATCTCGATGGCGGTGGAGCCGAAGACCAAGTCCGACCAGGAGAAGATGGGCCTGGCCCTCGGCCGCCTGGCGCAGGAAGATCCCTCGTTCCGCGTCAAGACGGACGAAGAATCCGGCCAGACGATCATCTCGGGCATGGGCGAGCTGCACCTGGAAATCCTGGTGGACCGCATGAAGCGCGAGTTCAACGTGGAAGCCAACGTCGGCAAGCCGCAGGTGGCGTACCGCGAGACGATCCGCAAGTCGGTCAAGCAGGACGGCAAGTTCGTGCGTCAGTCGGGCGGTCGCGGCCAGTACGGCCACATCGTCATCGAAATGTCGCCGGTCGAGCGCGGTGTGGGCTTCTCGTACGAGAGCGCCATCGTCGGTGGCGTGGTGCCGAAGGAATACGTCGCTGCTGCGGGCAAGGGCATTGAAGACGCCATGAAGAGCGGCCCGCTGGCCGGCTTCCCGGTGGTCGACATCGCCATCAAGGCGGTCGACGGTTCGTTCCATGACGTCGACTCCAATGAAATGGCGTTCAAGGTCGCTGGCTCGATGGCGTTCAAGGAAGCTTTCAGCAAGGCCCAGCCGGTCCTGCTGGAGCCGATGATGAAGGTCGAGATCGTCACCCCGGAAGATTATTTGGGCGACGTGATGGGCGACGTGAGCCGTCGTCGCGGCATCCTGCAGGGCCAGGACGACAGTCCGTCCGGCAAGGTGATCGCTGCGATGGTGCCGCTGGGCGAAATGTTCGGCTACGCCACCACGCTGCGTTCGATGTCGCAGGGTCGCGCGACGTTCTCGATGGAGTTCGACCACTACGCGGAAGCGCCGGCCAATATCGCCGACGCGGTCGTCAAGAAGAACTGAGCAATGGGGCAGGGTGTCGCGGTCGCGTACCCTGCATTCCCGTCACGAATCACGCATAACAAGGTAGAAGACAATGGCAAAGGGTAAGTTCGAACGCACCAAGCCCCACGTTAACGTGGGCACGATTGGTCACGTTGACCACGGCAAGACGACGCTGACGGCGGCGCTGACGAAGATCGGCGCGGAGCGTTTCGGTGGCGAGTTCAAGGCCTATGACGCGATCGACGCGGCGCCGGAAGAGAAGGCGCGCGGCATCACGATCTCCACGGCCCACGTGGAATATGAATCCGCTTCGCGCCACTACGCGCACGTGGATTGCCCGGGCCACGCCGACTACGTGAAGAACATGATCACCGGTGCTGCCCAGATGGACGGCGCGATCCTGGTGTGCTCGGCCGCCGACGGCCCGATGCCGCAGACGCGCGAGCACATCCTGCTGTCGCGCCAGGTGGGCGTGCCGTACATCGTCGTGTTCCTGAACAAGGCCGACATGGTGGACGACGCCGAGCTGCTGGAGCTGGTGGAGATGGAAGTCCGCGAGCTGCTGAGCAAGTACGAGTTCCCGGGCGACGACACCCCGATCATCTCGGGCTCGGCCCGCCTGGCGCTGGAAGGCGACCAGAGCGAGATCGGCGTGCCGGCGATCCTGAAGCTGGTCGATGCGCTGGACACCTGGATCCCGACCCCGGAGCGTGACGTCGACAAGCCGTTCTTGATGCCGGTGGAAGACGTGTTCTCGATCTCGGGCCGCGGCACCGTGGTGACCGGCCGTATCGAGCGCGGCGTGATCAAGGTGGGCGAGGAAATCGAGATCGTCGGTATCCGTCCGACCCAGAAGACCACGGTCACGGGCGTGGAAATGTTCCGCAAGCTGCTGGACCAGGGCCAGGCGGGCGACAACGCCGGTCTGCTGCTGCGCGGCACCAAGCGTGACGACGTTGAGCGTGGCCAGGTGCTGGCCAAGCCGGGTTCGATCACCCCGCACACCGAGTTCGAAGCCGAAGTCTACGTGCTGAGCAAGGACGAAGGCGGCCGTCACACCCCGTTCTTCAAGGGCTACCGTCCGCAGTTCTACTTCCGCACGACCGACATCACCGGTGCGGTGACGCTGCCGGAAGGCGTGGAAATGGTCATGCCGGGCGACAACATCAAGATGGTGGTCACCCTGATCAACCCGGTGGCGATGGACGAAGGCCTGCGTTTCGCGATCCGCGAAGGCGGCCGTACGGTCGGCGCCGGCGTGGTGGCCAAGATCATCAAGTGACGTCCTGATCCGGACGGGCCAGCCCGTCCGGCTTCCTTGGGCCGTCATTCCCGCGCAGGCTGGGATCCAGCGCCTGATGAAGCGACAAGGGCGGACCGGACCTCGGTCCGCCTATTTTTTGCAGAAATCCATTCGTTTCGCGCGATGGATGCTGCAAAACAGCAGAACCTGCGCTATTATGCGCGCCCCTTGAGGGCCTCCTGGCCCGACAGGACTCGCATGATCCGCCAGCGCCCCCTGGGAGGCCGCTGGTTCTACCGCGAAAAGAGGTGCAGGAAGCGCCTCGTGTTCGCCAGACACGGAGTGTCGCGTGCCTTCCTGCCGGCCCTCGGGCCGAGGCGGGGTGCCCCGGTGGTTGACGGGGCCTGTCACGCGTCCTATACTTTCATGTCTGGGCGGGCCGGTTTACCGGCCTGCCTAGTTTTTCAGGAAGATCCCCAGCCGATTCCGGCGCTATCCGACCGTGGAGTCCACGCGGCCGGCGGGGAACTGGAACAGCTTGGACTAACCGGGGCAAGGCATCCCAGAGGCCGCGCCCGTCGCTCTTTAACGAAGGAACACCGTCATGGCGGACCAAAAGATCCGAATCCGGCTCAAGGCGTACGATCATCGTCTGATCGACCGCTCGGCCAGCGAGATCGTCGAGACAGCCAAGCGGACCGGCGCGCAAGTGCGCGGCCCGATCCCGCTGCCGACCAAGATCGAGCGCTACACCATCCTGGTTTCCCCGCACGTCGACAAGGACGCGCGTGACCAGTACGAAACCCGCACGCACAAGCGCGTGCTCGACATCGTCGACCCGAACGACAAGACCGTGGACGCGCTGATGAAGCTCGAACTCGCGGCTGGCGTCGACGTGCAGATCAAGTTGACCTGAGGCCCACGACCATGACCGCGAAGAAATATTCGTTGGGTCTCGTCGGCCGCAAGGCTGGCATGACCCGCGTGTTCACCGAAGATGGCAAGTCCATCCCGGTGACGCTGATCGAAGCAACCCCGAACCGCATCACCCAGATCAAGACCCCGGAAACCGACGGCTACAGCGCCGTGCAGGTTGCCGTCGGTACCCGCCGCGCCTCGCTCGTCACCAAGCCTGTTGCCGGTCACCTGGCCAAGGCCAAGGTCGAAGCCGGCCGCGGCCTCTGGGAACTGCGCGTGGAAGCCGACAAGCTGGGCGACTTCACCGTCGGCGGCGAGATCAAGGCCGACATCTTCGAAGTCGGCCAGATCGTCGACGTCCAGGGTGTCACCAAGGGCAAGGGCTTCCAGGGCACCATCAAGCGCTGGAACTTCCGCATGGGCGACGCCACCCACGGTAACTCGCTGTCGCATCGCGCGCCGGGTTCGCTGGGTCAGCGCCAGACGCCGGGCCGAGTGTTCCCGGGCAAGAAAATGTCCGGCCACATGGGTGCCGTGCAGCAGAGCACGCAGAACCTGGAAGTCGTCCGCGTGGACGCCGAGCGCGGCCTGATCGCCGTTCGCGGCGCCGTGCCGGGTGCGCCGGGTGGTGACGTGATCGTGCGTCCGGCAAGCAAGGGTTGAGGAGAACGACCATGGAACTAGCCATTACAGGTAGCGCCAACAAGCTGTCGGTCTCCGACGACGTGTTCGGCCGTGAATTCAGCGAGGATCTGGTCCACCAGGTCGTCGTTGCCTACCGCAACGCCGGTCGTGCCGGCACCAAGGCGCAGAAGACGCGCGCCGAAGTGAACGGCACCACCAAGAAGTCCAAGAAGCAGAAGGGCGGCGGTGCCCGTCACGGCGCCCTGACCGCGCCGATCTTCGTGGGCGGCGGCGTGACTTTCGCGGCCAAGCCGCGCAGCTTCGCGCAGAAGGTCAACCGCAAGATGTACCGTGCGGCCATCAGCTCGATCCTGTCCGAGCTCAACCGCCAGAACCGCCTGAAGGTCGTGGAAGCGTTCGACGTGGACGCCACCAAGACCAGCGCCCTGGTCGAGAAGCTGAAGGGCTTCGAGCTCGGCAAGCGTCCGCTGATCGTCACCGAAGATGCTTCCGAGCACCTTTACCTGTCCGCCCGCAACCTTCCCTACGTGGAAGTGCGCGACGTGCAGGGTCTGGATCCGGCGGCGCTGGTCGGTGCCGACTCCGTGTTGATCACGGCCGACGCCATCAAGAAGATCGAGGAGTGGCTGGCATGATCAGCAACGAAAAGATTTTTGCCGTGCTGCGTGCTCCGCGCGTCTCCGAAAAGACCGTGCGCCTGCAGGA
This sequence comes from Pseudoxanthomonas sp. LjRoot127, assembly GCF_964253495.1. Taxonomy (NCBI): domain Bacteria; kingdom Pseudomonadati; phylum Pseudomonadota; class Gammaproteobacteria; order Lysobacterales; family Lysobacteraceae; genus Pseudoxanthomonas; species Pseudoxanthomonas sp. LjRoot127. The sequence goes on from NZ_CAXUQR020000001.1 coordinate 2,605,933, forward strand.
ACTCTCCAATCAATACGTCTTCGAAGTCTCGAACGATGCCACCAAGGCCGATGTGAAGGCCGCGGTCGAGCAGCTGTTCGACGTCAAGGTCGAGACGGTCAACGTGGTCAACGTCAAGGGCAAGAACAAGTCCTTCCGTAACCGCGCCGGCCGCCGCGGCGACTGGCGCAAGGCGTACGTGCGTCTGGCCGACGGCCAGGCCATCGACGTGTCGGCCAAGGCCTGAGGTAGATCCACATGCCATTGATGAAATTCAAACCCACCTCTCCCGGTCGCCGTTCGGCGGTCCGCGTGGTGACGCCCGACCTGCACAAGGGTGCTCCGCATGCTGCGCTGCTCGAGAAGCAGAGCAAGTCCGGCGGTCGCAACCACCACGGTCGCATCACCACCCGTCATATCGGTGGTGGCCACAAGCAGCACTATCGTCTCATCGACTTCAAGCGCGACAAGGAAGGCATCCCCGCGCGCGTGGAGCGGATCGAATACGATCCGAACCGCACCGCGCACATCGCGCTGCTGTGCTACGTCGATGGCGAGCGTCGCTACATCATCGCCCCGAAGGGCCTGAAGGCCGGTGATCAGGTCATCGCCGGCAGCGATGCGCCGATCAAGGCCGGCAACACGCTGCCGCTGCGCAACATCCCGGTCGGTACGACGATCCACGGCATCGAGCTGAAGCCGGGCAAGGGCGCGCAGATCGCCCGCGCCGCCGGCGCCGCCGTGCAGCTGGTCGCTCGCGAGCAGGGGTTCGCCACGCTGCGCCTCCGCTCCGGCGAAATGCGCAAGGTGCAGGTCGAGTGCCGCGCCACGGTGGGCGAAGTCGGCAACGACGAGCACAGCCTGGAGAAGCTCGGCAAGGCCGGTGCCAAGCGCTGGCGCGGTGTCAAGCCGACCGTCCGCGGTGCGGCCATGAACCCCGTCGACCACCCGCACGGTGGTGGTGAGGCCAAGGCCGGCCAGGGCAACCCGCATCCGGTCACCCCGTGGGGTGTCCCGACCAAGGGTTACAAGACGCGCAAGAACAAGCGCACGCAGCAATTCATCGTCCGCGATCGTAGGGGCTAATCGACCATGGCACGTTCACTCAAGAAGGGCCCGTTCGTCGATCACCACCTCGTCAAGAAGGTGGAGGCCGCGGGCGGCAGCAAGAAGCCGATCAAGACCTGGTCGCGCCGTTCGATGATCCTGCCGGAAATGGTGGGCTTCACGATCGCCATCCACAATGGCAAGAACCACGTTCCCGTGCTGGTCAACGAGAACATGGTCGGCCACAAGCTCGGCGAGTTTGCCGTCACCCGTACCTTCAAGGGTCACGGTGGCGACAAGAAAGCCGGCGGCAAGAAGTAAGGAGAGATGAACATGGAAGCGAAAGCCATCCTGCGCACCGCGCGCATCTCCCCCCAGAAAGCCCGCCTGGTCGCTGACCAGGTGCGTGGCCTGCCGGCCGAGCGCGCCGTCAACCTGCTGAAGTTCTCGGACAAGAAGGCTGCCCACCTGATCAAGAAGGTCGTGGAGTCCGCCATCGCCAACGCCGAGAACAACCAGGGCGCCGACGTCGACGAGCTGAAGGTCAAGACCATCATGGTCGACGAAGGTCCGATGCTGAAGCGTTTCATGGCCCGCGCCAAGGGCCGTGGCACCCGCATTCTGAAGCGCACCAGCCACATCACCGTGGTCGTGGGCGAGGGCAAATAAGTATGGGTCACAAAGTTCATCCGACCGGTATCCGCCTGGGCATCGCCAAGGACTGGAATTCCAAGTGGTTCGCCAACAAGCGCGACTACGCCGACTACCTCGCCGCGGACCTCAAGGTGCGCGAGATGCTTCGCAAGAAGCTGGCGCAGGCGGGCATTTCCAAGATCCTGATCGAGCGTCCGGCCAAGACCGCCCGCGTGACCATCCACACCGCCCGTCCGGGCGTCGTGATCGGCAAGCGCGGTGAGGACATCGAGAAGCTGCGCAAGGAAGTGAGCGACCTGATGGGCGTCCCGGCGCACATCAACGTCACCGAAGTGCGCAAGCCCGAGCTGGACGCCCAGCTGGTGGCCGAATCGATCGCGCAGCAGCTGGAACGCCGCATCATGTTCCGCCGCGCCATGAAGCGTGCCGTGGGCAACGCGATGCGCCTGGGTGCCCTGGGCATCAAGGTCAACGTGGCCGGCCGCTTGAATGGTGCGGAAATCGCCCGTTCGGAGTGGTACCGCGAAGGCCGCGTGCCGCTGCACACGCTGCGTGCCGACATCGATTACGGTTTTGCCGAGGCGAAGACCACCTACGGCATCATCGGCATCAAGGTGTGGGTCTACAAGGGCGAAATCTTCGATTTCAGCCAGGTGGGTCAGGAGAAGCAGGACGACGCGCGCCCCGAGCGCAGCGAACGTCCGTCGCGCCCGGCTCGTGACCGCGACGCGAGGTAATCAGTCATGTTGCAACCCAAGCGAACCAAATACCGCAAGATGCACAAAGGCCGTAACGAAGGCCTGAGCTGGAGCGGCAACCTCGTCAGTTTCGGCGAGTACGGCCTGAAGGCCACGGCGCACGGTCAGCTGACCGCGCGCCAGATCGAAGCAGCGCGTCGTTCCATCAGCCGTTACGTGAAGCGTGGCGGCAAGATGTGGATCCGTGTGTTCCCCGACAAGCCGATCACCAAGAAGCCCATCGAAGTCCGCATGGGTTCCGGTAAGGGCAACGTCGAATACTGGGTCGCCCAGATCCAGCCGGGCCGCATGATCTATGAAATCGAAGGCGTCAGCGAGGACATCGCGCGCGAGGCGTTCCGCCTGGCCGCGGCCAAGCTGTCGGTCACCACCACTTTCGTGACCCGGACGGTGCGCTAATGGAACTCAAGCAACTCCGCGAGAAGTCGGCTGACGAACTGAAGGCCCACCTGACCGAACTGCGCAAGGAGCAATTCTCCCTGCGCATGCAGAAGGTGACCGGCCAGCTGCCGAAGACGCATGAAACCCGCCGGGTCCGCCGCGAGATCGCTCGCGTCAAGACCCTGCTGGGCAGCCAGAAGTAAGGAGCGACCAAGATGAGCGATAACAAAGACAAAGCGCAACGCACCATCGAAGGCCGCGTCGTCAGCAACAAGATGGACAAGACGGTCACCATCCTGGTGGAGCGTCAGGTCAAGCACGCCCTGTACGGCAAGTACATCAAGCGTTCCACCAAGCTGCACGCGCACGACGCGGACAACAGCTGCAAGGAAGGCGACGTGGTGCGCGTGACCGAGATCGCCCCGATGTCCAAGACCAAGAACTGGCGCGTGGTGGAAATCATCACCCGCGCGGCTGAATAAAAGGAGATCTGAATCATGATCCAGATGCAGAGCTACCTTGACGCGGCCGACAACTCCGGCGCCAAGGAACTGATGTGCATCAAGGTGCTGGGCGGCTCCAAGCGCCGTTACGCCGGCATCGGCGACATCATCAAGGTGACCGTCAAGGACGCCATCCCGCGCGGCAAGGTGAAGAAGGGCGAAGTCTACGACGCGGTCGTCGTGCGCACCCGCAAGGGCGTCCGTCGCCCCGATGGTTCGCTGATCCGCTTCGATGGCAACGCCGCCGTCCTGCTGAACAACAAGCAGGAGCCGATCGGCACCCGTATCTTCGGGCCCGTGACCCGCGAGCTGCGTTCCGAGAAGTTCATGAAGATCGTTTCGCTCGCGCCTGAAGTGCTGTGAGCGGAGGACAAAGAAATGGCTAACCGTATCAAGAAGGGCGACCAGGTCGTCGTCACCGCCGGCAAGGACAAGGGCAAGAAGGGCGACGTGGTGCGTGTGGATGGCGACCGCGTGGTCGTGTCCAACGTCAACGTCGTCAAGCGCCACACCAAGCCGAACCCGCAGGCCGGTATCGCGGGTGGCGTGGTGGAGAGCGAGCGCTCGATCCACATCTCCAATGTCGCGCTGTTCAACCCGGCAACGGGCAAGGGCGAGCGTATCGGTTTCAAGGTGCTGGAGGATGGACGCAAACTGCGTGTGTTCCGCTCCAGCGGTGAGGCGCTCGACGCCTGAGGAATGACATGACCACTCGTCTCGAAAAAATCTACAAGGAAGAAGTGGCGCCGGCTCTGATGAAGAAGTTCGGCTACACCAATCCGATGGAAGTGCCGAAGATCACCAAGATCACCATCAACATGGGTGTGGGTGAGGCGGCGACCAACAAGAAGATCCTGGAAAACGCCGTGGCCGACCTGGCCAAGATCACCGGCCAGAAGCCGATCACGACCAAGTCCCGCGTGTCGGTGGCTTCGTTCAAGATCCGCGACGGCTGGCCGATCGGCTGCAAGGTCACCCTGCGTCGCGCCAAGATGTACGAATTCCTGGATCGCCTGATCAGCATTTCGCTGCCGCGCGTCCGCGACTTCCGTGGCGTGTCCGGCCGTTCGTTCGACGGTCGCGGCAACTACAACATGGGCGTGAAGGAACAGATCATCTTCCCGGAAATCGACTTCGACGCCGTCGACGCGATCCGCGGCATGGATATCGCCATCACGACGACCGCCAAGAACGACGCCGAAGCCAAGGCGTTGCTCGAAGCGTTCAAGTTCCCGTTCCGCAACTGATTCGCTAGGAAAACGACATCATGGCAAAGACCTCGATGGTCAACCGCGACATCAAGCGGGAAAAGCTGGCCAAGCAGTACGCCGCCAAGCGCGATGCGCTGAAGAAGATCATCTCCAGCCAGAACGCCTCGTACGAAGAAAAGGCCGATGCGGTCGTCAAGCTGCAGAAGCTGCCGCGCGACTCCTCGCCGAGCCGCCAGCGCAACCGCTGTGAGCTGTCCGGTCGTTCGCGTGGCGTGTACCGCAAGTTCGGCCTGGGCCGCAACATGCTGCGCAAGGCGACGATGAACGGTGACGTCCCCGGCCTGCGCAAGGCCAGCTGGTAAGGACGCCGGGAGAGCCAGAACCGGCTCTCCTTCGGTTCCGAGGACAAGTCCGGCACCTGCCGGACTTGTTGTTGTACAATGTTCGGCTCCCGCGGCCAGGCCGGGGGAGGGCTGGGGAACCGGCCGCCCGCCTGGGGGTTTCCAGGGACAACGCAAGATTTTCGCGAAAGCGGATATCGGTGCTACTCATAAGGCAGACTCTAATGAGCATGACTGATCCCATCGCCGACATGCTGGTGCGCATTCGCAATGCCGCCGCTGTGGGCAAGCCGACGGTGAAGATGCCGTCCTCCAAGATCAAGACCTCGATCGCCAACGTCCTCAAGGCGGAAGGCTATGTCGGCGACGTCCGCGTGACGAAGACCGAGAACAACAAGGCCGAGCTCGAGATCGTCCTGAAGTATTTCGAAGGCAAGCCGGTCATCGAGAAGCTGAGCCGCGTGTCCCGTTCGGGCCTGCGCCAGTACCGTGGCAAGGCAGAACTGCCCAAGGTCCTCGGTGGCCTCGGCGTCGCCATCATCTCCACCTCGAAGGGCATCATGACCGATGCGCAGGCCCGTGCGGCCGGCGTTGGTGGTGAAGTGCTGTGCTTCGTGGCCTAAGCGAAGGAGCCCAGACATGTCCCGCGTAGCCAAGAAGCCGATCAATCTCCCCAAGGGCGTCGAACTGAATGCCCAGGGCGAGACCCTCAACGTCAAGGGCCCGAAGGGCACCCTGTCCATCGCCAAGCCGGCCGGTGTCGAACTGAACGTCGACAACGGCACGGTGAACCTGTCGCCGGTCACGCCGGCCGACGACGCCATCACCGGCACCATCCGTGCGATCCTGGCCAACATGGTCAAGGGCGTGTCGGACGGTTTCGAGCGCAAGCTCGAACTGGTCGGCGTGGGTTACCGCGCTGCGATGCAGGGCAAGGACCTGAACCTGTCGCTGGGTTTCTCGCATCCGATCCTGTTCAAGACGCCGGAAGGCATCACCATCGCCACCCCGACCCAGACCGAAATCCTGGTGCAGGGTGCCGACAAGCAGCGCGTTGGTGAAGTTGCCGCCAAGATCCGCGGTTTCCGTCCGCCGGAGCCCTACAAGGGCAAGGGCGTGAAGTACTCCGACGAAACCATCATCCGCAAGGAAGCGAAGAAGGCCTAACCGGGCTTTCGGCTTCGAGGAACCAGATCATGAGCATCAAGAACACCGCCCGCCTGCGCCGCGCCAAGTCCACCCGCGCGCACATCCGCGAACTCGGCGTCCCGCGCCTGTCGGTGCTGCGCACCGGCCAGCATATCTACGCCCAGCTGTTCACCGCCGATGGCTCCAAGGTCATCGCGTCGGCGAATACGCTTCAGGCCGATGTGAAGGATGGCCTGAAGAACGGCAAGAACAGCGATGCCGCCGCCCGCGTGGGCAAGGTGATCGCCGAGCGCGCCAAGGCCGAGGGCATCGAGAAGATCGCATTCGACCGTTCGGGCTACCGTTACCACGGCCGCATCAAGGCCCTGGCCGATGCGGCCCGCGAAGGCGGCCTGCAGTTCTAAGTATGAAGGGCATGGGGGCAGCCCCATGTCCTGACCTGCCGGCGCGGGCTGCGCCGGGCGCGGTCGACCTTCTGCATCGACCGTTGCGCCACCGCTTCACACCACAACCATAAGCGGCCACGCCGTACATACCTCATCAATCAAGGAATTCAAGCAATGGCAGAAGAACGTCAGCCGCGGGGCCGCGATCGCGACCGCAACCGCGAAGAGAAAGTCGACGACGGCATGATCGAGAAGCTGGTCGCGGTGAACCGCGTCAGCAAGACCGTCAAGGGCGGTCGCCAGTTCACCTTCACCGCGCTGACGGTCGTGGGTGACGGCAACGGCAAGATCGGTTTCGGTTACGGCAAGGCGCGCGAAGTGCCGGTCGCCATCCAGAAGTCGATGGAGTACGCCCGCAAGGGCATGCTGAATGTCGACCTGAACAACGGTACGTTGTGGCATCCGGTGAAGGCCGGCCACGGTGCGGCCCGCGTGTTCATGCAGCCGGCCTCGGAAGGTACGGGCGTGATCGCCGGCGGCGCCATGCGCGCTGTGCTGGAAGCGGTGGGCGTCAAGAACGTGCTGGCGAAGGCCGTCGGTTCGCGCAACCCGATCAACCTGGTTCGCGCCACGCTGAAGGGCCTGAGCGACATGCAGTCGCCGACCCGCATCGCGGCCAAGCGCGGCAAGAAGGTGGAGGAACTCCTCAATGGCTAACGAGTCCAACAAGACCGTCAAGGTGCGCCTGGTGCGCGGCCTGCGTGGTTCCCAGTCGCGCCACCGCCTGTCGGTGAAGGCGCTGGGCCTGAACAAGCTCAACGATGTGCGTGAACTGAAGGACAGCCCGCAGGTGCGCGGCCTGATCGCCAAGGTTCACTACCTCGTCAAGGTCGAGGAGTAATCAACATGCGTCTCAACACACTGAAGCCCGCCGACGGCGCCCGTACCGAACGCACCCGCGTCGGTCGCGGTATCGGTTCCGGCCTGGGCAAGACCGCGGGTCGTGGTCACAAGGGTTCGTTCGCACGCGCGGGCAAGGGCAAGATCAAGGCGAAGTTCGAAGGCGGCCAGATGCCGCTGATCAAGCGTCTGCCGAAGGTCGGCTTCCGCTCCAAGCTGAAGCTGGATTGCGCCGAAGTGCTGTCGTACCAGCTGGAGAAGCTGGAAGCCGGCGAAATCGACTTCGCCGTGCTGCGTGCCGCCAAGCTGGTCCCCAGCACCGCCAAGCGCGCCAAGATCGTCAAGAAGGGCGAACTCACCAAGAAGTTCGTGCTGAAGGGCGTGGCCGCCACGGCCGGTGCCAAGGCCGCCATCGAGGCTGCCGGCGGCAGCGTGCAGGAGTAACGGACGCATGGCGCAGGGTAATGCCGCCGGTGCGCTGGCAGGCGCAGGCAAGTTCACCGAACTCCGCCAGCGCCTGCTGTTCGTGCTGGGTGCGCTGATCGTCTACCGGATCGGCTGTTTCATCCCGGTCCCGGGCGTCAATCCCGATGCCATGCTTGCGATGATGCAGGCGCAGGGCGGCGGCATCGTGGACATGTTCAACATGTTCTCGGGCGGCGCCCTGCACCGTTTCAGCATCTTCGCGCTCAACGTCATGCCCTACATCTCGGCGTCGATCGTGATGCAGCTGGGCGTGCACATCTTCCCGAGCCTGAAGGCGCTGCAGAAGGAAGGCGAATCCGGTCGCCGCAAGATCACCCAGTACTCGCGCATCGGCGCGGTGCTGCTGGCGGTCGTGCAGGGCGGCAGCATCGCCACCGCGTTGCAGAACCAAGTCGCGCCGGGCGGCATGCCGGTGGTGTACGCGCCGGGCATGGGTTTCGTTCTGACCGCGGTGGTCGCCTTGACCGCTGGCACCATCTTCCTGATGTGGTTGGGTGAGCAGGTAACGGAGCGTGGCATCGGCAACGGCGTCTCGCTGATCATCTTCGCGGGCATCGTGGCCGGCTTGCCGGGCGCGGTCATCCAGACCGTCGGCGCGTTCCGTGACGGCACGCTGAGCTTCATCTCGCTGCTGATCATCGCCGTGGTGGTGCTGGGCTTCACCTTCCTGGTGGTGTTCGTGGAACGCGGCCAGCGGCGGATCACGGTGAACTACGCGCGCCGCCAGGGCGGTCGCAATGCGTACATGAACCAGACGTCGTTCCTGCCGCTGAAGCTCAACATGGCCGGCGTGATTCCGCCGATCTTTGCCTCCAGCATCCTGGCCTTCCCGGCGACGCTGGCCATGTGGTCCGGCCAGAACAGCGGCGCCACCACGTGGTTGCAGCGCATCTCCAATGCGCTGGCCCCGGGCGAGCCGCTGCACATGATCGTGTTTGCGGCGATGATCATCGGCTTCGCGTTCTTCTACACGGCGCTGGTGTTCAACTCGCAGGAAACCGCGGAGAACCTGAAGAAGTCGGGCGCGCTGATTCCCGGCATCCGCCCGGGCAAGGCTACCGCCGACTACGTCGACGGCGTGCTGACGCGGCTGACGGCCATCGGTTCGATGTACCTGGTGGCGGTCTGCCTGCTGCCGGAAGTCATGCGCACTCAGCTGGGCACCTCGTTCTACTTCGGTGGCACCTCGCTGTTGATCGTGGTTGTGGTGGTGATGGACTTCATCGCGCAGATCCAGGCGCACCTGATGTCCCACCAGTACGAGAGCCTGCTGAAGAAGGCCAACTTGAAGGGCGGTTCGCGGGGCGGTCTTGCCCCCCGGGGCTGAGGTATAATCGCGGGCTTCCCGCACCAGTCCGGCCCTCATGGCCGGCTGACTTAGATGGGCGGCCCCCGCAGCGATCCGGTGCGGGGGTGCGAACCGGCCAGTCCCTGCGCCAGAGTAGCGCGGGCGGGTAGGGCAGGGGGAAACCCCCGTCCTGCACCAGGCAGGTTCCGGCGCCGGAGCATGGGCACACTCCCCATGCCGGTCCGAAGTCGGCGTTGCCGCCCCGGGCTTCCCGTAAACACCGGATCTTGTTAGAATTTCCAGTTCACTCCGCCTGTCTGCGCGAATCCCGCCCGGGATGACCGTACACGGGCCAATACTCACAGTTGGAGAACCGCGTCATGGCGCGTATTGCAGGTGTCAACCTGCCTGCCCAGAAGCATGTCTGGGTCGGTTTGCAAAGCATCTACGGCATTGGCCGTACCCGTTCCAAGAAGGTCTGCGAAGCCGCCGGCGTCGTCTCGACCACCAAGATCCGCGACCTGTCCGAGCCGGAAGTCGAGCGCCTGCGCGCCGAAGTCGGCAAGTACGTGGTCGAGGGCGACCTGCGCCGTGAAGTCGGCATCGCGATCAAGCGCCTGATGGACCTGGGTTGCTATCGCGGCCTGCGCCACCGTCGCGGCCTGCCGCTGCGTGGCCAGCGCACCCGCACCAATGCCCGTACCCGCAAGGGTCCGCGCAAAGCCATCAAGAAGTAAGGGGCGACCACCATGGCCAAGCCAGCTGCTGCCAAAGTCAAGAAGAAGATCAAGCGCGTCATCACCGACGGCGTCGCCCACGTCCACGCTTCTTTCAACAACACCATCGTCACCATCACCGACCGCCAGGGCAATGCGCTTTCCTGGGCGACCTCGGGTGGTGCCGGTTTCCGCGGTTCCCGCAAGTCCACGCCGTTCGCGGCGCAGGTCGCTGCCGAAAAGGCAGGCCGTGCAGCTCTGGACTACGGCGTGAAGTCGCTGGAAGTCCGCATCAAGGGCCCGGGTCCGGGTCGCGAGTCGGCCGTGCGTTCGTTGAACAACGTGGGCTACAAGATCACCAACATCATCGACGTGACGCCGATCCCGCACAACGGGTGCCGTCCGCCGAAAAAGCGTCGCGTCTAAGGGGGCGATAAGAAATGGCTCGTTATATCGGTCCTACCTGTAAGCTCGCGCGCCGTGAAGGCGCCGACCTGTCGCTCAAGAGCCCGGCCCGTGCGCTGGACTCGAAGTGCAAGCTGGAGCAGAAGCCCGGCCAGCACGGCGCCACCGCCCGCAAGGGCAAGCTGTCCGACTACGCCACCCAGCTGCGCGAGAAGCAGAAGGTCAAGCGTATCTACGGCCTGCTGGAGCGCCAGTTCCGCAACTACTACAAGAAGGCCTCGACCAAGAAGGGCAACACCGGCGAGAACCTGCTGCAGTTGCTGGAAACCCGCCTCGACAACGTCATCTACCGCATGGGCTTCGCCGTGACCCGTCCGGCCGCCCGCCAGCTGGTCTCGCACCGTGGCGTGCTGGTCAACGGCAAGCCGGTCAACCTTCCGTCCTACCAGGTCAAGGCTGGCGACGCGATCGCGCTGTCGGAGAAGGCCCAGAAGCAGCTCCGCGTGCAGGAGTCGTTGACGGTCGCCGAGCAGCTCGACTTGAACCCGTCGTGGGTTGAAGTCGATGCGAAGAAGTTCAGCGGCGTGTTCAAGGCGGTTCCGGCGCGTTCGGACCTGCCCGCCGACATCAACGAAGCGCTGATCGTCGAGTTGTACTCGAAGTAATTCATTCACGCACCCCCGGGCGACCGGGGGACCGCAGGAGACAAAGCAACATGACGGGTATTACTCAGCAAGTGCTGCGCCCCCGCGGCCCGCAGATCGAGCGCCTGACCGGCAATCGCGCGAAAGTGGTCATCGAACCGCTGGAGCGTGGTTACGGGCATACGCTCGGCAATGCGTTGCGCCGCGTGCTGCTGTCGTCGATCCCCGGCTTCGCGATCACCGAAGTCGAGATCGATGGCGTGCTGCACGAATACAGCACCATCGAAGGCATGCAGGAAGACGTGCTGGAAGTGCTGTTGAACCTGAAGGATGTGGCCATCCGCATCCATAGCGGCGACTCCTCCACGCTGAGCCTGGCCAAGCAGGGCCCGGGCGTGGTGACCGCCGGCGACATCAAGACCGACCACAACGTCGAGATCCTGAATCCGGAACTGGTCATCTGCAACCTGACCAAGGACACGGCGCTGAACATGCGCCTGAAGATCGAGCGTGGTTTCGGCTACCAGCCGGCCGCTGCCCGTCGTCGTCCGGATGAAGAAACCCGTGCGATCGGTCGCCTGGTGCTGGACGCCTCGTTCTCGCCGGTCCGTCGCGTCGCGTACGCGGTGGAAGCCGCGCGCGTCGAGCAGCGCACCGACCTGGACAAGCTGGTCCTGGATATCGAAACCAACGGCACGATCGATGCCGAGGAAGCCGTGCGCACCGCCGCCGACATCCTCAGCGACCAGCTGTCGGTGTTCGGTGACTTCACGCACCGCGATCGCGGCGCGCCGAAGCAGGCAGCGAGTGGCGTGGATCCGGTGCTGCTGCGCCCGATCGACGACCTTGAGCTGACCGTGCGTTCGGCCAACTGCCTGAAGGCCGAGAGCATCTACTACATCGGCGACCTGATCCAGAAGACGGAAGTCGAACTGCTCAAGACCCCGAACCTCGGCAAGAAGTCGCTGACCGAGATCAAGGAAGTCCTGGCGCAGCGCGGCCTGTCCCTGGGCATGAAGCTGGAAAACTGGCCGCCGGCCGGTGTCGCCCAGCACGGCATGCTCGGTTGATGAAGCAACACGAAGCTCCCGCGCTCGCGCGGGAGCTTCGCTGCAACACCCACGTCGACGGACCTGAAGGCCCGCGGCGCTCCGGTCAAGGATGGCCGGTTAGGACCACCCGCAGTCCACAGTTGCAACGCCTGGATGGCGACAGCGAAGTCCAACGTCCCACTCTTCTTTAGGAATCCAACCCATGCGCCACCAGAAAGCCGGCCGCAAGTTCAGCCGCACCAGCGCCCATCGCGAAGCGATGTTCCGCAACATGGCCGCGTCGCTCATCAAGCACGGCCTGATCAAGACCACCCTGCCGAAGGCCAAGGAACTGCGCCGTGTCGCAGAACCGCTGATCACCCTCGGCAAGATCGATGGCGTCGCCAATCGTCGTCTTGCCTTCTCGCGCCTGCGCGACAAGGAAGCCGTCGGTACGCTGTTCACCACGCTCGGCCCGCGCTACCAGTCGCGTCCGGGTGGCTACCTGCGCATCCTGAAGTGCGGCTTCCGCGCCGGCGACAACGCCCCGATGGCGTATGTCGAGCTGGTGGACCGTCCGGAAGCGGCGGTCGAGTAAGCCTCGCCACCCTCGCGATACCCGAAACCCCGGCTCCGGCCGGGGTTTTTGTTTTCCGGCGTGCGGAGGGGCTGTCCCGATGCGTCAGATCGCCGCGGGGTGACGTCACGGCCGATCGGCGTGGATAATGCGGACAGACCTCACGTCCTGGGTGCCGATGAATCCTCTCCGCTGGAGTTTCCGTGCGCAGTGCTTCCTGGGTTTCGCCATATGCGCGGGCCTGCTTGGCTATGCGCTGTACGTGCAGTTCGTGCACCAGTTGGAACCCTGTCCTTTCTGCATCTTCCAGCGGCTGGCGTTCGCCGCGACCGGCGTGTTGTTCCTGCTTGGCGTGTTGCAGGGGCCGCGCAAGCCCGGGGGGCGGCGCATGTACGGCGCGCTCGCCTTCCTGGGGGCCGCCGCGGGCATCGGCATCGCGGGGCGTCATGTCTGGGTCCAGCTATACCCGCCGCTGATGCCGAGTTGTGGCCCTGGCTGGGACTACATGATCGAGAACAATACCTGGCTGGGCGTCCTGCAGAAGGTGCTTGCCGCCAAGGGCGACTGCAGCACCATCGACTGGAGTTTCCTGGGCCTCACGATGCCGATGTGGAGCTTTGTGTGGTTCGTGGTGCTGGCCATCTGGGCGCTCTGGATCGGCTTTCGCGCGCGCAGGACCTCGACCTTCCGCTGATTTGACGCGGCGCATCAATCTGGCACGATGGTGGGCCCCCAGGAGCCCACCATGAATCCGTCCGACCGCAACCTTCGCGCCGTCACTCTCCCGACCCACTGGGCGCCGGGCAGCTGGCGGGAAAGGACGGCGATGCAGATGCCGACTTATCCCGATGCCGCGGCGCTCGAGTCGGCGCTGGGCGAGTTGCGCCAGCTGCCGCCGCTGGTGACATCGTGGGAGATCTTCGCGCTCAAGAAGCAGCTTGCCGAGGCGCAGGAAGGCAAGCGCTTCCTGTTGCAGGGCGGCGACTGCGCGGAGAACTTCAGCGACTGCGAATCCGGGCTTATCTCGAACCGGCTCAAGGTGCTGCTGCAGATGAGCCTGGTGCTCGTGCATGGCCTGCGGCTGCCGGTGGTGCGGGTGGGCCGGTTTGCGGGACAGTATGCCAAGCCGCGGTCAGCGGACATGGAGACGCGCGATGGCGTGACGTTGCCCAGCTATCGCGGCGACGTGGTCAATGCGCCGGACTTCACGGCGGAAGCGCGCGTGCCGGACCCGCGTCGCATGATCAAGGCGCACGCGCGCTCGGCGATGACGATGAACTTCGTGCGTGCACTGATCGATGGCGGCTTCGCCGACCTGCACCATCCGGAGTACTGGAACCTCAACTGGGTCGGCTATTCGCCACTGGCGGCCGAGTACCAGCAGATGGTCGCCTCGATCGGCGACGCGGTGAGGTTCATGGAGACCCTGTCCGGTTCCGAAGTGCACAACCTCAACCGGATCGACTTCTACACCTCGCACGAAGCACTGCTGCTGCCGTATGAGGAAGCGCTCACCCGCGAGGTGCCGCGCCAGTGGGGCTGGTTCAACCTCAGCACGCACTATCCATGGATCGGCATGCGCACCGCAGCGGTCGATGGTGCGCACGTGGAATACCTGCGCGGCGTGCGCAATCCCATCGCGATCAAGGTGGGGCCGTCGGTGACGCCGGACCAGTTGCTGCGCCTGATCGATGTGCTGAATCCCGAAGACGAAGCGGGTCGCCTGACGTTCATCCATCGCATGGGTGCCGCGCAGATCGCCGGCAAGCTGCCGCCGTTGTTGGACGCGGTACGCCGCGATGGCCGTCGCGTGCTCTGGGTCTGCGACCCGATGCACGGCAATACGGAAAGCACGAGCAACGGGTTCAAGACGCGTCGCTTCGACAACGTGCGCAGCGAGGTCGAGCAGTCGTTCGACCTGCATGCGGCGGCCGGGACGCGGCTGGGTGGCGTGCACCTCGAGTTGACGGGTGAAGACGTCACCGAATGCACCGGCGGGGCGCGGGAGCTGACAGATGCGGACCTGGAGCGTGCCTACCGCTCGACGGTCGATCCGCGCCTCAACTACGAGCAGTCGCTCGAGATCGCGATGTGCATCGTGCGCAAGCAGAACCAGCTGGCAGCCCCGTCGGCGCGCTGATCCCGGGCGCCGCCGTCAGGACCAGTGCGTATCGGCGCTGGGGGCGAGCTGGGGGATATGCCAGGTGGTGGCACGGGCATAGAGTTTCGCGAATTCGGCGGCCGGCAGCGGCTTGCTGAAGTAGTTGCCCTGTAGTTCGTCGCAGCCGTTGGCGGCCAGCCACGCGGCCTGCGCCGGCGTTTCCACGCCTTCGGCGATCGTGCGGCACTGCAGTTGCGCTGCCAGGCTGATGATGGCGCGGGTGATGGCGGCCTGGTTCGGTTCGGATACATCGCGTACGAACGACTGGTCGATCTTCAGTACGTTGAATCCGTAATTGCCCAGGTAGCTGAGGCTCGAGAAGCCGGTGCCGAAATCGTCGATGGCGATGCGCACGCCCAGGGCCTTCAGTGCGCGCAAGGTGCGATCGGTGCGTTGCACGTCGCGCATCAGCGTGGTTTCGGTGACTTCCAGTTCGAGGAACTCGGCGGCCAGTCCGCTGTCCTTCAGCGCCTCGACCACCGTATCCACCAGGTCGTCGGTGTCGAAGTTGGCGGCGGCGATGTTGACCGACACGCGGATCGGCGGCAGGCCGGCCTGCTGCCAGATCCGGTTCTGCCGGCACGCGGCGCGGATCGCCCACTGGTCGATGTCGACGATCAGGTTGGTTTCCTCGGCGATCGGGAGGAACTCGCCCGGCATCATCAGGCGTTCGCCGCGCTGCCAGCGTGCGAGGCCCTCGACCCCGACGATGCGACCGGTGAGGCGATCGACCTGCGGCTGGTAATGGAGGGAAAGATCGCCGTTGCGCAGGCTTCGCCGCAGGCTGTTCTCCAGTTCGATGCGGGCGTCCACGCTGGATGCCAGCTCGCGCGTGTAGAAACGCGTGGCGTTGCGGCCATTTCGCTTGGCCAGGTACATGGCCGCATCGGCACGCATCATGAGCGTCGCCGCGTCGTAGCCGTCTTCCGGGAACAGGCTGATGCCGATGCTGAACGCCTGGTGCAGTTCGTGCGAGGCCACCGTGTAGGGCGTTCCGCTGAGGGCGAGAAGACGGTCGGCGATCTGCAGCACGCTGTCGCGCGTCACCACATTCGGCAGCAGCACGACGAACTCGTCGCCTCCCGTGCGGTACACGGTGCCGAGATTGCCGATGTTGCGCTGCAGGCGTCGCGCGACCTGCTGCAGCAGTTCATCGCCGGTGTGGTGGCCGAGGGCATCGTTGACGTGCTTGAAGAGGTCGAGGTCGAGGAACAGTACCGCGATGCCGTTGCCATGGTTGGTGGCGTGCGTGATCGCCTGGCCCAACCGCTCGTTGAGTTGCAGCCGGTTCGGCAGCCCGGTCAGGACATCGTGGTGGGCGAGGAAGGTCATGCGCGAGCTGAGTGCGCGCGATTCGGTGATGTCGCGCAACACCATCACGGTGCCCACCATGCGCTCGTCGCGGTCATGGATGGCCGACAGCGAACGTTCGACCAGCATGCGGCTGCCGTCGCGTCGCAGCAACTGCAGGTCGCCCGGCTGCCCCATCGTGTGGGGTTCCTCGACATTCGGCTGCGTATCGATGCGGACCAGCGAAGCGACCTGGTCCAGGGGGTGCCCCAATGCCTGGTCCAGTCCCCAGCCGCACAGCGCTTCCGCGGCGGGGTTCATGTAAGTGACGCGGCTTTCAATATCGACGGTGATCACCGCTTCGCTGATCGACGTCAGCGTCACCTCGGCCAGTTCGTTGGCGTCGTGCAGCGCGTGTTCCAGGCGGGCCTTCTCCGTGATGTCGATGGACATGACGAAGAAGCCGCAGACCTTGCCGGTGTCGTCGACATCGGGCGTATAGAAGCTGTGCATGCTCCGGGTGCCGTCGGCGGTGGCGAAGCTGCTTTCGAACTCGCCATCGCGCCCGGACAGTGCGGCATCGATCTGCGGCATGCGGCGCAGGTAGGCGTCCTCGCCGAAGAGATCGCGCATGTGGGTGCCGATCCTGGGGGGACTGCGCCACTGGACCTGGTCGGCGAACGCGCGGTTGTGGAAAACCAGACGGTGCGCTGCATCGAATTGGGCAATCAGTGCGGGCAGGCGATCGGTGACGCGCTTGAGGTGGTCGCGCGCCATCGCCAACTCGCGGTGTGCGCGCCGCTGTTCACCGACGTCGTTCCCCATCAGGTACCAGCCGGCGATCCTGCGGCCGGGCTCCACGTCGGGGACCAGATAGAGATGAACCGGTCGCGCCGGCCGGCCCAACTCGCCTTCCCAGGTCGTCCAGTGGTCCGGCGTGCAGTCCTGCATGGCGCGCCTGAGCGAGCCGAGGAAGTCGGGAGCGTCCGCATGGACGTCGTCCACGTGCCTGTCGCTCCAATCCGTCGGCGTGCCGGACCACGCGCGGCATGCGCGATTGGCGAAGCCGTAGCAGCCATCCCCATCGATATACGCGATCAGCGCGGGCAGGTGGTCCGCGACCGCATCCAGCAGGGCGCGGCTGCGCCGCTCCGTCCGCGCCAGGTTCTGCAACAGCAGGAACAGCAGCAGCCCCAGGCCGATCCCGCACACGGTCAGCAGCACGATGGACGCCAGGCCGGGCAATGCGTCGCGCAACGGTGGCGACTGCAGTACCAGGCGCCACTCGCTGCCCAGCAGCCGCAGTTCGCGCTGAGCGGTGAAGGCCGGCTGCCAGTCGCCCCGGTAGCGGTCGTGCAACGCCCGTGTCTGGTAGATCGGCTCGCCACCGTGATCGCGGGCGAGCAACTGCAGGTCGAACTCGTCGCCGCCGGAGCGACCGACAGCATCTTCCACGACCCGTTGCCAACCGAAGCCGGCGGTGGCGAAGCCACGCAGCAGGCGCCGTCGTGCCTCCACGCTGGCGCGTGCGGCGACGGGGTCGGCGTACACCGGCGCGTACAGCAGGAAGCCCGCCAGGCCGGTACTGCCCTTGGTGGCATCCCCCAGCGCGACCAGCGGCGCGGCGGCCAGCTCGCCACTGTCGCGCGCCGACGCGATGGCCTGCGCGCGCACGGCTTCGGCCATCACGTCGCGGCCGAGCAGGGGACGCATGCCCGGTACATCGGGATAGAGTACGTCGATCACCACGTATTCGCTGCGATCGCCCCCAGGGTGGATGGCGAACGCATCGCCGTACCGAGCGCGCTGGGTCGTGACGTATGCATCGCGTTCGGCGTGCGTCACGCGACGCGCGAACCCGAGTCCATGCACGGCCGCCTGGCGCGTCGGCATCTGCAGTTTTTCAACGAATACGTAGAAGCTGTCGCGTTCGATGTCCTGCCGGCCTTCCAGCACGGCGGCGGCGGCACGCACGGTGTCTTCGTACGCATTCATGTTGGCCGAGATCGCGGTGGCTATCGCGTCGGCGCGCGCCTCGAACTGCGCGCGGGCGTGTTCCTGCGCCTGCCGCCACTGGGTGGCACCGGACCACAGCGACAGCAGGCATGCGATGACCAGGATGCCCCATGCCAGCGAATCGAGGTTGCGCTGCCGCAGCCGGGCAGCGGCGCCCGACCCGCTGAACGCCCGCAGTTCCGATGCCCGGTCCGCGCCAGATTCCACGCGATAGACCCCCCGCTGCTGCCGTGGGGCTATGACGCCACGATCCCGCTACCGCTGCAAGCATCTCCGCACCGCAAACGGCTCACACTTTCGCGGCGCTCAGCGCAGCGGCATGCGCGCCGACAGCGTCGGCCAGTACTCGGGGGGCTTGCGTGCGCGGGTGCGCTGTTCGTAGTCGTAGCCCAGTGCGATCAGCCGCGCTTCGCTCCAGGCGGTTCCCATGAACACCAGGCCCAGGGGCAGGCCATCGCTGTGGCCCATCGGGACGGTGAGGCTGGGATACCCCGCCACGGCCGCTGCGCTGTAACCGGCGCCGGGAAAATGATCGCCGGTCTTGTGGTCGGTCAGCCAGGCGGGGCCCGTCGTCGGCGCGATCAGTGCGTCGAGTTGCTGCGCCTTGAGCGCGGCATCGATGCCCTCAGGTCCGGCCAGCCGGCGCGCCCGGCTGCGCGCGGTGATGTAGGCGGCTTCGCCGAGTCCGCCCTTGGCATTCGCCTGCTCGAACAGTTCCTGGCCGAAGTACGGCATTTCGGAGACGCGGTAACGTTCGTTGTAGCCGATCAACTGGGTCAACGTGGTCAGCGGGGCTTGGCGCTCGGTGAGATAACGCTCCACGCCGTGCTTGAACTCGTACAGCAGCAGCTCGAGTTCGTCGGCATTCCATTGGCCGTCGGTGGGAATCTCCGCATCGACGACGGTCGCGCCTGCCTCACGCATCACCTGGATGGCGATGTCCAGCGCGGCGGCGGCGTCGGGATGGATAACCGCCTTGCTGCGCAGCACGCCGATGCGCGCACCTTTCAGTGCGCCGGGTTTGAGTCGCGCACTGAAGTCGAGGGTCGTGTTCCAGGCGGCCTGGGTGGTCGCCGCATCCGCGGTGTCCCGACCGGCCAGGGCGGCCAGCAGCAAGGCCGCATCCGACACATTGCGTGCGATGGGGCCGGCGGTGTCCTGGCTGTGCGAGATGGGCAGGATGCCCTGCCGGCTGACCAGGCCGACGGTCGGCTTCAGTCCCACCACACCGTTGATCGCGGCAGGGCAGACGATGCTGCCGTCGGTCTCGGTGCCCACACTGACCGCGACGAGGTTGGCCGACACCGCGACCGCGCTGCCCGAACTCGATCCGCACGGATTGCGGTCCAGTGCATAGGGATTGCGCGTCTGCCCGCCACGGCCGCTCCAGCCCGAGGTGGAGTGCGATGAGCGGAAGTTCGCCCACTCGCTGAGGTTGGCCTTGCCGAGGATGACGGCACCCGCGTCGCGCAGGCGCCGGACCAGGAAGGCATCCCTGGCCGGCCGAAAATCCTTGAGCGCCAGGGAACCGGCCGACGTCGCCATCGGCACCGCATCGATGTTGTCCTTCAGCAGGACCGGGATGCCGTGCAGCGGGCCGCGAATGGCATTGGCGCGGCGTTCCACGTCGCGCAGTGCGGCCTCTTTCAGCGCATCGGGGTTCAGTTCGATGACCGCATTCAGCTGAGGCCCCGCCTTGTCGACGGCGGCGATCCGGTCCAGGTACGCCTGCGTCAGGCGACGGCTGTCGAGTTCACCGGACTGCATGCGGGACTGCAGGTCGGCGATGTCGAGCTCGGCATAAAGGAAATCGGTCGGTGCGGCGGGCGCCGTCGCATCGGGCGTCGTCGCCGGCTGGCAGGCAGCCAGGGCGAGCACCATCAGGCCGAGCGGCAGCAGGAATCGACGCATGCGGGCATCTTGGCAGGGTTGCCGCGCAGGCTACGCAGCGGCCGCCCCGCCCGTCAAATCACCTTGCGGCGACGGATGTCCCGCCACAGCACCCACACGATCACCAGGTTCACGATCAGGAGCGCCCAGGTGTGCCAGCCCGGATGGTGGTACAGCGCATAGACGTCCAGCGGAAGGTAGGCGGCGGACCCGAGGCAGCCTAGCCACGACGCCCAGGCGCGGGCACGCCACAGGCCCCAGCCTTCCAGCAGGCGCATGCCGGCGTAGAGCGCGATGATCAGCACGGCCACGTGGACCGACTCGGGGTTGATGCGGTCCAGCCACTGGCTCATCACGCCGGGACCAGCGTCGGGGATGAAGCCGGTGACGATCGCCTGCACGCTCTCGCGCAGGCGATCCGGGCCGAACGCCAGCAGTCCGCCGGCGAAGGCGAGGGCCAGCACGCCCTTGGCGCCCTCGAACAGGGCGATGGCGTGCAGCCCAGGGTGCGCCTTGGGGTCCGGGTTGTAGGCGGTGTCGTCCAAGGCGCGGCGCGGCGGTCAAGCCGCGCGGGAAGCGCGCTTGCGGTCGCTCTCGGTCAGGAACTTCTTGCGCAGGCGGATTTCCTTCGGCGTGATCTCGACCAGCTCATCGTCGTCGATGAAGTCCAGCGCCTGCTCCAGCGAGAACTTGATCGCCGGGGTCAGCTGGATGGCATCATCCTTGCCCGAAGCGCGCATGTTGGTCAGCGGCTTGGTCTTGATCGCGTTGACGGTCAGGTCGTTGTCCTTGGAGTGGATGCCGATCAGCTGGCCTTCGTACACGTTGTCGCCCTCGGCGGCGAACAGCTTGCCGCGCTCCTGCAGCGGGCCGAGCGAGTAGGCCGGCGTCGCGCCCGGCGCATTGGCGATCATCACGCCGTTCAGACGCTTCGCGATGGCGCCCTGTTCCTTCGGGCCGTAGTGGTCGAACACGTGGAACAGCAGGCCCGAGCCCTGGGTCAGCGTCTTGAATTCGTTCTGGAAGCCGATCAGGCCGCGCGCCGGGATCTGGTAGTCCAGGCGCACGCGGCCCTTGCCGTCCGGCTCCATGTTCTTCAGCTGGCCCTTGCGGACGCCGAGCTTCTCCATCACGCCGCCCTGGTGGTTCTCTTCCACGTCGACGACGAGCTGCTCGATCGGCTCCATCTGCTGGCCGTCGATTTCCTTGATGATCACTTCCGGGCGCGACACGGCGAGCTCATAGCCTTCGCGACGCATGTTCTCGATCAGCACCGACAGGTGCAGTTCGCCGCGGCCGGAGACCAGGAACTTGTCCGCGTCTTCCAACTGCTCGACCTTCAGCGCGACGTTGTGCACGGTCTCGCGTTCCAGGCGCTCCTTCAGCTGGCGGCTGGTCAGGAACTTGCCGCCCGACAGGTCCTTGTGGCCGGCGAACGGCGAATTGTTGACCTGGAAGGTCATCGAGATCGTCGGCTCATCGACGGTCAGCGCCGGCAGCGCTTCCGGGGTGTCCAGCGCGCAGACGGTGTCGGAGATCGTCAGGTCCTGGATGCCGGAGATGGCGACGATGTCGCCGGCTTCGGCGCTGTCCTGCTCGATGCGCTCCAGGCCCAGGAAGCCCAGCACCTGCAGCACCTTGCCCTGGCGCTTCTTGCCTTCACGGTCGATCACGGCGACCGGCATGTTCTTCTTCAGCGTGCCGCGCTGGATGCGGCCGATGCCGATCACGCCGACGAAGTTGTTGTAGTCCAGCTGGCTGATGCGCATCTGGAAGGCGCCTTCCGGATCGACTTCCGGCTTCGGCGCGTGCTTCATGATCGCTTCGTACAGCGGCGTCATGTCGCCGCCGCGCACCGTGTCCTCGAGGCCGGCATATCCGTTCAGGGCAGAGGCGTAGACGATCGGGAAATCCATCTGCTCGGGCGTGGCACCCAGGCGGTCGAACAGGTCCCACACCTGCTCCACGACCCACTCCGGACGCGAGCCGGGGCGGTCGACCTTGTTGATCACCACGATCGGCTTGAAGCCCATCGCGAACGCCTTCTGGGTGACGAAGCGCGTCTGCGGCATCGGGCCGTCCATCGCGTCCACCAGGATCAGCACGGTGTCGACCATCGACAGCACGCGCTCGACCTCGCCGCCGAAGTCGGCGTGGCCGGGGGTATCGACGATGTTGATGCGGTTGCCGTTCCAGGTGATGGCGGTGTTCTTCGCCAGGATCGTGATGCCACGTTCCTTTTCCTGGTCGTTGCTGTCCATCACGCGCTCGGCCAGCACGGTGCGCTCGGAGAGGGTGCCGGACTGCTTCAGCAGCTGGTCGACGAGGGTGGTCTTGCCATGGTCGACGTGCGCGACGATCGCGATATTGCGGAGGTTTTCGATGGACATGGATTCTGGGATCGGAAAAGCGCACCCGGATACCCCTTCGACGGGGCAGGCGCGAGGACGTGGGCGGAAAGAAGCGGCGTATTATAGCGGGCTATGGTGCGCTAAGCACCTGATTTATCGAAAAACGCCTGAATGGATGCCGCCGCACGGGGCCCGCCCTTGAAATCCCCTGACGGCGCCGTGATCTGGCAACGGGGCAGGGCCTGCGTGACGGGTCCGGCTTGCGCATCGCAGTCCCGGCCATCAGTGGCCGGGTGGCGGGACGGATGCTTTCCTTCTTGCCCCGCCGCCAGGGCGGGGCAGGGGAGAGAGCCGCCGATGTCCCGCCGTTCCCTCTTTTACCCCTGGAGAACCGTTCCATGAGTCAGCTGACTGCCACCTTCGACACCTCGCGCGGCCCGATCACGATCGAGCTGTACCCCGACAAGGCCCCGCTGACGGTGGCCAACTTCGTCAACCTGGCCAAGCGCGGCTTCTACGACGGCCTGAACTTTCACCGCGTGATCCCCGATTTCATGATCCAGGGCGGCTGTCCGGAAGGCTCGGGCCGGGGCGGCCCGGGTTACCGCTTCGAGGACGAAACCACCAACGGCGTCCGCCATGAGCGTGGCGTGCTGTCCATGGCCAATGCCGGCCCCAGCACCAACGGCAGCCAGTTCTTCATCACCCACGTGCCCACGCCGTGGCTGGACGGCAAGCACACCGTGTTCGGCAAGGTCACCGAAGGCCTGGACGTGGTCGACGCGGTGAAGCAGGGTGACCTGATCACCAAGGTGACCATCAGCGGAGACGCCGACGCGGCGCTGGCCGCCAAGGCCGACCGCGTGGCGGAGTGGAACCGCATCCTGTCGGCGTGATCGAATGGAAGGGCCGGTCATCGTACCGGCCCTTTCTTTTTGTGGAGCACCACCATGAAGGACCATTGCCGGCGCGCGTTGCGCGCGGCCCTGTTGCTGGCCG
The DNA here is from genome assembly GCF_964253495.1 of Pseudoxanthomonas sp. LjRoot127. Taxonomy (NCBI): domain Bacteria; kingdom Pseudomonadati; phylum Pseudomonadota; class Gammaproteobacteria; order Lysobacterales; family Lysobacteraceae; genus Pseudoxanthomonas; species Pseudoxanthomonas sp. LjRoot127. The sequence goes on from NZ_CAXUQR020000001.1 coordinate 2,629,096, forward strand.
CCGCCCTGGCGCTGGGCGCGTGCAACAAAGGCGCGAACACCCCACCGGATCCCGTCGCAGCGACCGCCGTGGAGGCGTCGGCGGAGCACTTCCAGCAGAGTCTGGAAGGCCTGTGGAGCACGAATCACAGCGAAGGCGACGACGCCGAGACCCTCTACGCCATTGCCTGGCGGCCCGACGCCGGGCTGCAGGTCGTGCGTGACGGCGCCTGGCTGGACGGCAAGGTGGAGGACGTCGACCTCGACAATGGCACGCTGGCCCTGCACCTGACCTCCGATACCGGGCCCAGCGAGACGGTGACCCTGCGCAAACTGCAGGACCAGAGTGGAAACGGCTTCACCCTGCGCATCACCTGGGGTGCCGGCCAGACCGACGAGCTGGGCTTCGTGCGCCGGCTGACCGAACGCGACCGCAGCGAGCTTGCTGCTGCCGTGGCCGCGGCCCGGACGCCGGATCCCGCGACGGTATGCGAAACCGATGCCCCGGCGGGCAGCATCCGCGCCACCTTGGTCTGCGGGCACGAGGAGTTCGGCGCGCTGGATGTCGGGATGCGAAAGCAGTTCAAGGAACTGGCGGATCGCTATCCCGACGGCGACCGCACGGTCCAGGCCGCCACCCGCCAGTTGGACGCCTGCGATACCCCCGCCTGCCTGCGCGCGGCGTATGCGCAGTGGCAAGCGTATTTCGACGAGAACTACGACCTGGGCGACGTGGTGGATTACCAGTAACCGCGCCCCGCCGCGCGGGCCGGGGTAGACCATGGGCTAGTCGGTCTCGGCGGGGTGGCGTGATACCATTTTGCGCCGCAAAAAAGACGGCGGCGACGCTCCCTAACCGTTTCCACGCGAGGTTGTGCAATGCCCCTGCTTGCCCGGCGCATCGGTCGCGCCAAGCCAAGTGCGATCATGGCGGTGGCCGAAAAGGCCAAGAAGCTGAAGGCCGAAGGCCGCGACATCATCAGCTTTTCGATCGGCGTTCCCAATTTCCTGCCCGGCGACCACGTCTACCAAGCTGCGCGCGACGCGCTGGCGAAGGACTCCGGCCAGTACGGCAGCAACCGCGGCACCGACGCGCTGCTCGATGCGTTCCTGCGGCACATCGAAGCGCTGGGCCTGACCGGCTACACGCGCGCCAACGTGTCCACCGGCATCGGCGCCAAGCACATCCTCTACAACCTGGCCGAGTCGCTGCTGGACGAGGGCGACACCATCGTCTATCCGTCGCCGTACTGGACGACCTACGCCGACATCGCCGACATCGTCAACGCGAAGGCGGTGCCGCTGCCGTGCCCGGCCAGCCAGGACTACAAGCTGACACCCGCGCAGCTTGACGAAGCGCTGACGATCCACACGCCTAAGGTGTTCCTGTTCAACAACCCGTCCAATCCGACGGGCATGGTCTACACGCGCGAGGAAGTCGCCGCGCTGGCCGACGTGCTGGTGAAGCATCCGGAGACCTGGATCGTCACCGACGACATCTACAACCGCATGCTGTTCGACGGCCTGGCCTACACGAACTTCGTGCAGGCGCGGCCGGAGCTGCGCGATCGCACGGTCTTCGTCGATTCGCTGTCCAAGACTTATGGCATGCCGGGCTGGCGCGTGGGCTTCATGGCCGGTCCCGAGGTGGTCGCCAAGGCGCTGACCACGATGAATTCCAACCACATCACCAACGTGCCGGAAGTCGTCACCGCCGCGGCCATCGCCGCGCTGACCGGCCCGCAGGACGTGCCCGTGGCGAAGAACGCCGAATTCCAGGCCAAGCGCGACCAGGTGCTGGCCGCGATGGAAGCCATCCCGGGCGTGGTGTGTCCGCGTCCGCAGGGTGCGTTCTACGTATTCCCCGACATCAGCTGCGCCTTCGGCAAGTCGCATGACGGCGTGAAGATCGAGGACGACGTCGACTTCTGCAATGCGCTGCTCGAAGCGAAGGGCGTGGCCTGCGTGCCGGGCTCGGCGTTCGGCGAGCCGCGCGCGCTACGCATCAGCTACACCTGCCCGACGCCGCAACTCGCGCCGGGCCTGCAGCGCTTCCAGGAATTCTTTGCCGAACTGAAGTAACCGTTGCGTGGGCGCAGGCCCACTCTTTCCCCACGCGGTGGGCCGACGCCCACCCTACGAAACCCCGAGGAACCGCACCATGAAAACCCCCGTCCGTGTTGCCGTCACCGGCGCTGCTGGCCAGATCGGCTACGCGCTGCTGTTCCGCATCGCTTCCGGCGAAATGCTGGGCAAGGACCAGCCGGTCATCCTGCAGCTGCTGGAGCTGCCGCTGGAGAAGGCCCAGGCCGCGCTGAAGGGCGTGATCATGGAGCTGGAAGACTGCGCGTTCCCGCTGCTGGCCGGCGTCGTCGGTACCGACGATCCGGAAGTCGCGTTCAAGGACGTCGACGTGGCCCTGCTGGTCGGCGCGCGTCCGCGCGGCCCGGGCATGGAGCGCAAGGACCTGCTGCTGGAGAACGCCAAGATCTTCACCGCCCAGGGCGCCGCGCTGAACAAGGTCGCCAGCCGCAACGTCAAGGTGCTGGTGGTCGGCAACCCGGCCAACACCAACGCCTACATCGCGATGAAGTCCGCGCCGGACCTGCCGTCGAAGAACTTCACCGCCATGCTGCGCCTGGACCACAACCGCGCGCTGTCGCAGCTCGCCAACAAGGCTGGCGTGGCCGTGGGCGACATCGACAAGCTGGTCGTGTGGGGCAACCACAGCCCGACCATGTACCCCGACTACCGCTTCGCCACGGTCAACGGCCAGTCGCTGAAGGACAAGATCAACGACGCCGACTGGAACGCGAACACCTTCATCCCGCAGGTCGGCAAGCGCGGCGCCGCGATCATCGAAGCGCGCGGCCTGTCGTCGGCCGCTTCGGCCGCCAACGCCGCCATCGACCACGTGCGCGACTGGGTGCTGGGCAGCAACGGCAAGTGGGTGACGATGGGCATTCCGTCCGACGGCAGCTACGGCATCCCGGAAGGCGTGATGTTCGGCTTCGCCGTCACCACCGAGAACGGCGAGTACACGATGATCAAGGACCTGCCGGTCGACGATTTCAGCCAGAAGGCCATCGACAAGACGCTGGCCGAGCTGGAAGAAGAGCGCAGCGGCGTGGCACACCTGCTCTGATAGCGGGCATGTCGCACGCGATGGAGAAAAGGGGTGGCGCGAGCCGCCCCTTTTTTTGTCGTGTTACTTTCTGGTTTTCCTCAAAGGGGGTGGGTGATGCGGAAAGGAAGGATATTGCTGGCGGTGGGATTGGCCCTGGCGATGCCGTCATTGGCGGTGGCGCAGGAGGCGCGCTACCTGCAGCCGCCGGAACCACTCCTGCAGGTGTTTCGCGCCCCGCTCAATCCATCGCCGTCGCTGGACCCCACGGGTACGCGCGCGATCCTGATCCGGCAGTCGCAGTATCCGCCGATTGCCCGTGTCGCCGAACCCTATCTCAAGCTCGCCGGCGTCCGAGTGGAGCCGCGCAACCACAGCCGCCACGATCGTTCCAATGGCTACGGCATCCGGACCTGCCTGGAGAGCTTCAGCGTGCTGGAGCTGGCCAGTGGCAAGGAAACTGCCGTCGCGCTGCCTGCGGGCGCCTGCCCAGGCAACCCGTCGTGGTCGCCGGATGGCACCCGGTTCTCCTTCGACAACACCACCGACACAGGCGTGGAGTTGTGGGTCGGCCGCGCTGCTGACGGCCAGGTGCGTCGCGTGGAGGGCGTGAAGCTCAACACGATCCTGGGTGGTGCGGTGCAATGGCTGGGCGACAAGCCCTCGATGCTCGTGAAGCGGGTGCCCACCGACATCGGCGCCGCGCCGGTGCGCTCCGCGGTCCCTCCTGGGCCGGAGATCAAGGAAGCGATTGCCGGCAAGGGCGAGAGCAGTACTTACGAAGCGCGCGATACCTTGTCCGGTCCCGAGGACGAGACCCTGTTCGACTACTACGCCACGTCGCAGCTGGCGGTGGTCGATGCCGACAGCGGCACCGTGACGCCTGTGGGTGCCAAGGCTGTGTACGGCGCCGTCGATGCGGCGCCGGATGGGCGCCACGTGCTGGTGGAAGTGCTGGCGCGTCCGTACTCCTACGTCACCACCTGGCAGCGCTTTGCCAAGGACCTGGGTGTTCTCGATTTGAATAATGGTCGCGTGACGCCGCTGGCGAAGCTGCCGGTCGCCGACCGTGTCCCCGTGCGCGGTGTTCCCACCGGTCCACGCAGCCACGCCTGGCGCGCCAATCAACCGGCGACGCTGGTATGGGCCGAAGCGCTCGACGGCGGCGACTGGAAGAACGACGTGCCGGCCCGTGATCGCCTGTTGATGCTGGCCGCGCCTTTCACCGGCAAGCCGAAGGAGATCGGACGACTGAAGCAGCGTTACGCCGGTCTGGCGTGGTTCCGCGAAGGCGGTCGTGCGCTGACCTACGAGTACGATGCGAACCGGAGCTGGCAGACGACGACGCTGGTGGACGTGGACAAGCGCGTGCCGGCACGCGTGCTGTGGGATCTGTCCAGCGACGAGTTGTATGCCGACCCCGGCAACCCGGAGTTGCAGCGACTCGCGAACGGCGCCTGGGTGCTGCGTGAAGAGGACGGCGCTCTGTTCCTCAGTGGCATGGGCGCGACGCCGCAGGGCAACCGGCCGTTCCTCGATCGCTACACGATCGAGGACGGCAGCACGCGGCGCCTGTTCCGCAGCGATGCGACCGCGTACGAGGTCTTCGTCAGCTTCGAGGGCGACGACACCCGTCGCCTGCTCACCTGGCACCAGTCGCCGAAGGATCCGCCGAACCTGCAGCGCCGCATCCTCGCGGACGCCATCGAAGGCGCGGCGCCGGCGGAAGCCGCCGTACGCTCCGAGCCGATGCCGCTGACCCGATTCCCGGATCCCACGCCGCAGGTGCGGGACATCAAGAAGCGGCTGGTGACGTACAAGCGCAAGGACGGCGTGGACTTGTCCTTCACCCTTTACACGCCGCCGGGGTACCAGGAAGGCACGCGCGTGCCGGCGATCCTGTATGCCTACCCGATGGACTATGCGGACCCGTCGAAGGCCGGTCAGGTAAGCGGTTCGGAGCAGACCTTCACGCGCCTGTCGAACTACCGCCTGTTGCTGCTCGCCGGCTACGCGATCATCGACAACGCGTCGTTCCCGATCGTCGGCGACCCGAAGACGGCCTACGACACCTACCTGGAGCAGCTGGTCGCGAACGCGGAAGCTGCGGTCGACAAGGCGGTCGAACTCGGCGTGGTCGACCGCGGCCGCATCGGCGTCACCGGACACAGTCACGGCGCGCTAATGGCGGCCAACCTGCTGGCGCACTCGGACATGTTCCGTGCAGGCGTGGCCTCCAGCGGCGGCTACAACAAGACGCTGACCCCGTTCGGCTTCCAGAACGAACGCCGCTCGTTCTGGGCGGCACCGAAGGTGTACGACCAGGCCTCGACGTTCTTCCACGCCGACAAGGTCAACGAACCGCTGCTGATCGTGCATGGCAGCGACGACGCCAACCCGGGCACCGAATCGCTGCAGTCGCCGCGGTTGTTCCAGGCCATCCGCGGCACGGGCGGCACGACACGGCTGGTGATGCTGCCGTTCGAGCCTCACTGGTACACGGCGCAGGAATCGAACGAGCATTTCATCGCCGAGATGCTGGCCTGGTTCGACCGTTACGTGAAGCCCGAGCCCGCGACGCGGAAGTAATGCCCCGTCGCTGTGGCTTCAGGGAAAACGCCGGGCCCATGCCCGGCGTTTTTCTTTTGGGTGCGACGGAATGTCCCATGCGACCAAGGTAGGAAGGTGGCGGCGGCGGGGCGGGTCTATGCTGATCCCGGTGTCGGATCCGGGAGGTTCGCATGGCATACGAAGACGTGTATCGGCGCTCGATCGAGCAGCCCGAGGCCTTCTGGGGTGACGAAGCGAAGGCCATCCATTGGCACGTGCCGCCGCGGCAGGTGCTGGAGTATTCGCAGCCGCCATTCCGTCGCTGGTTCGTCGGCGGCCAGACCAACCTCTGCTACAACGCGGTGGATCGCCATGTCGCCGAGCGCGGCAACCAGCTGGCGCTGGTGGCGGTGTCCACCGAAACCGATGTCACCCGCGAAATCAGCTACCGAGAGCTGTACCGCGAAGTGAACGCCTTCGCCGCCGTGCTCAAGCGGCTCGATGTCGGCCGTGGCGATCGCGTGGTCATCTACATGCCGAACATGGCCGAAGCCGTGTTCGCGATGCTGGCCTGCGCGCGCATCGGTGCCGTGCATTCGGTGGTGTTCGGCGGCTTCGCCGCGCACAACCTGGCCCTGCGCATCGACGATGCGCAACCGAAGCTGTTGATCTCCGCCGATGCCGGCAGCCGCGGCGGCAAGGTCATTCCCTACAAGCCGCTGGTCGACGAGGCATGCGCGAAGGCGAGCACGCCTCCGGCCAAGGTGCTGATCGTGTCGCGCGGCCTGGATGCGGCAGAGCCGAAGATCGCCGGTCGCGATGAGGACTATGCGACGTTGCGCACCGCCGTCGGCGATGCCGAGGTGCCGGTCGAATGGCTTGAATCGAACGAGCCCAGCTACCTGCTCTACACCTCCGGCACCACCGGCAAGCCGAAGGGCGTGCAGCGCGATGTCGGCGGGTATGCGGTCGCCCTCGCGCTGTCCATGCGCACGGTGTTCGACGTGGGGCCGGGGCAGGTGATGTTCTCCACATCCGACGTCGGTTGGGCGGTGGGGCATTCCTACAACGTGTATGGCCCGCTGATCGTGGGCGCGACTTCGGTGCTCTACGAAGGGCTGCCGATCACGCCCGATGCCGGCATCTGGTGGGCGCTGTGCGAACAGTACGGCGTGCGCACGATGTTCTCCTCGCCGACGGCGGTTCGCGTGCTGAATAAGCACGACATCGATTTCATCAAGCGCCACGACCTGTCCGAACTGAAATACCTGTTCCTCGCGGGCGAGCCGCTCGACGAGCCGACAGCGCACTGGATCACCGATGCGATCGGCAAGCCGGTGATCGACAACTACTGGCAGACCGAGACCGGGTGGCCCGCGCTGACGCTGCTGCCGGGCCTGGACATGAAGCCCGTGCGGTTCGGTTCGCCCGGGTTCCCGAACCTTGGTTACAGGATGAAGGTGATAGACGAAAGCACCGGCGAGGAAGTTGGACCCGGCCAGAAGGGCGTGCTGGTCATGCAGCCGCCGTTGCCGCCCGGCTGCATGACGACGATCTGGAACGACGACGCGCGCTTTCTCACCAGCTACTTCAGCCATTTCAAGGAACTGCTGTACAGCTCGCTGGACTGGGCGATCCGCGACGAGGACGGCTACACCTTCATCCTCGGCCGCACCGATGACGTCATCAACGTCGCCGGCCATCGCCTGGGCACGCGCGAGATCGAGGAATCCGTGTCCGGCTTCCCTGCCGTGGCGGAGGCTGCCGTGATCGGGGTGGCCGACGAACTGAAGGGCCAGGTGCCGGTGGTGTTCGCGACGCTACGCCAGGCCACCGACGAGCCGCATGAACGCGTGCAGGCCGCCGATGGCATGCGGCGCACGGTAGAGCAGAGCCTGGGCGCGGTCGCGCGGCCGGCGCGCGTCTATATCGTCAACGCATTGCCGAAGACGCGTTCGGGAAAGCTGCTGCGGCGCTCGCTGCAGGCGCTGGCGCAGGGTGCGGATCCCGGCGATCTCTCCACGCTGGACGATCCCAATGCGCTGGAGGAAGTGAGGCGCGCGCTGCAGCGCGGGCCCGAGGTCGGCAGCTGACGGTCAGCGCGCCGGTGGCGCGGGTGTCGCCGGGTCCACACTTCCGTCGAGCGTCCACACTACGTCACGGCCCTGCGGATCGCGGCTCAGCACGAAGCGCGCGCTGGCGCCCGGCGTGAGCGGCAGGGGCGAGCGCGGTTCGTCGTTGTCGCCGTCGTCGTTCGCTTCGATCACCGTGCGTTCGCCCTCATGTCCCGGGATCGGCACGATGAACAGGTCGCGTGCGTCCAGGGTGCGGCGTGCCTTCTTGGTGCCGAGGTCGCCGATATCGGCGATGGCGCCGTCGGTCTCCATCAGCGGATTGCGGAAATTGACCAGCAGGTCGGCCTTCGTCGGCGGACGCCCCGGCACCGACAGCGTGCCGCCACGCACCAGCAGATCGGGCCACACATCGCCGTTCTCCGGCAGTTCGCGATAGAGCGCAGGCGCTACGCCCACGTGGCTGCCGGTCGCGATGCTGTCCAGCGCGGCCACCAGGCCGAGGAAGTAGAGCTTGCGCAGACGCTGCTTCTGCACGTCGCCCTCGATGCCGCCCGCTTCGATCAACACCGTGCTGGCGCCCCACTGCGTGGTGAGGTCGCCGAACGCGCGCGGGTCGAAGGTTTCGTCCCAGCGTGCGATATGGCCGGCCAGGTAGGGTTCCAACGCCGTGCGGATCACGCCTGCCACTTCGATGGCGCGCGTGCGCACATCGTTGACATCGGCGGCGTGGTTGTAGGGCGGCGACAGCAGCGCGATGGCGGTGCCGCGATCGGAGTCGCCGGCGCGATAGCCGACGCGCTGGTCGTGCAGGTTGAAGCCGTACATCGGTTTCACCCGGTCGTACAACGCCTTCAGCGTGCGCGCTTCCGGCGTCGCCAGCATGCGCGCATCGCGGTTGAGGTCGATCCCCTGCACGTTGCGTCGCTGGAAGCGCGCAGCGCCGTCGGGATTGACGATGGGGAAGACATGCAGCGTGGTGTTCGCGCGCAGCTGCCTCGCCAGCGGATGGTCGGGATGGTCGCCGAGAAAGCGGAACAGGTCCGCCAGCGCCATCGACGCCGTACTCTCGTCGCCATGCATCTGCGACCACAGCAGCACGGGGATCCTGCCTTCGCCCCAGCGCACATGGCGCAAGGGGCGGTCCTCGACGCTGCGGCCGATCTCTTCCACGTGGAAGCCGTGCGTACGCGCCAGCAACGGCGTCGCGACCGACCACCAGTGTTCCGCGTTGAACGTGCGGTCCTCCAGGCCGGCGACGCGCAGTTCCGCGTCGTAGAGCGCATCGAGCCCCGATAGCCACGCCGGGGGTGGGGGTATCGCGGTCGGGGCCTGCGTCGACGCATCCGCACGTGGCATGTCGGTGTTCCGGGCGATGGTGGTGGGGATCATCATCGTCAGCAGCAGGCACAGGGCTAGGGTGGGGCGCATCACGGCAGCAGCAGGAGCGGTCGCTTGCAGGGTCGGTGCATGCGTCATCGATGTCAAATCCGTGCGGGGCAGCGCCACCGCGTCATGCCGACGGTGCCGATGGCGTGATGCCGGTGTAGCGCGCACGTGGACGGATCAGGCCGCCCATCGCCTGTTGTTCCAGCGCGTGCGCCAGCCAGCCGGCGAGGCGGCCCGCGGCGAACATCACCAGCGCGGGCGTCGCCGGCAGGCGGTTCAGGTGGCAGATCGCCGCCAGCATGAAGTCGATGTTCGGGCGCAGGCCGCTGATGTCTTCGGTAGCGGCGATCAGCGTTTCCAGTGCGGCCATTTCGCGCTCGCCTGCGTGGCGTTCGCGAGCGCGCGCCAGCAGCTCGGCACCGCGCGGATCGCCCTGCGGATACAGCGCATGGCCGAAGCCCGGAAGATCATCGCCACGCTGCCAGCGCTCGCTGATGAAGCGGCGCGCGTGGCCGGCGTCACGGGCATCGGCGATGAGTGCGTACGCACGCGCCGTCGCGCCGCCATGGCGCGGCCCGGACAGCGCGGCGAGGCCGCTGCAGACGGTGGCGTGCAGATGCGCGCCGGTGGAGGCGACCACGCGCGCCGCGAAGGCCGAGACATTCAATTCGTGGTCCGCGCAAACGACCAGCGCGGCACGCACGAGGTCGGCGAACCCGTCGTCGCCCGGATGCCAGGCCTGCGCGAGCACGCGATGCACCGGCGCGCCGGAAGGCGGCTGTGCGACCAGCAGGGCCGCGTTGTGGCGCAGCAGTCCGGCGGCGATCTCGTGGCGCACGCGGGGCGCCGAGTTGAAGGAGTGGCGCACGTCCAGCGCCAGCAGCGGGATCGCCGCCATCGCGCGCTCGAGCGGCGGCAGCGCGAGATCGGAGGCGAGCGGCGCGACGAGCGTCGGCCACGGGGTCGACGAAGGCGCGGCGAACGGGTCCTCCTCGCCGCAGTCCCAGAGTTGCCGCGCGACGTCTTCCAGCGTGGCGCCGTCGTGGACCATGCCGATCGCCGAACGACCGCGGTAGTAAGGGCCATCCGGGCGGATCAGGGAGATCTGCGTCTCCAGAACGGGCAGGCCCCGGTCCAGGCTCTGCGCCGCGCCCCGCGCCGCGCCGCGCCCCACCTGCTTGCGCTGGGCCAGGCGCTCCACGTCCTGGCGCAGGTAGAGGCGGCTGCGGTGGTCCTTGCCGGGGCGGGATTCCAGCAGGCCACGGCTGACGTAGGCGTACAGCGTGGCCTGGCTGATGCCCAGCAGGCGGCAGGTGTCGCGGGCGGACAGAAGGTCGGTCGCGGAGGCCATCGAGAAATATTGATTCGTTCGATCAAGATTGATCAACCCTGAGGATGGTGCCAGATTTGCGTCCCGAAGAGGGGCGTACCCTTCACGCACCTCCGGCACCGGCCCCAGGCCGAGGCCGCTCGCTGACCGATGAGGAGTCACGTCGCATGAGCACCCCGTCCGCAGGCGCGCAGTTCCGCGCCGCGCTCGCCGCCGAATCGCCCCTGCAGGTGATCGGCGCGATCAACGCCAACCACGCCCTGCTGGCCAAGCGCGCCGGCTACAAGGCGATCTACCTGTCCGGCGGCGGCGTCGCCGCAGGGTCGCTGGGCCTGCCCGACCTGGGCATCAACACGCTGGAAGACGTGCTGATCGACGTGCGCCGCATCACCGATGTCTGCGACCTGCCGCTGATGGTCGACATCGACACCGGCTTCGGCCCCAGCGCGTTCAACATCGAGCGCACGGTGAAGTCGCTGATCAAGGCCGGCGCTGCCGCATGCCACATCGAGGACCAGGTGGGCGCCAAGCGGTGCGGCCATCGCCCGGGCAAGGAAATCGTGTCCGCCGGCGAGATGGTCGATCGCGTGAAGGCGGCCGCCGATGCGAAGACCGATCCGGACTTCTTCCTGATCGCGCGTACCGACGCCATCCAGGTCGAAGGCGTGGACGCCGCCATCGAGCGCGCCATCGCCTGCGTCGAGGCCGGAGCCGACGGCATCTTCGCCGAGGCCGCCTACGACCTGCCCACCTACCAGCGTTTCGTCGATGCGGTGAAAGTGCCGGTGCTGGCCAACATCACCGAGTTCGGCAAGACGCCGCTGTTCACCCGCGACGAACTGGCCTCGGTCGGCGTAGCGATCCAGCTGTATCCGCTGTCGGCGTTCCGCGCGATGAACAAGGCCGCGGAGAACGTGTACGAAGCGATCCGCCGCGACGGCCACCAGAAGAACGTGGTCGACAGCATGCAGACGCGCGAGGAGCTGTACGACCGCATCGGTTACCACGCCTTCGAGCAGAAGCTCGATACCCTGTTTTCCGCAAAGAAGTAAGGATATTCCTTCTCCCTTCGGGAGAAGGTGCCCTAAGGGCGGATGAGGGTACGGCGAAGCCAGCGATGTTCGAGCTGCACGGATTTCGCCGAACCCTCACCCCAACCCCTCTCCCATCGGGAGAGGGGCTCCAAAACAAGATGAGGAATTGAACATGTCAGAGAGCGTCCCCTTCAAGCCGAAGAAATCCGTCGCCCTGTCCGGCACCGCCGCCGGCAACACCGCGCTGTGCACGGTCGGCCGCAGCGGCAACGACCTGCATTACCGCGGCTACGACATCCTCGACCTGGCCACGATCTGCGAGTTCGAGGAAGTCGCCTACCTGCTGGTGCACGGCAAGCTGCCCAACCGCGCCGAGCTGGTCGCCTACAAGGCGAAGCTGAAGTCGCTGCGCGGCATCCCGGCCGCGGTGAAGGCCGCGCTGGAAGAGCTGCCGCCGTCCGCGCACCCGATGGACGTGATGCGCACTGGCGTGTCGATCCTCGGCTGCGTATCGCCGGAGAAGGACGACCATAACCATCCGGGCGCGCGCGACATCGCCGACAAGCTGATGGCCTCGCTGGGCTCCATGCTGCTGTACTGGTACCACTGGAGCCACAACGGCCGCGCGATCGACGTGGAGACCGACGACGACTCCATCGGCGGCCACTTCCTGCACCTGCTGCACGGCGAGAAGCCGCGCGAGTCGTGGGTGCGGGCGATGCACACCTCGCTGATCCTGTACGCCGAGCACGAGTTCAATGCCTCCACCTTCACCTGCCGCGTCATCGCCGGCACCGGCAGCGACATGCATTCCTGCATCGCGGGTGGCATCGGTGCGCTGCGCGGCCCGAAGCATGGCGGAGCGAACGAAGTGGCCTTCGAAGTGCAGAAACGCTACGAATCGCCCGACGAAGCGGAAGCCGACATCAAGGCGCGCGTCGAGCGCAAGGAAGTCGTGATCGGCTTCGGCCATCCGGTGTACACCACCGGCGATCCGCGCAACGACGTCATCAAGCAGGTGGCGAAGGATCTGTCCGCCGAGCAGTCGAGCATGAAGATGTACGACATCGCCGAGCGTCTGGAATCGGTGATGTGGGACATCAAGAAGATGTTTCCGAACCTCGATTGGTTCAGCGCGGTCAGCTACCACATGATGGGCGTGCCGACGGCGATGTTCACCCCGCTGTTCGTGATCGCCCGCACCAGCGGCTGGAGCGCGCACGTGATCGAGCAGCGCATCGACGGCAAGATCATCCGCCCGAGCGCCAATTACACGGGGCCTGAGGATCTGGCGTTCGTGCCGATCGACCAGCGCTGAGGCAAGCGCCGCTGACACGCGGGGCCGTTTCGACGAAGGTCGGGCGGCCCCGTGTCGTTTGTGTGACCCGCGTGGCAGCCGGGAAGGGCCGGGCCGGGGTACTACTGGCGGACAGGGGAACGTCGTAGCCGCGGGAGGGGCCCGCCGCGCGTCGTTTGGGGGGATGCCATGCAGACCAGATGGTGCAAGACAGAGGCCGGACGCAACGAGATCCAGCAACGCACGCGCAAGTTGCCGGCGGGGCTGCGTTCGATCCTGCTGCTGGTCGATGGCCAGCGCAGCGACGACGAACTGCAGGCGATGATGAGCGGCCTGCATGCGCCCGACGATGCGCTCGGCCAACTGGCGACGGACGGACTGATCGAACGCCGCTCCGGTGCCGCCTCGATGCTGGCGGCCGTGGCCGCCACCAAATCGAACGACGGTGCGCCCCCGGTCATCATGACCTCCGCCGAACGCTACAACCTGCTGTATGCGCGCATTACCGACGACATCCGTTCGCACATCGGCCTGAAGGGCTACTTCCTGCAGCTCAAGGTCGAGCGTTGCGCGAACGCCGATGATCTGGAAGCGCTGCTTCCCGATGTCGCCACTGCGATGACGAAGGCGCGCGACCACACCTTCGCCACGCGTTGGCTGGAGGACGTGCGCGCGTCGCTGGGCTGACGCGCGCCGCGCAGGATCAGGCCAGGCCTTCGGCCTTCAGCGCGGCCTGCACGCCGGCATCGGCCTCCATGCGCTGCTTGAACGCGGCGACGTTATGCAGGCCCGACAGGTCGACGCCCATCCGGTCTGCCCAGCGCAGCGTGATGTAGAAATACGGATCGGCGAAGCTGCGGAAGCCGGCCAGCCAGTCGCGGCCTTCCAGTTGACTGTCTGCCTGCTCGAACAAGCCGCGCACGCGCTTGCGCGCTGCGTCCTTCACCGCCTCGAACTGCGTCTCGTCGCCGATGAAGCGGGCCGGTCCGAACAGCGGATGGAACGCCGGGTGCAGGTCGGAATTGACGAAGGACAGCCACTTCGCGGCCTGCGCGCGCTGCTGCGGCGAACCGTCGCCGGCCAGGTGCGCCTGCGGATACGTGTCGGCGATGTAGCCCATGATCGCGGCGTTCTGGGTCAGCACGAAATCGCCATCGACGATCGCCGGCACCGCGCCGGTGGGATTGATCGCCAGGTACGCCGGCGCCTTCATCTCGGCGGCCGTCATCACCTGAACGTCGAACGGCTGGCCCGTCCACTGCAGTGCGATGTGGTCGGCGGTCGAGCACGCGCCGGGCTTGGTGTACAGCTTCATGGTGTCCCTTGGGAAAAAGAAAGGCCCGCGATTATCGCGGGCCTCGGATGTTTCCAATGTGATGCGCGGTGCAACGGATCGTGTCGCCTACGAACCACAGGCATCGCGGGGGTTTGCCCTCACCCCTTGCCCTCTCCCGCGAGAGAGGGGGAGCAGGGGCCATGCGGCTCCGGCTGCGGCGAACGGATCAGCGCGTGCGCGTGGCTTCGAAAGCGCTCGGTCTCAGGAGCGGGGCTTGAGCTTCTGCACGCGCAGGAACGTGTGGTCGCCGATGGTGGCCACGTGGTACGCGTTGCGCCAGCTCGGGCTGGCGATCTGGTGCGCCATGAAGTGGCTGGCGCCGGGTACGATTTCCTTGCGCTGGCCGGGCGGCAGGGCCCAGTTGCGTTCGGCGTTAAGGGCGACGGTGACCGACTGGGCCCAGGCCTCCGGGTTCTTCAGGCGGGTATTCGGCCCGACGATGGTCGGTGCGAACTGCTTGCGGGCGGTGACCACGGAGCAGACGGAATCACCCCACAGGCCGCTGTCGCGGCGGCGCAGGGCGACCTCGGCGACGGCCTGCTGGCCGCGGAGGGTCTGGTCGCGGGCTTCCAGGTAAACGGTGGTGCTGAGGCAAAGCGAATCGGCGGCCGGCTGCGGCAACATCTGCGACAGCCATAGGATCCAGGCCAGTTTCATGGGAACTCCTTGCTCCGTCTTTCCCGCACCCCTGCCTCTCCCGTCACGCGGGGAGCGGCAAACCTGGGACATGCGGCAGGGCGTCATGGGGAGGCAGCCTTCACACGGGCTGCCCGGGGACCGGCAAGGCCGGATCAGAGGGATCCGAGCGCCGGGCTCAGCCCGCCTGAACTGGGCGGCGGGCCGGAAAGTGGGCGCAAGGTAGGGGGGGGCGTCCCAACTCGGCCTGAACGGGCTGGCTTGACGGCGGGGGCACCCATCTGGCTGGAAACTGTGAGGGACGTCGCAGGAAGCAGGCCCGTGGAGCGGAGATTGCTGCGTCTCTCAGCCCGAGTCGCTGCCGCATTCCGGGCGGTCGGGAGTGGGGCAGGCTCGACGCAACGATGTCTTTGAGGCGTTTGTTCGGGCTGGTTCCAAGCGCCAGTAGAGCGGAGCTTGCTCTTCTGCTCTTGCCCAGGATTTCCAGGATTCCAGCCGTTCCGGAGTCGAGCAAGCTCGATTCTACGGAGGGCGCGCTTACAGACTTGCCGCCAACCGGCTGCCCTGGTCGATCGCGCGCTTGGCATCCAGTTCCGCGGCCACGTCGGCGCCGCCGATCAGGTGCGCCGTCCGGCCGGCGGCCAGCAGGGCGGCCTGCAGCTCGCGCCGCGGCTCCTGACCGGCGCATACCACCACGTGGTCGACCGGCAGCAGCTGGTCGGCGCCGTCCACCTTGATGCGCAACCCGGCATCGTCCACGCCCAGATACTCCACCCCGCCAAGCATCTTCACCTGCTTGGCCTTGAGTGTGGCCCGGTGCACCCAGCCGCTGGTCTTGCCCAGGCGGGCACCCGGCTTGCCCGGGCTGCGCTGGAGCAGCCAGACCTCGCGGGCGGGCGGCTCCGGATGCGGGCGTGCCAAGCTACCGCGGGCTTCGAAGGTGGGATCCACGCCCCATTCGGCCATCCAGCGGGCCGGGTCCAGCGAGGACGAAGGCCCTTCATGGGTCAGGTACTCGGCGACGTCGAAGCCGATGCCGCCGGCACCGATCAGTGCGGCGCGTGCGCCCACCTTCACCCGGCCCGACAGCACGTCCACATAGCTGACGACCTTGGCGTGGTCGGCGCCCGGGAAGGCGACCTTGCGCGGGGTGATGCCGGTCGCCAGCACGACTTCGTCGAAGCCGGCCAGATCGTCCGCCGCGACCGGAGAGGATAGTTTCACCTCCACGCGTGTCTCTTCCAGCTTGTGGCGGAAGTAGCGCAAGGTCTCGTGGAACTCCTCCTTGCCCGGGATCCGCTTGGCATAGTTGAACTGCCCGCCGATCTCGTCTGCCGCATCGAACAGGGTCACCCGGTGGCCCCGCTCGGCGGCGACCGTCGCGCAGGCGAGTCCGGCAGGGCCGGCGCCGACCACCGCGATGGTCTTCGGCGCGAACGTCTTCCTGTAGGTGAGGTCGGTCTCGTGGCAGGCGCGCGGATTGACCAGGCAACTGGCGAGCTTGTTCTCGAACACGTGATCCAGGCAGGCCTGGTTGCAGGCGATGCAGGTGTTGATGGCCTGCGGTGTGCCGGCGCGCGCCTTGGCCGTCCATTGCGGGTCGGCCAGCAGCGGGCGCGCCAGCGACACCATGTCGGCCTTCCCGGCGGCAAGGATGCCTTCGGCGACCTCGGGCATGTTGATCCGGTTGGTCGCCACCAGCGGCACGCGCACGTGCGGCTTGAGCTTGGCGGTGACGTCGACGAAGGCCGCGCGCGGCACCGAGGTGACGATGGTCGGCACGCGCGCCTCGTGCCAGCCGATGCCGGAATTGATGATCGTCGCGCCCGCGGCTTCCACCGCCTTGGCCTGCTGGACGATCTCGTCCCACTGGTTGCCGTCTTCGACCAGGTCCAGCAGCGACAGCCGGTAGATGATGATGAAGTCCGGGCCCACCGCCTCGCGCACGCGCCGCACGATCTCCACCGCGAAGCGCATGCGCTTCTCCGGCGTGCCACCCCAGGCGTCGTCGCGCTTGTTGGTGCGCGGCGCGGTGAATTCGTTGATGAAATAGCCTTCCGAACCCATGATTTCCACGCCGTGGTAGCCGGCGTCGCGCGCCAGCTTCGCCGCGTTGGCGTAGGCGCTGATCTGGCGTTCGATCCCGCGGGCCGACAGCGCGCGTGGAGTGAACGGATTGATCGGTGCCTTGAGCCTCGACGGCGCCACGGTCAGCGGGTGGTAGCCGTAACGGCCGGCGTGCAGCAACTGGGCGCAGATCTTCGCCCCATGCTCGTGGACGGCCTTGGTCACGAACTTGTGCGGCCGGGCCTCCCACGGCCACGACAGCTTGCCGCCGAACGGCTTCAGCCAGCCCACCAGGTTGGGCGAGAAGCCGCCGGTGACGATCAGGCCCACGCCGCCGGCCGCCCGCTCGGCGAAGTACGCCGCCAGGCGCGGGAAATCCTTGGCCCGGTCCTCCAGCCCCGTGTGCATCGAGCCCATCAGCACCCGGTTGCGGACCGTGGTGAAGCCCAGGTCGAGCGGCCTGAACAGGTGGGGGTAGGGCGAGGAGTCGGTGGCGGCGGTCGACGTCATGCGGGCAGTGGATACGCGGGCGTATGGGTGGGCGCACGATGCCGTGAAACACCGGGGCACGCAAGCGCGGTCGGGACAGTGGAGGCCATCATCGCGCGGCGAGGTCTGTGGGAGGCAGGCGGGCGGGCAGGGCTTCCTGCTCGATGCACAGAGGCTGCGCGCGCAGCGCGTCAGCGACGCCCGCCCAGCCAGCACGTCCAGCCCATCGGCACATGGCCTGCAGCAGATCGGGTGCAGGTACCGACACGTCGTGCACGGAGATCGGCAGGATGTCCGCAGGCGTCATCAGCCATGGCCGCAACCGATGGCCGCTCGCGGCGACGGTATCCGCGAGGACGGCAGCGATGCGGAAGCCGCCCTCGTCAATGTCTCCCCAGTGCCACACCGGAATGTCCGGGGGCAGCGAACTCAGCAGTCGGGCATAAGCGCGCCGCCAGGCCGGAGACGGCATGCCGCCGGTGTAGACCACCAGCGCGCGCTCTACGCCTGCCGTACGTGCGGTGTCGTGGAAGCTGGCCAGGTTCTCCACGCTCAGCACGCATGCGGCATCGGTCCGCACGCCCCGCACGGCGTCTAGCGGAACGCCGAGGAAGGTCGTGGCGAGCGGCAGTTCCACGTCGCTGTCCAGCAGCAGCGTGCCGGTACCGGCGACCAGCAGCGGCTGCGGCTCGCGGCGAAGGCCCAGCGAGGCCCAGACGTGTTCCTTCTCGAGGGGACCATCGGCAGCCAGCTGACCGCTACCCAGCAGGTCCAGCCACGGGGTGAGCTGTTCGAGCCGCTTGCTCGCCTGCGCACGCCCTGCGAACAGGCGTGCGCTCTCGCGGCGGAGGATGCGTTCATGGGCCTCGTCGGTGAGGCGGGCGCGCACTGCCAGCGCGGCGTCGGCGAGGTCGAGTGCCGCCTCCGGACCGTGGCCGCGCACCTTGCGGTCGGCCCGCCACGCCGCCAGCACGTCATTCAGCACCGGGAAGTCCGTCAACCACGCCGACAGCGCCCCGGCGGCTTCGCGCACGCGGGCGTCCAGCAAGGGCACGCCCAGGTGGTCGGCCAGTACCTCGAGGTCGATCACGGTGAGCCGCAGCAGGCGCTCACCGTCGCCGCGATGCCGGTCGCGCTCGACCTTGACCGCGCCGGCGCGTTCGGCGATGGCGACCTGCGCGTGGAAGCTCTCGCGTTCGGCCAGCGTGCGCAGCGACGCATAGTCGCGCGCGCTGGCTTCGGTCATCGGCAGCGATGCGGGGGAGGCATCGCCGCGCAGCCGGGCGCGTTCGCCCTTGCGCAGCAGCCGCTCCAGCACGCGCCGGGCGTCGCTCACGCCGGCGCCTGCTGCCTTTCGATGCGGGCGGTTTCCTCGGCCAGCAGCTCCGGATGCAGGTCGAACTGGTCGGACAGCAGGAGTGCGCGCGCGGCGGCCTGCACCTCGATGCGCTCGGCCTGCAGCAGGTCGCCATCGCGGAACAGTTCGATGTAGCTGTCGAGCACGCCGCTCAGCGTGCCCTGCGCCGTGTCGGGTGCGGCCAGCACCAGCTGCAACCCCAGCGAGCGCAGGTAGTTGGTGGTGGCGCGTGCATTCTGCGCGTCGATCTTGTCGCCGAACTCGTCCAGCAGGATCAACCCGAGGCCGCCCGGATGCGCCTCGCTCTTGCCGTAGGCCGCCGCCAGCGCAGCACCGGCGATCACGTACAGCGGCGCGCGGTGCTCGCCGCCGGAACCGGACCGCATGCGCTCGCTGAGCGTGCCGATCACGGCGTCGTCCTGGCGGATCTGCACTTCGAAGCGGAAGAAGCGGCGGTAGTCGTCCAGCGGGGAGGTGGCAGTCCGTGCGGCAGCGCCGTCCTCGATCAGCTCCCGGAACGCCGCCGGCACCTCGCCGGCCGTGCCGAACAGGGTGTCTTCACCGCCGATCTCCACGGCGCGCTTGATGAAGCGCTCCAGTTCGCGGAACTCCGGCACCACCTCGTAGTGGAACTGGTAGCGCTCGTTGTTGGAGAACGGCGGGCTGCTGCGCAACGTCCGGTTGAGTGTGGCGATCTGCTGGCGCAGGCGGATGAAGTTGTCGTTCAGCGCCGCCGCTACGCCGGCGCGGAAGGTGTCCACGGCGGTGTCATAGGCCTGGCGCGCCTCGCCTTCGTAGCGCACCAGGTCGGTGTCGCGCAGCTGGGCCAGTTCGCGCTGGAGCAACGCCAGCGCCGGTCGCCACGCACTGGCGTCGAAATCGACGTCCAGCTGATGGTCGCGCGCGTACTGGGCCAGCGTGCTCCAGGCCTCCGGCAGCAGCTTGGCGAGCTGTCGGTCGCTCTCGTCGGCACGCCGCTCGCAGGTGGCGCTACGTTCTTCCAGGGTCTCGACCTTGGCATCCAGTTCGTCGCGATGCCGCTCGATCAGGTTGGGATCGACGTCGGGATCCCCGAAGGCATCGACGGCGCGACGCGCGACTCGTTCCTCCTGTTCGCGCAGACCGGCGAGCAGGCGGCGACTGCGGTCCAGATCGGCCACGGCGACCGCTTCCTGCCCGACCAGGGCATCGGTACGCGCCTCGCACTCGCCGAGTTGCGTGGCGAGTGCGCGCACGGCATCGGACAGGCGGAGCAGGTCGGGATCCAGCGCGGCGAGGCGGCTTTGCTGCGCAGCGCGATAGCGTCCCGCGACCTGGCGATGTTCCACCGCGCGCTCGTGCAGCGCCTGTGCGACCGCATCGGCGTCGGCCAGCCGCGCCAGGCTGCGCTGGCATTCATCGGCGCGGCGCAGGTGCGGCTCGATCTCGCGGACCTCGCGTTCGGCTTTCTCGATTTCTTCGTGCAGCACGCGCAAACGGGCGCGGTTGTCGGACGCGCCGATGCGAAGCTCGCCGGCGGCAGGCAGGCGCAACCGCTCGATGCTGCCGCCGCGCGCCAGCAGGCCGTCGCGGGTCAGGCCCTGGCGGCTGCGCACCAGCTCGGCTTCGGTGTCCACGCAGCGCAGCTCGCCCAGCTGCCTGCGCAGGAACGCCAGGGCATCGTCGTTGACGCCTTCCAGCAGCGCGGCGACGCTGCCGACCGCAGCGTCCCGCCCGCGCAACTCGCGCGCCTGGCTGGACAGCGCCAGTTTCACGCCGTAGACCGAACGCCCGCCGGACAGGCCGCGATACAGCTTGACCGCGCGTTCTTCGTCGGCGGCGGGAATCAGCAGCGCCTCCACGTTGCTGCGCAGATAGGCTTCGATGGCGGGCTGCCATGCGGGATCCGCGACGCGCACCAGGTCGCAGACGGGGCGCGCATCGATGCCCGCCTCGCGCAGGTAGCTCATCAGCCGCACGGTATCGGCATGCAGTTCCGCCTGTCCGGCGGCCAGGCGCTTCTGGTTCTGCCGCGCGGCCAGCAGCGCGTCGCGCGCCTTGTCGTACGCGGCGTGCAGGTGACGGGCGTGCTGGTCGACCTGCTCGCGCAGGGGCGCGGACCTGCTCAGCGCCTGGCGTGCGTGCGCGAACAGGTCCTCCGGCGTCCAAGGCAGCGCCTCCCCGTCTGCCAGCGACGCCAGCGCGGCATGCCATGTGTCCCACTCCGCGCGCGCCGCGTCCACGGCACCGGCCTCGATGCCGTCGAGCGCGAGCGCATCGAGTTGGCGGAAGGTATCGCGGACGAAACCGATATCGCGTTGCAGCTCGCGGATCACCTGTGCCAGGCGCTCGCGATCGCGCTCGGCCAGTTCGTCGAGTTGCGCCTGTTCGCCATACCCGCTGCTCCCCTGCAGGCGGGCGGTGGCACGTGCTTGTTCATCGCGCAGCATGTCGCGTTCGGCGCGCGTGTCGATCAGGTGGCGGCGGGTATCGGCGAGGCCGTTTTCCGCACGGGTCACGGCGCCTTCGGCCTGATCCAGCTGTTCGCGGTACAGCTCCCGCGCGTATTCGGCGGCCAAAGCGCGGTAGGACGCGGCCCGCACGGCCTGGGTGGCGATGCGGTCGTACTGCCGCTCGACGCCTTCGGCCGCTTCGATGCGCTGGCGCACCTGTGCGATGCGGTCGCGGATCTGGCGGAAGCTCTCCAGCAAGGCACGGAAGCGGGCGATGTCGGTGGGCCTGTCCTCGGCTACCAGCGTGCGCACGAACAGGTCCACGTCCTCCACACGTTGCAGGTTGAGGGCGTTGAGGAATGCCTTGCGGTAGGCGTTGATGTCGGGGTTCGCGGTGGGCGAGGCGCGCAGGCGCAGCAGCAGGTCCTTCACGAAGCGCTCGGCCACGGTGTGCAGTTCGGGCGCACCGCCGGCCGCCTTGCAGCGGCGCACGGCCATCTCGCGGAAGGTCGGCCAGGCCAGCGGCAGTTCCTTGCCCTTGACCTGTTCTACATGGTCGGCGAGCTCGAGCGCCACGCCCGGCAGCAGGTACAGCCCGTGCAGCCGATGGTCGGGCTCGTCGACCGATGCGCCGAGTGCGATGCCGGCGGTCAGCAGGTCGCCGGTGTCGGTATCGCGGAACACCAGCGAGATGTAGGTGGTGGCGGTGCGCCGCTTGCGTCCGTCGTCGCCGCTGCGGAACACGCCCAGGCAGTAGTCGCGGATGGTGCGCGCACGATGGCTGCCGCCGGCCTGCGCGTTGAACCGGATGCGGCTGCGGTCGCCGCCCAGCAGCACGATCTGCAGCGCATCGAGCAAGGCGCTCTTGCCGGCGCCATTGGGCGCGATGATGGCGGTGGTGGCGTCCAGTTCGAGGGTCTGTGCCTCGAACAGGAAGAACTGCACCAGGTGCACGCGCTCAAGCTGCTGCATCGCCGTCCTCCGTGACGTCGTCGTTGTCCGCGCCGCCGGCGTCGTCGTCGCGGTTGTGCTGGTCCAGCCGTTGCAGCCACTGTTCGCCGACGATCTCCACGATGGCGGGGCGCACGTGCAGGTGGAATGGCTGGGGATCGTCCGGTTCCGACTCGACCAGCCGGCACGTGCCCCAGCGTCGCAGGGTGCGGGCGAGTTCGCGCAGTGTGCCGACATCGGGCATCGGCCGCCCGGCCAGTGCCTGGTAGGCCTCCTGCAACTCGGGCAGTTCGACGGTGACGACACCTTCGTCCTCCACCATGCCTTGTCTCATTGCTTCGTCATAGCGCTGCCGCAGGACCAGCAGCAAGAGCGTTTCGCCCAGCGTCACCGGAACGCCCTCGGCATGCGCGGGCAACGCCACCACGTAGCGGTAGTGGGCATTGCGCTCCAGGCGGATGCCGAGCGGGGCGAGCGCGGCGATGAAGTCGTCGAAGTGGTCTTCCACCAGGTGGTACGCCAGGCGCGTATTGCGGTCGCTCGCGTACAGCACCTGCTCCACCACCAGGCGGTAGGCGGCGCGTTCGAAGTCCTGCACGGCGTAGACGCCGTTGGAGAGTTGGCTGAGCGTATTCCAGCTGCGTTTCATGCGGTTTTCCGTGAGGGCGTACCGATGCGGCGCACGACGAAGCGTGGCGCGCGCAGATAGCCGTTGTCGTCGTGGCCGCCGGCATCGAGCAGTTCGACGCGATACCCGCGCAGCAGTCGGCCCAGTGGATCCTCGCGTCGCAGGCCGCCGGCGCGATGACTGCGCAACGCGAGCGTGAGCAGGGTCTGGTAGGCGCGCAGGTCTTCGATGCTGGCGATGGAGAACGCGCCGGAGTCGACGGCATCCGTCGTCTCCAGGTGCGGGCCGACATAGCGCGCCATGTCCTCGGCGGTGACCAGGCGCGCGCGCTTCATCCGGCGCAGCAGGTTGAGCCGCGCGAGTTGCTCGGGTGTCGGCGGCTGCGTGGCGTTGGCGCTGCGTGGGATGGGCTGCGGCTTCTGCCGCGGCGGGCGCAGGCGGCTCGCGTCCATCAGCGCGCCTGGCGCCACCGGCAGTCGCAGTGCGCTTTCCGGCGCATGCTGCACGCCACGACAGGCACGGCGCAGCAGGATGTCCAGCTTGTCGGGTGCGCGCAGGCGATAGTCGAGGAAGGCGAGTGCACGCCGGTTCGCCTGGCGGATGTCGTCGTCCAGCCGTCCGAGGTATTCGTCGATGCGATCCAGTTCGCGCAGGCGCCGCAGGCTGCGCGCGAACCGCTGGCCGCCGCGCTCGCCGCCGCCGCCGCCCACGTGCTCGCGGTACCACGCGAGCAGCGCCGCGCGGCGCTCGCCGGTCTCGATCTGCTGCGCCATGGACAGGATCGCGCTGCGCCGCGCCAGCGGATGGTCGCCCTTGTGCAGTTCGGCGTAGTCGCCGATGAAGAACTCGCTCACATAGCGCTCGAACCACTGGCGCGCGAACTGCGCAGTGGATTCGGCCTTGCTCAGCTCCGGCATCAGGTCGCGCACCTGCAGGCTCATCGACGACAGCGACACCAGCAGTCGCCGCGCCTGGTCTGCGGCTTCGTCCAGGGCATCGCCCGATGCCTTGCCGTCCGTCACCAACTGGAGCTGGTGCTCGATCGAACGCATCTTCGCCGACACGAAGGTCGGTCCGTGTTCCGCGAATTCCACCAGCAGCGAAAGGAACTGGTGCACGACCGGCGGCATGGTGACCATCTCTCGTGCACCGATGCGGTCCTGGCGCAGCCAGCCCGCGCTACGGAAGCGGTCGTAGATGTGGTTGACCCGCACCGGCAACGGGGTGTCGGGCGAGTCGCCGTCCTCGTCTTCCCAGGGATCGTCCGCCAGCAGGTAGCGCTCGAGTGCGGCGGTGATCTCCCGGCGCTGGAAGCCCATGCTCGGCGGCACGGGCGCGTCCGGCCCGAAGAATTCGTCGAACAGGCGGCACAGCAGCAGCCAGTAATGCTCCCGGTTTGCCGATGCCAGCGGACCGAACAGGCCGCTTGGCAGCAACGGGAACAGGGCGGGCGGTTGCGTCATGGCCGCGCGGCCCGCCGCGTCAAGCCGGCAGTGTGATGTGGCAGGCGCGGCGGCGCCGGGAAAAGGGGCATGGCGGAATCGTACGGGCGGGCGGATCGCGCAGCAGCGCGCGGCGGCCAGCCACGATAGCGCAAGTCCCCGGCGCGTCGGTACCCAGCGCCGGCGGACTGCCGGCCGGCGCGTCGCTCCTCCGGCCTACCAGCCGGCCAGCACCAGCTTGCCAATGGTGGTGCCGGATTCCAGCCGGCGATGCGCCTCGCGCAGGTTCGCCGCGCTGATCGGCGACAGCGTATCGGTCAGCGTGCCGCGCAACTGGCCGGCATCGATCAGGTCGGCGACGCGGTCCAGCAGGGCACCCTGTTCGCCCATGTCGGCGGTGCGGAAGCGCGGGCGGGCGAACATCATCTCCCAGTGGATGCCGATGCTCTTGGCCTTGTACGGGTCGCCGATGCGCAGTTCGCCCTTGGGTTCCACGATCAGTCCGACATGGCCGAGCGGTGCGAGCAGTTCGCCCAGCTCGGTCCAGTAGCGGTCGGTGTCGGCCAGGTTCAGCGCCGCATCGATCGTGTCGAAGCCCAACGCCTTCAGCTGCGGTCCCAGCGCTTCGCGATGATTGACCACGTGGTCGGCGCCCAGCGCCTTGCACCAGTCGATGGTGTCCTGGCGCGATGCCGTCGCGATTACGGTGAAGCCGGCGCGCTTCGCCAACTGGATCGCGATCGATCCCACGCCGCCGGCACCGGCGATGACCAGCAGCGACTTGCCTTCACCGCCGCCGTCGATGGCGTACGGCATGCGGTCGAACAGCAGTTCCCATGCGGTGATCGTGGTAAGCGGCAATGCGGCGGCTTGCGCGAAGTCGAGCGATGCGGGTTTGCGGCCGACGATGCGTTCGTCGACGAGTTGGAATTGCGCGTTGCTGCCGGGGCGGGTGATGTCGCCGGCGTAGTAGACCGCGTCGCCGGGCTTGAAGCGGGTCACGGCTTCGCCAACCGCTTCGACCACGCCCGCGGCGTCGTAGCCCAGCACCTTGGGTTGCGCTTCGACCTGCGGCTTGGGCGAGCGCACCTTGGTGTCGACCGGATTCACCGACACGGCCTGCACGCGCACGAGGATGTCGTGGCCGGTGGCGGTGGGCGTATCGAGTTCGACGTCCAGCAGCGATTGCGGATCATCGATGGGCAGGTAACGGGTGAGTGCGATGGCTTTCATGGCGGTTCCTCGTGGGGAGTCGGGACACGTGCCGCGATGATGCGGCGCGCGGATTAAAGAGGCGATGCGACGAAGGGAGGATCAGGCGCAATCGGCGGAGAGCGCGAAGCGCTGGCAGCGCTCCAGCGCAAGCGCCCACAACGCGACCGCGAATGCGGAGGCCGGCACCAGTGCTGCGACCCACGGCAATGCGGAAAGGCCGAGCCCTTGCGAAATCACCACGCCGCCCAACCACGCGCCGAGCGCGTTGCCGAGGTTGAAGGCGCCGATGTTGAGGCTGGACGCCAGACTCTGCGCATCGCTGGCCTTCTGCAGCACCCACAGCTGCAGCGGCGACACCGTTGCGAATGCCGCGGCACCCAGCAGGCCGGTGAAGACGATCATCGCCCAGCGGCTGTGCAGGGCGAAGCTCATCACACCCATCACCAACGCGAGCGCCGCGAGCGTGCCGAGCAGGGCGGTGGCGAGACGGCGATCGGCGAAGCGCCCGCCCAGCAGGTTGCCGATGATCATGCCGACGCCGAACACGAGCAGGATCGGCGACACGGCCGCATCGGCGAAGCCGGTCACCTGCGTCAGCAGCGGCTGGATGTAGGTGTAGACGGTGAACATGCCGCCGGAGCCCAGTACCGTCATCAACAGGCCCAGCAGCACCTGCGGGCGGCCGACGACGCGCAGTTCGTCGCGGAACGACAGCGGCGCGGGCGCGCTGCGGTCCGCCGGCACCAGCGTGGCGATGATGACGGTGGCGAACACGCCGATGGCGGTCACGGCCCAGAACGTCGCGCGCCAGCCGTATTCCAGGCCCAGCCAGGCGCCGGCCGGCACGCCGAGCAA
This sequence comes from Pseudoxanthomonas sp. LjRoot127, assembly GCF_964253495.1. Lineage (NCBI taxonomy): Bacteria > Pseudomonadati > Pseudomonadota > Gammaproteobacteria > Lysobacterales > Lysobacteraceae > Pseudoxanthomonas > Pseudoxanthomonas sp. LjRoot127. Next base: position 2,655,278 of record NZ_CAXUQR020000001.1, read on the forward strand.
CGTGGCGACGGTGAGGCCGGTGAACATGATGGAAATCGCCGAAGCCTTGCGGTCTTCACTGACCAGGCCGGTGGCGACCACCGCGCCGACGCCGAAGAACGTGCCGTGCGCCAGCGAGGTGATCACGCGAGCGGCCATCAGCAGTTCGTAGTTCGGCGCGAGTGCGCAGGCCAGGTTGCCGAGGGTGAACACGATCATCAGCGCGACCAGCACCGCCTTGCGCGGCATGCGGTTGGTGGCGGCCGTCAGCAGGGGCGCGCCGACGAACACGCCCAGCGCGTAGCCGGAGATCAGCAGGCCCGCCGCAGCGATGGAGACCTGCAGGTCGGCGGCGACCTGCATCAGCAGGCCCATGATGACGAATTCGGTGGTGCCGATGCCGAAGGCGCCGGCGGTGAGCGCATACAGGCCCAGCGGAAGCCGGGAGGACGTGGGAGCGGAAGGCATGGTGGAAGCCCGGAAGGAACAAGGCGCGCAGCTTGCGCCTTCCCTTCCTGATGGGAAACGGTGAATATGCCGAATCACTATCAATGGAATATTGATAATGGATCGTGTCGGCGACCTGGCCCTGTTCCTCCGCGTGCTCGATCTCGGGTCGATCACCGCGGCCGCCCACAGCCTGGATCTGTCCGTGGCGGTGGCCAGCCAGCGACTGAAGCGGCTGGAGAAGGAATTGGGGGTGCGGCTACTGCACCGGACAACCCGACGCCTGCACCCGACGCCGGAGGGTGCCGCGCTGGCCGAGCAGGGGCGGGTGCTGGTGGAGGAGCTCGAGACGCTGGGCACGGGGCTGCGCGAAGCCGCACGCGAAGTAGCCGGCACGCTGCGGGTCACGACCTCCGCCTCGTTCGGGCGCCAGTACGTCTCGCCGCTGCTGCCGGCGTTCCTCGCACGGCACCCGAAGCTGCGGCTCAGCATCCATCTGAGCGACAACGTGGTGGATCTGGTCAGCGAGGGCTTCGACCTTGCGATCCGCATCGGCGCGCTCGACGATTCACGCCTGGTCGCCCGGCGCATCGCCCCGAACCGGCGCGTACTGTGCGCCTCGCCCGACTATCTGCGCCGACGCGGGCGACCGCGCACGCCTGAAGACTTGGCCCGGCATGATTGTCTGCTGCTGTTCGGCAGCGGTGGCCGCCAGGACGTATGGCGGCTGGGGACGCCGGCGGGCGGCGAGGTCGCCGTGCGCGTGCAGGGACGCTTCGAAAGCAATTTCGGCGAGGTACTGCGCGATGCCTCGCTGGCGGGCGAGGGCGTCGTGATCCATTCGCTGTGGCACGTCGCCGACGACCTGCGCGCCGGCCGGCTGGAAGTGGTGTTGCCGGATTACCCGTTGGCTACGACTGCGATCAGTGCCGTGATGCCGCAACGTCGCCTCGTACCGCCGCGCGTGCGGGCCTTCACCGACTTCCTGATCGAGCAGTTCGGCGATCACCCGCCATGGGAGCGCGGTCTTTAGGGCGGGTCAGGCGGTGTCGAAGGCGAAAGCGTCCAGCGCCAGGCCACCCATTTCCACGTCGCGATGGAGCAACCGCCCCTCGGCGCCAAGCCCGCCGGCGCCTAGCGCTACATAAAGCGGGAAGAGGTGTTCGGTCGTCGGATGGTTGCGATGTGCTTCCGGCAATGCGGTCCAGTCGAGCGCACCCGCGACGTCTCCCGCCAGCAATCGGTCGCGCAACGCTTCGGTGAAGTCGGCGACCCAATCGTAGGGCGCTGCGTGCGCGTGTTGCCAAACGAGGGCACGAAGGTTATGCGAGAACCCGCCGGACCCTACCACCAGCACGCCCTGCGCGCGAAACGGCGCGAGCGCCAGCCCGATGCGGTAATGCCAGTCGGCGGTCTGCGCCGGATTGACGGAGAGCGCGACGACGGGGATCTCGGCATCGGGATACATCCGCCGCAGCGGGACCCACACGCCGTGGTCCAGGCCGTGGTGGTGATCCACCTGCGCGGCGAAACCCGCGTCGCGCAGGTGGTTCGCGATCTGGTCCGCGAGCGCCGGTGCGCCTGCGGTCGGGTACTGGATGCGATACAGCGCCTCCGGAAAACCGCCGAAATCATGGATCGTGTCCGGCGTCGGAGCGGCCGTGAGCGTAGGTTGCGCGTGGACGAAATGCGCAGATGCCACGAGGATCGCGCGTGGCCGCGGCAAGCGCGTGCCGAGATGGTCCAGGAACCGCCCCGTCGGCGAATCCTCGACCGCGAGCATCGGCGAGCCATGCGACAGGAAGAGGCTGGGAAGGGGGGCAAGCGGGGAGGCGGCATTCATGGCACGAAGGATCGTCACCTTCCGGGGCCGTACCAAGGGTCTGCGCTGCACCAGTGCGTTGCGAACCCGTGATACCACTGGGAAAGGCTCCCCTTTGACAGGCCAAGCGTGAAGATCTGCGCCACTTCGCTTGAAGAGTGTTAACCTTGCCCGACTTGTTATGGTACCGTTAACACAGTCTTCACGTACCCCCGCATAATCTGTTCAGCAAGGCGACGGGTGTCTGTCGCCTCGGATAACAACTAGAACCGCTGTTGGCAAAGCACTTCGGTTTTTCTAACACTGAACTTTTACATGGAAAGGAGCTGCAAATGAACAAGAAGATTCTCTGCGCCGCGCTGCTCGGCGGCCTGAGCCTCGCGAACACTGCGATGGCGCAGGAATTCGACGACCGTTGGTACCTGACCGGTTCGGTGGGTCAGAACATGCAGGATTCGGATCGTCGTACCGACGATACCCAGTTCGGCACCTTGGGCCTGGGTAAGTTCATCAGCCCCAACTGGTCGATCGACGGCGAGCTGAACTACCAGAACCCGGGTTTCGAGTTCAATGAAGACCTGAACTGGAGCCAGTACGGTATCTCGCTCGATCTGCGTCGCCACTTCATCCAGGAAGGCCGCGGCTGGAACCCGTACATCGTGACGGGCCTGGGCATGCAGCGTTCGGAAGAAGAGTACGTGATCAACAGCCCGGCCTCGCCGGCGCAGCGTCGCGACAACAACCTGGCTGCCAAGCTGGGTATCGGTCTGCAGGGCACCTTCGACAAGCGCGTCGCCGTGCGTGCGGAAGTGGCCTACCGTGCCGACTTCGACGACCAGAGCTACACCGCTGAAGGTGGCATCCACCAGCAGGAAGAGAGCTGGTTCGGTGACGTGCTGGCTTCGGTCGGCGTCGTGATCCCGCTGGGCCCGAAGGCCGAAGCCGCTGCTCCGCCGCCGCCGCCGGCCGCTCCGAGCTGCGCCGACCTGGACGATGACGGTGACGGCGTCAACAACTGCGACGACAAGTGCCCCGGTTCGCAGGCTGGCCAGACCATCGGTCCGGACGGCTGCCCGGTGCAGGTCTCGATCGACCTGAAGGGCGTGAACTTCGACTTCGACAAGTCGACCCTGCGTCCCGACGCGATCGCGATCCTGAGCGAAGCCGCCGAGATCCTGAAGCGCTACCCCGACCTGCGCGTCGAAGTGGCCGGCCACACCGACCTGTGCGGTGCGGACGCCTACAACCAGTCGCTGTCGCAGCGTCGTTCGCAGACCGTGTACGACTACCTGACCAGCAACGGCGTCAGCGCCTCGCGTCTGGTGGGTCCGATCGGTTACGGCGAGAGCCGTCCGCTCGAGCCGACCGCGCAGACCCTGCCGGGCTGCAAGAGCGAGCGTAACCGTCGTACGGAACTGAACGTCCAGAACTGATCGGACGCTCTTCCAGCACCATGCGAAGCCCGGCCTTGTGCCGGGCTTCGTTTTTTTCGGCGTGATGCGCGCGAATTGCGTGATCGCGCTTCGTCTTTCCGCATCAGATGCGCTGCACGCCCGTTAATTTCTTGCCTTGCCATGAGGCGCTGCCTAAACTCCGGGCACGTCCCGCAAGAAAATGTCACGGAGCTTCGCCGATGCATCGCCACGTCCTTGCCAGTCTGTTGTGCATCGCCGTCACGCCCGTCGCATATGCCGCGCCGGACTGCGCCGGGAGTCTGGTTCCGCCGCCGCTGAAGACACCCGCGACAGTGATCGCGCCGGTGGCACCGGAGTTCACCGCGGCCGCCACGCAGCTGGGTGCGCCCTCCGGCGTGCTGGCGTCGCATGCGTTCGACGAGTCGCAGTCGGTTGACCGTGTGCTGATGCGCCTGCGTATCGAAGGCTGCCGCAACGTCGCCAAGGCGATGCCCGCCGTTACGGCGCCTTCTGCGGCGGCCGCCACCGCCAGCCCGGCGGCCTACCAGCCCAAGACGGCGCACGACAATACGCCTTGGCGGTTCGACATGAGCCAGAACGGCAAGCGGATGACCGCAGACGAGTTCGATGCCTGGATGAAGTCGCGCGGCGTGCGCGTGGTCAAGGCTCCCGGTGCTCCGGCTGCCGCGCCTGCGCCTGCACCCGCCGAGCCCGCCAAGAAGAACTGATGCGCGAACGGCCGGTTTTCCGGCCGTTCTGCTGTCGGGACCATGACGACGCGCAGGCCTCCTTTCCGCGACACCGCGCGTGGCGGGGTGCGTGCGCGCGTCAGTGATGCGAAGGGCGCGCGTCACGGACTCGCCCGCGCATTGTCGAAGCAAGGGGTGTGTTCGCGCAGCGAGGCCGCCCGCTGGATCGTCGAGGGCAGGGTGTCGGTCGATGGCCGCATCGTGCGGGATCCGGAATTCCCGGTGGTCGCGGGCCGTGCCGCGATCCGGGTGGATGGACAGGCCGGTACCGCACCCGAGCGGCTTTACCTGATGCTCAACAAGCCCCGCGGCCTGGTGACCACGGCGCGTGACGAACAGGGACGGGACACGGTTTACCAGTGCCTGGAAGGCGCGCGCCTCCCATGGATCGCGCCCGTGGGCAGGCTGGACAAGGCCAGCGAGGGCCTGCTGCTTTTCACCAACGATCCCGAATGGGCGGCGCGCATCACCGATCCGGCACACGGTCCCGACAAAACGTACCACGTGCAGATCGATCGTTTGCCAGACGCCGCGTTGCTGCAAGGCCTGACGGACGGCGTAAGCGTCGACGGCGAAACCCTGTCCGCCCATGGCGTTCGCATCCTGCGAAGCGGGGCGCGCAATGCGTGGCTGGAGATCGTCCTGGACGAGGGACGCAACCGGCAGATCCGTCGCCTGCTGGCCGCGTTCGATGTCGGGGTATTGCGCCTGGTGCGTGTCGCGATCGGACCGGTGGTGCTGGGCGAACTGGGCAAGGGCGCATGGCGCGCGCTCGAGGCGCATGAGCGGGATGCACTCGCCCCGACAACCGGGCGCTGATTGCGCGACGGCGGTCCGGGTTCGGCGCAGTCCGCCTGTCTACACTCGCTCACGCTGATCCTGGGGAACCCACCATGTACCGTTCGAACCTGCGCCTGCCACTGTGCGGCGCCATGATGCTCGCCGTCGGCCTGTCGACGGGCTGCGCGTCGACATCCTCGTCCTCCGCGATCAGGAAGGATGCGCCGGAAGACGTGGTCACCGTGAAGGCCGGCCCGCACGGCCACCGGTTCGACATGCAGCAGAACGGGCGCAGCATGACGGCGGAAGAATTCGACGCGTGGATGAAGGCACGCGGCATCCGCGTCGCGAAGGGCGCGCCGGCCAAGCCAAGGACCGCCAGTACGGCGAAGCGCGCCCGCTGACCTGGCAAGGCGCGCCGGTCCCTGCATCAGGCGTTCAGCACGTCCAGGTCGCGGCCGATACGGATGAACGCGTCGATCGCGCGGTCCAGGTGTTCACGCGTGTGCGCGGCGCTTATCTGCGTGCGGATGCGCGCCTGACCCTTCGGCACCACGGGAAAGAAGAAGCCGATCGCATAGATGCTTTCCTGCAGGAGGCGCTCGGCGAAACGCTGCGCCAGCGGCGCGTCGTACAGCATGACCGGACTGATCGGGTGCACTCCCGGTTTGATGTCGAAACCGGCGGCCGTCATCTTCTCGCGGAAGTAGCGCGTGTTTTCCTTCAACCGTTCGCGAAGGTGGCCGGCCGCGGACAGCATTTCGAACGCCTTGATGCCGGCAGCCACCACGTGCGGTGGCAGCGAGTTGGAGAACAGATACGGGCGTGAGCGCTGGCGCAGCAGCTCGATCACTTCCTTGCGGGCGGTGGTGAAGCCGCCCAGCGCGCCGCCCATCGCCTTGCCCAGCGTGCCGGTGATGATGTCGATGCGATCCAGCACCCCCTTCACTTCGGCCGAACCGCGACCGGTGGCGCCGAGGAAGCCGGTGGCGTGGCATTCGTCGATGTGCACCAGCGCGTTGTACTTCTCCGCCAGCGCGGTGATCTCGTCCAGCGGGGCGATGAAGCCGTCCATCGAGAACACGCCGTCGGTGGTGATGAGCTTGGTCTTGCAGCCGGCCGCATCGGCCGCCTGCAGTTGCGCTTCCAGGTCCGTCATGTCGCAGTTCGCATAGCGGAAGCGCTTGGCCTTGCACAGGCGCACGCCGTCGATGATCGAGGCATGGTTCAGGGCGTCGGAGATGATGGCGTCGTCCTCGCCCAGCAACGGCTCGAACAGGCCGCCGTTGGCATCGAAGCAGGCGGCGTACAGGATGGTGTCCTCGGTACCGAAGAAGTCGGCGATCGTCTTCTCCAACTGCTTGTGCAGGTCCTGCGTACCGCAGATGAAGCGCACCGAGGCCATGCCGAAGCCGTGCGTGTCCAGCGCGTCCTTGGCCGCGGCAATGATGTCCGGGTGATCGGCCAGGCCCAGGTAATTGTTCGCGCAGAAATTCAGCACCGTGCGGCCGTCGGCGAGGGTGATTTCGGCGGACTGCGGGCTGGTGATGATCCGCTCCGACTTGAACAGGCCCTGGGCGCGGATGTCATCGAGGGTGGCGGCGTAATGGGCAGTGAGTGGGTTGGCCATGGCACGGGGCTGGGAAGGGAAGGCGCCATTCTACCCGCGGCCACAAAACGCCCTGTTGCGTCATGCGCGTACGGCATAAGCGACCCCCGTTTCGTCATTTCCCTGTCCGCATGTGCGCCCGCAGCATCGCCTCTCCGGCCCAGGACGGGGCCTTCACACGGGGAACAGCGGTCATGCGGACACACTCGGGCCCACGCAAGCGCAAAGGCAGTGGCGTCGCCATCCTGGGCGCATTGGCCTGTTCGCTCGCGCTTCCCGTATCCGCACAGAACCAGCCCACGGTGCAAGACCTGCTGCAACGCCTGGAAGCGCTGGAGCGCCGCGTCGGCGATGCGCCGACGGCGGCAGCGGCCGAAGGCGAAACCAGTCCGGCCACGCTGGGCGACCTGGATCAGCGCCTGCGCATCCTGGAGCGGCGCATAGAGCTGCAGCAGGAAGAAACGGCGGCCAAGGCCAAGGACGCTCCCGTGGTCGCGGTGAACGACAAGGGCGCGTCGCTGAAGTCGGCCAATGGCGACTACGAGTTCAAGCTGCGCGCCCTGGTGCAGGGCGACGCGCGCTTCTTCCTCGACGACGACGTGGTGCCGCAGAACGACACCTTCCTGTTCCGCCGTATCCGCCCCACCATCGAGGGATCGCTCGGCAAGCTGGTGTCGTTCCGGCTGACGCCCGAGTTCGCCGGCGACAGCGCGACGATCGTCGACGCGTACGTCGATGTGAAGCTGGATCCGGCACTCACGCTGCGCGCCGGCAAGGTCAAAGGCCCCATCGGACTGGAGCGGTTGCAGTCCGGCGGCGCGATCGGACTGATCGAGCGCAGTTTTCCCACGGAACTGGCGCCCAACCGCGACCTGGGCATCCAGGCGCAGGGTGAGTTCGCGGAAGGACGCGTGACCTATGTGGCGGGCGTGTACAACGGTGCGCCGGATGGCCGCGATGCGGCGACCACCAATCCGGATGAAGAATTCGAGTATGCGGGCCGGCTGTTCTTCGAACCGTTCAAGAACACCAGCAGTTCCTGGTCCGGCCTGGGCTTCGGCATCGCCGGCAGCATCGGCGACAAGCAGGGCACGGGCAACAACTTCCTGCCGCGCTATCGCACCCAGGGGCAGGCGCAGTTCTTCAATTACCGCAGCGCGGTCGCCGCGGATGGCGAGCACAGCCGCATTTCGCCGCAGGGCTATCTGTATCGCGGCCGTTTCGGCCTGCTGGCCGAATACATCGCCTCGAAGCAGGAACTGCTGGTCACCAGCGGCGCGGCGGCAGGCACACGTGCGGATCTCGAGAACACCGCCTGGCAGGCGACGGCGAGCTGGGTGCTGACCGGTGAAGACGCCAGCTACCGCGGCGTGGTGAAGCCCTCGAAGCCGTTCAGTCCCGGCAGTGGCTGGGGTGCGTGGGAACTGGTGGGGCGGTACGGCGAACTGGAGATCGACGACCGTGCCTTCCCGCTGTTCGCCGATCCGCTGGTCGCTGCGCGGCGCGCCAAGGCATGGACGCTGGGCGTCAACTGGTACCTCACCAGCAACCTGAAGCTGGTCGTCAATTATCTGGACACGCAGTTCGAGGGCGGAGCCGCCGCAGGTGCGGACCGCGAAGACGAAAAGGCCGTGTTCTCGCGACTGCAGGTCGCCTTCTGATTCCCGGAGACCCTCCATGAAGACTTCCATCCGCCACCATGTCCGCACTGCGCTGCTGGCCTTCGGCCTGACGCTGGCCGCCGCCTCAGGCGCCAAGGACATCAACCTGCTCAACGTGTCGTACGACCCGACGCGCGAGTTCTACCGCGAGTTCAACGCCGCCTTCGCCGCCGACTGGCAGAAGACCAGGGGGCAGAAGGTCAGTATCGAGACCTCGCACGGCGGTTCCGGCAAGCAGGCGCGCTCGGTCATCGACGGCCTGGAAGCCGACGTGGTGACGCTGGCGCTGGCCTATGACGTCGACTCCATCGCACAGCGCGCCAAGCTGTTCCCGGCCAACTGGCAGTCGCGGCTGCCGGAGAACAGCGCGCCGTACACGTCGACCATCGTGTTCCTGGTGCGCAAGGGTAATCCGAAGAAGATCCGCGACTGGCACGACCTGGTGAAGCCCGGCATCTCGGTTATCACGCCGAATCCGAAGACCTCGGGCGGCGCGCGCTGGAACTACCTGGCGGCGTGGGCGTATGGGCTGAAGATCTTCAAGGGCGACGAGGCCAAGACGCGCAACTTCGTGCGCGCGCTGTTCCGCAACGTGCCGGTGCTCGACACGGGTGCGCGCGGGTCCACCACGACGTTCGTCCAGCGCGGCATCGGTGACGTGCTGCTGGCGTGGGAGAACGAGGCGTTCCTGTCGATCGAGGAACTGGGCCCCGACAAGTTCGACATCGTGGTGCCCTCGCTGTCGATCCTCGCCGAGCCGCCGGTCGCGCTGGTGGACCGCAACGTGGACAAGCACGGCACGCGCGAGGCGGCCCAGGCCTACCTCAAGTACCTGTATTCGCCGACCGGCCAGCGCCTGGCTGCCAAGCACTACTACCGTCCGCGCTACCCCCAGTACGCGGCGCGGGAAGACATCGCACGCTTCCCCAAACTGGAGCTGGTGACGATCAACGGCGTCTTCGGCTCATGGGCGAAGGCCCAGTCCACGCATTTCGCCGACGGCGGCGTGTTCGACCAGATCCAGGCGAAGTAACGTGGCGGCAGTGCATCCGTGGTCCGGAAAGGCGCGCACGCGGCGCGTCATTCCCGGTTTCGGCCTCAGCCTGGGCTACACGCTCGCGTGGCTGGGGCTGATCGTGCTTATTCCGCTGGTAGGGGTGTTCGCCAAGGCGAGCGGGCTCGGGCCGGCCGGCCTCTGGGCGGTCTGGACGGAGCCGCGCGTGCTGGCGGCACTGCGCATCAGCTTCGGCACGGCGCTGGCGGCGGCCGCCTTCAATGCCGTGATGGGCACGCTGGTCGCGTGGGTGTTCGTGCGCTACCGCTTCCCGGGCAAGCGGGTGTTCGACGCGATGATCGATCTGCCGTTCGCCCTGCCCACCGCGGTCGCGGGCATCGCGTTGACGGCGCTGTATGGACCGACGGGATGGATCGGGCAGTGGCTGGAGGCGGCGAGCATCAAGGTGGCCTACACGCCGCTCGGCATCACCGTGGCCCTGGTGTTCATCGGCCTGCCGTTCGTGGTGCGCGTGGTGCAGCCGGTGCTGGCGGAGATCGAGAACGAACTGGAAGAAGCGGCGGCCACGCTCGGCGCAAGCCGCTGGCAGGCGGTGCGCCATGTGGTGCTGCCGACGCTGTGGCCGGCCGTGCTGGCCGGCTTCGCGCTGGCGTTCGCGCGCGGGGTGGGCGAATACGGTTCGGTGATCTTCATCGCCGGCAACCTGCCGGGCGTGTCGGAGATCGCGCCGCTGCTGATCACGATCAAGCTGGAAGAGTTCGACTACGAGGGCGCCACCGCGATCGCCGCCGCGATGCTGTTGTTGTCGTTCGCGCTGCTGCTGGTGATCAATACCCTGCAGGCGCGGCTGCAGCGGACCGGCAAACGGGCGGGCGGGTAGCATGGGCGACGCCCTCTCCGCCGTCATCGCCGTTCCGCCGGAGTCGTCTGTCGTGGATGCACCTGCACGTCCCGTCCGCCGCCATGCCGCTACCACCGAGCCCGCCTGGGTGCAGGTGCTGCTGGTACTGGGGGCGCTCGCGTTCCTGCTCTCGTTCCTGCTGCTGCCGCTGGCATTGGTGTTTGTGGAAGCGCTGCGCGGCGGCTGGACGGCCTTTGCGGCCGCCATCACCGAAACCGATGCGCTGGCCGCGGTACGACTGACGCTGCTGGTGACGGCGATCGTGGTGCCTCTCAACCTGGCCTTCGGCGTCGCGGCCGCGTGGGCGGTCAGCAAGCACGAGTTCCGCGGCAAGCGGTGGCTGGTGACGCTGATCGATCTTCCATTCGCGGTATCGCCGGTGGTCGCCGGGTTGATCTACGTGTTGATCTTCGGTGCGCAGGGCTGGGCCTACGCGTTGATCGATGAAGGCTGGCGCTTCTCGCTGCCGCTGCTGGGCGAGCTGCACGTGCAACTGCCGAAGATCATCTTCGCGCTGCCGGGCATCGTGCTGGCCACGATCTTCGTGACGTTCCCGTTCATCGCGCGCGAACTGATGCCGCTGATGGAGCAGCAGGGTACGGACGAAGAGCTGGCTGCGCTCAGCCTCGGCGCCAGCGGCTGGCAGACGTTCTGGCGCGTCACGCTGCCCAACATCCGCTGGGCGCTGCTGTACGGCGTGCTGTTGTGCAGTGCGCGCGCTCTGGGTGAGTTCGGCGCGGTCTCGGTCGTGTCCGGCCACATCCGCGGCCGCACCAACACGCTGCCGCTGCATGTGGAAATCCTCTACAACGAGTACGCATACAGCGCTGCGTTTGCGGCGGCCTCGCTGCTGGCGCTCACCGCGCTGGCGACGCTGGTGCTGAAGACCTGGCTGGAATGGCGCCACGGCGAAGCCCTGGCCGCCAACCACCGTCATTGAGAAGGCGACATCATGGGCATCAAGATCGAACACCTGGGCAAGCAGTTCGGCGACTTCGCTGCGCTGGATGACGTGTCGCTGGACATCCGCCAGGGCGAGCTCCTGGCGCTGCTCGGACCCTCGGGCTCCGGCAAGACCACGTTGCTGCGCGTCATCGCCGGACTCGAGCATGCCGATCGCGGGCGCGTGCTGTTCGACGGCGAAGAGGCGACGCGTCTCAGCGTGCAGGCGCGGCGGGCGGGCTTCGTGTTCCAGCACTACGCGCTGTTCCGCCACCTGACGGTGGAGGAGAACATCGCTTTCGGCCTGCGCGTGCGCAAAGGCCGCCATCGCGTGCCCGATGCGACCATCCGTGCGCGGGTCGCGGAACTGCTTTCGCTCGTGCAGCTCGACGGCTTCGGCCTGCGCTACCCGGCGCAGCTCTCAGGCGGTCAGCGGCAACGCGTGGCCCTGGCGCGGGCGCTCGCCATCGAGCCACGCGTGCTGCTGCTCGACGAGCCGTTCGGTGCGCTCGATGCACAGGTGCGTCGCGACCTGCGGCGCTGGTTGCGCGAACTGCACGACCGGACCGGGCTGACGACCATCTTCGTCACCCACGACCAGGAGGAGGCGCTGGAGCTGGCAGACCGCGTCGCGATCCTCAACCGGGGCCGCATCGAGCAGGTGGGCAGTCCGGCCGATGCCTATGACGTGCCGGCATCGCCGTTCGTGTATTCGTTCGTCGGTGCGGTCAACCGGCTGCCCGCGCGCTGGGAGGACGGCACACTGCGTGTCGCCGGCTTGCCGTTGCAGTCGCGCGGCCAGGTGGGGCAGGAGGGGGATGCGGACGTTTACGTGCGGCCGGAGGATCTCCATCTCGTCGATGCCGCCGGCGCGTCGTCCTGGCCCGCGATCATCGTCGACGCGCAGCGGACCGGGCCGCGCCTGCGCCTGCGCACGCGTCTGGTCGACAGCGGCGTGGAGCTCGACGTGGAATTGCCCGCCGACCGTGAAGGCCCGGCGACGCTGCCAGGGCAGTCCGTCCATTTGGCACCAAAACGGTTCGGATGGTTTCCCCGCGGCGGTGCAACGGCACCAGCCTGATGCGGTGTAACTGCATGAATTGATTGAAAAAGAAACCAATTTCCGATGACTTCGTCCAGCACTTGACGCAGGCGATTGGTGCGGCGCACTATCAGGTTGCAGTTAAAAAACCGTGAAGCTGTGATTACGGTGCGATATCGATCACCGCCTCCGCCGCCACCGTCCGCCAACCGATCAGGAGACTCCGGATGAAGCCCGTCAAGCTCGCCACCGCCCTTGCCACCGCTCTGCTGCTGGCCCTGCCGCTGTCCGCGTTCGCGCAGGATGCCGAGGAAGAAGCCTCGTCGCCTTTCAGCGCCACATTCACCGGCACGTCCGACTACGTCTTCCGAGGCGTCTCGCAGACGGACAACAAGCCGGCGTTCCAGGTCGGCGCCACGTATTCCGCTCCGTTCGGCCTTTACGTGGGAGCGTGGGCATCGAACGTGGACTTCGGACGCGGCGGTCCTGACATCGAAGTGGATTACTTCGTCGGCTGGAACAAGGATCTCAACGACGCCTGGAACATCGACCTGGGCGTGAACCGTTATACCTACGAGCGCGCCGCCAGCGATTACGGCGACATCGACTACAACGAGTACCTCGCGAAAGTCACTTGGAGCGGTCCGGTCACCGTCGGCGGCATCCTCGGTTATGCGGACGACTACGGCAACACTGGCGCGGACCAGGTGTATGCGGGCGTGTCGGCGAGCTACGACATCGGCGACAGCGGGTTTTCCGTGGCCGCGAGCACCGGTTACACGTCCATCGATTACGGCAGCGACGGTCGCGTCGACTACTACGACGGCTCCATCTCCGTGTCCAAGGCGTTCGGCCCGGCGACCGCGACCCTGGGGTACTACGACACCTTCGGCTCGGATGCCTCCGAGCTTCGCAGTACTTCGGACATCTACAAGCCGGGCCTCGTCCTGACGGTCGGTATCGCCGTGCCCTGACGCTGGCAGCTGCGTGTAAGGAAAAGGGCGCCTCGCGGCGCCCTTTTCATTTGTCCTGTGCCTGACGCGACCTCAGTTCCAGCTCAACACCACCTTGCCGGCCTTGCCCTGTTCCATCAGGTCGAAGCCCTTCTGGAAGTCGTCGATCGGCAACTGGTGCGTCAGCACCTTGCCCAGCGGAAAGCCGCTCAGCACGAGCTGCGTCATCTTGTACCAGGTCTCGTACATCTTGCGGCCGTAGATGCCCTGCACCGTGAGGCCCTTGAAGATGATGCGGTCCCAGTCCACGCCGGCACCCTTGGGCAGGATGCCGAGCAGCGCGATCTTGCCGCCGTGGTACATGCAGTCGAGCATGTCGTTGAAGGCGCGCGGGTTGCCGCTCATCTCCAGGCCCACATCGAAGCCTTCCATGTGCAGGTCGGCCATCACGTCCTTCAGCGACGTGTTGGCGACGTTGACCACGCGGGTGGCGCCCATGTCGGCCGCCAGTTTCAGGCGGAAGTCGTTGACGTCGGTGACCACCACGTTGCGCGCGCCGATGTGCTTGCAGATGCCGGCGGCGATGATGCCGATCGGGCCCGCGCCGGTGATCAGCACGTCTTCGCCGACCACGTCGAACTCCAGCGCGCAGTGCGCGGCGTTGCCGTAAGGGTCGAAGAACGCGGCCAGCTCGCTGGGGATCTGGTCCGGGATCGGCCACAGGTTGCTGGCGGGCATCACCATGTACTCGGCGAAGGCGCCATTGCGGTTCACGCCGATGCCGACGGTGTTGGGGCACAGATGCTGGCGACCGCCGCGGCAGTTGCGGCAATGGCCGCAGACGATGTGGCCCTCGGCCGATACGCGCTGGCCGACCTCGTAGCCCGTCACCGCGGAACCCAGTTGCGCGATGCGGCCCACGAATTCGTGGCCGATGGTCAGGCCGGGCTTGATGGTGCGCTGGCTCCACTCGTCCCACAGGTAGATGTGCAGGTCGGTGCCGCAGATGGCGGTCTTCTCCAGCTTGATCAGCACCTCGTTGGGGCCGGGCTGCGGGACGGGCAGCTCCTCCATCCAGATGCCTTTGCCGGCCTCGCGCTTCACCAGCGCCTTCATCGTCTGTGCCATCGGGCATCGATCCAGGGAAATGAGGGCGCGGATTATACGCCCCGGTCCATGGTGGACCCGTGGCGGGGTCCTTGGCTCGTATGCGTGGCGTGGAGGCAGGGCCGGCGTAGGACAAAAGTCATGGTCGGCCGGGGCGGCAGGTTCATTACAATCGCAACCTTCTGTCCGTTCCGGGATTTCCATGCGTCCGAACCTGCTCGCCGCCGCCCTCGCGGTTCCGCTCTCCCTGCTCGCCGCCCAGATCGCCCAGGCGGGCGAGGGCATGTGGGTGCCTCAGCAACTGCCTGAAATCGCTGGCCCGCTGAAGAAAGCGGGGCTGAAGCTGTCGCCGCAGCAGCTCTCCGACCTCACGGGCGATCCGATGGGCGCGGTCGTCGCGCTGGGCGGCTGCACCGCCAGCTTCGTGTCGCCGAATGGCCTGGTGGTGACCAACCACCACTGCGCCTACGGCGCCATCCAGCTGAACTCCACCGCCGAGAACAACCTGATCAAGAACGGCTTCAACGCGCCCACGACTGGCGATGAAGTCAGCGCGGGTCCGAATGCACGCGTGTTCGTGCTGGACGAAATCACCGACGTGACGAAGGACGCGAAGGCGGCCATCGCCTCCGCCGGCGCCGACGCGCTGGCGCGCACCAGGGCGCTGGAGACCTTCGAGAAGAAGCTGATCGCCGACTGCGAGGCCGAGGCCGGTTTCCGCTGCCGTCTCTACAGCTTCTCCGGCGGCAACACCTACCGCCTGTTCAAGAACCTGGAAATCAAGGACGTGCGCCTGGCGTACGCGCCTCCGGGCAGCGTGGGCAAGTACGGCGGCGACATCGACAACTGGATGTGGCCGCGCCACACGGGCGACTTCGCCTTCTACCGCGCCTACGTGGGCAAGGACGGCAAGCCGGCGGCGTTCTCCAAGGACAACGTGCCGTACCGGCCGAAGCATTGGCTGAAGTTCGCCGACAAGCCGCTGGGTGAAGGCGATTTCGTGATGGTGGCCGGTTACCCGGGGTCGACCAACCGTTATGCGCTGGCCGCCGAATTCGACAACACGGCCGCCTGGACGTACCCGACCATCGCGCGCCACTACAAGAACCAGATCTCGATGGTGCAGGAGGCCGGCAAGAAGAACGCCGACATCCAGGTGAAGTACGCGGCCACCATGGCCGGCTGGAACAACACGAGCAAGAATTACGACGGCCAACTCGAGGGCTTCAAGCGCATCGACGCGGCCGGCCAGAAAAAGCGCGAAGAGGCTGCCGTGCTGGCATGGCTCAAGGGTCAGGGCGTGAAAGGCCAGCCTGCACTGGATGCGCACGCAAAGCTGCTGGCCTTGTTGGATCAGAACAAGGCCACGCGCGAGCGCGACCTTACGCTGGCGATGTTCAACAACACCGCGATGATCGGCTCTGCCACGCAGCTGTACCGGCTGTCGATCGAGCGCGAGAAGCCCAATGCCGAGCGCGAATCCGGTTACCAGGAGCGCGATCTGCCCGCCATCGAAGGTGCGCAGAAGCAGCTGGAGCGCCGCTACGTGGCCTCGATGGATCGCCAACTGCAGGAGTACTGGTTGAACGAGTACCTCAAGCTGCCGGCGGACCAGCGGGTGGCGGCCATCGATGCGTGGCTGGGCGGCAACGATGCTGCCGCAGTCAAGCGCGCGCTGGATCGCCTGGCGGGCACCCGGCTGGGCAGCACCGACGAGCGGCTCAAGTGGTTCGCGGCCGATCGGAAGGCGTTCGAGGCCAGCAACGATCCGGCCATCCAGTACGCGGTGGCGGTGATGCCGACGCTGCTCAAGCTCGAACAGGAGCGCAAGACCCGCACCGGCGAGAACCTGGCTGCGCGCCCGGTCTATCTGCAGGCGCTGGCCGACTACAAGAAGAGCCAGGGCGAGTTCGTCTACCCGGATGCCAACCTTTCGCTGCGCATCACCTTCGGCAACGTGATGGGTTACGCGCCCAAGGACGGCGTGGCGTACACGCCGTTCACCACGCTGGAAGGCGTCGTGGCCAAGGAAACCGGACAGGATCCGTTCGACTCGCCCAAGGCATTGCTCGATGCCGTGGCCGCCAAGCGCTATGGCGGACTGGAGGACAAGCGCCTCGGTTCGGTGCCGGTGAATTACTTGTCCGATCTGGACATCACCGGCGGCAACTCCGGCTCGCCGGTGCTGGATGCGCACGGCAAGCTGATCGGGCTCGCCTTCGATGGCAACTGGGAATCGGTGAGTTCCAACTGGGTGTTCGATCCGAAGATGACCCGCATGATCGCCGTGGACGGTCGATACCTGCGCTGGATCATGCAGGAGGTCTATCCGGCCCCCCAACTGCTGAAGGAAATGGGCGTCGGCCAGTAACACCTGCAACCGAGCGGCAGGCACGGGACGGGAGCGGGTATGATCCGCTCCCGTCCTCGTTTCCAGCCTCCGGAAACGGGATCGCTTCTCACGAATGGACACACCGACGCATGCGCATCCTGCTCGCCCGCCACGGCGAAACGCCGTGGAACGCCGAAGGCCGCTACCAGGGCCAGATCGACATCCCGCTTTCTCCCGTCGGCGAAGGGCAGGCGACCGCACTGGGCCTGCGCCTGAAGGACGTCCGCATCGATCGGGCGGTGGCATCGCCGCTCTCGCGTGCGCAGCGGACGGCGAAGCTGGCGTTGGGCGAGGCGCGTGCCGACCTGCTGCAGACGGATGCGGACCTCCAGGAGATCGCGCACGGTGAATGGGAAGGTCTGCTCGCCAGCGAGATCCAGGACAAGGACCCGGCGCGCCTGCTCGCATGGCGCGAGGAACCCGACACGGTGCTGATGCCGGGCGGAGAGTCGCTGCGCCAGGTGCTGGACCGTTCATGGCGCGGCCTGGCGCGCGCCGTCGACGGCCTGGGCGACGACGACACCCTGCTGATCGTGGCGCACGATGCGGTGAACCGTGTCCTGCTGTGCCGCATCCTCGGCCTGCCGATCGCGAAACTCTGGACGTTCCGCCAGGCGCCGACCACGCTCAACCTGCTGGAGGGCCCGACGGTCGACCAGCTGGAGGTCGTGCGCCTCAATGATTGCGCGCACCACACGCCCTTCTTCGGCGAAGCGAAGCACCGCGCGCTCTGAGACTGCGCTACGCTCCGGACGGGAGCGAACGGGGAGACTGCGATGAAAGCCTGGATCCTGGTCCTGGCCATGACCGGCCTGCTGTCGGCGGCCGGCGCCGGTGCCGTGGACGACATCGGTGCGCACGTCGTGACGAAGGTGCCGCCGAAGTACCCGGCCGACGCCGCGCGTGCGGGCATCTCCGGGACCGTCGTGCTGGTCATCACGGTCACGGCGACCGGTGCGGTGGAGAGCATCCTGGTCGAGCGATCCTCCGGCAACCGGTCGCTGGATACCGCCGCGATCGATGCGGCGAACGAATGGACGTACGCGCCGTCGATCGAGCACGGCAAGGCCGTCCGTGGCCGCGTGCGCGTGCCGGTCGACTTCACGATGGGGGACGAGGACGAGCCCGTGCGCGCCGCCGTCGCGCATCTCGCGCCGCGCCTCCGCGTGCCGGTCGTGACGCCGGATGCCGATGGAACCCTGCCACGGTTCATCCAGGATCCATTGTCGCTGGAAGCCGACGGCGTCGCCGCCACCATGGCATTGCTGGAGTCGCAGGCCACGCCGATCGACCTTCCCGACTTGCCTGCCGACATTGCCCTCTATACGTTGACGGGCGAAAACGGCGAGACCCGTTGGGAGGTGTACACCGGTGAGATGCCGCACGCGCCCACACTGGTCCGCACGCGTCTGACCACGGATGGCAAGCATGGCTTCTCCGTGACCCGCGTGCTGTGCGAAGCGAAGGATGCGGAGGCCTGCAAGCGGTTCCTCGGCCATGTGCAGCGTTCCGGACGCCAGCGCGCCGTGCCCCTGAAGATGCCGGAGGCGGGTGGCGCCGGATCGAAGGGCGCCGTGCCTGGGGGATAATGGCGCGCATGCGCACCCTCGACGACTGGCTTTCCCATATCGAACACCAGCACCCCAGGTCCATCGAAATGGGTCTGGAGCGCGTGCGCGAGGTCGCCGCGCGGATGTCGCTCGGCAAGCCCGCGCCGCGCGTCATCACCGTCGGCGGCACCAACGGCAAGGGCTCGACCGTCGCCTTCATCGAGGCCATCGCGCGCGCGGCCGGATGGAAGGTCGGGGCGTACACGTCGCCGCACCTGCTGCGCTACAACGAACGTGTCCGCATCGATGGCGTCGATGCAGACGATGCTTCGCTCGCCGCCGCCTTCGAAGCGGTGGACGCCGCGCGCGGCGGCACGACGCTGACCTACTTCGAGTTCGGCACCCTGTCGGCGCTGTGGTTGTTCGAGCGCGCATCGCTCGACCTGGCCGTGCTCGAGATCGGCCTGGGCGGGCGCCTGGATGCGGTGAACATCGTCGATCCCGATGTCGCCGTCATCACGACGGTCGACATCGATCACACCGACCTGTTGGGCCACGACCGCGAAAGCATCGGCGCGGAGAAAGCGGGCATCGCCCGTGCATGGAAGCCGTTGGTCCTCGGCGAGGTGGATTCGCCCTCCAGCGTGTTGCGCCATGCCTATGCCATCGGCGCGAATGCGCTGCGTCTCGGCAGCGATTTCTTCCACGAGCCCGTCGACAGCCAGCGCTGGCGCTGGCGCGAAGTCGGCGCCGAACTCGACCTGCCCGTGCCGGTCCTGTCCGCGCCTTCGCAGCGGGCGAACGCCGCCACCGCGATCACCGCGTTGCGCGCCTTGCCGGGAGACGCCTTGCCCGACGAGGCCTTTTCGAAGGGCGTGGCCAGCGCGATGCTGCCGGGCCGCCTGCAGCGTGTCCGGCATGCAGCCGTGGATGTGGTGCTGGACGTCGGCCACAACCCGCAGGCGGCGCGCGAACTGGCGTCGTGGTTGCAGGCCAATCCGATCGGCGGCAGCACGCGGGTGGTCTTCGCCGCGCTTGCCGACAAGGACGTGCAGGGCGTGACCGGTGCGCTCGCCGACTTGCCGCTGCAGTGGTTTCTTGCGGGACTGACGCTGGGGCCGCGGTCGCAGACGGCCGAACAGCTTGCGGCCCGACTGCAGGACTGCATCAGGCAAGTTGCATCGTTGCATAGGGGTGTGGCGGAGGCGTTGCGTGCGGCGCTCGACGCATCGGCGCCGGGGGATCGCATGCTGGTGTTCGGCTCCTTCCACACCGTCGCCGACGCGTTGCAGGTCCTGCATTCAGGTCGATGACGGGGTGCGCCGCGATGCGCGCCGTATAATCGCTGCGGCATTCCCGCCGCAGCTGCCGTGGACCTGGATGGATACTGCCCTGAAACAGCGCCTGATCGGTGCCGTCGTGCTGGTGGCGCTGGCCGTCATCTTCCTGCCCATGCTGGTGAAGGGGCCTGCACCCGACAGTGGCGTGTCCGACGTGCCGCTGGACGTACCGCCCGCGGCCGATGGCGAATTCGAAACGCGTGAGCTGCCGCTGGTGACGCCGGGCAACGCACCTGCGTCCGGTGCCGTGGGGCTGCAGGGCCAGGTGGCTGCGCCCGCCGCGGAGCCGGCGCCGGCTGCGGGCGCCCTTCAGCCGGCGGCGACGGCGGCCGGCAACTTCGCCGTCAGTTTCGGCGCCTACGCCACCCAGGCCGATGCCGACGCCGTCCTGGCCCGTGTGCGCCAGGCGACCCTGCCGGGCTTCATCGAGCCGGCCACCATCAACGGCAAACCCGCGTTCCGCGTTCGCGTCGGTCCCTACGCCGACCGTCCGCAAGCCGAAGCCGCGCGCCTGGACGCCATCAAGATCCGCGGCGACGTCAACGCCCAGGTCGTGACGCTCGACGTGCCCGCCGGCACACCGGCTGCCACACCGTCGACTGCCCCCGTCGCGTCAGTCGCCACGGCCACCCCGGCCACGCCCGCCGTCACCACCCAGGCGCTGCTCCCCGAGCCCATGAAACCGGCGCCGAAGCCTGCGACGACCGAGGTCAAGCCGGCTGCCGCCCCGGCACCGACGAAGCCCGCCGCCACCACGCCGACGACAGCGACGGCATCTGCGACCAAGCCTGCCGAGGCGACGAAGCCCGCCGCGTCCGGTACCGGGTTCGCCGTGCAACTTGGGGCCTTCTCGAATGCGTCCGACGCCAACGCGTTGCGCGACCGTGCGCGCAGTGCCGGCTTCAGTGCGTTCGTCGAACAGGTGCGCACCGACAAGGGCACGCTCAATCGCGTGCGCGTGGGACCGGTCGCCAACCGCGCCGATGCGGACCGACTGAAGGGACAGGTGGCATCGAAGATCGGTGTCGACGGCATGGTCCGTCCGCACCCTTGATGCCGTCGCGCCGTCGCATCGAGCGCCACGGGCGCGCTGCATGAGCGCGCTGGACCTGACGCTGCTGGCCATCGTCGGCGTGTCGACCCTGTTCGGCCTGATGCGCGGCTTCATCAGTGCGCTCGCGTCGATGGTCGCCTGGCTGTTGGCCGGCTGGGTGGCGTTCCATTACGGCGGCGACGTGGCCCATGCGTTGTCGGGCGACGGCCAGCCGTCGGCGAGCGAGTTGCTGGGCGGCTACGTGATGAGCTTCATCGGCGTGATGATCTTCGTCGGACTGACCGGCTGGGCCATCCGCCACCTCGTCAAGTCGGTGGGCCTGTCGGGTCTGGATCGCGTGCTGGGTCTGGCGCTGGGACTCGCGCGTGGGGCCTTCGTCGCCTGCATCGTGCTGCTGCTGGCCGCCTTCACCGAGTTGCCCCGCGAACCTGAATGGAAACGCTCGTCCGTCGTCCCCGTGCTGCTGCCGGGTGCGCAATGGTTGTCGCAATGGTTGCCGGAATGGACTGTGCAGGAACTGGACTTTGGCAACGGACGCCCAGCGGGCGATAATGCGCGCCTGCAAACGCTGCTGCCCCTGCCGCTGGAAGAGCCCGGCGCACCACAGGAGCACGCCCCCTCGTCGGCCTCACCCGCGTCGAAACCGGAGTAGATCCACCATGTGCGGCATCGTCGGAATCGTCGGCAACCAGAACGTCGCCGGCCAGCTTTATGACGGGCTGACCGTCCTCCAGCACCGCGGACAGGACGCCGCCGGCATCGCCACGGCCGACGGCACGCGTCTGCGCGTGCACAAGGACAACGGACTGGTACGGGACGTGTTCAACGCCAAGGCGATGAGCGTGCTGGAAGGGCGCGTGGGCATCGCCCATTGCCGCTATCCCACCGCCGGCTCCGAGGGCATGGACGAAGCGCAGCCGTTCTACGTGAATTCGCCCTACGGCATCGCGCTGGCGCACAACGGCAACCTGATCAACACCGACGCCTTGCGCCAGGATGTGTTCGCGCAGGACCGCCGCAACATCAATACCGATTCGGACAGCGAAGTGCTGCTGAACGTGTTCGCGCACGAGCTGGACCTGCAACGCACGCTCACCCCTGAAGCCGCGATCCGCGCCGTGGCCGGTGTGCACCGCCGGGTGAAGGGCGGTTATGCCGTCGTCAGCGTGGTGCTGGGCCTGGGCCTGGTGGCGTTCCGCGATCCGCACGGCATCCGGCCACTGGTGCTGGGCAAGCGCGAGCATGGCGAAGGCACCGAATACATCATCGCCTCCGAATCCGCCGCGCTCGACATCCTCGGCTTCGTGCGCATGCGCGACGTGCAGCCCGGCGAGGCGATCGTGATCACGGCGCGCGGCGAGCTGTTCAGTGAAATCGTCGCGGACGCCCCGCAGCACGCGCCCTGCATCTTCGAGTACGTGTATTTCGCGCGCCCGGACTCGATGATCGACAACGTGTCGGTGCACAAGGCCCGCATGCGCATGGGCGTGAAGCTGGGCGAAAAGATCCTGCGCCTGCGTCCCGACCACGATATCGACACGATCATCCCGATCCCGGATACCTCGCGCGACGCTGCGCTGGAGATTTCCAACGTGCTCGGCGTGAAGTACCGCGAGGGCTTCATCAAGAACCGTTACGTCGGCCGCACGTTCATCATGCCGGGGCAGGGCGAACGGGTGAAGTCGGTGCGCCGCAAGCTCAACCCGATCAACCTGGAATTCCGCAACCGTGTCGTGCTGCTGGTCGACGATTCGATCGTGCGGGGCACCACGTCCAAGCAGATCGTGCAGATGGCGCGCGATGCCGGCGCGCGCAAGGTCTACCTGGCCAGTGCAGCGCCGCCGGTCCGCCATCCCAATATCTACGGCATCGACATGCCAGCCGCCGACGAGCTGGTGGCGCACGAACGCAGTGTCGAGGACATCGAGCGCGAGCTGGGCTGCGACTGGCTGATCTACCAGGACTTGGAAGATCTGGAGGCCGCCGTGCGCGAGGGCAATCCGAACCTCACGGAGTTCGATTCTTCGTGCTTCGATGGCAAGTACGTCACCGGCATCGAGCCGGGCTACTTCGCGCGCATCGAGCAGGCGCGCTCCGACGAAGCCAAGCGCAAGCGCCGCGTCGGCTGACGCGGCCGGCGGACATGGCCACGCTGTTCGAGGCCGCGCGCATCTGCCTGGACGCGTGGGACATCGACACGAAGGTCGCGCTGACGCAGGACTACGCCACCGCGTTCGCGCGCGGCGAACTCGCAGCCTGCCCCGATGCGCCGCCGCCTGCGCCGATCCGCATGCCAGGACGTCCGCCCAGGCCCGTGCTGGTGCACCCGCGCGACCTGCCTCGCCGCGGACTGGGCAGCGTGCCGGGCAGGGCAGCCTTCATCCATGCCATCGCACACATCGAACTCAACGCCATCGATCTGGCCTGGGATGCGGTGTACCGCTTCCGCGGACTGCCGGCCGCGTTCTATGCGGACTGGGTCGGCGTGGCCCATGACGAGTCGCGCCACTTCGTGCTGCTGCGCGACCGGTTGCGTGAACTGGGTTACGACTACGGCGACTTCGACGCGCACAACGGCCTCTGGGAAATGACCGAGAAGACCGCACATGACGGTCTTGCGCGGATGGCGCTGGTACCGCGCGTACTGGAAGCGCGCGGGCTGGACGTCACGCCCGGCATGATCGTGAAGCTGCGCGACCTTGGCGATGAGCAGACCGTCGCGATCCTCGACGTCATCCTGCGCGAGGAAGTCGCGCATGTCGCCGCGGGGTCACGCTGGTTCCGCTGGTATTGCGAACAGCGCGGCGTCGAGCCGCGCGCGCGCTTCCGTGAACTGCTGAGGCAGTACGCGGGCGGCTACCTGCACGGTCCGTTCAATATCGAAGCGCGGCTGCTGGCGGGTTTCGACGAGGATGAACTGGCGGCGCTGGAAGCGCCGTGACGTCGAGGGTGGAACAGCGGTGGGAGCGACGTAAGTCGCGATGACGGCACCGTGGTAGTTCATCGCGACTTGCGTCGCTCCCATGGACTGCATCTCATCGCACGCAACGCTCAGAGCGAATCCAGCGCCATCCCGTCAGGCTCGACGCGCAGTACGGATCCCTGCTCGTACCAGTCGCCCAGCACGATGCGGCGGCAGGTGCGATCACCGACCGCGAGGTCGTGGATCGCCGGGCGGTGCGTATGGCCGTGGATCAGCGTGTCGATGCCGAACTGGGCCAGCGTGGCGTCCACCGTCGCCGGCGTCACGTCGGTCAGGGTTTCGAACTGCGCCCTGTCGTTCTGCTTCATGCCGCCCTGGTGCGCGGCGCTGGCAGCGCGTGCCTGCGCCGCGAAGGCCAGCCGTGCGGCCAGCGGCTGCGCCAGGAACTGCGCCTGCCAGGCCGGATTGCGTGTCTGCGCGCGGAACGCTTGATACGCGACGTCACCGGTGCACAGCAGATCGCCGTGCATCAGGATCGCCGGCTTGCCGTACAGCATGACGACGGCGGGGTCGGGCAGGATGCGCATGCCGGCCCGGCGTGCGAAAGCATCGCCGACGAGGAAATCGCGGTTGCCCCGGATGAAGTACACCGGCACCCCGGCGTCGGCCACCTCGCGGGTCCGGGCGGCCACGTAGGCGCCGGTCTCCGAGGGGTCGTCGTCGCCGACCCAGGCCTCGAAAAGGTCGCCCAGGATGTACAGCGCATCGGCGCGGCGGGCCTCCCCCTGCATGAAGGTCCCGAACAGCTCGGTCACGGCGGGGCGTTCGGCGTCCAGGTGCAGATCGGAGATGAAGAGCGTGGTCATGCGGGGATTCTAAGCCCTCCCCCTGAACGAGCAGGGGGAAACGCGGTGCGCGCGGGTTAAAATCGCCGTATTCCGTCCATCGAGTTGCCCATGGCCTGCCGTACCCGCTTCGCCCCCAGTCCCACCGGCTACCTCCACATCGGTGGCGCCCGCACGGCGCTGTACTGCTGGCTGGAAGCGCGTCATCGTGGCGGCGATTTCATCCTGCGCATCGAGGACACCGACCGCGAGCGCAGCACGCAGGCCGCGATCGACGCGATCCTGGATGCGATGGACTGGCTGGGCCTGGGTTACGACGAAGGCCCGATCTACCAGACCCAGCGCATCGACCGTTACCGCGAAGTCGCCGAGCAGCTGGTGTCGGCCGGCAAGGCGTACTACGCCTATGAGACGCGCGAAGAACTCGACGCCATGCGCGAGGCCGCGATGGCGAAGCAGGAGAAGCCGCGCTACAACGGCGCCGCGCGCGAGCAGGGCCTGCCGCACCGCGACGACCCGAACCGCGTCATCCGCTTCAAGAATCCGCTCGATGGCGTGGTCGCCTTCGACGACCTGATCAAGGGCCGCATCGAGATCGCCAACAGCGAGCTCGACGACATGGTGATCTTCCGCCCCGACGGCTACCCCACGTACAACTTCGCCGTGGTCGTGGACGACTGGGACATGGGCATCACCGAAGTTATCCGCGGCGACGACCACATCAACAACACGCCGCGCCAGATCAACATCTACGAAGCGCTGGGCGCGCCGGTGCCGAAGTTCGCGCACATGCCGATGATCCTGGACGAGCAGGGTGCCAAGCTGTCCAAGCGCACCGGCGCGGCCGACGTGATGCAGTACAAGGACGCCGGCTATCTGCCGCACGCGCTGATCAACTACCTGGCGCGGCTGGGCTGGTCGCATGGCGACCAGGAACTGTTCTCGCTGCAGGAGCTGATCAAGCTGTTCGACGTGAAGGACGTGAATTCCAAGGCCGCGCGCCTCGACATGGCCAAGCTGGGCTGGGTGAACCAGCACTACCTGAAGACCGACGCGCCTTCGGACGTCGCGCCGCATCTGGTCTACCAGCTCGAAAAGCTCGGTATCGATCCGTCGGCCGGGCCTGCGCCCGCCGATGTCGTCATCGCCTTGCGTGATCGCGTGCAGACGCTGAAGGACATGGCCGAGAAGGCGGTGGTCTGGTACCAGCCGTTGCACGTGTACGACGAGGCTGCCGTGGCCAAGCATCTCGGGGCCGCGGCGAAGGCACCGCTGGCCAAGGCCCGCGAGCGGCTCGAGGCGCTGGCAGACTGGAGCGCCGAGAGCGTGTCCATGGCCCTGCACGAGGCTGCGGCCGCGCTGGAGCTCGGTATGGGGAAGGTGGCCCAGCCGCTGCGCGTGGCGATCACCGGCACCCAGGTCAGCCCCGACATTTCGCAGACCGTCTACCTGGCCGGTCGCGACGAAGCCTTGAAACGCATCGACGCCGCACTCATCAAGAGTGGTACGTCCGCCTGACTCCGGATCGCCCATGCCGCAAGTCCACGCCTGCACCGACCCGCACCACCACGTCCACGATGCGCAAGCCTTCGTGGCGGCGGTGGAGCACGCGTGCCAGGAGCGTGGCCTGCGGCTGACCCCGATCCGCGCCCGAGTACTGCAACTGATCGCCGAAGCCGGCAAGCCGGTGAAGGCTTACGAACTGCTCGAATGGGTGCGCGCGACCAAGGGGGTCGGTGCCGATGCGCCGCCCACCGTCTACCGCGCGCTGGATTTCCTGATGGCGAACGGTTTCGTGCACAAGCTCGAATCGATGAATGCGTTCGTCGCCTGCCATCACCCGAACAGTGCGCAGCACTCGGTGCCGTTCCTCATCTGCGACCGCTGCCACAGCGCGGTGGAGCTGGAGGACCGCGACGTGGTAGCGGCACTCGATGCGCGAGCCAAGGCGCTTGGCTTCCAGCCGCAGGCGCAAACGCTGGAAGTGCATGGGCTGTGCGCGCGGTGCGCCGAGGCTTAGGCCTCAGCTTGCTGTGGGAGCGACGTAAGTCGCGACGAACCCCCTCTGGCATGACGTCGCGACTCACGTCGCTCCCACAAGGCAACGCTCCTACGCCGCTTCCGGCACTGCTTTAGGCGACGTTTCCCGGATCGGCAGGTTCGCTACCGCTGCGATCAGCGCCAACACCATGTCCGCGTACCACATCCAGGTGTAGTCGCCGAAGCGCTCCAGCGCCAAGCCACCCAGCCATGCGCCGAAGAAACCGCCGACCTGGTGCGACAGCAGGGTCAATCCGAACAGCGTGCCCAGGTAGCGCGGGCCGAACAGCTTGCCGACCAGTCCGGCGGTCGGCGGCACCGTGGCCAGCCAAGTGAAGCCGAGCGCGGCGGCGAAGATGTAGAACGTCAGCGAGGTAGGTGGCGATGCCAGATACAACGCGATCATCACCGCGCGGCTGGCGTACATCACCGCGAGGATCCATTTCATCCGCACGCGTTGGCCCAGTGCGCCGGCGATCAGGCTGCCCGCCACGTTGAACAGGCCGATCAGCATCAGCGCCACGGCCGACACGCTGGCGGGCAGGCCGCACAGCGCGACTTCTCCCGGCAGGTGCGTCACCAGGAAGGCGATGTGCACGCCGCAGGTGAAGAAGCCGAGGTGCAGCATCCAGTAACTACGGTCGCGCAGGGCGAGCGCGATCTGCTGCTTCAGGCTGATGTCGCCGATCGCGGTGGCCGTGGTCGCGCCCGTCGTCGCCACGGCTTTCTTGCGCAGCGGGAAGGCCAGCGGGATCGCGAGCAGCGATGCGACCGCGAGCGTGTACATCGCACTGGCCCAGCCGGCGAACGCGATGACGGCCTGCACCAGCGGCGCGAACACGAACTGGCCCAGCGATCCGCCCGCGTTGATGAAGCCGGCGGCGAACGAGCGCTTCTCGGGCGCCAGTTGTTGCGCGGTCGCGCCGATCAGGATCGAGAAGCTGCCTGCGCCGGCGCCGGCCGCTGTCAGTACGCCCAACGTGAACATCAATCCCCACGGCGAGGTCAGGTGGGGCGTGAGCGCGAGTCCCAGAGAGAGAAGGACGGCGCCGAGCACCAGCACGCCGGTCGAACCGCGCTTGTCCGCCACCGCGCCGAACACGGGCTGCACCGCGCCCCAGGTGAACTGGCCGATGGCGAGGGCGAAACTGATCGCGGCGATGCCGATGCCCGTTTCCTGGTGGATCGGGGCGACGAACAGTCCGGTCGTCTGCCGCGCTCCCATCGTGATCATCAGAGTGGCGGATGCGGCCAGCAGCAGGCCCCAGTGCATGCGCGGTGCGGGTGTTGCGAGGGTGGCGCTCATGCAGCGTCTCCCAGGTGTTTCCGCAGAAGATCGTCGAGACGGTCGAGGTCGTCGTGCAGGCGTTTGAGGGCAGTGTCGCCCATCAAGCCGTCGATGACCGCTTGCGCGCGCTGCCAACGGGGTTTCGCGCGGGTGAGCCGCGCCCGTCCTTCGGTCGTCAGCGCGACCAGGCGCTGACGTGCATCCTCGCCACGCACGGTTTCCAGCAAACCGGCGTCCACCAGCGGCGAGAGGTTGCGGGTCAGCGTGGTGCGATCCATGCCGAGTTCGTCCGCGAGTCCGCCGAGCGCGCGAGGCTCGCGTTCCGTGCGGCGGAGGATCGAATACTGGTTGAGGCTCAGGCCGACGGCCGCCAGTTCGTGGTCGTACACCTGGGTCACGCGCCGGCTGGCCCGCCTCAACCGGAAGCAAGTGCAGACGCTGGGCGTAGGGGTGGGCATGCACGGACTCGCACGAGAGGAAGCCAATTATGTGTATATGCACATAATCGATGTCAAGAAGGGCGGCTGCCTTGGAGGCCAGCCGCCCGGGGGAGGACCGTCAGGTGTCGATCAGAAGTACGCGCGGATGCCGAACGCCACGCCGCGGCCCGGCAACGGCGCGTAGTCGCGCAGTAGCGAGGTATGCGGGCGGGCTTCTTCGTCGGTCAGGTTGCTGCCGTCCAGGAACACTTCCCAGCTCGATGCCACGCGATCCCACCGGTATGCGATGTGGGCATCGACCAGCGTGTATCCGTCGCTCGGCGCCTCGTTCTGCGCCACATCGTCCTGCTTGCTGTAGCGCACCGCGCCCAGCGAAGCCCGCCAGCCGCCAAGCGACCAGCCCAGGTCGGCGCCGACGCGCATCGGCGAGATGCGCGGCAGATAGCCGCCCTGCGCGATGTCGACTTCGTAGCCGTGCGTGTGGTCGCCGTGCGGGACTTCGAAGGCGACCGTGCGCAGCCCATTGCCGTCCAGCTTCGCGCGCACGTAGTCGCCATACAGGCGCAGGTCCCAGGCACCTGCGGCGGTGTCGGCCAGTTGGATCTTGGCTTCCGCCTCGGCACCGGTGAACGTCGCATCGTCCTGCGTCCACAGTCGGACCGGATAGCCTTCCTCTTCCACGCCCGTGTCGGTGAGGTAGACGAAGTCATTGAACCGGGTCTGGTACAGCGCGAGCTTCAGGTCGACGCGATCGGTGTGCCAATGCGCGCCGATTTCCGCACGCACGCCTTTCTCCGTATCCAGCGAGGCATCCCCGATCTCGATCGACTGCGTGGCCACGTGCGTGCCGCCAGCGAACAGTTCTTCGTTGGTCGGCGCGCGCTCCGACCGGTCCAGGCCGAAGCGCAGGTCGAAGCCGTCGCTCAGGCGCCAGATCGCCGCGGCCGACAGATTGGTGGCGCCGAAATCGATCGATGCGCGGTCGTCGGGCTTCAGCTTGACCTGGTCGTAGCGGCCGCCCAGTTCCAGCTTCCATGGGCCGAAGTCCTTCTGCTGCAGGACGAACAACCCGAGGGTGTCCGTGACCGTGGACGGCACGAAGGCCTCCGCCCCCACCGCGCTGAAGTCGGTACTGCCGACCTGCAGGCCGAAGGCGCCGCGCCAGCCGTTCCACGGTTTCTGCACCGCTTCCAGCCGGGCGTCATACCCCTCGTTGGTGAAGCGCGTGCCGATCTCGTCGCCTTCCAGCTCGACATGTTCGTAGTCGTTCCACGCGGCACGCAGGTTGAGGCTTTCCAGGAACGACACCGGGTCGTAGACGCCAGCCTTCACGTCCCACCGGTTCTGCACCATGTCGATGCGCACGGGGCCTTCTTCGTGCGCCTCGTCATCGTGGTCTGCTTCTCCGTCATGGTCGTGGTCGTGGTCTTCCTCGCCATGCACGTGGGCACCGCCGGGAATCCCGTAGTTGCTGCGGTAGGTGCTGGCGGCAAGGCCGAAATAGCCACGGTCACCGAGATAGGTAGCGCCGACCGCGCCTGCCTTGGTGCTGAGCGAACTGTTCGGCAGCGTGCCGTCAGGCTGGGGTTCCTCTTCGTGTTCCTCGCCTTCCTCATGGTCGTGCAGGATCGCGACGCCGGGAATGTCGTAGTCGTCGGTGTCGCGCACCAGGCCATCGACGTGCAGCACCCAGTTTCCGCTCACACCGTCGAGGCGGAACATGCCGGTGCGTTCGTCGTTGACCGTGTTGCCGCGGACTTCGGCGCGGCCGCTGAGAGGCTGGTCGGGGATCGATTCGGCCAGGCGGCCGTCCACGACATTGACGGCGCCGCCGATGGCGCCGCTGCCGAACAGCAGGGTCGCCGGGCCCTTCAGCACTTCAATCTGGTCGGCGAGGAAGGGTTCGATGCTGACCGCATGGTCGGCGCTCACCGTGGAGGCATCCATCGAGCCGAGGCCGCCGGACAGCACCTGCACGCGCGGTCCCTCCTGGCCGCGGATGATCGGCCGGCCAACGCCCGTGCCGAAGTAGGTGGTCTGCACGCCCGGCAGCTTGGCGACCGTCTCGCCCAGCGTGCCGGCCTTGGCCTTGTCCAGGTCTTCGCCGTAGAGGACATCCACGGGCGTGGCGACGGATTCGGCATTCCCCTTCAGCGGCGAGGCCGTGACGACGACCGCGTCCAGGTCCTTGGCCTGGGGGGCGCCGGCGTCGTTGGCGAAAGCGAGGGGGGAGGCCAGCGCGAGGGCGAGGGCGGTCACCAGCAGGCGAGGAGCAGGGCGGGCGAGACGGCGTGGGGAAGGCATG
Source organism: Pseudoxanthomonas sp. LjRoot127 (assembly GCF_964253495.1). Classification (NCBI taxonomy): domain Bacteria; kingdom Pseudomonadati; phylum Pseudomonadota; class Gammaproteobacteria; order Lysobacterales; family Lysobacteraceae; genus Pseudoxanthomonas; species Pseudoxanthomonas sp. LjRoot127. Next base: position 2,685,877 of record NZ_CAXUQR020000001.1, read on the forward strand.
GAAGGGGGATCACTCAGGTGGGGTTGCGAATGATGTTATATTATACCAATAGTGACAATATAACCCTCCCGGAAGTCATACTCGTCTCCATGAAGTCCTCGTTCCGATCGCTGCTCGACCGCTTCGCCGCCGCCGGCTCGCTGGTGTGCGCGCTGCATTGCGCCATCACGCCGCTGCTGCTGGCGGTGATTCCGTCGCTCGGACTGTCGATCTGGCTAGGCGATGGCTTCGAACGCGGCTTCGTCGTGTTCGTCACGGTGCTGGGGCTTTTCAGCCTGGTATGGGGCTACCGCCGGCACCGGGCCTTCCGCGCGCTGGGCATGTTGCTGTTCGGTCTGATGGCCCTGTGGGCCGGCGTGCTGTATGCGCCCTTGCACGAAGCCGCAGTGCCCCATGCCGTCGTGATGACGGTGGGGGGGCTGCTGGTGGGGCTGGCGCACCTGCTGAACCTGCGCCTGAACCATTGGCACGTGCACGACGCCAGCTGCGCCCACTGAGTCCGGCGACACGGCGGCAGCGGCCGCGGAGGCCCCGCTGTGGTAGGCTTTGCGGCCTCGCGCGCGGCGCCCCGGTCTGGTGGATGCCCGCGCAGCCGCCCTCGTCCGGGCGGACTTTTCATTGAATCAGGAGAACACAGATGGGCAAGGGTGATCGCAAGACGGCCAAGGGCAAGCGCTATTCGTCCAGCTACGGCAACGCGCGCAAGCGTACCGTCGCCAAGGCGGGCATCGCCGCCACGGCTACCGCCAAGAAGTCGGTCGTGAAGGCGCCGGCGAAGAAGGCCGTGGCCAAGAAGGCTGTCGCCAAGTAAGCCCGCCGCGCCCGCACGCCGGTCGCGAACGCAAGACCCCGGCTCTCGCCGGGGTTTTTGTTTTTCAGGGGGGACTCACGACAAGACCGCCCACATGCACGGCCGAGACCAGATCGCCGCCCAGCCAATACGCCAGTTGCGCTGGCTGGCCGATGCGCCAGCGCACGAAGTCCGCGCGCTGTCCCACTACCAGACGGCCGCGATCCTCGAGGCCCAGCGCCTGCGCAGCATGCACGGTGGCGCCGCGCAGCGCTTCCTCCGGGGTCAGGCGGAAATGCGTACAGGCCAGCGACATGGCCAGGCGCAGCGACTGCAGGGGCGACGTGCCCGGGTTGCAGTCCGTCGCCACCGCCATCGGCACGCCATGAACGCGGAACGCCTCCAGCGGCGGCAGTTTCGTTTCGCGCAGCACGTGGAAGGCACCCGGCAGCAGGACCGCCACGCTGCCTGCGCGCGCCATCGCCGCAACGCCGGCCTCGGACGTGTATTCCACGTGGTCGGCCGACAGGCCATCGAATGCCGCGACCAACGCCGCGCCGCCACCATCGCTGAGCTGGTCGGCATGCAGCTTCACCGGGATGCCCAATGCGCGCGCCGCTTCGAACACGCGCTGCGTCTGCGCCGCCGTGAAGCCGATACGCTCGCAGAAGGCATCCACCGCGTCCACCAGACCTTCCTCGTGCAGCGTCGGCAGCCACGTGCACACGGCGTCGATGTAGTGGTCCTCGCGCCCGGCGAACTCGGGCGGCAGCGCATGCGCACCAAGGAAGGTGGTGCGCACGGTGATACCGAGGATGTCGCCGATGCGGCGCGCCACGCGCAGCATCTTGCGTTCATTGTCGAAGTCGAGGCCGTAGCCGGACTTGATCTCCAGCGTCGTCACGCCGTCGTCGCGCAAGGCGCGCGCGCGCGGCAGCGAGGCGTCGAGCAGGGCGTCCTCGCTGGCGGCGCGCGTGGCCCGTACCGTGGACACGATGCCGCCGCCGGCGCGCGCGATGTCTTCGTAGCTGGCGCCCTGCAGGCGCTGTTCGAACTCGCCAGCCCGGTCGCCGGCGAACACCACATGCGTGTGGCAATCCACTAGGCCAGGCGTCACCCAATCGCCCTGCGCGTCCACGATCTGATCGGTTAGCGACGCCGGTGGAGCTGGCAGATCCGCGAGGCGACCCGCGAACACGAATGCGCCGTCGCGCCAGCCCAGCGCACCGTTCTCCACCACGTCATAGCCGGCATCGCCGGCCAGCGTGACCAGGCGGGCGTTGACCAGCAGGCCATCCCAGCGCGTCTCCATGTCGTCAGTCGCCTCCACCGCCACCATCGCAGCCACCGCCTCCGCTGTCGGATGCGCAGCCCATGTCGCCGTGCGTGGTGGAGCCGCCATCGTTCACGCGATCTCCGGCGCCACCTTTCTTCTTCTGCGCCTGCACGGCGATGAAGACTGCCATCAGCGCGAGGGCGACGGCAACCAGCGAGAGGACGATGGCAAGCATGGCGGCGGGCGTGTCTTGGCGTGGGCGACGCGGTAGCCTAACGCACCCCTGTCGCCGGCCGTAAGCACCGCCATGTCGAATCCCGATTCCCACGCAGGCCTGCCCGTCCTGACCGACGCAGGATGGCGCGTTCCCGGCATCGCCAACCTGCATTCGCACGCCTTCCAGCGGGCGATGGCGGGGATGGCCGAGCACCAGACGAATCCCGAAGACAGTTTCTGGACCTGGCGGGAAATCATGTACCGCTTCGCCGCGCGGATGACGCCCGAGAGCACCTACGCGGTGGCGTCGCAGCTGTACGCCGAGATGCTGGAAGCCGGCTACACCCGCGTGTGCGAGTTCCATTACGTGCACCACCAGCCCGACGGCGCGCCCTACGACGACCCTGCGGCGATGTCGAACGCCTTGATCGCCGCCGCGCGCGACACCGGCATCGGCATGACCCTGTTGCCGGTGCTGTACATGACGGGCGGCTTCGACGGTCGCGAACTGTCGGCGCGCCAGCGGAGGTTCGGGCACGACGTGGATGGGTTCCTACGCCTGCTCGAAGCCCTGCGTCCGCTGCAGGACGCGCGGCTGCGCGTCGGCTGTGCGTTCCACAGCCTGCGTGCCGTGCCGGAAGCCGCCATGCGCGAGGTGCTGTCCGCACTGTCTGCCGATGCGCCGGTGCACATCCACATTGCCGAACAGGTGGGTGAGGTACAGGACTGCCTGGCGCTGCGCGACGCGCGCCCGGTGGAATGGTTGTTGCGCGAATTCCCGGTCGATCGGCGCTGGACGCTGGTGCACGCCACGCACCTGACGCCGGAAGAAACACGTGGCATCGCCGACAGCCGCGCCACCGTCGCGATCTGTCCCACGACGGAAGCGAACCTCGGCGATGGCCTGTTCCCGCTGCGCGAGTTCCTGCAGGCCGGCGGCCGCTGGGGCATCGGTTCGGATTCGCACGTCTCGGTATCGCCGGTGGAAGAGCTGCGCTGGCTGGAGTACGGCCAGCGAATCATCACGCGCCATCGCAACATCGCGGTGCTGCCGGGTTCGCCGAGTGTCGGCCGTACCCTGCTGGCGGGAGTACTGGACAGCGAGGCGGATGCCACGGGCCTTGCGCCGGATCCGCAGGACGCCGTCTGGCTGGATGCCGATGCCACCGCGCTGGCAGGCGCGACGACCGACGACGTGGTCGACCGCTGGCTGTTCGCGGGAAACCGGCCATTGGTCCGCGCGGTCCGGGTCGGTGGCCGCGAGGTGGTCACCGAAGGCCGCCACGTGGACGGCGATGCCATCGCGCGTCGCTACGGCACCACCGTGCGCCAGCTGCTGGGCGACTAGGGCTTGGCGCGCCGGCCATCCGCGGGATCGCGGCGTTCATCGCGGCCACCGGGTCGTCCATCGCAGACCCGCACGCGTGGCGACGGCGTCCGCCAGCATGGCCACCATCCCGTCAGGAGAACCGCCATGGCCTATGCTCATTCGATCGCTCTCGCCCTTGCCGCCGCCGGCTTCGCCGCCGTCACGCCCGCCCATGCCATGACCGACCAGGCGCTGGCCGGCAAGGTCCAGCAGCGCCTGCAGGGCGATCGCACCGGGGCCTGCATGGCCGTCGCGGTCATCGAAGCCGGCACCGTCGCCCGCACCTACCAGTGCGCGGATGCGAAGGATGCGTCGCGCATCGGGCCCGATGCCGCCTTCGAGATCGGCTCGGTCAGCAAGACCATGACGGCTGCCTTGCTCGCCGACCTGATCGGGCAGGGGAAAGGTTCGCTGGACGATCCGCTCTCAGCGTGGCTGCCCGACGGCACGAAGCTGCCGCAGTTCCAGGGCCAGCCGATCCTGCTGCGCCACATCGTGACCCACACCTCCGGACTCCCGGCGCTGCCCTCCCGCATGGGTGCACCGGACATGACGGACCCGTACGCGAAGCTGGACGAAGCCGCATTGCTCGCCTCGTTGGGCGACGTCACCCTCACCGCAGCGCCCGGCAACAAGTTCGAATACTCCAACTTCGCCTCGATGGTGCTCTCGTACGCCGTCGCGCGTCGTGCGGGCACGGATATGGAGACGCTGCTGAAGCAGCGCCTGTTCGCGCCGCTCGGCATGCGACATGCCTATGTCAACGTGGCGCCCGCCGGTGTGCGCGCAGCCGTGGGCCATACGCCGAACGCACGGGCCACGTCCGCCTGGCATTTCCAGACCAACCTCGCCGGTGTCGGCGGCGTGCGCGCCACGCTCGATGACATGGTGCGCTACGTGCAAGGCCAGTTGGGAACCGAATCCACCTCGATCTCGGCCGCTTTGCAGCGTTCGCAGCAGAAGGTGTCGGACGCGCCACCGATGGCGATGAACTGGATGCTGATGCCCGTTGGCGGACGCACCGTGCACGTGCACGAAGGCGGCACCGGTGGTTTCTCGTCGTTCGTGTCGTTCGACAAGGACAAGCAGCGCGGCGTGGTGATCCTCTCCGACACGACCTGGAACTCCATCGGCAGCCTAGGCTCGCTGGGCCTGCATCTGGTTGATGTCAGCTTCCCCCTCGGCACGCCGCGCCGCGAGGCCACGCCGGACGGCACGTTGCTCGACGCACTCGCCGGCGAATACGAACTCGCCGGTGGCATGAAGATGGTCCTGCGCCGCAAGGGTGATGCGCTGGAAATCCAGGTGGCCGGCCAGGGCGCGTATGCGATGGGCTACGACAGCGCAGGCGATTTCTATCCGCGCGAGTTCGACGCGGTGCTGCGGCCGCAGCGCACGGCGGCGGGCCAGTCGTTCACGTGGATGCAGATGGGGGGCGTGCTGCCGGCCAAGCGGATCGATGCCGCCGCGGCGAAGCCTGTGTTGAAGATCGATGCGGCCGCATTGCGCGAATACGAAGGCGAATACCCGCTGGTGCCCGCGTTCGCGCTCACGGTGAAGGCGCAGGGCGAGACGCTGACCATCCAGGGCACGGGCCAGCCGGCGCTGCCGGTGCAGGCGGTCGAACGCGATGTGTTCGTCATGGACGCCGTCGGTGCTGAAATCCGCTTCGAACGCGATGCGGCCGGCAAGGTGGTCGCGCTGACGCTGAAGCAGGCCGGCCAGCAACTGCGCGGCGAGAGGAAGTAAGCATGGAGCGGACCTATCCGCTGCGACAGAAGCTGCCCGCCGAAGTGCTGGTGGGCGGCGATGCGGTATGGAGTCGCTACCGTCAGTATCCGGTGTTCGGCCTGCGTTGGCTGCTCGGACGCAGCCTGCTGTTCTGCAGCGTGATCGCGGTGGTCGCCGCCTTCATCGGCGCCGGCAGCGGTGTGGCGGTACAGGACCTCGGCGTCGCGCTCAAAGTGGGCCTCACCGAATTCGTGGTCTTCAGTCTCATGGCCACGTTGGGACCTGCGTTGGCCACCGCCGTGCGGCATCGTGTATGGCCCGTGGCGCGCGAGCGCAAGGCCGTCGTGATCGCCGTGCTGGTCGGCATGGTGCTCAGCTTCTTCATCGATCGCGTCGGATCGTCCTACATCGAACAGTTGATCAAGCCGGGCCTGGAGGCTGCGGGACTGTCGATGAATCCGCCCACCTTGACGCCGTTGGTGAAGGCGATCGGGCTGGCGATCAACGTCGCGGGGCTGGTGGTCGTCTACGGTCTGTTCGGCGGCGGGCTGGCGCTGCGCGCGTACTTCAGCGAACACCGCCGCTGGGACGAGCACCACCATGGGCGCGAGCTCAGCGCGCTGGAAGGACGCGTGCACGAAGCCGACCTGCGCCTGGGCGTGCTGCAGGCGCAGGTGGAACCCCATTTCCTGTTCAATACGCTGGCCTCGGTGCGCGCGCTGGTGCGGCAGGATCCCGCACAGGCCGAAGCCACGCTGGATGCGCTGGTCGATTTCCTGCGCGCCACCATTCCGAAACTGCGCGACGACCGCGGCCTGCACGCCACGCTCGGCCAGCAGCTCGATATCTGCAGCAGTTACCTCGCACTGATGCAGGTGCGCATGGGCGGCCGGCTGGCGTACGCCGTGCGCGCCGACGATGCGGTGCGCGCGTCGCCGTTCCCGCCCTCGCTGCTGATCACGCTGGTGGAGAACGCGATCAAGCACGGCATCGAACCCAGGCCGGGTCCGGGCCGCATCGACATCGAGGCGGTCCGCGAGGACGGCATGCTGCGCGTGCAGGTGCGCGACGATGGCGCCGGCCTACGCCCCGGCCTGAGTACCGGCGTGGGCCTGGCGAACGTGCGCGAACAACTGTCGGCGCGTTACGGCACGCGTGCCGCGTTCGCCTTGACGCCGGCCGTCGACGGTCGCGGTGTTTGCGCGGAGATCCGCGTGCCGCTAGGGTCGTCGGCATGAAGGCCGTCACCGCCCTGATCGCCGAAGACGAAGCGCCGCAGCGCCGCGCGCTGCAGCAACAGCTGCGCGCGGCGTGGCCGGAGCTCGAGATCGTGGCCATCTGCGAGGATGGCCTGTCGGCACTGGATGCCGTCGCGCAACACCGCCCGCAGGTCGCCTTCCTCGACATCCGCATGCCGGGCGTCAGCGGCCTGGACGTCGCCCGGCAGGTAGTGGCGCAAGGCGGGTTGGTGGTGTTCACCACCGCGTACGAGGATTACGCCATCCGTGCGTTCGAGGCCGGTGCGGCGGACTACCTGTTGAAGCCGGTGCAGGACGCGCGCCTGGCGCAGGCAGTGGAGCGCATGCAGGCACGCCTGGCCGAAACGCGCGCACCGGACATGCGCATGCTGATCGACGATCTGGAAGCGCGCCTGCGGCCGCAGGGCGATCGCCTGATCCGCTGGATCACCGCCAGCGTCGGCGACAGCGTGCGCATGATCGCGATCGACGAGGTGCTGTTCTTCCAGGCGCAGGACAAGTACGTGCGCGTGGTCACCGCCGATGACGAAGCCATCATCCGCATGCCCTTGAAGGATCTGCTCGGCGGACTCGACCCGGACGTGTTCTGGCAGGTGCACCGCGGCGTGCTGGTGCGCGTGCAGGCCATCGACCGCGTGCGCAAGGACGAACTCGGCCGGCACCTGTTGAGCGTCAAGGGACGCGACGACGTGCTGCCGGTCAGCGGCGCCTTCCAGCAGCGCTTCCGCGGGATGTGACCCGGCTCAGCCGAACAGGTCGCGCGACCTGGGCTGCGCACCTTCCAGTTCCAGCAGGAACTGCTTGGTCGGCAGGCCGCCGCCGAAACCGGTGAGCGCACCGTCCGCACCGATCACGCGGTGGCAGGGCAGCACGATGGGCAGTGGATTGCGCCCGTTCGCCGCACCCACCGCGCGCATCGCGGTGGGCTTCCCCACTCGCTGCGCCAATTGCGCGTAGCTGATCGTCTCGCCATAGCCGATCCCCGCCAGCGCCATCCACACGGTGCGCTGGAAGTCGGTACCGCGCGGCGCCAGCGGAAGATCGAAATCGCGTCGCTTCGCCGCGAAATAGGCGTCCAACTGGCGCGCCGCCATATCGAGCACGCGATGATCGCCCGGTGTCCAACCTTCCCGATCTGCCGGATGCCGGTTGCATGGGAACTCGATCGCATGCAGCCCGTCCTCGTTCGCGGCGAGGGTGAGCGTGCCCACAGGGCTGTCGAGACGGCGGAAGAGGATCATGGTGGAAAGCTCAAGGTAGGAGCGACGTAAGTCGCGACCGTATGAATGAAAATGCTTTGTTGTCGGAAGGATCCCGGTCGCGACTTACGTCGCTCCTACAACAGCAGACGCTTTGGGCGCCGCCATGCTGCCCTTCCACACATGGATCACCGCATAGCCGCGCCAAGGCCGCCACGCTTCGGCGCGCGCAGTCAGCGCTTTGGCGGTCATTCGCGTGCCGTCGGTCGGCACGGCCTTCTGCAGCACCAGATCGTCGGCGGGAAACGCATCCGGGTGGCCGAGCGCGCGCAGCGCCATGTAGTGCGCGGTCCACGGACCGATGCCGGGCAGGGCGATCCAGCGCGACGTGAAATCCTCCAGCGTGCGCTCGGGCCGGAAATCCACCCGCCCATCCAGCAACGCGCGCGACAACCCGCGGATTGTCTCGGCGCGTGCGCGGGTCAGGCCGATCTCCGTCAGGTCCACATCGGCCAGGAGATCCGGTGTGGGGAACAGGTGCGTCAGTCCGTCGAACGGGATCGCGAGCGGCGTGCCGTGCCGTTGTGCGAGGCGTGCGGTCAACGTGCGCGCCGCGGCTACGCTGACCTGCTGGCCGATCACCGCGCGCACCGCGATCTCGAAGCCATCCCATCCGCTGGGCAGGCGCAGGCCGGGACGCGCGGCCAGCAGCGGCCGCAATCGCGGATCGTCGCCGAGTGCGTCGGCGATCGCGGCGGGATCCGCATCCAGGTCGAACATGCGGCGAAGGCGGCTGACGATCTGCAATAGGTCGCTCGGGGCGCTGCCGTGCAGTTCCAACCTCAGTGCGTGCGAACTGGCGTCCCACGCGCTGACGCGGAGCCAGCCGGGTGCGTCCGACGTGCCGATCACGCGCAGGTAGCTGCGCTCATCGACGACTTCCACGCCGGGCAACGCACGGCCACGCAGGAAATCGAGCATCGCGGTGAAGTCGTACGGCGGGCGATAACCGAGCCGCAACGTCATCACCTCGTGCGTCGGCGGCAGCTCGCGCTTGCGCAGGTCGCGCGGCGCCATCCGGTATTCCTCGCGGAACGCCGTATTGAACCGGGTCAGGCTGCCGAAGCCGGCGGCCAGCGCCACCTGCGTGATCGGCAGCGTGGTTTCGGTCAGCAGCTGTTTGGCGAACAACAGGCGGCGCGTGCCGTGCACATCCACCGGCGTGGCACCGAGACGATCGGTGAACAGCCGCCGCAGTTGCCGTTCGCCCAGGCCCACGCGTTCGGCAAGGTTCGCCACGGGCGCATCGACCAGTGCACCCTGGTCGATCAGCTTCAATGCGCGCGCCACCACTTCATCGCCACGCCGCCACGTGCCATCGCCCGGTGCCAGTTCCGGCCGGCAGCGCAGGCAGGGGCGGAAGCCCGCGGCTTCTGCGGCCGCTGCGTTCCGGTAGTAGACGATGTTCTGCGGTTTCGGCGCCGGTGCCGGGCACACCGGCCGGCAGTAGATCCGCGTGCTGGTGACGGCGGTGAAGAACAGCCCATCGAAGCGCGGATCGCGGCTCAGCCGCGCCTGTTCGCAGACGTGGCGGTCGGGCAGCAGGCTGGCGGCATCGGACATGCGCGCAGGCTAGCACCGGCCACGCGTTAGGACTCGCCGTTTCCGGACATCAATGCGGCGACGGCGTCCGCGGCCGCAGGACAGGCGCGAAGGTATCGAGCGTGCCGTCGTTCGGGGCCGCAGGTATTCCCAGCAAGTGGGCGAGCAGGGGATAGACGTCGACGTTGTCGAAGGCGGGCAGCGCCGCGTTCGGGACGAAGTCGGGGCCGGTGGCCACGAAGAACGCACGCATCTGCGGGTCTTCCGGTGCGAAGCCGTGCTCGCCTTTCACGGGCTGCCTGGGCAGTGGGTGGCGATGCAGCTGCAGGCGCCAGCCGACGTCCGACTGGCACACGAAGGGCGCTATGCGCGGATTGCGCCCGTAGTGCCAGGCCGCGGGCAGCGTTTCCTTGCTCCAGCAGGTGTAATGGTCGTGGCGGCCGACCAGGCGGCGCGCCACGTCCGCTTCCTGGCCGGGGCGCGGGGTGATGTGGGCGACGGGACCGAGCGAGGACCAGGAGAACAGGGCCTCCGGCAGCACGTCGTCGAGATAGGCGGTATCGACGCTGCGCACATCGGCCATGCCATGGTCCGACAGCACGATCAGGTTGGTCGAATCCCGCAGGCGCCGCGCCTCCAGGCCGCGCAGCAACGCCGCGAGGGCGTCGTCGATCTCGTGCATGGCAGCGAGTGCCCGGGGCGAAAAAGTGCCGTCGGCATGCGCGGCGACATCGTACTGTTCGAGATACAGGGTGATGAAGCGCGGGCGCTCGGCCGCCGGCAGGTCCAGCCACGCCAGGACGCTGGCCACGCGCTGGGCGGGCGTTGTTCCACTATCGAAGGGGCGCCAATGGTCGGGGCGTCCGCCCGCGATTTCCGCTTCCGAACCGGGCCAGAACATCGTCGCCGTCTTCAGGCCGGCGCGCTGGGCGCCGATCCAGACCGGTTCGCCGCCCCAGAACCGGCCGTCGCGCCCGGAGGCTTTCTTCGATTCGAACTGCCCAAGCACGGCATCCCGCATGTCGTTGTGCACGATGCCGTGGCGATCAGGACGCAGCCCGGTCACCAGGGTGTAGTGATTGGGGAACGTCAGCGTCGGGTAGGACGGGTTCAGCCAGGCGGCATGCGCGCCTTGCGCGAACAGCGCATCCAGCGTCGGCATGCGGCCACTGCCGGGGATGTCGGCACGCAGGCCGTCGATGGAGACGAGCAGTACGGTGCGAGGCTGAGGCGCGGAAGGAGCGTTGGGGGTGGAGGCGCAGCCGGCAATCCATGACAGGACCACCAGCAGCATCACCCTGACGAATGGCAGGTGCATGCGTTACGGGGAAAAGCTGGAATCGGCCACAGCTTGGCAGACTCCGGGGCATTCCGCATGACAGCGCTAGTCCGACTTTCGTCCATCGTCCTGCTGGTTGCGTCCGGCGTCGCCAGTGCCGCCTCGCCCACGGCCGTCCACGAGGCCGAGTGCGCTGTCTGGCAGCGTGAGCTGAGTTTCGCTGACGCCGTGGCGCAGCATGACGCGGACGCCTTCGCCAGCCATCTCCACCCCCAGGCCGCCTTCGGCGTCAGCCAGAAACCGACCCGTGGGCGCGACGCGATCACCCGCGAGTGGGCGCCGCTGATCGAGGGCAAGGCGCTCAGGCTCAGCTGGTATCCGGCCACCGTGACCCTGGGGGGCGATGGCCGGACCGCTTACTCCAGCGGCCCGGCGCTGTACGAGGATCCCAAGACCGGCGATGCCCGCCTCGGTCGATTCGGCTCCGTCTGGTACCGGAACGATGAAGGCACCTGGCAGGTGCTGTTCGACGACGGCGTCGTGCCGCAGAAGGCGGATGCGGCCGCCGTCCAGCGTTTCCACGAAGGTCGGAAGGCGCGATGCCCGGCGGCCTGAGGTCCCGCTGAACCGGACCGGGACGATCGCGACGCGCATGTCACATTGGGCGTATCGTCGTTACCCAGCTCGGCCGGAGCCCCTCTCATGAAGTACGTCTCTGCCTTATTCGCTGCCTGCCTGATGGCGGCTGCCGCGCAGGCGCAAGCGCAGGCGTCCGTCGAGCGTGACGGAGACGCCCAGGCGCCGGAGCGCGCCGCCGATGCGACAGCGCCTGTCGCCCCGCCATCGAAGCATCAGGAAAAGCCTCGCCTGTCGGATGCGCATTGCATCCGCAACACCGGCAGTCGTATTCGCCAGCGTGACGCCCGGGCGCGTTGCAATGGCCTGCCGGGTCGCTCCTACACGAAGGACGAACTCGACCGTACCGGCCAGACCGGCCTCGGCCAGGCGTTGCGCACGCTGGATCCGTCCATCCGTTGACACGGTGGCGGTGTGCCCGCTTCCTCGCCAAGGCGGGCGGACGTGTCAGCAGTCGTCCGAACGCCCGGCGGCGTAGCGCAGTCCGCGCCCGAGCTGTGCGAGGACGTTCGGATCCTCGTACACCTTCGCGTCGTGGCCGAGTCCGGTGTACCAGCTGCGGCCACCCTCGAAGGCATGGCACCACGCGATGGGGTGGTCTCCGCCCATCGTGCCGCCCTCGTAGTCGCGCTCGTCCACCGTGGCGATGACCTGCACCTGTCCGCGCGGACTGTCGCGGTAGTTGTACAGCTCGTCGGTGATGCGCCAGCGTGGCCCGACAGGCTTCCCGTCGTGCTCGGCCTGCACGTGCGCCGATTGCAGCCCGGGAGGATGGCTCCTGAAGTAGGCGCCGACCAGGCGTCCATACCAGGGCCACGCGTACTCCGTGTCGGCCGCTGCATGCACGCCGACGAACCCGCCGCCCGCGCGCACGAACCCTTCCATCGCCGCCTGCTGCCCGGCATCCAGCACATCGCCGGTGGTGCTGGCGAACACGACCACGCGATAACGCGACAGGTTGCCGGCAGTGAACGCACCTGCGTCCTCGGTGTGGTCGGCCCGCAGGCCCGCTTCGGTCGCCAGCACCTTCAACGTCGCGACGGCCGCGGGGATCGCGTCGTGACGGAATCCCGCGGTCTTGGTGAAGATAAGTAACCGGTCGGGCGGAGCGGCATGTGCGGGCGACAGCAGCGACAGGCTGGCCAGCAGCAAGGGAGCAGCGATGACGCGGGAAAGGTTCATGGCCGGATTCTGCCATGGCGCCCTTCATGCACTGCAGCATGGCGATGGCTCGCGCCCGACCAGTCCTCGCGCCGATAATGACGGCAATCCCTTTATCCGGAACGCCCGCATGTCCGATCCCCGCCACGACCCGTCCCGCGTCATCCGCGCGCCGCGCGGTGCCACGCTCACCTGCAAGTCCTGGCTCAGCGAAGCGCCGTACCGGATGCTGCAGAACAACCTGGATGCGGACGTCGCGGAAGATCCCACCTCGCTGGTCGTCTACGGCGGCATCGGCCGCGCCGCGCGCGACTGGGCCTGCTACGACGCCATCCTGAAGTCGCTGCGCGAACTCGACGACAACGAGACCCTGCTGGTGCAGTCGGGCAAGCCGGTCGGCATCTTCCCCACGCATCCCGATGCGCCGCGCGTGCTGATCGCCAACTCCAACCTGGTGCCGCACTGGGCCACGTGGGAGCACTTCAACGAACTCGACCGCAAGGGCCTGGCGATGTACGGCCAGATGACCGCCGGCTCGTGGATCTACATCGGCAGCCAGGGGATCGTGCAGGGCACGTACGAAACCTTCGTCGAGATGGGTCGGCAGCACTACGGCGGCGACCTGACCGGCAAGTGGATCCTCACCGCCGGCCTCGGCGGCATGGGGGGCGCGCAGCCGCTGGCCGCGGCGCTGGCGGGCGCGAACTCGCTCAACATCGAATGCCGCCAGTCCAGCATCGACATGCGCCTGCGGACGCGCTACGTGGACGAACAGGCCACCGACCTCGATGACGCCCTCGCGCGCATCGCGAAGTACACGGCCGCCGGTGAGGCGAAGTCCATCGCGCTGCTCGGCAACGCCGCGGAGATCCTGCCGGAACTGGTGAAGCGCGGCGTGCGTCCGGACGCCGTCACCGATCAGACCAGTGCGCACGACCCCGTGCACGGCTACCTGCCGATCGGCTGGACCGTGGAACAGTGGCTGGCCGAACAGAAGGCCGAACCCGAACGCGTGCGCGATGCCGCCAAGCAGGCCATGCGCGTGCACGTGGAGGCGATGCTTGCGTTCCAGCAGATGGGCGTGCCCACGTTCGACTACGGCAACAACATCCGGCAGATGGCGTTCGACCAGGGGTTGAAGAACGCGTTCGATTTCCCGGGCTTCGTGCCGGCCTACGTGCGTCCGCTGTTCTGCCGCGGCGTGGGCCCGTTCCGCTGGGTCGCGCTCAGCGGCGACCCGGAAGACATCTACAGGACCGATGCCAAGGTGAAGGAGCTGATCCCCGACGATGCGCACCTGCATCGCTGGCTGGACATGGCGCGCGAGCGCATCAGCTTCCAGGGCCTGCCGGCGCGCATCTGCTGGGTCGGCCTGGGCCTGCGCCACAAGCTGGGCCTGGCGTTCAACGAGATGGTGCGCAACGGCGAACTGAAAGCACCGGTCGTGATCGGTCGCGACCACCTCGACTCCGGCAGCGTGGCCTCGCCCAACCGCGAGACCGAAGCGATGAAGGACGGCAGCGATGCGGTATCCGATTGGCCGCTGCTCAACGCGATGCTCAACGTCGCCGGTGGCGCCACCTGGGTGTCGCTGCACCATGGTGGCGGCGTGGGCATGGGCTACTCGCAGCACTCGGGCGTGGTCATCGTCTGCGACGGCACGGCGGAGGCCGACAAGCGCATCGCGCGCGTACTGTGGAACGATCCCGGCACCGGCGTGATGCGGCATGCGGATGCCGGTTACGACATCGCCGTGCAGTGCGCGAAGGAGCAGGGGTTGAAGCTGCCGATGGCGTGATCGTGATCAGGGTCGGCCGTACGGGGTCGTTGAGAGCTCCGCATCTTCGGGACGGCGGATAGGGATCGCTCGGGGAGTCCGAGGTACTCGAAAGAGGATTTCAAGCGGATGTTCGCTGCGCTGGATGAGAGCGATCTCATCCAGCGAGGCCTCGGCCCGCTGACGCAAGAGGCGCGCGAGGCGCTCACCGAGTTGCTGGCAGAGCGTGGGCTGGCAGGGCATGCGCTCGACCTGAAGGTAGCGGAGGTCAGGCGGTCCCTGTTCGAGCGCAGTGGCGTGACCAACCACTGCGACTACTGCGGGAAGTCCGTCATTCTCCAGCCCGTGAGGCGCGGCGCCCAGAAGTTCTGCAGCCAGTGCTGCAGCGAGGACTCCATGCTGTCCGCGCGGGCGGCGACACTTGCTCCCGACCTCGTCTACCAGCATGCAATCGCCATGAAGTTCGGCGAATGTCCATGCTGCCAGCGTGGCGGCCGGACCATTGAAGTGCGCGACGCTTATCACGTGGTCTCGCTGGTATGGATATACAGATACTCTGAAACCGACCAGCTCTGCTGTCGCGAGTGTGGGAGCAAAGCGAACGGATGGGCGGCGGCTGTGTGCGCATTGACGGGCTGGTGGTCGGTGTTGGGCCTGTTCTCTACCCCCTACGTCATCATGAAGAACCTCCTGGCTGTGTACCGGCGGAGAGACGGCATCGAGCCTTCTCCCAAACTCCTCTACCGGGCGCAGCTGGACCTTGCGCGCAAACTGCCGGCGCTGCCCGACGCCGCCAGCCTCGGCACTTCCGCGCGCTGACCCCAGCGCTCCGTCGCTCCCCCGGTCCAGCAGCGGGACATCCTTCTTGCCCGGTGCCCAGGCCGGCGCCCCGGGCGCCATCCCGAGGCGTCGCCGCGTACGGGCGGCGGCGGCCGGATGTGTCATGCTTGCCGTCGTCTCAACGACTGGAGTAAACGTGATGGCCAAAGGCCTGGACAAGAAGAAAGAGACGAAGAAGAAGCCTGCGAAGACCCTGAAGGAAAAGCGGGCGGAGAAAGGCGAGAAGAAGGCGACGCGCGGATTCGCGCCCACCTGATCCGGATATCTGGACTGAGGTTCGATCCCGGGCGAGCATGGCGGACCCGGGAGGTGCGGGGTGGTGTACGCGGCGAGGGGCCGGACACTCCCATTCGCGCATGATCCATCCGTTCGTGCCAAGCGCATCCAGCGCGCGTCAGCGCCGTGCGGGGTGTCCGCATCCGGTCAGGCGACGCGCGCAACGGCAACGTGCCGCGTAGACCAGCCCTGCATGGGCTCAGGGCGAATCCGCGCTGCCAAGGCGCGCCAGCTGCTCCTCCAGTTCCACCTGCCGCGAGATGTCGGTGAACACGCCGAACCAGCCGCTGCTGCCGTCCTCCATGGTGCGGCGGATCGCACGACTGGACACCCAGCGCCAGCGGTCATCGAACCAGAACAGGCGGAACCGCGTCTCGAAGGTGTCGCGCGCGTGCACCGCAACCAGCCATTCGGCGCGCACGCGCACGCGGTCTTCGTCTTCCATGCGTGCATACCAGGTCGCCAGTCGCGCTTCCATGGTGCACCCTTCGGGTTCCTGCGGCGCCGGGCTGATGTAGGTCAGCGCGCCATCGCCGTCGCTCACCCACGCCACGTTGGGCCCGAGTTCCACTGCGCCGCGGTAGATCGCCTCCCGCGCCCGCATCTCTTCCTCCGCGTGCTTGCGGTCGGTGATGTCGATGGCGACCACCGACACGCCGATGGGCTGCGCCATCTCGTCGGTCACGCGCGTGCCGACCACCAGGAAGGTTTCTTCGCGGTTCGGGAAGCGGAATTCGACGCGGGAGATGTCGCCCCTGTCCAGGATCCGCTGCGATGCCTGCATGATCCATGCCGCGATGTCGGGCGTGTAGACCTGCTGGACATGCGCATCCACGATCTCGCGCAACGGCCTGCCCACCATATGCGCGAACTGCGTGTTCGCCGCCGCGTAGCGCATGTCCGTGTCGAGGAAGGCCAGTCCGACGGGCGCATTGGTGTAGAGGGAGGACAACTGGTGCTGCCGCAGCCACGGCGACAACGGCCGTGACGCGGGCGACGCGGCGTGCACGGGCGCGTTGGTCAGCAGGTTTGCCACGGCATCGCCCGGCATCGGCTTGCCCGTCAGCCAGCCTTGTGCGAAATCGCAGCCCAGCTCGCGCAGCACGTCCGCCTGGGCGCCGGTCTCCACGCCTTCGGCGACGATCGGTACGTCCAGGCTGTGTCCCAGCCCGATGATGGCCGAGACCACCTTGCGGCTCTCGCGGTCGGTCGCCAGGCGCCGGATCAGGCTGCCATCGATCTTCAGTTCGTCGAAGCCTAAACGGCTCAAGCGCACCATGCTGGAGAACCCCGTGCCGAAATCGTCCAGCGCCACGCGCACACCATGCGACTTCAGGTAACCGAACGCACGCTCGGTCGCGGGTTCGTCCTCGACCAGCTCATCCTCGGTCATCTCGATGCAGATGCGATCCAGGGAAAACGACGATTCGGACATC
The DNA here is from genome assembly GCF_964253495.1 of Pseudoxanthomonas sp. LjRoot127. Lineage (NCBI taxonomy): Bacteria > Pseudomonadati > Pseudomonadota > Gammaproteobacteria > Lysobacterales > Lysobacteraceae > Pseudoxanthomonas > Pseudoxanthomonas sp. LjRoot127. The sequence continues at coordinate 2,702,724 of NZ_CAXUQR020000001.1, forward strand.
GCTTCCAGCAGCAGGCGCACGGCGGGCGCGTCCTGCAGCAGCGAAGGCGGCACGTTGAATGCCAGGCAGAAGTGGCCAGGCCATGCGCTGGCCTCGCTGCAGGCGCGGCGCGCGAGACTCAGGGTCAGCAGTGGCAGCAGCGATGCCTGCAGCGCGATGGGGATGAAGTCTTTCGGCGGCACGTCGCCGAACGCGGGATCGTGCCACCGTGCCAGTACTTCCAGTCCGTGGATGGCGCCTGTCCGAAGGCAGACGATCGGCTGGTAGGCCGGGAATATCTTCTCGTGGCAGACCGCATCGGCGATCCGCTCACGGAGCATGTTGGCCGTGTGAAACGGTGGCGTCGCCATGCAGCTCCCCTGTGCAGCCTCGCCGGACAGCCCCGTATCGCCGGGGAACCTTTCCCCATCGGCCGTGGAAGGCACGACTTGAGCGACACCGACCACCTTAGCGCGCGTCGTCGTGCGACGAAAGCGCGTCCCGGCCCGAGCTCACGTAAGGGCGGTTACATGGTTGTGGTGCTCATTGCGGGACGCGGCGGATCTTCGATACGTCGTAGCCCAGCGCTTCGATCTGCCGGATGCGCGCCTGGTAATCGGCGTCGGGAATCTGCGGCGTGCGCGCCATCAGCCAGACGTAATCGCGCTTGCTGCGGCCGACGATGGTCTGCTGGTAATCGGCATCGACCCAGGCGATGACATATTCGGCCTGGATCGGCCAGACGAACTGCATGTCCCAGACCGCGCCGCCTCCGTCCGGCTTCACCGTGCCAACCGGATGCATGGTTTTCTCCGGACCGTCCAGCGCGCCCTTGCGGAAGCGGAACGTGGTCTGGATGCGGCCGTCCGGCATGCGGGCGTAGGACTCGACCGCCTTGTAGGCCTCCCGCTCCGGGAAGGAGGGGATGTGGGCGATGACGTACCAGTCGCCCATGAAGCGGTCCACGTCCACCGGTGCGGCGGTCGGGATGGAAGGCTTGACGTTGCCGGAGCGGCATGCGGCGGTCGTCGCGACGACCAGTGCGAGTACGAGAAAGGGCAGGGTACGCATGTCAGTGCCCCCGCGCCGGACGCTGGAACCGGTAATGCGCCACCAGCCACTCCTGGCCGTTGCGGTAGCCGAACAGCTCCGCGCACGCCATCCAGAACATGCGCCAGCGCTGGTTCCACAGCGCGGCGGCATCGCCATACGCCTCGCGCAGCACGCCCATCACCGCTTCGCGGTTCGCGTCGTGCCGGGCCAGCCAGTGGTTGGCGGTGCGTTGGTAATGTGTGCCGTCGAGCAGCCAGCGCTCCTGCAGGTGCAGATGGTCCTGGAAGAACAGCAGCAGGTCGGCCGACGGCATCATGCCGCCGGTGAAGAAGTGCCGGCCCATCCAGTTGTCTTCCCCCTGCGTCTCGAAGGGATACATCAGGTGGCGGTGGACGAAGATGTGCACGAACAGCGCGCCGCCCGGGCGCAGCGCATCGTGGATGCGGCGCATCAGCGCGGCATGGTTGCTGACGTGCTCGAACATCTCCACCGACACGCAGCGGTCGAACGCCTGCGGTTCCAGTTGCAGCTGGTTCACGTCGCAGGTGATGACGCGCACGTTGCGCAGGCCGCGCTCGGCGCAGCGCGCTTCGATGAACTGGCGCTGCGAGTTCGAATTGGACACGGCGGTGATGCGCGCGTTCGGATAGCGCGCGGCCATCCACAGGGTCAGCGAGCCCCAGCCGCAGCCCAGCTCCAGGATGTCCTGCCCGTCGGCCAGCGCGGCGCGCTCGCCGTACAGCGCCAGCATCGCCTCTTCGGCCTGGTCGAGCGCTTCCGCGCCGGTCGGGTAGTAGCAGCTGCTGTACTTCAGCCGTTCGCCAAGGCAGTGACGGAAGAAATCGGCCGGCAGTTCGTAGTGCTGCCGGTTGGCGGCATCGGTATGCACGGCCAGCGCGCCCTGGCGCAAGGCGCGCAGGCGGTGCGCCAGCAACGCGGATTGCGCTTCCTGGCCGCCTTCGCTCTCGTCGCGCAGTCGCTGGGCGCACAGCTGGCGGATGCCGGCGCGGATCGCCGCATCGGGCAGCAGGCCACGTTCGGCCAGGCCCAGCAGGCCCGGGGCAGCCTTGTCGGCAGCCAGTTCTTCCACCATCGCGTTCATCGTGTCGCCTCCTCGGCGGCGGGTTTGGGAAACCAGGGGAACAGCATCGGCGTCGTACGCTGGTACTCGCGGTAATCGTCGCCGCGCGTGCGCAACGCCTGCGCTTCCGTGTACGGGATGCCGCTGATCCAGCGCAGGAACACGTACATCACCACCGGCCCGCACCACGACAGCCACGCCCACGGCGAACCGACGGCGAGCGCGATGTAGGCGAACCAGTGCAGCCACTCGAAGAAGTAGTTCGGATGGCGCGAATACCGCCACAGCCCGTCTCGGCAGGTCTTCCCGCGGTTGCCGGGGTCGGCACGGAAGCGTGCCAGCTGGCGGTCGGCGATGGCCTCGCCGGCCACGCTCGCGATCCAGATCGCCACCGCCAGCACGAGCCACGGCCATGCAGTGTCGACCGGGCTGCGTGCGGCCGCGGCGAAGGGCAGTGCGAACAGCACCACCAGCAGTGCCTGCGCCATGAAGAACAGGAACAACTTGCCCTGGTGGCCTTGCCAATGCTCGCGGAGGTACCGGTAGCGGCCGTCTTCGGGCTCGCTGCGCACGCGGTGCCAGAGATGCAGCGCAAGGCGCGCACCCCAGGTCCCGCCCAGCACGGCAAGGACGGCGCGGGCCTGCCAGGCGCCGTCGCCCAGGGCGGCCAGTAGCACCGCCGCGCCGCCCACGCAGGCCGACCACAGCACGTCGACGATGCCGGTGTTCTCGTGCCGTCGCTGCCATGCCCAACCCAGCGTCATCACCGCCGCCGCCAGCACGGCGACAAGACCGAGCGCATGCAACGGATTCATACGGCCTCCATCGCGTGGCCGGGGCGCGCCATCAGCACGTGCGACACGCCGATGGAACGCTCGAGGAAGCCGCCCTCGCAGTACGCCAGATAGAACTCCCACAGGCGGATGAAACGCTCGTCGAAGCCCTGCGCGCGTACCTCGGCCAGGCGGGTCATGAAGCGACGGCGCCATGCGCGCAGCGTGTACGCGTACGACAGGCCGAAGTCTTCCTGGTGCACCACCTGCAGGTCGCTGGCCCGTGTCTTCGCGGCATACATCGCACTGAGCGACGGGATGAAACTGCCAGGGAAGACGAAGCGCTTGATGTAATCCACCGAATCGCGCGCCTGCGCATAGCGGTGGTCTTCGATGGTGATCGCCTGCAGCAGCGCCCGGCCACCGGGGCGCACCAGGCTGCCCAGCTTGCCGAAGAACGTCTCCAGGTACTGCGCTCCGATCGCTTCTATCATTTCGATCGACACCAGCTTGTCGTACTGACCCTGCAGGTCGCGGTAGTCCTGCAGCAGCAGCGTCACCCGGTCCTGCAGGCCGGCGGCGGCCACGCGGGCGCTGGCCATCGCGTGCTGTTCGCGCGAGATCGTGGTCGTGGTGACGTGGCACCCGTAGTGCTGTGCCGCGTGCAGGGCGAAACCGCCCCAGCCGGTGCCGATCTCGACCACGCGATCGCCCGGGACCAGCGCCAGCTTGCGGCACACCGCATCGAGCTTGCGGTACGACGCGGTGTCCAGGTCGTCGTCCGGCGAGGCGAACATCGCCGACGAGTACATGAGGTCCGGCGACAGGAGCAATGCGAAGAAATCGTTGCCCAGGTCGTAGTGCGCCGCGATGTTTCGACGGCTGCCTTCGCGCGTGTTGCGGCGGAGCGCATGCCAGCTGCGCAACGCCCAGCCACCGAGCCGGGCCAGGCCGCCTTCCATGCCGTCGAGCAGTGCGCGGTTGCGCACCAGCAATCTCACCAGCGCGACCAGGTCGTCGCAACGCCACTGGCCGGCGATGTAGGACTCGCCGGCGCCCACGCTGCCCTGCGCGGCGACCGCGCGATAGAACGCGGCATCGTCGATCCACAGGTGCACCGCGGGCAGCGCGTCGCCACCGGTCCGGCCGAAACGGTGCTCGCCCAGCGCATCGCGTACCACCAGCATGCCGTGGTCCAGCGCGTCCAGGCGCGCCAGCAACTGCGAGCGCAGCAGGCGGTCGAGCGCGCCGTAGGAAGAAACGGCAGTGACGTCGGCGATCTCGTTCATGGGGTCTCGCGGGCAAGGGAAGGGTGGTCGTGGACGGGTGTGCGCTTCAGCCACAGGCGCAGTGCCTGCCAGTGGATGCCGGTCATCACCTGCGCGGTCATCAGGGGGTAGCGCCACAGCACGCGCGCCAGCGAGGCGCCGTCCAGCGGGCGCCTCTGCAGCGTCAGCGTGGCGTCGAAGGCGCGCTGGCCTTCGCGATCGACCTGCATGTGCACGCGCAGGGCGTCGTCGGGCGTACTGAAGCGCCAGTGGTAGGCGCACGCCATGGGCAGGAAGGGCGAGACATGGAAGGCCTTGTCGAAGCCCCATTCCCAGCCGTCGCCTTTCGGCACGCCGTCGCGAACGGGCAGCACGTAGCTGTGCCGCTCGCGCCAGGGCGTGTTGGTGATCTCGGCAAGCACGGCGTCCAGGGTGGTGCCGTCGGGCTGGAAGCAGTAGTAGAAGCTCACCGGGTTGAACACGTAGCCGCCATAGCGCAGATGCGTCAGCAAGCGGACCGGACCTTGCGGGCGATGGCCGGTTTCGCGCGCGACGCGATCGCGCACGGCCTCGGCCAGGGGCTGCTCGTGGGGCGACAGGTAGTCGCTGCGACGGAATTCGGCCAGGTTGCAGCGATTCACCGACCACAGCCAGCGTCGGTCGAAGATGCGTTCCACCTCGTCCAGGTCGAGGTAGAGCTGCGCCATGCGGTAGCGGAAGGCGTGCGGGCGCGGCGCATGCCGCCGATGGCGCACCCATCCTTCGTACACCGCGCTGGCGAGGTCCGCCTTGGCCGGCCCGGCATTCATGCCGGCACCGGTGCGTCTTCGCGGATCACGGGACCCGCCGCATGCTGCGTCTCGAATGCCTCGACCAGCGCGCGCGCGCTGCGGATGCCATCCTCGTGGAAGCCCCAGCCCCAGTACGCGCCGGCGAACCAGGTACGCCGCACGCCCTGGATCTCGGCCTTGCGCCGCTGCGCCGCCACCATGGCATGGTCGTACACCGGGTGCCGGTAGTGCATGCGTCGCAGGACGCGCGCCGGATCGATGGCCTCGCTGCGGTTGAGCGTCACCACGAACGGCTCCGGCGAGTCGATACCCTGCAGCAGGTTCATGCAGTAACTCACCGTGCAGGGCGCGGCGGGATCGGCGGGAAGATGCGCGTTCCACGCGGCCCAGGCCTTGCGATGGCGCGGCAGCAGGCGGGCGTCCGTGTGCAGCACGGTGTCGTTGGACTGGTAGCGGATCGCGCCCAGCACGCCGCGCTCGCGCGCGTCGGCATCGTGCAGCAGGCGCAGCGCGTCGTCGCTGTGGCAGGCCATCACCACATGATCGAAACGTTCGGTGCCGGTGGCGGTCATCACGCCCACGTGCTCCTCGCAGCGGAGCACGGAATGCACCGGCGTGGAGACCCGCTCGCGCACCTTCCACCGCCGGCGCAGCGCCTCCACGTAGGTCGCCGAGCCGCCCGTCACCACGCGCCACGGCCGGCGTTCGCCGAGCGTGAGCATATGGTGGTTGGCCATGAACTGCACCAGGTAACGGGCCGGAAAGGCGAGGATGCCCTGCGGCGGCGACGACCACAGGGCCGAGGCCATGGGCACCAGGTGCTCGTCCCGGAAGGCGGCGCCATAGCCGCCCTGACGAAGGTAGTCGCCGAGGGTGGGGCCCGGATCGTCACCCTCGAGCAGCGCGGGCGCTTCGCGATAGAAGCGGGCGAGGTCGCGCAGCATGCCCCAGAAGCGCGGCGACACCAGGTTGCGGCGCTGGCAGAACAGCGTGTCCAGTGACGTCGCGTTGTATTCCAGGCCGCTGCGCGCGCTGTGGACGGAGAAACTCATCGTCGTCGGTTGCGACGCCACGCCGAGTTCGTCGAACAACCCGCACAACAGGGGATAGTGGTCGGGGTTGAACACGATGAAGCCGCTGTCGATGCGGTATTCGCGGCCCGCCTGAACGACGGTATGCGTATGCGTGTGGCCACCGAGGTAGTCGTTGGCCTCGAACAGCGTCACCTCGTCTTGCTGCGACAACCACCAGGCCGAGGCCAGCCCGGCGATGCCCGATCCGATGACCGCGATGCGCATGCTCAGCGCCTCGCCTTGGCCAGTACCCACGCGGGCACCGGCTTGAGATCGCGCACCAGCCCGAACAGCGCCATTGCGCGCAGGCCGTACCAGGTCAGGTCGATTTCCCACCAGCGGAATCCCTGCCGCGCGGTGCCGGGAAAGAAGTGGTGGTTGTTGTGCCAGCCCTCGCCGAACGTCAGCAGCGCCAGCCACAGGTTGTTGCGGCTGTCGTCGCGCGTATCGAAACGGCGGCGGCCGAAGCGGTGCGCCAGCGAGTTGATGGTCACGGTGGCGTGGAACAGCACGACCGTCGAGACGAAGAAGCCCCAGACCAGCATCTGCCCGCCGCTGGTGCCGAGGTGCGGTGCCACGCGTTCCAGCAGCGCACCGACACCGTACAGCGCGGCCGCCAGCAGCACTGGCACGACGGTGTCGTAGCGGTCCAGCCAGCGCAGTTCGGGATAGCGCGCCAGGTCGGGGATGCGCGACCAGTCGGTGCGGAAGCCGCCCCGCGTCAGGAACCAGCCCGCATGGCTCCACCAGAATCCATGCACGGCGGGGGAATGCGGATCGGCCGCGGTGTCGGCATGGCGATGGTGGTTGCGGTGGTGCGCCGCCCACCACAACGGACCGCGCTGCACGCTGGACGCGCCGATCAGTGCGAACACGAACTGCAGCACGCGCGACGTGCGGAACGTGCGGTGGGAGAAATAGCGGTGGTAGAAGCCTGTGATGGCGAACATGCGTACCGCGTACAGCACTGCGGCCACGATCACCGCCACCGGGGATACGCCGACCCAGAACACGGCCAGGCAGGCCAGGTGCATGCCGATGAAAGGGGCGGCACGCAGCCAGTCGATCCGGTCGCCACCATCCTCGTGTTCCTGCGCCGCCTGGGTGTCGAACCAGCGTCGCAGCGCCGGCAGCACACGGGGCGCCGGCGGGGGAGTGGGGGAATCGCTGGCCGGCATCAGGAGGTCTCGATCGCTTGAATCCCTAGTACGACCGAACGCGCGCTTTGGATGCGTGAAGACCGCTCACCCGCAGCGGCCGACCAGTGGCGTGGCCAACGCATCGCGCAGTGCACGCGCATCCGCCGCGGCGGGCGGCTGCGGGAACACGATGCGTACGTCCTGGTGCCGGCCCTTGTCGTCGCGGATGGTGGCGATGCCGGCGAATTCCAGCAGGCGCTGGTCCGCATTGGCGTAGGTCAACTGCATCGTCGGGGCGACGAAGCCGTACCAGCGATCCAGCTTCATCGCCATGCGCTGGGCGGGGATGCCGTTCCAGCGTACGACCTCGCCGGGATCCAGCTTCACCGGCATGAAGTCGAACCGGCTGGGCAACAGGAACGGTTGGGTCACGTCGCGTCCCGCGCGCAGGGTGTTCCAGTGCAGCCGCACGCTGGCATCGAATCCGGCATCGATGACCGCCCCGGCAGGCACGGCCAGCGTGCGCTCCTTCGCAGGTGCGCCCGCCTTTTCCCTGACATAGACCACCCGCCCGCGCTCGCTGCTGCGCACCCCCTCCCGGTAGCCGTCGCGCGCATCCTCGAAATCGAAGTCCGGCGCCTGTGCGGTCGCGCGGTCCACCACCGTCTTGCGCGCGAAGGCCCGGCCATCGGGGCAGCGGTAGAGGACCAGCCGCCGGGCGCTGCCTTCTTGCCGGTAGCGCCAGTGGGACTCGCGGTACAGCACAGTATCGCCCTGGCGGGCGTAGGCGGTCGCCTCCTGCCGCAACACGCCCGTATCGGGGCGCGCGGCCGGGCTGGCCAGCATCAGGGCGGCGAAGAGGGGCAGGACGGCCAGGGGACGGGTCATGGGAGCGTGCCGAAGATGAACGGGCTCCTTCTTACGGCACGCACTACGGGACGGATGCTTGGACGACGTGCGCCCCACCTGCATCCGAGTGCCGGTCATCTTCGTAGAGAGCGTCATCACGAACCCAGCGGGACCTGGCATACCATGCCCACCGACCTCACAAGGAGACCGTCGCCCCTGCGGGCGGCACGTCCGGTGTCCACCGTTACCCCCGCCACGCGCGATGTCCACGACTGGACCGGCGACATGCTCGCCGTGGCCCGGCAGCGCGACCGCGCCTGTTTCATGCGCTTGTACGATCATTTCATGCCGCGCCTGTGCCTGTACCTGCGCGGCCTGGGCAATACCGAAGCCGTGGCCGAGGAACTGTCGCAGGAGGCGCTCCTGCGCCTGTGGCAGCGGGCCGCCATGTACGACCCGCAGCAGGGTGCGGTGTCCACCTGGCTGTTCCGCATCGGCCGCAACCTCCATATCGACCGCGTGCGGCGCGAGCCCGGCTGGGTACAGATCATGGAAGACGCCGGCCCGGCTGTCGACGAAGAGCTGGCGCGCCCGTTCAGTTCGGCCGAAGACCACGCCGAACATGCCCATCTGCAGCGCCGCATCGAGGACTTGCCCCCCGTGCAGGCGCGCCTGATGCGCATGTCCTACTTCGAGGCCAAGAGCCACCAGGAGATCGCCGACGAGCTGCAGATGCCGCTCGGCACCGTGAAGTCGCACCTGCGCCGCGCATTCCTGCGGCTGCAGGGCCAAGTACGAGGTCAGTCGTGAACCCGCACCATCATCTCGATCCTTCCACCGTGGTCAGCTACGCCGCCGGCGCACTGGCGGTCGAAGTGGCGATCGTGGCCGCCACCCACCTGGAGACCTGTGCGCATTGCCGCGCGCGCGTGGAAGACGCCGAGCGCATCGGCGGGCACCTGGTCGAGCAGCAGCAGCCGGCCGTCGCTGCCGGCGACCGCCAGGCCGAGCTGCGTGCGTCCATGTGGTCGCGCCTCGACGAGGCGCCCGCGACGGCGACCGTACCGCCCCCGCGCGCGCCGTATGAGGACGACGACCGCCTGCCGGCACCGCTGCACCCGTATTTCGGCACCTCGTACCGCGCTTTGAAATGGCGCTGGATGGCGCCCGGCGTGCATTGCATCCGCGCCCCCAACACCAAGACCGGCACCCTGCTGATGCTGAAGATCGGCCCGGGCCGCAGCATGCCCGTGCACAGCCATGGCGGCACCGAACTGACCCAGATCCTGCGCGGCGCCTACCACGACGCGCTGGGCCAGTTCGCACCCGGCGACGTGGCCGACCTGGACAGCGATGTCGAACACCAGCCGGTCACCGTGCCCGGCACGGCCTGCATCTGCGTGTCGGCCCTCGACGCCCCGCTGCGCTTCCCCGGCTGGCTGGCGCAGCGCCTGCAGCCGTTGTTCAAGCTGTAGCGCCGGCGTGGCTCAGGACGAGGCGCGTTGCTGCCGCAGCAGCCCGGCGATCTCGTCGACGCGTTCGCGGATCGCGTCCAGCGTGTCCTGCGACGAGGACTCCGCAGGCGCGGCCGACGCGTGATGCGGGCGCAGCCGCTCGCGGCGGGCGAGGATCTCGTCGCGCAGCGCGTGGGCGTCGACGATGCCGACCAGCTGCATCGCGTGCGCCTGCCCCGGGCTCTGGCCGGCGGTTTCAACGCGCAGGATGCTCAGGTGGTACAGGCGCAGGATCGGGCCCTCGATGAACGTCACGTCCTGGATGTTCTCCAGCGGGATCGTCTTCTCGACGCGGAAGAGGATGCCCTTGCGGAACTGCAGCGTGCGGTCGTCGACGGTGCATCCGAGCCGCGCGAAGTAATGGCGCGCCCACCATTGGCCGGGCCCCGGCAGCCACAGCAGGATCAGCGGTGCGCCGACCACGCTGATCAGCAGGTACCACGCCACCATCGCGACCAGGTAGGCGCGGATCAACGGATTGAAAGAGGCTTCCAGCGGGGGCGAGGCATGCATGGACGACAGGGTCGGCTCCGGATGACGGCGCGCATTCTGGCACGGCGCGCGCAGGCCGGCATGCGGATGCGGCCGGTCGACCGGCCCCTGATTGCGGACGGCGGGTCGCCGGCGCTGCCCTCGTCGTGCGATGGATCGCGTCGGCATCGTGGGGCGTGTCCCGTGCCGTCTCACGTCCTGCACGCCGACCCGGCTACGATTCGCCCATGCAGTTGAAAGACAAGCTCGCGATCCTCGCCGATGCGGCCAAGTACGACGCATCGTGCGCGTCCAGTGGCGCCGGCAAGCGGCATTCGCTGGGCAAGGGCGGCATCGGCAGCACCGAAGGCATGGGCATCTGCCACTCGTACACGCCGGACGGGCGTTGTGTCTCGCTGCTGAAGATCCTGCTGACCAACTTCTGCATCTACGACTGCGCCTACTGCGTCAACCGCGTGTCCAGCAACGTGCCGCGGGCGCGATTCGCCACCGCGGAGGTGGTCCGGCTGACACTGGAGTTCTACAAGCGCAACTACATCGAGGGCCTGTTCCTTTCCAGCGGCATCATCCGCAACGGCGACTACACGATGGAGCAGATGGTGGAAGTCGCCCGCAGCCTGCGCGAGGACCACCGCTTCGCCGGCTACATCCACCTGAAGACCATTCCCGAAGCGTCGCCGGAACTGCTGGCCGCCGCCGGGCGTTACGCCGACCGCCTTAGCATCAATGTCGAGCTGCCGACCGAGGCCGGCCTGAAGCAGCTCGCGCCGCAGAAAGAGGCGCAGGGCATCCGCGATGCGATGGGCGAACTGCACTGGCGCATCCAGGCCGCGAAGCCCAGCAGGCAGGAAGCGCAGCCGAAGCGGAAACGTCCGCCGAAATTCGCCCCTGCGGGGCAGAGCACGCAGATGATCGTGGGCGCCGACGCGGCGGACGACCGCGCCATCCTGGTCAGCAGCGATGCCCTGTACCGCCAGTTCCGCATGCGCCGCGTGTACTACTCCGCCTTCAGCCCCATCCCGGATGCGTCCACGCAGCTGCCGCTGCGTGCGCCGCCGCTGTTGCGCGAACACCGCCTCTACCAGGCCGACTGGCTGCTGCGGTTCTATGGATTCGACGTCAAGGAGATCGTCGATGGCAGTGGATCGCAGGACGGCATGCTCGACCTGGACATCGATCCCAAGCTGGCGTGGGCGCTGCGGCATCCGGACCGTTTCCCCGTCGACCTGAACACCGCGCCACGCGAGATGCTGTTGCGCGTGCCGGGGCTGGGCGCGCGCAACGTGCAGCGCATCATCGATTCGCGGCAGCAGGGCAGGCTGCGCGTGGCCGATCTTGCCCGCCTGCGCGCGCCGTTGCAGAAGGTACTGCCGTTCATCGTGCTGCTGGACCACCACCCGCGGCAACGCCTGGACGATCCCGTCCGGCTGCGGCGCGAACTGGCTCCGGCGCCACGCCAGGCCGATCTGTTCGGCTGACGCGCGCGATGTTTCGCGCCACGGTGACACCTGCCTGGGATCTCGATGCGTGGCGCGTGCAGGCACGCCACGCCTGGGAAGCCGCGCTGCCCCCGGAGGACGTGGAATGGCAGGCCGATGCGCAGGGCGAATTGCTGGCGGCCACCCCGGTGGCGGATCAGCCCGGCCGGCGGAAGGGCCTGTCGGTGCCTGCCGAATTCATGGCATTCGCAGCCTCGGTGCTCTGCCATCGTGATGCCGGCCGGCATGCGCTGCTGTATCGCTTGTTGTGGCGCATCGGCAACGGCGAGCGGGCGCTGCTCGACCGCGCCACCGATGCCGACGTGCATCGCACGATGCGTTGGGCGCAGGCCGTGCGTCGCGACACGCACAAGATGAAGGCCTTCGTCCGCTTCCGGCAGGTGGACGGCGAAGACAATGCCTATATCGCGTGGTTCGAGCCCGACCATTTCATCGTCGACCGCGTCGCCCCGTTCTTCATGCGCCGCTTCGCCGGCATGCGGTGGGCCATCCTCACGCCCTACCGCAGCGTGCAGTGGGATGGCTCGCAGCTGTGGGCGGGCGAGGGCGCGCAACGCAGCGACGCGCCGGCCGACGATGCCGAGGACACGCTGTGGCGTACGTACTACGCCAACATCTTCAATCCCGCCCGGCTCAACACGCGGATGATGCGGCAGGAAATGCCGCAGAAGTACTGGAAGCACCTGCCGGAGGCGCACCTGCTGCCCGACCTGGTGCGCGAGGCCGGCCGGCGCGTGCGCGAGATGGACGAACGTGAAGCGCAGGCGCCGCGCCGTCGGATTCCGGCCCGCGTGCGCCCGCCACGGGACTAGGCATCACGGCTGGCGCGGGAACGACTGCCAGGATGGGTCGAGCCTTGCCCACGCCGGCGCCGAATCGGTCCAGATGACCGTGTCGGGCGTGATGCCGGCGGGCTCGTCGAGCGTGCCGACGCGGATCACCATGCGTTCGGCATTTGCCGTGGCCTCGCTGAACACCTGCGTGCCACAGGCCGGGCAGAACGAGCGACGCATCGCATTGCCGCTGTCCGCCACGCTGTTCCAGCCACGCAGTTCGCCCTGCACGGTGACCGCGGCGCGCGGCACGATAAGGTTCACCGCTGCGTTGCCGCAGGCCCAGTACTGGCAGTCGCGGCACCAGCACAACCGCACGGCGATCGGCTCCGCATCCAGCACATAGCGCACGGCGCCGCAGCGGCATCCACCTGTCCGGATCATCGTCCACCTCCCTCGGGGAGGAACACGGTAGCGTCCCGCGTGCGTGAGCGAAAGCCGCACTCCGGTGAGGACGGTGCCAAGCGGCGCTGTGCGAGCCGACGCCCGCTGACGACGGTACGCTGCCGACCGTCTGCGGACGGATGGTCTCCCGTGCACCGCCCTTGTCCGGTCGGTACGTGTCGCGGCAATCCCGTTGCGAAGGCGGGCCCTTGCATGAAGCATGGCGGGCGTAGTCCGGCGTGGTTCCGCTCGCGAGGCGCCGCAGGTCACGAACCGCGCCACGGCGTCGCGACGCGCGCGACCCGGCTTGTGTAAGGTCCATGCATGGGAACCCCTACAGGAGTCGTGATGTCCGGCATGCCTTCGCTTTCGATCGGTCTCGTCCTCGCGTTGTCCTGCGCGATGCCGCCTGCCGCCGCCGCGGATTCTCCGCGCCCTGCCTACGCCTGGGCCACCACCGAGGTGTTCGACGTTTCGCGCGTGCCGGCCTACGAAGGTCGCCATGATGCCGTCCACGCGCGCATCGATGCGGACCTCGCGGCGCATGTCGCGCACCTGCAGCGATGGGTGAGGCAGCGATCCATCAGCGCACAGGACGATGGCATCGATGCGATGGCGAGCCTGGTCGCCGACGATCTTCGCGCGCTGGGCTTCAGTGAAGTGCGACGTGTCGAGACACCCGGGCATCCGGGCGTGCTGGGCTACTACGATGCCGGTGCCGAAAAGACGCTTGTCGTCTACATGATGTACGACGTGCAGCCGGTCGAGGACAACTGGCAGATCGACGATCCCTTTGCCGGCTCGCTGGTCGAGAACGAGCACGGCACGGTGCTGATGGCACGCGGTGCCACCAACCAGAAGGGGCCGCAACGCGCGTTCCTGAATGCGTTGGACGCCATGATCAAGACGACGGGCACGCTGCCGGTGAACCTGTACGTGGTCGCCGAAGGCGAAGAAGAGCTGGGTTCGCCGAACTTCGGCAAGGTCATCGAGCCGTGGGTGGATCGACTGCGCAAGGCCGACGGAGCGTTCTTCCCGATGAACATCCAGCGCCCCGATGGCTCCGTATCGCTGAACCTGGGCGTCAAGGGCATCGTGTATTTCGAGCTGGAATCGAAGGGCGGCGCGTGGGGCGGACCGGCGCGGTCGGAAGTGCATGGTTCGGTGAAATCCCTCGTGGATTCGCCTACGCTGCGGCTGGTGCAGGCCATCGCGTCCATGACCACGCCGGACGGCAACACCATCACCATCCCCGGTTACTACGCGCCCGTGACGCCGCCGACCCTGGAGCAGCAGCGCCTGATCAACGCGCTGGCGACCGGTGCCGACGACGCCGCGCAGCAACGCAGCCTGGGCGTCTCGCGCTGGATCGATGGACTGACCGGACGCGATGCGATCGTGCGCAACCTGTTCGAGCCGACGCTCAATGTGGACGGCCTGTGGAGCGGTTACACCGGTACGGGCATCAAGACGATCCTGCCGCATGTCGCCACCGCCAAGATTGACTCGCGATTGCCGCCCGGCCTGGAGCCGGACGACGCGTACCGGATGATCCGTGCACACCTGGACGCCCAGGGCTTCAGCGACATCGCGCTGCGCCCGATGTCCGGCTATCCCGCCGCCTCGACGTCGGTCGAGGCGCCGCTCGTGCGATCCATGCTGGGCGTGCTGAACAAATACGGTGCCACGACGCGTGTCTCGCCCTGGCTCGCGGGCAGCGCGCCGTTCCACCAGTTCACGCGCACGCTGGACCTGCCTTTCGTGTTCGGTGGGCTGGGCTACGGCACCGGTGCGCACGGGCCGAACGAATTCATGCTGATCCACCCGGCCGCCGGCGTGAAGGCGGCAGGACTGGCCGACATCGAGAAGTCCTACGTCGACATCCTGCACGCCCTGGCGGAGACGCGCTGAGCCCGCGTGCCGGCCGTCCCGCGGCCCCGCTTGCCTAGGCGCGGAGTTCCACGATGGGCGTGAAGCCGCCGAAGACCATCCGCTGGCCGTCGAACGGCATCGGCGGATTGTCCTTGTTGGAAGGATCCATGCGCGGATCTTCCATCATCTTCTGCATGCCGGCGTCGCGGGTCGCCTTGTCGGGCCATTCGATCCACGAGAACGCCACCGTTTCGCCATCCTTCGCCTGCACCGCACGATGGAAATCCGTCTGCTTGCCGTGCGGCACGTCGTCACCCCAGCCTTCGACGATGCGGCTGGCGCCGTACCCCATGAAAATCGTGTCGAACGTGGTCGCATACTCGGTAAAGGCCGCCTTGCCCGTCGTCGGCGCAGCCAGGATGAAGCCGTCGACGTAGGACGACGGCGCACCGTCGTCGCCCAGCACCAGCGTGGGTACGAAACCCCCGAAGATCAGGCGCTTGCCGTCGAATGGCATGGGATTGTTCTCCGGCGACATGCGCGGGTCGTCCATCATCTTCTGCATGCCGGCATCGCGCGTGGCCTTGTCCGGCCATTCGATCCACGAGAACACCACGCTCTCGTCCTCCGTCGCCTGCACCGCCTTGCGGAAATCGGTGACCTTGCCGTCCGGAACGTCGTCGCCCCAGCATTCGACCACGCGGGTGGCGCCCTGTTCGATGAAGACGGGATCGCCGAGGGTGGCGTGGTCGACGAACTTCTGCTTGTTGGCGGTCGGCACGGCGGCCACGAAACCATCGAGGTACGGCATGGAATCCTCCGGGGGATGCGGCACCGGGATGGTGCCTTCCTGAGAGCGACGAACGGGCCAGGGCGCTTTCGACACGGCCGGCGATCACCGGGGAATCGTGGCGTGGTCGCGACGACGTGGGGGCCTGCGCCCGCCACGCCATTCAGCGCTGCAGGCACCGGCGGTAGCGTTCGTCCACGCGCGTGGCGAACCAGGCGGTGGTGAGTTCGCGCGTGATCTTCGGGCTCTCGAGCCTGATGCCGGGGATGACGGCGCGCGGCAGCGGCTTGCCCGCGCGCGCTTCGGCCAGTGCGTAGACGCGGGCGTACAGGTCGGTGTCGCCGAAGTCGAGGCGCGTGCCGCGCTCCAGTGCCTCGCGGATGGCGCGCTCGTCCATGCGCAATGCGCCCGACAGCTGGCGCACCGCGCGCTCCGTCTGGCCGGGCCTGTCCAGTGGAGCGCCCGGATTCAGCAGATCGCCATCGAGCGACAGCGCGACTCCCGTCGCGATGCCGACGGCGCTCTGGAAGGCGGCATTGCGGCTGGCGTACCAGCCGGCGTTGTAGTCGGCGAAGCGATGCACCTTGCGCGTGTAGGGCGTGTCGTAACCCAGCAGGTGGGCGATGCCGAAATACAGCCCGCCACGTCGCGTGAAGACCTCATCGCGGATGCTGCCGTCGACCGGATAGGGGTAGCCGGCGGCCTTGGATTCGGCGAACGGAATGCCCACCTGCATCGGTCCCCCGGTCTGCACCGGGTTGTAGTCGGAGAACAGCCGCGCCCCCAGTGGCACGCTGCCGATCATGTCCTCGTAGAGGTCGCTGAGGTCGCGTTCGGTACGCACGGTGCGCAACCGCTCCGCATAGGTGCGGCCATCGGGCGAACGCAGCGCCAGCGCCGCGTCCACGACGAATCGTGGGACGTGCAACGACGCCGCGCGGCGGTCTATCTCGCTGCGCGCGATCTTCGGCAGGTTCGCCACCGCGGGATTGGCCACATAGCCGGATTCCTGCTCGGTGACGGCGAGCACGGCGCAGATGTTCTCGCTGTTGGGCTCGATCCGTTGCGTCGCGAATGCGGTTTCGATGTCGGCCGCCCAGCGCTCGCGGTCGACGACCTTGGACGGCATCCGGCGCACGATCTCGCTGCGTGTGTCGGCGGCGGGACGTGTCGGCACCGGTGGCGCGGTCACGCAGCCGGCAAGCGCCAGCAAGCAGAGCAGTACCAGCGGGCGGGAGAGGGAGCGGCACGGCGAGCGCGGGATCATGCGCGCAGCATACGGAGCATGACGCGCCGATGCACGACGGCGGGCGACATGGCAGGGCGCGAAGGAAAATCGCCTCGGCTCCCCTGGTGCCGTCGTCATGGCAACAGCGCTCGAAAACCCCTCCTGGTCCTCACTGGATTCGATCCATCGCGATATTGTCCTTCGCGAGGGTGAGGTTGCCCGCTATCCCGCCGACCATGCTCCGGTTATCGGCGTCGCGTCCGCCCGCGCATCCTTGCGGCCGGCGCTCTACGCACGTGTGGAGCGCCACGATGCCGTCTACCTGCCCGGCATCGCGTCGCCCCCACCTGCGGGATGGATGCCGAGATTTCGGTCTTCTGCACGCATCCGGACTTCACGGGGCGCGGCTATGCGCGGCACACAAACGTTCCTGCGCGTCAGCCGGGACAACCCGCGCGCAATGGATCTGTCCCAACGCGTGGGCTATCGCGTGCGGTGCGACATCGGGTTCTGGTCATTGCGCCGCTGCTGACGGAATGCCTTGCGCGGCGTATGAGCCGGCCCGGCGCGCCGTCAGGGAAACAGTGCGCCGCCCAGCATCGCCAGCGTCATGCCCAGGCCGAGGAAGGCCAGGCGTTGCAGCAGGGGCAGGGGAGCAGTAGCGCGGTGCATGGGACCATCCAACCGTGTTCGACGCGAACGCGCCGTGAAACCCCTGTCCTCTTGTAACGCCGTCCGACGAGCGGGCAGGCCATGCCGCCCGACGGACGGTCGGGTGCGTCAGGCCGGGGCGCGCTGCAACCCGTCGCCACGCGCCTTGCGCAACGCGCGTACCTGCAGGGCCATGCCCGCGAGGAATACCAGCAGCGTGGCGCCCACCAGTTTCTGCAGCAACGGATCCTGCGGACCGGAGACCAGCGGTGCGCCCACCGGAACGCGCGTCAGCGTTTCGGTGAAGCCCGGGATGAAGTGGAAGTACACGGTCAACGTGAAGGCCAACGAAGCGGCCACGTGCCGCCACGAGCCCGAAACCGCGCCCCGACCGAGCAGCACGGCTGCGCCGAGCACGACCAGCGTCAGCACGGTCAGGCCATGGGCTTCGCTCAGCTTGCCCGTGCGCATCAGGAAGAAGCTGGTGATGCAGGTGGCCACGGTGAACCAGGTGTAGGTCTTGCCGAGCGGCGTGGCGTAGCGGATGTCGTGGTAACGCAGCAGGGCGTAGAGCCCGCCGAAGAGGGAAACCAGGCTGATCGCAGTGTGGAACCAGCCGAAAGGCGTGATGCCGAGCATGGGGAACCCCTTGGTGTGCGCGGAGGGCGCAGGGCACGCTAGCACGCCACCCGTAGCACGGCCGGCGCCGTCCGTCGTCGCTTGCATGCGCTCGCGGGTCGTGCACCGTCCGGGTGCATGCGACGCATCGCCGCTGCGCTGTCAACGCAAGCGCGCGCCAACCGTTTCCGTCATGCCACCGGATGGGAGCACTGCATGATCGCGCGAGAAGCCTTGAGCGCCGCCAACCGCTTCGGACTGGGTGCACGCCCCGGGACGTTGAGTCGCATGGGCGATCCGCGCGCGTGGCTGCACGCGCAGCTCGCGTCGCCCGTGCGGCCGGTCGACAGCGGCTTGCCGTCGAGCACGGAGTATCTGCAACAGGAATACGACTACCTGCGGCTGCGTCGCGAGGCGCGCAGGACCCCCTCGCAGGAGAACGCGGCGATGGGCTTCCGTGAGCGCTTCGCCCAGGGCCAGCTGCGCGAACTGGGATGGCGCTATCGCCAGGCGGTCGCGACGGAACAGGATTTCGTGGAGCGGCTGGTGCGTTTCTGGTCGAACCACTTCGCCGTCTCCGCAGACAAGCGCACGGCGGCGCTGCATGCCGCGCCGATGGAGCGCGAAGCCATCCGTCCGCACGCGGTGGGCGATTTCGCCGACCTGCTGCTGGCGGTCGAGCGGCACCCCGCCATGCTGCGCTACCTCGACAACGTGCGCTCGGTGGGCGAGGGGTCGCGGCAGGCGCAACGGCAACGTCGGCGCACGGAGGGCACAGGCGACGCGTCGCCGCGGCGGGCCGGCCTGAACGAGAACCTGGCGCGCGAGATCCTGGAATTGCACACGGTGGGCGTCGATGGCGGTTACTCGCAGGACGACGTGCGCGAACTCGCGCGCGCCATCACCGGCTGGAGCATCGCCGCGCCGCGCGATGCCGGCGCGACGACGTCGGACGCCTTCCGCTTCCGCGCCAACGCGCACGAGGCCGGTGCGCGCGTGGTGCTGGGGCGCCGCTATCCGGCGGACGGCGAGGCCCAGGGGCGCGCCATCCTGCGCGACCTGGCGTCGCATCCGTCGACCGCGCGCCACGTGTGCGGCAAGCTGGCACGTCATTTCGTCAGCGACACGCCGCCGCCTGCACTCGTCGAACGCATGGTCGTGGCGTGGCAGCGGCACGGCGGCGCGTTGCGTCCCGTGTACGCGGCCCTGATCGACAGCGCGGACGCCTGGTCGCCCGACGCGCGCAAGCTGAAGACGCCCGATGATTTCCTGGTATCGGCCTTGCGCAGCACCGACACGCAGCCGGGTGATAGGCCGCGTGCCCTGATGGGGCTGCTGGGGCGTCTGGGGCAGCCTGCGTTCACGCCGCGCTCGCCCGCCGGCTTTGCCGACGATGCGGCCGCATGGTCCGGTGCGGACGCGGTCTGGAAGCGTATCCAGGCGGCGCAGTCGCTCGCCGAATCCGCCACGCCGGTCGATCCCGATCCCTTGCGCATCGCAACGAGCGTGTTCGGCGACCGGCTCGATGCGGACACGGCACTGGCCGTGCGCCGCGCCGAGTCGCCGCGCGAAGGATTGGCGTTGTTGTTCGCCAGTCCCAGCTTCCAGTGGAGGACCTGACCGTGACGCTGACCCGACGCCATTTCCTCGCCGCCGCCGGTGCGGTCACCACGCTGAGCCTGTGGCCGCGCGTCGCGCAGGCAGCGGACCGCGACACGCGCTTGCTGGTGGTGTTGCTGCGGGGCGGACTGGATGGCCTGCATGCGGTGATTCCCGCCGCGGATCCGCACCTCGCGTCATTGCGGGGTGCGTGGACGATGAAGGACGCACGACGGCTGGATGCCGACTTCGCACTGCATCCGGCGATGGACTTCAGCCATGCGCTGTACGCGCGCGGAGAATGGCTGCCGGTGGTCGCGGTGGCACCGCCCTATCGCCAGCGGTCGCATTTCGAAGCACAGGACAATCTCGAGAACGGCGGCGGTGCGGGTGGCGGCGCGTCCACCGGCTGGCTCAACCGCTGCGTGGCGGCGATGCCCGCCTGCCGGGGGCTGTCGGTCAGTACGGTCATGCCGCTGATCCTGCGCGGCGACGCCGACGCCTCCACGTGGTCGCCGCCGCTGCAGGAAGAGGTCAATCCCATCCTGTTGCAGCGCCTGCAGGCGCTGTACGCCGCCGACCTGCGACTCGCGCAGCCGTTCGCACAGGCGGTGGAAGCGCAGGGCATGTCGTCGGGCGGCAACGTGGCGCGCCTGCCGCAGGCCATGGCGGCCGCGGCGCGATTCATGGTGATGCCGGATGGCCCGCGCATCGGTTTCGTCGAGAACACGGGCTGGGACACGCATGCGCAGCAGGTGCCGGTGCTGGCACGCAAGCTGGCCGAACTCGACCAGGGGCTGCGGGCCTTCCATGACGGCATGGCCGGCGCATGGTCGCGTACGGTCGTCATGGTGGTCACCGAGTTCGGCCGCACCGCGGCGGTCAACGGCACGGGTGGCACCGACCATGGCACCGGTACCGTCGCGATGCTGGCCGGCGGCGCCGTGGCGGGCGGACGCGTGGCGGGCGACTGGCCCGGCCTGGCGCCGTCGCAACTCAACGAGGGACGCGACGTGCGGGCGACCACGGACCTGCGCAGCGTGTTCAAGGGCGTGGTCGGCGACCATCTGGGCGTGGCGCGCAGCGCACTCGATGCGCGCGTGTTCCCCGACAGCGCGAAGGTGCCAGCGATGGCGGGCCTGCTGCGCGGTTGAGATCAGGACGCGACGTGGCGGAGTTCGCCGCGTGCCAGTGCGGTGGCCTCGTCGACTTCCATCGGCCGGCCGAAGAAATAGCCCTGCATCTCATCGCAGCCCATCTGCTGCAAGGCCTGCATCTGTTCCGCCGTTTCCACGCCCTCGGCGATCGTGCGCAGGCCCATCTCGTGCGCCAGCACGAGGAGCGTGCGCGCGATGGCGCGGTCGGTGCTCTCGGTGGCGATGCCATCGACGAAGCTGCGGTCGATCTTGATGATGTCCAGCGGCAGGCGCTGCAGGTAGGCCATGCTCGAGTAGCCGGTGCCGAAATCGTCCAGCGCCAACCGCACGCCGAGCGCGTGCAGCGCCTGCAACATCTGCTGTGCCGCACCCATGTCCTCGACCAGCACGCTTTCAGTGAGCTCCAGCGTCAACGCATCGGCGGGCAGGGCGTGCCGGCGCAGGCAGTCGGCGATCCACGGCGCCAGCGTGGGCTGCCCCAGCTGGCTGGGCGACAGGTTGACCGCGACGCTCAACGAGCGCAGGCCCATCGCGCGCCAGCGCGCCAGCTGCTGGCAGGCCTGTTCGAGCACGAAATGGCCGATGTCCTCCATCAGTCCCGCGCTTTCGGCCAACGGAATGAAGACCGACGGCGGCACGTCCCCCCACGCAGGGTGGCGCCAGCGCGCCAGCGCCTCGAAGCCGGTCAGCTGCGAGGAATCGCCGGCCACCACTGGTTGGTAGGCGAGCCGCAATTGGCCGCGGGCCACGGCTTCGCGCAGGGCGGTGACGCGGCTCAGGCGGTCGTTGGCTTCCTGTTGGGTGCTGGCCGACGGCAGCCGCACCTGGTTGCGGCCCGCGCGCTTGGCCAGGTGGCGCGCATCGTCGGCGCTGCGCAACAGCGTCTGCAGGTCGGCGCCGTGCTCGGGCGCGTGCGCCAGGCCGATGCTGGCGGTGACGGTGAAGGAAGGGTGCGTGGAGTACAGCGCGATCGGCTGGCCCACCGCACGACGGATGTCTTCCGCCAGCCGCGTGAGCTGGTCGATGTCGATGTCGGGAAAGTGCGCGAGGAATCCTTCGCCGCCGTAGCGGTGCACGCTGCCCAGGCCGTCGCAGGCGGCCGAGATGCGCTGACCCATGCGCCGCAGCACCTCGTCGCCACCGTCGTGGCCGAACGAATCGTTGACCATGCCGAACCCGTCCAGGTCGACGATCGCCAGGCCGTGGCCGGCGAGCGAAGGCGTGGCGATCTTCTCGGTGATCAGGTTGGCCTGCGCGGAGAAGCGGGGCAGCCCGGTCGCGCTGTCCATCGCGGCCGCGTCGTTGAGGCGGCGTTGCGCATCGAGGCGGCGTTCGGTTTCCAGCAGCAGCGAGCGCGCGGTTTCGGCGGCCTCCGACGAACGCCGTCGCGAGATGTCGAGCAGGAACAGCACGAACGCGATCAGCAATCCGCTGCTGAGGCCGCCCACGACCAGCGATCGCGGCAGCGTGAACGAGGTGAGCGCGGGCGGCGCCCACAACTCGAGTCGCACCTCGTGGCCGGGCAGGGCCACGTGCTCGATCGAGAGCGGCGCGCCCTGCGGCCGGCCCTGTTCCAGCGTGGGCATGCCGGCCGCGGTGGCCCGCACGGGACGGTCGGACAGCACGGCCTTGGCGAGCGTCTTCACGAAATCGTCGAGCGAGATGTAGGCCTGCGTGCGCCGGCCGGGCGTGTCGACCGTCATCCACCAACCGCCTTCCACCGGCAGCAGGTGGCCTTCATCCGCCACGGGTGCGGGCGGCGACGGGGCGACCGGCGCGTCGAAGCCCGGCCGCACCCAGCGGAATTCCTGCCCGTCGCCCACGCTGCGCACCACGCGGAAGGCGACGTAGGCCTCCACCATGTCGTCGACGTACTGGTCGAAGAGCGGTTCGGCCTTGTCGGGTGACGCGGCAGCCAGCGACGCGGACAACTGGCGCAGGGCACCGCGACGCAGTTCCATGCCGCGCAGGAAGGTCGGTGCGGCGATCGCGGTCTGCGTCTTCATCACGTTGCGCGTCATCGCATCGCGGTCGGCGGACGCCGCCACCCAGTACATGCCGCCCAGCATCAGCGCGGCCGCCATCGGCATCACGCCGAACAGGCGTTCCCGCAGCGAATTCTCCCCGGCCACCGCCAGCGCCAGCCCCAGTGCCACCAACTGGGCCGAGGCGGTGAACGAGATCTGGTAAAGCGACAGACCCTCGCGATGGTGGGGCAGCTGGATAAGCAGGCCCAGTGTGGCCATGCCGGCCACCGACGCCATCGCGATACCCAGGCCGCGGGTGATGCCCCAGCGAGCGCTTTCCCACCGCTGCAACGACTGCGGCAGCAGCGCAACCGCCACCCAGGCCGTCAGCACGCCGTAGTCGGTATAACCGCCGATCAGCGGCATGTCCGCGCGCGGCAGCCATCCCAGCCGGTGGAGCAGCGCGTTCGCGGGCGTCGTCACGCCGCCCAGCGTCTGCAGCAACGTCAGCAACAGCGGTACCGTGATCAGGCCGAGCACGACCCAGGCCGCAGGATCTCGGTCGCGCTGGCGCAGCAGTAACGCCAGCGCCACCAGCGCGACGCACAGGGTCGAGAGCGGACGCATGGGCGGGAAGTCCACGCCCATCTTGCCGACCAGGCTGCCGGGCACATGCCAGCCGACCAGCGCGAGCAGCGCGAACGCGAGCACGAACGCCACCAGCTCCGTACTGGTGTCGAGACGGCGACCGGCGTGCAGCGACGGCGTGTACACCAGCAGGAACATCGCCAGCGACGACAGCGAGAGCGACCAGCTGATCTCGGTCGTCGCACCACCCGGCTGGAAAGCGCCCAGCAGCGGCTGCACCGCGAGCAGCAGCAGTGCCGCGGCGAGAACCCGCATCACGAATTCCGGCCAGAAGCCGCGCCATGCGCGGGTCCACGCGATGGCGGTTGCCGCGGCCAGCACCAGGCAGGTGCCGAGCGAATGGAACTGCCACAGGTGGAGGACGAGGAGCAGCGTCAACAGACTCGCGACCGCCAGCCGCACGGGCCGCTGCGCATTGCGCCAGGTCGCGATAGCCACCAGCACGCCCACGACCGGCACGCTGTCGTCGAGCAGGTGACCGTTGCCGGCGTCGACGAGCGTGAAGCCGGCGGCCAGCACCCAGGCGAGCGCAGCCGCAAAGCGCTGCGCCCACTGCACGGGTCGCCGAAGGTCCTGGTGTATCGCCAATGCTGTCCCCTGCGGAGCCGACACCCCGTCGCGATGTGATACCCAAATCACCGGCGCGCCGCAAGCACGGCCACGTCGTTCAGAGACTTGCAGCCGGATCGGGTCGCGCTGCCCGGAGAAATGCGTGTACTACGCCGCGGGGCACCGCGGCGGAGGGCGGACGCGCGCCGCCTGCCCCAGGCACCGCGCGCGACCCGGGTCGACCGGCCCCGCGGAGGCGACGGCATGCACATGCGCTAGAGTCCGCGGATGTTCCCTACGGAGTGTCCGCATGCCGATCGAACTGAAGATGCTGGCCTGGTCCGTCGCGCTGGGCGTGTTCCATATGCTGCTGGGTGCCGGACTCACCACACGCCAGCGCGGGCTGGCCTGGAATGTCGGCGCGCGCGACGCCGCCCTGCCACCACTGCAGGGTGTCGCGGCCCGGGTGGACCGCGCGCTGCGCAACTTCCTGGAAACCTTTCCGTTCTTCGCGGCTGCCGCGCTTGCGGTGGCCTGGCTGGATCGCGGCGACGCCACCACCGCGCTGGGCGCGCAGTGCTACTTCTGGGCGCGGCTCGCTTACGTGCCGGTGTATGCGGCGGGCGTGCCCCATCTGCGCACGCTGATCTGGGCGGTCTCGGTGTGGGGGCTGCTGCAGTTGCTGTGGGCGCTGCTCTGACGCCGCGCCCCCGGGATTCATGGAGCGGTCGGCAGGTACGGCGGGTTTCACCCTAGACTAGCCCGACCCACCCAGCCGGGCCCCACGCCCGGCGTCACGCCGTGATCGACCGGATGCTGTCCCGCACTTCCCGCCTCTTCGTTGTCCTGCTGCTGACTGCAAGCCTGCTCGTCGCCTGCGACCGTGCCGCCTCTGACCTCGCGCCCGATGCCATGGCCGAAGCGCCGCCGCCGGCACCCGATACGCCGGCGCAGCAGGCCGAGCGCGGCGACGGGGCCGTTTCGTCCGGTCCGGTTGTCGCTTCGCCGTCCGGGCAGCCGGAAGGGCTGCCGACCGACTGGCCGGTCGCCAAGGTGAGCTCGGGCAAGGCCTGGGTGAGCTGCCAGGCCGACTACACCACCGAGCAGGGCGATGGCGTTCCGCTGGAGTCGCTGGCCTTCTTTAGCGTGGTCGATGCGCTGTCGCCCTGCCAGAAGGGCGGCGTGTTGCGGCTGCGCTACCAGGGCAAGATCGCGGCCGATTTCACCGATCTTGTCGCGCGCGTGGCCGACATCGCCGGGCGCATGGGCATCTACAAGCGCATCCTCGATCTCGACTCGGCCGGCGGACAGGTCGAGGACGCCATCAAGGCCGGCGACGTGATCGGCGCCGGGGGCTGGACCATCTGGGTGCGCGAGGATTCGGTCTGCCATAGCGCGTGCGTCTTCGTGCTGGGCGCCGGCGACAACCGGATGATCTCCGGCAAGGTGGGCGTCCACCGCATCATCCGCATGAGCTCCACCGCCACCACGCGCGCCGAACTCAACGACGAGCTGCGTGGCGTGTACGGGCGGGTCAAGGACTACCTCGAGCGCAACGGCGCGGCGGTCGCCATCGCCGACCTGATGATGACGGTGCCCAACCGCCGCCTGCGCCTGCTGAGCAAGGACGAACTGCAGGAATACGGTCTGGACGGCACCAATGCCGCGCAGGACGACCTGGACCGCCTGCAGCTGATGCGCCGGTGCGGCGACGACTTCGTGATGCGCCGCGACGCCTTCATGCGCAGCTTCGACAGCGAGTGCAAGGCGGCCGGCAAGGACCTGGACCAGATGCAGGCGTGCGGACTCGCGCTGCGCGAGCAGTTCCAGTTCCCTGATGCCAAGTGCCCGGCGGACAGCCCGCTGTCGGAGTTCGATCGCGTCGCCGACCTTGACGTCGAAGCGATCGAAGCGGCCGATACGCCCGGTACCGCGCCCTAGCCGGACGCGACCACCCGGATTTCGACATCGCCGATCCGCACGGACTGGCCGGCGCGGATCTTGGCGGTCTTGCGCAGTTCCACCGCGCCATCCACGGTCACCGCGCCGCTGGCGACGATCGCCTTGCCCTGGCCGCCGCTGTCGGCGATGCCGGCCAGTTTCAGCAGCTGGTTGAGTTCCACGTGCTCGCGGTCCAGGTCGAAGTCGATGCGTTGCATGGGGGCAGTGTAAGGCAGGCAGCGCGTCATTCTTTCTCGAACCGGGCGATCTGCTCGAGCAGCGTACGGCCCCGGCGGACGCCCACGCTTTCCTCCCATGTGGGGTCCGTCGACGGGCGGCGGTGGCGCTGCCAGTAAATGGCCGCGACCGTGCCGAGGAAGCCGGCCATGCTGATCGAGAAACTCCATGCGATCCATGCCGGCGTGCCGGCGCCCGGATCGACCCTTCCCAGCCCGGCCAGCCCGACCACGACCAGCAGCCACATGATCCACCACGGCGCGCCGCAGACCATCGCGTTGAGCCGGTAGAAGCGCTGCAGCAGGGCGAATCGCTTCTGGATCTTCAGCACCGGCGCGGTGTAGTCCATCGTGCCGATCAGGCTCATGGTGATGAACGCCATGACCATGGTGACCACACCGAACGCGTGCAGCGCGATGCCGGTCGCGAGCAGGCCCAGTACCTCCATGTTGCGGCTCCAGCAGGCCACCCCCAGCACCAGCAGGCCGACGCCGAGCAGCGCCTGCAGGCCCTGTGCCCAGAACAGCGGGCGCACCGTGGACCGCACGCTGTCCAGCTTGCGGTCGCGCAGCAGGTGCCACTGGATGGCCTCCTGGCGTTCCAGTCGTTGACCCAGCGTCTGCCAGGCGGCTTTCAGTTCATCCGGTTCCATGCGTCGGCTCCCTTCGCGGTGATGGTCAGAGTTCGTCGCGCAGCCGCTGCTTCAGCCGGCTGATCTTGGTGGCGACATTGGTTTCGCTCAGGCCCAGCACGTCGGCCATCTCGCGGTAGCTGTGGTCTTCCAGGTAGAGCAGCAGCAATGCCCGGTCGAGCGGCGGCTGCGCCTGGATGAAGCGGTACAGCAGGTCGACCTGCTGGCGTCCCTCGTGGTCGTGCGCATGCGGATCGGCCACGTCGTGGTGGTCTTCGTTCCATGCCTCGGACGACGGCGCACGCGTGCGGCTCCGCACGCCTGAAATCGCCACGTTCAGCGCGATCCGGTACATCCAGGTGGCGAATGGGCGTTGCGGGTCATAGCCGGGCCAGGCGCGCCACAGCTGCGTCGCGATGTCCTGCATCAGTTCGTCGCGGTCGTCCTGATGCCAGGCGTACGTGCCGGCGACCTTCGCGACGATGCCCCGATGGGCCTGCAGCAGGGTCTGGAAGCCCTCGCGGGCGTCCGTGTCCGTGGTCATGGCGGGGATCGATGGCATCCGGGCGAGGGCTCGATTGTGCGGGTCTGCAAGATGATTCGCCGCTGCGGCGGAAACATCACAGCCCCCGTGCACGTGAACGCGCCCGCGTGCTGCAACGCGACAGGACGCCCTCGAAGGCGCACAATATGCGGCTCGGCGTGCGGCTCCGCGACGCCCCGGAGTGTCCGCATGTCTACCGAATCCCCCTCGTCCGCCCCCCTCCTGTTCGCCGACCTCGGCCTGCCTGCGCCCGTCATGGCCGCGGTCACCGCCGTGGGCTACGAGACCCCGTCGCCCATCCAGGCCGCCACCATCCCGGCCATGCTGGCCGGCCGGGACGTGCTGGGCACCGCACAGACCGGCACCGGCAAGACCGCCGCGTTCGCGCTGCCCGTGCTGGCCAACATCAATCCCAGCGCAGGCAGCCCGCAGGCGTTGGTGCTTGCGCCCACGCGCGAACTGGCCATCCAGGTGGCCGAGGCGTTCCAGAAGTACGCCGGCAAGATCCCCGGCTTCCACGTGCTGCCGATCTACGGCGGCCAGAGCTACTACCCGCAGCTGCAGGCGCTCAAGCGCGGCGTGCACGTCGTGGTCGGTACCCCAGGCCGCGTCATCGACCACCTGGAGCGCGGCTCGCTGGACCTCTCCGGCCTGACCACGCTGGTGCTGGACGAGGCCGACGAAATGCTGCGCATGGGCTTCATCGACGACGTCGAGACCGTGTTGAAGAAAACGCCGGAAACGCGCCAGGTGGCGCTGTTCTCCGCGACCATGCCGCCGGCCATCCGCCGCATCGCGCAGACCTACCTGAAGGATCCGGTCGAGGTG
Source organism: Pseudoxanthomonas sp. LjRoot127 (assembly GCF_964253495.1). NCBI lineage: Bacteria > Pseudomonadati > Pseudomonadota > Gammaproteobacteria > Lysobacterales > Lysobacteraceae > Pseudoxanthomonas > Pseudoxanthomonas sp. LjRoot127. The sequence goes on from NZ_CAXUQR020000001.1 coordinate 2,730,712, forward strand.
AACATCGCCTCAAAGACCACCACGTCCGCGAACATCCGCCAGCGTTACTGGTGGGTCAGCGGCATGCACAAGCTGGATGCGCTGACCCGCATCCTGGAAGTGGAACCGTTCGACGGGATGATCGTGTTCGCCCGCACCAAGGCGGCGACCGAGGAGCTGGCCGACAAGCTGCAGGCGCGCGGGCTGGCGGCGGCGGCGATCAACGGCGACATGCAGCAGGCGGCGCGCGAGAAGACCATCCAGCAGCTCAAGGACGGCAAGCTCGACATCCTGGTCGCCACCGACGTGGCCGCGCGCGGCCTGGACGTGGAGCGGATCAGCCACGTGCTGAACTACGACATCCCGTACGACACCGAAAGCTACGTGCACCGCATCGGCCGCACCGGCCGTGCCGGTCGTGCCGGCGACGCCATCCTGTTCGTGACGCCGCGCGAGAAGGGCATGCTGCGGTCGATCGAGCGCGCGACCCGCCAGCCGATCGAGGAAATGCAGCTGCCGAGCGTGGAAGCGGTCAACGACCGCCGCGTGGAAAGGTTCCTCGCGCGCATCACCGATACGCTGGCCTCGGGCAAGGCGGGCGAGTTCCGCGCGCTGATCGAACGCTACGAGCGCGAGCAGAACGTGCCGGCCGTGGACATCGCCGCCGCGCTGGCGCAACTCGTGCAGGGCGACACGCCGCTGTTGCTGTCGCAGGAGCGCACGCCGCGCGAGCAGCGCCCTGTGCGCAGCGAAACCTACGGCAATGCGCCGCGGCGAGAACGCGACGAGCGGCCGCGTCGCGACGAAAGCCATGGCGAGCGTCCGGTGCGCAGTACCGACAAGCCCGAGCGGTCGAAGATCGAACGGCCCGACGTCGACCGCCCGCGCGCCGACAAACCGCCGCGCGGCGCGCCGGAGGTGGGGATGGAGACCTACCGCATCGAGGTGGGCCATGCGCACGGCGTGAAGCCGGCCAACATCGTCGGTGCCATCGCCAACGAGGCTGGGCTGGAGAGCCGCTACATCGGCCGGATCGACATCCAGCACGACCACACCACGCTGGACCTGCCCGAAGGCATGCCGCGCGAGGTGCTGATGCACCTGAAGAAGGTCTGGGTGGCGGGGCAGCAGCTCCGCATCCACAAGCCCGGCGAGGGCGCCGGTCCGGGTTCCGCGCCGCCGCGCAAGTTCGGCGGGCCGGGTGCCGGCAAGGGCAAGCCGCGGGGCGACAAGCCGTTCGGCGCCGGCAAGCCGCACCGCAAGGGTCCGCCGCGCGAGTGACGCCGGCCGCCGGCGCGCGGGCGCCGGCAGGTGGCACGGAAGTTGCATTTCGTAGACGCAAGCCAGCACACCGGATGTCGGGACGCGGCGACGTACCGGAGTGTCAGTGAAGGGGAACAGGGGACGAATCGGCGGAATCGCGGGGTGGCTGCTGCTGCTCGCGACCGCGTCGTGCCCGGCGCTGGCGAGCCCCCAGTCCGGCCGCGACTATCTCGTGACCGGTGCGCCCACGTCCGAACAGGCCCCTCAGCGTCACTGTACGCCCGCCATGCAGGCCGGACTGACCGAACGCGTCGAGATTCCCGCGCCGCCCGGCGGGTGGTCGGGGGCGCCGCAGGCGGTCAATGTCTTCAACATCTTCGCGGGCGAGGTGCGCGTGCACCATGGCGACCGCGAGATCTGCGGTCGGATGCACGATGCCCGCACCCGCGATTCGCGCTTCCGCGCCGGCGTCGGCATGGTGGTGGTACCACCGGCGGGTAATCACGAACCCATCCAGGTCGCCTGGGAAAAGCCGCTGAAGCCGGGCTGGATTCCCACGGTGCGCATCGGCGCACCCAGCCCTGTGCAGCAGTTCGACACGGCGCGCCTGCTGGTGCGCACCGCCTGCGTGGCCATCGCCATCGCGCTGGCGTTCATGGCCCTGATGGGCTTCCTGAGCACGCGCGACCGCGCGTTCTTCGGCTACACGCTGCTGTGCGCGCTGAGCGTATTGGGGCAATCGGTGCTGAGCGGACTGAGCGGCTATCCCGAGCCCTGGCTGCCCGTCGATGGGCAGGAAACCCGCTGGCTGGTGGCGTTCTCCTGCGTCGGCTTGCCGATCCTGCTGTACGTGATGTGGCTGCTGGTGGGGGGCGCGCGCTTCTGGCCGACCACCACGCGCTGGCTGCCGTGGATCACGGCCGCCCTGTGCGCGATGGGCATGGCGACGGCGTGGCTGCCGCCGGCCGGCCTGTCCCGCCTGGCCATGGCGATGGACGCCGGATTCGTGGCCGGCTGCGTGGTGGTCTTCGCACTTGGCCTGGCATCGCTGCGCCGCCACCGCGCCGACGCGACGGCGGCGCTCGCGGCCGTGTTGCCGTTCCTGACCATGGCCGTGATGGACCTGGCCGACAGCTGCCTGCTGATCGAATACCGCGTGGAGGCCATCCAGCTGTCCATCACCTGGTTCCTGACGGTGAGCGCGTATGTGCTGAACCTGCGCCTGGGACAGCTGCGCCGCCAGCGCGACGAAATGCGCGCACTGGCCGATACCGATGGGCTGACAGGCTTGCCGAACCGGCGCGCCGGCCTGAAGCGGCTGGAACAGCACATGCGCGATGCGCGCACCGGCGACGGGACGCTGGCCGTGGGCTTCCTGGACATCGACCTGTTCAAGCGGATCAACGACGTGCACGGGCACGAGGCAGGCGACCGCGTGCTGGTGGCCGTCGCGGCCACGCTCACCTCGGCCGTGCGCGATCCGGCGGACGTGATCCGCATGGGCGGCGAAGAATTCCTGGTGCTGCTGCCGGGTATCGGCGGTGCGACCGCGCGTGCGCGCCTGGAGACGATGCGCAGCGAGGTGAGCGCCGCGGGCGCGGCGCTGGGCATCGACGGGCTGGTGGTGACCGCCAGCATTGGCCTGGCGACGCTGGTCACCGAAGACACCGACGCGGCCTCGCTGCTGCGCCGGGCGGACGAGGCCATGTACCGGGCCAAGCGCGCCGGCCGCGATCGCGTGGTCGATGCCGAACCCGACGTCGCCCACTGACGACGACCCCGGGCAACGACCACTGGTCGGCAAGGCGGCTCCTTTTCCTGCGATCCCCCTCAAGCGCACCGCGCACGGGCCGATGAACCGTCGCGGAGCGCAGCGTGGATGCCCTTCGTCCGCGTACACCCACAGGAGCAGGAGTGGACAACTGGGAAGCCACCGCGTCGGGCGCGCCCGACGTCCGGCATGACGACCGCGGCCTGCAGCGGCTGCCGGCGCGGGTGGCAGCGCTCATCGTCCTGTTCGCGCTGGGCGCGCTGCTGACCGCTGCCGTCCTGGAGACGCAGGCGGGCGCCACCGCCTACATCATCGGCGAGAGCCACTGGTCGAAAGCCCACCAGCGTGCGGTGCTGGGACTCTACCGGTACGCCAGCCATGGTCGCCCAAGCGACCTGGATGCCGCGCGCGACGCGTTGCGCGTGCCGTTGGGCGATCGTGAGGGCCGCCGGGCGCTGGAACGCGAACCGATCGATGTCGCGGCCGCCCGTGCGGGCTTCCTGCAGGGCCAGAACGCGCCAGCCGACATCGATCGCCTGATCTGGATGTACCGCGCGCTGGCGCGTGCGCCTTACTTCCGCGATTCGGTCAGGCTCTGGCGCGAGGCCGAAGTGGAGATCGACCAGTTGGTCGCGGTGGCCGATGCGCTGGAAGCGCGGACGAAGGCGGGTCCGCTGGATGCGCACGACGTGGCTGCCTACCAGCGGACGCTGCTGGTGATCGACGCGCGCCTGCGCCCGAAGGAACTGGCGTTCTCGCGTTCGTTGGCGCAAGGCGCGCATTTCATGCGGCGCGCCCTGCTGGCGCTCAGCGCACTGGCGTTCATCGGGCTCTGCGCCTACGCATTGCATGTGATGCGCACGACGCTGCGCCGCGTGCGCGAAACCGAAAGCGAATTCCGCATCGCCTTCCACCAATCGGTGGTCGGCATGGTCAAGCTCGACCGCGAAGGACGGTTCACCCAGGCGAACGAAGCGCTGGCGCAGATCCTGGGGCGGCCGCTGCAGGAACTGCGTGCGTTGCGCCTGGCGGACGTGGTGCACCCGGACGACCTGGTGGTGGATGCCGCCGGTGTCATCGACTGGGTGCGATTGCGGGATGCCGGCGAGCGCCGCTTCGTGCGGCCCGGCGGCGAAGTGCGCTGGGTGCGCTGGACGGCATCGGTGGTCGCCGCCCGCACCGGCCGCAGCGAACGGGTGTTCGTGCTGGCCGAAGACGTCTCCGAAGCGCACGAACTGGCATGCGAGATCGCCCACCAGGCCAGCCACGACGAGCTCACGGGCCTCATCAATCGCCGCGAGATCGCACGACGGCTGGGTCTGGCGCTGGGCGGCGTGCCGGGCGGGCGGCGGCACACGCTCTGCTTCATCGACCTGGACCAGTTCAAGCTGGTCAACGACACCTGCGGCCACGAGGCGGGAGACCGCTTCCTCTGCCAGTTCGCCCATCGCGTGGCCACGCAGCTGCGTCGCGACGACTGGGTGGGACGCCTGGGGGGCGACGAGTTCGCCGTGCTGCTGCACGACACCGGGCTGGACGAGGCGGAAGCGGCGATGGCGCGCATCCAGGCCTCGCTCGGCGAGAACGCCTTCCGCTGGAACGGCCGCATGTTCGCCCTCAACTGCAGCATCGGCGTCGCCGAGATCAACGACGATGCGGTCGACGTGGACTGGCTGCTGCGCGCCGCCGACGCCGCCTGCTACGTCGCGAAGGAAGAAGGCCGCAACCGCATCCGCTGCTACCGCGACACCGACCCCAGCCTGTCCCGCCGGCGCCGTGAGCTGGAATGGGTGGCCAATACGCAGTTGGCGATCGCCGAAGAGCGGTTGCTGCTCTACGCGCAGCGGATCGTCGCGCTGGACGGCGACAGCGGCTTGCAGTACGAAGTGCTGGTGCGCCTGCGCGATCGCGACGGGGCGGTGCATGCGCCCGGGGTTTTCCTGCCGGCGATGGAACGCTACGGCCAGGGCATGGCGGTCGATCGGTACGTGATCGAGGCGGTGTGCCGCTTCTTCGCGCGGCATCCCGCGAGCCTCGCGCGCGTGGACCTGTGCCATGTCAACGTGTCCGCGCAGTCCGTCGCCGATCCGGCCTTCCTCGAGTACGTGGGCCAATGGCTGGACCAGCAGCCGGGCGTGGCCCGTCGGTTGTGCTTCGAGATCACCGAGACGGCGGTGATCGCCAACCTCGACGACGCTTGCCGGTTCATCGATGCCATGCGCGAACGCGGTTGCCGCATCGCTCTGGACGACTTCGGCAGCGGGCTGTCGTCCTTCGCCTACCTCAGACGGCTGCCGGTGGACATCCTGAAGATCGACGGCGCCTTCATCCGTGACCTCGCACGGGGCGAATCAGACCTGGCGCTGGTGCGCTCGATGAGCCAGATGGGCCGGGCGCTGGGCAAGGCCACGGTGGCGGAATGGGTGGAGAGCGAGGCCATGCTGGCGCAACTGCGCGAAGTGGGCATCGGCTACGTGCAGGGTTACGCTGTCCATGTCCCTTGCCCGCTCGACGAGTTGATGGCCGGGGACGTGGCCGCCGCCGCGGCGTACGCCGAAACCGCATGATGCGCACGCCGGGCGGCCGATCCCGGATAATGGCCGCATGACCATCCGCCTCAACAAGCACATCGCCGACACCGGCTTCTGTTCCCGCCGCGAGGCCGACCGCCTGATCGCCGAGCGCCGCGTCACCGTCAATGGCATCGCGGCCGGGGTGGGCGCCGTCGTGGGCGAGGGCGACGAGGTACGTGTCGATGGCCAGGCGATCAGGGCGCGCGCGGTGAAGGCCGGCAAGCGGAAGCATGTGTACATCGTGCTGAACAAGCCGGTGGGCGTGACCTGCACCACCGAGTCGTCGGTGAAGGACAACATCGTCGACTTCATCGGCCACGAGCAGCGCATCTTCCCGATCGGCCGGCTCGACAAGGATTCCGAAGGCCTGATCCTGCTGACCAGCAACGGCGATATCGTCAACCAGATCCTGCGCGCCGAGAACCGCCACGAGAAGGAATACCTGGTGGCGGTGAACAAGCCGGTCACCGACGAGTTCCTGCGCGGCATGGCGCGTGGCGTGCGCGTGCACGGCCAGATGACCCTGCCGTGCCGGACCAGCCGGATCGCCAAGTTCGGCTTCCGCATCACCCTGACCCAGGGCCTCAACCGGCAGATCCGCCTGATGGCGGCCGCGTTCGACTACCGAGTCACGCAACTGCGTCGCGTGCGCATCGACAACGTCAGGCTGGGCGACCTGAAGGTCGGCCGCTGGCGCAACCTCACCGACCAGGAACTGCGCGGACTGCTGCCGCAGCAGGAAAGCTGGTGACGCGATAGCGTGATCGCGGTCGCGTCGTGGACGCTGTCCTGCGGCGACCATCGCGGCATACTGCGCCGGTGTCCCCCCGCGCATTGACGGCATGAGCCCACCGCCGAAGCCCGACAACGAGGAAGCGCGCCTGGCCGCGCTCTACAGCTTCGATATCCTGGACAGCGCGCCTGAGCGCGGCTTCGATGATCTGGTGCGCATCGCCGCCGGCATCTGCGGCGTGCCGATGGCGGCGGTCACCCTGATCGACCGTGATCGCCAGTGGTTCAAGGCGCAGGTGGGAATCGAGCATCCGGACCCCTCGCGTGAATCCTCGTTCTGCGCGCACGCGATCCTGATGCCCGACAGCACGATGGTGGTGCCCGATGCGACCCGGGATACGCGGTTCGCCGACAATCCGCTGGTGATGGCCGAGAACGGCATCCGCTTCTATGCGGGCACGCCGTTGCTGTCCGGCGATGGCCACGCACTGGGTGCGCTGTGCGTCGTGGACGACCAGCCGCGCGAACTGGAGACCTACCAGCGCGAGGCGCTCGAGGCGCTTTCGCGGCAAGTGACGCAACTGCTGGAACTGCGCCGCGTCAGCCGCCAGCTCAGTCACCAGCTGCGCGAGCGGGCCTGGTACGAGCAGCAGATGCAGCTGTACCAGGACCAGCTGGAGCAGCAGAACGCCGACCTGTCCGAACAGACCAGGACCGATCCATTGACCGGCCTGCCCAACCGGCGGGCCTTCACCGCCGCGCTCGACGCTGCGATGCAGAAGGCGGGGCAGAGTGGCGAGGCGCTCGCCGTCGCGGTGCTCGATGTCGACCACTTCAAGACCGTCAATGACCTGCATGGCCACGATGAGGGCGATCGCGTGCTGGTCGCGCTGGCGGACATGTTGAAGGCGCAGGCGGCCGGTCGCGGGCTGGCCGCGCGCCACGGCGGCGAGGAGTTCGTCATCCTGATGCCCGGCGCCACGCTGGAGGAAGCGCGCCTGCAATGCGAATTCATGCGCCAGAGCGTGGGCCTGCTGCCGATGGGTCTGCCGATCTCCGTCAGCATCGGCCTGGCGGCGCGCCAACGCCAAGACACTGCGGAAACGCTGTTCCGCCGCGCCGACCAGGCCCTCTACGAGGCCAAGCGCAGCGGCCGCGACCGCGTGGTGGCCGCTGCCGCCTGAGTTGATCGGGATCAATGCGGACTGCGGCGGATCGTCGCATCCTGCCTGCATCGGCGGCGCAGCGTGCGGCCGCCCCCCTGCGGAGCACGACGATGAAGATCCTGTTGGCCGTGGATGGAAGCGAGATCGGCCTGGCGGCCGTCCGGCACCTGGTGGAATTCGGCAAGTCGCTGGCGGAACCGCCCAGCGTGATCCTGCTGTACGCCGACCCGCCGCTGCTGCGATCGGTCGCGCTCGAACTCGGCAACGACGGCGTCGAGCGCTACCACGCCGAGAACGGCGCCTATGCCATGAAGAAGGCACGCACGGCACTCAGGCGCGCCCAACTCCCGTTCGTGGAGAAAATCGTGGTGGGTGAGCCGGCGGAGAGCATCGTCAAGCAGGCGAAGGCGTCGAAGGCGGACATGGTGGTCGTCGGCACGCATGGCCGTGGCGCGCTTAAGCAACTGTTCGTGGGCTCCGTCGCGCTGAAAGTCATCGCGACTAGTCCGGTGCCCGTGCTGGTCGCGCGCTGACGACCGTCAGTCGACGATGTTCTTGGCCTCGGAGGTGCCCAGCACCTCCGGATGCTCGATGCGCTTCTGACGCTGGGTCAGCGGGTGCAGGAACACCGCGGCAAGGATGATGCCCACGCCCAGGTAGAACAGCGGCGTCAGTTCGCGCTGCTCGCCCAGCAGCACGATGGCCAGGACGATGGCGTAGACCGGCTCCAGGTTGGTCACCAGCTGCACGCCGTAGGCGCTGAGGTGCTTCAGCGCGACCAGCGACAGCGCGAACGGCAGCAACGTGCAGGCCAGCGACAGGATCACCAGGAGCGCGCCGTCCTTCAGTCCGGGCAGCACGAACAGGTCGCCCGCGAAGGCGGGAAACAGCATGGGCATCAGCGGGGCGAGCGCGGTCAGCAGCAGGGTGCCGGCGCCCAGTTCCAGGCCGGTGATGGTCAGCGGCTCGCCGTGGTCGATCAGGCGCTTGTTGAGCGGGCCGAACACGGCCACCAGCAGCGCCGACAGCGCGCCGACGAGCACGCCCAGGCGCATGCCATCGGGAATGCCGCCCACGACCAGCGCCACGCCCGGCAGCACGGCGATGCCGAACAGCAGTTCGCGCCACGAGAACGGGCGACGCGTCAGCCAGGGCTCGATCACCGAGGTGAAGGCCGGCGCCAGGGCGATGCAGGTCACGGCGACCGATGCGTTCGACAATTTGATGGCGCCATAGAACGTCAGCCAGTGCAGCGCCACGATTGCGCCGATGCCGCAGTAGGCCAGTACCAGTTTCGGCGACATGGCGCGCAGTCCGCGCCAGACGCGCGGCAACAAGGCGAGGGCGGCCACCACGATCAGCATGCGCCACCACACCAGCGGCAGGGCCGACAGGCTGATCAGCTTGCCCAGGATGGGGGTGAAGCCCCACAGCAGCACGCACAGGTGGATCTGCAGCTGGGCCTTGGCGGTCGGTGTCATCGGCATCCGCCCATTGTCGCCGAAGCGCTGCGCGGCTGGCGATGGGACCACTCCCGGCCGGGCACGCGCCGTGGCAAGCTGGCGCCACTGCGGACCGAGGATGACCGATGTCGCCTGCACGCCTTCCCGTCGCATCCCGTACCTGCGCCGCCCTGGTGGGGCTGCTGGCCCTGTCGGCGCTGACGCTGCAGTACATCCTGCTCGTGCAGCTGACGCGGGACACCATCGGCGTGGCATTGGGAACGCTACGGTTCGTCACGTACTTCACCATCCTCAGCAACATCGCGGTGGCGCTGGTCGCGTTCACCGCGGCCACGGGGCGTCCGGGTTTCTTCGCGCAGGCCGGCGTGCGAGGTGCGGTCGCGCTCTACATCGGCGTTACCGGCAGCATCTATTTCTTCATCCTGCGCCACCTGTGGCAGCCGCAGGGCGCGCAATGGTGGGCCGACACCGGCCTGCACTACGCAGTGCCGCTGGCGTACTGGGCGTGGTGGCTGAGCTGCGTGCCGCACGGCGCGCTGCGCTGGCGCGACGTCGCCGGGTGGCTGCTGTTCCCGCTGGGCTACGTCATCTGGGTGTTCCTGCGCGGCGCGTGGGTGGGCGAGTACCCGTACCCCTTCATCGACGTGGGCCAGCTCGGCTGGGCACGGGTCGGCGTCAATGCGCTGGGTGTGATGGGCGTGTTCGTGGTGCTTGGGTTGGTCGTCGTGGGCCTGGATCGGCTGCTCGACCGGCGTAGAAGTCCCCTGTAGGAGCGACGTCAGTCGCGACCGGACGACCACCGGTCACGCACGGCTGCATTGCCCGGGGTCACCCGGATTGCCAAGTGTCCTGGCGGGCTTGATGCACGGTCGCGACTGACGTCGCTCCTACAGAAGGGGGCGCCGCTGGACGGCCCTTGTACGGCGTGCGATGTTCGCGCGCCACGACCGCAGCGCCTTCAGGACATCCGCATGACCGCCGCCGCATCGCCTCCGATCCAGCGCCGCTTCAACCGACGCGATGCGAAGACGCTCGGGCTGTCTGCGCTGGGCGGCGCGCTGGAGTTCTACGACTTCGTCGTGTTCGTGTTCTTCGCAAAGACGTTGGGTGCGTTGTTCTTCCCGCCCGGCACCGCACCCTGGCTGGCGCAGCTGCAGGTGTACGGCATCTTCGCCGCCGGCTACGTCGCGCGTCCGCTGGGCGGCATCGTGATGGCGCATTTCGGCGACCGCCTGGGTCGCAAGCGCATGTTCACGCTCAGCGTTTTCATGATGTCGGTGCCGACACTGCTGATCGGCCTGCTGCCCACGCATGCGCAGGTCGGTGCACTGGCGCCGTTGCTGTTGCTGACGATGCGGATCGTGCAGGGCATCGCGGTCGGTGGTGAAGTGCCGGGTGCCTGGGTGTTCGTCGCCGAGCATGTGCCGCGCAGCCGCGTGGGCATCGCCTGCGCCACGCTGACCGCCGGACTGACCGCCGGCATCCTGATCGGCTCGCTGTTGGCCGCATGGATCAACACCCGCTACAGCGCCGCGGAGGTGCAGGCGTGGGTATGGCGCGTGCCGTTCCTGATCGGCGGCGTGTTCGGCTTCGTCGCGGTATGGCTGCGGCGCTGGCTGGAAGAAACGCCGGTCTTCGTCGAGATGCGCGAACGCCGGCAACTCGCCCGCCAGGTGCCGGTCAAGCAGGTGCTCGCCGCGCATCGGCCGGCCGTGGTGCTGTCGATCCTCGCCTCGTGGCAGCTCACGGCGGCGATCGTCGTCATCGTGCTGCTGACGCCGACCCTGGTGCAGACCAGCTTCGGCATCGCGCCTGCGGTCGCGTTCCACGGCAACAGCCTGGCGACGCTGGCGCTGGTGTTCGGCTGCCTGGCCGCCGGCTGGGCGGTGGACAGGATCGGCGTGGGGCGCGCGCTGCTGTCGGGTTCGCTGGGATTGGGCGTGGCGGCCTACGCGCTGTACGGCGCGCTTCTGTCGGGGCAAGAAGCGCAGTTCGTGGCGTGGTACACGCTGGCCGGCTTCTGTTGCGGCGTGGTCGGCGTGACGCCGGCGCTGATGGTCGCGGCGTTCCCACCGGAAGTGCGATTTTCCGGTCTGTCGTTTTCCTACAACGTGGCGTACGCGGTGTTCGGCGGGCTGACCCCGCCGCTGCTCGCCTGGTTGTCGAAGGCATGGGGGCCGCTGGCCCCGGCGCACTATGTGGCCTTCACCTGCGTGGTCGGTGCCGGCGTGGCCGCCTGGCTCATCGCGAAGCGGCCGCTGCGCTACTGAGGGTCACTTCGCGAGTTGGCGGATCATCGCCATCGCCGCCGCCGGGTTGCGTTCTTTCGCACTGCTGATGAAGTACAGGAACACGTCGCGCCTGGGCAGCACGGGCGCAGGCTCGCCCACGTGCGGCAGTTCGGCGATGTCTCCGCCGCGCGACCAGGCGCGTGCGCGCTCGGCCCATTGCGTCAGTTCCTTCGGCGGGTACCCGGTCTCGATCGGTTGCGAGCGCATCAGGCGTGCGTAGACGAAATCCGCGGTGAGGTCGGCGAAGGACGGGTAGTCGGTGGAATCGGTGAAGACCGTGGCCACCTGATGGCGACGCGCGAGTTCGATGAAGTCCGCGTCCACGGCGGCGGGGTCGCGGACTTCCAACGCGTGCCGCAGTGGGCGGCCGTCCACGTCGCGCGGGAGCAGCGCCAGGAAGGCATCTAGTTCGTCCGTATCGACGCGTCGTCCCGCTTCGAACTGCCAGACCAGCGGCCCCAGCTTCGGACCCAGTTCGGCGATGCCGCCGACGAAATCCTCCACCTGGGCCCGCGTCGACGCCAGCGAGCGCGACTGCATGATCCGCTTGGGCGCCTTGGCCGAGAACACGAAGCCGTCCGGCGTCTGGTCGCGCCAGCTGGCGTACGTCGCCGGCTTCTGCGCGCTGTAGTAGGTGCCGTTGATCTCGATGGCGGTCAGCTGGCGGCTGGCGTATTCCAGTTCCCGCCGTTGCACCAGACCCTCGGGATAGAAGTTCTTGCGCCACGGCGCGAAGGTCCAGCCGCCGATGCCGATGCGGATGCCGTCGGTGGAAACCGGGGGCGGAGAAGCGAAGAGGTCGTCCATGCGCGGAGCATAGCCCGGCATGCGTCGCGGCCGCGTTACCATGCGGTCAACCCGCGCCCTCGGAGCTGCCCGCATGTCCTGGACCACGCCCGACCTGTGCGACCAGTATCCCGATGTGCAGGTCGCCGATCCGGTGTTCCGCGGCTATGGCGGACGCGTTGCGTTCGCCGGGCCGGCAGTGACGGTGAAGTGTTTCGAGGACAACTCGCGCGTGCGTGAACTGGCGGCGACGCCGGGCGAAGGCCGGGTGATCGTGGTCGATGGCGGCGGTTCGCTGCGGCGTGCGTTGCTGGGCGACCAGATCGCGGCGAACGCGGTGAAGAACGGCTGGTCCGGTTTCCTGATCTTCGGCTGCGTACGCGATGTGGACGCGCTCGCCGCCTTGCCGCTCGGCGTGCAGGCGCTGGCATCGCATCCGATGAAGACCGACAAGCGCGGCCTGGGCGAGGTGGACGTGCCGGTGGCGTTCGCCGGCCTGTCGATCGCCCCGGGCGACCGGATCTATGCCGATGCCAACGGTGTGATCGTGGCGACCTCGCGCCTGGCGTAGAGCCGAGCTTGCTCGGCTGCTTTCTTGCGAAGAAGCGGAGCAAGCTCCGCTCTACACCGTGCCATGGAAGTCGCTGGATCCCCGCATTCGCGGGGATGACGTCCCGGCAAAGGCGCGCTGACGCGCGCGCCGGGACGTCACTTGATCGGTTCGTCCAGCATCAGCTGGCGGACGAAGCGCACCGGCGGTGCGCCGTACGACAGCACCTGGTCGTGATAAGCCTTCAGGTTGAACTGCGCGCCCTGTTTGGCTTCCGCCGCCTTGCGCATGTCGAAGTGCTCCTGCACGCCAACGAAGTACGTCGGCAGCTGCGCCGAGGTCAGCTGCGCGCGCGTCCACTTGCCGGCGGCTTCGCGTTCCTGCTGGAAGGTCTGGCGCACCATCAGGTCCATCGCCTGCTCGCGCGTCCAGCCGTCCACCTGCACGCCCTGGTCGAGGATCGCGTTGGCGATCGTGCGCAGGTAGAACTTCATCTGCACCAGGTGGAACAACGGGTCGTTGTCGAGGTAGCCGGCGTCGGACATCATTTTCTCGGTGTAGACCGCCCAGCCTTCGGCGAACATGCCCGAGCGCAGCACCGCGCGCAGCGTCGACGGGAACTTGGCCGAGTGCCAGCCTTCCAGGTAGTGGCCCGGCGTGCCTTCGTGGATGCTCAGCAGGTGGATCATCCGGCTGTTGTATTCGCGCAGGAACGAGTCGACCTGCTTCTGGTCCCACTCGTCCGGAATCGGCGAGACGGCGTAGAAGGTCTTCAGGTTCTTGTCGAGCGGGCCGGGGGAATCGCAGTACGCCACCGCCACGCCGCGCTGGAACTCCGGCATCTCGATGATTTCCACCGGCGCGTCGGGCAGCGTGACCAGGTCGTGCTTGCGCACGAACTCGGTGGCCTGCGCCAGCGCCGCTTCGGCATCCGGCACGACCTTGTCGCGCGCCGGGCGTTCGGCGTAGGCCAGCTCGAGCGCGGCCTCGATCGCCTTCTGCTGTTCGTCGGCAGTGGGCGTTTCCGGCAGCGCGGGCGCGCCGGGCTTGTCCTTCAGCACGGTGCGGGCGATGCCGTACATCTCCTCACGCACGCGCTTCAGCTCGCCCTCGGCGCGCTGCTTGATGTCGGCGCGCGACAGCGAGGAGAGCAGGGCGAACTGCAGCTTCTGGTCGTACAGCGCCTGGCCGATGCGGAAATCGCCCTTCGCGTTCGGTACCAGCGTCTTGTCCAGCCAGGCCTGGTGCTCGGCCACGGCCTTCTTCAGGCCGTCGATGGCGGCGTCGGCCTGCGCGCGGTCGGCTTCGGGCAGTTCCTTGAGGTGCGGCGTAATGAAGGTATCGACGATGCTGAGGATGCCGGCGTTCTGCTTGGCGACGGTCTCGGCATGCACCTTCGGTACGCGCGCCGGGTCCAGGTTCTCGCGGGCTTGCGCCAGCAGTGCCGGGATCTTCTGCATGCGCGTGGTGGCGGACTTCAGGCGATCCGGCAACGGCGCGAACTCGCGCGCCATCAGGCCGTAGATCGCACCGCCGGCGACGTTGTTGTAGACCTGCGGATCCCACGCCCAGCTCTGCAGCGTTTCGGCGGTCCAGATGTCGTACTGCAGCTGGTTGCGCAGGATGGCGGCGTCGACCTGGTTCTCGCGCGACAGCGCGGCGATGTCGGTCGCATCCAGTTCGGCCAGGATCTTCTTACTGAACTCCAGGCCCTTCTGCCGGCCAGCGGCGCTCAGGTCGTCGAGTTCGCCGTCGTACTTGTGTTCGCCGATCTGGGTGGCGCCGACGGGCGAGAGTTGCAGCCAGCCTTCCAGGGCGCGCTTGGAGAGGTCGGCAAAGGCGGCATCGGCCTTGGCGGTGTCCGTGGCGGTGGCGGCCGTGTCGGCGCCAGGGACGGTGCTGGGGGCTTCACTCTTCTGGCAGGCGGACAGCGAGGCCAGGAGGGCGGCGGCGAGCAGGGTCTTGCGCATGGGGGTCCTGTTGCAGTGCGGCGGTGAGCGGAACCGGAAGCATAGGCCGAAGGTCATGCCCTTGCCCGTGCCATTCGATATACGCTGGCCACCCAGCCAAACGGAAGACGCGCCATGAAGCACGAAGGAAGCTGCCATTGCGGGCGGATCGCGTTCGAGGTCGAAGGCGAGGTCAACGACGTGATCGACTGCAACTGCTCGCTCTGCCGTCGGCGTGGCGGCCTGTTGTGGTTCGTGCCGCGTGAGGCGCTGGTGTTGAAGACGCCCGAAGGCGACCTGTCGACCTATACGTTCAACAAGCACCACATCCGGCACCACTTCTGCGCTGTCTGCGGGATCGCCCCGTACGGCGAAGCCGCGCATCCCAAGACGGGTGCGCAGATGGCGGCCGTCAACGTGCGCTGCCTGCCGGGCGTGGACCTGGCTGGGCTCAAGGTGACCCCGTTCGACGGCGCCAGCCTCTGACGTGGTCGCCGAAGACTTAGGGAGATCACGATGCGCATTTCGATAGTGCTGGTGCTGGCGGGCTTATTCGTGTCCTCGCCCGCGTACGCGTCGTGTCCGCCCGAAGGAACGGATGCGGGATCGTTGCGGTTGTTGCGCGAGCAGCGCTTCGCCGTGCCGGAAGACGTGCGTGCGACGTTGGTCGAGAGTCTTCCCGCATGCTTGTCCGATCCTGATCCGACGTTGCGCGATGGGATCGGCTACGAGGGCTTCAGTGCGTGGCTTCGTGCGGGCTCGTTGGACGAGACCCAGCGCCGCACCCTGCGCGATCGCCTGTACGAGATGCTGGAACAGGATACGGCCGACGGAGTGGGACCTCCGTTCGCCGCACTCGTGCTGTCCGAAGTCGCGCGTACCGACCGCATCGCGCCATGGATGTCGCCGGACGAACGCGACGCGATGGTGCGGCGCGCGGCCGCATACCTGTCGTCGGTGCGCGACTACCGCGGTTTCGACGCGAAAGAAGGCTGGCGCCATGGTGTTGCCCATGGCGCGGACTGGATACTCCAGTTGGTGCTCAACGAACGTGTGGACCGTGCCCAGGTAGAGACATTGCTCCGGGCGGTAGCAGCCCAGGTCGTGCCTGAAAGTGCGCACGCGTATGTCTTCGGCGAGCCGGGACGACTGGCGCGGCCCGTGCTGTACGCCGCAAAACGCGGTTTGCTCGACGAAGCGGCGTGGACAGCCTGGTTCGGTGCGCTGCCGCCCCGGCTGGGCGATGCCAAGCAGGCGTATGCGGATACGACCTGGCTCGCGCGTCGCCACGATCTGATGGCTTTCCTGATGAGTGTCCATCTGGAAGCCGATCAGTCCGAAGACCCCAACATCCGCGCGCTGAAACCGATCGTGGTGCAGGCGCTGAAAGCCGTGCCCTGAGTCTCTCGGGCTACTGACGGGCACCACGCCCCAGGAAGTCGTCCGGCATCGGCGGTAGCGGCGTGCGCTCGTCGCGTGCTTCTTCCTTCAGCCAGTCGATGAAGGCCTGCGCGGTGGCGCTGGGCGGTTTGTGCGCCGGATGCACCGCGTAGTAGGCGAAACGCGCTTTCAGCGCCGGCCCGGGCAGTCGCACGAGTTCGTATCGCTGCAGATAGGGTTGGGCGACATGCCGGCGCGCGAGCGCCGCACCTACGCCATACACGGCGGCGCGCATCGCATCGGTGCTGTCGTTGAAGCTGTGCATCGACGGCAGGCGCAGCCCGCGCACGCCGGCGGCACGGAACCAGTCGCGCCAACCCTGCAGCGCGAGGTCCGTCACCAGCGGCAACTGGGCGATCTGCCGCGGCTCCTTGACCGCTTCGATGCCGGGCAGGGCGGGCGACGCGACCGGGAACAGTTCATCGTCCATCAGGTGGTGCGAGGTCAGGCCTGCCCAATGCCCGGGTCCATGGCGGATGCCCAGTTCCGGGCCTTCGTCATCGAAGCGCGTCAGCGCGATGCCGGTGTCGACATGCAGGCGGACATGGGGATGGCGCGCGCAGAAACGCGGTAACCGCGGCAGCAGCCAGCAATAGGCCATCGAATGCAGCGTGGTAATGCGCAGCGTGGTGGTCTTGCCGGCGAGTCGCAGGTGCGAGGCCACGGCATCGATATCGCCGAGCGCCGCATTGGCGGCATCCGCCAACTGGCGGCCTTCCATCGTGAGCTTCACGCCGCGCGCGTGGCGCTGGAACAGGACCACGCCGAGCAGTCCTTCCAGTTTGCGTACGTGGTGGCTGACGGCGCTGGCGGTGAGGTGCAGTTCGTCGGCGGCGTGGGCGAAATTCTGGTGGCGGGCGGCGGCGGCGAAAACGCCGAGGGCGGGCAGCAGGGCGGGGCGCAGGCTCATGGTGGCTCCAGGCACAAGCCATATTTGTGGCTTGGCCGTATCGTACGCGCTTGTGGGGTTGGCGGGATCGGCCAGAATGGCGGCAGGCACGAACGAGGCTCCCACCATGGCACAGGCGACGACCACCGTAGACCCCATCCCGCAGGTGGCCGGACGCGACTGGCGCACGCCGCTGGAGTTGCTGGCGCTGGGCGCGATCTGGGGCAGCTCGTTCCTCTTCATGCGCATCGCGGCGAACCCGTTCGGACCATTCGCGCTGGTCGAGGTGCGGCTGGCGCTGGGAGCATTGGTCCTGCTGCCGTTCCTCTGGCGCGAGCGCGCGCACTTCCGCGCCGGCATGTGGCCGCGCCTGGCGATGATCGGCGCGATCAATTCGGCCATCCCGTTCCTGTTGTTCGCGTGGGCGGCGCAGCGTTCGCCTGCGGCGATCGGCGCGATCTGCAACGCGATGACCGTGTTGTTCGCGGCGCTGGTGGGCTTCCTGTTCTTCGGCCAGAAGATCGGCACACGCCGTTCGCTGGCGCTGCTCGTGGGTTTCGTGGGCGTGGTCGTGCTGGCGACGAGCAAGGCCGGTGGCTTGAGTGTGGGCGGCGCGGTGGTGGCCGGCTCCACGGCGGCATTGCTGTACGGCGTGGGCGTGAACCTGGTGCGCAAGCATCTGGCGGGCATCCCGCCGGCGGCCGCGGCGGCGGCGACGCTGGGCTGCGCGGCGCTGCTGGTGCTGCCGTTCGCGGCGACGCATTGGCCCACCGCCAGCATCGCGCCCGGTGCATGGGGGGCGGCCATCGCCATCGGCGTGGTCTGCACCGGCTACGCGTTCCTGCTGTATTACCGGTTGATCCAGCGCATCGGTCCGGCACGTGCGTCGACGGTAACCTACCTGGTGCCGCTGTTCGGCGCGGGCTTCGCGTGGGCGTTCCTCGGCGAGCCGGTCACGCTGGCGATGCTGGCCGCGGGCGCGCTGATCCTGGGCAGCGTGGCGGTGAGCCAGCGGGCGACATGAGGCTGTCGCGTTCTTGTGGGAGCGACGTCAGTCGCGAGGACGTCGTCGCACGGCCTCATCGCGACTGACGTCGCTCCCACCGGATGATCAGTGGCTCAACGCTTGGCTTCGCGCACCGGCAGCGGCACGTTGCAGAGGTCGATATGGCCGGCCGGGCGCACGTACCAGCCGTCGCGGCGGTTGCGGCGCGCTTCGGTGGCGGCGGCGAAGGTCTTTGAATCGGTGCGCAGGACCTGCAGCGGGGTGCGTTCGGCATCGGGCAAATCGCTGGCGAGGCGAACGGCGGTGATGGGGGTGCGCTCGGTGGCTTTCTCGTAGAAGCCCATCGGCTCGGGGCCGCGGGGGATCGCGCTGAGCAGTTCCATGCCTTTCACCACGCGGCCGACCAGGGTGATGTTGCGGTCGAGTTGCCGCGGCGACTGGCCGGTGACCACGTAGAGCTCGCTGCCGTTGCTGCTGTCGGGCGGGCCGCCGCGGCCCGCACCCAGGGCGCCGTAGCAATGCGCCAGCCAGACCTTGTTCGTCTTAGGGTCGCGCCCCGCCGGGAAGCCATCGACGAAGCCGACCTCGGGCGCCCAGCCATCCGCGTCCGGCAACCGGGTGAAGGACACGCCTTTGCCCGTGCGCGCGAATTCCGCCGGCAGCTTCGTTTTCGCCGTGCCCAGCGATTTCGCCTTGGCGGTGTCTTCCGCATCGGCATCGCCGAACTGCACCACGAAGTTGTCCTGCGAGCGATAGATGCCCAGTCCGTTCCAGAAGCCCTCGTGCGCCAGCGTGCGGATGTTGGCCACATGCTCGGGCGCAAAGGCGGGCGCCAGTTCGATCACGACCCGTCCGCCCGGTACGTCCATGTACAGCGTGTTCGCCGGGTCGAGCGTGCGCCAGTCGGCGTCCGGCGAGGCGTCCAGGATCTCCTTGGCGCTCAGGTACTTCGGGGGCTCGGCGGCGTACGCGGTGGGCAGGGCGAGCAGGCAGGCGAGCAGCAGCGGGAGACGGCGCATGGGCATTCCTGGACACGGGATGCCCGGATTGTAGTGCGCCGTAAGCGCGGGCGGTGGACGCCCCCGTGGACGATCAGCTCTTGTAGTTCTTCGCGCGGTTGATGCCGAGCGCGATCAGCGTGCCCAGTGCGCCGGACAGCAGGTAGGCGCCCAGCCATTCCAGCCCGAAGTTGGCGCACAGGCCCAGCGCCACCAGTGGGGCGAAGCCGGCGCCGATCAGCCAGGCCAGGTCGGATGTCAGTGCTGCACCGGTGTAGCGGTAGCGGCGACCGAAATTCGCGGTGACCGCGCCCGCCGCCTGGCCGTAGGAGAGGCCGAGCAGGGCGAAGCCGATCAGGATAAAGGCGCCCTGGCCGAACGATCCGCCTTCCATCAGGGTCGGTGCGAAGCCGCTGAACATCGCGATGCCGACGGCCAGGCCGCCGAGCGTGCGTGCACGGCCGACGCGGTCGGCGATGAGGCCCGACGCCACGATGGCGCCGGCGGCGATGAAGGCGCCGAGGATCTGCACGAGCAGGAAACCGACGACCGACTGCTGCGAATACAGCAGGATCCACGATAGCGGAAAGATCGTGACGATATGGAACAGTGCATAGCTCGCGAGCGCGGCGAACGCGCCGATCACGACGTGCCGGCCCTTGGCCTCGAACAACTCGCGCACCGGCGTGGGCTCGAGTTCCAGCTCGCCCATCTTGTCCTGGTATTCGTCGGCCACCACGATGCGCAGCCGAGCGAACAGTGCCACCACGTTGATGGCGAACGCGACGAAGAACGGATAGCGCCAACCCCACGTCAACAGGTCGGCTTCTTCCAGGTTGGCGTACAGGAACGCGAACACCCCAGCCGCCACGATGAAGCCGACCGGCGCGCCCAGCTGGCCCAGCATGGCGTACCAGCCGCGGCGTTCCTTGGGCGCGTTGAGTGCTAGCAGCGAGGGCAGGCCGTCCCACGAGCCGCCCAAGGCCAGGCCCTGCACGACGCGCAGGCACGCCAGCAGTGCGATCGACGTCGCGCCCAACGCGGCATAGCCCGGAAGGAAGGCGATCCCGGCCGTCGCGGTGCCCAGCAGGAACAGCGCCACGGTCAGCTTGATGCCGCGTCCCCAGCGCGCCTGGATCTTCATCGACAGCATGGTGCCGAACGGGCGCGCGACGAAGGCCAGCGCGAACAGCGCGAACGACCACAGCGTGCCTTCCAGGCGATCCACGAAGGGGAAGAACACCGCGGGAAAGATCAGCGCAGAGGCGATGCCGAAGACGAAGAAGTCGAAGTATTCCGACGCACGCCCTATGACCACGCCCACCGCGATCTCGCCCGGGGCGACATCGGCATGGGCCTTGGTGCCGTGGTCGTGGGTGGATCGCGTGGGGTTCATGGAGGCCATGGGACGGGGCTGCCGGGTCGGACCAGGGGAAAGGTACGCCCATAGGGTCGCAAACCGTACCCCTCGCCGCGATAGGACAAAACGTCCAATACTCCATGCCGGGCCCGCGCACTACATTGATCACGATCAATCCGTAAGCCCCACGCCCATGTCCCTCATGCGCCGAGCCCTGCCGTCCGCCGTGGCGATTCCCGCCGCCGCCGTGCTGTCGGGCTGCAACCTGCAGGTCCTCAATCCCGCCGGCGACATCGCCATCCGCCAGGGCAACCTGATCCTGGTGGCGACGGCGCTGATGCTGCTGGTGATCATCCCGGTGATCGCGCTGACGTTCTGGTTCGCGTGGCGCTACCGCGCGTCGAACACGCAGGCCACCTACAAGCCCGACTGGGACCATTCGACGCAGCTGGAGCTGGTCATCTGGGGTGTGCCGCTGCTGATCATCATCGCGCTGGGTGCGGTGACGTGGATCGGCACGCACCTGCTGGACCCGTATCGCCCGCTGGGACGCATCGCCGAAGGGCGTCCGGTGCCGGAGGAGGTGAAACCGCTGGAAGTGCAGGTGGTAGCGCTGGACTGGAAATGGCTGTTCGTCTATCCCGAGTATGGCGTCGCCTCGGTCAACCAGATGGCCGCGCCGGTCGATCGCCCGATCACGTTCCGCCTGACCTCGTCGTCGACGATGAACGCGTTCTACGTGCCGGCGCTGGCCGGGATGATCTACACGATGCCGGCGATGGAGACCAAGCTGCATGCCGTCATCAACAAGGCGGGCGAGTACGAAGGCTTTTCCTCGCACTACAGCGGCGAGGGCTTTTCGCACATGCGCTTCCGTTTCCATGCGCTGTCCGACGAAGGTTTTGATCGCTGGATCGAAGGCGCCCGTGCCGGCGGCAAGGCGCTGACCCGCGCCGAGTATCTGCAGCTGGAAGTGCCGAGTTCGCGCGAGCCCTCCCGCCTCTATGCGTCCGTGGATGCGGGGCTGTTCGATGCGGTGGTCAATCGCTGCGTCGACACCGACCGCCTGTGCATGGACCAGATGATGGCCTACGACGCCATGGGCGGCCGCGGCCTGGACGGCATGCAGGCGTTGCAACGTCCGCGCCGGGGCAACCTGGCCGCAGGTCCGTTCGTCCGCGCCGAACTCTGCACGGTCGAAACGGCGCAGGCCGCGGAGCGCGGTTCCGCCGTGCCCACCGCTGGCGGTCTGAAGGCGCCCTGACGCGCCCCGCCGGCGCCCACCTGGAATCACCGGATCAGCACGATGGCTTTCGATACAAGCTCCGTCCCCCACTCACCAATCACCGGTCGCCTGGCCTGGGACGCCATTCCCATGCTGCACGACCCGATCATCGCCGCGACCTTCATCGGTACCTGCATCGCCGGTCTCGCGCTGCTCGCGGTGATCACGAAGTACAGGCTGTGGGGCTGGCTGTGGCGCGAGTGGTTCACCAGCATCGACCACAAGAAGATCGGCATCATGTACATGGTGCTGGGCCTGGTAATGCTGCTGCGCGGATTCGCCGATGCCATCATGATGCGCCTGCACCAGGCGATGGCCTTCGGCGACAACCTGGGCTACCTGCCGCCGCACCACTACGACCAGATCTTCACCGCCCATGGCGTGATCATGATCTTCTTCGTCGCCATGCCGCTGGTCACCGGCCTGATGAACTACCTGGTGCCGCTGCAGATCGGTGCGCGCGACGTGGCATTCCCGTTCCTCAACAATTTCAGCTTCTGGATGACCACCGCCGGCGCGGTACTGGTCATGCTGTCGTTGTTCCTGGGCGAGTTCTCCACCGCAGGATGGCTGGCGTTGTCCGGCCTGGGCAATCAGGACCCCGGGGTGGGGCTGGACTACTACATATGGGCACTGCAGATAGCGGGCGTCGGTACATTGCTGTCCGGCGTGAACCTGCTGGTGACCATCCTGAAGATGCGCGCGCCCGGCATGGGCCTGATGAAGATGCCGGTGTTCACCTGGACGGCGCTGTGCACCAACGTGCTGATCGTGGTGTCTTTCCCCGTGCTGACCGCGGTGCTGGCGCTGATGACGCTGGACCGCTACGTCGGGACCAACTTCTTCACCACGGACCTTGGCGGCAACGCCATGCTGTACGTCAACCTGATCTGGATCTGGGGTCACCCGGAGGTCTACATCCTGATCTTGCCGCTGTTCGGCGTGTTTTCCGAGATCGTGTCCACCTACTCGGGCAAGCGGCTGTTCGGCTACTCGTCGATGGTCTACGCCACGGTCTGCATCACGGTGCTGTCGTACCTGGTGTGGCTGCACCACTTCTTCACAATGGGCTCGGGCGCGAGCGTCAACTCGTTCTTCGGCATCACCACGATGATCATCTCGATCCCCACCGGGGCGAAGATCTTCAACTGGCTGTTCACGATGTACCGCGGCCGCATCCGCTTCGAAGTGCCGATGCTGTGGACGATGGGCTTCATGGTCACCTTCGTGATCGGCGGCATGACCGGCGTGCTGCTGGCGGTGCCGCCGGCGGACTTCGTGCTGCACAACTCGCTGTTCCTGGTCGCCCACTTCCACAACGTCATCATCGGCGGCGTGGTGTTCGGCCTGTTCGCGGCGATGACGCACTGGTTCCCGAAGGCGTTCGGCTTCCGGCTCGACGACTTCTGGGGCAAGGTCTCGTTCTGGTTCTGGCTGGCCGGCTACTGGTTCGCGTTCACGCCGCTGTACGTGCTGGGCCTGATGGGCGTGACCCGCCGCATGAGCCATTTCGAGGATCCTTCGCTGCAGATCTGGTTCCAGATCGCCGCCTTCGGCGCGGTCCTGGTGGCGATCGGCATCGCCGCGTTCCTGTTCTGCATCTACATCAGCTTCCGCCGACGCGAACAGCTGCGCGACCACACCGGCGATCCGTGGGGTGGCCGCACACTGGAGTGGTCCACGTCGTCGCCGCCGCCCGATTACAACTTCGCGTTCACGCCGGTCGTGCACGACACCGATGCCTGGACGGACATGAAGCAGCGGGGGTTCCAGCGTCCGCGCGACGGATTCAAGGCGATCCACATGCCGCGCAACACCGGGGCCGGCGTCATCCTGTCGGCACTGAGCACGGTCTGCGGCTTCGCCCTGATCTGGCACGTCTGGTGGCTGGCGGGCGTGTCGCTGGTGGCGACGATCGTCTATGCCATCTGGCACAGCTTCGACCGCAACCGCGACTACTACATTCCGGCCGACGAGGTCGCCCGCACTGAGCAGGCGCGCACCGAACAGCTGGAGCGCGCACTCCTGAACCAAGGCCTTGCGAAGCACGCCCATGTCTGAGTCCATCGCCCTGAATCGACCCGACGGCTCGCCGGTGTTCCTGGACACCGAGGGCAGGCATCATCCCGAGAACGGCACGCTGCTGGGCTTCTGGATCTACCTGCTCAGCGACCTGATGATCTTCGGCAGCCTGTTCGCCACGTTCGGAGTGTTTTCCGGCAGCTATGCGGCCGGCCCGTCCGGCCGCGACCTGTTCCTGCCCAACCTGCACCTGGTCGCGATCAATACGGGCATCCTGCTGGTGTCGTCGATCACCTACGGCTTCGCGATGCTGGCGATGATGAAGCGCAGCGCCCGCGGTACGGTCGGCTGGCTTCTGGTCACCGGCGTGCTGGGCCTGGCGTTCCTGTCGATCGAGGTCTACGAGTTCCACCACCTGATCCACATCGGTGCGGGCCCGCAGCGCAGCGCGTTCCTGTCGGCGTTCTTCACGCTGGTGGGCACGCACGGGCTGCATGTGCTGTTCGGGGTCATCTGGCTGATGGTCCTGTGCGTACAGGTCGGCAGGTGGGGGCTCAACCGCACCACCACGCGCCGCATCGCCTGCCTGTCGATGTTCTGGCATTTCCTGGACGTCGTCTGGATCGGCGTCTTCACCTTCGTCTACCTGATGGGCGTGCAGTGATGGCCAACCCTTCTTCTTCTTCTTACGAACACGACGACGTTTTCGAGGACGGCATTCCGCACGCCAGCCTGAAGGAGTACGCGACCGGCTTCGTGCTGTCGGTCGTGCTGACTGCCATCCCGTTCTGGCTGGTGATGGCCAAGGTGCTGCCCACGCCGGCCATCACCACGCTGGTGATCCTGGCCTTCGCCATGGTCCAGGTGGTCGTGCACATGGTGTATTTCCTGCACATGAATCCGAAGTCGGAAGGCGGCTGGAACCTGTTCGCGCTGATCTTCACCGCCGTCCTTCTGGTGATCGTGCTGGCCGGCACGTTGTGGGTCATGCACAACATGAACACCCACATGATGCCGGGCTCGCACGACATGCATCAGGTGCAGGACGCGGTCCAGAGCCTGCCGTGAACGATCCCGCCGCCGCGACGCGTCCTCCTGCGCCGTGCAGGCGGTGGCGGGTCGCGTTCGCCGGCCTGCTGGCGGTCGCCTTCTGCGGATTCATCGCACTGGGCGTGTGGCAGCTGCAGCGGATGGCGTGGAAGCACGATCTGATCGCGCGCGTCGATGCGCGCATCCACGCAGCGGCTGTGCCCGCGCCGTCGCGCGCTCAGTGGGCGTCCGTCAGCGACGCGAACGACAGTTACCGGCGCGTGTCGGTCAGTGGGCGTTTCGTGCCCGGCAGCGAAACGCGCACGCAGGCGGTCACCGAACTCGGTGGCGGCTTCTGGCTGCTCCAGCCGCTGCAGACCGACGATGGCGATCGCGTGCTGGTGAACCGCGGCTTCGTGCCGATCGGCGGGGCGGTGTTGCCTGCGCCGGAGGGGCGGGTGGTGGTGCAAGGGCTCCTGCGCATGAGCGAGCCGGAGGGCGGTTTCCTGCGCCGGAACGTGCCGGCAGAGGATCGATGGTACTCGCGCGACGTCGCCGCGATCGCCGGCGCGCGGGGCCTGCCGGTCCAGGACGTCGCGCCGTTCTTCATCGATGCCGACCGCGATCCGGCCGTGCGCGAGTGGCCGCGCGGCGGCATGACCGTGGTGACGTTCCGCGATCCGCACCTGTCCTATGCGCTGACCTGGTTCGGCATGGCGTTGCTGGCGCTGGTCGGCGGTGGCCTGCTGGTCGCGTCGGAGCGCCGGTTGCGCCATGATCGGCGCCTCCGTCGCCCCCCGGACCCGCATGTACTTCCGCCAGGCTGATTCCGTCGACGATCCCGGGCGCGCCGTGCCCCGCATGGACGGCTCGCACGACCGCGCCGGGCTGCGCAACCTGCAGCAGCTCATCCAGCTGCGCTGGATCGCGGTGGTCGGTCAGGTGGCGACGATCCTGGTGGTGCAGTACGGCCTGGACATCGCGTTGCCGCTCGCGCCGATGTTCGCGGTGCTGGCCGCGCTGGCGCTGTTCAATCTGGCCAGCCACGCGTGGTGGCGGCGTCATGCGCAGGTGTCCCACGGCGCGCTCCTGATCGGCCTGCTGGTGGATGTGGCCTCGCTGACCATCCAGCTGTACCTGTCGGGTGGCATCGCCAATCCGTTCGTGTTCCTGTTCCTGCTGCAGGTCGTGATCGGCACGGTACTGCTGCGCTCGCCGGGCAGCTGGGTGATCGCGGCTGCCGCTGCGCTGTGCGTGGTGGGGCTGGCGGCCGTGCCCGCGCCGCTGAAGCTGGCCGTGGAACCGGCGCGTGGGCTCGCCGACCACTACGTGCAGGGATTGCTGGTGTGCTTCCTCCTGATCGCCGGCCTGCTGGTCGTGTTCATCACCCGCATCGGCGGCATCCTGCGCGAGCGCGACGCGCGGCTGGCCGAGCTACGCCAGCGGGCGGTGGAGGAGGAGCACATCGTGCGCATCGGGCTGCTGGCCTCGGGTGCCGCGCACGAACTGGGTACGCCTCTGTCCACGCTGTCGGTGATCCTCGGTGACTGGCAGCACCTGCCCACCATGGCGTCCGATGGCGAGCTGCACAACGATGTGCTGGAAATGCAGGCCCAGGTCGCGCGCTGCAAGTCCATCGTCACCAATATCCTGATGGCCGCCGGCGAGGCGCGTGCCGAGGCGCCGACGGAGACGACGCTGCATGCGCTGTTCGACGATCTGGCGCATGAATGGGAACAGGCGCGCGGTCCGTCCCGCTTCGAATACCGCAACCAGACGCCCTTCGATCGCCGTATCGTCACCGATGCCGGACTTCGACAGATGGTGTTCAACGTGCTCGACAACGCGCTGGAAGCGTCGCCGGACTGGGTTGGGATGGACGTCCGCATCCACGATGACGCCGTGAGGGTCGAGGTCTCCGATGCCGGCCCCGGCTTCGAGCCCGGCATCCTGCGGCGCCTGGGCACGCCCTACAACAGCAGCAAGGGCAGGCCGGGCGGAGGCCTGGGGCTGTTCCTGTCGGTCAACGTGGCGCGCACGCTCGGTGGCAGGCTGGACGCCGCGAACCGGCCGCAGGGCGGCGCGACGGTCACGCTGACGTTGCCGCTGGCGGCGATCGCGATCGAGGAGACGGATGATGACGACCAGGATTGAGCGCCGGTTGCTGATCGTCGAGGACGATGCGGCGTTCGCGCGGACGCTGGTGCGTTCCTTCGAACGGCGCGGCTACCAGGTGCGTCATCTCGCGGGCGAGGACGGCATGGCGGCGCTGCTGGCGGAGTTCGCGCCCACGCATGCGGTGGTGGATCTCAAGCTGGCCGGCGGCGCGTCCGGCCTGTCCAGCGTCAAGCGGCTGCACGACGCCGACCCGTCGATGGTGATCGTGGTGCTGACCGGCTATGCCAGCATCGCCACCGCGGTGGAGGCGATCAAGCTGGGCGCACGCCACTACCTCGCCAAACCGTCGAACACCGACGATATCGAAGCCGCCTTCCAGCGCGCCGCGGGCGATGCCGACGTGGAACTGACCGCGCGCACGACCTCCATCAAGACGCTGGAGTGGGAACACATCCACGAAGCGCTCGCGGCCAGCGACTTCAATATCTCCGAAGCCGCACGCCGGCTGGGACTTCACCGGCGCACGCTGGCACGCAAGCTGGAGAAGCGGCGGGTCAAGTAGGGCGTGCGTCCCGGTGCCGGCAATCCTGCAGGGCCGCCACGCTACCCATGTCGACCGCCCGGGCCACGCAGGCCTGCCACCAGCGCGCGCGTGTTCCCGCGCCTCCCTGAGTGCCTGGACGTCATGACGCAGGACGGGGTGACTACTGGCACATTCGCTATATCAAACTTCGCAATAGCATCCTCTCCAACCTAGCGGGGGTCCCGCGGAGGGGGAGCGATGAACGAGCCCGACATCCACCTGAAGAAGTTCCAGAAAGAGCTCAGCGCCGGCACCGTGTCGCTGGCATTGCTGGCGGTCCTGGCCCGCGCCGGCGAGCCGCTGTATGGCTACCTGATCGCAAAGCAGCTCGAACGCGTGGGCGAGGGCGTGCTCAGCGGCAAGCAGAGCGCGCTGTATCCCGTGCTGCGCAATCTCGAGGGAGGCGGCCTGCTTGACAGTTTCGTCGAGCCGTCGGTCGCGGGACCTCCGCGCCGCTACTACCGCATCACCGAGGCAGGGCGGCAGACCCTGCAGTCCTGGGCCGCCGCCTGGCGCGCCACCCGCGATTCCGTCGATTCCGTGCTTGAGGGGATTCCTGCATGAACACCACCACCGTTTCGGGCAGCCTGCCCACCACCATCCCCGAGTATCTCGACCAGCTGCGTGCGGCCCTGGCCGGCGCCGACAAGGCGATGATCCAGGATGCCGTGTACGACGCAGAGGAGTACCTGCGTTCGGAACTGGCGGAGAACCCGGGCAAGTCGGAAGCCGAGGTGATCGCTTCGGTCGCCGGCAGCTACGGTGCGCCGGAGGAGGTCGCCGAGATCTACCGGGAAACCGAGGTCACGGTCGCCAGGGCATTGCGCCCGCCGGTGCCGCCGAAGCGCAAGTCGCTGCTGGGACGCTTCTTCGGCGTGGCAGCCGATCCCCGCACCTACGGCGCCCTGTTCTACATGCTGCTGTCGCTGGCGACGGGCACGTTCTATTTCACCTGGGTGGTGACCGGGACCAGCCTGTCGGCCGGCCTGCTGATCCTGATCGTCGGCATCCCGTTGTTGCTGCTGTTCCTGATGTCGGTCCGGCTGCTGTCGCTGGTGGAAGGGCGGGTGGTCGAGGTGTTGCTCGGCGAGCGCATGCCGCGCCGCCCGCTCTACACGCAACGCGACAAGCCGTGGATGACGCGGCTGAAGGAACTCTTCACCGATGGCCGCACGTGGACCGCGATGCTGTACCTGCTTCTGATGCATCCGCTCGGCGTCCTGTACTTCTCGGTGGCCATCACCCTGCTTGCGCTGTCGCTGGGTTTCATCGCGGCGCCGGTGGCCTACTTCCTTCCCTTCGACTATGTGCTGAACTTCGGCCACTGGAACATGGTCACCGACGCGCCCTGGATGCTGCCGCTACTGTCCGTCATCGGATTCGTCCTGCTGTTCGCCACGCTGCACCTGGCGCGTTTCGTCGGCGTCTTCCACGGCTGGCTCGCGAAGCACCTGCTGGTGCGTACGCCGGTGGTGTAAAGGAAGACGGGGATCGCCGTGCGTCGCGAACAAGAAGGCCGCCCGTGAGGGCGGCCTTCTTGCTGAGCCTGGAGGCGCCGGTCGTTCGACAGTGTCGCGATTGGCGTCCCGCCACCCCGGGTCGGATCAACCGGCGTACTTGGCGATGAAATCGCGCACCTGCGGATAGACCTTCTCGCGCCAGCGACGGCCGCTGAAGATGCCGTAGTGGCCGGCGCCTTCGACGGTCAGGTGCTTGTGGTGCGCTTTCGCGATGCCGGTGCACAGGTCGTGCGCGGCAGCGGTCTGGCCCTGGCCGGAGATGTCGTCGAGTTCTCCCTCGATGCTCATCAGTGCGGTCTTCCTGATGGCGGCCGGCTTCACGAGTTCGCCATTGACCGTCCACTCGCCGCGCGGCAGCAGGAATTCCTGGAACACGGTGCGGATGGTGTCCAGGTAATACTCGGCCGGCATGTCGAGCACGGCGTTGTATTCGTCGTAGAACTTGCGGTGCGATTCTGCGTCCTGCAGGTCGCCCTTCACCAGGTCGGCATAGAAGTCCCAGTGCGACATGAAGTGCCGGCTGGGGTTCATCGCGAGGAAGCCGGCATGCTGCAGGAACCCGGGATACACGCGGCGGCCTTCGCCCGGGTAAGGCATCGGCACGGTATGGATGACGTTGTTCTCGAACCACGACAGCGGATTGCGCGTCGCCAGGCTGTTCACTTCGGTCGGACTGCGGCGCGCATCGATCGGCCCACCCATCATCACCAGCGAACGCGGCGTGGGCTCGCCACGCGCGGCCATCAGCGAAACCGCAGCAAGCACCGGTACCGTCGGCTGGCAGACGCTGATGACGTGCAGCTTCTCCGCGCCGATATGGCGGATGAACTCCTCCACGTAGGCAACGTAGTCATCGAGGCTGAAAGCGCCCTCCGATTCGGGGACCATGCGCGCGTCGACCCAGTCGGTCACGTAAACCTTGTGGTTGCGCAGCAGCGTGTGCACGGTATCGCGCAGCAGGGTGGCGTGGTGCCCGGACAGCGGCGCGACCACCAGGACCGTGGGGTCGTCCTTCAGCTCGGCGATGGTGGCCGCATCGTCGGTGTAGCGTTTGAACCGCAGCAGGCGGCAGAAGGGCTTCTTCAGCGCTTCCAGCTCCACCACGGGCACGGTGCGACCGTGCGCCTCGACTTCGCGGATGTCCCACGCCGGCTTTTCGTAATCCTTGCCGATGCGGTGGACGAGTTCGTTGCCGGCGGCGATGCGCTCGGCGCCCGGCACATTGGAGAGCCAGCTGGTCGGTGTCGAGAACATCCTTGCATTGGCTTCGGCCATGTAGGCCAGTGGCGCCATCCATGCGCGTCCGAGTTCGTGCAGTTGGTACAAGGTCATGGCTGTCCGGATTCCCGCTTTTGGTGCACGGTGCTGCGTCGCAGCATACCCCAAAGCCGGGTGCCGCCGCGCGCGGCCTGTTCAGGTTATCGGCCGGAAATCCGCGGCCTCCAGTACCGCCACGTCGCCCGCTAGTCGCGGGCCCAGCCAGCAATGGTTTCCGATGGACTGGAACCCCTCGCCATGGAAGGCCTGCCGGTACCACGCCGCCCTGCGCGGCTGGAAGCCGTCATGGTCGCCTTCGAACGCGTCCTCCTTCGCGAACGTCTCCAGGAAGGCCACGCCGCCGCTCAACTCCGCCAGGCCCCGTAGCCCGCGCTTGAGTTCGCGGGTCGGCACGTAATGCAGCACGTCCGAGCAGACCAGCAGATCGACGGGTTCGCATGGGCGCAGGTATTCGAACTCTTCGAAGCGTGCGTAGTGCAGATTGCGCGTGCGACCGAAGCGGCGGACGGCGTACTCGCTGCCGTCGAAGCCCAGGTACTGCAGTTTCGGCCGCAGCTTCAGCAGTGGCGCACGCCACGCGCCTTCGCCGCAACCGATGTCCAGCACCGTGCGGATCGGTCGTTCCAGGTGGTATTCAGCCACCGCCACCGCCAGCGCCACCTTGCGCGCAAGCCGCGGTGCGCCCCCGATGTCGCCGTCGCGATACCAGCGCTGGAAGTAGTCGGCGTCGTACTGCTTGGTCATGCGCGTGCCCGGCGTGCGGAAAGGCGGGAAGCTTACGCGATGCGGCGCGCTATCCTATGCGCCGCACGCCATCCCGCGCAGCCAGACGGAGCCAGCCGCATGTATCTGTGGGTCAAGACCTTCCACCTCGTCTTCGTGATCGCCTGGATGGCGACCGTGTTCTACCTGCCGCGCATCCTGGTCAACCTGGCCGAGACGACCGGGCAGCCCGACGTGCAGGTGCGCCTGCTGCTGATGGGGCGCCGCCTGTACGGCTTCGGCCACAGCATGTTCGGCATCGCGGTGATCCTCGGTGGCGTGCTGTGGTTTTACTTCGGCATCAGCGGCGGCTGGTTGCACGCCAAGCTGACGTTGGTCGCGCTGGTGCTGGCGCACTTCATCGTCACCGGTCGCTGGTTGAAGGGCGTGGCAAAGGGAAAGTCGTTGCCATCGCCGACGGCACTGAAATGGTTCAACGAACTGCCGTTGTTCGCCTTGATCGCGATCGTGTGGCTGGTGTTGGCGAAGCCGTTCTGACGAGCGGTCTTTCAGGCGGCGGAATCCAGGTGCACTGCGATCCGGCGCCAGATGTGTCGTGTCTTCTTCGGCCGCTTCGGCCAAGGCACTAGCTGAGTCAGTCTCCCCGCTCTATGTAGGAGCGCCCTAAGGGCGCGATGCTTTTAGGTTTCCCCGCGGAAAAGCATCGTGGGCATGGTCCGCTCCTACAGCAACGTTGCTGATCCCGCGGAGTTACTTCTTCTGGAAATCCGCCGGCTTCGGCAGCTCGACGGGCACCCCGTTCGCATCGCATGTGCCTGCAGCGCACAGGCGCGCGCGCAACGCCGGCGTGGCCTGCACGATGACGTGGTAGATCGTGTTCTGTTCGACGGTGCCGCGTACGGCGTCGCTGCCGGGGCCGATGGCCCAGATGCCGACATCTTCGCCGCCGTGTGATTCCGACTTCAGCGGCACCAAGGCTTCCTGCAAGTAGTCCGGATGCTCGGTGTCGACATGGCTCAGGTCGGGGCGGCCCTCCGACGGTTCGACGCTGCTGGGCGCATGCAGGAATTTCTTCGGGCCTGCGGGCTGGCGGTTGCTGGCGCCGGTGTAGCCCGGACCGTTGGCGTAGGTCAGCGTGGTGAACGTCTGCCCGGTCTGGTCGCGCGCGAGGTCGCCCGGCGTATCGTCTTCGCCACCTTGGCCACGCACCTTGCCGAGGATGGGATTGCCGCGCACGGGATAGCCGACGAAATTGAGCGTGTGCGAGTGGTCGGCGGTGACCAGGATCAGCGTGTCGTCGGGCGAGGTCGCTTCGAGCGCGGCCTGCACGGCATCGGACATCGCGACCGTTTCATCGAGCGCGCGGTAGGCGTTGCCGTAGTGGTTGGCGTGGTCGATGCGTGCGCCTTCCACCAGCAGCACGAAACCCTCGGGCTTGCGCGACAGCGTGCGGATCGCCGTGCGGGTCAGCTCGGCCAGCGAAGGCTCGCCCTGCGCATCCTTGCGGCGGTCATGCTCGAACTGCATGTGGTCGTATTCGAACAGTCCCAGCAGTTGTGGCGCATCGATTGCGGCCTCCAGCTGCTGCGTGTTGGTGACGTACGCACCCTGCGGATGCGCCTGCTTCCATTCGTCCACCAGATTGCGGCCGTCCAGACGCTGGCCGACCTTGTCGTCCTCTTCGGGATCGCGCACATCGATAGGCAGGAATTCACCGCGACCACCGCCCAATGCCACGGTGGGGCCATGTCCGAAGCGAGCGGCGGACAGCAGTTGCTGGGCGATGTCCTTGCAGCCCGCTTCGATGGCGTCGGGCGGCAGGTCGGTATCGTTTTCCCAGTCACGATGCGACACGTGCGCGTACGTCGCGGCGGGCGTCGCATGCGTGATGCGCGCGGTGGTGACGATGCCGGTGGCCAGCCCGGCGCTGTCGGCCAGGGTCAGCCAACTGAGCAGGTCCTTGCTGCCATCGGGCGTGCACTCGCCTTTATGGCCGGCGGAGACACCGATGGCGCCCATATGCGATTTCACGCCGGTGGCGACGGCGGTCATCGTGCCGGCGGAATCGGGCGTCTGCGAATCGGTGTTGTAGGTCTTGCTGAAAGCGGTGTGCGGGAAGCGTTCCCAGCTCAGCAGGTTTTCTTCGCCCGGCATGCCCTTGCGCTGGCCTTCGAAGATGCGCGCCGCGGCCACGGTGGTCAGGCTCATGCCGTCGCCGAGGAAGACGATGACGTTCTTCGCGCGTCCCTGCATGGCACCGTTTGCCGCCGCTTTCGCCGCACCATTCCGATACCACCACTGCGGTGTCTCGCCCTTGGGGTGCGCGACCACGGGGACGTTGACGTGAATCGAAGATTGGGTCGGTGCGGGCGGCGTGCTGGCGCAGCCGGCCAGTGCGACGAGCAGGGTCATGCCGGCGAGCGGCGACACGGAAGAGCGAGGGGGCATGGCGAACCGGGGAATGACGGACGCGTCATTATGCCGTTCGGGCAGTGTCCTGTTCATGACACCCGGCATTCCGCGCGCAGGCTCGCCGCATGCGGGGCCTTGGGCTAAGGTGTCGCGTCCGCCTACGTGAGTCGTCTGGATGAAGCTGGTCTCGGCCTGGTTGAAGATCCCGTTCTGGCAGCGCGTCGTGGCCGGCTTCGCGCTGGGCGCGCTTGCGGGCTGGCTGATGGGGCCGGCGGCAGGCATCTGGCTGAAGCCGCTGGGTGATCTGTACGTCACGCTGATCAAGATGATCGCGGTACCGCTGGTGTTCTTTGCGGTGATCAATGCAGTGTCCAGCCTGCATGGACAGAAATCGGTCGCCGCACTCGGCGGACGCACGTTTCTGTGGTTCGCCATCACCGCCGCGATGGCCGTCTGCGTGGGCCTGGCGGTGGGCTGGATCGTGCAACCCGGAAAGGGCATCAGCGGGCTGATGATGGCGCCGGACTACCAGGTGCGCGAAGTGCCCACGCCGGTGCAGGTGCTGCTCGACATCGTGCCAGCCAATCCGTTCAAGGCGTTGACCGAAGGCAAGATCCTGCAGGTAATCTTCTTCGCGGGATTGCTCGGCTTCGCACTCGTGAAGCTCGGCGAACGCAGCGCGGGCCTGCGCAAGCTCGCGGGCGAGGCCAGCGACACGATGGTGCAGGTGACGCGCTTCGTGCTGGAGATGACGCCGATCGGCACCTTCGGCCTGATCGGTTCGCTGGTGGGCACGTACGGTTTCGAGAAGCTGCTGCCGCTGGGCAGCTACATTGGTGCGCTGTATGTCGCCTGCGCGCTCCACATCGTGGTGGTGTACGGCAGCCTGCTGCTCGCGCATGGCCTGAACCCGTGGAAGTTCTTCCGTGGCGCCGCGCCGGGCATGCAGGTGGCGTTCGTCAGTTCGTCCAGCTTCGCGTCGATGCCGGTCGCGTTGCGCAGCGTCACCCACAACCTCGGCGTCGACAAGGATTACGCCGCGTTCGCCGTGCCGCTCGGCGCCAGCATCAAGATGGACGGCTGCGGCGCGATCTATCCCGCGCTGACCTCTATCTTCGTGGCGCAGTATTTCGGGCTGGACCTGTCGGTCAACCAGTACTTCGTGATCCTGCTGGCGTCCGTGCTGGGCAGCTTCGGCACGGCCGGCGTACCGGGGACGGCGACGGTGATGGTGACCCTGGTGCTGAGCGCGGCGGGCCTGCCGCTGGAGGGCATCGGCCTGCTGGTGGCGATCGACCGCATCCTCGACATGATGCGCACGATGACCAACGTCACCGGCCAGATGCTGGTGCCGGTGCTGGTGGCGAAGGAAACCGGTCTGCTGGACAGGGAGGTCTACGAATCGGCGTCGACGAACGTCGGCCTCGCGGACGACGCAGCGCCAACGCCATGAGCGACGCTGGGACGATCGAACTGCTCAAGTCGTTTCCCGATGCGACGACCTACCGGCGGCTCCGCATCGAGACGGGCCTGTCGCCGAAGTCGCGGGAAGCCGCCGAACGCGGGCTTGCGAACACGCTGTACGGCGTCAGCCTGGTGAAAGCCGGTGACGTGATCGGCATGGGGCGGGTGGTCGGCGACGGCGGCACCGTGTTCGTCGTCGCGGACATCGCCGTGCGACGTGACCACCAGGGGCAGGGATTGGGCAAGCGCATCATGGCCGCGCTGGATGCTTGGCTGCGCGCGAACGCACCGGCGTCGGCCTACGTCATGCTGGTCGCGGATGGTGAGGCCAGGCACCTCTATGCGCAGTTCGGGTTCGCCGACACGGCGCCCGCATCGATCAGCATGGCGTATGTGGCGCGCGGTTCCGCTACCGACAGCTAAACGTTGGCCTCACGCGCGCTGCGCGACACCCACCAGGCGAACACCGCCGCCGTGACGAACATCAGCAGGCTGTAGACTGCGGCGGGCACGGAGATCGTCGGCTTCTCCAGCACGTTGAGCGCGATGAAGATCGCCAGCGTGCCATTGTGGATGCCGATTTCCATCGCGATGGCGATGGCCTGCTTCTTCGGCAGGCGTAGCGCCAGCGGCGCCACATAGCCGGCGCCCATGCTGGCCAGGTTGAACAGCAAGCAGGCCAGGCCGACGATGGCGAAGTAGGTGGCCAGCGTTTCGCGTGCCTGCACGACCGCCGCGACCACCAGCAACGCGAGCACGAGGACCGACAGCAGCCGTATGGGTTTCTCCGCGCGTGCTGCGAAGCCCGGCAGTTTCGCGCGCAGCAGCATGCCGATGCCGACGGGCAGCAGGATGATCGCCGCGACTTCCACCACTTTCTTGGTCGGGGGCGGTACGTACTGGCCCGCGCCGAGGAAGTATTCCAGCGACAGGTTGAGGATCACCGGCAGCGTCAGCAGGCAGAGCAGGCTGTTGATCGCGGTCAGGGTGATGTTCAGTGCCACGTCGCCGCGCGCCAGGTGGCTGTAGATATTGGCCGTGGCGCCGCCGGGTGAGGCGGCCAGCAGCATCAGGCCCACGGCGAGTTCGGCTGGCAGGCCGAATCCCAGCGCCAGGCCGAAGGCCACCCAGGGCAGGAGGAGGGTCTGCAGCGCGAGCCCGATCAGCACCGCGCGCGGATAGCGTGCGACCCGGCGGAAATCGTCCAGCGTCAGTCCCAATCCCAGCCCGAGCATGATGATGCCCAAGGCCAGTGGCAGCAGCAGGTTGGTCAGCAGTGAAGCCTGCATCGCGTACGACTCCCCTTCGGCGCGAAGAAACAGGTGGCATGCGCAGGGTGGCCGCGCCTGCGGGAGGATGGCGGCAATCGGCACTGCGGTGCAAGCCGCGTTGCAACGACGCGCTCAAAAGAAGAAGGCCGCGCGTGGCGGCCTTCGTTGTGTCGCGAATCGGCGGCGCTTACATCGCGACGCGGCGGCCGCTCAGGTAGCGGTTGGCCCAGTAGCCGGTGATCAGGCTGTCCACGCGCACGTCCTTGCCGCTGCTCGGCGAGTGCAGGAAGCGGCCTTCGCCCACGTAGATGCCGACGTGGTTGATACGACCCTTCAGGCCGAAGAACACCAGGTCGCCCTGACGCAGCTCTTCGCGCGCGGCGACCAGTTCGGCATCGGCCTTGGAGGCCATGTCGCGGGAAACGCGCGGCAGTTCGATGCCCAGCGCGGTACGGAAGACGTAACCGACCAGCCCGCTGCAGTCGAAGCCGCTGTCGGGCGAGGTGCCGCCCCACCGGTAGGGCGTTCCCATCAGCGCCAGCGCGCGCTGCAGCACGGCGTTGACCTTGCCGCCCTGCTGTTCCTGCGACACCACGCCTTCCTTGCTCAGGTCGTAGGCGGCCAGCAGCTTGCTGATGTCGCCGGCGACCATCGCGGAACGGTCGACCAGCGGCAAGGTGTCGCTGGCGGCAAGGCGGGGAAGCAGGGCGGACAGCGTGGCGGTCGCGGCTTCGGCAGCCTTTTCCTTCACGCTCGCCATGACGGGCTTGCTGGCCGGCGCGGGGGCGGCCAGCACGACGTCCGCGGAGGCAGGGCTTGACGCGCCGTCGACATCCGCGGGTGCAGTCTGTGCTTGTACGGCAGACGCCATGGCACAGAGGCCAAGGCTGAGAAGAAGTCGGGAAACCCTCCGCGGCAGGCGGTGGGTGGCGGCAGGCTGGCCTGTTGGCAGGTCGTCGTCGGTCGTCACGCGCGGTAGGGATTTAACAAGTCAGGGGCGATAATGCCGGCTGATCGGCCTGATTTGGTTCATAAATCGTTATTTATTCGTTAATCGTGAACGTCGCGCGTCACAGAGTTGACCGAATCCTAACGAAGCACGCGTTTCGCGCCGCTGTAATGGTCGCGCCAGTAAGGCCCATCCAGGTGATCGAGCCGGACGGTACCGCCGGTGCTGGGGGCGTGTACGAACCGGCCCTCGCCGACATAGATGCCCACATGGGTCACGCTGCCGCGGCTGCCGAAGAACACGAGGTCGGCCGGCGCCAGGCGACCCGGTTCGATCCTGGGGCCCTGCACCTGCGCGAGCTCGCGCGAGGTGCGCGGCAGGCGCAGGTCGAGCATGTCGCGGTACACATAGGTGACCAGGCCGCTGCAGTCGAAGCCCGATTCCGGCGTGTTGCCGCCGTAGCGGTAAGGCGTTCCCACCAGTCCGATGGCCCGCATGAGTACCGACGTGGCGGCGGCCGGGTCGTCGGCCTGCACCACGGGCCATGCCCGCTGACTGGGCGGCGGTGGGGGCTTGCGTGCCTGCGGCTTGGAGCCGCCGCACCCGGCCAGCCCGCACAGGCCGGCGCAGAAGAGGGCCAGGACCCACGGCCGAAGTGGCGCGGGCGTGGGCAAGCCGGGATAATGTCGGGCCTTCATCGCGGCGCATCTTCGCCGCATTCCCTTGCGGCCGACAAGCCGCGTCCGTCCTGCCCGACGGCAGGCCCCGTCCAGAGTCCCGCATGAAAATCGCAAAAGACAGCGTCGTCCGTTTCCATTACACCGTGTCCGAAGCCGGCCAGGAGCCGATCGAAACCTCTAAGGACCGCGAGCCGCTGGCGATCCTGATCGGCCATGGCAACATCATTCCCGGTCTGGAGAACGCGATGCAGGACCGCGAGGCGGGCGAGAGCTTCGGCGTCGACGTCGCCGCAGCCGATGCGTACGGCGAGCGCCGCGACGGCCTGACCCAGCGCGTACCGAAGAAGCACTTCGGCAACCAGCGCCTGATCCCCGGCCAGCAGGTGGTGCTGCAGACCAACTTCGGCCCTCGCGCGGTGACCATCCAGAAGGTCGGTATGAGCGTGGTGGACGTGGACCTCAACCATCCGATGGCCGGCAAGGACCTCCACTTCGACGTGGAGATCGTGGAAGTGCGCGAAGCCAGCGCGGAAGAGGTCGAACACGGCCACGTGCATGGCGACGGTGGACACCACCACTGAGCGCCCCGCGGCAGTGTCCGGAACGGCCCGCGAATGCGGGCCGTTTCTTTTGGCACGAAGGCCATCCACGGATGGCATGGTCTAATCCGCCATCGAACAGGGGAAGGGAATGACGGCGCAGACGACGGACAACCTGGCACCGATCGCGGTGGCCGAACGCATCGACGCGATGGATGTGCTGCGCGGGTTCGCGCTGCTGGGCATCCTGCTGATGAACCTGGAAGGTTTCGTGGGGCCGGTGATGGCGGCGGGGACAGGGCTCGATCCCGCGCTCACGGGCATGGACCGGACCGTCGACCTGCTGGTCTACGTGCTGGTGCAGGGCAAGTTCTACACGCTGTTCTCGCTGCTGTTCGGCATGGGCTTCGCGGTGATGTCGCAGCGCGCCGAACGCTCCGGCCGACCGTTCGCCGGGGTGTACTGGCGTCGCGGCCTGGTGCTGCTGGCCTTCGGCGCGGTCCATGCGATCTTCATCTGGGCGGG
The DNA here is from genome assembly GCF_964253495.1 of Pseudoxanthomonas sp. LjRoot127. Classification (NCBI taxonomy): domain Bacteria; kingdom Pseudomonadati; phylum Pseudomonadota; class Gammaproteobacteria; order Lysobacterales; family Lysobacteraceae; genus Pseudoxanthomonas; species Pseudoxanthomonas sp. LjRoot127. Next base: position 2,769,326 of record NZ_CAXUQR020000001.1, read on the forward strand.
CGACATCCTGATGATGTACGCGCTGTGCTCGTTCCTGCTGCTCGCTTTCCGGCCACTGCCCGCGCGCTGGCTGGTCTGGCTGGGCGTGCTCATCTATGTCGTGCCCATCGGCTTCATGTACCTGATGGGGGGCATGGGATCGCTGCTCGGCGGCACCGAGGGCTGGGACAAGGCCATGGGCGAGATCGGCAAGCAGATGCAGGTGCTGATCGAGAACGAGCGGGCCGCCTACGGCAGCGGCAGCTATGCCGAGGCCACCTGGCAGCGACTGAAGAGTACGGGCATGGCCCTGAGCAACATCACCATGTTCGGCTTCGTGGTGTTCGGCATGTTCCTGCTGGGCGCGTGGTTCGTGCGCAGTGGCGCCATCGCCCGGCCGCACGAGTTCCCGCGCCTGTACCGGGCGCTGCGCTGGGTCGCGCTGCCGATCGGCGTGCTGGCGATGGTCGCGTCGGTGGCGCTGGAGCCGACGATGGACTTCGCCACCTTCAACTTGCGCATCTCCACGGCGTTCGCATTGCAGCTGATCGCGAACCTGCTGATGTGCCTGGGCTACGTCGCCTGGGTGATGCGCGCGCTGGCGTCCCCATGGTGGGCGCGGCCGCTCGGCGCGCTGGCCCCTGCGGGCCGCATGGCGCTGACCAACTACCTGATGCACTCGCTGGTGTGCACGTGGATCTTCTATGGCTATGGGCTGGGCTATTTCGAGCAACTCCCGCGTGCCTGGCAACCGGTGTTCGCGCTGGTGCTGTTCGGCCTGCAGGTGCTGCTGAGCCGCCTGTGGCTGTCGCGGTTCCGCTTCGGTCCGATGGAATGGCTGTGGCGGTCGATGACGTACCTGAAGCCCCAGCCCATGCGTCTACGCCAGGGATGATTGCGACTAGACTGTGGCGGTGAAATCCCCCCACGACGACGTCCTCATCATCGGCGGTGGCGCCATCGGCCTGGCGACGGGCCTCGCGTTGCTGGAAGCCGGGCGCAGCGTGCGCATCCTCGATGCCGCCACCGTCGGCAGCGGCGCCTCGCACGGCAATTGCGGCACCATCACCCCCAGTCACGCGCCACCCCTGGCCGCACCCGGCGTGGTCGCGCAGGCGCTGCGCTGGATGTTCACGCCCGATGCGCCGCTCTACCTCAAGCCGCGCGTCGATCCGGCGCTGTGGCACTGGCTGCTGCGCTTCGCTGCGCGCTGCAACGTGCGCGACTGGCGGGCGAGCACGCACGCGCGCTCCGCGTTGCTCAACGATGCGCGCACGCGGTTGGCGGACTGGGTACCGCGCTACGGCCTGGCTTGCGAGTTCGAGGAAGAGGGGCTCGATTACGTCTTCCGCGACCACCGCCGGTTCCAGCATTACGTCGACGAGGCGGCGGTGCTGGCGGAATTCGGCATCGCCACGCAGGTGTTCGACGGCACCACCTACGAGCGCGAAGAGCCCGCGATGCTGCCGGGCGTCGCCGGTGCGATCCGCTTCCCCGGCGATGCACGCCTGCGTCCCGACCGCTACGTGGCCGAACTGGCACGCGTGGTGCGCGAGCGGGGCGGCCGCATCGAGGCGCATTGCCGGGTGGAGCGGCTGGAGCGGGCCGCGGGCGACGTGCGTCTGACGACATCGCAGGGCACGCGAGAAGGGCGGGACGCGGTGATCGCGCTGGGTGCGTGGACCCCCGCATTTGCGCGCACGCTGGGAGTGAGGGCGCCGATCCAGCCCGGCAAGGGATACTCGATCACCTATTCGCGCCCCTCGCGCGTACCGCGCCACCCGATGTTGCTCAAGGACCGCTCGGTCTGCGTGACCGTCTGGGAAAGCGGCTACCGGCTGGGCAGCACGATGGAATTCTCCGGCCACGACGACACGCTCAACGCGATGCGGCTGGCGGCGCTGGAGCGCGGTGCGCGCGAGTTCCTGCGCGAGCCTGTGGGCCCCGAGGTGCAGGAGCGCTGGTGCGGATGGCGGCCGATGACCTGGGACGACCTGCCGCTGCTGGGGCGGGCGCCGGGCCATGAGCATGTCTGGATCGCCGCCGGCCACGGCATGCTCGGGATCAGCATGAGCAGTTCCACCGGCCAGCTGATGGCCGACCTGATGACCGGCCGCACGCCGGCGTTCGACCCTTCGCCGTACCGACCGGAGCGATTCGCATGAAGCCGCAGGCGTTCGACCTGATCGTGATCGGTGGCGGTTCCGGCGGACTCGCGGGTGCGTTCCGCGCTGCCGCGTACGGCGCGAAGGTGGCGCTGCTGGAACCGAACGCGCTGGGCGGCACTTGCGTGAACGTGGGTTGCGTACCGAAGAAGGCGATGTGGCTGGCCGCCGAGTTGTCGCAGCGCATCGCGATGGCGGCGTCGCTTGGCTTCGATACGGCGCCGCCGACGCTGGACTGGAGGGAATTCATCGTCCATCGCCAGCGCTACATCGCCGGCATCCATGCCAGTTACATGAAGCGGCTCGACGAGAGTGGCATCGTGCTGATGCCCTGCCGCGGTCGCTTGCTGGACGCCCACACCGTGGTCAATGCCGATGGCGTGGCACTCAGTGCAAAGCATCTGCTGATCGCGACCGGCGGCCATCCCGTCCGCCCGGATATCCCGGGGGCCGAGCTGGGCAAGGTGTCCGATGATTTCTTCAACCTGTGCGCCGCGCCACCGCGCGTGGCGATCATCGGCGGCGGTTACGTGGCGGTCGAACTGGCGGGCGTGCTGCAGGCGCTGGGCAGCCAGGTGGAGGTGTTCGTGCGCGGGCCGCGGCTGCTCGACGGTTTCGATGCGCAGGTCAGCGACGAACTGGCGGCGGACATGCGCCAGCACGGCGTGCGGCTGCAGTTCGGCCACGCGGTGGCGGCGCTCGAGCGCGCGCCCGGCGACGGCGTCGTGGTGCTGGCGGAGGACGGCACGCGTACCGATCGCTTCGATACGGTGCTCTTCGCCACGGGACGGCGCGCGTCGACGCAGGACCTGGGGCTGGACGTCGCCGGCGTGGCGCTGGACTCGAAGGGGTTCGTGCCAGTGGACGCACGCCAGGACACCCGCGTCCCTGGCATCCATGCCGTCGGCGACGTCACCGGGCAGGCGGCATTGACGCCGGTCGCCATCGCGGCCGCACGGCGGCTGATGGACCGCCTGTTCGGTGGCCAGCCCGATGCGCGGCTCGACTATGCGCAGATTCCGACGGTCGTGTTCTCGCATCCGCCGGTAGGGCGGGTCGGGCTGACCGAAGCCGAAGCACGCGCGCAGCATGGCGATGCGGTGACGGTACTCACCACCCGTTTCAGGCCGATGCTGCACGCACTGGCGGATTCGCCGCAGCGCAGCCTGTTCAAGCTGGTCTGCGTGGGCGAGGACAAGCGCGTCGTGGGCCTGCACCTGCTCGGCGAAGGCGCGGACGAGATGCTGCAGGGCTTCGCGGTGGCGCTGAAGAAGGGCATCACGCTGGCCGACCTGCACGACACGGTCGCCATCCACCCCACCAGCGCCGAGGAAGTCGTGCTGATGCGCTGATCGGGTCGATGGGGCACGGCGATACAATGGCGGCATGGATACTTTCACCCTGCATCGTGGCACCGCGCCGCTGTTCATCAGCCTGCCGCACAACGGCACGCGCATACCCGACGACCTCGCCGGGCGCATGACGCCGGAAGCACGGCGCGTGCCGGATACGGACTGGCATGTCGCCGAGCTGTACGACTTCGCCCGGTCGCTCGGCGCGTCGATCATCGTGCCGGCTTACTCGCGCTATGTCGTCGACCTCAACCGGCCGGAAGACGACGTCTCCCTGTATCCCGGTCAGAACACCACCGGTTTGTGCCCCAGCGTACGTTTCAGTGGCGACCCGGTGTACCTGCCCGACCAGGCGCCCACGCCCGCGGAGATCGCTTCGCGGGTGGATGCCTACTGGCGTCCTTATCACCACGCGCTGCGGCAGGAGCTCTTCCGCATCCGGGAGGCGCATGGACGCGTGGTGTTGTGGGAAGGCCATTCGATCCGCAGCGTGGTGCCGTTCCTGTTCGATGGGCACCTGCCGGATTTCAATCTGGGTACTGCGGGTGGAACGAGTTGTTCGTCGACCCTGCAGCAGGCACTGGAAGCGGAACTGGCTGCGCAGTCGGACTACAGTTTCGTCGTCAACGGGCGCTTCCGGGGCGGTTACATCACCCGCCACTACGCGGATGTCGCCAACGGTATCCAGACCGTGCAGCTCGAGCTGGCGCAGCTCAACTACATGGACGAAGACACCTTCGCCTACCTGCCGGAGCGCGCGGTACGGACACAGGGTCTTGTCCGCCGCCTGCTGGAGCGCACGGTGGCGTGAGGCGCTTGCCATGACGCAGCCCAAGGCGGATGACGAACTCGCGCAGCCGCTCGACGTGGCGCCGACCGAAGCGCTGGAGGCGCCGCGTGCGCGGCCGGGTCTGCATGCGGTCAGCCGCTCGGGCCTGGTGCTCGCGGCGCTTGGCGCCATCGCGTTCTCGGGCAAGGCCATCATCGTCAAGCTCGGTTACCGCTATGGCGCGGATGCGGTGACCCTGCTCGCGTTGCGCATGCTGGTGGCGTTTCCGTTCTTCCTGCTGATGGGGGCCTGGGCCGCGCGCCGCAGTGCACCGCTGTCGCGTGCCGACCGCATGAAGATCGCGCTGCTCGGTTTCCTCGGCTATTACCTGGCCAGCTTCCTCGACTTCGCGGGCCTAGCCTACGTCACGGCCACGCTGGAACGCCTGATTCTCTACCTCACGCCGACGCTGGTGGCGCTCGCTGGCTGGCTGGCGTTCGGCAAGCGCATTTCGCGACGACAGGTCCTGGCGCTGCTCGTCAGCTATGCGGGCGTCGCACTGGCGTTCGGGCACGACCTGCAGGCCGGCGGTTCCAACATCCTGCTCGGGGGCGTGCTGGTGTTCGGCAGCGCGCTCGCCTATGCGATGTACCTGGTCGGCAGCGGCGAACTGGTGGCGCGCGTCGGCGCGGTGCGGCTGACGGCGTACGCCAGCAGTGTGGCCAGCGTGCTGTGCCTGCTGCAGTTCGTCATCCTGCGGCCGTTGCAGGCGATGGTGTTGCCCTGGGAGGTGTATGCGCTGTCGGTGGTCAACGGCACGCTGTGCACGGTGCTGCCAGTGCTGGCGGTGATGATGGCGGTCGCGCGCATCGGCTCCGTGCTCGCTGCCCAGGTCGGCATGATCGGTCCGGTATCGACCATCGTGCTCAGCCTGCTGCTGCTGGGGGAACCGATGGGCCCGTGGCAGGTGGCCGGCACCGTGTTGGTGATGGCGGGGGTGTTCGTGGTGTCGCAACAGAAAGCCGTGGCGCGCTGACGACGTCGGTCAAGCGGTAACGGTCGCGTCGGCGAGCCACTGCACCACGCTGGCCAGTGCATCGGCGTGGCTGTCGCCGGCCTGCCTGCGCTAGCGGTAGCGCTGCAGCTGTCCATGTGCGCTGGTGCCGCGGTCCAGGATCTGCCAGACGCGCTCGACCTGCGGTGCGCAGGCCAGGGCCACGATGTCGCCGTGCAGCGCATCCAGCGTGTTCTCCAGCATCTCGCGCACCGGGACCAGTCGCCGACTGCCGAGGTCGATCAGGCCCGCATCAAAGCCATGACGCTGCGCCCGCCACAGGTTTTCCGCGATGATCGCCTGGTCGCCTGCATGAAGGTCGGCATGCAGCGCCGGTCTGCGCTCAAGGTGGCGCACCAGGCAACGGTATACCTGCGCGATGGCCAGGGCATCGCAAAGGTCCGTGCACGCATCGGTAACGCGCAGTTCCAGCGTGGGAAATGCCAGCGACGGACGCACGGCCCACCACAGGAAGCTCGCGTCCTGGATCGCGCGGCCATCCGTCATGCGCCGAACGTAGTGGTCGTACTCGTCCTGTTCGCGGAACAGCGGCGGCAGCCCGGTGCGCGGTATCTCCTGGTAAGCGGTCTGCCGGTAGCCCATCAGGCCGGTGGCATGGCCCATCCAGAACGGCGATGACGTGCTGATCGCCAGCAGCAGCGGGAGAAACGGCTGCATGCGCGCCATCAGCCCGACGCGTCGGCCGGGATCTTCAGGTTGCACATGCACGTGCAGGCCGCAGAGCAGGTTGCGCTGGCCCAGCATCCGCAACTCGCCCATCACCTGGTCGTAGTGGGGCTTGTCAGTGCTGCGCTGGCCGCGCCACGACGCGGACGGATGGGTGCCGGCCGACAGCACGCCCAAGCCATGCCGATGCGCGATCTCGCCCACGGTCCGGCGCAACATGCGCAGCTCGCTTTCGGCGGCAGCGGTGTCGTCATGCACGCCGGTCTGCACTTCGACCTGGGTCTGCAGCATCTCGCTGCCGAAGCGCTCGCCCAATGCTTCCTGGCAGTCAGCGAAGAAGCGTCTCGGCATGTGCCGCAGGCGCCGGCCGTTGCGACGGACCAGGAAGTACTCTTCTTCCAGGCCGAAGGTATACGGATGCGCGGCGCGTTCCTGTGTCATGCGCGGGTTATCGCACCGGCACGGTGAACACGATGTTCAAGGGTGGTGGAGTGCGCGGGGATGTCGCCGGCGGCATCCGGTCGTGCCGTCCTGCGCGACGATCAGACCTCGAGCGACGCCAGGTCCCCCTTCGCCTCCAGCCACGACTTGCGGTCCGAGGCCCGCTTCTTCGCCAGCAGCATGTCCATCAGGCCGCGCGTCTGCGGCTCATCGTCCACGGTGAGCTGCACCAGTCGCCGTGTATCCGGATGGATCGTGGACTCGCGCAGCTGCGAGGGATTCATTTCGCCCAGGCCCTTGAAGCGGGTGACGTTGACCTGCCCGCGGATCTTTTCGCGCTCGATCTTTTCCAGCAGCAGCCGCTTCTCTTCTTCGTCGAGCGCGTAGAACACCTGCTTGCCCACGTCCACGCGGAACAGCGGCGGCATCGCCACGAACACGTGGCCTGCGTTCACCAAGGCCGGGAAATGGCGCAGGAACAGGGCGGTCAGCAGGGTGGCGATGTGCAGGCCGTCGGAATCCGCGTCGGCCAGGATCACCACCTTGCCGTAGCGCAGGCCGCTGATGTCGTCCTTGCCGGGATCGCAGCCGATGGCGATGGCCAGGTTGTGCACTTCGTCGGAGGCCAGCACCGAGGTGCTGGCGACTTCCCACGTGTTCAGGATCTTGCCGCGCAGCGGAAGGATCGCCTGGAAATCCTTGTCTCGCGCCTGCTTGGCCGAGCCGCCGGCCGAGTCGCCTTCCACCAGGAACAGTTCCGTGCGCGAGAGATCCTGGCTGATGCAGTCGGCGAGCTTGCCGGGCAGGGCAGGGCCTTGGGTGACTTTCTTTCGGACGACCTGCTTTTCGGTCTTCAGTCGTGCGCTGGCGCGTTCGATGGCGATCTGCGCGATCTTCTCGCCCAGGTCGACGTGCTGGTTCAGCCACAGGCTGAAGGCGTCGTGCGCCGCGCCCTCGATGAAACCGGCAGCCTGGCGCGAGGACAGGCGTTCCTTGGTCTGGCCGCTGAACTGCGGGTCGGTCATCTTCAACGAGAGCACGAACGTCACGCGGTCCCACACGTCCTCAGGCGCCAGCTTCACGCCGCGCGGCAGCAGGTTGCGGAAGTCGCAGAATTCGCGCAGCGCGTCGGTCAGGCCGCTGCGCAGGCCGTTGACGTGCGTGCCGTGCTGGGCGGTGGGAATCAGGTTGACGTAGCTTTCCTGCACGAGCTCGCCTTCCGGCACCCAGGCGACGGCCCAATCGACGATTTCGCTGTCCTTCTTGAGTTGGCCGACGAACAACTCGGGCGGGAGCAGTTCGCGGCCGGCCATCTCGCCGCGCAGGTAATCGCGCAGGCCGTCCTCGTAGTGCCAACTGTCGCGCTCACCGGTCGCTTCGTCGAAGAGGGTGACGTTCAGGCCGGGACACAGCACGGCCTTGGCGCGCAGCAGGTGCTTGAGCGCGCGCACATTGAACTTCGGCGTATCGAAGTATTTCGGGTCGGCCCAGAAGCGCACGCGGGTGCCGGTGTTCTTCTTGCCGACGCTGCCCACCACTTCCAGCGGCGTGGCGCGGTCGCCGTTGCGGAAGGTGATGCGGTGTTCGCTGCCTTCGCGCTTGATGTGCACCTCCACCAGCGTGGAGAGCGCATTGACCACGCTGACGCCGACGCCATGGAGGCCGCCGGAGAAGGTGTAGTTCTTGTTGCTGAACTTGCCGCCCGCATGCAGGCGGGTGAGGATCAGCTCCACGCCCGGGATCTTCTCCTCGGGATGGATGTCGACCGGCATGCCGCGGCCATCGTCGCTGACCTCGCAGCTGCCGTCCTTGTACAGCGTGACCTCGATGCTGCCGGCATGCCCGGCCAACGCCTCGTCCACCGCGTTGTCGATGACTTCCTGCGCCAGGTGGTTGGGACGGGCGGTGTCGGTGTACATGCCCGGCCGGCGCTTGACGGGGTCAAGGCCGGAAAGGACTTCGATGTCGGCGGCGTTGTAGCGGCTGCTCATGGTGCGTGGGGGTCTCAGCGGGACGGCGCGGCGTCCTGCAGGGCGCCGCCGGTGTAGGGATTGAAGAGGTAGTCGCCGGGGAAGCTTTCGCCGGTCGTGGCGTCCTGCCGCGGCGGCAGCAGGCTGCCCAGCGGCGTCCGGAACGTGTAGGTGTCGAGGGACGTGCGCACCTGCACCCGCCCGTCGGCCGCCGGATCGAACAGCGGCTTGCCCTTCGCATCGCGGGCATCGAGGACGGCGAAGTGCATGTTGTCGCCCATCGGCCCGAGCATGTTGGCCATCACGGGGCGCAGGATGGAAAGCAGGTTCTTCAGCGGTGCCGGGATGCTCGACGACGCCATGGGCGCGTGAACCGTGCCCGCCGCATCGACGAAGCGCATGTCGGCGAACAGCGCATCGCCGTCGGCGAAGGCATCGATGCCTGCCATCCCCACCTTGCCGCGCACCATCGCCACCAGCAGGTAGTCGTCGAGCTGTGCAACGAACTGCTTGCGGTCGGCGTCCGACAGATTTTGCTGCTGGGCGGCCGAGACATGCCAGTAGACCGGCGGGATGACCCAGACCAGTTCCATGGTGTCATCGCCCATGTGGGTGCGCTGGGTATCCTGCGCCACCTGGTCCAGCCGGACCTCCTTCAGCGGCAACGGCGCGCGTTGCGCCCATGCGGTCGGCACCAGCAGGGTCACGGCCACCAGGGCGGCGGCGAGCATTCGTAAGGAGAAGCGCATGCGACGTCGTCTGTCGGATCGAAGGGTGCGGCAGTGTGCCGCCTGGGCCGGATTTTTGCCATGTTCAGTCGCACGCGCTGACACTGCGCGCGCGGACAGGGATGCCCCTTGGAGACGCCGACCGGCGCCCCCAGATTTCCCCCATCCACGAGGAGCACTGCCATGAAGCCCCGCAACCTGTTGCTGCTGTCTGCCGCCGCCCTCGGCGCGTTGTTCGCGGTCCAGGCCCTTGCACAATCCCGGACTGCCAGCGAGGCCGACAAGCCCAGGCAGGACCAGACCCAGACCGCCGACCCCTCCGATCCGGAAGCCAAGGCGCGCCGACGTGCCGCCAATGAAGCTGCCGCCAAGCAGCGCAAGGCCGCGGAGGGCCAGCAGAAGAAGACTGGCGACGAAGAGGAAGAGCGCAAGCCCTGACCGACGTCCGCTTTGCCGGAGCCCTTGTGCCGCAAGGGTTTCGCGCTCGCACGCAGGTACGTGACGCCCCGCTTCGGCGGGGCGTCGCGCTTCCGGGCGACACGCGTTGCCTGTAGACTATGGCTTTCCGGAGCCCCGCCCATGACTCCCCTGATTTTCGTTACCGGCGGCGTTGTGTCCTCGCTTGGCAAGGGCATCGCCGCCGCTTCGCTTGCGTCCATTCTCGAAGCACGTGGCCTGAAGGTCACGATGATGAAGCTGGACCCCTACATCAACGTCGATCCGGGCACCATGAGCCCGTTCCAGCACGGTGAGGTGTACGTCACCGACGACGGTGCCGAGACCGACCTGGATTTGGGCCACTACGAGCGCTTCGTGCGCACCCGCCTGAGTCGCAAGAACTCGGTCACCACCGGCCGGATCTACGAAAACGTGATCCGCAAGGAGCGCCGCGGCGACTACCTGGGCGCCACCGTGCAGGTGATCCCGCACATCACCGACGAGATCCGCCGCTGCATCGATGAGGCCACCGAGGGCTTCGACGTGGCGCTGGTCGAGATCGGCGGTACGGTAGGCGACATCGAGTCGCTGCCGTTCCTCGAGGCCATTCGCCAGATCCGCACCGAGCGCGGCCCCGAGAAGGCGCTCTTCATGCACCTGACACTGGTGCCCTACGTGGCGGCGGCGGGCGAGCTGAAGACCAAACCCACGCAGCACTCGGTGAAGGAACTGCGCTCGATCGGCATCCAGCCCGACGTGCTGCTGTGCCGGTCCGAGCAGCCGATCCCCGATTCCGAGCGCCGCAAGATCTCCCTGTTCACCAACGTGCCCGAGCGCGCCGTCATCAGCGTGCCGGACGTGGACGTGCTCTACCGCATTCCGATGGGCCTGCACCGGCAGGGCCTGGACGACATCGTCCTGCGCCAGTTCCGCATCGAGAACGCGCAGGCTGCGGACCTGTCCGAGTGGGAAGCCGCGGTCGATGCCACGCTCAATCCGCTGGATGAGGTGACGATCGCCGTCGTCGGCAAGTACGTCGATCACCAGGATGCGTACAAGTCGGTGGGCGAGGCCCTGAAGCATGGCGGCCTGCGCCAGCGCACGCGCGTCAACCTGAAGTGGATCGAAGCCCAGGAACTGGAAGGCACCGACATGGCCCTGCTGCAGGGCGTGGACGGCGTGCTGGTGCCGGGTGGCTTCGGCGATCGCGGCTTCGAAGGCAAGGTGCTGACCTCCCGCTTCGCCCGCGAGCAGAAGCTGCCGTATTTCGGCATCTGCTACGGCATGCAGGCGGCGGTTGTCGATTACGCCCGCCATGTGGCCGGACTGGAAAACGCCAACAGCACGGAGAACGACAAACAGTCGCCGCATCCCGTGATCGGCCTGATCACCGAGTGGCGAACGGCGACCGGCGATGTCGAGAAGCGCGATGAGCGCTCCGACCTGGGCGGCACGATGCGCCTGGGCCTGCAGGAGCAGCGCCTGAAGCCCGGCACGCTGGCGCGAGACCTGTACGGCAAGGACGTGGTGGCCGAGCGCCATCGCCATCGTTACGAGTTCAACAACCGCTATCGCACCCAGTTGGAGGACGCCGGCCTGGTGATCGCCGCCAAGTCGATGGACGACCTGCTGGTGGAGATGGTGGAGTTGCCTCGCGCCGTGCATCCGTGGTTCCTGGCCTGCCAGGCGCACCCTGAGTTCCTGTCCACGCCGCGCGACGGCCATCCGCTGTTCGTCGGCTTCATCCGCGCCGCCCGCGAAAAGAAGGCGGGCGGCAAGCTGTTGAAGGAAGCGCGCGCGTAACTGTCCTGCACCGGCGCCGCCCGCGGCGCCTGCAACGAAGGAGTGGTGAATGAAACTCTGTGGATTCGATGTCGGGCTCGACCAGCCCCTGTTCCTGATCGCCGGCCCGTGCGTGATCGAGTCGATGCAGCTGCAGATCGACGTCGCTGGCCGCCTGAAGGAAATCACCGGCAAGCTGGGGATGAACTTCATCTTCAAGTCCAGCTTCGACAAGGCCAACCGCACCTCCGGCACCAGCTTCCGCGGCCCGGGCATGGAAGAGGGCCTGAAGGTGCTGGACGCAGTGAAGAAGCAGGTCGGGGTGCCGGTACTCACCGACGTGCACGAATACACCCCGATGGACGAAGTCGCGGCCGTCGTCGACGTGCTGCAGACACCGGCCTTCCTCGTGCGCCAGACCGACTTCATCAAGAAAGTCTGTTCGGCGGGCAAGCCGGTCAACATCAAGAAGGGCCAGTTCCTGTCGCCATGGGACATGAAGCCCGTGGTCGACAAGGCCAAGTCCACCGGCAACCAGGACATCATGGTCTGCGAGCGGGGCGCGTCCTTCGGTTACAACAACCTGGTCAGCGACATGCGTTCGTTGAGCGTGATGCGCGATACCGGTTGCCCGGTGGTATTCGATGCGACGCATTCGGTGCAGTTGCCGGGAGGGCAGGGCAGCAGCTCGGGCGGCCAGCGCGAATTCGTGCCGGTGCTGGCACGCGCCGCAGTCGCGGTCGGTGTGGCCGGCCTGTTCGCCGAAACCCACCCGGATCCGGCCAAGGCCCTGTCCGATGGTCCTAACGCGTGGCCGCTGGACAAGATGGAAGCGCTGCTGGAAACGCTGCTGGCGCTGGATTCGATCACCAAGAAGAACGGGTTCCTGGAGTCGACGGTCTAAGCCATGAATCGAGCGACTGGCGGGATGCTGGTTGTGCTGGTGGCCGTAACGGCGGCGGTGCCACGGGCGGGCGCCTGTCAGATGGGTTCGGGCGACCCGCGGCAAGACTTGGCTAAGGCATTCAGCGAAAGCCATGAGGTCTTCGTCGCAAGGCTCGACAACTACGCTGAGCGCGCGCAGGAAGCACGCAGTCCCTTGCTCCTTGCGACCGCCGACTTCGAAGTGGTCGAGGTCCTGAAGGGCCACCCACCAATGCGCGGGACGTTGTCGGGTGGCGTGGTGTGGCGTGCGGTCCCCGACATGCCGATTCCGCCCCCGCCGCCTCCGCCTTCATGTGGACCCTGGGTAACTTCGCCCGATATCGAAGGGAAAACAGCGTTAATCTTTGTCCCTTCTTACGGTCGCGCAGGTCAGCCACAAGGTCTGCGCGACGTTCATCCGTTTTCGGTGCGATTTTCCCAGCACGACCTCGCCCATACCCAAGCTACCTTGACGTTCGTACGACAACTCACCTCCACGGACCCCCGATCGACACCATGACCACCATCGCCAAGATCCACGCCCGCGAAATCCTCGATTCCCGCGGCAATCCCACCCTCGAAGCCGAGGTCACGCTGGAAGACGGTTCCTTCGGTCGCGCGATGGTGCCGTCTGGCGCCTCGACCGGCACCAAGGAAGCCGTGGAACTGCGCGACGGCGACAAGACCCGCTACCTGGGCAAGGGCGTGCGCAAGGCGGTGGAGAACGTCAACGGCCCCATCGCGAATGCGCTGCACGGGTTCGACGCCACCGACCAGGAGGGTCTGGACCGTCGCCTGATCGACCTGGACGGTACCGAGAACAAGGGTCGTCTGGGCGCCAACGCATTGCTCGGCGTGTCGATGGCGAACGCCCATGCGGTGGCCGCGTCTAAGAAGGTCCCGCTGTGGCAGCACCTGTCCAATGGCGAGGTGACCTTGCCCGTGCCGATGATGAACATCATCAACGGCGGCGCGCACGCCGACAACAACGTGGACTTCCAGGAATTCATGGTGTTGCCGGTCGGATTCGATTCGTTCGCCGAATCGCTGCGGGCGGGCACCGAGATCTTCCACTCGCTGAAGTCGGTGCTGAAGGGCCACGGCCTGAGCACGGCGGTCGGCGACGAGGGCGGCTTCGCCCCCGATTTCCGCAGCAACGTAGAAGCGCTGGACACCATCCTGGAAGCCATCGGCAAGGCCGGCTACACCGCCGGCGAAGACGTGCTGCTGGGCCTGGACGTGGCGTCCAGCGAGTTCTTCGACAACGGCAAGTACCATCTGGTGGGCGAGAACAAGCGCCTGACCAGCGAGCAGTTCGTCGACTTCCTGGCCGACTGGGCCGCGCAGTACCCCATCATCACCATCGAAGACGGCCTGGCCGAGGACGACTGGGCGGGCTGGAAGCTGCTGACCGACCGGATCGGCAAGAAGGTGCAGCTGGTCGGCGACGACCTGTTCGTGACCAATCCGAGGATCTTCAAGGAAGGCATCGAGTCCGGCACGGCCAACGCGATCCTGATCAAGGTCAACCAGATCGGCACGCTGACCGAGACCCTGGAGGCCATCGCGATGGCGCACCACGCGAACTACGCCGCCGTCGTGTCGCATCGCTCGGGCGAAACCGAAGACACCACCATCGCCGACATCGCGGTAGCCACGACGGCCACGCAGATCAAGACCGGCTCGCTGTGCCGCAGCGACCGCGTGGCCAAGTACAACCAGCTGCTGCGCATCGAAGAGGCGCTGGGCAGCAAGGCGCGCTACGCCGGCCGCAACGCCTTCGTGTCGCTGAAGAAGTAATCCATGCGCAAGGCGCCCTGGCTCCTGCTGGTCCTCGTGCTGCTGCTGGGATGGCTGCAGTACAAGTTCTGGTTCGGTGTGGGAAGTTCAGGGCAGGTCGTCGCGCTGGAGCAGCAGGTCGAGTCGCAGAAGCGCGAGAATGCCGGCCTGCAGGAGCGCAACGATGCGTTGGCCGCCGAAGTCGAGGACCTCAAATCGGGCGAATCGGCGGTGGAGGAGCGTGCACGCAGCGAACTGGGCATGATCAAGCCGGGCGAGAAGTTCTACCGCGTGGTCGAACCCGCTGCGCCGGCGCCGGCCGCGGAAGGCGATGCGGCCGGCAACGCCGCCACCGCGGACCCGCTTCCCTGATGGCCCGTCTCTGGGCCGTCGTGCCCGCCGCAGGACGCGGCACCCGCTTCGGCGGCGAACTCCCCAAGCAGTATCTCCCGGTGGAGGGTGCGCCCCTGATCGCGCACACGCTCGCGGCCCTGTTCGCGCACGATGCGGTGGAGGGCGCCGTGGTGCCGGTGTCGGAGAACGACGCGGACTGGCCGCGCTGGACGGAATTCGCGGGCAAGCCGGTGCTCGCCTGCGTCGGTGGCGCCAGCCGTGCGGCGTCCGTGCTGGCCGGCCTGCACGCACTGCCTGACGACGTGCGCCCGGATGATTTCGTACTGGTGCACGATGCGGCGCGCCCGAACGTCTCCCTGGCCGACCTGACGCAACTGCTGGAACGTGGTCGCAATGATCCGGTCGGTGCGATCCTCGCCGCACCGGTGCGGGACACGTTGAAACGGGCCGGCGACGACGGCGGGATCGACGCCACCGAACCCCGAGAGCGCCTGTGGCGTGCGTTCACGCCGCAACTTTTCCGTCGCCTGCAGCTGACCCGCGCGCTCGAGTCCGCCACGACCGATGGCGTCGAGGTCACCGACGAGGCGATGGCGATGGAGCGCCAGGGCTTGCGCCCGCTGCTGGTGGAAGGCTCCGAGAGCAACTTCAAGATCACCACGCCGGCGGACCTGGCCCGGTTCGCCTACGAACTGGCGCAGCGTCACCGCTGACCTCCTGACGGAAACGACATGCCCGATTCCTTGAACATCCGCATCGGCCAGGGCTTCGATGTGCACGCCTTCGGCGACGGCGACCACCTCATGCTGGGTGGTGTGCGCGTGCCGCACGACCGCGGCGTGCTGGCGCACAGCGACGGCGACGTGGTGCTGCATGCCGTGTGCGATGCCATGCTCGGCGCGTTGGCGCTCGGCGACATCGGCCGGCATTTCCCGCCTTCGGATGATCGCTGGAAGGGCGCGGACAGCCGTGCGTTCCTGCGCCACTGTGATGCCTTGCTGCGTGAACGCGGCTGGCGCGTCGGCAATGCCGACGTCACCGTCATCTGCGAGCGTCCCAAGGTCGGTCCCCATGCCGATGCGATGCGGGCTTGCGTGGCCACGGATCTCGGGATCGACGCGGATGCGGTCAGCATCAAGGCGACCACGACGGAGAAGCTGGGCTTCACCGGGCGCGGCGAAGGCATCGCGGCGCAGGCGGTGGTGCTGCTGGTGCGCGCATGAGCGGGGCATTGCCGCGCGCGTTCGGCGCGTCGGTGCTGTCGGCGCGTATCCGCACGGCACCGGAGGATTTCTTCGTCGAGGAGCTTCTGGGTTTCGAGCCCTCGGGCGAAGGCGAACACCTGCTGCTGACGGTCGAGAAGCGCGGCATGAATACCGCGTTCGCCGCCAAGCGCATCGCGGCGTGGGCGGCGATCGCCGACATGGGCGTCGGCTACGCCGGCCTCAAGGACCGCCATGCGGTGACGCGGCAGCGCTTCAGCGTGCACCTGCCACGCAAGGTGGCACCGGACCTGGGCGGGCTGGCATCGGACGATCTCAAGGTCATCGATGCGTCATGGCATTCGCGCAAGCTGCCGCGCGGGGCGTTGGCCGGCAACCGGTTCGCGCTGGTGCTGCGTCAGGTGGAAGGGAATCGGCAAGCGATCGATGCACGTCTTGCCGAGATCGCCGCGCATGGCCTGCCCAACTGGTTCGGTGAACAGCGCTTCGGACGCGATGGCGGCAACGTGGCGGCGGCACTGGCGATGTTCGGTGGGCGCCGGGTGCGGCGCGAGCAACGGTCCATTCTCCTGTCCGCCGCACGTTCGGAGCTGTTCAACCGCGTGCTCTCGGCCCGGCTTGCCGACGGCAGCTGGAATCGCGGCCTCGAAGGCGAAGTGTGGATGCTGGCCGGAAGCCGCAGCGTCTTCGGGCCCGAGCCCTGGAGCGAGATGCTCGCGCAGCGCCTGGCCGACTTCGATATCCATCCGACAGGGCCGTTGTGGGGCGCGGGGGCATCGCGCGCGCAGGCTGCCGCCCATGCCTGCGAGGACGCGGCGCTGCAGGGCGAGGATGCGCGCGCGCTGAAAACGGGGCTCGAGCAGGAGGGCCTCCGCCAGGAGCGTCGGGCCCTGCGCCTGCGACCCGACGGGCTGGCTTGGGAGTGGCTGGATGCGTCGACGCTCAAGGTTCATTTCGCTCTGCCGCCCGGGAGCTATGCCACCGCCGTGCTGCACGAGTTGGGGGACGCCGCGGACGCGTCCGGACCGGCCTGAGCCGTTCGTCGGAAATCGGGCACAAGCACTGGCAGCGTGGAATGGCGGGCGTATAAGCGTTAGCGACGGCGGTGGATGATGCCTCGCCGCCGAGATGTCGGTCGCAGCAACGTCCTGCTACTTGGAGGTCGCCATGAGTCGCCTCGATCGCTTTTCCAGCGCCCTTTTCCTCGCCGTGCTGCTTTCCGGTTGCGCGAGCACCCGTACCGCGAGCATCGCCGACAAGGCATTGATGCAGCCGCGATCCGACGTGGATGCGGTCTACGTGGGCTATGTCAATGCCATCGCCAAACAGCGCGGTACCGAGGTGAAGTGGGTCAACCCACCCAAGAAGCGAGTGTCGGCCTCCGTCGCCTCCGCGCGCTAGCGGATAGGCAGGCCGAGCTAGCGGCGCCGGGCCAGGAGTACCAGCACGGCGCCGGTGCCGCCCTGCGCCGGTGGTGCCGAGTGGAACGCGAGGACATCCGCGCGATGGCGCAGCATCCTGTCGACCGCATTCTTGATCACGGGTGCCCCGACCTCGGATCGCGTGCCCTTGCCATGGATGATGCGGACACATCCGTAGTCGTGCTGGTGGGCCTCCAGCAGGAATTGCCTCAACAGGCCTTCCGCCTGCAACGCCGTGGCGCCGTGCAAGTCGAGTTCATCCTGGACGGAGAACTGGCCCCGCTTCAGTCGCTGGAAGGCGCGCGGCGACAAGGCCTCGCGCCGATGGCTCAGCACATCGCCGGCCGCGTGGAGGTCGAGGGATTCCAGCCCGCGCTGGAACTCGCTCAGCGCGTCGACATCATCCTGCTCGGCCATGCGTGCACGCGGTTTCGGCGGCGCCTTGCGCGGCGGTGGCGTGGCGGCGTCCAGGCGTCGCACGTCGCCGATCGCCTCGCGGAACAGCGCGGCGTCGTCATCGTCGGGGGGCGAGGAGCGGGACATGCCGCCAGCGTAGCGGCATCGCCACGTGACGCAAGCGCGGGAAGCCTCGGCGTTGTTCCGGTATCATGGGGCCGTCCCCGAGGAACCCCATGCGCGTACTGGTCAGCAACGACGACGGCGTCGACGCCCCCGGCATCCGAATCCTGGCAGAGGGCCTGCGTAGCGCAGGCCACGAAGTGTATGTGGTCGCGCCCGACCGCGATCGCTCCGGTGCCAGCAACTCGCTGACGCTCGACCTGCCGATCCGGCTCAAGCGCATCGATCACTACACCTGCAGCATCGCCGGCACGCCGACCGACTGCGTGCACCTAGCGCTGACGGGCATGCTCGAGTTCGAGCCCGACATCGTGGTATCGGGCATCAACAACACCGCCAACCTGGGCGACGACGTCATCTACTCCGGCACGGTCTCGGCGGCGATGGAAGGGCGCTTCCTGGGCCTGCCCGCAGTGGCCATGTCGCTGGCCACCAAGAACCACGACGCCAGGCATTACGAGACCGCCGCGCGTGCCGCCGTGGAGATCGTCGCGCGTTTGAAGTCGGATCCGCTGCCGGCAGACACCATCCTCAACGTCAACGTGCCGGATCTCGCATGGTCGGAGGTGCGGGGCTTCGAAGTCACGCGCCTCGGCAACCGCCACCGTTCCGAGCCCTGCGTGCCGCAGCCGGATCCGCGCGGCCACACCGTCTACTGGATAGGCCCCGCCGGCCGCGAGCAGGATGCGGGCCCGGGCACGGACTTCCACGCGGTGCGTACGGGCCATATCTCCATCACGCCGATCCACGTCGACCTGACCCGCTACCAGGCGCTCGAGAAAGTCGCGGGCTGGGTGGGGGGATTGACGGCCTCGCTCGAGGGGACGGCATGACGCCGCGACTGCGGCTGCAGCCGGAAGCGGTGGGCATGGGCATGACCTCGCAGCGCGTGCGCGACCGCCTGGTCGAGCGGCTGCGCGAGTCGGGCATCGCCGACGAGCGCGTGCTGAATGCCATCCGCACGTTGCCGCGCCACCTGTTCGTCGATGAAGCGCTCGCCACGCGCGCTTACGAGGACACGGCGCTGCCGATCGGCCACAGCCAGACCATCTCGCAGCCGTGGGTGGTCGCGCGCATGACCGAGGTCCTGCTGGAAGCGGCGCCGAAGAAGGTACTGGAGATCGGCACAGGATCGGGCTACCAGGCCGCGGTGCTCGCGATCCTCGGGCTGGAGGTGTACACGGTCGAACGCATCGGCGACCTGCTGCGTCAGGCGCGCAAGCGACTGCGGCAGATGGGCTTCAACGTCCGCAGCAAGCACGACGACGGACGCATCGGCTGGGTAGAGCACGGTCCCTACGACGCCATCATCGTGACCGCCGCCGCGCCGGCCCTGGTGCCGATGCTGGTGGAACAGCTCTCGATCGGCGGGCATCTCGTCGCACCGGTCGGCGGCAGCGGCTCGCAATCGCTCGTGCGGCTGGTGAAGCGCGCCGACGGCAGCATCGAGGAAACGACGCTGGCGCCCGTCGTGTTCGTGCCGCTGTTGTCCGGCACCCTGGACTGACCGGCATGACCCATCCGCGTCCCGACGAAGGATCGCCGAACCATCCGGCATCGCTGGGAGAGCAGCTGGCCGGCATCATCGAGCGCCTGCCCCCCGACGCGCTGAGCCTGGGCGAACTGCTGGATGTGTTCAGCGACGAAGGCCTGCTGTTGCTCACCATCCTGCTGACCCTGGTGTTCCTGATCCCCGTGTCGATCCCGGGCGTCAGCACCGTGTTCGGCGCGGCGATCCTGCTGGTCGGCGTGAGCCGCCTGTTCAACCGCCCGCTGTGGCTGCCACAACGCGTCAAGCACAAGGCGCTGCCGGCCGATCGCCTGCGCCCCGGCCTGACCGGTGGGCTGGTCTGGGTACGCCGGATGGAAAGGATCAGCCGTCCGCACCGGCTGCGTGTCTTCGTCGACGGGCCGGGGCAAGGCGTCTTCAACAACCTCGCCTTCATCCTCGCTGCCCTATTGTTGATGGCGCCTTTTGGATTCGTGCCATTCAGCAATACCCTGCCAGCCTTGGCGCTGCTGCTGTACGCCATCGGCTTAATCCAGCGCGATGGCGGCGCGATCCTGATGGGCCACCTGGCCAACATCGGTACGATCGTCTACTTCAGCGTGCTGATCGGTGGGGGCGGGGTGGCGGCACGCGAACTGTTCCAGCGCCTGGCCGGCTGAGGCCGGCGGCCATCGCCCTGTGAGGAAACGAACGACCGCATGACCACGACGCTTCGTCCACGCCACCGCATCGCGCGCGCGCTCCTTGCCGGCATCGCCCTCGCGGTGCTGGGCGCCTGCTCCACCACGGTGGTGCGCGAGCCCACCGCATCGTCGACCACGCGCAAGGCGTCCCAGGCCAAGCCCGGTGCCACGGTGCGCGTGCAGCGCGGCGACACGCTCTACGGCATCGCGTTCCGCAACGGCATCGACGTCAACGACTTGGCGCGCTGGAACAACCTCGCTGCCCCCTACACGATCTATCCGGGCCAGTCGCTCAAGCTGTTCCCCGGCACCGGCGGCAGTCGTCCCGCGACGACCACCACGACGGCCGCCCGACCCGCGACCGGCACGACCACGCGTCCCGCACCGCCGCCAGCGCCGGTCACCCGCCCAGCGCCGGCGCCCGCAAACAGCGGTTTCAGCTGGCGCTGGCCTGCCGAGGGGCACTTGATCGGTCGGTATGTCGCCGGCGACGCGACGAAGCAGGGTGTCGACATCGCGGGCAGCAGCGGACAGGCCGTCCGCGCCGCCGCGGATGGCGTGGTGGTCTATTCCGGCGCAGGGCTGGTGGGTTACGGCGAGCTGATCATCGTCAAGCACAGTGAGGCCTGGCTGTCGGCGTACGGCCACAACCGCAAGCGACTGGTCAACGAAGGCCAGAACGTCAAGGCCGGCCAGCAGATCGCGGAAATGGGAAGCAGTGGCGCTTCGCGCGAGATGCTCCACTTCGAGATCCGCCACAACGGCAAGCCGGTGGATCCACTCCAGTACCTCCCGCCGCGGTGAACGTCGTCCAGGGCGGGGCGATGGCAAGGTGGACACCGGCGGTGCTGGCGGTTGTCGTGTTCGCAGCGGGGATCCTCGCCGCGTGCCAGCGTCCCCGCGAGGTACCCACGCAATCGCACGTGGACGTGGTCACGCTCAATCTCTGGCACGACAAGCAGGACTGGCCGCACCGGCAGGACATGATCGTCGCCGAGTTGGCGACACTGGCACCCGACATCATCGTCTTGCAGGAGGTGCTGCAGGACGCCGCGCTACCGAACCAGGCGCAGACGCTCGCCGCCCGACTCGGCTACCGGTACCGCTTCTTTTCCGCCGACGCGGCCGGCCAGGCCCGGCGCTACGGCAATGCGATCCTGGTGAAGGGGGCGATCGAACAGTCTCGGGAGGTCAAGCTGTCCCCACTGGACGATTACCGTACCGCCGGCTGGGTGCGCACGCGGGTCGGGGGCCGTCCGTTGAATGTCTACGTGACCCACCTGCACCACACGCCGACCGGCGGGGCGATCCGGGCAGACCAGATCGGCGGTGTGCTGGCGTTGATCGGCGAGACATCGGGCGACGCCCCCTCGATTATCGGCGGCGACTTCAACACGCGCGCCGATGCGTCCGAACTCGCGCCGCTGCGCACGCGCTTCGTCGACGCCTATGCGGACGCGCACGCGGGCGTGGATACGAACGACCCGACGCACACCACGCTCAATCCGCACCTCGGCCATGCGCCGATCCGCATCGACCACGTGTTCGCCCAGCGCGATGCGTTCCGTGTCGTCGACGCCGACATCATCCTCGACCGGCCCGACGCGACCGGCGCCTGGCCCTCGGACCATTACGGCGTCCGCGTGCGGCTGGCGCGCTCGCCGGACTGATCCTCGGCGGTGACGCACAGCGAGGTGCCGCGCCGATGGTCGGTGCCCCATGTTCGGTGCCCGGCCGTATCGATGTGGATCCTGGTCGGCGTGTAGAACCCTAGCCCCATCGCCAGCGCGGGCCCCTGCGTGCGCCAGAAGTGGCATAGCGCGGCCACGCGACGGTAGTCGGCAAGGTCGAAATCGAGCGCATTGTTCAGCAGATGCCGACTGCGGGCGCTGCCGCCGGCGCAGCGGTTCACCTCCACCGACCGGTAACCCGAACGCGCCCGGCTTCCCTCGACGATTCCCATCGCCTGCAACTGCGCGACCACGCGCAGGGTAGGCACGATCGCCGCGGCGCGGTCGGGCGGGGGCAACAGGAATTCCGGCGCATCGCAGGCCTGCCAGCGACGGCTGGAGCGCAGCAGCGCGGAGATCGGCACGACCCGACCCACGCCGGCATCGGTCAACGTGCGCTGATAGGCCGTCAGGGCCCGCGCGTCGGCCTTCGCACGCCAGGCGTCGTACCGCTGGGTGGCATCCGGAGCCGGGACCGGCCGAGCGCATGCCGCGAGGAGCAGCAGGGCAGGCAGCAGGAACCGGCCCCGCATCGCGGCGGCCAGATCAGGCCGATGCGAGCAGGAAACCAGCCACGACCTTGCGCGATTCGCCGGCCAGTACGTTGAAGGTGCGGGCGGCCGCGGCATTGGTCATGACCTCCAGGCCCACGCCCTGGCGCAGGCAGGCGGCCATGACAGACGCGGGCGGAAACACCTGGCGCTCGCCCGTGCCCAGCAGGATCACTTCCGGCTGCAGCGCCAGCAGCGGGGCCAGGTCGTCCGGCGCCAGCGCGGCGCTGTCGTGCACCGGCCAGTCCTCGACCAGCTGCTGGGGCGAGAGGATGAAGCTGGTCGCCAGCACGCGGTCGTTCACGCGTGCGGTCCGGCCGTCCGCGGCGCGCAGCGCGAAGGCGTAATCGGGCAGTTCGTGGCTCAGCTGCATGGCAGGCGACCTGCGTGACGGATCAGCCGCGCGGCAGCACGATGTGCCGGCGTTCCTTGCTCGGACGGTACAGGACGGCGGTGTGGCCGATGCGCTGCACGAGGGCGGCGTCGACCTTGTCGGCCAGGTCCTCGATCATGCTGTCGCGGGCGTCGCGATCCTCGCCGGCGACCTTCACCTTGATCAGTTCGTGCTGTTCCAGCACCGCGTCCAGCTCGGCGATGAAGGCCGGGGTGACGCCCTTGTTGCCGATCTGCAGCAGCGCTTTCAGGTCGTGGGCCTGGCCGCGCAGGAAACGGGTCTGGGCAGCGGTCAGGGCAACAGGCATGCGGCACGGTACGGGTCGAAAAGGGCGATCAGGGTATCATGGCCACCCCCACGAACGGCTCCGGCGGCTCCCGTCGCAGCGTGCCCGGAGACCTCGCCGCCATGGCCACCCGCAGCAAGAGCAGCCAGCGCTGGCTGAAGGAACACTTCTCCGATCCCTACGTGAAAAAGGCCCAGGCCGAGGGCCTGCGTTCGCGTGCGGCGTACAAGCTGGAGGAACTGCTGGAACGCGACCGCCTGCTCAAGCCGGGCATGGTCGTCGTGGACCTGGGCGCCGCCCCGGGCGGCTGGTCGCAGTTCGTCCGCCAGGCGATGGGGGACAGCGGCCGTGTGGTCGCGATGGACATCCTGGACATGCCGCCGCTGGCCGGCGTGGACTTCCTTCATGGGGATTTCAGGGAGGACAGCGTCCTATCGCAGCTGGAAGCCATGCTGGACGGTGCCCGGGTGGACCTTGTGCTGTCCGATATGGCCCCCAATAAGAGTGGTGTGGATGCGGTGGACCAGCCGCGGATGATGCATCTGGCGGAGTTGGCGATGGCATTCGCCGACGACCACCTGAAGCCGGGCGGGGCCTTCCTGATCAAGCTGTTCCAGGGGGCCGGGTCCGACGACTACATCCGCGAGCTGCGTCGCCGCTACGACAAGGTGGCGATCCGCAAGCCGGACGCCTCCCGCAAGCGCTCCCCCGAGGTGTACGCCCTGGGACAGGGCAAGCGGATCCAAATCAAGTAAGGTCACGTAACGTGCGCAAGCGCAAAGAGGAATACCGGAGCCGATGAGGATGAACGACCTGACCAAGAATCTGCTGCTGTGGGTAGTCGTCGCCGTCGTGCTGATGGTCGTCTTCCAGAGCTTCTCCCCCAAGGGCGCCGGCACGGCGGCCATGGCGGGCGGCACCACGTATTCCGACTTCCTCGACCAGGTCGACAGCGGCAACGTGCAGCGCGTCGAGTTCGGCGGCGATGCCCGCAGCGGCGTCGGCGAGATCACCTACACCCTGCGCAACGGCGACAGCAAGACCATCAATGCGCCGTTTGACCGTGACCTGATAAGCGACCTGCGCCTCAAGAAGGTCGAGATGACCCAGAAGGAGCCGCCCAGCGGCATCAGCCTGACGGCCATCCTGCTGAACTTCCTGCCGGTGCTGCTGATCATCGGCTTCTGGATCTTCATCATGCGCCAGATGCAGGGCGGCGGTGGCGGTGCGAAGGGCGCGATGTCCTTCGGCAAGTCGCGCGCCAAGCTGCAGGGCGAGGACCAGGTGAAGGTCACCTTCGCCGACGTCGCCGGCTGCGACGAAGCGAAGGAGGAAGTCGGCGAGCTGGTCGAATTCCTGCGCGACCCCGGCAAGTTCCAGAAGCTGGGCGGCAAGATCCCGCGCGGCGTGCTGATGGTCGGCCAGCCCGGCACCGGCAAGACGCTGCTGGCCAAGGCCATCGCCGGCGAAGCCAAGGTCCCTTTCTTCAGCATTTCCGGTTCGGACTTCGTCGAGATGTTCGTCGGCGTCGGCGCCAGCCGCGTGCGCGACATGTTCGAGCAGGCCAAGAAGCATGCGCCGTGCATCATCTTCATCGACGAAATCGACGCCGTCGGCCGCCATCGCGGCGCCGGCCTGGGCGGCGGTCATGACGAACGCGAGCAGACCCTCAACCAGCTGCTGGTCGAGATGGACGGGTTCGAAGGTGGCGAAGGCGTCATCGTCATCGCCGCGACCAACCGTCCCGACGTGCTGGACCCGGCGCTGCTGCGCCCGGGCCGCTTCGATCGCCAGGTGACCGTGGGCCTGCCTGACGTGAAGGGCCGCGAGCAGATCCTGCGCGTGCACATGCGCAAGCTGCCGCTGGCCGACGACGTCGAGCCGATGGTCATCGCGCGCGGTACGCCCGGCTTCAGTGGTGCCGACCTGGCCAACCTGTGCAACGAAGCCGCGCTGTTCGCGGCGCGCGAGAACGCCAAGGAGGTCCGCATGGACCACCTGGACCGCGCCCGCGACAAGATCATCATGGGCACCGAGCGTCGCTCCATGGCGATGAGCGAGGAAGAGAAGCGCAACACCGCGTACCACGAGTCCGGCCACGCCATCGTCGGCCGACTGGTGCCCGAGCACGACCCGGTCTACAAGGTCACCATCATTCCGCGCGATCGCGCGCTGGGCGTGACCGTCTACCTGCCGGAGGGCGACAAGTACAGCATCAACCGTACCGGCATCGAAAGCCGCCTGTGCACGCTGTACGGCGGTCGCGTGGCGGAAGAGTTGATCTTCGGTGCGGACAAGGTCACCACCGGCGCGTCCAACGACATCGAGCGCGCTACCAAGATGGCCCGCAACATGGTCACCAAGTGGGGCTTGTCGGAAGAACTGGGCCCGATCACCTATGCGGAAGAGGAGGAGGAAGTGTTCCTCGGTCGCTCGGTCTCGCAGCACAAGAATGTGTCCGACGATACCGCGCGCAAGATCGACGAAGTGGTTCGCGGGATCCTGGACAAGGCGTATGCGCGCACCACCCAGATCCTCACCGAGAACATCGACAAGCTGCATGCGATGGCCGATGCATTGATGCTGTACGAGACCATCGATGCACCGCAGATCGACGCCATCATGGAAGGCCGCGACGTACCGCCGCCCGTAGGTTGGGGCAAGTCGGACAAGGACGACAAGCCGGAGTCGCGCCCGCTGCCCCCGATCGGTGGGCCGGCCGAGCAGACCTGAGTCGCGTTGCCAGCGCGATGATGAAAGGCCAGACTTGCGTCTGGCCTTTTCTTTGCGCGCAGGTTGCCGCAGGGGCCGCTTCGATCATTCAAGGGGAATGCCATGAAGGGGATGGGAATGGGCGTCGTCCTGCTGGGGGTGTTGCTGACCACGTCGGTGCACGCGGCCGAGTTCAAGGCGCCGCGGGACGTGCCGTTTGCGGAGGATTCGATCGTCGCCGGCAATATCAAGCGCGAATGTCCCATCGGGACGCAGCTGACGGATGCCCTGGTCCGGTTCGCATCCGCCGGCGGACATCGCGTCGAGCTGGTGGATTCGCTGGACACGGCGTCGGGGCAAGTGCTGAAGATGGAATTCCATGACGCGCAAAGCGCGGGCAATGCCTGGATGGGGCATCGCAAGTCTGTCACCGTGAAGGGATGGCTCTATCGCGACGGACAGCAGGTCGCCAAGTTCATCGCGCGGCGGAATTCGGGCGGAGGCTTCGCCGGCGGTTTCAAGGGCTCGTGCGCCGTGCTGGAGCGGACCGTCAACGCCATCGGCAAGGACGTGGCGGGCTGGTTGAACAATCCCGTCGACGGTGGCCAGCTCGGCGATCTGCGCTGAATCAAGCCACTCGTACCACGACTAGGGCATCGCCATGTTCGACACCGTTCCCCAACTCGACTGCGCCGGCCGCATCCTCAGACTCGATCGTCCGCAGGTCATGGGCATCGTCAATGTCACCCCGGACTCGTTCTCCGACGGTGGCGCGCATGACACGACCGACGCCGCCGTCGCGCATGCGTTGAAGCTGGTGGAGGAGGGGGCCGACGTCCTCGACATCGGGGGCGAATCCACGCGCCCGGGCGCCGCCGAGGTGGAGGTCGAAGAAGAACTGCGCCGCGTGGTGCCGGTGATCGCGCGGCTGGCCGCACAGGTGTCCGTGCCGATCAGCATCGACACCTCCAAGCCCGAGGTCATGCGTGCCGCCGTGCAGGCGGGCGCCGGGATGATCAACGATGTGTACGGCTTGCGCCGCGAGGGTGCGCTCGATGCCGCCGCCGCGCTCGGTGTGCCGGTGGTGCTGATGCACATGCAGGGCGAGCCACGCTCGATGCAGGCCGCGCCGCAGTACGACGACGTGGTGGGCGACGTGCATCGCTTCCTGGCCGAACGCATCTTCGCCGCCGAGATGGCGGGCATCCCGAAGAAGCACATCGTCATCGATCCTGGTTTCGGCTTCGGCAAGGACACGGCGCATAACCTGCAGTTGCTGGCGCATCTGGAGCGTTTCGTCGAACTCGGCGTGCCGGTGCTGGCGGGGCTGTCGCGCAAGCGCAGCCTCGGCGAACTGACCGGCCGCGACGCGCCGGCGGATCGCGTGGCTGCTTCGGTGGCCGCCCACCTGATCGCCGCGCAGCGTGGCGCCCTGATCGTGCGCGTGCACGACGTCGCCGCCACGGTCGACGCCCTGAAGGTGTGGAACGCCGTCGCGGCAGTCCCGTCGCCGCGCAAGGCAGCGGCCACGCCCTCGATCCGCTGGCCCGACGACGACTGACGGGCCGGCGCGCGGCATCCGGCGCGTTCGGCGCCTTGGCCCGGAACGTGCGGCCATGTGCGGTGGGGCGTGCCGGCCAGGATGTTCCAGCACCTCAGCGACCGCGAAGTGCGCGACAACATCACGTGGCTGAGTGGTCTGTCACGCGTGGACAACGCGGCGTTGCCGGAAGGACGATGGTCGGACAGCCTGCGCAAGGCCGCGCAGGGTCGCCACGCACCGCTACAAGTACCCGACCGGGCGGGAAATCACCGCGCTCGCACAGTTCCTGGACGCGCGCAGAGCCGGCGCGCGTCCGCCATCGCCCGTGCCGTCAGTGCGCGGGCCGATGGCTTCGCGTGGCGTCGCGTGCGTCCCGTCGTGGCGTTGCCTCTTCCAGCCAGCGTCGCGTCAGCGTCGCGCCATCGCCGGTCGCGACGGCGCCCGCACCCGCGCTCGTCGCTGCCGGCAACGCGGCGCGGTTCGGGATCAGCGGCTGCGAACCGTTGACCCGGATCGGATCGGTCGAATGCTGCTGCTTCCAGTGGCGCAGCAGTTGGCGCAGCGCTTCGGGCGACGCCGTGGACGGCACGGCACCGGCCTGGTTGCGCGCGTTCTCGCCATGGCAGCCGGTACACGTCCGGATCTCTCCGGCCTGCAGGGTGACCCAGACGCGCTCGCGCACGATCGGCACGCCGGCCGCGTCGGTGCTCTGCCAGGTCAGTGCGCGACTGGCGGGCACGAACGCTGCGGTCGACCCGTCTGTGGCGATGCGCACGCTGCCGCTGGGGCCGCCCGTGTTCGTCGGATTGGCAGCGACCGCCATCGGTTGCGCGATCGGCCGGCGGCCACGCTGGTAGATGGATCCGTTGTTGTACGCGCGGATCATGTTGGCCTGCAGGATCTGGTAGTGCGAGACCTCGTAGATCCTGCCGTTGCCGCCGAGGGTCTGCACGCCGCCGGGGACGCGCAGGTTGTAGGGCTGCTGCTTGTCGTCGCGATCGCGCGCGGTCTGGTTGCGGGTGACGATGAGCGCAAGCTGGTTCGCTTTGAGCCAGGCGCGGAACGCGGCTTCGTTGACCTGCTCGCTGGCGAACACCGCCTGTTCCGGCGACGCCATCGGCGTGGTGGTGACGGGCGGACGCGCACGCGCCACCACTTCCACCGGCTCGATCTCCCACAGTGCGCCGTTGTAGCTGCGCTGCGTGTCCGGATCCCACCACGTCAGGTTCTTGCTGATGCCGGGGGTGAGCGCCGGGCCGGCCACCAGCATTCCACTGGCGTTCGTCTGCAGCTGGTGCAAGCGCAGCGAGACGCCCGACTGGAAGGACGGGCTGCTCGTGTAGCTGGCGACCATGTGGCCGCTGCTCATCGGCAACGGATTGCGGAAACGGCCACCGGCCAGGTTGCCGCTGCCGTCGGCCGCCGGCGACGCGTCCACGATTTCCATCTGCTCCGCGTTGAGGGTGGGCGCACCGGTGATGCGGACGATCTGGTTGGTGCCGCCGGTGGCGAACTCGCGCGTGTAGATGGCGTAGTAGCTGCCGGGCACGGTCGGGTCTTCGCGTACCTGGAACAGCCCGCCGTCCATGCGGATGTATTTCTTGTTGGCGATCAGCGCGGTGTTGGAATAGTCCGACAGGGCGCTGTCGGTGGAGAACGACTTCGGCAGATAACCGAACGACAGTTCCTGGCGGCCGATGTGGTTGAGCGTGAGCTCCTCGGTGCCGTCCTGGTTCATCTGCCACGGCGTGAACAGGTTATAGGTGAAGCCGTTGACCTGCCCGTACGCGCTGCTCATGCCCGATCGCGATTCGGGGAATGTCTCCGGCTGCAGGCCGATGCTGGCCGCGCCCGAGGCTTCGCTGGCGACGTCGTACGCGCCGTAGGTGCCGGCATCGGCCTGCTGGTCGCGCTGCAGGTGGTCCCAACGGATGAAGATCACCCGGCCGTAGCGGTCGATGCTCGGCGAGAACGCGCCGCTCGGCGCGTGGTTGAGCAGGCGCACCTGCCCATTCGACGGATCGAGTTGCCATATCCCGGTGATGGTCGGCGTGCTCTCGTACTCATCGAGCTGCGGATACAGGTGCGCTTCGCCCCCGCGCGGACGATCCGAGGTGAACAGGATGCGGTCCTGGCTGTCGTAGATCGGCGACACGTTGTTGTAGTCCGCCGGCTGGTTCGCGACCTTGGTGATGGTGGCGGTCTGGCCCTGTCCCAGGCCGGTGACCTCGTACAGCTGCCACTTCGCGGTGGGGTGCACGTAACGTTGCGGCGGTCCGCCGACCACCATGCTGAAGATCGCCTTGGTGCCGTTCCAGTGCACGGCGGGTTCGCGCACCGCGATGGCGTTGGCGCCCTGCTGGCCTTCCATGCCGAAGCCGGCTTCCTTCGTCAGGTTGCGCAGCGTGCCGTCGGGGTAGCGGATCATGAGGTCGCCGCCGCGCGGCAGGGCGAGCATGCTGGGCAGATGGTTGGCGAAGGTCGACATGCGGCTGGCGAACGGATCGCCCGCCATCGGCACCTGCGTCACGAACAGGATCGGGTTCGGTACCGCGCTGGTCGGGACGGCGGCGGCCATCACGCGCGCAGGCTGCGCTGCAGGAGAGGACGAAGGCATCGCGGCCGCCCGGGCGGCAGCCTTGGTAGCGGAAGCTGGTGTTTCCGGGCCGCAGCCGGTGAGCAGGACGGACAGTGCGAACAGGACCAGCAGCGGCTGGCGCAGGGAAAGGGGAAAAACAGGCATCCGGTCGACTCGCGCAAAAATGGAGTGCCGTCCGCTGCGCAGACAAGCGACGTGCACGGATCTCGCGCGCATCGGCCTTGCTGCTTGCATCCCCCTGTGGACGCCGCCCGACTGTACACGAGCCGCGCGCGTGCGCGCCGCCGCCGCATCGTCCAACCATGACCGGCATCCCACAACGCCGTCGGCCCGGGTGGCGGCACGTTAAGCTTGGCGCCCGCCCACGCACCGCGTTCCGCATGTCGCTCGACGCACGTCCGCTCGCCATCGCCATCATGGGCCCGACCGCCTCGGGCAAGACCGCGTTCGCGCTCGACGTGGCGGCGCGTGTCGGCGGCGAGATCGTCAGCGTGGATTCGGCGCTCGTGTATCGCGGCCTGGATATCGGCGCGGCGAAACCCACGCCGGAAGAACGCGCGCGCGTCCCGCACCATCTGCTGGACGTGCGCGACCCCTGGCAGGCGTACTCGGCCGCCGAGTTCGCCGACGATGCCCGGCGCGCGCTCGACGACATCGCCGCACGGGGTCGACTGCCGATCCTGGCCGGCGGTACGGGGCTCTACTTCCAGGCGCTGCTCGAGGGGCTGGCCGCGATGCCGGCCGCCGATGCCGGCGTGCGCGCCGACATCACGGCCCAGGCGCAGTCATGCGGCTGGCCGGCCCTGCACGCCGAGCTGGCGAAGGTCGATCCTGTCGCGGCGGCGCGCATCCACGCCACCGATCCGCAGCGCATCCAGCGCGCGCTGGAGGTGTATCGCCTGACCGGCAGGCCAATCAGCGACCTCCAGAACGACGCGCGCGGCGCGCGCCTGCCGTTCCGCGTGCTGAAGCTGGTGCTGGCCCCCGCCGACCGCGCAGTGCTGCACGCGCGCATCGCGCGACGCTTCGACCTGATGCTCGACGCAGGCTTCCTGGACGAAGTGCGTCGCCTGCGCGCGCTGCCCGGCATGCAGGCCGTGGCCGCGCCGCTCGATCTGCCGGCGGTGCGCGCGGTGGGCTATCGCCAGGCCTGGGAGTTCCTCGACGGGCAGAGCACGGCCGCCGACTTCCGCGAGCGTGCCATCGCCGCCACCCGCCAGCTCGCCAAGCGGCAGCTGACCTGGCTGCGCGGGGAGCGGGATGTCCGCTGGTTCGATCCCGCCACCGATCGCGCCCGGCTGGACGAGGCGCTGGGCCTGTTCCTGCCGGCATCGTGAGCCATCCGGGCCACATTGTCCGGAATTGGGACCCGTTGCCGCACTTGGCGGCGCCCCGCCGGGCCGATGTTGTGTAACATCGGGTCTTCCGGGCGGCAGGGGAGCTGTTCGCCGGCCCGGTACGGCAGCACCCAACTAACTATAAGAACGCAAGGCGGGAGTACGTCATGTCCAAGGGGCAATCCCTGCAGGATCCTTTCCTGAATGCACTGCGGCGCGAGCGCGTCCCGGTGTCGGTCTACCTGGTCAACGGCATCAAGCTGCAGGGCACCATCGAATCCTTCGACCAGTTCGTGGTCCTGCTGCGCAACACGGTCAGCCAGATGGTCTACAAGCACGCCATCTCCACCGTGGTGCCGGCGCGCAACGTGCGCGTTGGCCCGGGCGGCGGCTACGTGCAGCAGGGTGACGAGGACGCGGACGGCGGCGACGACGAAACCGCGTGATAATGCGTGCCTCGATTGAAGAGGCACGACCCCATTGTTTGAAAGATCCCGCAAGGGCGAGCATGCGCTGCTGATCCAGCCGTATGCCGGCGGCCGTCCCGACGACGGCCTCACCGAGGAATTCAGCGACCTGGCCCGCTCGGCCGGAGCGACCGTCGCCGCGCTGCTGACCGCGCGCATCGACCGTCCCAATCCGTCCACGCTGATCGGTAGCGGCAAGCTGGAAGAAGTGAAGGCGGCCGCCGACGCGACCGGCGCCGACCTGGTGCTGGTGAATTTCCCGCTGTCGCCGGGCCAGGAACGCAACCTGGAAAAACTGCTTCAGCGCCGCGTGCTCGACCGTACCGGGCTGATCCTGGACATCTTCGCCCAGCGAGCGCGCAGCCACGAAGGCAAGCTGCAGGTGGAACTGGCGCAGCTGCGCCACATGGCCACGCGCCTGGTGCGCGGCTGGACCCACCTGGAACGCCAGCGTGGCGGCTCCATCGGCCTGCGCGGCCCTGGCGAAACCCAGCTGGAAACCGACCGCCGCCTGCTGCAGAAGCGCGTCGAGCAACTGCAGAAGCGGCTGGAAAAAGTCGAAGTGCAGCGCACCCAGATGCGCCGCGCCCGCGTGCGCAGCGAACTGCCGCGCGTGGCCCTGGTGGGCTACACCAACGCCGGCAAGTCCACGCTGTTCAACGTGCTGACCGGCGCCGAGGCCTACGCGGCCGACCAGCTGTTCGCCACGCTGGATCCCACCGTGCGCCGCATCGACCTGCCCGGTGGTGCCGTGGTGCTGGCCGACACCGTCGGCTTCGTGCGCGACCTGCCGCACGAACTCGTCGCCGCGTTCCGCTCCACCCTGAGCGAGGCGCGCGAAGCCGACCTGCTGCTGCACGTCATCGACGCTGCCGATCCGCACCGCGAGGAACGCATCGCCCAGGTCGACGAGGTGCTGCAGGAGATCGGCGCCGGCGACCTGCCGCAGATGCTGGTGTTCAACAAGATCGACCGCATCGAGGGTGCCGCCCCGCGCCACGATCAGCCCGATCCGGGCGTCGACGAAGGCGACGCGCCCAGTGCCGGCATGGGGCGCGAGCGCGTCTGGCTGTCTGCCCGCGACGGGCAGGGCATCGACCTGCTGCGCGGCGCGCTGGCGCAACGGCTGGGCTTCCAGCGCGTGCGCGGCGAACTGCACCTGCCCGCGAACTCCGCCCGCCTGCGCTCGCGCCTGCATGCCCTGGGTGCCGTGCTGGCCGAGGATTTCGAAGAGAACGGCTGGCGCGTCACCGTCGACCTGGCCCTGGCGGATGCCCAGCGGCTGGCCTCGCAGGCCGGCGGGCATCCGCTGGAGGCGCTGCTGCCGCAGGGGGAGCGGGAAGACTGGCAGTAGGTAGGCGCCCTGGGTTGTTGTGGGAGCGACGTAAGTCGCGAATGGGGTGTGATTGGACCCAGGTAGGTCGGTAAAGACATCGCGACTTACGTCGCTCCCACGACATGCCGCTCGCCCCATGACCTCCCGGCCTTGCCTCCCGGCCGCGCCGTCCCTATCTAGTAGAATCGAAACCTGCGCCGGCCCCGGCCGCGCGAATCTTTCAATACGGAGTGGGCATGGCCTGGAACACCCCCGGCAGCGGCAGTGGCGGATCTGGCAACAACGGCAACCGGAACAGCAACTGGAAGCCGCGCAACCCGCAGGGAGGCGGTGGCATCGGCGACGTGGTCGACCGCCTGCGTGGCCTGTTCGGTGGCGTCGGCGGCGGGGGCAATCCGCTGCGCTGGGTGCTGGTCGGCGTCGGCCTGCTGGTGCTGTTCTCCAGCTTCCAGCTGATCGGCGAACAGGACCGTGGCGTCGTGCTGCGCCTGGGCAAGTACAACCGCACCATGCAGCCGGGCCCGAACTTCAAATTCCCCTGGCCGATCGAAAGCGTCACCAAGGTCAACGCCACCGGCGTGCGCACCTTCAGCAACAGCCTGCCGGTGCTGACGCGCGACGAGAACATCATCACCGTCTCGTTCAACGTCCAGTACCGCGTCGGCGACCCGCAGCTGTTCCTGTTCGGCACCACCGACGCCACCCGCGTGCTGGAGCAGACCGCGCAGAGCGCCGTGCGCGAAGTCATCGGCCGTTCCGACCTGGACGCCGCCCTCAACAACCGTGGCCCGCTGTCGGCCACCGCCGGGACCGCGCTACAGGCCTCGCTGGAGGCCTATCGCACCGGCCTGGTCGTCACCGAACTGAGCCTGCAGGACGCGCGTCCGCCGGAAGCCGTCAAGCCGGCCTTCGACGAAGTCAACAGCGCGCAGCAGGAAAACGAACGTGTCATCAGCCAGGCCCGCGCGTATGCGGCCAAGGTCGTGCCCGAGGCCCGCGGTAATGCGCAGCAGGTCCGTACCCAGGCCGAGGGCTACAAGACCGCCGCCATCGCCCGCGCGACCGGTGACGCGACCCGCTTCAGCCTGCTGCTGGACGAGTACCGCAACGCGCCGGAAGTCACCCGCAAGCGCCTGTGGCTGGATACCGTGCAGCAGGTGCTGGCCGGCAACCGCAAGGTGGTCGGCGGCGACAGCCGCCAGCTGATCTACGTGCCGATGGGCAACGCGCCGGCGACGACGCAGCCGCCGGCCGGTGTCATCCCGACCGAGGTGCTGCCGCAGGTCGAAAGCACCCCGTCCAGTTCCCGCAATTCGGCGCGCACGCCACGCCCGGCCGGCCGTGAGGAGGCGCAGCCATGAAGAATTCCCTGATCGTCGGCATCGTCGTGGCGGTGCTGCTGGGCCTGATGGGCTCGGTGTTCGTGGTGCGCGAAGGGCAGGTGGGCCTGGTGCTCAACCTGGGCCGCGTGGTGCGCAGCGAGATCGGCCCCGGCCTGCACTTCAAGCTGCCGCTGGTGGAAACCGCGCGCGTGTTCGATCGCCGCTTCACCGCCAATGAGTTCCCGCCGGAACGTTCGCTCACTTCCGAGCGCAAGGACGTCAGCGTCGACTTCATCGCCATCGGTTTCATCGTCAACGCGGCGGACTTCTACCGTGCGACCGGCGGCCAGGCCGAGCTGGCCACCGAACGCCTGGCGCCGATCATCAAGGAGTCGCTGCGCAACGAGATCAACTCGCGCACGCTGACCCAGCTGGTGTCGGGCAACCGCAATGAACTGATCGAGAAGCAGCTGCCCGCCATCAACGCCGGTGCCAAGAACCTCGGCATGCAGGTCGTGGACATCCGCTTCAAGCAGATCGACCTGCCCACCGACAGTGAAGTCATCGACCAGGTCTACAACCGCATGCGCGCGGAACGCTCGCAGGTGGCCAGTGCACTGCGTGCGCAGGGTGCCGAGCAGGCGACGATCGTCGAAGCACAGGCCAACCGCGATGTCGCCGTGCTGCTGGCCGAGGCCGAACGCGATGCGCAGAAGCTGCGCGGTGAAGGCGACGCCGAAGCCGCCCGCATCTACGGCGAAGCCGCCAGCCGTGACGCCTCTTTCTATGCGTTCCAGCGCAGCCTGGAGGCCTACCGCGCCTCGTTCAAGGACGGGCAGGGCGTGGTCGTGCTGGACAAGGACGATCCCTTCCTCCAGTACATGAAGAGCGACCGCTGAGGTCACCCACCGGCCGCCCCAGGGCGGCCGGTCCCGTTTCGCCCCCCCTCTTGCCGTGTCCCGCGCCCGCGCGGGGCAGGAGTCCGTCCATGTCCGACCTCTGGTCCGCCCTGTGCCTCGTCGCCATCCTCGAAGGCCTGGTGCTGTTCGCCATCCCCGCCAGCTGGAAGCGCGCCGCCCTGCAGCTGTTGCAGATGAGCGATGGCCAGGTGCGCGCGGTGGGCGGATTCATCCTGATCTTCGGATTGACGTTCTTGTGGGTGTTGAAGCGCTGAGGCGTGGGAGTCGTTTGCTGACGGAAGCGCGCCCCTCATCCGGCCTTCGGCCACCTTCTCCCTGCTGCGCAGGGAGAAGGGAGCAATAACGGCTTCGCTTTTTCCTTCCCCCCGCTTCGTAAGGAGGAGGGAGCAATCAGGGCTTCGCTGTTTCCTTCTCCCCGCGTGCGGGGAGAAGGTGCCCGGAGGGCGGATGAGGGGCGAGCGCGGTAAGGATCGCCACCAGCACTGCCTCCGTCTCGCGCAGCACGTCATCGTTCCAGAATCGCAGCACCTCAAACCCCTCACGCTTGAGGTGCGCCGTACGCGTGCGGTCGTACTGCTCCTGTTTGAGATGCTGGCTCCCGTCCAGTTCGACCACCAGCCCCGCTTCCAGGCAGACGAAGTCGGCGAAGTAGGGCCCGATCCGGTGCTGCCTTCTGAACTTCCAACCCTGCAGGCGACGGTTCCGCAGTCGCCACCACAGGGCGTGTTCGGCGTCGGTCTGTTCGTGCCGAAGGCGGCGTTCGCGTTCGTGGTCCAACGTGCTGCGCATGGGTGGCCTCCGAGGGTGTGGAGACAGCGTCCGCGACACCCGGGGGTCGATGGGATCGGGGAAGGGCGTGCACGCGGATAGGAAAGCGCCCCTCATCCGCCCCCTGGGCACCTTCTCCCCGCTTCGCAGGGAGAAGGAAAAGCTGGGCGTCTGGCGTCTCCTTCTCCCCGCCTGGGGAGAAGGGGCCCGAAGGCCGGATGAGGGGCCGCTCTTCGCGCCATGCCTGAACCGGCGAGGCGATTCCCACCAGGGTAGCCCCCGTCCCCTTAAACCCGGATAATGCACAAAAGCCGGACGGGCTCCCTGCGTGGGAAGACCGCCGGCTTTTTCCGTGTCTGGGCCCGGCGTGGCGGGCGGCTCCCCGATGGAGCCTGCCGGCGGCAACGGCGCCGTGGACCAGCACGACCCTTCCGGCGGCCCCGATGGCCGCCAACAATCGAGGAGTTACCCGTCATGGGTCAGTCAGTCGTCGTTCTCGGCGCCCAGTGGGGCGATGAAGGCAAGGGCAAGATCGTCGATCTGCTCACCGAGGAAATCGGTGCCGTCGTCCGTTTCCAGGGCGGCCACAATGCCGGCCACACCCTGGTCATCGGTGGCAAGAAGACCGTTCTCCACCTGATTCCGTCCGGCATCCTGCGCCCCGACGCGCTGTGCCTGATCGGCAACGGCGTGGTGCTGTCGCCCGCCGCGTTGATCAAGGAAATCGACGAACTGGAATCGGCCGGCGTGGAAGTGCGCTCGCGCCTGAAGATCTCCCCGGCCACGCCGCTGATCATGCCGTACCACATCGCCCTGGATCAGGCCCGCGAGAAGGCCGCCGGCGGCAAGGCCATCGGCACCACCGGCCGCGGCATCGGCCCGGCGTACGAAGACAAGGTGGCGCGTCGCGGCATCCGCGTGGCCGACCTGCATTACCCCAAGCAGCTGGAAGAGCTGCTGCGCACCGCGCTGGACTACCACAACTTCGTGCTGACCAAGTACCTGGGCGTCGACGCCGTCGACTTCCAGAAGACCTACGACGAAGCGCTCGCCTTCGGCGAATACGTGCAGCCGATGAAGTCCGACGTGGCCGGCATCCTGCACGACCTGCGCAAGCAGGGTAAGCGCGTGCTGTTCGAAGGCGCGCAAGGCGCGCTGCTCGACATCGACCACGGCACCTATCCCTACGTCACCAGCTCCAACACCACCGTCGGCGGCGCGTTCGCCGGTACCGGCGTGGGCGCGGACGCGATCGACTACGTGCTGGGCATCTGCAAGGCGTACGCCACGCGCGTGGGCGGCGGTCCGTTCCCGACCGAACTGGACGACGACATCGGCCAGGGCATCCGCGACCGCGGCCAGGAATATGGCGCTTCCACCGGCCGTCCGCGCCGCTGCGGCTGGATGGACATCGTCGCGCTGAAGCGGGCCGTCGCCATCAACGGCATCTCGGGCCTGTGCATCACCAAGCTCGACGTGCTGGACGGCATGAAGACGCTGAAGATATGCATCGCCTACGAATACCGCGGCAAGCGCACCGAGTACGCCCCGCTGGATGCGGGCGGGTGGGAAGAGTGCACGCCGGTGTACCTGGAGTTCCCGGGCTGGGACGAGAACACCCACGGCATCACCGAGTGGGACAAGCTGCCGCCGGCCGCCCGTGCCTACCTGCGTGCGCTGGAAGAACTCTCCGGCTGCCCGCTGGCCATCGTCAGCACCGGCCCGGACCGCGACCACACCATGGTCCTGCAGGATCCTTTCGCGTAATCCGCTTCTCCTTCTCCCCGCAAGCAGGGACACGTGCTCTTCCTTCTCCCCGCAAGCGGGGAGAAGGTGCCGAAGGCGGATGAGGGGTGAGCGCGATCCCTCCCACTGCAAAGAAAAGCCCCGCATCTGCGGGGCTTTTTCTTGCCTGCGCCCCGTTTCGGCACGCGGCTTGCAACGCCCCTGCTGCCCTAAATCGCGGCCGATCGCGGCCGTTAGATGCATCAGGTGTCGCCCGTAGTCGATGGAGTTGCCCCCATGTACCGCAATGCCGCCCGCGCCGCTGTCATCACCGGCCCCTGGCAAACCCCACCCGCCGCGGCCAAGCCGCGCGCGGTCGAACGCCGCAAGGCCGTGCACGACGCCGACGCACTGCGCGTGGGCCTCACGCCGGCGCAGCTGATGACGCTGGAGGCGATGGAAATCTTCCACTGGCGGCTGGCCTTCGTGCGCCGTCCGCTGTTCCAGGCGCCCATCCCGGTGCTGTTCGACCGCGGCGATACGCGCTACGTGGTCATCGAGGAAGACGGCACCCTCAACGAGAATCCCACGCTCGTCCTGCGCGCCTGATTCCACTCCCTTCTCCCGCGCGCTCCCTTCTCCCCGCCCAGCGGGGAGAAGGTGCCCGAAGGGCGGATGAGGGGCCGCTCTTCGCGCTGACCCTTCAGCGGCCTGAACCAACGCCCCCGCATTTCCCACAACCCTCACGTTCCCTTGCTCCCGGCCGATACAAGGTGAACCCCTGCCGCTATGGCGGCAGACCTGTTCCCGTTCCACGCCATCAGGAGCCCCCCACCGGATGTCGGATCCGCATCGCCCCCGCACCCCCGCCGAGCCCGAGTCGCCCGGCACCGCCCCCCGCACCCCGGAGCGCCGCAAGGGCGCCCCGACGATGGACGACGCCACCCTGCTGGCCGGCCTCACCCCCGCGCAGCAGGCCACCATCCAGACCATGGAAACCTTCCACTGGCGCCTGAAGTTCGTCCGCCGCCCGCTGTTCAAGACACCCATCCCCGTGCTGTTCAACCGC
Source organism: Pseudoxanthomonas sp. LjRoot127 (assembly GCF_964253495.1). Taxonomy (NCBI): domain Bacteria; kingdom Pseudomonadati; phylum Pseudomonadota; class Gammaproteobacteria; order Lysobacterales; family Lysobacteraceae; genus Pseudoxanthomonas; species Pseudoxanthomonas sp. LjRoot127. Next base: position 2,807,923 of record NZ_CAXUQR020000001.1, read on the forward strand.
GAGGGGGATCGCTATGTGGTGGTCAACGAGGATGGGACGATTGATGAGAACCCGGCCTTGGTGTTGAGGGATTGACCGGCGTGGAAACGCTTAGCTCGACACTCTCTGGCAAACAACTCGCTCGGCGTTAGCGCTTAGGAGGAGATCTATGGCTCTCCCTCATCGAGACTGGATTCGGGTCGCGCAGCTAGATATCCGGATATAGCCCTTTCCGACCAAGGCGGCTCTCCCTCTGGAACGCCAGATAGGCCGTAGAACTTGGTCTTCCCGTCAAAGCCCGTCGCGATGCCAGAAACTTGGTACACGAAGTTGGGCTGAATCGTGTGCACGACCAGCGATCCCGTGTCCGCATTAACATGGACCTCATCGCCAAGGTAAATTTTAGGTGGCGAGAATGGCTGAGAGAACGACAGGCTGATTGCAGTGCCCGCATGCAACTGCTTCTTGCGGATAACCTCGATGATACTGTCTAAACAGTATTGGGCGTTGGCTCTATTTGCGCTGTTCTCTACAAAGCCGGCAGGATAAGAGGTGCACCAATCGGCTGCCTTATTCGGCCTAAAAACCTTCGGAGTAAGGTGCATTAAATTAAGAAGCTGGTTTGTATTAACGCCCCACTCAACGGCTTGACTCCGCAATCCTTCTCTATCTACTTGTACGTAGTCGGTAGGCTCCTTCACGTTTGTGACTATCCATTTCGAGTTCTTCGCGTAGCTCGGCGCCTTTCGTCCATATTTCTTGAAGAATCCGAAAAGGTCGGTGCTGTCATCGTCCTTGTACTCATGCACCGAGTAATCGGCTTCGATTTCTACGAAAAGAGCCCTCCTGATACAGATAAGCGTCTCGAGGTACTCTGCTCTTGCGTATGAGGCTACCGCTTGCTCAAGAAGCAACTTTGATTCGCCATCTAAGAGTAAGTCTGTTAGGAAGATCTGCGCGAGTCTCTTCTTTACTACAGAGTCAAGAACAGCGTCTATGGCGTGACGACTGGCCTCTAGATAGCCCCTTACTGTCTCCGGGAGGATTAGTTGTCCATAGTGCTTAGCGAGCACCCGGTTCTTGTTGAGTGCTTTTAATGTTCCGGAGCGAGGAATAGAAACTCCAGATTGCTGAAGTGTGCCGATGATCTGGTCGAATGTAAGCTTCTCGATCTTTGCCGTCTCATCAATTTCAAGTTCATTGATGGCGGCTAGTAGCACAAGTTCAAGCGCATCTTGTAGAAGGATCAGGCCGGCGGTGGCTGAGTGCGATATGCCCGAAGAGCAAAGAGCTTCCGATTCCTCGAAGATTGCCTTTGCGGTTATTAGTGAGTGGAGAGTTGACTCCTTCATTGCGTTTCTAGCCTTTCAGGGCTGGACAAAAGACGAAGCATCCCTTCAGTCCTCGCGTCATGAGGGTCTTGTAAGTGTTTCGAATGATCATCTCTGCGCGAATTATCGTGTTGGAATCTAGATTTCTTTTGGACGTATATCCTCTTATTGTCCGATCTTGCTTCGATCTTTTTGATGGGTCCGCTTCAAATCTGTCCCCTCGAAAAACGAGATCTGGCGCAATGATGACGCCGACATAGTCAAGCTCAAGACCTTGGCAAGTGTGAATGCAGCCAACTTGCTCAACAGAGTTTGGCGCCATGATCCAGAGGCTTCCGTCGACACCAAGATTCCATTGTGCTTTGTAGCCGAACTCCGGAATCACAATGTCGTATGCATTCGGATCTTTCTTGCTCTTCCAATCCCAGCAGTAGCCCGCCACCACTCGCGACCGATTGTTGAGCTTGTTCTTCTCTCGAATAAGATCGTGCAACTCAACGGGCGAGTCGACCAAGCGGAAGTCGAAACTATCGCGGTCGAAATCTGCGTTGGCGGTTTCGCGAATACCCAGCCAGTTGTCCAGCCAGGCGATGTAGCCATCGGATCCGCCACACCGGAACTGGGAGCTAAGCTCCAGCGTTGTGATCTCCGCGCCGGCCGCGTTCGCCCAGTGCATCAACTCCCGGGTATGTCCGATATCGGCGAGCGTCACGATCTGGTCGTCGTCCACGAAGAAGATCGTGCACTTGGCGCTACGGATGAGCTCCATAACCTGGTTCTCACCGAGATTGCCGTAGAGCCCGCTCTTGGCATTCAAGCGATGTGCTTCATCGACGACAAGCGTATCGAATACGTTGGGTTCCGCATTGTGGAAGCCGCCAGAGCCGGCGAACATGTTGGTCACGTCCGCTCTGCGGACCTGACCTGCCAGCTTCTTCGCATACACGGCGCGGGGCGCGGCGTTCTTGGAGACGTACTTGGTCACCTGTCCGCGTTTGGTCAGCGCCACCAGCAGATTGACCGCGACCACCGACTTTCCGGTGCCGGGGCCACCCTTGACGATGACCACTTGCTTGCGGGTTTCGCTGGCCTGCTCGGCGCGGGCCAGGCAGGTCTCGTAGACCACCTTCTGGTCGTCGACCAGCACGAATTCCTCATTGCCTTTGAGCATCTTGGCAAGGCTGTCTGCAAGCATCTTGGAGGGGCGGATACGCCCGTTCTCCATCTTGTACAGCAGTTCTCCCTTGTCTCCCTTCTTGACGTGCTTCTTGATGAAATCGCGCAGGCGCTTGAGTTCGTCCTCACCCTTCAGGAAGACAGGCGCCTTGTCGAGATAGGGGGCATAGCGCGCGTCGCGGATGATCCCGTCGTCGCGGTAGTTGTGCAGGTAGGCGCAGGGCTGCAGCGCCGTACCGGATTCGTAGACGGCTTCATTGAAACCATTGAGCAAGGCCGCGTAAGACCATGCTTGATAGCTGGGGTGGGGGCCTTCGGTTTCGGTACGACCCCCGCGATTGGCGACGATCAAGCCGTCCCTGTCGCTCAGTTTGGCGGACGACCATTGCTTCAACTCGACGATGATCGCGTGCGGGACACCAGCATCATCTTCCCCCGACAGGATGAAATCGATGCGTTTGGCCGTCTGCGGAATGCCGAATTCGATACCTACACCGATGTCGTCCGGTATCTGTGCGTCGCGTAGCACCCGTGACATCTCGCGCAGCGAAGCCGCCCATGACTTGAATTCCGCCTCCGAAGCGTAGCGGCCTGTCTTCTGCACATAGGCGCTATTGATGACGTCTTCAATACTGCGGTTGTCGTTGTCGTCCAAGAACTTCGTCTTGGTAGCCTGATAGACGATCACGCGTGCCTTCCCCTCGGCGATACGGTTACAGCTCGGTGTACTTCTTGCTGCTTCCCTTGGCTTTTTCCACCGGGTACTTGTCGGCATTCAAGGCCAGCTTGTCCGCCGCCACCTTCAGAGGGTCAATCTCGAGCTGGTCGGCCAGTTGAAGTAGGTAAAGAAATACATCGGCGATCTCATGTCCGACTTTCTCGCGAACCTCTGGGGTCAGGCTTCGGCTCTGCTCGTCGGTCAGCCATTGAAAATGCTCGAGCACTTCGGCAGCTTCGATGGAGAGTGCCGTGGCCAGGTTCTTCGGCGTATGGAACTGCCCCCAATCCCTGTCCGCGGCAAACTGCCGAAGCGCCTGTTGTAGTTCTGCGATCCCCATGGGCACTCCCGCACCGATGCCAAATGTGAGTATATGGCGCGCGTTCCCATCGAACACGGGTGTGCTGGCCTGTTTCGGGCCCAAGGTGCGATACCTCTTGTCGGAGCCTCGAAACTCCTCAAGAAGCGGTGCCACCCCCGGAACTGGGTGGCTTTCTTTTGCCCCGCGTGGGCAGAGCCGGCGTAGCGCTACGTCGGGAGTGGGCGAATACAACACCCGAAAGGGGAATAAGCCCGCCGTCTTCTTGCGGTTCGAGCCTCCCGACACCCCCGGCGCATGCGCGTCCGGGCCGTACCCATGGATTGGAGTACTTGTATGTCAAAGCATGTCGGATCGGCGGCCGGTTACCTGTTGAGCGAAGACGGACACGCCGAGCTCTGTCGCCTCACCGAACACCTCTACCTGTTGGCCTGCCTCACCCGCGCCTACGCCCCCGGCGCGCCCGACGAGGAACCCATCCCCATCCCGCCCACCCATTGGGCCGCCAGCCTCCAACTGTGGGGCGACACGCTGGAGCGCACCTTGGCCGCGCTCCGATGGCAGGGCCCCTGAAGCCGCGCGCCCGGCACGCCTGCCCGGCAGTTCAGTGGGCCCGCTCGCAATGGAATGCGCGGGTGAGATAGGGGTGGGGATACAGAAAACACCTCGCAAGCCTCAAACCCTTATCCGCAAGCCTCCCCAGCCTTGCCCGCAAGCCGCCGAGCCTTGCGCGCGCGAGGCATCAGACCTTGCGGTCGGAATGCCATGACCTGCACGCAGGGCCGCCGCGCATCGCGTGCAAGCTGCCGCGTCCCGGGTTTCTCACATTGCGCCTTGCGCGCGAAGTGCCGCGCCTTGCCATCGCAAGCCTGCTGGCGTCGCGATCCGTGCATGGCGGTTTCGCCTGCAAGGCATTTCGCCTTGCGCGCAGGGCAGGCGGAATCCAGGCGCAAAGGAAACCATCCCGCCGCTCAGGCTTCGCACCATTGCCGGCAAGGCTTAATGCCTTGCGACTCACATTGACGCACTTGCGCGTGCGGCCCTTGAGGCGCGCGCAGCGCACGCTACGCTCCTGTCGCCCGCCATGGTGGCGGGTACTCGAACGGATGCACTCAAGGAACGACCATGACCCAGAACCGTATTGCCGTCACTTTCGCGGATACCGCACTGCAGAACATCGACACCGCCATCAACAGCCTCGAACAGGAGTTCGCCGGCTTGATCGGCCTGAGCCCCGACGAGCGTCGCGACCTCACCAAGATGGGCGCCAAATCGGAAGCGTTCTGCCGGCAGGCCGTGAACGTGTTGAGCGAACACAGCGGCGTGCTACCGCGCAACTTCGACCTGGCCGGCTACGTCGGCGATCTCGCGGCGCTCGATCAGCTCCGTCCGCGCGCCGTTCGCCTTCGACGCTTGCTGGAACGCATCGCCGACAGCGAAATGGCCCTCGGCAGCGATCTGATGACCGCATCGCTGGAAGGCTATGCCCACCTGAAGGTGGCGGGCAGGGGAGAAGGGCTGGACGAGCTGCGCAAGATGCTGTCGGTGCGCTTCAGCCGCCGCAGCGCAACGCCCGTCGCGCCCGACCCCGCGGGCGGCGACGGGGGCACCGTCACCAACGGCTGACGCCCCCACTTCCTCTCAACAAAGGCTCCGCAACGCGGGGCCTTTTTTCATGCGCGCGCACGCCGCGCCTTCATCTCCATGAACCCCTGCGCGATTCAAGCCAGCGCGTGCGCGGCCGATACAACGCCAGACGTTCTTCCGCCCTGCTGGCCTCCATGTCCCTGTTCCTGCCCGGCGGCGCGCCAGCGCCCGCAACCACCCGACGCCTGCGGCGCATGACCCGCCTGGCGTGCGCCTGCGCCGGTGGCCTGCTGGCGACCGCGGCCCACGCTCAGGCCCCGGACCTGTCGCGCCTGTCGCTGGAAGACCTGCTGGACGTGGACATCGTCACCGCCTCGCGCTTCCAGCAGCGCGTGGCCGACGCACCCTCCGTCGTGCAGGTGATCACCGCCGAGGATATCCGCGCGCACGGCTGGCGCACCCTGGCCGAAGCACTCGACAGCCTGCCCGGCCTCTACGTCAGCGACACCGGCCTGTACACCTACCTGGGCGCGCGCGGCCTGCTGCGCGCCGGCGACTACGACACCCGCTTCCTGCTGCTGGTCAACGGCCACCGCATCAACGACCCCGTCTACAGCCAGAGCCCGGTGGGCGCCGAATTCCCGCTCGACCTGGCGCTGGTGGAACGCATCGAATACGCCCCGGGCCCCGGCTCGGCCGTGTACGGCTCCAACGCCTTCTTCGGCGTCATCAACGTGCTCACGCGCGAACCCGACACCTACGGCCACGGGCAGCTGCGCGCCGCCGCCGGTAACCACGGCACTACCGACCTGCAGCTTACCGTCCCGGTCAGTGCCGGGCAGGGGCGCACGCTGCTGTCGGTGCGCGCGTTCGATACCGAGGGCCGCACGCTGCGCTTTCCCGCCTTCGCCGACACGCCCACCGGCGGCGTGGTGCGCGGCCAGGACAGCGAACGCGTGCGCCAGGTGTTCGTGCAGCACGCGCGCGACGGGCTGTCGTTGCAGCTGGTGGCCGGCGACCGCCGCAAGGACGATCCGGTCGCCCCGTACGAGCAGACCTTCGCCGCGTCCGGCGCGCAGGTGCAGGACCGCTGGATCGCCTTCGGCGCCACCCTGGCCCGCCCGCTGGGCGAGCGCGTCGAGGCGAGCGCACGCCTGGACGTGATCGACTACCGCTACGTCGGCGACTATGTCTACGGCAGCGCACCCACCTACCTCAACCGCGACATCGCCTCCGGCGTGTCGGTGGTGGCGGGCGGGCAGGTGGTCGCCCGCATCGCCGCGCGCCATACCTTCGTCGCCGGCGCCGAAGCGCAGTGGGACCGCGGGGTGGTGCAGCGCAACTTCGACGTATCGCCGCGCGCGACTTACCTGGATTCGCGCCAGCACATGACCAGTGGCGGCGTGTTCGTCGACGACGAGTTCCGCATGTCCGACGCGTGGCGGCTCAATGCGGGCCTGCGCGCCGATCGCAGCGACCGCGGCATCGTGCGCCTCAGTCCGCGCCTGGCGCTGATCGGCACGCGCGCGGACAACCGCGTCGTCAAGCTGATCGTGGGCCAGGCCTACCGCTCGCCGAATGCGTACGAGCGCTACTACCAGGTGGATTCGGACGAAAGCGCGCAGCTCGCGAATCCGTCGCTGAACGCCGAGCACGTGCAGACCGCCGAGCTGTTCTACAGCCGCAGCGTGGGTGCGCACAGCCGGGCCGAACTCAGCGTATACCACTACCGCCTGAGCGACCTGATCACCCTGGCCGCCACCGGCGACGGCACGCTGACGCTCGCCAACGCCGGCCGTGCCACCTCGCGCGGTGCCGAGCTGGCCTACGCCTACCAGGGCGACGGCGGCGTGCGCCTGCGTGCGAGCTATGCCTACAGCGACGTCACCGAATCGGATACCGCGCGGGCCCTCAACGCGCCGCATGGCATCGCCCGCGTGCAGGCGTCCGTGCCGCTGGCCGCCGGCTGGGACCTGGCGATGAGCGCGCACCACATGGGCCAGCGCGTGTCGCGCGAGGGCCGCGTGCCGGCCTACACCACCGTCAACGCGCACCTGGTGTGGGACGTGGCCTCGCGGCCGCTGGCGTGGTCGCTGGGCGTGCGCAATCTGCTGGACGAACGCTATGCCGATCCGGTCGGCCCGGAGTTCCTGCAGGACACCGTGCCGCGGCGCGGCCGCGAGTACTGGCTCGAAGCGCGGTGGCGCTGGTGAGCGTGCGGCGCGCCGGGCAGGGGATGGCCGCGCTGCTGGGGCTGGCGTTCGCCGGCAGCGGCCATGCGCAGGTGGACGAACACGCGCTGAAGGCCGCGTTCGTCTACAACATCGCCGCATTCGCCCAGTCGGCGCACGTGCAAGCGTCCACGCTGACCATCTGCACCCAGACCGATGCGGCGCTGGCGGCCGCGATCGCCACGCTGGCCGGCCGCGACCTGGCCGGCCGCCGCGTCACCGTCGCCCGCGTCGCCAGCGCCCCCGCGGCCGACTGCGACGTGCTGGTGCACGCGGCGGACACGCCCGTGGCCGCGGCGCTGACCGCGCTGGTGATCTGCGACGCCTGTGCGCTGCCCAACGGCGTCAGCACGGTCGCGCTGGTGCGCGAAGGCAACAAGATCCGCTTCGACGTGGATGCCACGCGTGCGCGCGCCAACGGCATCACCCTGAGCAGCCAGCTGCTGCGCCTGGCCCGGCGGGTGCTGTGAGCACGCCCGGCTTCCGCACCTCGGCCAGCGTGCGCACCAGCGCCATCGTCGCGACGGTGGTGCTGCTGGTGGCGGGCTGCGTGCTGATGCTCATCCAGTGGATCGACATCCGACGCGAGTTCCTGGCCGACGCCGAAGCCCAGGCACGGGTGGTGGCCTCGGGCAGTGCGGCGGCGGTGATGTTCCGCGACAGCGCCGGTGCGCGCGAGACGCTCGCGCCGCTGGTGTCCGTGCCGGCGGTGCGCCAGGCCGACATCGTGGCCCGCGATGGCGAAGTGATCGCCCGCTATCCCGACGGCGTGGACGCCGCGGCCCGCCCCTGCGGCTACGACTGCGCGCGGGTGAGCGCGCCGGTGCTGTTCCGCGAACAGCCGGTCGGCACCGTGCGCCTGCAGATCAGCATGAAGCGCGCGCACGGACGGCTGGGCAGCCTGGCCATCGCGTTCTGCATCGCCTCGGCAGTGGCCTACGCGCTGGCGCTGCCGCTGATGCGCGGCATGCGCGAGCGCGTGCGCCGGGCCGAGGCGCAGTTGCACCACCTGGCCCACAACGATCCGATCACCGGGCTGCTCAACCGCAACGCCTTCAACGCGCAGCTGGAGCACGCGCGCACGCGCAACCGCCGGCTGGCGCTGGTGCAGCTGGACCTGGACCGCTTCAAGGACGTCAACGACAAGCTCGGCCACCAGGGCGGCGACGCACTGCTGCGCCAGGTGGGCCACCGCATCGCCGACGCCCTGCCGGCCGGCGCACGGCTGTTCCGCCTGGGCGGCGACGAGTTCGCCGTCCTGCTGGCCGGCGACGACGCGGCCGCGCGCGTGGGCGGCGTGGCCGACGCGGTGCTCGACCGGTTCGTCGTGCCCTTCACGGTGGACGGCCTGAGCCTGCGCATCACCGCCAGTGCGGGCATCAGTCGCTGGCCCGAGGACGCGGCGCGGCTGGAGGAACTGGCGGCCAATGCCGACATCGCCATGTACTGCGCCAAGCGCGAAGGGCGCAATCGCGCCGTGCGCTTCGAGCCGCGCCTGCGCCAGGCGCAGCTGGCCCGCATCGGCGTGCGCGAGGCATTGGGCCAGGCCGTGGCGGCGGGGCAACTGGCGCTGCATTACCAGCCGCAGGTGTGCGCGGAAAGCGGACGGCTGCTCGGTGCCGAGGCGCTGCTGCGCTGGACCCATCCCGCGCTGGGCGTGGTGCCCCCCTCGACCTTCATCCCGATCGCCGAAGAAGGCCCGCTGATCCTCGAGCTGGGCCGCTGGGTGATCGGCGAGGCCTGCCGGCAGATCGCGGCCTGGCATGCGCAGGGGCGGGGCCATGTGCGGCTGGCCGTGAACCTGTCGGTGCGGCAGACGCGCGAGGACGCGCTGCCCGGGTTCATCGACGAGGTCTTGCGCAGCACGGGCGTGCCCGCGCACTGCCTGGAGCTGGAAGTGACCGAAAGCGTGCTGATGGAGGACGCCGACGTGGCGGTCGCCCAGCTGGCCAGGCTGCGCGCCCGCGGGTTGCACATGGCCATCGACGATTTCGGCACCGGTTACTCGTCGATGGCCTACCTGAAGCGCCTGCCGATCGACAAGCTGAAGATCGACATGGCGTTCACCCACGCCGTGCCCGGCGATGGCGAAGCGATCGCCACGGCGATCCTGGCGATGGCGCACACGCTGGGCCTGAGCGTGGTGGCCGAAGGCGTGGAAACGCCGGCGCAGCGCGATTTCTTCCGCCAGGCCGGTTGCCAGCAACTGCAGGGGTACCTGATCGGCCGTGCGGTGCCGGGCGACGAATTCGCGGCGCGCTGGCTCGCTGCCGCCGACGTGGCGCAAGGGGCGGTGTGCGCCGCGGGCTAGGCGAGGGCAGGCGACGCGGCGCGCGCACCGCGGCGGGCGAGGTGCTGCATCGCGCCCGCATCCTGCGCCGGTTCCTGAACAGCAACCCCTCACCTGATCCCGACCCTGCCAAGTTTCACGGGTCCCGCACGCCGACGGGCGGTAGGGTGGCGCATCGCCATCAGACACCCCCCGCCTCCATGGACAGCTCCTTGATGGCAGGTGGCGCGCACGCCTCTGCGGAGCAGCGCGTCCGCCTGTACGAAACCCTCCTGCAGACCACGCCCGACCTGGTCTACATGTGGGACCTGCAGCACCGCTTCACCTACGCCAACGCCGCATTGCTGGCCATGTGGGGCAAGACCTGGGACGAAGCCATCGGCAAGAACTGCCTGGAACTCGGCTACGAACCCTGGCACGCCGCCATGCACGACCGCGAGATCGAACAGGTCATCGCCACCCGCAAGCCCGTGCGCGGCGACGTGCCCTTCAACGGCACCAACGGCCGCCGCATCTACGACTACCTGCTGGTGCCGGTCATCGGCCCCAGCGGCGAGGTGGAGGCCGTCGCCGGCACCACCCGCGACGTCACCGAACGCAAGCTGCACGAAGAAGCCCGCCGCAAGAGCGAAGAGCGCCTCGCCGCCATGGTCGACGCCACCTCCGACCTGGTCTACCGCACCAACCGCGACTGGAGCGAAGTGGACATCGTCGGCGGCAGCCTGCTGTTCGGCCGCCACGGCACGCTGACCCCCGATTGGCTGGACGTGCTGGTGCACCCGGAAGATCGCGACCTCGTCGCCGATGCCATCACCCGCGCCCGCATCACCCAGACGCCCTTCAGCGCCGAGTACCGCCTGCGCGCCGAAGACGGGCACTGGGCGTGGGTGTCCTCGCGCGCGGTGCCCATCCGCCCCATCGGCGGCGAGGTGACCGAATGGTTCGGCGCCGCCACCGACATCACCGCGCGCCGGCAGCACGAAGAACACCAGCGCCTGCTGCTCAACGAACTCAACCACCGCGTCAAGAACACCCTGGCCATCGTGCAGTCGCTGGCGATGCAGACGCTGCGCGGGGCCGACGACATCGGCGCGGCCTGCGACCGCTTCGAAGCGCGCCTGCACGCGCTGGCGCAGGCGCACGACGTGCTGACCCGCCAGGAATGGGACCACGCCCCGCTGCACGACATCGTGCGCACCGCCATCGCCCCGTGCCTGGTCGACGATGCCGACCGCTTCGACATCGAGGGCCCCGACATGCAGCTGGACCCGCAGCGCGCCCTGGCGCTGTCGATGGCGCTGCACGAGCTGTGCACCAACGCGATGAAGTACGGCGCGCTGTCGCGCAAGCCCGGACGCGTGCGCATCCACTGGCGCGCCGAAGCGGTGCAGGGGCGCCACAGCCTGGTGCTGTCGTGGGAGGAACACGACGGCCCGCCGGTCGTCGTTCCCGACCACCGCGGCTTCGGCTCGCGCCTGATCGAGCGCGGACTGCGCCACGACCTGGGCGGCGACGTCGCCCTCGATTTCGACAAGGCCGGCGTGAAGTGCCGGATCACCGCCCCCATGCCCGACCTAGGAGTGGCCGCATGACGACGACCGAACCGGCACCGCGTGTCTTCATCGTGGAAGACGAATCGATGCTGGTGATGCTGCTGGAAGACCTGCTGCCCACGCTGGGCTACGAGGTGGTGGGCAGCGCCGGCTCGGTGGAGCAGGCGCTGGCCGACCTGGCGGATGCGCAGATCGACCTGGCGGTGGTGGACGTGAACCTGGCGGGGACGCAGTCGTTCCCGATCGCCGATGCGCTGCGCGAGCGCGGGGTGCCGTTCCTGTTCACCACCGGCTACGGCCAGCAGGGGCTGCCCGAGCGCTTCGCCGACGCGCACGTACTGGCCAAGCCGTTCCGTCGTCATGACATCGAAGCCGCGTTGACGCGCCTGCGCTCCGCCTAGTCACCATCCGCACGTGTCGGCACGCGCAGCGCACGCGATGTGCGCGTGCGCGGTCAGGCGGGGGTGGGATCGTTGTCGCCGTGCACGTACGGCACGCCCAGCAGGCGCGACAGCGCATGCAGCCGGCGCAGGACCGCCGAGCGCAGGTGCATGGGCGCTGCATCGTAGACCTGCGTCCACAAGCCACGCAGGAAGGCATGCGGGTCGCCGATGTCGGCGCCGGAGCGGACCAGGAATTCGGCGTCGTTCAGACGCGCGTCGATGCGTTCTTGGCAGAGCATGGAATGAATGTGGGGCGTGTCGCGTCAACATTCTGTGCTCGGCGTGCATGCGTGTTCAGCGCGCAGTCGCTTTGTTCATGCATCGTGACCGCAGGCTGAAAACGCACGCGCCACGCTCACGATCCGTCAACGTAGTTCCCCGCAGGCTGGCCCTTCGCAAGCGAGGAACCCGCCATGGATCGCAAGACCCGGGACACCACACGCGTGTCGCCCAATCCGCTCGAGGAACAGCGTCGCCCCGATGGCGACGTCGTGCCCGGTGAATCACCGGGCAAGCGCACCAACGACGAACGCAACGATCCCGCCGCCGAACCCGGCGCGAAGGACGGGCAACCCCGCCGACATCCCCCGCAGATCTGAGGACACACCATGACCCCACTCGACAAACCGCTTCGCCGCGAGCTGACCCTGGGCGAGCAGGCCTACACGCTGACCATCGACCCCGCCGGCCTGAAGCTGGTGGAAAAAGGGCGCCGCAACGGCGTGGAAGTGCGCTGGGCCGATCTGGTCTCCGGCGACGCGGCCATCGCGGCAGCATTGCAGGCATCCACCTCAGACAAGTGAGCGCGCCGTGTCGGCGCGCAGGAGCATCGCCATGACACCTGGCATCGACATCGCCGCGCACGGCACACCGACGCCCACCGAACCGGGCAAGCCGACTCCGCCCGGGCAGCCCACGCCGCCGGGCACGCCGTCCGAGCCCGGCAGGCCCAGTCCGCCGGGCACGCCGAGCGATCCGTATCGGCCGGAGGATCCGGGCAGGCCGCCGATGCCGCGCGACCCCGGCGATCCCGACGACACCCCGGTCGGCCCGGATCAACCCCCGGATGATCCGGTCCACATCGACGATCCGCGCGAGCCGCGCAGCATCGCCGACTGACCGCGCACCACCGCAACACCGCACCAGGACAGGGGAATCACGTAGACGACCGTCAGCCCACAACGAACAAGGAATCCCACGGAGTGTTCATGCGACTTGCCGATTTCATAGAGGGAAACACGCAGCAGATCCTCGACGATGCCGTCGAGTTCGCCGTCACGCAGGCCCCTGAAGGTGCGAAGCTGAACCACAAGCGGCTGCGCAACGACATTCCGTTGATCCTGCGCGAGATCGTGGCCGACCTGCGGACGGAACAGAGTTCGGAGCAGCAGCACGCCAAGTCGCAGGGGCGGGCGCCGTCGCCGGCCGGTCCCGAATCCGCCGCGACCCGCCACGGACGCAGCCGTGCGGACGATGGGTTCGGCGTCAACCAGATGATCGCCGAGTACCGCGCTTTGCGCGCCTCGGTGCTGCGGCGGTGGGCGGCCGATGAAGCCCTGCTGGCCACCTCCATCGACGACATGGTCCGCTTCAACGAGGCCATCGACCAGGCCGTGGCCGAGTCGCTGGTGGAGTTCTCGCGCACGGTGGAGTCGTGGCGCAACGTCTTCCTCGGTGCACTGGGCCACGATCTGCGGGGTCCGCTCACTGCGGTAGTGGGCACGGCGGAATTCCTGCTGGACAGCACCCGCGGCACGCCGCACGCACGCCAGGCCGAACGCATCCTCAACGGGGGCGTGCAACTGAGCCGCCTGGTCGACGGCCTGCTCGACTACAGCAAGAGCACGCTGGGCGCCGGCATGACGCTGCATCGTGCGCCCTGCGACCTGGCGGCGGCCGTCAGCGACGAAGTCGATCTGCTGCGTACGACGCTGCACGGCGTCACCCTCACCCTGCATGTCGAATGCGACGATGCGTCCGGCCACTTCGACGATGCCCGCCTGCGCGAGGCCGTGCACAACCTGGTCACCAACGCGGCAAAGTACGGCGAGGCGGGCGGCGACATCCGCGTCACCATCGACGGCGACGAGGACAGTGCCTGCATCGCCGTCAGCAACGCGGGCGATGCACTGTCCACCGACGCCCTGAATGCGTTGTTCGATCCGTTGCGCCGCGGCTCCCGCCAGGCCCACCACGGTGAACACACCAGCCTGGGCCTGGGTCTGTTCATCGTGCGCGAGATCGCCTCCGCGCACGGCGGCGACGTCACCGCCCGCGTGGAAGACGGACGCACGATCTTCGTCATCCGCCTGCCGCGCGAAAAGGAAGACGCCCCCGTCGCCGCGTGAGTCCGGGCGCAGCAGTCGAACCAACATGAGAATCTCCGCTCCCTTCTCCCCGTGACAACGGGGAGAAGGTGCCGCAGGCGGATGAGGGGCGTTGTCCCGTCAGTGCGCGCCCACTCAACCTTCGATCCACACGAATCTCCGCTCTCCTTCTCCCCGTGACAACGGGGAGATGGTGCCGCAGGCGGATGAGGGGCGCTGTCCCGTCAGCGCACGCCCACTCAACCTTCGATCCACACGAATCTCCGCTCTCCTTCTCCCCGTGACAACGGGAAAGAAGGTGCCGAAGGCGGATGAGGGGCGCTGTTCCGTCAGCGCACGCCCACGCAACCTTCGATCCACACGAATCTCCGCTCTCCTTCTCCCCGTGACAACGGGGAGAAGGTGCCGAAGGCGGATGAGGGGCGCTGTCCTGTCAGCGCACGCCCACTCAACCCACGCGCACACATCGCATTCGTAACGCACGCACATCGCCCGCGCATCGCCAGATGTTGCCGCCCTGTATGCACCAACCTGAAGCCAGTGCACACGATGGTCACGCGCGATGGGGAAGATCGACTGCACGCCGCACGCAACGCTGCTTGCGTCGGTCTTTCCCCTCACTTCTTTCAGCAAGGACATGACGATGACGCGCGATACTTCAGAACGTGATGCAAACCGTGATCCCCTTTCCGGCGCACCCGGCGCGCACCCGGTCGGCGTGGGCGTGGGCGGCGTGGCCGGTGGCATGGCCGCCGGTGCCGTGGCCGGCACCGTGTTCGGACCGATCGGTACGCTGATCGGCGCCGCCGCCGGCACCGTCATCGGCGCGGCCGCGGGCAAGGGCGTCGCCGAGCGGCTGGATCCCACCAGCGAAGTCGAGTACTGGCGCGAGACCTCGCGCACGCGTCCTTACTATTCGGACGAACACGACTTCCAGCGCGATTACGCGGGCGTCTACCATGCCGGCGCGGTGGCCCGCGGCGAGTACCCCGAGCAGTCGTGGGAAGACACCGAGCGCCGCCTGCAGTCCGGCTGGGAAGAGCGTCGCGGCGAATCGCGTCTGGAGTGGGAGCAGGCGCGCCCGGCGCTGCAGGATGCCTGGGAGCGTGCGGACCGCACCTACAATGCCTACGCGCGCAGCGATGAGCAGTTCGCGCAGCGTTTCGACAGCGCGCCGTATCGCCAGGACGGCGACGACTTCGATGACTACCGCTCGGCCTATCGCTACGGCACCTATGCCCGCGCGCAGTACGCCGACCGCGAGTGGGACGACAGCCTTGCCAGCGATCTGGAACGCGGTTGGGATCGCGCCCGCGCCGGCTCGCGCCTGACGTGGGAGCGCGCCAAGCACGCCGTCGCCGACGCGTTCACGCTCGACCGCCAGCGGCCGCACTGATTCATCGACCCGCATCGCGCCGCGTCTTCCTTGCGGAGGCGCGGCGCCTGCCTGACCTGTATTTGCACAAGGAGAGTCATCCCATGAAGGCATTACCCACCGACGCCCTGGTTGTCGTGGCCGACGGCGAGGGCGCGCGCCTGTTCCGCAACCGCGGCGAGAACGGCACGGTGTCGCTGCACCAGTACGACCTGCTCGAATTGATGAACCTGGACGACGACGGCCCCGCCGGCAGCATGCCGGGCGAGTCGTCCAGCCGGCAGATCGACGAAGCCACGTTCGCCAAGCAACTCGCGAAAGGGCTGAACTCCGGCGCGTTGCGGCAGCAGTACGACCACCTGGTGCTAGTCGCCGATCCGGTCACCCTCGGCCGCATGCGGCCGTTGCTGCACAAGGAAACCACGCAGCGCATCGTGGCGGAGATCGGCAAGGACCTGACCAACACGCGCCTGGATGCCATCGAACAGGCGCTCGCCGCGGCATGACCTACCGCGCGGACTACCTGCCCACCGAGCCGACGCGCAGCGCGGTGGAGGCGATGCCGGGCAGGGTGCTGCTGGAGTTCGGTGCGCCCTGGTGCGGACACTGCCAGGGCGCGCAGGCCGCGATCCGCGACGTGATCGCGCGCATGCCGGGCCTGACCCATCTCAAGGTGGAAGACGGCAAGGGTCGGCCGCTCGGGCGCGCATTCGGTGTGCGCCTGTGGCCCACGCTCGTGCTGCTGGAACAGGGTCAGGAGCGCGCGCGCGCCGTTCGGCCGGTCACGGCGGACGCCCTGCATGATGCACTCGCGGTCGCATCACCGCCCGATCGCTGACGAAACGGCAGCCAGGGATCAGCGCGGCACCGTATCGCGCGCGTCCGGGTAATCGCGTCCGGGATCGCGGGGTGTCTTCTCCTCGTGCGGGATGTCGGGCTGATCGTGGTCTTTCCACGTCGCATCATCGTTGCGGTGCTTGTCGGGCGTGTTCGCCTTCTCGCCATCGCTGTGCGGGTTGGAACGCGTGCCGGGCGTCATGGGATCACTCGCGCGGTGGAGGGACGTCGATTCCATGCCATCGGCGGTGATGGCAGGGTGAGGTAGTGATGTTCGGTCAGATCGCATGGGAGGCGCGGCACAACGCGCAACACGCAACGCGCTCGAGCGTGCGCGCGGACTCCGCGGCTAGTCAGCCCGGCGCCCGAGCGGTGGCGGAAATGCCGAACAGAAAAAGGCGCCTGCGGCCTCGTCTCCGCAGGCGCCCGGCGGGCACCTCAGGCGTTGCGCACCGCCGTCAGCGATAGACGCGCTCACAACGACGTTCGACGATGCGGTCGCCCTTCGTCTCTTGGCTGTTGCCCTGCACCTTGCGGCCGATCGCGCCGCCGGCGACGGCGCCGCCGACCGTGGCGACTTTCTTGCCGTTGCCGCTGCCGATCTGGTTGCCGAGCAGGCCGCCGACGACGGCGCCGATGGCCGTACCGGCGACGCGGTTCGGATCGCGGGTGTTCTTCTGCACTTCGACGTTGCGGCATTCGACCTTGCTGCCGTCGCTGAAGCGGCGGCCTTCATCCTGCGGACCATAGTTCTGCGCGGCAGCGGCGGACATCACCGACAGCAGGCCGAGCGAGAGCAGGTAACGGGAGGTGGTCATGGCGGGTCTCCTGTGGGGTTGCAGGGTGAGGCTGCGCGGGGCGTCGCGAACGGCGGGTGAAATCGCGCGGTGCCGTTCATGCACCAGCGAACCATCCGTGACGCCTGCACGACAAACATGACGCCGCGCTGACGGCTGGTGCCTGCGTTGACGCCGGCACCACGGCCCTGCGCCTAGCGTCGGGGCTTCACCGACCTGGACGCCACGCGATGCATACCCCTGAAGAACTCGAGAAGAAGTTGTGGAAAGCGGTCAAGTCCGATCGCACGATGATGATCGGCCTGGATGGGGCCGAAGATGGCCACACGCGTCCGATGACGGCGCTGCTGGAGCACGAGGGTCGGGGTCCGTTGTGGATCTTCACCTCCACCGACAACCTGCTGGCGCAGCGCACCGCATCACCGCAGCGCGCCGTGGCCGCGTTCGCGTCGATGGGACATGACCTGTTCGCCAGCCTGCAGGGCTCGCTGGTGCGCGACGATGACCGTGCGGTGATCGAGCGCTTGTGGAACCCCTTCATCGCCGCGTGGTACGAGGACGGCAA
This sequence comes from Pseudoxanthomonas sp. LjRoot127, assembly GCF_964253495.1. Lineage (NCBI taxonomy): Bacteria > Pseudomonadati > Pseudomonadota > Gammaproteobacteria > Lysobacterales > Lysobacteraceae > Pseudoxanthomonas > Pseudoxanthomonas sp. LjRoot127. The sequence goes on from NZ_CAXUQR020000001.1 coordinate 2,825,451, forward strand.
GGATGATCCGAAACTGGCGCTGCTGCGTTTCGATGCCGAGCATGCGGAAATCTGGCTCAACGAGCACAGCCTGCTTGCGGGCGTGAAGCTGCTGTTCGGCGTCGATCCCAAGGAGGATTACCAGGACAAGGTCGCCGACGTCGATCTGCGCGGCTGATACGACACCGCGCATAGGCCGGACGTCATGTGTCCCCGAACGGCACATGACTCCGGCCGTTTCCGCGTGGCCGGATGCAGGTAGGGCGTGCGTGACGTAGGGAGACCGATACGCTGGAACAGGGGCCAGGCGACGGTAATCACCCGAGGATACCTGCCCCATGTTGTCGTATTCCAGCATCATCTGCACACCCTGCTGGACCGCCTGGACGCCAGCGACGCCCGCACCACCGGCCAGTTGGAAGCCCTCACCGTGTGGGTTGCCGCGCTGGTGCAGACCCATCCCGACGGCGACCGCTTGCGCGCGTCCGCCCAGGCCTTGTCCGCACGCAATCCTTTCCGCGCGTTGTGCCAGTGCCAGGAGGAGGTAGCGGCCTACGACGCGACGTTCTGCCAGCTGCAGTCGCTGGCGCTGCCGGTCGATGTCGTGCCGCGCGTGCGCACCCCGTTGCCGCCGAACGTATGAGGCGCGTGTCGCCTGACCTGGGCCGTCGGCGCGTGCTGCGCGCCAGACGCCAGTGCGAAGGGAGTGCGCCCGCGCTCGTGCCGATGTGCACCGTGGGCGTGATGGCGGCGGTGGTGGCGGCCACGATGCCTGACGTACCGCTCTCGCCCCTCATCCGGCCTTCGGCCACCTTCTCCCCGCCTCGCGGGGAGAAGGGGACGGCGTGGGCGAGCGGGGAATCCGTTCGGGAAGAGGGTACCGCGCCAGCGATCCTTCGACGGGGACGCACTTGCAGCCAAGCTGGGCGAAGCTAGGGCTTCGCACAACGGTACCCTTGTGGCCGCCGTGGCTGTTTCACCTGGATCCGGCAGGCCGCTGCTGCGGCATCGACCACGTGTGCAGTGTCGCGCCGTGGTCGCAAAGACCGCGTCAATGCGCGCGTGTAGTACACCGGAAACTGGGCGACGCGTCACATGAGCAGGTGAACATTCGCTGTCTCGCGTGCGCGATCACAGCCGGCACACGCAACGCAGCCGGATAGCGCCAGGCGTCGCGTCGTGCTGGCGCGCAGCGTCCTCGCGCAATGTCGCCACGATGGCGTCGGCCGATGCCACCCCGCCGTCTACCTGCGCCGCCACCTGGCCCCAGGCGATGCAGTGTCCGCCTTCGTACACCTCATAGTCGGCGAAATAGCGGCGAACGGATGCGCGAGCGTCTGCGTCAGGTGCCGACGTGCACATCGCACTCGCATTCCGTGCAGCCCAGTTGCTCGAGCGCGATTTCCAGCGCCAAGGCGTAACTGCGCGCACCGTAGCCATCGACGACCGCGAGGCGGCGGCCGGTGGCGGCGGGCAGGGCGCCTTCATCGAGCGTGTCGTGGACCTCCACGTACGGATGGGCCAGACCCTGCACCGCGCGCTGCAACAGCGGATGGTCGGTGAGCGCGCCGGGGTCGAGCAGCGTGGCGCGTACGCCCCACTCGTTGGCCAGACGCAAGGCGGTGAGGACCTCGGTGGTGGAGCTGCAACTGCGGACGGCGAGCGTCTGCCCAGCGCAGCCGGCGCGCTGCACCAGCGCGCCGAGCACCGACGGTGGCAACGGCGGCGGGGCTGACGTGAGGGCGTCGTGGCGTTCGGGGCCGCGGATGACGAGGATGGACATGAGGGGCTCCGGCTCAGGCATGGAGGGTCTCCGCAGGGGCGGGATGCAGGCGACGCAGTGCGATGTCCAGCGCCATCGCGTAGGCACGCGGGAGATCGTTGCGCAGGATCACGGTCACCAGCGGTGCATGCTGGGGCTGTACGCGAGGTTCCAGCACGCGCGAGGCGTCGTCGTGCACTTCGATATAGGGTGCAGGCAGGCCGTCGAGTGCGTCGCGCACGGCACGGCTCTGGGCTGCGTCGTGCATCGCCAGGTCGCCGACGTCGAGCAGCAGCAGGTCGGTTCGCTCGCGGCGCGCGCGTCGCAGGCCGCTAACCAACTGGCGGACACTGGCGAAGGCGCGACAGCGCAATGACTGGCCGACGGCGTTCGCACGTTCAAGCAGCGGGCGGTCGAGGAGGGGAACGTCGGGGAGCGCGGCATGCGGGCCGCGCAGGATCAGGATGGACATGGAGCGGTTCGTGACGCACGGCGTGTGCGGTGTGGTCACGATAGGCCCGTGGTGCGTAACGTCGCCATGCGTTCCCGAGACAGGCGCGTAAAGAACGCGTAGCGTTTCAGGGCTGCGCGATCAGCATCACGCCCGTCAGGCCGAGCAGCAGCGTGCGGGCAGCGTCCGTCGAGCGCGCGCGGCAACGAAGGCCGCGACAGAGGCCAGCGGCGGCGACCTGCGTTGCCACGAGCATCGCCAGCAGATGCACGGCCACTGCCGTCAGCATCAACGCAACCGATCCGGTGGCGCTGATGGCGCGCGCAGGTCCGTCCGTCATGCACAGTGGCATCAGCGCCGGCACCAGCATCAGGCCGCTGCCGTGCGCGGTGCCCATGAGGCAGGACCAGGCGGCGAGTCCCGCGTGCGATCGAGGGGCGGCATGGCGAGCGGCAGCGCGTGGGCGCACGACGTGTCTCCATGCCGCGAAGACCAGCAGGCCGCTCCCCGCCAAGGCGAGCAGGTGCTGCTGCGGCAGCCTGATGCCCTGCATCACCACCACCACGACCAGCCCCACCGACAGTGCGTGCCCGATGGCGATGGGCAGCAGGGCGCGCCGTACGTCGTGCGCATCGCCGGAATCGGCGGCGATGGCCGCGACGAACAGCCAGCCATTCGCCGGACTCAGGCCATGCACCACGCCCAGACCGGCGATGCTGAGCCAGGGCCACCAGGCATCGGGCAACGGCATGGCGCGTCGACTCAGGGTTTCGCGGCACAGCATCCGCCGGACGCGGTGGCGGGCGTGGTGTCGTAGCGGTCGTGGTGGCGCACCCAGGCCATCGGGTAGGCATCGCCCTCTTCACCGCGGCCGAACGGCGCCAGGTCGAGCAGGGCGTAGGTGTGCATCATCGCTTCCACACCGCGCCCGTAGCGCGAGTAGGCATGGAAGACGTGGCCTTCGTCGTCGCGCACGAACACGCTGATGCCGGGGGCTTCCTCGTGCGGGAAGGGCTGCCGCTTGTAGTTGTAGTCCACGGCGCCGCGCGACATGTCCTCCTGGCTGAAGTTCACGCCGAAGTCGTGGTTGAACGAGGTGCGATGCGAGGATACCCACGGGAATGTCCACCCCATGCGCCGGCGGAAGGCGTCGATATCGGCCAGCGGTGCGCGCGAGACCGCGACCAGGGTGAGGTCGCGCTGGGCGAGGTGCGTGAGCGCACCGGCGTGGTGGTCGGCCATGAAGGAGCAGCTCTTGCAACCCTGTTCCCAGCCCGGCGCGAACATGAAGTGCTGCACCATCAGCTGGCGGCGGCCCTCGAACAGCTCGGCCAGCGTGCGCGTGCCTTGCGGTGTGTCGAACACATAGGGGGTCTCCACACGGACCCAGGGCAGTGCGCGGCGTTCTCGCGCGACCTCGTCGTGCAGGCGGGTGAGTTCCTTCTCGCGCGCGAGCAGGGCGAGGCGGGCGATGCGCCATGCATCTCGGGTGGCGACGGGGTGTGCAGGGTGTGCGGGCATGTCCATGGAAGACTCCATCGAGGTGGGAAGGGGCGCGCGGGCATGCCTGCCCGCGCCGATGCCGCGGGGCATCGGGGGGATGAAGGACAAGAGGGCGCGGGGGCGGGTGCGGCGCGCGATCAGGCGGTGCGCGCGGGCCGCTTCACGGCGCGCACCAGGCCGCTGCGACCGCCGCCGCAATAGAACAGGTCGCCGCCGTCGGATTCCAGGCCGCTGACATGGACGCCGGCCGGCAGTTCCAGACGTTCGAGCACGCGTCCATCAGCCGGATCGACGCGGCGCAGGTCGCTGTCGTCGCCTTCCCAGGTGCCATGCCACAGCTCGCCGTCGACCCAGCTGATGCCGGTGACGAAACGGTCGGATTCGAGCGTGCGCAGCACCGTGCCGGTGGCCGGGTCGATCTGCACGATGCGGCGTTCGCGGTACTGGCCCACCCACAGGCTGCCGTCGGCCCAGGCCATGCCGGAGTCGCCGCCCTGGCCCGGGGCAGGAATCGAGGCCAGCACCGCACCGGTGGCGGGATCGATCTTGTCGATGCGCGCTTCGGCGAGTTGGTACAGGTGGGTGCCGTCGAACGCGGTGCCGGCATCGGCCGCACGCGGCAGGCTGCGCGCGATCCCGCCGCCGGCCGGATCGATGGCGATCAGCCGCTCGCCGGTGGCGGCCCAGACATGGTGGCCGTCGTAGGTGACGCCCGCCACGCCCTGGCTCGTTTCGAAGGGGCCGTATTCGCGGGCGATTTCAGCAGGACTGACGTGGACTGCGTGGCGCGGTGTGTCGTTCATGGCGGGCTTCTGGTTGGGCGACGGGGCCAATCTACGCAGACGACGGCGAGGCGGGGAGTAACAAGATCGTCGTGAATCCGACCAGCGGCTGCGCCACCCAGCGCCGCGCGCGCGCGCGACCGATCGCGCGCACCTGGCCCGCGGCTTCCATGTCGGCGAGCGCGCGCTGCACCGAACGCTGGCTGTCGCCGGTGGCCAGGGCCAGCGCCGAGGTGGACCACGCCATGCCGTCGGCAAGCAGCCCGTGCAGCGCCCCCTGTTCGCCATCGACAGGAGGCGCCAGCACCACGACGTTGCGCGCGCCATGCGGCGACAACTGGAAGCCCTGCGCGCTGGCGGCGAGGTCGGCGAACGGCGCGAGCAGGCGGCGCAGGCGTCCGATCTCCACCCGCAGGCGCGCGCGGTGCGTTTCGTCGGGATGACGCGTGCGGAATACGCGCGCGATCAGGGTGTTGCGGTCGACATCGCCCGGCCACGCGGCGGCAAGCACATGCAACAGCGCGAACAGTACCGGCCGCCGCGCGAGCGATGCCGCGCCGTGGGCATCGCGTACCGTGTGGCGCAGGGCATCGACCACCAGCGTGCCGGAGGCAAGCAGGGCTTCGACCTCGTCCAGTGTCACGGGCTGTTCGTGGCCGGCGTGCAGGATGCGCGCGGCGGGGCGCTGCAGGCTCGCCCGGAGCTGTGCGATCTCGGCGGACAGTGCGGGAATGCCCGCATGCCCTGCGGCCGCTTCTGCGCGCTGCAGCGACAGCCGCGCCTCGCGCGTGCGCAGCGAGCGCAGGGCGATCTCGGCGGCGGCGAGCGCAGCCAGGGCATGGTGCGCAGCGGGTGCGCCCTCGAGATCGAGCGCGTCCAGCGTGGTGCGTGCCGCGTCCAGCCGGCCCAGCAGCAGGTGCCGGCGCAGTGCGATCAGTCGTGCATGCAGCGCGTTGGCGCGGTCCCCGCGCGCGGCCAGCGCCTGCGCGGCGTCTTCCAGCCGCTGTGGCGCGGCGGCGAAATCGCGCAGGGCCAGCGCCACCTCCGCTTCGGCCACCATGCAGCGGGCGCGGGCCAGCGGCTCGCGCGGACCGAAGCCGCGCGTGGCGCGCCGCAGCAGGTCGCGCGCACGCGCATAGTCGCCCAGCTGCGCCATGGCGACGCCGCGCAACGCCAGTGCCGCCGGATCGTCGCGCCAGCCCACGTGCTTGAGCGCGCCCAGCACATCGCCGGCGGTCAGGGCGCGGCCGGCGGCGGCGATCAGCGAGTCCATGCCCGCAGCCTACCGCGTGGTGCGGTCGCCGTCGCGGGCCGGGTTACTCCGCTTCCAGCTCCTTGTGCATGCGCGCATGGTCGCGACGGTACTGGCGTGCCAGCTGCGTCTTCTTCGTTGCCGTCAGGATCTTGCCGGAGACCTGGAAGAACTTCTTCTCCTCTTCGCGCAGGTGGTGATGCACCTTCTCCGACAGCTCGCGCGCCTTCTTCAACCAGGCCGCGTGGCGCGGGTCCAGGGACTGGAGGTCCTCGACCAGTTCGTCGATCTCGTGGTGTTCGTGCAGCGCGTGCCGCGAGGAGTCCAGGCCGCGGTCGTCCATGAGGATCGGCACGTAGAGGAAGCGCTCCTCCGCCGCCGCGTGCGCGGCCAGCTCGATGCGCAGCGCGGTGAACAGGTCCAGCCGTTCGCGCGTGCCCGGCTTGGAGCGCAGCAGGCGGCGGCACAGCGAGCGCTGGGTTTCATGGCTTTCGTGCAGGGCGTCGTAGATGGTCTCGGGCATGGGTGATGACCTGGCGGAGGGCTGGGAAGGTCAGGGCAGGGTACGCACCTTGGGTTCGCGCGCGAACTGGCGGGTGCGTGCGGCCTTGACGAAGGCGGCCGTGTCCGACGCCTTCACCACGCCGGCGTCCTTGCCGATGCCGGCTGCCTGGATAACGGCCGACGCGCCGTCGTCGTGCGCGATCGCCTTCAGGTGGCCGAACGCATCACGGACCCAATCGACCGCGGCGGCCTCGGCCGCCATGGCCTTGCCTGCGGCGTCCGACAGCACGACGGCCACGGCATCGAACACCATCGACGGCGTGCCGGCGAGTTGCCCGTCCGCCGGCAGTCGCTTGCCGTTGCCGAGTGTCGCACCGCCGATCTTCGGCGCGACGATCTTGACCTGTGCGCCATCGGCTTCCGCCGCCTTGCGCAGTGCGGCGATCGTCGCCGCATCCGAGCCATCGTCCACCAGGATCCCCACGCAGCGGCCCTGCAGGGTCGGCTTCATCTTGCCGATGATCTGCAGCGCGGGCGACGGTGGCATGTCCTGTGGCTTCACGGGGGTCGGCGGTGCGGGCGGCAGCGCGTCCAGGCCCAGGCCGTCGGCGACGCGCTTGGCCAGGTCCGCATCGACATGGCGCAGGTGCCCGACGATGGCCTCGCGCACGTGCGGGGTTTCCACTTTCGAAAGTTCGAACACCAGCGCGCCCGCCATGTGCGCCTGCTCCGGCGCGGTCTGACTGCGGAAGAACAGCCGCGCCTGGCTGTAGTGGTCGGCGAATCTCTCCGGCCGCACGCGTCCCTTGCGGCCGTCGGCGACGCTGGCATGGCTGCGGAACCCGGTCGGCGTTTCGCGCGGTGTATCCGGCTGCAGGCTGCTGGGTTCGTAGTTCACCCGTCCCCTCGGCACCTGCATCTGCATGTGGCCGTCGCGCTGCAGGTTGGCGAAGGGACACTTCGGCGCATTCACCGGGATCTGGTGGAAGTTGGGCCCGCCCAGGCGCGAGAGTTGCGTGTCGAGGTACGAGAACAGACGGCCCTGCAGCAGCGGATCATTGCTGAAGTCGATGCCGGGCACGATGTTGGCCGGACAGTAGGCGACCTGCTCGGTTTCGGCGAAGAAGTTGTCGGGCCAGCGGTCCAGCACCATGCGGCCGATCACGGTCAGCGGCACGAGCTCTTCGGGAATCAGCTTGGTGGGATCGAGATGATCGAACGGGAAGGCGTCCGCCTGTTCTTCGCTGAACAGCTGCACGGCCAGCTCCCACTCCGGGAAGTCGCCCTTCTGGATGGCCTCGAACAGGTCGCGGCGGTGGAAGTCGTTGTCGGCGGCCTGCAGCTTCACCGCCTCGTCCCAGACGGTCGACTGGATGCCCAGCTTGGGCCGCCAGTGGAACTTGACGAAGGTGCTGTTGCCCTTGGCATCCAGCAGGCGGAAGCTGTGCACGCCGAAGCCTTCGATCATCCGCAGCGAACGCGGAATCGTGCGGTCGCTCATCGCCCACATGATCATGTGGAAGGCTTCCGGTGTCAGCGAGATGAAATCCCAGAACGTGTCGTGCGCGCTGCCGGCCTGCGGGTAGCCGCGGTCGGGTTCCATCTTCACCGAATGCACCAGATCCGGGAACTTCATCGCGTCCTGGATGAAGAACACCGGGATGTTGTTGCCCACCAGGTCCCAGTTGCCCTCCTGCGTGTAGAACTTCACCGCGAACCCGCGTACGTCGCGCGGCGTGTCGACCGAGCCCGCGCCGCCGGCCACCGTGGAGAAGCGGCAGAAGACGGGAGTGCGCACGCCGGTTTCGGTGAGCACGCGCGCGGTGGTGTACTTCTTCAGCGACTTCGTCAGTTCGAAGTAGCCATGCGCGCCGGTACCACGTGCATGCACGATGCGCTCGGGGATGCGCTCGTGGTCGAAGTGGGTGATCTTCTCGCGCAGGATGAAGTCTTCCAGCAGCGTGGGGCCGCGGTCGTGCGCGCGCAGCGAGTTCTGGTTGTCGCTGACCGGGATGCCCTGGTTGGTGGTCAGCGGCGGATGCTTGCCGCCCGCGCTGAAGTGGAGTTCGCCGCCTTCGCCGCGCGCCGCGTTGTCGGCCGTGGGGCGGGGGGAAGATTTCGCGGGGGATTTGCGCGCAGCCATCGGGGGTCTCCTGGACGACGTGGGGGCCACTCGGGGTGGCCAGTCGCATCATCGTCGTGGCCGCGTGCAGGCCGCGTTAGGAGCGGTTGACGACGTGCACACGCACGGTCGCGGACACTGGCTGTCCGCATCCGGTGGCATCACTGCCGCCCTGTCCACGGGAGTTGACGCAATGGAAACCAACGAACTGCATCGCGGCCGCCTGATCGACCACATCCAGCTGGTCGTACGCGACCTGGAGGCCAGCAAGACCTTCTACCGCGCCGTGTTCGACGTGCTCGGCGTTCCGATGGGCGGCGAGGACGCGAGCTACTTCTGGGCCGATGAGCTGTTCGTCTCCACCGCCGGCAGCGAAGCGGCGGACGGCAAGCTCACGGGGCGCCACCACATCGCGTTCCAGGCGCAGGATCGCGCGATGGTCGATCGCTTCCACGAGGTCGCGCTGGCGCATGGCGGCACGGACAACGGCGCGCCGGGCCTGCGCGACTACCATCCCGGCTACTACGGCGCGTTCGTGCTCGACCCGGATGGCAACAACATCGAAGCGGTGTACCACGGCGAAGCGAGGCGCAGTGCGGCGTCGGTGAAGGTGGAGTTCTAGGGCTTGCTGATGCCTTCTCCCCGCGAGGCGGGGAGAAGGTGCCCGGAGGGCGGATGAGGGGCAAGCGCCGAACGCGGAAACACCATGAGGATGTTTCGTTCGCGCGGGTTCCGTTCGCCCCTCACCCGCCTTCGGCACCCTCTCCCCGCTGACGCAGGGAGAGGGGAACGGCGCTTGCACACGCGGGGTTACAGAAACATCCCACCCGACGCCTCGATGCGCTGCGCGTTGACCCAGCGGTTGGCCGGCGACAGCAGCGAGGCGACCACGCCACCGATGTCGTCGGGCACGCCGACACGGCCGAGTGCCGTCTGCGAGGCGACGAACGCATTGAGCTGCGCGTTGTCGCGCACGGCGCCGCCGCCGAAGTCGGTTTCGATGGCGCCCGGCGCGACGATGTTCACCGCGATACCGCGCGCGCCCAGTTCCTTCGCCTGGTAGCGCGTCAGCACTTCCATCGCACCCTTCATCGCCGCATACGCCGCGTAGCCGGGCAGGGCGAAGCGCGCCAGGCCGGACGAGATGTTGATGATGCGCCCGCTATCGGCGAGCACCGGCAGCAGCGCCTGGGTCAGGAAGAATGGTCCCTTGAAGTGCACGTCGACCAGCGCATCGAACTGCGCGCGCGTGGTTTCGGCGAAGCCCGCATGCACGCCCATGCCGGCGTTGTTGACCAGGTGGTCGACACGTTCGCGGCCCCAGGCGGTGAGGCGGGCACGCACGGCATCGGCGAAGGCGTCGAAGGTATCGCTCTGGCCGACGTCCAGCGGCAGCGACGCGGCACGTTGGCCGAGGGCTTCGATCTCGGCGACGACGGCTTCGGCTTCCGCCTGCTGGCTGCGGTAGGTGATCAGCACGTCGTGGCCCTGGCGGGCGACGGCCAGCGCCATGTTGCGGCCCAGGCCGCGGCTGCCGCCGGTGATGAGGGTGAGGGGGGAGGTGGTCGGGGTCATGGCAGGTCTCCAGTCGGGGAAGGCGGTGGATTCACCGTGGAGGCACTGTATTGGGCGGGATTGGGCGGATAAATCGGCTTAGACTGATTGGACCGTTCGCCAAGAGCGAACAATCGCCGGAGCCGCCATGAACCGCCTCGATGCCATGCAGGCCTTCGTCCGGGTCGCCGAGATGGCCAGCTTCACCCGTGCCGCCGACAGCCTGGGCCTGCCCAAGGCCAGCGTCTCCACCGCCGTGCAGCAGCTGGAAGCCTGGCTGGGCACACAGCTGCTGCACCGGACCACGCGGCGCGTGCAGCTCACCCAGGACGGGCAGGCCTTCTACGAGCGCTGCCAGGACCTGCTGGCCGACATGGACGAGGTGCAGCACCTGTTCGCGCGCTCGCCGCAGGCGTTGCGCGGCCGGTTGCGGGTGGACATGCCGGCGCGCTTCGCACGGCACTTCGTGCTGCCGCACCTGCCGGCGTTCCTGCACGAGCATCCGCAGCTCGCGCTGGAACTGAGCTGCACCGACCGCCGCGTCGATGTCGTGCGCGAAGGCTTCGATTGCGTGCTGCGCGTGGGCACGCTGGCCGATACCAGTCTGATCGCGCGGCCGCTGGGCCAGTTGCGCGTGGTGACCTGCGCGAGCCCGGCGTACCTGCAACGCCATGGCGTGCCGCAGTCGCCGGACGATCTGCATGCGCATCGGCTGATCCATTACTCCAGCCAGTTCGGCGGCAAGCCCGATGGGTGGGAATACTGGGACGGCACGCGCTACGCCAGCGTGCCGATGGAAGGCGCGCTGACGGTCAACAGTTCCGATGCGTACGAAGCGGCGTGCATCGCCGGCCTGGGCCTGATCCAGGCGCCGGTCGCGGGCCTGCGCACGCTGGTGGAACAGGGGCTGCTGGAGGAGGTGCTGCCGCAATACGCCGCGGAGCCGATGCCGGTGACGCTGCTGTACGCGCATCGCCGCCACCTGCCGCAGCGCGTGCAGGCCTTCATGGCGTGGCTGACGGAGACGACGCGGCCTTATCTGGATGCATGATCGCGACGCGTAGCGCGATTACACCGTCTGGCGGTCGCGTGCGTCGGCGGTGGCGCGGTGTTTCACCAGCGCACGGAAGAACGGGCCGGTGAGCAGCGTCGACAACACGGCCAGGGTGACCAGCGCGGCGAAGGCGTGTTCGGACAGCAGGCCCTTGTCGCGCAGGATGGTGGCCGCGACGATTTCCATCAGGCCCTTGCATTGCAGCAGCGCGCCGACCGCGAGCGCATCGCGGCGCGACAGCGTGGCAGACGGCGGGCAGGTGATCACCGCGACCAGTTTGGCGGCCACCGCCACCACCAGCAGCGCGAGCGAGGCCTGCAGCGAAGCCCAGCCCAGCACGCTGCCATCGATCTTCAAACCGCTGTGGCCGAAGAACAGGGGGGCGATGCCGATCAGGGCTATCTGGCCGACGCGTTCGACCGGCACGCGACGCGACCAGGCCGGCGGCACCATCGCGCCGCCGAAATACGCACCGAGCAACGCATGCAGGCCGAGCTGGGAACTGGCCCATGCACCGGCGACGAGGAACAGCGGCAGCGCCATCCACATCGCCCACGCCGGCGGTACCGCCTGCGCGCGCTGCGCCAGCCGGCCTGCGAAGGCGAGCACCACGAGCGTGCCGATCGCGAGTGCGGTGACCAGTGATGCACTGGCGAGCAGTGAGCCGCCTTCCGCCGCGAGCAACAGCAGGGCTAGTCCGGTCCACAGCACGGCGTCGTCGATCACGGCGATGCGCAGGGCGATCTGGGTGAGCGGGCGGTGCAGCGGGCCGAGTTCGCGGATGATGCCGATCAGCACGGGCAGTGCGCTGACCGCGATGCACAGGCCGATCGCGAGCGAGCCCATCCATGCGCCCCCCTTCGATGCCTGCCAGCCCGGCAAGCCGGTGAAGTAGTAATGCGCCGCCAGCGTGCCGGCGACGAAGGGCAGCAGCAGCGCCATGCCGGCGCTGGCGATGAAGCGCAGCGCCTGCGCACGCGGCAGCGGCGCGGCATTGGGCGCGCTGGGAAGATGCGCGGATTCGCGGGTTTCCAGGCCGGCGGTGAAGGCGAGCAGCAGCACGCCGAGGAAGCCGATCTGGTCGCCGAGCTTCGACGGCACGCCCCAGTCCGCGGGCAGCACGCCGGTGGCCGCCAGCAGCAGGCCGATGATGATAGGGATGACGGCGATCGGGATCGAGCGCGCCAGCAGCCGCCACGTAGCCCAGGCCAGGCCGATGAAGATCAGGGCGTCGAGGGCGAGAGCGGTAAGGTCGGCCATGGCGGCGATGTTAGCCGCGCTCCGCGCGCGCTGTCGCCGGGTACTGGCGGGCGTAACGACGCGGTGGCAGGCCGGTGTGGCGATGGAACGCCATGCTGAAGGTGCTCACCGAGCGGTAGCCCACGTGTTCGGCCGCCTCGGCCACGCTGGCGTGGCCCTCACGCAGCAACGCGCGGGCCAGCGCCATCCGCCATGCGAGCAGGTAAGTCATCGGTGCCACGCCCAGCGCACGGCTGAATCGTTCGAAGTAGGCAGATCGCGACAACGCGGCACGCTGTGCCAACTGCTCGACGGTCCACGCATGGGCCGGACGTGCGTGCAGCTCGCGCAGCGACGGTGCCAGGCGCGCATCGGCCAGGCCACGCAGGAGGCCCGGAGGAGCGGACGCACCCGGCGTGGCGCGCAGGGATTCGACCAGCAGCAGATCCACCAGTCGCGACAGCACCACGGCGCGCCCCGGCCAGTCGTGGTCCGCTTCATCGCTCAACAGGGTCACGACGTTCGACAGCCGCGGTACGCCGCGCACGTGCACCAGGGTGGGCAGCAGCGAGGCGAGCAGCGCAGGCTCATGCGATTCGAAGCAGAACCAGCCGCCCAGCAATCGCACATCCGGCGGACCGTCCTGGCGGCCATGGCGGACGTCGCGGTCGGGCAGTGGATCGCGGGTGGGATCGATATGGGCGGGCAGCTGCGTTTGGCCATCGGAGAGCAGGAAGCCCGGTGTGGCCGGCAGTAGCACGAAATCGCCGGCTTGCAGCGTGATCGGCTCTTCGCCGTCGACCGCCAGCACGCACCGGCCCTGCTGGACGATGCAGAAGCTGGGCTCGCCGAAGGTGGCGTAGCGCACGGCCCAGCGGCCGGCGGCGCTGATGCCCTTGGAGAATGCCGCGTGGGGCCGCAGCAGGCGGACGATGTCGGAGAGGGGGTCGGACATCCGGACGATCCGAGAAGAATGGTGGACGGAATGTAATGGAGCGTCCGGGGATGCTCGCCTATCGTGGCGGCCTGTTCAACCACCCGGGACGTCACCCATGAAGACCATCCTCATCACCGGCTGCTCCTCCGGCTACGGCCTGCAGACCGCCCGCCACTTCCATGCCCAGGGCTGGCGCGTGATCGCCACCATGCGCACGCCGCGCCCCGAACTGCTGCCCAGCGACGAGCGCGTGCGCGTGCTGGCGCTGGATGTCACTGAGCCCGAAAGCATCGCCATCGCCCTTGAGGCGGCAGGCCCGCTGGACGTGCTGGTCAACAACGCGGGGTTGGGACTGTTCGGCGCGTTCGAGGCGACGCCGATGTCGACCGTGCGCGAGATCTTCGAGACCAACACGTTCGGCACGATGGCGATGGTGCAGGCGGTGATTCCTGCGTTCCGGGCGCGGCGCGCTGGCACCATCGTCAACGTCACGTCCAGCGCCACCCTGGCGCCGATGCCGCTGGTGGCCGCCTACACCGCAAGCAAGACGGCGATCGAAGGATTCACGGCATCGCTCGCGCACGAGCTGGGCGCGTTCGATGTGGCGGTGCGCCTGGTAGAACCCGGCTATGCACCCACTACGCGCTTCGCGGCGAACGGCGAGGAGCGCATGCGCGGGTTGGTGCCCGAAGCGTATGGACGTTATGCGCAGGACGTATTCGCGGGCTTCACCGATGCCAGTGCCTTCACCCTGGAAACCGATGTCGCGCAGGCGGTCTGGGCCGCGGTCCATGACGCCAGCGGGCACCTGCGCTTCCCCGCAGGCGCGGATGCCGTGGCGCTGGCGGCCGCGCGCTGAGCGTGTGCCTCAGATTCCGTAATCCGGCAACGTCGCTTCGTCGTGAAAGTAGCGCCCCATCAGGAGCGTGGGGAAGACGGGCAGCCGCATCAGCAGCGTCGCGTAGTCGCGAAGGCGCACACCCAGGGCCGTCTTCAGCACGCTGGACGGATACCCGCCACGGGTACGCCCGGCGGCATCCACCATGCGCAACGCGTCGGCAACGTGCTGTTGCTCCAGCAGTGCGGGCAGCAAACCCATCTTTTCCAGCGCGTCGTAGCCGATGCCCCAGAGGTTGATGACGAACCCGCCGCTGCGCAGCCGGGGCGCACGCTCCACCAGCGTCACATCATGGCCGAGCCTGTGCAGCCAGTAGGCGAGGGCGGTGCCCCCGATACCCGCTCCGTTGATGACGACTTTCATCGACACGTCTACCCGTAGGTCGAATCCACACGCAACCAGTATCGGACATGCCCGCAGGGTGTCGCGGTGGCGCCACCGAACGACAAGCACATACAGCAACGTGGAGACGGCGTGAGGAGCTCTGAAAGGACGCTTACGTCCTGCGCGTCGTTGAATCCGCTTCGACCACTCTTGCGTAACGCACGTGCCTACAGTCGGTAGGCGTCATTTGCTCTGATGGGAGAGGGACATGCAGATCAAACTTCTTGGCGCTGCCTTGCTGATGGCGGCAGCGCCGGCGTTCGCAACGGGTCCCGAGCAGGGAAAATTCTCGATGTCGGTGCTCGGTGGCGTCGACATCCCGGTCAGCGGCGACGTCCACACCGGCGCTGTGGCGCCAGTGCCGGATCTCGGCCCGTTGAATCCCGCACTGGCAGGCGTCAGCGCGGAGTTGCGCATCCGCTCCCGCAGCCACGATCAGATCTACGGCAACGCCACTTCCTGGGGTCTGGAAGCGGGCTATGGACTGAGTGACCGCAGCGAAGTATTCCTCCAGGCCAGGGAGACCAGCGCCGATGATGGTCGCGTGCGCGTCGGTGCCGCCTATGTGCCGGCGCTCGATACCGAGCTGGACGTCTTCGGCAGGTTCTCGGGCTATGACGCGTACACGTGGGAGGTGGGCTACCGGCACTTCTTTGGCGACGGTCGCCGGGTCAGGCCGTTCATCGCGGCGCGAGTCGGCGCGACTGAAACCGACGACATCCGGGCCACCTTCGAGATTCCCGATGCTGCGATCACGATTCCGAACGCGCCGTTCTACGAGAAGGACTGGGTGCTGAGCGGCGGACTCGAAGCCGGTGCGCAGATCTCGTTCACCGAACGCTTCAGCATGACGCTCGCCGCAGGGGTGAACTACATCGGCGATCTTTCCGACGACGATTCCGCGATCGCCGGACTCGGTCTGGCATCCATCAACGACACCGGCAGCCGCGTCTCGGTGCCGCTTTCCATCACTGGCCGGTGGGACTTCTGACGCTCGACGTCAGCAGCTAGGCTCAGGCTATGGGGTTTAGTGCGCTTTCCAGGGAAGGCTATGCCAGGAGCCGAAGCCCAACGTCGTCAACGGGTGACGCAATGGAGTTCCAACAGGCGGTCACCTCCGTTGAACCAGACCGATGTCCGCTTCGCGGACATCGGCTCGCCCTTGACTACCCAGCGAGTGTCGCAAGAAGAAGCCCCGCTTTAGCGGGGCTTCTTCGTCATCCAAGGCGCCTCGCTCAGGCGTCCACTTCGTCCTTGTACGCATCCACCGGGATGCAGGCGCACATGACGTTCTTGTCGCCGTAGACGTTGTCCACGCGCGCGACCGGCGGCCAGTACTTCTGCTGCTTGAGCGTGGCCAGCGGGAACGCGGCCAGTTCGCGCGGATAGGCGTGGGTCCATTCGCTGGCCATCACCATCGTGGCGGTGTGCGGCGCGTTTTTGAGCGGGTTGTCCTCGCGGTCCAGGCGGCCGTCCTCGATCGCGCGGATCTCCTCGCGGATCTCGATCATCGCGTCGATGAAGCGGTCCAGTTCGTGCTGCGACTCGCTTTCGGTCGGCTCGACCATCAGCGTGCCGGCGACCGGGAAGCTCAGCGTGGGCGCGTGGAAGCCGAAGTCGATCAGGCGCTTGGCGACGTCCTCGGCGCTGATGCCGGTGGCGTCCTTGAGCGGGCGCAGGTCGAGGATGCACTCGTGCGCGACCAGGCCATTGCGGCCCGTGTAGAGCGTCTCGTAGTGCGATTCGAGCCGCTTGGCGACGTAGTTGGCGTTGAGCAGCGCCACCTGCGTGGCTTTGCGCAGCCCGGCCGCGCCCATCAGCGTGATGTACATCCAGCTGATCGGCAGGATGCTGGCGCTGCCGAAGCTGGCCGCGCTGACCATGCCGACGTCGCCTTCGCCGCCCAGCTTTTTCGGCAGGTAGGGGGCGAGGTGCGCCTTCACGGCGCAGGGGCCCACGCCGGGGCCACCGCCGCCGTGCGGAATGCAGAACGTCTTGTGGAGGTTGAGGTGCGACACGTCCGAGCCCCACTTGCCGGGCTTGGCCACGCCGACGAGGGCATTCATGTTGGCGCCGTCGGTGTACACCTGGCCGCCGTGCTGGTGGACGATGTCGCAGATGGCGACCACGTCTTCCTCGAACACGCCGTGCGTGGACGGGTAGGTGATCATGATCGCGGCCAGGCGCTCGCTGTACTTCTCGGCGGCGCGGCGGATGTCCTCCACGTCGACGTTGCCGTTGGCATCGCACTTGGTGACCACCACGGTCATGCCGCACATCTGCGCGCTGGCCGGGTTGGTGCCGTGCGCGGATTCGGGGATCAGGCAGATGTCGCGATGCGCTTCGCCGCGCGCGCGGTGGTAGGCGCGGATGGCGAGCAGGCCGGCGTACTCGCCCTGCGCACCGGAATTCGGCTGCAGGCTGACGGCGTCGTAGCCCGTGCATTCGACCAGCATGGCTTCCAGCTCGTCGATCAGCTGGGTGTAGCCCGCGGCCTGCTCGGCCGGTGCCAGCGGATGGATATTGCCGAACTCCGGCCACGTCACCGGGATCATCTCGGCGGTGGCGTTGAGCTTCATGGTGCAGCTGCCCAGCGGGATCATGGTGCGGTCCAGGGCCAGGTCCTTGTCGGACAGCGCGCGCATGTAGCGCAGCAGTTCGTGTTCGCTGTGGTGCGTGTTGAACACCGGGTGGGTCAGGAACGCGCTGGTGCGGCGCAGGGCGGCCGGGATCAGCGACGGGGCGCTGGCGTCCAGCGCGTCGACCGACGGCAGCGTGGGGCCTTCAGCGGCGAACACGCCCCACAGCGCGTCGATGTCGGCGCGGGTGGTGGTTTCGTCCAGCGAGATGCACAGCGAACCGTTGCCGCGCACGCGCAGATTCAGGCGGGCGGCCTTGGCACGCGCCAGGATCGCGTCGCGGGCATCGCCCGGTTCGATGCACAGCGTGTCGAACGCGCTGGCATGCACGGCGGGATAGCCCAGCGTGCGCAGGCCCTCGGCGAGGATGGCGGTGAGGCGGGCGACGCGGCCGGCGATGCGCGCCAGGCCTTCCGGGCCATGGTAGACGGCGTACATGCTGGCCATCACGGCCAGCAGCACCTGCGCGGTGCAGATGTTGGACGTGGCCTTCTCGCGGCGGATGTGCTGCTCGCGCGTCTGCAGGGTGAGGCGATAAGCCGGCTTGCCTTCGGCATCGACCGACACGCCGATCAGGCGGCCCGGCATGCTGCGCTTGTAGGCGTCGCGGCAGGCCATGAACGCGGCGTGCGGGCCACCGAAGCCGAACGGCACGCCGAAGCGCTGCGAGTTGCCGATGACGATGTCGGCGCCCATCTCGCCCGGCGGCTTGAGCAGGGTCAATGCCAGCAGGTCGGTGGCGACGACGAAGAGCGCGTTGTGCGCATGGATGGCGTCGGCGTCCTTCGACCACTCCTCGACCCAGCCGCTCGAGGCGGGGTACTGCGCGAGCACGCCGAAGTAGTCGCCGGCGGCGAGCTTCTCGTGGAAGGCGTCGGTGGAGCGCACCACGTCGACGGTGATGCCCAGTGGTTCGGCGCGCGTGGCCAGCACTTCCAGCGTCTGCGGATGGGTGTCGCCTGCGACCAGGAAGGTGTTCGACTTCGACTTGGCCGAGCGCTTGGCCAGTGTCATCGCCTCGGCGGCGGCGGTCGCCTCGTCCAGCAGCGAGGCGCTGGCGATTTCCATGCCGGTCAGGTCGGTGACCATGGTCTGGAAATTGATCAGCGCTTCCATGCGGCCCTGCGAGATCTCCGCCTGGTAAGGCGTGTAGGCGGTGTACCAGGCCGGGTTCTCGAGGATGTTGCGCAGGATGACCTTCGGCGTATGGGTGCCGTAGTAGCCCTGGCCGATGAAGCTACGGAAGACCTGGTTGCGGTCGGCCACGGCGCGGATCTTGGCCAGCGCTTCCTCCTCGTTGATCGGCGCCGGCAGCGCCAGCGGCTGCGCCGATTTGATGCTGCCCGGCACGATGGCGTCGGTCATTGCGTCCAGCGAATCGTGGCCGACCACGCGAAGCATGTGCGCGATCTCGGCGTCGTTGGGGCCGATGTGGCGTTCGAGGAACGCGCCGTGGTGTTCCAGCTCGCGCAGGGAGGGGGTGTTCGACATGGCAGGCATCCGGAAGGGCGAATAGGGCCAGCGTGCGGAAGCCGCACGTGGGGTGCCCCTCTGTCCTTTTGCCTGAGAGTTTGGAAGCGCGCCGACGAGGAGGTCGCGTGCTTCGTGCCCCTTCGGCGCCGGTGCGGCCACGAGGGCGACCGGTCTCTCCAGAGTGTTTGCAGCAGCGGTGGTATCGGGCCTGAGCGATTACGGGCGTTTGCGCCTTCGGCAGCACGTCGCGGGCGACGGGCTTCTCCCACCTGGTCTTGCCGGCGGATTATAGCCCGTCGGGGCGGGCCACCGGCGGTTTGGGCTTACCATGTGCAGCCCGGCGCGGCCTGTTCATGCAGCCGTGCCGTGACTGTCCGGAGTTCCCCCGCAATGAGTGCCCCCCACGCCATCTCCAACCGCCGTCTGGCCCTGCTGCTGGGCGGGCTGGCGATGTTCGGCCCGTTTTCCATCGACACCATCTTCCCCGCGTTCCCGGCGATGGGCGCGCACCTGGGCGCGGACAAGGTGGCGATGCAGCAGACCATCAGTGTCTACCTGCTGACCTATGCGCTGATGAGCCTGGTGCACGGCCCGCTGTCGGACACGTTCGGTCGCCGGCGCGTCATCCTTGGCGGGCTGTGCGTGTTCCTGCTGGCGTCGGTGGGCTGCGCGCTGGCCACCGACATGGGCACGCTGCTGCTGTTCCGGGCCGTGCAGGGCCTGTCGGCCGGCGTCGGCTTCATCGTCGGCCGTGCGGTCATCCGCGATGCGCGCGATGGCGACGATGCGCAACGCCTGATGAGCCAGGTGTCGATGATCTTCGGCATCGCACCGGCGATCGCGCCGATCGTGGGGGGCTGGATCCTCGGCTGGAGCGCCTGGCCGATGATCTTCTGGTTTCTGGCCGGCTTCTCCCTGCTGCTGATCGTGGCCGTGGTGGGGTGGCTGCCGGAGACGCATCCGCCGCAGGCCCGCCTCAAGGTGTCCCCGCGCATCCTGCTGCGCGACTACGTGGGCATCGCGCGCAATCCGCGCTTCCTGCGGCTGGCCGCGGCGGGTTCGCTGAGCTTCGGGGGGCTGTTCCTGTACATCGCCTCGGCGCCTGCGTTCGTGATGGACCTGCTGCACCTGGACGAACAGCAGTTCGCGTGGCTGTTCCTGCCTACCATCGGCGGCATGGTGCTGGGTGCGTTCCTGTCGGGTCGCGCCGCCGGGCGCATCGAAGGCACGCGACTGGTGAAGATCGGCTATGCCTGCATGGCCCTGGCGATGGTGGCGAACGTGGGCTACAACGCCTGGGCGGGCGCGGACATCCGCGTGCCGTGGGCGGTACTGCCGATGATGCTGGCGGCGCTGGGCGTGGCGCTGGTCTTCCCGATCCTGACGCTGGCCATCCTCGACATGTATCCGCGCCAGCGCGGTGCGGCGTCGTCGCTGCAGGCCTTCAGCAACCTGATCGTCAATGCCGTCATCGCCGGCGTGCTGTCACCGCTGCTGAGCCATCATGGCCTGCACCTGGCGCTCGGGATGGCTGGCTTCGTGCTGCTGGGCTGGCTGATGTGGCAGTGGGAAGCCCATGCCCACCGGCGCCGACTGGCCTGCCCGCCCAACGCGGCAGCGCTGGAACCCACCGATCAACTCTGACGTCCTGCGAGAACTTCCATGTCCATCCAGTCCAAGGCCCGCCGCGAGGCGAAGAAGCGCAAGGCGACCAAGGCGCACCACCAGGCGCGCGCGAATGCACCGGCCATCGAGCCGCATGCGGAACTGCGCAATCCCGAGGGCGAGCTGCTGGCCGGCGTGGTGCGCCAGGCCGGCGTATGGGTGCTGGGGCTCGACGGCCGCATCGCCGGCAGTTCCGACAGCGCGGCCGAAGTACTGGCGATGATCAAGCAGGCCGCCGCCCTGCACGAGGCACAGGGCCAGCCGGTGCGGCTGGTCTACTCGGACGAACTGCGCGACACCGCTGTGATCGAGGCGGCCGCGCAGGGGCTGACGCTGGAGCAGTTCGAAGCACAGCTCGCCGAGCAGATGAAGGCCAGCAAGCCGGACGCGGCGCCGGACGTGAATTGAGTCGCCTGTGTCCCCTGTAGGAGCGACGTGAGTCGCGACTGGCCGGCGTCGAAGTCCGCGATGGCCCGAACCGTGCGATCGCGACTTACGTCGCTCCCACAGACGACATCCGGCGACGCAACCACGCCAGCCATCCTGCCACGATCAGCGCCGGCAACCACACCCAGCGCAGTTCCGACAGCAAGACGTCGATGCCGCGTGCGCTGAAGAACCGGTTGGCAAACGGCGACACGTCGATCATCCGCCACGGCGCGAAATGACGCGCATCGGACCACGGCCAGAACAGCGCTACGCCGAGGCCGCCGTCCGTGAACATGTCCAGCAACGGATGCGAGGCGGCAGACAGTGCGATGAACAGGAACGTCGTGCGTGCAGGCGCCCCGAACCACCGCGCACCGCACGCAGCGATCATGCCGCACAGCGACGCGAACATGAGGGAATGGCTGGCGCCGCGGTGGCCGAGGGCGTGCGCGTAATCGATGCCGAGCTTGAACGCGACGACGTCGGCATCGGGCAGCACGGCCGCCAGCATGCCGGCGGCGATCAGGCGGGGCGGGAGGCGTGCGGTGCCCACGGCGGCGCCGGCGGCCAGCGGAAGCAGGGCGTGGGTGAAGATGGTGGGCATGGCGCGCGACGTGGAAGCGATGGACGGCAGCCTCGTGCGGCAGGGTGAGCCGGTGATGAAGTCCAGGTGTGCGAAAAGAAAAGGCCGGCTATGGCCGGCCTTTTCTTGATGTCACGGGCGGGGTCAGCGTTCCTGCCGGATCGGCCTGAAAGCGGGCGCGGGTCGCTGGCGCGCGGGCGTCGTCGGTGCCGGCGGCGGCGGCGTCTGCGTGACGGGCGCGACGCGGGCGCCCTGGCCCTGCGCGATGGCCGTCGACGAACGCACCAACGGCTGCGAACTGTTCTCGCGCACGGGATCGGCCGCGATCCACTGCTTGATCTGCGGGAAGATCAAGTCGAGGCGGGAATAGAAGTCGCGGTTCTGCGAGTTGCTGAGGTTGCCGGCGTTCGCGCACGTCGCCCAGCCGCCGTACAGACCACCGCGGAGGCGATACGAGTTGTCGCTGTAGCGGGTGAAGATGCCCGAGCCACTGCTTCCGCCCTCCGTCGTGCCTTCCAGCCAGCCGGCGGCAAACCGTTCCGGATAGGGACTGCCCGTCATCGACTTGCCGAGCGAGACCTTCTTGGCATCGCCGGCGGGGTGGTGGATAGCGACCACGTCCGCGTTCAACGCGACCGGGCTGGCATCCCAGCCGGCGAATGTCGCGCTTGCGGGTGCCGCATTCTTGAGGCGAAGCAGCAGGGCGTCGCTCGCGCTGTCGACGAACAACATGTCCGCGCCGCCCGCCAGGGGATTCTGCTTGACGCCATTGGCGGTGGTGCAGCCCGTGTTCTCGTAACCCCAGTACGTGTTCAAGGTGTTGGCGACGGTCTGGTCTGAAATGCAGTGCGCGGCCGAATAGAAATAGGGGACCTGGGTGGACGCCGTCGTGTCATTGAGCAGCGTGCCGGTACAGATGTAGCTCTTGCCGGCCTCGACGAACACCATGTGCGCCACCGCGTTCTTGGCCTGCACGTACGCGGGACCCAGCTGATCGACGCGACAGACGGCGTTGATGTTGCAGGTGCCCGATTCGCCCACCTTCTCGATGATCTTGAAGTCGTTGCGACTGTTGGTGACCAGGTGCGAGACCTGCGGGGCCTGCAATCGGGCCTGCGTCGCCTTGACGTGCGCGGGACGGTAGATCTCGATGATCTGCGTCTGGCCATCGGTGGCGGGCGTCCAGTACAGGCCATTTCCATCCGCGAGCGACTGCGCTTCGGCCGCGGTGACCTTGGCGATGACGCGTCCCGGCTCGTCCGAGCCTGCGAACCTCAGCTCGGCGTGCGGATGCAGCCCGCCGACCTGCAGGCCGACGCGAAGACCCAGCGCATCCGGTGATGCGACCTGCAGGCGTGCGACCGCACCCCCATTCTTCAGGGGAATCCAGCGCAGTGCGGGCGTCGTGCGCGCGATGCCCTCGGTCGACAGGTGGCGTCCGATGCCGATCTGCGTGGCCTTCACCTGCGCACGGCCGTTCTTGCGCTCCAGCTCGACGAGGCGCTCAAGGCGCATTTCCCGGTAGTCCAGCGATGTCGCACTGCGGGCGGGGAACTGCGCCCACTTCCATACCGGCGTGGCCTGCACCGGCGTACGGCTGGCTTCGCCGGCGACCTGGTCGATGCCTGCGAAGGCGGTAAGGGGCGAGGCCAGCAACAGGCCGGCCAGCAGGCCGAGCGTCGGGGCGGATTTCATGCGTCGGTCATCCTTGCGATGTCGTTTCCGGAAAGAAGGACGGGCCATGTGCGGCCCGTCCCGGTGGCGAGCTTACGATTTCGCCGGTGCCGCGGGCGCCGGTGCGGCGACCGTGGCCGGCGTCTGCCAGCCACAGGTCTGGCCTTCGTTCTGCTGCTTCAACCACTCCTGCAGCGGCGCGAAGTATTCCAGTACCGCGCCCGCATCCATCTTTTCGGTGCCGGTCAGTTCCTTCAGCGTGCCTTGCCACGGCTGGCTGGCGCCCTTTTCGAGCATCGCCCAGAACTTCTGGCCCGCCGCCTTGTTGCCGTAGAAACTGCAGTTGTAGAGCGGGCCCTTGTAGCCGGCCGCGTCGCACAGGCCCTTGTAGAACTGGAACTGCAGCACGTGCGAGAGGAAGTAGCGCGTGTAGGGCGTGTTGCCCGGCACGTGGTACTTCGCGCCCGGATCGAAGAAGTCCTCGCCGCGCGCGGTGGCCGGCGCCACGCCCTGGTACTTGGCCTTCAGTTCCCACCATGCCTTGTTGTAGTCGGCCGGCTTGATGCTGCCGTCGAATACGCCCCAGCGCCAGCGGTCGATCATCAGGCCAAAGGGCATGAACGACACCTTGGCCAGCGCCATGCGCATCTGGGCGTTGATCAGCGCTTCGTTGCTCTGCGCGGTCGCATCGACCATGCCGATGGACTTCAGGTAGTCCGGCGTCATCGCCAGCACCATCGTGTCGCCGATGGCTTCATGGAAGCCGTCGTGCGCGCCGGTCTGGAACAGCGGCGGCAGCTTGTTGTAGGCCAGGTAGTAGTACACGTGGCCGAGCTCGTGGTAGATGGTGGTGAAGTCTTCCTCGTTCGGCTTGATGCACATCTTGGTGCGCACGTCGCCGGCCATGTTCATGTCCCATGCGCTGGCGTGGCAGACCACGTCGCGGTCCATCGGCTTGATGAACTGCGTCTTCGCCCAGTAACTCTCGGGCAGCTTCGGCATGCCGAGGCTGGTGTAGAAGTCCTGCGCGCGCTCGGTCATCTGCCTGGCGACCTGCAGCTGCGCGTCGCGTTCGGCCTTGAACAGCGCATCGGTGCCGGGGCCCGGACCCGCCTTCGCGAGGGCGGCCTGGTAATCGGCCTGGTACTGCTTCTCCAGCGCGCCGGTGATGTCGAGGCTGCCGGCGCCCTTGTAGGGTTCCAGCACGTCCCACAGGTTGCCCCAGTCCTGCTGCCACATGTTGCCCATCAGGTGGGCCGGCAGCAGGCCGTTGACCTGGCCCTTCTCCACGCCGTAGGTCGCCTGCAGCTTGGTTCGGGTATAGCAGTGCAGCTGCTCGTACAGCGGCTTGACCTGGCCCCACAGGCGATCGGTCTCGGCGGCGATTTCGGCCGGGGTCATGTCGTAGCCGCTGCGCCACATTTCGCCGGCGTCGGCAAAGCCCATTTCCTTGGAACCTTCGTTCACCAGTTCGACGAAGCGGGTGTAGTCGCCGCGCATCGGCTGGGCGATGGTGTGCCAGCCCTGCCATGCGTCCAGTTGCTCGTCGTAGTCGCGGCTGCTGCGCAATACGTCTTCCAGCTCGCCCAGCTGGCGACACTTCTTCGCATCGCCTTCGCCGGTGCAGTAGGTGCCTGCGCCGTAAGTGCCTTCCATCTTCGTGGCGATCTGGGTCAGCTCGGCGAGCTTGGCTGGATCCTTGGGTGCCGGCATCGCGGTGGCCAGCTTGAGCAACTGGATGGCGCGCGCCGTCTCGGGCGACATTTGCTGGCCTTCGAACTTCTTCGCCTGCTCGATCCAGCTGTTGAGCTGGGTGAGGTAGCGCTCGTTGCCCTTCGCGGCCAGCAGCTGGCTGTCATCGTTGATGTAGGTGCTGGACAGCCACTGCGCGGCGGTCAGCTCCGGATACATCTTCTTGAACTCGTCGTTGACGCGCGCGATGAACTGGTCGGCGGTCTCGCCCTTCGGCGCGGCGGGTGTGGCGGCCTTGTCGCTGGCAGGCTCGTCCTTCTTGCAGGCGGCGAGCGTGGCGATGCTCACGCCGACGGCGAGGGCGAGCAGGAGGTGGCGATGCTTCACGGGGCGTCCTTCGGGGTTCGGCTGGCACGGGAACCCGAAGGGTAGTGAGACGGGCGAAGGGCGGCAAGTGCGGCGTCTGTTCCCCCGCAGGAGCGACGTCAGTCGCGAGCGCGTAGCGTCGGCGTCCAACCGCGGAGGCATAGGGTCCCCCGGGACCGGAAGGCGTAAGGTCTGACGTCGCTCCAACAGAGGGGGGGCTCAGAGGTGGGGCAATCCGCGATGTTTCAGGAAGGCGCGGGCGTCATCCGCATCCTGCTCGAACCACGCCCGTGTCGAGCCCAGCCTGTAGGTGTATCCCCACGCATCCATGTCGGCCATCAGGCGCGCGCGCCCCACGCCGGGCAGCGCGTCGGCCAGGATGATCTGCAGGCAGCAGGTGGCGTCCTCTTCGATCACCGAATCGGTGGCGTCGGTATGCACCTGCGCGCGGCGCTCGTCCGGCAGCACGATCAGGTGGCAGGCTTCGTGCAGCATCGAGTGCACGGGCGTATCGC
This sequence comes from Pseudoxanthomonas sp. LjRoot127, assembly GCF_964253495.1. NCBI lineage: Bacteria > Pseudomonadati > Pseudomonadota > Gammaproteobacteria > Lysobacterales > Lysobacteraceae > Pseudoxanthomonas > Pseudoxanthomonas sp. LjRoot127. Next base: position 2,850,908 of record NZ_CAXUQR020000001.1, read on the forward strand.
CGCGCACGTAGACGTTGTGGGCAATGACGCCGGCCTCGGGTTCGCCCCAGAAGCTGCCGGGGATCGGTGCGCCATCGTCGACGACATGGAGCGACAGGCCATGGGACGCAAGCAGCGCATCGGCAGCGCCGGGCGGCAGCTCGCGCACCCGCATCACACCGGCGTTCCCATCGATGGCAGCAGTGTCGTCGGGCGTCATGCGTAGAGCGGAGCTTGCTCCGCTGCCTTTCGTTCCGGACCTGACAATAGCGAGCGGAGCAGGCTCCACCCGACCAAGCCGGTCTCGTCAGGTATTGCCTTCGGGCAACGCGACCGAGATATCCAGCACATCGTGGTCGCCATCCTTGATCAGGTCGACCTTCACCGCATCGACGTCGACGTTGACGTATTTCTTGATCACTTCCAGCAGTTCGCGGCGGAGCAGCGGCAGGTAATCCGGAGCGCCGCGCGAATTGCGTTCCTGCGCGATGATGATCTGCAGGCGGTTCTTCGCGGTCTCGGCGGTGTTCTTCTTCGCCTTGAGGAAATCGAACAGGCCCATGCTCAACCTCCGAACAGCTTGCTGAAGAAACCCTTCTTCTCCAGGGTGATGAAACGCATCGGGCGGTCTTCGCCCAGCAGGCGGCCGACGGTGTCGTCATAGGCCTGGCCGGCCGGCGATTCCAAGTCGAGGATGACCGGTTCGCCCTTGTTGGACGCGTTGAGCACGTCGCCGGATTCGGGGATCACGCCCAGGGTCTTGAGGCCCAGCACGTCTTCCACGTCCTTGATGCTGAGCATCTCGCCGCCTTCCACCCGCGCCGGGTTGTAGCGCGTCAGCAGCAGGTTGGCCTTCAGCGGCTCGCCGTTTTCAGCGCGGCGGGTCTTGGAGTCCAGCAGGCCGAGGATGCGGTCGGAGTCGCGCACCGAGGACACTTCCGGATTCACGACCACGATGGCCTGGTCGGCGAAATACATGGCGAGGAATGCGCCCTTCTCGATGCCGGCGGGCGAGTCGCAGACGACGTAGTCGAAGCCGTCGTCGGACAGGTCCTTCAGCACCTTTTCCACGCCTTCCTTGGTCAGCGCATCCTTGTCGCGCGTCTGCGAGGCGGCCAGCACGTACAGCGTCTCGAAGCGCTTGTCCTTGATGAGGGCCTGCTTCAGCGTGGCCTCGCCCTGTGTGACGTTGACGAAGTCGTACACCACGCGGCGCTCGCAGCCCATGATGAGGTCGAGGTTGCGCAGGCCGACGTCGAAGTCGATGACCGCGACCTTCTTGCCGCGGCGCGCGAGCCCGCACGCGATGCTGGCGCTGGTGGTGGTCTTGCCGACGCCGCCCTTGCCGGACGTGACTACGATGATTTCAGCCAACGGTGTTCTCCTTGGTCGTTCTTATGTTCGGTTGGCGCCGCGCTCAGTCCTGCGCGGCGATCTTGAGTTGGTCCTGGTCCAGCCAGATCTGCACGGCCTTGCCGCGCAGTTCCTTGGGTACTTCCTCCATCACCTTGTAGTGGCCGGCGACGGCGACCAGTTCGGCATGGAATTCACGGCAGAAGATGCGGGCGTCGGCATTGCCGCGCGCCCCGGCGAGCGCACGGCCGCGCAACGCGCCATAGATGTGGATGGAACCGTCGGAAATGACCTCCGCGCCGGCGCCCACCGTGCTGAGGACGGTCAGGTCGCGGTTCTCGGCATACAGCTGCTGGCCCGAACGCACGGGCGTCTTCTGCACCAGGCCGGGTTTGCTTTCCGCGGCCTTGGCGGGCGCGGGCGCCTTCTCCGGGACGGGCTCGGGCGCAGGGCGCGCGGGCGTCGTCGGCGCCTGCGTGCCTCCCACGGGCTCGTACTGCGCGCGGAACTTGGCGAGGAGGGGGAGGCCGAGGTGTTCGGCGAGCGTCTCGGTCTCGCGGGTGCCGTAGGCCAGCGCCACCGGCAGCACGCCGGCGCCGCGCAGGCCGTCGATCAGGGCCCGCGCGGTGTCGACGTCCGGCAGCCGGGTCAGGCCTCCGAAATCGACGATCACCGCCGCACGCCCGAACAGCTTGGGCGCGCGTTCGACGCGTTCGCGCATCTCGCGGATCAACTGGTCGACGTCGAGGGTGCGGATGCGGAGGTTGGCGATGCCGACCTGGCCGATCTTCAGTTCGCCGGCCTGTTCGTAATCCATGGGAGCTCGCGTCACGCTCATGTGCCCGTCGGCCTCTGCGCGCTGGCGTCGGCCAGCAGGCGGGTCCGCGCCCAGGGCACGTCGGGCAGGGCGTCGCCATAGGTTTCGCGCACCCACGGGTAGCTGCAGAGTTCCTTCATCAGCATGCTCGCGCGTACCTCGGCTTCGGCCATGACGTTCTGGCCCACTTCGCGGAAGCCGAAGCTGCCGTGGAAGAGCAGGGCGGGGTCCGCGCCATGGTCGAGGAAGACTTCGCAGGCCAGCTGCGGGTAGCGCAGCTCCGCGAAACTCTGAACGTCGGCATAGAACGCGCGTCCGACGCCGCCGCCGCGACGGCGGCTGGCCACGACGATGCGGTCGATGTAGAAGAACCGGGGATAGCGCTCGCCGAACCAGGCGAAGTTGCTGCTGTCGTGGTCGGCGGCGGAGCCGAAGCCGACGAGGAAACCGGCGAGGTTGCCGTCGCGTTCGGCAACGCGGAAGTATTCGGCCGTCTCGTAGAAGCGGCGGACCTTGGCCGCATCCAGCGGCAGGATCGCCAGTCCGGCATTGTTGTTGAGGGCTAGGACGGAATCCAGCTCGTGCTCGCGCACGTCGCGGATGACAATCGACATTACCTGACTCCGAACGGGTCTTGCAGGGCGGCACGAGGCCAAGGCCGGATTATCGCATGGTGCCGCCGCGACCGGCGAGGCGCGGGTGAGCCGCGGATGAACCCGGCCGACCTTCCTTCCAACGTCGGCATGACTTTAGTTGGGACATGGGCGTGGACGATTCCGCCTAAGATGCCCGGATGTTGGGAAGACTCAGCCATACCCGCCTGCTGCGCGCCGCCGGGCTCTACACGTGGGCCCTGGTGGGGATTCCCATCATCCTGAATGTGTGGGTGTTGCCGCCGTCCAGCGGCACGGACGGGCAGGGAGTGAACCTCCCGCTGACCGCCCTGTGCTACTTCACGTTCGGCGCCATCTATTGGGTGGCCACCCGTGCACTGGATGGGCAGCGCGACGCGGTGCCGGTCGCCTGGAACGTGCCGCTTGCGATGGTGCTGACGGCGACCGCGATCGGCGTGGGGTTCTATACCCAGACCGGCTTGGGCGCGGTGCTGCTGCTGATCATGGCGGGGGTGCTGCCTTGGCTGCTGGAGCTGCGTTTCGCGGTCGCATGGCTGCTGGCTGCGCATGTCCTGCTGGTGCCGTCGTTCATGGCGCGCGACGACTTCAATTTCTGGGAGGCGTTGTTCCAGTCCATGTTCTACGTGGGGTTTTCGGCCTTCGTGCTGATCACCACCTACGTGGCGCGCCAGCAGGCGCAGGCACGCGAGGACCAGCGCCGGCTCAATGCCGAACTGCGGGCCACCCGCGTGCTGCTCGCCGAGAGTGCCCGCGTCAACGAACGCACCCGCATCTCCCGGGAACTCCACGACCTGCTGGGCCATCACCTGACCGCGCTCAGCCTGAACCTGGAAGTCGCCGGCCACATGACCGAGGGGCGCGCGCAGGAGCACGTGAAGCAGGCGCATACCCTGGCGCGGCTGTTGCTGACGGACGTCCGCGAAGCCGTCAGCCAGCTGCGCGACAGCGGGGCGATCGACCTCGGGGCGGCGCTGGTGCCGCTGGCCGAAAAGGTGCCCTCCCTCGACATCCGCATGGATATCGAAGAACCGCTGACCCTGGAGGATCCGCACCGCGCCCACGTGCTGCTGCGGTGTACCCAGGAAATCATCACCAACGCCGTCCGCCACGCCGGCGCCCAGCACCTGTGGCTGCACTGCCGGCGCGAGGGTGCCAACATCCTGATCGATGCCCGCGACGACGGTGCGGGCAGTCCCCGGGTGGTGGCGGGCAATGGCCTGACCGGCATGCGCGAGCGCCTGGCCCAGTACGGCGGCATGTTGCGCATCGAAACCCAGCCGGGCAGGGGTTTCTGCCTGCACATCGCCTTGCCCGCCAGCGAGGCGGCCCCGGCGCTCGACGCCCCTTCCGCTTCCCCACCCGAACCCATACCCGAGCTCAGCTCCGGAGGAACCCCGTGATCCGTGTCTGTCTGGTCGACGATCAAACCCTGGTGCGCCAGGGCATCCGCTCCCTGCTGGCGCTGGACGACGGCATCGAGGTCGTGGCCGAGGCGGCGGATGGCAAGCAGGCCATCGAGGTCGTTCCGCAGGCCAAGCCCGACGTGGTGCTGATGGACATGCGCATGCCGGTGATGTCGGGCCTGGAAGCCCTGCAGGCGCTGGCACGCACGGGCCAGCTGCCGCCCACCATCATCCTGACCACGTTCGACGACGACCAACTGGTCCTCGCCGGGCTGAAGGCAGGCGCCAAGGGATACCTGCTGAAGGATGTCTCGCTCGAGCAACTGGTCGGCGCCATCCGCACCGTGGCCGATGGCGGCTCGCTGGTGCAACCGGCGGTCACCCAGCGCCTGCTGTCGGGGCTGGAACACATGCGCAACGAGTTCGTCAGCCTGGATCGGCCCGATCCGCTGACGGATCGCGAGACCGAGATCCTGCGGCTGATGGCCAGCGGCTTCTCCAACAAGGAAATAGCCAACTCGCTGGGCGTGGCCGAGGGCACCATCAAGAACCACGTGTCCAACATCCTGTCCAAACTGGGCGTACGCGACCGGACGCGGGCCGTGCTGAAGGCCTTCGAACTGCAGCTCGTCTGAGCCCCGGCCGGGCCCTGCGGACATCCCGTCGGCTCCGCGGGAAGATGAAGGGTCCGGCCGACCGGTCCTGCCAACGATTGAACGGCCGGAACGCCCGTCGCTGCAGCGCAACAGCGCTTCGCGTGAGGGGACGACATGCGCCCGCGTACGTGCCCGGAACGGGGCGGCCAACCGGTGTCAGATGGGCTGCGCGAAGCCCTGCAACCCTGCTAGGATGCGCGGTGCATTTTTTTCACGGCCGAGGCACCGGCCCCCGGAGACTCCTGAATGACCCGTTTGATCGAGTTCGTGATTGCGTTGGCGCTGGTTCTGGCGCTGTTTCTGGTGATCGGCCTGATCCTGCCTTCCAAGCGCCAGCTTGAGGAAAGCGTCGAGACCAACCGTCGCATGACCATCGTGTTCGACACGCTGAACAACGTGCGCCGACTGAAGGACTGGAACCCGCTGATCCCGAGCGCGGCCAACGAACTGAGCTACTCCGGCGGCGATAACAACACGGGCGTGGGCGCCAAGGTGGAATTCAACTCCGCCGATGCCGCCTGGGGCCAGGGCAGCTGGGAAATTGTCGAGAGCGAGCGTCCGGCGCCGACCGGTGGTCCCGGCAAGATCGCGTATTCGATCGTCGACAAGCGCATGGGCGACGACAAGCGCAGCGTCTTCACGCTGACGCCGAGCGGCAAGAACAACCGCAACGTGAAGGTCACCCAGAGCTATGAGGTCACCTACGGCTTCAACCTGCTCGGCCGCTATGCGGGCATGTACGTCAGCCGCCACGTCGGCGACGCCGTCAAGGCCGGCCTGGGCAAGCTGACCAACATGCTGGCCACCGTGCCGAACTTCGACTACCGCACCGAAGGCAGCCCGCTGACCGACCTGAAGATCGTCGACGTGCCCGCCGAGGACCTGCTGGTCGTCAACGCCGGCAACATCGACCGCACCAACGACGCCATCAAGGCCTCGATCAAGCAGAACCAGGAGTGGATCAAGCGCGTGATGGACGCCAACGGCCTGGTCGCCGCCGGTCCGCTGCGCATCATCACCACCGATTTCGGCACCGAGAAGTACGCCTTCGACATCGCGCAGCCGGTCCGCAAGGGCAGCGCCGCGCCGAAGCCGGATGCCGCCGAGAACGCCGGCCCGATTGCGCCGCCGGTGTCCGCCGCGCCGGTCGCTTCGACGGGTGAGCTGAAGGTCACCATTCCGTCCGGTGCCCCGGTCGAATACGTCCGCACCGAAGCCCGCAAGTCGGCCTTCGCCAGCTACACCGGTTACATGGCGGAGCTGGACAACCAGCGCAACGCACTGCGTGCCTGGGCGGTCACCTCGGGTCACGAAGTCGTCGACCGTCCGTACGAGGCATGGAAGTCGGGTGTCGACGGCTCGTTCGAGGCCACCGGCAAGTTCGATATCTACTGGGCCGTCAAGCAGTAAATCTTCCCGGACGACCGTCCCGGATGATCGGTTCCAGGCCAACGCGCCGCTTCATGCGGCGCGTTGCGTTTGTGGGGCCGGCGTTCCGCGACTGGCCGTCCTCCGCTGGCAGGATGCCCATCCGACTCCGGGACCCGTGAGCCGATGAACTACGATCGCCGCCAACGCAAACCTTCGTTCCTGGCCCTGTGCGGAGGGCTGCTCGCGGCGATGGCCGTGGGCTTGTCGGCCTATGCGTCGCACGGGATGGCCGCTGCGCAGGCGCAGTCCCACGCGCAGACCGCCGCACTGTTCGCGTTCGGCCACGGCCTTGCCCTTGCGGCGCTGGGCCCCAGCACGACACGGCGCATGGGCAAGGCGGCGCTCTGCCTGCTGTTGCTGGGCACACTGCTGTTCGCGGGCAGCTTGGCCGCAGGCGCACTCGGTGGCGTATCCACGCGTCTGGCGCCGGCGGGGGGCATTGCCCTGATGCTCGGCTGGGTGATCTGGGCAGTCGACGCCGTCCGTCGCTGACGCCATGCCCCGGCACGCCCGCGGCTTCGATACGGAACAGGCCTGGGACCATCTGGCCCGGCGCGACCGGCGGCTGGGCACCTGGATGAAGCGCATCGGGTACATCGCGCCGCAGCCGACGTGGAAGACGTCGTTCGATCCGGTGGATGCGCTCGCGCGCGCCATCCTGTACCAGCAGCTCAGCGGCAAGGCCGCCGCCACGATCGTGGGTCGGGTCGAGGCGGCCATCGGCAGCACACGCCTGCACCACGACACCTTGGGCAGCATCGACGACGCCGCGCTGCGCGCCTGCGGCGTGTCCGGCAACAAGACGCTGGCGCTGCGCGACCTGGCCTTGCGCGAACAGCGGGGCGAGATCCCCACGTTGCGGCAGATGTCGACGATGCACGAGGACGAGATCGTCGCGGCATTGGTGCCCGTGCGCGGCATCGGGCGCTGGACCGTGGAGATGATGCTGATGTTCCGCCTGGGTCGCCCCGATGTATTGCCGATCGACGACCTGGGCGTGCGCAAGGGCGCGCAGTTCGTCGACAGGCTGGATGCCATGCCGACGCCCAAGGAACTGTCGGCGCGGGGCGAGAAGTGGGGGCCCTACCGGACCTACGCCGCGCAGTACCTGTGGCGCATCGCGGATTTCGGTAGCGACAGCAAGGTGCCGACGAAACGTTCGCAGGACTGATGCCGCCTCACGGCCCGGGCAGATAGCGGTCCCAGAGCAGATTGCGGAACCGGTTGCCCGGATCGACCTGGTGCTTGATCGCGGCGAAGCGGCCCGCCTGCGGATACGCCCGCGCGAACTGACGGCGGGTGGCGTGCAGGCGGTAGGGCAGGTAATAGCGGCCGCCATGGTCCAGCGCGGCGTCGATCAGCGCCCGCGTCCAGCCGATGGCGCGCGCGTCCTGCCACGAGCGCTGCTTGTGGTACAGCACGAAACAGAACATGTCGCGGTCCGCCCAGCGCATCAGCGAGGTGGCATCCGTCGTCGCGTGGCGGATCGAGATGTTGAGGACCGCGTCCGCGCCACCGAGGATGGCGCGCATGCGCGCAACGAACGCGTGGAATGCCCGCACAGGGACGAAATACTCCTGCAGCAAGTAGGTGGAGACGCGACGCGTGCGCGGTTCGATCGAGGCGACATCCAGGCTGGCCTCGCAGTTGCGCATGATCACCCGAGGTTCGCTCTGCAGGCGGCGCGTCATGAAGCGTTCGCGCAGCGCGTCCCCGCCGGGCAGTTCGGTGGCCGACCAGATCAGGTTCTGCTCGCGGCTGTAATCCAGCCCCTCGGGCACCAGGCGGCGCGTGTCGGTCAATGGCAGATCGCTGCGCGACCAGGTGATGGCCAACGGTGCGTCGAAGCCGGGAGGCACCAGATCGGCGTTGTGCATGACGACATCGTCCTGGCCCAGCACGTTCGCCCGGAACCAGTCCGGATAGTCGTCCAGCGACACTGCCGCGACGCTGCGCGCGATGCGGGTGTTGCGCGCCAGGTCCAACTCCACTTCGGTGATCACGCCGAGGCCGCCGTAGCCTCCCAGCACGGCGGAGAACAGGTCGGGCTCGCGTTCGCGGGACAGTTCGCGCGTGCGTCCCTCCGCGGTGACGAGTTGCAGCGCACGCACCGTGGTGGCGATGGCGCTTTCGCCGATGTAGCGCCCATGGCAGTTCACCGAGACCGAGCCGCCCACGCTGAAATTGCTGTAGCTCTGCATGACTTTCACGGACAGGTCGTGCGGGTCGAGCAGCGCCTGCAGGCGACGCCAGCGCATGCCGGCCTGCACGCGCGCGACGCGCGCTTCCGGGTCCAGCGCCAGCAGGCGATCCATGCCGGCCAGGTCGACCTGCAGCGCATCGGGCTCGCGTGTCTGGCCGCCCATGCTGAAGCGCGCGCCAGCGATGCAGACCGTGCCGCGCCAAGCACGCAAGGCCGCCGCGACGCCGGCGGTGGTCGTCGGCCGCACCACGCCGGCGATGCGCGTAGTGTCCAGCGCAGCGATATCGCTGGCCGACTCCGCGGATTCGGCCGGTCCGCCGCAGCCGGGCAGGCAGCCGACCGTACCCGCGGCCAGTGCACAGCCCAACGCGTCGCGGCGACGCATGCCGCTCAGCACACCGGCCGGTGACACCAATGCCACGGCTCGTACACGATGCCGTGCGGATTGTCGCGCGGGTAACTCATGCCGAAGCCGAAATCGCCCGCATGCCGGGTGAGCCAGGCGAAGGCCGCGGTCCGTTCGAAGGACGACTCGGCCGGGGGTTCGCCGGGCGTGCCGATGTCGAGTGCGTGGCCACTGTGGTGTTCGCTGTAGCCGGGCGCGGCATTGACGGTGAGGATCTGCTCGACGGTCAGTCCGCGCGCCCGCTTCCGGTCGAAGATGCCGAGTTGGTAGTCGTGGCTGCGGTAACCGGAGATCGCGTCCAGCATGAGGCCGTCACGGTAGGCGGCGCGCTGCATGGCCAGCCAGGCGCGCGCCGTGGCTGCCGACAGCCACAGGGGGCGGCGATAACGGTCGCGCCCGGCGAACACCAGCGCGGCCGGTTCGGGAACCAACGGCAAGCCGCTGCGCTCGCCGTAGGAGTCGTCCAGCCCCACGTCGTGCAGCCGTTGCTGCAACGCATGCAGGGGCAGCGAGCCTTGCGCGTCCGCATCGATGCCGCGCGTAGCCTGCTCGAGCCGGTCGAGGGCATCCCACGCCTCGTCGAGGCCGGGCTCAAGGAACAGGCGCGGAACGAGCGGGCGCACTGCCCGTGTCGATACAGCCGCCAGGTAGCGGCCATCCCGCTTCCGGCGCAATACGGTATGCGCGCCGGCGAGCGAGCGCGCGTCGGCGTTGCCGCGCACGTGCAGCACATCCGCAGGCCACAGTTCGATCTGCGCCGTATTGAGCAGCAGCGTTTTCAGGGGGCGCGTGGGGCGTCGCATGGCCGCAGCTTAGCGACGCGGCGAAGGCGCCGCCAGTTCGCGCAGCGTCGCCAGCAGGTCGCCGGGGCGTGCGGGGCTCACGAGCACCAGACCGCCATCGCGCAAGGGCAGGGTGAGTACGCGCGTGCGATCGGTCACCAGGCAGAACGCCCTGCCGAGGTTGCGCAGGCGGAAGTGGCCGGCCTTGAAGCCCGGCAGGCTGAAGCCGTTGGTCTTCAGCATCGGGGCCAGGTCCGTGTGTTCCTCCAGGCTCAGCACGCGCGCCCTGTCCAGGTCGATGGATTCGACCGGTAGCGTCTTCGTGTAGAACGCGGCCTCCACCCGCAGCGTGCGGTGGTCGAGCACGATCCGCCTGCGACGCATCGCAAGCGCGAGCATGGCGCCTACCGTCAGCACGAACGGCACCGTCAGCCATGCGACAAGCGGCGGCGCAGGGGATTCCAGCAGCAGGGCGGCGACGGTCAGGCCAAGGGCGCCCAGCATCGGCAGCCACAGCCACAGGGCGACGCGGCCGGGCAGGGGAGCGATCTCGTAGTGTTGCTTCTGTTGCATGGGATCACCGGGTCAAGGAGGGACGGACTGGCAGGCGGTCCGGGCGGCGACGGCCTTGAGCAGGCCGTTCACTTCTCCGGCGAGCCGCTGCTGCTGGGCGTCGCGCGGAATGCGGGCGATACGATCGCCGGGCTGGAAGCCGTAGTCGCCGAACTGCGAATGATTGGCGCCGGGGATGTCGACCCATCGCGTGTGCGCGGGCAGCAGGTGGCGGTTGCGGGCCACGCGGTCGGGCGTCGCCAGGCCGTCGCGGTCGCCGACCACTTTGATGGCGGGCATGGTCAACATGGACAGGTCGACGTCGCGCGGATGCGACGTCGCGACCAGCAGCAGGGCCGCCGTGCCCAGAGGGTCGGCGAGTGCGTGGCGGGATGCCACTTCCCCGCCGCGCGAGTGGCCGCCCACGATCCAGCAACGCACGCCCGGCAATGCGGCCATCGCGGCCTGGCCGCGCGCGAGCACCGGCGAGCCCTCCGCGCCGCCGAACGCGCCGCGTCGCGGAAGCTCGACGATCACCGCCGGGTAACCGGCCTCCGCGGTGCGATGGGCGAGCCTGGCATACGCGCGCGGGTCCACCAGTGCGCCCGCATAGAACAGCAGCCCCGTGGCGTGCGGCGACGGCTGCCGTGGCATGAACACCCAGCGCCCCTCACGGTGGTCGACCGCGACGCGTGCATCCCCGCGTGCCGCGCGACGGCCTTCCGCATTGGCGTAGTAGGCGACCAGGCACCACGTGGTGAAGACTACGGTCGCGATGAGCCCCAACGTGACCCATATGCGCTTGATGCGTCTCGCGAGGCCGGCCACCGGGCGGGCCTCAGGCCGGCTTCTTGAAGAACAGGCGGACCGAGATTTCGTGCTCGATGAAGAGCGTGCTGACCAGTTCCCAGCCCTGCACGCTCATCTTGTCCAGTTCCTGCTGCATGCGGTCGGTAAGCTTGCCGGCGAACATCTTGAACGGAACTTCGACGACCTTGTGGCTCCAGCGATGGTTCATGGCGAGTCCTTCTTGTTTGTCGGGGCGTCGCCCTTCGGCAGGCGCCCGGCCTTGCGCAGTGCGTCGCGCAATACGTATTCGATCTGGGCGTTGAGCGATCGCAGTTCATCGTCCGCCCAGCGCTGTGCCGCCGCCAGGACCTCGGCATTGATGCGCAGCGGGTAGGCTTTCTTGTCCTGCTTCTCGCTCACGGTTGCTTCCTGTTGCGGCGCAGCTGCAGCACCATCGACACGATCAGCGCGTTCACCAGCACCACCATCGCGATCACGATGCCCTGCGCCAGCCTGTCGTCCCCACCGGCCCAGTAGATGCCGACGGCGCCGGCCTGGATGACCAGCCCCACCAGCACCCAGTGCAGCGCCATGCCGCGCGACCGGTCGTCGGCGGCCCGGCTCATCCATGCGCCGATGAGCAGTGCGGGCAGGCCGGAAACGGCGAGCACCAGCGGAACGAAGGCGTGCATGCCGGCGCGCCCGCGTCAGTAGATCGAGCCGGTGTTGACGATGGGCTGGGTGCCACGCTCGCCGCACAGCACCACCAGCAGGTTGCTGACCATCTGCGCCTTGCGCTCTTCGTCCAGTTTGACGACATCGTTCTTCTGCAGTTCCGCCAGGGCCATTTCCACCATGCCCACGGCACCGGCGACGATGCGCGTGCGCGCGGCGATCACGGCATTGGCCTGCTGGCGCTGCAGCATGGCCTGCGCGATTTCGGGGGCATACGCCAGGTGGCTGATACGCGCTTCGATCACGTCCACGCCCGCCTTGCCGAGGCGCTCGGCGATCTGCTCCTGCAGATGCTGCGAGATCTCCTGCGGATGGCTGCGGAGCGCGATCTGGCCTTCCTCGTGCTGGTCGTACGGGTAGCTGGAGGCCATCGCACGCAGTGCCGATTCGGACTGGATGTGCACGAAGCTTTCGTAATCGTCCACGTTGAACACGGCCTCGGCCGAGTCGACGACCTGCCACACGATCACCGCCGCGATCTCGATCGGGCTGCCGTCCAGCTCGTTGACCTTCAGCCGGCTGCTCTCGAAGTTGCGGATACGCAGCGAGATCTTGCGCTTGCTGAAGAAGGGGTTGTTCCAGCGCAGGCCGTTGTCCTTCACCGTGCCCACGTACTTGCCGAACAGGCTGAGCACGGCCGACTGGTTGGGTTCCAGCTTGTAGAGGCCTGCCATCAGGAAGATGACCACGGCGCCCAGCAGCGCGGCGGCGACCAGGTGGCTGGGCTGCTTCAGCGCCGCCCCCTGGATGAAGACGGCGGCGGCACCGAGACCCAGCACCAGCAGGCCGAGCAGGGTCGGGATTCCGGGCAGCGACGACTTGGCGTTCTCTCTCATGGTCTCGTTCTCAAGGAAGGGTCACAGCAATGACAGGCCGCTGCCGAGCGCGAGCAGGGCAACGGAGGCAAGCAGCAGGGGGGGGGACGATCCGGTGCGCCTGCTGCGGCCAGCGGTGCTGGAGCTGCTGGATCACGTGGAGCATGGCGTTTCCCCTGAGTAGCCTGCGACGATTAAAAGATATCAATTTGATATCAGATGTCAACAGGTCGACGGCGCCGTCTGTCGGCCGCCCCGCTAAACTGGCGGCCCCTGTCGCGGACGCACACGCATGACCACCCTAGGAACGCCGCTGTCTCCCCATGCCATCCGAGTCCTGCTGCTGGGTTCTGGCGAACTGGGCAAGGAGGTGGCCCTCGAGTTGCAGCGGCTGGGCGTGGAAGTGATCGCGGCCGACCGTTACGCGGATGCGCCGGCGATGCAGGTCGCGCACCGCGCGCACGTGCTCGACATGCTCGATCCGGCCGCGATCCGCGCGCTGATCGCACGGGAGCAGCCGCACCTGGTGGTGCCGGAAATCGAGGCGATCCATACCGAAACGCTGGTGGCGCTGGAAGCCGAGGGCGCCGCCCGTGTCATTCCGACGGCACGCGCGGCACGGCTGACGATGGACCGCGAAGGCATCCGCCGGCTCGCCGCCGAAACCCTGGGCCTGCCGACATCGCCCTACCGCTTCGTCGATACGCAGGACGAATACCGCCAGGCCGTGCGCGAGATCGGCCTGCCGTGCGTGGTGAAGCCGGTGATGTCTTCCTCAGGAAAGGGCCAGAGCACGCTGCGCAGCGAAGCCGACATCGACGCTGCTTGGGACTACGCGCAAACCGGCGGACGCGCGGGCGCGGGCCGCTGCATTGTCGAAGGCTTCATCGACTTCGAGTACGAAATCACCCTGCTGACCGTGCGCCATGCAGGCGGTACCTCGTACTGCGAACCGATCGGCCACTGGCAGAAGGATGGCGACTACCGCGAGAGCTGGCAGCCACAGCCGATGTCGCCACGTGCGCTGGAGCGCGCACAGCGGATCGCCAGGGCGGTAACCGACGATCTCGGGGGCTGGGGTCTGTTCGGCGTGGAGCTTTTCGTGAAAGGTGACGAGGTGTGGTTCAGCGAAGTCTCGCCGCGCCCGCACGACACCGGCCTGGTGACGCTGGTGTCGCAGGAACTGTCCGAATTCGCGCTGCACGCGCGCGCCATCCTCGGCCTGCCGATCCCGGTGATCCGCCAGAGCGGCCCGTCCGCATCGTGCGCGATGCTGGCGCACGGCCACGGCGTGCCGGTATTCCGCAATGTCGAGGACGCGCTGGCCGTGCCCGACACCGCCCTGCGCCTGTTCGGCAAACCGCGCGTGGAAGGCCATCGCCGTGTCGGCGTGACGCTCGCGCGTGGCGACGACACGGACACCGCTCGTGCGGTCGCGCGTGATGCCGCCGCTGCGATCACCATTGACCTGGCCTGAGGAAAACACCTTGAACGGAAACACCGGCTACGCCGTCTTCTTCTTCCCTCAGGCGCTGGAAGCCCTGGGCGAGGCCATCAAGCCTTATCTCACCGCCCATGCGGAGGGTCCGCATCTGTTCTGCAAGGAGATCGATACCGGCGGCGCCTTCACCGAGATGACGCTGGTCGGCAGGGACGCCGAAGGCCATGAGATGCAGGTAGAGCTGATGGTGCCGGGCAGCATGATCCGGATGATCGTCTCCGCACAGAACGAATCGTTGTTCGGTTTCGGCCCGCGCGCCGCCACCGTGGTGCCGCCATCCGCGCCTACAGCGTAAGGTCCACCCACACCAGGTGATGGTCGCTGCCATCGGCGATGGCAGCGCCGGGCTGGCCCGGTTTCGGCCAGAACACGCCACTGCCCACCACGCCGAAGCCCGTGGACGGCAGCACATAGTCCAGTCGCAAGGCGCCGTTGCGGCGTCCGAAATCCCCGGTCACGTGCGCGGGTGCGCCGCGGCGCTGCAGGCCCTTGGCGGCGTAGGCGAGTGCGGTCTGTTGGCCGCCTTCGCTGCGTGGCGTGGCCATGCGCATCACGCGCGGGTGTTCGAGCAGTTCGATGATCGCGTCGTGCTGGCCGTCGCCGTCCGCAGGATCGTTGTTGAGATCGCCCGCGATGACGAAACGCGCATCGGATGCCAGGCCGCCGCAGCGGCCCTGGTCGTCGCAGAGCCAATGCGCATCGTGCTGCGTGAGGTATTCGCGCCACAACCGGATTTCATCGGCGTTGCGCATGCCATTCCGGTTCTCCGGTCCGTCGAACACCGGCGGCGTGGGATGGGAGACCAGGAAATGCACCACGCCACCCGGGGTGGATACCGGCACATCCCAGTGCGATTTGGACGACAGGCGAAGTTGCTTCCAGATGGCATCCGAATAGAACGGCGCGCGCGTGGCAGGGTCGACGGGACTGGCCGCACCCGGCAGCGTGCTCCAGCGCAGCAACTGGAAGGTGCGCACCTGCGTGGCATCGATCGGGAAACGCGACAGCACCAGCATGCCGTACTGGCCGGGATGCAGGCCGTAACCCCACGCATCGTTGCCGCGTTCGCGCCCCTGCGTGCCGACCGCACCGTTGCGGTCCAGGTCCAGCCCGCTGGGAACGCCGGTATTCACCGGCGCGAGATAGCGATACGGATACCGCAGCGGTTCACCGCCCCCTGGCTGGGCGATCTCGAGATAGCGCTGCTGGAACAGGTCCGCGGCACGATGCGCATCGTCGTAGTCGAATTCGTTCAGCAGTACCAGGTCCGGCCGCACGTGCTGCAGGACGGCGGCGATCTTGCGCGCATGCGCGCTGTCGCCCTCCAGTTGCCGGATCACGCCACCGGCATCGTCCGAAAACAGCGACGTGTTGTAGGTCGCCACGCGCAGTGGCACCGCCTGCCGGCTGGCGGGTTCGGCCGGCTTGGTGGGGGAATGGCACGCGGCAAGCGTCATCGTGAGCAGCAGTAGGAGAGTGCGCATCCGGGGATTCTGTCATGCCGGCATGACAGGCGTAAAAAAAGCGCCCCGGAAACCGGGGCGCCACGGGCCGGCGAGGAGGTCGGCCCGCCGCAGCGTCAGAACGAGCAGCCCATCGCCGCGTAGGCGGTCTTGGCCTGGTCCATCGCGGTCTTGCACTGGGCAGCCAGCGCCGTCTTGTCGGTGACGGCGGACCAGCCGGCCTTCGACTGCTCGATGCCCTGCTTCATCATCTCGCGCTGCGCTTCCGGCACCTTGTCGCTGATGCAGGCGTAGACCTTTTCGAGGTACTGGTCGCATTCGGCGACGCCGGTGCCGGCGTCGACCGTGTCGTCCGGCGTCGCGGTTGCGGTTGCATCGGTGGGGGCGTCGGCGACGGCCGGCGCTTCGACGGCGGGCGCATCGGCGACCGGAGTGGCTTCGTCGGCGGGTTTGCAGGCCGAGAGGGCCAGCGTGGTCAATGCCGCAAGGGCGAGCAGGTTGAACTTCATGAAAGCTCCGATCGTGTGAGTGGATGTGCGTGTTCCGGCGCCGATCCGCATGCGCGTCGGCGGGCACATTCTGATTACCCGGTCACGAAGTTGCTATTCACATTTACCTGCAACGTTTCATCGCGTGCGATCGTGCGTCGACTCACAGATCCGCACGCACCCAGTGGCGTCCATCAAAGCGCTCGAGCGGTGCAAAGCGTCGTTTGTAGTCCATCTTCCGATGGCCATCGATCCAGTAGCCAAGATAGAGATGCGCGTACCCGTCGCGTCGCGCCCATTCGATCTGACGCAGGATCGCCAGGGTTCCCAGGCTGCGGGCTTCCAGTGCCGGATCGTAGAAGGTGTAGACGGCGGAGAGTGCGCCCGGAATGACGTCGGTGACCGCGACCGCCAGCAGGTGGCCATCCTCGCGCAGCTCCACGAAGCGCCCACGCGACCAGCTGCCCACCAGGAACTGGTCGAACTCCGTGGCGCCATGGTCGTCCATGCCGCCGAGCGGGTGGCGCGCGGCGAGATAGCGCTGATAGAGCGCGAGGTGTTCGTCGTCGCGCAGGGCGGCGACGATCCGTGTTTCCACGCGGGCATTGCGTAATGCGCAGCGGCGCTGGCTGCGATCCGGCCGGAAGTCGGCGACCGGGATGCGGACGGCGACACAGGCACGGCATTGCCGGCAATGCGGGCGATACACGATGTCGCCGGAACGGCGGAAGCCCCAACCCAGCGCATCGGGATACAACTGCGGCAGGCGGGGGTCGCGCGGGTCCAGGACCAGGTCGCGGGCGACGCGCTCGGGCCAGTAGCCGCATGGATGTTCGCCGGTATGGAACAGGCGCAGGTCGCCGATCGATTGCGTGTTCTCGCCCATGTCAGCCCGTCCAGCGTGATGCCAGCGGCCAGAACGCCAGGCCTGCCGCTGCGCCGGTGATGGTGCCTGCGACCAGGTCGCGGCGCGTATGCCGCTGAAGCGCAAGGCGCGACCACGCCACGGCCGCGGCGAACGACAGCGCGACGAACATCCAGGCAATGCCCAGTTCACGCAGCAGGCACGCAGCGAACACGATGAAGGCCAGATGCAGCGACAGCTTGCACCAGCGTGCCGTCAGCATCGCGGTCAGGATCATCGCAGCGGACAGCGCCAGGCCCAGCGCCAGCAACGGCTGCCCGCCACGCCACGCGACCAGCCAGGCGCCTGCGGTCAGGGCGACCAGGAGGAAGCGATTCAGCGCCCTACGTTCATGCGTCGCACTGGCGTCCACGTGACTCCAGCGGCCACGCCGCACCTGCCACCACGAATAACCCATCACAAGCGCGGCGAACGTGGCGAACGCCATTCCCGATGCCACGGCGGTGCGTGCGTCGCCCCTTGCCAGCACGATCAGCAGCACCGCCACCGGCAGCACCAGCATGGGGTGGCCGAAGATCGACAGCGCGCGGGCGAAGGGCAGGGACATGCGGCCAGCATACTGCGCACATCGCGTCGCGTGGATCGCGACCATCCGCTGCCTGAACGCGTCCGTCAGCGCGTCAACCGACCCCGCCTGGGGACGTTTCCCGTGTCAGTGGCGCACACGGCGCCGCGCCTTCAGGAGAACACGATGAACCGCAAGACCCTGCTTTTCGTGGCCGTGCTGGCCGCCCTCGGTGCCGGTTCCGCACTGGCCGCCACGCAGGCCGGAGACGCACAGAAGCCGGCGCGGGCCAGCCTCGACAAGAACAACGACGGCGCCATCGACAAGGCCGAAGCGGCCGCCCGCCCGCGCCTGGCCGACCGCTTCGCCGAGCTGGACAAGAACGGCGACGGCACGCTCAGTGCCGACGAGCGCCCGCAGCACAAGGGCATGCGGGGTCACGGGCGACACGGTGGCCCGCGCCACGGCGCGGGCTTCGGCAAGCTCGATACCGATGGCGATGGCCGCATCAGCAAGGCCGAGGCCGCGGCGCAGCCGCGCTTTGCCGAACGCTTCGACACCATGGATGCCAACAAGGATGGCGTGATCGACCGCACCGATCGCGAACTGCGCGGCAAGCAGCGTCGCGACGCGTGGTTCGCCAAGGCTGATGCGGACAAGGATGGCAAGCTGACCCGTGCCGAGATCGACCAGGCCGATGTCGCGCGCCGTGCCGAGTTCCAGCAGCGCCTGCAGGCGCGCATGGACGAACGATTCGCGGCGTCGGATGCGAACAAGGACGGCCGCCTGTCGCGTGACGAAGTGAAGGACAGCCGCCTGGCCGGACGCTTCGATGCGCTCGACACCAACAAGGATGGTGTCCTGTCGAAGGACGAACTGGCGGCGGGCAAGCCCGTCCGTCGCTGAGGACGGTCACGTGCACCCGGTTGCCCGGGTGCACGCGTGGCCTCAAAGCTGCAGGCGGCCCGACATCAGCAGCCCGGCGAGCAGGCCGGCCGTCGCCAGCGTGAAGCCCAGCACGCAGCCCCATACGCGCCAAGTACGCTGGCGCTGCATGCGGCGACGTTCGCCTTCGGGATCGAGCAACAGGTCCCGCGCGTGGCGGCGCTGCAGGATGCGGGGGAACCAGCGGCCCGAGGTCCACCCGATCACGGCCATGTACGCCAGCGTCAGCGCCATGTGCGGCATCCAGCCGGGCATCCGGGCCAGTGCGGTGATGCCGATGACGAACACCAGGATCGCGACCGTGTTGACGGCGCCATAGCGCAGGAGGTCATCGCGCTCGCGTGCGTCGAGCGGATCCCGCAGGTACTTGCGGATACCGAACCACACCGCACCGATGCCCACTAGGGTGCCGAACGCAGTCGCGCCCAATCCACCTCCCAGCAACTTGAGCAGGCCCTTGCCGGCGACCGCGCCGCCGGTGCCCAGCACGACCGCGCCTGCCGACGGCGGCGCCGAGATCGCGAGCATGCCGAGCACTCCGCTGGCGAACGCGGCCGATGGCGCCGACGTACGCGCGAATTCGCCGAAGCGCGTGATCAGTTCTTCGCGCACGTACTGGCGTGCACGCGACAGGCGCTTGCGCGCGGCGGCGTCGGTGATGCCCAGCAAGGACGCGACGTGGTGCGAGCGCTGCCCTTCGCGGTAGTAGAGCAGCAGCACTTCGCGACTGTCCTCGGGCAGGGCGGCGATGACCTCGCGCGCGGCCTGTTCCTGCTCGGTCTGCAGCAGCGTCTCGGCCGGCGTGGGCGCGGTGTCGGCGGCCAGCGTCAGTGCAATCTCGGCGGTTTCGCCGGTCATCGGGCGGCGTCGCTGCGCGCGCAGGTGGTCACGGGCCAGGTTGCGGGTGATCTCGCGCAGCCAGGGCAGGAAACTGTCGGGGTTCTTCAGGGTCGCCAGCTGGCGCCAGCCTTTCAGGAAGGCCTCCTGCGCGATGTCCTCGCTGGCCTGCACGTCGCGGGTGATCGCCAGGGCGATGCCGGTCACGGCGTTCTGGCACAGCGCGACGACGCGGCCGTAGGCGGCCTGGTCGCCGCGTGCGGCCGCGGGCAGGGTTTCCCGCAGAGAGAGTTCTATCGTCAGGGCATCCATTGGGGTTCCATGTGGCCGGGTAGTGCAGGCACGACGACCGGCGGCAGGAAGTGTGACCCAACCACGCGCGCTTGGCGCTAGAGCGTCAACCGACCGCTGCAGACCAGGGCGTAGAGCACCGCGGCGACGGCCAGCACGCTGGTGAGCGCCACTGCTTTCCGGCCGATCACGTAGTCGTAGCCCCGCCGCCGCGAGGCATTCGCGGGGTGCGACAGGATCGGGTCCATGATCCGGGGCAGCGTGACCAGGTACTGGTAGTTGATCACGCACATGCCGGCCAGCATGACCAGCGCGATCGCCACCCAGCCGGTCGCCAGCACCGTCGCCACCATCAGGCAGAACAGCCAGACCGAGCCGGACGTGGTATTGAGCACCATGAAGCGGCGTACCTGCAGCCGTTCCTGCGCCGTCTGGCAGAACCGCGCGAGGTACCACCAGGTGAAGGCATAGCCGATCAGGCCGCCGACCATGCCGCCCATCGCGCCGGCGAGTGCCGCAGGATGCTGGGTGATCTGCTCGACGATCACGCCCAGCGAGCCACCGGCGACGCCGCCGGTCACTCCGCCCGTCGTCAGCCCGCTGGTCCCGAGCTTGCCCGCCAAGCCGCCTCCGAGCACGCCGGAACCGATGACCGTCGCCGCGCTCGCGGCGGGCATCGCGCCGACCAGCCCGCCCAGCACGATCATGGTGAAGGCCGCGCCGGGTGCCGTGGAGCGGGCGAACTCGCCGAAGCGTTGCAGCAACTCGTCGCGTACGAGCGCGCGTGCCCGCGACAGGCGCTTGCGCACGGCCGCATCGCTCAGGCCCAGCAGTTCCGCGACCTGCTGCGAACTCTGCCCCTCGCGGTAGAACAGCAGCAGCGCCTCGCGGCTGTCCTCCGGGAGCGAGGAGATGATGTC
Organism: Pseudoxanthomonas sp. LjRoot127; assembly: GCF_964253495.1. Classification (NCBI taxonomy): domain Bacteria; kingdom Pseudomonadati; phylum Pseudomonadota; class Gammaproteobacteria; order Lysobacterales; family Lysobacteraceae; genus Pseudoxanthomonas; species Pseudoxanthomonas sp. LjRoot127. The sequence goes on from NZ_CAXUQR020000001.1 coordinate 2,871,339, forward strand.
GGTGGCGACGATTTCCTCTTCCGTCTGCAGCAGGCGCTCGGCGGGAGTGGGGTCCGGGTCGGCGGCCATGCCGATGGCGATCTCGGCCACTTCGCCCGACATGGGACGGCCATGCTGTGCGCGCAGCCAGTCGCGGGCGAGGTTGCGGGTGATCTGGCGCAGCCAGGGCAGGAAGCTGGCGCTGTTCTTCAACCGGTCGAGCTGCTGCCAGGCCTTCAGGAACGCTTCCTGCGCAATATCCTCGCTGGCCTGCACGTCGCGGGTGATCGCCAGCGCGATCGCGGTGACGGTGTTCTGGCAGGCGTGGACGATGCGGCCGTAGGCCTCCTGGCTGCCGCGCGTGGCGGCGGGCAGTTCGGCCTGCAGCATCAGGTCCAGGGCGAGGGTATTCATGGCGTCAGGATCATCGGGTGGGCTGATGACCCTGACGGGCCGGGAAGACGGATGTGACCGTCTGCGGTCAGCCGCCGGTGGCGGGCTGGATGCGGATGCGGTCTTCCTCGGGCGCCTCGTCCGCGGGGGCAGGCGTCGCGGGTTGTTCCTGCGGGACCGGGACGGGCGCTGCGGGCGGCGGCATCGGGCGCCGCATCCACATGACGACGGCGGCCAGGGCAATCAGGGCCAGCAGGATCAGGCGGATGCGCCAGGCCCAGGAGCGCTGCGGCGTGGCCGCGGGTTCCTGGTCACTGCGGAACGTCAGCGTGGTCGCATAGCCAGGGCGCGTGGTTTCCATCAGGCCGGCCTCGCGCAGCAGTTCGCGCGCGCGCGGCTGGTCTTCGGCGTGGCGCACCCACACGGCGGGCTGCAGCTGCGCCTTCACCGGTTCGGTGTAGCTGAACTGCCCGCCGCGCTTGCTGTGGTACGAGCGGCCGTTGCTGATGAAGACCGGAACGCCCGCATCGCTCAAGAGCTTGGCCACGCCTTCGACGGTTTCGATGCGCTGGCTGGAAAAGACTTGCCGCATGGGTATTCCCTCAGTCCTTCGCCGGGACAGCCGAGGCCGCTTCGGCGTCCGGCACCACGCGGATCAGGCCTTCCTGCGCGGTGCTGGCGACCAGGCGGCCCTGGCGATCGAAGATCTGCCCGCGCGCCAGTCCGCGCGAGCCGCTCGCGCTGGGGCTGTCGATCGAATAGAGCAGCCAGTCGTCGGCACGGAACGGGCGGTGGAACCAAAGCGCGTGGTCCAGCGACGCCATCTGCACGTTCGGCTGGTAGTAGCTGATGCCGTGCGGGTAGGTGGCCGTGCCGAGCAACTGGAAATCCGAGGCATAGGCGAGCAGGGCGCGGTGCAGTTCGGGCGAATCGCCGACCGGCTCGCTCAACCGAAACCACACCTGCTGGAACGGCGGCCGCTTGGGCGGATTCAACTCGTCGCGTGGGTACACGTGGCGGAATTCGAACGGGCCGCGTCGCGACAGCCAGCGCTGCACCTTCGGCGGCAGCGTGGCCATGACCTCCGCAGGCACCGGCGGCGCGGGCGGAATGTCTTCCGGCCGCGGCACTTCAGGCATCGACAGCTGGTGCTCGGCGCCTTCTTCCTCGGCCTGGAACGACGCCGCGCAGAAGAAGATCACGCGGCCGTGCTGGATCGCCGTGACGCGGCGCACCGAGAAGCTGCCGCCGTCGCGCGTGCGGTCCACTTCGTAGACGATCGGCGCTTCGATGTTGCCTGCACGAAGGAAGTAGGCGTGCAGCGAATGCGCGCGGCGCTCTTCCTCGCCACCACCCACCGTGGCCTGTGCAGCCGACAGCGCCTGGCCGAGCACCTGGCCGCCGAACACGTACTTGGTGCCGATATCGCGGCTCTGGCCGCGGAACAGGTTGTCTTCCAGCCGCTCCAGCGACAGCAGTTCGATCAGCTCGGAGACGACGGGTTCAGGTGCGGGCACGGCAGGGCCTGGAGTCTTGGCGAACGGCGATTATACCGGCCGTCCGTGCGCGGCCCGTCAGGGCAGCAGCCGCTCCAGCGGGGTCGTGCGCAGCACCGCGTCCCACGGGAACAGGGGGCCCGGGTCCATCTTCCGCGGCACCAGAATGCGCGGATCGTCGCTGGCGGGCTCGCGCGTGGTGTCGAGGTCCTCGTGGCCGGCGATGTAGCGCAGCGCGGGCAGCGCGTGCCGCAGGTGTGCCAGCAGCGCCGACAGGGCCTCGATCTGCGCCTCGGCGTAAGGCTCTTCCATCGACTGGCGGCCCACGGCGAGCCAATCGGGGTAGCGGCCGGTGTTCACCAGCTCGATCCCGATCGAACGCGGGTTGTAGCCACGCACGTGGTGGGCGACGTGTTGCGGGCGCACGTAGACGTGCACGGTGCCGTCGCGATCGATGTAGTAGTGGCCGCTGTTGCCGGTGCCGGAGGCATGCAGGATGCGCTCGCCGTACTCGCGTGCCATCGCCATGTCCGGCAGCTCGGTGCAGTGGATGACGACCAGGTCGATCTGTTCCAGCGGCCGGATGTCCAGCTTGGCTTCGTAGGGCAACAGGTCGATGACGGGGGTGAAGGGCAGGTCCGTGCGCATGCTTGGATGCTAGCAGGCAGGGCGGGGATCGGGCTGGACACGGGCCGCTCCGGTAAACTGGCGGCCTTTCCCGTCGCGGGTTTCCCATGCCGCTCAATCCCGAATCCCCGTTGGCCAAGCTCATGGCCACCCTGCCGCGTGCCGGCAAGGTGGACTGGATCGGCCTGCGACCGGCCCGCGACGAGGTCATGGTCGCCACCGACGCCGTCGAAGCCGTCACCGGCGCTGGCCTGGTCGGCGACCGCTACAAGGGAGGCAGCGGCAAGCGCGGCATCACCCTGATCCAGGCCGAGCACCTGCCCGTCATCGCCGCGCTCGCGCAGCGGTCCGACCTAGCGCCTTCGCTGTTGCGCCGTAACGTGGTCGTGTCCGGCATCCCGCTGATCGCACTGAAGGAGCGCCGTTTCCGCATCGGCACCGCAGTGTTCGAGGGCACGGAAGAATGCGACCCGTGCTCGCGGATGGAAGACGCGCTGGGCCCGGGCGGCTACAACGCGATGCGTGGCCATGGCGGCCTGTGCGCGCGGATCGTCGAAGGTGGTTCGTTCCGCATCTGCGATCCGGTGGAAGCGCTCTGATGCGCGGCCACTGCATCCTGTCGCACGGGTTCGAAAGCGGTCCGGACGCCACCAAGGTCACCGCGCTCGCCGACGTGGCCGAACGCCTGGGCTGGACCCACGAACGCCCGGACTACACCGACCTCGACGCGCGCCGCGATGTCAGTTCGCTCGGCGACGTGGTCGCGCGGCTGGAACGCCTGCGCTCCCTCGCGCACGCCGCCGCCTCGCGTGGGCCGGTGGTGCTGGCCGGTTCCAGCCTGGGCGCCTACATCGCCGGCCGCATCTCGCTGGAGGTGCCGGTGCGTGGCCTTTTCCTGATGGCGCCGCCGATCAGCATGGGGCCGCTGCCGCTGCTGGATGCCGCGCCGGTCCCTGTGTCGGTGATCCATGGCTGGGACGACGAACTGATCCCCGCGCAGGCCGTGACCGACTGGGCGCATGCGCGCCGCGCGCGCCTGCTGCTGGTCAACGACGGGCATCGCCTGTCCGACCATGTCGCCGCTTCGGCGGATGCATTCGGGCAATTGCTCGCCGCTCTCTGACGTATCGAGGTTTCCTTTGAAGTTCTTCGTCTCCTGCGCCAAGGGCCTGGAATATCTGCTCGCCGACGAGCTGCTCGCGCTCGGCGTGCCCAAGGCCACCGCCACCATCGCCGGCGTGAATGCCGACGGCGAGCCCGTGGACGCGCAGCGTGCCGTGCTGTGGTCGCGGCTGGCCAGTCGCGTGCTGTGGCCGATCGATGAATTCGAATGCCTGAACGAACAGGCACTGTACGACGGCGTGATGGCGATCGCGTGGGAAACGCACACGCGCCCCGAACTGACGCTGGCGGTGGATGCGCACGTGTCGGGCGAGGCGATCACCCATGCGCGCTATGCCGCGCAGCGCGTGAAGGATGCCGTGGTCGACCGCCTGCGCCAGCAGGGCATGGAGCGACCGTCGGTGGATGTCGAACAGCCGGACCTGCGCATCAACCTGTCGCTGCGCAGGAACCGCGCGACGATATCGATCGACCTGGGCGGCGGCCCGATGCATCGCCGCGGCTGGCGCCAGGCGCAGAACGAGGCGCCGTTGAAGGAGAGCCTCGCAGCGGCCGTGCTGATGCGCGGTGGCTGGCCGGCGCTGTACCACGACGGCGGCGCGTTGCTCGACCCGATGTGCGGCAGCGGCACGCTGCTGATCGAAGGCGCGCTGATGGCGGCCGATGTCGCGCCCGGCCTGCAGCGCCACGGCCCGGCGCTGCCCACGCGCTGGCTCGGCTTCGATGTCGATGCATGGCGCGCCCTGTTCGCCGACGCCGTGCAGCGCGAAACGGAAGGCCGCAAGGCGCTGAAGCCGGTGTTCTTCGGCAGCGACGTGGACCTGGGCGCGATCCGCGCCGCGCGTGACAACGCGGTGCTCGCCGGACTCGCGGGTCAGTTGCAGTTCGAGACGCGCGATGTCGCCCAGCTGCCCGCGCGCGATGAACTGCGCGGGCTTGTCGTCTGCAATCCGCCCTACGACGAACGACTCGCCGCCGATGCCGACCTGTACCGCGCGCTCGGCGATGCGCTGCAGCGCGCCGTGCCGCAATGGCGCGCCAGCCTGCTGTGCGGCAATGCCGATCTTGGTTATGCCACCGGTTTGCGCGCGGCCAAGAAGTACCAGCTGTTCAACGGCGCCATCGAGTGCGCGTTGATCGTCTGCGATCCGGTCGCCACGCCCGCCCGCGAACCGCGCGAGGCCAGGCCGCTGTCGGACGGTGCGCAGATGGTCGCCAACCGCCTGCGCAAGAACCTCAAGAAGTTCAAGGCCTGGCGCACGCGCGAGGGCATCACCTGCTACCGCGCCTACGATGCGGACCTGCCCGAATACGCGGCGGCCATCGACGTCTACGTGGAAGAGGGCGGACAGGCCCGCACGTTCCTGCACGTGCAGGAATACGCCGCGCCGGCCACCATTCCCGAGCACGACGTGCGTCGCCGTTTCAGCGAACTGCTGGCCGCCACCCGCGAGGTCTTCGGCGTGCCGCAGGAACAGATCGCGGTGAAGGCGCGCGAGCGCGGCAAGGGCGGGTCGAAATACGGACGCATGCAGCAGCGCGACGAGTTCATCGTCGTGCGCGAGTCGGGCGCGTTGCTGCGGGTCAACCTGTTCGACTACCTCGATACCGGCCTGTTCCTCGATCATCGGCCGCTGCGGCGACGGATGGCGCAGGAAGCGCGCGGAAAGCGGTTCCTCAATCTGTTCTGCTACACCGGCGTGGCCAGCGTGCAGGCCGCCGTCGCGGGTGCGTCGGGCACGACCAGCGTGGACCTGTCGGCGACCTATCTGCAGTGGTGTGCGGACAACCTCGCCGAGAACGGCCTGGGCGGCGCGAAGCATCGCCTCGTGCAGGCCGACGCCGTGCGCTGGCTGGAGGCCGAGCAGGCCGAGTACGACCTGGTCTTCTGCGATCCGCCGACGTTCTCCAACTCCGCGCGCGCCGACGACTTCGACGTGCAGAAGGAGCACGTACGGCTGTTGCGCGCCGCGGTTGCACGGCTGGCGCCGGGCGGGGTGCTGTACTTCAGCAACAACTTCCGCCGGTTCAAGCTGGACGAGAACGCGGTGGCGGAATTCGCGCGCTGCGAGGACATCAGCGCCAGCACGATTCCGCCGGATTTCGAACGCAACGCCCGCATCCACCGCGCGTGGCGGCTGACGCGGGCGTAGCGCCGTGCGTCAGCCGACGATCAGGACGAAGTCGCCGCGCTGCGAGGCCATCGACAGCGCCAGCGTGCTGTGGCGGGAGGCCAGGTCGGCCGCGGTGAGCGCGGTGCTCGGTGGATGGGCGCGGTAGCTGGCGTCGTCGGACAGCGTGTCGCGCACCACGTAGCCCATCAGCACGTTGACCAGTTCGCCCAGCGCATCCACGGCCAGTTCGTCGTCGCACTGCGCGGGTGGGATCGACAGCAGCGAGCACGCCATCGCCTGCATCGTGGCGCGGGAGCAGCCGACGCCCACCAGCAGGGATTCCGCGCCGGCTTCGATCCGCACGTGCGCGGTCACGTCGCAGGCCTCGAGCGCGCTGTCGTCTGCGATCCCGGAGGCTTGGCACTGGCTGCCCATCAGGCGCGGAAACAGGCGGTTGCTGACGCGGATCGCGCTGGTGGCGGCGTCGGCGAGCGCATGCCCGGCGATGCCGAGGGCCAGCGCATGGTTGGCTTCGTCCAGATCGCGGCGGTGCGCGACCAGTTCGGCTTCCAGCTGTTCGGCGGTCAGGGCGCCCTGTTCGACCAGGATCTGACCGAACAGCTTGCGGCCCTTCTTCTGCGCCGCCAGCAGCACGTCGAGCTGGCCCGCATCCAGCAGGCCCATTTCCAGCGCGATGTCGCCGAACCGGCGATCCTCGGCCCGCTGGCGGTCGTTGATGCGGCGTGCCTGGGCCGCGTCCAGCATCTGGTGATGCACGGCGAGCTCGCCGAGCAGGGGATTGGAGGCGCGCTGCGCGTCCAGCGCGGCCAGCAATTGCGCCGAGGTGATCGCGCCGCGTTCCAGCAGGAACTGGCCGAGGAATTTAGCTGCCATGGTCTGGTCTCGTACGGAAGTTGAAGGAGGACGTGCGCGGCGGTCAGGCGACCGCTTCGTGCAACACGCGATCCATCACTTCCGGATCGATGGGCTTCTGCAGGTACGACTTGGCGCCCAGCTTCAGGCATTCCTCGATATCACCCTGTCCGCCCAGCGAACTCAGGATCACCACGCGTGCCTGCGCGTCGAGCGACAGTATCCTGCCGAGCGCCTGTTTGCCATCGCATTCCGGCATCACCAGGTCCAGCAGGACGACATCGGGTCTGAGAGCCTGGTACTGGCTGACGGCTTCGTGGCCGTTGCCGGCTTCGCCGACCACTTCGAAGCCGCAGTCTTCCAGCTGGCGGGCAGCCAGCATGCGCAGTGCGCGCGAATCGTCGCAAAGCAGGACGGTAGGACGTGACGCCATGGTGATGGATCCCCCTGTTGGATCGTGGAGGCCCCGCGTCGTGTTCGGCGCGGGGCGACATGTAGGCACTATCGGCCCGTACGGGGAGATCTTGAGGCGGGAGGCGGAGCGAGACGGAATCGCGCTGCGGACGGCCGGGGGAGAGGCGGTCCGTCCGCAGCGCGCCGCGATCAGAAGTCGATGCGGGCGGCGAGGGAGACCGGCACGGAGACGCGCTTGCCCGTGTCGTTGATGGAGCCAAGGCCAAGCCCGCCGATGGCGCTGTCGTCGCCTTCCAGGTCGGCGACATAGCGCACGCCCGCCTGTGCGGTGATGCTGAACTTCTCGCTGACCGGAATCAGCACGCCCACGTCGACGCCTGCGCTGGCGGCCCACTTCTTCTCGGTGAAGGGGGCGTTGGCGATGGTGATGCCCGCATCGGGAATCTCGAACGTGGCGCGGATGTCGTCGGTCTGGGTAGCGCCGAGACGGCCGGCGATGAAGGGACGGGTGTAACCCGGTTCCATGAAGTAGTGGCGGTAACCGGCTTCGAGGGTCAGGGCCTTGTAGTCGCTGAAGGTGCCGTAGACGGGCAGCGTGGTGTTCAGGGCCGGCACGAACGCACCGCCGACCTGCACCGTACCCGGATCGGTCTCGACGCGACGGACCTGCCCGAAGACCTCCGCGTTCTGGTTCAGGCCGTAGGAGAATTCCAGGCCATAGCCCATCGCGTTGTCGTAGATCTCCTCATGGGAACGCGGCTGGATGCGCAGTTCCGCGCTGACGCCGGCGAGGGCGGGGTTCAGCGGGCCCAGATCCGGAACGGGCGCGATGGCGCCGTCGTGCACGTCGCCGCTGATGGGCGTATCGATGCCACCGAAAACGGACATCGACCACTTGCCCTGTTCGGGACCAGCGGCATAAGCGGGCGCGGACAGCACGAGCGACACGGCCAGCACGGAAAGCGACTTCTTCATCGTGGAACTCCTCCAGGGGAAAGGCCGACACCTTGCGTGTCGGATGCCTGCACTACGCAGGCGGGCTCCTACTGGATGCGTTGCGACACACGCAACGTAAGTGCGCTTCTTTTCACGCCGCGTCGACATCCGATGCGGTGCAAGCGATTTCACGCAGCCTTCACTGCGTGGCGTTCAACGGTTCAACGACGCGTATCGGCGGTGTGGGGCACTCCACGTGCGAGCGCTTCCTCGATCGACGTGAAGGCAGAGTGTGCGCCGGCCGGCGACGCGCCGACGTCCGTGGCGAAATAGACCACGCCGGTGCCCGCCTGATGGTCGAGCCACAAGCCCGAGCGCAGGCCATAGGCATCGCCGGAATGACCGACGCGCGCGACACGGTCGCCGAACGGATCATCGCCGCAGCCTTGCACCGGCGTCGCCAGGGTCTGCACGGCGAGGCCGTACCGGCAGAAGAAGGCCTTGTTCTGCCCTCCGCCGGTGTCTTCTTCATGCGTCACGCCATTGCCGCCGTCGAACGTCCATTGCGGAGCGACCATCGTGTCGACGCTGGCGGATGACAGCAGGCGTATGCCATCGACTTCTCCACCGTCGAGCAACAGGCGGCCGATCTTCGCCAGTCCATTCGCCGAAATGCGCAGGCCACCCTGTGGCGAGAACAGCGCACCGTTCTCGCCGGGCTTCCAGCGGGCGAGGTCGCAATCGGCGCCGTCCTCGACGACCACCGCGCAGGCCGGCTTGCCCGTGCGGTTCTCGTCGCGCACCGGTTTGCGGTCGCGATACAGCACCACGGCGCGCGTCGCCGTGGCGGCATCGCAGCTCTCCCAGTTGAAGCAGGCATCCAGCTTCAGCGGTTCCAGCACCAGCCGCTGCATCAGCCGGTCGAAGCGCTCGCCGGTGACGTTCTCCATCGCCATCGCCACCAGCGGGAAATTGAGGTTGGTATAGCGGAAGTGCGTGCCGGGTGCGTGTGCGTCGTCCCAGGCCTTGGGGTCGTCGAGGATGCCCTTCAGCGGTTGACCTAGCGGCGTGGCGTAATAGCCGGCGGCATCGGTCAGGCTGGATCGGTGCGACAGCAGCAGGCGCAGCGTGATCGGCGTGGCGGGGAAGCGCGGGTGGCGCAGCGTCCAGCCCAGGTAGGTCGAGACGTCGGCATCGAGATCGATCTTGCCGGCCTCTACCAGCCGCATCACGCCGATCGTGGTTACCAGCTTGGAGATGGAGGCGACACGCACGGGGTCGTCAGCGGTCACCTTGCGACCGATGGCGAGGTCCGCCGTGCCTTCCGCATGGGTACTGACGACGCCGTTGCGGTCGAAGGCGACGCGCACCTGGGCGACGGGCCCGGCCGCGGACGTCACCGTGGAGGCCGTCAGGCAGGCAAGGCAAAACAGAATGCGGAGGGAACGCAGGGACATCGGCCAGCACCTCGAGGGAACCGGCCCCGACTTTACTTCATCGTCGGCATCACGAACTCGGCGGCATGCGTATCGGGCCAGCGGGCGGTGATCGTCTTCAATCGCGTGTAGAAACGCACGCCGTCGGGACCGTGCACATGCAGGGGACCGAAGATCGAGCGCTTCCAGCCACCGAAGCTGTGGAAGGCCATCGGCACGGGGATCGGCACGTTGATGCCGACCATGCCGGCCTGCACGCGGTGGGCGAATTCGCGCGCCGCGCCGCCGTCGCGGGTGAATACCGCCGTGCCGTTGCCGTACTCGTGCTCGTTGACGAGGCGCAGCGCGGCGTCGAGGTCGGGCACGCGCATCACGCACAGCACCGGTCCGAAGATCTCCTCGCGGTAGATCGTCATCTCCGGCGTGACGCGGTCGAACAGGCAGCCACCGAGGAAGAACCCATCCGCGTGCCCATCGACGACATGGCCGCGGCCATCGACGACCAGGCTCGCGCCCTCCGCAACGCCGGCATCGACATAGCCGCGCACCTTGTCGCGGTGCGCGCCGGTGACCAGCGGGCCCATTTCCGGATCGAGGCAGCCGGGGCCGATCTTCAGCGCCGCCACTTTCGGAGCCAGCGTCGCCACCAGCGCATCCGCCGTGGCATCCCCCACGCAGACCGCGACCGAGATCGCCATGCAGCGCTCGCCGGCCGAGCCGTAGCCGGCCCCCAGCAGCGCGGATACCGCGCCATCCAGGTCGGCATCGGGCAGCACGACCATGTGGTTCTTCGCGCCGCCCAGGGCCTGAACGCGCTTGCCGTTGGCGGAACCGCGCGCATAGATGTATTCGGCGATCGGCGTGGAGCCGACGAAGCTCAGCGCCTGCACGCGCGGTTCGTCGAGCAGCGCGTCCACCGCGGCCTTGTCGCCGTGCACGACATTGAACACGCCATCCGGCAGGCCCGCCTTCTTCAACAGGTCGGCCATGAACAGCGCCGCGGACGGATCGCGCTCCGAGGGTTTCAGCACGAAGGTGTTGCCGCATGCCAGCGCCACCGGGAACATCCACAGCGGCACCATCGCGGGAAAATTGAACGGCGTGATGCCGGCGACGACGCCGAGCGGTGCGTATTCGCTCCACGAGTCCACGTCGCGGCCGACGTTCATCGAGTGCTCGCCCTTGAGCAGGTGCGGGATGCCGCAGGCGAACTCCACCACTTCCAGCCCGCGGGTCATCTCGCCGCGTGCGTCGGAGAGCACCTTGCCGTGCTCGGAGGTGATGATCTTCGCCAGCTCGCCGGCCTGCGCCTCGAGCAGTTCCTTGAAGCGGAACATCACCCGCGCGCGGTTCAGTGGTGTCGTGGCGGCCCACGCGGGAAAGGCGGCGGACGCCGCGTCCACCGCCTGCTTCACGTCGTCGGCCGAGGCGAGCGGCACGCGTGCAGTGACAGTGCCGGTGGCGGGGTCGAACACATCGCCGTGGCGGCCGCTGCCGCCTGCCACCCGCTGTCCGTTGAAGAAATGGTGCAGCGCTTCGGTCATGACGGACTACCTGGTGGAATCGCTCGCCCCGCGTGCGGGGAGAGGGTGCCCGGAGGGCGGGTGAGGGGCGACGGCGCCCGTGTGGAAAGTGCGATGTGGTTTATCGAGTGTCCGGGTGTTCGAGTTCTGGTCGCCACGTGAAATACGGGAGCTCCGGCGCGCCCCTCATCCGCCCTTCGGGCACCTTCTCCCCGCTTGCGCAGGGAGAAGGAACCGCGGCTTACGCCAGCGCTTCGCGCGCCGACACGTAGGGGTAGCCCAGGTCGTCGGCGACCGCCTTGTAGGTGATCTTGCCGGCATGCACGTTGAGGCCGTTGAGCAGGTGCTCGTCGTCCAGCAGCGCCTGCTTCGCGCCCTTGTTCGCCAGCTGCACCGCGAAGGGCAGGGTGGCGTTGGTCAGCGCGAAGGTGGACGTGCGGGCGACGCCGCCCGGCATGTTGGCCACGCAGTAGTGGATGATGCCGTCGACTTCGTACGTGGGGTTCTGGTGGGTGGTGGCCTTCGAGGTCTCGAAGCAGCCGCCCTGGTCGATCGCCACGTCCACCAGCACCGAACCCGGGCGCATCAGCTTCAGCTGGTCGCGCGAGACGAGCTTGGGCGCGGCGGCGCCGGGGATCAGCACCGCACCGATCACCAGGTCGGTATCGGGCAGGCGTTCCTCGATGGCATCGCGGGTGGAGTAGATCGTGGTCAGCTGGTGGCCGTACAACTCGTCCAGATACTTCAGGCGGTCGAGCGAACGGTCGAGGATGGTGACGTGCGCGTTCATGCCCATCGCCATGCGTGCGGCGTTGATGCCGACCACGCCGCCGCCGATCACCAGCACTTCCGCCGGCTTCACGCCGGGCACGCCGCCGAGCAGCACGCCGGAGCCGCCCTGCGCCTTCTCCAGCGCGTGCGCACCGGCCTGGATCGACATGCGGCCGGCCACTTCCGACATCGGCGCCAGCAGCGGCAGGCCGCCCTTGCGGTCGGTGACGGTTTCGTAGGCGATGCAGGTGGCGCCGGAGGCGACAAGCGCCTTGGTCTGCTCAGGATCGGGCGCGAGGTGCAGATAGGTGTAGAGCACCTGGCCGGGGCGCAGCATGGCGCACTCGTTCGGCTGCGGCTCCTTCACCTTGATGATCATGTCGGCGCGGGCAAAGATTTCCGCCGCGGTGTCGACGATCTCCGCGCCGGCCTTGACGTACTGCTCATCGGTCAGGCCGATGGCCTTGCCGCCGTCGCGCTGGACGATGACCTGGTGGCCATTCGAGACCAGCTCGCGCGCACCGGACGGCGTAAGGCCGATGCGGTATTCGTGGTTTTTGATTTCCTTGGGGACGCCAATCAGCATGTTGCTCTCCAGTAGCGGGAAGGGGCTTCGCGCGAGGGGGAGCGCTGGGGCCGTTGATCCGTAATTTTACGCGGTTGCCCGTATGGTGTCCGCCAGGATGTTCACGATCCGGTCGATGTGGCCCTTCTCCACGATCAGCGGGGGCGACAGGGCGATCACGTCGCCGGTCACCCGGGTCAGCAGGTGGCCTTCGTGGAAGGCGCGGGCGAAGACGTCGTAGGCCCGGGTGCCGGGCGCACCCTGGCGCGGGGCCAGTTCGATGGCGCCGACCAGGCCGAAGTTGCGGATGTCGATCACGTTCGGCAGACCCTTCAGCGAGTGCAGAGCCTCCTGCCAGTAGTCGCCCAGCGACAACGCCTTGTCGAACAGGTTTTCCTCTTCGTACGTGTCCAGCGTGGCGAGCGCGGCGGCGCAGGCCAGCGGATGGCCGGAGTAGGTGTAGCCATGGAACATGTCGATGGCGTTGTCGGGCCCGCTCATGAAGGCATTGAACAGGCGCTCGGAGACGAACGTGGCACCCATCGGCACGCAGCCGTTGGTGATGCCCTTGGCGGCGGTGATCATGTCCGGCGTGACGCCGAAGCGCTGCGCGCCGAAGGCATGGCCGACGCGGCCGAAGCCCGTGATGACTTCGTCGAAGATCAGCAGGATGCCGTGCTTGTCGCAGATCTCGCGCAGCCGCTGCAGGTAGCCCTGCGGCGGGACGACCACGCCGGCCGAGCCGGAGATCGGCTCGACGATGACCGCCGCGATCGTGGAGGCGTCGTACAGCGCGATCTGGCGCTCTAGATCTTCGGCCAGTTCGATGCCATGCGGCGGCAAGCCTTTCGAGAATGCATTGCGCGACACGTCCAGCGTGTGGCGGATATGCGAGACCGCCGACAGGCCCGGGCCGAACCACTTGCGGTTGTTCGGCAGGCCGCCCACCGACATGCCGCCGAATCCGACGCCGTGGTAGCCCTTCTCGCGGCCGATGAAGCGCGTGCGCTGGCCTTCGCCGCGCACGCGGTGGTAGGCCAGGGCGATCTTCAGTGCACTGTCGACCGCTTCCGAGCCGGAATTGCTGAAGAACACCTTCTTGAGGTCGCCCGGCGCCAGTGCGGCCAGGCGCTCGGCCAGCTTGAACGGCAGCGGCGAGCTCATCGAGAAGTTGGGCGCGAAGTCGAGCGTGCCGATTTGCTGCTTCACGGCCTCGACGATGCGCGGCCGCGAATGGCCGGCGTTGCAGCACCACAGGCCGGCCGTGGCATCCAGCACCTCGTTGCCGTCGACATCCTTGTAGTACATGCCCGACGCGCTGGCGAGCAGCCTCGGCTTGGCCTTGAACTGCTTGTTGGCCGTGAACGGCATCCAGAAGTGGTCGAGCGAGGCGGGCGCCTCGAGGTTCTGGCGGGCGTAGTGATCGGCCAGGGCGCGGGAAGAAGTGTCGTCGGCGCTCATCGCGGCTCCAGGGGCGGGGCGGATGGGCGCAGCTTAGCGCGTTGAAAAAACTTTACAACCGTGCCGGAGGTCGGATTCGCCGCACTGTCCCGGCCCCGCCCGACTTCGTTTACTGGCCTGCCCAATATCGTGGAGAGCCCGGATTGACCGGCCTGCCCGGGGGTGTAAAGTATCCCGCAACACTTTCCGCTTTCCTGTCAGGGTGGTGATGGACATCGGCGCGCGCCTGCAACTGGTCCGCAAATCCAAAGGCCTCAGCCAGCGCGAGCTGGCCAAGCGCGTGGGCGTCACCAACAGCACCATCTCGCTGATCGAGCAGAACAAGGTCAGCCCCTCGGTCAGTTCGCTGAAGAAGGTACTGGACGGCATTCCTATCTCGCTGGCCGACTTCTTCACCCTGGACCTGGAGAAGGGGCTGCCGGACAGCCCGTTCTATGTCGCCGACGAGCTGCCGGATGTGGGCAGCAACGGCATCCACTACTTCCTCGTCGGCCAGCACCGGCCGCAGCGGCAGATGTGCATCCTTCGCGAAGTGATGCCGCCCGGCAGCGACACCGGCGACAGCATGCTGGCGCACGACGGCGAGGAGGGCGGCGTGGTGATCGCCGGTGAAGTGGAAGTCACGGTGGGCGAGCAGGTACGCGTGCTGAAGGCCGGCGAGGGCTATTACTTCGAAAGCCGTACGCCGCATCGCTTCCGCAATGTCGGTGACGTCGACGCGGTGATCGTCAGCGCGAATACGCCGGCAACGTTTTGAAATCATACCCCTCTCCCAACGGGAGAGGGGTTGGGGTGAGGGGTGATGCAGTCCGGATGATTCGGACAACGCATCTCCGCTCGCCCCTCATCCGGCGCTTCGCGCCACCTTCTCCCGCTGGGAGAAGGGAACACAGCCAGGAGTTCCCATGAGCAACCCCCGCACGCAACAGGACTGGCAGGCCATGGCCGGCACGCTGTCGATCCGCACGCAGGCCTTCATCGACGGCAAATACGTCGATGCCGCCTCGGGCAAGACCTTCGACTGCGTCAGCCCGATCGATGGCCGCGTGCTCGGCCAGGTGGCCGATGGCCAGGAAGAGGACATCAATCGCGCCGTCGCCGCCGCGCGCCGCAGCTTCGACGCGGGTGCGTGGTCCAACGCGCGCCCGACGCATCGCAAGAAGGTGCTGCTCAAGCTCACCCAGCTGATCGAACGGCATGCCGACGAACTGGCCTTGCTGGAATCGCTCGACATGGGCAAGCCGGTGGGCGACGCGCGTAGCGTCGACGTCGCCGCGACCATCCGCTGCATGGGCTGGACCGCCGAGGCGCTGGACAAGGTCTACGGTGAAGTCGCCGCGACCGGCCAGGACGAACTGGGCCTGGTGACGCGCGAACCGCTGGGCGTGATCGGCGCGATCGTGCCGTGGAATTTCCCCCTGCTGATGGCGACGTGGAAACTGGCCCCGGCGCTGGCGATGGGCAACTCCATCGTGCTGAAGCCCTCGGAGAAGTCGCCGCTCACGGCGATCCGCCTGGCCGAGCTGGCGATCGAAGCGGGCATCCCCGCCGGCGTGCTCAACGTGGTGCCGGGCTTCGGCAAGACCGCGGGCGAACCGCTGGCGCTGCACATGGACGTGGACGGCCTGGTGTTCACCGGTTCCACCCCGGTCGGCAAGCGCCTGCTGCAATGCGCGGGCCTGTCGAACATGAAACGCGCGTACATGGAGTGCGGCGGCAAGAGCCCGAACATCGTGTTCGCCGATGCGCACGACCTCGAGGTGGCGGCGAAGGCCGCGGCCGGCGGCATCTTCTACAACCAGGGCGAAGTCTGCACCGCGGCCTCGCGCCTGCTGGTGGAGCGTTCGATCAAGGATGAGTTCGTCGCCCGCGTGGTCGAGGCAGGCAAGGCCATGCGCCCGCGCCATCCGCTCGACCCCGGCGCGCCGATGGGCGCGATGGTCGATGAAGGCCAGACCCGGCGCGTGCTCGACTACATCGAGAAGGGCAGGGCCGAGGGTGCCCGTCTGGCGCTGGGCGGCCTGCGCGCCGACGTGGTGAACGGCGGCTGCTACATCGAGCCGACCGTGTTCGACGACGTCGCGCACGACCACACGATCAGCCGCGAAGAGATCTTCGGGCCGGTACTGTCGGTTATCGCGTTCGACAGCGAGGAAGAAGCGCTGCGGATGGCCAACGACAGCGAGTACGGGCTGGCGGCGGGCGTGTGGACGCGCGACATCAGCCGCGCCCATCGCGTGGCGCGCAAGCTGCGTGCGGGCAGCGTCTGGGTGAACTACTGGGACGGTGGCGACATGACCGCTCCGTTCGGCGGCTACAAGCAGTCCGGCAACGGCCGCGACAAGTCGCTGCACGCCTTCGACAAGTACACCGAGATCAAGGCGACCTGGATCAATCTGGGGAGTTGAGCTGCGGCGTTCCTTCTCCCCGCGAGGCGGGGAGAAGGTGCCCGGAGGGCGGATGAGGGGCGAGCGCTGGTGCTTTACCGGCACGCAGGCATCGCATCTTCGTTCGTCCCTCACCCGCCTTCGGCACCCTCTCCCCGTACACGGGCAGAGGGGAGTCATCGAAGAAGTTCTTCTGCCAGAATCGCCCACGTCCCATCCACCGGCCCGTCCATGACCGCCACCGCCGTCGCTCCCGCGCCCGCCAACTCGCCTGGTCGGGTGCTGTTCGCCAGCCTGATCGGCACCACCATCGAGTTCTTCGATTTCTACATCTACGCGACGGCCGCGGTGCTGGTGTTTCCGCACCTGTTCTTCCCGCAGGGGGATCCGACCACCGCGACACTGCAGTCGTTCGCCACTTTCGCGCTGGCGTTCATCGCGCGGCCCGTGGGGTCGGCGCTGTTCGGCCACTACGGCGACCGCATCGGACGCAAGGCGACTCTGGTGGCGGCGCTGCTGACGATGGGTATCTCCACCGTGCTGATCGGCCTGCTGCCCACCTACGCGCAGGTCGGTATCGTGGCGCCCCTGCTGCTGGCGCTGTGCCGGCTGGGGCAGGGGATCGGGCTGGGCGGCGAGTGGGGCGGTGCGGTGTTGCTGGCGACCGAGAACGCGCCGCCCGGCAAGCGCGCGTGGTACGGCATGTTCCCGCAGCTCGGGGCACCCCTGGGCTTCCTGTTCTCCACCGGCATCTTCCTGCTGCTGACCGCAGTGATGAGCGATGCGCAGTTCCTGGCCTGGGGCTGGCGCATTCCGTTCGTGGCCAGTGCGGTGCTGGTGTTCGTCGGCCTGTGGGTGCGGCTGAGCATCGCCGAGACGCCGGATTTCCAGAAGGCCCTGGACCGCGACGAGCGCGTCAAGGTGCCGATGCTGACCACCGTGCGCGAGCACCCGTTCGCCCTGGTGACCGGCACGCTCGCGCTGGTGGCCACGTTCGTGCTGTTCTACCTGATGACCGTGTTCGCGCTGAGCTGGGGTACGTCGAAGCTCGGCTACACGCGCGAGCATTTCCTGATGCTGCAGATGGTCGGCGTGCTGTTCTTCGCCCTGACCATCCCGCTGTCGGCGCTCTATGCGGACCGGTTCGGGCGGCGCAACGCGATGATCGTCGCCACGCTGCTGATCATCGGGTTCGGCTTCGTGTTCGCGCCGTTGCTGGAGTCGGGTAGCGACCTGGGCGTGCTGGCTTTCCTTGCGCTGGGTCTGGGCGCGATGGGGCTCACCTATGGCCCCTGCGGGACGATCCTGGCGGAGATGTTCCCCACCGCCGTGCGCTACACGGGCGCGTCGCTGGCGTTCAACCTGGCCGGCATCCTGGGCGCATCGCCGGCGCCGTACATCGCCACGAGGCTGGGTGAACGCTACGGACTTCCGTCAGTCGGCTGGTACCTGGCCGGCATGGCCGTGCTGACGTTGCTGGCCTTGTTGGCGATGCAGCGCCGGCGGTAAGGCATCCACGCTCGCAATGGGGCATCACATGGTCGTGCGCATGGCGCACGCTACGATCTCGCCGCCATGATTCGTCACGTAGCGTGCGCCACGCGCACGTCCGCAGGATCTCTCCCCAAGCGCACACAGCACGCTACCCGAACAGGCGCTTCACGGTGCGGGTGAGCCAGCCGCCCTGCTGGTGATCGCGGACGAACTGGTTGAGGTGGCGCTTGACCGAATCCGCGTAGGCCTTGTCGTCGTTGCGGATGTGGTTGAACAGCCAGCGCGACAGCATGCTGCGCAGCTCGTCCACGATGTCTTCGCCGGCCTCGAAGCGGAGCCGATACTCGGACACGCGCTTGGTGAATACTTCGTGCACGCGCTTGTGCGCGGCGCTGAACGGATAGCCGGCTTCCTCCATCAGCTCTTCCTCGAACGCGAAGTGCGACAGCGTGTAATCGACCAGCTCATCGATCACTTCGCCGACGGCGAAACGCTCCCTCGACTTCTGGGTCACGTGCAGATGGTTGATCATCTCCACGATACGCCGGTGCTGGCCATCGATGATGTCGATGCCGGTGTCCATGTCGTCCTGCCAGATCAGCAGTGTCATGTTCGGATCCCCTGCCGGCGGATGCCGGAATGCGGGGAAATCTAGGTGCGCGCTGCACTTGCAGCATTGATCCCGATCAATGCCGCATGCGACGGACAGTCGCAGGGGCCGTGATGACCGGTGTGGGAGCGATGTGAGTCGCGAGCTCTTGCTTCAGCGACTCGAAAGCTCGCGACTGACGTCGCTCCCACAGGGAAGAATTTCAACCGCTCGACACCACCCGGTTCCGTCCACCGGCCTTCGCCAGGTACAGCCGCCGGTCCGCTTCGCTGAGCAGGTGATTGAGGGTCTGGCCGGGAAAGCGCGTGCGGAACACGCCGACGCTGACCGTCATCTTCAGTGTGCGCTCGCCGATGTCGACGTCGAGGGCCTCTATCGAGGCGCGCAGCGATTCGAAGTAGTCCACGGCTTCGCTTTCGCCCAGGTACGGCACCAGCGCGCAGAACTCTTCGCCGCCGAAGCGCGCGATCAGGTCCTGCGTACCCGCATGGCGCGCGATGGCCTGGGCGACGGCCTTCAGTGCGATATCGCCGGCTTCATGGCCGTGGGTGTCGTTGATGTGCTTGAAGTGGTCGATGTCGATGATGGCGGCCGTCACCGACTGTTGCCTGCCCAGGGTGTTCGGCAGCAGGGCATGGCACTCGGACAGGAAGTGGCGGCGGTTGGGCAGGCCGGTGAGGAAGTCGCGGGTGGCGAGATCCTGCAGGGTGCCGATCAGTTCCAGCTGGTCGATGTTCTGCGAGACGCGGCAGAAGAATTCCTCGCGCGAGAACGGCTTGTGCAGGAAGTCATTGGCGCCGCTCTTCAGGAAGCGCGGGACCAGGCTGCCATCGCTGGTGCCCGAGATGCCGATGATCGCCAGGTGGTCGCGGGCGTGGCGCGCACGCAGGCGACGGGTGAACTCGTGGCCCTTCATGCCGGGCATTTCCTGGTCGACGATCGCCAGGCGGATGTCGGGGTTGGCGTCGAGCATGACCAGGCCGGCCTCGCCATCCGCCGCTTCCACCACGCGGAAGCCGTACATCGACAACAGCGCGGCCGCGTGCTGGCGGGCGGAACGGGAGTCGTCCACGATCAGGGCGGCGATGCGGCGGTTGCGTTCCAGGCGCTGCACCAGCCACACGAGATAGTCGATGCTGCCGGGCGTGTTCTTGAGGACGTAGTCCACCACCTGCCGTCGCAGTACCTGCTCGCGCAGCGTGTCGTCGTAGACGCCGCTGACGACCACGGTGGGCAACTGCCGGGACAGGAAGAACTCCACCACCTCGTCGTGGCTGCCGTCGGCCAGGACCAGGCTGGTGACCACCATGAACCAGTCCGGATGCTTCTCCAGCGTCGTGCGCGCCTCGTCCAGCGTGGCGGCGTAGACGACCGGCAGGCTGAGCTTCTGTTCGATCGCTTCGCCGATCAGGCGCGCATGCGTGCGCGAGTTCTCCACCACCAGGATCCGCTGGGGCAGGGGCGATTGGCTGGCGATGGCGGATACGGCGCGTTGCGGACTGGACATGCTCGGGAAGGCCGAGGAAGGTTTCCTTTCATGTCTATCGGCCCGGGCGGACGGGACTTGAGAGCGGCGTCACGGAATGCGCGGCTGCCGGCGCCGCTCACCAGAGTGCGTCGCGCAGCTTGTACCAGGCCATTCCGGCGACCAGGAGCGGCGTGCGCAGCGCACGGCCGCCCGGGAACGGGTGGTGGTCGATCTTCTCGAACAGGTCCAGTCGCTCGGATTGACCGCGGATCGCCTGGGCGAGCGTCGTGCCCGCCAGGCACGCGGCGATCAGGCCATGTCCCGAGAAGCCCTGGGCGAAGTACAGGTTCGGCGCCAGCCGGCCCCAGTGCGGCGCACGGTTGAGCGAGATGTCGATCATTCCGCCCCACAGGTACTCGATGCCCACTTCGCGCAACTGCGGGAATACGCGGTGCATGCGGCGCGTCATCACGCCGCGCAGGTTCGGGGGCGTCATCGTCGAATAGCTGGCGCGACCGCCGAACAGCAGGCGGTGGTCGCGGCCCAGCCGGAAGTAGTCCAGCGCCCAGTTGGTGTCCGCCACCGCCATGTCGTTGCGGATCAGCGCGCGCGCGCGCTGCTCGCCCAGCGGCGGCGTGGCGGCGATGTAGGTGCCCACCGGCATCATGCGCGATTCGAGTTCCGGCGCGATGCCGCGCAGCAGCGCGTTGCCCGCGAGGATCACGGTATCGCAGGCGACCTCGCCCTGCGCGGTCTTCAGCAGCGGACGCGTGCCCCGTACGAGCTGCGTCACGCGGGAAGCTTCGAAGATGCGCACGCCCGCATCCAGCGCTGCGCGTCCGAGCCCCAATGCATAGGCGAGCGGATGGAGGTGGCCGCTGACCGGATCGTACATTGCGCCAAGATAGCGGTCGCTGGCGAGTTCGCCGCGCAGGCGCTCGCGATCCCACCACTGCACCGGGTGGTGGTAGCGCGTGTTGAACTCCTCCACGGCTTCCTGCACGTCGCGTTGCTGGCGCGCCTTGATCGGGACGGTGGCGTGCCCGTCGCGCCAGTCGCAGTCGATACCGTGCCGGTCGATCCGCCCGCGCAGCCAGCGCAGGCCGTCGATCGACAGGTCGAACATCTTCTTCGCATCGTCGAAGCCGACCAGCGCTTCGAGCTTCGCTTCGCCGCAGCTGAAGCCGGCAATGGCCTGGCCACCATTGCGGCCCGAGGCGCCCCAGCCGATGCGCTCGGCTTCCAGCACGACCACCTTGTAGCCGGCTTCGGCAAGTTCCAGCGCCGCCGACAGGCCGGTGTAGCCGGCGCCGAGGATGCAGACGTCGGCCTCGATGCGGCCTTCCAGTGCCGGCTGCGCGGGCAACGGCGTCGTGCTGGCTGCGTACCAGCTGTCGGGATAGGTATGCGCGAACGTCATGCGGGCAGCGCCTGGTTCACACCGATCGCAGGTACCACGCGTATTCCAAGTCGGTCACTTCGGTGTAGAAGCTGTGCATCTCCTTGAGCTTCTGCTGGCCGTAGATGTGCTGGAAGGACGTGCCGAACTGCTCGCGGATGAACTCGCTACCCATGAACGCGCCGATGGCCTCGCGCCAGAACGGCGTACGGATCTCGGTCTGGTCGTAGGCGTTGCCGGTGATCGGCGGGCCGGGATCGAAGCCCTGTTCGATGCCGTGCAGCATGCCGGCCAGCACGGCGGCAGTGACTAGGTAGATGTTGGCGTCGGCGCCGGCGATGCGGTGCTCGATCCGGGTGTTGGCTTCGTCGCTGTGCGGGATGCGCATGGCGACGGTGCGGTTGTTGTAGCCCCACACGTCGTTGAGCGGGACGAACGCGTTGAGCACGAAGCGCCGGTAGCTGTTGGCGTGCGGCGCGAACAGCAGCAGGCAATCCTGGTCGCTGCGCTGCAGGCCGCCGATGGCGTGCTTCAGCGCAGCGGCCGGGGCCGTCTGCGGTGAGGCGAAGATGTTGCGGCCGTCGGCATCCAGCACGCTGGCGTGGATATGCATACCGCTGCCCGCCTGCTCGGCGAACGGCTTGGCCATGAAGCTGGCCATCAGGCCCTGCTGCTGCGCGGCGGCCTTGATCGCGCGCTTGAGGTAGATCGCATCGTCGCAGGCGAGCAGGGCATCGTCGCGATGCTTGAGGTTGATTTCGAACTGGCCCGGCGCGTACTCGGCCACGGCGGTATCGGCCGGGATGCGCTGCGCACGGCACGCGGCTGCGACCGCATCGGTGAAGCCGCGGTAGTCGTTCAGGTCTTCCATGTAGTAGACCTGCGTGCTGGTGTTGCGTTGCCCGGTCGCCGGATTGATCGACGTGCGCGGGCGTCCCGCGTCGTCCATGCGCTGGTCGAACAGGTAGAACTCCAGTTCCACCGCGACCACCGGCTTCAGGCCGCGCGCGGCATAGCGTGCGAGCACGCGCTTGAGCACTTCGCGCGGGTTGGCCTCGAACATGCCGCCCTGCGCGTCCTCCATGCTCAGCAGCAGCTGCGCGGCCGGGCGCGGCGACCACGGCACGGGCCGCAGCGAGCCCGGTACCGGGCGGCAGATGCGGTCCTCGTCGCCGATGTCGTAACCCAGCCCGGTTTCCTCGACCGTGTTGCCGGTGATGTCGGTGGCGATCAGCGACATCGGCAGGCAGACGCCGTCGCGGTAGACCTTCTCCAGCGCATCGCGGGTGATGCGCTTGCCGCGCAGCAGTCCGTTCATGTCGGGCAGCAGCAGGTCGATCTGCTCGCAGTCGGGGATGGACGCCAGCGTGGCGGCATCGTCGGCGGGCAGGGAAGACGCGTCGGAATCAGGGCGCATGAGGGTCATCCAAGAGGCTGCGGCGCAGCTTAGCAGAGCGTTCGATGCGTCAAGAATACTCAACGCGAAGTTTCCAATGGGCCGCTGAAACGCCCGAATTTGGTGCCGCAGCGCACCATATGGGCGCCAAAAATGTCATCTGAGCCCTTCGTGTTGTAAAAATAAAACGGCCGGGTTAACGTGCCTGCAAGCCATTCCGGGCTTCCTGCATGACCCCGCTGCCGCGGGTCGGTCTGCCGACCGACCACAAGCAAATCGGTGCGCATCCCTTTCTTGCCGTCGGCGAGAAATACGTGCGCGCGGTGGTCGACGGGGCGGGCTGCCTGCCGCTGCTGATCCCGACGCTGGACCCCGTACTGCCGCTGCGCCAGGTGCTCGACAGCCTCGATGGCCTGCTGCTGACCGGCGCCGTCAGTAACATCGAGCCGCACCATTACAGCGACGAATCCAGTTATGAAGGCAACCTGCTGGATCCCCGTCGCGACGCGACCAATCTGCCGCTGATCCCGCTCGCCATCGAGGTGGGGGTGCCCGTGCTGGCGATCTGCCGCGGCTTCCAGGAGGCCAATGTCGCTTTCGGCGGCACGCTGTACCAGAAGGTACACGAGCAGCCAGGCCTCATGGACCATCGCGAAAACAAGGACGATCCCCTGGACGTGCAGTACGGGCCGGCGCACGACATCGCGCTGGTGCCGGGTGGCCTGCTGGCCAAGCTGTCCGGGGTGACGCACGCCAGCGTGAACTCGTTGCACGGCCAGGGTGTGCGTCGGCTGGGCGACGGCCTGGTGGTCGAGGCGAAGGCACCCGACGGCCTGATCGAAGCGTTCCGGCATGACGGCTCCGCCTTCATGCTGGCGGTGCAGTGGCATCCGGAATGGAAGGTGACGGAAAACCCGTTCTATCTCGCGATCTTCCGCGCTTTCGGCGATGCCTGCCGTGCCCGTGCGGCCCGGCGCGGGGCGGTGGCATGAAGCGGCGGCATCCCCCGCCATGGAGAGGGAGCGCACGCCACGACGTGGTGGCGTAGCCCACCGGCGTGCAAGGCGGCCGTTCCTCTCCCTTACCGATCGCACCGACACCATGAGCCAGAAGAAGCCGAACCCCCGAAAGAAGCCTGCCGCGCCCGAGCCGGCCGACAGTTCATTGCGCCGCTGGCTGAAGGAACGCAGCATCACCGAGGTCGAGTGCCTGGTGCCGGACATCACCGGCATCGCACGAGGCAAGATCATTCCGGCCGACAAGTTCAGCCACGACTACGGCACGCGCCTGCCGGAAGGCATTTTCGCCACCACCGTCACCGGCGACTATCCGGACGACTATTACGACCTGACGTCGCCGTCGGATTCGGACATGTTCCTGCGGCCGGACCCTGATACCGTGCGGATGGTGCCGTGGGCGACCGACCCCACCGCTCAGGTCATCCACGACTGCCACACCAAGGACGGCAAGCCGCATGACCTGGCGCCACGCAACGTGTTGCGCCGCGTGCTGGCCGCGTACGAGAAAGAAGGCCTGCGCCCGGTCGTCGCGCCGGAACTGGAATTCTTCCTGGTGCAGAAGAACACCGACCCCGATTTCCCGCTGCTGCCGCCCGCCGGCCGCTCGGGTCGCCCGGAGACCGCACGGCAGTCGTATTCCATCGATGCGGTCAACGAGTTCGACCCGATCCTCGACCTGATGTACGACTACTGCGACGCCATGGAACTGGACGTGGACACGCTGATCCACGAATCCGGCGCCGCCCAGCTCGAGGTGAACTTCACCCATGACGATGCGTTGTCGCGCGCCGACCAGGTGTTCCTGTTCAAGCGCACGATGCGCGAGGCGGCGATGCGCCATGGCGTGTACGCCACCTTCCTGGCCAAGCCGATGGAGAACGAGCCCGGCAGCGCCATGCACATCCACCAGAGCCTGGTCGACGTGAAGACGGGCCGCAATGTGTTCACGGGCAAGACGGAGGGCAAGGGAAGCAAGCTGTTCGGCCATTACCTGGCGGGGCTGCAGAAGTACGTGCCCATGGCGATGGCGTTCTTCGGCCCCAACGTCAATTCGTATCGGCGGCTGGCGCTGGGGCAGGTGGCGCCGATCAACGTGCAGTGGGGGTACGACAACCGTACCTGCGGCCTGCGGGTGCCGATGGACACACCGGAGAACATGCGCGTGGAGAGTCGTTTCGCCGGCTCCGATGCCAATCCCTATCTCGCGATGGCCGCGACGCTGGCCTGCGGCCTGCTGGGCATCCGTGAGCAACTCAAGCCGACCGAGCCGCTGGCCAGCAGCGCGCAGGACATCGGGTTCGAACTGCCGCGCTCGCTGGGCGAGGCGCTGGACGAACTCGAAGGCTGCAAGGCGCTGCAGGAGCTGATGGGCGCGCGCTTCGTGCGTGCGTACGTATCGGTCAAGCGCAAGGAATACGAGACCTTCTTCCGCGTGATCAGTTCGTGGGAGCGGGAATTCCTGTTGTTGAACGTCTGACTGTTGTTCCCTTCTTCCTCCGGGAGAAGGTGGCGCGAAGCGCAGGATGAGGGTGCGGCGGAATCGGGATGGTTCACCACTGATGATTCCGCCGGACCCTCACCCCAACACCTCTCTCCCACAGGGACTTCCTTTGGTCGCCGGTGGGAGAGGGGCTCGATATCACGGAGCCCTTATGACCCAACTCGACACCCGCACCCTGCAGAGGCTCGACGCCGAGCACCACCTGCATCCGTTCAACGACAATGCCGCGCTGGCGAAGCGGGGCACGCGCATCCTCACCAAGGGCGACGGCTGCTACGTCTGGGATGCCGACGGCAACAAGCTGCTCGATGCCTTCGCCGGGCTGTGGTGCGTCAACATCGGCTACGGGCGCAAGGAACTGGGCGAGGTGGCATCGAAGCAGATGACGCAGCTCGCCTACTACAACAGCTTCTTCCAGTGCACAACCGAGCCGACGATCGAACTGGCAGCGAAGCTGGCGGAACTCGCGCCGGGCGACCTCAACCATTCCTTCTTCGTCAATTCCGGTTCCGAGGCGAACGACACCATCCTGCGCATGGTCCGCCACTTCTGGGCGGTGCAGGACCAGCCGGCGAAGAACATCTTCATCGGCCGCCACGATGGTTACCACGGCACCACGATGGCCGGCGCCAGCCTCGGTGGCATGAAGGGCATGCACAAGCAGGGTGGCCTGCCGATCCCCGACATCCACCACATCGATCCGCCGTTCTGGTTCGCCGACGGCGGCGACCTGTCCGAAGACGAGTACGGCCTGGTCGCCGCACGCCGGCTGGAGCAGAAGATCCTGGAACTGGGGCCCGAGCGCGTGGCCGCGTTCATCGGCGAACCCATCATGGGCGCGATCGGCGTCTACATCCCGCCGAAGACCTATTGGCCGGAGATCGAACGTATCTGCCGCCAGTACGACGTACTGCTGGTGGCCGACGAGGTGATCTGTGGTTTCGGGCGCACGGGCGAGTGGTTCGGCTCGCAGTATTTCGGTTTCCAGCCCGACATCATGCCGGTGGCCAAGGGCATCACGTCCGGCTACATCCCGCTCGGTGCGGCGATGTTCAACGATCGCGTGGCCAGCGTGCTGAAGGAGCGGGGCGGCGAGCTGGCGCATGGCGCCACCTACTCGGGCCACCCGGTGTGCGCGGCAGTGGCACTCGAGAACATCCGCATCCTGCAGGACGAGAAGATCGTCGAAACCGCGAAGACCGACACCGCGCCCTACCTGGCCCAGCGCTGGGCGGAACTGGGCGAGCACCGCCTGGTCGGACAGGCGCGCATCGCCGGCATGGTGGGCGCGCTGGAACTGGTGCCGGACAAGAAGAAGCGCGCCTTCTTCCCCGAGCGGGGCACCGTCGGTCCGCGTTGCCGCGACCACGCGTTGAAGCATGGGCTGATCCTGCGCGCGACCTGGGACGCCATGCTGCTCTCGCCGCCGTTGATCATCACCCGTGCGCAGGTGGACGAACTGTTCGACAAGACGTGGAAGGCGCTCAACGACACCGCGACGGACCTGGGCATGTGAGGTCATCGAAGCGGCCCGTGCGCTGCGTCATGCCCTCGCATCGCGGGCGTATGATGGTTCCCATCCCCCGTTCCTGTTCCATGGAGACCCCGATGAAGCTCAAAGCCCTCACCGTCATGCTGGCTGCCGCCGTGCTGGCCGCCTGTGGTGGCAAGGATGACAAGGCCGCCGACGGTGCGCCGTCGAAGGTGCTCAATGTCTACAACTGGTCCGACTACATCGCCGAGGACACGATCCCGAACTTCGAGCAGCAGTCGGGCATCAGGGTCACCTACGACGTGTTCGACAGCGACGAGATGGTCGAGACCAAGCTGCTGGCCGGCAGCAGTGGCTACGACGTGGTGGTGCCGTCGCTGAGCTTCCTGGGTCGCCAGATCCAGGCCGGCGTGTTCCTGCCGCTGGACAAGAGCAGGATCCCGAACCTGAAGAACGTCGACCCCAAGATGCTCGAGCGGATCGCGCTGCAGGATCCGGGCAACCAGTTCGCGGTGCCGTACCTGTGGGGCACCAGTGGCATCGGCTACAACGTCGACAAGATCAAGGCCATCTTCGGCGACACCGCCGTCACCGGCAGCTGGGACGTGGTGTTCAAGCCGGAGAACGCGGCCAAGCTGAAGGACTGCGGGATCACCGTGCTGGATACGCCGTCGGAGCTGATCCCGATCGCGCTGAACTACCTGGGCGAGGATCCGCACAGCTTCGATCCAAAGGTGATCGACAAGGCCGCGGCGCTGCTGAAGTCGATCCGCCCGTACATCCGCAACTTCCATTCGTCCTCGTACATCAACGACCTGGCCAACGGCGATGTCTGCCTGGTGGTGGGCTGGTCCGGCGACATCATCCAGGCGCGTGATCGCGCGGCGGAGTCGGGCAACGGGGTCAACGTGGCGTACTCCATCCCGAAGGAAGGCGCGCCGCAGTGGTTCGACATGCTGGCCATCCCGAAGGATGCGAAGAACGTCGACAGCGCCTACGCCTTCATCAACTACCTGCTGGACCCGAAGGTCGCTGCGGCGAACACCAACTTCGTGACGTATCCCAATCCGGTGCCGTCGTCGAAGCCGATGGTCGACAAGGCGATCGCGGACGATCCGACGATCTACCCGCCCGCCGACGTCGACGCGAAGCTGTTCACCTTCGCGGTCCTGCCGCCGGATGTGGATCGCCAGTACACGCGCATCTGGACGGAGCTGAAGACCGGACGCTGAAACACCACGGGCGCGTGCCGGCAAGGACGCGCCCTTTGTCATCGTGGCATCGCCCGTGCAAGCCGGCGACGCCACAGGGAGGGGGTAGGGGAGCGGGACGGCACGGAACACGCCATTGCAATGACAGCACGCCCGCGGCGGCCCAGGCCGGTCCGGGACCACATCAAGCCGCCCTCGCGGGCCGAATGGAGAGAGATTGATGAAACTGCGCGTACTGGCAACCACCCTGGCCCTCTGTACCCTTGCCGCTTGCGGCGGAAAATCCGGCAGCGACGGCGGCGCCGACACCGGCGGCGCCAAGCAGGTCAACGTCTACAACTGGTCCGACTACATCGCCGAGGACACCATCCCCAACTTCGAGAAGGCCACCGGCATCAAGGTGACCTACGACGTGTTCGACAGCAACGAAGTACTGGAAACCAAGCTGCTGGCGGGCAGCAGCGGCTACGACGTGGTGGTGCCGACGATGAACTTCCTCGGGCGGCAGATCCAGGCCGGCGTGTTCCTGCCGCTGGACAAGAGCAAGATCCCCAACTACGCCAACCTGGACCCGGCCATCATGAAGCGGCTGGAGAACCAGGACCCCGGCAACCAGTACGCCATCCCCTACATGTGGGGCACCACCGGCATCGGCTACAACGTCGACAAGGTCAAGGCCGCGTTCGGCAGCACCGATGTCGCCAACAGCCTGGACATCGTCTTCAAGCCGGAGAACATCAGCAAGCTGAAGGATTGCGGCGTGACCTTCCTCGACACGCCGTCGGAAATCATCCCGATCGCCCTGAACTACCTGGGCGAGGACCCAAACAGCCAGGATCCTGCGGTGATCGACAAGGCCGCCGCACTGCTGAAGACCATCCGCCCGTACATCACCAACTTCCATTCCTCGCAGTACATCGATGCCATGGCCAACGGCGACACCTGCCTGGTCGTCGGCTGGTCGGGCGACATCATCCAGGCGCGCGATCGCGCGGTGGAAGCCAAGAACGGCGTCAACATCGCGTATGCGATCCCGAAGGAAGGCGCCCCGCAATGGTTCGACATGCTGGCCATCCCGAAGGACGCCAAGCACGTCGACGAGGCCTACGCCTTCATCAACAACCTGCTCGACCCGCAGGTGATGGCCAACAACTCCAACTTCATCAGCTATCCGAATGCCATCCCGAAGGCGAAGGCGCTGATGGACACGTCGATCACCGGAGATCCCACGATCTACCCGACGCCGGACGTCGAAGCGAAGCTGTTCACCTTCGCCATCATCACGCCCGAGGTCGATCGCCAGTACACGCGGATCTGGACGGAACTGAAGACCGGCAAGTAAACGCCCTGGCCGGGACGGACAGACGCCGTCCCGGCCTTGTGTGATCGCTCATACCCACATCCATGCCGGCGCCCAGGCAGCCCGGCGACCAGGGGATCTCCATGGCGGCAGAACAGGGCAACGGCGCGGCACAGAACGGCAAGGCGAACGCGCAGGAGTACCTGCGCATCGTCGACGTCCGCAAGGAGTTCGACGGCTTCGTCGCGGTCGACGACACCAACCTGACCATCCGCAAGGGCGAGATCTTCGCGCTGCTGGGAGGCTCGGGCAGCGGCAAATCGACGCTGCTCCGCTGCCTGGCCGGGTTCGAGAAGCCGACCTCCGGCAAGATCTTCCTTGACGGCCAGTTGCTCAACGACCTGCCGCCCTACGAGCGGCCGCTCAACATGATGTTCCAGTCCTACGCGCTGTTCCCGCACATGACGGTGGAGCAGAACATCGCCTTCGGCCTGAAGCAGGACGGCCTGTCCAGGGAGGCGATCAAGAAGCGCGTCGAGGAGATGCTGGCGCTGGTGCAACTGGGCAAGCTGGCCAAGCGCAAGCCGCACCAGCTTTCCGGCGGCCAGCAGCAGCGCGTGGCGCTGGCGCGGTCGCTGGCGAAAGGACCGAAGCTGCTGCTGCTGGACGAACCGATGGGCGCGCTGGACAAGAAGCTGCGCTCGCAGATGCAACTGGAGCTGGTCAGCATCATCGAGAAGTCGGGCGTGACCTGCGTGATGGTCACCCACGACCAGGAAGAGGCGATGACGATGGCCACCCGCATCGCGCTGATGGACCAGGGCTGGATCCGCCAGGTCGGCACGCCGGATGAAATCTACGAGCAGCCGACCAGCCGCTTCGCCGCCGAGTTCATCGGCTCGGTCAACCTGATCGAGGGCGCGGTGGAGGAGGACGAAGCGAACTACGTCACCATCCGCTCGCCGCAGTTGCCCGATCCGATCTACATCGGTCACGGCATCTCGGGCTTCGAAGGGCAGGAGGTCGGGTTCGCGGTGCGGCCGGAAAAGCTTGGGATCGGCAAGCAGGAGCCGCCGCAGCCGCACAACAAGGCCAAGGGCGTGATCGAGGACATCGCGTACTTCGGCAGCCATTCGGTCTATCACGTACGCCTGCCGAGCGGGTACAAGTTCATGGCCAATTTCGCCAACGTGCAGCGCTGGGCCAGCGAGGGCCTCACCTGGAACGATGAAGTCTGGGTATGGTGGGGCGACAACGATGGCGTGGTGCTGACGTCATGAACCTTCTCCGCTCCCTGGGCAAGCGCCTGCCGGGGCCACGCTGGGGCGTGATCTCGGTGCCCTACGTCTGGCTGCTGCTGTTCTTCGCCATTCCCTTCCTGATCGTGCTGAAGATCTCGTTCGCCAAGCTGGCGATCGCGATGCCGCCCTATACGCCTATCCTCGAGTACATCGACGAGGCGCTAACGCTCAAGCTCAACCTGGGCAATTACGCGGCACTGTTCACCGATTCCCAGTACGTGGCCGCCTACCTCAGCTCGATCAAGATCGCGGCCATCTCGACCTTCCTCGCGCTGCTGGTCGCGTACCCGATCGCCTATGTCATCGCCCGCATGCCCCCCTCGTCGCGCAATATCGCGATGATGCTGGTGGTGCTGCCGTCGTGGACGTCGTTCCTCATCCGCGTCTACGCCTGGATCGGCATCCTCAAGAACAACGGCCTGCTCAACAACCTGCTGATGAAGATCGGCCTGATCGACGAACCGCTGCAGATCCTGTACACGCCGATGGCGGCGTACATCGGCATCGTCTATTGCTACCTGCCCTTCATGGTGCTGCCGCTATACACCAACCTGGTGAAGCACGACCACCGCCTGCTCGAGGCCGCCTACGACCTCGGCGCCAAACCGTGGAAGGCGTTCTTCACCATCACCCTGCCGCTGTCGAAGGCCGGCATCATCGCCGGCTGCATGCTGGTGATGATCCCCGCGGTCGGCGAGTTCGTCATCCCCGAACTGCTCGGTGGCCCGGACACGCTGATGATCGGCCGCGTGCTGTGGGGCGAGTTCTTCAACAACCGCGACTGGCCGGCGGCGTCGGCGGTGGCCATCGTCATGCTGATCCTGCTGCTGATCCCCATCCTGATCTTCAACCGGGTGCAGCAGCGCGAGATGGAAGGGAGGCTGACATGAGCCGCACCGGACACCGCGCGGTCAACTGGACGATCCTGGGGCTCGGCTTCGCCTTCCTCTACGTGCCGGTCATCATCCTGATGGTGTATTCGTTCAACGAGTCGCGCCTGGCCACGGTGTGGTCCGGATTCTCGTTGAAGTGGTACGCCGAGCTGTTCCGCGATACGCAGATGCTGCAGGCGGCATGGATCAGCATCAAGGTCGCGTTCTGGACGGCGACGGCGGCCGTGGTGCTCGGCACGATGGCGGCCCTGGTGATGACGCGCATGCGCCGCTTCCCGGGCAAGACGCTGTTCGGCGCGTTGATCACCGCGCCGCTGGTGATGCCGGAAGTGATCATCGGCCTGTCGATCCTGCTGATGTTCGTCTCGCTCGGCCAGGTGGTGGGGCTGCAACCGCGTGGCATCCTGTCGATCTGGATCGCGCACGTGACCTTCACTCTGGCCTTCGTCACCGTGGTGGTGTCTTCGCGACTGTCGGAGCTGGACAAGTCGCTGGAAGAAGCCGCCATGGATCTGGGCGCGAACCGCATCAAGGTGTTCTTCCTCATCACGCTGCCGATCATCGCGCCGGCGCTGGTGTCGGGCTGGCTGCTGGCATTCACGTTGTCGCTGGACGACGTGGTGATCGCCAGTTTCGTCGCCGGACCCAGTTCGACCACGCTGCCGATGAAGGTGTTCTCGTCCGTGCGCATGGGCCTGAGTCCGAAGATCAATGCGCTCGCGACGCTGATGATCCTGGTGGTCAGCGTGGCCGCGTTCCTGGGCTGGTGGTTCATGGCCCGGGAAGAGAAGCGTCGCCAACGCGACATGCAACTGGCGCTGCAGGACAACGGGTAGCACCCTGGCGGTCACGCACCTCCGGCATCCAGGCCTTACCCGCAGGAGCCCCCCCCGGGCGCTCCTGCAAGGCAACGACGATCCGCTAACACATGCCGTCCGAAAATCCGGGCCGGGCAAGAGAATCTCCATGACCATCGAAACCACCAATCCCGCGACCGGCAAGGTCGAGTATCGCCACGAGCTGATGACACCCGCGCAGGTCGACGCTGTACTGGCGGCGTCGGTAAAGGCATTTCCCGCGTGGTCCGCGCTGTCGTTGGCCGAACGCGGCACGGTGTTGCGTGCGATAGGCGCCGAGTTGCGCCGGCGTCGCGAGGATATCCAGCGCACGATCACCGCCGAGATGGGCAAGCTGCGCAAGGAGGCGCTGGCCGAGGTCGACAAGTGCGCGGGCGCCTGCGACTACTACGCCGACCACGCCGCCGATTACCTGCAGGACCAGCCGGTCGCCACCGATGGCCAGCGCAGCTACGTGCGCTATGAGCCGATCGGCTGCGTGCTGGCCGTGATGCCCTGGAACTTCCCCCTCTGGCAGGTGTTCCGGTTCCTGGCGCCGGCCTTCATGGCGGGCAACGTCGCCGTGCTGAAGCATGCGAGCAACGTGCCGCGTTGCGCCGACGTGATCGGGGAGGTGGTGGCTGCGGCGGGCCTGCCGGAAGGTGTGTTCGGCGTGCTGCACATCGACAACGATCAGGCGGCCGAGGTCATCCGTGATGCACGGGTGGCGGCGGTGACCCTGACCGGCAGCGAACGTGCCGGCCGTTCCGTCGCCGCCAACGCCGGCAGCCAGCTCAAGAAGAGCGTCATGGAGCTGGGCGGCAGCGATGCCTTCATCGTGCTGGACGATGCCGACCTCGACAAGACCGTCGCCGGCGCCGTGGCGTCGCGCTTCGGCAACGCCGGACAGACCTGCATCGCTGCGAAGCGGTTCATCGTGCAGGACGCCATCGCCGATGCGTTCGTGAAGCGTTTCGTGGAAGCGGCGGCAAAGCTGCAGCTCGGCGATCCGCAGGACGAGGCGACCACGCTCGCTCCCATGGCGCGCCAGGACCTGCGCGACGAGCTGCACAAGCAGGTGCAGGCCAGCGTTTCCAAAGGGGCCAAGGTGCTGCTGGGCGCGGAACCCGATGCGTCGCATGCCGGTTATCCGGCGTCGATCCTGGATGCGGTCGCGCCGGGCATGCCGGCCTATGACGAGGAACTGTTCGGCCCCGTCGCCAGCATCCTGCGGGTGAAGGACGATGCCGAGGCCGTGCGCGTGGCCAACGACACCACGTTCGGGCTGGGCGGCAGCGTGTGGACGAAGGACGTCGAGCGCGGCAACCGCATCGCGCGCGAGTTGCAGGTCGGTGCGGCCTTCGTCAACGCGATCGTGCGCAGCGACGTGCGCCTGCCGTTCGGCGGTACGAAGCGGTCCGGCTTCGGTCGCGAACTGGCCGAGCACGGCATCCACGAGTTCATGAACATCAAGTCGGTCTATATCGCCTGACCGGGGATGGCATCGAAGAGCCGGGCATGCTCGGCTCAGTGATGAGGGGCCAGGAAGAAGGGCAGCGGAGCAGGCTCCGCCCTACGGTGTCCATGGGTGGAACGGATGGTTACGGCAGGCGCCGTTCCTAAGTCGACATGCCGGTGCCATCTTGTCGGCAGTTGAATTGGAGGCGCCATGAGCACCCTGACCGATACCACGCCCGCCCGCGTGATCCGCACGATCCGCGGCCGCCCCACGTCCGATGGCGCTGGCGTCAAGCTGACGCGCGTGATCGGCGGGCCCGACCTGCCGGATCTCGACCCCTTCCTGTTGCTGGACGAGTTCGGCACCGACAAGGCCGAGGACTATCTTGCCGGCTTCCCGGAGCATCCGCACCGCGGCTTCGAGACCGTCACCTACATGCTCGATGGCCGCATGCGCCATCGCGACAACCACGGCAACGAAGGCCTGCTGACGCCAGGTGCCGTGCAGTGGATGACGGCCGGTCGCGGCCTGGTGCATTCGGAGATGCCCGAGCAGGAATCCGGCCGCATGCGCGGCTTCCAGCTGTGGGTGAACCTGCCGGCGCGCGAGAAGATGACGGCGCCGAAGTACCAGGAGTTCGCGCCGGAGAAGATTCCGGTCGCGCATCCGGCCAACGGCATCGAGGTGAAGGTGATCGCCGGCAGTGTCGGCGACACGCGGGGCCCTATTTCCCAACCGGCCACCGACCCGGTATACCTCGACATCGCACTGCAGCCCGGACGTGCCTGGGACTACAGGCTGCCCGTCGGCCACAACGCGTTCGCCTACGTGTTCGAGGGCGCGGTGACGGTGGGCGAGGGCGAAGAAGCGCGTGCGCTGGACACCCATGAAATGGGGGTGCTGGGCGGTGGCGATACGCTGCAGGTGCGTGCGGGCAACCAGCCGGCGCGGCTGATCCTGGTGGCGGGGCGTCCGTTGCGCGAGCCGGTGATGCGCCACGGCCCGTTCGTCATGAACACCCGGCAGGAATTGATGCAGGCGTTCGTGGATTTCCAGGAAGGCCGCTTCTGAACCCTGCAGGGGGCGGGACCACGTCCCGCCCCGCGACCATCAGTTGCCGGCGGACAGCTGCGCGCTGGTGGCGCGCACGTCCAGTTGCTGAGCCAGCGAAATCAGGCTGCCGAGCTCTTCGGGCGAGTTGGCGTTGATCCAGACCTGCGCGTAGCGGTCGTTGTCCAGCTCGACGACGGTGATGCGGCGCGAGGCCATCGCGGGCGAGGTTTCCTGGCCGGCCAGATCGGGTCGGTACCAGAAGATCTCCTCGCCGGAGAACGCGCTTTCCTCCTCACGCAGTCGCCGTTCCAGGCGGATCCGCGGATCGCGCGAGGTGAGCATGACGTTCAGCACCTCGCGCCCGTCGGCGGCGACCGCCTTGCAGGCGATGAAGGTGGCATCCACGCGTTGTTGCCATTCCAGGCCCGCGTTCGCGGGCAGGGTGGGGCACGGCGGCGCTGTCTGCGCCCACGCAGCGGCGGAAAACAGGAAAAGGAAGGCAGCGATCATGGTCTTCATGCAAATCCCCTGGGGTGCGACACCCCGGACTACGGCGGTACGAATGTCCGCGCACCGTGGCGGGCCGTCACGGCCCTCCGTCATCCCCTGGCATGCCACGTTGGCGGCTGCCGCTTTCCCCCGGCAGTCGACCCGACCATAGCCCATGCTGCGTCGCAAAACAACGCGAGGGCGCGGGAACGGCGATCCCGGTCACCGCCATGCCGTCGCCGTGCCCGGCATCCACCGGGCACGGCGCGCAAGAATCAGTCGCGGTCGCGACCCAACCAACCATAGAGCATTCCGCCGATCAGGCCGCCG
This sequence comes from Pseudoxanthomonas sp. LjRoot127, assembly GCF_964253495.1. Classification (NCBI taxonomy): domain Bacteria; kingdom Pseudomonadati; phylum Pseudomonadota; class Gammaproteobacteria; order Lysobacterales; family Lysobacteraceae; genus Pseudoxanthomonas; species Pseudoxanthomonas sp. LjRoot127. Next base: position 2,906,687 of record NZ_CAXUQR020000001.1, read on the forward strand.
AGGATCGGCGCCAGCCAGAACAGCCACAGCTGGCCCACGGCAGCCGGCCCTGCGAACAGCGCGACGGCGGTCGACCGCGCCGGATTCACCGAGGTATTGGTCACCGGAATGCTGATCAGGTGGATCAGGGTCAGGGCCAGGCCGATGGCGATCGGCGCGAAACCCACCGGCGCGCGGCCGTGGGTGGAACCCATGATGACGACCAGGAAGAACGCCGTCAGCACGACTTCCGTCAGGAAGCCGGCCGCTACCGAATACCCCCCGGGCGACATGGCGCCGTAGCCGTTGCTGGCGAAGGCGCCAGCCGCATTCGGATCCACTGCGAAAGCGGGATTGCCCGAGGCGATCTGCCATAGGATGAAGCCCGCCGCGAGACCGCCCACCACCTGGGCGACGATGTAGGGCAGCAGGTCGCGCGCCGGGAAGCGTCCGCCGGCCCAGAGGCCGATACTGACCGCCGGATTGAAATGGCCACCCGAGATATGGCCGAACGCGTAGGCCCCGGTGAGGACCGTCAGGCCGAACGCGAGCGACACGCCCAGCAGTCCGATGCCCAGGGGATTGCCATCGCCGCCGAAGTTGGCCGCCAGCACTGCGCTGCCGCAGCCGCCCAACACAAGCCAGAACGTGCCCAGGAACTCTGCCGCGAGCCTCTTCGCCATACTCATGTCAGCTCCCCTCACTGTGATCGTGCGCCCCGTCACATGACGGTGCGCGCACGATAGCGGAAGCCCCTCGCCGTACGTGTTTGCTTTGCGTTACGCCGCAGGCATTCAAACGCCAATGAAGTTCGTGTCACATTCTGGCGGCGAGGCCGGCGATCATCTTTCGGGCAGCGGGATGAATTCGGTTTCGCCGGGGACGTGGCCGAAGCGGCCTTCCAGCCAGTCCTGCTTGGCCTGTTCGATGCGCTCCCTGGAACTCGACACGAAGTTCCACCACAGGTGGCGCGGTGCATCCAGCGGCTCGCCGCCCAGCAACATGGCCTTCACGGGTGTCCTGGCGCGCAGCACGGCCCGGCTGCCGCGATCGAACACCACCAGGTGCTTCTCCGGGATGTCCGCACCGTCCACCTGCGCCTGGCCTTCGAGTACGTAGAGCGCGCGCTCCACATGCCCGCCGTCGATGTCCAGCTCGGCATCCGGCTGCAGGTCCACGGCGACGTTGAAGGTACCGCTGAACACCTTCACCGGCGACTCTTCGCCATACGCGCGACCGGCGATGACGCGCAGCCGGGCACCGCCTCGCTCGATCGACGGCAGGGTCGCCGCCGTATGGTGGTGGAATTCGGGTGCGACTTCTTCCGCCGACGTCGGCAGCGCCACCCAGGTCTGCATGCCGTGCACGTCATGGCGTCCGGCACGCACGTCTCCCGGCGTACGTTCGGAGTGGGCGATGCCGCGGCCGGCGGTCATCCAGTTGACGTCGCCGGGCGTGATCACCTGCTCGGACCCCAGCGTGTCGCGGTGGTGGATCGCGCCGGACCAGAGGTAGGTCACCGTGGCCAGGCCGATGTGGGGATGCGGCCTCACGTCGATGCCGCGGCCGGGCTCGAACACCGCCGGCCCCATGTGGTCGACGAAGACGAACGGGCCCACGCTGCGGGCCTGGAGGCTGGGCACGGCGCGCCGGACGTTGAAACCGTCGCCGAGGTCGTGCACGCGGGGCGCGATGATCGTGGTCATGGGCAGGTCCTCCGGGAGAGGGACGAAGCATCGCACGGCGCCTCGGCCATGCCTGCAACAGCACGGAAACGGATCGTTGCGCGCCGGATCAGCCGCGCCGCGACGCCAGCCGGTCCGCCAGCCGCGTCGGTTCCGGCAAGCGGTAGCCGCGGAGCGTACGCAGCACCCAGTCCAGCGCGCCCTGCATCGAGACGCGATGCCCCGGCGAGACGATCAGCGGGTTGCAGCGCGGCTTGCTGCGAAGGACCCAGCCGATGTGGTCGCCGCGATGGAGTAGTGGCGTGCGTTCGCCGGCAAGGGCGCCCGGTGCTTCGTGTTGACCGCAGAGGACGTTCTTGGCGACGCCGACAGCAGGCAGGCCGGTGACCACGCCAAAATGCGCGGCGATGCCCAGGCGACGCGGATGCGCGATGCCCTGGCCATCTACGAAGGCGAGGTCCGGCACGTGCGGCAGCCGGCCAAGAGCAGCGACCAGCGCCGGCAGCTCGCGGAAACTCAGCAGGCCCGGCACGTAGGGCATCGACGTGGGAAGGCGGACCACCTCCATGGCGGTGGGCTGCAGCGTGCCGGCGTCCAGCAGCACGGCGGCGGCGCGGGTCGTGGCGCCGTCGTCCTCGAATCCGACATCGAAGCCGCCGAGCCATCGCGGGGTATCCGGCACGTCGTCGCGCAGCACGACATCCGCCGCGAGTTGCGCCTGCACACGCCGCGCATCCGCGACGCTACCGTCCCAGTCGCCGAATACGGGGTTCATCGTGGCGGCGCGGTGCCGTAACGCTGCACGTCCAGGGTCGCGACGCCGTCGGCGCCGATGCGCACGATGGACATGCGGTCGTATTCGCCATCGTCCATCGGTGCGGTCGCACACGCGCAGAGCGCGGCGACCAGGTCCGGCACCGTGTTGCTGTGGCCGACCACGAGCACCGTGCCGGCACGGTGCGCCTGCCGCCACTGCCCCGCGATCTCTGTCGCCGGACCGCGCGCGTAATACGCCGCGACCGGCAGCCGGTGCGCCGTGGCGGTGGGCTGTGCCGTCTGCCGGGTCCGGCGGAACTCGGTGGCGTAAACGGCGACCAGCGGCTCGTCGCTCAGGCGACTGGCCAGTGCATCGGCACGGATCCGGCCGGCGGCGGAGAGGCTCGGGTCCTCGGGATCGTCCGTCGCCTTCTCGGCATGTCGGACCACCACGAACGTCAGCGGTGCGGCCATGTCGCGGGGAGCGCGCGTCACGCAGCCGGCGGCCAACGACGCCAGCAGGACCAGGAGGGGAGTGCGTAACCGTTGCGGCAGGCGCATGGCGATCCTCGGTGAAGGCAGGTGGCGAGCGTGCAGCGGCGGATCGGCCGGCGCAAGCGGCGCCATCACGGCGCTGCCGCTACGATAGGACCGTGTCCGTGAAGAGGGGGAGACCATGCGCAAGTGGCTGCGTCGGCTGGCCATCGCCATCGTCCTGCTGCTGGCGGCGTCCGCGGTGGCGCTGTACAGCTATGGGCGGTTCGCCGAAGGCGCGCGCGGGCCGGCATCGCATGCATTGCCGACGGCGGCCGATGCCACTGCGCTCGACCGCGCGATCGCGCCGATGCTGCGCGAGCGCGGCCGCCAAAGCGGCATGGCGCTACTGTCGGACAACCTGGATGCCTTCACCGTGCGTGCGGCCACGGCACGTGCCGCCGGCCGCAGCCTGGACCTGCAGTACTACATCTGGAACCACGACTTCACCGGCAACCTGCTGGGGTACGAGGTGCTGCGCGCCGCCGACCGCGGCGTGCGCGTGCGCCTGTTGCTGGACGACATGACGGCGCACGGCAAGGACTCTCACCTGGCCGCATTGGACGCGCACGCGAACATCGAAGTGCGCCTGTTCAATCCCTCGCGCAGCCGTGCGGGCGTGCTGGGCCGTGCGACCGAGATGCTGCTGCGGCCGATGGCGATGAACCGCCGCATGCACAACAAGGCGTGGATCGCCGACGGCCGCGTTGCGGTGGTGGGCGGACGCAACGTGGGCGACGAATACTTCGACGCGGCTGCGCAGACCAACTTTCTCGACCTCGATGCCGTCCTGCTGGGGCCGGCAGTGAAGCAGACCTCCGCCATCTTCGATGATTTCTGGAACAGCGCGTCGGTCATCCCGCTCTCCGCCCTTACCCGGGCTGAGGACGGCGCGCTGGATCGCCTGCGCGAGAACGGCGATGCCGGTTACCGGTCGCCACAGGCGACGGACTATGTCGCGCGACTGCGCAGCACGCCCGGCATGCGCGCGCTGGTGGGCGGCAACACGCTGCACTGGCTCGACCAGGTGGGCGTGTACTCGGATCCGGCGTCCAAGGGACAGGGCGAGGGGCAGGGGTCGTGGCTCGTGCACCGGCTGGGCCGGGCGATGAACGAAGCCCGGCGCGAACTGCGGGTGATCTCGCCCTATTTCGTGCCGGGCGAGGAAGGCACGCGCTGGCTGGTGGGCAAGCGCGCCGAGGGCGTGGACGTCAGCGTCCTGACCAACTCGCTGGCCGCGAACGACGTGATGGCGGTGCATGGCGGGTACGCGCCGTACCGTATTCCGCTGCTGGAGGGGGGCGTGACGCTGTTCGAACTGATGCCTCACGGCCACCAGGACAGCAGCCTGTTCGGCTCCAGCGGCGCCAGCCTGCACACCAAGGCGTTCGCGGTGGACGGGGAGGGAGGATTCATCGGTTCGTTCAACCTCGATCCGCGCTCGGTAAACCTCAACACCGAAATGGGCGTGCTGTTCCGCGACCGCAACGCGGCCACCGCGCTCGTGCGCAGCTATCAGACGAAGATCGCCCCCGACATGAGTTACCGCGTGCAGCTGCACGACGGTGCACTGCGCTGGGAGGACGCCTCTCAGCAGCCGCCGCGCATCTGGGACCGGGAGCCCGAGGCCAGCGTCTGGCGACGGTGGACCGCACATGCCATCGGCTGGCTGCCAGTGGAATCCCAACTGTAGCGTGCGCCGTGCGCGCGTCCGCACGATGCCTGATCCGCATCGTGCGAACGGCGAACGGCGCACGCGGCATCAGGCGGCCAGGGTCGTCAGCAGGCCCTTCGCCGCATTGAACCGGTCCGGGGCATCCGGCATCGGCACCTTGATGCGCAGCTTGTCCGGCCCATCCATGGCGTAGAGCTTCGGCTGCTTCTGGATCAGCTGGATCACCGCCATCGGGTCGATCTTCGGCTTGGCCTCGAACACGATGCGCCCGCCGTGCTCGCCCAGTTCCAGCTTGCGGATACCCATCGCGTTCGCCGCCAACTTCAGCTCGGCGGTGGCGAACAGGTACTTGGCCGGGTCCGGCAGCAGGCCGAAGCGATCGATCATCTCCACCTGCAGGTCGCGCAACTCCTCCTTGTCGCGCGCGCTGCTGATGCGCTTGTACAGCGTCAGGCGCGTATGCACGTCCGGCAGGTAGTCGTCCGGGATCAATGCGGGCACGTTCAGTTCGACCTCCGCGCCGCGACGCTCCTGGCCCAGGTCGACGTCGGGCAGGTGGCCGGCCTTGATGGAGCGCACTGCGCGTTCCAGCAGCTCGGTGTAGAGACTGAAGCCGACCTCCGCCATCTGGCCGCTCTGGTCCTCGCCGAGCAGTTCACCGGCGCCGCGGATTTCCAGGTCGTGCGTCGCGAGGGTGAAGCCGGCGCCCAGTTCGTCCATCGAAGCGATCGCTTCCAGGCGGCGCTGCGCATCGGCGGTGATGCTGCGCTTGTCCGGCACGACCAGGTACGCGTAGCTGCGGTGATGCGAACGCCCGACGCGGCCGCGCAGCTGGTGCAGCTGCGCCAGGCCGAACTTGTCGGCGCGGTTCATGATGATGGTGTTGGCGTTGGGGATGTCGATGCCGGACTCGATGATCGTCGTGCACAGCAGCACGTTGAAACGTTGCTTCTGGAAATCCAGCATCACCTGTTCCAGCTCGCGCTCGGGCATCTGCCCGTGCGCCACGCCGATGCGTGATTCGGGCACCAGTTCCTGCAGCTCGCGCTGCATGCGGCCGATGCTCTCGACGTCGTTGTGCAGGAAGTACACCTGGCCACCGCGCGACAGCTCGCGCTGGAACGCCTCCTTCAGTAACGCCGCGTCCCAGGGGGTGACGAACGTCTGCACGGCCATGCGGTTGGCCGGCGGCGTGGCGATGATGGACAGGTCGCGCAGGCCTGCCATGGCCATGTTGAGCGTGCGCGGGATCGGCGTGGCGGTCAGCGTCAGCAGGTGCACGTTGGCGCGCAGCGCCTTCAGCGCCTCCTTCTGGCGCACGCCGAACCGCTGCTCCTCGTCGACGATCACCAGGCCGAGATCCTTGAATTTCACGTCGGGCTGGAGCAGCCGGTGCGTGCCGACGATGACATCCAGCCTGCCGTCGGCCAGCTTTTCCAGTTCCGCCTTGATCTCCTTGGCCGTCTTGAAGCGCGAAAGCACTTCCACCTTCAGCGGCCAGTCGGCGAAACGGTCGCGGAAGTTGCGGTAGTGCTGTTCGGCGAGCAGCGTGGTCGGCACCAGTACCGCCACCTGCTTGCCCGCGCTGGCGGCGGCGAACGCGGCACGCACCGCGACCTCGGTCTTGCCGAAGCCGACGTCGCCGCAGACCACCCGGTCCATCGGCTGGCTGCTGGCCAAGTCGCGGATCACCGATTCGATCGCGTGGTGCTGGTCGGGGGTCTCTTCGAACGGGAAACCGGCGGCGAACGGTTCGTACATCGCGCGGTCGAGGTGCAGGGCCAGGCCGGCGCGGGCCTGGCGGCGCGCCTGGATCTCCAGCAGTTCGGCGGCGACATCGCGGACTTTCTCCGCCGCTTTCTTCTTGGCCTTCGCCCAGGCTTCACCGCCGAGCGAATGCAACGGGGCCGTTTCCACCGACGCACCCGAGTAACGGCTGATCAGGTGCAGCTGTGCGACCGGCACGTACAGGCGATCGCCCTTCGCGTATTCGATCTCCAGGAACTCGCCCGGCATGCCGCCGACGTCCATCGCGATCAGGCCGCGATAACGGCCGACGCCATGATCCTCGTGGACGATCGGCGCGCCTTCGGTCAGTTCACCGAGGTCGCGGATGATCGCTTCCGGCTCACGCCCGGTGCGCTTGCGCCGGTGCGCCTGCGTGGCGCGTTCGGGGAACAACTGGCGCTCGGTCAGCACTGCGATGCGCGGATCGTCCAGCGCGAAGCCGTCGGCGAGCGGCGCAACGGCGATGGCGAAGCGTGGAAGCCCCTCTCCCTCCGGGAGAGGGGTTGGGGTGAGGGTGCGGGACGTACGCGATGGTTCGGCTGCCGAGGTCTTCGCCGCACCCTCATCCGGCGCTGCGCGCCACCTTCTCCCGGCGGGAGAAGGAAGAAATGCGCTGAAGTCGGCAACCACCTCCGGCTTCAGTTCCGCCGCCTGCAGCACTTCCAGCAAGGCCTCGCGGCGACCGGGCGAATCGGCGGCGATCAGCACGCGTCCCGGGTAGTGGCCGAGGAACGACTTCAACGCGTCGCCGGCGGGCGCGTCCTTGGCAGCGACAGGCAGCGGCGGCAACGGGTGCTCGCCCAGCGGCAGCGCATCGGCATGCCGGCTGTGCTGCGTGCCGCAGACCTCGATGCGGGCGCGCCGGTTGAGGTGCTCGCGCAGGCCGTCGGGCGAGAGATACAGCTCGTCCGGCGGCAGCAGCGGACGTTCGATGTCGTGGCGGCGCTGCTCGTAGCGGTTGCGCGTCTGGGCCCAGAACGCTTCGGCCGCCTCGCCGAAGCCGTCGGTGAGCAGCGGCAGCGCGTTCTCCTGCAGGTAGTCGAACAGGGTCGACGTCTGGTCGAAGAACAGCGGCAGGTAGTACTCCACGCCGGCCGGCGCCAGGCCGGACTTCAGGTCCTGGTACAGCGCGCTGCGCCGCGTGTCGACGTCGAAGCGGTCGCGCAGCAGCGTCATCGCGCGTTCGACGGAGCGTTCGTCCAGCGGCACTTCGCGGCCCGGGAGCAGCTGCACGGCATCGGTCCTGTCGAGCGAGCGCTGGCTTTCCGGGTCGAAGTGGCGGATCGAATCGATGGTGTCGTCGAGCAGCTCGATGCGCAGCGGCGCGTCCGCACCCATCGGGTAGACATCGAGCAACCCGCCTCGCACGGCGAAGTCGCCCGGGTCGAGCACCTGCGGCACGTGGCGGTAGCTGGCCGCTTCCAGCCGGCGCTTCTCGGCGTCGAAGTCGAGCCGCTGGCCGACGCGGTAGTCGAAGCTGCCGCCGACGATGTGGCGCAACGGCGACAGCCGCTGCATCAGCGTCTGCACCGGCACGATCACGATGCCGCGCGCCAGCGTGGGCAGGCGATGCAGGGCGGACAGGCGTTGCGACACGATGTCCGGATGCGGGCTGAACTGGTCGTACGGCAGGGTTTCCCAATCGGGGAACGGCACCACCGGTATCGCGGGGTCGTGCCCCAGCAGCGTGTGCAGGTCCGCTTCGAGCTGGTGCGCATCGTGGTTGTCGCGCGCGACGACCAGCAGCGGCCCGTCATGCGCGTGCGCGGCGGACGCGATCGACCAGGCGAGTGCGGTCGGCGATGCCGGGGCACGCCACCAGGCGCGCGACTGGCCGCCACGGGGCAGCGGCGGTGGGAGAGGGAAGGTTTTCGGGGCGTCGGTCATAGGGTCTGCAAAAACAACGGCAGCGCCGGACACCATGGATGGCCAGCGCGAAGGAACGCGGAGTTTACCAAGCGGGCTTGCCGGGGCCTGTCACGCCCGGGAACGGATCATTCCGCGGTGAGCGGATCGATCACGTGGGCAACCACGGAAATGCGGTCGATGGGAAAGCCGCCGCGCCGCGCATGTTCGAGCACAAGGTCTTCGCTCGATGCGCGGTAGACGCAGTAGAGGCGGTCATCGGTGACGTAGCTGTGCTCCCACTGGACCTGCGGGCCGAGGTCGTGGAGCACGCGGCACGAGGCCTGGGAGACGGACTTCAGCTCGACGGGCGTCATCAGGCCGGCGCCCTGGATGTCGCGTTCGATCAGATAGCGTGGCACGGTCGCCTCGAGGGCGGGTGGCGGGGTCACCCTGTACGCATGACACGCTGTCCGCAGCCCGCACGGGCCGACCGCCGGTCGGCCCGGTCAGGGATCTTCGTTCAGGTCGAGCACCACGCGGACCAGTCCGGAGCCGTCGTTTTCGCGGACACGCTTGAAACCCAGCGACTGCGCCAGCGTCAGCATGGGCTGGTTGGTATCGAGCACGTCGCCATACAGGCGGTCGAGCTTCTTCGAGCGCGCCCACTTGGCCAGCTTGCGCATCAGGTGGCGGCCCAGGCCCTGGCCGGCGATGAAGTGGCTGACCAGGATGGCGAATTCGGCCTCGCGTGTCCGCGGCACCATGGCAGCGCGCGCCACCGCGCCCACGAGGGCCTCGCCCGGCGGAAGCGCCTCGGCGGCGACCAGGGCGAACTCGGTGTTGGGGTCCGGATGGGTCAGGCGCTGCGCCATTTCCGGCGTGAGCTCCTTCAGCGCATACATGAACCGGTGGCGGATCTCTTCGGGCCCCAGCAGGCCGAAGGCGCCCTGAATGGGACCGGCATCCTCCGGCCGGATCGGGCGGATCAGCAGCTCGCGCCCGCTGGGCAGGCGGAAGTGTTCATGCCAGGGCGGAAGGCGTTTCGGCGCAGTCATGGCGTGATGCTCGCATGAAATCCGGAACCGGGGCGAGGGTCGCCGGCCCGCCGGTTCAGGCGCCGTGGCGTTTGCCGCGCAGGCGCGAGATCCCCGTGACGACAGCTACGATCACCGCGCCGGTCAGCACGCCGATGCCTGCATTGAACAGGCTGTCCCACAGCCAGCCGAGCTTGCCTTCCGCATACGGCTGGATGAGATGGTGCAGCGCCGGGACGCTGTGGACGAGGATGCCGCCGCCGACCAGGAACATGGCGGCGGTGCCGGCGATGGACAGGAACTTCATCAGGTACGGCGCGCTGTAGAGGATGCCGCGGCCGAAGGCACGCTTGAAGCGCGCCCAGCCGGTAGCGCGCGCATCGGCGGTCAGCGCCAGGCCGGCATCGTCCAGTTTCACGATGCCGCCGACCAAGCCGTACACGCCGACGGTCATGATGGCGGAGATCGCCACCAGCGTCAGCACCTGCTCCATGAAGGTGCGGCCCGCGAGCGTGCCCAGCGAGATGACGATGATTTCGGCGGACAGTATGAAGTCGGTGCGGATGGCGCCCCGGACCTTGTCCTTCTCGAACGCGACCATGTCGACGTTCGCGTCCTGGATCGCGGCCACGCGCTCGGCGTGGCGCTGGGTGTCGTCTTCCTTGTGCAGGAACTTGTGGGCCAGCTTCTCCACGCCCTCGAAGCAGAGGAAGGCACCGCCGATCATCATCAGCGGCGTCACCAGCGGGATGTCGTAACCTCGCCCGTGCAGCCAGGTTTCCAGGGCGCTGATCGCGAGCGCCGCCGGCACCAGGATCGCCTTGTTGACCACCGAGCCTTTCGCCACGGCCCATACCACCGGCAATTCGCGGTCGGCCTTCACGCCGGTGACCTGTTGCGCATTAAGCGCCAGGTCGTCGCCCAGCACGCCCGCCGTCTTCTTGGCGGCCACCTTGGTCATCACCGACACGTCGTCCAGCAGGGTGGCGATGTCGTCGATCAGGGCGAACAGGCTGGATCCGGCCATGGATGAGGCGTCGTCTTGGGAAAGGGAGCGGCGATTCTCGCACAGCGCCCTGATGGATCAGGTAGCGGCCTTCACCCACTCCAGCCGATGGCTCGCACCGGCTTCGCCGAGGGTGGCGGCCAGTACCGGCAGCACCGGCGCCAGTGCGGCGTCGAGTTGCCACGGCGGGTTCACCACCAGCATCCCGCTGCCATTGAGGCGCAGCGGGGAGTCGTCCGGGCGGACCAGCAGTTCCGCGACGAAGGCGCCCTTCGAGGGCAGCGCGGCGGCCTTGCGGAAGAACGGCAGCAGGCTGCGCCGCTGCTTGACGGGATACCAGACCGCATACGTGGCGGCCGGCCAGCGCTCCAGGGCATCGCGCAGCGAGGCGATGATCTGCGGGTACTCCGCATCCTGCACTTCGTACGGCGGATCGATCAGTACCAGTCCGCGCGCGAAGCGTTGCGTGCCGAGACGCGGCGGCAGCAGGGCCTTCATCGCCGCATAGCCGTCGCGGGCATGGACGGCCACGCGCTCGTCGCCATCGAAGACCTCGCGCAACGCCTTCGCCTCGTCGGGCTGCAGCTCGCACGCCGCCAGCCGGTCCTGCGCACGCAGCGCCTGCGCGACCAGCAGGGGCGAACCCGGATAGGTGATCAGCGCGCCGACGGGATTGTTGGCGACCACGGCGCGAAGGTAGCGCTCGGCGGGGTCGGGCAGGCGGGCGGCGCCCATCAGCTTGAAGACGCCGTCGTCGGCCTCGGACGTCTTGCGGCTTTCCGCGCCGCCCAGCAGGTAGCGGCCGCGTCCGGCATGCGTGTCCAGCACGAAGAACGGCGCGTCCTTGCGCTTCAGCGCATCGACCAGGGCCAGCAGCACGATGTGCTTGAGGACGTCGGCATGGTTGCCGGCGTGGAACGCATGGCGGTAATTCATGGCGCGCAGCATATATGCTTGCGCCATGCCCCGCGTACTGATTGCCGAAGACGAAGCCGCCATCGCCGACGCCGTGCTGTATGCCCTGCGCAGCGAAGGCATCGACGCCGACCACTGCCTGCTGGCCCGCGATGTCGTGCCGCGCGTCCGCGCCGGCGGCATCGACGTGGTGGTGCTGGACGTGGGCCTGCCCGACGCCAGCGGCTTCGACGTCTGTCGCGCGCTGCGCGGCTTCACCGAGGTGCCGGTGATCTTCCTGACCGCGCGCAACGACGAGATCGACCGCGTGCTGGGCCTGGAGCTGGGTGCCGACGACTATGTCACCAAGCCGTTCTCGCCACGCGAACTGGTGGCGCGCGTGCGTGCCCGCCTGCGTCGCAGCGGCGGTACCGCGCCGACAGTCGCGGGCGACTGGGTCGCGCGCGGTGACTTCGCGATCGACCGCGAAGGCCACCGTATCCGCTACCGCCAGCAACCGCTCGACCTGACCCGCTATGAGTACGCCCTGCTGGACGCGTTGCTGCAACGCCCCGGCGCCATCCTCAGCCGGTCCCAGCTGATGGATCGCGGCTGGGACAGCGATGCCGACAGCACCGACCGTACCGTCGACACCCACGTCAAGACGCTGCGCGCCAAGCTGCGCGCGGCCGGCGCCGACCCCGACCCGATCCGCACGCACCGCGGGCTGGGCTACGCCATCGAGGCCTGAGATGCGCCTCGGGCTGAAGCTGGTCCTCGGCTTCTTCCTCATCGTCGGCATCGCCGCCTTCTTCGTGATGCGCGTGTTCGTCAACGAGGTGAAGCCCGGCGTGCGCCAGGCGATGGAATCCACCCTGGTCGATGCTGCGAACCTGCTGGCGGAAGTGGCCGCCGACGATCTCAAGGCCGGGCGCATCGCCGAGGGCGCGTTCGCTCGCCACGTGGCACTGGCGCAGAAGCGCGACCCGAAAGCGTGGGTGTGGCGCTTCCAGAAGCGGACGGTGGACTACCGCGTCACGGTCACCGACGCCCGCGGCACGGTGGTGTTCGATTCGCAGGGGCGCGACGTGGGCCGCGACAACTCGCGCTGGAACGACGTCTATCGCACCCTGCGTGGCGAATACGGCGCCCGCTCCAGCGCGGAAGTGCCCGGCGACAAGACGAACACCGTCATGCACGTGGCCGCGCCGATCTTCGATCCGGCCGACCGCTCGACGCTGATCGGCGTACTGACGCTGTCGCAGCCGAACCGCAGCATCGAGCCCTTCATCGTCGCCAGCCAGCGCAGCATCCTGTTGCGGGGCGCGTGGCTGATCGGCATCTCCGCCCTGATCGGCGTGGTGATGACGTGGTGGCTGATGCGCGGCATCGGCAGCCTGAACCGTTACGCGCAGGCGGTCAGCGCGGGCGAGCCCGTGCCGCCGCCGCGCCCGCGCACCGACGAGATCGGCGACCTCGGCCGCGCGCTGGAGACCATGCGCCGCAAGCTGCAGGGCAAGGCCTACGTCGAGCAGTATGTGCAGTCGCTGACCCATGAAATGAAAAGTCCGCTCGCGGCGATCCGCGGCGCCGCCGAGCTCCTGCAGGAACCGTTGCCGGAAGCCGATCGGCAACGCTTCGCGCGCAACATCCAGACCCAGGAGCATCGGCTCACCGAGACCATCGACAAGCTGCTTGCATTGGCGGAAGTGGAGCAGCACGGGTGGCTGCAGCGCCGTGAACGCATCGATACCGCCACCCTCGCCGATGATGTGGTGCAGGGAGTGGGTGCGAAGCTGACCCCGCAAGGCGTCGACGTCGTGCGGATGCCCCAGGCCGGCGCGTGGGCCGTCGAAGGCGATGCCTTCCTGCTGCGGCGCGCGCTGGGCAACCTGCTGGACAACGCGATCGCCTTCTCGCCGCCCGGTGGCACGGTGGAGCTGGTCATCGATGCCGTGGACGGACTGGTGCGCTTCATCGTGCGCGACCAGGGCCCGGGTGTGCCGGACTACGCACGGGAGCGCGTGTTCGAGCGCTTCTATTCGTTGCCACGGCCGGAGGGCGGGCAACGCAGTTCCGGCCTGGGCCTGCCCTTCGTGCGCGAAGTGATGCGCCTGCACGGGGGCGAAGTCACGCTGGAGAACCGGCCCGACGGTGGCGCGGAGGCGGTGTTGTCGCTGCCTGCGCTGCAGCCTTGAGGGATGCCTTCTCCGCGCTTGCGGGGGAGAAGGTGCCCGAAGGGTGGATGAGGGGCGTTTCCCCATCAGGCTTCGCGTCTCTCGCCGATAACGCCGCGCCTGCTGACCATGTCGTCAAGCGCCATCGTCGACGGTCTCCGCTCGCCCCTCACCCGCCTTCGGCGCCCTCTCCCCGTTAACGGTGAGAGGGAACCCCGCACTTCACACAGCCTTCAAACACGCTTCCTGCCGGTTGCACATCACCGGCGGACGATGCACCGCGTATCCAACCGGGGCATCGACATGAAGTCACTGAAGTTGCTGTTGCGTTTCCTCACCATCGGCGGGCTGGTCCTGCTGCTGCTCATTCCGCTGATGATGATCCGCGGCACCATCCAGGAGCGCGAGGCCTACCGGCATCAGGCCGTGGAGCGGGTCATCGAAGGCACGGCTGGCAAACAGCGCGTGACCGGGCCGATCCGCGTCGTCCCGTGGACCGAGGTCCGTCGCGTCGAGTGGCAGGACGACAAGGGCTCGAAGCGTTACCGCGACGAGAAGACTGCCGGCCACTTGTTGCAGATGCCGAAGACCTTGAACGTCGCGGGCCATCTGGCGCCCGCCGAACGCGCCGTGGGCCTGTACAAGGTACGCGTGTATGAATGGCATGCTGACCTCGATGCCACCTTCGAGTCCGCACTGCCGGGGCCGTCGGCCACCGGCGCTGAGCGCCAGTACGGCACGCCGTACATCGTGTTCGGCATTGCCGACGTGCGCGGTGTCGCCGGCACGCCCGAACTGAAGATCGATGGCGCGACGCTCCCGCTGAAGTCCGGTACCGGCTACCTGGGCGCGCGCCTGGACGGCATCCATGCCGAACTTCCTGCCGTCGCGGCGGGTCGGGTGGCGGGCCAGCAGGTGAAGATGAAGCTGCTCCTCAAGGGTACCGAATCGTTGTCCGTCGTCCCGCTGGGCGACAGCAATGACATCCGGATCAAGTCCAGCTGGCCGCATCCTAAGTTCGAAGGCTATTCGCCGAGCAGCGACGTCAGCGGTTCCGGTTTCAATGCCACGTGGAAGATTTCCTCGCTCGCCAGCAACGCGCAGAAGCAGCTGCGGGGCGAGGACGGTGGCGCGTCGCAGACCGACCGCATCGTCGACGGCCGCGTGCTGGCTGCGCCGTTGAACGGCGGCGTGGACGCGCTACAGGTCAGCCTGGTGGACCCGATCGACGTCTACACGCAGGCCGACCGCGCCAGCAAGTACGGCATCCTGTTCGTGGTGCTGACGTTCGTGGGGTTCGCGCTGTTCGAACTGATCAAGCGCTTGCCCATCCATCCGCTGCAATACCTGCTGGTGGGCCTGGCACTGGCGATCTTCTTCCTGCTGCTGCTGAGCCTGTCCGAGCACATCGCATTCTGGAAGGCCTACCTTGTTTCCGCGGCCGCCTGCATCGGATTGCAGTTCGTCTACCTGTCGGGCGTGCTGCAGAGCGGAGCGCGGGCGGCCGGGTTCGCCGCGATGCTGACCTCGCTGTACGGGGTGCTCTACGGCCTGCTGGTGTCGGAAGACAATGCCTTGCTGATGGGCTCTCTGCTGCTGTTCGGCATCCTCGCGGCGATCATGTGGGTCACCCGCAAGGTGGACTGGTACGCGCTGGGCGCGGAACTGCGCTGAGGCGGCCATGCTCGATGTCGACAGCCTCCATCGTCGTGCGTGCCGCGTGCTGCCGGTCAAGATCGGTACCGACGCGGTGCTGCTCGACGGCGCGGACGATCGACGGCTGGCCGCACTGTTGCTGCCGCTGTCGCATCGTCGCCAGGGCAGCCTCGTGTTCCGGTTGTCGTCGACCACGTTGCGGTCGCTGGCATCGCGCGCGGCGCAGTACCTGCAGGACGCGTGCCGGGCCAGGGAGGGCCTGGGGCGTCGCGCGCGACCCTTGACGTACGCCGCGTGGAAGCAGGAAGGGACCGGTCCGGCATCGCGCTTCCGGACCTGCAGCATGGACGGCCGCGCGGGCCTCTGCCTGCTGCCCGCCGCGGCATCCGTCGTCTACGTCTGGGACGATCGCGGACTCGACCGGGCGGGGTGGCGTGCCGTCCTTCCCTAGTGCCTGCTGCGTCACGATCTCGCCGCGGCCGATGGCGTGCGCTAGAGTCCAGGGATGGATTCAGCGCCCACCATCGGCCTCTTCCGTGGCCCGGAAATCACGCCCTGGCTCGACGACGTCGCACGCCTGCGCGTCGCGGTGTTCCGTGACTGGCCTTACCTCTACGAAGGCGATCCCGGTTACGAGCGCGACTACCTGGCCGCTTATGCCGCGTCTGCCGAAAGCATCTTCGTGCTGGCCATGCAGGGCGGGGACGTCGTCGGCGCATCCACGGGCCTGCCCCTGGCGGACGACACCGACGCCTTCCAGCAGCCGTTCCTTGCCGCGGGCATGGATCCCGAACAGGTTTTCTACTTCGGAGAGTCGGTGCTGTTGCCTGCCTGGCGGGGCCACGGCATCGGCCATGCGTTCTTCGATCACCGCGAGGCGCATGCGCGCGCCCTGGGGCGCTTCGGCTGGACGGCCTTCTGCGCGGTGGACCGCGACGCCGGCGATCCGCGCAGGCCGTTGGCGCACCGCACGAACGAAGCGTTCTGGGACAAGCGGGGCTATGCGCGACAACCGGGCATGACGATGCCGCTGGCATGGAACGAGATCGGCCGCGGTGAGGTCGACCACGCACTGACGTTCTGGCTGCGCGGACTGGAGCCATCACGATGAAGGTGGCCGTCGCCAAGTACGCGATCGGGGCGCCCGCCGACTTCGACGCCTTCGCCGAACGCCAGGCACGCGTGATCGGCGAAGCGGCGGAGCAGGGTGCGCGCGTGGCCGTGCTGCCGGAATATCTTTCGCTGGAACTGGCGGCGACCTTCGATGCCGCCGTGCAGGCCGACCTGCTGGCTTCGCTCGCGGCGATACAGCAGTACCGGGATCGCTGGCTCGCGCTGTATGCACGGTTGGCCCGGGAGATGGATCTGTGCATCGTGGCCGGCAGCTTCCTGCTCGCGCAAGATGGGGGACGCTACAGCAACCGCAGCGATGTCTTCACGCCGCGTGGCGGGCATGCCTGGCAGGACAAGCTGCAGTTGACCGGATTCGAGAAGGCGCTCGGCGTCATCGAAGGTGGCGACGCGCTGACGGTATTCGACCTTGATGGCGTGCGGTGCGGGGTGTCCGTCTGCTACGACAGCGAGTTCCCGCTGCCGGTGCGTGCGCAGGCCGAGGCGGGCGCACGACTGCTGCTGGTTCCGAGTTGCACGGATACCGACGCCGGGGCCACGCGTGTGCGGGTCGGTTGCCTGGCGCGCGCGCTGGAGAACCGTATGTTCGTCGCGCAGGCGGTGACGGCCGGGGAGGCGCCCTGGAGCCTCGCGCTGGACATCAACACCGGCGAGGCGGCTATCTATGCCCCGATGGATCGCGGCCTGCCTGCCGATGGCGTGGTGGCGAAGACCGCCGGCGCCCAGGCCTGGGCGATCGCGGACCTGGATCTCGACGCCCTGGACCGCAGCCGTGCGGACGCGCAGGTGGCGAATGATCGTGACTGGGCGGGTCAGCTGCGGCCGGCACTCGTGCGCGCCAAACTCCAGTCGTTGTAGGAGCGCCCTCGGGCGCGATGCTTTTCCGCACACCCAACGAACAGCGTCGCGTCCGAGGGCACTGCTGCAACAGATGGTCGTGCTCGCGATGCCTGGCGTGACTGCCGACTCAACCCGCAGCGATAGTCCCCCTAGCCCAGCAAGCTGACGCCGGGCACGATCCAGATCGACAGTCCCGCCAGCAGCGTTCCGATGGCCGTGGCGGCCAGCACGTCGCTCGGATAATGCAGTCCCAACACCACGCGCGACGCGGCCACGCAGGCGGCGAACGGGATCAGCAACGGCGCCAGGCCCGGGTAGTGCGCGAGTGCAACAAGGGTGAATGCGACGGCATGCAGCGTGTGGCCGGACGGGAAGCTGAACTCGTCCAGCGGCGCGATCCACGCGCGGATGCGCACGTCGGATGCGAACGGGCGCGGCCGGCGCGTCCAGCGCTTCAATGCCTTGTACAGCGTCAGTGCGATGACGCCGGTGCCCGCGAGGTGGGCAGAGGCCGCCAGGCCGTCCATGCCGTCGGCGACGATCAGCGCCGCCATCAGCACATACCAGAACACGCCGTCGCCCAGGCGGCTCACGACAGCGAAGAACCGGCGCACGCCGGCCCATTCACCCCACCGGTTGGCGCGCAGGCACCAGCCGGCGTCCCGGCCCATGAAGGCATTACGCGGCAGCAGCGGACGCATGGATGTTCCTCCGTGTCAGGGCGAGACCAGTCAGCAATGCATCGAAATCCGCCGCCACCTGGTCAGGATGCAGGCCGCGCATCGCGCGGCTGGCGGAACTGCCCTGCGCGCGACGCATCGGTGCATCCGCACCCAGGCGCAGTGCGGCGGCCAGGAAATCCTCGTCGTTCTCCACCGCCGCGCCGTGCACGCCGTCGATCAGGTGTTCGCGGGCGGCGCCGTAGTTGAACGCCACGGTCGGCACGCCGCTGGCCATCGCCTCCAGCGTGACGTTGCCGAACGTTTCGCTGTGGCTGGAGAACAGGAACAGGTCACCGCTGGCGAAGTGCCGAGCCAGCGCTTCCCCGCGCTGCACGCCGCAGAACAGGAAGTCGGGATGCTCCTGCGACAGTCGCTCGCGCAGCGGACCGTCGCCGACCCACACGAACTTCGCCGTCGGTTGCCGCTGCTGGATCGCGCGGAACGCGCGTATCGACAGGTCCAGGTTCTTTTCCGCCGCGATGCGGCCGACATAGATGACCGCCAGGTCATCCGGCCCCAGGCCCCACGCGGCGCGCAGCGCATCGTCGCGCCTGGACGGGCTGAAGTGACGCGCATCGACCGCGCGCGCCAGCCGCACCACACGGTCGAACCCCTGCGCCTGCAGGAAGTCCGCCAACTCGCGCGTGGGCACCAGCGTCGCGTCGGCGCCGTTGTGGAAGCGGCGCATCCATCGCAGGGCGGTGTGCTGCAGGAAGCGCACGCCGTAGTCGCGCATGTATTCGTCGAAGCGGGTGTGGAAGCCGGTCGCCACCGGGATGCCGAGCCGCCGCGCGGCACGCAACGCCGACCATCCCAGCGGACCTTCCGTGGCCACGTAGATCGCATCCGGCGGGTCGTCCTTCCACTGCGACAGCAGGCGGCGCGTGGCGGGCAGGCCGAACTTCAGGCCCGGATAACGCGGCAGGCTGGCGCCGCGCACCAGCAGGGTGTCGTCGACATGCGGCAGGTCGCCGGGTTGGCGCGGGCGGACCAGCGAGACCGCGCGACCGCGCTGGCGAAGGCCGGCCTCCAGGCCCTGCACGGTCAGGGCCACGCCGTTCACTTCCGGCGGATACGTCTCGGTGACGATGGCAAAGCGCATGCGCGACTCCACGTTTTGCGCATGCTGGACGCGAAAGATGTAGCCGGTGTGTCGAACGCGTGACCGGCCGATGACGGCGACCGCCGCGACATCAGCGTGGGGCGCGTGCAGGCCGGCCGTTGGCGGCGGCCTCCTTCAAGAGGCGCCGGAACGTGGGGCATGCCATGTGGTCGGGGGCAGGGCAGGCGGCGGCATGCCGCAGGCCACGACGCAGCGCAGCCAGACGGTGGATCATGGCATCGATCTCGCGCGCTTTCGCCAGCAGGCTGCGCCGGTCGATGTCGGGTCGTCCATCAGGACCCAACATGGTGGCGATCTCGTGCAGCGTGAAGCCTGCGGTCTGCCCCAGCGCGATCAGCGCAAGGCGTTCCAGTACGCCGGGGTCGAACGTGCGACGGAGGCCCTGCCGTCCGTTCGAGGCGATCAGCCCTTTCTGTTCGTAGTAGCGCAATGCCGACGCGGGGACGCCGGACCGCTTCGCGACCTCGCCGATGTCCATGCGGATGCCCTCTTGACTTGAAGTCGACTTGAAGTCGCATCCTGCGCGCACCGGCCCTGCGGGACAAGCCTGCGGTGCCATCCCGTCCGGAGAACGTCATGGAATTTCCCGTCCACATCGTGCTGATCGGTCTCGGCGCCACCGTGACGATGGATGCGTGGGGCCTGCTGCGGTGGCGCGTGTTCGGCGTGCCGCGTGCGGATTACGGACGCGTGGGACGCTGGCTGGGCCACATGGCAGCGGGGCAGTTCCGGCACGAGGCCATTGCCCGCAGTCCGCCCGTCCGCGGCGAGCGCGTATTGGGCTGGGTCGCGCACTACCTGACCGGGGTCGCCTTCGCCGCGTTGCTGCCGGTGGTCTGGGGCGATGCGTGGTTGCGCGATCCCACGCCGTTACCGGCATTGCTGCTCGGGGTCGGGACCGTCGCCGCGCCGTTCCTGCTGATGCAGCCGGGCATGGGTGCGGGCGTGGCGGCGTCCCGCACTGCCGAGCCAGGCAGGGCGCGCCTGCACAGCCTCGTCAACCACCTCGTGTTCGGCGCGGGCCTGTACCTCTCGGCCATGTTCCTGCGTCCGCTGTTCCCCGCCTGATCCTTTCCTGTTCCCGGAGACTTCCCATGCGTATCCCCGTCCGTTTCGCTCCGTTGCTGTTCGGCGCCCTGCTGTCCGCGATCATGGTGTCGCTGTTGTCCGCGTTCGTGCTGCTGGTCAACCAGGGCCTGCGTCCCGACTTCCTGGGCACCTGGGCACGCACTTGCGCCACGACCTGGCCCGTGGCCTTCCTTGCCGTCACGCTGGTGGCACCCCGGGTGCGCCGGGTGGTCGCCCGCATGACGGCCTGAGCGTCGGAGGGTCAGGCGATGCTTACCAGGCGAGGCCTTCCTGCCACGCCTCTTCCGGCAACCAGGTGGTCCGGTTCGGCGAGGGGGCATCCACACGTCCCTCAGCCACACTGCGCGCGACCCTGGGTTCGATCTCGGCGAACCGGACGGCACGTGCGCCGATCCGGGCTCCGATCAGGTTGTTGTGGATATCCATCGCATTGGAGCGCTTCCCTTGATGTTCCATCACGGCGTTGACCCACGACACGACCCGCGGGTGGAGCGTATGCGAGACCACCGCGCTTGCCAGCGTGTGCCGATAGGCATCCAACGGTCCGTGCCGCCCGCCAGGCAGCGGGCTCTGCGAAACGTGCGACCAGGTGTAGGTCAGCACGAATGCCGGGTAGGCTCCCATCGCCAGGGCGGTGAGGGCGAGCCGGATCAGCCACGTGCGCTTTCGTCGGGACAGGTGCATGGCGCTTCGGACGATGCCAGGGATCAGGCGTCGAGCTGGTGGCGCAGTTCGGTCACGACGGCGCGCCACGCATGGATGTCGTCGGTCTCTTCCCACAAGTCCCGGAGCTCGGAGTGGTCGCCCAGCAAGCGTGTGAGCGCCTGCCGCGCTTGCGTGGCGATTCCGGCGGTGATCGTGGGCCGGATGCGGGCGAGCCAGGCAGCCAGGCCGTCCTGCTGCTGCGCGGCCAGCGTGGGCCGGCCTGCCGCAGCCGCGACGATCTCGGCGGCCACGATGGCCAGCACAGCATCCGATGCTTCCACGTACTCGGTCGAGGTCAGCACGTTGTCCAGTGCTTCGCGGACAAGCGCCAGGTCGCCGCTGTCCAGGACGTCGATCATGAAATCCGCCGCGTCGTCGTTTTCGAAGGAACCGATGCCCCAGGTGCCCATCCGCCTACTCCTTGCGCTGGCCTGCAAGGGCGAGCACGACCATGGCGGGCAGCGCCACGAGAAACGCGATGACAGCCGTCTGGTAGTGCCGTGCATTGTACAGGTTGGTCATCCCGAGATCTCCTCGCGTGGGTTTTCACGTAGTGGAGAGGCGATCCGCACGGTCGGTTACACCCAGACGTCATTCTTCGCCGTGTAGGCACCGCCCGCATCGCCCGTATTCACCACGCCGCGGGGTTCCACCAGCATGATGCTGCACTCGTCGACGGCCACGGGCCGGTGCTCGACGCCCCTGGGTACCACGTACATTTCCCCGGTCGTCAGCGCTACCGCCTTGTCGCGGAACTCCAGCGTCAGCGCACCGTCGAGCACGATGAACACCTCATCGGTGTCCGCATGCGCATGCCAGACGAATTCGCCCTTCACCTTGGCGAGCTTGAACTGGTAGTCGTTCATTTCGGCGATGACGCGCGGAGACCAATGCTCGGAGAAGCGGGACAGCTTGTCCTTCAGATTGATGGCGGTGTGTGACATGGGCGTCCCGGAATGAAGCGGCTCGCAATACCGCATGGTGGGGTTGCACTGTGCGTCAGGGAACCCGCTCGCCGCGTGCCGCGGTGAACAGCGCATACCACTCTTCCCGCGTCAGCACGACGTCGTCTGCGGCCGCGCACGCGCCGAGCCTGACGGGATCCGTCGTGCCGATGATCGGCTGGATGCCGGCAGGGTGCCGCAGCAGCCAGGCGATCTGGATCGCCTCGGGCGCCACGCCTTTGTCTTCCGCGATCCGCCGCAGCAGCAGCGATGTCGCGTGGATGACGGGATCGGCAAACGCCGACGTCGTCGCCAGCCTGCCGCCCGCCAAGGGCGACCAGGCCTGCACGCGGACGCCGTGCAAGCGGCAGTGGTCCAGCGTGCCGGCGGCGGAGGCATGGACATGGCCGGTGGTGTTGGCGACCACGCCGTCGTCGATCAGGTGATGGTGGAGCAGGCTGAGTTCCACCTGGTTGGCGACCAGGGGTTGCCGCACATGGCGCCGCAGCAGGTCGATCTGCCACGGCGTATGGTTGCTCACGCCGAAATGCCGCACCTTGCCGGCGGCCTGCAGGTCGTCGAAGGCGCGCGCGACCTCCTCCGGCTCGACCAGGGCGTCCGGACGGTGCAGCAGCAGCACGTCGAGATGGTCCACGCCAAGGCGTGACAGGCTGCCTTCCACCGACGCGGTGATGTGGGCATGGCTGAAATCGTAGCGGCCCGGCGTGCCGGCGGGATCCTCGGCAAAGCGGATGCCGCACTTGGATTGCAGCACCATCCGACCGCGCAGGCCGGGCGACGCGCGCAGCACGTCGCCGAATACCTGCTCGGACTTGCCGCGGGCGTAGATGTCGGCGTGGTCGAACAGCGTGATGCCGTGCGACAGCGCGGTTTCGACCAGGCGCTGCGCCTGCCGGCGCTCGTCGGCGGTGACCGGGGTGGCGTCCCAGGCACGGCTGAGGTGCATGCAGCCGTAGGCGATGCGGGACACCGGCAGGCCGTCGGCGAGGAGGTAGGTCTTCATGGCGGCGGAACGGAGAGGTCGGGGCGCATCATCGCAGGTCGCGGGCATGCCTCAGTAGCGCCGGCGCTCGGCCGCGATCCGGCGGGCCAGTGCGTCGGCCTCGAGCGGGCGCGCCAGGTGGTAGCCCTGCACGTCGTCGACGCCGAGCGCGCGCAGGGCGTCCAGTTCGGAGGCGGTCTCCACGCCTTCGGCCACCACGTGCGACTGCGTCTGGCGGGCGAATTCGATCAGGGCGGCAGCGAGTGCGCGACGCGGCGAATCGTGGTCGATCCCGCGCGTCAGGCTCAGGTCCAGCTTGATGATGTCCGGATGGATCGCGAGCACGTGCCGCATGCTGGCGTAGCCGGCGCCGGCATCGTCCACGGCGATGCGCACGCCGGCCTCGCGCAACGGCGCCAGCCGTTCGTTGAGCAACGCATAGTCGTCGACCAGCGAGTGCTCGGTGATCTCCAGCACCACGCGCCGTGGATCCAGGTCGTCGATGTAGCCGTCGATGCCGCCACTGACGAGGGTCTGCGGCGAGACATTCAGCGCGACATAGAAATCGCCGCTGACCTCGCGCAGGCCGTCCAGCGCGGACAGGATGGCATTGAGTTCCAGCCTGACGCCGAGGCCGATGGCGCGGGCTTCGGCGAACCACACGTCGGGCGTGCGCTGCGGTTCCAGCAGGAAGCGAGACAGGCACTCCACGCCGACGATCCTGCGCGTGCTGCTGCGGTAGATCGGCTGGTACACCATGTGCGGCTGGCCGAGTTCCAGCACGGAGGTGATGCGCGCCACCTTCTCTTCATGCTCTTGGACGGCATGCAGGTCGCCGTCGATCTGGTAGGCGAGCAGGTCCGCGAACGCGCGCATCATGTGCAGGTCGCGCTCGCCGAGCGACAGGCTGGGCGCCAGGCTGAAGCAGCAGAACGTGCCGTAGACGCGTCCGTCGCGCAGCCGGATGGGCACGCTGATGTGCGCGCCGATCGGCACGTGCTGTGTTTCGGGGATGCATTCCAGCGCGGGGATTGCCGCCGTATCGGGGATGAGCTGCGGGATGCTCCCTTCGACCACGCGCATGCAGTAGCCCTCGTCCAGCGGGCTGGAATCGCCGGGCCGGATGGGCGCGCGGTCGAGTCGGGTGGCGACATGGCGGAAGACACGGTGGCTGCCATGGAATTCGCTGACGAAGGCCACGTCCATGTCGAGGTGGCGGCGTACCGCGTCGAGCAGCCGGTCCACGTTGCGGCCGATCGCGACGGCGCCGGGCCCGCCTTCCAGCCAAGCGTCGGTCAACGCCTCCTCGGGTTTCCTACTGTCGATCACGGGCTTCCTCCTGAAGTCAGGTACGCGACGAATAGTCAGCCGTCGTGTTCTGCCCCCATCGCACGGGCGCTGGGGAGGTGGCGCGGGGCGAAGGCGTTAGACGCGCCGCAGAGCCGGGGCGGGGTCGAGTGTAACCTCAAGTCACAATTTGCCGGGTGAGGGGGACTCGTCGTCCGCGGACGATGGCGAGCCGGCAGCCTCGACGGCGCTCAGCGGGGTTTCCAGCGGCAGCATCCACATGCCATCCAGCAACGCACTCCAGTCGGCGAGCTGCGGATGTCGGTAGGCGACGACCGACGATTCGATGGGGCCCATGCTGCGAAGACGCGTGCTGTCCAGATACATCGGTATCCCGCCGCGTGCCTCGAGCGAGGTCGCCGAGAGCGCGATAGCCACACGTGGCAGGGAGGGGCGGCCGTGGCGACCCGATCGTGCGGTGAAGCCCACACTGGCCAGGCCACTCCCCAGTCGGCGGTGCAGGTGCATGCCCAGCGAAATCCGATCGGGCCGATCCGGAAGCGGGGCTTTCACCGCATGCGGTGTCGACGTCCAGATGATGGCGCGCTCACCCGGTGTGCGTGCATGCTGCCACGAGAAATTCCGTGCCATGCCCTCATCGCGCGTACTGAAGGAGGCCCCGCTGGACATGTCGAGGAATTGGCCAAGACTGATCGCCATTGCACGATCGGCCTGCCCATCGGGTCCGGATACACCGCGCCCGATCTTCTTCAAGCAACGGCGGAGGGCATCCCGGAATGCATCGTCGTACGGATGGGAGGCACTGAAATCCCATTGCGTCAGGCGCGCCAGCCGGCCTTCGCAAGCGACGCGTGCGGATCCGGCATGCGCGGCAAGGCGCCGGGGAAGCGCATGCTCCGAGAACGGTTGCGATACGCCGCCTACCTGAATGTCGAGGCCGCGCAGGCGCAGGGTGCCTTTGCTGGCGCGATCCCAGAGCCAACGCAGTGTCGGCTGGAATTCCCGCGTGCCGGACCACAGGGGGCCGATGGCCTCGGCAAGCCGTGCCGGCTGAGCAGTGCCCCGGGCCAGCTGCTCTTCCAGCGCGAGAAACTCGTAGACCGAACTCTCGAAGTAGAGCGCATCGAATCCGCATCGATCGACAAGCGCCTCGACGATGCGGCCCTTCAACATCACGGTGGCACCGGCACCGTGGCCGGCGTCTTCGCCCAGCATCACCACGCGCTGGGTACACAGCGATTCGATCGCCGCGTCGAAGTCGTCGGCGACTGGAACCGTCGACGCGGTGGCGATGCCAGGCATCGCGAGCGCGAGCATCAGGATCGCGAGGTGCTTCAGACAGGTTCTCAATCGGCCCTCCCTGGCCTGCATGGATTTCCGCTACGCCACGAACGGTTTGAACGCCACGCCCAGGCCCTGCATGTCCTCGGGCTCGCCGACGAGATCCGAACGCAGCAGCGGGCGTGCGTCGATCCATTTCTTGCTCACCACCAGGTCCAGGCGGTCGTCCGCCGCGGTCAGGTCCAGGCGGGGGATCGCCTCGTTGTCGTGCGAGCGGTGCAGCAGCACGGCCAGGCGCAACAGCGCAGCCTTGCGCTTGGCGCTGAGCAGCAGGCGATCGGGCAGGGCGTCGAAGGCGGTCTTGGGCACGCCACGCCGGTGGGTGCGGACCAGCGCCGAAAGTACCTGCTGCTCCTGGCGCGAGAAACCTTCGATGTCGGAATGTTCCAGCAGGTACGCGCCATGCACGTGGTACTGGCTGTGCGCGATCACCAGGCCGATCTCGTGCAGGCGCGCGGCCCAGCCGAGCATGCGTGCGTCGTCGTCGTCCAGGCCCCAGCTGTCCTCCACCTGCTCGAACAGGCGCATCGCCGTCGCCTCCACGCGCGCGGCCTGGAATTCGTCGATGCCGTAGCGCTGCATCAGCGCGGCAGTGGAAAGATCGCGCGGATCGTTGTCGCTGCCGCGGCCCAGCATGTCGAACAGGATGCCTTCCCGCATGGCCGCCTTGCTCACCATCAGGCGCTGCAGGCCCAGCGCCTCGAAGGCGGCCTCCAGCACCAGCACGCCGCCCGCAATGATGGGCCGGCGGTCGTTGGACAGGCCCGGCAGGTCGATGTCCTCGATGCGGTCGGCCTGCAGCAGTCGGTCGCGCACCTGCGGCAGCGCCTCGGCGGTCACCGCCCCCTTGGTGAGCTTCATCGCCGCACAGATCTCGCCGATGGCCTTGTTCGTGCCGGACGAGCCGATGGCTTCCTGCCACCCGAGGTTGCGGTACAGGCCGGCGAACTGCTGGAACTCGGCTCCGATCTCGGTGAGCGCTTCCTTCCAGCGCTTGCGCGACAGCTTGCCCCCGGGGAAGAAGCGGCGCGTGCTGGCGATGCAGCCGGCCTGAAGGCTTTCGCGCTCCAGCGTCTCGAAGCCGCGGCCGATGATGAATTCCGTCGAGCCGCCGCCGATGTCGATGACCAGGCGGCGCTGGTTCGACTTCGGCGGCTGCGAATGCGCCACGCCGAGGTAGATCAGTCGCGCTTCTTCGCGCCCGGAGACGACTTCGATGGGCTTGCCCAGCGCGGCTTCCGCCGCTGCCAGGAAGTCCTGCGGATCCCGCAGCTGTCGCACCGTGTTGGTCGCCAGCGCACGCACGCGGGCGGCAGGAATGTCGCGGATGCGCTGCCCGAAGCGAGAGAGGCAATCCAGGGCACGTTGCCGTGCCGCGGCGGACAGGCCGCCCTTGCCATCGAGGCCGTCGGCCATGCGCACCGTCTCGCGCAGGCGGTCCACGACGCGCAACTGCCCCAGCAGCGAACGCGCGACCACCATGTGGAAGCTGTTGGAGCCCAGGTCGATCGCGGCCAGCATGTCCCCGTCCTGGAGCGGCGGGGAAGTGGGGGAAGTCAGGGGCGCCATGCGGTCAGTTTAGCCAATGGCGCCGTGCATGGCAGCAACGCGATCGGCAGGCGCGTCATCGCAGGCCGCATGCGGGGGTCGCCTCACACCTTTTCCAGCAGGGTGGCCTGCGCCGAATGCGGCACGTCGTCGCCGGGCGTCAGCTTGACGTAGCTTCCATCGGCCTGCAGCTCCCACGCATTGCAGTTGTCATCGAGATAGTTCTGCAGGCCGTCCTTGAACACCCGTGCCGCCAGGTCCTTGTCCAGGATCGGGAAGCAGGTCTCAACGCGATGCAGCAGATTGCGTTCGAGCCAGTCGGCGCTCGCGCAGTAGAGTTCCGGCGCGCCGTCGTTGCCGAACCAGTAGAGACGGCTGTGCTCGAGGAAGCGACCGACGATGGAGCGCACCCGGATGTTGTCGGAAATGCCCGGCACCCCGGGGCGCAGCGCGCAGGCGCCGCGGACGATCAGGTCGATCCGTACCCCTGCCTGCGAGGCCGCATACAGCGCGCGGATGATGCGCGGCTCGTTGATGGCATTGATCTTGGCGATGATGCGCGCCGGCTTGCCGGCCCGCGCCAGCTTGGCTTCGCGTTCGATCTTCTTGATCAGGCCCGGGTGCAGCGTGAAGGGCGATTGCAGCAGTCGCTTGAGCTTGGTCGTGGGCGCCAGGCCGGAGAGCTGCTGGAACAGCAGGTGCACGTCGCTGCCGATGTCGGGGTCGGCGGTGAGCAGGCCGATGTCCGTATACGCGCGTGCTGTACCGCTGTGGTAGTTGCCGGTGCCCAGGTGCACGTAGCGCCGCAGCTTGCGCCCTTCGCGGCGCACGATGAGCAGCATCTTGGCGTGCGTCTTGTAACCCACGACGCCGTACACCACCTGCGCGCCGGCTTCCTGCAGCTTGTCGGCCACGCCGAGGTTGGCGTCCTCGTCGAAACGGGCGCGCAGTTCGACCACGACGGTCACGTCCTTGCCGTTCCGCGCCGCCTGCACCAGCGCTTCGACGATCGCCGAATCCTTGCCCGTGCGGTAGAGCGTCTGCTTGATCGCCAGCACGTCGGGGTCCACCGCGGCCTGCTTGATCAGGTCCAGCACGGCGCCGAACGAATCGAAAGGGTGGTGCAGCAGCACGTCGTCGTCGGCGACCTTTTCGAAGATCGCCTCGCTGTCGCGCAGCGGCCGGGGGGTGAACACGGGGTACTTCAGTTCCGGGCGCTGCACCAGGTCGTACACCTGGATCACGCGGTTGAGGTTGACCGGCCCGTTGATCGGATACACCGCGTTGTCGGGCAGCGCGAAGTTCTGCAGCAACTGCCGCACGATGGGCTTGGGACAGTCGTGCGCGATCTCCAGGCGCACGGCCGGCCGATAACCACGGCCTACCAGCTCGTCGCGCAACGCCAGCGCCAGGTTCTCGACTTCCTCTTCGTCGACGACCACTTCGGAGTTGCGCGTCACGCGGAACTGGTACGAGCCCTTCACTTCCATGCCCGGGAACAGTTCGTCCACGAACACCGACAGCACCGAGGAAAGCAGCACGAAGTCGTTCTCGCCACCGGACACGCGCTGCGGCAGGTGGATGATGCGCGGCAGTGAGCGCGGCGCGCGCACGATGGCCAGGTGGCCGGCACGGCCGAACGCATCCTTGCCCTTCAGCACCACCACGATGTTCAGCGACTTGTTGAGGATCTTCGGGAACGGATGCGCCGGGTCCAGGCCCAGCGGGGACAGCACCGGCATGATCTCGTTGCGGAAATAGGCGCGCAGCCAGCGCGTCTGGCGCGCATTCCAGCTGTCGCGGCCGAATACGCGCACGCCGGCTTCGGCCAGTCCGGGGCGGAGCACCTCGTTCCAGCACTTGTATTGGGCGTCGACCAGTTCGGCGGCGCGGTCGTGGATCTTGTTGAGCACGGTCGCCGGGCTCATGCCATCCGCGCCCGGCGGCAGGCCGAAGTCGAGTGCGTGGCGCACGGTGGCGGCGCGGATCTCGAAGAACTCGTCCAGGTTGGTGCAGGAGATGCACAGGAAGCGCAGCCGCTCCAGCAAGGGTACCGACGGGTCTTGGGCCTGCGCCAGCACGCGGAAGTTGAAGTCCAGCTGGGACAGTTCGCGGTTGAGGTAGAGCGCCGGGTCGCGCAGCGCGTCTTCGCCGGTGGCAGGGGCGGGCGTCGTGTCCAGGGCGGCGTTCATGCGGTCTGGCTGTCCGTGGTGAGGGCGCGCGGGGCGGCGTCGAGGCGAGGCTCGACACGTTCGGCGCCGAAATGGATGGAGAACAGGCTGCCCTGTCCGACCTCGCTTTCGATCTCGAGGCGGGCCTGGTGCAGGTTCAGCACGTGCTTGACGATCGACAGTCCCAGGCCGGTGCCGCCGCTCTCGCGCGAGCGGCTGGTCGAGACGCGGTAGAAGCGCTCGGTGATGCGCGGCAGGTGCGACGTCGGGATGCCGTAGCCGGTATCGCGCACGCTGAGCACCGCGCCGTCTCCCTCGCGCGCGAAGCGCACGGTGATGGTGCCGCCGACCGGCGTATAGCGCACCGCGTTGCTGACCAGGTTGGAGAAGGCGCTGTGCAGTTCCTTGTTGGAGCCTGACAGGTCCACGCTCGCCTCGTCCTGGACCACGATGGTGTGGCGGCGCTGGCTCAGCGCTTCCGCCTCGCGACGCAGCGTGGCCAGCATCGGCGCCATCGCGACGTTCTCGTCGGGCAGGCTGTCCTGCGCTTCCAAGCGCGACAGCGTCAGCAGGTCTTCCACCAGCTGGGTCATGCGCTGCGACTGCTTCTGCATCTCGGCCAGCATCGGCGCCCAGTCCGGGTACTCGGTGGGCTCCAGCATGTCCAGGTAGCCGTGCACCACGGTCAGCGGCGTGCGCAGTTCGTGCGAGACGTTGGCGACGAAGTCGCGCCGCATCTGCTCCAGGCGCAGCATCTTGCTGACGTCGCGCGCGACCAGCAGCCAGTACTCGTCGGAATAGGGGATCAACCGCAGGTTGAGCCGCAGGTTCGGATCGACCGGCGAGGCCGCATCGAGCATGGGTTCGGCGTTGCGGCCCGCGGCCAGCCAGTGCGACATCGGCAAGGGCTGCAGGCGGTCGCCGACCGGGGCGCCGATGTCCGTGGGGTACTGCAGGCCCAGCAGATGGGTGGCGGCCCGATTGAACCACTGCACGCGCTGGCTGTTCCGTTCCACGACGACGACCGCATCGGGCAGTGCGGCGGCGGCGGCGCGGTAGGCGCGCAGCATGTCGAGCAGGCGGCGCTTGCGGGTGCGCATCTCGGCCTGGCCGCGGAACAGCAGGCGGTCTAGTTCGTTCCAGACACCCTTGCCCTGCGCCGGTTCCATCCGCTGCCGGGCGGTCAGGCGCAGCAACACCTTGCGAAGCCGCCAGTAGTGCCACGCGACGACCCCGAGGGCAGCGACGGTGACGACGGGCCAGACCTGTCCAAGCAGCAGGCCGACCACGACCGCCATCGCCAGGATCAGGGCCAGCTGGCCGAGCGTCTTGAACCAGGCGGTGCGGATGTCGTGGGGCATGGATCGATTGTGTCAGATGTGTATGACAGCCTGCGCGGGCGGCGCCGCCGCCGGCAGGGTCACATCGCCGCCGAGAAGCGGTAGCCCGAACCGCGGACGGTCTGCACCATGTTTTCCAGGCCATGGGGTTCGAGCGTCTTGCGCAGTCGGCGGATATGCACGTCGACGGTCCGCTCTTCCACATACACGCTGCCGCCCCACACGTGGTCGAGCAACTGCGTGCGCGAATAGACACGCTCGGGGTGGGTCATGAAGAAGTGCAGCAGGCGGTACTCGGTGGGGCCGATGGCGACCGGCGTATCGCCGGCGAACACGCGATGGGCGGCACCGTCGATGCGCAGGTTGCCCACCGCGACGCTGCCGTCCTCGTCGTCGTCGCGCGAGCGGCGCATGACGGCGCGGATGCGGGCGAGCAGCTCGCGGGCGGAAAAGGGCTTGACCACGTAGTCGTCGACGCCGGCCTCCAGCCCGCCGACCCGGTCGTTCTCCTCGCCGCGGGCGGTGAGCATGATGATCGGCACGTCGCGGGTCATGGCGTCCTTGCGCCAGCGGCGGGCCAGTTCCAGCCCGCTGGTACCGGGCAGCATCCAGTCCAGCAGGATCAGGTCGGGCACGCGGTCGGCGATGGCGTTCTGGGCTTCGCGGGCGTCGCCGGCATGGATCGGTTCGTAGTCGCCCTTGCGCAGGGCGAAGGCCACCATGTCGCGGATGGCGGGCTCGTCGTCGACGATCAGGATGTGCTTCTGCACGCAGGATCCGTGTGCGGGGAGGGACGACGCCAGTAGACGACAATTTTATGACGTTTACATGACATGCCGCGGGGCTGTCATGGCGGCGCCCGCAGGCCGGTCAGCGTCGTTCCACGTCCGGGTCGCGCACGCCCTGCCGGCGCAGCTCGAGCACCTCCGGCGTGATGGCGGCTATGCGGGCATCGACACGGGCGCGCGCGTAGAAGTCCAGGTCGCTCTGCTTCTTGAGATTCTGGAGCTGGATCAGAGCCTGCTCGGGCCGACCGTTCAGGTAGGCCGCTTCGGCATACGCCTCGCCGGCGCGCGCGGTATCGCCAGCCAACTCGTTGGCCCGGGCGAAATTCTGCTGGAACACCGGGTCGTCGCCCGCGCGCGCCATCAGGGGGCGGAGCACGGCCTGCGCCCGCTGGCCGGCGTCACGGCCCCCCTGTTCATTGAGCACCTTGGCGTACGTCAGCGCGACGGGCCGGTTCTGGGGATACCGCAACATCAGGGCGTCGAAGCGCTGGTTCGCCGAGGCACGGTCTCCGGTGCGCGATTCCGCTTCACCCAGCGCCAGCGCGACCCACAGGTTGTCGGCATGCTCATCGGCCAGCCGCTTGAGCTCCGTCAGCGCCAGACGGGTATCGCCGCCCTGCAGATGGGCCACGGCAAGCCCATACCGTTCCGGCCCGGTCAGCGGCTTGCCGGCCTGGCGCCGCAGGGTCTCGTATTCGCGGACCGCGGCAGACGGCGTACTGGCGCTGAGTGCGCGCAGGCGTTCGCGGGCCCAGTCGAACTGGCCGGTATCGCCCTGCCGGAAGGCCTGTGAGGGCAGGGTCACCGGGATCGGCAGCAGCGGATTGTCGCTGCGGGTTTCCGCCAGGGTCACCGCGTTGCGGTCGAAGCGCTCCACCCGCTCCCCGCCCGGCACGCTGGTCACCGCCGTCACCTGGTTGCCGCGCAACTGGTCCGCACGCTGGCGGGCCTCGCTGATGCGGGTCGTGGTGACCGGGTGGGTCTGCAGATAATCCGGCACCGATTCGCGACCGCTCCCGCGAGCGACCCGGGTGGCCTGCTGCAGTTTGGCGAAGAAGCCGGCCATCGCATCGATGTCGTAGCCGGCGCGCGACAGCGTGCGGATGCCGACCCGGTCGGCTTCCGACTCGTTGGAGCGCGTGTAGTCGATCTGGCGCTGTTGCATCAGGCCCATCGCCGAGGCGATGGCCGCCTGCGACGCATCCCCGCTGGAACTGCCGCCGGCCGCCTGCGCCAGCACGATGGCGCCCAGCATGCCCAGCAGGATCGGGACCTGGTCGCGCTGGGCCCGCTCGACGCCGCGCAGCACATGCTGCTGGGTGACGTGGGCGATCTCGTGCGAGAGCACCGCCGCCACCTCGTCTTCGCGGTCGGCGGTCAGCACCAGGCCCGCGTTCATGCCGATGTAGCCGCCGAGCGTGGCGAAGGCGTTGATCTGCCGGTCGCGCATCATGAAGAACGTGTAGGACTGCTGCGGGTTATCGCTGTCCGCACCCAGTCGCCCGCCCACGCCCTGCAGCCAGTCGGTGACCAGCGGGTCTTCCAGCAGGTAACCGTAGTTGCGCAGCTCGCGCAGCATCATGCCGCCGTACTGGGCCTGCCGGGCGGGCGTGAGCAGCTCGCCCGCCGAGGACCCGATGTCCGGCAAACGGCTTTCCTGCGAGGCGGCCAGGGGCGCGGCGACGATCAGGGTCAGGGCGGTGGCAAGCAGCAAGGGACGCAAACGGGGGGCTCCGTGGCGGATAATGGGCGTCTTCATCAGGATGACCGTTCGTCGATCCGGGCAAGTGAATACGTGGTTAACCGGGCCCGTACCGGGTCGCACTGTTCCACTTCGTTCACTGGAAGACGGCGCGCACTGCCCTATATCGACGGGACTACCCGTCGCCCATTCCGTTCCGGAGACCTGCCTTGAGCAACCCCCCCCACGCCGCCAGCGCCCCCGAGATCACGCTCTACAGCACGGCCATCTGCCCGTATTGCGTCGCCGCCAAGAACTTCCTCAAGAGCAAGGGCCAGACCTGGACGGAAGTGCGCATCGACCTGGATCCGGCCGAGCGCGAGAAGATGGTCGCCAAGGCCAGGCGCACCAGCGTCCCCCAGATATTCATCGGCGACGTCCACGTCGGCGGCTACGACGACATGATCGCGCTGCATCGCGCCGGACAGCTGGAGCCTTTGCTGGCCGGAGATGCCGCATGAGCGCCCCCGACGACAGCCAGGACCGGGTGAAGGCGTTCACCGAATTCCGGCAGCGCATGAACAAGCGCATCCTGGACGAACCGAACCAGGTGGTTCGCCGCTTCTTCGCGCTCGACACGCAGACCTACCAGGCAGGCGCGCTGGACGTGAAGACCAAGGAGCTCCTGGGCTTGGTCGCCTCGATGGTCCTGCGTTGCGACGACTGCATCAGCTACCACGTCGCGCAGTGCAAGGAAGCGGGCGTGACCCGCGAGGAGTTCTTCGAAACCTTCTCGGTGGGACTGGTCGTCGGCGGGTCGATCGTCATCCCGCACCTGCGTCGCGCGGTGGATTTCCTGGACCAGCTGGAGGGCGGCCAGGCGGATACGCCGCCGGCGCACGACCACGGCTGACGTTCCGCTTTTCCGCGAGGAAAGCCCGCGACGCGAAGAGGCGGCGCCCTGCCTGCCGTCCGCGCCTGGCGCGGGCGGGGGCTCAGACCATGGTCGATTAGGGGACTTGCCGGCCGTTCGGGCATAATTGGCGGACAAATCTTCCTTTTCGCGCGCGTCGTGGCCTTGTCCGGTGCGTGCCCCTGTTCGGAAACCCCACTCAATGACCCAGACGATTACGGTCATCCGCGGCGATGGCATCGGCCCGGAGATCATGGACGCCACCCTTTACGTGCTCGACGCCCTCAAGGTCGGCCTGGCCTACGAGGAAGCCGATGCCGGCCTGGTGGCGCTGGAAAAGCACGGCGACCTGCTGCCGCAGGCCACGCTGGACTCCATCCGCAAGAACGGCGTGGCGCTGAAGAGTCCGCTGACCACGCCGGTGGGCGAGGGTTTCAGCTCGATCAACGTGGCCCTGCGCCGCCACTTCGACCTGTACGCCAACGTGCGTCCGGCGAAGTCGTTCCCGAACACCAAGTCGCGCTTCCCTTCGGGCGTGGACCTGATCACCGTGCGCGAGAACACCGAGGGCGCGTACATCGGTGAAGGCCAGTCGATTTCCGAAGACGGCGAGACCGCGCTGCTGACGCAGAAGATCACCCGCAAGGGCTCCGACCGCATCGTGCGCTACGCCTACGACCTGGCCCGCAAGACCGGTCGCAAGAAGGTCACGATCGTCCACAAGGCCAACATCCTGAAGACGACCTCGGGGCTGTTCCTGAAGGTCGCGCGCGAAGTCGCCGCGCAGTACCCCGACATCCAGACCAACGAGATGATCGTGGACAACACCTGCATGCAGCTGGTGATGCGTCCGGAGCAGTTCGACATCATCGTCACCACCAACCTGTTCGGCGACATCATCTCCGACCTGTGCGCCGGCCTCGTCGGCGGCCTGGGCCTGGCCCCGGGCGCCAACATCGGCGTGGACGCGGCGATCTTCGAAGCCGTGCACGGCTCGGCCCCGGACATCGCCGGCAAGGGCGTCGCCAATCCGTGCGCGCTGTTGCTGGGCGCGGCCCAGATGCTCGACCACCTGGGCCAGCCGGAGAAGGCCGAGCGCCTGCGCGCGGCCATCATCGGCACGCTGGAAGCCAAGGATTCGCTGACCCCGGATCTGGGCGGCGAGGGCACCACGATGTCGTTCGCGAAGGCGATCGCCAGCCGCGTGTAAGCACGGCCACATCGCGGCAAGCACGAACGGGACGCTCAGCGTCCCGTTTTTGTTTGTCCCTGTCCCATCCATGGGGTTGGACGCTAGGCTGGCGGCACGCACAATCCGCGGCCCCACGCAGAAGGCCCTGCCATGTCCGTCCGTCCCAGCGCGCTCGCGCTGACCCCGTTGCTGCTGTTCCTGGCGCTGTTCTTCGGTGCCGGGCTGTATTACACGGCGCAGGGCGAGGCGATGGGGTTCTACCAGCTGCGCGCGCCGGTGGCGATCCTGCCGGCGCTGGCGTTGGGCGTCTGGCTGGCGCGCCGGCGCGGCCTGCCTGCGCAGCAGACCCTGCTGCAGGGCATGGGCGACAGCAACGTCATGTTGATGTGCCTGATCTTCCTGCTGGCGGGCGCATTCGCGACCGTGTCCAAGGCCATCGGCGCGGTCGATGCGGTCGTCGCGCTGGGATTGGGCGCGCTGCCGGCCAGCCTGATCCTGCCCGGCCTGTTCCTCGTGGCGGCCTTCGTGTCGCTGTCCATCGGCACGTCGATGGGCACCGTGGCGGCGGTCGTGCCCATTGCGCTGGGCGTGGCGGATGCGGCCGGACTGGACCGGGTGCTGGTCGTCAGCGCCGTGCTGGGGGGCGCCATGTTCGGCGACAACCTGTCGATCATTTCGGACACCACCATCGCGGCGACCCGGAGCCAGGGTGCCGAGATGCGCGACAAGTTCCGCGAGAACTTCAAGATCGCGCTGCCTGCCGCCATTGCCACGATCGTCCTTTTGGGTTCGCTGGGCGACGCAGCCCCGGTGGAAGCGCCGGACGCCGCGTCGCCGTGGTTGGTACTGCCCTACGTGCTGGTGCTCGGCTTGGCGCTGGCGGGCCTGGACGTGGTGCTGGTGCTCGGCATCGGCTTGGTGGCATCGGGCGTGTTCGGCTTCGTGCTGGCCGAAGACTACGACGTGGTCTCCTTCGCCGGAGACATCTATCTGGGTTTCGAGGGCATGGTGGAGATCACCCTGCTGTCGATCCTCATCGGCGGTCTGGCTGCGCTGATCAAGGTCACGGGCGGCCTGGACTGGTTGGCGCAGGTCATCGCAAGGTTCGCGCGCGGCCGCACGGGGCGCCGCTCGGGCGAAATCAGCATCGCTGCACTGGCGGCGGGGTCGGACGCGCTGACGGCGAACAACACCGTGGCGATCCTGGTCACCGGCAGCCTGGCGAAGGACATCGCACAGCGCCATGGCATCAGTCCGCGGCGCGCGGCCAGCGTGCTCGACATCTTCGCGTGCGTGATCCAGGGCGTGCTGCCGTATGGCGCGCAGATACTGCTGGCGGCATCACTGGCCGCCGTGTCGCCGCTGGCGCTGGCTGGCAGCGTGTACTACTGCTGGCTGCTTGCGGCATCGGCATTGGCTTTCATCCTCTGGCCCTCGCGCCGCGCGGCACGCGCCACCGAATGAAAACGGGGCGCTTGCGCGCCCCGTCCGGTTCCCGCTCTGGCCATCGAGGCTCAGTCGCGCGACTGCAGCTTCGACAGCAGGCGCAGCAGTTCCAGGTACAGCCAGACCAGCGTGACCATAAGGCCGAAGGCGCCGTACCACTCCATGTACTTCGGTGCCCCCTGCTCGACGCCGCTTTCTATGAAATCGAAATCCAGCACCAGGTTCAGCGAGGCGATGACGACGACGAACAGGCTGAAGCCGATGCCGACCAGGCCGGACTCATGGATCAGCGGGATCTTGATGCCGAAGAATCCCAGCGCGATGCTCGCCAGGTAGACCAGGGCGATGCCGCCGGTCGCGGCCACCACGCCCAGCTTGAAGTTTTCGGTGGCCTTGATCAGGCCGCTGCGGTAGGCGAACAGCAGCGCGAACAGGATGCCGAACGTCAGCATCACCGCCTGCATCACGATGCCGCCGAACTGCGCGTTGTAGACCGCGGAGATCGCACCCAGGAAGAACCCTTCGACCAGCGCGTACAGCGGCGCGGTGACGGGCGCCCAGGTCTTCTTGAAGACGGTGATCAGCGCCAGCACCAGGCCGCCGATGGCGCCGCCCCACATGTACACCGCGAAACCGGGGGCGGGCAGGCCGTCCGTACCGAGCGCCTGGTTCCAGGAGAACGCCGCCGTCAGCACGGTCAGCAACAGCAGGATGCCCGTCTTGTTGATGGTGCCGTTGAGCGTCATCGCCTCGCCGTCGCGCGAGACGACCGCACCACTGCCGAGATCGAGGAAGGTGGATTCCTTCAAAGCCGGATTGCCGCTGCGCATCGTCGTTCCCTTTATGGTTGCCGGACATCTGTCCCCAGCGGCCGAGCATATCGCAAGCGGAAGACCTTCAGGTTTCGTTTGACAGCAAGGCCACAGGTTCCGACAATACGCGACCTCGTTGGCGTCCAGGCGCCATGCCGGGACCCTCGTCGGGGTATAGCGCAGTCTGGTAGCGCATCTGCTTTGGGAGCAGAGGGTCGGGGGTTCGAATCCCTCTACCCCGACCAGCCCGACGCGGTGTCGTTGTGTTCCGGCAGGGTGAGGGATGCGACAATCCGGACAGAGCGCCCGTAGCTCAACCGGATAGAGCACCGGCCTTCTAAGCCGGCGGTTACAGGTTCGAGTCCTGTCGGGCGCGCCACGGCGGTGCGAACCGTCAGGGTGCAGGTTTCAGTGGTGGCTGTAGCTCAGCTGGTTAGAGTACTGGATTGTGATTCCAGATGTCGGGGGTTCGAGTCCCCTCAGCCACCCCATTGATTGCAGGACGTCCGCGTCGCGGGGGTTCACAGAAAAAAACGATGCGGTTACACTACGCGTCTGATGTTTCGGGGCCGTTAGCTCAGTTGGTAGAGCAGTTGACTCTTAATCAATAGGTCCAAGGTTCGAATCCTTGACGGCCCACCAAACCCGAAACGCCCGGCCGCAAGCCGGGCGTTTTTTTATTGTCGGTCGCGCCATGCCGGCCGCTACAATGCGACACGTACTGCGAAAGTGGCGGAATTGGTAGACGCACTGGATTTAGGTTCCAGCGGGTAACCCCCGTGAGGGTTCGAGTCCCTCCTTTCGCACCACGCTCCATCCGTTGAAGGCAGGGCGACCCGACGGCCGGTCCCCCGAGCCTTCTTCCGACCTCCCGGGTGCGCGCCCGGGTTGCGTCTGCTGCCGCGCGGCGCCCGTCACCGCTGGCAGCCTGTCCCGGAATCGGCGAAACTAGCAAGTTCCGCCGGGAAGGGCTTCGTGCTCTGGGCCCAGGCGTCCCGGATTATCAACATCGCCCCGGCTTAGTCGTGGCTGCAGGAGTCAGTGAGTATGCAAGTTTCGGTCGAATCGGTCGGCAACCTCGAACGCCGCATGAGCTTCAGCCTGCCGGCGGAGCGCCTGGACACCCATATCGGTGGCCGCCTGCGCGAGCTGTCGCGTACGGCGCGCATCAAGGGTTTCCGCCCCGGCAAGGTGCCAGCCAAGGTCATCGAGCAGCGTTACGGCGACCAGGTGCGTGCAGAAGCCCTCGACGGTCTGCTGCGCGAGACCTTCAACAATGCAGTGCGCGAGCAGGACCTGCAGCTCGCCGGCAACCCGCGCATCGAAAAGCAGGGCGACGGTGAACTGGATTTCGTCGCCACGTTCGAAGTGGTGCCGGAGTTCGGCGACATCGACGTCACCACCCTCAAGGTGGTGCGCAATATGGCCGAAGTGACCGATGCCGACATCGACCAGATGGTGGACAACCTGCGCATGCAGCGTCGCACCTTCCAGGCCGTCGAGCGCGGCGCGAAAGAGGGCGACCGCGTGGCGCTCGAAACCTGGTCCCAGGCAGGCGACGAGCGCATGCCGGCGGAAGGCGCCGAAAAGGGCGCCACCCTGATCGGTTCGGGCGTGATGTTCGGCGAGATCGAGCAGGCGCTGGTGGGACTCACGAAGGGTGAAGAAAAGACCGTGTCCGTGACGTTCCCGGCCGACTGGCGCGTGCCGCAGCTGGCCGGCCGTCAGGTCGACGTGCACGTAAAGGTCACCGACGTGGCCGAGTCGGTGCTGCCTGAAGTCGATCGCGAGTTCATCCGCAGCTTCGGCGTGAAGGGCGGGGACGTGGAGCAGTTCCGCGCCGACATCCGCAGCAACCTGGAGCGCGAGCTGAAGGGCGCGCTGATGACCCGCCTGCGTCGCGAGGTCGGCGAGCAGCTGATCGCCGCTTATTCGCACGTCGAGATGCCGCCGCGCCTGGTCGAGAACGAAGCGCGCGTGATGGTCCAGCAGGCCGCCGAGCAGGCGCGCCGCCAGGGCCAGCAGGTGCAGATTCCCGAGAATGCCCACGAGGGCTTCACGGACGCCGCCCGCAAGCGCGTCCTGGTCGGCCTGCTGGTGGGCGAAGTGGCGCGCCGCAACCAGCTGCGCCTGGATCCGAAGCGCCTGAACGAAACGCTGCGCCTGATCGCCTCGACCTACGAGGAGCCGGAGCAGGTCATTGAGTTGTACCGCAACGACCCCCAACTGATGAACAGTCTGCAGGGTCGTGTGATGGAAGAGCAGGTGATCGACTGGATCGCCGAGCGCGCCCAGCACACCGAGCAGGCGCTTTCCTTCCAGGAAGCCATCCGCAACTGATCCGGGCGCCCGCCCGGCCAGAAGGTCCGGCTATCCTAGGCCGGACCTTCCCTTGAACGACAGGCGCGAGAACCGATGAGCATTCAAACCCAAGCCCTCAACCTGGTGCCGATGGTGGTCGAGCAGACCAGCCGCGGCGAGCGCGCCTACGACATCTATTCCCGCCTGCTCAAGGAGCGCGTGATCTTCCTGGTCGGCGGCGTGGACGACCACGTGGCAAACGTCATCGTGGCGCAGATGCTGTTCCTCGAGGCCGAAAACCCCGAGAAGGACATCAGCCTGTACATCAATTCGCCCGGTGGCGTGGTCACGGCGGGCATGGCGATCTACGACACCATGCAGTACATCAAGCCCGACGTGAGCACCATCTGCGTGGGCCAGGCAGCCAGCATGGGTGCGCTGTTGCTGGCGGCCGGCGCGAAGGGCAAGCGTTATGCCCTGCCGAACTCCCGCGTGATGATCCACCAGCCGCTGGGCGGCTTCCAGGGCCAGGCGACGGATATCGACATCCACGCCCGTGAAATCCTGACGTTGCGCGCGAAGCTGAACGCCATCCTGTCCCATCACACGGGTCAGTCGCTGGAAACCATCGAGCGCGATACCGAGCGCGACAATTTCAAGAGCGCGGCGGATTCGCAGGCTTATGGCCTCGTCGACCAGGTGCTCGAGCGTCGCCCGGAAGATTCCATCCAGTCGGCCTGATCGACGGATTGCGGGTTTTCAGGCGCAAATACCCCTGTTCACGGTCCCGGCTGACAAGCCGGGACCGTGTGCTATTCTCCGACCGCAAGCCCCTCCGGGCAGGTTGAGCGACCGAGTAATACCAGCATGAGCGAAGATCGTCAGGGCCGTTCCGGCGACAGCACCAAAATCCTGTACTGCTCGTTCTGCGGCAAGAGCCAGCACGAGGTCCGTAAGCTGATCGCGGGCCCGAGCGTGTTCATCTGCGATGAATGCGTGGAACTCTGCAACGACATCATCCGCGAAGAGCTGGAAGAGAAGGCCCAGTCCGCGCGCAGCCACCTGCCCAAGCCGCGCGAGATCCTCGAGGTCCTCGACCAGTACGTGATCGGCCAGAACCGCGCCAAGCGCACGCTGGCCGTGGCCGTCTACAACCATTACAAGCGCATCGAGAGCCGCAACAAGAACGACGACGTCGAACTGGCCAAGTCCAACATCCTGCTCGCCGGTCCGACCGGCTCCGGCAAGACCCTGCTGGCCGAGACGCTGGCGCGCCTGCTCAACGTGCCGTTCACGATTGCCGACGCCACCACGCTGACCGAAGCCGGTTACGTGGGCGAGGATGTGGAGAACATCATCCAGAAGCTGCTGCAGAAGTGCGACTACGACGTCGACAAGGCGCAGCAGGGCATCGTCTACATCGACGAGATCGACAAGATCTCGCGCAAGAGCGAAAACCCGTCGATCACCCGTGACGTGTCCGGCGAAGGCGTGCAGCAGGCGCTGCTGAAGCTGATCGAGGGCACCGTCGCCAGCGTGCCGCCGCAGGGCGGCCGCAAGCATCCCCAGCAGGAATTCCTGCAGGTCGACACCAAGAACATCCTCTTCATCTGCGGCGGTGCGTTCGCCGGCCTGGACAAGATCATCCAGCAGCGCAGCACCGAGGCCGGCGGCATCGGCTTCGGCGCCAAGGTCAAGAGCTCGGAGAAGAAGTCCGAGGTGGGCAAGGTCCTGTCGGAAGTCGAGCCGGAAGACCTGATCAAGTTCGGCCTGATTCCCGAGTTCGTCGGCCGCCTGCCGGTCGTCGCCACGCTGGAAGAACTGGACGAGGCGGCGCTGGTCAAGATCCTCACCGAGCCGAAGAACGCCATCACCAAGCAGTTCAAGAAGCTGTTCGAGATGGAAGGCGTGGAGATCGAGTTCCGCCCGGATGCGCTGTCGGCGATCGCCCGCAAGGCGCTCAAGCGCAAGACCGGCGCGCGAGGCCTGCGCACCATCGTCGAGTCGGTGCTGCTGGATACGATGTACGAGTTGCCCTCGCTGGAGAACGTCAGCAAGGTGGTGGTGGACGAGTCGGTGATCGAACACAAGTCCGAGCCGTACCTCATCTACCAGAATCCCCCGGCGCAGAAGGTCGCATCCGCGGAGTGATCCGGCTTTCATGCAAGCCCTGACAGGCGCCCCTGTGGCGCCTGTTCAGTTTTTGGCCTCGCTCTCCAAGCCGCTGGTTTCCCTCGGGTTTTGGCGACGCTCTTGCATCCCTCAGGCGATGGCCCCATAACGGGCCCATTGGTGCCTTCGCACCCCTGCATTCCGCACCTCGCTGGAGCCCCCATGCCCCGTCGTTCCCCCTCCGAAATCCTCGACCTGCCGGTCCTGCCATTACGCGACGTCGTGGTGTTTCCGCATATGGTCATCCCGCTGTTCGTCGGTCGCGACAAGTCCATGCGTGCGCTCGAGCAGGCCATGGAAGCCGACAAGCGGATCATCCTGCTGGCGCAGAAGTCCGCCGAAACCGATGACCCGGCCGCCGCTGACCTCTACACGGTCGGCACGCTCGCGCAGGTGCTCCAACTGTTGAAGCTGCCGGATGGCACCATCAAGGTGCTGGTCGAGGGCACCGCGCGCGTCAGCGTGTCGAACGTCGTCGAGCGCGATGGTTCGTTGTACGGACAGGGCGAAGAGATCGATTCCACCGACGCCCGTGAGCCGCGCGAGATCGAGGCCGTGGCGCGATCACTGATGGGCCTGTTCGAGCAGTACGTCAAGACCAACCGCAAGCTGCCGCCCGAACTGCTGCAGACGCTGGCGGGCATCGATGAGCCCAGTCGCCTGGCCGATACCATCTCGGCGCACCTCGGTGTGCGCTTGAGCGACAAGCAGCGCCTGCTCGAAACGGTCGAGGTGGGCGAGCGGCTGGAG
Source organism: Pseudoxanthomonas sp. LjRoot127 (assembly GCF_964253495.1). Classification (NCBI taxonomy): domain Bacteria; kingdom Pseudomonadati; phylum Pseudomonadota; class Gammaproteobacteria; order Lysobacterales; family Lysobacteraceae; genus Pseudoxanthomonas; species Pseudoxanthomonas sp. LjRoot127. Next base: position 2,949,039 of record NZ_CAXUQR020000001.1, read on the forward strand.
CTGCTGGTCGGGTTCGTCGATGGCGAGATCGATGTTCAGCAGCTGGAGAAGCGCATCCGCGGCCGCGTGAAGTCGCAGATGGAGAAGAGCCAGCGCGAGTACTACCTCAACGAGCAGATGAAGGCCATCCAGAAGGAATTGGGCGAGCTCGACGAGGCGCCCAACGAGCTGGAGGAACTGGCTCGCAAGATCGCGGAAGCGGGCATGCCCAAGCCCGTCGAGACGAAGGCGCGCAACGAGCTCAACAAGCTCAAGCAAATGTCGCCGATGTCGGCCGAAGCCGCCGTGGTTCGCAACTACCTGGACTGGCTGCTTGGCGTGCCGTGGAACAAGCGCACCAAGGTCCGCAAGGACCTCAAGGTCGCGCAGGATACGCTGGACGCCGATCACTACGGCTTGGAGAAGGTCAAGGAACGCATCCTCGAGTACCTCGCGGTGCAGTCGCGCGTGAAGAAGCTGCGCGGTCCGATCCTGTGCCTGGTTGGACCGCCCGGCGTCGGCAAGACGTCGCTGGGCCAGAGCATCGCCAAGGCGACGAACCGCAAATTCGTCCGCATGTCGCTGGGCGGCGTGCGCGACGAAGCCGAAATCCGGGGCCATCGTCGTACCTATGTCGGCTCGATGCCGGGCCGCATCGTGCAGAACCTCAACAAGACCGGCAGCAAGAACCCGCTGTTCGTGCTCGACGAAATCGACAAGATGTCGATGGACTTCCGCGGCGATCCGTCTTCCGCCCTGCTCGAGGTACTGGATCCGGAGCAGAACAACGCCTTCAACGACCACTATCTCGAAGTGGACCTGGACCTGTCCGAAGTGATGTTCGTCGCGACGTCGAATTCGCTGAACATCCCGGGGCCGTTGCTGGATCGCATGGAGGTCATCCGCATCCCCGGTTACACCGAGGACGAGAAGGTCAACATCGCACAGCGTTACCTGGTGCCCAAGCAGCTGAAGGCGAACGGGCTGAAGGCCGAGGAACTGAAGATCGCCGAGGGCGCGATCCGCGACCTGGTGCGTTACTACACGCGCGAGTCCGGCGTGCGCAACCTCGAGCGCGAAGTCGCGAAGATCTGCCGCAAGGTCGTCAAGGAGCTCGCGCTTGCGGGCCCCAGGCCGGCCACGTCCAAGAAGAAGCCTGCCGCGATGCAGGTCACTGCGAAGAACCTGGACAAGTACGCCGGCGTGCGCCGCTACGACTTCGGGCGCGCCGAGGAGCAGAACGAGATCGGCCTGGTGACGGGCCTCGCGTGGACCGAAGTCGGTGGCGATCTGCTGCAGATCGAAGTCGCGCTGGTTCCGGGCAAGGGCGGCATGTTGCTGACCGGCCAGCTGGGGGACGTCATGAAGGAATCCGGTTCCGCCGCGATGTCCGTGGTGCGCGGGCGCGCGGTGAGCCTGGGCGTGGATGCGGAATTCCTGCAGAAGCACGACGTGCACCTGCACGTACCGGACGGTGCGACACCCAAGGACGGTCCGAGCGCGGGCATCGCGATGGTGACCGCACTGGTGTCCGCGTTGACGCGCAATCCCGTTCGCGCCGACGTGGCGATGACCGGTGAGATCACGCTGCGCGGACGCGTCACCGCGATCGGCGGGTTGAAGGAAAAGCTGCTCGCGGCCCTCCGTGGCGGCATCACCACCGTCATCATCCCCGACGAGAACAAGAAGGACCTGGCCGACATCCCCGCGAACGTCACCGACGGCCTGAAGATCGTGCCGGTGAAGTGGATCGACGAAGTGCTCGATCTGGCGCTCGAGCGACCGTTGGCACCCGTGCCCGCCACCGGCAACGACGGTGGAGGAAGGGCGGTGGCGACAACGGGCAAGGGCAAGGGCAAAGGCTCGCCGCAACCCGGCGTGAAGCATTGACCAAGGCGACGGGCGGTGCGTGTCATCGCCCCGAAACCCGCGTCATTGCTGGGTTTTCGGCTTGCGTGCCATTTTTCGCGCTGGTATAACGACGACACCCGCATGCACGAGGCGACGCCTCGATGCGCGTGGACATCACGACCGGCTCCCGCGAGACAAGCGAAGGCCCACGTTCCGGGTTCCGGTCACTCATTCCGCGGTTGTGCCGCACAGGGAGTTACTCAATGAACAAAACCGAATTGATCGATGCCGTCGCCGACGAAGCCGAAGTGTCCAAGGCCGAAGCCGGCCGTGCCGTCGACGCCGTCATCTCCAGCATCACCAAGGCCCTGAAGAAGGGCGACAGCGTGACGCTGGTCGGCTTCGGCACCTTCCAGGTCCGCAAGCGCGCCGCTCGTACGGGCCGCAACCCGAAGACGGGCGACACCATCAAGATCAAGGCGTCCAAGAACCCCGCGTTCAAGGCTGGCAAAGCCCTGAAGGATGCCGTAAACTAATCGACTCGCTGCCGATGGCAGGGTGCGATCACCCGGGTGCTTAGCTCAGCGGTAGAGCGTCTCCCTTACACGGAGAGGGTCGGGGGTTCGAAACCCTCAGCACCCACCACATCGGGGCGATGCAGGATCAAAAAAATTGTCGGACGGTCTAGCGGAAGTTGCGCAAATCGTCTTACAATGTTCGTCTCAGCGCGGAGTGGTAGTTCAGTCGGTTAGAATGCTGGCCTGTCACGCCGGAGGTCGCGGGTTCGAGTCCCGTCCACTCCGCCATTTCACCCAAAAAGCCCGCGAAAGCGGGCTTTTTGCTTTCCGGCTGTCGCACTGTGTTCCCCCCGTGCGATTCGATGCCCTGAGGGCGCGGTGAGTCCGCCGGACGGCGAGACGCGCGTGCAACGGCACGGTAAACTGCGCGGCTGAACGAATTCGGATCCCGTGCGCACATGCTGCAGAAACTCCGCGACAAAACCTCTGGCTGGGTCGCCAGCCTGATCCTGGGGCTGCTGATCATTCCGTTCGCCTTCGTGGGCGTGAACGAGTACATGACGGGCGGGACCGCCAGCGATGTGGCCCTCGTCGAGGCACCGCCGACATGGTGGGAGTCCGCTCCGCAGTGGTGGCCTGTGTCGATGGTCTGGCAGCGCGAGGAAGTGACGCAGGACGATTTCCGCGAGGCGTTCGAGCAGGCACGCCAGCAGCAGCGCCAGGCACAGGGCGAGGCATTCGATCCGCGCGAGTTCGAAAGCGCGGACAACAAGCGCAAGGTGCTCGAGCAGCTGATCGACCAGAAAGTGCTTGCACTGGGCGCCAAGCGCGCCGGCATCGTCGTGGGCGACGCGGCGGTGCAGAAGATGATCATGAGCGAGCCGGCGTTCCAGGTCGACGGCAAGTTCAGTCCCGAGCAGTACCAGATGTTGCTGTCGTCGCAGGTGCCTGCGATCTCGCCGGTGCAGTTCCAGGAACAGCAGCGCGAGCGGCTGCGCATGATGTTGTTGCCGCAGGCCATCGGCGAGTCCGACTTCACCACCGAAGGCGAGCAGGCGCGCATGTGGAAGTTGCTGGGCGAGACCCGCGATATCGGCATCGCGCTGCTGCCGCCGGTGGCGGAGGACAGCGCCGAGGTGACCGACGCACAGATCAAGGCGTGGTACGACGGCCACAAGAGCGATTTCAAGCAGCCTGAGCAGGTGTCACTCGAGTACGTGGAGATCAACGGCGCGACGCTGCCTGTCGCCGCGACCGCCGACGAAGCCGCGCTGCGCAAGCGCTACGAGGCGGAGAAATCGCGCTTCATGTCGCCGGAGCAGCGCGTGGTCGCCCATATCCTGATCGCGGTCGATGCGGGCGCCGACGCCGCCACGCAGAAGAAGGCCGAAGAGAAGGCTGCGGCGCTGGCCAAGCAGGCCCGCGAGGGCGCGGATTTCGCGGCCTTGGCGCGCGCCAATTCGGACGATCCGGGGTCGAAGGACGCGGGCGGCGAACTGCCGCCGTTCGCGAAGGACGGCTCGATGGTCAAGCCGTTCGAGGATGCGGCGTTCGCCATGCAGGCCGGCGAGATCCGCGGCCCGGTGAAGAGCGACTTCGGTTACCACGTGCTGCAGCTGAAGCAGGTCAATCCCGGCGCAGGCCGCAGCTTCGAAGACGTGCGTGGCGAGCTGGCCGCGGAAGAAGCCAGCGGTGAACGTGACCGTGCCTACAACGACCTCGCGGGTCGCGTGGTCAACGAAACGTTGAAGAATCCGACGGCGCTGGCGCCCGCAGCGGCGGCGACCGGCCTGCCGCTGCAGAAGGTGGGTCCGTTCTCCCGCAACGACCCCCAGGGCATCGCGACGGTGCCCGCCGTGCTGCGCGCCGCGTTCTCCGACACGCTGGTGCAGGACGGCACCATCAGCGATCGGATCGAGATCGCCCCCAACCACAGTGTCATCATCCGCGTCGCCCAGCACACGCCCGAGCAGGCGCTGCCGCTGGACAGGGCGCGCGATGCGGTGGTGTTCGCCATCCGCCAGGACCGTCGCGAGAAAGCCGCGCGCGCCGCCGCCGATGCCCTGCTCGCACGCGTGAAGAAGGGCGAGTCGCTCGCCACCATCGCCGCTGCGGAAGGCCTGCGCTTCAACGAACTGCCGGGCCTGCGTCGCGGCATGCCGATGCCGACGGCCGAAGCCAACGAGGCGATCTTCGCCGCCGGACGGCCGGCGGAGGGGAAGGTTGTCGCCGGCCAGGTGGCCCTGGGCCAGGGCGCCTATGCCGTCTTCACCGTGAACAAGGTCACCGATGGCGCCATCGCGGACATGCCGGCCGAAGAGCGCGCGACGATGCAGCAGCAACTGATGCAGCTCAATGGCGGCATCGCGACGCAGGCGTACGTGGACGCGTTGCGCAAGCGTTTCAAGGTCAAGGTCTTCGAAGAGCGGCTCTGAGCCCGACCGATGTTGGATCCGAATCCCGCCGACCGGCGGGATTCTTCTTTGTGGCGAGCCTCGTCGCTACTCTGCGGCGCTGTCCAGCTTCAGCACCATGCCAGGACGCAGCACGGCATTTGCCTTCAGGTCATTCAGCTGTAGAAGCCGCTCGGGCGTAAGTCCGTGGCGACGTGCGATGGTCCACGCCGAGTCGCCACGCTGGACCGTATGCGTGCGTGCGCCCGCGGCGGCGCCTCCGGTGGCGCGAGCGTCGTCTGTGGCGAGGGCCAATGGCGCCGGCGCGGCGGCCTCGTCCGCGCTCGCGTACGTCGGCGCCAGCAGCCGGATCGGCTTGGTGCCACGGCTGAATCGACCGGAGAGCGCGGGATTGAGGCGCGTCAGCAAGGCGAGTGGTTGATGGTGCCGGGTGGCCCAGGCCTCGAGCGTGGCATCGCCTGGCAGCACATGGACCGCCAGGCGCGGCACCGGGCGATCCATCTGTTTGAGCCACGCATCGCGATCGTCGGCCTGCTGGAAGATGCAGGCCAGCGCGTGCAGCTTCTCCACGTAGGCGTAGGTGATGCCGGACAGGCCGGGCAACTCGGCGGGACGCGCATTGCGGGCGTTCATGCCGGCACGGCGCATGGATTGCAGGACGCGGTATTCGCCGGCGTTGTAGGCCATCACGGCCAATCGCCAGTCGCCGCCGAACATGCCGTGCAGGGTCTTGAGATAACGGACGGCGGCCTGGGTGGAATCCACGGGCGACAGCCGGCCGTCGTAACCCTCGCGCATCGGGACTCCATGGTTGCGCGCGGTGATGCCGATGAACTGCCACAACCCCGCCGGGCCTTGGGGATTGCGCGCGCCGGGCTTGTATCCGCTCTCCACGAACGGGATGAGCGCGAACTCGGTCGGCAGCTGCGCTTCGCGCAATGCGTCGACCACGTAGCCGAACAACGGCAGCACGTCGTCTTCCGCGCGCGCGAGTTGTCCGGGCGCATGGCTGAAATGCTTCTTCCAGCGCCCCTGGGTCGCCGCGCTGTCGCACGTCGGATCGGCCAGCCCGTCGCGGAAGCGCTGGTAGATGTCCAGGCCGCTGCGTTGATCGCCGGCGGCGAGCGGGGAGGGGTCGACGGCAAGTACGTCGAGCGTCGCCGGTGCGTTCTCCGCCGTCGCTGGATCCGCGGCAACGACGGTCTGAGATGCCAGCGCGAGGCCGGTCGCCAGCAGTCCGGCAAGGGGCAGGGCACGGGGATGTTTCATGCGCGGAAGTCGTTCTTCCACTGCCGCAGGGTCGCGAAGGTCTCGATCCGATCGACCGGCGGCCGGCCGAGGCGGTGGGAGATGGTGGCCTGGACCTCGGCGCTGTCCACGCGCAGGAAAGGATTGGTCGCGCACTCGCTGGCCAGCGTCACCGGCAGGCTGGGACGGCCCGCTTGGCGCATGGTGCGGACGTCTTCGATGCGTTGCCGCAGGGCCGGGTTGAGCGGGTCCACGGCAATCGCGAACGCGCCGTTGGCCAGGGTGTATTCGTGGCCGCAACAGACCAGCGATGCACCGGGCAGGGCGGACAGGCGATCCAGCGATTCGAGCATCTGCGACGGCGTGCCCTCGAACAGGCGACCGCAGCCCAGGCTGAACAACGTATCCCCGCAGAACAGGTGCAGCGGACCGTCGCCGCCGCCGCCATGGAAGGCGATGTGGGTGCGCGTGTGTCCAGGCACGGCGAGCACCGACAGCGCCCAGTGCTTCACCCGTACGACATCGCCTTCGCCGACGCGTTCGGTAGCGTCGGGAATGCGGTCGTCGGCAGGCGCGAACACGGGCAGCGTCGGCCATCGGGCGCGCAACGCGGCGACGCCCCCGGCGTGGTCGGCGTGATGGTGGGTGATCAGCACCGCCGCCGGCCACAACCCGTTGCCGGTCGCGGCCAGGACGGGCGCGGCATCGCCGGGGTCGATCACCAGCGCGTCGCCCTCGTCGTCGACCAGCGCCCAGATGTAGTTGTCCTCGAAAGCAGGCAGGGCAAGCAGGCGCATCGGGGAAAGGCTCCGGGCGGGACGGACGCCCAGGGGCGGCGTCCTCTACAATCCGAACATGCCTGCGTTCGCGTTTACCCGTCAACCCGATCCCCTGGCGTGGTTCGGGACCGGCCACGGTGGACCGTTGCTGGCGTCGGAACATGCGCGAGTGACCCAGGCGCTCACCAGCCGGACGCCGCAGCCCTGGCTCTGGATAGCTCCAGACGGGAGCGACCCGTCGCCGGTCGCCGCGCCGGCTACCCGCGGGCTCCGCCTGCGGGCCCGTGCGGGCTGCCATCGGCTGGCGGGGCAGGTCCAGTGCGGCCTGCCGCTGCCGCTGCCGACCGAAGCGATGGGGGTGATCGTGCTGCAACACGTGCTGGATGCGGGCGACCCGCAGCCGCTCCTGCAGGAGTGTTCCCGGATCCTCGAGCCGGGCGGTCGCCTCTGGCTCTTCGTGCTGAACCCCTGGAGCCCCTACCGATTGCGCTGGCGCGGCGCCGGCCTGGTGCCGCGCGCGCTGGGCCAGTGGCGCCTGCAACTGGCGGCGGCCGGCCTGGTCGTGTCGGAGCATGTGCTGCACTACGGTCCAGTCTGGAAAGGCCTAGCCGATGCCCCCGGACACGGACCTGCGCCGTTCCGTGCCGCGCGCCTGCTGCAGGCTGAAAAGCGCGTGGCCGGCCTTATTCCCCCTGCGCCCGTAGCACGCGCGTGGCGTGCCGCGCCCGCCGCCTGACCCCTTACCCCGAGAACCCATGAAACACGTCAGCATCCATACCGATGGCTCCTGCCTGGGCAATCCCGGTCCCGGTGGCTGGGCGGCGCTCCTGCGCTACGGCGAGAAGGAGCGAGAGGTCGTGGGGGGCGAGGCCCAGACCACCAACAACCGCATGGAACTGATGGCCGCCATCGCGGCGCTGGAGGTGCTGACGGAGGGTTGCCAGGTCACGCTGCACATCGATTCGCAGTACGTCCGGCAAGGCATCACCGAATGGATGCCGGGCTGGGTGCGGCGCGGGTGGAAGACCGCCGGCGGCGATCCGGTGAAGAACCGCGACCTGTGGGAACGCCTGCATGCCGCCACGGCCCGCCACCGGATCGACTGGAAATGGGTCAAGGGCCACAACGGCGACCCCGACAACGAACGTGTCGATGCGCTGGCCCGCACCGCCGCCGAGCGTTTCCGCCGGGGAGCCGTGGCGTGAGCCCGACGTTGCATCCCGGGCAGGTCGTCGTGGAGACGGCGCGCCTGCGCCTGCATGCGATGTCGGACGCGGACGATGACGACGCGGCGCTCATGCTCGCGTTGCTCAACGACGCCGCCTTCATACGCCACATCGCCGATCGCGGCGTAAGGACCCTGGACCAGGCGCGCGCGTATCTGCGTACCGGCGCACTGCGCAGTTATTCGGAAAACGGCTTCGGCATGTATGCGGTCCGCCGCAAGGACACCGGCGCACTGATCGGCAACTGTGGCTTGGTCCTACGCGACGGGCTGGAAGGCCCCGATCTCGGTTACGCACTGCTGCCCGCGCACGCAGGCCAGGGGTTCGCGCGGGAGGCCGCGAACGCCGTCATCGCCGACGCCGCCCGCCGCCTCGGCCTCGTCCGCCTGCATGCCATCGTCAATCCCGACAACGTGGCCTCGATCGGCCTGTTGCAGAAACTGGGATTCGCATTCGACAGAATGATCGTGCTGCCCCCGATCGAACATCCGGTGGACCTGTTCCACCTGTCCCTCTCCAAGGAAGCCGCCTGATGCGCCAGATCATCCTCGACACCGAAACCACGGGCCTGGAGTGGAAGAAAGGCAACCGCGTCGTCGAGATCGGCTGCGTCGAGCTGCTGGAACGCCGTCCGACCGGACGCACCTACCACCAGTACATCAATCCGCAGCGCGAGTTCGAGCAGGGCGCGGCCGAAGTCACCGGCCTGAGCCTCGAATTCCTGTCCGACAAACCGGTGTTTGCGGCGATCGCCGACGAGTTCCTGGCCTTCATCGACGGGGCCGAGCTTGTGATCCACAACGCAGCCTTCGACGTCGGCTTCCTGGACTACGAACTTTCCCGGCTCGGCGAACAGTACGGGCGCCTGTCCGACCGCGTCACCGTCGAAGACTCGCTGCTGCTGGCGCGCCAACGCTTCCCCGGCCAGCGCAATTCGCTGGATGCGCTCTGCAAGCGGCTCGGCGTGGACAACACGCACCGGCAATTGCACGGCGCCCTGCTCGATGCCCAGCTGCTGTGCGATGTCTACCTCAACCTGACGGCCGGCCAGCGCGAGATCGGCTTCGGCGGCGCGGAAGAGACGGCGTCGGCCGCGACCGCGGCGGTGGTCCAGTTCGACCCCGCGATCGCGGGCGCCCGCCCGCGGGTAGCGGTCTCGGCCGAGGAGCTCGCCGCACACGATGCCCGGCTGGCGACGTTGAGGAAGAAGGCCGGCGGCCGTTGCCTGTGGGATCCTCCGGTGCTGGACGCCACTGCCTGAGTCGCGGCCGCCGCACCCCTTCACCCTGCGCCGGCCTTGCGGTAGCGTGCCTGCGGGGACATCGACAGGGGACGTGCATGGCGGGCAGGCAGGGAGTACGCAGGCGCTCTGGCGCCTTTGTGGTGGCGATGTTCGGGATCGTGGCGGCGATGGCCGAGGGCGGGGCGACGCCTGCGCCCTTCCCCATGGATGCGCCCGTGGCCTACACGGCCGCGTTGCAGGAAGCGATCGTGGCGCGCTGGGACGTACCGGCGAGCGTACGCGCCGGGCAGATGTGTCCCGTCCGGCTCACGCTGCTCCCCGGCGGCGAGGTCCTCACCGCCACTGCGGAGCCGGCGTGCCGGTTCGATGCGAAGGGACGCGACTCGCTGCTGGCCGCTGTGCGGCAGGCGTCGCCGCTGCCTTATCGCGGCCACGAACGCGTGTTCCAGCGGACCACGGTGGTGCGGTTCGTACGGCCGGAGTCCGACGTGGCGAAGGCGCCTCCCGCGCCACCTGCCGCATTCCAGGACCATCTGGCCCGGGTGCGCGCGGTCGAGGCGCAGGCGCTCGACCCTGAAGCGCGTTGCCTCGCCTACCCGGACTTGCCCGGCAATGCCTGGCCGGCGAATGCGGGGGCGTCGCGTTGCCTGCTGCTGCGGGCGCCTATCCTGTCGCTGGACGAGATCGACCAGCAACTCGATCAACCGCAGGGAGCCCGCGCCCTGGACCGTCGTTTCGATGCGTTGCTGCGGGCGCACTACGCGGACGCGACCCAGCGCGATCAGATCTTCATCGCTTACTCGATCTTCGATGCCGATCCCGAGGCCGAGCGTGTTGCCCGACGCTGGCTGGAACAGTCGCCGGACAGCGCCTTCGCGAAAATGGCGCTGGGGGATGTTTACGCGCGCCAGGGTTGGCGGGCACGCGGCACTAAGTGGGCGTCGGAAACACCGGGCCAGCAGCTGGAGCGGATGGGCGCGTTGTTCCAGCGCGCGGTGCCGCTGCTGGCCGAGGCGTTCCAGGAGGAGAAGCGGCTGTCTCCGGCGTGCGAACAACTGGCGGCGATCGGCCGGATGAGTTCCAACGAGTTGCAGCGCTGGGCGACAGCAGAGTGCCTCAGGATCGATCCGCAGTCCTACTTCGTTCTGGAAGAGGTCATCACGCAGGCCGAACCGCGCTGGGGCGGTTCGGAGGAGGCGATGCGCGCGGCTGCGGGGCTGATCGCCGCGCGTGTCGCGCAGAACCCTGCGCTGCTGACGCTGACGGCCATACCGATCGGCTATGAGGCGGATCTCGCCGACGCCTGGCCCGAGATCATGCCGGGCACGGTTGCCGCGTCGCTGCAGGCCCCCAATGCCGGCTACATGGCGCGTGCGGGACGCGGCATGTATGCGCAAGGCGATCGCTGGCGCGCGCTGAGCTGGGTGTCGCAGTCGCTGCGCTTCCAGCCGCGGGACGACGGCCACCTCGCGTTGCGTGCGGAGATCCTGATGGAACTGGACGATGGCGAGTGGGCATTGCGCGATGCGCGCCGTGCGGTCGAGGCGGCGCCCGCCAGCGCACGACGCCAGTACCTGCTGGCCCGTGCCACCCGGCGCGCGCTCGGCGAGCATGCGGCCCGCGGCCCGTTGTTGAAGACCATGGAAGACGCGGACATGCGGGAGCAAGCGTACGAGTTGTACTGCCAGACCTACGCAATGAGCGGTGAACTGGCGGCCGGCGAGGCATGCGCCGGTGCACTGGTCAGGGAGTTTCCGCGCAATGGCGAAGGCTGGCGCATGTTGGCCTGGCTCCGTGGCGTACAGGACGATCCGGCCCAGGTGGAGGCGATCGACCAGTTCGTCAAATACCACGACGTCGAGCGCTGGCCGCACCATGCCGCGACGATCGAACGCATCCGTCAGGCGAGGGCGCAGCGATGAGGCCGGTGTTCCCGGGTCTTGTCGTGCCATGGGTGCTGTTGTTGGCCATCGCAGGCACCCGCGCCGAGGACCGCGCCGCGCCCGTCGTGCCATTGCCGCTCGATGCCAAGGTCGACGGCAAGGGATATCCGGAATGGACGGCGGCGTGGTGGCAGTGGGCGGAAGCGCTGGATGGCCTGCCGTATCGCGACCGGGATGGCCGTGCCTGCGCCGTGGCACAGGATGGACCGGTCTGGTTTCTCGCGGGGACAACCGGCGGATTCAATGCGCGCCGCGAATGCACGGTTCCCGTTGGCAAGCACCTGCTCATGCCGGTGATCAACATGATCCACTACACGCCGGGCGACGCGTTGCGTGGCGATCGTGTCCCCAGCTGCCGCCAGTTGCAGGCCTGGGCTGCGGTCAACAACGACCGGCTGTCGAGTGCGGTGGTCCTGCTGGACGGCGTACGGGTCGCGGACGTCGCGCGCTATCGCGTACGCAGCAACGGCTGCTTTCCGCTGTATCCCGATGTTCCACCTCCCCCGGGCCACCTGGCGCAGGTGGCGGCGAGCGACGGGTATTGGCTGTTGCTGCCGCCGCTGTCGCCGGGGCGGCATACCGTGAGCGTCGGCGCCAACTACGACGCCGATGGCAGTGGCTATGGGCGCATGGTGCAGAGCTTCGAGTACGTGCTCTGGATCGGGGGCGAAGGCGTCGCGGCCCGCTGACCCGCCCGCCCGGGCTCAGTGGCAGCGGACCAGGATCGCGGTCACGTTGTCCGAGCCGCCGCCGTCCAGCGCCGCGGCGATCAGCGTGTCGACGCATTCCTGGGCGCTGCAGTCGTCGTGCTTGAGGGTGGCGGCGATGCTGGGATCGTCGACCTCTTCGGTCAGCCCATCGCTGCACAACAACAGTTGCATGCCCGGGCGAAGTTCGCCGGTCATGGTTTCGACGTTGAGGTGGTTGGGGTCGGTGACCCCCAGCGCCTGGGTGACGACGTTGCGATGCGGGTGGGTGCGCGCCTGTTCGCTGGTCAGGGCACCCTGGGCGATCAGTTCCTGCACGTAACTGTGGTCCTGGCTCAGCTGGGCCAGCTGCCCCTCGCGCCACAGGTAGGCCCGGCTGTCGCCGACCCAGGCCACTTCGAAGCGGTTGCCCTGGATGCGGGCCGCCACCACGGTGGTGCCCATCGGCAAGGTGTCGTTGCGGCGGCGGGAGGTACGGATGATCTCCTCGTCGGCGATCCGGATCGCCTGCGCCAGCGGCGTGCCGTCGCGGATCTCGCGCACGATGGTCTCCCGCGCCAGGGCGCTGGCCACTTCGCCGCAGGCGTGGCCGCCCATGCCATCGGCCACCAGCCACAGGCCCAGCTCGCTGTCGCCGTAGTAGGTGTCTTCGTTCAGCTCGCGACGGAGGCCGACGTGGGAGATGTGGCCGAATTCGATCATGGTGCCCTGGTCTGTGCGGACGGCGTTTTCCTATCCGCTCATACGCAATGATCCGTGCGGACAGGACATCGGACAAGATTCGGGGCTTTCCAAACCCAACCGGGGTTCACCGAGGTGCAGGTCGGGTGATGCGCCCCGCCGTCTTCGGGATCGGTCGGCTTGTCCCGATGCGGCGCGCCACGTATGATTCACGCCCCCGGGACAGCCCGGGCCACCGGAGAGGTGGCAGAGTGGTTGAATGTACCTGACTCGAAATCAGGCATACGTTAATAGCGTATCGAGGGTTCGAATCCCTCCCTCTCCGCCAGTTTCAAGAAAGCCCCCGCAAGGGGGCTTTTGCGTTTCCGTCACCGTGATGGGCGCGGATCGCCGTTGGGGACGGGCGTAGAATGGCCTTTTGCGCCGGAGCCCTCCATGTCCGAGATCCTCGTCCCCGTGTCCTTCGGTGAGCTGTTGGACAAGATCGCCATCCTGCAGATCAAGTCGGAACGCATGAGCGACCCGGCCAAACTGGCGCACGTGCGCGACGAACTGGCGGCGCTGGAGAAGACCTGGATGGCCCATCCCGTGGCCGGCCACGACATCGTCGAACTGCGCGCCCAGCTGAAAGCCGTGAACGAGCGCCTCTGGGTGGTCGAGGACGAGGTACGGCTGAAGGAAAAGGCGCAGGCCTTCGACGACGACTTCGTCCGCCTCGCCCGCAGCGTCTATTTCGACAACGACGAGCGCGCCCGCATCAAGAAGGCGATCAACCTGGCCCTGGGCTCGAGCTACGTGGAAGAAAAGTCCTACCAGGACTACCGGACCGCGGGCGCGCCCTGACGGCGATCAGCCTGCGAGATCGTGCCGGCGTCGCTCGAAGGCGGCGATGCCATCGTCCACGGTGATCAGGGCCATGACGCCGTCGTGCTCGATCTTCGTGCCCCACGCGAGTTCGGCGGCTGGCCTGCCCTTGTAGCGGCGCGCCGCGTCATCGTAGCGGTCCACGCAATAGCGCACCGTGGAATAGGGGCCGCTGCGGCGGGGATTGCTGGCCGCGTGCAGGCCCAGCACGGCGGCGCCCACGGCGTTGGCGATGTGCATGGGGCCGGAGTCGGGCGTCATCACCAGGTCCGCACGCGCCAGCAGGGCCGGCAACTGCTTCAGGGTGTCCTTGCCGACCAGGTCCAGCGCAGGTGACCGCATGGCGGCGATGATGCCGTCCGCTGTCCGCCGTTCCAATTCGCTGCGCCCCCCGCACACCACCACGCGCCATCCCTGCGAGGCAGCGTGGTCGGCGACAGCGGCGTAGCGGTCCGCATACCAGTTGCGACGTTCGTGGCTGGAACACGGCGAGATCACCAGCGTCCGCCGGCCGTCCTCGGGCCACTGCGCACGCGCCCATGCGTGCGCGTCGGACGGTACCGGCAGGTCCCAGCGCACCTCGGTCTGGTGCAGGCCCAGCGGTTCGCAGAAACTGCCGATCGCATCGAGCACGTGGATACCGGGCCTGTCGGGAATGCGTTCGTTGATCACCAGGCCATGCAGGTCCTTGGAACGACGGCGGTCGTAGCCGATCCTTCGCCGGGCCCGGATGAAGGCCGACAGCAGGTTCGCGCGCAACGCCACCTGCATCTGCAGCAGCGCGTCGAAGCGTTCCCCCGGCAGTTCCCGGCGCAAGGCGCGCATGCCGGCCAGTCCTGTCTTCTTGTCGTAGGTGTGGAAGGTCACGCCTTTCAGCCCTTCGAGCAGCTTGAATCCGCCCTTGTCGATCACCCAGTGCAGCGGCAGTTGCGGCCACTGCCGCTGCAGCGTGCGCACGAGGGGCACGACGTGGGTCACGTCGCCGAGTGCGGAGAGTCGGAGCAGGCAGAGCGATGAGGGAATCATGGGATAACTATTGTTAGACTCGCTGGATGGTCGGATTTGACGCCTCGGAATCCCTGACGCCGTTCCGCGAAGGCAGCGGATATGGCGCGATTCTGTTCGACCGCAAACACCTGCGGCAAGCGGATCCCGACTGGTTCCAGCCCGAGAAGTGGGGCGAACGCGCCCGCCCGGTGGACAGTGGAGGGCGCGGCAGCGCCTGGTTCATCGATGCCCCGTCCAGCCAGTGCGTGCTGCGTCATTATCGCCGGGGCGGCCTGGCGGCGCGTTTCAGCCGGGACCGCTATCTCTGGCATGGGCCGGACAAGACCCGCAGTTTCGCCGAGTTCCGGCTGACGCGTGCCCTGCTGGCGCGCGGCCTGCCGGTGCCAAGGCCGGTGGCGGCCAGCTACGTGCGCGACGGGATGTTCTACCGTGCGTCGATCCTGCTGGAGCGCCTGATGGAGGTGCGCACGCTGGCCGACATCGCCGACCAGGCCGAGGGCCATGCGCCATGGGAGAGCACGGGCCGCCTGGTGGCGCGCTTCCATCGTGCGGGCCTGGACCATGCCGACCTCAATGCGCAGAACATCCTGTTCGATGCGGGCGGTCATGGCTGGCTGATCGATTTCGACCGGGGCCGGCTGCGCATTCCCGCCACCGCGTGGCGCGAACAGAACCTCGCACGGCTCAAGCGTTCCCTGCTCAAGTTGCGCGGTGCGCGCAGCGAGGATGAAGTAGGCGTCGACTTCGCGCACCTCCGCCGTGCCTACGACCATGCCTGGTCGCGGGGGTACTGACGTGGCGTGGATGCTGCGGTTCCTGGGTGTGGGTAACGCCGGTGCCGTCGAGCTCGGCTCGGCGATGGCAACGCTGGAGCGCGACGGCCGGCCATGGCTGACGATCGACTGCGGCGGCGAAGGGTTGACCGCATACCAGTCGCGCCATGGAGGCATGCCCGAGGCGCTCTTCATCACCCATGTGCACCTCGACCACGTCGCGGGCATGGAAAGGTTGTTCGTCGCCAGCTATTTCGACGCTGCACGGCGCGGGAAGGTCCGCCTGTACGTGCCGGCGCCCCTGGTGCCGCTGCTCCACCAGCGCATCGCCAGCTATCCCAACGTCCTGGCAGAGGGCGGCGCGAACTTCTGGGACGCGTTCCAGCTGATCCCGGTCGGTGACGCGTTCTGGCATGACGGCTTGCGACTGGACGTGTTCCCGGTGCGCCACCATTGGCCGGAAACGGCGTTCGGCCTGCGCCTGCGGGGCAGCGTGGTGTGGACCGGCGATACGCGGCCCATCCCCGAAATGCTGGCGCGCCATGCGAACGCGGGCGAACTGATCGCCCATGATTGCGCATTGCACGGCAACCCGTCGCACAGCGGCATCGACGATCTGGAACGCGAGTATCCGCCCGCGCTCCTGGCCCGCTGCGTGCTGTACCACTATGCGAGCGAAGCGGACGCGCACGCCCTTCGCGCACGCGGCCACCGTGTCGCCGTGGCGGGCGAGGGATTCGCGCTGGCGGACCCGCTGCCGACCGTGCTGCCTTGAACGCCATCCCGCTCCCGCGCGATCTGCTGGGCCGTCCCCTGCATGACCTGCGGCTTTCCGTCATCGATGCCTGCAATTTCCGCTGCGGCTACTGCATGCCGGCCGATCGCGTGCCCGAGGACTATGGGACCGATGCCTCGCAACGCCTGTCTTTCGACGAGATCGACACGCTGGTCCGCGCCTTCGTGCGGCTGGGCATGCGCAAGCTGCGATTGACCGGGGGCGAGCCGCTGCTGCGCAAGCGCCTGCCCGATCTCGTCCACCGCCTTTCGGCCATTCCGGGATTGGAGGACATCGCCCTCACGACGAACGGCATGTTGCTTGCGCACCAGGCGCAGGCGCTGCACGACGCCGGCTTGCGGCGCATCACCGTCAGCCTGGACGCGCTGGATGCCGATCTCTTCGCCGAGATGTCGGGGCGGCGGGGGCAGGTGGGCGACGTGCTTGCGGGTATCGACGCCGCCGTGAGAGCCGGATTCTCGCGGCTCAAGATCAATGCCGTCGTGCAGCGCGGGCTCAATGAGGACCAGGTGGTGCCGTTGGTTGAGCATTTCCGCGGCACGGGCCATGTCGTGCGGTTCATCGAATTCATGGATGTGGGCGACAGCAACGACTGGCGGCTCGACCGGATGGTGCCGTCGGCCGCGTTGCGCGACCGCATCGCCGAGCGCTGGCCGCTGCATCCGCTGCAGGCGGACTATCGGGGCGAGGTGGCGGAGCGGTACGGGTTCGACGACGGCGGTGGCGAAGTCGGTTTCGTCAGCTCGGTCAGTACGCCGTTCTGCGGCGACTGCCACCGTGCGCGCGTGTCGGCCGACGGGCGCCTTTTCACCTGCCTGTTTGCGTCGGAGGGCGCCGACCTGCGTGCGGTCCTTGCGCAAGGCGAAGATGCGCTGGCGACGCACGTGGCAGGCCTGTGGTCGGCGCGCGGCGACCGCTACAGCGAGTTGCGTGGCCGTCCCGAAGTGCGGGATCGGCGACGCGTCGAGATGTATCTTATCGGTGGTTGAACCACGCAGGATCCTCATGCCACGTAACGCCCTGACCCATCTCGACGCCGACGGTCGCCCGGCCATGGTCGACGTTTCCGGCAAGGCGGCGACGGCGCGCGAAGCGCTCGCCACCTGCCGCGTGCGGTTTCCGGCGGAGATCGCGCGGCAGCTGAAGCGCAACGGCTTGCGCAGTGCGAAGGGCGGCATCGTCGATACGGCGGTCATCGCCGGGACGATGGCGGTCAAGCGCACGCATGAACTGATCCCTTTCTGCCATCCGCTACCGATCGACGGATGCCGCGTGGCGGTGGACTGGGATGGCGAAGCCACACTGCGCATCGATTGCCAGGTACGCACCGTGCATCGCACGGGGGTGGAAATGGAGGCGCTCACCGGAGCCACGGTGGCCGCCCTCACGGTCTACGACATGTGCAAGGCGCTGTCGCACGCGATCGTGCTCGGACCGGCGAAACTCGTCGGCAAGCGCGGCGGCAAGCGCGACGTGGGGCAGCTCTGATGCCCACGGTGACGCTGCTCTATTTCGCCAGCCTGCGCGAGCGTGCCGGCATCGCCAGCGAAACCCTCTCCACCCAGGCCCCGGACCTGGCGAGGGTCTACGACGACGTACAGGCGCGGCATGGATTCACCTGGCCGCGCGAGCACCTGCGCGTCGCGGTGAACGGCGAGTTCGCGCGCTGGGGAGACGCGCCGTCTGCGGGCAGCGAGATCGCCTTTATTCCGCCCGTCAGCGGGGGTTGAGCCATGGCAGACTTCGCCCTCTCGGAGACGCCGCCCGACCTGGACGCATGGCGCGCACGCGTGCTCGATCCGCGCGCGGGCGGCTACGCCAGCTTCGAAGGCTGGGTACGCGACCATCACGCGGGTCGCTCCGTGGGTGGCTTGGATTACGAAGCGTATGCAGCGCTCGCCGAGCGCGAAGGCGAACGCATCCTTGCGGAAGCGAAGGCGCGCTTCGACATCATCGCTGCGTGCTGCGTGCATCGCGTGGGAACGCTGGCCATCGGCGACCTGGCGGTGTGGGTGGGCGTAAGCGCCGCGCACCGCGGTGCGGCGTTCGATGCCTGCCGCTACATCATCGATGAGGTGAAGCGTCGCGTGCCGATCTGGAAGCGCGAGCATTACCGCGAAGGCGATGCCGACTGGCTGCACCCGATGGCGGAGGGTGCATGACGCCGAGGACAGTGCGTCCCCTCGTGCTGGCTTTGGCGGTCGGGCTGCTCGGTGCGCCGGCGGCAACGCGTGCGGCAGAGCTGCTGGTGGGCAACAAGTCGGCGGATACGGTCTGGCGCCTGTCGTTGCGCGACGGCCGCAGGATCGGCGAGTTCCGCACCGGCGAAGCACCGCACGAGATCGCGGTAGCGCCCGACGGGCGCATCGCCGTGGTGACGAACTACGGCGATGCGAAATCCGGCAGCTCGCTTTCGGTCCTGGACTTGGTGGGCGGCACGCCGACACGGACCATCGACCTGGGCCAGCACGGTGCGCCGCACGGTTTGCGCTTCCTGCCCGATGGCCGTCGCGTACTGGTGACGACGGAAGCCTCGGCCAGCCTGCTGGTCGTGGAGCTGGCCTCGGGCAGCATCGAGCGCGTGATCGATGTCGGTGGGGGCACGGGCCACATGGTCGCCGTGTCGACCGACGGAAAGGTCGCGTACCTGACCAAGATCCAGTCCGGTACGCTGAGCCGCATCGATCTGCAGTCCGGCATGAAGACGATGGAGCGCGCCGCCGGCAAGGGTGCGGAAGGCGTGGCGGTGCGACCGGATGGCCAGGAGGTGTGGGTGACCAATCGCGAGGACGGCACCGTCACCGTGCACGACCCGCGCACGCTGGCGGTCAAGCGTCGCATGAGCAGCAAGGGGTTTCCGATCCGGGTGGTGTTTTCCGCGGACGGCTCGCGGGCGTTCGTGACCAATGCGCGCGCCGCGACGCTCTCCGTCTTCAATGCCCGCACCAAGGTGCCAGTGGCTACCGTCTCGCTGTCGCGCGAAGACATGACCTACCAGCCCACGATGCTTGGCAACGCTGCATTGCCGATCGGCGTAGCGTTGGCAGCCGATCGGCCGCGCGCGTACGTGGCCATCAGTGGAGGCGACAGGATCGCCGTGATCGACACCGAACGCTGGCAGGTGATCGATTACTGGGTCACCGGACGCGAACCGGACGCGCTGGGGATCGTGGCCGAATGAACGACGCTCAAGAGGCGTCCGCCGCGATGGCGATGATGCCGTCGCGACGGCAGGAGACAGTGACGAGACGATGCCTCGAAAGGCGGTAGCCCCGCCGGCTGACCTCGGCGCCCGCATCGATCGATACCGTTGCTGCCTTCCGGCCCTGGCGGGATTTTCGACCTAGCGTCGCGAGGGGCCGACGGGGCCACCATAGACACGAAACCGCGCCTGGGCGCGGTCCGTCGTCAACCCGCCGAAGCGGGTTGCGATGAAACTGGCGGAGAGAGGGGGATTCACTCGGCGCTGCGCGCCTTCGCCCTGCGGGCGGCTTCGCCGTGCAAACCGCTACGCGGTTTGTCGAACCCGGGAGTTCTCACCCCCTCTCCAAGTCCCGGCGAAACATCACGGACGTGGAGCCATCACTACGTCTTTGAACCTGGCGGAGAGAGGGGGATCGAGTCAACCCGACCCTAAGTCCTTGATTCTCCTACAGGACGCAAACCAGGAATGTGTCCTGTTTTGTGTCCGGCCATTGTAGCGGTTCGTTCGATCAAACCGCTAGTCCAGCCAAGATCAGCAGTTGTTCGAGAGGAGGCCTCCCTACCCCAGACAGCTGGCAGCCGCTTCTGAGAATTGCTACGCGCGAGGTCCTTGACGCGCCCCTGGCTTGTGCGGTGTCTTCTGTTTCAAACCTTGGCGTGCCCGCTTAACCAGCAGACCTCTCGGAAGCGGATCGCGCTCATTGGATAGGACTTCCTTCAGGGCAAGTTCGGGGCAAGCACTGGCTTCATAGACAGTAAAGTGCCTACTAGCCTCTACTACGACGCGCTTAGTTGTCGTCAGATTATTCAAGGTCAGCCAGCCAGGGGCGGAGGGGCTAGCGGTATCCGCACCTCGATTCAGCATTTCCGCAAAGCCGAAATGCTCTCGATGGGCTAGTCTTACGGTTGAAAGTGGTGAACTTGAGCTTATTGCCTCGTCCACATCGGTTAGAGATGAGAGTGGGCAGCAATGGAAGCTACCGTGCCCGTATATGAGGTAATGAGACCATTGAAGCGATTCGATACCCAATGGTTGAGATGCTACGGGACCCGAGAGTTTCCTTCTGCGATTCCTCTCTTCAAGTATTGAGATGCTGAAATCTTTCAGTCGTGTGAACTGCTTCTCGACTCTGGGGCGGCTTGTTGTTTCCGGAGAGTCTGACGATACGTCAAAGCTTCCGACCATGGATTCGCTCTTCTTAGCTTGAAAGATAGCTAGCCGCGATCTTTTTGTGTCAAGTCTGATCAGCAAAGCAAAGTCAGCGCCGGTGTCTTTCTCCGCCATTCCATTAGTTAAGTTTTTGCTATACCTCACCCATGAAGACGATACTACATAGGGAACGGAGAACGCAGAAGCGCATATTGGTGTCGCAACTGCAAATGCTCCCAAGAGCGAGGCAGTTATGGATTCCTCGTCTAAAGAACTGTGCAAGTTTGAGGCGGATAGCTCGGCGACCGCCAGTTGAAACGCGGCCCCTAAGAAGTTTGAATAATCCTTGATACCAAATTCACCGAGGTGATCGACGATCAATGGAGCGGGTGACGACATTGCCATGCTCGCTGGCTCGGAGGGCCTTCAATAGTAGCTCTCTGACGCGTCGGTCTCTAAGGATTTCATCGCGGTAGATTGACTTGGTCCAGTCGTTAGAAATTGGGCCATGTCTTTCAGAGAGCTTCTCTACGGCAGACATCCAGTCTTTTATTGGCTCTGCGTCGGGGGCCAGACAGTGCAGTCTTGAAAGTCCGCGAGGGTAATTCTTCGCGCCACCGAACAGCCACTTTGCTACAGCCCGAATTTCGCTTTCACTTAGCTGGTCCATAAGTCCAACCAATGTGATTACTCTTTTGCGAGCGGCTGCCCTCTCAAATGACTTGTTCTTCCAATATATTAGAAGCTCCCTCTTTGAGCTGAAGGAGATGACCTTCCCAGGACAGTCGATATGTGATGATGTCCAGCCGGGATCAGGGCCTCCACGTCTCTTGATCGCTATTCCAAGCTTCGACAAGTGAGAAGTAAGTTCGGCGCTCTTCACGGGTGGGGTGGGGTGGGGATTTCACGGAAGCTAAGACGTAATCTCAAATAGTCAAGCGGTATTCGCTAACATTCAAGGCATTCGCCATTCTCATTGCAATCAACGAGAGTCAGATAGAAAGGAAAGTATTGATGAGCAAGCCCACCCTAGACTCCATCGCCACCGCCAAGGCCCGGCTGGAGGAAGAACTCCGGAAGCTCGAAGAACAAGAGAGCCAGCTCCGCCAACAGCAAGCGGCCGCTGCCTTCGCCGAGGTCATGAACTTGCTAGGCCAATACAGTCAGCACTTCAGCGCCAAACAGAAAGCGGAGATCGTGACAGCCGTGGGTGTGGGTAGCCCTGCGAAGGTAAAAAAGCAGGCGGGAACCAAGGAGGTGGCGCCGAAGTATTGGCTGCCACATACCCAGGAGACGTGGAGCGGGCGTGGTCGGCCACCGCGGTCTTTCACTGCCTGGGAGGGAACCGCTGCCTACAAAGAATGGAAGGCGCGGCACCCTGGGGAGAAGTTCCCGAAGTTTCCGGGATAAGCACAGCAACCATGTTGAGCAAGAGGCCCCATCTGGGGCCTCTTCTCATTTCACGACCGGGGACCGTGTTCGTCTCAGGATGCTGAGCCGAAAATTCCAAGGAGCACGAAAAAGATCGTAGGTAGCATGACAAGCGCTCCGATCAGCCCCATAAGGCCGCACGCAGTGATGGCCCAGATCTGGCCGACGTTGAAGTGGCCGGCGCTACGTTGTTGGGCTTGAGCCGCAGCTAAGGGATGGAGGCGCTCCGCGCGCCTCCGAAGGAGGCGTGAGAGCACGGGACCGATGACGAGGCCAAACGGTCCCGTCAGCAGGACAGCGACGCAGAGGCACAGCGTGAACCGGGCTTGCGGGGTCATCACCGAAGCGGTGGGTGTGGCAGGGTAGTAGGTCATGGGCGGATCAGGGCCTGTTCGCCGTCCAGGTGCCCGACGCCCTTGAGAACCGGACCGGCTCGGTGAACGGCCGAACCTGTGGCGTCCCAGCGATGTCCAAAACGATGGCACCGCCAACGTCACACACCACTCCGTCCGCTGTCTCTGATTGGTGGCAGCCGCTCAAGGCGAAGTCACGGTATTCCTGGACCCGGACGGCGCTGCCCATGGCACCTTCGAACTTCGCAGTGATGGCTTTCTGGGCGTCGGCTTCCGAGGGTTGATGGCCGCTACAGGCGGTCAACGCCAGGGCAGCAGAGAGGGCGAGGGCGATGTTGCGAAAGATGGTCATGGTCTCTTCCTGGTTGAGTTGGACGGGCAGGATCATTTGTCACGGTTGCCGGCCGGATCGAACCCACCGATCCACATTCGGGTGTCCCGAAAAGGCGTGAGGATTCCCGAAGGACCGGGATAGAGGTCTTCCGCGCGCAGATAGCCGGATACCCAGGCAACGCTCAGCGCGACTTTCCTGGCCTGCTCGGCAATCCCATCGCGGGACGTAGTGACGTTGAAAGGTTCCCTAGGAGGATTGGGTCCCGAGGTCCGCTGATCGCCCGTGTTCGGTTTCCCGGGACGCACCCGCAGGCCCACCATGAGATCAGTCGTCGCCTTGGTCTGGGCGTTGTCGTTGAGCTCGGCCTCCTCGCCGAGGTCGTCCTTGATCGTCAGAGCGGCGTCCGCGCAAGCCTGGAAGGTCTCCGAGGTCGACGCGTTGGCGCTGGTCCAGATCCGGGCCTCGACCTTCCAGCAGGGCAGGGACGCGCCCCATTCTTTATAAGTCAGCGCGACCCGGGGCCAGTCCAGGCGGCCCATTTGGGCGGCCTGATGGTCCTCGTTCTTGTAGAGCCCATTGATACGGCCGGCCCCACTGATGGGGGTGTAAAGCGGTCCGGTAGCGTTACGGGTGCCGGAGCGGGGCTTGGCCCCGACCATCCTCTCCCCAGCGTCTTTCAGGCTGTCCCCAAGTTGGCGGAAGAAGCCTGGCTTCTGTGCGGACTGGTCCTGGGCGAGGACGGGAGTAAAGGAAGTGAACGCCAATGCCAGGAGCGCAGCGAATGCTCCTTGTCCTGCGTGTTTCATAAGAAAGCCCCTGAAAATCGTCGGCCTGACGACGTTTGCAAATATGGCAAATGCAGGGCAGGATGGGAAGCGGCAGACTGATGGGTCAGTTCATCATCCGTTGGTCTTCATGCCTGCACCGCTGCCCCCAGCTTCAACCTTCGGCCGTCGCCTTCGCGAGGCCAGGCTTGCGCGGGGGATGAACCAGGCCGCCTTGGGCGCTGTTCTCGGGCTGGAGGAAGAGAACACGGCAGCCCCAAGGATTTCGCGCTATGAGCGAGGGGACCGTATGCCGGACAATGAAAGCATGGAGAAGCTGGCCGCAGCCTTGGAGCTTCCTGTCGCCTATTTCCATGCTGCCAGTGAGCCAATGGCGGAAGCGATCTTAGTGATGTCCCAACTGGCCGAAACAGAGCAAGAGGAGTTGGTGCGTAAGATGCGCGCCTTCGTCCAGGAAGGTTTGCATCCACGCGGGGCGCAATCAGGGCCCAGCTCCAGCAACACGCCTGCGCGGGGGCGCTAAGTCGCCCTCAACCGTGAGGGGGAGGCAAAAGCCCAGTTAGAACTTCCGCAATTTTTTGGAAGCCGGCCTCGTGCCTGCTGATTAGATAGTCGAAGATCTGCTCTTGCGTGGCGATCTTCTTGTCTTTGAGGTAGTTCTCGAAATCTTTCTCGCTAGTAAAGTTATCCCGCGTAGTCGTAAAGGGGAACTCGGGATCTTGCTGTCTCGCCGCCCAAAGTGCTTTCTCCACGCTGCTCAGTGGGAGCATATGGATGCTCGGGTGCTGAGCATACTTCTCCTTGGATTGATCGCCATCAAGGATCGCAATCACCTTCTCTGGCGCTGCCAAGAATTGGTCCGACTCATTGCTTTCGATGAGGCTCGCGACCTGAGACGCTCCTCCAACATAAATGACCTTGTAAGTTAGTAGCGTTGTTGAGCAATACCTCTTGACCAAGTGGTGGGTCAGCGAGATTAGCTTCTTGTCTTCCGTTGCAATGTATCTGTCAAATCCAGCGAACCCGAAGAGTCTCGCCATCGCATAGCTGTAGGACGTAGGCTTGATGGAGACATGGCCGGCGTCGCATTCCATATAGAAGATTTCATCGGTCTCAAGTTGCCGCATCAATGCGAGAGAGTGAGTGGTGAACAGGATCTTGCACTCGTATCCATAGCAAAATTCGCGCAGCCAAGCGGGCAGATTCGCCTGAGCTGCCGCGTCCAAAGAAAGGTCGATCTCGTCGATCACCAAGAGCTTCGAAGGTCCCTTGATTGTCCGGTAGAGGTTGATGAGGAAGTGCTCTCCGGAGCTGAGATAATCCTCACGGATGTAAGTTCCATCTTCCCGGACAAGAGCGTAGTAGCTCTTTCCTCTAACCCGGACTTCGGCCATTGCCGAGTAGCGATCTGTCTCGTAGACCGAGTTAAGAAAGGCAATTAGCTCGTCAGGACGTTGGTAGGTCATTAGAGCAATGGCTGTCCGAATGTCCGGGTCGGCATCGCTAGCGCTCTTGAAGAAGTTGAATCGGCTCCCGTATGGCATAGGGAGTTCTGCCGCGATCAGTTCGCGCAGTTCTTTCGGGATTGTTTCGTGGCAGTTGAGTGATCGAATTCCTTTGTCATAGACAAAGGTCGCGTGAGTGCCATCCAGGTCATAGACGATCCGGCTGGTCTCCGAAAAAGCATAAGGCGTTGCCGTTCGTATGAACGTGTCTGAGCTGGAGAGGTTCCGAAGGGCTCTCACCAGGGTCGTCTTTCCCGCACCATTTCGGCCGACTAAACACATCAGTCCGCTCTTGGATAGATCTACGTCAAGGTGGAGATGGGCGATGTGCTGGATGGCTTCAAGCGTTATTTGCAGGCAACTCATTGGGCAGACCTGCGCAGAAAACTGTCAATGACAGTGGTTCCGAACTTGCGTCTAAGCTTCTCAAGATAGGCGCGGTCGGAAGCATAGGCATAGCTGACGAGGCCACCGAGGCGCTCTAATCCTTCTTCCATTCCCTCGTCATACGTTTCCTCAAATATCTTCGACAATCGCGACCGATCCCGAAGATAGAAGTAGATCCAGGACTCGATGCGGTTTCTGATATCGCGGTCAATGGCTATCTTTCCGGTGGGGAGGATCACTAGCCCCAGAAGCTTGATCTTCCGACCGGTTGTGGTCAGCTTGCTCTTTGCCGGGTTGAGGTTGAAGCCGTCGCCCAGTTCAGTCGTGAGGCAGTCTTCAATGACGGATCGTGCGTCCAACAATTCGGCGCGATCCTGGGTGGAGAGCATGATGTCGTCGGCGTAGCGGGTGTAGACCCAGCCGCGTTCAGCGCTAATCTTTGCCACCCGCTGGTCAAAGGAGAGTAGGCAAGCATTGCTGAGGATCGGGGATGTGGAGTAGCCGATGGGTAATTTTCCATCGATGGTAAGAAGCTTGAGGATGTGTTCCAGGTGGTCATCAAGGTCGGCTACGGGAGTCTCGTTTTCCGCCAGCGCCTTCCGAATCAGCGGAGTCGTGATGCTGTCGAAAAAGCGCTCCAGATCGGTCTGGAAGAATGCCCGACTTCTCGCATGCGGCTCGACAGCTTGCAGGAGTGTGGTGCCTTTGCGATATGCAAAGGAGGCCGACGTGTTGACAGGAAGGTGATCTAGGACGAAGCCATTTAGGAAGACGTGAAAGTCTTTCAGCGCTCTGGATGGCTTATAGATGGTGCGGTTCTTCCAATGAACCGGGCTGTAGTTGTCTTCGGGAGAGAGCGCCAAGAATTCCTCAAAGCGGTATTTCCCGTGATACATGGCATCGAACAGCTTGTGCAACGGCTGCGGGGTCATGGATCGTCTTTTGCTCGCTAGAATGATGCGAAGCGTAGCCGATTGCCGAGGAGAACTGCGCATACGAAATGCCCGGTCGGGCATCGGCCTTCGACCGGGCATACGTAAATTGATAAAACGCCGTAGGGACCAGGCATTAGACCGGAGCTACTCCTGGTCGCTGGTGTGTGACCTACCCTAGCGCGCCCTGCCTTGCTATGCAAGCTGCCCGAAGCCGCCAAGCCCTAGGAGCCGCGACAAGTCCACCAATCAAGTCAGCGGGTCAAGCAGCCTCATGGGTAGAACTTCGTGGGGTCACTCAGTTCCTTGGAAAACTGTCCCCGCCGATAGACGGGCAGTTCTACGGGTGGACGGTAAGCAGCCAAGACTTTGATCTGCTTTGTCCTCGCCAATGCAGGCTTCTTGTGGAAGTAGGCCTCGTGTAAGACGGGCACCCTTTTGCTGAGCGAATGGCCTGTGACCAGAGCGATGTCTTCGTCGGACACGCCCTGATGGTGCAACTCAGTGGCAATGGTGTGGCGGAAAGCATGGAAGCCAACACCCTTCGGAAATCCTAATTCTTTCATGTAAGCGCTGAATTGGTTCAGCGCAGCCTGACTGTATCGGGCGTTGGTTTCGCCCGTCTTCTTGTTGGTGCCGGCGGAGAGATGTGGGAAGAGGCGTGGATGGCCGCACTGGCGTATGTCTGCCAAGAAATCTAGAAAGCCGGCGTCCAGAAGGGGTTGCGGGACAGGAAGGGTCCGGATGGCAGCCTTTCCCTTCACGCTTTGCCGGCTCCGTCCCCGGTTCCTGTGGGCCAAGTCCGGATCAACGGTCTTCTGGATGCGGATGCACCAGACGCCACTTTCCTGGATAACGTCCGTCAGCTTCAGTTGCGCGGCCTCGTTGATTCGGACGCCGGTGTGGAGTCCAATCATTGGCAGCCACCAACGGTGTGGATATTTCATCGCCCATGGGATGTAAGTTTCGGGTGCGAAGATGCGTTGGAGGTCGGCTTCGTCGAACAAGCGCTCCGGCTTGTTGGGATCAGTCACCAGGTCCTTCTTGACCTCATCAAATGCATCCATGGGCGACGCCGGGATGGCTTTTGTCTTGGCCAGTCTCTTGAAGAAGGTGGACAAGAAGCGCCGGTGCTTCTCGAACGTGGCAGGGGCGGGCGGCTCCACGCACAGTTCTTTCCCTCGAGCCACGGCTTGCTCGAAAGTGAAGTTGCGATACAGCGGATCGGACAGCAGAAGGGGCGGAGACCACCGCATCAGGTCCCAGAGACGATAGATGTGAGCGTGGTCGATGCGGGAAACAGGCACATCCCCGCAGGCCATCTGGAGGAGCGCCAGCGTGCGGGCCGTGGCGTCCACCGTGTCTCGTGCCAAGCCGCGGTTATCGCGGTCTTGAAGGTAGTCGGCAATCTCAACGGAGAGCAGACGTGCGGGGGTGCCGACGGGCAGGGGTTCGGGATAGCGCGTGCCGTTCTTGGTCACTCGCGAGCGCCGGGTTCTCTCGTGGGCAGCGTTGAGGATCTCTTGGGCGTGGATAGCAGCTTCTCGGCCCGTGATGACCAGTTCCTCCACACGAAAGCTTCCGATGCGGACGTTGAGCATCCGCAGTGTGTCGCCTGCCTGGGTGAGGTAGTGCTCGAGGGCCTTCGAGGTCGGGTGTGTCATCGCTGCTGCTTCCATTGTTCCAATGGAAGTAGTCATAAAACGCCAGCCGAATTCGTCAATAAAAAACCGTGACTTTGTGGATGGCCTTAGGCGTTGCCAATTTGCCGAAACTTATGCGATTGATGCGGCGAAAAATTCCGGGCTTTAGTCAGGGCTACTTCTTTTACGATTCAACACGTTAAGTCACCAGTCACGCACTGATCCGTGGAGTCATTTCTGTACTGTTTAACTGCAACAAGCTAACGAGTTGCACGACTAAGTTAGGAAAGATCTGTACGGAAGATAAATGTTGGCTTATAGCGGTCGCAACTGCTTCCTCCCGATGAGCTCCTGCTCCCACAAGTTCTTGATGTTGTTAAGTCTGGCCGCCTCCTCCCAGAAATCCTCATCAGTTTTCTCAAGGTCGCCTAACAGCCATGAGGTAAACAGGCCAATCTCGTAGCAACAGAAGAGGGATGCCTCGACGTCACCAGGCACCACGAAGCCGATGGCTACTTCATGATGGGTGTCCGTTTCGCTCATCCGAATGGAAGGGAGGATGGATCTCACGTTGGGGTGCGCGCCGTCATCAATCATCGAGTCATACATCTGGCTTATAAGTCCCGCATTGGCGGGCATGCGCTTGCCAAGACGCTTGCACGTGTTTTTGACTGCCTCACCGAACGATCTCCGGCACTTCTTGTGCGCTTCAGGGCTTTCCTGGCGGTGTAGCCAGATATCAGCCAAGTGAGGTTTGCTCTCGATCTCTTGCGCGTAGCAGGCCGCTTCTAAGCTGGCACGAAGCGTTGGGAACAATCCTGCTCGGTATCCAATCAGTGCGGTGTTGATTGAGGAGCAAAACATTGCCCGGGCGCTCAATCTAAGAATCGCTGTAACTGGAATGTTGAGCCGTGCCGAAGTAGAGCGGGCAATAAAGGCATCTAGATCCGCGCACCGGCTAAGCGCTTCGATGTTCGCGGCCCTTGCCGCCTCTGCGCAGTCTTTAGCCGTGTCAAGAAACTCAAAGAGGGGGAGCGTCTGGTTCGCCATATTTCCAATTCCTCATCAGATGGGACGCCAAATCCGGCCGAGTCAGCGCTCCAGCCGAACCCTCAAGCGGCGCGCCCGTTCCTTAAAGGCAGACTCGCCTCCCTCCAGAATGTCGCAAACCGCCTTCCGGATAGCAGCAGACTCAAGCCCGCCGGACTGATAGGAAATCTTGGGAAGCCCACTCGAGCCATCGTGGGTGGAGTCCGCGATAATAACTTGGTCTGCGTCCGTGTTGATTACGAGGTTCGCATTGTGAGTCACCATGATGACCTGCCGGTTGGACTTGGCAAGCACGAACAGCGAGACCAGTTCGTCAAAGACTGATTTTGGATCTAGGTTCTCTTCGGGTTGGTCGATGATGAGCGGACGATCGTCTGCTTCGTCCAGAGCCAGATATAGCAAGAGCAGGACGATTCCACGTGTGCCTGGAGAAAGCTTCCGAATATCAACGCCGTCATAAGTGATCTCGTAACGGACGCGCATGTGTTCCGTGCTGTAGAGCCATCTCGCAAGCCGCTTCAACCATGCCCGATATTCGTCTTGCTGTTCTTTGGGGAACGTTGCGTGAGAGAGAAGCACTTTTAAATGATTGCTGAGAAACGCCGACATCGCGGCCCGAATGTCAGCGGCTGTGCCCTTTTCCCATACCGTCAGGAACGCCGCTTTGGCCACCGCAGTAAACCCTCCTACGCCGTAGAAGGCTCCCGACTTGCGGCGATCTAAGAGATGTTCCTCGGCCTCCTTGGCCCATGCTTCTACGTCTGCGATGCGTCTGACTGAGAAGCCCAACTTTCCCAGGGTTCCAGATGAAGAGGCGAGCTTGGCCAGCAACGGAGCGTAAAGCTGCTCCAATGCAGCCTGCTCATCGATGATCGCTTGGAACGCGCGTTCGTAAGCCGCCTCGCGATCGGTCTGCAAGGCCCGTCGGCGTTCCGATGCTCCCTGCGCATCGATGAGCCGCTGTTCCAGGTTGGTTAGGGCGGTTTGTTCCTTGTTGATGCGATCGGACAACGCGGTGAAGTTCTTCTGCGTTACCTGATCCGCACTGAAGAAAGCGGCGAGGCGGGCCATCTCGGCGTCGATCACAGCCAAAGATACGGTAGCAAGGTTGGTATCGGCCTCGATGTAAGGCTTGTTTGGTTCTCGCGGAGGTGGGGCGACGCCCTTGATCTTGGCAATTTCCGTGTCCGCCCAGGAAACGTAGCTCTGCAAATCTTGGTCGACGCTTCCCTTGTGGACCAACAAGAACGCTTGCCATTGGTTCTCGTCCAAACCGCTGGCCACGTGACGGGCACGCAACTGACGCAATAATTCAGGCGCGCCCGATGTTCGGGTGGCTTCCACCTCGCTCTGTAGCGATAGGAATGTCCGGCGCTGATTGCTGAAGTTTTGGACCTTCGTTCGGAGCGCTTGGGCTACGGCACCCAGCGCAGTATGGCGATCCACTTGCTCTTGTGTTCCCTTTAGCGTCAGCTTGCTTCTATCGACAAGATAGCCCTCGATGACCTGACGCTTCTGTTGAACACTGGTGCTGAGGGTTGGGAGCAGTGCCTCCTTTTCCAGTTCGACGCTGATCGTGTCAGAAAGCTGGGCGATTGCCAGTTCCTCACGCTGACGGGCTTGCTTGAGGTGGATGGTCCATTGATCCCGCAACTCTTCGAAGTCGCTGGCGAAATCCGTTTGGCTCGGCTCATGGGACTGAAAAACTACCCGCTCGATCTCACGGACCAACCCGTCCGATGCACCCGCGGAGGAACAAAGTTCTTCGACGAACTGCTGCGACAGGTAGCGTGCCTTTGAAAACGTCACTCCGTTCGCGCCATCTTGATACGTCAGGGGGCGGGTTTCTATCGCGCCGCCGCCCCAGCTCAAAGTGGTCCTGGCATCTCCGAGCAGACCCCGAGCTCGCACTAGGAAAGAGGCACTGGAGTTCTCGTCTGCATCCCAGCCGGCGATCGGAATAGCGTCACAACCGGCAGCAATGATATCGGCCAAGGCGGTCTTACCGGAGCCGCGGGCACCAACGATAGCGACCAAGCCACTGTTTAAGGGAATCTCGGGAGTCTGGAAGCACTCCGTGCCCTTGATGCTGACATGGGAGATGACATGGGACGGCATGGCAGAGCGGGGCGGCTCTTCGCCCACGTAAGCTCGGCCATCGGGGTTTATACAAGCCTGGCGAAGGGCATCGAAATCTGACGCCCCTTTTATCCAGGAGTAGCGGCTACCCGCGGGCTGGCCCACGTCGTTGAGGGCGTGGGCATCGCTGCCGTGGAGGCACGGCTTGCAAGCCCCGTAGGTAGCGATGATCTCGTCTTTACCAACGGCCCTTTGACCCAGCCAGAACTCGCGTTGGGCGGGGCTGCTCGAGAATATGATGTGGGCGAACTTTTCGATTTCGCGACGTATGGTTTTGTCAGACGCTTGATTGAGGCCACTGGTTCCATCGCCTGAGGCGCCGGCCACGGCGATCAGAATATTTTGTTGGGCCCAGTCGCTGTCCTTGTAGGCCTGCTTAAGCCTATCGAAGCTAACTTTCACCTGAGTCACGCCGTGGCGGAGGGCCGCGTTTTCGTCGACAAGGGAGGGCTCGGCACGCCGCCCAAGGCGTATCAGGTCATCCCGACTGCAGTTAAAGCGATCTCCATAGGCCGCGAAGTCCAGTCGGCCCAAGAAGCGCTTAATCTCTTCGAGGTGGTCGGATGAGGTGGGATTGACTAGCAAATGAGCGTTGACGAACCCGGTCTTGGCCGCTACGTCCAAACGCACTTCGATGTTTGGAAACACGAGACCGATGTTCTGCAGGCGACCTTTCGAACGGTGGAACAGCACGGCTTCGTAGCTGTCCAGCAGGTAGTAATCCGTCACGCCCAGCGCTTGAATCGCAGGGCTGGCGTCTTCCAGACGCCTTAGGTAGTCGTCCCAAGCGTTGGGGCCGAACTGGTCGTTCAACACCGTGCCCGGTGCGTGCACGTGAGGCTCCCAACGCCTCCATTCGGAACCGCGCTCCATGTATAGCTCCCCTTGCCGCAGGCTGCAAAGTCCTTGCTCTTATAGCCTGTTCCTAAGTTCGTCCATTTTCAACCAGCTTCATGGGCCGACAGATCCGCCCTCTGTGCGGAGGGCGCTGAGCCTCCTATACCTTCAAGACGAGTAGCTTCCGAAGAATTGCCGATTTGGGGGCATATCTAGGATGATAGTGTTTACCAAGTGGCTCAATGGGCGCTGGTGCACTGGGGATCAAGGAGTGGCGGATGACTGGAAGCAGGGAAGTTCGTCTGGCGATTATCGGGGGAGGGCCTAAGGCGGTTGCGATCGCCGCTAAGGCCAGCGTCCTCAATCGAACGAGATTTGGCGGAGTTGCGCCGGTGAGCTTTGAGGTCGTGGTCTTCGAGCGCGACCAAATTGGAGCCAACTGGAGCGGCGGAAAGGCCGGTTATACGGACGGTGATCAACAGCTCTGCACTTTGATTGAGCGCGATCTTGGCTTTCCATATACATCGGGGCTTGCCTACAGGATCGAAGCTTTAGCGAAGCAGGATTTGCCGTCAGAGAGCATCGCCAATGCGCAGCTGAGTGTAGACGGTCAGAGCGTGGACATTGATGATGATGACCTCAGTCGAACAGGCTCTCTGATTGACGCCGAGTTACAAGCTCGCTTCTCTTGGTCGGCATTCTTGACGAGCCATGGACGCTATCGCGAATGGGTTGACTCAGGTAGAAAGCCTCCGGAGCACAGGGAATTTGCGAGATATCTCTATTGGGCATTTGAGAGAACAGACGCCCACTTACTCAAAGCAACGGTGACTGGGCTGGGAGTTGGGGGCGGGAAGTGGGAGGTGAAAGCCAAGAGTAAGAACGGCCGGACAATCGAGCTAGATGAATTTGATGGAGTGATTGCCACAGGTCCTGGTCCGGTCAAATCCAAGCTGATAAGGCCGTCATCGCACCGAAGAATCTTTGATGGCATCGACTTTTGGAAGCGTAGAGGCGAGATCAAGAAGGCACTAGATAAGCCTGGGGCTACCGTTGCGATCTTGGGTGGTGGAGGAACGGGCGCTGCAATGTTGGCGTGGCTGGCCAGGAACGGCTACAGCGAAACAGTGGTCACACTTGTTACCGACCAGGCTACCATCTATACACGCACAGACAACTGGTTCGAAAGCCGTCTCTTTGGTGATGCAAGTTTGTGGCAAGCGCTAAGCGACAAGAGTAAGCGCGACTTCTTTGATCGGGTTAACCGAGGCGTGGTCTGGAATAATGTGGTCGCCGATCTGGAGAAGCTAAAAGGTTTGCAAGTCGTTGATGGCAGAGCAACACAGATAGAAGTTCTCAAGGATGAGTTACAGATCCTAGTTCCCGACGCGGTGAAGTCGAACATCGTGCGGGCCAGTATTGCGGTGGATGCGACCGGATTTGACCCTTGGTATTTCGCCGACTGGCTCCCGGCTGGTGCGGGTATGCCTACTACCTTGAAGAGTAAACAGGCCATGAAGAGTCGGATGACGGAGCATCTCGACTGGCGAGGTGGTCGTTGGCGCTTTCCGCCGCTTCATGCACCGATGTTGGCCGATAAATGGGGTCCGGGGCTCGGCAGTCTCATGTCCCTAGGTGCAATGTCTGATCGGGTATTGGGGCGATATTTGACATAACGCCGTGACAGGCATATACGTATACATGTCTGTATTTGGTGAGGGTCTCGTCATGTCAGCAACGAACTACGTGTTGCGCTCGGTCTATCTGGAGCCAGAGATCGACAATTTCCTGCGAGAACAGGCATTTAATCTTGCTGTAAGCAAGAACGATCTAATTCGGCGATACGTGCTTGCTGGCGCCAAAGCAGAACTTGAGAAAGCGCTACAGGCGCCAGTGTCTTCGAAGCTGTCTAACTCGATACCCACAGGTGTTCTAAAGGCGGCTCGAGTAGCAAATCTCATCCCCGCAAGTGGTGATGGCTCCAGTGTTCAGGTGAAGGCTCGGACTCCATCCCCCGCAGGTCTTTCCCATAAGGCTCGCCGTCAGCAGAAGCTCTTGCGAGCGGTGAGCATGGTGCGGGGCGCCGCTATGAAGAAGGCCGCTGCGGAGAAGGTTGCCGCTCAGAAGCCCGTCAAGAAGATCGCTAAGAAGCGATTGGCGAAGGCGTAGCGTCTCTATCCGAATTGCCGGTTCGAATAGCCGGGCACCCTGAGCTGGGATTCGCCTGCGTGTTGGGTGAAGCTACTCCACGCCTAGTGGCAGAGTAGTTCTGTCCCCTATTTGTCTAAGAACTAAGCCCCAGTATGGGGCTTAGTTTCAACCGCCCTGCTGTTTGACGCGCTCACGCATACGGTTGATGGCATCTTTGTAGTCGATCGCTTTTCCGCCCAACAGCAGGTCCAGCGCCACCCAGTTGCGCATGCTGGGATGGATGGCGCCCAGTGGCATAGGTTTGGCCGGTTTCATCGCTGGCCCTAGGGTGTAAAACAGCTTGAAGTTGGGTTGCGGGATTCGAGGATTGAGCTTCCAAGCCACCAAGTCCGCCGAGGGGACACTGGAGGAAGGTAAAGACTTCGACGCGATCGAGCGTATTGCGTCGCTTTCAATAGCCGGTCTTGGCTTTGGAGGACTTGGTTCCCAGTTCATGGAATTTCGGCACCCCATACTGCCTATGCAACGCGAGCCCGATGCTTTCTACTGGGTATCGGGCACGCGACCAGAACATCCAAGGCCCCATGCAGAGTTGACCTGTCAGCAGTGGAGGCATCGCTCCACTCCGAAGTCATTTGAGTTCGAGATTTTTTGGTTGGGCGGCGTTGAATCTCGGAAGGGTGCTCTCTATGTTGAGATCCATGCCTCCAACCTGCCAGACCTGTAACGAAGGCAATTCCGATCGAGGTGATTCCCGGTGCCGGGGACAGGTGGGTTGAAGCGGAGGCGCTCATCAAACTCTCAAATGTGCCCGCCGGCTTGTTTCGCCTGTCATGACATAGGACTGTCTTCCAGCGCAGATCCTGCTGTTCGTTCTGCCCGACGCAGGCCTCTTGAATGGAATCCTGGCTTCGCTGTCCCCACCTCAAGGACAAGCCTCCTCCACGGCGCTTCTGCTCTGTTGCGGCCCTTTGCTGCGCGCCGCTGCCGCGGTGCTCACTCCCGGGTGCGGTATGGCCTGGCGCTTCGCTGTTCGGTTCCCACGAGGCGCACGACGCGCCGGTGAGAAGAACTGATGAAGCACACCAACGACTCGAATGCGCACTACTCCCTGCAGATGACCGCCGAGGACGTCCTCCGGGCAGCCGCAGACATCCTGGAGCAGCGGCTCCGCCGTCAGGGCAGCATCACTGAACCCGCGCAGGCGGGCGATTACCTGGTTGCCCGATGTGCTCACCTGGCTCACGAAGTCTTCGGTGTCATCTTCCTGGACACTCGCCATCGGATCCTGAGCACGGAGCACCTATTCTTCGGCACCCTTGATGCCTGCGAAGTCCATCCTCGCGTGGTTGCCAAGCGTGCGCTGGAGCTCAACGCAGCGGCGACGGTCCTGTTTCACAACCATCCAAGCGGAAACCCCGAGCCCAGCCAAGCGGACCGACTGATCACGGACCGTCTGAAGCAGGCACTCTCTGTGCTCGACATTCGGGTTCTTGACCATCTCGTCATCGGCGGTCGGCAGCACGTCTCCCTGGCAGCGAGGGGGTGGGTCTAGGCCCCTCGCGCGGTGCTACCATTTGGGCAGGCGGGTAAATTCATTTACAAAGAAAATGAATTGCACGCCGTTGCATGGGGCCAAGATACTAACGCTGCGTGATCAGGGGTGAAGTCGATCACGGTCTGCACAACCGGTTTGGGGGCCGGAGGCAGGTGCGTAGCACGTGCACGACTCCCCAAACGGAGGCAAAGGAATGGCTGTCTACATCTCTGACTTGGACATCAGGAACTTTCGGTCGTGCGTGGCAACCAGCCTGCAGTTGACGTTCTTCACACCGCTGGTTGGCTTGAACAACTGCGGGAAGAGTAATTGCCTCACGGCTCTCCAGTGGTTGGTTCGCAAGGTGAAGCTGGGGACGGAAGACTTCCACGACCCCACCCAGCCGGTGCAGGTGATGGGAACCCTGCGCGGTATCACCGAAGCGGATCTGGACATCCTGGAGCAGAAGCACCGTAAGAAGATCGAAGGGCATGTGCGCGACGGTGTGCTTGTATTGCGTCGCGAACAGCAGGTGCCGGGTGGCGATACCGAACTTACCGTGATGAATCCCGACACCGGCGAATGGGACCCTAACCCCACCGGGATCGACAACGCCATTTCAGCGCTTTTCCCGGACCCGATCCGAATTGGGGCCATGGAGAACGCGGAAGAGGACGCTAGCAAGGCCAAGACGACCACCACGATTGGCAAGCTGTTAGCCTCGATGCTTGCGGCCATCCAGGAGCAGCACGAACAGGCGTTGACCCCTCACCTAGCGGCCATCTTGGGAATGATTTCTGCTGAGGGTGGCGAACGTTTCGAAGAGCTGGGTCGCATCGATGAATCGATCAACCGCAAGATCTCGGACCTGTTCCCCGGAATCCGCATCAAGCTCGACTTCCCGGCGCCTGTATTCAACGACCTGATCAAGGCCGGCACGGTCAAGGTTTACGAAGGGGAGGGACGAGGGCGTGCCTTCGGATCATACGGGCACGGCGCGCAACGCGCCATCCAGATGGCAATGGTGCGGCACCTGGCAGACCTGAAGCGAGGAGAAGCGGCGGCTGGTGGCGTCACCTTGCTCTTGGTGGATGAGCCCGAGTTGTTCATGCACCCCTTCGCAGTAGAGCAGGTGCGTGAGGCTCTTCGTTCGCTGTCGGATGCGGGGTATCAGGTGGTGTTCTCAACCCACTCGGCACAGATGATTCTCGCCAAGGACGCGAAGAACGCTCTTCTGATGACGAAGAATCACATTGAGGGCACCAGGGCACGTCCCCGCATGCAACTGGTGGTGGAGCAGTTGGTGGGAAATCCGACCCACCAGCTCCATCAACTCTTCAGTCTCACGAACTCTTCCCAGATATTGTTTGCCGACAAGGTCGTGCTCACGGAAGGGAAAACGGAACTTCGCCTGTTGCCGTCCATCTTCCACGTCGTCACGGGCAAGACCATGGGGCAATCCTCCCTCGCAATCGTTGCGATGACTGGGGTTGCGGATACAAAGAAGTCAATGGAAGTCCTGTCTGGAATTGGTCTGCCATCGTGCGCAGTCGTCGATCTCGACTTCGCATTCCGCCATGCCATCAAGCATGGCTTCTTAAAAGGAGATGATCCCGACATCGCCGCATGTAAGACGGTCCTTGCGCGGATGGCTGGGGATGGAATGATTTCTCTAGAAGGTGGCTTGCCGCGTAAGGGTGTCCAAGGTTCGGCTTCGAAGGCGTTCGAGCTGCTCGCGGCCGATGATGAGGCGAGGGTCCACATTGCGGAACTGGTCAGGAAGTTGCGCGATCAGAACGTTTGGCTTTGGAGTGCGGGAGCCATTGAGCCCCATCTCGGCCTGTCGGAAAAATCGGAGCACGCTTGGCTATCGTTACAGGTCCGTCTGGAGAGCGAGCCACTGGAAGATATCTGCGCGGATGCTGAAGGCATTCGTTCCTTGGTCGAATGGATGGGCGCTGTTCCCGCTGAGGTAAAATCTGCGTGAGTGGCCGAAAGTGGAATGCGTATCTGCTGACGGACGCGGAGCGCGAGCTCCGTCTTTCCGAGCATCGTTTCTACGTTGAGCAGACGAAGAGTCGGCTGCTGTCCCAGTTTGCCAACATAGAGGCAGAGGCCGAGCAAGCTGAAGCCGAGCACTGGGAGCGCAGTGGCCAGTCCTTTAATCCGGAGTGGGACGACCCAGGGGATCTTGCGGAGGCCGCTCGCGACCACGGCGTGGAGCTCTACCAGTTGCTGAGCGACATGCATGACCGGACGCGCCTGAGCGTGGTAGCGGGCATGTATCACCACTGGGACAAGACTTTTCGGCGTTTCCTGGTCCGGGAGTTCAGGTGGCCGCGGTTGGTGATCGGTGATCACACCCGTCGCGCACTCTGGAAGCTGGACAGCACCAAGCTGGAACGGCTGCTTGCCGCAATCGGGCTGGACCTATCCGGTTTGGCCTGCTATCCACGCATCGAAGCCATGCGATTGGTCGTCAACGTTTTCAAGCATGGTGAGGGGCGGTCGTTGGATGAGCTCCGCCAGCGCTACCCTGAATTCTTGCGAGTGAGTGCTCACGTTTGGAGCTTCATCGACGACACCGACCTGGAAGTGACCGACGATCAGGTCGAACAGTTCGCTGCGGCCATTGAGTTGTTCTGGCGTGAGTTGCCATCGACTGTGAGGTTTGACGAGGATGCGGTGTTGGATGTTCCGGACGAGTTCGAGAAAGCTTGGAACAAGGACCTTGCTTCCCAGCAGACATCCCCTGCTTCGAAAGCGCTCGCCTTGAGGCCCGAGCAATGACGTCAGGGGTAGTGCATAGGCAGGCGCCCCCTAGAAACACGATGAAGAAAGGGACGAAACCTAAGCCTGCGAAGAAGCGTGCGAAGAAGAAGGCTGCTCCTGCTGGCCCTATCGTCCTGACCGCTGCTCAGGACGTCTTCCTGGAGCAGATTACGCAGGAGGGCATGTCCCGAATGCGGTGGTCCCGGGCGTATGCGGAACGCAAAGCGCGTCAGTTCCTCAGCAAGGCGAACACTCCCGCGAAGTTGAAGATGGTCGCGGCAAGGCTCGGCAGATTGGATGACCCACCTGCCACTCTGGTTCCGCGGCCGTTGCGTAAGAAGGCACCTGAGAAGGCCAAGTCGTCCAAGACCAAACCCAGGCCTGCGGCGAAGATGACGCGCGCGGCCATCGCAAAGCTGCCACCCGTTGACCCGCCCAGGCCTCCGCCCAGGACCGCGCTTCAACGGTTGGAGCGGGCGTTGGGGCCCGACGACGGAAAACGACGGCGGGGAGGCAGTCCAGTGGTGCAGGGCGGGAGCCCGGGGCTGGGGAGGCGTCGATGACAGCCATTTTCAATCAGATTCTCATCGTGGATTCGCTCCCGGATGGTCAGCTCAATACCGCTGCTCGCCTTTTCGCTGATGCTCGTGACTGGGCGCAAGCGATAGGCGGCGTTCCGCACATTGTCAGCGTTCGCATCCCTTCCAGTGGAGCGTTCCTTGATTTGTTGGACCAGATGGCTCATCGAGCGGCTAGGGATACCTACGTTCCATTGCTGCACATCGAGTGCCACGGTCGGGAAGAAGGGCTCGAGTTCGCAGATGGATCGGGATTGACGTGGGACGGGGTGAAGCCGGCTTTCGTCGCCCTCAATGTGGCCACCCGCTTGAACCTCATTGTGGTGGTCGCAGCGTGCCATGGCGGCGCGATCGCGGGTTTAGTTCGCGCCGAGCATCGCGCGCCTTTCTGGGCATTCCTGGCTCCAAAGCGACAGATATCCGCAGGTGACCTGGAAGCGGCTCTGTCTGCGTTCTATCAAGCACTGCTCATGACGCGATCGTCAGAGCGTGCGATGGACGCCCTCCGCGCAAGCCATGCGGGGCAGGAATTCTGGCAGCTGAGCGCGCAAACCATTTATCGACTGATAGTGGAAGGCTACGCAGAGCGCCACCTCACGCAGGAGGCTGTTCAGCAGCAGGCGGAACGTCTGCGAGCCCGCGCTGCCGCGTATGGTGCGGTTTGGTCACAAGCTCAGATTGAGGCCATGATCCGCGACCCCGCAATCTTCGAAGGATTTCGCCGAGAGTTCTTCATGGTAGATCTGTATCCCGACCACGCAGAGCGTTTCCCCGCAGTGGCGGCTTAGCTCCGAGGCCGCGCGCCGACAGGTCATCTGGCTCGCACCAGCTGATCCCACCGGGTGGTGTAAGCCGGTGACAAGTTTTTCTGGTTCATCGCCCACACGGGCTTGGCCAGCGCTGGCCCCTTCGATCGCCAGGCCGACGACGCCATTCCCATCGTGCCCCGGCCGAACTTCGCGTTGGCCTGGTCCATGACTTTCATGAGTGCTTGCGACCGGGGGTCGATGCCGGCGAACAGGTCGCCTTGATGGACGTCGCCGTGCGTGAGGTCGAGCAACCCCACGCCGACTTTCTTGTAGCGGTAGCCGGTCTTCCACATTGCCCTGGCCAACCCTTGGGCCACCAGCAGCACTTCGCGCGTGTCACTCGTGGGCGCGATGAAGTTGAACGCCTTGCTGGGGTGATACTGCGATGCGCCGGGCTTGAAGGGGTTGGTGTTGAGCCACACCCACACCCCACTGGCCTGCAGCGAGCGCGACCGCAGCTTTTCGCACGCCCTCTGGGCGAACGTGGACACGGCTTGCTGAAGGTCTTCAAGTGAAGTGACCTCTTGGCCGAATGACCGGGACACCACGACCTGCTGCCGTTCCGGCTCCACTTCCTCCAGGTCGCTGCACACCACCCCCTGCAACTCCCGCTGGGTGCGCGCCAGGGTGACCCCGTAACGGGACCGCAGGGTGTCGGGATCGGCTCTGGCCAGGTCGGCCGCGGTGAGGATGCCTTCGGCGCCCAGCTTGGCCGTGACCTTGCGCCCCACGCCCCACACATCTTCGACCGGATAGGTTTCGAGCTCGGGCGAACCGGGCAGGGCAGTGACCACCCCGGGCATGGTTTTCTTAGCCAGCTTGTTGGCCAGCTTGGCCAAGGTCTTCGTGGGACCGATGCCCACGCAACACGGAATGCCCACCCACTGGAGGATCTGGGAACGCGCCTGGCGGGCTATCGCCTCGCGTTGCTCTTCCGGCACGCCGTCGAAGGTCACGAACGATTCGTCGATGGAGTAGACCTCCACGCGGGGAAACCACTCGCGCAGCACCGACACCACCCGGCCTGAAAGGTCCCCGTAGAGGCCGAAGTTCGCCGAGAAGATTCGCAGTTGGCGGCGGATGTGGGGCGGCACCTCGTGGATGGGCTGGCCCATCTTCACGCCCAGGTCCTTGCACTCCTGGCTGCGGGCGATCGCGCAACCGTCGTTGTTAGACAAGATGCACACCGGCTGGCCCCGCAGCGCAGGGTTGAACACCCGCTCGCAACTTGCGTAGAAGTTGTTTCCATCCACCAAGCCGAACATGTCAAAGGGTCCTCGGGTCCACGTTGTGCCACTGACTGATTTCTTGCTCCAAGCCGTCCCATGTCGCTTGGAGCTGCCGCCTGTCACCGGCGAAGAGGGGCTGATCCAGGTGCGCGAACTGGTCGAACTGCGGATGGGGGAGGACGGTGCCAATGCCACTGAAGCAGAACCACTCGCCCACCAACTGGGCGATCTGAGCGAGTTCCTTGATGGCGCCTTTGGCGTCGTCCAGGTTCCATTGCTGGAGCACGCGGCCGGTGCGGCTGAACTCTGTGGCCGCATGTGCGATCTCAACGTTGACGTGCTCCATCACTCCATCGAGTTGCGCCAGGCGCCGCTCCAGTGTGTCGAACACGTCTTTCCGAATCAGATCATCTGGGGTTGACGTTGCGGGAGTGGTTCTGCTCAGCCAGTCGAACACTGCA
This sequence comes from Pseudoxanthomonas sp. LjRoot127, assembly GCF_964253495.1. Lineage (NCBI taxonomy): Bacteria > Pseudomonadati > Pseudomonadota > Gammaproteobacteria > Lysobacterales > Lysobacteraceae > Pseudoxanthomonas > Pseudoxanthomonas sp. LjRoot127. The sequence continues at coordinate 2,990,356 of NZ_CAXUQR020000001.1, forward strand.
TGCCGTTGGACGGACGGTTCGTAGTGATACTCGCGAGGCACCCAGTGGGCTTGGCCAGGCGCTTGGGCGCGCAGGAACCGCCAATACCGATCTTCCGTGGCTGCGTAGTTGTATTCCAGGCCAGCGATGTCTTCCACGAACACCCGGCGGGTGACGCGCTGCCGAACCGCTCTTGCGTCCATCAATAGCCCACCCAGGGAGCACACTCCACGTTGGCCGTGGATGGTTTCGCGCTCGGCCAGTCGCCGAACGCCTTGCATGGTGGTGCTCCAGAAGCCCGAAACGAGCATTTCCAGCACCATGCCATTGAGCCGCTTGCCGTCGTCGGCATCGGGGCTTGGCGCACCATTTCCACCACGCAGGAGAACGCGCCCAGATCCCACGTCAGCTTGGACAACGCCTTGGAAATGGCGTTGTCGTCGGTGTCGAAGACGCGTTTCCAGAGCTCGATGCGCTGGCGCATCACGCCTCCTGGATGATCGACACCCCAGCCAGTGCGTCGGTCTCGCTTTCGCGACGCCGCACCTGAGAGAGAACGCCCTCAAAGCGTTCCAGTTCGCCCTCATCGTTGGCGGCCCGCCGGTAGGTGTCCCCGTCGTCGAGCACGTCCACGACCACGGCCACGCCTGTGCCGTCCTCGGCCAAGGTCACCTGACTTTCATAGATGCAGGTGCCGGTCCACGAACGCCAGCAGCGCAGCGTTGCGCCGTCCAGCCACACCGCCCACCGGTCGTCCATGTCGCGCGGCCAGAGGCCCTCGCGCAGGCGCACCAGATCCTCGGCGGTGAAGACATGGCCACACCGGATCGGCCAGCGCGGGCCTTCCATCGGTTTGAGCTTGCTCCAGGGGCTTGCATCGTCCATGTCAGCGCCTCAACTGTTTGCGGAAGGACCAGGTCACCACGCCCCACACGTCCAGCTCCATGTCCTCCGGAACGAGGATGGGGGCGTTGGTAGGATTGCCAGAGTGGAGCTCGTAGCGGCCTGCGCGCAGCCGCAATTGCTTGACCGTAAAACCGCCTTCCCAACACACCATGACGATGTCCCCATGTCGGGCGGTGAGGGAGCGATCAACCACCAGGGTGTCGCCCGGGAAGATCCCGAACTCGATCATCGAGGTGCCCGTGTCTGCCTCGACGTAGAACGTGGCCACTGGATTTCGCACCACGCGCTGGTTGATGTCCAGCACGTCCTGCGAGCCGTAGAAGTCTTCTGCAGGGGAGGGGAAGCCACACGTGGCGCGCACCGGCAGCAAGAGCAGCGGTAGGGGCGTCGCATGGAGGTTGGCGGCGCCCAGGTAACCGGGCGGAAGCGAGGCGTTGAGCATGGCGGAAGTCTCTACAAGTCAGAATCACCCGGTGAGACGCACCGGGGAGACAGGCTAGACCGACGCTCGGGGAGCCGCCAATTAGTATTTCGCTGAACGGGCGCAACCCCTTGTCACTGCGAGGGTGGGTGGGTTCGTGAAACCGAGGAGCGGTGCGTGGGATCGGTTCCACGCGCGGACTCGCTTAGACTTTCCGCATCCATACAACAGGGGGTCTTATGGGGGTTCGTCATTGGCTGGTGGCTGCTGCGCTGCTCGTGAGCAGCCCTGCGTGGGCAAAAGGTCCCACCGGGATTGGATCGCTCCAGTTGGGTCTCACACCAGCGCAAGTGGAGGCGTTGCCTAAGGATGGCGTATACCTCGCTACGCCACTGGGACCCTACAAGAGCCCCGGGAACAAGCCGGTTGAGCTGAAGCCGGGAGAAGAACGTTTCAGCACCACCCTTCAAACGCCATGGCAAACCGAGCCACTTGAAGCATCGCTGACGTTCATCGACGGCAAGCTCACGAGCCTCTATATCAACATGGGGGACAACGAGAGGCTGGCTACCCGGGTAGCCGTTCAGATTGAAGAGAAGTTCGGGCCGGCCAAACTGGAGGATTCAACCCGGGTTGAGCGGTGCCCGACCTATGGTGGCGGCTCTGAAGAGGTCCGCAGCGGATCCAACTATTCGGCTTGGAGCGAGGTGCAGGGCGACAAGGAAGTGCGCGCACGAGTGGGCACCTACGTGTTGGATGGCTGCCTTTCGCGCCGATACAACCAGGATAGAAAGGTTCTCGCCAGCATCAGCATTTACACGGTTGAGGCGACGAAGAACCCGTTCTGATCACAGCCTCAGTCGGTTCTGGTCCAGGAGATCGAGCAGCACTTGGGCTACTGCCGCCGCGGCGGTGGCCCAATCGTTGTCTTCACCCGGATACGTCTCTTCCAGAGGGTCTTCCTTGCCCCCGTGAAAGAGGTTGTTGCGCACGCGGCGCATGGCTACGACCAAGGCTTTTGCATCGTTCGGCGGCAAGTTGACAGGCTGATACACCGCCTTGGGGCGCTGCATTTGGTTAAACGCGATTCGCTCCTTCTTCGGGCCATTCCGCGGAGGAGCTAGCAGCTTTGCCCGCGCAGTAGGCGGGACAAGGGCCACGAAGGCAGCACCCATGCGAGCAACGGCGCGATCCACCTTGCTCCAGTCCACGTCCACAACTAAAACAGGGGCAGGTGCCGCAGCGCGTCGTCGGCGCACATCGATCTGTAGCGAGCCGATCTTGAACTCCTTCCAAATGGGTGGCCTGGGTTGTTTGGTCTGGAAGAACTCGCCAGTTTGCTTGAGCCGGAACTCAAGCATTCCGAATGCCTTGAGGAGTCGATAGGCTTTGACCGCGGAGACTGGCATAGACCCATCTTAGTCCAGCCACCCGCTATCCAGCGGCCTTCCACGGACGCCCCTGCCGGGCAGCGATTTCGGCCGCGTCCTCAACCCCTTTCATCCACCAGTGGGTGTCGTCCAGGTGTGGCAGCGCGCCGCGCTCATCCAGAAGGCGGTCCAGTGCTTCGCACACGGCAAACTCGGCATCCCGCCCCTGGCTGCCCGGTGGGTGGGCATGCGCCCGACCATGGCGATACGCCACCAACGTCTTGGCACCCATGTTCCGGCCCTGGGCCAGGTTCGTGCGCACCAACGGATCAGCCCCGTTGTCCAGCAACGCCCGAATGGTCGGTGCGTCAGCGGTAAGCAGGGCGACTTGGAACGGCGAGTAACCACGGGCGTCGTGCGCGTTGGGTTGGGCCCCGCATCTGATCGCCGCGGCCACCTGGGCGGGGTTGCGCTGTTGGATTGCAGCGAGCAAGTCGGTGTTGGCCATGCGTCGTCCTTTTCTTCTGGTTTACCGCGATAGCGGAGACGCGCAAGGGGGGCAGGAGATTAAAAAGCTGTCGGGTAGCCCACGCAGTTCTTCAGTTTAGTCAGATCGCACGCTTGAATACGAAGCGGCAACGAAGGAAGAGCTGCCACTCACCCTTCGTTCTTCATTGCGGTGTCTGAGAGCCTATCAGCGTCGCAGCTTAGCCACCCCTGGCGGGTGCCACTTCCCTTTCGCCATACGCTTCTGCACGAAGGCGCGGTAGTCCTCTGGAGAGGGTGGGGACTTCCGTTTGTGCCGCCGTGAGTTGCAGAGCCAGCAGGCCGCGGCGATGTTCCCGGCCACATCCTTACCGCCGTCCTGCTGGGCCACCAAGTGTTCGGCGGTGCAGCGCAGCGGCGTCGCCGTGCGCGCTGGCAGGCCGTAGGGTTTCAGTTCATCGGGGGAGGCGTTCCACATCGGCAGGCTGCAGTAACAGCAGCGGCCCTTCTGGGCGTGGAATGCATCGGTTCTTAGGCGTTGGAGTTTGGGCATGCTTAGTCTCGGGAAAAACAGGAAATAGCTTCCCGACGTCTCTAGGCGAGAACGCATCGGGCACCTGTTGCCTTGAGCTAAGCAGGCAATACACCGGGGGATGTCCCCACGCGGCAGGGGAGTTATCGCGCCGTCGGGTGGCCGGTGTCAAGATAGGCCTATGAGCGGCGACGAATTGCAAAAACGCCAACGGGAAGAGGCTCAGCGGCTGGCTAGGCTTGCCGACCCCTTGCGCGAAGCAAGAGAACTGATGGATCCAATGCGGCACGCCAGGGAGCTCCTGTATTCGTTGCATAAAGCCGAGGAACTGGCGGACCCCATGAAGCTGGCACGCGAGCAACTGGAAGCCGCACGGCTGGAGCCGATGCTGAGGGCGAGCGAAGAGATGGAAACTTTGATCAGGGGGTCGATGGAGCACGCGCGCCAGCAAGTAGAGGCCGCGCGGATGGAGCCAATTCTGCGAGCTCGAGAGATCGCGGCCATGTATCGCGATCCAATGGAGACGTTCCGCGATCAGTTGAAGTCGATCACCGATCCGATGACGGATTTCAAGGATGTCTTGGCTCAGAAGGCGACCGATTACCAGCGGCAGTTACAGGAGTTTCTGCAACCGTTCCCAGATGCGCGTGACTGGCTTGCGACTTACCACAAGGAACAACGCCAGCAGTTCGAGCACTGGCGCTCGTTACTGGACGACTTTAGTCGACAGATAGAGGAAATGCCGGCGCGCCTGCGCGCGCAGTTGGCTGTGTTGATGGAGCGCGGTTGGTGTCTGGATCCTGAGATGCCCCATACCTGGGGTGTGGATTTGGTTGAGGCGTTTGAGTCAGGAGAGGAAGCGGAGGCGCAGGAATGGCTTATTGACTACTTCCGTGATCGCCTGGAGGAGATCGAGAAAGCCATGGTCCAGCGCCATCCGGCGCGGGCGTCTATCATCACCGATGCTTTCGCTGCTCATCGGGAAGGCCGATATTCTTTGAGCATCCCTGTGATTCTTGCCCAAGCGGAGGGTGTGGTCCAGGACAAGCACAAGCGCCAACTGTTCTCCCGGAAGGCCAGCTCGAATCTGAAGGAAGTGCTGGCCAGCCTGCCAGATGATGACACCCGGCGCATTTTTATGGCCGCGTTTTACGCCGACATCCCGTTGACCCGCAATACCGACCTTCTTCCGGCCGGTTTCGATGGATTGAACCGGCATGCGGTGCTACACGGCACTGATCCGAACTATGGCACCGAAGTAAACAGTTTGCGTGCTGTGTCGATCCTCAACTTAGCCTCCTTCTTGGTCGTAGAAGAGGAAGACAATGCCGCCGCCTGAGCTGGGCGCACATGGTGGCCAACTTCCGCTCGAAGGGCCCGATGTTGTGTGCCAGTCAACTGGCGGAGGAACTCAAGGGCAAGACCGTGGAGCAGTGGCTGGCGGAAAAGTCCGAAGCGGAGCGGGGAGAAGTCTGACCCCGCTTAGGTGGGGCAGCTGATGGCAGTTGGCCACGCGTTGTCGGACCATGACCTCGTCGTCCTGGCCACTTCACCCGAAAATGGGGGACGGGGGCGACAATCCCCACTCAAGCGCCGACGACCGAAGCCCCCATCTGGGGGCTTTGTTGTTAATTCCGGTTGTAGCCATGCTCACGGGATAACAGCACGGATTTCCAGTGGCTTTCACGCTCGCAGATGTCATCCTCGGTAGCGGACAGATCAGCGATCTCCAAGACTGCGAAACGTAGCGCGTGCCGACGCTCTTCCGTGGCTTCGATGCCAAATTCCTTTCTCAAGGCTATGTTGCCGCCGTGCCCATTGGCCGCATAGGTGCACCAGCGGCCCCAGATCCCGTCCGCACCCGACGCCTTCCCCACGTAGAGCCGACCGGTGGTCGTGTCGGTGATGACGTAGATCCCCTTCACGGAGGACAAGGCGGCGCGCCAGGCCGCTGTTTGGTGGCGCACCACGGTGTCCAATTGCGCCTTGGTCAGATTCACCGCCTTGAAGCCCGGGAAGTCCGAAATGGACAACCGCTCGGCCAACAGTTCTGTAACCGTCAAGTCATCGGCCAGTGTTTCGCCCTTGGGGTAGGAGTGGCGCTCTGTGTATCGGCTTTGGAGGTAGAGACGCCCTACCCATTCCTCGCAAGAGGGAACCCGTTCCAGCGTGTAATAGAAGTGAGGCTTCGGATCGAACTCCTCGACGTGGTCGAGGGAGCGGAAAAGGCCGGCGTAGAGCCAGCGCGTGGGCGATCCCGCGCTGACCAAGGACACGACAAACTCGCGTTGGAAGTTTCGCTTGCTTTGCCAGCGTTGCCATTGGTCGAACTGGCCCTCTAGGAATACGTCCAGTGGGCGCTCCTTGCCGGTGTAACGCGCCAGATGGACCTTGGCCTTCTTAGCTTCGAAGGTCGGTTCCCATACTTTGAGCAAGTCAAATAGATTCATAGAAGCAAACCTTGGGCGTGACGGGCCATGCACGCCGCCGCGGCGACGGCGTCGGCTGACTACCCATGCTTCATGCCATCGTGCTTGGTGCGTGTCTGCGGCATCGATTACGTTCCTCGTTTCAGCGTTCCGGTGGGGTCGAGCGCGGCCCAGTAGTGCTCTCCGTTTATTTGCCTCAGCGTTGCAGTGAATGACGCCAGCAGTGCCGGGTTGCGGGCCAGCTGGCCGTGGGCGGTGGACAAGAAGGCATTGCGGTCCTCGCGCAGTCCGTCCACCTTGGCGGAGATCGCCTGCTGGATTTCGGGGTGATCGTGGGAACCGACGCGTTTGAAATCCGGCAAGGGATGGCGTTCAATCGCTGCTTCGGATGCCTTCGGTCCGGATGCTTGGATCCTCAGGAGTTCTGCATACGATTGTTCAAACCGCGCACGAAACTCGGGACCTCGGGTCGTTAGCTGGCTCTCCAAGTCCAAGGCGTGTTGGGACGACTTGAGCGCGGTTTCTATCGCCCTCCTCTCTGCTTGGAGGTGACGTGACAATTCGGCTGTCGCCGATTGCAGCGCGACGGAGCGCTCTAAGGAATGCGACATCTCTCCCACAGCTTGGTTGACCTTATACAAGAACGACAGCGGGCCCTTCTTGGGTTCTTCTAGGACAGGTGGCGTGCGGGTCGGGGTTGCAACACGCGGCGCGGGTCGAGGCACGGGCTGACTGCGCGTGGCAGGGCGTGGTGGGGCCAGCGGAGACGGTTCCACGCCACGCCGCTTTGGCTTGTAGCTGCACGAGGGGAAGTTGGAGCAGGAGCGAAATTCTCCGTAAGGCCCCGTGCGGAGCACCAGCACGCCTTGCTTGCATGCCGGACAAGTCTCCTCTCGAACGGTCTTGCCGTCCGTGTCGGTGACCACCACCGCGCCGTCTTGTTCGAGTTCTCTAAGGAACGTCGAGCATTGGCCTCTGGCAGTAAACATCGCCAAGCTGCGCCGGGCACGGGTCAAGGCTACGTAGAACAGCCGGCGTTCCTCGCCAAGGGAAAAGGTGTCTCCCTGGGGCATGGCCAAGGCCAGCACCGGATCGTCAGTGCGGGTGTTGGGGAAGCTGCGTCCCTTCAGGACGGTAAGCATCTCCGGCAAGATGACGTAATCCGCTTCGCTACCCTTGGAGCGGTGGATGGTCAGGAACGACACGTCCACCCAGCGGTTGAATCGGTGTGGGTTGGTGGGCACATACTGCCGATCTGCGTTGTATCGGCCCAGCACGTAAACCGACACCTTTCCGTTTCGGCCAGGTGGAATCGTCCCGTCCCTCACCTGTTCGCCCAGATTCACCACGAACCGGTCGATTGCATCGGCAAGCTTTTCCTTGCTGTCCACCTGGAACGCTTGAAGAACCGGACCCTGAGGAGGCGTCGTCGAATGAACGCGTTTGGCAATCTGAGCGGGGTTCTTGGAGACAAACGCGCTAGACACATCGCACAACGCCTGAGGGCAACGGAACGTTTGCTCCAGCTTGAGCACCTGGCCGTGGCCAAAAAACTCCCGAAAGCCCGTCATCACCGATACGTCGGCGCCGGCAAACCGATTGATGGACTGCCAGTCGTCGCCCACCGCAAACAAGAACCGGCCCGGCGCCTGGACCAACGCACGGCACAACCGCGCCCGCGCCCGCGATGCATCCTGAAACTCATCGGCCATCACCAAGTCGTAGGGCGATTCCACACGACCGCTCTCTAGGTGCTCGGCGGCCTGGTTCAGCATGTCCTCGAAATCGATTCCGTCCTCGGTGGCCAACGCCTTGTCCCAGGCGTCCATGATCGGGGCGGCAATGTCGAGGAAAATTTCATAGCGATGCTTGAAGGCATCTGCAGGAAGTGAGCTCAGCTTTTGCCGAAGCATGGGAATGGTGAGGCAGTTGCTCTTGGCATGACTCATGAACGTGCGAACGAGGCCGATAAGCTCCATGGAATCCATGGGTTTCTGCCCACCCTGGGGAATCTCCCGTTCGGGGTTGGGATCCATCACTACCCCGCGGGATGTCAGTTCGGCCTCGAGGCGAGGGAGATCAACCTTGGTCCGAAGACCGTGGGAGGTGGTCTCGAACAACGTGGTTCCCATGTCCTTATGCAGCTGTCGTTTCCACTGGACGCCCTCCAGATAGCCTTCGAAGTCGGGGGGGGGAAGGCCTTGGGCGTTGAGTGCGAAATGCTCGTGGTAGAGGTCCAGCTCGGGGTAGTAGAAATCGGGTCTGTATTGGCGGTGAGATTCGTCGGCGGTGCGGTGCTGGTAGGGGGGTTCGTATTGGTAGTCGACACCGTTCAAGAACAGGAAGTTGGCGATCATCACTTCCTCCTGGCTTTTGACACGCTCACCCCGGGTGGTGACGAGCGCACCCTTGCCCTGCGCATCCCAGACGTCGGCAGATTCCGGGGCGCCAAAGGCCGGCAGGTCTTTCCCGAAAACGAAACGGAACAAGTCCCATTGGCTGCGAAACTCGGAGGAGCGATCCTTCAACTCGTCCACGATTTCGGTGAGCTTGCGCACCCCCCCGGCCGCATCCGTGGCCCACTCGGGTATATCGGGTTTTTCTCTGGTGGCCTTCCCGATGAGGCGCAGGCCCAACGCGTGGAAGGTTGAGGCCTCCACGGTCAGTTCCGCCATGCCCAGCCGCTGGAAGGCTTTGGCAGCGCGCTCCTTGAGCTCCTCAGCGGCCTGTTTGTTGAAGGCCAACAGAACGATCCGCTTGGGATCTACGAACCCGCGGTGGATGGCGTAAGCCGCCTTGGCCACCATCGTGGAGGTCTTGCCCGAGCCGGCTGAGGCCACCACCTGCACGCGGTTGTCGAAGCACACCACGGCCCTTGCCTGTTCCGGGGTGAGCGGTTTGCTCTCCACCCGGTCCAGCAAGTCTTTGCAGGCCACCAATTCGCGTTCCACGTGGGCAGTGTTGAGTGCCGCCCAGGCTTGCCGATGGTCTCCCTCCCAGGAAGCCATCGCTCGCTCGATCTCCCTTGCAGTCGGTCCCAACCGCATCTGCACGCCGGGCTTCTTAAGGCGAGCACGCATCCCTTGGACATCAATGATGGGGCGCGCGGCAATGACCGCAGCTTGTTCTTCGTGAGTGAACCAGCGACGCTGTTGGGCGCAGCGCTCTTCCTCACTGGCCATGAGCGTCAGCCACCGTTCGATAGGTCGGCGCTCGGATTCCAGGAATGCGATGTCGTCTCGGAGGTGCTTATCGGCTAAAGCCACTTCCACTGCATGTGAGAGGGCGGCACCTTGGGTGTTGGGCAGCCCATCGGCCTTCACTTCCCGGCCTTCGAACTGTTTGAGGGTGATGTCCGTCCAAAACGTTCCCGCTTGGACGCGATAAGTGGCCGTTTCCTCAACGTTGGCCCGATGGGTGCGGCCGTCCAGCGTCAGGACGAGTTCCATGCCCTCCAGTCGCAACCGCCAATCCGATGATCCGGTCAGGTGCTGGCCCAGCCATGAAGGGCCCCATTCCTTTGCCATTCCTTGTCCCATGTTTTCCCTGGTATGCCGCAGTGCAATCTGCCCCAATCTCCGGCTACTCCATGGTAAGCCGGGCGGCCGCCGAGGTCATGCCGTTCTGGGGGGGGGGCGAAGGTGCATCTCATCCCGTGAGAGCTGCCGGAGTCATCCTGCCCCCGTAAACTGGGCCGGGGAGAATGCCCAAGGTCCGAACAATAGGGGAAGGGGATGAAGCACTTTGTCTTGGCCGGCGCGTTGGCGCTGGCGTTGATTGCAGGCCAGGCCCACGCCGATCCGGTCAAGCTGGGTTCCACCCCGGCACCGGTGGTGACGGTGAAAGGGCGCAGCGTCCAAGACGTTCAAAATGCCATCGTGGCGATGATGCTGCCTGCGGGGAAAACCCCGATCCGGCAGGACCAGAATGTCATGGTCTACGAGTTCCCCCTCTCGTTTTGGCAGTCCATTGGCGTCCAGATGGCGCAGGGGAACAGCGGGTGGCAGGAGCCCAAGGGACGGCTGACCTTCACGATGGCTCAGATGGGCTCCGACGTGATGGTGAGCAACAAGTTCGAGACCGTGGCCACCAACATGTTCAACGCCAGCAATTCGGTCGAGATCACCAATCCGGTGGTCTACAACGAGAACCACCTGGGCCTGCAGCTGGTGGCGGCCTTCGCCGAAGGGCGCATGGTGCCCGGGGAACACAACGCGCTGGGCATCCAAGCCTATGAGAAACCCACCCGCAAGACCCGAAAGGTCGGGGCTGTCATCGAAAAGCTGGTGCCTGGCGCGCCTGCTGAGCAGGCCGGACTGCGTCCCGGCGACGTCATAACCCATATCGGCGGTGTCCATCTTGCCGAGCAAAGCCCCGCAGCAATCCAGTTGCTTGGCTTCCTTCAGATCGGAGAAGCCAAGCTTCAGGTGCTCAACAAGGGTGAAGTCGTGGTGCAAAAGCGACCCGCTCCCAACACCGCACCTAGTGCTGCAGCGTCTGCGGTTGCTCCTGCGCACGCAACTCCCATCGCTCCCGCTGCAGCGAGTCCTACGACAACTGTTCCCGCCTCACCAACCCAGAACGGGGGCCAGGGTTGGTGGCAGAAGCAGAAAGGTGATTGATTGTCATAAGCGGGATGGGGTGGAGCCTCTTCAAAGTTCCAGTGGCGGCCGGTTTTTCCTGTTCTCGATGTGCTGCTGAAGCACTGCAACGAACTCAGCATCATCGAGTGATTGTGCGCCTGCAAGAAATGCCAACTCAGCGATGCGCGCGCGCCGTCGTGCCTCTTCCTTTTTCGCCTGTTGTTTGGCTTTGGAGTCTCGTCGCTGACTCGCTAGAAGCTCACGCGCTTGCAACTGCGCGAGCTGCTGCGTGGCTCGCTGGATTCGATCATGGTAGTGATTGGGGGCTGTCATTCCGATCTCCGCTTCTAATCTTCCTTGAGTGAAGCAAAGAAATCGGTCGCGTCAAGATCAAAGGACCCGCGAAATCTGCAATCCATGCAAGTCCCCCGGCGACTGAGAATAAGAGCCAAAGCTGGAAGAGCAAGAGCGCACTTAGGCATTCCTACGGAATGCGTGCGCAAAGGGCTACGCCCCTTGAACCCCAAGCCGCGAGCGGCTTGCGAAAATCTGAACCCAAGGCATAAAGAGCGGAGCACAAGCAGGAGCTCCCATGGCCATCTACCACGCTCGCGTCAAAACCTTCAGCCGCGCCAAAGGCCATTCGTCTGTCGCCGCAGCCGCCTACCGCGCCGGCCTGCTGCTCGTTGACGAAAAGACGGGTTCACGACACGACTACCGCCGGCGCGGCGGCGTTGTCGAGACCCGCTGCGTGGTCCCGACCGATGCGCCAGAGTGGTCACTGGTGCCCGCGCAGCTTTGGTCCGCCGCCGAGCACGCGGAGCGGCGGAAGGACGCGACGGTGGCAAGGGAGTTTGAGCTCGCTTTGCCTCACGAGCTCAGCGATGCCCAACGCTCGGCACTGGCTGCAGAGATCACCCGCGCCTTGGTCGACCGTTACCAGTTCGCCGCTCAGGCGAGCATCCACTCGCCGGACGCCAAAGGCGGCTTGAACTGGCACCTACATGTCCTCGCCACCACCCGCCGACTCGATGCCGATGGGTTGGCGGACAAAACCAGAGAGCTGGACGGCGGGCCGGCGGGGAGGGCGGAGGTCGAGTGGGTTAGAGAGATGGTCGCTCGCGTGACCAATGCTCACCTCGCTGCTGCGCAGGTAGGCGCCCAAGTGGATCACCGAAGCCTTGAGGCCCAAGCCGCAGCAGCCACGGCCCGAGGCGACGTAGTGTCCGCTGCGCTATTGAGCCGCCGGCCCACGCAACACGTCGGAAAGAACGCGTCGGCCTTGGCCCGGCGGGGCGAAGACGCCGAGCGCGCCGCACTCAATGCGGGAATCCAAGACGAGAACGATGAGGAGTTCGAGAAGCTCCTCGAGGCGTTTGAGCGCGAGGGCAGGGCAATGGAATCGACGGATGGGCACGGTCCGGAGCAGGCCCGCCAGGAGCGCCAGAAAGCTAACCGCCAGGGTGTCGACCTGATGCTACCCGGCGGCGGGCAGATGCGCGGAGTTCACGGAATCGCGGGTCTGACCGTCGGACAGATCGCGGTGCCTCCTCGGTCGCCAGGTCCTTCGGCACGGGACCTGTTCGGTGAGGCAGTCCAGTTGTGGCTCGATGAAGCTCTAGCGGCGGTCCTCGATCTGCTCAAGAACACCCGTCGTTTCTTGGAAGATCACGCCGGTCGCCTCGCTACCTTTGCTGAGCATTCGAGATTGCGCACCGACCTGCGGGAACTCGTGAAGCGGCTCAAGACCCTGAAACGGTGGGCGACGGAATGGAAGCGGCGGCAACTCGCCGAGCGCCATGCATTGAAGCTGCTTCACCGCGCGGAGCGCGCACTCGAAGAATTCGTTGAGTCCAACCCCAAGCCAGCGGACGGTGCCGAGAAAGAATGGGCAAGACGCCGCGGACGACGGTTGGCAGCGATTGAACAGCGTTTGGCTTCACTAAAGGTCGCCAGAGAAGCCGTGTCGCCCGACGGCGAAGCCGCGTGCGAAAAGCGGCTGGTGAGCGCCGTAGAAGCAGTGGAGGAGTGGAGCGGGCAGATGCTGAAGAGCTATCCCATCGAGTCCGATGCCCTCGCGCCCGCCTTCGGACCCCTCGATGCGTCCAAGCTCAAGGCGAGCCAGAATACGCATCCACCACGTTCGCCTCGGTTACATTGAAGGACAACGCCCCGCTTAGCGGGGCGTTCTTATGGAGAAGGGCGCAGGGAGCTCAGTGGATCGTGGGTCCTTTGCGCCCCGGCTTTTCGGCAGGCTCAGCCGCTCGCCCACGCCGATTGGCGAGGAGCGTGTCCAAAGGAGCGAGTGGCTCGCGTTCGATGAGCCGCTCTTTCGTTGCCGTGACCGTTGGATTGAGGTCGGACGTGGGTGGTGAGTTCTCAAAGGTCGGCACACCGCGCCCGCGTTGCCGAAGGAGCTCTTCTGCCAGCTCAAGCGCGAGTCGAAGATCTTCTGTTCGCTCGTCAGCGCTAAGGCTTCTTACTCGATTGAGGCTTCCGCTTAAGAGTTGAGCGGCGATGCGGATTTGTGCGTCTGGCATTGACAGTCCTGCTTGGGAAGGGACTTGTAGCCAAACAGGTTTCACGCGTTCCACAAGACCTCTGCACCGGAACTTTTTCACACTTTTTCTCTTTAGTCCGCAGGTTCAACTATTTACCAAGCGCCTGCGTCCGGCACGTGGCTTTGGCGCCGTCTCGAGTAACAGTTGAGCGAGTGCGGGAAGATTCAATCCAAAGTTCAGCGCATCGAGTCCTGGAGTTGTGGGGCCCGGGCCGTGGAGCTTTTCGCGCACGGTGAAATCACGGCTATACGTCGAGTGGTGCTCGTCGTCGAGCTCGTGCCCCACCAGTTGAGCGCGCAGCTCGGAAGGCACACCCGCGCCTTGTAGGCATTGGATGACGGTTTTCCGGAGCGAGTGAAAGCCACGCTTGCCCGCAGGCCAGTTCTTGCCCACCTGCTCCAGGTGGCGGCCGAAGGCTTTGGTGATCCAATTGCCCTGACCATTCTTCGCGTCGGCTTTGGCAGCGGGGAACAAGCGCTCAGCACCGGCCGCCCGCAGCCCATCAATCCACTCTCGGAAGCCCAGCGCCAGCAAGTCCGGATGCACGGGCACGGTTCGCAGGCTGACCTCCGTCTTCACTTTTTGGTGCTCGCCCTCATCCGACACCTTGATGCAGAGCAGGCCGTCTTCCTCGATGACGTCCCCCGACAGAAGTTGGCCCACCTCGGATGCTCTGGCGCCGGTATAGAGGCCGATGACCGCAGCCCAGCGGGCCGACAGGGCCATGCCCTCAAACGCCGCAGGGGCGAACAGCGCCTGGACTTGGTGTGCGTCATAGGCTTTGAAGCCGAACTTCTTTCGGGCCCGTTTCTCGCGGATGGAGTAGCTGACATGTCCCGCAGCGGGGTTGTCGCCTTTTGGGTAGTAGCCGGAAGCCTGGGCCCACTCGAAGAAGCCGCCCCTGCCCCCGACATACGACTGTTTGTTGGTCAGGGTAGGGGTAGAGGCCCCCTCATCGCGCATGTGCTGATACCAGCGGGCTAGGTCCGTGCGGGTGACTGTCTGCAGCTTGGTCTTGCTCCCCAGGAACCGGACCAAAGCCTCCACCGCCGTCTTTTTTATCGTGAGGGTTTTTGGCAGTGTGCTGCCCTGAAGGCTTGCCAGCCACCCGTCCCGAGCGTCCGCCAGCGTGATGGGCGTTAGCTTCGCCCTGGCCGCCGCGAAGTCGCGCGGCGATAGGGGAGAGTTGACCGCATCCAGCAAGGGGTCGTTCGACTGGCGTTGGGCTTGCTGGAAAAGCCGCAGGTCTTCGTCGGTATCGATCTGCCAGCGCTCACTGACGGTCCCGTCAGGAGCCCGTGTCCGATGGAGCGTAAGGTCCTTCAAGCCCTCCGCTTGCGTCAGTCGGGCGATCAGCTCATCGGCCTCTTTCTTCCCCAGCTTGTCCATCCGCCGATCCCTCAGCGTTGAGAAGGCTTGAGCATAGCGGGACGCCAACACCAGCGCGCGTAGCCGGGCCTCGGACAAGTCATTCGTGCGCAGGGTGCGCTTGAGCAACCGGCGGCCAACTAGGTCCTGGAGATCCGTGGGAACGCGCTGACGGAACGACCAGAGGCCAGACGGAGATCGAACCAAATGATGGGGAATGCGCATCGGGAGATGTGTCCCGATTTGTGTCCTGCATCCTTCCGGGACCAGAAACGAAAAACCCCTGACGAGTCAGGGGTTTGCGTGATCTGGCGGAGAGAGGGGGATTCGAACCCCCGAAGCGCGGTTTAGACGCTTACACACTTTCCAGGCGTGCTCCTTCAACCACTCGGACACCTCTCCGGGACCTGAACGCGGCCATAGGCTGCTTTCAGGGGCGTGAATTCTAGCCTTGGCAGGGGGGGCGCCACAAGCTAAGCCGTGGAATGGTCGCGGGGCGGAGGGGCGGCTGGCGGAGCGTGGCACAATGTCGGCATGTCCTACCTCGTCCTCGCCCGCAAGTGGCGTCCCAAGCGTTTCGCCGAGTTGGTGGGCCAGGAGCACGTGGTCCGCGCGTTGACCAATGCACTGGACAGCGGCCGCGTCCACCACGCGTTCCTGTTCACCGGTACGCGCGGCGTGGGCAAGACCACCATTGCCCGCATCTTCGCCAAATCGCTGAACTGCGAGAAGGGCACCAGCGCCGATCCTTGCGGCCAGTGCCCGGCCTGCCTGGACATCGACGCCGGCCGCTACATCGACCTGCTGGAGATCGACGCCGCGTCCAACACCGGCGTGGACGACGTGCGCGAAGTGATCGAGAACGCGCAGTACATGCCGTCGCGTGGCAAGTTCAAGGTGTACCTGATCGACGAAGTCCACATGCTGTCGAAGGCCGCGTTCAATGCGCTGCTGAAGACGCTGGAGGAGCCGCCCGGGCATGTGAAGTTCCTGCTGGCCACCACGGATCCGCAGAAACTGCCGGTCACCGTGCTGTCGCGCTGCCTGCAGTTCAACCTCAAGCGCCTGGACGAGGAGCAGATCCGCGGGCAGATGACCAGGATCCTCAGCGCCGAGGCGATCGACTCCGATGCGAGCGCCATCGCCCAACTCGCGCGCGCAGCCGATGGCTCGCTGCGCGATGGCCTGTCGCTGCTGGACCAGGCCATCGCGTATGCCGGCGGTGCCCTGCGCGACGAGGGCGTGCGCACCATGCTCGGCACGGTGGATCGCACCCAGGTGAATGCCATGCTGGCGGCACTCGCGCAGGGCGATGGCGAAACCCTGTTGCAGGTGGTGGCGCGGTTGGCGGAGTTTTCGCCGGATTGGGCCGGCGTGCTGGATGCGGTGGCGGAGGCCTTGCACCGCATCCAGGTGAGGCAGTTGGTGCCCTCGGCCAGCGTGGAGGCGGAAGGGATCGACGTCGATGCCTTCGCAGGCCAGCTGCGTCCGGAGGTCGTGCAGTTGTGGTACCAGATGGCCATCAACGGTCGCCGCGACCTGCATGTGGCGCCCAGCGGTCGGGCCGGATTCGAAATGAGCCTCCTGCGCATGCTGGCGTTCCGCCCGGCGCAGGCGGGCGAAATGCGGGGTGAGGCGCGCGCACCGGTGGTGCAGGCGCCCATCCCGAATGCGCCGCCGCCCGCCGCCAGTCCTTCGCCCGCGATGCGCACGGCGCCCGCGACGCCGGAGCCGGTCATGCCACCGCAGCAGATGGCCCGTGAAGAGCGTCCCGCGCCTCCCAGCCCGAGCCCGGCACGCGCCATGGTGGACGACGCGCCGCCCTGGCGTGTCGCCGACGAACCTGCGGCAGCAGCACCTGTCGCATCGACGATGCCGGCCGGCATCGGCATCACCGACGCGGAGACCTGGCTGCATTTCGCCGGCACCTGCGGCCTGAAGGGCGTGGGCAAGCAACTGGTCGACAACGTCGCCTTCGCCGGATATGCGGACGGTACGCTGACCCTCGCGCTAGACAGCGGCTTCGACTACCTGCGATCGGAACGTACCCTCGGCGAACTCGGTGAGGCCATCGCCAGCCGCTATGGGGTGGCGCCGAGGCTGGCATTCGCGGCGGCCGCGTCGGCAAGCGAGACGCTGAAGCAGCGCAGCCACCGGCAGCGCGACGAACGCCAGAACGTCGCCGAATCGACCTTCATGAACCATCCGGACGTGCGCCAGCTGATGCAGCAGCATGGCGCCCGGCTCGTTCCGGACTCCATCCGACCTTACGAAGAGTGATCACGACATGCGTGGAAACATCGCCCAACTGATGCAGCAGGCGCAGAAGATGCAGGAGAACCTGCAGCGCGCCCAGGAAGAACTCGCCAAGCTGGAAGTCACCGGCAATGCCGGGGGCGGCATGGTCAGCGTGACGCTGACCGGCGCCAAGGAATGCCGCAAGGTCCGCATCGATCCGTCGCTGATGTCGGACGCGGAAATGCTGGAGGACCTGATCGCCGCCGCCTTCAACGATGCGTCCAACAAGGTCGACGCGGAATCGAAGTCGCGCATGGGCGCCGCCACGGCCGGCATGCCGCTGCCGCCCGGCATGAAGATGCCGTTCTGACCGCGATCCCGATCGGTTGACGGCGGCGCGCCTGCGCTGTCCCGGAACGACATGTCCAGCCCGCTGCTCGAACAGCTCATCGAAGCGTTGCGCGTCCTGCCCGGTGTCGGGCAGAAGACCGCGCAGCGCATGGCGTACCACCTGCTCGACCGGGAGCGGGACGGTGGCCGGCGCCTGGCCGGCGTCCTGGCCGAAGCGCTCGACCAGATCGGCCACTGCGAGCAGTGCCGCGATTTCACCGAGGGCGCGATCTGCACGCTCTGCGCGAGCGGCAGCCGCGACCGCCACCAGCTGTGCATCGTGGAATCGCCATCCGATCGCCTCGCCATCGAGCAGGCCACCGGCTATCGCGGGGTGTACTTCGTCCTGCACGGGCGTCTGTCGCCGCTGGATGGTGTCGGACCGCGCGAGCTTGGGCTGGATGCGCTGTCCGCGCGCCTCGCAGCGGGGGAGGTGAGCGAACTGATCATCGCCACCAACCCGACCGTCGAAGGCGAAGCGACCGCCCACTACCTTGCGCAGCTGGCGCGGCAGCAGGGCGTGCGTCCCAGTCGCCTGGCCCATGGTGTGCCGCTGGGGGGGGAACTGGAGTACGTCGACCGCGGCACGCTGGCTCATGCGTTCGGCGGCCGCAGCGAGATGACCTGATTTCACGCACGGAGAGCCGTACCGCCATGACCGACACCATCTTCGCCAAGATCATCCGCCGCGAGATTCCGGCCACCATCGTCTATGAAGACGACGAGGTGCTGGGTTTCAAGGACATCGGGCCGCAGGCGCCGGTGCACGTGCTTTTCATTCCGAAGAACGAAGCGATACCCACGCTGGACGACCTGCGCCCGGAACAGGCGCACCTGATGGGCAAGCTCGCGATGGCTGCCGCGGATTACGCGCGCAGCGAGGGATTCGCGCAGGATGGCTACCGCATCGTGATGAACTGCCGCGAAAACGCCGGACAGACCGTGTTCCACATCCATCTGCACCTGCTGGCGGGAGCGCCGCTGGGACGATTCGGAACATCCGCGTGAGCGCTTGCGCATACAGGCCCCATGAAAAAAGCCGCTCGATGAGCGGCTTTTTTGCGTGGATCGCGCCAGGTCTCGCTTACCACCAACCCCAGCGGCCCCAGCGCGGGCCCCAGAACGGATCGTAGTAGGGATAGGGGCGGACAACCTCGACTTCGCGCACTTCCGGCCACAGGTAGACCACGTCGGCGGCCACGCGGGGCAACTGGTAGTCGTAGTCGCCGATGCGGGTGCTTTCGTAGCCCTCGATCTTGCCGACGAAGGTCACTTCGCGCCCTTCGGCAAACACGGCGGGGTCGTAGAACCCGGCACGGCAGGCGATGAAGCGGCCATCGGTGGCGTCGGGCGCCGTCGACATCGGCCGGCCCGTGGCGTTGAGCGGCCTGGAGACGAGCTGGAAGCAGGTGGAATTCTGTCCGGGCGTCGTGCTGATGATGCGTCCGCCCCATCGGACCGGGGCGCCGACCTGCGGCGCGCCCACGGAATCGCGCGGATTGACCGGGGTGAAGCTGCCCTGCAGGGGCTTGGGTGCGGTGGCGCACGCGGAAAGCAGCGCAGCGGCTGCGACGACGACGGCGAAACGAAGGTTCATGGCCAGTCTCCAGCGGGTTATGGGCGGTGCCGGCGCAGGTCTTCGATCAGTGCCCGGTGGTCTCCCTGCTCCGGAGCGTAGCGCGCTGCAGCGAAACGCTGGCTGAGTGAAAGCAGCCGATTCGCCGTGCGGGGGCGACCGGCGGCCGCACGGCGGGCCCACGCCGCAGGACTTTCATGAGGCTCTCGTCCCAGGCCAAGGCGCGCGTAGCGTCGGCTGAGCGCATGCCAAGCGCGCAACAAGGGATCCCGTTGCCGCTCGCCCCGGGCCAGCAGCCAGCCCATCCAGGCCATGGCCCCCATTGCAAAAACCCCGAACAGTGCCGTCAACTCACTGCTGCCCAGTTGCTTGGCGCCGAGACGCTCCAGCAGGCGTGATTGCCGCTTGGCGTCGAAACCCAGCACCAGGTCGTTCCAGCCCCGGCGCAACCAGTCGCCGACCTGGCCGAGGTCCTCGATGCCGATCAGGTTGCCCATGGCGCCGCCGGCCCCCAGTCGGTCTTCGATCGTGTCATAGATGCGCTCGGGCGCAACGGCGGCGGTGGGATCTACCCTCACCCAGCCTCGCCCGGGGATCCACACTTCTGCCCACGCATGGGCATCCAGGTTGCGGACGATCCAGTACTTTCCCAATGCGTTGTACTTGCCGCCCGCATAGCCGGTGACTACGCGCGCTGGGATGCCCGCCGACCGCATCAGGAACACGAACGACGAACTGAAGTGCTCGCAGAACCCTTGCTGTTGGTCGAAGAGGAATTCGTCGACGGTGTCGCGGCCGGGAAATGGCGTGTCCAGCGTGTAGGCGAAGTCGGACCGTATCCACTGGAGCGCGCGCGCGACGATCGCTGCATCGTTGGCGCCCGCATCGCGGCGCCATTGCGCACCCAGTGCGCGGGTGCGCGGATTGAAGCCCGGCGGCAGCTGCAGGGCCTGGGCGCGTCGCGATACCGACAGGTCGGCTTCGAACCGCGTCGGAAGTGATGACTGCAGGCGCCACCGTGTCAGCGAGCTGAGCGGCGTGCGCGTCGCCATGCTGTAGTCGCGGGCCATCCACACGCCATCGGGTGTCGCGTTCGGAAGGTCGAGCGCCACCAGGTCGCGACGGTCGCTGGGCTCCACGTCCATCTGGTAATCCCAGTTGAGTGCGGCGCGCGCCGTATCGGCCGGCGGCAGGGCAGGGGGCGCATCGCGACGCGTCCAGGTGCGGCCATCGAAGTCCGTCAGCACCGGGCCACGCCAGTACATCTGGCTCGTGGGAGGCGTGGCGCCGAAGAACTGCACGCGCAGCGCGGGCGCCTCGTCGGCGATGAGGTCCAGGTAGCTGCCGGGCGACATGTCGTCGCTGAGGCCCGGCTTCGACAGGGCCCGCTCAGGTACGCCCCACAATGGCGACGGAAAGCGCGGGAACAACCAGAAGGCCGCCATCACCAGCGGCACGCCGATGGCCACCAGTTTTCCGATTTCGCGAACCTGGTGCAGCGGGCGCGACAGGCCGGCCAGCGATACGGCCTCGGCATCGGCGAGTCGATGCAGCGCGACCAAGGCACCCAGCACGCTGGCGAGGCCCAGCGCCATGCTCAATGGTCCCTGGTCGAGGAGGAACGCGGCGAACGGTGCGAACAGCGAAAAGCCCAGCAGGCTGCGATTGTCGCGCAGCGTGCGGGTCTCGGTAGGCTTGAGCGCCAGCATGCCGGCGAGCAGCGCGCACCCGGTATCGCGTCCGAACTGCATGCCGGTCACCGACATCACCGCCGCGAACAACGCCAGCGCCATCAATGCCCTCAGCAGGCCATGCAGGGGGCGACGCCATGACGCCAGCGCCAGCACGACACCCGTGGCCCCGATACCGAACGCCAGCGTCGTCGGCAGCTGGACAAGCAATGGCAGCAGGCAGGCGCCCGCGGCGGCCAGCGTCCACTGGCGACTGAGTGCGTCCAGCGTGGGGACGTCAGCGGGCTTCATGCGGAAGCAGCGCCAGGGCGCGCAGGCAGGCGTGGCGGTGCGCGGGACCGTCCGCCGGGCCCAGCGCAGGTTGGCCGGGCAGCCGCAGGCGGTAGCGGAGGCCCTCGCGTTCGGCGCATTCGACCCAGTGCGCGAGTCGCTGGATGCGCATTTCGTGTCCAAGCATCGTCAACGCGTCCCAGTCGAGTTCCACGGCGCGCCCCAGTGGCCGTTCGTAGTCGCGAACGAGCAACTGGTCGCGACGCGCGGACGGTTTCCAGGCAATGGCACGCCGGGCATCGCCCGCGCGATAGTTGCGCAACTGGTGCACATCCTCGCCCGCCAGATCCAGCCTGGCCTTGGTGCCGCCCTTGTCCGCAGGCGGTAGCGGCGGGCCTTGTACTTCCGCGGCGGGATACACCAGCAACGGCGAGTCGGGCCATACCCATGCCCACGCCCTGGCGAGACCCAGCGGCTGCGTGGTGGAGATGCGCACGCGGTCGACATCGAACCAGCCGCGCCGTTCCGTCGGAAGTACCACTTCGACCACGGTGCCGTCGGACGCCGGCAACGACGTGAACGCAGGGTGGCCGCACGCATCGATGCGTAGCCCGTGGCGCACGCGCGCGTCGCGTGATGCGAGCGCGACGTGCAGGCGCAGGGGCGTGCCGACCGGGACAGGATCAGCCGACAAGGCATCGATGTGCAGGCCGGCGAGTTGAAGGTGGGCGAAGATCAGGCTGGCCATCGCGGTGGCAGCGAGCAGCAATGCGAGCAGCAGTGCCGGGTTGTTGTTGTAATTCAGCGCACCCAGGATCATCGCGCTCACCAGGGTGGCGAAGAACAGTCCGAACGGCGTGGGAAGCACGTAGATGCGCCTGCGCTCGAGCACGACGGGCAACGACTCCGGTCGCCGTGGCCGCGCCAGACGCGCGAATCGACGGATCAGGGAGAGCGCCATGCTCAATCCACCGGCACCGCGTGCAGGATCGCCTTGGCCAGTGCACCCGCCGATGCCGCTTCCGCCTCGGGTACCAGGCGATGCGCTGCGACCGCGGCGAACAGGGCCTGCACATCGTCCGGCAACACGTGCATGCGTCCGAGCAGCAGCGCGTACGCGCGCGCCGCGCGCAGCAGCGCGATGCCGGCGCGGGGCGACAGGCCTACGCGTACCCCCGGATGCTGGCGGCTGCGCGTGAGCAGCGCCTGCACGTAGTCGATCAGGGCGTCACTGGCATGTACGTCCGCAACGGCCCGGCGCAGCGCCATCACGTCGTCCGAGGACAGCAGGGGCATCGCCTGTGCGATCAGCATGCGGCGGTCGCTGCCGGCCAGCAGCGCGCGTTCCGACTCTGCGCTGGGATAGCCCAGCGCCAGCCGCAGCAGGAACCGGTCCAGCTGCGAATCCGGCAAGGGATACGTGCCGGAGAGGTCGACCGGATTCTGCGTGGCGATCACGAAAAAGGGTGCAGGCAGCGCATGCGTCACGCCGTCCAGCGTGACCTGATGCTCGGCCATCGCCTCGAGCAGGGCGCTCTGCGTGCGGGGCGGTGCGCGATTGATCTCGTCCGCCAGCAGCACGTTGGTGAAGACAGGCCCCGGATGGAAGCTGAAGGCGCGTGCCTGCGCGTCGTACACCGACACGCCCAGTACGTCGGCCGGCAACAGGTCCGACGTGAACTGCACCCGCTGGAAAGCCAGCCCGAGCGTGGCCGCCAGTGCATGGGCCAGCGTGGTCTTGCCTAGGCCCGGCAGGTCTTCGATCAGCAGGTGGCCGTCCGACAGCAAGGCCACGAAAGCCAGCCGTACTTCGTGCGACTTGCCGAGCACCAGCGAGTTGACCTGGGCCTGCGCGCGGGTGAGGGCGTCGGCGAGGCCTTCGGATAGCATAGGGCGGGTGCTGGGGATGGCGGACATCGCGCTCTCGGTTTCCGATCGTGGGTTGAGGGCAGTGTAGCGAGATGGACGAAGAACAACGCGCGCGCCGATGGTTCCTTGCCGTGTGGGCAATCGTGACGGTCGTCAAGGTCGCGATCGCCGCTCGCCTGCCGCTGTTCGTCGATGAGGCGTTCTACTGGCAGGAAGGGCGGCACCTCGCGGCGGCCTATTCCGATCTGCCCGGGTTGACGGCATGGCTGACGCGACTGGGTACGGAACTGGGAGGCCACCACGTGCTCGCCGTGCGCGCCGCCTTCCTGCTGATCGCAGCCTTGGTCCCCTGGTGGGTGGCCCGCACTGCGGCGCACTGGTTCGGGCCGGCCATCGGCTGGCAGGCGGCAACCCTGACGGTGCTGATGCCGCTCTCCGCCACGCTGGGGCTGCTCGCGTTGCCGGATGTGCCGATGGCGCTCGCAACGGTGCTTTGCGCGGATGCCGGCGCGCGCCTGCTGCGCCAGGTCGATGCGATGTCGGCGACCGAGCTGGCGCTCGGCCTGATGCTGGGGGCGCTCAGTCATTACCGGTTCGTCGGCGTGATAGGCGTGGGTCTGCTCGCGCTGCTCTGGTTGCCGGAAGGACGCAAGGTACTGCGCGATGCACGGGTGTGGGTTGCGCTGGCGGCGGGCGTGATCGCTTGGGCGCCACTGCTGGCCTGGAATCTCGAGTATGCCGACGCCGGCCTGCGCTTCCAGTTGCTCGACCGTCACCCATGGCGCTTCCACGGAGACGGGTTCCGTTTCCTCCTCGTGCAGGCCGCGATGGCCACGCCATTGCTGTTCTGCGCCATGCTCGTGGTTTGCCTGCGGGGCGTCCGTGGTGGGGCAGGCGCCGGCACGGCGTGGCGCTACTTCGCGCTGCTGGGTGCGGTGTCGACGCTGGGATTCTTCGTGCTGGGTTTCTTCGCCGACAACGAGCGGGTCAGCTTCCATTGGCCGTTGCCGGGCTACCTGGCGCTGCTTGTCGTGGTGCCGCTGTTGTTGCAGGAGTGGACGCCGGCGTGGCGGCGCGCGACGTGGAGCATCACGGCGCTCGGCACCCTGTCGATGATGGCGTACTACCTCGCAGTCTCGTTGCCCGGGGTGCGCGTAGAGTCCGCCGGCAGCAAGTACTACCCGGAAAACTTCGCGGGTTGGGACCGCTTGGCCGCGGAGGTGCGCGCCACGCGCGCAAGGATGCCCGAGGGCACCGTGCTGCTCGCCGACAATTTCAAGACCGGTGCAGCGCTGGGTTTCGCGCTGGACGACGCGGACATCCCGGTGCTCGACCATCCGTTGAACCGCAAGCATGGTCGAGCGCCGCAACTCCAGCTCTGGGGCCTGCAGCATGACGGGTCACGCGAAGCGCCCACCTTGCTGGTCGTCGGCGCGACGGACGTCAAGTTCAGCGCCCTGCTCGCGCATTACCAGTATCTCTGCGGGGTCGTTGGTCCCTTGCCGGCGCCGCAGGAGGTGAACATCGACCACGGCGCACGCCGGTTCCTGTTGTTCGCGCTGCCTGCGGTACGTGCGCAGGGCGAATGCATCACGCCCGTGGTCGCCAACATCGATGTCCCTTCGGCCGGCGAGCGTGTCGGGCGTCGATTCGCCGTGGGTGGCTGGGCGGTGAAGGATGTGGTCGGTGTCGCGAAGGTGGAAGTGCTGCTGGATGGTCGCGCGGTCGCCGAGACCACGCAGGCGGGCGCGAATGATTGGTTGCGCACGTTCCTCAAGGGGGCGTCGCGTGACCCGCGAATGCCGGTGGTCCAGTTCAGGGCCGATGTCGATGCCGGCGACATGCCGGCGGGCCGGCATTGGTTGGGGTTGCGCGTGACCGGCGGCGACGGAAGCGTCGAAACCGGGGCAGAGCAACCGGTCGATATCCGCTGACGGTCGGCCGGATCAGGGCAGGTCGAAGCCGGCCTCGCGCAGCATCCGTGAAAGGGCGATCAGCGGCAGGCCGACCAGCGCCGTGGGATCGGTCGATTCGATGGCCTCGAACAGGGTGATCCCCAGCCCCTCCGACTTGAAGCTGCCGGCGCAGTCGAACGGCTGCTCGACATCCACGTACCGCTCGATTTCCGCTTCGGCGAGGTCGCGGAAGCGGACCGTTGTGATGTCCTGGACCTCCAGGACGTGGTCGTCGCGCACCAGGCAGACGGCCGTATGGAAGCGCACCTGTCGCCCCGACATGGCCGTCAGCTGGGCGATGGCGGCCTCCCGGTGGCCCGGCTTTCCCAGGGGGTGTCCATCCAGCTCCGCCGCCTGGTCGGCGCCGATGACCCAGCTGCCGGGGTGCTGTCGGGCGATGGCATCCGCCTTGGCGCGGGCCAGGCGGGCGGCCATCGCGGGCACGGATTCCGTCGCCCCGGGTGTCTCGTCCACCTCCGGCCGCGCGATGTGCAGGGGCAGGCGCAGTCGTTCCAGCAGTTCGCGCCGGTAGCGGGAGGTGGAGGCGAGCAGCAGTGGCATGGGGCACCGGCAGGGGGACGGGGCGGGGAGTCTGCCCGCCGGCATGGCCGGCGGCAAGCCATCCTCGCCACCAGGGGTGGTTTGACAGTTCGGTATTCGATCCTTAACATTCAGCGGCTTATGTCCGCGAATATGCCCGAGCTGCTCGATGCGTGGCGCATGGTCGCGAACCGGCGCAGCTTCGAAGGCCGCCTGCCGTTGTCCGCCATGACGCGCCTGCAAGGCCTGTTGGCCGACACCGAGGGCGACGTTCGCTACACGGTGGAATTCGACCACGACGCATTGCGGGTCCCGTACCTGGAATTGCAGATCGAGGCCGGCCTTCCGCTGGTGTGCCAGCGTAGCCTGCAGCGCTTCGTGTTGCCGGTGTCGCTGAAGCAGCGGTTGGGTCTGGTGCGCAGCGAAGAGGAAGAAGCCGCGCTGCCGCCCGACTACGAAGCGCTGCTGGTGCCCGAAGACGGCATGCTGCGCCCCGCCGACCTGGTGGAGGACGAACTGGTCCTCGCCGTGCCGGTGGTGGCGGTGGATCCTGCGTCCGACGCGGTGGAGCGCGAGTGGGCGGCGGACGAAGAAGAGGTGGCGAGGGTCAGCCCGTTCGCGGCGCTGGCCTCGCTGAAGAAAGACTAGCCGCTACCGCGGTCTGGCAACACGAACCATACGGTTCACCAACAGATACAAGAGCTGGAGCAATCCCATGGCTGTGCAGAAATCCCGCGTCACCCCGTCCCGTCGTGGCCAGCGTCGTTCGCACGACGCGCTGACCGCCAAGCAGCTGTCGACCGACCCGACCACGGGCGAGATCCACCTGCGCCACCACGTGACCGCCGACGGCTACTACCGCGGCAAGAAGGTCATCGCCACCAAGACCTCGGCGGTCGAGGAAGATTGATCCGTGCGGCGCGCCCTCGCGCAGGGCGCGCTTTCCGCATGATCGATGACTACCAGGGCCCGCATCCGGGCCGGCAATGGGGGCGTGCATGAGCGAGCCGGGCAACAAGGGGCGCATTTACGCGCGCATCGCCGGAACGGGCAGCTATCTGCCTGAAAAGGTGCTGACCAACGAGGACCTCTCGAAACTGGTCGATACCAGCGACGAGTGGATCCAGTCCCGCACCGGCATCCGCGAGCGGCACATCGCCGCCGAAGGCGAGACGGCCGGCGACCTGGGTTACCAGGCTGCGCTGCGCGCGCTCGAAGCCGCGGGCGTCGATGCTTCCGAGATTGACCTGATTGTCGTCGGCACCACCACCCCAGACCTCATATTCCCGTCCACCGCCTGCCTGATCCAGGCGCGCCTCGGCGCGACCGGCTGCGCCGCGATGGACGTCAATGCCGCGTGCTCCGGCTTCATCTACGCGTTGAGCGTGGCGGAGAAGTTCATCCGCTGCGGCGATGCGAAGACCGCGCTCGTCATCGGCACCGAAACACTCAGCCGCATCGTCGACTGGACCGAGCGCACCACCTGCGTGCTGTTCGGCGATGGCGCCGGTGCGGCCGTGCTCAAGGCCGATGGCGAAACCGGCATCCTCAGCACCCACCTGCACGCGGATGGCAGCAAGAAGGAATTGCTGTGGAATCCGGTCGGTGTGTCGACCGGTTTCAAGGCCGACGAGCCGAACAACGGCATCCGCATCGAGATGAAGGGCAACGACGTGTTCAAGTACGCCGTCAAGGCGCTGGACAGCGTGGTCGACGAGACGCTCGATGCCAATGGGCTGGACAAGCACGACCTGGACTGGCTTATTCCCCACCAGGCCAATCTGCGCATCATCGAAGCCACTGCCAAGCGCCTGGACATGTCGATGGACCAGGTGATCGTGACCGTCGACAAGCATGGCAACACGTCGTCCGGGTCGGTGCCGCTGGCGCTGGATACGGCAGTGCGTTCCGGTCGCGTGCAGCGCGGACAACTGCTGTTGCTGGAGGCCTTCGGCGGCGGTTTCACCTGGGGTTCGGTGCTGCTGCGCTACTGACGCGCACACCCTGGCCGCAGGCGAAGGCGATGCCGCAGGGCATCGCCTTCTTCGTTTCCGGCATCGCGTTTCCTGCTGCATGCGATGTTCATGCATGCGTCACGTCGTCGCATGCGCATACGCCCCGGTACAGACAATCCGAAGCGTTCGCCCGTATCATCGCGGCCTGATTTTCATGCAGGATGTCCGAGTGACTTCCCCCCAACTCGCTTTCGTATTCCCGGGCCAAGGCTCGCAGTCGGTCGGCATGCTGGCGGAGTTGTCCGAGCTGCATCCGATCGTGCGCGAGACGTTCGCCGAAGCGTCGGAAGGTGCGGGCGTGGACCTCTGGGCGTTGTCCCAGGGCGGTCCCGAGGAAATGCTCAATCGCACCGAATACACGCAGCCCGCGCTGCTCGCCGCCGGCATCGCGGTGTGGCGTGCGTGGCAGCAACAGGGTGGCGCGCAGCCCGCGCACTTGGCGGGCCACAGCCTGGGCGAATACACGGCGCTGGTCGCCGCAGGCGCACTGTCGTTGAAGGATGGCGCCCATTTGGTCCGCCTTCGTGGCCAGCTGATGCAGGACGCCGCGCCGGCGGGCGTCGGCGCGATGGCGGCGGTGCTGGGCGCGGAAGATGCCCTGGTGGCGGAGGTCTGCGCGTTGGCATCGGACAGCAAAGTGGTCGTGCCCGCGAACTACAACTCGCCCGGCCAGATCGTGATCGGCGGCGACAGCGATGCGGTGGAGCGTGCGATCGCGCTGCTCACCGAGCGCGGCATCCGCAAGGTCGTGAAGCTGGCCGTCAGCGTGCCCTCGCATACGCCGCTGATGCGCGAAGCCGCGAATCGCCTGGCCGAGGTGATGGCGGGCCTGTCGTGGCATGCGCCGTCGCTGCCGGTGGTGCAGAACGTGGACGCGACGGTGCACGACGGGGTTGATGCGATCCGCGACGCACTGGTGCGCCAGCTCTACCTACCGGTGCGCTGGACCGACTGCGTTCAGGCGCTGGCATCCGAGGGTGTCACGCGCATCGCCGAATGCGGCCCGGGCAAAGTGCTGGCCGGCCTGGTCAAGCGCGTCGACAAGGGCCTCGACGCGCGCGCCATCGGTGGCGTCGGCGATTTCCAGGGTGCGTTGGCCGACTGGCAATCCTGATACGCAGCGACACGCGTTCCCTTATCCTGTCCGCCGCGATCGCGCGGACCCGTCCCGAGGACCTCCATCATGAGCAAACCCCTGCAGGGTGAAATCGCGCTGGTCACCGGCGCCAGCCGCGGCATCGGCGCGGCCATCGCAGACGCGCTGGCTGCGCAGGGCGCGACCGTCATCGGTACCGCCACCAGTACAGCGGGCGCGCAGGCCATCGGTGAGCGCTTGGCAAACGCAGGCGGCCATGGCCGCGAGCTCAACGTGACCGATGCCGGCGCGGTGGATGCGCTGATCGACGCCATCGCCAAGGAATTCGGCGGCATCTCCATCCTCGTCAACAACGCCGGCATCACGCGCGACAACCTGCTGATGCGGATGAAGGACGAGGACTGGCAGGCCATCCTCGACACCAACCTTACCAGCGTCTATCGCACGTCGAAGGCGGTGATGCGCGGCATGATGAAGGCGCGCAAGGGCCGCATCATCAACATCGCCTCGGTGATCGGCGTGACCGGCAATGCGGGGCAGGCGAACTACGCCGCGGCCAAGGCCGGCATCATCGCGTTCTCGAAGTCGCTGGCGAAGGAGATCGGCAGCCGCGGCGTCACCGTCAACGTGGTCGCTCCCGGCTTCATCGCCACCGACATGACCAAGGATCTGCCCGAAGAGACCAAGACCGCGCTCGCCGGCCAGATCGCGCTGGGCCGCCTTGGCGAGCCGGCCGACATCGCCAACGCGGTCGCGTTCCTCGCAGGGCCGGCCGCCGGCTACATCACGGGCGAGACCCTGCACGTCAACGGCGGCATGTACATGCCGTAAGAATTAGCTGTAAGTGGTTGATTCGGGTGCGTTTGGCGATACCTGCCCGGCGTCCCCGGTTTCCACTACACTATCCCCGGTTTGCCTTCGCCCCGCGTCGGCAGAATCCAACAAGTCACCCATCTCCGTCTGGAGCGAATCCATGAGCAGCATCGAAGAACGCGTCAAGAAAATCGTCGTCGAACAACTCGGCGTGAAGGAAGAAGAAGTCACCACCAGCGCATCGTTCGTCGATGACCTGGGCGCCGACTCGCTGGACACCGTTGAACTGGTGATGGCGCTGGAAGAAGAGTTCGAATGCGAGATTCCGGACGAGGAAGCCGAGAAGATCACTTCGGTGCAGCAGGCCATCGACTACGTCAAGGCGCACGTCAAGGCGTAAGTCGGGCGATCGCAGCAAACCGTGTCGGGGCCGCGCATGCGGCCCCGCGCGTATCCGGCCCCCCATGCGCCCGCGTAGGGCGCGGCCGCCAAGAGTCATGAGGAATCCGATATGAGCCAGCGTCGTCGCGTCGTCGTCACCGGCATGGGCCTGGTGTCCCCCCTGGGCAATGACATGGCCACCAGCTGGGACGGCATCGTCAACGGGCGTTCGGGCCTGGGCCCGATCACCACCTTCGATACCGAGGGTTACAGTACGAAGATCGCGGGCGAGATCCGCGGTTTCGATCCCACGTCCTTCGTTCCGCCGAAGGATGTGAAGAAGATGGACTCGTTCATCCACTACGGCCTGGCCGCATCGCTGATGGCGATGGACGACGCCGGGCTGGAAGTGACCGAAGCCAATGCCGAGCGCATCGGCGCGATCATCGGCGCCGGCATCGGCGGCATCCTCGGCATCGAGGAAACCGCGGTGAAGCTGCACGAAGGCGGCCCGCGCAAGATTTCCCCGTTCTACATCCCCAGCACCATCATCAACATGCTGCCGGGCCACCTCAGCATCATGAAGGGGTTGAAGGGCCCGGGCTATTCGGCGGTCTCCGCCTGCGCCACCTCCAACCATTCCATCGGCATCGCCATGCGCACCATCCAGTACGGCGATGCCGACGTGATGGTCGCCGGCGGTGCCGAGCGCGGCTCGTCCCCGACCTCGGTGGGCGGCTTCTGCGCGATGAAGGCCATGTCCACCCGCAACGACGATCCGACCCGGGCGTCGCGTCCGTGGGACAAGGATCGCGATGGCTTCGTGCTGGGCGACGGTGCCGGCATCCTGGTGCTGGAGGAGTACGAACACGCCAGGGCACGCGGTGCGCGCATCTACTGCGAGCTGGCCGGCTTCGGTGCCTCGCAGGATGCGTTCCACATGACCGCGCCCAGCGAGAACGGCGAAGGTCCGTCGCGCTGCATGCTGTCGGCGTTGAAGGACGCCGGACTGAATGCGGACCAGGTCGAATACCTCAACGCGCACGGCACCTCCACGCCGCTGGGCGACCTGGCCGAGACGCTGGCGATGAAGCGCGCGCTGGGCGACCACGCGTACAAGATCATGGTCAGCTCCACGAAGTCGATGACCGGCCACCTGCTGGGTGCGGCGGGCGGCGCGGAAGCCATCTTCTCCGTGCTGGCCATCCATCACGGCATCATCCCGCCGACCATCAACCTGGACGAGCCGGGCGAAGGCTGCGATCTCGACTACGTGCCCAACACCGCCCGCGATAAGAAGATCGATGTCGCGGTGTCGAACGGTTTCGGTTTCGGCGGCACCAACGGCACGCTGGTGTTCAAGCGGATCTGACGACTCTCGCTTCTCCCTTCGGGAGAAGGTGGCGCGTAGCGCCGGATGAGGGTACGGCGGAACCATCGACCGTTGAACCGTCGCCTTTTCTCCGTACCCTCACCCCAACCCCTCTCCCGATGGGAGAGGGGCCAGGACCACGATGATCGAAACCCGCGCACTTCCCGCCACCATCGACCTGCTGGCCCTGCATCGCCTCGATCCGCAGCGCTATCCGGTGCTGCTGGAATCCGTGGCCTCGGGCACCGCGCAGGGGCGATGGGATTTCCTGCTGGTCGCGGACGGCAACGGGTTGCAACTGGCGGCCGATGGCATCACCCGCACCCTGCAGGGCGAGGTGGAAGCCGGCGATTTCCTCACCGTGCTCGACCGCCATTGGCAGGCGCAGCGCACGCCGCGCGAAGAGCCGCGCTGGCCGTTCCGTGGCGGCTGGGCGTTGCTGCTGGCATACGAACTGGCGCAGCAGGTCGAACCCGTCCTACACCTGCCGCAGGCACCTGCGACGCAGCCTGTCGCGCTCGCATTGCGCTGTCCAGCCGCCGTCCTACGCGACCGCAGTACCGGCGACTGCGTGGTGGTGGCCGAAGCGGGGCAGGGCACGTTGATCGCCCGCACGCTGGAGGACATCGTCGCGGCCACCGGCTTGCCCGCGCTACCCGCGTGGCAGCCGCCGTCCCGCATCGACGAAGACGCGCCCTCGGCCTTCACCGACGGCGTGCAGCGCATCCTCGAGTACCTGCGCGCCGGCGACATCTTTCAGGTCAACCTCTCGCGGGCGTGGCAGGCGCGTTTCGATGCGCCGCTGGATCCGGCAACGCTTTACGCCCGGCTGCGCACCGCCAATCCCGCGCCGTTCGCCGGCCTGTTCGCCACGCCGCACTGGACGGTCGTCAGCTCCTCGCCGGAACGCCTCGTGTCGGTGCGTGGCGACGTGGTCGAAACCCGGCCCATCGCGGGCACGCGCCCGCGCTTCGACGGCGACGACGATGCGGCACGCATCCGCGAACTCGTCGGCCACCCGAAGGAACGCGCCGAGCATGTGATGCTTATCGACCTCGAGCGCAACGACCTGGGCCGCGTCTGCACGCCCGGCAGCGTGCAGGTGGACGAACTGATGACGGTGGAAAGCTACGCGCACGTGCACCACATCGTCAGCAACGTGCGCGGCCACCTGCGCGACGACGCCACGCCCGGCGACGTCATCCGCGCCACGTTCCCCGGCGGTACCATCACCGGCTGCCCGAAGGTGCGCTGCATGCAGATCATCGCCGAGCTGGAACAGGTGCCGCGCGGCGCCTACACCGGCGCGTTCGGCTGGCTCAACCGCGATGGCGACCTGGACCTGAACATCCTGATCCGCAGCGCCGAAGTCGGCGCCGATGGCAGCGGCAGCGTGGCCCGGTTCCGCACCGGCGCCGGCATCGTGGCCGATTCGGTCCCGGACAGGGAGCTGGACGAAACCCGCGCCAAGGCCCGCGGGGTGCTGCGGGCGCTGGAAGGCTGACCGCGCGCCTACAGCCTGAGACGGCGACCGGGTATCCTGCACGGCCTGCTTCATACCCCGAGGATTGCGTGGCGTCAGCACTCAAGCGCGGTTGCCGCTTCATCGTCATTGCCTTCGCCCTGCTGCTGCTCCTGGCGGCGGGGGCGGCGTTCTGGCTGTGGCAGGGCCATCGCGGTTTCGCGGACGCGCCGATCGGCGGCGTGGCGGCCGACACCACCGTCGAGGTGGCGCGTGGCGATGCCTTCCCGACCGTCTTGCGCAAGTTGCGCGAAAAAGGGGTTTCCCACGGCACCGACCTGCAGTGGCGGTTGCTGGCCCGCCGGACCGATACGGCCAGCCAGCTCAAGGTGGGCGAGTACGCGCTGGATCCGTCCCTGACTCCGCGCGAACTGCTGCAGCGCATGCGCGAAGGCCGCACGCTGCAATACCGTGTCACCATCGTCGAAGGCTGGAACATCCGCCAGCTCCGCGCCGCGCTGCGCAACGCCACGCCGCTGCAGCAGAAGACGGCGCAGATGAGCGATGCCGAACTGATGGCGGCGCTCGGCCATGCCGGACAGCATCCGGAAGGCCGCTTCCTGCCCGAGACCTATGTCTACACCCGCAGCGAATCCGACCTCGAAGTGCTCAAGCGCGCCTATGCCGCGATGGAGAAGGCGCTGGCCGCGGCATGGGACGCCCGTGCGCCGGACATCCCGCTGCAGTCGGCGGACGAGGCGCTGATCCTGGCGTCGATCATCGAGAAGGAAACCGGCATCGCCGAAGAGCGTCCGGCCATCGCCGGCGTGTTCGCGCGCCGTTTGAAGATCGGCATGCCGCTGCAGACCGATCCCACCGTCATCTACGGCATCGGCAGCAGCTACGACGGCAACATCCGCCGCCGCGACCTGACCACGGATACGCCGTACAACACCTACATGCGTCGCGGCCTGACGCCGACGCCCATCGCCATGCCGGGTGTCGACGCATTGAAGGCGGCGGTGAATCCTGCCGAGGGCACCGCGCTGTACTTCGTCGCGGTCGGCGATGGCAGCGGACGGCACATCTTTTCGACCACGCTCGCCGAGCACAACGCGGCGGTGGCGCGCTACCTGGTGACGCGCCGCGAAACCCTCCGCAAGGCGGAAGCGCCATGAGCGAGGCCCTGCTGTCGCAGCCGCGGCTGATCACGCTGGAAGGCGGCGAGGGTGCAGGCAAGACCAGCGCCATCGCCGCGATCCGCGACCGACTGCAGGCCGCCGGCCATGACGTGGTGCTGACGCGCGAACCGGGTGGAACGCCACTGGCCGAGCGGATCCGCGAGCTGCTGCTGGGAGCGCAGGACGAGCCGCTTGCGGCTGAGACCGAACTGCTGCTGATGTTCGCCTCGCGCGCGCAACACGTGCGCCAGATCGTGCGTCCGGCGCTGCGGCGCGGCGCGTTCGTCATCAGCGACCGCTTCACCGATTCGAGCTACGCCTACCAGGGCGCTGGACGAGGCCTGGATCCGGAGTGGATCGCTGCGCTGGAACGTCGTGCCGTCGGCCTGAAGCCGGGCCTGACCCTACTGCTCGACCTCGACGTGCGCGAAGGTCGCGCGCGGACGGCGGGCCGCGACCTGTGGCCGGACCGTATCGAAAGCGAGCAGGATGATTTCTTCGAACGGGTGCGCGCCGGCTTCCGGGCGCGCGCAGTGGCCGAACCGCACCGTTTCCGCGTGATCGATGCCGCACAGCCGCCCGCCGGCGTCGGCGCTGCCGTCGAGGCGGCCATCGGTGCCTACCTGCGCACGCTGACCGACAGCGATCTGGCATGAGCGCCGCGTTCTCGCCCTGGCAGCAGCGCGCCTACGACCACGCCGTCGCGGCGTTGGCGTCCGGTCGCCTGGGCCATGGGTTGCTGGTGTGCGGCCCGGCGGGTCTGGGCAAGCGTGCCGTGCTGGACCGCCTGGCGCGACGCGTCCTGGCCCAGCAGCGGGAAGCGGACGGCGAGCCCGCGCCGGGCGACCGCAGCACCCGCCTGATCGACGCAGGCACGCACCCCGACCTGCACATCGTCTCGTTCGTCGCCACCAAGGATGGCAGCAAGCTGCGCACCGAGATCGTCATCGACCAGATCCGCGAGGTGTCGCAGAAGCTGGCGCTCACGCCCCAGTACGGCGGTGCGCAGGTAGCGCTCATCGATCCGGCCGATGCCATCAACCGGTCGGCTTGCAACGCGCTGCTGAAGACGCTGGAAGAGCCCGCCCCGAACCGCTACCTCTGGCTGGTCAGCGCACAGCCCGCACGCCTGCCGGCGACCATCCGCAGCCGCTGCCAGCGCATCGAGTTCCGCCTGCCGCCCCGCGACGAGGCATTGGCCTGGCTGCAGGCACAGGGCCATGCGCCTGCAGACGCCGTTCGCGCCCTGGACGCGGCACGCGGCCACCCCGGTCTTGCCGACGACTGGCTGCGCCACGATGGCCTGGCGCTGCGCGAAGCGGTGGCACGTGATTTGCAGCGGCTGGAGAGGGGCGAGATCGGCGTGGTGGAGACCGCCCAGCGCTGGGCCCACGACGAGCTGGCCGATGCGCGACTGCGCCACGCGGCGGATCTCGCGCTGGAACAGGCGGGCACCGTCGGCTTGACCGATCCTGCCCGATTGAACAAGCTGGCCACCTGGTTCGACGCCGCCAACCGCACCCGTGATCTCCTGCGGACCACGGTGCGCGGCGATCTCGCCATGGTGGAACTGCTGCTGGCCTGGGCCGGTGGCGATCGCGGACGCGCTGTCGGGGCGCGCCGCTGACCGAAACACGGAGACGTCGATGAATGCAGCAGGTGGACGGCAGGGCATCCTGTCACTGGCAGTGAAGGACAAGGCCGCGCTGTACAACGCCTACATGCCGTTCGTGAAGGGCGGCGGGATCTTCGTGCCCACGCCCAAGCGCTACTTCCTCGGTGACGAGGTGTTCCTGCTGCTGACCCTGCCCGAATCCAGTGATCGCCTGCCGGTGGCGGGCAAGGTGGTCTGGGTGACGCCCGTCGGCGCGCAGGGCAACCGCGCTTCCGGCATCGGCGTGCAATTCGCCGAGAACAGCGAAGGCGAAGCCATCAAGAACCGCATCGAAACGATGCTGGCCGGCAGCCTGAACGGCGAGAAGCCCACCCATACGATGTGATGCGCAGGCGGGCTGCATGCTCGCCCTTCCTGTGCACTCTCTCCTGCGTCACGCCCGCGCGCGACGCAGGTAGCGGATCGCGGCCCGTTCCCATTGCCGGGGCCCGCTCGCATGGCGGGCGGCGCGCTGGAGTGCGCCGTCCTCCCAGCCCGCGAATACGCGCGGATCCACGTAGTTCTTCTCGCAGATGCGCGGCGTGTTCCCCAGCAGGTCGGCGGCGCCACGCAGCACGGCCATCCTGATCTGTGCGCGCTGCACATCGTCGCCGGGCATGGGCGGGTCCTGCATCGCCAACGCGCGGAACGCGAACAGCGTCGCGCCCAGGGTACGGAAGTCCTTGGCGGTGTAGTGGCCCTGCAACTGCGCCTGCAGATAGTCGTTCACATCCCCGGAGGTGATGCGATGGACGCGGCCTTCTTCGCGGTACTGGAAGAGCGCCTGTCCCGGCAGTTGCCGGCACTGCCGTACCAGCCTTACCAGCCGCGCATCGGATACGCGTGATTCAAGCGGCTTACCGCCTTTGCCACGGAACGCGAACCGCACATGGCCTGCCGCGATGAACTGCGCATGCGCATTGCGCAGCGTGGTAAGTCCATACGAACCGTTTTCGCGCGCATAGCTCGCGTTGCCGACGCGGAGCAGCGTGTGGCCGAGCAGGGCGACCACCAGCGCGACCACTTTCCGCCGCGGCAGCCCAGGCAGGGCGAGGTCGGCACGGACCTGACGGCGCAGGCGAGGCAGGGCGTCGGCGAATGCGATCAGTCGGTCGTACTTGCGGGCGCCGCGTTCGGCCTGCCATGCCGTGTGGTAGCGGTACTGCTTTCGTCCGCGCGCGTCACGACCGGTCGCCTGCAGGTGGCCTCGCGCATCCGGGCAGATCCACACGTCGGTATAGGCAGGTGGAATGGCCAGTTGGCGGATGCGCGCGAGTGTGGCGTCGTCGCGCACGGGACGCCCACGCGGATCCACGTACGCAAACCCGCGCCCGCGGCGTCGCCGGCGCAGGCCGGGCATGGCATCGGAGGTATAGCGCAGTCCGGCCAAGCGGGGTCAGAACTCGTCCACGTACTCAAGTACCAGCCCATACTGCTCGCCGATGTCGTCCGCAGTGGCGCGTACGCGGTCGGCATGCGACGACGTGGCTTCCACTTCGACGGCATGCACGTCGTCGCCGGGCATGTCGTCCGAAAGGCCGGCCGAACTGGAATCATCGTCGTCCATGTGCGGCATTAGGTCGGCGAGTTCCTCCACCCGCTCGACGCCGTCCACGCCATGCAAGGCGGCCAGCAGGGCATCGAAGCCGGTGCGCGGGCCCGTCGCCCGCAATCTGATTATGGTCATGGTGGTCCTCGTTGCGGGGCGCATGTGTCTTGCCGGCGAACTTAGGGGCGGCGAAGTCACGTCCCCGTGAAGTCCGGCGAGGCAGCGCATGATGCGTTCAGGATGCGGTGGCGCGAGCGAACCCGCGCAGGGTCTCGCCTGATCCGCGTTCGCGTCGCACGGCATGCTCAGCGGGCGTGCGGCCCGGATGTCGTCGTCGAGACCGCGGACAGCGTGATTCCGCCATTGAGCCACCTGCCGATCACCGTGTGCCGCACGAGCAGTTGGTAGCTCGCGAACGACAGCAGGAACGTGGCGGCCAGCGACGCCGCGAACTCGAGCGTCCAGTGCCACGGCACGTCCAGCAGCTGGTACTGGACGGCCAGAAGCACGGGCAGATGGATCAGGTAGACCCAGTACGCGCTGTCGGCGAGCCAGCGCAGGGCGGTGCTGCGCGAATCCAGCCATCGCTTGGACGCCATCAGGCACCAGAGCGTCATCCAGCTTCCCGCGCATGCTTCCAGCAGCGCGCGCACGCCGTGTGCCCAGGCAGAGGCGTGTTCGGTCTCGAAGCCGTCGGTCCATCGAAAAAGCCAGGCGTAGGCGGCGAGCGCGCCGGCCAACAGGAACGACGAAAGGGGACGAAGGCGATCAAGCAGCCCGTCATGGCGGCACAGTTGGTAGCCGAACGCGAAATACGGCCCGAAGAACACCAGCGCCCACAGCGCGGGCACGAAAAACTCCGGCGCCGGCCATGGTGCGCCGACCATCATCAGTGCCGGTGCCGTCAGCACAGGGCCCGCCACGACCCAGGCGGGTGCAGGCATCCCGAAAAGCCGGGTGCCGATGCGTCCAAGGCCCAAGGCCGAGGCGACCCAGACCAGCAGCGTGAACAGCATCAGATAGAACAGGAACCACAGGTGCGCCCACCCCGGCATCGCGGGCATGGCGCCGTGCTGATCGATGAAGGCACGGATCCATGCCAGTGCCGGCGATGGATTCGACGCCGTTTCCGCGGCGTGTTGCGTCAGCCGGGTCATGCCGGCGAGGAGGGGAGGCGCCAGCACGAGCAACGGCAGCAGGATGCGCCTGCATCGATGGCGGAACAACGCCGCCATCGAGCGGCGTGTCACCAGCCGTGCCGAAAAGTAGCCTGCGATGGCGAAGAACAGCGGCATGCGGAACAGGTGCACGAACCACGCGACTGCGTCGACGACCGACGAATTCCCCCGATCCGCGGCCGGCCATACCGGATGCATGAGCGGGCTGTAGGCCAGCGCTGCATGGAAGACCACGCCGGCCAGCATCGCCAGCGCGCGCAGGTTGTCCATGGCGTGGAGGCGATCCCCGGGCGGCATGATGGCGCCGCTCAGAGGAACGAGGTCTTGCGCGCGTGCACCCAGCCGGCGATGAGGATGGCGATGCCGATCGCCGCCAGTTCGGCGCCGATCAGTCCCAGCACCGGCGGACTCCAGACGATGGCATCGCCGCGCAGGTGCTCGCGAATTCCGGGCATCGAGGTGACCCAGTAGAGAAAGGGGCCGATCAGCGTCATCAGTGCCAGCATCGCGAAGACGTTCCAGCCTTCGGAATCCACCGCAATCACCATGCACAGCGAGAGGCAGAAATTGGCCAGCATGAACAACGCCACGACGACCAGCCACGGCACCATGCCGTCCGGGCGGGGCGTGGTCAGTACCAGCGCCAGCAGGAAGCCGCCGACCAGCAGGAACGGCACCAGGTAGATGACCAGATTGGCCAGCAACTTGCCCCAGAACACGTCCATGGGCGTCACGGGCAGGCTCATGACGAAGGGTTGGGTCTGCTGCTTGCGTTCGAGCATCACTGAAGACTGGATGGCGTAGGAACCCACCACGAGCAGCAGCACCAGCAACAGCAGCGCGCCCGCCGAGGCCAGCAGCGGCGTGCCCATGCCCACCAGCCCCAGCGCCAGCAACAGGCCGGCGACGAAACCGGCGAGTTGCTTCTGGTAGACCTGCCAGTCCTTGACGATCAGCTTGCGGACCATCGCGCCATCGGATGCGAGCCAGTTCATGCGTTGTTTCCTCCGCGGACGGTGGTGACGAAAATGTCTTCCAGCGCCATCGGCTCGACTGATTCGATGTGGAGACCGATGGCCTGCAGTGCGGGCAGCGTGGTGGCGTCGAAGGCGCCGGTCTTCACTTCCAGCAGGGGCGCGCTGTCGCGGATCGAGGCGATGCCGGGCAGCCGCCTGAGCGCGTCGGTCGAAGCGCCACGGCAGAGGATCCGCCGCCAGCCGTCGAGGAAGGACTCCTTGTCGCGCGACGCAACCACGCGGCCGCCATGCAGGAAGGTGATCGAATCGGCGATCTGTTCGATGTCCGCGGTGTTGTGCGACGAAAACAGGATCGAGCGTTCCTCGTCGCGCAACACATCGGCCAGTGCGTCCAGCACCTCGCCGCGCGCGACCGGGTCCAGTCCCGTGGTCGGTTCGTCCAGCAACAGCAGGCGTGGATGGCGGGCGAAGAGCAGCAGCAGCAATGCCTTGACGCGCTGTCCGTGCGAGAACCCGGCGAGCGCCTGGTGCGGCCGCAGGTCGAAGCGCTTCAGCAGATCCTGCGCATAGGCTTCGTCCCACGCGGGATAGACGCTGCGGACGAAGTCCATGTGCCAGCGCAGGCTTTGCCCGCGGTAAAGGCGCATGTCGTCGGAGGCGTAGCCGACTTCCTGCTTCACCGAGACCTGGGCGTGTGGCATGGGCTGGCCGAGCACGTCGACCTTGCCGCCATCGGCCCGCACGAGGCCCATCAACAACCGCAACAGCGTCGACTTGCCGGCGCCGTTGACGCCGACCAGGCCCATGACCTGGCCCGTGGGAAGCGCGAGGTCGATATCGCGCAGCGCGAAGTCGTCATACCGCTTGTGCACGCCTTCGAGTGCGATGGCGAGTGTCATCGTGGCTTCCTTCCGTCGGGATCGATGAGGGGTTTGTCGGGTTCGTCGGACAGGGCATGTTCGACGCGATCGAGGACCTGCCGGCGGTCGAGGCCGAGTTTCCTGGCCGCCTCGAGCAGGCCGGCGAGTTGCGACTGGAATTCCTGGGCGGCGAGCATCTGCGTGGCGTCGAGACTCTCTGCCACGAACGAGCCTTTGCCCTGCCGCGTCACGATGACGCCGGCCCGTTCCAGTTCCAGGTAGGCCCGCTTGACCGTGATCACGCTGACCCTGCTGCCCGCTGCCAGCTCGCGGATGGACGGGAGCGGCGCGCCGGCCTTCCATTCGCCGGCCATCACCTTGGCGACCACCTGCGCGATGATCTGCTCGTACATCGGCGTGATCGAATGGGGAGACAGCAGCAGGTCCGTATCCATTCAACCCCCGTGCGCGAGCGGCACGCTGCGTGGCGATGCAGCGGTGGCGAGGGAAGCACTCCTATCGGTTTCGCGAGCCAAGCGTAGAAGTCTCAAGTCGGCATCTGTGTATAGTGAGTATACACAGTAGTTCATTGCCGTCAATGCATCGCTCGCCGGCGGATCGCTGCCTGCGGCCGACGTGCTGCGGCGTGGACCGGGTGGGGTGGGTGCGACCCGGCTGATGCACAATGCGACCCCCTGCCGGACCCGGACGCACCATGGACCTCGAGACCCTCCTGACCGCCGCATTGCGTGAAGCCGGCTATGGCCAGGACGCCATCGGTTCGGCCATGCCGAGGATCCTGCGCATCCTGGAAGCCGAAGACGTGCGCATCGAGGTCGGTCGCGCGCTGTCGCGGAAGGAGCGCGAGTACGTGCGTCTCCAGCTCGAACTCGGACTCAGCGTGCGGGAAGTGGCTGCCGGGCTGAAGAAGTAAAGCGGCGCCATGCCTGGCCCTGCGCCGCGCTCCGGGCGGCGTGTTCGCCCCCCCGACATCGACGGACTGTCGCCCGGCACGCTGCAGTTGCCGCCCGGCGCATGGCCGACGGTACTGGATTGCCTGTGCGAACGTTTTCCCGCCATTCCACGCGTGCAATGGATCGAGCGGATGGCGCGCGGGCGCGTGGTGGATGGCGACGGGAACCCGGTGACCCCATCCCGCTCCTATCGTGTGGGGCTGGACATCCACTACTACCGCGAAGTCGCCGAGGAGCCCGTCATTCCGTTCGACGAAGTCATCCTGCACCTGGATGACGACCTGCTCGTTGCGGACAAGCCGCACTTCCTCCCCGTCGTGCCCGCGGGCCGGCACGCCCGCGAAACGCTGCTGGCGCGCCTGGTCCGCCGCACCGGCAATCCCGCACTGGTGCCACTGCACCGGATCGATCGCGAGACCGCGGGGGTGGTGATGTTCTCCACCCGGCCGGAAAGCCGCGCGCGTTACCAGGCTCTGTTCCGCGAGCGAAGGATCGAGAAGCGCTATCAGGCGATCGCGCCGGCGCTACCGCACCTCGTGTTCCCCTGCATCCGCACCAGCCGGATCGTCGCCGGCGAACCGTTCTTCCGCGTGCAGGAAGTCCAAGGGGTGGCGAACAGCGAAACACGCATCGATGTCATCGCGCGCGGCGGCAATCGCTGGCGCTACGCGCTGACGCCGGTCACCGGCCGCAAGCATCAGCTGCGCGTGCACATGGCGGCACTCGGCGCGCCGATCGCTGGCGATACGTTGTATCCCTCAGTGCGCCATCGCGCTGTCGGCGACCATGCGGCGCCCTTGCAACTGCTGGCCGAGCGGCTTGCGTTCATGGATCCGCTCCTCGGGATCGAGCGCTGTTTCACCAGCGGCTTTGCGCTTGACGCGTGAGCACCATCGTCACGGGCCCGCGGCGCTTGCGCGCTTGCTGCCCAGCCAAGGCAGGGCGAACAGCCAAAGCCCGGTGATCAACTGCAGGAACAACGGCGGCAGGGGCGAGTACGTCACCCACGCCGGTGGTTCGCCGGTCACCGCCGCCCGCCAGGCGAAGTTGAGCACGACAGTGAGGGTGAACACGATGGATAGCCCGCGATGGCTCTGGCGGGAAAGACGCGCGATGCTCACGGCATCTCCTTGTGCTGGCGTTCAATCATCTTCCAGCCGTTGCCGGAAGGATCGCGGAAGCCCGCATCCACCTGGCCGTAGCGGCTGATGGGCGCTTGGATGAACTCAACGCCGTTCGCGCTCAGGGCTTCGTAGGTGGCCTTGCAGTCCTTCACTGTCAGCACCAGCGGCGGCATCGCGCCCTTGGCGACCAGGCTGTCCAGCGCGGCGGTGGTGGCGGCGTCGTGCAGGGGCGGGCCTGGCATGAACAGACCGAGTTGCACCGAGGGCTGTTCGGGATGCTGCACCGTCAGCCAGCGATAGTCGCCGTTGCGTACGTCCGCCTGCACGCGGAAGCCGAGCTTGTCCACGTAAAACGCGAGCGCCTCGTCCTGGTCGCGGACGTACACGCCGATCACATCGATGCCCTGGATCATGGGACCTCCTTCGTTGGTGGCGCCACCGTAGCTGCGACGGCCTGCCTGCGCTTCTCCAAAACTGCGGTCTTCAGGTCAGGACGTTCGGCCGCACGCAGCACGCACTCGGGGATGGCGCCGGCCAGGGTCGCGGATGCGCGTGCGCGCTGGCGACACTCGCGCGGGCTTTCACCGGTGATGTCGCGGAAGATGCGGCCGAAGGTGCCGATGCTGGTCCAGCCGGTTTTCAGGGCGATATCGATGACCGGTGCGTCGGTATCGCACAGCAGGGATGCCGCGCGTTCGATGCGCCGCGTCAGCAGGTAGCGGTGCGGCGGCAGGCCGAAGGCCTGCTTGAACGAACGCGCGAAGTGCGCGGGTGAAACGGCGCTGACCTCCGCCAGCCGCTCGACCGGCCACGCCTGGTCGGGGAAGGCATCCATCCGGTCCTTGGCGCGCAACAGCCGGCGCAGCAGTTCTGGGCTCTGGGTCATGGGCAACAGGCTACGGGAGGTGATCACGAGGCGAGGGTGGCCGGGCGTGATGGCTGCGCATAGTCTGCCCCCTCGTTGTCGCTTGGAGCGGTCGCTGGTCGCCATAATGGGCACCGCCGCAGGGCGCGGCCGTGATGGAAATTCCGCATGATCCGCTGCACGATCCTCTTGTTCGCAGGGCTGCTGACGATGGCGGTGTCGACGGCCCGCGCAGCGCCGCCCGCGGCCGCGTCTCATCCTCCGGCGACCCCGCTGGAACACCTCCCCGCCCTGAAGGGCGACTACTTCCCGCTGACCGATCCGGGTTCCGGTCGCGTGCACCACGTCTACGTCCGCTATCCCGAGAGCTATGACGCCCGATCGGTCACGCGCTACCCGGTGGTGTACGTGCTGGACGGCGACAGCCTGTTTCCGCTGCTGGCGCCGACGCATCTGTTCCTGCATTACGACGAGCGATTGCCCGAAGCGATCATCGTCGGCATCGCCTACGGTGGCTTCGACCCGGCTATCAACAAGCGCCACGTCGATTTCACGGCGCCGGGCAGCGATCCCACCGCAGAGCAGGGCGGAGCGCCGGGCTATCTCGCGTTCCTGCGCGCGCACCTGGTGCCCGAAGTCGAGCGTCGCTATGCCGCCGACCCGGCGCGGCGCGTGCTGGTGGGACAGTCGCGCGCCGGTTCCTTCGTGCTGTGGTCCGCATTACAGGATCCGGACCTGTTCTGGGGACGAATCGCCAGCAATCCCTCACCCGGGCCGGCGCGTGAAGCGCTGTTTGTCGCAGCGCGCCCGCACACGCGCGCCGATCTGCGCGTGGCAGTCGCCAGCGGCACGCGCGATACGGCCGAGCGCCAGCGCATCGCGCGCGACTGGACCACGCACTGGTCCACAGCGTCGATGGGTGCACCATGGCGGGTGACCCTGCTGACGATCCAGGACGGCACACATGCGGCGACGATCGGCGAAACCTACCGACGCGCGATGCTGTGGCTGTTCCGCGAAGACATCCCCACGCCGTGACCGCGGTGCCCCGGCGTGGCGCAGCGCGTCATTCCTGCGTACAGCGGTCGCGATTCGGATGCATCGCCGGGCGCGATCCGTAACCGGCTTCACAGAACCGCGCCGATCGTCGGAAATCGACGTCTCGTGTCACACGATGGGCATCCAGGCGGCTTAGTCTCGAGGCATGGAGACCTTGGCGGACATTCGGGCCATCCTGGCCGCGGCGGGTCAGCGCATCGAGCGCGGGGCGCTGCGCGAGGATCCGCGCGCGTTCATGGATGCGCTGTGGCGGCAGGTCTACGACCGCGCGCCGGATGACCTGCAGCCCTATGTCTGGTCGCGGCTGGCGGATTTCTCGGCGCAGCTCGGCGTCATCGAGGATGTCGCGGCCGAACGCAGCCCGGTACGCGCGCCGCCCGAGGTGTTCGCGCGACGCTAGTCATGCTCTGGTGAGCCCCTGGCATCGGCTGGTGAAGGTGCGCTGACCTCTCCGTGTGCGTGCCTGCGTTGTCTTGGGGATGGAAACAGGCAAGACTTACGGCATGAAAGCCGGTATCACCGTTCGCCCCGCACGCCCTTCCGAAGCCGCCGCCCTGTCCACGATGATGCGGCGCACGTTCCTTGCCACCCACGGCCACTGCAGCACGCCGGAGAATGTGGCGGCGCACGTGGCCGCGATGTATTCGCCCGAGCGCCAGGCCGAAGAGATCCGCGACCCCGACACGCTGACCCTGATCGTCGAG
The DNA here is from genome assembly GCF_964253495.1 of Pseudoxanthomonas sp. LjRoot127. Taxonomy (NCBI): domain Bacteria; kingdom Pseudomonadati; phylum Pseudomonadota; class Gammaproteobacteria; order Lysobacterales; family Lysobacteraceae; genus Pseudoxanthomonas; species Pseudoxanthomonas sp. LjRoot127. The sequence goes on from NZ_CAXUQR020000001.1 coordinate 3,034,784, forward strand.
CAGGACGGCGTGTGGGCCGGCTATGCGCAGCTGCGCTGGGGCACGGTGCCGCCGACCGAGGTGGTGCTGCGGCCCACCGTGGAACTGGCGCGCATCTACCTTGACGAGGCCTTCCACGGCAAGGGCATCGCCGCCGTGCTGGTCTCGCACCTGCTGGCGGCGGCCAAGCTGCGAGGCTCGCGTTCGGCATGGCTTACCGTCTGGCAGGAGGCGCCGCAGGCAATCCGCTTCTGGCGCAAGCACGGCTTCCAGAGCGTCGGCCGGTCCATCTTCTACATCGGCGACGACCCGAAGGAAGACTGGGTGATGACGCAAGCGTTGCCTGAGGGCTGACATCTTCGCCCCACGCTGGGCGCGGGAAGAGAAAGGCCGCTCGGGAGCGGCCTTTTCCATGCGCGGATCAGACCGTTGGCTGACGGAGTGCCGGATTGTCCCAGCCCGGGCGCGGCGCGAAGCGGTCGCCGTGGCGCGCCTGCAGTGCCTTGAGCTTTTCCCGCAATGCGTCGGGGCCGACCGCTTTCACGTGCTCGATGGGGCCGCCGCGGAACGGAGCGAAGCCGGTGCCGAAGATCACGCCGGCATCGAGCAGGTCGGCATCGGCGACCACGCCGTCGTGCAGGCAGGCGACCGCTTCGTTGAGCAGTGGGAGGATCAGGCGGTCTTCCAGATCGTCCGGCGCCTTGTACTCCTGCGGCACCTGCGGCTTGACGGCCTTGCCGTTCTCCCACTTGTACAGGCCCTGGCCGTCCTTCTTGCCGCGCTTCCCGGGTTCCACCGTGGCCAGTGCCGCGGGCAGTTGCAGGCCGAGGAAGGGCGACAGTTCCGCACCCACACCCTGCGCCACGTCCAGGCCCACGGTGTCGATCAGTTCGATCGGTCCCATGGGCATGCCGAACTTCACCGCGGCCTTGTCGATCACCGGGCCGGGAATGCCTTCGGCATACGCGGTCGCGGCTTCCAGCATGTACGGGAACAGCACGCGGTTGACCAGGAAGCCCGGCGTGCCTGCGACCGGCATCGGGAACTTGTCCAGCGCCTTGCAGAACGCGGCAAGGCGTTTGACGTTCGCTTCGTCCAGCGCGTCGTGCTGCACGATCTCCACCAGCGGCATCAACGCCACCGGGTTGAAGTAATGCAGGCCGGCGAACTGCGCCGGACGCTGGATGTGCTCGCGCAGTTCGGTAAGCGGAATCGACGAGGTGTTCGTGGTCAGCAGCGCATCGGCTTTCAGGCGCGGCTCGACGGTCTGGTAGAGATCGCGCTTGGCCTCGGGGTTCTCGATGATCGCCTCGATCACCAGGTCCGCCTGCGGCACGCCATCGCCGGCCAGGTCGCCCTTCAGGCGCGCGGCCACGGCGGGGCGCTTGCTCTCGTCCTTCACCTTCTTGGCGAACAATTCCTGCGCACGCGAGAGCGCGCCATCGATGAAGCGCTGCTCACGGTCCTGCAGGGTGACGTTGAAGCCCTTGTAGGCGGACCACGCCGCGATGTCGCCGCCCATCACGCCGGCGCCGACGACATGCACATTCGCGATGCCGTGGTCCCTTCCACCGAGGCCCTTGAGCCGTTCGGTGAGGAAGAAGATGCGGATCAGGTTGCGCGCGGTCGGCGTGCCGGCCAGCTTCACCACCGCCTTGCGCTCGGCATCCAGGCGCGCCTGGATGCCCTTGCCGCCGGCGGTCTTCCAGACGTTGATCAGTGCGTAGGGCGCAGGGTAGTGCGCCTTCGGCGCCTTGCGAGCGACCTGCTTGAGCATCTGCGGCGCCAGCAGTTGGCGCGCGAGCCAGCTGTTGCTGATCCAGCCGGTGAAGCGCTGCTTGAAGGGGCGTTGCGGGCGCGACGCGATCAATGCGACGGCGGCGTCGACCAGCACGGCCGGTTCGGCGATCTTGTCGACCAGGCCCATCGCCTTGGCCGAGCTCGCCGACAGGGTGCGGCCGGTGAGCATCATGTCCATCGCCTTCGGCGCACCCACCAGGCGCGGAAGGCGCGCGCTGCCACCCCAGCCGGGGAAGATGCCCAGCTTCACTTCGGGCAGGCCGATGCGGGTGGACGGATCGCTGCTGGCCACACGGTAGTCGCACGCCAGCGAAATCTCGGTGCCGCCGCCCATGCAGAAGCCGTGGATCGCTGCCACCGTTGGGCAGGGCAGGTCGGCCAGTTTCTGGAAGACGGCCTGGCCGCGGCGGATCGCATCGTTGACGGTGCCCTTGCGGTCGAACTCCTGGAATTCCTTCAGATCCGCGCCGGCGATGAAGCCCGACGCCTTCGCCGAACGCAACACCACGCCCTTGGGCGGATCGATGGCCAGGCGTTCGATGATGTCGGCCAGTTCGATCAGGACATCCTGCGAGAACGCATTGACGCTGGCGCCCTGGCGGTCGAACGCGAGCACGACGATGCCGTCGGCGCGCAGCTCGGTCTGCCAGTGACTGAATCGCAGCCCATCGAAGTTCGCGGCCATGCAGGAGACCATCCGTTCACGTATGGAGAAGGCCGCTATCATCCCGAGGTTGTTTCGTCCCCGTCAAATCCACATATGGAAAGGGAACGCCGTCACGGGCGTGACCACGGCACCGGGGATGTTCCCGTTGCGCCGGTTAAATTCTTGATAGGGCAACGGTTTGGACAAAGCGTTGAACTTTCCCCCGCTAGCGCGGTCACAGGGCCCGGCCACCGCCGAGCCGACAGGAGTGCGGCCCGGCATGGCCGAAGTTGATCCAACCCAGGAGCTGGACCTCGAGCTGGTCAGGCGCGTGCAACGCGGCGACAGCGCGGCCTTCGACCTGCTGGTGCGCAAGTACCAGCATCGCGTGGTGGCGCTGATCGGGCGTTACATCCATGACTGGAGCGAGTGCCAGGACGTGGCCCAGGAGACGTTCCTGCGTGCTTATCGCGCGCTGGGCAATTTCCGGGGCGATTCCCAGTTCTATACGTGGCTGCACCGCATCGCCGTGAATACCGCCAAGAACCACCTGGTCGCGCACAATCGACGCCCGCCCACCGCGGACGTGGATGCCGCCGACGCCGAGCAGTACGACATCGGATCAAGGCTGCGCGACACCGACACCCCAGAGCGCGAACTGATGCGCCAGGAGATGGAGGCGACGGTGATGAAGGCGGTGGACGGCCTGCCAGAAGAACTGCGGACCGCGATCACCCTGCGCGAGGTCGAAGGCCTCAGCTACGAGGAGATCGCGCAGAAGATGGACTGCCCGATCGGCACCGTGCGTTCCCGCATCTTTCGCGCGCGCGAGGCGATCGACGAACAACTGCGTCCCTTGCTGGACGTGGACAGCACAACCCGGGAGCGTGCCCGCTCATGACCGCCCGCAACGAGACACCGATCATCGACAAGCTCGACATCCACCATCGCCAGCAGCTCTCCGCCCTCATGGACGGCGAGCTGATCGCCGACGAGGCGCGCTTCCTGCTGCGCCGCCTGCAGCACGACCACGAACTGGTAGGCTGCTGGGAGCGCTGGCAGCTGTGCGGCGATGTACTGCGCGGGCAAGGCCGCGCACCGGCGCCAGCCGGTTTCGCCGGGCGCGTGGCGCAGGCGATCGCGGCGGAAACCGCGCCTGCGGCCGCGAGCTCGCCCCAATCCATACCGACGCGTCCGCGCAGCCTGCTCGCGCGCTGGGGCGGCGGCGCCCTGGCGGCGTCCGTCGCGCTGGTTGCGCTGTTCATGGCGCGCCAGCAGTCCCCGCAAGAGGTTCCCGTCAGCAGCGGCACGTCGATGGCGTCGGCCCAGGCCACATCGCCAGCCGCCATGCCCGAAGCCCCGTCCGCGCCTGCGCCTGCGCCGGATGCCGAAGCCTATGCGGCGGCGGCCGTCGCGGTGGCGGCCAGCGTGCCGCGCCGGCAGGAAGCGGCGCGTCGCAGCGCGACCCGCAACCAGCAGGCCGCGCGAAGTGCCCAGCGCGTGGCGCGTGCCGACGCCCCGGTTCGTGCAAGCGCCACATCGCGTAGCGTGTCTTCCGACCCTGTCGCCGCCCTGGCGTCCGCCTCGCCGCTGCCGTCGACAATCAATCCGTTCTCCCATCGCAGCCAGGAGACCGCGTCCGTCGCCTCGCGTCCCTGGCCGCGATCCGCCCTGTCCGCCTATCCGTCTGCAACCGGTGGCGTGACGACGGGTTACGCCTCGGATTCGGCCATGCGGACGTTCTACCCCTTCGAGCCCCGCCTGCCTTCCGCGCCGCCGGTCTCCGCCCCGGTCGACGTGCCGCGCGACTGACACGCGCGCATGCGGCGATCTGCCGGATGCGCGTTCTCCCGTACTTCCCACTTATCGAGGCATGCGTTCGATGACCCCTCACGCCCGTAACGGCCTGCTGGCCATGCTGATACTCACCGCGCCGCTGGCTGCCTGCGCGCAACAAGCGGAGGCGCCTGCGTCCGTGGCAGCGGCCCCCGCGGTCGCGCAGTCGGCGGCGCCGCAACTCGTGACCGGGCTGCCTGATTTCACCCAACTGGTCGAGCAGGTGGGCCCGGGGGTGGTCAATGTCGAGGCCAGGATCGGCACGCGGCGCACCGCGGGCACGGACGAGGAGGCCGATATCCCCGAAATCTTCCGCCGCATGCTGCCGCCCGGCTTCCAGATGCCGGGTCCGGGCCCGCAGGGGCCGCAGCGTAGGGGCACTTCCATGGGGTCGGGCTTCATCATCTCGGCCGACGGTTACGTGCTGACGAACCACCACGTGGTCGATGGCGCGGACGAGGTGAAGGTGACCCTGCCGGATCGCCGCGAGCTGACCGCCAAGGTGGTGGGCAGCGACCAGCAGTACGACGTCGCCCTGCTGAAAGTGGATGCCAAGGGCCTGCCGACCGTACGCATCGGCAACTCGACCACGCTCAAGCCCGGTCAATGGGTGGTGGCGATCGGCTCGCCGCTGGGGCTCGACCATTCCGTCACCGCAGGCATCGTCAGTGCCGTCGGCCGCAGCGCGTCCCCCGAACAGCGCTACGTGCCGTTCATCCAGACCGACGTGGCGATCAACCAGGGCAATTCCGGCGGTCCGCTGCTCAATACGCGTGGTGAAGTGGTTGGCATCAATTCGCAGATCTTCTCGGTGTCCGGCGGCTACATGGGCATCAGCTTCGCCATCCCGATAGACCTGGCGATGAGCGCGGTGGAGCAGCTGAAGGCAACTGGCAAGGTCAGCCGGGGCCAGCTGGGAGTCATTGTCGAGCCGCTCGATGCGGCCAAGGCCCGGGGCCTGAATGTCCCTGATGCCCGGGGAGCACTGGTCAACCAGGTGCTCGCCGGCAGTCCGGCTGGCAAGGCAGGCATCGAGATTGGCGATGTGATCACATCGTTCAACGGGTCGCCGATCAACCAGTCCAGTGATCTGCCACCATTGGTGGGAGTGCTGGTGCCCGGCACCAAGGCAAAGGTCGCCCTGATCAGGGACGGCAAGCCGCGTGAGGTCACCGTCACCCTGACCGAACTGGATGAAGGACAGGACACCGCTTCCGGGCCCTCCTCATCCCCCAATGCGCCACCCGCCACTTCCAGCGGCAACGCGCTGGGGATCACCAGCCAGGGGCTGGATGCCGCGACGCGCAAGCAACTGGGTATCGAAGGCAACGACGGCGTGCTGGTGACCCGGGTCAATAGCGCGGCTGCCCGCGAGGCCGGCCTCAGTGGCGGTGACGTGATCCTGCAGGTCGGCCGCGCAAAGGTGAACAGTCCTGCCGCGCTCGACAGGGAACTGGCGGCGGCCAAGCCAGGTGACACAGTGATGCTGCTGGTCCGTAGCCGCGGCGGCGTGACCCGTTTCCTGGCCGTGAACGTCGACAAGAGCTGAGTCGCCGTCGTATCAGGCGATCCCTCACCCCGTGTTTGCCGGGGTGAGGAGGTTTTGGGACGCCGAGCTCGGATCGGCGAGCTCGGCCGCCGTCCGTGCGATAATCGCCCGTTATTCCTGACGACGGCACAGGCCGCCGCCCCCCATGTCCTCCGATTCCATGCGGAATATCCGCAACTTCTCCATCATCGCGCACGTCGACCACGGCAAGTCGACCCTTGCCGATCGCATCATCCAGCTCTGCGGCGGCCTCGAGGCCCGCGAGATGGAAGCGCAGGTGCTCGACTCCAATCCCATCGAGCGCGAGCGCGGCATTACCATCAAGGCCCAGTCCGTGTCCCTGCCGTACAAGGCGAAGGACGGGCAGGTCTACCAGCTCAATTTCATCGACACTCCCGGCCACGTCGACTTCTCGTACGAAGTCAGCCGCTCGCTGGCCGCCTGCGAAGGCGCGCTGCTGGTGGTGGACGCCGCCCAGGGCGTGGAAGCCCAGTCGGTCGCCAACTGCTACACCGCGGTTGAGCAGGGGCTGGAAGTGGTGCCGGTGCTCAACAAGATCGACCTGCCGACCGCCGACATCGAGCGTGCCAAGCGGGAAATCGAGGCGGTCATCGGCATCGACGCGGACGATGCCGTCGCCGTCAGCGCCAAGACCGGCCTCAATGTCGACCTGGTGCTGGAAGCCATCGTCCAGCGCATCCCGCCGCCTCAGCCGCGCGACACCGACAAGCTGCAGGCGCTGATCATCGACTCGTGGTTCGACAACTACCTGGGCGTGGTCTCGCTGGTGCGGGTGATGCAGGGCGAGATCGGGCCGAAGAGCAAGATCCTGGTGATGTCCACCGGCCGCACCCACGAGGTGGACAAGGTCGGCGTGTTCACGCCCAAGCGCAAGGAGCTGAAGAAGCTCGGCGCGGGCGAGGTGGGCTGGATCACCGCGTCGATCAAGGACGTGCACGGTGCGCCGGTCGGCGACACCCTGACGCTGGCCGGTGATCCCGCGCCGGGTCCGCTGCCCGGTTTCCAGGAAATGCAGCCGCGCGTGTTCGCCGGCCTGTTCCCGGTCAATGCCGAGGACTACCCGGCGCTGCGCGAGGCGCTGGAGAAGCTGCGCCTGAACGATGCCGCGCTGCGCTTCGAACCGGAAAGCTCCGAGGCAATGGGGTTCGGCTTCCGCTGCGGCTTCCTCGGCATGCTGCACATGGAGATCGTGCAGGAGCGGCTGGAGCGCGAGTACGACCTTGACCTCATCAGCACCGCCCCGACCGTGGTGTATGAAGTCCTCAGGACCGATGGCACGGTGCTGTCGCTGGACAATCCGGCGAAACTGCCGCAGTCCAACCTGATCGACGAGGTGCGCGAGCCCATCATCCGCGCCAACATCCTGACGCCCGAAGCCTACATCGGCGCGATCATCAAGCTGTGCGAAGAAAAGCGCGGGGCGCAGATCGGCATCCAGTACCTCGCCAGCCAGGTGCAGATCAGCTACGAGCTGCCGATGGCCGAAGTGGTGCTGGACTTCTTCGACAAGCTGAAGTCGGTCAGCCGCGGCTACGCCTCGCTGGATTACTCGTTCTTGCGCTTCCAGCCCGGCCCGTTCGTGCGTCTGGATACGCTGATCAACGGCGACAAGGTCGATGCGCTCAGCCTGATCGTGCACCGCAGCCACGCCGATCGGCGCGGTCGCGAGCTGTGCGAGAAGATGAAGGACCTGATCCCGCGGCAGATGTTCGACGTGGCCATCCAGGCCGCCGTCGGCTCGCAGATCATCGCGCGCAGCACGGTCAAGGCCATGCGCAAGAACGTGCTGGCCAAGTGCTATGGTGGCGACATCACCCGCAAGAAGAAGCTCCTCGAGAAGCAGAAAGAGGGCAAGAAGCGGATGAAGCAGGTGGGCCGCGTGGAGATTCCGCAGGAAGCCTTCCTGGCGGTGCTGCAGGTGGATAGCAAGTAGCGTCTTCCTTCTCCCGCGGGAGAAGGTGGCGCGTAGCGCCGGATGAGGGTACGGCGAAGTCCGCGAAGCTGTGAGCGCGAGGACTTCGACTTAGCCTCACCCCAACCCCTCTCCCGGCGGGAGAGGGGCCATTCAACGGAGTGTGTATGGTCTGGTTCGAAACGATCCTCGTGGTATTGACGCTGCTGACCGGCGTGGTGTGGCTGGCCGACAAGCTTTTCCTGGCCAAGCGGCGCCAGGCGAGGGGAGGGCTGCTGGACGAGGAGCCCGTGCTGGTCGATTACTCGCGCGCGTTCTTCCCCGTGCTGGCCGTGGTGCTGGTGCTGCGCAGCTTCATCGCGGAGCCCTACAAGATCCCGTCCAGCTCGATGATGCCGAACCTGCTGATCGGCGATTTCATCCTGGTCAACAAGTTTTCCTACGGCCTGCGCCTGCCGATCACCAACCAGAAGGTCGTGGCCCTCGGCGAGCCGGCGCGCGGCGACGTGGTGGTCTTCAAGCCGCCGCACGACCCGAAGAACAACTGGATCAAGCGCGTCATCGGCCTGCCGGGCGACAGGATCGGGTTCCATGGCGATACCGTCTCGATCAACGGGCAGCCCCTCGCGTACCAGAAGCTGGGCGACTACGTGGGCAAGGGCAGCGGTGCAGGCGAAACGGGGGCTTCGCTGCTGAAGGAGGACCTGCCGGGGCGCCCGCACACGGTGCTGGAATGGCTGGGCAGCGCCCGTCCCGAGGGCCAGGGCGAGTGGGTAGTCCCGCCGGGGCACTACTTTGTCATGGGCGACAATCGTGATAATAGCGAGGACAGCCGGTTCTGGACCCAGACCCACTTCCTGCCGGAAGAGAACCTGCGGGGCAAGGCGTTCCTGGTCTGGCTGAACTGCGAGGGCTGGGTCTGCAAGAATGGCTTCGATGCCTCGCGCATCGGCAATGGCATCGAGTAAGCAACCAACGCTAACGGGGATCGACGGGGGAATGACGATGAAGCGCAATCAGAATGGTATGACGTTGTTGAGCTTTGTGATCGTACTGGCTGTGGTCGGTTTCGCCGCCTATATCGCCATGCGCCTGTTTCCGATGTACCAGGAATATTACGCCGTCAAGTCCTCACTGAAGGGACTTTCAAATGAGCCGGGGGTTGCCGACATGGATCCTGCCCGTATCCAGGAGTTGTTCTTCAGGCGTCTGGACATCAACTACTCTGACAACGTCAAACCCTCCCATGTGAAGATCGAGCGTATGGAGGGGGGCTGGAACATGAAGGTCAGCTACGAGGTGCGTCGGCCGCTGGTAGGCAATCTGGACGTGGTCGGTAACTTCAACACCGAGCAGGCCATGACCAATCGCGGCGCGGACTAAGGGTTTGGCGGTTGATCGCATCGGTCATGCCTTCACCGATCAGGGCCTGCTTGCGCAGGCCCTGACGCATCGAAGTGCGGGGGCGCCGCACAACGAACGCCTGGAATTCCTGGGCGACAGCATCGTCAATTTCCTCGTCGCCGAAACGCTTTTCCAGCGTTGGCCCAAGGCGGACGAGGGCGCGCTGACGCGCGCACGCGCCGAACTTGTGCGCGAAGCCGCGCTGGCGGCCATCGCGCGCGAGCTCCAGCTGGGCGAGCGCCTGACGATGGGGCCCGGCGAAATGAAGTCGGGTGGCCATCGCCGGGATTCGATCCTGGCCGATGCGCTGGAAGCCGTCGTCGCGGCCATTTACCTGGACAGCAGCTTCGAAACCTGCCGCACCGTGGTGCTGCCGTGGTTCGAGGCGTCGCTGGCCGCACTCCCTGTCGGTCGCCCGGAAAAGGATGCCAAGACCCGGCTGCAGGAATGGTTGCAGGGCCGCCAGCGTCCGCTGCCGGTGTACGAACTGGTGTCCGAAAGCGGCGACGATCACGCCAAACTCTTCCTCGCGCGCTGTACCACGCTCGACCCGCCGCTTGCCGCGGACGGCGAGGGTACCTCGCGCCGCAATGCAGAACAGGTCGCCGCGGCGGCGCTGCTCGATAAGCTCGACATTTCGAAATGAGTACGTCAGGTGAGTAAATCCTCCTCTTACCGCAGCGGCAGCGTCGCCGTCATCGGTCGCCCCAACGTGGGCAAGTCCACCCTGACGAATGCGCTGGTGGGCGCCAAGGTCAGCATCACGTCCAACCGGCCGCAGACAACGCGGCACCGCCTGCTGGGCATCGCGACCTTCGCTGCGGGCAAGGACCGTCCCGCCGGCCAGATCGTGCTGCTGGATACGCCCGGCCTGCACAGGCAGCAGGGCAAGTTCTCGGCGTCGGCGATGAGCCGGGTGATGAACCGCGCCGCGCGCGGTGCGCTGGAAGAGGTCGATGCCGCCCTGATGGTGGTCGAGGCCGGCCGCTGGGACGAGGAAGATACGCTGGCCTACAACGTCCTGCGCGACGCCGGCATTCCTGTGGTGCTGGTGGTCAACAAGGTCGACCGGATCAAGGAGAAGGCGGCGCTGCTGCCGTTCCTCGCCGAGGTCGGGCAGGGCCGCGAATTCGCGGCGCTGCATCCGGTGTCGGCGTTGAAGCGGAATGGCCTGGACGCCTTGGTGAAGGACGTGCTGGCACTGCTGCCGGAGCAGCCGCCGATGTTCGGCGAGGACGAGATCACCGACCGCAGCGAACGCTTCCTCGCCGCCGAACTCGTACGCGAGCAGCTGATGCGCCAGCTCGGCGCCGAGCTGCCGTATGCCACCACCGTCGAGATCGAGAATTTCACCACCGAGGCGTCGCCGAAGGGCGACCTGGCGCGCATCGGCGCGGTGATCTGGGTGGAACGCGAAAGCCAGAAGGCCATCGTGATCGGCAAGGGTGGGGCGCGCCTGAAGGACATCGGCAGCAAGGCGCGCCAGCAGATGGAGCACCTGTTCGGCCGCAAGGTTTTCCTGGAAACCTGGGTACGCGTGCGCGAAGGCTGGTCCGACGACGAGACCGCGCTGAAGGCCTTCGGGTACGAGTGAACCTCCGGCGACACCCGGCTCCATGCGCCTGAGCGACACCGCCTTCGTCCTGCACGCGCGTCCCTGGCGCGAAACCAGCCTGCTGGTCGAGGTCTTCGGTCGCGACCACGGGCGCCTGGGCCTGATCGCTCGTGGAGTACAGGGCCCGAAGAAGCACGTGGTGCGCGCGGCACTGCAGCCCCTGCAATTGATCCGTCTGGAGGGCGATCAGCGTGGCGAACTGGCCCGGCTGGTCAGTGCGGAAGCGCTCGATGCCGCCCCGCAGCCTGCCGGAGACGCGATGCTGGCCGCGTTCTACCTCAATGAAGTGGTGCTGCGCCTCGCGCCTCGCCATGATCCCTTGCCCGACCTGTTCGACGCCTACGCCCGCACGCGCGAGCAGTTGCGCCAGCGCGACGGGCTGGCGTGGTCGCTGCGGCGCTTCGAGCGCGACCTGATCGAAGCGCTGGGCTTCGGCTTCGCCCTGGATTGCGATGGCGATGGCGAACCGGTCGACCCCGCCGCACGCTACCGGCTTGATCCGGAGCATGGCCCGCGCCGCCTGCACAGCGATCGCGGGCACCACGAGCGAAGCCAGACGGCCACCGGTCGGGCGTTGCTGGCGCTGGCCGATGATGTCGCGCCGCCCCCCGACGACCTGGCCAGCCTGCGGCTGCCGATGCGATCGGTACTGGCGCACCACCTGGGGCCGCGCGGGCTGAAGTCGTGGGAGATGATCGGCGATCTGGGGCGGCTGAAGCGCGCCGAGCGCACGAGCGACTGACGCCGTCAGGACCCGGTCGCCAACAGGCGATCGGTGGCGGCGACGAACGCGTCGCGCAGGCCTTCGTCGCCGGGGGCCGCATGCCAGCGCGATGCGACGCCCGACAGCGCCGTGGCGCCGGCGAAGCCGCAACTGGCCTGCAGCCTGTGCAAGTGCGCGCACAACGCGGCGCGGTCGCCACGTCCGAAGGCATCCAGGCAGGACGACCGGGTGGCGGGCAGTTCGGACAGGAACAGCTGCCTCAGCAGGGCCACATGGGCATGGCTGCCACCGAGCGCGCCGAGCGCCGCGGTATCGTCCCAGTCCGGCGATGCAGCGCCTCCTCGCGGATCCAGCGCAGCGCGAACGGCGTCCCGCAGCGCCTGCGCGGCCAACGGCTTCGTCAGGACATCGGCGAAGCCTGCCTGAAGCAACCGGTCGCGCATGGCGGGCGTCGTATCGGCCGTATGCGACAGCGCGACCGCGGACGCGTCGCGCATGCGCAGGTGCTGCAGCAATACCGTGCCGGTACCGTCCGGCAGGTTGGCATCGATGAGCCAGACATGGAACGCGTCTTCGAAGGCCAGCGCCTCCGCGCAGCTGCCGGCGACGCGCACGTGGGCGGGCAGCGCTTCGAGTGCCGCCGACAGGAAGAGGGCGCTGACGGGATCGTCTTCCACCAGCAGTATCGACGGCATCGTGCCGGGGAGGGCGGGCATGGTCGGGCTTCCTGCGGGACTGGCCCATCTTAGCGTCGGCGGACGCTGCCGGTGGCCATGCGACAATGCGGCCCCGCCAAACACACGCAGCCTGACGCCACGTGGCACGACCCCGCTCCCCCCGCATCGACAAGACCCCTTTCGAAGCTCTCATCACCGACCTGACCCACGACGGCCGCGGTGTCGCCCGTCGCGAGGGGAAGGCCGTCTTCGTGTCGGGCGCCCTGCCCGGCGAGCGCGTGATGGCCGAGCAGACCGCCAAGAACCGCCATTTCGACGAGGCGAAGGCGCTCCAGGTGCTCGACGCCTCGCCCGACCGCGTGACGCCGCGCTGCCCGCACTTCGGCACGTGCGGCGGCTGCGTATTGCAGCACCTGGATGAAGCGCGCCAGATCGAAGCCAAGCAGCGCGTGCTGCTGGAGAACCTGGAACGCATCGGGCACGTGGCACCGAAGACCGTGCTGCCGCCCCTGACCGGCGCCAGCTGGGGTTACCGGCGCAAGGGGCGGTTCTCGGTACGCCGGGTCAACAAGAAGGACAAGACGCTGGTCGGTTTTCGCGAACAGGATCCCCGCTTTGTCGCCGACCTGCGCGAATGCCACACCGTCATTCCCGAGATCGGGGGCAAGGTCGCCGATCTCGCCACGCTGGTCGAAAGCCTGGACGCGCGCGAACACATCCCGCAGATCGAGTTCATCGCCGGCGATGCCAGCGAAGGCGCCAGTGGCGTCGCCCTCGTGTTCCGCCACCTGCAGCCCTTGAGCGACGGTGACCGCGAGAAACTCGTCGCCTTCGCACGCGCGCACCGCTTCGCTATTTTCCTGCAGCCTGGCGGGCTGGAGAGCGTGCATGCGCTGTGGCCCGAGGCGCCGCAGCTGGCGTTCGCGCTGGCGCCGTGGGACGTGTCGCTGGCATTCCGTCCGCTGGACTTCATCCAGGTCAACGCGGCGCTCAACGAGAAGATGATCGCGCGCACGTTCGACCTGCTCGATCCGCAGCCGCAGGACCGCGTGCTGGACCTGTTCTGCGGCCTCGGCAACTTCACGCTACCGATGGCGCGCCGGGTGGGCGAAGCGGTCGGCGTCGAAGGCGATGCCGGGCTGGTGGCGCGTGCGCGCGAGAATGCACAGCGCAATGGCCTGGCGAATGCGCAGTTCCATGCCGCCGACCTGACCCAGGACCAGCGCGGCACGGCCTGGATGCGGCAGGGTTTCGACAAGCTGCTGCTGGACCCGCCGCGTTCCGGCGCCATCGAGGTGCTGCAGCAGCTGCCGCTGAAGCAGTTCGACCGTATCGTGTACGTCAGCTGCCATCCGGGCTCGCTGGCGCGCGATGCCGGCTACCTGGTCAACGAGCAGGGTTATGCGCTGGTGTCGGCGGGTGCCATGGACATGTTCCCCCACACGGCGCACGTCGAGTCGATCGCCTTGTTCGAGCGGCGCTGATGGGCATCGAGATCGAGCGCAAGTTCCTGGTCGCGAGCGATGCCTGGCGCGAGGCCGCGCATGACGTCGTGCCGATGGCGCAGGGCTATCTCAACGACAGCGGCGCGATCGAACGCGGCGAACAGAAGGCGTCGGTGCGGGTGCGCATCCAGGGCGGTGGAGCCTACCTCAACCTCAAGTCGCGCGAACTCGGTCCAACCCGGCAGGAGTTCGATTACGCCATTCCGGTGGAAGATGCCCGTGCGCTGCTCGCATTGTGCGTGGGCGGACGGATCGAGAAGCATCGACACCTGGTGCGGCATGCCGGACATCTCTGGGAAGTGGATGAATTCCTCGGCGACAACGCCGGCCTGGTGGTGGCGGAGATCGAGCTGGGCCACGCCGACGAGGCGTTCGAGCGGCCCGGCTGGCTGGGCGCCGAGGTCACCGACGATCCGCGCTATTACAACCTCGCGCTGGCCAGCCACCCGTATGGGCGCTGGCCGCGCGAGTGAGTCCGCCGTTGCCGCATCCATCGGTGGCGCGCCCACGTACGAGCGGTGACACGCCACCGTCCCGACCATGCGCCGCAAATCCGACCTGCCCAGCAAGCCCTGCCGCACGTGCGGTCGTCCCTTCACCTGGCGGCGCAAGTGGCGCGAAATCTGGGACGAAGTCGCCCACTGTTCTGAGCGCTGCCGGCGACAGCGCAAGGCGCGTGCATGATGCCGCCCGGGCAGGACACGTCGCCGGCCCATACGCTGAGGCTGGTGCTCGGCGACCAGTTGGATCCGCAGCACTTCTGGTTTTCCCGCCTCGATCCGGGCGTGGTCCATGTGCTGATGGAGATCCGGCAGGAAACTGACTACGTGCTGCATCACGCGCAGAAGATCCTTGCGATCTTCGCCGCCATGCGCGCATTCGCCGCGCGCCTGCGCGCCGCTGGCCACCGCGTGCACTACGTGGCGATCGACGATCCCGGCAATCACCAGCACCTGACCCGCAACCTGGATGCGCTGCTCGCGCGCCATGGTGCCAGCACCTTCGCCTATCAGCCTGCGGACGAGTGGCGTCTCGATGCCCAGCTCCTGGCGTGGACGGCGTCGCTCGATCTGGCCGTCGAACGCGCACCCGATGTCCACTTCCTGGCCGCCCGCGACCAGGCCGCCCGGCAGTTCGGAGCGCGACGGCAGTGGCGCATGGAGACCTTCTATCGCGCCATGCGGCGACAGCATCACGTGCTGCTGGAGCCCGACGGCACGCCCGCCGGAGGACGCTGGAATTTCGACCACGACAACCGCGCGGCCTGGCCGGGCACGCCTGCCGAACCCGCGGACTGGCGCCGGCCGCACGACCATCGCGGGCTGTGGGCGACCATCGAGGCGGCCGGCATCGCCAGCTTCGGCGAGCCGCAGGCCCGTGCGTTGAGGTGGCCCCTCGATCGCGACGAGGCGCTGGCCGACCTGGAGGCATTCGTCGTCCACGCGCTGCCGTGGTTCGGCCAGTACCAGGATGCCATGAGCACGCGGGCGCCGCGGCTGTTCCATTCGCTGCTGTCCTTTGCGCTGAATACCAAGATGCTGCGACCGGCCGAGGTGATCGCGCGTGCGGAAGAGGCCTGGCGCGAGGGGCACGCACCGCTGGCGTCCGTCGAGGGCTTCATCCGCCAGATACTGGGATGGCGCGAGTACGTGCGCGGCGTCTACTGGGCCAAGATGCCGGACTATGCGGCAATGAACCACTTCGGCCACGACACGCCACTGCCGAACTGGTTCTGGACCGGGCGCGTGCGCATGCGATGCCTGGCCGAGGCCGTGGGCCAGTCGCTGTCGCAGGCGCATGCGCACCATATCCAGCGATTGATGGTGATCGGCAATTTCTCGCTGCTGGCAGGGCTGGACCCGCAGGCGTTGCACCGCTGGTACCTGGGCGTCTACATCGATGCCTTCGAATGGGTGGAGCTGCCCAATACGCTGGGCATGAGCCAGTTCGGCGATGGCGGCCTGCTGGCCAGCAAGCCGTACGTCAGCGGCAGCGCGTACCTGGATCGCATGAGCGACTATTGCCGGGGTTGCCCGTACGACCGCAGCCAGCGTACCGGCGCACGTGCCTGTCCGTTCAATGCGCTGTACTGGGATTTCCTGGAGCGCAACCGCGCCTCGCTGGAACGCAACCCGCGCATGGCGTTGCCCTATCGCCAGTGGGCGCGGATGGACACGGTGACCCGTGAAGCACTGTCCGCGCACGCACGCCACGTGCGCGGCGCGCTGGCATCGCTCTGAGGCGACGCGGCCGCCGTGTGAACGGCGCGGTCTGACGGCTGCACGGGCATCTGCGACAATGCAGGCCCCGCGCCCCCGGGCGCCGCCCATGAGGCTTCCACCGCAATGCTCGTCATCGGCATCGCCGGCACCGAACTCACCGCGCAGGAGCGCGACTGGCTGCAGCACGACGCCGTCGCCGGCGTCATCCTGTTCACCCGCAACTTCGCCTCGCGCGCACAGGTGGCGGAACTGTCGCAGGCCATCCGCGCCGCCGCGCCGCGTCCGCAACTGGTCTGCGTGGACCAGGAAGGCGGCCGCGTGCAGCGCTTCCGCGAGGGTTACAGCGACCTGCCCGCGCTGGAAGGCTTCGGCAAGCTCTACGCGCAGGATCCGTCGCTCGCCCTGCAGCGGGCGGAGGAACACGCCTGGCTGATGGCCAGCGAGATCATCGCCAGCGGCGTCGACCTGAGCTTTGCGCCGGTCGTGGACCTGGCGCGCGGCAATCGCGCCATCGGCAACCGGGCGTTCGATGCCGATCCGCAGGTCGTCGCCGAGTTCACTCGCGCCTACGTGCGCGGCATGCACAGCGCCGGCATGGCCGCCACGCTGAAGCATTTCCCGGGCCACGGCACGGTGCTGGAAGATACTCACTTCGACGATGCCGTCGATCCGCGCCCGCTGGACGTGCTGCGGGCCGAGGACCTCGTGCCCTTCGTCGCCGGCATCGAGGCCAAGGCCGATGCGGTGATGATGGGGCACGTGAAGTATCCCGCCGTCGCCCCGGAACCGGCCGGCTATTCGCCGTTCTGGATCCAGCAGGTGCTGCGCGAAGAGATGGGTTTCCGGGGCGTGGTGTTCTCCGACGACATCGGCATGGCCGCGGCGTTCTCCGCCGGTGGCGTGAAGCAGCGCATCCACGACCACCTCGATGCCGGCTGCGACGTGGTGCTGGTCTGCTCGCCGAAGCTGGTCGACGAATCGCTGAAGGCGGTGGAAGGCCGCGCGCTGAACACCGCCGCCGTCCTCGGCGTGCTGGGGCGCGGTGCGCTGGGATGGGACGGGCTGATCGCGGATGACCGCTACGGCCAGACGCAATCGCGCGTCATCGACAGTCTGAAGGGAGTGGCTTGATGGAAACGCTGGGCAATCCGCGGCCGAAGCTGGTCGACGCGCTGGCCAACGCCGACCTGTTGGTCGACCGCGCGACGATCGACCGCGCCATCGCGCAGATGGCCGCGCCGATCGCGCGCGACTACGCCGGCGAAGTGCCGGTCTACCTGACCATCATGCATGGTGCGCTGCCGTTCGCCGGCCAGCTGTCGCTGGAACTGGGTGCGTTGGGGCTGGACCTGGAATTCGATTACCTGCATGCCACCCGCTACCGCGGCGAGACCACCGGTGGCGAACTGGTGTGGAAGCACCGCCCGGCGACGGCGCTGTATGGCCGCCGCGTGCTGCTGGTGGACGACATCCTCGACGAGGGCCACACGCTGCTTGCCGTGAAGCAGTGGTGCCTGGAGCAGGGCGCCACCGACGTACGCATCGCCGCGCTGACAACCAAGCAGCATGACCGCTGCGTGGCGGGCATCTGCGCGGACTACGTGGGGCTGGAGGTGGCGGACCGGTATGTGTTCGGGTTCGGCATGGACTACCACGAGCAGGGCCGCAACCTGCCGGGCATCTACGCGTTGAAGGACTGAGCCATGGGCGACATCGCGCTCGCCGTCATCGGCGGTACCGGCGTCTACAAGCTGGCGGACCTGCAGGACGTGCAGGCCCATGACCTCGACACGCGCTTCGGCGCGCCGTCCGGTCCGGTCCGTGTCGGGCTGCTGGACGGCCAGCGTGTGGCCTTCCTCGCGCGCCATGGCGAGGGTCATTCGGTGCCGCCGCACAAGATCAACTACCGCGCGAACCTGCAGGCGCTGAAGGACCTCGGCGCGACGCGCGTGCTGGCGTTGAACACCGTGGGCGGCATCACCGATGCCTGTGGTCCGCGCGTGCTGGCATGCCCGGACCAGCTGATCGACTACACCTGGGGTCGTGTCTCGACCGTTTGCGAGGAGCCCGGGACGGACGTGCTGCATGTGGACTTCGGTGATCCATACACGCATTTACTTCGTCAGCAGATCCTGGCGGCCGCGCATGAGGCGGGTGTCGCCCTGGTCGATGGCGGTTGCTACGGCGCTACCCAGGGGCCGCGCCTGGAGACGCGTGCGGAGATCCGTCGGATGCGTCGCGACGGATGCGACCTGGTCGGCATGACGGGCATGCCGGAAGCAGGCCTGGCACGGGAAATGGGCCTGGAATACGCCTGCCTCGCGATCGTCGCGAACTGGGCCGCCGGCTGCGGCACCGATGAAGAGATCACGATGGAGGAGGTGCTGGCGAACGTCGCCGCCGCCTCTGCCGGCATCCCCGCCCTGGTGGCCGCGTTGGCGCGAGGGTGATTGTCAACGCGCGCCGGGCTTTGCATACTCGGCGGGTGTGACGTCATGCCACACATTCCACCCGCATCCAGAAAAGGAAATACAAGCGCTATGCCGTACGGTACCGTGAAATGGTTCAACGATGCCAAGGGCTTCGGATTCATCGCGCCAGAAGATGGCAGCGCCGATGTCTTTGCGCACCACACCGCCATCAACAGCAAGGGCTTCCGCAGCCTGCAGGAAGGCCAGCGCGTCAGTTACGAGCTGACCCAGGGCCCGAAGGGCGCACAGGCATCCAACATCACGCCGGCAGCCTGATCCAAGACGATTTTCTTGAACCCCGCTCCGGCGGGGTTTTTTAACGCCTGTCGTTTCCGCTGCACCGGTTCGCCGCACGACCAAGGGACGCTTCGCGCCATGGATGCCCAGCACATCGCGATCATCGGCTACGGCACCGCGGGCCAGGCCGCAGCCGTGCTGCTGTCGCGTGACGGACACCGGGTGGAGGTGTTCGAGCGCGCACCGGAACTGGGGCCGGTCGGCGCCGGTTTCCTGCTGCAGCCCACCGGACTGCAGGTGCTGTGGGAACTGGGGTTGCTGCAGGACGTGATGGCGCACGGCCGACGCGTGAACCGCCTGTACGGTGAGACGCCCTGCGGTCGCGCGGTGATGGACATGCGCTACGCCGGTCTGGATGCCCGGCTGTTCGGCCTGGGCATGCAACGTGGCGCGTTGTTCTCGCTGCTGTCGGAGGCCTGGGCGGCGCACGGTGAGGTGCATCGGGGCCACGCCATCGAAGCGGTCGGTGACGATACCCGCCGCATCCGCGACCAGCACGGCCGCTGGCATGGTCCGTTCGATCTGGTGATCGCGGCGGACGGATCGGCGTCGAAGCTGCGCGGCGCCACCGGTGCGGTGAAGCGCGAAGCAGTCTACCCCTGGGGCGCACTGTGGCGGCTGGTGCCGCAAGGCGACTGGGCCTGGGGCGATGAGCTTCGGCAGCGTTACGTGGCGGCACGCAAGATGATCGGCCTGCTGCCGGTAGGCACGCGGCCCGGTGACGACACGCCGCGGATGAGCTTCTTCTGGAGCCTGCCCATCGCCGATTTCGATGACTGGCGCACGCGTGGACTGACCGCCTGGCGCGACGAGATCGCTCAGCTGTGGCCCGAGGCGGACGCGCGCCTCGCCGACACCCTCGATCCCGACCAGTTGGCGCGCGCCAGCTATCGCGACATCACCCTGGGCCGGTGGCACCGCGACCGGCTCGTCGTCGTGGGCGATGCGGCCCACGGGATGAGTCCGCAGCTCGGGCAGGGCGTCAACATGGCCTTGATGGATGCGATGGCGTTGCGCGACGCGCTGCGCACGCACACCGGTGTTCCCGCCGCATTGCACGCCTACCAGCGGCAGCGGCAGGCGCATGTCGGGGTTTATCAGTTCTGGAGCCGCTGGCTGACCCCGATCTTCCAGTCCGACCGCGACTGGGTGGCGCACGCGCGTGACGTCGCCTTCCTGCCGGCCGGTCGACTGCCTGGCGGGCGGGGACACATGCTGCGGGTGTTGAGCGGCACGCAGCACGGATTCTTCGGCACGTTGAAGCTGAAGGCGGATTTCCTGCGTGCACTCGGCGACGTGGCGCCATCGGTCTAGGCAAGACGGCGGCGGCCCGCCTGCCGGCCGCGCCACGCGGTGATTTGCGCGAGAATCGGACGCGTCAGCAGGAGCCGGTGATGGACGAGTCCCTCTTCGAAACGCATCGTGTAGAAAACCAGCCGCCGCCGTTCGAGCCGCGCGACCTGTGGAAGGACGACGTGGTGCTGCGTGAGGCCGTGGTAGGCGAAGGAGGCGGGGCGTTCGCTGCGCGGCTTGCCGGCTACGGCGCACTCGCGGGCGACGAGCTGTATCGGCTCGGGTTCGACGCGAACCGCGACCGGCCGCGCCTGCGCACGCATGACCGTTCGGGCCGTCGCATCGACCTGGTCGAGTTCCATCCCGCCTATCACCGGTTGATGGATGTTGCTAAGACGCACGGTGTCGCCGGGCTGTCGTGGCACGCGCCGGCCCCCGGCGCGCATGTCGCGCGCGCTGCACTCAGCTATCTGCACCATCAGGCGGAGGCGGGCACCAGCTGTCCCCTGACGATGACCCACGCCGCCGTGCCCGTGCTGGCGCGCGAAAGCCGCCTTCGCGAATGGGCAACGAAGGCCGCCGCACCCCATTACGACCCGCGCGATGTACCGATCGTCGACAAGGCCGGCATCACCCTCGGCATGGGGATGACGGAGAAGCAGGGCGGCTCGGACGTGCGCACGAACGCCACCGTCGCCACCCTGCAGGGGGACGACACGTATGCGCTGGTCGGCCACAAGTGGTTCTTCTCGGCTCCGATGTCCGACGGTTTCCTGGTACTTGCGCAGGCGCCGGGGGGCTTGACCTGTTTCCTGATGCCTCGCCGCCGCGACGATGGCAGCAAGAACGCCTTCAGGCTGACGCGCCTGAAGGACAAGCTGGGCGACTGGGCCAACGCGTCCAGCGAGGTGGAATTCACGGGTGCGCGAGCGTGGCGCGTGGGCGAGGAGGGGCGAGGGGTCGCCACGATCATCGAGATGGTGATGCTGACGCGCCTGGATTGCATGGTGGGGTCGGCCGCGGAAATGCGCATGGCGCTGGCGCAGGCCCTGCACCATGCGCGTCATCGCATCGCATTCGGCAGGCCGCTCGCCGACCATGCCGTGATGAGCAACGTGTTGGCCGACCTCGCGCTGGAATCCGAGGCTGCCACGGCATTCTCGCTGCGCGTCGCACGTGCGGTGGATGCCGCTGCGCACGACGCGCACGAAGCGGCCTTTGCGCGCCTCGCTACCGCAGTGGGCAAGTACTGGGTCTGCAAACGCGCGCCCGGCGTCGTCAACGAGGCGCAGGAGTGCCTGGGCGGTGCAGGGTACGTGGAGGAGTCGATCCTGCCGCGGCTATATCGACAGGCGCCGCTCAACTCGATCTGGGAGGGTAGCGGCAACATCCAGTGCCTGGACGTGTTGCGTGCCTTGGCACGTGATGCCGGCGTGTCCGATGCGGTCACCCGCGAACTGGCGTCCGCCGGCGGCATCGACCCGGCCTACGACGTCTTCGTCGAGCGACTGCGCACCGGTCTGGCGTCCATGCAGGAGGCCGGCGCACGGATGCTCGTCGAGCGGCTGGCGCTCGCGCTGCAGGCCGCCGTGCTGCTGCGGACCGGCAGCCCGGCGGCACCGCTGTTCGTCCGCAGCCGCCTCGGCGGCGAGCATGGCGCGGTATTCGGCACGCTGCCCGCCGACGTCGATGCGGCCGCACTCCTCGCACGGGCATTGCCGGCATGAGTCGCTGGCTGCTCATCCTGCTGTCGTCGTTCGGGATGACAGCGCAGGCGCATGAAACCGGGACATCTCCGCCCGCCCTGGTGCCCGCCGCGCAGCGGGCAGACGCCATCCGTGTCTACAAGGCGCAGCGGCGCCTCGACCTGCTGCGCGCCGGCATCGTCATCGCCCGCTATCGGATCGTGCTGGGCGGCGCGCCGGTCGGGCACAAGCGGCAGCAAGGGGACCAGCGGACGCCCGAAGGCGATTACCGCATCACCTACCGCAACGAGCGCAGCCGCTTCCACCTGTCGCTGCGCATCTCCTATCCGGACCACGCCGACCGACAGCAGGCAGAGGCCCGCGGCGTCGATCCCGGCGGCGACATCATGATCCACGGCGCGACGCCACCCGGTTCGCGGGTGGACTGGACGGAAGGCTGCATTGCCGTGACCAATGAAGAGATGGACGCCATCTGGCAGCGGGTGCCGGTCGGCACGCCGATCCGCATCCTGCCCTGAGGTGGTGGCGGATCAGCGGGCGCCGCCGCGCGCAGCGAGGGCGCGCGATCCTGTGATGATCAGGCGGACCATTTCCGAGAGCTGCTCGATCAGCTCCGGATCCTTCTCGGGGGGCAGGTCCATCGCGGTGGCGCCCATCGCGAACACCAGGCGGGTGATCGCCTTGGAGACCAGCGCGGGTTCGTGCAGCGGGGCGTTGTCGCGCGCGGCGAGCCGCACCAGGTCCAAGCACAGTTCTTCCTCGAAGAACTGCAGTTCGCGCTCCACCGCATGCTTGAACGCATCGGAACCGACGTTGCCCTCCCGCAGCAGCACATGGAGCAGCTTGTCGTCAGCGCGCAGCTGCTCCATGAACGCCTCCACCGAGCCGCGCACCACGCTGCGGTCGCTGCTGGTGGCCCGGTGGCGCGCCTCGCCGATGATCTTGCGCAGCGAACGGCCGGCCAGGTCGATCAGCGCCACCGCCAGTTCGTCCATGTCGCGGAACTGGCGGTAGAAACTGTTGGGCGCGATGCCGGCCTCGCGGGCCACCTCGCGCAGGCTCAGGGTGGAGACGCTGCGGTGCGGGCCGACCAGTTTCAGGGCGGCCGCCATCAGGTCCTCGCGCGAGATGGACGCCTTGCGGCCGGGGCCGTGGTCGTCCTGGAGCTGCGGTTGCGGGTTCGGGATCACGCGATGGCGCCGGGCATACGGAAGGGTAGGGGCATCATAGCCCCGTAAATTAATATACAAGTGTATACACATGCGTCTTCACAGCGGTATAGTGAGGCCATGAATGCTCAGATCCGTCCGACCCCCCGCCGGCCCGGTCCCCTGAAACGCCTGCTCCGCCCGTTGGTGAAGCCGGATATCTTCGATTTCTGGGCCAGCCGCTTCCACCGCACCTGGACCTGGGAGCGCCCGCTGGCCCGGCTGGTGACGCGCGAGGTCGCATCGGCCGATGCCGTGACGCTGCTGTTCAAGCCCAACCGTCACTGGGCCGGCCACCGCGCCGGGCAACACGTGAACCTGGGTATCGAAATCGACGGCATCCGCGTGACCCGCAGCTACAGCCTGACCTCACCGCCGCGCGCGGACGGCCTGTTGCCGATCACCGTGAAGGCCATCGAAGGCGGCCGTGTCAGCCAGTACCTGAGCCGCGACGCCCGCATCGGCGACATCGTCGATCTGGGACCGGCCTTCGGCGAGATGATGCTGCCAGCCTCGCCCCGCGGGTCGTTCCTGTTGCTGGCGGCGGGCAGTGGTATCACGCCGCTGATGGCGCTTGTGCGCGAGCTGGCCGGGCAGGGCATGCCGGTCGACCTGACCCTGCTGTACTGGGTGCGCCGACGTGAGGAAGCCTGCTTCCTCGACGAGCTGCGTGCACTGGCGTCGGCGCATCCGGCGTTCCGCTTCCGCCTGCTGCTGACGCGGGATGCCGCAGCGGCCGGCGACGAAGCGGAAGGCCGCATCGACGACGCGCTGCTCACCGCGCAGGCCGGCGACCTGTCCACGCAGCAGGTCATGGCCTGCGGCCCCGGCGGGTTCGTCGACGCCGCTCGCCACCTGCTGGCCTCCCGCGTGGCCAGCTTCCAGGCCGAAGCCTTCACGGCGGCGCCGGTGACGGTGGTGGACGAAGGCGAGGTCGACATCCGCCTGCAACGCAGCGGTCGCACACTGCGCGTGCCGCGCGGCGAATCCCTGCTGGTCGCCCTGGAGCAACAGGGCCTGAAGCCGCCGTCGGGCTGCCGCATGGGCATCTGCAACACCTGCGCCTGCGGCAAGTCCGCCGGCAGCACGCGCCACCTGCCCAGCGGCGCGCTGATCCATGAACCCACCCAGGCATTGAAGCTGTGCATCCACAGCGCCGCCACCGACCTCGAGCTGGATCTCTGATGGCCACGTCCTCCTTTCCCCGCAACCGCAAGCTCAGCGCCGACGAACTGGATCGGTTCGGCGAGGAGCTCGACGCCCTGCGTGCGCAGACCGTCGCCACGCTCGGCGCACGCGATGCGCGCTACATCCGCAACGTCGTCAAGGCGGTGCGTTTCGCCAACCTGGGCGGCCGCGTGCTGTTGTTCGCAGCGGCGGTGGCGGGTGGTCTGTGGCTGGCCGACAGCGCGGTGGGCTGGCTGTTCTGGGTGCTGTGGGCAGTGGGCGCGCTGTCGCTGGGCCTGGGCAAGATCCTGGAAAACATGGAGCTGGGCCACAACGTCATCCATGGCCAGTACGACTGGCTCGGCGACCCGCAGCTCGACGGCAAGACCTACGATTGGGACATCGTCGGTACGGCCGACAACTGGCGGCA
The DNA here is from genome assembly GCF_964253495.1 of Pseudoxanthomonas sp. LjRoot127. Taxonomy (NCBI): domain Bacteria; kingdom Pseudomonadati; phylum Pseudomonadota; class Gammaproteobacteria; order Lysobacterales; family Lysobacteraceae; genus Pseudoxanthomonas; species Pseudoxanthomonas sp. LjRoot127. Next base: position 3,059,246 of record NZ_CAXUQR020000001.1, read on the forward strand.
CACCCACAACTTCCGCCACCACACCTATACCAACGTGCGCGGGCTGGACGACGACATCGGCTACGGCCTGCTGCGCATCTTCCCCGAGCAGAAATGGCGCCCGTTCTACCTGATGCAGCCGGCGATCGCGGTCGTGTTCGCGCTGCTGTTCCAGTGGGGCATCGCCATCCAGGACCTGAAGCTGGGCCGCTGGTGGAGCGGCAAGATGACCAACACGCAGCTGCGCCGCAAATCGGCGCCGGTCGTGCGCAAGATGGGCAAGCAGTTGGCGAAGGATTACGTGATCTACCCCGCGCTGGCCGGTCCGTTCTTCCTGCCGGTGCTGCTGGGGAACATGGTCGCCAACGGCCTGCGCAACGTGTGGACGTACGTGATCATCTTCTGCGGGCATTTCACCGCCAATGCGGAGACGTTCCCGAAGGAATGCATCAAGAACGAGTCGCGCGGCCACTGGTACCTGCGCCAGCTGCGGGGGTCGTCCAACCTGCGCGGCGGCTTCCTGATGAACGTGCTGTCGGGCAACCTGAGCCACCAGATCGAGCACCATTTCTTTCCCGACATCCCGGCCAACCGGTATGCGGAGATGGCCAAGGAAGTGCGCGCCATCTGCGCGCGATACGGCCAGCACTACAACACCGGCACGCTGCTGACGCAGTTCGGCCAGGTGTGCTGGCGCATCGTGCGGCATGCGTTCCCCAGCCGGCCGCCGAAGTTCGTGCCGCTCGTTCAGGCCGACGCGGCAGCGTAAGCAGGAATCTTCTTTCGAAGGGCATCGCGGGCATCGCCCGCTCCGGCACGGCGACAACACCGCCTCGGCAGGCGCGGGCCATGCCCGCGCACCGGCTCAGTCGAGGAACTGCAGCCGCGCCAGCTCCGCGTACAGGCCATCCTCCGCCAGCAGGGCTTCGTGCGTGCCCTGCGCCACGATGCGGCCACGGTCCATCACCACGATCCGGTCGGCCTTCAGCACTGTCGCCAGGCGATGGGCGATGACCAGCGTGGTGCGCCCGTCCATCAGCCTTTCCAGGGCGTGCTGCACGGCGCGCTCGCTCTGCGCGTCCAGCGCGCTCGTCGCTTCGTCCAGCAGCAGGATGGGAGCATCCTTCAACAGCGCACGCGCGATGGCGATCCGCTGCTGCTGGCCGCCGGACAGGCGTGCGCCACGTTCGCCGAGCTGGCTCTCGAAGCCGCCTGGCAGTTCGCGGATGAAGTCGTCGGCTTCGGCGGCTTCGGCGGCGGCCTGCAGTTCCGCGTCGGTCGCGTCAAGCTTGCCGTAGCGGATGTTCTCGGCGGCGCTGGCCGCGAAGATGGTGGGCTGCTGCGGCACCAGGGCGATCTGTTCGCGCAACTGCGCCGGGTCAAGCTCGCGCAGGTCGACGCCGTCGATCCGTACGCTGCCGGCCTGCGCATCGTGGAAGCGCAGCAGCATCGAGAACACCGTGCTTTTGCCGGCACCGGAGGGACCGACAAGTGCGACGGTTTCGCCCGGGTTGACGGTCAGGTCGAAATCGTCGAGCGCGGGCAGGTCGGGACGCGAGGGATAGTGGAACGCGACATGGTCGAACCGGATCTCGCCCTTGACCGGCGCCGACAGGGCGCGGGGCGCTGCCGGCGCGCGGATGGCCGGGGTTTCATCGAGCAGTTCGGCGATCCTGCCCATGCCGCCAGCGGCGCGTTGCAGTTCGTTCCAGACTTCGGCCAAGGCGCCCACCGAGCCGCCGCCGATCAGGGCATACAGCACGAACTGCCCCAGCGTGCCTGCGCTCATCGTGCCGTCGATGACATCGTGCGCCCCGGACCACAGCACCAGCGTGATCGCGCCGAAGATCAGCGTGATGGCCGCAGCAGTCACCCACGCCTGCGCGCGGATACGGCGGCGCGCCGTGTCGACCGCGGTCGCGATGGCGTCGCCGAAGCGGCCGCGCTCGTACGGCTCGCGGGCGTGCGCCTGCACCGTGCGGACCGCACCGAGCGTTTCGCTGGCCAGCGTATTGGCGTCTGCGACACGGTCCTGGCTGGCGCGGGAGGCCTTCTCCAGTCGGCGTGCGCCCAGCACGATGGGCAGCACCGCCAGCGGAATGCCGATCAGCGCGAATGCGGCCAGCCGAGGGCTGGTGAAGAAGAGCATCGCCAGGCTGCCAATCACGGTGACGCTGCTGCGCAACGCGACCGACATGCTGGTGGCAACGACCGTGCGCAGCAGTTCGCTGTCCGCGGAAAGGCGGGACACCAGCTCGCCGCTGCGCGTGCGGTCATGGAACTCGGCATCGAGGCCGATCAGGTGGCCATACAGCTGCCCGCGCAAGTCCGCGACCACTTTTTCGCCCAGCAGCGACACGAAATAGAAACGCGCCGCGCTCGCCAGGGCCAGCACCACCGCTACTACGAACAGGAAGAGGAAGGCCCGATTGATGTTCGCGCCATCGGTGAATCCGTTGTCGATCATCTGGCGGAATGCGACCGGCAGGCTCAGCGTCGCCGCCGACGCCAGAGCCAGAGCCAGCAGCCAGGCAGTGAACAGCCCGGCATGCCGGCGCACGAACGGCCACAGCGCGCGCAGCGTGCCCAGCTTCGCTTTCGGTCCGGCAGAGGCGCTGTCGGGGGTCTCGCTCGGTGTGCTCATCGGGGATCCGTCTTCAAAGCGGTTGTGGGAGAGGCTTCAGCCCCAGCCAGGCCGCCCCGCCTCCGCCGTACCGGAAGCCCCTTCCACAAACACCTGATGCGCACCGCCGGGTTCAGGCGGGCTCCACCACGCGCACCCGGTTACGGGTGGCGTCGCGCAGCTGGGTTTTCAAGGCTTCCACACGATCCGCGGGCAACTGCACCCTCAGGCGGGCGCCTGTCTCGTCGAAACTTTCGTCCTGCTTCGTCGCCTGATGGGCGATCAGGGCCGCGTGCACGTGCCCGAGATCGTCGAACGGGCAGGCCAGCGCCAATGTCGCCAGTGCGACCAAAGGCTCGCGCGGCGCAAGCCGCAGGCACTCGGCCGCCGCCCCGCCATAGGCGCGCACCAGGCCGCCTGCGCCCAGGTTGATGCCGCCGTACCAGCGCGTCACGACCACCATCACGCGATCGAAGCCCTGGCCATCGATCGCGGCGAGGATCGGCCGGCCCGCCGTGCCGGCCGGCTCGCCGTCGTCGCTGGAACGGTAATCCTGGCCGATGCGGTAGGCCCAGCAATTATGGGTGGCGGCCGGGTCGGCGACGTCGCGCAGGAAGGCGAGGGCGGCCTCGGCCGACGGGACCGGCGCACCCTGTGCGAGAAAACGGCTGTGCTTCACCTCGAGCCAGTGCGAGGCGCGTGCGGCGAGAGTGTCGCTCACGGATTGCCGAGCAGGGGGCGAAGGTCGTCCGGCACGCGCTGGAACGGATGCTCCTGCACGAACAATTGCAGGCTGCGCAGCGCATTCGCGTCGTCGCCCAGATCGCGGCGCAGGCGGATGCGGTCCAGCCACTCCTCCGGCGGCAGCCGCGTATCCGCGTCGACCGGCACCTGGAGGTCGGTGCGGCGCAGGGCGTTGCGCGCCGCACTGGGCTGGACGCTGCCGGCGCTCGCGGCCGGGGGGGGCGGGGGCGGGGGGGCGGCAGCGACCGGCGCCTGGACGGTGCCCATGTCGCGGGTCTTCGTTTGGTTCTCGCGCCGTTTCACCCGACTGCCGGTGACCGAGATGGTGTCGAGGGTGGCGCCATCGTCAACCTTGGTGGTGGCCTCGCGCCGTTCCTCGTTGTCTCGGGCACGAAGCTCCTGCTGTTGCTTCACGGCGATGCGCTGCTCGCGCTCCTGCTCACGCGCCACGGTCTCGGCGATCGCCTCGTTGCTGTCGGCGGCGGACGTGCGCGCATAAGCATCCGCTGTTTCGGCCGGAAACGCCTGGGGGGGCGCGGCTGGCGCGGGTGGGCTGGGAGGCATGGGGGTGGGAAGCAGCGCACGCGGGGTACGCTTGGGCGCGGCCTCCTGGCGCGCGGCCGCTTCCGCATTCTGGCGTGCGGGCCCGCTGGCCGGGCGTCCGGCAGGCGGGGTGAGTACCTTCGCCGGCGGCGGGGGCAGGAGTCCTTCGGCGACCCGGGCAGGTTCCGCCGCTGCGGCATCGGCAGCCGGGTTAGCTCCCGCGTCCGCTGCCGCAACCTCCTGATCCGCGGATGCGCCGCCGCTCGGATAGTCGGGGGTGGAAGGCATCTCGCTGGCGACCGGAACCTCGTGCGTGGGACGGAGCTGCCACGCGATGCCGGCGGCAAGCAGGACCGACGCCGCCACGCCAATGCCCAGCGGCCAGCGCCGGCGTGCCGTCGGTACGCGGTCGCCGCGGGTGCGTGCAGGCTGCACGGCGGCGCGCGCGGCCCCCAGGATGCGTGCGTCCAGGTCGGCCGAGGGGCCACCTTGCGGTCCCACGCGCGACAGCGATTGCGCGAGGGCGCGCTCTTCCGGGGTCAGGGGCTCGGGGGGCATGCTCATTCGTTCAACCTCGTGCGCAGCCGGTCCATCGCATACCGCAGGCGCGACTTCACGGTTTCCCGGCCTACGCCGGTGATCTCGCCGATCTCCTCCAGGGTCAGTTCCTGTTCCAGGCGCAGCAGCAGCACTTCGCGCTGCTCCGGCGGCAATTCATCCATGGCCAGCTGCAACCGCCGCCGTTGCTCGAATTCGGACAGCTGGCGCTCCGGCGTATCGGGATCGGGTAAGCGCGCCGTCCGTTCGTCCGCATCGTGGGGCGCGGCAGGGCGGTGCTTCGATGCCCGCCAATGGTCGTTCAGGCGATTGTGCGCGATCCGGTACAGCCAGGTCCCGAACGGAGCGTCCGGTTTCCAGCCCTCGCGCGCGCTGATCACGCGCTGCCAGGTGTCCTGGAAGAACTCGTCGGCCAGCGCGGCATCGCGAAGATGCCGCAGCAGGAAACGATACAGCGGGCCACGGTGCCGCGCGTACAGCTGTTCGAACGCCGACGCTTCGCCAGCGGCGTAGGCCAGCATCAGGGTCTCGTCGGCGGGTTCTGCGAGGTCGTTCACTGCCGCCAGCGTAAGCGGTCCACGTACGCGCGTGAAGTCGGCGCGACGCGCGACGGTCGCCGCGTTCATCCCTGCGTGCCCGGATGGTGCCGGGCGCGGGGTGGCCATGGCAGCGGGGGCAGGGACGGCGCGCATGCGGAAAACGAACGGCCCATCGCGCTGCACGGGGTTGTGTTGCCCGTTTCCGTTCAGGGGGCGGCAGGCGGTATGCTCGGCACGGGGGACTTCCAGACACTACGCACCGACTCGATCGGGACCAAGGCATGCTCACGCCATCGATCAGCGCCGACAACACGGCAAGCGCGGACGCTTCGCCGGCGGAACGCATCGCGCTGATCCTGCGTGGGCTGTTGCCGGCCGGCGCCGAGCTGGCGGTCTGCTGGCGCGACTGGGCGCTGGGGAACGGCAACGGCGCGACGCCTGGCGCCTCGGCTGCGTTGAAGCGGCGGGCGGAACACGCGCTGGTGGACGCCACGGGCGACGGCGACGACGCGGACCTGCGCGTGCACGCCTGGGACAACGCCGACGGCAATGCGCGCGTCGCCCTGGCCTTCTCGTTGCCGCAGCCGCTGGCGGCGGCCGACGAGGCGTCCTGGGTGCTGCTGGCGCGCACGCTGCTGGTGACCTCGCTGGACGCGTTGCGCGCACAGGCCCGCGTGGTGTCGCTCGAGAAATCCAAGCGCCTGCAGCAGGCGCTGTACGAGATCGCCGACCTGGCCGGTGCCGACCTGGAGATGCCGGAGATGCTCCGGCGCATCCATGCGGTGGTGAACTCGCTGATGTATGCGGAGAACTGCTACATCGTGCTCTACGACGACCAGCGCCGCACGGTGCGGTTCCTGTATTTCGCCGACCAGCGCGACCCGTACATCGCCGAGCCCGAGCGCGAGTTCGGCGAAGAGGAGATGGCCAACAGCATGACGTTCGCGATGCTGCGCCACGGTCAGCCGTTGCGCGGCCCGTCTGCGGTGATCCGGCAGAAGCTGGGCGTGGTGCGCGATCCATCGCACGGGCCGGACAGCCTGGACTGGCTGGGCGTGCCGATGCGGCGCGACGACCGCGTCTGCGGCGCCATCGTGGTGCAGAGCTACGATACGCCAGCCAGTTACGCCGACGAGGACCGAGCGCTGCTGGGGTACGTGGCGCAGCACATCCTCACCGCGCTGGACCGCAAGCACGCGCACGTCGAGCTGGAGCACCGGGTGGCGGTGCGCACGCATGAACTGCAGCGCGCCAACCGCGAACTGCAGGCGGAGATCATGGAGCGCAAGCGCGCCGAGAAGCTGCAGCGCGCACTGTTCCGCATCACCGAGCTGGCGATCACCTCCGAAAGCCTCGAGCGCTTCTACGCCGACGTGCACGTGGTGGTGGACGAGCTGATCGACGCGCGCAATTTCTACATCGCGCTGGTCTCGGACGACGGCGGCCAGTTGAACTTCCCGTACTCGATCGACGAACGCGACCCGATGCGCAAGGCGCGTCGCATGACCAACGGCCTGACCGAGTACGTCATCGCCACGGGCCGCCCGTTGCTGGCCGATCGCGAGGTGATCGGCGAACTGGCGAACGCCGGCAAGCTGCAGCAACATGGCCCGCCAGCGTACAGCTGGCTGGGCGTGCCGCTGTTCCGGGGCGAGGACGTCGTGGGTACGGTGGTCGTTCAGAGCTACTCCCAGGAAGCCAAGTTCACGTCCCACGACCAGAACCTGTTGACGTTCGTGGCGCACCATATCGGCAACGGACTCGATCGCCAGCGCACGCAGGAGCGGTTGCGCAGCGCGCATGCCGAGCTCGAGCGCCGCGTCGAAGAGCGTACCCGCGAACTCAACGAAGCCAACCACCAGTTGCGTGCGCAGATCGGCGAGCGCCTCCGCATCGAGCAGCAGCTGACCCACCAGGCCACGCACGACGCGCTGACCGGCCTGCCCAACCGACCGCAGTTGCTGGACCGGCTCGCCGCTGCCATCGAGCGAGCCCGCCATGGCGACGGGCAGGCGTTCGCGGTGCTCTTCCTTGACCTGGACCGTTTCAAGCTTGTCAACGACAGCATGGGCCACGCCGCCGGCGATGAGCTGCTGGTGGAAGTCGCGCGCCGGATCACCATGAGCGTGCGCGAAGAGGACATGGTGGCGCGCCTGGGCGGCGACGAATTCGCTTTGCTCGTCGAGTACGCCGAGGGCGTGGAGAACGTGCGCGATTTCGCCCAGCGCCTGCTGGCGGTGCTCGGCCTGCCGATGTGGGTGGCGGGGCGCGAACTGTTCCCCTCCGCCAGCCTGGGAATCGCGGTCTGGCACCCGCGCTATCGCAATGGCGAAGAACTGCTGCGCGACGCCGACGCCGCGATGTACCGCGCGAAAGAACAGGGGCGTGACCGCTGCGCCATGTTCGACGAGGCAATGCGCGAAGCCGCGATGCAGAGCCTGGACCTGGAAGCCGACCTGCGCCGGGCGATCAACCATCGCGATTTCCTGCCGTTCTACCAGCCGATCCGCCGCATGGACGACGGGCGCGTGATCGGCCATGAGGCATTGCTGCGTTGGCAGCATGAGCGACGCGGCCTGTTGTTGCCGGCCGAGTTCATCGGTCTGGGCGAGGACAGCGGGTTGATCGAGCAGGTCGACTGGTTGCTCTACGAGCAGGTGGTGCGCCAGATCGCGCGCGGCGTGGAAGGCTACATCTCGGTCAACGTGTCGCCGCGGCACTTCCGCTCGCCGGACTTCGGGGACCGCCTGCTGGCCATGTTCGAAGCGCAGGGCGCCGATCCGTCGCAGTTGCGGCTGGAGATCACCGAGGTCGCCCTGCTCGACGACGCGCCACGCACGCTGCGCATCCTCCGTACGTTGCGCCAGCACGGCATCCTCGCGCAGCTGGATGACTTCGGCACCGGGTTCTCGGCGTTGTCCTACCTGCACCGGTTCCCCATTTCCGTGCTGAAGATCGACCGCAGTTTCGTGTCGGGGCTGGGCAGCGAGGCGCGACCGGAGAGCCTGGCGTTGGTGCGTGCGATCCTGGCGCTGGCCAGCACGCTGGGGATCGAGACGATCGCCGAGGGCGTGGAAACCGAAGAGCAGCGCCAGTCGCTGATCGAACTGGGCTGCCACCTCGGGCAGGGCTACCTGCTCGGCCGGCCGGCGGCGAGCCTCGAGCAGACGCACGTGACCGACCCCGCGTGATCCCGCGGGGGAGGGCGGGATGGTTCCGCCCTCCCTGTCCGCTCACTCGCCCGCGATGGCCGGCCTGCCGGTTTCCGCCCTGACCAGCCGGTGGGCCTGGTCGATCATGTCGACGAACTCCCCCTTCAGCCCATACGGGTCGCGGCCTTTCGCTGCACGCGCCGCGCGCGCGACGTCACCCCAATTCCAGCCATCGATGCGCTGGCCACCGCGCAACAGGTCGGCATAGGCCGCCACGGCGCTGGCAAACCGGAAGGCGTCGCTCGGTTGAGTGGTCAGCGCGTTGCGTGCGATCGGTGTTTCGATCAGGCGGCTGCTGTCCTGGCCGGGCAGCTTGTAGCGCAGGCGCACGTGCGCGACCTCGGTGGCGGACGCCCGTTCGCCTGCCTGCTTGCCGCCATAGCGCAATGCGGGAAGCCGTTCGGCACCGCTGCCCACCGGGGTGATCTCGTACAGCGCGGTGACTTCATGGCCTGCGCCGATGTCACCGGCATCCACCTTGTCGTTGGCGAAATCCTCGTTGGCCAGCACGCGGTTCTCGTAGCCGATCAGCCGGTACTCGGATACGACGGCGGGGTTGAACTCCACCTGGATCTTCACGTCGCGGGCGATGGTCAGCAGCGTGGACTGCATTTCGTCCACCAGCACCTTGCGTCCCTCCTGCAACGTGTCGATGTAGGCGTGATTGCCGTCGCCGACATCGGCCAGCTTCTCGGCGAGCGCGTCGTTGTAGTTGCCGGTACCGAAGCCGAGCGTCGTCAACGCGATGCCGGACGCGCGCTGGTCGGCGACCATCGTCTCCAGCGCATCCTGGCTGACCGTGCCTACGTTGAAATCGCCGTCGGTGGCGAGGATCACGCGGTTCACGCCGTCCCTCACGAAGGCCTGCTTCGCCATCGCATAGGCCAGGCGGATGCCGTCGCCTCCGTTGGTGCTGCCGCCGGCCTGGAGGCGGTCCAGCGCGCCGAGGATCTCATCGTGCCGGTTGCCGGGGGTCGGTGGCAGCACCAGGCCCGCCGATCCCGCGTAAACCACGATGCTGACACGGTCCTGCGCACGCAGTTGCGGGACCAGTTGGGCGAAGGACTGCTTCAGCAGCGGCAACTTGTCGGGCGACTCCATGGAACCGGACGTGTCCAGCAGGAACACGAGGTTGGCCGGCGGCAAGGTCGCCTTCGGCACGTCGTAGCCCTTGATGCCGACCATGAGCAACTGCCGCTGCGCGTTCCAAGGCGCGGGCGCGAGTTCGGTGGTCACGTTGAACGGGCGGCTGCGGTCGGTCGGCGCGGCGTGGCCATAGCGGAAGTAGTTGATGAATTCCTCCGCGCGCACCGCATCGGCCGGGGGTCGTTGGCCCTCGCGCAGCATGCGGCGCACATTGCTGTAGCTGCCGGTGTCCACGTCCACCGAGAAGGTGGACACGGGTTCGTCCACGGTGCGGCGCACCGGATTGTCGTTGCGTTCCGCGTAATTCTCGGTGTTGGCCGCGTCGGCCTGCGGCGCCAGGACGGCGGCAGCGTGCGCGTACTGCACCGCCATCGGCGGGGCTGGCGGGGGAGGCGGCGATGCAGGCGCATAGGCCTGCACGCCGGCGATGGCGGTCTTGGCCTGTTCACGGCGCAGGCGCTCCCCGGTGACCACCACGCTGTCCAGCGTGGCCTGTTCGTTCGAAGCCGCCTCCGCTGCCTGGCGGGCGAAACGCGCCTTATCCGAAGCTGCGGCCGCGGCCGCCTCGGCGTCGGACGTGGAGTGCGCGGTGGGGCTGGACTGGCACGCGGCCAACAGGGCGACGGCCAGCAGGGTGAGGGTCAGACGGTGCGACATGGCGTGACTCCGTGAGTGGGACGGGGAGTCGAACGCATGGGATACGGAAACGGGGTTGAAGGGTGGCGCTCGGCGATGCTGCGACATCGGCCACAACACCGCGATGTCAGTCGATCGCGCCCACGTCCATGCCGTCATACGCATCCAGGCCATGCTCGCTGGCGAACCGGTAGAGCGCCTGGTTGCGCTCGTGGAGGCTGTCGGGCGTGTGGACTTCGGTCTTCTCGACGTGCAGCCACCACAGGTCCGGATCCTTGCGGCTGTCCTTGTCTTCCAAGTAGAGCGCAATGACACGGTAACCCTGTCCTTGCAGCACCGGCACCACCGCCTCCAGCGCAGGCCGCGCATGGTGGGTGAAGAAGTAACCCCACACCAGCGGCTTGCGCAGGTCCCAGGGCGTCTCCCTGGCCATGTTGTCGAACATCTCGACCAGTTGTTCGTGGGTGATCATGGTGAAGCTCCTGTAGATGGGGGCAGCCCGTCGTCGGGACGACGGGAAAAGAATCCGCAGTGACGTCGAGGGTGAGCGAAGGCGCTAGTCGGCGCGCAGCGTCAATCGGCCATCGCTGACCTGCGCTTCGAGCCGGTCGCCTGGCCGCACCTGCGCCACCGAGCGCACCAGCGTGCCGTCCTCCTTCGTCACCAGTGCGTAGCCGCGGGCGACGGTGGCCAAGGGGCTGATGGCTTCCAGGGAGCGGGCGAGTGCACGCAGGCGCAAGGTGTCCCGCTGCAGTGCGCGCACGGCGGCGGCCTGCGGACGCGGGGCCAACGCGAGCAGGCGGGCGCGCAGTTGCTCGAGGCGGCGCTGCGGCGCATGCGCACGCAGCACCGCATCGGCATGGCGCAACGCGGCCAGGCGGCGCGCGTGGCGGTCACGCCAGAGGACGTGGAGGCGACGGACGGCATCCTGCTGGCGCCGCCCGAGCATCTGCAGCCGCGCTTGCGGGCGCTGCGCGTGGAGCCGCAGGGCGGCGCGGTCCGCGCGCTGCATGGCATTGCGCATGCGATGTGCCTGGGTGGTCGCGAGCCGGCGCTGAAACGTGCGAACGCGCGACAGCAGGTCGCGCTGGTCCGGCACCAGCAGCTCGGCCGCGACCGAGGGCGTGGGCGCGCGCAGGTCGGCAGCGAAGTCGGCGAGGGTGAAGTCCGTCTCGTGTCCGATGGCGGACACCACGGGGACCGGCGAGGCCGCGATGGCGCGCGCGAGGCGTTCATCGTTGAAGGCCCAGAGATCTTCCAGCGAGCCGCCGCCGCGGGCGACCAGCAACACGTCGTAGCGCCCGCTGCGCGCGGCGCGCTGCAGCATGTCGACGATCTGCGCCGCCGCTGCCTCGCCCTGCACCTGCACGGGCAGTACATCGACATCCACCAGTGGGTAGCGCCGTTGCAGCACGCTGAGCACGTCGCGCACAGCCGCGCCGGTGGGCGACGTCAGCACGGCGAGGCGTCGCACATGGGCGGGCAGGGCACGCTTGCGTGCGTCGTCGAACACGCCTTCCGCTGCGAGCCTGGCCCGCATCTCCTCGAAGGCGCGGCGCAGCGCGCCTTCGCCGGCCTCTTCCAGGCTGTCGATCACCAACTGGTAATCGCCGCGCGCTTCATAGAGCGTCAGCCGGCCGCGCGCGAGGACGCGCAGTCCTTCGCGGGGTGCGAACTTGAGCCACTGGCTCTTCGGCTTGAACATCGCGCAGCGCACCTGCGCACGCGCATCCTTCAGCGTGAAGTAGAGATGGCCCGAGGCCGGACGGGTGACATTGCCCAGCTCGCCTTCCACCCACACGAGCGGAAACGCGCCTTCCAGCAGGTCGCGCGCCAGCGTGTTGAGCTGGGTGGGCGTGAGGATGTCGCGGGCGGTGTCGGTCATGGTGCAAGGATAAACGCTCGCGACGAAGCGCACCGCGAATGCCTGCGACAGACGGTCGCACCCAGTGAGGCGGCTTCCGTGCTGGAATGGCGCGGTCCCGTCGGCCGGAATCGTCCCTCATGCTGAAGTCCCGCTGGTCCCGTCCGTGGTTGCCGGTGTTGCTCGCCTCGCTGGCCGCCTGTTCGCCCCCGGGCGAACCTGTGCCCGTGGCCGTTGTGCCGTCACCGGTCGTGGACGTGGCGGACCTCCCTTCGCCGCCGGGCGCCGCACAGCCCGACCTGGTCTCCACGCCGGACGGCGCGCTGCTGTTGAGCTGGGTCGAACCGATGGATGGCGCAGGCCATCGCCTGCGTTTCAGCCGCCGGCCTGCCGGGACGCAGGGCTGGGAGTCGCCGCGCACGATCGCCGAAGGCGACGCATGGTTCGTCAACTGGGCCGACACCCCGCATGTGTATGCCCTGCCGGACGGTTCGCTGTGGGCGCACTGGCTGCGCAGTACCGGGCCGTCGCGGATGGACTACGGAATCGACCTGGTGCGCTCCGGTGATGGCGGCACGACGTGGAGCGCGCCGCAGCTGGTGCATCCGTCCGGTACGCCGGGAGACCATGGTTTCGTGACGTTCTGGCCGCAGGCACGCGACCGGCTGGGTATCGCATGGCTCGACAGCCGGCAGAAGGCGGCGTCCGGACATGCGGGGCACGACGGTGGAGGACACGACCACGCAGGCGGTGCGGCGATGATGCTGCGTGCCGCGACCTACGATCCGCAGGCGAAGCAGGTGGGAGAGTGGCCACTGGACGCATCCACCTGCGATTGCTGCACCACTTCGTCCGCGGTGACGGATCGTGGCGTCGTGGTCGTCTATAGAGGACGTGGCGATGGCGAGATCCGCGATACGCGCATCGTTCGCTTCGACGGTCAGCGCTGGACGTCGCCTCGCGACGTGCATGCGGATGGCTGGAAGATCGCCGGTTGTCCCGTCAACGGGCCGATGGCGGTGGCGGACGGTGCCACGGTCTGGGTCGCTTGGTACACGGAAGCAGGTGGCGTGCCGGAACTGCGTGCGGCACGTTCGGACGACGCCGGCGATACGTTCGGTGCGCCGGTGACGCTGGCGAAGGGCATGCAGGTGCTGGGTCGCCTGGGTTTGGTCCATGGCGATGGCCATCTCCTGGTGAGCTGGCTGGAGCAGGCGCAAGACGAACGCCAGACGCTGGTACTGGCACGCTACGACCACGCCTGGGCCGGCGCGCGGCGCGTCGATGTCGCCACCCTGTCCGCACGTGGACGCGCGAGCGGCATCCCGCGATTGCAATGGCACGACGATGCCGCGTGGCTGGCGTGGACCGATGTGGCCGGCGAGAAGCCACGGTTGCTGGGTGCGCGCGTCGTATTCCCCTGACGCGCCAAGGTGCGGCACTTCGTCGCACCTGACTCCGATGATCTGTCCCGCATAAAATCGCGCGGTGATCCGTTCGTCCGCCTTCCTCCGACCGATGCTGCAGCTGGCCTTGCTGGCGGCGCTGCTGATGGCGTTCGCGCCGTCGGTAACGCGGTGGGTGACCGCCACGGGATCGCAGATGCTGGCAGGCTGGACCGAGTTGTGTACGACCGATGGCATCAAGTGGGTCGATACGCGGGCCGAATCGCCGGTCGCCAAGGCGCCGTTTGGCAAGGCGCCGTCGCCCGCCGGCATGGCGATGGGTGCCGACTGCGCGTACTGCACCCTCGCGGCGGTGTTGCCGTTGCTGCTGCTCTGCATCGCGCTGCTGTTTCCCCGTCTTTCCGGCGGCATCCTCTCCAGCGTCCCGGCGCTACCGCCCGCGCGTCGCCTGCGGCTGCGCGGCCTCGGCGGACAAGGACCGCCGGTCCTCCTCTGAACCACAAGACCCTTCGTTGATCGTGCGGCCCGTGCGCCGCGTCCTTGTGCTTTGGAGTTTCCATGTTCCTGATATCCCGGGCGACGCCGCGCGCGTCGTGCCTGTCCGTGGCCATTGCCGCGACCCTCTCGCTTTCCCCCTCCGCGCGTGCCGCCGACGCTGTCGTGCTGCCCGATGGCTCCCGCGCCACCCAGCTCGACACGGTCGAGGTCAAAGGCCACCAGGCCGGCCTTGAGCAGGTCACCGGCACCGGCACGCGCCTGTCGCTGACGCTGCTGGAAACCCCGGCGTCGGTCACCGTCATCGACCGTGATGCGCTCGATGCCCGTGGCGTGCGCACCACGCAGGAAGCGCTGGCCGGCATTCCCGGCCTCACCGTCGCGTCGCCGCCGGGCAATGGCAATGCGGTGACGTACCGCGGTTTCTCCGGCAGCCAGATCACGCAGTTATTCAATGGCATCGACGTGCAGTACGCCAGCATCGCCGCCCGACCGGTGGATGCGTGGCAATACGAGAGGGTGGAAGCCATCGGCGGTCCGTCGAGCTTCCTGTATGGCGCGGGCGCGGTCGGTGGCACGATCAACTACGTCACCCGGCTGGCGCGACTGGACCGCGACGAAGCCGCCGTGCAGGCGTCGTGGGGCTCGTTCCGCGATGGCACGCTGGCGATGGGGGCCAACCTTCACATCGGCGGCGACGATGCGCGCCAGGCGATCCGTGTCGATGCCAGCACGCGTGATGGCGAGAGCTGGATCGACGGTCAGGAGCGCGAAGCATCGACACTCGCCGCTTCGTGGCTGGCGCAACTGGCGCCGACCCTGCGACACACCCTGGCGGTGGAGGTCCAGCAGGAGGACAGCCATCGTCCATACTGGGGCACGCCGGTGCGCCAGCCCGCCACCAGTCGCCTGTCGGTGCTGCCGCAGACCATCGGCCGCAACTACAACGTCGCCGACGGCTACTACGGACAGGACGTGCGCTGGGCGCGTTCGCTGCTGGAGTGGACGCCTGGCGAGCACGACACCGTGCGCAACACCCTCTATCACTACGACGCGCTGCGAGACTATCGGAACGTCGAGAGCTACCGCCTGACCGCCGGCAACGACGGCGTGATCCGTTCCGGCACGCTGCTGCAGCGGCACGACCAGCAGGTCTACGGCAACCGGCTGGAATGGAGCCACGAAGGCGAACTGTTCGGCCTGCCGACGCAATGGGCGACCGGCCTGGACGTCAGCTACAACCGGCAGACGCGCTTCCCGCTTTCGCTCTCGGCCACGGTGGATACGGTGCGGCTCGATGCGGTCACGCCGGGACGCTTCCTCGATGTACCCGGCACGGCGATCGTCTACACGCCCGACCGCACCAACCGGCTGCACACGCAGGCGGTTTACACGGAGAACCTGACCGAACTGACGCCGTCGCTGTCGCTGCTGACCGGCCTGCGCCATGACCGCATCGTGCTGGACGTGGTGAACCATCGCGCGGTCAGTGCGACCAATCCCGCCCGATTCGAGCGCGAATACTCGCCCACCACCGGACGTGTCGCGCTGAACTGGGCCATCACGCCGCAGGCGAGCGTCTACGCGCAGTACAGCACCGCGGCCGATCCGCCGGCAGGCATTCTCAGCACCGCGAACTTCGCGACGCTACGCGACTTCGACCTGACCACGGGTCGCCAGGGCGAGATCGGCGCGAAGTTCCAGTCGCGCGATGCGCGGAACTTCGCGACGCTGGCGGCATACCGCGTCGTGCGTCGCAACCTTGCCATCACCGATCCCTCCAATCCGGGGCAGACGCTGCCGGTCGGCCAGCAGTCGTCCCGCGGCATCGAAGCGACCTTCGGCTGGCGGCCGACGGAGGCGCTGAAGGTCGAGGGCAACCTGGCCTGGGTGGATGCCACGCTGGATGATTTCTACGAGAACGTTGGCGGCGTACCGGTATCGCGCGCCGGCAATCGCCCCACCAACACCCCATCGCGCGTGGGCAACGTGTGGCTGGACTACCGCTTCACGCCACGCTGGTCTGCCGGCGTGGACATGCGTGGCGTGTCGTCGCGCTTTGCCAATGCCGCCAACACGCTGTCGACCGCAGGCTACGCGACATGGGGTGCGCACGTGGGCTTCCGCTGGAACTACAGTACGGAACTGACCGTGCGTGGCCGCAACCTCGGCGACCGCACCCATGTGGTGTACGCGCTGGGCAGCACGATGGCCTACCTCGGCGATCCGCGCAGCTGGGAAGTGGTGCTGCGGAAAACGTTCTGAGGGCCATGCACGGCGGCAACACGGAGTTGGGTAAGGTAGCGGCCGCACACTCGGAGGATGCCTGCCATGCGCGGTCTCGACTTCAGTTCATGGCAGGGCCTGTTGACTACCCTGGCGGGGCTGGCGCTGATCACGGTGATCGGCGTCGGCATCCGCCTGCTGGTTATGCAGACGGTGCAGGAGCGGCGGGCGCGCGAGAATCGGCAGATCAACGAACGGCTGCGCACGCTGATCGCGGCCTACAAGGTGCTCGGCGGTTCGTTCACCGGGTCGCTGGACGTCGATCCTCGCCACTTGCGCGACCTGCGTGCGCAGGCGCGCGACGCGGGCGTCGAGCTGGTCGACGACGGCAGCGACCGGTCACGGCGCATCCGTGATGCCGTCGAAGCGGCGCTGTCGGACATCATCCTGCTGGGCACCGACGAACAGGTGCGGCTGGCCGTGCAGGCGGCCACCGATCTGGCGGCGGGCCGGCCGATCCGCACCGATGCGCTGGTGGTGTCGCTGCGCGACTTCATCCGCGGCGTGCTGGACCTGGAACCCATCCCGCCCTCGTTGGCGATACCGCGGCAAGGTCCGGCGCGGCCGGTCGCCTCCAAGGGCAAGGGCGAGGGCGCGAAAGGCGAGGGACGGCAGGGCGGAGGGGGCGGTGCAGGCGGCGCCGGGATGGGCATGGGGATGGGCGCGGGCAGCGAACCTGATCGCGAGCCGGCGCCCTGACGTCATTCGTCGATCCAGCGGCGCTCGGGGCCGGGACGCTTGGCCAGCTTGCGCTGCAGCGATCGGCGGTGCATGCCCAGCAGCCGTGCGGCGGCGGAGATGTTGCCTTCGGTTTCGGCGAGCGCCTGCTGGATGTGCTCCCACTCCAGCCGACTCAGCGGGGTCATGGTGTCTTCTGCCGCATCCGCCTCGTCGCCCGGCACGGCGGGGGTCTCCAGCCCCAGCGCACGCAGGATGGTCGGCACGGTGGCCGGCTTGGGCAGGTAGTCGTCGGCACCGCGCTTGATGGACTCCACCGCGGTGGCGACGCTGGCATAGCCGGTGACGAGCAGGATCTGCATGTCGGCGCGCAGCGCACGCAAGGGTTCGATCAGGGACAGGCCGGAGTCGGCGCCCAGTTTCAGGTCGACCAGCGCGAAATCCGGTATGCACTCGCGCGCTTTCGCCAACGCGCTGGCGGCGTCCAGCGCGATCTCGGTCTCGATGCCCTTGCGCGCCAGGCTGCGTTGCAGGGTGCGCGCATAGAGTTCGTCGTCGTCGACCAGCAGGCCTTTCATCGGATGCCTCTCATCAGGGAGATTCGTCATTGCCCGCCACCGGCAGGCGGAACTGCACCTGCACGCCCTTCGGCGGCACCGCGCGCATGGTCATGCGTCCACCCAGTCGCTCGATGGTGGCGTGCGACAGGGCCAGGCCCACGCCCATGCCCTCCGGCTTGCTGGTGCGGAAGAGTTGCTCGGACTGGAACGGCAACGCTTCGTGGAACCCGTTGCCATAGTCGCGCACGGTGCCGACCAGCTCGTCGCCTTCGCAGCGCAGGTCCAGGTCCACGCGTTGCGAGCCGGCCTGGCGGCTGGCGTCGGCGGCATTGTTCAACAGCGCCTGCAGCAGGTGACCGGTGGAGGCGTCGGTCGCCAGCCACGGCGGCAGGGCGCCGGTGCGCTGCAGTTCCACCGTCGGGCGGATCAGTTGCCAGCGCTGCACCACATCGTCCAGGTCGACGCGCTGGCGCACGCCCATGTCGGCCGAGGCGGCGAGTGCGCGCACGCGGTCGCGGCAGAGGTCGATCAGCTGGCGCATGGTGCCGGCATCCTCGCGGATGTCGGGCTCGCTCGCGTGTTCGCGGATGTCCTCGGTCAGCAGCGTCATCGTCGCCAGCGGGGTGTTGAGCTCGTGCGCGACGGCGGCGGCGTGTGTGGCCAGCGCGACGATGCCCTCGTTGCGCGCGAAGCGCTCGCGCAGGCGGGCCAGTTCCTGTTCGCGCAGGCGCAGCGCGGCGACCAGGCGCGTGGAGAAGTACAGCACCACGCCGGCGGAAAGCACGAAGTTCACCGCCATGCCCCAGAGGTGCACGTTGAAGTGGTCGCCATGCAGGTGCGGCAGTGGCCGGCCGAAGACGGCGGTCAGCACGTAGCCCAGCAGGCACGCCACGCCCGTGGCCAGCACCCAGCGCAACGGCAGGGCCAGCGCAGAGACCGCGATCAGCAGCAGGAACATGGAGCTGAACGGGTTGCCGATGCCGCCGCTCCACGCCACCAGCCAGGACAGCACGGCAACGTCGACCAGCATGTGGGCGAAGGCTTCGGCGGCGCGCTCCTCGCCGGGCCGGCGGCTGCACCAGGTGGCGTAGACGTTGAAAAGTCCCAGCGCACCGATCCCGGCCCACAGCGGCCAGCGCGGCAGATCGATGCCAAGCGGACCGAGCGCCACCAGCACGGTCACCGCCTGGCCCACGATCGCCACCCAACGCAGGTTGCAGAGCGTGCGCAGGAACGAGGGCGACAGGGTCAGCAGCGTATTCGGCATGGTCACATGCTAGTGCAAGCGCGCGGGCCGGACCTGCGGCATGGCGTCGCAGGGGCGTGCACGAGCCCCCCGGGCGGCCCACGCTACAATGCCGCCATGCACGACGCCGTCACCCGCCCCACGCCTCCCACCGACGCCGCGCCCTGGCCGCGCCGCATCACCCAGGCCGTTCAGATCGGCAATGCCGTCGTCGGCGGTGGCCGCCCGGTGGTGGTGCAGTCGATGACCAACACCGATACGGCCGATGTCGCCGGCAGCGTGAAGCAGGTCGCCGAACTCTGGCGGGCCGGCTCGGAAATGGTCCGGCTGACCGTCAACAACCCCGAATCCGCCGCCGCCATCCCGCGCATCCGCGAAAAGCTCGAGATGATGGGCATCTCGGTGCCGCTGATCGGCGACTTCCACTACAACGGACACCAGCTGCTGGCGGGCGAGCCGGCCTGTGCGGAAGCGTTGGCCAAGTACCGCATCAATCCGGGCAATGTAGGCTTCGGCAAGAAGAAGGACACCCAGTTCGCCCAGCTGATCGAGTTCGCGATCCGCTACGGCAAGCCGGTGCGCATCGGCGCCAACTGGGGTTCGCTGGACCAGGCGCTCGCGGCGCAGCTGATGGACGAGAACCACACGCGCGACATCCCGTGGGACGCCGGCCGCGTACTGCGCGAGGCGCTGATCCGCTCGGCGGTGGATTCGGCCGAACGCGCTGTCGAGATCGGCCTGCCGCGCGACCGCATCGTGCTGTCTGCCAAGGTCAGCGGCGTGCAGGAACTGATCGCGGTGTACCGCGACATGGCGGCCCGCACCGATTTCGCGCTGCACCTGGGCCTGACCGAGGCCGGCATCGGCAGCAAGGGCATCGTGGCGTCGAGCGCCGCGCTGGCCGTGCTGCTCCAGGAAGGCATCGGCGACACCATCCGCATTTCGCTGACGCCGGAACCCGGCCAGTCGCGCACGCAGGAAGTGATCGTCGCGCAGGAACTGCTGCAGACCACCGGCCTGCGCGCGTTCACGCCCATGGTTACCGCGTGTCCGGGTTGCGGGCGGACCACGTCCGAATTCTTCCAGGAGCTGGCCAAGGTCGTGCAGGAACATGTGCGCGGCAAGATGCCGGAGTGGAAGGTCACCCATCCGGGTGCCGAGAACATGACCCTCGCCGTGATGGGCTGCGTGGTGAACGGGCCAGGCGAATCGCGCCACGCCAACATCGGCATTTCGTTGCCAGGCACGGGCGAGGCGCCGGCCGCGCCGGTGTTCGTCGACGGCGAGAAGAAGGTCACGCTGCGTGGCGAGAACATCGCCCACGAGTTCGTCGCCCTGATCGACGACTACGTCGAGGCCAAGTACGCGCGTGCTGCCGGCTGACACGCTGGCGAACGGCCGGCGCTTCATCGCCGGGCTGTTTCGCGAACATGGCGGGCGCTTCGTCCTCCTCTTCCTCTGCCTGCTGGCCCCGTTGTGGCTGTTCGTCGAACTGGCGGACGAAGTCCACGAACTTGAAGCCTTCTACTTCGACGATCCGCTGCTGTGGCGCGCGCATGCGATGGCGGGGCCGGCGCTGGACCGGTTCTTCATTTTCATCTCGGCGATCGGCTACCAGTGGGGCGTGGTGCCGGTCGACATCGCACTGACGGCCGGCCTGCTGATCGCGCGACGCTGGCGTGAGGCCACCTTCGCCGGCGTGTCGTTCGCAGGTTCGGCGCTGTTGAACATGGCCACGAAGCAGTTCTTCCAGCGCGACCGGCCCACCTTGTGGGAATCCATCGCGCCCGAGCACACCTTCAGCTTTCCCAGTGGCCACGCGATGGGTTCGGCCACCTTGGCCATGGTGGTCGTGCTGCTGTGCTGGCACACGCGCTGGCGCTGGGTGGCGGTCGCCCTGGCGGGCAGCTTCGCGGTGCTGGTCGGCGTCTCGCGCATCTACCTGGGCGTGCATTATCCGTCCGACATCCTCGGCGGATTCGCCGCCGGCATCGCCTGGGTGTCGGGTGTCTACCTGGTGCTGTACCGCATCCGCGAGCGGCCGTGGCAGGTAAAAGGCTAGGGCTCCTGTGGGAGCGACGTAAGTCGCGATGAAGCGATGCCGGTGGTCTCTCGCGACTTACGTCGCTCCCACATCCTTCTTCATGCTTTTCAAGGCGCGTACGCGCGCTGGCGCTTATCCTGCAGTCGCTGGCGCAGATTGCTAGTCGCGGATAAGACCGGCGGGGATGGTGGTGCTGGCCATCACCAGCCATCAGACATCCTTGGCGGCTGGGACGCCGGCATCGCGTGGGTGTCGGGGGCTATATGGCGCTGTACCGCATTCGCGAGCGGCCGTGGCAGGTCAAAAGGCCAGATTAAAGGCTAGGGCTCCTGTGGGAGCGACGTAAGTCGCGATGAAACGATGCCGGTGGTCTCTCGCGACTTACGTCGCTCCCACATCCTTCTTCATGCTTTTCAAGGCGCGTACGCGCGCTCGCGCTCTTCCTGCAGCCGCTGGCGCAGGTACTGGTCGCGGGTGAGGCCGGCGGGAATCGTGGTGGCGGCCATGACCTCGGCAACGACCTGCGCCTCGCGTGCCTTGTAGGACTGGAAGCGTGGGTCGTTGGCCTGCTGCGCGGCGAAAGCGGCCATGCGCTGGTCAGCGTGTGCGCGATAGCGGTCGGCGATCACGGCCACCTCTGCCGCCTGCTGCGCGGGGTCGTCCACGGTCGCCTTGACCAGCGCGGTCCGCAACAGCAGGGCTTCGCCCGCGGACAATCCGGCGGCGGCCTCGTAGCGGTCGATCTGCCGCTTCAGCGCGTCCGCCCGCTCGCTGCGCTCCACGGCGCGCAGGGAGGCGGCGCGCGCGAAGAAGTCCTTCGCCTCTGCCTCGAAGCGCTGGCGCTCGCGATAGGCCTGCGCTTGCGGCGTGGCCTGCAGGGTGTCGAGCGCCGGAGAGGGGGCACCTGCGGAACCCGCAGGGGCAGGGGGCGTCGTCGGCACTCCCCGGGACGCGGCGTGCGTCCACCAGAGCGCGGCGGCGGTGAACACCAGCAGCGGCACCAGCAGTGTCAGCAGTTTCCTCATGCGTACTCCTCGTGCGCCGGGGCCGTCGCCTCACGACGGCCCTCGGGCGCGGACCTCAGCCCATCAGCTGGTCGACCAGCCAGTACAGCAGGTTGAACGGCTTGGCCTTGTCGGCCTTGTCGTCCTGTTCGCTCGCATCGAGCACCTTGCCCTGGCCGTCGAGCACGCTGTCGATGAAGTGCTTCAATTCCAGGTTCTGCGCCTGAACGTCGGCGTTCTTGAAATCGACGATGGTGGTGCAGTGGCTTTCGTTGAGCGCGCGGTACTGCGGGAAGTAGCCGCCGACATTGTTCAAGCCGTTGAGGCGGTCCCGCAGGCGTGCCGTATCCGTGTTCCAGCGCGCATGGATGCGTGCTTCCTTGGTGGCCTGGTCCGGTGCGTTGGCGATGTCGGGATAGAAGCGTTCGTACGAGTACGACGAGTAATTGAGGTCTTTCCAGAAGTGCGTATGGCCCATGCGGTCGCTGGCGTACTTGCTGGACAGGGCGGGATACAGGGTGCCGAGTTCGTTGAGGTCGAACTGCGGCAGGCCGCTGGCGAGATAGGGCAGCGGGCCGTTCGGCTGGTCGAGGCCCCACGCGTTGCGGATCAGCGCCATCAGCGGCTGCGAGGGGTAGTCGACCGGATTGCCGTTCTTCGGCGTGGGGAAAATCGGGCCGGAATCGTCGATCAGGAAGCTGCGCGTGGGCGCCATGTCGCGCCGCAACGGGTGGTAGCTGGTCAGGCTGCCGGCGCCGCCGGCGCTGCAGCCGGTGGACAGCATCTGCGTCGGGCGGGGCAGGTTGTCCTTCAGCCAGCCGACCACCGCGCGCACGTTGCGTGTGCCGTTGTGGTGCCACACCAGGGGGGCATTCTGCCCGCTCGGTTCGTTGTAGACGGCCACCTTGTCGCCACTGTAGATGTCGCCGGTGCAATAGGGCACGTAAACCATGTTCCAGCCCTGCGTCTTCACCGACTCGAACGGGCTGACCCGGGTGACGAACGGACTGACCAGGCTCGCGCCGGGATTCAGCAGGCTCATGTAGTCGTCGGGGATGCCGTTCGGATTGCGTGCACCGCGGATGCCGCCCTGGCCGCTGCAACTGGCGTAGTCCCAGCACGCGCCACCGCCCTCCATGTAGATGATGGTGTTGCGCGTATCGGCGACGCGGTTGACGAAGAACTTGAACGGCGAACCGTCGCCGCACACGGCGCCCGTCGACGGCGCCAGCTGGATGGTCTGCCACGCGTCGTAGCGGCCCGGCTGGAAGCCGTCGTTGAAGCCGGAGGGATTGGACAGCAGCGGATAGTGGCCGGTGCGCTGGGCGGCGGTGACCTTGTTGTCCGCCTTCGGCGGCGAGACCAGGTTCACCAGGGTCTGCCAGAAGCTGTAGTCGCCTTCCTCCGCTTTCAGGGGGGCGGCGACCGCCAGCGTCAGCGTGGCGGCCGCAAGGACGAGCGGCAGGCGGGCGGGTCGTACGGGTGCAACCATGATCGGATCCTCCGGCGAGAGTCAGGCGGGACGTTCAACGGGATGGACTGCCTTGGCGTGCGGCACGCGTGGGGGCGGCGACCGTACAGGGGCGGATGGTGGTGCGTCGCGACGCCGGCGGCATTAAGCCGGCGTGATGGCGCCGGGTTTGGCTGCCGATACCCCCGACATTGGCCGCGATGCCCCCCTTCCTCGGCGCCGTAGCCGCTGAGGTAAATGCAGCGATCTCGCGTCGCAGCACGTGGCGCGTCCGGCATCGGCCGTCATCGCGGCCCGGCAACGCATCGTTGCGGCCCGGTGCCTTGCCGCCGCGCGGGCGTGGATCGAACATGGCCGCGCGCCGACACGCGCGGCGATGATGAGGGGGACGGGGAGCGCGATGCAGGACGTGGTGGACAAGTACGGCGTGGCCCTGGTCTTCCTCAACGTGCTGGTGTTGTCGCTGGGCCTGCCCGTGCCCGCGATGCCCACGCTCATCCTCGTCGGCGCCGGACTGGCGCTGCAGCCGGACACGATGTGGCTGCCGCTGCTCGGCGTGCTGGCCGTCTCGGTGGCCGCCAGCCTGATCGGCGACAGCGCGTGGTTCTACGCGGGTCGCCGTTACGGCAACCGTACATTGCAGTCGCTGTGCCGGCTGTCGTTGTCGCGCGACACCTGCATGAAGCGCACCGAGCGCTTTTACGGCCGTTTCGGCATCCGCGTGCTGTCGGTGGCCAAGTTCATTCCCGGTCTGTCGATGGTATCGGTGCCGCTGGCCGGCGCCATGCAGGCGCGACTGCCGTCTTTCCTGCGCTACGACGGGCTCGGCGCCACGCTGTGGGCCGCGCTGGGGCTGGGGTTGGGCGTGGTGTTCTCGCGGCAGGTCGAAACGGTGATCGACACGCTGTCGCAACTGGGCGCCGGCGCCGGCGTGCTGGTCGGGACCGTGCTGGCGGTCTATGTCGCGTGGCGCTGGTGGCGTCGACGCAGCCTGCTGAAGTCGCTGGACGCCGCGCGCATCGAACCGTCGGACCTGAATGCGCTGATGCGGTCGGGAAATGCCCCGGCGCTGTTCGACATCCGTGCGCCAGGCTTCCGCGCGGTGGATCCCTACATCATCCCGGGGGCGATCTTCGCCGACGAGCGCCGGCTCGACGGCATCCTCGCCGGCTATCCGCGCGACGGAAAGGTCGTCATCTACTGCGCGTGCCCCGATGAAGTGTCCGCGGCGTGGATGGCCGGCAAGCTGCGCGCGGCCGGCTTCCACGACGTGCTGCCGCTGCGTGGCGGCATCGACGCATGGCGCGCAGGCGGCTTCGGCGTCGATCCGCTGGCCCGCTGAGCCGCGCCCCGGTCAGTGCTCGATGCAGACGCGGTTGCGGCCTTCGCTCTTGGCGCGGTACAGGGCGGCATCGGCCGCGGCCATCATGCGGCTCACCGTGTCGCGGTCGGGCGTCAGCGCGGCGATGCCGATGCTGACGGTGATCGTCTGCGCGTGGCCCCCGGGACGGAACACCACCGCTTCCACCGCCTCGCGCAGGCGCTCGGCGAATCCGTAGGCGGCGTCCGGTCCGCACTCGGGCAGGAGCACCGCGAATTCTTCGCCGCCGATGCGTGCGGCGGCATCGTCGTTGCGCACGTGCCGGCGCACCAGCGCCGCGATCTGCTTGAGTACGTGGTCGCCGGAGATATGGCCGTAACGGTCGTTGATCGGCTTGAACAGGTCGACGTCGATGATGCACATGGTCAGTTCGCGCTGGTGCCGCATGGCGCGGGCGATCTCCTTCTCGACGGTCTCGATGAAATGCCGGCGGTTGTACATCTCCGTCAGCGCATCGTGGGTGGCGAGCTGGTAGATCTCCTCGTGGTAGTGCGCTTCCACGCTGCTGTGGCTGATGAACTTCAGGATGCTTTCGCCCAGCGTGATGTGGTCGCCGTCGGCGAGCACCGCCTCGCCAACCGGGTCGTCGTTGACCCGCGTGGTGTTGGTGGCGCCGAGGTCGCGCACGCGGTAACTGTCGCCCTCGCGCCAGATTTCGCAGTGCAGGCGCGAGACGCTGTTGTGCGGAATGTGCAGGTCGGCTTCCTGGGAGCGGCCCACGCGCACGCGCGCGGTGTCGATGTCGGCCCGCCGGCCCAGGCCTTCGCCATGGATGACCACCACGCACGCGGACCGGTGCGACGCCGGACGCGGGCCGTCGCTCAGGATGGTCCGTTGCGTGGTCGGTGGATCGTGGGAATCCCGGGACATGCGAAGACGGCTGACAGGTGCGGGCCCGAGTGTAACGGATAGGTCGGTCAACTCACGCTTCCGCTACCATGGCCGGGCGCACCGGGGAAAGTGGCATGACATCGCAACCTTACGACGACCTCGCACCCACCGAGAGCCTGACCACGCGCCTGCAGGACGCCCCGACGGCGCCCGACGGCACGCTGGCGCCGGGCGCGCGACTGGGGAGGTACCGCATCGAGGACCTGCTGGGGCGGGGCGGCATGGGCGAGGTCTACCGGGCTGCGCAGCTGGAGCCGGTGCGCCGCGACGTCGCCCTGAAGCTGATGCGCTCCCAGCGCCTGCAGGCGCGCCACCTGGCCTGGTTCGAGGTCGAGCGGCAGGTGCTGGCGCAGATGCGCCATCCCGCCATCGCCCAGATCTACGACGCCGGCACCACGGCGGAGGGCTACCCGTTCTTCGCCATGGAGCTGATCGACGGCAGCCCCATCACGCGCCACTGCCGCGACCATCAGCTGTCGCTGGACGAGCGCGTGGCCTTGTTCATCCGTGTCTGCGAGGGCGTGCAGCATGCGCACCACAAGGGCGTGGTGCACCGCGACCTCAAGCCCGGCAACCTGCTGGTGGATACGGTGGACGGGCGGCCGGCGCCGAAGATCATCGATTTCGGCATCGCCATGGCCGCGTCGCTGGCCGGCGACGCCGCACTGGAGCGTGCAGGCACTCCCGAGTACATGAGCCCCGAACAGGCGCAGGGCGACGCCGCCCAGGTCGACACCCGCAGCGATGTCTATTCGCTCGGCGTAGTGCTGTGCGAACTGGTGACCGGCGTACGCCCGGAGGCCGTGGGCGAAACCTGGGCGGCGGACACGCCGACCGCGGTGGCGCCGTCGTCGCGACTGGCGGCGCTGCCCGCCGACCAGGCCCGGCAGATGGCACAGGAACGCGGCCTGTCGCTGGCGCGGATGCGCGCGCGGCTGCGGAGCGACCTGGACTGGATCGTGCTGAAGGCCATGCAGCACGACCGTGACGCGCGCTACGACGCGGTCGCGGCGCTGGCCGACGACCTGCAGCGCTATCTGGATGGCCGCGTGGTGGCGGCGGTACCGCCGAGCCGGCGCTATGCGTGGCGGAAGTTCCTGCGCCGCCATCGCACGGCAGCCGTGGCGGCGGGCTTCGGCCTGCTGGCGCTGCTGGGGGGACTGGCGCTGTCGCTGTATGGACTGCAACAGGCGCGGACGCAGCGCAGCGTCGCCGAGGCGCGCAGCGCGGAGCTGGAGAAGGTCGCCGCCTTCCAGCAGTCGATGCTGGAGGGCATCGACATCGAGACCATGGGTGTCGGTCTGTCCGAAGGCCTGGTGCGCCAGGTGGCGAGCGTGGATCCCGGCGCCTCCTCGGCGTTCGGTGCGACGCTGGCGAAGGCGAGCACCGGCGACCTGGCGCGCGACCTGGTGGATCGCCAGTTGCTCGCCAACGCGGAAGAGGCCATCGCCCGCGATTTCGCCGACCAGCCCGACGTGGCGGCCAGCCTGCGTGAATCGGTCGCCCGCGTGTACGCCGCCATCGGACGTTACGACAAGGCGGCCGAGCATTTCGGCCGCGTCGCCGAGCATCGCGCGGCCGCGCTGGGCGAGGGTGCGCCCGAGACGCTGCGTGCGCGCAACGAACAGGTGCAGGCGCTGCTCGAAGGCGCGCACATCGACCAGGCCGAGACCGTGTTGCAGAAGGCGCTGCCGCGCGCGTTCGCGCTGCCCGTGAACGACCAGGTGCGGGTCAAGCTGGAACTGGCGCAGGCGCAGGTCATCTCCGCACGCGGCGATCGCCCGCGCGCCAAGGGCGTCGTGCAGGCCGTGCAGGAGCGCCTGCTCGCCAGCGTCGGCGAGCGCGATCCGGCCACGCTGGAGGCCACCAACAACCTCGCCGCCGTGCAGCGCAACCTGGGCGAACTGCCCGAGGCGCGCGCCAACATGGAGAACGTGGTGGCGCTGCGCACCGCGACGCTGGGTCCGGATGACGACGAAACCTTGTCCGCCATGGGCAACCTGGCCGTCCTGCGCATCATGAACCGCGAGAAGGACGCGGCGATCGCCATGCAGCGCGACCTCACCGCGCGCTACATCACCAAGCTGGGCAGCGAACATCCCACCACCCTGCAGGCGCGCAGCACGCTGGCCACGATGATGATCGACGGCGGCGACAAGCAGGCGGTGAAAGCCGCGGTTCCGGCGCTGCGCGAGGTACTCGCCGCGCGGGAACGCGTGCTCGGCCGCGACCACCCGCAGACGGTACGCACGCGCCTGAACCTGGCGACCGCGTATGCCAGGCTCGGCGATTTCGCCGCCGCACTGCCGCTGGAAGAGCAGGTCATCACCGCGCGCAGCCGGACCCAGGGTGCCGCGCATCCGGACACGCTGTCGATCCTGGTCAATCATGCCGGCACGTTGCTCAATGCCGGCCAGGCGGAAGCGGCACTGCGCCTGCTGGGCGACGTGCAGCCGCTGGCGTTGAAGACGCTCGGCGAAAAGCACCCGCAAGCGCAGGTCACCATGGTCATCCGTGCCGAAGCCTTGCGCGTGCTCGGTCGGACCGCGGACGCCGTGCCGGAGTACGAGCGTCTGTTCGCACTGCGCCGGCGCGTGCTGGGCGAGACGGACCTGGAAACCCGTATCGCGGCCTGGAACCTGATCGACACGTACAACGAGCTGGGACGCAAGGCCGAGGCCCAGGCCCTGTACCGGCAATACGTCGCCCCCCTGCTGGCGGCGGACCCGAACACGCTGGATGACGACGACGCGGATTTCGTGCAGCGCTATCGCGCCGGCGACCGGCCCGGCAAGCAGCCCGCCAGGCGGGGCTGAGTCGCCGGAACGGTCACTCGCCGGGTTTGGCGGCCGCGCTGGCGGCCTCCGAGGCCGAGCGCCGCGACAGCACCGCCTCGCGATGGGCGATGTACGCGTTGGCGCCGAAGATGATGCCGGCGCCAAGCAGCGTCCACCGGTCCAGCGACTCGTCGAACAACAGCCACCCGAACACCGCCACCACCGGCAGCTGCATGAAGCTGATCGGCGTGAGCGCCGATACTTCGCCCAACTTGAGCGCACGCGTCCACAGCATGTGGCCGCCGGTGCCGAGCACGCCGGCGGCGACGACCCAGGCCCAGGTGATGCCCTGCGGCCATTCCCACACGGCCAGCGCCGGCACCAGCGACATCGGCACCCACAGCAGGGTGGTGTAGATGACGATGCGGTCGGCCGGTTCGGTGTTCGAGAGTTGCTTGATCTGGATCGCGACCAGCGCGCTCATCACCGCGGCGAGTACCGCGATCATCGCGTCGGCGGTGAACTGCGACGTACCCGGGCGCACGATGATCAACACCCCGGCGAACCCGAGTGCCACCGCAGTCCAGCGGCGTGCGCGAACCTGTTCGTTGAGCAGGGCGGCGGCGGCCAGGGTGACGAACAGCGGCGTGGAATACGACAGCGACACCGCCTGCGCCAGCGGCAGGTGGCCGATCGCCCAGAAGCCGGCCAGCATCGAACAGATCCCGATGACGCAGCGGAACAGGTAGCGCGGGAACTGCGTGGTCTTCAGGAAGCCGGGGCCGTGCCGCAGGATCAGCGGGGCCGCCGCCAGCAGGCCGAAGAAGTTGCGGAAGAACGCGATCTCGAACGTGTGCAGGGTCGCCGACGCCAGTCGGATCGCCACCACCATCAGCGCGAAGAACACCGTGCTGCCCAGCATCAGCACGGCGGCGCGATAGTGGGCGGGCAGGGCGGGCATGCGGTCCGGTGATCTACCAGCGGGCGCCGATGATCTTCGGTTCCGGCTCGATGCACACGCCGAAGCGCGCATTCACCGCGTCTGCGATGCGTCGTGCCAACGCCAACAGCTGCGCACCGGTGGCTTCGCCGTGGTTGACCAGCACCAGCGCGTGCGCTGCGGATACGCCTGCATCGCCATCGCGGTGGCCCCTCCAGCCGCAGGCTTCGATCATCCAGGCCGCCGACAGCTTTCGGTTGTGCGTGGCATCGCCACGGAACACTGGCAAGGTCGGGTAATCGACCAGCAACGCATCCGCCTGCGCCTGCGAGACGATGGGATTCTTGAAGAAGCTGCCGGCGTTGCCGACCACGGCGGGGTCCGGCAGCTTGCGCCGGCGGATGCGGATGACCGCTTCGCCGACATCGCGGGCGGTCGGCGTGGCGATGCCCATCGCCGCCAGTTCGTCGCGGATGCCCGCGTAATCCAGCCGCAACGCAGGCGCGCGCGGCAGCAGGAACTCCACCGCAGTCACCAGATAGCGGTCGGGATCGTGCTTGAAGACGCTGTCGCGGTAAGCGAAGGCGCACGCGTCGCGGTCCAGGCGCACACGCGTGCCGTCGCGGCGATCCATGGCCTCGACGACATGGATGAACTCGCCCACTTCGGTGCCATAAGCGCCGATGTTCTGGATCGGCGACGCGCCCGCGGTGCCCGGGATCAGCGCCAGGTTCTCCAGGCCGCACAGGCCCTGGTCCAGCGTCCACATCACCAGCGGATGCCAGTCGACCCCGGCATCCGCGCGCACGAGCGCATGGCCACCATCGTCGGACAGCATGCGCACCTCGCGCGTGGCCATGGCGATCACGGCGCCCGGTGCGTCACCGGCGAACAACAGGTTGCTGCCGCCGCCGATCACCAGCGATCCGCCTTCGGCCACCTGGGGAAGCGCGAATACCTCGTCGAGCGCGGCTGCATCGTCGACCTCGATCAGCCACGGCGCCCGCGCCGGCACGCCGAAGGTGGTGCGCTCGCGCAGCGAGGCGTTCGGGGTGACGCGGTAGCCGGTGGTCATTCCGGCGCTACCGGCCCGCCGCTCGGGGCTTCGCGGCGGCGGCGGATCGCTTCCACGCATTCACGGACCAGTTCGGGGCCGCGGTAGACGAGGCCGGTGTAGCACTGCACCAGCGAGGCACCGGCCGACATCTTGGCCACGGCATCGGCGCCGGACAGGATGCCGCCGACGCCGATCAGCGGAATGCTGTGCGGCAGCCGCGTGCGCAACCGGCGCAGCACCAGCGTCGCCTGGCCCATCAGGGGCGCGCCCGACAGTCCCCCCGTCTCGCGCGCCTGCGGATGCTCCTGCACGCTCAGGCGCGAGACGGTGGTGTTGGTGGCGATGACGCCATCGACCTGCATGTCGCCGAGCACGCGGGCGACGGCGTCGATGTCGCTGTCCGACAGGTCCGGCGCGATCTTGACCAGCATCGGCACACGCTTACCGTGTTGCGCGGCCAGCTCTTCCTGCGCCTCGCGCAACGTGCCGATCAGCTGGCGCAGCGCCTGCTCTTCCTGCAGTTCGCGCAGGCCAGCGGTATTGGGCGATGAAATGTTGACGGTAATGTAGTCCGCCAGCGGGTAGACGCGTTCCAGGCAGTACAGGTAGTCGGAGGCGGCACGCTCGTTGGACGTGTCCTTGTTCTTGCCGATGTTGATGCCGAGCAGCCCGCGGTCGCGGCGCGCGGCTTCGACATTGCGCACCAGTGCATCGACGCCTTCGTTGTTGAAGCCGAGCCGGTTGATGACCGCCTGGTGTTCCGGCAGGCGGAACATCCTCGGTTTCGGATTGCCCGACTGCGGCTTCGGCGTGACCGTGCCGATCTCGACGAAGCCGAAGCCCAGCGCGAACAGGGCATCGATGTGCGCGCCGTTCTTGTCCATGCCGGCGGCCAGGCCGACGGGATTGGGGAAGGTCAGGCCCATGACCTTGGTGGGCATCGGCGTGATCGGCCGCGCCACCAGCGGGGTGGTGCCCGTGCGGTAGGCCAGGTCGAGCGCCTTCAGGCCCATGCCATGGGCGGTCTCGGCGTCGAGGCCGAACAGGAAGGGGCGGGCGAACGAATACATGGACGCGCGCGGAGTCAGTTCAACGTCGCCAGCCAGGCCATGCCGCCCAGGAACAGGAAGATCACCGCGATGCCGATCACCCACAGCAGCGCCGACACCCAGCCCAGTATCAAGCCGCCGATGGCCATGCCGTCGCCGTCCAGCGTGCCCGCACTGCGGCGGATCTCGGCGCGCGCCATGTGGCCGGTGATGATGGCCACGAGGGTGCCGATGAAGGGCAACAGGGTCCAGCCGAGGATGCCGGACACGAGGCTGGCGATGGCGAGGCTGCTGGTGGTGCGGGCTTGGTTCATCAGGGGCTCCGTGCAGGGGTCAGGGAGGCGCGCCGGCGCTGGACCGGGCGGACAAAAAAAGCGCCACCCGGAAGGGGTGGCGCGATTATCCCAGAAGCCGGCCCATTCAGGGCAGCCGGCACGCGTGCCGGCCGGCCGCGCTCGGGTCAGAGGTCGAACTTGATGCCCTGTGCCAGCGGTAGCGAGTCGGAGTAGTTGATCGTGTTGGTCTGGCGGCGCATGTAGACCTTCCATGCATCCGAGCCGGACTCGCGGCCGCCACCGGTCTCCTTCTCGCCACCGAATGCACCACCGATCTCGGCGCCGCTGGTGCCGATGTTGACGTTGGCGATGCCGCAGTCGCTGCCGGCCGCCGACAGGAACTGCTCGGCCGCCTTGAGGTTCTGGGTGAAGATCGACGACGACAGGCCCTGAGGCACGGCGTTCTGCATGTCGATGGCTTCGTCCAGGGTCTTGAACTTCATCACGTACAGGATCGGTGCGAAGGTCTCGTGCTGGACGACTTCATCGGAATTCTTCAGGCCGGTGACGATCGCCGGCAGGACGAAGTTGCCCGGGCGGTCGATCGCGGTGCCGCCGGTCTCGACGGTGCCACCGCTGGCCTTGGCCTTGGCGATGGAATCCAGGAACTGCTGCACGGCGCCCTGGCTGTTGAGCGGGCCCATCAGGTTGGCCGGATCCAGCGGATCGCCGATCTTTCCTTCCACCTGCTTGTACGCCTTGACCAGCGTGGACAGCACGGTGTCGTAGATGGATTCGTGCACGATCAGGCGGCGCGTGGTGGTGCAGCGCTGGCCAGCGGTGCCGACGGCGCCGAACACGATGCCGGGGATCGCCAGCTTCAGGTCGGCGCTTTCGTCGAGGATGATCGCGTTGTTGCCGCCCAGTTCCAGCAGGCTGCGGCCCATGCGGCGCGCGACGCGTTCGCCGACGGTACGGCCGACCTGGGTGGAGCCGGTGAAGCTGATCAGCGGGATGCGCTTGTCGTCGACGAACTGCTGCGCCAGTTCCACGCCGGCGTCGTTGATCAGGAAGAAGATGTCCGGGAACCCGCCGGCCTTCAGCGCCTCGTTGCAGATCTTCATGCTGGCGATCGCGGTCAGCGGCGTCTTGTTGGACGGCTTCCAGATACAGATGTCGCCGCAGATCGCGGCCAGGAACGCGTTCCATGCCCACACCGCGACCGGGAAGTTGAACGCGCTGATGATGCCGACCAGGCCGAGCGGCTGGTACTGCTCGTACATGCGATGGCCGGGGCGCTCGGAGTGCATGGTGTAGCCGTACAGCATGCGGCTCTGGCCCACGGCGAAGTCGGCGATGTCGATCATCTCCTGCACTTCGCCGTCGCCTTCGGGCTTGCTCTTGCCCATTTCGAGCGCGACCAGCGAGCCCAGCGCGTCCTTGTGCTTGCGCAGCGCTTCGCCGCACAGGCGCACCGCTTCGCCGCGGCGCGGCGCCGGCGTGGTGCGCCAGATCTTGAAGGCGGCCTGGGCGCGCGCGACGATCTTCTCGTAGTCGGCCTGGCTGCTGGCATGGACCTCGGCGATCACCTCGTCGGTGGTCGGGTTGATCGACTGCAGCAGGCCGGCGTCGGTGGTCGTGGACCACTCACCACTGCCGAGGTAGGTGCCGGAGTTGGTGGTGGTAAGGCCGAGGGCCTTGAGGAGGTCAGCAGGCATGGAAGCTCCAGGGTCGTTGCACGGGATGCCGCCGGACGGCGAAGCATCGAAAGAGGTGCGCGATTCTACCAGAGACGGCCCGCCGGACCTTGCGTAAGTCTGTGTTTTTCCAGCGATTCCGGGCCCGTCGATGATTGCGCGGAACGCCGATGATTCGGTGCCGGGCTTTATTCGGATTGCCGATGCGGGAACGGATAGATCGTCGATTCGCCGAGGTGCGCAGGCGGCGCGGGCAATGGGAAAGATGGTGACCCCGGCGCGATTCGAACGCACGACCTGTCCCTTAGGAGGGGACCGCTCTATCCAGCTGAGCTACGGGGCCATCGGCGCCGATTCTCGCACGAAGCGCCGCCACGTACGACGCATCCGGCGCCCGGCCGTATCACGCCGACGATCCTCATGGCACTGTGGGACAACGCCCCCCACCTGTTCGCACCCATGGACATCCGCCTCGATGACCTCCGCCATCCTGACGTCATTGCGCTGCTGCAGGAGCACCTGGACTGGATGCATCGCACCTCGCCCCCTGAAAGCGTGCATGCGCTGGACCTCGATGGGCTGCGTGGCGACGGCATCAGTTTCTGGGCGGCATGGGATGGCGAGGTGCTCGCCGGTTGCGGTGCGCTGCGTCAACTGGATGCGGGCCATGGCGAGGTGAAATCGATGCGGACGGCGCGGCACCATCTGCGTCGTGGCGTCGCCCAGCGGATACTTGACCATATCGTCGGGGAGGCCCGCCGGCGCGGGTACTCGCGCCTCAGCCTGGAAACCGGATCAATGGCGTACTTCGCGCCGGCACGTGCGCTCTACGCCCGCGCAGGCTTCATTCCGTGTGCGCCGTTCGGCGATTACGCCGAGGATCCCAACAGCGTCTTCATGACCCGCATGCTGTAGTGCGCACACCATTGGTTTCAGTTGCATCCATCTGAAATCCTTGGCGTTGTTGCGTCGCAACGCTTGACAGCCCCCCCGGGTGGCGTGTTTTTCTTCGTCCATGCACTCGCATGCCTCGCACGCCATGTTGTCCACGCCGGCCCCGTCGGCTGCGGTGGCGCGCGCGGATGCCGGACGCACGTCCATTACCACCACCATTACCACCCTGACTCGTCGGGTGCGGTTGGTTGTGTTCGCGTAATCCGCAGACCACGGCCCCGCACCCGGATCAGGATGCAGGGCCTCCCCACTTCCTGACGCCGTGCCGGGCCTCCTACCCGAGGTTCCTGACCCATGTCGTCCCGCAACGCCGAAGTCGAACAACCCAAACCGCGCACCGTCGTCCACAAGTTCGGCGGCACCTCCGTCGCCGATGCCGACCGTTACCGCCATGTGGCGCAGCTGCTGCTGGCGCGCGACGAGGACGTGCAGGTCACCGTGGTGTCGGCGATGAAGGGCGTGACCGACGCGTTGATCGAGCTGTGCGAGTTGGCCGCGGCCAATCGCCCGGAGTGGCATGAGGCCTGGCACGCCTTGCGTGCGCGCCATCGCGGTGCGGCCGTCGCGCTGCTCGGCGAGGCATCGGGACCGGTGATCGAATGGGTGGACGAGCGCTTCACCCGGCTCGAGGAAATCCTCAACGCACTGATCGTCATTGGCGGGCTGCCGGAACTCGTCCTGCAGCGCGTGCAGGGGCTGGGCGAAGTCTGTTCGGCGCGCCTGCTCGGGGAATACCTGACGCTGCAGGGCGAAGACTGCGCCGTGCTGGACGCGCGCGAGGTGTTGCGCGTCGACCACGGCGAACTCGGCGTGGTGGTCGACTGGGAAACCAGCGCGCAGCGACTGGCGGCGTGGCAGGCCGCACACCCCCAGCGCCGCGTCGTGGCCACCGGCTTCGTCGCGCGCGACCGCGAGGGCCGTTTCACCACGCTCGGCCGCAACGGCAGCGACTACTCCGGCGCCATCTTCGCCGCCCTGTACGACGCCGCCGAACTGCACATCTGGACGGACGTGGACGGCGTGCTGTCGGCCGACCCGCGCGTGGTGCCGGAAGCCGTGCAGCTGGGTGCCCTGAGCTACGACGAAGCCTGCGAACTCGCATATTTCGGCGCCAAGGTCGTGCACCCGCAGACCATGTCGCCGGCGATGGAACGCGGCCTGCCGATCATCATCCGCAACACCTTCCATCCCGAGCATCCCGGCACCCGCATCACCGCCGAACGCGATGCGGTCGGGCCGGTCAAGGGACTGACGCTGAGCGCCGACCTGGCGCTGCTGAACCTGGAAGGCACCGGCCTGATCGGCGTCCCCGGCACGGCGGAGCGCGTGTTCGCGGCGCTGCGCAACGCGCATGTGTCGGTGGTGATGATCTCGCAGGGCTCGTCCGAGCATTCGATCTGCTGCGTGGTCCGGGCCAGCGAGGCGGGAAAGGGGCAGGCGGCGCTGCTGGACGCCTTCGCGCACGAGCTGGACACCCGGCAGATCCAGCGCGTCCAGCGGCGCGATGGCGTGAGCGTGCTCGCCGCGGTCGGCGACGGCATGGCGGGCACGCCCGGCGTATCGGCGCGCCTGTTCGGCGCACTGGGGCGCGCGCAGGTCAACATCCTGGCGATCGCGCAGGGGTCGTCCGAGCGCAACATTTCGGTGGCGATCGACAGCGCCGACGCCACCAAGGCGCTGCGTGCGGCGCATGCGGGCTTCTGGCTGTCACCGCAGACCTTCGCGGTGGGCGTGATCGGCCCGGGCAATGTCGGGGGCGCACTGATCGAGCAACTGCGCGCGGCGCAACCGCAACTGCTGGGCAAGGCCAACGTCGACCTGCGCCTGCGCGCCATCGCCTCGAGCAGGCGCATGCTGCTGGACGAGCGCAGCATCGGCCCCGATTGGCGCGCCCGCTTCGACGCCAGTACGCAACCGGCCGACCTCGACCGCTTCACGCAGCACCTGCTGTCCGCGCACATGCCGCACGCGGTGATCGTGGACTGCAGCGCCAGCCCGGTGGTCGCGGACCGTTACGCCGAATGGCTGGCCGCCGGCATCCACGTCATCACGCCGAACAAGCAGGCCGGTGCCGGTCCGCTGGCGCGTTACCACGCCATCCGCGACGCCGCTGCGGCCAGCGGTGCCCGCTTCCGCTATGAAGCCACGGTCGGTGCGGGACTGCCGGTGATCTCGACCCTGCGCGACCTGGTGGATACCGGCGACACCGTGGTCTCCGTGGAAGGCATCTTCTCCGGCACCCTGGCCTGGTTGTTCAACAGGTTCGACGGCAGCGTGCCGTTCTCGCAGCTGGTCACCGAAGCGCGCGGCCTGGGTTACACCGAACCCGATCCGCGCGATGACCTGTCCGGGACCGACGTGGCGCGCAAGCTGGTGATCCTGGCGCGCGAAGCGGGCCGGGAACTGGCGCTGGAAGACGTGCAGGTCGAGAGCCTGGTGCCGGAAGGGCTGCGGCAGGCGAGTGTCGACGACTTCATGGCGCGACTGGGCGAGGTGGATGCCACGTTCGGTGAGCGGCTTGCGAACGCGCGCGCCGCGGGGAACGTGCTGCGCTACGTCGCACGACTCGATGCCGAAGGCCATGCGAGTGTGGGGCTGGTCGAGCTGCCGTCGGGGCACGCCTTCGGCAACCTGCGCCTGACCGACAACATCGTGCAGTTCACCACGCGCCGTTACTGCGACAATCCGCTGATCGTGCAAGGCCCCGGCGCTGGTCCCGAGGTCACCGCCGCGGGCGTCTTCGCCGACGTGCTGCGCGTGGCGGCCGGGCAGGGGGCGAAGCTGTGAGGGATCCGACGACGAGGGACGGAGCGTGGGCATGAGGCAGCAGGCAAGTGCGTTTTCGCCGGCATCGGTGGGCAACGTCGGCGTGGGGTTTGACATCCTGGGCCACGTGATCGAAGGCGTCGGCGACACCGTCACCGTGCGTCGCATCGACGCGGCGGACGTCCGCATCTCGGCGATCCGCGGTGCCACTGTCGACCTGCCGCTGGATGCGCCCGGCAACACCGCGGGTGCGGCGCTGATCTCCCTGCGCGAAGCCCTGGCACTGCCGTTCGGATTCGAGGTGGAAATCGAGAAGGGCATTCCGCTCGGCTCGGGCATGGGCGGGTCCGCCGCATCCTGCGTGGCCGCGCTGGTGGCCGCGAACGCGCTGCTCGATGCGCCGCTCACGCGCGAACAGCTGTATCCACACGCACTCGTGGGCGAGGCGGTGGCCAGCGGCGGCAAGCATGGCGACAACCTGGGCCCGATGCTGCTGGGCGGGCTGGTGCTGTCGACGGCCGAGCGGCTGGTGCGCATACCCGTGCCCGATCATTGGCACAGCCTGCTCGTACATCCCGAGGCCATCCTGGAGACGCGTCGCGCGCGAGCCGCCCTGCAGGGAGCGTACGAACTCAAGGCGTTCGTGGCCCAGAGCGCGAACCTCGCACTGGTCCTCGCCGGCTGCCACGCCGGCGATGCGATGCTGGTGCGCGACGGCCTGCGCGACGTGCTGGTCGAGCCGCGCCGTGCACCGTTGATCGCCGGCTTCGATGCCGTGAAACGCGCCGCGCTGGAAGCGGGCGCACTGGGCGCCAGCATCTCGGGTGCGGGCCCCAGCGTGTTCGCCTGGTTCGAGTCGCGTGGCGAAGCGGAAGCGGCAACACCGTCAGTGCAGGCCGCTTTCGCCTCGGCCGGCTTCGACAGCCAGGCCTGGGTGTCGCCGATCAACGCCACGGGCGCGGAACTCCTGTCCGCCCACTGATTCCTTCCACCGGCCCCCGCGACTGCATGCGTGGTGCTTTGCCTGCGAACCCCATGAACTTCATCTCGACCCGACACGCTTCACCCGCCGCCTCGCTCAGCCAGGCGATCGCCGCCGGCCTCGCGCCTGACGGCGGGCTGTATGTTCCCGAGGCACTCCCGAGGGCGCGCGAGCTCGCGCCCGGGCGCGACATCGCCGGGACGGCAACGGCCCTGCTGGCGCCGTTCTTCGCGGGTGATGGACTGGAAGGCGAACTGGCGGCGATCTGCGGCGAGGCCTTCGACTTCCCGGCGCCGCTGCGTCCGCTCGGGACGCCGCGAGACCATGTACTCGAGCTGTTCCATGGACCGACCGCTGCCTTCAAGGATTTCGGCGCGCGCTTCCTCGCCGCGAGCATGGCGCGCCTGCGTCGCGAACACGACACGCCCTTGACGATCCTCGTCGCGACCTCCGGCGATACGGGTGCGGCAGTGGCGGCCGCCTTCCATCGCCAGCCGGGCCTGCGCGTAGTCGTGCTGTATCCGGACGGACGCGTGTCGCCACGGCAGGCGCACCAGTTGGGCTGCTTCGGCGACAACATCGCGGCGTTGCGCGTGGCGGGTTCGTTCGATGATTGCCAGGCGCTGGTGAAGCGCGCCCTCAACGATGCCGACCTGCAAGCGCAGGTGCCCCTGAGTTCCGCCAACAGCATCAGCCTGGGCCGGCTGCTGCCACAGATGAGTTACTACGCCCATGCAGCGCTGGCGCACCGCGCGGAGACGGGGCGGACATTGAACGTGGTCATCCCCACCGGCAACCTCGGCAACGCGATGGCGGCAATCCTGGCGCGCGCACTCGGCGTGCCGCTCGGCAGGATCGTGCTGGCGACCAATGCCAATCGCGTGCTGCCGGATTTCTTCGCGGGGGGCGACTATGCGCCGGCGGCCAGCGTGTCGACGCTGGCCAACGCGATGGATGTGGGTGCGCCGAGCAACTTCGAGCGCCTGCGCTGGCTCTACGCAGGCGATGACGCGGCGCTGCGGACGGCGTTCACGGCGTCCAGTGTCGACGACGCGACCATACGCGCGGTCATCGCGCGCAGGTTCCAGGATCATGGCGAGGTGCATTGCCCGCATACGGCGACCGCGGTGAACGTCCTCGAGGACCTGCGCGCGCAGGGGGAGGAGGGCGACTGGGCGGTCGCGGCCACGGCGCATCCGGCCAAGTTCGAGAGCGTGGTGGAACCGCTGATCGGGCGTGCCGTCGAGGTGCCGCCCGCGTTGGCCGACCTGCTGGCGCGTCCCGCGCAGGCCGATCCGATTCCGTCCGATTACAACGCCTTGCGCGAGCGCCTCTCGGTCTAGTCCGGTGACGGATCGCCCCTGCAGAAGCGACACGAGTCGCGACCGCACGGTCTGATGCACGTCGACGTCTTCCTGAGCGCCGGGGATGATGTCGAGAGGGCTTCCGAGCAGTCGCTGGTGCACGGTCGCGACTCGCGTCGCTCCTGCAGGAGGGCGTCGCCGTCCTCGGCGCACGACCCACCTGCGATAAGCTCTCGCCCATGAAGCGCACCCTGTTGCAGACCCTCCTGCTGGCCACCGTGCTCGCCAGCATCGTTCCGACCATTACGCACGCGCAGTCCGCCGTACCGCAGGCCGACGTCCGTGCGCTGAAGCCGGGCGAATTCCTCTGGTACCCGCAGATCGCGCCGGAAGGCCCGGTGGTGCTGGTGGTCAGTCTCGACGAGCAACGTGCCTACGTCTACCGCAACGGCATCGCGATCGGCGTGTCCACGATCAGTTCGGGCAAGGCCGGCAAGGACACGCCGACCGGTGTGTTCACCATCCTGCAGAAGAACAAGGATCACCGTTCCAACCTCTACAACAATGCACCGATGCCCTACATGCAGCGGCTCACCTGGGACGGCATCGCGCTGCACGGGGGACACTTGCCGGGCTATCCGGCGTCGCATGGCTGCGTCCGCCTGCCGCAGGCCTTCGCCGAGAAGCTGTTCGGCATCACGCGCTTCGGTGACTCGGTGGTCGTGGCCAATGCGAAGGCATCGCCGGCCAGCCTGGTGCATCCCGCCGTGCTGGCCCCGGTGACCGCAGGAGGGCAGGTGGCACATCCGCCACTGTCGGCGTACGAGGTGTACTGGAACGAGGCGGCGTCCCCGGACGGGCCGGTCAGCATCCTGGTCAGCCTGTACGACCCGCGGGTATCGGTGTTGCGCAACGGCGTGCTCATCGGTGCCGCACCGGTGCAGCGGGTCCGCGACTTCGAGCTCAACGGCACCGTGCTGCTGGTGATGACGACCGAGATGGAGGACATCCCCAGCCTGCTCGATCCCCGGCACAAGGAACATCGCTGGGTCGCGCATCGGGTGCTGGGCGAGGAGGGCGCGCCGATGCCGCCGCTGCGCGCGCTGGGCGATTCCTTCTGGATTCCGCAGGATTTCGCCCGCCGCCTGTACGCCGTCCTCAAGCCCGGGACGACCGTACTGCTGTCGGATCTGCCCGGCGTGCGCGCAACGCAGGATGACCCGTCGACCGTGCCCGTCTTGGAATCGGACGAAAGCAGCCCCACGACAGGGGTACGCTGAGCCTCCCGGACGGAATCGGGATGCTGCTTCCCATGCCCCGGATTCCGTCATGAACCGTTGCCACCGCGTGCTGTCGTTGTGCCTCGTCGTTGCGGGTATCGCCCCGACGTATGCGGTACGGGCCGCTTCGCCGCCTCCCGCGCCTTCCGAACGCCTGGTCGATGCACTGCATCGTGCCGCGCCGTCGCTCGACCGCGAGGTGCTGTCGATGGCGGCGCATGCGATGACGTGCACGATCCGGCGCGGCGAACCGGTGCCGATGCGGCGCCTCAGCGTGATCGACTATTCGTTGCCGTCGACGCAACCCCGGCTGTGGGTGTTCGATCTGGAGCGCGCACGCCTGTTGTTCGAGGAGCGCGTCGCGCACGGGCGCAACACGGGGGAGAACCTCGCCACCCGTTTCTCCAATGCGACCGGCAGCTACATGTCCAGCCTCGGGGCGTTCGTCACCCAGGAAGCGTATAGCGGATCCAACGGCTATTCCCTGCGCCTGCAGGGGCTTGAGCCGGGCTTCAACGACAGGGCGCGTGAGCGCGCCATCGTCATACACGGCGCCCCTTATGTCAGCGACGCGCTCGTGCGCATGCAGGGACGCCTCGGTCGCAGCCTGGGGTGCCCGGCGGTCGGCAGTGCCGTGGCCAAGCCGCTGATCGACAGCATCCGCGGCGGTTCGTTCCTGTTCGCCTACTATCCCGATCCCGCCTGGCTGAAGCAGTCGCGCTTGCTCAGCGCCGATTGCGGAAGCGGCGTGGCCACCCATCCGGCATCGATCCCGCCGGGTGGATGATCGGGTCAGATCCTGATCGGAATCTTCAGGTAGCGTCGCCCGTTGTCTTCCGGTGCCGGCAGGCGGCCGGCGCGGATGTTGACCTGCAGCGACGGCAGCAGCAGTGTCGGCGCCGCCAGCGTGGCATCGCGCGCTTCGCGCATCGCGACGAAGCTGTTTTCGTCCACACCGCCGCCGATGTGCACGTTGCGCGCTTTCTCGTCGGCCACGGTGGTCCGCCACGCGTAGTGGTCGCGTCCCGGCGCCTTGTAGTCGTGGCACAGGTACATCACGGTGCTCGGCGGAAGGGCGAGCAGTTTCTGGATCGAGCGGTACAGCGTGCGCGCATCGCCGCCGGGGAAATCGGTACGCGCGGTACCGTAGTCGGGCATGAACAGCGTGTCGCCCACGAAAACCGCCTCGCCGATCCGATAGGACACGCAGGCGGGCGTGTGGCCGGGGGTGTGGATCACCTCGACCTGCAGCCCCCCGAGCGCGAACGTGTCCCCATCGCGGAACAGGCGGTCGAACTCGCGCCCCTCGCCACTCACGTCATCCAGCCCGAACACCTGGGCGAACGTTCGCTGCACCTCGGTGATACGCGAACCGATGCCGATCGCCGCGCCGGTCTTGTCCTTCAGGTAGGGGGCGGCACTGAGATGGTCGGCGTGCGCGTGCGTCTCCAGGATCCAGTCCACCGTCAGTCCGTGGTCGGCGACAAAGCCCAGCAACGTGTCGGCGCTATGGTGCGAGGCGCGGCCGGAACGGTGGTCGTAGTCCAGCACGGGGTCGATGATCGCCGCCTGGCGCGTGGCCGGGTCCCAGGCCACGTAGGTGATGGTGTTCGTGGCGTCGTCGAACCAGGCGTGCACGGCGGGGGTGGTCATGGAGATCTCCGGGGGTTGCTTTTTGATTTAGATAAAACTAAATTAAGTAAAGTATAAAGTAAAGGCCAGCCGATGCCGTTCAAACAGCGCGACCTGGAAAAACTGCGCGCCAGCGCCGCCGACGCCGCGGCCCTCATGCGCGCATTGGGCCACGACGGTCGGCTGCTGGTCCTGTGCACCCTCGTCGCACAAGGCGAGTGCAGTGCCGGCGAGCTGGCGCAGCAGGTCGGACTCAGTCCGTCCGCGCTGTCGCAGCATCTGGCGAAGCTGCGCGACGATGGACTGGTGGACAGTCGCCGCGAGGCCCAGAGCGTGTACTACCGCATTGCCGATCCGCGCGTGGCGCGTGTCGTGTCGTTGTTGAAAGACCTGTATTGCCCATGAGGAAGCACCCATGACGATTCCATCGATTTCTCCCGCCGAGGCGCGGTCGCTACTGTCGGACGGCGCCGTGTTGGTGGATATCCGCAATCGCGACGAGCACGCACGCGAGCACATTCCAGGCGCCGTACTGTGGCCCGTGGCACAGGCGACGGGGCCGATACCCCGGGGCGCTTCGAAGACCCTGATCTTCCATTGCCGCTCCGGTGCCCGCACCCGGGCGAATGGTCCCATGCTCGCATCGGCGGCGGCGGATGGATGCGAGGCGTTCGTCCTGTCCGGCGGTCTTGAGGCCTGGAAAGGCGCCGGCCTGCCGGTCCGCGTGGACCGTCGCCAGCCGATCGAGCTGATGCGGCAGGTGCAGATCGCCGCCGGGGCGCTGGTACTCACCGGTGTCCTGCTGGCCGCGATGGTCTCGCCGTATGGTCTGCTGCTGTCAGGCTTCGTGGGTGCAGGCCTGGTGTTCGCGGGCGTCAGCGGCTTCTGCGGCATGGCGCGCGTGCTGGCATTGATGCCCTGGAATCGCCGCACGATGCCATGATCCCGTCCACCGCCCGACTCTTCCCAACGGAGCCCTCCATGAGTGGCACCCAGCGCATCAGCCTCACCCTGGAGCAGGAAGACGACTACGCCTTCCGCATCCGCTTCGACGAGACGACCATCGCCGACCTCATGACCGACGAGCCCGAGCCGCTGGGGAAGGGCGAAGGTCCGAACCCGACGCGCCTGCTGCTGTCGGCCGTGGCCAACTGCCTGTCGGCCAGCCTGTTGTTCGCCCTGCGCAAGTTCAAGAACGCGCCGGGCAAGCTGGTGACCCACGCGACCGCCGAACTGGTGCGGAACGAACAGGGTCGACTGCGCGTGGGACACATCCATGCCGATATCCGGCTGGCCGAGGCGGGGGCGACGCATGCCTCGCTGGAGCGGATCCTGGCCCAGTTCGAAAACTTCTGCGTGGTCACCGAGAGCGTGCGCCACGGCATCGAGGTCTCCGTCAGCATCACCGACGCCGATGGCGTGCAGCTGCACGGTGCGACTCGAACGGACCAGGGCACGCCCTGAGCTGCGAGCCCGCTCTCGGGGGAACGAGGTACGTCATGATGAGGCGCTGCCGGCGCCCTTTCGCGACTTGCGTCGCTCCCACGGCGGAAGGGGAGGCCCCGACCGGATCGCCGCCTGCGGCCCGGCGTGGCATGATCCTGACCTCCGCCGTCCGTATCCGAAGCCGTCCGTGATCGCGCCCATCAAGGGGAAGGCCACCTCGCTGGACATCGCCCACCTCGCGGGCGTGTCCCAGCCCACCGTGTCGCGCGCCCTGCGGGGCAGTCCGATGGTCAACGAGGAAACACGCAAGCGCATCCTCGCCATCGCCGAACAGCTCAACTACAAGGTGGACAAGAACGCGTCCAACCTGCGCCGGCAGCATTCCGGAACGCTGGCGCTGCTTTTCTTCGAAGATCCCACGCCCGACGAATCGGCGATCAACCCGTTCTTCCTGTCCATGCTGGGCAG
Organism: Pseudoxanthomonas sp. LjRoot127; assembly: GCF_964253495.1. NCBI lineage: Bacteria > Pseudomonadati > Pseudomonadota > Gammaproteobacteria > Lysobacterales > Lysobacteraceae > Pseudoxanthomonas > Pseudoxanthomonas sp. LjRoot127. Next base: position 3,103,179 of record NZ_CAXUQR020000001.1, read on the forward strand.
CATTACCCGTGCATGCGCACTGCGCGGCTACGACCTGTTGATCTCGTTCCAGCAATTGTCGACCGACTGGCAGGCCGACTACGAGGACAGCAAGAAGGCCGACGGCATCATCCTTCTGGGTTATGGAGACTATCTGGAAGCCCGCAGCCGGCTGGAGCGGCTGGTGGAGCAGGGCACGCATTTCGTCCGCTGGGGCGCCGTGCAGCCTGGTACGCCCGGGGTGTCGATCGGCTGCGACAACACCCAGGGCGGCCATGACATCACGGCGCACCTGATCGTGCAGGGGCGTCGCCGCATCGCGTTCCTCGGACATGCGTCCAACCACTATCCGGAATTCTTCGAGCGCTACCTCGGCCATCGCCGGGCGCTCGAAGCCGCCGGCCTGGTGGCCGACCCTGCACTGCAGGTCGATGCGATCACGACCGAGCAATCCGGCTACGAGGCGGCCAGCACGTTGCTGGCGAGTGGTGCGACGTTCGACGCCGTCTTCGGCGCCAGCGACCTGATCGCCGTCGGCGCGATGAAGGCGCTGCTCGAACACGGCCGTCGCGTGCCCGACGATGTCGCGGTGGCCGGCTTCGACGACATCCCGCTGGCCAGTTTCATGAATCCCGGCCTGTCCACCGTGCAGCAGGACACCAAGCTGGCGGGCGCCCTGCTGGTCGAGACATTGCTGGCGCTGATCAATGGTGAACCGGCGGAAAGCCAGACCATTCCGGTGAAGCTGGCGTTGCGCGGATCGACCGCTGCCAAGTGAGTCTGCGGTTGTAGGAGCGACGTGAGTCGCGACCGCGCGCCATCAGCTCTGCTGGCGTTCCCCGACTCCGAGAACGTGTCCTCTCCAGCGCGCCCACGCGCGTACAGGTCGTTTCTGGTTAACGGTCGCGACTTGCGTCGCTCCCACAGAAGGCATTGGTCAATCCGCCTTCGGCGACTTGCGTGCCATCAGCTCGGCGAGACGTGCACGGGTATCGGCCCGCGCAATCGCATCATCCAGCAGGAACACGCGCACACCGTGGGCCGGCACGTCCGCCTGCAGGCGGTTGCGCACGCGCTGGGTCTTGCCGGTGAAGGCGTCGCGCCACTGGCCTGGCTCGAGATACTCGGACACGGACATCTTTGCCGGCGTATCCGCCTTGTTCAGCAGCACCAGCGCGGTCTGGGTGGTTCCTTCGTGCTGGAGCACGCGGTAGAAGATCGCCTGGTCTCCCTTCAGGCGTACGTTGAGCTGCAAGCCGCGCTGCAGGGCCGGTGTTTCGCGGCGCAGCTGCGCGATGCGCTTCAACGGGGCGAAGATCGGGCTCTGCGGTGCCGCGTCGATGCGTTCCTGGCCGAAGTAGTTGCGGTTGCCGGCGTGCTCGGCGTTGCCACGCTCGAAGCCCACTTCCGAGCCGTAGTAGATCACCGGGATGCCGCGCGCCGTGAACAACCAGTTGTGCGCGTCGATGAAGCCGGTGTCCGCGGCCTTCATGCGCGCCATGTCGTGGTTGTCGTAGAACGTCATGAGATCGTACGGATTGGCGTACGGACCGTCTTCCAGGTACAGCGCCTTGCCGAGTTCCTCGTAGCTGGTGCCCGGCTTCTCGAACACCTCGGTCAATTTGGCCTTCAACGGGAAGTCCAGCACGCTGTAGCTGCCATTGCGGGCCCAGGTATGGCCGGCGATGCTGGCGGCGTCGTAGTTGAAGTTCTCGCCGAACATGAAGAAGCCCGGCTTCTTCGCGCGGATGCGGTCGGCGAATTCCTTCCAGAACGCGTGCGGCATCCATGCGATGGTGTCCACGCGGAACGCGGCCGCGCCCTGGTCGATCCACTGCTCGTACGCGCCGACCAGGTACTCCATCATCGCCGGGTTGTTCTCGTTGAAGTCGGACAACTGCGCCAAGCCGCCGCCGGTGTTGTAGAAGGCGTGCATCGGCTTGCGACGCGGATCCAGCTTGTCCGGGTCCAGATTCTGGTGATCGGCGACCAGCTTGCCGTCCTTGTCCCAGACCTTGCCGTACTGCGGCTGCATCTCCGGCATGGAATAGGCGGGCGAGCCATGGTTGCCGACGATGTCCAGCACCACGTCCAGCTGCTGCTGCTTCATCGCCGCGGTGAAGCCGGCGAAATCCAGCCCTTCGCTGGGCAGGTGTTCATCCAGCTTGTAGAAGTTGATGCCCCAGTAGCCGTGGTACCCGGTCTTGCCGCGGTCGGTGAACATGCCTTCCCACTTCACTTCGTCGCCGCCGGTGAACGCTTCATCGGGATTGTCGACGATGGGGGTGACCCATACCGAGGTGAAGCCGAGGTCGCGGATGTAGCCGGCGTTGTCCAGCACACCCTTGAAGTCGCCGCCGAGGTAGCCGATGTTGTCGCTACGCCCCGCGGGTGCGCCCGGGGTGGGGCGATCGAAGGTAGGGTGCTTCCCGCCCTGGTCGCGATGGTCGTTCGACGGATCGCCGTTGACGAAGCGGTCGGTCAGCACGAAGTACACCGCCTCTTTCGCGAACGGTTCGGTCGTGCCGTAGACCTCGTCGACGGGAACGACGGCGAACGCCAGCGTGGGCGCGCACAGCAGGCCTGCGAGCAACACGGCGAGCGGGCGGGGGGCGGGAAAACGCATCAGTGCACCTGCGGCGGGGCGGAAGAGGGAGCGTCGGCGGCTTCGTGCACGCCGGCCAGGGAGAGGGCGGCAAGCAGCAGGCTGCCGCCGCTGATCAAGAGGGCGAAGATCGCCTGGTTGTCGAAGAAGTGGCGCAGGGCCGGGCCGAGCAGGGTCGCGGCGACGATCTGCGGCACCACGATGAACATGTTGAAGATGCCCATGTAGATGCCCATCTTCTCCGCCGGAACATGGCTGGACAGGAGGGCGTACGGCATCGACAGGATGCTGGCCCAGGCCACGCCGACCAACGCGAACGACCCGATCAGCCATGACGGGTGGGGCACGAACCACATCGACAGGAAGCCGATCCCGCCCAGCACCAGCGAGCCGGCGTGCACGGCCTTGCGGTTCAGCGGCAGGCGTGCGGCGTAGAAGCTGAGCAGCAGCGCCACCAGCATCGACGACAGGCCGTAGTAGCCCATGTACGAACCCACCAGGTCCGCCGCGTCCTGGAAGGCGCCGTTGGCCGACTGGAACGCCGCTGCCTGCGCGGGCACCGTCATGTCGAATGCCGCCGGATCCGGTGCGGCCGAATCGAACACGTGTTCGGTCAGGCCGGGCGTGGCCATGCTCCACATGGCGAAAAAAGCCAGCCAGCTGAAGAACTGCACCACGCCCAGGCGGCGCATCTGCGCCGGCATGTGGACGACATGGCGGACGATCTCGCTGGCCACGTTGCCTTGCGCGCGCTTCTCGGCCTTGAACCGCTCCAGATCATCCGGCGGATATTCGCGCGTGGTGAGGATGGTCACCAGGATGCTGGCCATGAACACGAAGGCGCCGATGGCGAACGCGATCTTCACCGAGGGCGGCACCACGCCCGGGCCCGCTTCGTTGGACACGCCCAACCGGGTGATGAACCACGGCAGGTTGCTGGCCACCCATGTGCCGATGCCGATGATCAAGGTCTGCAGCACGAAGCCGTAGGAGCGCTGGCTCTCCGGCAGTTTGTCGGCCACCAGCGCGCGGAAGGGCTCCATGCTGATGTTGATGCTCGCATCCAGCACCCATAGCAGGCCTGCGGCGATCCACAGGGTCGGCGAGTGCGGCATGAACACCAGCGCGATTGAACTCAGGATCGCGCCGGCGAGGAAATACGGTCGGCGACGCCCGAGCAGCGGATGCCAGGTGCGATCGCTGAAGTAGCCGATCACCGGCTGTACCAGCAGTCCCGTCAACGGCGCGGCGATCCACAACAGCGGCAGTGCATCCTTTTCCGCCCCCAGTGTCTGGAAGATGCGCGACATGAAGCCGCCCTGCAGCGCGAACCCGAACTGGATGCCGAGGAAGCCGAACGACATGTTCCAGATCTGCCAGAAGGACAGGCGGGGCTTGGCGGTCATTCGGATCCCTGGGTGGCGTGTTTCAGTGGAAGTGCGCGCGCGATGGCGAACGTCGCGGCATCTTGCCGACATGCGCGTCCGATTCCATGCTGCACCGCAAACAACACGCAGGCGCGAGTTGCCGCCCATCCTTGCGATGCTATCGCCCGCGAGATGCCTGCAAACCGTTGGCAGGCATGGGTTTTGCGACCTGGAAAGTGTGGTCGGGGTGCGATGACGCGAATGCCGTGTCGTCGCGGGTCGTGTCGATCTGCATACGTATTCATGCGCGGCGACCGCGACCCGCGTGCACGCAGTCCGGCACGGCGTGGAATAGTGGCGCCCGCCGAGCGCACCGGAGGGGTGCGTTACGCATTGCGACGGGTGCATCGATGACGAAGAACAACTGGTGGCGTGGCGCGGTGATCTACCAGATCTACCCGCGCAGCTTCCTGGACACCAACGGGGATGGCGTCGGTGACCTGCCGGGCATCGTCGAGAAGCTCGACTACATCGCCGGGCTGGGCGTGGACGCCATCTGGATCTCGCCATTCTTCAAGTCGCCGATGGCCGACTTCGGCTACGACATCGCCGACTACCGCGATGTCGACCCGCTATTTGGGACGCTGGAGGACTTCGATCGCCTGCTGGCCAAGGCGCACGCGCTGGGCGTCAAGGTGATGATCGACCAGGTGCTGAGCCACTGTTCGGTCGAACACCCGTGGTTCAAGGAGAGCCGGGAGAGCCGCGACAATCCCAAGGCCGACTGGTACGTATGGGCCGATCCCAAGGAAGACGGCACGCCCCCCAACAACTGGATGTCGCTGTTCGGCGGCGTTGCATGGCGCTGGGAACCGCGTCGCGAGCAGTATTACCTGCACAACTTCCTCGCCAGCCAGCCGGACCTGAACTTCCACAACCCGGCCGTGCAACAGGCCACGCTGGACAACGTGCAGTTCTGGCTGGACCGCGGTGTCGATGGCCTGCGCCTGGATGCGATCAACTTCTGCTTCCACGACGCGCAGCTGCGCGACAATCCTCCCAAGCCGAAAGACCAGCGCGTGGGCCGCGGATTCAGTCCCGACAACCCGTACGCCTACCAGTATCACTACTTCAACAACACGCAGCCCGAGAACATTCCCTTCCTGGAGCGCCTGCGTGGGTTGCTGGACGCATATCCTGACGCGGCGGCGCTCGGCGAGATCTCGTCCGAAGACTCACTGGCCACCACGGCCGAGTACGTCACCGACCAGCGCCTGCACATGGGCTACAGCTTCGAGCTGCTGACCGAGGACGGCAGCGCCGCCTACATCCGCGGCACCGTCGAACGGCTTGAAGCGGCGATGGTGGAAGGCTGGCCGTGCTGGGCCGTGTCCAACCACGATGTGCAGCGCGCGGTGACGCGCTGGGGAGGCGGGGATGCCTCGCCCGCGCTGGCCGCACAACTGGTGGCCCTGGTGTGCTCGCTGCGCGGCTCCGTCTGCCTCTACCAGGGCGAGGAACTGGGCCTGCCGGAAGCGGACGTGCCGTACGAAGCATTGCAGGATCCCTACGGCAAGACCTTCTGGCCCAACTTCAAGGGGCGCGATGGGTGCCGTACGCCCATGCCATGGGATGGGGGAGACCAGGCCGGCTTCAGCCGGGCGTCGCCGTGGCTGCCGATTCCCGACGAACACCGCGCCATCAACGTCGCCCGGCAGGACGCCGATCCCGCGTCGGTGCTCAACCTCGTGCGCCGCTTCCTCGCGTGGCGACGCACGCAGCCCGCACTGAGAAGCGGAAGCATCCGTTTCCTCGACGCGCAGGAACCCGTCCTCGCCTTCGTGCGCGAAGCGGACGGGCAGCGCGTGCTGGCGGTCTTCAACCTGTCGGCGCAACCGGTCACGTGGTCGCTGCCGGAAGGCATGCCGGTGGACGCGCTGGACGGTCACGGCCTGCCGCGGGTGTCGCTGGAGGGAACACGGTTGTCGTTGCCGCCCCGCGGCGTGTTCTTCGCACGCGCGCGCTGACATTTTCCTTTTTCGAACGTTACGCACCCACCGTGCATGCGCGTGGGCGTGGCGTCGTGGACGGACCTTCCCGACGCCTGCGCGCGCATGCCGGCGATGCCGTGCTTTCGCCTGTTTTTTCGTACGGAACGCGCGTTACGGCGGGTCGCGGAAATATGCATGAATACGTATGCAGGGCGATTTGTGCGACTGCGTGCGCCACTACCATGGCCGCACGTTCCGGGGCCCCGTGTCCCGGCGTGTAAGACCCGGGCGATCGCATGGCGCGACGCACCCGGTTCGTCGCATACAACGTCCTTGGAGAGGGGAACATGCAACTCAAGCGCAACCTGCTGAGCGCGGCGTTGGCGTCTGCCATCGCGCTCACCGCGACCGGTGTGAACGCCCAGACCGCCGCCACGACCGAACAACAGACCCAACAGGCCGATGCCACCGAGCTGGATACGGTGGTCGTGACCGGCATCCGTCGCGGCATCGAGAGCGCGATCTCGGTCAAGCGCGATTCCACGTCCATCGTCGAAGCCATTTCGGCCGAAGACATCGGCAAGCTGCCTGACGTCAGCATCGCCGAATCGCTGGCGCGCCTGCCTGGCCTCGCGGCGCAGCGCGTCGCCGGCCGTGCGCAGGTGATCAGCGTGCGTGGCCTGTCGCCCGACTTCTCCACCACGCTGCTGAACGGTCGCGAGATGGTCAGCACCGGCGACAACCGCAGCGTCGAGTTCGACCAGTACCCGTCCGAGCTCGTCAGCGGCGTCACCGTGTACAAGACGCCCGATGCCGGCCTGGTCGGCCAGGGCCTGTCGGGTACCGTCGACATGCAGACCGTGCGTCCGCTGAGCTTCGATGCACCGGTCGGCGCCGTCGGCATCCGCGGCCAGCGTAACTCGCTGGGCAATGCCGCCGATGCGTCCGGCTACGGCGAGCGCATCAACGCCAGCTACATCACCCAGAACGAAGCGCGCACCTTCGGTTTCTCGATCGGCTACTCGCACGCGACCACGCCGATCCAGGAAAACCAGGTCGGCCTGTACGAGCCGTGGCAGGCCATCGGCGACAACTGGCGCCCGGGCGTGCCGGCAGGCACGTTCTACTCCGACGGCATCAAGGCGCTGCGGCGGACCGGCGAAACCAAGCGCGATGGCGTGATGGCCACGCTGCAGTTCCGTCCGTCCAACGCCTGGACCAGCACGCTGGACCTGTTCCACTCCGAAGCCGAGCAGGTCAGCACCGCGAACCAGTTCGAAGTGCACATCGGCGACTACAACGGCGGCTACGGTCGCCTGGACGTCGACAACCCCGTCATCAACGGCAACGACACGTTCACCGGCGGCACGGCCAACAACGTGTACCCGCTGGTGCGCGGCATGTACAACTACCGCGAAGACGAGATCAACGCCTTCGGCTGGAACAACGAGTTCAATGTCGGTTTGGTGCGCCTGACCGCCGACGTCAGCTGGTCGAAGACCAAGCGCGACGAGATCAACCTCGAGAACAACACCCAGCGCCTGCCGGCGCCGCAGCTGGATTCGGTGGACCTGACGTTCCGTTCGGGCGGCTTCTCGCAGATCAACCCGGGCTTCGACTACTCGGATCCGTCGCAGCTGTTGCTGGCCAACACGATCTACGGCTCGGGCTACGGCAAGACCCCGAAGGTCGAGGACGAACTGAAGGGCGTCAAGCTGGCGGCGTCGTTCCCGCTGCCGGAAGCGCTGGGCTGGTTCACCGATCTCGATGTCGGCCTGAACTATGCCGATCGCGAGAAGAGCAAGCGCCAGCCCGAGGGCAACATCAACCTCGGCGCACAGGGCGTCACCGCCGTCGGGTCCGACCTGCAGTACGGCCTGGTGGACCTGCGGTTCGCCGGCATCGGCTACATCCCGTCCTGGAACGTGCCGGCTGCGGTCGCGCGCTACATGACGTTCAATCCCGTCGACGATCTGTCCTACCTGATTCCCAAGGCATGGGACGTCAACGAGAAGATCTCCACGGGCTTCGCACGCGCCAACCTCGATACCGAATGGGGTTCCGTGCCGGTGCGCGGCAACATCGGCGTGCAGATCCAGCACGTCGACCAGTCGTCGACGTCGCGCTACTGGGACAGCACCCAGCCGGCGGGCAGCAACGTGCAGCCGGTCGAGCGTGGCAAGACCTATACCGAAGTGCTGCCCAGCATGAACCTGGCGTTCTCGCTGCCGGCCGACCAGACGCTGCGCGTCGGCCTGGCCGAGCAGGTGGCCCGTCCGCGCGTGGATGAGCTGCGCGCTTCGCTGGAGTTCGGCGTCAATACCGCGACCGGCGAGCCGGGCGGCAGCGGCGGCAACCCGGAACTGGAGCCCTGGCGCGCCTACGCCTTCGACCTGTCGTACGAAAAGTACTTCGGCACGAAGGCGTACGTGGCCGCGGCGTTCTTCTACAAGGACCTGCGCACCTACATCTACACGGAATCGCGCGACGGCTTCGACTTCAGCGACTTCCTGGTCGACTACGTGCCCGGTCCGGGCGAGCCGCCGACGCAGAGCACCGGTCGCTTCACGGCGCCCTACAACGGCAAGGGCGGCAAGATGCAGGGCATCGAGCTGACTGCATCGCTGCCGCTCGACCTGTTCAGCGACGCGCTGGAAGGCTTCGGCGTGATCGCCAGCGCGAGCTTCAACGACAGCGACATCACCATCCCGCCGCCGCCGGGGTCCACCAACAGCGTCGGCAGCCAGGACATCGCGCTGCCGGGCCTGTCCGAGCGCACGTTCAACTTCACCGCGTACTACGAGCGCAACGGCTTCGAAGCGCGTGTCAGCCAGCGCAAGCGTTCGGATTTCATCGGCGAGATCGGCAACTTCGACGGCGACCGCACCCTGCGTTACGTGGTCGGCGAGGACGTCACCGACGCCCAGGTGAGCTATTCGTTCCCGGACGGCCATGCCTTGAACGGACTGAGCTTCCTGTTCCAGGTCAGCAACCTCACCGACGAGGCCTACCAGACCTACGCCGGCACCAAGGACCGTCCGCTGGAATACATCGAGTGGGGCCGTACGTACCTGCTGGGCGTCAACTACAAGTTCTGATCCACGCGTCACCTTGCTCTCCCAGCCCGCCGGCTCGCTGCCGGCGGGTTTTTCTTTTGGAGACTGCGGATAGCGGCGCGCAGGCAACAAAAAAGGCCAGGCATTCGCCTGGCCTTTCGTGGTGGATGGTGGAGCCAGGGAGGATCGAACTCCCGACCTCGTCATTGCGAACGACGCGCTCTCCCAGCTGAGCTATGGCCCCACAAGAGCGGCGCCATTCTAGCCCGCGGCCGCGGCCGGTGCCAAGCCTGAACGGTCGAGGATGGGGTCCAGGGCCGGTGCCAGTTCGGTGCGCCGCCAGCCCGCCAGTGCGGCAGGCCACTGGCCGGACTCCTGCAGCGCCTCCAGGTAGCGACGCGAGGCGAGCACGCCGTCGGGCAAGCCGAGTTCCACGCTGCGTGCCGACACCGCATCCTGCAGGCGCTTGAGCTGGGCCTTGTCGCCGTCGGTGGCGGTGCGGGCCAGCGGCAGCGCGGCCTCGTCGTCCAACGGCGTGTCGAGGGCCTGCCAGATCGCGTCGGCCAGCTTGCGCGGTGCTTTCGGCTGGGTGTCGAACAGGCGCAACAGGGAGGCCTTGTCCGCGGGCGGCGTGCGCGCCAGCGCGACCGCCAGCTCGTTGTCGAGGATCCAGCTGCGCGGCTTGTCGCTGGTGCGCGCCTGCCTGTCGCGCCAACGCAGCAGGCGTACCAGCCGCTGCTGCGCCTCCGCGTCCAGGAACTGTGCGCTGCGCATCGACAGGTGCGGCCAGCGTTCGATGTCTTCGCTGGCGGCATTCTCGACGAAGCGCGCGCAGTCCTCTTCCAGCCAGGCAAGACGGCCGCTGGCGACCAGCTGCGCCTGCAGGGCATCGTGCACGGCGAACAGATAACGCACGTCGTCGGCGGCATAGTGCAGCTGCGATTCGCTCAGCGGACGACGCAGCCAGTCGGAGCGCGTCTCGCCCTTGGCCAGCACAACGCCGGTGACGCGTTCCACCAGCTTCTGGTACCCCAGGCCCGCGGCGATGCCCGCGATCGCCGCGGCGATCTGGGTATCGAACAGGGGCGCCGGCAATGCATCGCACGCCACCTTGAAGGCCACCAGATCCTCGCTGGCGCTGTGCATGACCTTGGTGATCGCGGGATCGAGCAGCCAGGGGCGCAGCGCGGCGGTCATGCCCGGCGCGAGCGGATCGACCAGCAGCACGTCGTCGTCGAGGGCGATCTGCACGAGGGCGAGCTGCGGCCAGTAGGTGCGCTCGCGCACGAATTCGGTATCCAGCCCGATCCGCGTGGGCCGGCGCTGCAGGTGCGCATCCAATGCGGCGGGGGTGTCGATCCAGTGGGGCACGTGTTCTCCGCGTGATGCTTCGATTGCTCAGTCAGGGGACAATAACCTAAGGTCCGGGCTGTGCAGGTAGTGTCTGCCCGCATTGTCTCACGGGGGCGCAGGCTCCCATCACGGAGGGTGTTTGCGCGCGATCCTCGCCGCCTTGTTGCTGTCGCTGCCATGGCTGGCGGGCTGCTCGCGCGATGCGCCGCAGGCGCAGGACGCAGGTGCGGCCCGCGATGCCTTGCGCATGCCCAGTGTCACGGTCACCGGCGATGACAGCGGGGTCGAGGAACTCAATTGGCGACCGCCCCCGGTGGCGCTGGCGCCCCAGGACGTCGCCGATGCGCACAAGCGCGCTGCGGATGCACTGTCCGAGGGGCGCCTGTTCGACGGTCCCGATGACGCCATTCCCCTCTACCTTGCGTTGCGCGACATCGATGCGAACGATGCGAGGGCGAAGGCGGGACTGGACCGCAGCCTGGATCGCCTGCTGGATCAGGGCGCGCAGGCCGTGCGCCATGCCGAGGACCGGACCGAGTCGCTGCGTCGCGCCCGCCAGATCGCGGCCGTGGCACGCACCGTGGCGCCGGCCGATCCGGCGGTGGGCGCGTATCTGGCGCGGGTGGACGAAGCCGACCAGCTCACGCGCCTGAACATGGCCAGCGAGCGTGCGCTGCGTGAGGGCAGCCTGGGCGAGGCGGGCGGCGGCGCACTGGCCGGCTTCCACGAAGTCCTGAAGTGGAAGCCGGGCCAGGCGCGTGCGCGGCAGGGCATCGCCGCGGTGGAAAGCGCGATGATCCGGCGGGCGGAGGTGGCGGCACAGGCCAGTGACTTCGCCTCCGCGCGCATGTGGTTGGGACATGCTGCCGCCGTCCGCGACGACGCCCCGACGGTCGCCGATGCGCGCCTGCGCGTGGAGGGCATCCGCCTGGCGCGGATCATCGCGCTGAGGGATGCCGGCATCCGCGATCTGGCGACGCCGCTGGGGCTGAAGGACGCGCGCGTGAAGTTGGCCGAGGTGCTGCGCATCGCCGAACCCGGTGACCGGGTGGCTGCGGATTTCCGCCAGCGCATCGACCTGGCGACCCACTACGGCCTGTTCCGTCCCGGCCAGGCCTTCACCGACGCGCTGCACCATGGCGGGCGTGGTCCCGAAATGGTGGTGGTGCCGCACGGCGGCTTCAGCATGGGCGCGGCCGAAGACGAGGCCGGCGCGGCCGATGCCGAGAAGCCGGCCCATTACGTGCGATTCGACCGGGGATTCGCCATGGCGCGGCACCCGGTGACGGTGGGCGAATTCCGCCGGTTCGTCGAGGCCACCCAGTACCGCCCGCGCGCGACCCGCCGCGGACACTCGGTGGTGTACGACGAGCGCAGCGGCAACTTCGTGCGCCGCAGTGGCGTCGACTGGCAGTCCGACTATGCGGGCCAGCCCGCCAGCGACGACATGCCGGTGCTGCACGTGAGCGTGTACGACGCCGAGGCTTACGCCGAATGGCTCGCGGGCCAGACCGGGCACGGCTATCGCCTGCCCAGCGAAGCCGAGTACGAATACGCGCTGCGCGCCGGCCAGCAGGGCCGCTATCCGTGGGGCAACGGCCAGCCACCGCGCGGTGTCGCCAACCTCACCGGGGGCAACGACCGCTCGCCCAGCGGACGCAACTGGAACAACGCCTTCGTCGGCTATGGCGACGGTTATTGGGGGCCCGCGCCGGTGGGGCGCTTCCGCGCCAATGCCTTCGGCCTGAAGGACTTGGACGGCAATACCAGCGAATGGGTGGGCGATTGCTGGCATGCCAGCTACCGGCGTGCGCCGGCCGACGGCGCGGCGTGGTTCAATCCCGGCTGCCGGTCGCGGGTGGTGCGCGGTGGCTCCTGGGCCAGTTCGCCGGCGCAGGCGCGTGCCGCGTGGCGTTCGTCCTCGGATTCGGATATGACTAATGCGCGGGTGGGCTTCCGCGTCGTTCGCGGCATCTAGCCGCCAGGGAGAGGGTGATGAGGCAAGATCCTAACGGGCGCTCGCAGTACGGGCAGGGTGGCGGGCGTCGCGGCGGCGGACTGGGCAACCTGCGCTGGCTGATCCTGCTTGGCTTCCTGATCTATGGCGGCTGTTATTACCTGAACAATCGCGTGGTAGATCCTTATACCGGGGAGAAGGTGCTGATCGACAATTCGATCGGGGTGGAGGAGGAGAAGGCGCTCGGCCTGCAGGCCTACGAGGAAATCCTGCAGCAGGAGCAGCCGGTCGATCCCAACTCGCAGATCGCCCAGCAGGTGCGCACCATCGCCCAGCGGTTGATCGCGAAGGTGCCCGAGGTCGAGGCCGCCATCGCGGCGGAGAAAGGAACCCAGCCCAGCGGCAACTGGAAGTCCTTCGACTGGGATGTCAACGTCATCCAGTCCGAGCAGGCCAATGCCTTCTGCCTGCCCGGCGGCAAGATGGCCGTGTATACCGGACTCATCCCCGTCGCGCAGAACGCCGATGCGGTGGCCGTGGTGATGGGTCACGAGATCGCCCACGCGCTGCTGCGCCACGGCGCCCAGCGCATGTCGCAGCAGAAGCTCACGCAGATCGGCCAGATGGCGGGCGCGATGAGCGGCATGGACCCGCAACAGCAGCAGATGGTGATGGCCGCGATGGGGTATGGCTATCTGCTGCCGTACGCGCGTGAGCATGAAACGCAGGCCGACGAAGTGGGCCTGATGCTGGCTGCCGCGGCCTGTTTCAATCCGGAGGAAGCCGTTCCCCTGTGGCAGCGCATGAGCGAAGCCAGTGGCGGGCAGGCACCGCCGGAGTTCTCGTCCACGCATCCGAATCCCGGCACGCGCATCCAGAACCTCACCGCGTTGATGCCGAAGGCGAAGGAGTACCGCCAGAAGTTCTGCCCGCAGGGAGCGGCACAGTGAAGGCGCTGGCGGGCATTGTCCTGCTCGCCGCCATCGCGCCGGCGCAGGCAGCGATCAAGGACGCGCAGCCCGATGGCTTCACGATCGAGAACGCGGAATGGGTGCCGGTGTCGCCGCAGGTGGCGTACGCAGCGCTGACCGATGACGTAGGCCGCTGGTGGCCGGCCGACCATACGTGGTGGGGTGATGCTTCGAAGCTCTCCATCAGCGACAAGGTCGGTGGCTGCTTCTGCGAACTCAACGGCGCGCAGCAGGCATGGCACATGACGGTTGTGTTCACCGATCCGGGCAAGCTGATGCGCATGACCGGAGGCCTGGGCCCGCTGCAGGGCATGGGGCTGCATGGCGCACTGGAATGGCGCTTCGTCGAAGAAAAGGGCGGCACCCGCATCACCCTGTGGTACCGCGCCGGCGGTTACACGCCGGACGACATCGGCAAGTTCGCGCCCGTCGTCGACAAGGTGCAGGGCCTGCAACTCGGCGGCCTGGCCGCCTTCCTGCGCGAGGGCGCCGACGGCGCCCCACGCTGACCATCACTCCCACGTTCGAGGAAAGGACCACCGCATGAGCATTCGTTTGTCGGAAAAGGACAGTGGCCGCACGCTGGGCAGCATCTCGGACGCGGATTTCCAGATGCTGGTGGACTACATGGAAGAGGAATCTTCCCGGGACCAGGATTACTACGTCGAGCACACCGCCATCGATGCGCTGGAAGGCCTGGGGGCCAGCGCGGAGTTCGTCGCCCTGCTGCGCACTGCGGTGGGCGAGTCCGAGGGTGTCGATGTGGTGTGGTCGGCAGAGTAGGACGAGCACAGCGCACCGGAAGCCGCCATGTCCCACATCATTCCCATGCAGCCCGTCCGCCACCTGCCGCGGGCGATCGCCTTCTACGAGGCGCTCGGCTTTCTTGTCGAGGACCGGCGCGACGACTGGGGCTGGGCGAAGCTGCGGTGGGGTGACTGCCGGGTGATGCTGGACCAGTCCATCAACGTGAATCCCGACGCGCCGCGTGGTGCGGTGCTGTACCTGTATCCGGACGACGTCGATGCCTTCCACCGGCAGGCGCGCGCCTGCGGCCTGGAGGTGCCCGACCTCGACGAGACGTTCTATGGCATGCGTGAGTTCCGGATCGACGATCCGGATGGCAATCGCCTTTGGATCGGGCAGGCGCCGACAGGCTAGGTCGGTGGACTCGTCGAGGCGGGATCCTGCTCTCACATTCCTCGGGGCAGATGGCCCTCAGCGCACCTTCGATGGCACTCGGAATGCCGACGATGACCCTGTGAGCTCCACTCGTCTCACGTGAAAGGTCGACGATGGGGCTGCGAAAGCCAAGGGCATGGCACTCGGAAGCCCATCGATCACGCGCCGGGCTCCGTGCGTCTCACACGGAAACCCATCGATCGCTTTCCGGACGCCATCGCTGGGTTTCGGAATGTCATCCGTCTCATACGAAATGCCATCGATCGCTTTCCGAATGCCATGGGATCGTGCTCGGGGCGCCATCGATGGCTTTCCTAGCCCCACGCGGGGTGCTTCGAGCCCCGCGCGCGACCTTCCGGATGCCATCGATGGCATCCGGAAGGCCTGCGTTGTTCACTGGCAGGCGGTGAGCCGCAGACGGGTGTCGCATCGTTGACCTTCTTCACGATCGCCTTGCGTTGGGAAGAGGTCGGTCGCCGCGTGGCAGCCGGCCTTCCTCCCTCTCATGGAACCTGCCCATGGCCGTCCTGCGCGATCGTCCCTATCCCGGCATGAACTTTCTCGTCGATCTCGGCGATGGCAACACCGACGGTCCGGACTCGGGCGTGGCCGAGATCGTGTTTCCCGACGCCCGCCTGCAGGTCAACGAGTACCGCACCGGCAATGACCGCGTGAAGGAGGCGGAGAAGCTGCTCACCCTGAGCCATTACGGCAACCTGGTACTCCGCCGCGGGGCAACCGGTTCGCTGTCGTGGTATCGCTGGTGGGACGAGGCGCGCAACGGAGGCGCGGCCCAGCGCGATGTCCGCAGCCACCTGCTCGATGAGCAGCACACCACGACGGTGTTGTCCTGGCGTTTTCTGCGGGCCAAGCCAGTGGCCTACCAGTACTCGCCGATGCAGGCCCAGGTAGCGGACACGCTGTACGAGACTCTGGAGCTCGGGTTCGAACGGCTGGAAATGGAATAGGCGTCAGGCGCGCGGCGCGTCACGCAGGTACTCCAGCACGAAGCCGACGACGAGGCCCAGCACCACGCAGCCCACGGCGATCGCGGCGGAGGAGGGTTGCCTGCCGGTCAGGTCGAACAGCCCAACTCCGAGGCCGACGCCGAGCCACACGGGAATCGCGAAGCGGGGCTTCGACCACAGCGCAATCAGCAACGACCCGATCACTTCCATGCGGCGCTCCCAGTGGCGACTGCCGGGAGCATAACGCCAGCCGTCAGAGCTTGCTGAAGACCGTCGCCGCGACCAGCAGGCCGAAGCCGGCGACCACCAGCCAGAAGGCATGCGGGGCCAGCACCGGCACGTAGCCGAACTTGGCCGCGATGCCGCCGCCGCCGAGCAGCAGCGCGATCAGCCAGACACCGAAGGTGGGAGGAGTGAGTTTCATGGAAAGTTCTCGAAAAGGGTCCTGGAGGTGTCGGTGTTCGAACGGCAATCCGGTCAGAAGCTCATGAACAGGCCGCCGTTGACCGGCAGGTTGGCGCCGGTGATGTAGCCGGCATCGTCCGCCGTGAGGAAGGCCACCGCGCGTGCGATGTCGTCCGGTTGACCGATG
Organism: Pseudoxanthomonas sp. LjRoot127; assembly: GCF_964253495.1. Classification (NCBI taxonomy): domain Bacteria; kingdom Pseudomonadati; phylum Pseudomonadota; class Gammaproteobacteria; order Lysobacterales; family Lysobacteraceae; genus Pseudoxanthomonas; species Pseudoxanthomonas sp. LjRoot127. The sequence goes on from NZ_CAXUQR020000001.1 coordinate 3,119,200, forward strand.
CGGCCGACCGGCACCGAGGCGACGGTGCGCTCGCGCACGTCATCGGGCATGGCGCGGGTCATCGGCGTTTCCACATAGCCGGGCGAGACGCTGTTGACGGTGACGCCCTTGCGCGCGACTTCGCGCGCGAGCGACATCGAGAAGCCGTGCAGGCCGGCCTTGGCCGCGGCGTAGTTCACCTGGCCGAAGTTGCCGGTCTGGCCACTGACCGAACTGATGTTGACGATGCGGCCGAAGCCGCGCGCCTGCATGCCGTCCACCACGTGGCGGCAGAGATTGAACACGCTGTCCAGGTTCACGCCGATCACCGCGTCCCACTGCGACTTGTCCATCTTGCGCAGCGTCGCGTCGCGGGTGATGCCGGCATTGTTGACCAGGATGTCGAGCGTGCCGTGGCGGGCTTCCACGTCATGGACGAAGGTGGCGCAGGCATCGAAATCGGCCACGTCGACGACGGCGGTCTCGATGCCCAGCGCGGCGGTATGGCGGCCGAAGTGCTCGAGCCGCTCGGGCGATGCGGGCAGGTCGGCGGCGATCACCTTGCGGCCCTCGCGCGCCAGCGCCTGGCAGATCGCCAGCCCCAGCCTCCCAAGCCACCGGTCACCACGGCAATGCGTTGCGTCATGCGGAATTCCTATCGCGACTCAAAAAAAGGCCCGCGCAACGGGGCGCGGGCCGGGTTTCGCCACGTGGGACGTCAGCGCGAGCGCGGCTTCGGCGTCTCGCGTGGCGGATCCTTCGGCTTGACCGTGGTCGGACGGCCCATGCCACCGGTCAGGTTGCGCTGGAACTCCTGCCACAGTTCCATGTTGCGCTCGGTGAGCTGGTTCATCATGGTCCACGGCGTCTGGCCGAGCAGGTTGCCCATCTGGCTGCGGAACTGCTGCTGCTGCTCCATGAACAGCTGCATGCTGCGCTCCAGGTAATTGCCCATGAAGCCCTGCAGCGAATCGCCGTAGAAACGGATGATCTGGCTGAGCAACTGGGTGGACAGGATCGGTTCGCCGTCCTGTTCCTGTTCGCTGATGATCTGCAGCAGGACCGTCCGGGTCAGGTCGTCGCCGCTCTTGGCGTCGCGGACTTCGAAGTCTTCGCCATCGACGATCAGCTGGCGCACGTCCTCGATGGTGATGTAGCTGGAGATCTCGGTGTCGTACAGGCGACGGTTGGGGTACTTCTTGATGATGCGGATCGCAGCCATTGAGTCTTCGCTCTAAACGCGTATGGCGGCCAGCATGACGCAGCGCAACAGCCCTTGCAACAGGCCACACGGCAGGCCCGCCCTGTTCAGCCAGCCGGATTGCTGCGCAGCATGGAAACGGACGACGCCCCTTTCGGGGCGTCGGGGGAATGCGTGGGCAAGGACCTGCCGGGCCTTACCACCCCATGTGGTGGCCGCCGTTGATGTCTAGGTTCGAGCCGGTGATCCAGCTGGCCTGTTCGTCCACCAGGAACGCCACCGCATATGCGATTTCCTCGGGCTTGCCGAGGCGGCCGGTGGGGATGTCCGCGGCGATCTTGGCCCGTACGTCCTCCGGTACCGCCATCACCATGTCGGTGGCCACGTACCCGGGCGACACCGTGTTGACGGTGATGCCGAGCTTGGCGTTCTCGCGCGCCAGTGAAATGGTGAAGCCGTGCATGCCGGCCTTGGCGGCGGCGTAGTTGGCCTGCCCGTACTGGCCCTTCAGGCCGTTGATCGAGCTGATCTGGATGATGCGGCCCCACTTGCGTTCGCGCATGCCGTCGATGACCGGGCGGGTGACGTTGAACACCGAATTGAGGTTGGTGTTGATGACGTCGCCCCACTGGGTCGCCGACATCTTGTGGAAGGTGCCGTCGCGGGTGATGCCTGCGTTGTTGATCAGCACGTCGACCGGGCCGAGCGTCTGTTCGACTTCCTTCACCATCGCCTGCGCTTCGTCCGGCGAGGTCACATCGCCCTTGACCAGCGCGATGTCATAGCCCTCGGCCTTCATCTGCGCCTGCCACGCGCGCGCCTTTTCTTCGTTGCGGTAATTGGTGGCGACCTTGTGGCCCATGTCGGCCAGCTTCTTGCAGATGGCGGTACCGATACCTCCGGTGCCACCGGTGACCAGGGCGACGCGCGATGTCATGTGGGGACTCTCCTTGGACCGCCGCAAGCCGACGGCCACCCGATTCTAGACAGCGCCTGCGACAGGATTGTTGTGCGCTGCAGCGAACGTCAGTGATATCACTTTTGGAAGACGATCCGGGCGGAATTCGCGATGTGCGGCGTGCAGTATCGACGCAACGTTCGACAGGCCGTCGAGCACGGCCGCCGGTTGGCCCAGCGCCTGCCAGGCCGCGCGCAGTGCCGGCAGCGGGGCGTCGTCGTCGATGGGGAGCGACGCCATGGATTTCGACAGTTTGTTGCCGTCGGCGCCTAGGATCAGGGGCAGGTGCAGGTAGTGCGGCATCGCCAGGCCGAGCGCGCGCTGCAGAAGGATCTGCCGGGGCGTGGAATCGAGCAGGTCTGACCCGCGCACGATGTGCGTGATGCCCTGGTCGGCATCGTCGACCACCACCGCCAACTGGTAGGCCCAGAAGCCATCGGCGCGCCGCAGGACCACGTCGCCTACCTCTAGGTCGACCCGTTGGTCGAACGTTCCCTGCAGCGCGTCCTCGAAGACCACGCGGGCGCCATCGGGTACGCGCAGTCTCACGGCGGCGCTGCGACCCGGACCGGGCGCGATGCAGTGGCGATGGATGCCGCCCGTGGCGACGAGATCGCTGCGGCTGCAGGGGCACGGGAATGCGTGGCCGTCGCGCAGCAGGCGGGACAGCGCATCGGCATACAGGTCGTGACGCGCGCTCTGCCAGACGACCGGCAGGTCCGAGACAAGGCCGAACGACGCCAGCGTGGCCAGTTGCTGCCGCGCGGCGCCGGCGACTTCGCGTGGCGGATCGAGGTCCTCCACGCGCACCAGCCACTCGCCGTCGTGATGCCGGGCGATGAGCCAACTGCCCAGGGCCGCGACCAGCGAGCCGAAATGCAGGCGGCCGGTGGGCGATGGCGCGAAGCGGCCGCGATAGCGGAGGGAGGGATCGTTCTCGGTCATTCGTCGGAAGCAAGGGCAAGCTGAACCGGCAGTCAGGAAGTCGCTTGAATTCATGACGCCGCAGCCGCAATTCTGCGGCGTCCGCGTTCACTTTTGCACGACCCTGGGAGATCCGAACCGTGTTCACGCGTGTTGCCTTGTTCCTCGCCACCAATTTCGCCGTCCTGGTGCTCGCGGGTATCGTCATGTCCCTCTTCGGCGTGAACCCGAACCAGATGGGCGGCCTGCTGGTGTTCGCCGCCGTGTTCGGTTTCGGCGGTTCGCTGATTTCCCTGCTGACCTCGAAATGGATGGCCAAGCGCGCCACCGGTGCGCAGGTGATCGAACAGCCTCGCAACGATACCGAGCGCTGGCTGGTGGCCACGGTGCAGCGCCAGGCCCAGGCGGCCGGCATCGGCATGCCCGAGGTCGCGGTCTACGACGCCCCCGAGATCAATGCGTTCGCTACCGGCGCCAACCGAAACAATGCGCTGGTAGCCGTGTCCACGGGCCTGCTGCGACAGATGAACCAGGACGAGGCGGAAGCGGTGCTGGGCCATGAAGTCGCCCACGTCGCCAACGGCGACATGGTGACCATGGCGCTGCTGCAGGGCGTTCTGAACACGTTCGTCATCGTGCTGGCGCGCGTGGTGGGCGGCATCGTCGACAGCTTCCTCTCCGGCAATCGCGAGGGTGGCGGCCGCGGATTCGGCTACTACATCATCGTGATGGCGCTGGAAGTCGTGTTCGGCCTGTTCGCCACGATGATCGCCATGTGGTTCTCGCGTCGCCGAGAATTCCGCGCCGACCATGGCGGTGCGACGCTGGCAGGCCGCCAGAAGATGATCGCCGCACTGGAACGCCTGTCGCAGCAGCAGCGCCCGAGTACGCTGCCCGCGCAGGTGGAGGCCTTCGGCATTGCCGGCGGCATCGGCCAGGGCATGAAGAAGCTGTTCCTCAGCCACCCGCCGCTGGAAGACCGCATCGCCGCGCTGCGCGCGCAACAGGCGACCGTGGCCTGATACCGGCCGGCCCGCACGTAAAGAAAAACCCGCCGGAAGGCGGGTTTTTCGATTGCGGTGCACGGGTAGCCGACCGATCAGCTGAAGTCATAATTCATTGCCGGACCGGGCGCCGCCAGGAAGTTGCCTTCCACGTAGTCCAGGCTGGCGGTGAACAGGAACGCCATGGTCGCTGCGTCCTGCACATGCTCGGCTACCGTCAGTATCCCCAGCGCCTGCGCGCGTTCAGCGATCTCGCGGATCTTCTGCTGGTGCTCGGTGTTCTTGCCCAAGTCTTCGCTGAAGACGCGGTCGATCTTGAGGAAGGTCGGCTGGAAGTGCGACAGCAACTGGAACGAATCCAGGCCCGCACCGAAATGTTCCAGGCCGACCTGGCAGCCCAGCTTGGCCGCCGCGGACTGGAAGGCCTGGGCCTGGCGCAGGTGCGTGAACACCTTGGCCTCCGGGGTCTGCAGCCACAGGCGGTCGCCGGGTACATCGTGCGCGGCGAGTTGCCTGGCGATCAGGTCGAGCAGGCGGTTGTCGGCGAACGAGGCCGGGCTGACCTTCACCACCAGGCGCGTGTCATGGCCGGCGCGCTTGCGTTCGGCCAGGACTTCGATGGCGCGGTTGACCACCCAGCGGTCGATCGCATCGAGCAGGCCGTTTTCTTCGGCGATGCCGATGAAGGACTGCGGCAGCACGACCTCGCCGTTGGATTCCAGCCGCAGCAATGCCTCGTATACCTCGCCGGGTTCGCCCTGCAGGCTGACCACCGGCTGGTAGTGCAGGCGGAAACTGCCGTCCTGCAGGGCTTCGCGCAGGCGCTGGATCCAGTTCTGGACACGCTCTTCCTCGGCCCGGTCGACGGCGCCGGGGTCGAAGATCTCGATGCGGTTGCCGCCCAGGTTGGTGGCGGTCTGCAGGCAATCCGTGGCGCGGGTCAGCACCGGACCGACGCTGGCGATCTTCTCGCCGATCTGCACGCCGCCGATGCTGGCCGTCACCGACGCCGAGCGTTCGCCCACGTTGAAGACGTGCGAGGCATAGGACGCCCGCAGTCTTTCCGCCAGCGCCGCGGTCTGCGCATGGTTGCCGCGCAGCAGGACTGCGAACGTGCGCTCGCCGAAGCGGGCGGCGAGGGTACCCTCGTCGAGTTTCTCGGACAGGCGCGCCGCCAGCGCGGCGGCCAGGGCATCGGCCGAGTCGATGCCGATCTCGGACAGCAGTCGCTGGTAGTGGTCGGGCTCGAGCAGCAGCAGGGCGTACTGGTCTTCGCCGCGCGCCACCTGAGCCACGGCGTTCTCCAGCTCGCGCAGGAAAGTGGGGCGGTTGAGCAGGCCGGTGACCATGTCGCGCTGCCGCAGGTCTTCGACTTCGCGCGCCAGCTCGGGGTCGAACTCCTCGCGGCGGCGGAAGATCACCTGCACGCAGGCCTCGCCCTCGTAGGTCGCGGTGGCGAACTCCAGCGTGGCGGGAAAGCTGTCGCCGTCGATGCTGCGGGCTTCCAGTTCGAAGCGCGGCGGAGGCGGTTCGCCCTTGCTGAGCTTCTTCAGCAGCGCCTTGAAATCGTTGACGTACTGCGGACCGACCAGATCAAGCAGCGACAGGCCTTCCACATCCTCGAACGATTCGAAGCCGAACATCTCCAGGTAGGCGTCGTTGGCACGAATGTGCATGCCCTCGTGGATATAGGCGATGGGGTCGCGCGAGGACGAGATCAGTGCATCGCACCGGCGCTCGGTTTCGCGCATCTGGCTTTCCAGCCGGCGCTGCGAGCGCCGCGCATCCAGGTCGGCCCACTCGCGGCGCAGTACCGTCAGCACATGCTCCGCACGCCCCCGCAAGGCGATGGCGCGTGCGCCGGCCGCCTGGTCGGCGAGCAGGTCGGCTTCGCTGATCGCATCGGCCAGCACGATCACGGGGATGTCCTTGCCGCTGGCGTCGACCTGGGCCAGCACGGTCGCCAGGGGAATGCCCTTGGCACTGCGGGACGCCAACAGCAGGTCCATCGGCTGGCCGGCCACCATCTGCCCCAGTTCGCCGGCGTCCAGCGGTCGCAGCGGGCGCACGGCGATACCGCCGTTGCGCAGCGTGGAGACGATGGCTTCCGCGTCCTCCGCGCTGTCGTCCACCAGGGTCAGTCGTAGCGTGGTGTCTTTGCCGATCTGCATGCAGCGTGTCCGCGAGGGGTGCGCGTTTAATACCTGAACGCGGCAGGTGAGTCCAATGCAGCCGTCGCAGATGCGAACACGGCCCGGCGAGGGCGCCTCACAGCGGTCGCTTGCCCGTGTCCCCGGCAATTTCCCGCACCAGCCTCGGCACCAGGTAGCCGGACAGGCGGGCGGCCAGGTCCGCATGCAGCGCCTTCGCGCGCACGTCGTCGACTTCGAAGTGGGCGGCGCCGGCCACCCGGTCCAACTGGTGCAGGTAATACGGCAGCACCCCCGCGGCGAAGCCGCGTTCGCTCAGGGCGGCCAGCGCGTCGACGTCGTCGTTCACCCCCCGCAGCAGCACCGCCTGGTTGAGCAGGTGAACGCCGGCATCGCGCAGGCGGCGCAGCGCGGCGTCAACCGCACCGTCGAACTCGTTGGCGTGGTTGGCATGGATCACCAGCGTCACCGGCCAGGGCAGGCGGCCCAGCCAGGCCAGCAGGCCCTCGTCGATGCGCTCGGGCAGCACGACCGGCAGGCGGCTGTGCAGGCGCAGCCGGCGCAGGTGCGGAATGCCGGCCAGGGCGTCCGTCAGCTCGGCGAGCTTCGCGTCCGACAGGGACAGCGGGTCGCCACCCGACAGCAGCACTTCCTCGATGCTGTCGTCGCGGCGGATCACGTCCACGGCTTCGCGCCAGCCGTCGCGTGCGGCGGTTTCCTCGGCGTAAGGGAAGTGGCGGCGGAAACAGTAGCGGCAGTTGATGGCGCAACTGCCGGTCGCCACCAGCAGGGCGCGGCCGCGATATTTCTGGATCACGCCGTTCCCGGTGCGTGCGGCGCCGTCGCCGACGGCATCCAGCCCGTAGCCGGATGCGGGGCGCATCTCGTCGTCCAGGGGCAGCACCTGGCGAAGCAGCGGATCGTGCGGATCGCCAGCGCGCATGCGAGCCACGAAGCCGCGTGGCACGCGCAGGGCGAACTGCGATGCGGCCTGGTCGGACACGCGATCCGCCAGCGACTCCAGCCCCAGCAATGCCAGCAGTTCACGGGGATCGCGCACGGCATCGCGCCAGGCCTGTTGCCAGCGGAGGGCCGGCCGGGCAGCGGGCTGTCGGGGGTCGGGGGCTGCGGTTATCATGTCGGGTCTGAAAACAAGCACCCGCCGGGTCCGGCGGGTCCCCGCATTCTATCCGGCCGGCCGCCTCGCGCGGCGGGTACGCCTTACCTCCAGGAGCAGCAGCATGGCCAGTTACGGCATGAACGACGTCAAGAACGGGATGAAGATCCTGATCAACAACGACCCGGCGATCATCACCGATACCGAGTACGTCAAGCCGGGCAAGGGCCAGGCCTTCACCCGCGTGAAGTACCGCCTGATCAAGAGCGGCCGCGTGCAGGAAATCACCATGAAGAGCACCGACTCGGTCGAAGCGGCGGACGTGGTGGATACCGACATGCAGTACCTGTACACCGATGGCGAGTACTGGCACTTCATGCAGCAGGAGACCTTCGAGCAGGTGCAGGCCGACAAGGCCGGCATGGGCGGCGCAGAGAAGTGGCTGAAGGGCGAGGAAGACTGCGTGGTCACCCTGTGGAACGGCAACCCGATCCAGGTGACCCCGCCGAACTTCGTCGAGCTGCAGATCACCGAGACCGACCCGGGCGTGAAGGGCGACACCGCGGGCACCGGCGGCAAGCCGGCCACGCTGGAAACCGGCGCCGTCGTGCGCGTCCCGCTGTTCGTCGGCCAGGAAGAAGTGATCAAGGTCGACACCCGTACCGGCGAATACGTCAGCCGCGTCAAGTGATGGGACAGCTCGCGCTGTACCTCGGCGTCTGGGCCGTCGGCGTACTGCTCGCCGGCCTGGGAGTGATGCTGTGCTGGAACGCCAGCCTGGCGTACCTGTTTCCCGCCGTGCCGCGGCTGGGCTACGGCCGCGCGCTGGCGCTGATGTTGCTGTGCTGGCTGCTGTTCGGGGCCGGCGCCATCGGCCTGACCTATACGCTGGGATTCTGAGCCGAGGCGCCATGAACGACCGTACGCCCGTTGCCTGTGACCTGTTGATCGAAGCCGGCTTCGTGGTGCCGGTCGTTCCGCACGGCGCGGTGCTGGAAGACCATGCGGTCGCCGTGAGCGATGGCCGCATCGTCGCCGTGCTGCCGGTGGCCGACGCGCGCGCGCGCTTCGCGCCGCGCGAGACGGTATCGCGTCCGGACGCGGTGCTGATCCCCGGCATGGTCAACGCGCACACCCACAACCCGATGACGCTGCTGCGCGGCGTGGCCGACGACCTGCCGTTGAAGGTCTGGCTGCAGCAGCACATCTGGCCCATCGAGGGGGCGGTGATCGGCCCGGACTTCGTGGCCGACGGCATCACCCTGGCCATCGCCGAAATGCTTCGCGGCGGCACCACCTGCGTCAACGAGAACTACTTCTTCCCCGACGTACAGGCGGCGACCTACAAGCGTTACGGCTTCCGTGCGCGCGTCGGCCTGCCGGTCATCGATTTCCCGACTGCCTGGGCCGCGTCGGACGATGAGTACTTCGAGAAGGCCGGCGAAGTGCACGACCAGTGGCGCGACGATGCGCTGATCGCGACGGCGTTCGCCCCGCATGCCCCATACACGGTCAACGACGCCAATTTCGAACGCGTGCGGATGCTGTCCGACCAGCTCGACGTGCCGGTTCACCTGCACCTGCACGAGACCGCCCAGGAAGTGGAGCAGTCGATCGAGAAGCACGGCCAGCGCCCGATCGCGCGCCTGGACCGGCTGGGCCTGGTCAACGACCGGCTGATCGCCATCCACATGACCCAGCTGACCCAGGCCGAGATCCATCTCTGCGCCGAACGCGGCGTCAGCGTGGTGCATTGCCCCGAATCCAACCTCAAGCTCGCCTCGGGCTTCTGCCCCGCCTGCGCGCTGGAGCGCGCTGGCGTGACGCTGGCGGTCGGTACCGACGGCTGCGCCAGCAACAACGACCTGGACATGTTCAGCGAAACCCGTACTGCGGCGTTGCTGGCCAAGGCCGTGGCCCAGGATGCGGCAGCGCTGGATGCGTTCAGCGCGCTGCGCGCGGCCACGCTGGGCGGTGCCAAGGCGATCGGCTTCGACGACCGCATCGGCTCGATCGAACCCGGCAAGCAGGCCGACCTGGTCTGCGTCGACCTGTCGGCGCTGGAGACCCAGCCGCTGCACCACGTGGTGTCGCAGCTGATCTATGCGACCGGACGGCAGCAGGTCAGCGACGTCTGGATCGCGGGCCGGCCGAAGCTGCGGCAGCGCGTGCTGGTGGATATCGACATCGACGGCGTCATCGCCAATGCGCGGCAGTGGCGCGAGCGGATCGCCGGCATCCGTCTGTCCTGAGCGATGCGTGACGGCGCCATGGCCGGCGTCGTCTTACAATGGCGGCATGACGACCTCGACAGCGCCCCGCGACGACAATTTCAGCCAGGCCGAACTCGACAAGTTCGGCGCTCTCGCCAATCGCTGGTGGGATCCGGATGGTCCCCAGAAGGCGCTGCACGCACTCAATCCCGTCCGCCTGCAGTATGTCCGCGAACGCGCCCGCCTGCCGGGTGCCACCGCGCTGGACGTCGGCTGCGGCGGCGGTCTTCTCAGCGAGGCGCTCGCCCGCGAGGGTGCGCACGTCACCGCGATCGACCTCGCCCCTGAACTGGTGAAGGTAGGGCGGCTGCACAAGCTCGAGTCCGGCCTGCAGGTCGACTATCAGTTGCGTTCGGTCGAGTCGCTGGCCGAGGAACGGCCCGGGACGTTCGACGTGGTCACCTGCATGGAGATGCTGGAACACGTGCCGGATCCTGCGGCGATCATCCGCGCGTGCCATGCACTGCTGAAGCCGGGCGGCCACCTCTTCCTGTCCACGCTGAACCGCACGCCGGCCGCATTCGCCCTGGCGATCGTTGGCGCAGAGTACGTCGCGCGCCTGCTGCCGAAGGGTACGCACCATTACAAGGAATTCATCAGGCCATCGGAGCTGGCCGCCTGGCTGCGCGAGGCGGGCTTCCAGTTGCAGGACGTCACCGGGTTGGCCTACGAGCCCTGGCGCCAGCGGGCGCGGCTGGCCTCGCGCACCGACGTCAACTATCTCGCCAGCGCGGTGAAGCCGTGACGATGACCGGTTTCCCGCGCGCGGCGCTGTTCGACCTGGACGGCACGTTGCTCGACAGCGCACCGGACATGCTGGCCACCGCCAACCGCATGCGTGCATCGCGCGGCATCGGCGCGATGGCCCTGTCGGCCCTGCGTCCGCACGTATCGAAGGGTGCACGCGCGATGCTGGCCGCGGCGTTCCCGGACATGGAGAAGGCGCCCCGCGAAGCGCTGGTGCCGGAATTCCTGGCGATCTACCAGGAAGAACTCGGCCGTCACAGCGTGCTCTTCGACGGTGTCGCCGAGATGCTCGATGCGCTGGAAGCGGCGGGCAGCACGTGGGGCGTCGTGACCAACAAGCCGGAGTATCTTGCGCGCGACATCCTGCCGCAGTTGGGCTGGGAAACGCGATGCGCCGTGCTGATCGGCGGCGACACGCTGGCCGAAAAGAAGCCGCATCCACTGCCGTTGCAGGTCGCCGCCGAGCGCATCGGCACCGCCATCGCCGACTGCGTGTACGTGGGCGACGACGAGCGCGACATCCAGTCGGCGCGTGCCGCCGGCATGCCGTCCATCGCGGCATTGTGGGGATACCGGCAGGCGCATGAGGAGCCTGCGCAGTGGCAAGCGGATGTCATGGTCGAGTCGCCCGAGGCCCTCATCGCACCGTCGGCCTGGCCCTCGATCCGGCCGTTGTAGGAGCGACGTAAGTCGCGACCGCACGGTTGCAGTCCTCGATTGTTTCAGTCGCGAATAGAGAACGTATTGCGTCCAGACGCCTATGCGCGCCAGCCTCACGGTCGCGACTGACGTCGCTCCTACAGAGTTCCACTGCATGTCCGATTCCGCCGCCCTCGACAGCTTCCTGGACAAATGGCGCGCCCGATGGCCGGAATGGTCGGTTGCCGAAGTATTCGTTGCGCCCGCGCGACGCGACATCGTGGTGGCCTGGTTCGCGCTGCTGCAGGAGTTCGAGGACATCCTGAACATCGCTGGCGACCCCCTGCCGGCGGACGCCAAGCTGGCCTGGTGGGGCGAGGAACTGCGTGGCTGGGCCTCGCAACGTTCGCGACATCCGCTCGGCCGTCGTCTCGAACCGGTGCGCGCCGACTGGGCGCGGCTTGCCGATGCGTTGCCCACGCTTGCAGAAGCGCGCGCGGTAGCGCGGGATCACGAGGCGGGCTTCGCCGCGTTGTCGCGTTACGGCGAAGCGGTTGCTGCCGTGGAGAACGGAGTGCTGGGGCGCATGCCCGCCTCGCAGGCCATCGTTGCCGAGATGCTGGCTGCCCGCTTGATGGAGGTCGGCGGCGCAGCCGTGCCGGTGAGCCTGCGGCAAGGCGCGGATGAAGCGGGCCAGCTCCGGGCCTGGGCCACCGCGTTGCTCGAAGCCTGGCCCCTGCGCGAGGGCGCACGCGAGCGTCGCCTGCTGTCCGCCTACGTGCAGGGCCGCCTTCTCCGTTTCGCGCGCCGGGGCGAACCTGCTCCGCTGCCATCGCAGGCCGCGCTGTTGTTCACCGGCTGGCGCGCCGCGCGTGGCGGCTGAACACGCTGCCTATCGTCGCGATAGCTTGCGAAAGGCGTGGTAACGGACTGTTTCATCTGGTGATTCGGGGCAGGGGGTACAATGCGCGCCATCACTCCCCCGTGCACAATGATGACTTCCTCGCTCCCTCTGGCGCCCCGCGCCGATCTTCCCGACGTCGCCCACCAGCGCGTGCCGCTGGCGCGTCCGCTGGACTGGGTGGGCATGGAGAACATCGCGCTGCCGGTCCGCATTCCGGACGGGCAGGGCGGCCAGCTGCAGGTGGCGGCGAGCATCGACCTGTCGGTGAACCTGGCCAACGCTGATGCTCGGGGCATCCACATGTCCCGGCTGTACCTGGAACTCCAGGATGGCCTGGCGCGTGAAGCCATCACCCCGGCCGGTCTGCGCCATCTGCTGCAGACCAGTGTCGACTCCCAGGCCGGCCTGGCCACCCAGGCGCGCCTGCGCATCCGCTACGAAGCATTGCTGCAGCGGAAGGCGCTGGAAAGCGACTACGCCGGCTGGAAGCGTTATCCGGTCGAGATCGAGGCCACGCTAGCCGACGGCCACCTGATCCTGGCACTGGCGTTCTCCGTGGAGTATTCGAGCACCTGCCCGGCGTCGGCCGCGCTGTCCCGCCAGGCCAACGCCGAGCGGTTCACCGAGGACTTCGCCGCGGCGCATCCGCTGTCGGTCAACGTGGTGCATGACTGGCTGGCCTCCGAGCGAGGGCTGGCCGCCACGCCGCATGCGCAGCGCAGTCGCGCCAGCGTGCGCGTCGAGCTGCGTCCGCAGTTCGATGAACTCCCGTTGGTGGCCCTGGTCGATGCGCTCGAAGCCGCGCTGGCGACGCCGGTCCAGACGGCCGTCAAGCGCGTGGACGAACAGGCGTTCGCCCGCCTCAACGCAGAGAATCTGATGTTCTGCGAAGACGCAGCCCGTCGGGTCGCGTCGGTGCTTGCCGGCGATGCGCGCATCGCCCGCTACGACGCCACCGTCGCGCACTACGAAAGCCTGCACCCGCACGACGCGGTCGCCCGGGTCAGCGGCAGCAACGACTGAGGCCCCGGTTGCCGGATGTGGGAGCGACGTAAGTCGCGATCGCTCTCAAAGCAACGCTTCGCGACTTACGTCGCAACCACAACGGCAGGCTGGGTCACTTCCCGCCTTCGAGCACCAGCAGTGGGTCGATGCGCACGGCGAACCGCGCCGACCGGAACCAGAAGCGTCATGGACCATCAACGCGCCGCAGCGCGCCGATGGGGCGAACAACGGGTGCCTACTTCCCGCGTTCGAGCACCAGTAGTGGATCGATGCGCACGTCGAACCGCGCCCACCGGAACCAGAAGCGTCATGGACCATCAACGCGCCGCAGCGCGCCGATGGGGCGAACAACAGGTGTCTACTTCCCGCGTTCTAGCACCAGCAGTGGATCGATTCTCACGTCGAACCAGCTCATCCCCCAGTGCAGATGCGGCCCCGTGGCGCGCCCGGTCGCACCGACGGCTCCGATGACCTGTCCGGCTTCGATCCGGTCGCCGGCGTTCACGTCGATGCGCGACAGGTGGAGGAAGTTCGAGCTTACGCCGTGTCCATGGTCGAGCAACACAGTGCCGCCCGTGAGATAGAGGTCGGGTGATGCGAACGTCACGATGCCGGCGGCGGGTGCCTTGACCGGCGTGCCGGTCGGCGCTGCGATGTCCATGCCGGAGTGGCCGGCGCCGGGCTGGCCGTTGTAGACGCGGGCGTTGCCGAAGCGACCGCTGATGCGACCCTGCACGGGCCACTGGAACGGCAGCGCGAAATCCGCACGCGCGTCGTCGCGGTCGCGCGCGGCGGTTACCAGGGCCTGCTCGCGCTGGATGCGCGCGGCGATCTCCGGGGGCGGATTGACGGTCTTCGGCGGCACGCCGTTGACGCGCTCGACCGGCCAGTCGCGTGGCGTTACCGCGATCTCGACGGCTTGCGTGCGGCCGGAGGGTGTCGTGACGGCGACGCTCAGTGGGCCCGCTTCGTCGCGCCCCACGCCGAACACGACAGTGCCGTAGCCGGTGGTGCGCAACAGGCGTTCACGAAAGCGCACCTCGCTTCCCGGCGGCACTTTGCCGAACACCAGCGCGCCCTGCGACACGCTCGCCGGGAACACGACGCGCTCCTCCTGCGGGACGGGCGCCACGGACGCGCTTTCCTGGGCGCCTACGAGGGGAATCCAGCCTGCACAGACCGCGGCGAGAAGCGCCGCTACCGCCAACTTCAACGCGCGAACTCCAGCCGCTGGCCGTTGGGCGTGCCGACCAGGTGTTCGCCATTCCAGACCATGCGCCCATTGACCCAGGTAGCGCCGATGCGCGAGCGGAACGTGCGGCCTTCGAACGGCGACCAGCCGACCTTGGACAGCACGTCTTCGCGCTTCACGGTGAAAGGTTCGTCGTCGATCAGCACGAGGTCGGCGAAGTAGCCTTCGCGCAGATAGCCGCGCTCCTTCACGTCGAACAGCTGCGCGGGGGCGTGGGCGAACTTCTGTACCACGCGGGCGACGTCCATGCGCTTCTCATGCACCAGTTCCAGCGCGGCCACCAGCGCGTACTGCACCAGCGGCAGGCCGGAGGGCGCCTGCACGTAGGGCTTTTCCTTTTCTTCCAGCGTATGCGGGGCGTGGTCGGTGGCGAGCACATCGATCACGTCCTCCACCAGCGCCTTGATCAGCGCTTCGCGGTCGCTGGCGTCCTTGATGGCGGGATTGCACTTGATCAGGTTGCCCAGCGCCGCGTAATCCGCGCGGTCGAAGCGCAGGAAGTGGATGCAGGTTTCTGCGGTGATGCGCTTGCGCGCACCGTCCGGATGCACCAGCGGTCCCGGCGTGAACAGCGCCAGCTCATCAGCGGTGGAGATGTGCAGCACGTGCAGGCGGGTGCCGTGCTTGCGCGCCAGCGACATCGCCAGCCGCGTGGATTTGATGCACGCCTCGCGGCTGCGGATGTCCGGGTGGTGTTCGGCACTGAGCGCATCGCCGTACCTGGCCTGGAACGCCGCCAGGTTGGCGTCGATCATAGGCGTGTCTTCGCAGTGCGTGATGATCGGCGTGGGTGCTTCGCGGAAGATCGCGTCCAGCGTGTCGGGATTGTCGACCAGCATGTTGCCGGTGGAGGCGCCCATGAACACCTTGATGCCCGGCGCGGTCTTCGGGTCCAGCGTGCGGATCGCCTCCAGGTTGTCGTTGCTGGCGCCCATGTAGAAGCCGTAATTGCCCCAGGCCCGGCCCTTGGCCCGCTGGTACTTGTCCTCCAGCGCGGCCGCATCCAGCGTCGGCGGGCTGGTGTTGGGCATGTCCATGAACGTGGTCAGGCCGCCGGCGACGGCTGCCGCGGATTCGGTCGCCATGTCGCCCTTGTGCGGCATGCCGGGCTCGCGGAAATGCACCTGATCGTCGATCATCCCCGGCAGCAGCAGGCGCCCGGCGGCGTCGATCACCGTGTCGTCGCCCCGGGGCCTTATTTCGGCGGCGATGCGGGCGATGCGCCCGTTCTCGATGCGCAGGTCACCCTCGGTGACGCGGCCTTCATTGACCAGACGGGCGTTGACGATGACGGTAGCGGGCATCAGTGGTGTCCTGTGCAGGAATGGGGAGGGGAGGCGCCGGTGCGCGGGGGGACCGGGTCGTGGCCGCCGGGATGCAGGGGATGGCAACGGCCTATCCGCCGCACCGCCAGCCAGCCGCCCTTCAGTGGGCCGAACCGGCCGATCGCCTCCATGGCGTACTCGGAGCAGGACGGCACGAAGCGGCAACGCGGTCCTAGCATAGGACTGATGAAGCGCTTGTAGCCCTTCAGCAGCAGGATGAGCAGGCGGGCGAGCATGGCCCGATGATACCGCGTCGGGTTGCCGCTGCCCGCCGGGTAGGCTATAAAAGCGCGCTTTCCCGATGCTCGGGAAGAACAAGGAAGCGCTGTTCGTGGCTGCAAAGAAACCTGCGAAGAAGGCCGCCAAGGCCGCCAAGAAACCCGCTCAGACCGTCGCCAAGAAGCCTGTCGTGAAGAAGGCTGTCGCCAAGAAACCGGCCGCCAAGCCGGTTGCGAAGAAAGCGGCCCCCAAGCCCGTCGCCAAGAAGCCGGCTGCCAAGAAGGCCGTGCCGGCCAAGAAGGCGGCACCGGCGAAGAAGCCGGCCGCCAAGCCGGTGGCCAAGCAGGCGGCGCCGGTCAAGAAGGCGGTGGCCAAGGCGACCAAACCCGCAGTCGCCAAGAAGCCCGCGCCCGCGCCGGCCACCAAGGCGCCCGTCGCCAAGGCGGCACCGGCAAAGACTCCGGCGAAGGCCGCGAAGCCCGCTCCCAAATCCGCACCGAAGCCCGCCGCAACGCCGGCTCCGGCAAAGTCCGCCCCCACCGCGGCTGCGACCAAGACTCCCGTGCCTGCATCCGCCCCCAAGGCGGCTGCCCCGGCCCCGGCGCCCGCCGCCAAGGTTCCGTCCCCCCCGAAGCCTGTGCCAGTCCCGAAACCGAATACCAAGAACGCCAAAGCCTCTACCCCCGCAGAAACCCCCGTGACGCCTCGTCCGCCCGTTGCCCGCCCCGTGGGCAAGGTAGCGGTGGCCGTCGCTGCTCGGCCTGCGGCGCCGGTCGTGCGCGGCAAGGTGAAAGAAGTGCCCTACAAGACCGATGAAGCCACCGGTCGACCGATCGTGCCGGCCGGCTACAAGCCCTCGCCCGACGAGGAGTACATGAGCACGCTGCAGCTGGAGTATTTCCGCCAGCGGCTGCTGCAGTGGCGTGCCGACCTGGTCGAGGAATCCAAGCAGACCATCGAGAACCTCAAGGACGAAGTCCGCGACATCGGCGACGAAGCCGAGCGTGCGACCCGCGAGACCGAGAACTCGCTGGAACTGCGTACCCGCGACCGCTACCGCAAGCTGATCGGCAAGATCGACAGCACGCTGAAGCGCCTGGAAGGCGGCGATTACGGCTATTGCGTCGATACCGGCGAAGAGATCGGCCTCGACCGCCTCGAAGCCCGCCTGACCGCCGAGCGCACCATCGATGCCCAGGAGCGCTGGGAACACCTGCAGAAGCAGCAGGGCGACTGAGTTCCCCGCATCCGCGAAATCAAAAAGCCCCGCTCCGGCGGGGCTTTTTGATTCCGGACCAAGAGCCGGGCTACTGCAGTTCGCGCAGGTCCAGTCGGCGCAGCCGCGGCGCCTTCCAGGCGGTGACGCCGGCCACCGAGAGGATCGCGAACCCGCCCAGGATCACCGCCGGCACCAGCCCCAGCAGTTTCGCCATCGTGCCTGCATAGAACGCGCCGAGTTCGTTCGACGAACTGACGAAGATGCCATTGATCGACGAGACGCGCCCGCGCATATCGTCCGGTGTCGACAACTGCAGGATGGTCGAGCGCACCACCACCGACACCCCGTCGCACATGCCGTAGAACAGCAGGATCGCCGCCGACAGCCAGAAACTGCGCGACAGGCCGAATGCGATGACCGCCAGGCCGAAGCCGGCCACGGCGAACAGCAGTACGCGCCCGGCGTGCTTCTGAAGGGGATGGCGGGCAAGCCACAGGCCCACGCAGACCGAACCCGCCGCCGGCATCGCACGCAGGATGCCGAGGCCCTCGGGTCCGTAATGGAGGATGTCGTGGATGAAGGCGGGCAGCATCGCCACCACGCCCCCCAGCAGCACCGAGAACATGTCCAGCGCCATCGCGCCCAGCATGATCTGGTTGTTCCAGACGAAGCGCGCGCCCTGCGCAATGCTGGCGAACACCGGCAGGCTGACTGCCGGCGGTCCGGGCTCCTCCACGCGAAGCCGTGCGAGTACCGTCGCCGCCATCAGCGCGAACACGACGGCCATCGCATACGACAGCGTCTTCCCGCCGAAGCCCACCAGCAGGCCACCCAGTGCAGGGCCCGTCACCAGCGCGGCCTGGAAGATCACGCTGCCCAGGCCGGCGGCACGCACGAAGTCTTCGCGTGGCAGGACCTTGGCGAACAGCGCGTTGTAGACCGGACTCAGGAAGGAACGCGCCATGCCGGTCAGCGCGATGGCCGCATAGATCGGCCACGTGCCCTCGAACGGCAGCCAGCCCGCGGACACCGCCACCAGGATCACCGCGGTCGTCGCCAGCGCACCGCACGCGATCATCCCCACCGGCCGTCGAGGCAGGTGATCGACCAGATACCCGGCGAACGGCGCCACGCAGAAGAACGGCAGCACTTCCGCCAGCCCCACGAGGCCGAGTGAGAACGGATCCCGGGTCAGCTCGTAGATATGCCAACCTACCGTGACCGCGACGATCTGGTACGACAGCAGCGCACAGATGCGGTACGCCAGCACCGCCGCGTACCCGCGATTGCGGAGCAGCGAGAACGCAGAGGGCTTGCCGGTTCCGCTCACTTCGCGTTCGCGGCCGTCTCGCGGATGAAGGCCAGCAATGACGCCAGGCCGTTGCTGCGGGTGGGTGAGAGATGCTTGGCCAGGCCGATGTCGGCGATGTAGTCGGGCGAGGTGGCCAGGATCTCCGACGCAGGCCGTCCCGCATAGACACGCAGGGCGAGGAAGATCAGCCCCGAAACGATCGCCGAGTCGCTGATGGCATGGAAATCCAGTTTCGCGGCATCGCCCTCGGGCACGATCCAGACCATCGACTGGCAGCCGAGCAGGCGATGCTCCTCGCGCTTCCACTCCTCGGGGAAGGCGGGCAGCTTGCGGCCCAGGTCGATGAGGTACTGATAGCGTTCGGACCAGTCGCTGAAGAAGGCGAATTCGTCCTTGATGGCTGCCTGCGCCTCGGCGGCGGTGGGTTCGAGCGGGAAGATCGTGTCGGTCATGAGGTGAGCGAGTCTGGTTCAGAAGCCCCTCTACCGTCGGGAGAGAGGTTGGGGTGAGGGTACGGCGGAGTCCTTGTGGTGCCGGCATCCTGATGTTGCCGCACCCTCATCCGGCGCTTCGTGCCACCTTCTCCCGACGGGAGAAGGAAAGATCGGCTCACGCGCGCTTCCAGCGCACGCCCTGCGGCGTGTCTTCGAGCAGGATGCCTTCGGCTGCCAGTTGGTCGCGGATGGCGTCAGAGCGTGCGAAGTCGCGGGACTTCTTCGCTGCCGTACGCTCGTCGATCAATGCCTGGATACGGGCATCGTCGTCTGACGAGGTGCCACGGGCAAACCACTCGGCAGGATCCTGCTGGAGCAGGCCGAGTACGCGGCCGGCGCCGAGCAGTTCGCTCTTCAATCGTCGCTTCTCCGTGTCGCTGCCGGCCTTGCGGGCCTCGGCGGCGATGCGCGCGACCTCGGCCAGCGCCTGCGGCGTATTGAGATCGTCGTCCAGTGCGTCCTCGATGACCTGCGGCGTGGCCGCAACAGCATCGACGTGGACCAGATCCCGCAGCGTTCCGTACAGCCGGTCCAGCGTGTTCTTCGACTGCTCCACCAGCGCCTCGGACCAATCCAGCGGCTGCCGGTAGTGCGCCGACAGCAATGCGTACCGCAGGGCTTCCGGCGGGTGCTGCTGCAGCAGGTCATGGACCTTTTCGATGTTGCCCAGCGACTTGCTCATCTTGGCTCCGCCGAAGTTGAGCATGCCGTTGTGCAGCCAGAAGCGCGCGAACGTCTTGTGCGACCCGTCTGCGTGCTTGTGCGCGCACTCGCTCTGCGCCACTTCGTTCTCGTGGTGCGGGAACTGCAGGTCCACGCCGCCGGCATGGATGTCGATGGTCTCGCCCAGGTGCGCGGCCGCCATCGCCGAGCACTCGATATGCCAGCCCGGCCGGCCGACACCCCAGGGCGAATCCCAGCCCGGCAGGTCCGGCGTGGAGGGCTTCCACAGTACGAAATCGCCCGGGTCGCGCTTGTACGGCGCGACTTCCACGCGTGCGCCGGCCAGCATTTCCTCCGGGTCGCGGCGCGAGAGCTTGCCGTAGTCCGCGAAGCTGCCCACCGCGAACAGCACGTGGCCCTCGGCGGCATAGGCGTGCCCACCGGCGATCAACTGCTCGATCATCGCGATGATGTGGCCGATGTGATCGGTGGCCGCGGGTTCGATGTCCGGGGCGAATTCGCCGGTCACGCCCAGCCCGGCCATGTCCTCCCGGTAGGCGGCGGCGTAACGGTCGGTGATGGCGGAGATCGCCACGCCCAGCGCCTTGGCGGCGGCGTTGATCTTGTCGTCCACGTCGGTGATGTTGCGTGCATAGCGCAACTGGCCGAAACGGCGCCGCAGGAGTGCCGCCAGCACGCCGAAGACGACCGGCCCGCGGGCGTTGCCGATGTGGACGTAGTTGTAGACGGTGGGCCCGCAGACGTACATCGTGGGAACGGGGCCGAGCGGTTGGAAGTCCTCGACCCGGCGGGTGAGGTTGTTGTGCAGGCGCAGGGTCATGGCGACAGGGCAGGGGAGAGCGGTGGAATTCTACCGCCTGCACCGCGCGCGAGGGTCTGGTGGCGCTTCCTGCGGCCGATGTTCAGCCCCACTCAAGGCGCGATCCCTACACTGGGGCCCCTGGAATCTTCATGCAGGTCCCATGCACCGCCTCCGCGCCACGCTACTCTTCTCCTGTTGCCTGCTTGCCGCGCCTGCCGTGGCGCAGGAACGGGTGGTCCCGGCGGAGAACGTCCGCCTCGACTATGCGCAGGTGCTGGGGGTCGAACCGGTGTATCAGACGCTGCGGGCCACCCGCACGGAACAGCGTTGCGACGAAGCCCCCGCTGCCAGGCCCGAGACAGCCGCGCCCGAGAAAGATGAAAGCCGGTGGAGCCGCATGGTCAGTTCGGTGCGGGGCTGGTTCGGCGGGGACGACGAGCCCGAGCAAGCACCGCCGGTCACCCTGCCCACCGTGAAGGTCAATTGTCGCGTCGTGCCCATCGAGCGCGAGTTCCAGCGCCCCATCGCGTACGACGTCGACTACATCTACAAGGGCGTGAAGTACCGCTCGCGGCTGGCTGAGGATCCCGGCAACCGCCTGCGCATCCGCATTTCCGTCGCCCCCTACCTGGCGCCGTCGCAGCCCACGGCAAGCGGTCCCTGAGTTCCTGCACGGTTGCATGCGCAACCGAATACGTCCTTGCGCTGCGCCGCAGCACATGCGAGCATTCGCGCCCATGAAGATGAACGCACACGCCCATGCAGCCAGCGCGGCCTCCCAGGCCTCGAGCATGACGTCGCGTGCCCGTCGACCGGAATCCTGCATCTAGCTGGGTACCCCGGACGTCGTCGCTTGTTCACCGGAACCCAGCCAGAGGCTGGGTTTTTTCGTTTCTGAAGCCCGTTTTGCCACATTCCCGACACCAGGATGCCGTAATGAAGCACTTCTTGAACACGCAGGACTGGAGCCGCAGCGACCTCGACGCGTTGCTCACGCAGGCCGCCCTCTACAAGCAGAACAAGCTGGGCGACGCGCTGAAGGGAAAGTCCATCGCGCTCGTGTTCTTCAACCCGTCCATGCGCACCCGCACCAGCTTCGAACTGGGTGCTTTCCAGTTGGGTGGCCACGCCGTGGTGCTGCAGCCGGGCAAGGATGCGTGGCCGATCGAGTTCAACCTGGGCACGGTGATGGATGGCGACACCGAGGAGCACATTGCCGAGGTGGCTAAGGTACTGGGGCGTTACGTGGACCTGATCGGCGTGCGCGCCTTCCCGAAGTTCGTCGACTGGGCCTACGACCGCGAGGACATCGTCCTGAAGTCGTTCGCGAAGTATTCGCCGGTGCCGGTGATCAACATGGAGACGATCACCCATCCCTGCCAGGAACTCGCGCATGCGCTCGCGCTGCAGGAGCACTTCGGCACGTCCGACCTGCGCGGCAAGAAGTACGTGCTCACGTGGACCTACCACCCCAAGCCGCTCAACACCGCGGTGGCCAACTCGGCGCTGACCATCGCCACCCGCATGGGCATGGACGTGACCCTGCTGTGTCCCACGCCGGACTACGTGTTGGATGAGCGCTACATGGGCTGGGCCGAGCACAACGTGGCCGAAAGCGGCGGTTCGCTGCAGGTCAGCCATGACATCGAGAGCGCCTATGCCGGCGCCGACGTGGTGTACGCCAAGAGCTGGGGCGCGCTGCCGTTCTTCGGCAACTGGGAGCCCGAGAAGCCGATCCGCGACCAGTACAAGCACTTCATCGTCGACGAGCGGAAGATGGCGCTGACCAACAACGGCGTCTTCAGCCACTGCCTGCCACTGCGCCGCAACGTGAAGGCCACGGACGGCGTGATGGATTCGCCGCAGTGCATCGCCATCGACGAAGCCGAGAACCGCCTGCACGTGCAGAAGGCCATCATGGCCGCGCTGATGCAGCAGTAACCCCTCCGATTCCCGAACAGAACACACCCCCATGAACCAGTCCAAAGACATCGTCCTCGCCTTCTCCGGCGGCCTCGACACCAGCTTCTGCGTGCCCTACCTGAAGGAGCGCGGCTGGAACGTCCACACCGTGTTCGCCGACACCGGCGGCGTGGATGCCGAGGAACGCGCCTACATCGAACAGCGCGCCGCCGACCTGGGCGTGGCCAGCCACGTCACCGTGGATGGCGGCCCGGCGATCTGGGACGGCTTCGTCCGGCCGTTCGTGTGGGCCGGCGAGGGCTACCAGGGGCAGTATCCGCTGCTGGTGTCCGACCGCTACCTGATCGTCGACGCCGCGCTGAAGCGGGCGGCCGAACTGGGCACGAACGCGATTGCGCATGGCTGCACCGGCATGGGCAACGACCAGGTGCGCTTCGATCTCGCGGTCAAGGCCAGCGGCGACTACCGCATCGTGGCGCCGATCCGCGAGATCCAGAAGGAACACACCCAGACCCGCGCCTACGAACAGGCGTATCTCGAAGAGCGTGGCTTCGGCGTGCGTGCCAAGCAGAAGAGCTACACCATCAACGAGAACCTGCTCGGCCTGACCATGTCCGGCGGCGAGATCGACACCTGGTCCGCCCCGGGCGAAGGCGCCCGTGGCTGGTGCGCACCGCGCGCCGAATGGCCGGTGGAACCGTTGCGCGTCACGGTCGGCTTCAAGAACGGCGAGGCGGTCAGCCTGGACGGCCAGCCGGTCGCCGGCGCTGCGCTGCTGGCGAAGTTGAATGCGTTGTTCGCGCCTTACGGCGTGGGCCGCGGCGTCTACACCGGCGACACCGTGATCGGCCTGAAGGGCCGCATCGTGTTCGAAGCGCCGGGCCTGGTGTCGCTGCTGGCGGCGCACCGCGCGCTGGAAGAGGCCGTGCTGACCAAGCAGCAGAACCGTTTCAAGCCCGAGATCGCGCGCAAGTGGGTGGAGCTGGTGTACGAAGGCTTCTACCACGATCCGCTCAAGGCCGACCTGGAGGCGTTCCTGCAGTCTTCGCAGGCCACGGTCAACGGCGAAGTGGTGCTGGAGACCCGCGGCGGCCGTGTCGATGCGGTCGCTGTGAAGTCCCCGCACATCCTCAATGCCAAGGGCGCGACGTACGCGCAGTCGGCCGACTGGGGTGTCGAGGAAGCCGAAGGCTTCATCAAGCTGTTCGGCATGAGCTCGACCCTGTGGGCCGAGATTAATCGCTGATGGTCTTCCTCGCGTTGACACCTGATGGTTTGCAGGATGCGATCGCCATGGCCCTTCCGGGCCGCGACAGCATTTGGTGCAGCGCGTCCGCTATCTCAAGCGCGGCGTTCCAAGCGCATCAAGGCATCGAACTGACGCGCTTCGCGGAGACGATGGTGTTCACCAATGAAGACGACATCGTGCATGCGGTGGACGTCATTGGCGAACATCACCCCGATCAACGCGTATGGATCGAAGCCCGACAGAATCCTTACGGATCACTCGCATGACGGAATTACTGACCAGCACCTTGACTCATCTCGAAGCGCTGGTGTCGTTCGACACCCGCAACCCGCCCCGCGACATCGATACCGGCGGGATCTTCGACTACCTGCGCACCCAGCTGCCCGATTTCCGTATCGAGGTGACTGATCACGGCGCGGGCGCGGTGTCGTTCTTCGCCGTGCGCGGCCAGCCGAAGCGCGTGTTCAACGTGCATCTGGACACGGTGCCGTCCTCGCCGGCATGGAGCGCCGATCCGCACGTGCTGCGCATCGAAGGCGACCGCGCGATCGGCCTGGGTGCCTGTGACATCAAGGGCGCGGCAGCGGCACTCGTGGCCGCCGCACAGGTAACGCAGGGCGATGCGGCGTTCCTGTTCACGACGGACGAAGAAGCGAACGATGCGCGCTGCATCGCCGCTTTCCTCGCGCGCGACCATGGCTTCGGCGAAGCGATCATCGCCGAGCCGACGCAGTGCCAGGCGGTGCTCGCACACCGCGGCATCAGTGCCGTCCGGATGGCGTTCACGGGGCAGGCCGGGCACGCCTCCGCCGAGAACGCGCTGTCGTTGAGCGCCCTGCACAACGCGATGCGCTGGGGCACGTCGGCGCTGGACTTCGTGCAGGCCCAGCATCACCTGCGCTTCGGCGGGCTGACCGGCCTGCGATTCAACATCGGTCGGGTCGAGGGTGGCATCAAGGCCAACATGATCGCGCCCAGCGCCGAGGTGCGGTTCGGCTTCCGTCCGCTGCCTTCGCAGGATCCCGCCGACCTGCACGCGACGTTCCGTGGTTTCGCCAATCCCGATGCCTTGGCGGACTACGAAGAAACCTTCCGTGGCCCGTCGCTGCCGTCTGGCGATGTCGCGCGCGCGGAGGAGCGCCGCCTCGCCGCACGCGACCTCGCCGACGAACTCGGCCTGCCGATCGGCAATGCCGTGGACTTCTGGACGGAGGCGTCGCTGTTCTCCGCCGCCGGCCTGACCGCCTTCGTCTACGGCCCGGGCGACATCGCCCAAGCCCATACCGCCGACGAGTGGGTATCGCTGGAGCAGTTGCAGCAATACGCCGACAGCGTGGCGAGGATCCTCCAGTAGCGTCGCAGGGCGGGCCTCGGCCCGCCATGCGCAACCGAAGATGTGGTTGGCCAGGGCCCACCCTACGAAAAGCAAGAAGACATGGAATCGAACAAGCAAACCCGTCAAACCATCATCCGCCTGCTGTCCAGCATGGCCAGCGCGAAGGAGATCTCGCAATACGTCAAGCGCTTCTCGCAGCTGGACGCCAAGCGCTTCGCCGTCGTGAAGGTGGGTGGCGCCGTGCTGCGCGACGACCTCGAGTCGCTGACATCCTCGCTGACCTTCCTGCAGGAAGTCGGCCTGACGCCCATCGTCGTGCACGGCGCGGGGCCGCAGCTGGATGAGGAAATGACGGCGGCCGGCATCACCAAACAGACCGTCAACGGCCTGCGCGTGACCACGCCCGAAGTGCTGGCGATCGTGCGCAAGGTGTTCCTGCAGCAGAACCTCGCGCTGGTCGAAGCCCTGCAGCAGGTCGGTGCACGCGCGACGTCCATCGTCTCGGGTGTGTTCGAAGCCGAGTACAAGGACCAAGCCACGTACGGCCTGGTCGGCGACGTCACCCGCATCAACCAGGCGCCGATCGAGGCGAGCCTGAAGGCCGGCTCCATCCCGGTCATCGCCAGCATGGGCGAAACCGTCGGCGGCCAGATCCTCAACATCAATGCCGACTTCGCCGCCAACGAGCTGGTACAGGTGCTGCAGCCGTACAAGATCATCTTCTTGACCGGTACTGGTGGCTTGCTGGATGCAGAAGGCCGCGTCATCGATTCGATCAACCTGTCGACCGAGTACGACGAGCTGATGGCGCAGCCCTGGATCAACGGCGGCATGCGGGTGAAGATCGAACAGATCAAGGATCTGCTGGACCGGCTGCCGCTGACCTCGTCGGTCTCCATCACCAAGCCGGCGGAGCTGGCCAAGGAACTCTTCACCCATCGCGGCTCCGGCACGCTGGTGCGCAAGGGCGAGCGCGTGCTGCGTTTCGAGGGGGGCTGGGAAGGCGTGGACCTGCCGCGGTTGAAGACGCTGATCGAATCCAGCTTCGGCCGCACGCTGCTGCCGGACTACTTTGAGCGCACCGCGCCGTACCGCGTCTACATCAGCGAAAACTACCGTACCGCGCTGATCCTCACCCGCGAGGAAGGCTTTGCTTATCTCGACAAGTTCGCCGTGCTCGACGATGCGCAGGGCGAAGGCCTGGGCCGTGCCGTGTGGCACGTGATGCGCGAGGAGAATCCTCAATTGTTCTGGCGCTCCCGCCACAACAACCAGGTCAACATCTTCTACTACGCCGAGTCCGACGGCTGCTACAAGCAGGAGAAGTGGAAGGTGTTCTGGTACGGCATCGATGGTTTCGCCGACATCGAGCGCTGCGTGGCGCATTGCCGCACGCGCCTGCCGACCTTGAAGGACTGAGATGGTCGCTTCGATCCCGACGGCATGGCAGAAGGTACCAGTCCTGGCGGGCCGCCATGCGCGCCTCGAGCCGATGTCGCGCGACCATGTGGACGGCCTGCGCGCGGCGCTGGCCGGCGACGAACTGGCGGCCTTGTGGTTCACGCAGGTGCCGAAAGCCGCGGATGCGGCGGGCTATGTGGATGCGGTGCTCGCGGCGCAGGCCGACGGCCGCGTGCTGCCTTTCGTGGTGCGGGATGCGGGCGGCCGCATCGTGGGCAGCACCCGGTTCTACGGACTGGAATCCGACGTGCCCAAGCTCAGCATCGGCTACACCTGGTATGCGCCCGACGTACAGCGCACGGGTGTCAACACCGAGACCAAGCTGCTGCTGCTCACGCATGCCTTCGAGAGACTTGGCTGCATCAGCGTGGTCTTCGAGACCAGCTGGTTCAACCATCGCTCGCGTGCGGCGATCGCCCGGCTCGGCGCAAAACAGGACGGCGTGCTGCGCAACCACAAGCGGCATGCCGACGGATCGCCGCGCGACACCGTCGTCTTCTCGATCATCGATGGCGAATGGCCGGCGGTGAAGCGCAACCTGCTGGCGAAGCTCGCCCGGCACGAACAGGATTCCCCATGAGCACCACCAAGACCGTCGGCATCGTCGGCGCCCGCGGCCATACGGGCGCCGAGTTGATCCGCCTGATCGCCCGCCATCCGCACCTTGAGCTGGCGTTCGTGTCCTCGCGCGAGCTGGATGGGCAGAAGGTCAGCGACCACATTCCCGAGTTCGCAGGCGAGCTGCGCTACGAGAACCTGAGCCACGAGCAGGTCGGTGGCAAAGGCGCGGATGCCGTGATCCTGGCGCTGCCCAACGGCAAGGCGGCCGAGCTGGTTGCCGCCATCGATGCACAGGCGCCGGACACCGTGGTGGTCGATCTCTCGGCGGATTTCCGCTTCGACGAGCATTGGTACTACGGCCTGCCCGAACTGACCCGGCAGCGGTACGCCGGCGAGAAGCGCATCAGCAATCCCGGTTGCTATGCCACCGCCATGCAGTTGGCGATCGCGCCGCTGCTCGGTCGCCTGGCGGGTCCGCCGCAATGTTTTGGTGTGTCCGGTTATTCCGGCGCCGGAACCTCGCCGTCGGACAAGAACAACACCGACCTGCTGCGCGACAACCTGATGCCGTACGCGCTGGCGGACCACATGCACGAGCGCGAGGTCAGCCGCCACCTGGGGCTGCCCGTCGAATTCATGCCGCACGTCGCGCCGCACTTCCGCGGCATCACGATGACGGTCAACCTGTGGCTGCAGCAGCCGGCGAAGATCGAAGACATCCGTGCGCTCTACCGCGATCGCTATGCGGCCGAACCGTTGATCCGGGTGCTGGACGAGGCGCCGTGGGTCAGCCGCATCGCCGGCCGGCATGGCGTCGAGATCGGCGGCTTCACCCTGGCGCCGGGCGGCAAGCGCCTGGTCGTGGTCGCGACACTCGACAATTTGCTGAAGGGCGCGGCGACGCAGGCGATGCAGAACCTCAACCTCGCGTTCGGATTCGACGAACACGACAGCATTCCGCAGGAGACGACGGCATGAGCGACCTGTTGTGGCAGAAGCCCGGTGTGGCAGTGGATGCGGAGATCCAGCGATTCCTGGCCGGCGACGACGTGGTGCTGGACCGCGAATTCTTCCTGCACGACATCCAGGCCAGCACGGCGCATGCCGAAGGCCTGCAGCGCATCGGCATCCTGTCCGGCGACGAACTGACGGGCCTCAAGCGCGAGCTGGCGCTGCTGGCGGATGATTTCCGTCGCGGCGACTTCGTCCTCGACGAACGCTACGAAGACGGCCACTCCGCCATCGAGGCCCGGCTGACCGAGCGGCTGGGCGATGCAGGCCGCAAGATCCATACCGGCCGCAGCCGCAACGACCAGATCCTGGTCGCCACGCGCCTGTGGCTGAAGGAGAAGCTGGCGCGCGTGGCCGTGCTGTCGCGCGAGATCGCCAAGGTGGCGCTGGACCGCGCGCAGGCCGAGCGCGGGCTGCCGCTTCCCGGGTACACCCACATCCAGAGGGCCGTGGTCTCGTCCGCCGGCATGTGGTGGGCGGGCTGGGCGGAAGCCTTCATCGACAACACCACGCGCGCACGCGACACGCTGAAGCTGGTCGATGCCAACCCGCTGGGCACCGCGGCGGGCTACGGCGTCAACCTGAAACTGGACCGCGAGCACACCACCGCCGCGCTCGGCTTCGCGCGCATGCAGGTCAGCCCCATCTACGCACAGCTCTCGCGCGGCAAGTTCGAGCTGGCCGCGCTCGAGGCGCTGGGCGGCGCGACCCTGGACCTGCGCCGCATCGCTTGGGACCTGTCGCTGTTCACCAGCGCGGAATTCGGCTTCGTCGCGCTGCCTGCGCAGTACACGACGGGCAGTTCGATCATGCCGAACAAGCGCAATCCCGACGTCATCGAACTGATGCGCGCCACCCACGCCAGCGTGGCGGCGGCGCGCACGGAGATCGAGCAGTTGCTGTCGTTGCCGTCGGGGTACCACCGCGATCTGCAAGCCAGCAAGGGCGCGATCTTCCATGGCTTCGGCCGCGGCCTGCCGGCGCTGGAACTGCTGCCTGCGCTGCTTGCCAACCTCGAATGGCGCGAGGACCGGCTGCGTGCCGGGATAGATTCCGGCATGTACGCCACCGATGTCGCCGTCGAGGCCGCAGTGGCCGGCGTCCCGTTCCGCGAGGCCTACAAGGCGGCCGCAGCATCGGCCGACAGCGCAGGTCAGGGACGCACGCCGGAAGGCAGCCTCGCCGCGCGCGTGTCGCCCGGTGCGGCCGCCGACCTGCGCCTGGATGAACTGCTCGCCCGCTGGGACGCGCTGTGATCCGCTACCTTGTCATGGCGATGCGTCGCCCGTCGTTCGACGACGCGGTGATCGCACCGCATCTCGCGTTTCTCGACGAACTGCGTGCGACCGGGCAGCTGGAAATGACCGGTGGCTTCAGCGACAGGAGCGGCGGCGCGTATGTGCTGGTGAATGTCGCCTCGCTGGATGAGGCCAAGGCGATCGCCGCGCGCGATCCCCTGGCGCTGACCTATACGTCAGACCTGACGGTTTACGAATGGAACACCCGCTGAGCTGATCCGATGACCCTCGCCACGCCGCCACCGTTCACCGAACAACCGTTGCCGGCCTGGCGTCGCGCCGTGCTCAAGGTGGGCAGCAGCCTGCTGGCGGCGGAAGGCGAGGGGCTCAGTCCGCGCCACGCGCTGAACCTGGCGCAATTCGTGTCGTCCAGCATTGCAGCCGGGCGCGAAGTCGTCATCGTCTCGTCCGGTGCGGTGGCCGCGGGCCGCGGCCTGCTGCATCGCAAGCCGCAGTCCGGCGTCGCGATGGCGGAACGCCAGGCGCTGGCCGCGCTGGGGCAGGCACAGCTGATCGCGCTGTGGCAGCGCTTCTTCGACCGTCCGGTCGCGCAGGTGCTGCTGACCCACGATGACCTGCGCAACCGCCGCCGCTACCTCAACGCGCGCGCCACGCTGCAGGCGCTGCTGGCCCTGGGCGCACTGCCGGTGATCAACGAGAACGACACCGTCTCCGTCGATGAACTAAAGCTCGGCGACAACGACAACCTCGCCGCGGTCGTGGCCGCGCTGGTCGATGCCGATGCCTTGTTCATCGCCACTGACATCGATGGCTTCTACACCGGCAACCCGCGCACGCACGCCGATGCGCAGCCGATCCTGGAGGTAGAAGCGCTGACGCCGGCCTTCTTCGCCATGGCCGGCGGGGCAGGCAGTGGTGTCGGCACCGGCGGTATGCACACCAAGCTCGAGGCGGCGGCCAAGGCGGCGGCCGCCGGCATCGAGACGTTCCTGTTCAACGGCACGCAGGCGGCCACGCTGTCTGCGCTGACGCGTGGCGCGTTGCTCGGTACACGCTTCCGTCCGGCACAGAACCGGCTGGCGGCCCGCAAGTACTGGTTGCGCAACGTGCCGGTGGAAGCGGGGGCCATCGTGGTCGACGCAGGCGCGGCGATCGCCATGGGCGAGAAAGGCGCGTCGCTGCTGCCTGGCGGCGTAGCGACCGCAGAGGGCGACTTCCGGCGCGGCGACATGGTCGAACTGGTGCTGCGCGATGGGGACGGCGACCGCCGCATTGCGCGAGGTGTCAGCCAGTATTCCGCGGTCGACATCCGCCGCATCGCGCGCCGCCATTCGCGGGAGATCGAAGGCATTCTTGGCTATACCTACGGCGAGAACGTCGTCCATCGCGACGACCTGGTGCTGTTGTGAGGCACGTCCATCGCGCATCCGATGTCTTTGTAGGAGCGCCCTCGGGCGCGATGCTCCAGCCCGGGATTCCAGATCGGAAATCATCGCGCCCGAGAGCGCTCCTACAAGGCCATGGGTTCCATGACCGATCCTGAGCAAGGAAATCGCATGACCGACATCAAGACGCTGGCCCTGCAATGTCGCGACGCAGCGACGGCCATCGCATCCCTGCCGACGGAAGGGAAGAACACCCTGTTGCGTGCGATGGCCGATGCCCTGCTGGCCGATGAAGCCGCGATCCTGGCTGCCAATGCACGCGATCTCGAGGCGGCGTCGGCGAAAGGCATCGGCAGCGCCATGCTGGATCGCCTGCGTCTGGATGCCGCACGCCTGCAGGGCATCGCCGCCGCCGTGCGCGAAGTGGCGGACCTGCCGGACCCCGTCGGGCAGGTGACCCGCGCCTACGACCGGCCCAATGGCATCCATGTGGAGCGCGTGCGCGTGCCGCTGGGCGTGATCGCGATGATCTACGAGGCACGCCCGAACGTCACCGCCGACGCCGCGGCACTGTGCCTGAAGGCTGGCAATGCGGTGATCCTGCGCGGCGGGTCGGAAGCGATCCATTCCAACACTGCGATCGCGGGGGCATTGAAGCGTGCGCTGCGCGAGGCCGGGTTGCCGGAGGCGGTGCTGACGCTGGTCGAGGACCTGCGTCGCGAGACCATCCTGGAGCTGATCCAGCTCAGCGACGCGATCGACCTGGTCATTCCACGCGGCGGCGAAGGGTTGATCCGCTTCGTCGCCGAGCATGCGCGCGTGCCGGTCATCAAGCACTACAAGGGCGTCTGCCACCAGTACGTGGACGCGGGCGCCGACGAAGACCTGGCGCTGGCGCTGCTGCTGGACGGCAAGGTATCGCGGCCATCGGCCTGCAATTCACTGGAGACGCTGCTGGTCCATCGCGATATCGCGCCGACGTTCCTGCCGCGTGCGGCGAAAGCGCTGCGTGCGCGGGGTGTCGAGATCCGCGCGGATGATACGGCGCGGGCACTGATGGCGGGCGCAGTGGCCGCGACCGAGGAGGACTTCGCTGCCGAGTTCCTCGATCTGGTGATCGCCGTCGGCGTGGTGGACGATCTGGACGCCGCCATCGCGCATATCCGACGCTACACGTCGGACCACACCGAGGTCATCGTCACCCGCGATGCGGAGCATGCGGAGACGTTCCTCAACGCATTGCGGTCAGCCGTGGTGATGGTCAACGCGTCGTCGCGCTTCTCGGATGGTGGCGAGCTCGGGCTGGGTGCGGAGATTGGTATCTCGACCACGCGCCTGCATTCGTATGGACCGATGGGGCTGGACGCGCTGACAGTGGAGCGGTTTGTGGTGCGTGGGGAAGGGCAGGTGCGGCATCCGGACTTGCTGCGCTGAGGCTTCTCAGGCGGGTCCAATACGTAGGATGGGTTGAGCGAAGCGATACCCATCGTCGGTGGCACGAATGACTCATGATGAGTATCGCTTCTGGCTCAACGCATCCTACGGCACTGGGCTGAAATCTCTGGCCAGTTCATTGTTGAGGTCGTCGAGTTTTCCCAACTCGCGTTTCGTAGGTAACGGCTTTCTATGCGCCGGGATAGCGCAGCACTTTGCTGGCGCTGAACGGCGATAGCAGGTCTCCAATGACTCGCCACTCGATCTGGTCTTCCGAGTTCCCGCCAAACAGCCAAAGACTCTTCAATCGAAAGCCATCCAGATTCAAGTCAGTGCATCTGATCTTCATATCGCGGTTCACATGCACTGCAACGGTGAGATCTGCAGAGTCTGGATAGCGACACTTAAGTCCGTCCAGTAGTTGCTGCAGCGACTGCTGGGGATTTAGGAATTCAGGTACCAGTTCCTTCATCTGTACAGGTACGTATCGAATCTCATCGCCCATCCGGTATCGCATTACGGAGTCGTAGTCGTCGGCCTCACAATATGCGACGTCAACTTGGGATCCAACAACATGGGACATGAAGTATGCGAATAGAGTGCATTGACGTCGCTCAAGATATGGCTTCAGTTCCTGCGTGCGGAGCGAGGCGACCTTGTATGGCTGGCTCAGTAACTCTTCGCTCTGACCATAGGCGCGCAATGCAACAAGTATCGGCTCTGGATTGAAGTAGTCGAGCCTCATCCACTCTTTCAGCCGAACGTTCACTTGCTCCCCCGAAGCGCCGGTGTAGTTCCTGTGCAAGCATGCTGAGAACGGCCGCAAAAAAAAACAAGAAAGGCCGCCCTCTCAGGCGGCCTAACTAGTTGAATCTATTGGTCGGGGAGACAGGATTCGAACCTGCGACCTCTACGTCCCGAACGTAGCGCTCTACCAGACTGAGCTACACCCCGACTGAGCGCGCCATTGTAGTGAAGGGTCCCGGCCGAGGCAAGACTTGGATGCCGGATCCGGATCTCTGCCCGGCCGGCCCCCGTAAAAGCTGCGGGGGCTGCGGCGGCCACGTAAAATGCGGCGTTCACGAAAGCCGGAGTGTCCCTTGATCAAGCCCCGTACCCCGCCTGGCGTCATGGAGCTGCTCCCGCGCGAGCAGATCGCCTTCCAGCGCATGCTGGACACCATCCGCCGGAACTACGAGCGCTTCGGCTTCCTGCCGGTGGAAACGCCGGTCTTCGAACTGTCCGAGACCCTGCTGACCAAGTCCGGCGGCGAGACCGAGCGCCAGGTCTACTTCGTCCAGTCCACCGGCGCCCTGGCGAAGGAGGGCGAAGGCCTGCCCGAGCTGGCCCTGCGTTTCGACCTGACCGTGCCCCTGGCCCGCTACGTGGCCGAGCACGAGCATGAACTGACCTTCCCGTTCCGCCGCTACCAGATCCAGCGCGTCTACCGCGGCGAACGCCAGCAGCGCGGCCGCTTCCGCGAGTTCTACCAGTGCGACATCGACGTGATCGGCAAGGACGCGCTGAGCGTGCGCTTCGATGCCGAGATCCTGGCGGTGA
This sequence comes from Pseudoxanthomonas sp. LjRoot127, assembly GCF_964253495.1. Lineage (NCBI taxonomy): Bacteria > Pseudomonadati > Pseudomonadota > Gammaproteobacteria > Lysobacterales > Lysobacteraceae > Pseudoxanthomonas > Pseudoxanthomonas sp. LjRoot127. The sequence continues at coordinate 3,152,587 of NZ_CAXUQR020000001.1, forward strand.
TCCACGCCGTCTTCAGCGAACTCGGAATCGGCGACTTCACCATCCAGTTGAACAACCGCAAGCTGATGCGCGGTTTCTTCGAAGCCCAGGGCGTCACCGACGGCGAACAGCAGGCGCTGGTGCTGCGCGAAGTCGACAAGCTCGACAAGCGTGGCGCCGACTACGTGCGCGAGACGCTGACTGGCGAAGGCTACGGCATGTCGGCCGAGGGCGTCGACCGCATCCTCGATTTCGTCGCCGTGCGCAGCACCGGCCACGCCGATGCGCTGGCCAGGCTCGACGCACTGGGGCAGGGCAGCGACACCTTCAATCAGGGCATCGCCGAACTGCGCGAAGTGCTGGACCTCGTCAAGGCACTGGGCGTGCCGGAAAGCGCGTACTGCCTGAATTTCTCCATCGCGCGCGGCCTGGATTACTACACCGGCACCGTTTACGAGACGCAGTTGGACGGCTACCCGCAGATCGGCTCGATCTGCTCCGGCGGCCGCTACGAAGATCTCGCCAGCCATTACACCAAGTCGAAGCTGCCGGGCGTGGGCATCTCGATCGGGCTGACCCGCCTTTTCTGGCAGCTGCGCGAAGCCGGCCTGATCGCGGGCAGCGACGAGAGCAGCGTGCAGGCGATGGTCGCGCTGATGGACGATGGCCAGCTGGCCGGATCGCTCGACATCGCGCGCCGCCTGCGTGCGGCGGGCATCAACACCGAAGTGCAGATGGAGAGCCGCAAGCTGGCCAAGCAGTTCCAGTACGCTTCGCGGGCCGGCATCCGCTTCGTGGTGCTGGCCGGTGAGGACGAACTCGCGCGCGGCGTGGTGACGGTCAAGGACCTGCTGCGCGAGCAGCAGTTCGACGTGAAGCGCGAGGAACTGGCCAGCAGCCTGAAGGTCGAGCTGGAACAGGCCCGCGCACTGGCGGGACGCTGACATGAAGCCGATCCTGCTGGATGGTGCATCGCTCACGCGCGACCGGTTGGTCGAGATCGCCTTCGGTGCCAGCGTCGAGCTGGACAAGGGGGCGCTGAAGGACGTGGCGCGCGCCGCCGACTTCCTGGCCGAACAGGTCCGCCGCGAAGAGCCGATCTACGGCGTTTCCACCGGCTTCGGCAGCAATGCCGACAAGCTGCTCGGCGCGCATCCGCTGCGCGACGAGCTGCCGGGCGCGGTGAAGTCCGGCCGCTCGCTGCACGAAGAGCTGCAGTACAACCTGATCGTCACCCATGCCGTGTGCGTGGGCGAGCCGATGGCGCCGGAGATCGTGCGCGCCATGCTCGGCATCCGCATCAACACCCTGCTGAAGGGCCACTCCGGCATTCGCGTGGAAACGCTGCAGGCGCTGGCGGCGATGCTCAACGCGGGCATCGTCCCGGTGGTGCCTTCGCTGGGCTCCGTGGGGGCGTCGGGCGACCTGGCGCCGCTGTCGCACCTTGCCATCGTGCTGCTGGGGGGCGGCGAAGCGTTCTACCAGGGCGAGCGGATGGCCGGTGCCGATGCGCTGGCGCTTGCCGGCCTGTCGCCGGTGAGCCTGTCGTACAAGGAGGGCTTGGCGCTCAACAACGGCACGGCGCAGATGCTGGCGATGGGCGTGCTGGCGACTTACCGGCTCGACCAATTGCTGGACACCGCCGATCTGGCGGCCGCGATGACCATCGATGCCTTCGCCGGCCGTCTCGGTGCGTTCGCCGAGGAAGTGCATGCGCTGCGTCCGCATCCGGGCCAGGTACATGTGGCCGCGCGATTGCGCGACCTGCTCGACGGCTCGACGCTGGCCGACATCCCGTACCACTTGGTGCCGAAGTTCCGTCCGTGGCTGCCGCGCAGCTGGGATACGCCCGAGGCGCAGGCGCTGCGTTTCGACATCGGCTGGGACTGGGTGCCAGCCGACCAGCGCCACGGCCGCGAGAAGTTCTACGACCGCTTCATGCCGTTCCGCGGTGGCAAGAAGCACCAGCCGCAGGACAGCTATTCGCTGCGCTGCATCCCGCAGGTGCATGGCGCCGTGCGTGATGCGGTCGAGCAGGCCAAGCGCGTGCTGGAGATCGAGCTCAACGCGGTTACCGACAATCCGCTGGTGTTCCCCGACAAGCAGGCCGATCACGTGGAAGAGCAGGTGATCTCCGCCGGCCATTTCCACGGCATGCCGCTGGCGCTGGCGATGAGCTACGTGAAGGCCGCCATCCCGACGCTGGCGTCGATCTCCGAGCGCCGCCTCAACAAGCTGGTGGACCCGGCCACCAACGACGGCCTGCCGGCGTTCCTGATCGGCAACGAGGATGGCACCGAGTCGGGCCATATGATCGTCCAGTACTCGGCGGCGGCCATCGTCAACGACCTGGCCAGCCGTGCGCACCCGGCCAGCGTGTTCTCGGTGCCGACCAGCGCGAACGCGGAAGACCACGTCTCGATGGGCGCCAACGAAGCACGCCACGTGCTGGCGATGGTGCAGGACCTGGGCAAGGTGCTGGCGCTGGAGTTGTACACCGCGGCGCAGGCACTGGACCTGCGCCGCGACATGATCAACGCCGCACGCGCACTGTCGGATCGCACCGATGCGGCAGGATTGGCAGTGAAGGTGTCGGGTGGTCCGCAGCATGGCGCGAGCGGGCATGACGCGTTTCTTGCCGAAGTCGAAGCATTGCGCGTGGCGCTGGCTTCCAGTGACGCGTTCCATCCCGGCCACGCCGTGGCGGCTGCGCACGCGGCGATCCGCGCGAAGATCCCGTTCCTCGATCGCGACCGCGCGCTCGATGGCGAAGTCGCCACCGCCGTCCGGCTGGTGGAGTCGGGCGAGATCCTGGCGGCCGTCCGCAACCGCTGAGCACACGGGAGGGTGGATGTGGGAGCGACGTAAGTCGCGAGCTTCTAAAGCAATCGCGACTTACGTCGCTCCCACATCTGAAGTCCCGAGCCCTACAACGTCCGCACGCAATCCCGCCCTTCTGCCTTGGCGGCGTACAGCGCCTGGTCGGCCACCTGCAGTGCCGACTCCAGGCTGTCCCGGGCCTCCAGGTCCACGCAGTGCACGCCGATGCTGGCCGATACGGCGATGACTAGTTCGCCGCTGCGGCACGGCTGCGCGCGCAGGGCCTGGCGCAGTTCTTCGGCCACCACGCTGGCCTCGCCCAGGCCCATGCCGGGCAGGGCGGCGATGAACTCTTCGCCGCCGAAACGCGCCAGCAACGCGCCATGCGGGCGCAGCGTCTCGGCCAGCGTGTTCGACGTGCAGCGCAGGCAGTCGTCGCCGACCAGGTGGCCGTAGGTGTCGTTGATGCGCTTGAAGTGGTCCAGGTCGATCATCAGCAGGGAGATCGGCCGTTGCGAGTTGCGCGACTGCGACAGCAGGTGCTCGAAGGCTTCGCGGAAATGGGTGCGGTTGTAGAGGTCGGTCAGGCCGTCGAGGCGACTGGATTCGCGCAGCCGGTGGTGCGCGCTCTCGAGTTCCGACATCGCCTGCCGCAGTTCGCCGGTACGCGCGATGACCTGCGCCTCCAGCGAATTCTTCGCGTCGCGCACGATGCGTTCGTTCTCGTTGCGCAGGGCGGCGTAGCGGTACCCCAGCGCCACCGACAGCAGCAGCATTTCCAGCGCCGAGCCGATCTGGACGCCGTATTCGGTCAGGAAGGTCTTCGGCAGCAGGCCGAACGCCAGCGCCACGAAGATGCCGGTGCCCAGCAGGAACATCGCCCACGCCAGCAGGAACACTTTGGCGGGGCGGTAGCCCGTGCGCACCACCATCAGCGTGATCACCGCGATCCACACGATGCTGGGGAACACGGCGGCCGATGCGATCGGCGTGGCCACGTGGTAGGGCAGTTGCGTGGCGGCGATGCCCAGCAGCACGAAGAACGCGATGATCGCCTTGCTGATGCGGTCGCCCCACCGCCATCGCGTGGGCAGGTCGAGGAAGGTACGCGAGAACTGCTGCATGCCGATCTGGGCGAGGCAGACCGAGAGCGGCACGGCCTTGTCCGCCAGCCACGTGGAGTGCGGCCAGAAGTATTCGAAGCCCAGCCCGTTGAGGGTGAACAGCACCAGGCCGAACGCGGTGATGTGGAACAGGTACCAGAAGTAGCTGCCGTCGCGCAGCACCAGCCACAGCACCAGGTTGTAGAAGAACAGCGCGATCAGGATGCCGTAGTAGATGCCGATGCCGAGCTGGCCATCGCGCGAGAGTTCGGCGAACGCGGCAGGCGTGTACAGGAACAAGGGCACCTGCATCGAGCTCTGGCTCTGCACGCGGACCAGCAGGTCGACCTCTTCGCCGGTCGGCAGGTCGAGCCAGAAGTTCGGATGGCGATAGCGGATGCTGCGCTGTTCGAACGGGAACGTGTCGCCACCGGCGTGATGCACGGTGCGTCCGTCCGGGTAGCGCGCATACAGATCGACGCGGTCGCTGAGCGCGTACTGCTGTACCAGCAGCCAGCGCTGCTCGCGCGGATTCTCGTTGGTCACGCGCACGTGGAACCAGAACGCGCCGGTCTGGAAGCCGAAGGAGGCATCGCCGTCGGGAAGCGCGGCGAAGCGCCCGGCATCGAGCTGGCGGCGCACGTCGTCCAGCGTGGCGGCGCCGGCGGTGTCGTGCAGGTAGGTGGTCTGCGGTGCGAGCGGGAGGTAGCGGGTGTCCGGTCCGATGCGCGCCGGGGTGGCAGCGGCCGCCATCAGCGGGAAGAGCAGGAGCAGCAGGAGCCATCCCGCCAGCCCCAGGCACGAGAAGCGCGATCTGCGTGATGCCGGCATGCCCGTCCCCTCGGGGGTGCCCTGCAGGCCGGCGGGGCTCCCCGTCCGGCGTTCGGGCGTCCTTGGCAGTGTACTCATCGTCCCTGTCCGCTCCCGTCCATCGAGGGTCCCGTGCGTTCCTGTCGGTGACAACGCAATTGGCGGCGGCATCCAGACAGGGGCGGGTGTGGTTGACGCCGTGCAACAATCCGACTAATGTACTAACGCATTAATACATTGGATCAACCGGTCGCATGAAACGCCGCTCCGCCCACGACCTTCCGGATGCCTCCGACGGCCCGCTGCAGGCGCTTTCCGAGGCGCTGGCCGCGCTGGGGGAGGCTGGCGAGGTGCGGGCGTTTCTCGAGGACCTGTGCACGCCCGCCGAACTCGAGGCCATGTCCGACCGCTGGCGCGTCGTGCCCCTGCTTCTCAAGGGCGTTCCGTACCGCGAAATCCACGACCTGACCCAGGTCAGCGTGACCACCATCGGCCGTGTCGCCCGCACGCTGGAGCGCGGCGCCGGCGGTTACGCCACTGCCGTCCAGCGCCAGCAGGCTGCGACGGCTTCCGCCTCCCACTGAGTTCCCTCATGAGTCCTTCCCTGATCCCCGCGACGCGCGATCGCCTGCGCATCGCCATCCAGAAAAGCGGTCGCCTGGCCGAGCCGGCACGCACGCTGCTGGCCGCCTGCGGCCTGAGCTGGCGCGAGAGCCGCGACAAGTTGTTCTGCTACGGCGAATCGCTGCCGGTCGACCTGTTGCTGGTGCGCGACGACGACATCCCCGGCCTGATCGCCGATGGTGTCTGCGACTTCGGCATCGTCGGTCGCAACGAGCTGGACGAACAGGCCGGCGAGCGCGCCCTGATCGGCCTGCCGCAGGCATACCGCGAACTGCGCCCGCTGGGCTTCGGCAGCTGCCGGCTGATGCTGGCCGTCCCCGACAGCTGGGAATGGACCGGTCCTGCACAGCTGCAGGGCCTGCGCATCGCCACCAGCTATCCGTCGGTGCTGCGCCAGTGGCTGCAGGCGCGGGGCATCGATGCGGCGGTGGTCGAGCTGTCCGGCTCGGTCGAGATCGCTCCGAAGCTCGGCACCGCCGACCTCATCTGCGATCTCGTCTCCAGCGGCGCCACGCTGGCCGCCAACCAGCTCAAGCCGGTCGAGACGCTGCTCGACAGTGAAGCCGTGCTGGCGGGTCCCGCGCGCGAGTTCGACGATGCCCGCGCCGGACTCGCCGACATGCTGTTGCGTCGCCTCGACGGTGTGCTGAAGTTGAAGGACAGCAAGCTGCTGATGTTCCGCGCCGAGCGCGACACCGTGCCGGCGCTGTCGCGGTTGCTCACCGACAGCGAAGGCCTGGTCACGCTGCCGGGCGGCGAAGAGGGGCCGGTCTCGCTGCAGGCGATGTGCCATGGTGCGGTGACCTGGCAACGGCTGGAGGAACTGCAGCGCGCCGGGGCCCAGGGCCTGATGGTGCTGTCGGTCGAGAGGTCGCTGGCATGAGCGCTTCGCCCGCCCCCGTATACGACTGGACCGTGCTGGACGCCGCTGCGCGCACGGCGCTGTTGGCGCGCCCCGTGCAGACGGTCGCGCAACGCACGCAGGATGCCGTGGCCGGCCTGCTGGCCGACGTTCGGGCGCGGGGAGATGCCGCGCTGCGTGAGGTCACCGCGCGCTTCGATGGCGTCGAACTGGCCGCGTTCGAGGTCGGCGAAGAAGAATTCGCCGCTGCCCACGCGGCCGTGCCCGCCGACCTGCGCGAGGCGATGCAGCAGGCGGCGGACCGCATCGACGCATTCCACCGTGCCGGCATGGCGCAGTCTTACGCGGTGGAAACGGCGCCGGGCGTCGTCTGCGAGCGCATGATCCTGCCGATTCCGCGCGTGGGCCTGTATGTGCCCGCCGGCACCGCGCCGTTGCCGTCCACCGCGCTGATGCTGGGAATTCCTTCCCGTCTGGCCGGCTGTCGCGAGGTCGTGTTGTGCACGCCGCCGCGAAGGGATGGCAGCGCCGATCCGGCGGTGCTGGTGGCTGCCCGGCTGACCGGCGTGCGCCGCGTTTTCAAGCTGGGCGGCGCGCAGGCGATCGCGGCGATGGCCTTCGGCACGGACAGTGTGCCGGCGTGCGACAAGTTGTTCGGTCCCGGCAACAGCTACGTGACGGAAGCGAAGCGCCAGGTCGCCCAGGCCGGCGCCGCCGCCATCGATATGCCGGCCGGCCCGTCGGAGGTCCTGGTGATCGCCGATGCCGGCGCGGATGCGGCCTTCGTGGCGGCCGACCTGCTGTCCCAAGCCGAACACGGCCCGGATTCGCAGGTGCTGCTGCTGTCGGACGATGAGGGGCTGATCGAACGCGTGCAGGCCGAACTGGCTGCGCAACTCGCGGCGCTGGATCGTGCCGACATCGCACGGCAGTCGCTGTCGGCGTCGCGCCTGGTCAAGGTGGCGACGCTGGAGGAGGCCTTCGCCATCAGCAACCGCTATGCGCCGGAACACCTGATCATGGCGCTGCGCGAGCCGCGTGCCTGGTTGGACAAGGTGGAAGCGGCCGGGTCGGTCTTCCTCGGCGATTACACGCCGGAGGCGCTGGGCGATTACTGCAGCGGGACTAACCACGTGCTGCCCACCAGTGGCGCTGCTCGCGCCTACAGTGGCGTCAGCGTGGCCAGCTTCCAGAATTTCGTCAGCGTGCAGTCGGCCAGCCGTGCCGGCATCGCGGCCATCGGCGATTGCGCACTGACGCTCGCGCGCGCCGAAGGGCTGGACGCGCATGCCAACGCGGTCGCGCTGCGCCTGCGCAAGGTGGCCGCATGAGCGCCGTCCTTTCCCTGGTCCGCCCGGACCTGCGCGGGTTCGCCGGCTACAAGTCCGCGCGCAGCGAAGCGTTGCAGGGCGATGTATGGTTGAACGCGAACGAGTCCGCCTGGCCGAACCCGGCGGACGGGCAGGGCCGCAGCCGCCGCTATCCGGATCCCCAGCCGCCGGCGTTGCGCGCGCGGCTGGCGCAGCTGTATGGCGTCGGGCCGGAACACCTGCTGGTCGGACGCGGCAGCGACGAGGCCATCGACCTGCTGGTGCGCGCCCTGTGCGTGCCGGGACAGGACGCGATCGTGGTGACGCCACCGGTATTCGGCATGTACGCCGTCTGTGCGCGCCTGCAGGGTGCGCCCATCATCGAAGTGCCGTTGCGGGAGAGCGACGCGGGTCTGGCCGCCGACCTCGATGCCATCCGCGAGGCCGCACTGGGGCAGGGCGCCAAGCTCGTGTTCCTGTGCTCACCGTCGAATCCGGCCGGCTCCGCCATTCCACTCGATGAAGTCGCCGCCTTGGCGCGTACCCTGGAGGGTCGCGCGCTGGTGGTCGTGGACGAAGCGTATGGCGAGTTCGCCGATGGCCCTTCCGCGACGACGCTGCTGGATGACCACGCCAACATCGCCGTCCTGCGCACGCTGTCCAAAGCGCATGCGCTCGCGGCGGCGCGCATCGGGGTGGTGATCGGCGATGCGGAGCTGGTGGCCGTGCTGCAGCGCTGCCAGGCGCCGTATCCCGTGCCGACGCCCTGTGCCGACCTCGCGCTGGAGGCCTTGTCCGACGCGGCACTGGCGCAGACGCGCGAACGCGTCGCGAGCGTGCGCAGCGAGCGCTCGAGGCTGCAGGCCGCGCTGGAAAGGACGCCCGGCGTGCGTCGCGTCTATCCCTCGCAGGGGAACTACCTGCTGGCACGCTTCGACGATGCCGAAGGTGCCTTCCGTGCGTTGCTGGCCGCGGGCGTGGTGGTGCGCGACCAGCGCGCCGCGCCGCAACTGGCCGACGCCCTGCGCATCACGATCGGTTCGCCGGCCCAGAACGACCGCGTCATCGCAGCCCTCGACGCGCGGGAGCAAGCCGCGTGACGCCCATCCTCTTCATCGACCGCGACGGCACCCTGATCGAGGAGCCCGAGGACTTCCAGATCGATGCGTACGAAAAGGTGCGCTTCGTGGCCGGCGTCATCCCGGCGCTGCTGAAACTGCGGGACGCCGGCTATGAATTCGTCATCGTCAGCAACCAGGACGGCCTGGGCAGCGAGCAGTATCCGCGCGCCAGCTTCGACGGCCCGCAGGCGCTGATGATGCAGGTGTTCGAGAGCCAGGGCATCCGCTTCCGCGACGTGCTGATCGACGACAGCTGGCCGCACGAGAACAGGCCCACGCGCAAGCCGGGCATCGGGCTGATGGTTCCCTACCTGCAGGACCGCAGCATCGACTGGGCACGCTCGGGCATGGTCGGCGACCGCCCGACCGACATCCAGTTCGCCGACAACCTGAAGATCCGCGGCTTCCAGCTGAAGACGGCGCAGTTCGGCGGCGAGTGGGACTGGGCCGGCATCGCGCACGCACTGGCGGATGCGCCGCGCCGCGCGGTGGTCCAACGCAATACGAAGGAGACGAAGATCCGTGTCGAGGTGGACCTCGACCGCGTGGCCGACCCTGTCGCGAGGACCGGCCTGCCGTTCTTCGACCACATGCTCGAACAGATCGGCAAGCACGGCGGCTTTGCGCTGGACGTGCGTGCCGACGGCGACCTCCACATCGACGAGCATCACACCGTCGAGGACACCGGCCTGGCGCTCGGCCAGGCGCTGAAGGAAGCGCTGGGCGACAAGCGCGGCATCGGCCGTTACGGCTTCACGCTGCCGATGGACGAGACGCTGGCCAGTGCCGCGCTCGATTTCAGCGGGCGGCCGTACTTCGTCTTCAGCGGCGAATTCAAGCGCGAGCGTGTCGGCGACCTGCCGACCGAACTGGTACCGCATTTCTTCCGTTCGCTCTGCGACGCCTCCGGCCTGAACCTCAATCTGAAGGTCGAGGGCGACAACGACCACCACAAGGTGGAAGCCAGCTTCAAGGCGCTGGCGCGGGCCTTGCGCCAGGCGATCAAGCGCGAAGGCGCCGACCTGCCTTCCACCAAGGGCGCGCTGTGATGCGGGTGGTGCTGGTGGATGCGGGCGGCTCCAATATCGGATCGGTGCGCTATGCCCTGGAACGCCTCGGCGTGGACGCGGAACTGACCGGGGATGCGGCGGCGATCCGTGCCGCCGACCGGGTGATCCTGCCGGGTGTCGGCGCGGCGGCCGTCTGCATGAAACGGCTCGAGGACCTGGCGCTGGTCGATGTGCTGCGCACGCTCGAAAAACCCTTGCTGGGCGTGTGCGTGGGCGTCCAGCTGTTGTTCGCGCACTCGGAAGAAGACGACACCACGTGCCTGGGCCTGTTGCCGGGACGCGTACGGAAACTGCAGGCCTCGCCCGGCATCCGTGTGCCGCACATGGGCTGGAATACGCTGCAGCGGCGACGCGACAGCTCGCTGGTGGAGGGAATAGAGGACGGCGACCATGCCTACTTCGTCCACAGCTATGCCGCGCCGGTCGACGACGACTGTCTCTCCAGCAGCGAGCATGGCCAGCATTTCGCCGCGATCGTGCAACGCGGCAACGTGGCCGGCGCGCAGTTCCATCCCGAGCGATCGGGGGCCATCGGCGCCCGCTTGCTGAAGAATTTCATCGAGTACGGACTGCAATGACCGGTTTCATCGTATATCCCGCCATCGACGTGCGCGATGGCCGCGTGGTGCGCCTGGCGCAGGGCGACTACGCGCGCGAGACGCGCTACGAAGGCGCGCCGCTCGATGTCGCGTCGCGCTACGCCGAGCAGGGCGCGCAGTGGCTGCACCTGGTCGACCTGGATGCGGCACGTGCGGGCGGCTACACGCTTGCGCCGCTGCTGGGCGAGATCGCGCGGAACACGCCGCTGAAGGTGCAGACGGGCGGTGGCGTGCGCCAGCGCGACGATGTGGCCCGTATCCTCGATGCAGGCGCCGACCGTGTGGTGATCGGGTCGCTGGCGGTTCGCGAGCCGGACACCGTGCTGGCGTGGCTGGCCGAGTTCGGCAGCGAGCGCATTACCGTGGCGCTGGATTCGCGCCGTGACCGCGACGGCATCTGGCGGTTGCCCGTGCATGGCTGGACCGAGACCGCGTCGGAGACGCTGGACGAACTCGCCGTGCGCTACGCCGACGCCGGCCTGCGCCACCTGCTGTGCACCGACATCGCGCGCGACGGCATGCTGACCGGCTCCAACTTGGCGCTCTACGCCTACCTCCACGACACCGTCCCGTCGCTGGCGGTGCAGGCGTCGGGTGGCGTCAGCGCCGTCGCCGACGTCGAGGGCGCCCGCGAGGCGGGCTGCGCCGGCATCGTGCTGGGCCGCGCGCTGCTCGAAGGTCGCTTCACGCTGCCGGAAGCGCTGGCATGCTGAGCCGGCGCATCATTCCCTGCCTGGACGTGCGCGAAGGCCGCGTGGTCAAGGGCGTGAAGTTCCGCGACCACGTCGACATGGGCGATATCGCCGACCTTGCGCTGCGCTACCGCGACGAAGGGGCCGACGAACTGGTGTTCTACGACATCAGCGCCAGTCCGGAAGGCCGTTCGGTGGACTACGCCTGGATCGAGCGTGTTTCGCGACTGCTGGATATTCCGTTCTGCGTGGCGGGCGGCATCCGCGACGTTCAGACCGCCCGTCGCGTGCTGTACAGCGGGGCCGACAAGGTGTCGGTCAACACGCCCGCGCTGGAGCGTCCGGAGCTGATCGGCGAGCTGGCGCAGGCCTTCGGCGTACAGTGCGTCGTGGTCGGCGTGGATTCCATCCTGGAAGCCGATGGCGAATGGCGTGTGCGCCGCTATACCGGCGACCCCTCGAAGATGCAGGGTGCCGGACTGAGGACGCTGGACTGGGTCGTGCAGGCGCAGCGCCTGGGCGCCGGCGAAATCGTGCTGAACTGCATGGACCAGGACGGCGTGCGGCGGGGTTACGACCTGGTGCAGCTGCGCGCGGTACGCGCCATCTGCGAAGTGCCGCTGGTCGCCTCGGGCGGCGCGGGCGAGGTGGCGCATTTCACCGACGTGTTCCAGCAGGCGGATGTGGATGGCGCGCTGGCAGCCAGTGTCTTCCACAGCGGGCACATCCGCATTCCGGCACTGAAGCAGGCATTGGCGCAGCAAGGCATCGAGGTGAGACGTGGCGACTGACAACCGGCGACCGGCGTTCGACGCCACCCGTCTCGACTGGGACAAGGGGGACGGCCTGCTGCCCGTCATCGTGCAGGACGCCGCGACGCTGCGGGTACTGATGCTGGGCTACATGAACCGCGAAGCGCTGCAGGCCACACTCTCCGGCGGGCGCGTGACCTTCTTCAGTCGCAGCAAGCAGCGGCTGTGGACCAAGGGAGAGAGCTCCGGCCACGTGCTGGAACTGGTGTCGGTCGAGGCCGATTGCGACGACGACACGTTGCTCGTCCTCGCGCATCCGCACGGCCCGACCTGCCACCTGCAGCGCGCCAGTTGCTTCCCGTCGGCACCGTCGGCATTCCTGTCGGAACTGGATGCCCTCGTTGCGCAGCGCGAGCGCGAACGGCCGGCGGACAGCTACACCACGCGGCTGTTCGAGGCCGGTGTGCGCCGCGTCGCCCAGAAGGTGGGCGAAGAGGGCGTGGAAACCGCCCTGGCCGCCGTCGCCCAGGACGAAACCGCGCTGCTCGGCGAGAGTGCGGACCTGCTTTACCACCTGACCGTGCTGTTGCGCGCACGCGGCTTGTCGCTGGCCGATGCCGTCGATGTGCTGCGGGAGCGGCACGCCCCCCGATGACGCATCCCCACCGACTGTAGGGGCGGCCTCGGGCGCGATGCTCTTCGCTGCTGCTGAAAACAAAGCATCGCGCCCGAGGGCGCTCCTACAAGTGCACTGGCCCTGCGCCATAATCCTCCGGTCCTTCCGGCTGGAGTCGCCATGCGCGCTTCGTTGATTGTCCTCGTCCTGGCGTTGCTGACGGTCCCCGCCCATGCGCTGCCGCCGCCGTGCAGTTGGGGACAGGTGTACGAGGACCGCAACGGCAACGGGACCCGCGAGGCAGGGGAGCCGGGCCTCCCGGGCATCAAGGTGTCCAACGGCATCGAGATTGCGGTGACGGACGCGCGGGGCGAGTACAGCCTCGATTACATCGACGGCCGCACGCTCTTCATCATCAAGCCGGCCGGCTACGATCTGGCGGTGCGCCCCGACGGCCTGCCGGCCCGCTGGCGCAACCTGCAGTACCACGCCGGGCCTGCGCTGAAGTACGGCGGCATACCACAGCGCCAGCCCGATTGCACGCACTTCGGGCTGCGTCCAAGGGCTGCGGCGAAGGACGGCGCACTCGACGTACTGCTGTTCGCCGACAGCCAGACGTCTTCGGTGAAGGACGTGGACTACTACTGGCGCGACATCGTACAGCCGCTGGTTGGGAAGCACGATGCCGTGCTGGGCCTGACCCTGGGCGACGTCACCAACGACGACCTGTCGCTGTACCCGCAGATCCTGCGCACGACGATGAGCCTGCAGGTACCCTGGCTGTTCATCCCGGGCAACCATGACCTCGATTTCGATGCCGCCGGCGATGAGGATTCGCTGCGCACGTTCCGCCATCACCTGGGACCGGACACGTTCGCGTGGGAAGAAGAGGCGGCGACCTTCATCGGCCTGGACGACGTGATCTATCAGCCGGGCGGTACGCCTGCGTACTTCGGCGGGCTGCGGGAGGACCAGTTCGCCTTCCTGCAGGCGTACCTGCCCACGGTGCGGAAGGATCGCCTGCTGGTGATCGGCGTGCACATCCCGTTCTACGAACCCGGCGCGCGCGGCTTCCGTCCGCAGGACCGCGAGCGCCTGTTCGCCATGCTGGAGGACTTCCCGCATGTGCTGCTGCTCAGCGGGCACACCCACACCCAGCGCCACTGGTACCACGACGCATCCACCGGCTGGCACGGGATGCGGCCGCTGCATGAGTACAACGTCGGCGCGGCCTGCGGCGCCTACTGGTCGGGCATCAAGGATGCCGAGGGCATTCCCGACACGACGATGGCCGATGGCACGCCGAATGGCTATGCGCGGTTGCGCGTGGACGCCGGCGGCGCCTACGCGCTGTCGTGGCATCCGGCGCGCGATGCAGACGGCAGCGGCATCGGCCTGCACGCGCCGCGCGTGCTGCGGAAGGGGGCGTATCCGGCGTGGGGCGTGTTCGCCAATGTCTACATGGGCGATGCGGAGACGCGCGTGGAGTACCGCATCGACGGTGGCGAATGGAAACCGATGAAGCGCGTGGAGCAGCCCGACCCCAGGCTGCTGGTGGAGAACATGCGCGACGACACGGCCGATGCGCTGCGTGGCTACGACCGCTCGCCCGAAGCGGAGGCGTCCCAGCACCTGTGGCGTGGCGCGCTGCCCACCGACCTGGCCGAGGGCGAGCATGCGGTCGAGGTGCGCGCCTTCGACCGGTGGCAGGGCGAGCGATCGGCTCGCACCTCCTACCGCCTGCAGGTTGCGGAGCCCTGATCATGGCTGCGATGGAACTTCCCATCGAGCACTTCATGGATGCTGCGGCGTGGGAACGCTGGCTGGAGGAGCATCCGGGATCCACGGGCGTGTGGCTGAAGATCGCCAAGAAGGACTCGGGCGTCGCGTCGGTGAGCTACAGCGAGGCACTGGACGTGGCACTGTGCCATGGCTGGATCGACGGACAGAAGAAGGGGTACGACGCGCAGTGCTTCCTGCAGCGCTTCACGCCGCGGCGTGCACGCAGCACGTGGTCGAAGATCAACGTCGCCCGGATCGAAAGCGTGCTCGCGGCGGGTCGCATGCGGCCCGCAGGCCTGCGCGAGGTCGAGGCCGCCCGGGCCAATGGTCGCTGGGACGCGGCCTACGACGGTGCGAAGTCGATGGAGGTGCCGGCGGAACTCGCCAAGGCCCTGGCGAAGAACCGAAAGGCCAAGGCCTTCTTCGACACGCTCGACAAGACCAACCGGTACGCGGTGTGCTGGCGCGTGCAGACAGCGGTGAAGCCGGAGACCCGGCAGGCACGCGTGGAAAAGCTGGTGGCCATGCTCGCGCGGGGCGAGAAGATCCACGGGGCCTGAAACGGAAACGCCTCCCGAAGGAGGCGTCCTGGAACCTGGCGGGCGAGCGAAGGCGGGCGGGCGAGGTTGACGTGGCTGGCTGGCGAAGGCGGGCGGGCGACGTGGCGCGCAGTCTAGGCAATCCGCACGATGCGTGTAGAAACGCGAATCGCTCTCGAATAGATCTCAGCGGGCGGCGCGGCTGGATCGCACACTGAGCCACGCGCCGGCCAACAGCATCGCGATCGCGACGGCCTGGATCCCATGCGGCTCCGCGCGACCCGAGATGACCAACAGCAACGTCGACAGCAAGGGCGCGAGATAGGAGAGGCTGCCCAGCAGGGCAATGTCGCCGCGCTTGGTGCCGTGGTCCCAGAGCCAGAACGCGGCGCCTACGGGGCCGGCACCCATCACGGCGAGAACCAGCCATTGGGTGGCACCGGGCGCGACCGTGCGTTCGAACAGCAGATGGACCGCAGCGCCCAGGACCGAGACGCCCGCGCAGGCCACGGTGATGGCGGCGGTGGGGACGTCGGCGAAGCGGCGGTTGAACACGGAATACGCGGCCCAGATCACCGCGGCACCCAGTGCGGCGAGGTAGCCCGGCACGTGCGCACGGTCGACCTGCAGGCCATGCCCGCGGGTCACCAGCAGCGCCGCGGCCACCAGGCCGAGCAGCGTGCCTGCCCACTGCCCGGCACGCACCGTCACGCCGCCGACCAGACCGGCGAAGACCACGATCAGCAGCGGCCACAGGTAATTGAGCAGGTTCGCCTCCACCGCCGGCGCGCGCTTGAGCGCGATGAAGTAGAGCGCGTGGTAGCCGAACAACGCCAGCGTGGACAGCGCCAGCGCCGCGCCGGGTTGGCGCAGCTCACGCCAACCCGCGGCGCCGCGCAGTACCGCGCGCGCCAGCCCCAGCAGCGCCGCGATGCCGAAACTGACCGCAAGCACCTGGAACGGGGGCAGGTTGCCGGTCGCGGTCGTCAGTACCGCCAGCGAGGCCCACAGCAGGATGGCGGCCAGCCCCGTCAGCGTAGCCGTGCGTTGCGACGCCATGGTTCGGATTCAGTCGGGCAGGGCGATGTCGGCGAACGACGCCACGCGCGCATGCCCGTGCGCGGCCTCGCCCTCGCGGGGCTGAGGGTAGTCGTCCAGGCGGTCGATCAGGCGCGTCTGCAGGCCGGCTTCGCGCGCGGCATCCAGTTCTTCCACCACGTCGGACAGGAACAGGATGGCATTGGCCGGCACGCCGATGCGGCCGGCGATCACGCGGTAGCTGTCGGCTTCGCGCTTGCCGCC
Source organism: Pseudoxanthomonas sp. LjRoot127 (assembly GCF_964253495.1). Lineage (NCBI taxonomy): Bacteria > Pseudomonadati > Pseudomonadota > Gammaproteobacteria > Lysobacterales > Lysobacteraceae > Pseudoxanthomonas > Pseudoxanthomonas sp. LjRoot127. The sequence goes on from NZ_CAXUQR020000001.1 coordinate 3,168,568, forward strand.
GACTTCGGTGTCGAACCAGTCGGAAAACAGCGGCGTCAGGTCGCCGGCGTCGCTATGACCGAAGAACAGCTTCTGCGCCGGCACCGAGCCGGACGAGTACACGTACAGCGGATAGCCGCGCGCGTGCCAGTCGCGCAGCGCGGGCGCCGCGTCGGGATAGATGTGGGCGGTGAAGTCGGCATCGCGGTAGCCCGCCTGCCAGATCATCCCCTGCAGCGCCTTCAGCGCCGTGTGCTTGCGGTCCTGGTCGATCCAGCCCTGCAACGTCTCCACGATGACGTCGTCGCTGCAGATGCTGCCGTGCTCGGTGGCCACCACGTCCAGCCAGCGGCGGACCTCCGGGTCGTCGCGGTGGTCGCGCACGAAGCCGGGCAGGGCGCGCCGCGCGTACGGGAACAGCACGTCCTTCACGAACGAGATGCTGCTGGTGGTGCCTTCGATGTCGGTCAGGATGGCGGAAACGGGCATGGCGATGTTCACGGTCACGGTAGAGCGGAGCGCGCTCCGCTGCTCTTGTTCTGGATGGGGTCGTGCCGCCGGGCAGGCCCCGGGCGGCAGGATCGATCAATGCCCGTCGGTCAGACCGTCGTAGCGCGGGAACTGCTGGGCGATGGTGGTGCCGGTGAAGTGGCCCACCCAGCCATCCGGCTCGGTGAAGAAGCGGATGGCGACGAAGCGGGGCTCCGGGCCCATGTCGAACCAGTGCAGCGCGCCGTCCGGCACGGCGATCAGGTCGTCCTGCACGCACTCGATCTCGTAGACCCTGCCATCCACGTGCAGCGTGAACAGGCCCGACCCCGCCACGAAGAAGCGCACCTCGTCTTCCTTGTGGTAGTGCTCGTCGAGGAACTTGGCGCGCATCGCCTCGCGCTGCGGGTTGTCCGGCGCGATGCTGACCACGTCGACGGTCTTGAAGCCGCGCTCGGCCACCAGACGGTCGATGTCGGCGCGGTAGGCGTCCATCACTTCTTCCGGCGAGGCGCCGGGCTCGATCGGCTTGTTCGCCTTCCAGCGTTCGAAGGTCACGCCGATCTTCTTCAGCTCGGTGGCGATGAAGTCGGGGTCGTAGCTGGCGAACTCCGGGGTGGCCGGATCGGATTCCTTGAAGATGCGCAGGCGGCTCATGGCAATGGCGTGAGGCGGCGGGGGGAACGTTAGGGTAGCAAACCCGGCCCGGACGCCCTGTGGCGGAAAGGCAGCGCGGGGATAACCGGCGGTTATCAGCCGCGGCAGCCGAGCTTGCGCAGTTCCAGTTCGGCCCCGAACAGGAATTCGAAGGCTTCCAGATGCCGGCGCGCCTCGGCCATGGTGCGGCCCCATGCGTACAGACCGTGGCCGTCGATCAGGTAGCCCCACAGCGGCTGCCGGTCCAGCAGCGCGTCGACCTGCGCGGCCAGGGTCGGCATGTCCTGGGTGTTGGCGAACACCGGCACGTCGATGGCCATCTCGTGGGTGTGATTGCCGTGGAAGGCCTTCAGCAGTTCGAAGCCCTCCAGCCGGACATGGCCGGCGCCGGCGAACAGGCGCGAGGCCACCGTCTGCACCAGCGAGTGCGTGTGCAGCACGCAGCCGATCTCGGGGTAACGCCGATAGAGCTGGGTGTGCAGCAGGGTTTCCGCCGAGGGGCGATGGTCGCTGCCCACGGCCTTGCCCTCGAAGTCCACCACCATGATGTCCGCCTCCACCAGCCGGCCCTTGTCGCGCCCGGAAACGGTGATGGCCGCATGCCGTTCGTCCAGCCGCTGCGAGAAGTTGCTGCTGGTGGCCGGGGTCCAGCCCAGCTGCGACAGTTCGCGCACGTTGGAAATGATGGACTGCGCGCGGTCGCGCAGCTGGTCGGCGTCGTAGGGCAGGGCGTTCATGCCGCGCATTCTAACGGAACCCGTCCGGCGGCCCGACCGATTGATCCTGCTCAATGCGGTCGGCGGGTTGGAAGCGCGACACTGCAGCCTCCTTCCCGCAGGTGCCCAGCCAGATGAGCCACGATGCCTCCCGCCGCCGTTTCCTGACCACCACCCTGACCGCCGCCGCCGTGGCCCCGCTGGCCTGGCACGCGGTGCGTGCCGAGGCCGCTGCGCCTGCCGCCCTCCCCAAGCTGGACGCCAACAATCCCACCGCCAAGGCGCTGGCCTACAGCGAGAACGCCGCCACCGTGAAGCATCCCAAGCACAAGGCGGGCGATCACTGCGCCAACTGCAACTTCTTCAAGGCGCCGGCGGGCCAGGCCTATGGCCCGTGCACGCTGTTCCCGAAGAACTCGGTCGCCGCGAAGGGCTGGTGCAGCGCCTGGGCCAAGAAGCCCTGATACGTCCGGTTCACGGAAAGCGAAAAGGCGCGGTCACCCGCGCCTTTTCCATGTCCGGTCTCCGGAACCGGTTCAGCGCGGCGTGCGCAACCGGCTGTGGCGGTAGCCGTACAGGAAATAGATCAGGAAGCCGACCGCGGTCCAGACGCCCATCAGCATCCAGTTGTGCGCCGTCATCGCCGACAGCAGCGCCATGCAGCTCAGCACGCCCAGCGAGCAGACCAGCCAGGCCGCGGGGATGCGGAACGGACGCGGCAGGTCCGGCTGCGTGCGGCGCAGCACCAGTACGCCCACGCAGACCGAGGCGAACGCGATCAGGGTGCCCATCGAGGTCAGTTCGCCCAGGATGTCGAGCGGGAACAGTGCCGCCAGCAGGGCGATGCCCACGCCGGTGATGACCGTGTTGATGTGCGGCGTGCGGTATTCCGGATGGATCTTGGTGAACACCGGTGGCAGCAGGCCGTCGCGGCCCATGATCATGAAGATGCGCGGCTGGCCGATGATCATCACCAGCACCACCGACGACAGGCCGATCAGCGCACCGATCTCCACCGTCACCCGCAGCCAGCCCAGTTCCGGATGGGCGGCCACCGCGGTGACCACCGGCTCGGCGGTACCCAGCGCGGTATAGGGCACCAGGCCGGTCATCACCGCGGCCATGGCGATGTAGAGCACCGTGCAGATCGCCAGCGAGGCCAGCATGCCGACGGGCAGGTCCTTCTGCGGGCGATGCGATTCCTGGGCCGCCACCGACACCGCCTCGAAGCCGATGTAGGCGAAGAACACCATCGCCGCGCCCCGCAGCACGCCGTCCCAGCCGAACTTGCCCGGGCCTTCATTGGCCGGAATGAAGGGCTGCCAGTTGCCCGGGTCGACGTACTGCCAGCCAGCGATGATGACCAAGATGATCAGGCCGGTCTTCAGCACCACCATCGCCATGTTCATGGCCGACGACTTGCGGATGCCGACGTAGCACAGCCAGGTCAGCAGCAACACCAGGAGGGCAGCCGGCACGTTGGCGATCGCGCCGGTGGGGCGCAATTGCGCGTCCAGCGGCGCGCTGACGAAGGCTTCGGGCAGATAGATATTCGCGTGTTCGAGCAAACTCAGCAGATAGCCGGTCCAGCTGACCGCGACCGCGGACGCCGATACGCCGTATTCCAGCACGAGCATCCAGCCGATGAACCAGGCGGTCAGTTCGCCCAGCGTCGCGTAGGTGTAGGTGTAGGCGCTGCCGGACACCGGCACCATCGCCGCGAATTCGGCATAAGCCAGCGCGCAGAACGTGCAGCAGATGGCGGCCAGCACGAACGACAGCATGATGGCGGGGCCGGCGTGGTTGGCGGCGGCCTGGCCGGTGATCACGAAGATGCCGCCGCCGATCACCGCGCCGATGCCGAGCGCGGTCAGGCCCCACGGGCCGAGCGTGCGGCGCAGGCTGAGCCCTTCGGCTTCGGTATGGGCGGCGTGGGGGTGCTTGGTGGCCAGGAGCTGTCGGAGCATCGTGCGTGGTCTCGGGACGTTATCGAGGAGTACAACCAAAAAGGCCGGCGGTGTGCCCGCCGGCCTTGAAGACGATCAGGCGCGCTGCCTGAGTTTGCTGTTCCGGAAGCCGTAGGCGAAGTAGATCACCTGCCCCAGCACCGTCCAGCCCACGAAGATCTGCCAGTGTTCCATGAACGACTGCATGAACAGGAACAGGCAGGCCAGCACGCCCAGCGGGCAGATCAGCCAGAACATGGGCACGCGGAACGGACGGGCGAGGTCGGGGCGGGTGAAGCGCAGCACCAGCACGCCGAGACAGACGGTGGCGAAGGCCAGCAACGTACCCATCGAGACCAGCTCGCCCAGCACGCTGAGCGGCATGAAACCGGCCAGCAGGCAGGCCAGCACGCCGACGATGATCGTACCGACGTAGGGCGTGTGGAACTTCGGGTGCACCTTGCCGAACAGGCGCGGCAGCAGCCCGTCGCGGGACATCGAATAGAAGATGCGCGGCTGCGCCATCAGCATCACCAGGATCACTGACGACAGGCCGGCAATGGCGCCGATCTCCACTGCTGTCTTCAGCCAGCCGACGCTGGCGCCGGGATCGGCCTTCAGGACCTCTTCCAGCGCGGTGGCCACCGGCTTGGCGGTGCCCAGCAGGCTGTAGTGGGTCATGCCGGTCAGCACCGCGCAGACGGCGATGTAGATGACGGTGCAGATGGCCAGCGAACCCAGGATGCCCTTGGGCATGTCGCGCTGCGGATTCTTCGCTTCGCCGGCCGCGGTGGAGACCGCGTCGAAGCCGATGTAGGCGAAGAACACGATGGTCGCCGCGCGGAACACGCCGTCCATGCCGAACTGTCCGGGACCGGTGTTCTCCGGGATGAAGGGCGTCCAGTTGGCCGGGTCCACGTACTGCACGCCGAAGCCCAGGAACGCCGCGATGACGAGCACCTTGATCGCCACGATGATCGCGTTGACGAAGGCCGACTGGGTGATGCCGACATAGCACAAGCCGCTGACCGCCGCGACGATCAGCACCGCGGGCAGGTTGATGATGCCGTTGGTGGCGACGAACCCGCCGTCGGCCCAGGTGATGGGCGCGGTGGCCAGTTGCTCGGGGAAGGGCACGCCCAGCGTGGAAGTCAGGAAGCTCACCAGGTAGCCCGACCAGCCCACCGCGACGGTGGACGAGGCGAACAGGTACTCCAGTACCAGGCACCAGCCGATGAACCACGCCACGGCTTCGCCCAGGGTCGCGTAGGAATAGGAGTACGCGCTGCCGGACACCGGCATCATCGAAGCGAATTCGGCGTAGCACAGGCCCGCCATGGCGCAGGCGAAGCCGGCCAGCACGAAGCTCAGCATGATCGCGGGGCCGGCATGGTTGGCGGCGGCCTGGCCGGTCAGCACGAAGATGCCCGCGCCGATCACCGCACCCACGCCCAGCATGACCAGGTGCTTGGCCGTCAGCGTCCGTTTCAGGGTGGCTTCGCCGTCCAGGCTGCCTTCGAAGGGTTCACCGGCATCGACGTGGCCTGCCGGCGCGACCGGCTTGACCCTGAACAGAGCTTTGAGCATTCGCAGCGTCCCCTGAGATGACTGAGTGCCGATGGACAGGCCCACCGGGCGGTGACAACGGTCATGGGGACGGTCCCCACGGAAGGCCGTACCTTGCCAAAGCGGGCGGGGGATCACAAGCGCAGGTGCAGCATGGCCGGCGATAATCGGCGCCGTCTTCGCCATCGCGGAAAGGAAAAGCACGTCGTGTCAGCCGCTTATGCTTCGCTACGAGAACACCTGGCCGATTACGGCCGCCGCTGGCCCGACGAAGAAGCGGTCATCGCCCAGTTCCTGGCCCTGCTGGACGAGCCGGCCAACCCGTTCGTCCGCGAGCGGCTGGAAGGCCATCTGACCGGCGGCGCGTGGCTGGTCAGCGGTGATGGCCGGCGCATTCTCATGACCCATCACCGCAAGCTGGACCGCTGGCTGCAACTGGGCGGTCACGCCGATGGCGACACCGACATGGCCCGTGTCGCACTGAAGGAAGCCGAGGAAGAGTCGGGCCTGTCCGACCTGGCCGTGGAGGGCGGCATCTTCGATCTGGACCGCCACTGGATCCCGGAGCGCAAGGGGGTTCCCGGCCACTGGCACTACGACGTGCGCTACGTGGTGCGCGCAGGCGGCAGCGAGGCCTACGTGGTCAGCGAGGAGTCGCTGGACCTGGCCTGGCGCGAGATCGCCCCGCTCGCCGACGAGTCGGACGAATCCCTCAGTCGCATGGCGCGCAAGTGGCTGGCGCGGAACCAGGCGTAGGGCGGGCCTTGGCCCGCCGTTACGCGTCTATCAATACAGCACGCGTACCCGCAACGTACCGTCGATGGCCGCCATCGCCTCGCGCAGGCTGGTGGTCTGTTCCTCGTCGGCGGTGACATCGATGACCACGTAGCCGACCTTGGGATCGGTACGCAGGAACTGCCCGTCGATGTTGATGCCGCGGTCGCGGAAGATGTCGTTGATCTGCGACAGCACGCCCGGCACGTTGCGGTGGATGTGCAGGATGCGGCGGCTGCCGTCATGGCCGGGCAGGGTGACCTCGGGGAAGTTCACCGCCGACAGCGTGCTGCCGTTGTCGCTGTAGCGCACCAGCTTGGCCGCCACCTCGATGCCGATGTTGTCCTGCGCTTCCAGGGTGGAGCCTCCGACGTGGGGCGTGAGGATGACGTTGTCCAGCCCGCGCAGCGGCGACTCGAACGATTCGGCATTGCCCTTGGGCTCGACCGGGAACACGTCCACCGCCGCGCCACCCACCTGGCCCGACTTCAGCGCATCGGCCAGCGCGTCGATGTCGACCACCGTGCCGCGCGAGGCGTTGATCAGGTGCGCGCCGCGCTTCATGCCGGCGATCTGCGCCGCACCGAACATGCCCTGGGTGGCCGGCGTTTCCGGCACGTGCAGGGTCACCACGTCGCTTTGCGCCAGCAGGTCGTCCAGGCCGATGGCCGGACGCGCGTTGCCCAGCGAAAGCTTGGTCTCGATGTCGTGGAACAGCACGTGCATGCCCAGCGCTTCGGCCAGCACGCCGACCTGCGTGCCGATGTGGCCGTAGCCGATGATACCCAGTGTCTTGCCGCGCACCTCGTGGCTGCCCGCGGCCGACTTGCTCCAGCCGCCGCGGTGGCACTCGGCGTTCTTCTGCGGAATGCCGCGCATCAGCATGATGGCCTGGGCGATCACCAGCTCGGCCACGCTGCGGGTGTTGGAGTAGGGCGCGTTGAAGACCGGGATGCCGGCCAGCTCCGCGGCATCCAGGTCCACCTGGTTGGTGCCGATGCAGAAGCAGCCCACTGCGATCAGCCGGCGCGCCTGCGCCAGCACGTCGTCGGTCAGATGCGTGCGCGAACGGATGCCGACGATGTGCGCCTCGGCGATGCGGCGCTTCAGTTCGTCTTCCGGCAGGGACTTCTCGTGGAACTCGATCTGCGTGTAGCCCGCCGCCCGGAAGGTCTCCACCGCAGTCCGGCTGACCCCCTCCAGCAACAGTACGCGGATGTCCTGCTTCGGGTACGAGGTCTTCTTGTTCGACATTGCCGGAAGGTCGTGCGGGGAATGGAAAGGGGCCGTCACTATGCCAGATGCGCGCCGTCGATGCTGCGGCGCGGAATGGAATGCTCGGTTGCCGATTTCCCGGCTTGGTTGCCTCTGAAACGACCTCGCCATCGGCTGGACGCCGCACGGCATCGCTGGCACCCTGAGCGCCCCCGAAAACCCACCCGTGCAATGAGCGATCCGCGCCTGCAAGCCCTGCTCGACGCCGCCCCCGGGCTGCGCCTGAAGACCGATCCCGCCGACCTCGAGCACTACGGTCGCGACTGGACCCGGCGCTGGACGCCCGCGCCGCTGGCGATCGCGTTGCCGGCCACCGTCGAGGACGTCCAGGCCGTCGTGCAGTGGGCCAACGCGCATCGCGTCGCGCTCGTGCCGTCGGGCGGCCGCACCGGCCTGTCCGGCGGCGCCGTGGCGGCCAACGGCGAACTGGTGCTCAGCCTGGAACGCATGAACCAGGCGATCGATTTCAATGCGGTCGACCGCACGTTGACGGTGCAGGCCGGCATGCCGCTGGAGGCCGTGCACAATGCGGCGCGCGAGCAGGGCCTGGTCTATCCGGTGGATTTCGCCTCGCGGGGCTCGTGCGCCATCGGCGGCACCATTGCGACCAACGCGGGCGGCATCCGCGTGATCCGCTACGGCAACACGCGCGAATGGATCGCCGGCCTGAAGGTGGTTACCGGCGCCGGCGACGTGCTGGAGCTCAACAAGGCACTGATCAAGAACTCCAGCGGCTACGACCTGCGCCATCTGTTCATCGGGTCCGAGGGCACGCTGGGCGTGGTGGTGGAAGCCACCGTGCGGCTGACCGATCCGCCGCCGCCGACCAACGTCATGCTGCTGGCGCTGCCGTCGTTCGAGGTGCTGATGCAGGTCTTCGCCGCATTCCGCGAGCGCCTGCAGCTGGAGGCGTTCGAGTTCTTCACCGACCGCGCGCTGCAGCATGTGCTCGCGCACGGTGCGCAGAAGCCGTTCGACGAGGTGCACCCGTACTACGTGGTCACCGAGTTCGCCATCGGCGACGAGGCGAAGGAAGCCGCCGCGATGGCCGCCTTCGAGGCCTGCATGGAGCAGGGCTGGGTCAGCGACGGCGTGATCAGCCAGTCCGACGCGCAGGCCGCGCAGCTGTGGCGTCTGCGCGAGGGCATCACCGAAGCCCTGGCCCGCTACGTGCCGTACAAGAACGACGTGTCGGTGCGCATCTCGGCCATGCCGGCTTTCCTGGCCGAGACCCAGGCCTTGCTGGGCGAGGCGTATCCGCAGTTCGAGGTGGTGTGGTTCGGCCATATCGGCGACGGCAACCTGCACATCAACGTGCTGAAACCCGATGGCATGGAAAACGCGGACTTCGTCACCCAGTGCGAGCAGGTCACCAAACTGCTGGCGGCCTCGCTGAAGCGCCACCACGGCAGCATTTCGGCCGAGCACGGCATCGGCCTGGTCAAGAAGGGCTACCTGGAAAGCACGCGCAGCCCGGAAGAGATCGCCATGATGCGCGGCATCAAGCGGGTGCTGGATCCGAACGGACTGATGAATCCGGGCAAGCTGTTCGACGCGCAAGGGTGATGCGGGTTCATCCGGCACGCGTCGATTGCAGGTAGGCTTTGCGCACCGCGCCGGTGACGGCGTCCCCTCCGGAAACATCCATGTCCCGTTTGATCCTGGCCGGCGTGTTGCTGGCACTTTCCGTCCCGGCCCTGGCCGGCAGCTTCGCCGGCAGCTCTGCGGGCGCCTCGTCCGCCGGTTCGTCGGCATCTTCCGACAGCTCGTCCGGCGACGACAAGATCGTGCTGCAGGCCCGCGAAGACGCAGCCAGCTTCGTCGCCAGCAATGGCCGCATCCGTGGTGCACAGCTAGAAGCCGCGCTGCGCCACCTGCGCGAGACCGATGAAGCCGCGCGCCGCGCCAGCGACATGCAGCTGGCCCAGGCCATCCTGGCGCGTTGATGTTCCCGCGTCGGCCATGGAGCCGACGCATCGGCGTGGTCCTGGCTTTTGCACTGCTGGGCCACGCGCTTCCTGCCTTCGCCCTTCGCGTCGATCCTGCGGGTCTCGACACGGCCCAGGTCGCATCCGCGCAGGCGCTCGTCGACGATGTCCTCGGCCGCTTGCCGCGCACGTGGCGAGACGGATTGCCGCCGGACCTCGTCCTGGGGTGGCGCGCCGATCTTCCGCGCGACGTGCAAGGCCGCCGTGTCGGCCACCGGCTGTGGCTCGACCGCGCCTTGCTGGATGACGCACGCGTCCCGGCGGCGCGCAAGGCGCTCGTCCACGAACTCGCGCATGCCTACGATCGCACCCATCGCAACGTGTTGTCCGGGGATGCGCGCCTGCGCGAGCTGGCCGGTTGGCAGCGCAGCGTGTTCCGCGTCGCCGGCCGGCGCAGCCGCAACGACTTCATTGCCCGGAGCCCCGATGCCTACGAGCTGACGCGGCCGTCGGAGTTCGTTGCCGTCAATCTCGAACATTTCGTGCTGGACGGCAGTTACGCGTGCCGGCGTCCGGCGCTGTACCGCTATTTCGCATCGCATTTCGGCGAATCGTCCGCGGCGGCCGAGTGCGCGGAGGGACTGCCTTTCCTCGAGGCGGATGCGGCACGCGGCGATGCTTCGCTGCTGGCGCTGGATCCCGCGCGCATCTACGAAGTCGACTACCTCCTGGCCGAGGGCAACAGCGAAGCGATGAGCCGCTGGGGCCACAGCATGCTGCGCCTGGTCGTCTGCGCGCCGGGGCGTGTGCCGGGGCCGGATTGCCGGCTGGACCTTGCCCATCATCGCGTGCTGTCGTTCCGCGCCTTCGTGGGCGACGTGCAGATTTCGAGCTGGCGGGGGCTGACAGGCTCGTATCCGTCGCGCGTATTCCTGCTGCCGCTGGACCAGGTCATCGAGGAATACACGAAGGTCGAACTGCGTGGCCTGCAATCCGTTCCGCTGCGGCTCCAGCGTGACGAGATCGCCTCGCTGCTCGAGCGTGCCGCACAACTCCACTGGAGCTATGACGGGCGCTACTACTTCATCAGCAATAACTGCGCTGTGGAAACCTGGAAGCTGCTGCACGATGGCGTGCCACGGCTTGCCGGGGAGCCATTGGCGAGCATCACGCCGACAGGGCTGCTGAGGAAGCTGGAACGGGCGGGCATCGCGGACCGTCGCGTGCTGGAGGATGGCGAACAGGCGCGCCGTCTCGGCTACTACTTCGAACCGATGAGCGCGCGCTACGAAGCGTTGTATTCCGTCGCCCGCCAGGCGCTTGCCCTGCCGCACGCCGATGCGCAGGCATGGTTGGCACTCTCGCCGACAGAGCGGGCGCCGTGGCTGTCGCAGGCCGACCTGAAGGCGAGCGCGGCTTTGCTCGTGCTCGAGAACGCCGCGCTGCGCCGCCAGCAGTTGCTGTTGCGCGATGAGCTGAAGCGGCGCTACCTCGGCCGCGACGTGCCTGTCGATGCCGCGCCCGCCGTGCAGGCGCTGAGAGCGTGGCTGGGCGATACCAGCTTCGTCAGCCAGCCCGCCGAGCTCGCGCCGGCAGGCTACGGATTGCCGCAATCGGAGGAACGCGAGCGCATCGCCGTCGAAGCACGGGTGCGTGTCGACAGGCTCCGGGGCGAGGATGCGGTCCTGCGGAAGGACCTGGAGCGCTGGCTTCCCGAAGATCAGCGGGAAGCCCTGCGCGGGATCGAATCGAACGTGAACGCGATCGGTACGCGCCTGCGGGCGTTGGCCGCGGCAGGCGCGCCGTAACCGCGGGTCAGTCCGCGCGGCCGCCGAATTCGCCGGTGGTCGTGTTGACCAGGATGCGTTCGCCGTTGGTGATGTACTCCGGCACCATGATCTCGATGCCGGTATTGAGCTTGGCCGGCTTCGGGCGCTTGGTGGCGGTGCCGCCCTTCAGTTCCGGCGGCGTCTCCACCACTTCCAGCGTCACGTGCTGCGGCAGCTGCAGCGCGACCGGCAGTTCGTCGATCACCTGCACGTAGCAGCCGCTCAGGCCGTCGGTGATGTAGCCGGCGTCGTCGCCGATGACGTTGGCGTCCAGCGTGTACGGCGTGTAGTCCTCGTCGTCGAGGAACACGAACGCATCGCCATCCTTGTAGGAATACGTGGCCTGGCGGCGCAGCAATTCCACTTCGCTCAGGTTGTCGTCGGCGTCGAAGCTGGCATCCAGCTTGTTGCCGCCCGGCACGCTGTACATAATGAAGCGGAAGCGCACGTTGCCGCCGCGGCCCTGCGGCGAGCTGCGCTCGATGTCGCGGATCTGGTACACGCCGCCGTTGTGTTCGACGACGTTGCCCTTCTTGATGTCAAAAGCCTTCATGGATGAACCGTCAGTAGGAAAGGAAAGAGGAAAGCGGTGGACTTACTTCGGCGCCAGCCGCACGGCGCCGTCCAGGCGGATCGTCTCGCCGTTGAGATAGGGATTGCTGAGGATGTAGGCGACCAGGTCGGCGAACTCTTCCGGCTTGCCGAGGCGGGACGGGAAGGGGATCGACGCGCTGAGCGACTGCTGCACGGCTTCCGGCATGCCATCGACCATCGGGGTCCAGAAGATGCCGGGCGCCACGGTCATCACGCGGATGCCGAAGCGCGACAGTTCGCGCGCCATCGGCAGGGTCATGCCGACCACGCCTCCCTTCGAGGCCGAATAGGCCGCCTGGCCGATCTGGCCTTCGTAGGCCGCCACGCTCGCCGTGTTGACGATGATGCCGCGCTCGCCGTCGGCGTTCGGGGTGTTGTGCTGCATCGCGTCCGCGGCCGCCTTGGCCACGTTGAAGCTGCCCACCAGGTTCACCATCACCGTGGCCTGGAAGGTGGACAGCGGCATCGGTGCTTCCTTGCCCAGCACGCGTCCGGCACCGAGGATGCCGGCGCAGTTGATCGCGGCATTCAGACCGCCCAGGAATTCCCTGGCCGCGGCGATGTTCGTCGTGACGCCGGCTTCGTCGGTCACGTCGGTGCGGAAGTAGCGGACGTTGAGGTCGCCCAGTTCGGCGACCGCGGCCGCACCCTTGTCGTCGTTGACGTCGAACAGCGCAGCCTTGCCGCCGTGCTGGACCAAGTGCCGGGCGACGGCCAGTCCCAGGCCGGAAACGCCGCCGGTGATGACGGCACGGGTATCGGAGAGCTGCATGCGACGGACCTGCTGCGGAAAGGCCGGCATTTTACGCGATGGCGGGTGCGGGGTGGCATGACTGGGGTAGCTCGTGTGGGAGCGACGTCAGTCGCGAAGCTTTTCCGGTAAGGCCCCATCGCGACTGACGTCGCTCCCACAAGACGCAGGCGAGCGCCGCTCAGGCGTGCAGCACCCGCTCCAGCGACGCATCGGCAAGGCGGCGGGCGAACTCGTCGGGCGACAGGCCGGGGGCGAACAGGAAGCCCTGGCCGACGGGCACGCCGAGATTCAGCAGGAACTGCCGCTGCGCCTCCGACTCCACGCCCTCGGCGACCAGGCCAAGGCCCAGGCTGCGCGCGATCGCCGAGACGGCCTGGCAGACCGCCACGTCGGACCGGTTGTTCGGCACGCCCTCGGTGAACAGCGGGCTCAGCTTCAGGCCGTGGATCGGCAGGCGGCGCAGGTAGTTCAAGGCGCTGTAGCCTTCGCCGAAATCGTCGATGGTCAGCAGCACGCCCAGCTGGCGAAGGTCGGCGAAGGTGCGCAACGTGGCGGGCGCATCCTCGATCAGCACGCGCTCGGTGAACTCGAGTTCGAGCGCACTGCCGGGCAGGTCGAACTCTTCGAGGATGGTGCGCACGCGCTCGGCGAGGTCGTCGCCGGCGAACTGCCGGTACGACACGTTGACCGCCACCCGCACGATCCCCAGGCCCATGTCGCGCCACGTGGCGACCTGGCGGCAGGCTTCGCGCAGCACCCAGCTGCCGATGCGCACGATGTCGCCGGTGGTTTCGGCGTGGCTGATGAACACGTCCGGGCGCAGCTCGCCCAGCTGGTGGTTCTGCCAGCGGATCAGCGCTTCGCCGGCGATGATGCGGCCGTTGCGCAGGTCGACCTGCGGCTGGTATACGAGGCGGAATTCCTCGTTGTCCACGGCGCGGCGAAGTTGCGTCTCGATCTGCAGGCGGTCCTGCTGCCGCTGCGCCAGTTCCTGGGTGAAGCTCTGCCAGCCGTTGCGCGCGCGATGCTTGCTGTCGTACATCGCGATGTCGGCGTTCTGGATCAGCTGCTGCGGACGCAGGCCATCGCCCGGCGCGATCGCCAGGCCGATGCTGGCGGTGATGGCGAATTCGTCCTTGCCGAAGCGGAAGGCGTCGGCGAAGGCGCCGAGCACGGCATGTGCCATCGTTTCGGGCAGGTGCGGGTCGTCGCCGGCATCGCAGATCACCAGGAACTCGTCGCCGCCGAAGCGGGCGATCATGCCGTCGGTGCCGACCGCGCCGCGGATGCGGTCGGACGCCTGCACCAGCAGTTCGTCGCCGGCGTTGTGGCCCAGCACGTCGTTGACCATCTTGAAGCGGTCCAGGTCGATGTACAGCACCGCGACGCGCGCGCGCTCCGGATCGGCCAGCCGCGCGCCCAGCTCGGTCAGCACGGCGTCGCGGTTCATCAGCCCGGTCAGCGGGTCGGTGCGCGCCTGGATGCGCAGCATCTCCTCGGCCTGCTTGTCCTGCGAGATGTCCTGCATGGTGCCAGTGATGCGGGATGCGCCGGGATCGCCGGGTTCGGCGTCGCCGATCACGCGGATCCAGAACGGATGGCCGTCGGCCTGCGTGCCTTGCAGTTCCAGGTCGAACCCCTGGCCGCCGGCGGTGATCAGGTCCAGCGCGCTGCGCAGGCGGCGGCGGTCGGTCTCGCGCAGGCACGACAGCATGTCGGCGAGCGTGACCAGCGGGCGTGCCGCACCGAGGATGCGCTGGGCCTCGTCGGTCAGGTACATCCGGTCGCGTCCCAGGTCCCATTCCCAGCCGCCGATGTGCGCCAGCGACTGCGCGCGGTCGAACAGCGCGCTGTCGCGTTTGAGCTCGGTTACATCGCTGAACAGCGTGCTCACCTGCGACGGCACGCTGGCGCCCGGTGCGAACTGCGGCACCGACGTGGCGGTGAGCCACAGCAGCTGCTTCTTCTCGCGGTGGTAGAGCCCCAGCAGCACGCTCTCGATCATCTGGCCGGAGTCGAGCGCGCGTTGGGCCGGCAGTTCATGGCGCGCCATCTCGCGGCCGTGTTCGTCGACGATATGCCAGCGGCCGAGCGCCAGTTCCTGGTCCGCGCGCTGGTCTTCGCGGATGCCGAAGATGCGCATCGCCGCACCGTTGCAGTACTGCACTTCCATGTCGCGGTTGTGCACCACGATGCCCTTGTCGATCGTCTCCATCAGCTCGCGGTAGCGCATTTCCGCCAGCCGGCGGCTACTGATGTCGCGCGCGACGGCGACGATGCTCTTGCGCCCGTCGAAGTTGATGTTGGCCGAGTGCACTTCGACCGGGAACCGCGTCCCGTCACCGCGCATGTTGGTGACCTCGATCACGTAGGTCTCGCCGCGGTTGAGCGTCTCCCAGACGGGCACCAGGTGGTCGCGCGGCAGGTCGGGATTGAGCACGTTGATGTTGCGGCCGACGATCTCTTCGCGTGGCCGTTTGTACGCCAGCATGCCGGCCTGGTTGAGGTCCAGGATGGTGCCGTCCTCGGCGATGATGCTGACCGGGTCGGGTACGGCGTCGAACAGGTTGCGATAGCGCGAGCGTTCCGTCTCCGCGTCGTGCTGCTTGGCCAACAGTGCGTCGCGCGCCTGGCGCAACAGATCGGCGTGCGGGCCGTCGGCCGCGGCCGCGCGTTCGAGTGCGGCGGCCAGCGCCATCACGTCGACGTCGCTGGCGCGGCCTTGGTTCATGCCGCGGCCAATGCCTTGCCGACGCGGCTGCCGGTTTCGCGTCCCAGACGGCTCGCCAGCCAGCGGCCCGTCTCCGCCAGCAGGTCCAGATCGACGCCGGTGCGCATGCCCAGGCCGTGCAGCAGGTAGATCACGTCCTCGCTGGCGACGTTGCCGCTGGCGCCCTTGGCATACGGGCAACCGCCGGCGCCAGAGACGGCAGAATCGACCACGCGTATGCCCACCTCCAGGCAGGCCAGGATGTTCGCCAGCGCCTGGCCGTAGGTGTCGTGGAAATGCACGGCCAGCGCGGAGAGCGGGACTTCCGCAGCGACAGCCTTGAGCATGTCGGCGGCCTTGCGCGGCGTGCCGACGCCGATGGTGTCGCCCAGCGAGATTTCGTAGCAGCCCATCGCATGCAACTGACGCGCCACGCGCACCACGTCGGCCACAGGCACGTCGCCCTGGTACGGGCAGCCGAGCACGGTGGAGACGTAGCCGCGCACCTTGATGCCATCGGCGGCGGCACGTTCAAGCACCGGGCGGAACCGTTCGATGGACTCATCGATGGAGGCGTTGATGTTCTTCCGGTTGAAGGCCTCGGAGGCGGCCGTGAACACCGCGACTTCGTCCACGCCGACGGCGCGGGCGCGGTCGTAGCCGGTTTCGTTCGGCACCAGCACCGGGTATGCCGTGCCCGGGCGTCGCTGGATGGCGGTGAAGACCTCGGCGGCGTCGGCCAGCTGCGGCACCCATTTCGGGCTGACGAAACTGGTCGCCTCGATGCTGGGCAGGCCGGTGCGCGACAGCCGGTCGATCAACTCCACCTTGTCCGCGGTGGCCACGAGGGTCTTCTCGTTCTGCAGGCCATCGCGTGGACCGACTTCGACGATGCGGACGAAATCCGCGGGGGCGGGCAGGGTGTCCATCACCGCTTCCCGTCCTTCGCACGGCGCATGCGCAGCGTCTTGTCGCGCCCGTCGAAGGCGTCGAACAGGGCGGGCTCGTCCGTCAGCAGCTTGCGAAGTTGCTCGGGCCTGCCTTCGAACACATACGTGCTGGCGTCGGCCTCGCGCGCCTTCAGCGAACCCTGCTGCACGCGTTGCATGATGTCCACCGTGTCGAGCATCGCGATCTGCAGCGTATCGTTGCGGATGCGGTATTTCAGCAGCGTGACGGCTCCGGGCGGCATGCCTTTCGGGATCGGTGGCGCGGCGGCCTTGCCGGTACCGAACAGGCCTTCCAGTTCGCGATAGCCGAGGGCGAGGTAACGCTGGCCGTCCAGTTCGAACCCGAGTGCGGTGAACTGCGGCGCATCGGTGCGCGCTTCGTCGTGCAGGCGCACGCGGCACGTGGCGTCGACGTCGGCGTAGTCGTCCTTGCCCAACGGCACCCGGTCCTGCGGGCTGTCCGGCAACGGGATCCAGCGACCGACCAGCGCCGGGTCGCAGGCGAGGGGCGCCGGCGGCTGTTCGAACATCACGCAGCCGCCCAGCGTGCAGGCCACCAGCAGCACGAAGGCGACACGCGACGATGACGGCCGGGCGAACCTCACTCGAGCGCCACCAGGACGGTATCGGCCTCGACGAAGTCGCCGGCGGCCACCCGCAGTTCCGCGACCACGCCGGCACGCGGCGCCTTGACGGCCAGCTCCATCTTCATAGCTTCCATCACCAGCAGTTCCTGTCCTGCTTCCACGTTGTCCCCCGCCTTCGCCTTGACGACCACCACGCGACCCGGCATCGGCGCAATGATGCGGCCGTCCCCGCCACTGTCGCCGCCGGACACGCGCCGGTACGCCGGCAGCGTCTCCAGCATGGCGCGGCGCTCCCCGTCGTGCAGGGTGACGCGGCTGCCGTGGCGGTGGACGCGGAAGCGCCGGGCCTCATCATGGATACGCAACTCGAGCAGCCCAGCGGTCAGGCGCGCCCCCTCCACCGGGTAGGTCGCTCCCTCGATATCCACGGCGTAGCGCCCCGCATGACCGTGGGCCAGCACGTCCCAGCGCTGGTCGCGGTGCAGGAAGGCCAGGGGTCGACGCCCGGCATGCCCCAGCCGCCAGCCGTCGGCGATGGCCCACGGCGAGCCGGGATCCGTGGAGATGGCGGCTGCACCGCGCGCCGACGCTTCCTGTTCCAGCAGCACGGCCACGGCCGCGCCCACCTGCAGGTCGTGCGCCAGCGTGGCGGCGGGCATGAACTCTTCCAAGTGACGGTCGAGGTAGCCGGTGTCGATGCGGCCCTCGACGACGGCCGGGTGGCGCGCCAGCCGTTCGAGGAAGCCGATGTTCGACTTCGGCCCCACCATGTCGCAGTCGGCCAGCGCATCGCGCAGGCGGGCAAGTGCGGTCGGCCGATCCTCGCCCCAGACGATCAGCTTGGCGATCATCGGATCGTAGAAGATGGTGACCAGGTCGCCTGCCACCACGCCGCCATCGATGCGCACGTGCGGCGACGGCGTCGGCAGCACCAGCGACTCCAGCCGTCCCGATCCCGGCAGGAAACCGGCTTCCGGATCCTCCGCATACAGGCGGACTTCGATGGCATGGCCCCGCTGCACGATGGCGTCCTGCGCCAGCGGCAACGGCTCGCCGGCCGCCACGCGCAGCTGCCATTCCACCAGGTCCAGCCCGGTGACCAGCTCGGTGACCGGATGCTCCACCTGCAGGCGCGTGTTGATCTCCATGAAATAGAACCGGCCGTCGGGATCGACGATGAATTCCACCGTGCCGGCGTTGGCGTAGTCGATGGCCTGCGCTGCCTTCACGGCGGCGTCGCCCATGGCGGTGCGCAGGGCAGGGGTCAGGAAGGGCGACGGCGATTCCTCCAGCACCTTCTGGTAGCGGCGCTGGGCGGAGCACTCGCGCTCGTTGAGGTGCAGCGTGTGGCCATGCGTGTCGGCGAACACCTGGATCTCGATGTGGCGCGGCGACTGCACGTAGCGCTCCAGCAGCACGCGGTCGCGGCCGAAGGCATTGGCGGCTTCGCGCTGGCAGCTTTCCAGTTGCGCGATGAAATCCTCCAGCCGGTGCACGACGCGCATGCCCTTGCCGCCGCCGCCGTGCGCCGCCTTGATCATCAGCGGAAAGCCGATGCGCGCGGCCTCGCGCGAGAGCGTGTTCGGCGACTGGTCCTCGCCGGTGTAGCCGGGCACGACCGGCACGCCGGCCGCCGCCATCAGCTCCTTTGCGCCGGCCTTGCTGCCCATCTTGCGCATGGACGCACCGGACGGGCCGATGAACGCCATGCCGGCGGCCACGACCGCATCGGCGAAGTCGGCGTTCTCCGACAGGAAGCCGTAGCCCGGATGGATGGCTTCGGCACCGGTCCGCTTCGCAGCCTCGATGATGGCGTCGCCCCGAAGGTAACTGTCGGCCGGACGCGGCCCGCCGATCAGTACCGCCTCGTCCGCCTGGCGGACGTGCTGAGCGTCGGCATCGGCCTCGGAGTAGACCGCCACGGTGCGGATGCCGAGCCGGCGGCAGGTGCGGACGACGCGGCAGGCGATTTCGCCACGGTTGGCGATCAGGATCTTGGAGAACATCAGGCTTCGGTATCCGCAGGCAAGTGGCACACCGCTTCGATGTTGTGCCCGTCCGGGTCGATGGCGAAGGCGCCGTAATAGGTGGGGTGGTAGTGGGCGCGCAGGCCTGGCGCGCCGTTGTCGCGTGCGCCGGCGGCCAGCGCCGCTTCGTGGAACGCATCGACCTGCGCGCGGCTGCCCGCGGTGAAGGCGATATGCGAGCCGCGACCGGGCGCACCGCTGCCCGTGCCAACCCAGAAATGCGGGCGACCCGGCGGGCCGAAACCGCAGCCCTGGTAACGACCGGTCATTTCGCGCGTCACCTCCATGACGACGCCATAGCCCAGCGGCGCGAGGACGCGCTCGTAGAACGCACGGCTGCGCGCGTAGTCCGCGACTTCGATTCCCAGATGGTCGATCATCGATTCAGTCCTTCGCCCAGCGCGGTGCACGCTTGTCGAGGAAGGCGGACAGGCCTTCCTGGCCTTCCTCCGAAACCCGCAGCGCGGCGATGAGGTCGGCATTGTCGGCATCCAGCCGGTCGCGGTCCACGCCGCCCGCAACGCGCGCCACCAGGCGTTTCGCAGACGCGGCCGCATGCGGGCCGGCCTTCAGCAGCCACGAGACCTGCCGCTCCACGGCGGCATCCAGCGCATCGGCGGCCACCACCTCGTGCAGCAGCCCGATCCGCAGCGCGGTGGCGGCATCGAAGATCTCAGCGGTGGCGAACCAGCGCCTGGCCTCGCGTGGCCCGATCGCCGCGATGACATACGGGGAGATCACCGCCGGCAGCAGGCCCAGCTTGCTTTCGGTGAGGCCGAACTTCGCCTCCGGTACACCAATGGCGATATCGCAGCAGGCCACCAGGCCGACGCCACCACCGAACGCAGCGCCCTGCACGCGCGCCACGGTGGGTTTCGGCAGCTCGTCCAACGTGCGCATCAGCCGGGCGAGGGCGAGGGCGTCGTCGCGGTTCTCCGCTTCGCTGGCCGAGGCCATGCCGCGCATCCAGTTCAGGTCGGCGCCGGCCGAAAAGGACGCGCCACTGCCTTCCAGTACCACCACCCTGACGGTGGCGTCGCGGGCGATCTGCTCCAGGGCCGCCGTCAGCGCGGCGATGAGGCCGGCGTCGAAAGCGTTGTGGAGGGTGGGGCGGTCCAGCCGCAGGCGCACCACGGCGCCGGTGCGGGTCACTGCCAGAGGGTGTATCTGCGGTGATACCGCCATGCCTGCCATTCCGTGCTGGGTCGCCGAATGATAGCGGCACAGTCCGTTGCGGCCGTCGTGCAGTGCGGCGGTGCTACAATGAGAACAATTCGCATTTGAGGGCTTTGCGTGATCCTGACCGAACTCCCCTGGCGCACCCCCGCCATCGTCGACGCCGTCGAGGACCACGGTCCGCAGGACACCATTGCCCGCCGCCTGCGCGAACTGGGCTTCGTCAACGGCGAGGAAGTCGAAGTGGTCGCGAAAGGTCCGTTCGGCGCCGAGCCGCTGCTCGTGCAGGTCGGGTTTACCCGGTTCGCACTGCGCCGTTCCGAAGCCGCGCGCGTGCGCCTGCGCAAAGGAGCCGCGACGTGAGCGCGTCCGAAGCATCGACGTTGCGGCTGGCGCTGGTCGGCAACCCGAACTGCGGCAAGACGGCGCTGTTCAACCAGTTGACCGGCAGCCGGCAGAAGGTGGCGAACTACGCCGGCGTGACGGTGGAGCGCAAGGAAGGGCGGCTGCATTCCGCCGGCTCCGGCCGCAGCTACGCGGTGCTGGACTTGCCGGGCGCGTACAGCCTGCACGCCGCCAGCCTGGACGAGGCGGTCACGCGCGATGTCTGCCGCGGCTTCTATCCCGGCGAATCCGCCCCCGATGTGCTGGTCTGTGTCGTGGATGCCACCAACCTGCGCCTGCACCTGCGCTTCGCGCTGGAAGTGCGTGAACTCGGCAAGCCGATGATCCTCGCGGTCAACATGATGGACGCCGCCCAGCGACGCGGGATCACCATCGACCTGGCGGCGTTGGAGCGGGAGCTCGGCGTGCCCGTGGTCGAAACGATCGCGGTCAGGCACGGTGGCGCGCGTGCGCTGGTGGATCGCATCGATGCGGTGGCCGCACATCCGCATGAGCCCCGCCTGCGCCTTGGGGAAGGTGCAGACCTGCACGCGGAAACGCGCCGCCTGCTATCGCTGGCGGTGAGCATGCCCACGCGCACGGGCAGGATCGAGGACGCGCTGGACCGCTGGCTGCTGCATCCGGTATTCGGGCTGCTGGCGCTGGCGGTGGTGATGTTCCTGATCTTCCAGGCGGTATACGCCTGGGCCACGCCGCTCATGGACCTGATCGAGGCGGGCAGTGGCGCGCTGGGTGCGTGGGTCGGCGGCTTGTTGCCGGAAGGTCCGCTCAACAGTCTGCTGGTCGACGGCGTCATTGCCGGTCTGGGCGGCGTGATCGTGTTCCTGCCGCAGATCCTGATCCTGTTCGCCTTCATCCTGGCGCTGGAAGAAAGCGGCTACCTGCCGCGTGCTGCGTTCCTGCTGGACCGGATGATGGCATCGGCCGGTCTGTCGGGACGTTCCTTCATCCCGCTGCTGTCGAGCTTCGCCTGCGCCATCCCGGGCATCATGGCGACGCGCAGCATCCAGGACCCGCGCGACCGCCTGGCCACGATCCTGGTCGCACCGCTGATGACCTGTTCGGCGCGCCTGCCGGTGTACGCGCTGCTGATCGGCGCGTTCATCCCGCAGAAGACCGTCTGGGGCGTCTTCAACCAGCAGGGTCTGGTGCTGTTCGGCCTGTATGCCGCCGGTATCGCCAGCGCATTGATCGTGTCGTGGGTGATGAAGAAGTGGCGCCGCGACAAGAGCGAGCATGCGCTGCTGCTGGAACTTCCGTCCTACCGCATCCCGCACCCACGCGACCTGATGATCGGCCTGTGGGAGCGCGCGATGATCTTCCTGAAGCGCGTCGGCGGCATCATCCTTGCCTTGACCATCCTGCTGTGGTTCCTCCTGAACTTCCCGGCGGCACCGGCCGACGCGGTGGGGCCGGCCATCGACTACAGCTTCGCGGGACGCATCGGCCATGCCATGGCCGT
Source organism: Pseudoxanthomonas sp. LjRoot127 (assembly GCF_964253495.1). NCBI lineage: Bacteria > Pseudomonadati > Pseudomonadota > Gammaproteobacteria > Lysobacterales > Lysobacteraceae > Pseudoxanthomonas > Pseudoxanthomonas sp. LjRoot127. Next base: position 3,190,392 of record NZ_CAXUQR020000001.1, read on the forward strand.
GTTCTTCGCGCCGCTGGGCTTCAACTGGCAGATCTGCATCGCGCTGATCCCCGGCCTGGCCGCGCGCGAAGTCGCGGTGTCCTCGCTGGCCACGATCTACGCACTCTCCGCCGCCGACGACGATGCCGCCATCCAGGCGCTGACGCCAGTGATCAGCGACGGCTGGTCGCTCGCGACCGCACTGTCGTTGCTGGTGTGGTTCATCTACGCCCCGATGTGCATTTCGACGTTGGCGACGATCAAGCGCGAGACCAACTCGTGGAAGCAGATGGGTTTCGCGACGTTCTACCTGTTCGCGCTGGCGTATCTGGCGTCGTTGGTGACGTACCAGCTCGCCCGTGCGCTGGGCGCCGGCTGACCATGGACCTCTCGCTCTCCCTGCAGTACGCCGTCATCGCCATGCTGGTGGTGGCCAGCGTGTGGGTGGTGCTGAAGAAGCAGTTCCCGGGGCCGTTGCGCAGGGCGCGGATCGCACTGGCGCTGCCCCTGTTGCGCGAAGGCAGCGCGAACTGGCGGCAGGCCCTTGGGCGATGGATCGCACCGGCGGGCAGCCTGGTCAACGGCCGGATCGCCGGCAAGGACTGCGGCGGCTGCGACGGGTGTGGTTGAGCGTGCCGTTCAGCCGTAACGGATCGCCAGCCCCGCGATCCCCAGTCCCGCGAACACCATGAACGAAACGACCGTGGTCCAGCGATTGCCGGCCGCTGCCGCGATGCTGATCCGGTGGCGCGCCGCATAGGCCCAGTCGCACAATGTCATGCCGATCGCCGCACTTGCCAACGCCAGCAACCACGGCGAGGGCAGGTCATGCATGGGCAGGGCGCGAACGAGCCAGCTGGTGCCGATGGCGAAACGCAATGCATCGAAGAACTGGCGGAAATGCACGAGTGCGGCCGGCAGCACGAGCGCGAACGCCAGTGCCGGCACGTGCGGCAGCCACCACGCCATCAGCAGGCCGGCGACGGACAGCCAGACGGGCATCAGGGCCAGCCAGGGCGACCGCGCGCTGGCGGGCCGTTCCCGCCAGGCCCACAGGGCACGCATCGCATGCCAGATGCACAGCATGGCGGCGACGGCGATGAAGGTCAGCGCCATCATGCGCTGCTGCCGCTCGGACGGGAGCCCGACCAGGGCACACAGGCCGGCGATGGCAAGCGTCGCCAGCGCGGCCGTCAGCAGCACGGTGGCCCAGCGCCAGGGTCCCGCGTAGAACGGGTCGGCAAGGCGTTCGTAGAAAGCCTGTTGCTCGCCCTCCAGGCCGGGCACGTCGTCGCCGTAATCCGCGGTCAATCGCTGCGACAGGCGCGCGGCGCGGAATGCGAAGCCCGGCACGCACGCCAGCAGCAATGCGAGCGGCCATCGGAACGGACGCTTCAATTGCCGGATGGTGAGCGGCCTGTCCTCGTCGAACGCGTCCGTATTCTCCGAGGCTACCGCCTCCAGCACCTGCTGGCGTCGCCCGATCCATTCCGGCGCGGTGAAACCGAAGAAGTCCGCAAGCACCGCCAGTATCGCCGGCCTCACCTGCACATCCTCCTGGAGGATGCTCCCGAAGATCGCCTGCCCGACGCGTTGCTTCGCGTCGAGGCTGTACAAGCCGGGATGGTGTTCGAGGTGGTCGCGGAACGCCGAGGGCAGGTCCGTCCCGGCCCGCGCCATCAGCGCCTCGCGCACGCCGTCCTCGTCGAACCGTTCGGCTGGCGACAACGGGTCGAAGGCGCCTGCCCGCGAAAGGATCGCCTCGGCATCCCGTTCCCACGCGTCCTGCGCTGTCGCTGGCTCGGGGTGCGGATCATCCACAGTGAACTCGAGCACGCCATCGCGCTGCACGGACAGCGCTTCCTGGTAAGCCTCGTGCAGGCGCTGGAAGGCGGCGGGATCCTCGTCGGGACGTGTGGTCTTCAGCAGGCGCGCATAGGTACGCTTGATGGTGCGCTCGTCGGCGTCCGGCGGTAGTCCGAGGAGGGAAAACGCGTCGCTCACGCCGCGGCTCCGGAGCAGCGGGACACGGACAGCATCGCTAGCAACCCGATCCAGATGGCACCGCCGAACATCCACGCCAAGTGGCTGGACGACGAGGGTGGAGACGCTTCCGTATAGGGTCTGCGTATTGCGTGGGCATTCTCGAGCGTCATGTGCGCGTGCCGCTCCAGTGCCGTGACGAACGGTTCAAGACGCGCGCGTGTGGGCCCCGGCATGTCCAGTTCCAGGAAGTGGAGGACGGCCGCCATGTGCCGCGGTGGCAGGGCCGGCGCTTGAACCAGCGCGTAGACGATCTGGTGGGCGAAGGCTTCGCGCGCGCCGACCGAATAGAACGCCGGGTGGGCTTGAAGCCATCCGAGGACATCGCGGCCGCTGGCCGTGCGCGAAACGTTGGATAGCGTGGTGATGAACATGCCGATCTCGAACCGGGCAGCGTCGACAGGATCAGGCTCGGCGGGAATCGTGGCTCGCCCGCCGGCAGGGAGCGCGGGCGACGTGTCGAGGCCAACGTCGGATCGTGCTGAGGGCGCATTGCCGCCCACCCGCTGCATGCACCCCTGGTAGGCCTCGTTGATGCGCTGGAAACCCTCGGGATCATCGTCGGGCCTGTGGCGTTTCAGCAGTCGGGCATAAGCGCGCCTGATCGCACGTTCGTCAGCGTCTGCGTCGATGCCGAGCGCCTCGAAAGGCCACACGCTCACGCCTGCGACTCGATGTGCTCGAGCATCCGGGCGAACTGGCTGCGGTGTTCGCGGATCTGCAGGGGGTCCTGGCCGTCCAGGATCGCGCGGAAGCGCACCAGCGCATCTTGCAGGTCGCGACGTGCCCACAGCAGCTCTTCGTACAGGCGTTCGGCACGCGCGATCACCAGGAGATTCTCCTGCTGGTCGCGTGGATGCACCTTCAGTTCCGACAGCGCGGCCAGGCGCTGGCGGATCTCGTCCGGGGTCAGTACGCCGGGGTTCTGCTGCAGGACGACCTCATGCGTCTGGCCGGTTGCCACGATCGTGGCTTCCACCTGCAGCAGACCGTTCACGTCGTAGGTGAATCGGATGTCCACCGGATTCTCGCGCGCTGCGCGTGCCGGGACCTTCACCGAGATGGTACCCAGCTTGACGTTGTTCTCTACCCGCGGGCTCTCGCCCTGGTAGATGTTGAACTCCACCTGCGTCTGCAGGTCGCGCATCGGCTGGTAGCGTTCGACGCGGCTGACCGGCACCGTCGCGTTGCGATGGATGATCGGGGAGAAGAGGCCAGTGGTGACCTGCCCATGTCCGTCCTCCTGCGCGGTATCCACGCCCAGCGAATGCGGACACACGTCGGTGAGGATGATCTCTTCCAGCGACTCGTCGCGCGCCTTCATTCCGGCCGCAACGGCCGCACCCAGCGCGATCGCCTCATCCGGGTTGATGTGCCGCAACGGCAGGCGACCGAACATGCGCGACACGAGGCGCGCGGTCAGCGGCATCCGCGATGCGCCGCCGACCAGGACGATGTCGTCCAACTGCCCGGGCGCCAGCCGCGCGTCGCGCATGGCCCGCTCCAACGGTGCGCGCATGCGCTGGACCAGCGGCTCGCACAGTCGCGAGAAGCCCGCCTCGTCGACCTGCCAGCGGCTCGACGCTCCGCCCACCACGAAATCCACATCGACCGGGCCGCCGGATGTGTTCGAAAGTTCGCGCTTGGCCGACTCCAGTCGGCGCCTCAGCTGGGCGTCCTCGCTGGCTGTCAGGTCTTTCGGTTCGATCCTGAGTTCGCGCAGGCAGGCGTCTCGCAGCGCGGAAAGGAAATCCTCGCCGCCGAGGAAGTTGTCGCCGGCGCTGGCGTGGACCTCCATCACCCCATCGAACATTTCCAGGATCGAGACATCGAAGGTGCCACCCCCGAGATCGAAGACGAGGAAGCGGCCGCCGCCGTCGCGCTGCTGCAGTCCGTAGGCCATGGCGGCGGCGGTCGGCTCGTTGATGAGCCGTTCGACCTTGATGCCCGCCAGTTCACCGGCGATGCGGGTGGCCTTGCGCTGGGCGTCGCCGAAGTACGCGGGAACGCTGATCACGGCCTCGGTGACCGGCGCGCCGAAGTGACTCTCCGCATCGGCGATCAACGCACGCAGCACGAGTGCCGACAGCTCTTCGGGGCGCAGCGCATGCTGGCCGAGGCGGGTGACGCGGTTGGTACCCATCCAGCGCTTGAAGCTGGCGACGGTGCGCTGCGGGTGGGTGATCAGGCGGTCCACGGCGGCGCGTCCGACGATGAGCGTTTCGTCCGCGTCCACGCTCACCACGGAGGGTGTCAGCAGTTCACCCAGCGCGTTCGGAATGAGCACGGGACCGTTGGGCCCGTGGTAGCCGATCAACGAATGCGTGGTCCCCAGATCGATGCCGACGATCATCCAGCCCCCTGCTGGCGTCCTTGTCGACACCGAGTGTAGCCGGGCAGCGTGGCGGCGGGGAGGGCGTCAGTGCCGCGTGCGCCGACCTGTCGCCTTCCCCGTCGCAGGGTTGAGTTCGACCGACAGCACGAAGCTGCGCTGCTCGTGCGGCTGCATGGCGCCGACGCCGACGACCTGCCGCGTCACTTCCTCACCCCGATCGTTGCGGATGGACAGCACCACGCTGTATTCCCAGGCCGCGCCTTCGGCAGGCGGTTGCAGCGTGCCCTCGATCCGCAGCGGAGTCAGCGCGGGCGCCGCGTTGGCGCCCGCGCCGGGTTCGAAGCGCAGGTGGTGGCGGCAGCCGGGGCAGACCGCCGCACTCTCCAGGATGGTCGCCTTGCAGTGCGGGCAGGTACGGGTGGCGCCGGCAGTGCCGGGGCGGGGTTGGCTCATGCGGCGGCGCCGGGCTCCGTGCTGCCGGACTTGCCGGCCTTGGCCGCGGGCTCATCCCAGCCGAAGTCGGCCTGGCCGCGCATCCGCGATCCGGCGGCCACGGTGAGCGACCCCGCCTTGACGTCGCCGACCAGCACGCCCGAGGCGAGCAGTTCGACGCGCGCCGCGGATTCGATGTTGCCCTCGAGTTCGCCGGCGATGGTGACCTTCTTCGCCCGCACGCCGCCGTTGAGCTTGGCGCCGGTCTCGATGGTCAGGTCGCCCTGCACGTTCACGTCGCCCTTGAAACGGCCGGCGATGCGAATGTGGCCCGTACCCTCGATCTTGCCCTCGATGGTCAGGTCTGCCGCGATCAAAGACTCCTTCAGCGATTCCGCTGGCGCGACGCGCTCGACCGGCCGCGTGCCCGGCGGTGCGGTGACGGCGGGGGAAAAGTCGGCGGCAGACGTATCGCGCAGCGGGACCGGCGACGGCTCGGGCGGCAGGGGGGCGGCGTCCTTCTTCGCGGGCCCTTGGTCTTTCCAGATGGACATGCAGGGGATGCTCCGGTTGACGTGGACACCGGACTATCGCGGCTGAAGGAGTTCCACGTTGTGACCCGTGCGGACAATCAGGGCGATCGCCAGGCGGGGGAAAGTCCGGTTCATCGCGCAGTCGGGCATGTGTACGCGCCGCTCACAACCCTGACAAGGCGTCAGCGCCTGCCTGCGATGTCGACGAAGGCCCCTGTCGTGTAGCTGGCCCGGTCCGACAGCAGCCACAGGATCGCTTCCGCGACCTCATGCGGTTGTCCGCCCCGACGCATCGGGACGAAGGCCTTGACCCGGTAGATCCTGCCGGGCTCGCCGCCATCGGCATGCATGTCGGTATGGATGAAGCCGGGCCGGACCGCGTTGACGCGGATGCCTTCCTGCGCCACCTCGTGCGCCAGGCCGACGGTCAGGCTGTCGACCGCGCCTTTCGACGCGGCATAGTCGACGTACTCCCCGGGCGCCCCGGTCCTGGAGGCGACCGACGAGACGTTGACGATGGCGCCGCCGTGACCGCCGTGCCGGGTGGACATGCGTCGCACCGCCTCGCGGCAGCACAGCAGGGTGCCGATGACATTGGTGGCGAGGATGCGCTCGATGCGCGCGGACGCCAGCGCATCCACGCGGGACTGTGTTTCCAGGATGCCGGCGTTGTTGACCAGCGCGCCGAGTGGACCCCATGCGTCGTCGAGCCGGCGGAACATCGCCACTACCTCGGCCTCGCGGGCCACATCGGCTTGCAGGGCGAGCGCCTGTCCACCGCGGTCGACGATCTTGCGGACGACGGCCTGCGCGGCTTCTTCGTCGCGACGGAAGTTGACCCCGACGGCATAGCCCTGTTCCGCCGCCAGCAGCGCGGTGGCGGCGCCGATGCCGCGCCCGCCGCCGGTGACCAGCACGACCCGTGCCGTCACCGCGCTACATCCGGAAGACGCCGAACTTCGCCTGCGGGACCGGTGCATTCAGCGAGGCGGAAAGGCCCAGACCCAGCACCCGGCGCGTATCGGCGGGGTCGATGATGCCGTCGTCCCACAGCCGGGCCGTGGCGTACCACGGGCTGCCCTGGGATTCGTACTGGTCGCGTATCGGCGCCTTGAAGGCTTCTTCCTCGTCGGCGTTCCACGCGCCGCCGCGGGCCTCGATGCCATCGCGCTTCACCGTCGCCAGCACGCTCGCCGCCTGCTCGCCGCCCATCACGCTGATGCGCGCGTTCGGCCACATCCACAGGAAGCGCGCACCGTAGGCGCGCCCGCACATGGCGTAGTTGCCCGCGCCGAAGCTGCCGCCGACGACGACGGTGAACTTCGGCACGCTCGAGCACGCGACGGCGGTGACCATCTTCGCACCGTCCTTCGCGATGCCGGCGTTCTCGTACTTGCGACCGACCATGAACCCGGTGATGTTCTGTAGAAAGACCAGCGGGATGCCGCGCTGGTTGCACAGTTCGATGAAGTGAGCGCCCTTCAGCGCGCTCTCGCCGAACAGGATGCCGTTGTTGGCGACGATGCCCACCGGATAACCGTGCAGGTGGGCGAAGCCGGTGACCAGCGTCTTGCCGTAGCGCGCCTTGAATTCGTCCAGCTCGCTTCCGTCGGTGATGCGCGCGATGACCTCGCGGATGTCGAACGGTCGGCGCGTGTCCTTCGGCACGATGCCGTAGAGCTCGTCGGTGGCGTAAAGCGGCTCGCACGCCTCGCGCACGGCGACCGGCATGGCCTTGCGCCGGTTGAGGTGGCCGACGATGCCGCGCGCGATCTCCAGCGCGTGGCGGTCGTCTTCGGCGAAGTGGTCCGCCACGCCGGAAATGCTGGTGTGCACGTCCGCGCCACCCAGCGCCTCCGCATCGACCACTTCGCCGGTCGCCGCCTTCACCAGCGGCGGGCCGCCGAGGAAGATCGTGCCCTGTTCCTTCACGATCACGCTCTCGTCGCACATCGCGGGCACGTAAGCGCCGCCGGCGGTGCAGCTGCCCATAACCACCGCGATCTGCGGGATGTTCTCCGCGGAAAGGCGCGCCTGGTTGTAGAAGATGCGGCCGAAGTGCTCGCGATCCGGGAAAACTTCGTCCTGCAGCGGCAGGAAGGCGCCACCGGAATCGACCAGATAGATGCAGGGCAGGTGGTTTTCGCGCGCCACTTCCTGTGCCCGCAGGTGCTTCTTTACCGTCATCGGGAAGTAGGTGCCCCCCTTGACGGTGGCGTCATTGGCGACGACCACCACCTCGTTGCCCATGACCCGGCCGATCCCGCAGACCATGCCGGCCGCCGGCGCGGCACCGTCGTACATGTCCTCTGCGGCCAGCGGCGCGATTTCCAGGAACGGAGAGCCGGGATCTAGCAGGGCGGTGATGCGCTCGCGCGCCAGCAGCTTGCCGCGTTCGGTGTGCTTGGCGCGGGCCTTCTCGCCACCGCCATCCGCGGCACGCGCCAGCCGGCGTTCGAGTTCCTGCACGAGCACGCGGTGGTAAGCGGCGTTGGCGACGAACTCAGGCGAGCGCGGATCGAGGTGCGAGGCGATGGCAGGCATGCGACAGGACAGTGCAGGGAAGGCGGCATCAGACCACAAAGCCCTGCATGCGCCAAACCGCAGTGCAAAAAGAAAGGCCCGCTTGCGCGGGCCTCTCCGGTTCGCACGAAGGCGACGCGATTACTTCTTGGCTTCTTCAGCCTTGGCTTCGGCCTTGTCGGCCACTTCAGCGGCCTTGTCGGCGGTCGCCTGGGCAGCGTCGGCGGTGGCCGAAGCAGCGGCGGCGGTCGCGTCGTTGGCAGCAGCCTGGGTGGCAGCGGCGGCGTCGGATGCGGCGGCGGTCGCGGCAGCAGCGGCATCGGCGGTCGCGGCAGCGGCGGCGTCGCCAGCGGCGGAAGCGGCGTCGCCAGCAGCCGAAGCGGCATCACCCGCAGCAGCGGCGGCCTGGTCGGCAGCGGCGGCAGCGTCGGCAGCAGCGGCGTCGGTGTTTTCGCTCTTGGTGCAGGCGCTCAGGGCCAGGGCGGCGGCAACCAGCAGCACGGTGCTCTTGATCTTCATGTGGATCCCCAAATCGGTAGTGTGGAAGAAAGTGGCGCCGGGATGGCGACGTCCGTCCGTCTCAAACCGACGAGGCGAACCGGGAGCCAGACCCGGATACAGAAAAAGCCGCCAGCGAACTGGCGGCTTTCTCAGTTTAACGCTAAATCCGGCAACCGCCAGCAGATTACTGCTTGGTGGCTTCCTTGGCAGCGTCGGTCGCGGCTTCGGCGGTGTCGGCAGCCTGGGCAGCGGCGTCGGCAGCAGCGTCAGCAGCTTCCGTCGTGGTGGCGGCGGCAGCGTCGGTCGCGGCGGTGGCAGCGGCGTCGGCGGCGGTGGCAGCGGCGTCGGCCGACTGCTGGGCGGCGTCGGCGGTCACTTCGCCAGCGGAAGCGGCGGCGTCAGCGGCAGCCTGGGCTTCGGTGGCGGTCGCAGCGGCGTCGGCAGCGGCGTCGGCAGCCTGGTCCTGGTTCGAGCACGCAGCCAGGGCGAAACCCAGAGCCAGCGCGATCAGAGCCTTGTTCATGGTCATCGTTGCATTTCCTCGTCGTTAGTTAGGCAACGCGCAATTGCGCGCCTGCAACATGATGACAAGCCCATTACGGCTGTCAAGCGGTTGGCCGGTTATCTTTGTCAATCCGTTGTTAAACCTTATGGGGCGGGCGAAAGCCGGCCGCTTCGCCCCCCGCAACTGCGCAAAAACTCAGGCGATCTCGACGGCGATCGCCGTCGCCTCGCCGCCGCCGATGCAGAGCGTGGCGACGCCGCGCTTGGCGCCACGAACGCGCAGCGCGTTGACCAGGGTGACCACCACGCGGGCGCCCGACGCACCGATCGGATGGCCCAGCGCGCAGGCGCCACCGTTGACGTTGACCTTGGCGTGCGGGATGCCCAGTTCCTTGATCGGCGCCATGGCGACGACGGCGAAGGCTTCGTTGACCTCGAACAGGTCCACCTGGTCGATCGTCCAGCCGACCTGCTTGAGCAGTTTGTCGATGGCGGCGACGGGGGCGGTGGTGAACCACTCCGGCGCCTGCGAATACGTGGCATGACCCACGATCTTCGCCAGTGGCGTCAGGCCGCGCCGAGCGGCTTCGTCGGCGCTCAGCAGGACGGTGGCGGCGGCGCCGTCGGAAATGCTCGACGAACTGGCGGCGGTCACACTGCCGTCCTTCTTGAAGGCGGGCTTCAGCGTGGGGATCTTGGCGATGTCGGACTTGCCCGGCTGTTCGTCGGTTGCCACCTCGACCTCGCCTTTCCGCGTGGCGACCTTGACCGGGACGATCTCGTCGTTGAACGCGCCGGACGCCTGCGCTGCCTGGGCACGGGTGACCGATTCGATGGCGAAGGCGTCCTGCTCCTCGCGGCTGAAGCCGAACTTGTCCACGGTCGCCTCGGCGAACACGCCCATCGGCTGGCCGTCGTACGGGCTGGTCAGACCGTCCCATGCCATGTGGTCGACCGCCTGGAAATTGCCGTAGCGGTTGCCCGTGCGCGAGTTGGGGAGCATGTGGGGCGCGTTGCTCATCGATTCCATGCCGCCGGCGACGACGATGCTGGCCGAGCCGGCCTTGATCAGGTCGTGGCCCAGCATGATGGCCTTCATGCCCGAGCCGCATACCTTGTTGATGGTGGTGGCGCCGGCGGCGTCCGGGATGCCCGCCGCACGCGCGGCCTGGCGTGCCGGTGCCTGGCCCAGGTTGGCGGGCAGCACGCACCCCATGATCACTTCGGACACGTCGGCGGCCGGGATGCCGGACTGCTCCAGCGCAGCGGCGATGGCGGCGGCGCCCAGTGTCGGGGTGGGCACACCGTTGAACTGGCCGAGGAACGAACCGATGGCGGTGCGCTTGGCGGCGGCGATGACGATGTCGGACATGGAGGACTTCCCGCGTGGAGTGAGATCCCGATTATCCCGCCCCGGGCCGACGGCCGGCAAATCGGCCGTTGGTACAGGAGGCTGCCGGCCGCCGGCGTATGCTGTGGCGCAAGGGGATTGGATATGTCACATGAGCCATCGATCGACCCGGCGCCGCGCGCGTTCGTCGTTCCGTGCAAGGCGCTGGACTCGGGTGCGCCGTGGCGCTGGCTGCGCGCGGGCTGGCGCGACGTCTGCCGTGCCCCCGCGCTGACCCTGTCGTTCGGTGGGGTCATCGTTCTGGTGAGCATCGGGGTGGCCTGGCTGGGGTATGCGCTGGGGCGCTTCGCCCTGCTGGCGACCCTGCTGTCGGGTTTCGTTTTCGTCGCTCCGCTGATCTGCGTGGGTCTCTACTGCGTCAGTCGCGCGCTGGAACAGGGGCGCGCGCCGAGATTGGCCGATTCCTTCGTGCTGGCGCGGCGCGTGCTGGGACAGGCGGGCGTCTACGCGCTGGGGCAGGGCGTGATCATCCTGTTGTGGTCGCGCGCCGGCATGATGGTCAGTGCCTTTTTCCCTTTCGACGGCAGCGATCCGGGTGTGTTCTGGGAGTTCCTTGCCCTGGGGTCGTGCGTCGGAGCCGTGTTCGCCACGCTGACCTTCGCGGTCACGGCGTTCTCGCTGCCGATGATCGCCGACCGCGACGTCGACATGGTGACGGCGGCCGTTTCCAGCGTCCATGCTGTGATGCGTAACAAGCGGGTGATGCTGCTCTGGGGCCTGCTCCTGGTCACCGTGACGGCGATCGGCTTCGCCACGGCATTCCTGGGACTGGCGGTGCTGATGCCCTGGCTTGCCTACGCCACGTGGCACGCGTATCGCGACACGCTGGATGCGTCCGGGTGGCCGTCGCTGCCCTGACGCATCGACGCACGACGACCGGCTGCACCCCGCTAGAGTGACGTTAGTGACATTAGCGCCGTTCGGCTTGTCCTGCGTCGAGGGCGATGCCTCTAATGCATGCGCGATCAAGCCAGAGTGGGCGGCGCGTGACAAGAGCTTTGCAGGAAGAAGGCGTGACGACCGCCAGCGTCGAGACGACCCAGGCTGATGCGCGTGCGCGTCGGTGTCGGGCCTATCTCGGCATCGGCGTGTCGATGGCGGTGGCGCACCCGTTGATCGTCTCGCCGCTGGCATCGGACATCGCGTATTTCCTGATCGCGTTCTACGGCCTGGCGGGGTGCGTGATCGGCGTGCGGTCGAATCGGCCCCGCGATGGCATCGCGTGGGTGTGGATGGTGGTCGCGCATGCATTGTTGACGGCCGGTGAAGTGGCGCAGGCGGCCACCGACAACGATGGTTCCTTCGGTCGCAACGTCAACCTGGCCGACGTGCTGTACATCGCGGCCTACGCGATGTTCGTCGCGGCGCTGCTGGGCCTGGCGCGCGATCCCGCCGGCAGCCGCCAGCGCGCCGGGATGCTCGATGGGTTGATCGTGTTCACCGGGCTGACGCTGGTGGCCTGGGAACTGCTGGTCCTGCCGACATATACAGCAGGCGCCGCCTATGCCGCTCCACAGCTGTTGCGCGTGTTCTATCCCATTGTCGACCTGTTGCTGCTCGGCCTTCTGGTATGGATCGCGACGGCGCGCGAGGCGCGTTCGCCGGCCTTCCTGCTGCTTGCCGCCGGATTCACGGCGTGGGCCTGCGCCGATGCGCTGTTCCACATGACGGTGAGCAGCGTGTCCGAGCCATCGGCGTTGCTGAAATCGATGTGGTTGTTGGCGCACGTGCTGTGGGGGGCAGCACTGATGCATCCTTCCCTGCATGCGCTGCACGCGCCGAGGGATCATGAAACCGGCGACTTCCCGCCCGGACGTCTCGCCACGCTGGCGCTGGCGACGCTCATCGCGCCGGGCGTGCTGCTGGTGCAGTACGCCTTCGGCATCCCCGTGGACGTTGCGGGGGTGGCGGTCACGAGCATCATCATCACCGCCCTGACCTGGACGCGGGTGCGCCACCTGCTCGCGCGGATGAGGCAACAGGCGCGGCGGCTCAGCCACTGGGCGCAGACCGACGCGCTGACCGCGCTTCCTAACCGCCGGCAACTGGAACACCGCTTGTCGCAGTCATTCGCGGACCGGGAGAACGTCGCGCTCCTCGCGCTGGACGTCGACCGCTTCAAGGGGGTGAACGACACCTTCGGCCACCCGGTGGGCGACCGCATGCTGTGCGCGCTCGCACAGCGCTGGGGTGACGAGCTGGAGGCAGGCGACCTCCTCGCGCGCCTGGGCGGAGACGAATTCGGCGTGCTCCTTCGCGGCCCGTCGGCCGGCAAGCGCGCCATCGAGTGCGCCTGGCGCCTGCAGGCCTCGCTCGCGGAACCGCTGGCGCTCGACGGCATCAGCCTGCACGCGGCCGCCAGCATCGGGGTGGCCACATCGCCGGAAGACGGCACCGATGCCGAGCGCATGATGCGGAGCGCAAGCGCCGCCATGCGCGCGGCCAAGCAGCGGCAGTCTCGCGTCGAAGCCTTCGTCGACGAGCTGGATACGCAGGACTCTCGCCGCCTGTTGCTGCTCAACGAGTTCCACGAGGCCATCCGGCGCGGCGAACTGGTGGTCCACTACCAGCCGAAGCTGGCCCTGGCCAGCGGGCGCGTCTCGGGCGTGGAAGCACTGGTGCGATGGCAGCATCCGCGCGAAGGCCTGCTGCCGCCCTCCGCGTTCATCGGTGCGGTCGAGCAGACCGAAATGGCGCGCGACCTGGTGCAGGTGGTGCTGGATCTGGCGCTCGCACAGTGCGCGGCATGGCGGCGCGAGGGATTGTCGCTGGACGTGGCCGTCAATCTGTCGCCGCGCAACCTGGCCGACCCGGATCTCGCCGACTGGGTGGCCGGGCGCCTGTCAGCGAACGGCCTGCCCGCGCATGCGCTGGAACTGGAGATCACCGAGTCCAGCGCCATGGGCGATCCCGTCCGCTCCCTGCATGCCCTCGGTGCGCTGCACGCGCTCGGCGTCATCCTGTCCATCGACGACTACGGCACCGGGCACAGCTCGCTCGCCTACCTGCAGCAGATGCCCATCCGGGTGCTGAAGCTGGACCGGACCTTCGTCTCGCGGATGGGGCGCACGATGGCCGACGACGCGATCGTGCGGTCGACGCTGGAACTGGCGGCCGAACTCGGCCTGGACGTCGTGGCGGAGGGCGTGGAGGACGCGCATACGCTGTCGCTGCTCGCCGCGATGGGGTGCCACGCGGCCCAGGGGTATCACCTGGCGCCGCCGCAGCCACCCGCCGACATCCCGCAGGTCATCCGCGACATCGAACGCCGCATGCGCAGGCAAGTGCCCGCGCACGAGTGACCGATGCGCTCGGCCACGCGGCGCGGCAGTGCCGCGCAACCGGTTTCAGCCGCGCCCGTCGAACAGTTCGCGCCCGATCAGCATGCGGCGGATTTCATTCGTGCCGGCACCAATCGCGTAGAGCTTGGCGTCGCGCAGCAGGCGGCCGGCCGGATACTCGTTGATGTAGCCGTTACCGCCCAGCGACTGGATCGCTTCCAGCGTCACCTGCACCGCGGCTTCAGACGCATGCAGCAGGCAGCCTGCCGCCGCCGCGCGAGAACCCTGTCCTTCGTCGAAACCGCGCGCCACCTGGTAGGCGAAGGCGCGGCTGGACTGCAGCGCGGTGTACATGTCGGCGAGCTTGCCCTGCATCAGCCCGAACGTGCCGATGGCGGCGTCGAACTGCTTGCGCTCGCGCACGTAGGGCAGGGTGATGTCGAGCGCCGCCTGCATCAGGCCGATGGGTCCGCCGCTCAGCACCAGCCGCTCGGTGTTCAGGCCGCTCATCAGCACGCGCACGCCCTGGTTGACCTCGCCCAGCACGTTCTCGGCGGGGATCTCGCAGTTCTCGAACACCAGTTCGCAGGTGTTGCTGCCACGCATTCCCAGCTTGTCGAGCTTCTGCGCGGTGGAGAAGCCCTTCATGCCACGCTCGACGATGAAGGCGGTCATGCACTTGCTGCCCGCGTCCTTGCCTGCGGTGCGCATGTAGACCAGCAGCACGTCGGCTTCGGGACCGTTGGTGATCCACATCTTGTTGCCGTTGGCGACCCACACGCGGTCCTTGAGCTCGGCGCGGCAGCTCATCGAGCCGACCACGTCGGAGCCGGCGCCCGGTTCGCTCATCGCGAGCGCGCCTTTCCACTCGCCGCTGCACAGCTTCGGCAGGTACTTCGCGCGCTGCGCGGCATTGCCGTTGAGGTAGAGGTTGGACACGCACAGGTTGGAATGTGCGCCGTAGCTCAGGCCGACCGAGCCCGACGCCCGCGAGATCTCCTCCATCGCCACCAGGTGAGCCAGGTAGCCCATGCCGCTGCCGCCGAACTCGGGATCGACGGTGATGCCCAGCAGGCCCAGTTCGCCCAGCTTGGGCCACAGATCCTGCGGGAACGCATTGTCGTGGTCGATCTGCGCCGCACGCGGCGCGATCTCGGTCTGCGCGAACCGCTGCACGGCCTCGCGCAGCGCATCCAATTCTTCGCCCAGCGGAAACCCGCTGACGGTATCCGGTCGCATTCGGTCCTCCCTCCTATTGCGGCCAATCCATGTTGTCGTTGGAACGTCCTACGTCAATGCTCGCCGCGCAGATGCCCCATGAAGCGCGGCGCGGTGCGGCCCAGGGGCAGCTTCAGCTTGCCGATCGCCGTCATGCGGGCTTCGGCGATGCGGTCGGCGGCGTACTGCGGCGCGATGTTCTCCTTCTCCGCCAGGTCGAAGATCTTGCCGACGGTGTGGTAGATGGTCCGCATCATGCGCATGGCGCGCTCGCGATTGTAGCCATCGATCTCCAGCGAGACGTTCATTACGCCGCCGGCGTTCACCGCGTAGTCCGGCGCATACAGGATGCCGCGCTTGGCCGCTTCCACGCCGGTGACGTGCGACATCTGGTTGTTGGCGGTGCCGCAGATCACCTTCGCCTTCAGGCGGGGCAGGGTCTGTTCGTTGATCGCGTATTCCAGCGCGCAGGGGCTGAACACGTCGACCGGCAGGTCGTAGATCTCGTCGGGCTTGACGGCCTCGGCGCCGTATTCCTCGACCGCATGCTCGACCAGCGCCGGATTGAGGTCGGTGACGAACAGCTTGGCGCCGCGTTCCTTCAGCAGCTTGACGTACTCCATGCCGATGTGGCCCAGGCCCTGCACGGCGAAGCTGTACTTGCCGATCTCTTCGTTGCCGAACTTGCGGTTCAGCGTTGCCATCAGGCCCTGCAGCGCGCCGTAGGCGGTGAACGGGGCCGGGTCGCCGGAACCGCCGTGCACCTGGTGCACGCCGACCACGTATTCGGTCTCGCGGTAGACGTTTTCCATGTCGTTGACGTCGGTGCCGACGTCCTCGGCGGTGATGTAGCGGCCGCCCAGCGAATCGACATAGCGGCCGAAACTGCGGAACAGCACCTCGGTCTTGTCCACGTTGCTGTCGCCGATGATCACCGCCTTGCCGCCGCCGACGTTCAGGCCGGCCAGCGCGTTCTTGTAGGTCATGGTGCGGCTCAAGCGCAGCGCGTCGTTGAGCGCCAGCGCGCTGTCGGCGTACGGGCGCAGCCGCACGCCGCCCAGCGCCGGGCCGAGCACGGTGCTGTGGATGGCGATGATGGCCTTCAGCCCGGCATCCGGGTTGTGGCAGAAGATGACCTGTTCGTGGCCGGAGGTGTCGAGCGTTTCGAAAATCATGGATGGGCTCCGGTGCGCGGGGAGAACCGGCGCGGGCTTGCCTTCACGGCTAACGGGTTGTCAGAAAAGAAAAAAGCGACGTTTCCGGATTCCGCCGTGGTCGTCGCTGGGCGCCAGTTTAATCCAATCGCCTTCGCGCGAGATGACAGGCGGCGGCCGTGGGGGGATTTCCGGCCTATTGTGAGTTTCGAACGACCGTGCTATTTCTGTGGTCATGAGTCCCCAGGCTGCGACGCACAAAGGCAATGCCACCCGCGAGATGATCGTGGCGCGGGCCTACGACATCGCCGCCCGGCACGGGCTGGAAGGCCTGTCGATCGGTGAGCTGGCCACGGCCGCCGGCATGTCGAAGAGCGGCGTCTTCGCCCACTTCGGCTCCCGCGAAGACCTGCAGCTGACCGTGCTGGAGTGGACGGCCGAGCGCTACGCCCGCGCCGTGATCGGGCCGGCCATCAGCCAGCCGCGCGGCCTGCCGCGCCTGCGCGCCATCATGGAACACTGGTTCCAGTGGGTCTGCGACAACCCGGATGGTTGCGTGATCCTGGCCGCCGCCCATGAATACGACGCCCGCCCGGGCCTGCTGCGCGACCGCATCGTCGATTGGCTGCTGCAGCTGCGCCAGCAACTGGTCAAGGCGATCGGCATGTGCATCGACACCGGTGAGCTGTCGCCGAAGACCGATCCGGTCCTGCTCGCGTTCGAACTGTTCGCCGTCGCCCAGGGCCTGCACGACGCCCGGCTTTATGACGCCGAACAGGCCCCGCTGCTCGCCCGCCGTTCCCTGGACCGCCTGCTGGCGTCCTACGGCGCACCCGCTGTCTCCACCCCCGCCTGACGCCCCCGAGGTCCACCGCCATGGCCGCTGTCACTGTCCGTCAAAATAGCACGACCGTTCGTAAACCCCTCGCGCTGCGCCTGCTGAGCGCCCGTCTCGCCGTCGGCAGCTGGCTCGCCCCGCGCAGCACGCTGACCCGGGCGTTCCAGCTCTTTTGCACGCCGATGCCCGGTGCCCGCACGCGAGCCAGACAGGCCGACACCGGCGGCGCGCGGCTGGGCGAACTGGCCTTCGGCCGCGAACGCCTGACCACCTATACCTGGGGCGATCCGGCCCGCGAACCGACCGTGCTGCTGGCCCATGGCTGGTCCAGCTTCGGCCTGCGCTTCCTGCCGTGGGTGGAACCGCTGCGCCGCGCCGGCTATGCCGTGGTGACGTTCGACCAGCCCGCGCATGGCCGCAGCAGCGGACGCCGCGCCACGCTGCCGATGTTCGCCGAAGCGATCGCCCGGGTCGCCGACCACACCGGTCCGCTGGCCGCCGTCGTCGGTCATTCGCTCGGCGGCGCCGCGAGCGCGATCGCAATGGCGCGCGGGCTGCAGGCCGAGCGCGTGATCCTGCTGGCGCCCGCCGCCGATCCGTTCGATGCCGCGCGCCGCTTCGGCGGCATGGTGGGGCTGGCGCAGTTCCTCAGCCGGCGGCTGTTCGACGAGTACCAGGAACTCACCGCGCACGACATCCGCGACCTCCACGCGCAGGCCACCGCGCCGCAGATCGCGCGGCCCGGCCTGGTCGTGCACGACCTGGAAGACACCGACGTGCCGTGGTGCGAAGGCGAGCGCTACGCGCGCTACTGGCCGCAGGCCACGCTGCTCAGCACGAACGGGCTCGGCCACCATCGCGTGACCATCGCGCCGGAAACGCTCGATGCCGCCTTGCGCTTCCTGCGCGGCGAAGCCGTGGGACAACGCGTGGTGTCCACGCGCGAGCTGCCGTTCGGCCTGTGCTGACGCGAACGGCGTGACCGCACGCCACCGTAGGGTGCGCGTGCGGTGTCCACTGGTGTGCAATTGGTGAGGTGATCACGCGCGAGCGGCTACAATCCCGCGTCTGTCCGTCCTGCAAGTGAGCACGCGTGAGTACACCCGCCAGCCAGTTCCCCGCCACCCAGGCCGACGCCACGCCGCTGCGCTTCGTCACCGCCGCCAGCCTGTTCGACGGGCACGACGCGGCCATCAACATCATGCGCCGCCTGATCCAGGGCGAGGGTGCGGAAGTGATCCACCTCGGCCACAACCGCAGCGTCGAGGACGTGGTCCGCGCCGCGCTGCAGGAAGACGCCGACGGCATCGCGCTGTCCAGCTACCAGGGCGGGCACGTCGAATACTTCAAGTACATGGTCGACATGTTGAAGGAACGCGGCGCCGGCCACGTGCGCGTGTTCGGCGGCGGCGGCGGCACCATCACGCCGGAAGAGATCGCCGAACTGCAGGCCTACGGCGTGGAGCGCATCTACCACCCGAACGACGGCATGAAGATGGGCCTGGTCGAAATGATCCAGGACGTGGTCAAGCGCGCCGAAGAAGGCCGCGTGCAGGTCGCCGCCGATCGCGACGCCGCGCCCGCGCAGCCCAAGCTCACCGACGAGGCCGGCATCGGCCGCGTGCTCAGCGCCATCGAGGACGGCCGCTATTCCGACGCCGACCTGGAGAAGCTGCGCGCGCAGTGGGCCAAGGGCCCGCATGCGCCGTTCCCCGCGCGGCCAACGCCGGTGGTCGGCATCACCGGCACCGGCGGCGCCGGCAAGTCGTCGGTCACCGACGAACTGATGAACCGCTTCCTGTCCTGCTTCCCGCAGATGCATATCGCGGTGATCTCGGTCGATCCCACCCGTCGCCGCACCGGCGGCGCGCTGCTCGGCGACCGCATCCGCATGAACGCGCTGCGCAGCGACCGCATCTACATGCGCTCGATGGCCACGCGCCGCCAGCACGTGGCGACCAATGCGGTGTTGAAGGACTGCATCGCGTTCCTGAAGTCGCTGGGCTTCGACCTGGTGATCGTCGAGACCGCCGGCATCGGCCAGAGCGATTCGGAAATCGTCGACCTGGTCGACTTCCCGATGTACGTGATGACCAGCGACTACGGCGCGGCCAGCCAGCTGGAGAAGATCGACATGATCGACTTCGCCGAGCTGATCGTGCTGAACAAGTACGACAAGCGCGGCGCCGAAGACGCGCTGCGTGACGTGCGCAAGCAGTGGAAGCGCAACCGCGTGGCCTTCCAGACGCCGGACGCCGACGTGCCGGTGTATCCCACCATCGCCAGCCAGTTCAACGACCCCGGCGTCAGCTGGATGTTCGCCAACCTGTGCCGCCTGCTGCGCGAGAAGCTGCAGCTGCCAGCCGAGAAGTGGACGCCCGCGCTCGATACCGAACTGAAGGAGCCGCGCGCCACCGTTCTGATCCCCGGTAGCCGCGTGCGCTACCTGGCCGAAATTGCGGAGCAGGGCCGCGGCATCAACCGCCGCATCGAGACCGAAGCCGAGACCGCCAGCCGCGCGCAGCATTACTGGAATGCGTTGAAGGACCTGGAAGATCCGGCACTGCCGAAGGCGCTGGAGTTGTATGCATCGGATGCCGTCGTGGGAGCGACGTCAGTCGCGACTCACGTCGCTCCCACGGAGCAGCATTCCATCGACCGTTCGCTGCTTACGCTGCGCCAGCGCTACAACGATGCCCTCCAGTCGCTGTCGTCCGAAGCGCTCAAGCTGCTGCGCGAATGGCCGGCCCGCCACAAGGCCGTGACCGATCCGGTCAACGAGTACCAGGTGCGCGGCAAGACCATCCGCATCGAGAACTACCGCGAATCGCTCAGCCACCAGCAGATCCCGAAGATCGCGCCGCCGCCGTACCAGGGCTGGGGCGAACTGCTGACGTTCCTGCAGAAAGAGAACCTGCCCGGCAGCTATCCGTACACCGGCGGCGTGTATCCGTACCGCCGCACCGGCGAGGACCCCATCCGCATGTTCGCCGGCGAAGGCACGCCGGAGCGCACCAACCGCCGCTTCCATTACCTGTCGGTCGGCCAGCCGGCCGCGCGCCTGTCCACCGCCTTCGACAGCGTCACGCTGTACGGCGAAGACCCGGCGCCGCGCCCGGACATCTACGGCAAGATCGGCAACTCCGGCGTCAACATCCCCACGCTGGACGACATGAAGAAGCTGTACTCCGGCTTCGACCTGTGCGCGCCGACCACCTCGGTGTCGATGACGATCAACGGCCCGGCGCCGATCATCCTAGCGATGTTCATGAACACCGCCGTCGACCAGCAGGTGGAGAAGTACCTGAAGGCCGACGACGCGCGCTGGGCCGAAGCGAGCGCGAAGATCGATGCGTTCTTCGAAGGTCGCGCGCGTCCGCAGTACCACGGCGAACTGCCGCCGACCAACAACGGGCTGGGCCTGGGCCTGCTGGGCATCACCGGCGACCAGCTGGTGGATGAAGACACTTACGCCCGCATCAAGGCCGAGACGCTGGCCACCGTGCGCGGCACCGTGCAGGCCGACATCCTCAAGGAAGACCAGGCGCAGAACACCTGCATCTTCAGCACGGAGTTCGCCCTGCGCATGATGGGCGACATCCAGCAGTACTTCGTCGACCACGCGGTGCGCAACTTCTACTCGGTGTCGATATCGGGTTACCACATCGCCGAGGCCGGGGCGAACCCGATCAGCCAGCTCGCCTTCACCCTCTCCAACGGTTTCACCATCGTGGAGTACTACCTGGCGCGCGGCATGAAGATCGACGACTTCGCGCCCAACCTGTCGTTCTTCTTCAGCAACGGCATGGACCCGGAGTACACCGTCATCGGCCGCGTCGCCCGCCGCATCTGGGCGCGCGCCATGCGCGAGCGCTACGGCGCCAACGAACGGTCCCAGATGATGAAGTACCACATCCAGACCTCCGGCCGCTCGCTGCACGCGCAGGAAATCCAGTTCAACGACATCCGCACCACGCTGCAGGCGTTGTACGCGCTGTTCGACAACTGCAACAGCCTGCACACCAACGCCTACGACGAGGCGATCACCACGCCGACGGAAGAGAGCGTGCGCCGCGCGGTCGCCATCCAGATGATCATCAACAAGGAGCTGGGGCTGAACTTCAACGAGAACCCCTGGCAGGGCAGCTTCGTGGTCGACCAGCTCACCGACATCGTGGAAGAGGCGGTCTACAAGGAGTTCGAGGCGATCAGCGAGCGCGGCGGCGTGCTCGGTGCCATGGACACCATGTACCAGCGCGGCAAGATCCAGGAAGAATCGCTGTACTACGAGCACAAGAAGCACGACGGCAGCCTGCCGCTGGTGGGCGTGAACACGTTCCTGCCGCGCGAGCACGGCGGCGAGATCGCCACCGAGATCGAGCTGATCCGCTCGACCGAGGAAGAGAAGGGCCAGCAGATCGCCAACGTCCGCGCCTGGCAGGCCTCACGCAACGCGCTGGCACCGGAAGGCGAGACCGACCACAGCCACGCGGCGGCGCTCGAGGAACACGCCGAGCCGGAGACCCACGACGGCCACGGTCTGGCCTACCTGCAGCGCGCGGCGCGCGAACGCCGCAATGTGTTCGAAGCGCTGGTGGAAGCGGTGAAGACCCACAGCCTGGGGCAGATCAGCCACGCGCTGTACGACGTGGGTGGCGAGTACCGGCGGAACATGTAGGCCGCAGAAGACGAACCCCGCCTCGGCGGGGTTTTTCTTTGGGCGCGTGAAGGGGGAGCGGGGCTATGACGGGTTGCGTTACATGACGGGTTGCGTTACATGACGGGTAGCGTTATGGTTGGTGCGTGATCCGGAACTTCGCCGACAAGGAAGCCGAAAGAGTCTGGAACGGAATGCCCTCGCGGCGTCTGCCGGCCGACATGCAGGCTGTTGCCCGCCGCAAGCTGCGCATGCTGAACAACGCGGCCACGCTGGAGGATCTGCGCATTCCGCCAGCGAACCGGTTGGAGGCGCTGAAAGGCGACCGCAAAGGCCAGCACAGCATCCTGATCAACGATCAATGGCGCGTCTGCTTCCGCTGGAAGGATGGCGACGCGCACGACGTGCAAATCGTCGATTACCACTGAACTGTCATCAGAGGAGTTCTTCCATGAAGACCCTGCCCAATATCCACCCCGGTGAAGTGCTGCTCGAAGAGTTCCTGTTGCCGATGGGCATCAGCCAGAACGCGCTGGCGCGTGCCGCGGACGTGCCGCCGCGCCGTATCAACGAGATCGTGCTCGGAAAGCGCGGCGTCACTGCCGACACGGCGGTCAGGCTGGCGGCAGCGCTGGGTACGAGCGAGCGTTTCTGGCTGGGTTTGCAGGCGGACTATGACCTGGAAGAGGCGCATCGTGTGCTGGGGAAGGCGATCGGCCGGATCGAGCGGATTGCGGCGTGAGTGCAAGGCGTGCAGTCGCTGAGTGGGCAAGAGCCCGCCTCGGCGGGTTTTGTCTTTTCGGCGCCACGGACCTGCTCTCGTAGGCTGGGTTGATAAACCCAGCATCCCGGGCCCGGAGTCATCCGACGCTGGGTTTATCAACCCAGCCTACGAGTCCGCGGTGGCTTCCCTCGCCCTGCGCAGCGGGGAGAGGGTGCCGAAGGCGGGTGAGGGGCGAACGGAGTGGGAATGCGTCGGCGCCCGGTTCGTTACCGCGCTCGGCCCTCATCCGCCCCCGTATCGAGTACGGGGCAGGCTCTCCGGGCACCTTCTCCCCGCCATGCAGGGAGAAGGGAAAGGCAGCGAAGTCGGGGTTTACCGATACACCCCAGGCCCGTTCCAGATCAGTTCGCCGCGGCGGTAGATGCGCATGACGGTGACGACGTCGCGGGCGTCGCCGATGGTGGCCAGCTCGGGGTCGCCGGGTTGCATCAGGCGGCAGCCGCCGGAGCCGCGGGTGGCGACGATCTCCAGGGCGCAGACCATCAGTTCGCGGCGGCCGGGCAGGGGAAAGGAGACTTCCTTCATGCCCTGGGCCTGCCATTCGGCGACTCGCAGTTCGTTGCGCAGGTCGTAGTAGATCTGGTGGCCGTCCACTTCCATGCTGGGGGCGGCGGCGTTGCCCTGGTTGTTGCCCTGGCGCTGGCCGGTGCCGACGGTGGGGCCGTAGTTTTCGGGGGCGGTGTCCTGGGCGAGCATGCCGGGGGGCTGGCCCCACTGGGCGGAGCGGCGCCAGGCGGGTGGGCTGGACGGGGGGCGGTCCTGCGGCGGGGCGATGGCCTGCTGGCTGGCGGGGGGCTGGGGTTGGGCTTCGTCGGGGGCGACGGGGTTGTCGGCCTCGGTCACGCGGGTGGCGTCCACGGGGGAGGTGACGCGGGTTGTGACGAGGGGTTTGAGGGGTTTGGGACGTTCGGTGGGGTTCCGGGTGCCGGTCGGAGGGACGGGCGGGTTGGGGGTGGCGTCGGTGGGGTCGCCCAGGAAGTCGACCTTGACGCGCGCGCCGCCGGCGCTGCTGCTCTCGGGTTGGGACAGGGTGAGCTTGGATGAGTGCAGCAGGGCCAGCAGGAACAGCAGGTGCACCAGCAGGCTCACCAGGGAGCCGATGCTGCGTTCCTGCCGTTTGATGTGGAGGTCTTCCCTGTCCAGCGGACTCAGCGACGCCGCGCGACCGCGGCTTGGCGCGTCGCTCATGTGGGGCGGAGGGCGTCGGGGGAGGGGGGCTTCATGGGGGCGGCTAGCAGGGAAGGCCACAGCATTATAGGTGCCCGCTGCGGATCAACGGATCGCATACAAGCTGCTGTTGCTGCCAATTCACTGCGTCACGAGCGATGGATCCTGAGGTCGCTGGCGACAAAAAAGTGGACGCTAAGATGCGGGCCTTATAGAAGTAACGTATCTTCGGTCAGAAGGTGTGCACGCAGAGTTCTTGGAGGCGCTCTCTACGGCCGTTGCAGTGCCTGTTAGATATGTATGCATCGCGACTGCTGGTGATTCCACAGTTGAACTAATTAATCTCAAGGAGAGGGGAATGGCGAACACAGTTGACCGACTACTGGCCTTGAAGGTCGCGATCTTTCGAACGCAACGAACCGAGTTTGTGGCGCCTGACCTAGCTAGTGTGTTCCGTAAGGCTAAGAATGCGGCATTGCCTGTGGAGGATAAGCACTATCCGCCTATCGCCGATCTGAAGAAGGGTAAGAGAGGAGCATTCGTTAACAAAATTACCGATCTTGGCAAAGACAGGGGTGTAATTATCGAGGTTTGCACTTACTTGCACGGAGTATTTCCCGAGACGGGGAAGGTTCCGTTGGGTAAGTCAGAGATAGATCTTGATGCTGTCCAGTTGGCAGCTGCGAAGAAAGGTATAGCTAAGAAGGCTGCAAGTGACGAGGCTCTCTATCGATTTAGAGTTCTTTTGTTTGGAAAAGCTGTGATTGTTGAGAAGGCGGGTAACACTTCGGCCGTTCAAGTGCTGCCTCACCTTCTCAAAACGATAATTCGAAACGTTCTAAAAGATCCAAAGCACCCTGTTCCTCATCTCGTCAATGTTGGTTCTGAGCGCTTGGATAGCATCATTGCGTCGAAAGGTGGTGTAGATAAGGTTGTTGCCTCAATACTCGTGCCGAAAGTGAAGTCAACAAACAAGTTTGCCAAGCTGCTGTCTGGTGTCAGGAAAGGTATTCGCGGTGCGGATAAGGTTCAAATTAGTTGGTCTTCTGATGATTCAAATTTGAACGAAAAAGACGTTGACGCAATTTTCGATGAATTTGAAGACGAAGAAGCTATCGACAATGTCAAGATTGTTTTTCCTGGTGGAACATCAGTCACCGATTTGAGTCAGTATCGCGAACAAGAGCGTTACACCATAGGTGCTGACATGTTTGGTAGGCCCTACGCAAATGAGGTTCATGAGGCATTAGTCCATTACAGCATCGCATTGAGAAATCCGAAGAAGAAGGGGCCGTTGAATGTGGATGGCGACCTAAGGGATGGGTACTACCTCGCAGGGTCGGATGATGAAGATTAAGAATCTTCTCGTTCCTGATGAGTGGTTGGCTGCCGCTGAGGCTGGTCATGATTTATGGGGTACATTGGCTAAGACAGCTCATGGGGTAGCAAAGACTTTCTGGTCATTACTGATTCCTTTTGGGCTTGGTTCATTATTTTTTTATCTATTCAATAAGTATGTGTACGGAGTATTGCCATTGCTAGACGGCGATCTTCTGCGGGCAGCGTTGACTGTTCTTGCAATTCTTTCCGGATTTATGATTACAACAATATTGTTTACTGGGAAGCCAAATGGGTTGTCTGCATTAAGCAGTGATGAGTTACAAACCGTGCGGGACAAAGTTTCGTACTTGGTTCTATCTCAGTGCATTACTCTTGTTTCCCATATATTTTCTTCATTATTTTGTCTTTTTTCTGTCGCCATAAGCGCGGACGGCGCGCATCTTCCTCTATGGGTTGGCGTTGTCTGGGCGGGACTTGTTTGCAATTCGCTATTGAGGGCGATGATTCTTCCGCTTCAGATATGGGAAGTTCACGCATTTTCTCTTGATGTAGAGATATCGGAACGATTGAAGAGCGAGCAAGCGAGACTGAGGGATTAACCCTACGTGTGGTGGCGTAGTCGGTTGCGGGGCTGTGAGAGCGCATCTCGTAGGGTGGGCCTTGGCTCACCGGTTTGCGTTGGGAAGGTGTCGGATTTGTCCGAGACCGATGCGCTGGCTGGGACGACAGCGCACAAGTCATGACGCAGGCACGTTGCGGTCATGTCAAACTACCGCCGCTCATCGTTTCCAGGCGGCACCTACTTCTTCACCGTGAACCTGCTGGAGCGCCGTCGTCGCTTGTTGGTCGCTCGTGCCGACTTGCTGTGCGAAGCATTCCGCACAGCGAGGGCGGCACGACCATTCGACGTGCTGGCCCTCGTGATGTTGCGCGACCACCTGCATGGCGTGTGGCGGTTGCCTGATGCGACGCCGATAATGCCAACCGCTGGGCGCAGATCAGATCCGATTTCAGCCGGGCGTTGCCCATCCACGAACGTCGATCATCGCGGCGTATCGCCCGCCGGGAGGGCGTAGGGTTGGCCCTGGCCCACCTTCTTCTCACACAAACATCCTCGCGACAGCCAAAAAGGGCCTCACATGACCCTCCGAGAGGGTTTCTTCTAACACTTACGGTGTCTCTTCTCTCACTAAAGCTGTCGCGAGACCGAAAAAGGTCCAACGTTCCGCCTAAATCGGTGTTTCTTCTCTCACTAAGGTCCAACGTTCCACCTCAGAGGGTGGTTCTTCTCTCACTAACGGTGTCGCGACACCGAAAAACATCCAACGTTTCACCAAAGAGGTGCATGCGTCAGCGGAAGAGGGTGGTTCTACTCACACATCGGCTGGCCCATCGGCCGAAAGGGCCGGGTATGGCGCCGGGCGCGGCGTGTGCTTCGGTCTTGCCGCGCTCAGCTGGGTTTGCAACCCAGCCTACGGGGCAGCGAAGGTCGGATCGCCGCCGTGCGCCTCCAGCGTCGTAGCATGGGGTAACGCCGGTCGAGAGGGAGTCTGGATGCGTAGCTGGATCGTGGTGATGGTGCTGAGCGTGGGCGGGTGCACGGGATTCGGTGCCGAGCCGGCAGGTAGCCGTGCCGCGTCGGTGACACCGCAGAAGGTTCCGACAACAGCGACCGAGAGCGCCTTCGCCGGGGAGTGGGAGGCGTGCGAAGGCACGACATCGCCGGAAGAGTGCAGCCGCTACCGCCTGTTCCAGCGCGGCGACCGCATCTGCGGAACCTGGTTCCATTTCGCTTCCGGAAAGGCGTACGCAGGCCGAGTCATCGCGCAGGCGATCTCCTCCACCGACGCCAGACGCACGCACATCTGCGGTCGTCCAAGTTCCGAGACCGATACCGAATGCGAAGAAGGGTGGCAGCGCATCGACAGGCCGCTGCGGCTTTGCGACGGAAAGCTCGCTGATCTGACGCGTGCCGATGGCAGCTGCTTCGCCGACTATCAGGCCGTGCCGATGGCGGACGAGCAGCGCGACGCGTTGCTGGCAGCCTCGTGGATGCAGGCGTGCCTGTCGGGCGCAGGCGACTGACGCGCCCGCGTCATCGCCCGGAGAAGTGAAGCATCACTAGCGCATCGGGGAGGTTGAGATATCGCCCCCGGGTGCGGCCTGCGGCCTTGCCCGGGCTGCGCGGGGTGTCGCGTGGGCCGAGTGAAAAGCGCCCCTCATCCGCCTTCGGCACCTTCTGCCCGCTGCACGGGGAGAAGGAAGCGACCGGTGCGCCGGCTCAGGCGCCCGACACCCGCGCCCTGTTCCGCAGCGACAGGCAGTACGCCACCGTCACCCCGATACCCAGCAGCACCGCCAGCGTGCCGCCGATCACCGCCACGTCCTTCGGCGCCGCGATCCAGAACCCCGCATAGACCAGACCGCTGAGCGCCATCGACCAGCCAGCCACGCGCTGCGCCTGCCGCGCCCGCGCACTGGGCACGAACCGCTTCGGCATCTGATTGCCGAACCACGCGACCATCAACCCGATCGCGCCCATCACGATGCGGTCGACCATCTCACTGTCGATCACCCCCTGTTGGCGGGCGAACGTCGCGCACAGCGCCAGCACCACGATGCCGATGCCCCACGCCAGACTGGAAAGCACTTCTCTGTTCATCGCGTAGATCCTTTCTTTGGCTTCGGCGCAGCCTTGCCCGCGCCGAACGAATGGACGAAGCCGAGCAGCGCGTCTTCCAGCACCGACAGCTTCAAGTGATAGATCACCGACTTGCCGACCTTTTCCGCATGCACCAGGTCTGCTTCCTTCAACACCGCGAAATGCGCCGACATCGTCGGCTTCGACACATCGAACTGATCGCTCAGCTCGCCCGCACTCATCGGGCCCTGGCGCAGCAACTGCAGCACCTGCCGGCGGGTAGGATCGGAAAGGGCGCGGAAGACCTGGCTCATGATGCGATAGTTAGCTAACTATCGAAATGTGTCAAGCATCGTCCGTCCGGACGCGAAAGGGCGGCACAGGCGTCGTCCGGACCAACCACTGGGCCGGACCCACCTGTCCGGCGTGACGAAAGACCCTCGTCGGGAGCGCGGGATGCCTCACAATTCCGTCGACCCTGGACATGGAACGACCACGATGACGCCCCTCTGCCGCATCTCCGCACTGATCGTCCTTCTGGCCATCACCGTCTGCATTCCCGCGCATGCCGCCACGCCCGGCGACGACGAAGGCCGCCTGATTACCCGCAACGCCGACGGCGCATGGTTCCTGCAGCAGCCGGAGGGCGCGCCCGGCAAGGGCTGCGTGGCCCGGTTCATGTCCGCGAAAAAGGACCAGTCGCAACTGGCCCTGGTCGGCCCCACCGCGAAATCGTCGACGGCCGCCATCCTGCTGCACGGCCCGCGCATCGCCGCACCGCCGGCCGCCCGCGAGGTCAGCGTG
Source organism: Pseudoxanthomonas sp. LjRoot127 (assembly GCF_964253495.1). Classification (NCBI taxonomy): domain Bacteria; kingdom Pseudomonadati; phylum Pseudomonadota; class Gammaproteobacteria; order Lysobacterales; family Lysobacteraceae; genus Pseudoxanthomonas; species Pseudoxanthomonas sp. LjRoot127. Next base: position 3,218,538 of record NZ_CAXUQR020000001.1, read on the forward strand.
CAGGTGCAGCAGGACGGCCTGCCGCCAGCCACGATGCGCGGCGCGCTGATGCCGCCCGCCGGCGGCCAGGGCGGCGGCTTCATCATGATCCCCGTCGGCGACCTGGCGCAGACCATGGGCTCCATGCGCGTTAAGGAGACCGGCATGACCGCACGGGTAGACGGCGTGGACGCCTTCGGCCTGTCCTACGACGGGCTGGACCAGGCGCGCAGCGCGATGCTCGACTGCCTGGCCGGCAAGCGCTTCACCGGCGGCAAGAGCCTCGCCGAGGCCACGTCGGAGATCCGCCTGATGGGCACCGGGTCCATTGCGGGTAACGCGTTCTTCAAGGGCGCGCTGCTGGCCAAGAAACAGTACCCGCCGAAGGGCAGCCAGCGGGTGGGCCTGATCCACATGAGCGATGAGTTCAAGCAATGGTTCGAGACGGTCAAGCAGAGCGAGAAGATGCCGGACCGGATTCCGGAGCGCATCGCCAAGCACTTCATGTTCGCCACCATCCTGGACGACCAGGGCGGCTTCCGCTTCACCAAACTGCCGCCCGGCGAATATCTGCTGATCGCCGACTTCTCGTACAAGGAGACCGCGACCCGCAGCGAGGTGGTGGGTCGTACGGATGTGTACGTCGGCAACCGGCACATCGGCTCGAACGACCAGGTCGCCTACTGGTTCGAGGACGTCAAGAAGAACACCACCTTCTCAAAGACCGTCCACCTCAAGGACGGCGAAGCGATGCAGGTGAGCCTGGACAAGTCGATGCTGGGCTGCTTCTTCATCTGCCGCTGACGGCGTGTGCGAGGAGGCGAGGCGGTGCCGCGTGAACGCGATACGGAACGTGTCGTGGCACCCTGTGTCCTTTTCCTCATGTTGTGAGACGACGATGCTGCGCTTGCTCGCCCTGATGCTTCTACTGTGTGCCACGCCCTACGCGACGGCGGCTGCCCCCGTGTTCGATGTCCACGTGCACCTGCGCGACGGTGAGACCTCCCTGCGGCAGTACCGCGACGACGTGCGCGCCGCCGGCCTGGAACTGTCGGGTATCGGCGTGATGTGGTTCGGCGGTCCGCACCAGGCCCGGCAGGGCGAGCTGGCGAAGATCCGTGCCGGCAACGACACCGTGATCGCGCTGGCCGCGGCGCATCCCGACGTACTGCCCATCGCCACCGTGCACCCCTACGACGGCGATGCCGCCGTGGCGGAACTCGCGCGCGTGGCTGCCGCCGGCGTGAAGGTGCTGAAGATCCACGCCCACACCCAGGGTTTCGACATCGGCGACCCGCGCGTGGAAACCCTGGTGCGCAGGGCCGGCGAACTCGGCCTCACCGTGCTGATGGACAACGCCAACATCCTGCCCGGCGACAGCGAAAAGCTGTTCAACCTGGTCGTGCGCGTGCCGAAGACCAAGTTCATCCTCGCCCACATCGGCGGCCTGAACTTCCGGTTCTGGAACATCCTCGCGCTGGCCCGCACCGCCGACGGCTTCGGCTTCGACAACCTGTACTTCGACATCTCCGCCACCGTGCTGGTGGTGGCTGATTCGCCGGTGGAAGAAGAATTCCTCTGGACCCTGCGCAACGTCGGCCTCGACCACGTGCTGCTCGGCTCCGACTACCCGCAGATCGGCCTGGGCCGCACCGTCGACGCCTTCGAGCGCCTCGACCTGACCGACGAAGAAAAAGCGAAGATCCGCAGCAGCAATGCGCTGACGCTGTTCAATCGCTGATGCGTGCACCCGCGGCCCGCGGAACCGAGTCCGCGACCCTGTGCGGCAGGGCCATGTGATGCGATCACTTCCCAGCGTGCGTGGCGCTGATCGAATGACGCAGACAGGGGTCATGTCCGTGCGTCGGTGAGAGCTCGAGTCACAGTAGTCGCGCATGTCACATTAGGAAGCGAAACACCTCATCGATGCGATGCGGGCGTGGCGTACACGCGTGCTAGATTTTGACTGTGTCGATAGGCTCCCGAGGCTGGCGGATGGATCCGAACTGCGTGGTGATGATCGTCGTCGCCTGTCGCACACGCGCGGAGGCCGGATGCGCCCGATGAGCCGTCACGCCATCGTGGAAGCGATCACGGCCACGCGGCGCGAGTGGTTTCCGCTTGCGAGCGGGCGACTGGGTCACGCGTGGTGGGTGTTCATGCTGGCGGTCGCGGCGCTGGGCTTGATCCAGTGGCGCTGGTATGGCGGCACGTTGCTGGTCGGGAGCACCCTCGGCCTGGTCATCGGGGCGGCGCAGGTGCATGGACGGCGCCGCGGGCCGTGGTGGTGGGTGGCGGCGGCCCATGCGCTGTTCGTCGCGGGCGCGTTCGTGCAATCGGACATGGATGCGGCCGGCACGTCGGCGCGCGGGCTCTCCGCCGCGGATGCGCTGTACACCGCGGCGACCGCTGCGTTCGCGGCGGGGCTGCTCGGTTTCATCCGCCACCGCACCAGTGGGCCGATCGCGTGGAAGGGGTTGCTCGACGGCGTGGTGGTGTTGCTGTGCGCCGGACTGCTGGGCTGGTGGCTGTTCGTGCAGCCCACGCTGGACCAGGCGCCGCCGTTCCCCGCGCCGCATCGCTTCCGCACGCTGTATCCGGTCGCCGACCTGGGCCTGCTGGCGTTGGCGGCGTGGTTGGCCAGTGCACCGGAGACGCGCTCGCCTTCGTTGAAGCTGCTGGTGCTCGGCCTGGTGTCCTGGACTGTCGCCGATGCCGTCTACCATGCGATAAGTTTCGGCGGCGCCACGCCGCCCACGCTGCTGTTCCCGCTGTGGCTGCTGGCCTACGTCTGCTGGGGCGCCGCGGCGCTGCATCCGTCGCGGCATCGCCTGCTGGCGATCCGGGATGCATCCCGCGTGGATGGCACGGCCGGTCGCTTCTCGCTCGTGGCGCTGGCCATGCTGGCGGCGCCCCTGAGCCTGCTGGCGCCCGCACGGCCGGATGCAGTGACCACCGCCATCATCGTCGTCGCGGTGATCGGCACCGCCGCGTTGCTGTTGTGGTGGCGGCTGCGCGGATTGCGTGGCCAGGTCGACCGTCAGCATGACGCTCTGGTGGTGGCGGCGGAGACCGACCCGCTGACCGGCCTGCCCAACCGTCGCCGCTTGCTGGACGTGGTGGCGCGCGCGATGGACGCCGGCCGGAAGACCGCGGTGCTGGTCATCGACATCGACCGTTTCGGTGCAGTCAACGAGGCGTACGGCCACGCTGCCGGCGACCTGCTGCTGCGCGAACTCGCGCACCGTTGGCGCGACGCGCTGTCGCCCGGCGACGCGCTGGTCTACATGGGCGCGGACGAATTCTGCGTGGTGATGCCGGCGTTGCAGGACGCGGCGCAGGCGCTCGCCGTCGCGCACCGGCTGCAGGAGTCCCTGCGCGATGCCGTCTGGCTCGACGCGGCGAAGCTGCGGATGGCGGCCAGCATGGGACTGTCCATCGGCCCGGACGATGGCGACGAGCCCGGCGTGCTGGTGCATCGCGCGACCCTCGGCATGCGCCGCGCACGCCAGCAGCAGGACGGCATCGCCCGCTTCGCGCAGGATCTCCCGCGCCAGGACCCGCGCACGCTGCTGCTGCTCAACGAACTGCGCGATGCGCTGGCCGATGGCCAGCTGCGGCTGCAGTACCAGCCCAAGGTCAGGCTGCACGACATGCGCGTGATCGGCGTGGAGGCGTTGCTGCGCTGGGAGCATCCGCAGAAGGGCACGCTGCCGCCCGGGCAGTTCATCCCGCTGATGGAGCACACCGGCCTGATGCCGGAGGTCACGCAGTACGTGCTGCACCTGGCACTGGAGCAGTGCGCGGCGTGGCAGCGGGCGGGCATGGCGTTGACGGTGGCGGTGAACCTGTCGGTGTGCAGCCTGCTGGACGGCACACTGTCTTCGGAGGTGCGCGGCCAGCTTGCGCGTGCCGAGGTGCTGGCGCACAGGCTGGTGCTGGAAGTCACCGAATCGGCCGCGATGTCCGACCCCGCCACCAGCCTGGCGACGCTGCATGCGCTCGCAGCGCAGGGGGTGAAGCTGTCGATCGACGACTACGGCACGGGATACAGCTCGCTGGCGTACCTGCAGGACATGCCGGTGGAGGAACTGAAGCTGGACAAGAGCTTCATCGTCAACCTGCGGAAGCACGAAGCCAGTGCAGCCATCGTGGGGTCGACGATCCGCCTGGCACGCAAGCTGGGCATGCAGGTGGTGGCCGAAGGCGTGGAGGATGCCGAGACCGCCACGGCGCTGCGCAAGCTGCACTGCTTCGCTGCGCAGGGGTACTGGTTCTCGCCGCCGGTCGACGCGGCGGCGCTGCCAGGCGTGATGGCGGACATCGAGCGTCGCCTGGCACGAAGGGCCTGACGCGGGCGCGGTTCCACCTGGTGCCCGATCAATCCTCGTCCTGGGCCTCGCGGCCCTGCTGGCGGATCAGCGCCAGTTCGCGCGCGTCGTTGATCGCATCGCGCACGCCGTCGATGTCGACGCTGCGTTCGTCCGGGGTGAACCGGCCGGTCAGGGGGGTGTCCGGCAGCAGCGTGCCGGCTTCGTACAGCACCCACATTTCCTCGCCGTACCACGTATCGAGCAGCTCCGGCGCCCAACGGCCGAGGGAGGCGGTGAGGTTGTTGACGTCGCGCAGCAGCATGCTGCGGGCGGCGTTGTTGCCGGCGGCGCTGACCACCTGCGGGAAGTCGATCACCACCGGGCCATCGGGACCGACCAGCACGTTGTACGCCGACAGGTCGCCATGGATCAGGCCGCAGCACAGCATGCGCACCACCTGACGCACCAGGATGGCGTGGTACGCGCGGGCCTGTTCGGGGGTCAGTTCCACTTCGCCCAGGCGCGGGGCGGAGAAGCCCTCGGCGTCGGTGACCAGTTCCATCACCAGCACCCCGTGGAAGAAGCCATGGGGTTCCGGCACGCGCACGCCGGCTTCGCGCAACTGGTACAGCGCGTCGACCTCGGCGTTCTTCCACTCGGCTTCCTGCTGCCTGCGGCCGTAGCGGCTGCCGGTGGCGACCGCGCGGGCCTCGCGGCTGCCGCGCGACTTGCGGCCTTCCTGGTACTGCGCGCGCTTCTGGAAGCTGCGCTGCGCCATGTCCTTGTAGACCTTCGCGCAACGCACGTCGTCGCCGGACCGCACCACGTAGACGGCCGCCTCCTTGCCGCTCTTGAGCGGGCGCAGGACCTCGTCGATGACGCCTTCGTCGATCAGCATCAGCAGGCTGGCAGGGGTCTTCACGAAGTCCTTGTGGGGTGCGGGCGCGCGGCCGAATCACGTGACGGCCGCGCAGTGTGCCCGAACGCGGCGTGGCGTGCAGCGGACGGCCGATGGCCCGCGCGGGTTCCGGCCATGGCCCGCGCGACCGCATGCCGGCGCGCCGGCGGTCACAGGAACGGCCACCACATGAAGGCGATGGCCGCCAGGCTGCCGGCGGCGGTGAGCAGGGCCAGCAGCGCCAGCAGGCCGCCCATCGCCACTTTCCGGCCCGCATGCGGCGAGCGCTCGACGCGGAAGTACAGCGCCAGCACGGCGATGGGCACCATCCAGCTGCCGAAGCTGACCAGCAGGAAGGGCGCGCCGCTGTAATCGATCCGGATGCCCAGCGGCGCCAGCACCAGGCCCGCGAGCATGATGCCGATGCGCAGGAACCAGACGCCGTTGACCAGCAGGTAGGCCCGCAGCGCGTGGCGACGGTGCGCCGCGAATTCCTGCCTGCGTGCACTCCGCCATGCGAGCACCGCGAACACCACGATCAGCAGCCCGTTCAGCGAGATCGAGAGGTTGCTGGCCGGTCCCAGCTGTGAGCCGCGCACCCATACCAGGTAGAACCCGGTCAGCGTCACCACCAGCGCGACGGCCAGGAACATGCGCCCGTTCCAGCGATGCACCGCAGGCCAGCGCCGCCGCAGCGCCGGGACCAGCTGCCACGCCCCGGCGAAGGTCACCAGGCCGGCCAGCAAGGCGTGACCGACGAACTGCACGTTGCCCGCCACATCGCCGGGCACATGGCCCGTCACATGCGGCTTGGCGTTCAGTGGGGACAGGTCGCCGTCCAGCACCGGCCCGCCGAAGAACAGCACGATGAAAAGGACGAAGGCCCATTGCCCGAGGGTGGCGGCGATGAACCAGGCGGTCGCGCCGGCGGACAGGAAGCGCGAGGGGGTCGCAGGGGAACGCGGGACGGGCATGGCGAAGCTCCGGACAGGGAAGGCAGGCAAGATGCGCAGGCGTCGGGAGGGCGTCTCGCCGATTCGGAAATCGGCCAGCCGGATGGGCATGGCGATTCGGCATGCCCGCACCTGGCATGACCGATGGCGCTTGGAGGTCGCGCGGGCGTGCCGCAGGCTGTGCCGCAACCCGGGAGGACGACACGATGCAAGGCTGGCAGGCAGGCGCGACCGCCATGGCGGTCGCGGTCGCGGTGGGGTCGTTGCTGGTGCTGCTCTGGCAGCGGCCCAAGCGCGATCTGGACGTGATATTCGCGGTCGTCAGCGGCTCCATGGCGCTCTCGCTGATGTCGCCGTGGATGACGGATGCCCCGGCGTGGATGGTGTGGGCCGTCGCAATCGGTGGCAGCGCCACGTGCAACGGCTTCTGGCTGGTGTCGCGGGCGCTGTTCCGCGGCGAAGGCGGGGTGGGGCGCGTGCACGTGCTGGTGGCCGGTGGCGTGGCCGTCCTGATCGCCGCCTACCGCGGCGGCACCCTCGCTGCGCAGGGGACGGTGTCGTCGTGGGTATCGGGCGTGGACGGCCTGCTCACGCTGGCCAGCTCCACCCTGCTGGTGCTGACCTTCCTGGAAGCGCTGCGCGGCGACTGGTCGGCCTTGCCGCGTGCCGAACGCCGCCTGCGGCTCGCCTTCATGCTGCTGTTCGCCGCCTGCGTGCTGGGCACCACGCTGCTGGGGGCGCTGGCCAGCGCCAGCCCGTCATTGGCGGCGCTGCGCAGTGGCGTGATTCCGGTCTGCGCGATGGCGATGATCCTGTTCACCCATGCGGCAGTCCGGCATCGCCGCCGCGCACCGCTCTCCACGCCGGACACCATCGGTGCGGCGCGCGCGCCGGTGGGTACGGTCAGCGAGGACGATGCGCGCCTAGTGCGCGCGTTGCAGCGCCATCTCGACGCGCAGCAGGTGTATCGCGAGCCCGACCTGAAGGTCGCCGATCTTGCCCGTCGCCTCGGCACGGCCGAGCACCGGCTAAGTCGCCTGATCCGCCAGGGGTTGGGCGAACGCAACTTCAATCAGCTGATCAACCGCCACCGCATCGCGCATGCATGCCGCCGGCTGGCGGATACGGACGACGATGCGACCATCCTGGAGATCAGCGGCGATGCCGGGTTCGCGTCGCTGGGTCCGTTCAACCGGGCCTTCAAGGCGGCGATGGGTTGCACGCCGACGGCGTACCGCGCCGCGCACCGGGCGTCGCCACACGCGAGGCTGGAAATGTCCTAGCGCTGTCCCGGCGTGGACCGCCGGACACGTCGCGCCGGGCGAGCCGCAGGTCGGGCGCCGCAACCGCCGCGGGCTTCCCCGCCTGCGGCGCGCCTTTACGCATCCGCCACGACGCGTCGTCAGCGGACGTCGTCGCCCACGCGTTGCACGCGCTGCCGGTACGCCCGCACGTTGTCGCCGTCGATGCGGGTGCGCTGGGTGCCCTTGACCTCGTCGATCTTGCGGTCGGTGCCGGTCACCGGCTTGGCCACCACGTCCGTCTCATGCTCGAACGCGTGCGACTTGTCGGTGTTCCGGTAGTAGCGGTAGATGGCCCAGTACAGCGCCGCGGCGCCCGTCGGGCCCAGCGCCAGCAGCCATAGGCCGTTGTCGTCGCTCATGATCCTGCCCAGATGATCCAGAGGGCGATGCCCTCCAGGAAGGTGCCCACGGTCAGTGCGGTCAGCAGCAGTTTCCATTGCTGCACCGGCACGCTGCCCATCGTCTCGCCGGTGCGCCCGTTGACCGCGATGTAGTGCAGCAGGCCGCCGTTGCTGCCGGGCTGGTGGTACGAATACAGCCAGACCGGCAGGTACATCGACACCCAGCGCGTGCCGTGCACGTCCAGGCGCTCCTGCTCCCAGCGCACGCCGCGATCGTAGCGACCCACCGAGTCCTCCACCTGTGCGCGCGCGATCGACAGCAGCTGGTCTTCCAGCTTCGGCCGCAACTGCTCCACGTCGGTATCGCGCTTCTCGGAGGTGAAGCCGGACAGGTAGGACGCATTCCATTTCACTGCGTTCTTGGTGTCGAACGGCAGGATGGTGTTGATGATGTTCTGCGTGTTGACCTTGGTATCGAGGTTGCCGCGCTCGCGCGAGGACTCCAGCGGCAGGTCGTCGACGGTGAACTCGACCGCGCGCTCCACGCGGTAGACGTCGGCGTCGTAGTACGTCTTCTTGTTTTTGTCGGTGCCGCGGGTATAGGTGCGCGTCAGGATCTCGCCCTTGCCGGCGACCTCTGCGCTCGCGTTGCCGTCGACGATCATGTAGGGCAGGTACACGCCGACGACATTCTCGGGCGAGAACTCGTCCTTGAACGCCTTCAGCGCGAACAGCCTGCGCTTGTCGACGAACTGGCGGATGCGCGCGACCGCATCATCCTTCCTGATGTGGAACGGCAACACGGCGTCGGGCACCGCACCATTGCGGATCTGCTCGTTGACCCCGAACACGTGGCGGCACCAGTGGCAACGCGCCGTCATGGCGCTCTCGGTGTTCACCGTGACCTCGGCACCGCAGCCGGTGCACTTGAAGGTCATCAGGCTGGCGGTGTCCGCGTCGATGGCGCGGGCACCGCTGGCGATCACCGTGCCGCGCAGCTGGTCCAGCCCTTCACCCAGGCCGAAAGCCTCCTCGACCCGCGCGCCCACCCATTCGTTGCGGCAGTACAGGCAGACCAGCACGTCGCTGCCCAGCTTGTGGCGGATGTCGGTGGCGCCGCACTTCGGGCACCGGTTCAGGCCGTCCTTCAGCTCCGCCGCCGCGGTGTCGATGGCGAGCGGGTCGGGCGCTTCGATTTCCTCGCGGATCGCGTCGGGCAGGGTGGCGGGATCGACCGGGAAACTCCCGGGCAAGGGCGGTACCTCCTGCGGTGAGCCGGGGCCCAACGCAGGAGGAGCCGGCGGCAACGGCGGCGGCGCCGGACGGTTCGGGGTGGACATGCGCGCGTCCGCTTACAGGCCCAGGGCCTTCGCCTTCAGCGCGTCGTAGTCGGACTGCGTGATCAGGCCGAGGTCGAGCATCTCCTTGGCCTTCTTCAGCTTGGCGACCGGATCGTCCGCCGCGGGTGCGGCCGGCGTGGCCGGCTGTTGCAGGCCACCCACGCCCATCATCCCGGACGCCATGCCAATGCCCATCAGGCCCGCTGCACCGCCATTCTCGCCGGCGGACTGGATGCCCTGCGCCACGCTGGCCTGCAGGTTGGAGTTGCCACGCGAGCCGGACAGCGCATCGGCGCGCTGCACGGTCTTCAACAGTTCGCGCGTGTTCGCGTCGTACTCGATGGAGACGATGGCGGTCTTGACGATGGCCAGGCCGCGGCTGGAGCTCCACTGGTAGCCCTGCTCGACGGCCGCCGAGAGGCTCTGCGCGAAGCCCAGCGAATCCTGCTGCAGCTTGGTGATGCGGTTGCCCTTGGACGGATCGTTGGTGTACAGGCTGAAGGCCGGCGCCAGCGAACCCACCACTTCGTTGAACAACTGGGTGGCGGCGGCGTTGTCGAGGTCGGTGAAGTCGAACACCTTGCCCGGCTGCAGGTAGCTGGCCGGCACGAAGTTCTTCACGAACAGGATGGGGTCGACGATCTTCAGCGTGTACGAGCCGCGCGTGACCGCGCCGACCTGGGTGTTGAGGAAGCCGTCGTCCCAGTAGATCTCGGACTGCGTGCCGAAGCGGTTGTCCGGCAGTTCCTTGAGCGAGACGAAGAACGCCGCCTGCTGCGAGCCCGGCTGGCCGCCGAACTTGAAGCGTTCCCAGCTCTGGGTGATGAAGGTCGAGACGATGCCGTCGCCGGCGAAGATCGACTTGGAGTTGATGTCGTCCGAACGCCATTCGTAACCGCCCGGCTCGGCGACGAACGCGGTGATCGCGCCGTCCTGCATCAGCAGCAGGCCATAGCCTTCGGGCACGACGATCTTCGAGCCGTTGGTGATGATGTTGGTCGAGCCGCTGGTGTTGGAACCGCGACCGGCATTGGTGCCCTGCGGCACCGCCGCGAACAGCGCCGCCGTGGACGGCAGGCCCTGCGGCACCGTGTAGAAATCCTTCCACTGGTCGCCCAGCACGCCGCCGACCGCGCCCACCACCGCCTGTACAAGACCCATGACATCGCTCCGTGATTCGTGGGCGGGTAAGAGCACCCGCCGATCGTGGCCGAGTATACCCATCGCCCTGTTACCGGCATGGCGCATACGTCATGGGCGCGGTCGGCCCACGCATGCGTGCCGGTTGCCGCATCCGCTTCGTCCGACGGTCATCACCAATGGCACATCGCCCCGCAGGAACGGCTCCGTACGATGCGGGCTAGACCCCGATGGCCAACGCCGGAGCATGTCCGTGGACCGACGCACCTTCCTTCAAGGCTCGCTGGGCGCAGCGCTGGCGGCTGCCGCGGACGTCGTTCCGGCGGGCGGAGTGCCGCCGGCCGGCCCGGTGTTCCCGCCCGTGGATGCGCGCAGCGTGTGGCTCGTCGGCGACAGCGCGCCGCCGGATCCGGTGGCGATGGCGGCAAAGCTGGCGGAACTTACGCGCACGCAGGCCGACGTGCGGGACGGCTATCTGCAGCAGGGTGCAGTGGGCCGTCTCGAGCAGGCCTTCGCCACCATGCTCGGCAAGGAAGACTGTGCATTCTTTCCCACCGGGACCCTGGCGAACAACGTGGCCCTGCGCGTGCTCTGCGGCGAGCACCAGCGCGTGCTGGTGCAACAGGAGAGCCATGTGTACCGCGACGAGAGCGATGCCGCCCAGAGATTGTCCTCGCTCAACCTGCTGCCGTTGGCGGCCGGTCGCGCCAGCCCGTCGCTGGATGAGGTGCGTGCCGCGATCAGCGCCTCGGAGAGCGGGCCGTATCCCATGAGGATCGGGGCGGTTTCGCTCGAAAGCCCCGTGCGCCGGGCCGGTGCTGAACTGGTCCCGCTCGCCCGGGTACGCGACATCGCCACACTGGCACGGGCGCATGGCGCGCGCCTGCACCTGGACGGCGCGCGCCTGCTGATGGCGCCGCCCGGCTTCGATCTGCCCGCATACGCGGCGGAATTCGATACCGTGTACGTATCGCTGTACAAGTACCTGGATGCACCGTTCGGTGCGGTGCTTGCAGGGTCGAAGGGGGACATCGCCCAGGCGCGCGCGCTGCGCCACGTGTTCGGTGGCACGCTGTACCAGGGATGGATGCCTGCACTGCTGGCGCTCGACGCATTGCCGGGGTTCCTGGCGGACATCGCGAAGGCCCATGCGCAGGCGCGCGAACTGATCGCCACGTTGGTGGCCAGCGGCAAGGTACGCGAACGCAGTTCGGCGGACGCATCCAATCTGTTCTGGCTCGACATGGCGCAGCCGCTCGCGGACGCTGCATTCGAGCGTGGTCGGCAGGCGGGCATCCGCGTCGGCCGATGGCAGGAAGGTCGGGTGCCGCTGGCAGTGAATACGACGCTGCTGCGGCGTCCCGTTGGCGACTACGTGAGCGTCTTCCTGGGGTAACGCTGGCGGCGTCCGCCACCGTCGCGCGTCAGCTCGCCGGCAACGCGCGATTCCTCCCTTCGTCCTTGGCCTGGTACAGCGCGGCGTCGGCCGCGTGCAGCAGGGCGTCGGGATTGCCGCCACGCGCAGGATGCCGGCTGGCGGCGCCGATGCTGACGGTGATGACGTCCGCGACGCTGGACGCGCGATGGGGCAGGGCGAGACGTTGCACGTCGTCCACCAGGCGTCGCGCGAGACCCAGTGCCGTGTCGGTGTCGCAATCCGGCAGCAGGATGGCGAACTCTTCGCCGCCGTAGCGCGCCGCCAGGTCGTCGCTGCCGCGCAGGCTGGTGGCGAGGGCCGCCGCGAGGGTCGCCAGCGCCGCATCGCCCCCCAGGTGGCCGTAGCTGTCGTTGTAGGCCTTGAAGTCGTCCACGTCGATCAACAGCACCGCCAGCGACGCATCGCGCGCGGCGTGGTCGTCCCAGGCCAGCCGCAGGCGGCGGGTGAATTCGCGCCGGTTGGCGATACCGGTGAGCGCATCGCTGGCGGCCAGATGCTGGAGGCGTTCGTTGGCCTCGCGCAGCGCGTCGGTGCGCTGCGCGACCTCGTGCGTCAACGCGCGCTCGCGTTCGCGCGCGGTGCGCAGGCGCAGCCGCACGAGCGCCGCCACCAGCCCCAGCGCGGCCAGGGCCGCCAGCGTGCGCAGCCACCAGGTCTGGTGCCATTGCGGCAGCAGGGTGAAGCGCAACTGCGCGCCTTGTTCATTCCACACGCCATCGTTGTTGCTGGCCATCACGCGGAACACGTAATCGCCCGGCGGCAGGTTGGTGTAGTACGCGGCGCGACCGGCGCCAGGCTCGCTCCAGGCGCGGTCGAAGCCGTCCAGTCGATAGCGGTAGCGCACCGCCGACGGGGCCACGTAACTCATCGCCGCGAACTGCAGTTCCAGGCGTTCCACGCCGGGCCCCAGCCGCATGATCGAAGCCGGTTCGACGTCCACGCCGTCCACCAGCAGGCGCTCGATCGAGACCGGCGGCGGTTTGGCATTGCCCTGCATGCGGTCGGGGTCGACGATGACGACGCCCTTCGCGGTGCCGAACCAGAGGCGTCCGTCGTCGCTGTGGTCGGCCGGCGTCTGCGATGCGCCGTTGCCCTGCGCATTGAGCATGCCGTCGCTGGTGCCGTACCAGCGCGGCGCGAGCTGCTGCACATCGCCCCGGTCGAGCGCGTCGAAGTCCGCCTTCGCCAGGCGTCCGATGCCGCGGTTCGAACTGAACCAGAGGTGCCCGCGACCATCGTCCAGCAGGGCGAACACCGCATCGCCATGGAACCCGGCGCGCTGGAGATAACGGGTGACCTTGCCGTCGCGGATCCGCACGATGCCCGCGCTGGTACCCAGCCACAGGCTGCCGTCGACGGCGGGATGGAATGCGAACACGCTGCTGCCCGCCAGGCCATCGGTGCCGCAGCTGTCTACCTTGCCGAGGTACAGGCAACGCAGGCCGCTGCGCAGGCCGATCCACAGTCGCCCGTCGGCATCTTCGTAGAGGGCGCGGGTGTCGTCGCCGCGGGTGCCGTCCACCACGTCGACCCGCTCGCCGTCGATGCGGGCCACGCCCTGCAGGGTGCCGGTCCACATGCCGCCCTGGCGGGCGGGCGCGAACGCGAACACGATCGTGCCGGGCAGCCCGTCCGACAGGCCGAAGGTGCGGGCGCGGCCGGCGCTGTCGAAGCGGGTCACGCCCTCGGTGCCGGCGACCCACAACTGGCCCCGGGTGTCGGAACGGATCGCACGGATCAGCTGGCTGGGCAGCTGTCGGTTGTAGGCCGCGGCCGGCCGCAGTACTGCGCCTTCGTAGCGGGACAGGCCGGCGCCATCGGTGCCGACCCACAGCGCGCCGCCCGGCACCTGGTGGACGGCACGCACCGCATTGGACACCATCTGTCCCGTGACGGTGACCAGCTTGGAGGGGCTGAGCCGGTGCAGGCCGCTGGAGGTAGTACCGATCCACAGGTTGCCTTCGCGATCCTCGAACATCGATCGCACGGTCTCGCCCTGCAGGCCGGCCAGCGTGTCGTCGCAACTGAAGTCACCCGCGACCAGTCGGCAGAGGCCCATGTCGAGCGGTGCGAACCAGACGCTGCCGTCACGGTCGCCGTACAGCGTGTAGATGCGCCGCCCATCGAGCGCCGCCGCACGCGGGTGGCGGTGGAAGCGCCCCTCGCGGAAGAACGCCGGACCGGACTGGGTGCCGACCCACACCGCGCCCGCCGCGTCGACGGCCAGGCTGTACACCGCATTGCTGGGCAGGCCGTCCTGTTCGTCGTAGAGCCGTGCGCGACCGTCGTGCCAGTGGACCACGCCCACGCCATCGGCCGCGATCCAGACACCCCCGTCGCGGTCGGCGACGATGCCGCGGTAGAACCCGCGCGGCGGGAAGCCATCGGCGTCGCCCAGCAGACGGGGCGCGCCGTTCGCGGTCCGCACCACGCCCGCATTGGTGGTGAGCCACAGGCTGCCCGAGGTGTCGCGGACGATCCCGAAGACGCTCTCGATGCCGGCGGGCAACGCCACCTGCTCGAGCGCGCGTCCCTGCCGTCGGTACAGGCCACCGTTGAGGGTGCCGACCCACAGGCCACCTTCGCGATCCGCGCTGACCGCGGTGATCGCCGAGCTCTTCAGCGCGGGTGCGACGCGCGGGTCGATGGTCTCGAAACCGTCGCCGCTGTAGCGCGCCAGGCCGCCGTAGGTCGCCAGCCAGATCGCGCCATCGGCCTGCTGGTCGATGGAGAGGACGGTCCCCTGGGGCAGCTGGTTCTCGTACCAGACGTGGGTGAACTGGCCAATCGCCCGCCGCGCGTCGAGTGCGTGGGCGGGAAACAGGAGAAGTGCGCCCAGCACACCGGCCAGCAGGGCGCAGGTACGCCGTGCGTCAAGGAACATGCGGAATTCCAGGCATCGGTCTCCCCACCGGTGACGCGCCATGCTAGCAGCAACGTCGATAGCGGCCGCGAGGGCGACCGGTTGAGTCGCACGCGACGGCTGGCCGGTTCCCGCCGGCGCCCTCGTACATAGGCGGGTCAGCCCGCGGGACCGTGGGCCCAACCCGGAGAAGCCGAATGCCGACTGCACGTGGGGTCCGTCCGCTGTTGATGCTCGTGGCGCTGTGTCCGTTCGTCGGGGTCCTGGCGCAGGCGCCGGTGGCCAAGGTGCAGGCGGTTACCGACGATTATTACGGCACGCAGGTGACCGATCCGTACCGCTGGATGGAGAGCGGCAAGGACCCCGACTGGATGCCCTGGCTGCAGGCGCAGGCCAAGCACACCCAGGGCGTCTTCGCCGCGATGCCCGGCCGCGCCTTGCTGCTGGCCGACGTGGCCGCGCGCTCCGGCGAACTCACCACCGTCGGTCAGGCCGAACAGGCCGGCGGCCGCGTCTTCCACGAAATCCGTGCGGCCGGTGAGCAGGACACCAAGCTGATGGTGCGCGAGGCCGATGGCCGCACCCGCGTGCTGCTCGACCCGACCACGCTGAAGAATGCCGATGGCGACCAGGTGATCGATCGCTGGGCCGCGTCGCCGACCGGTCGCCATGTGCTGGTCGCACTGTCCAGGCGCGGTACCGAACACTCCACGTTGCGCGTACTCGACGTGGCGACCGGGGGCTTCCTGCCCGTCGCCATTCCGCACGCCTGGATGATGAGCTGGACCCGCAACGGCGAGGCCTTCAGCTACCTCAAGTTCGTCGGCGAACCGGGCACGCCCACGTACTTCGTCGGCAACGAAGCGCGCCTGCATCGCCTGGGCAGCACCGCGCCGGACGTACTGCTGGCCCGCCGCGGGCAGGGCGGCATCAGCGCGAAGGCCGAGCAGTTCGTACCGGTGATCTTCGATCCGGACAGCCGCACGGCGCTCGCCGTCGTCCGCGATGGCCGCAACGAGATCGCGATCTACCGTGCCGATGCCGATACCGCGATGACGGGCAACGCGACCTGGACGCCGGTCGCCGGGTTCGACGACGTGGTGGTGGATTCCAGCGTCGATGGCGACCGCCTGTACCTGGTCTCGAAGAAGCAGGCCTCCGGGGGGAAGATCCTGCAGACCTCGGCGACGGCGCCGGACCTGAAGACCGCGCGGATCGTCGCGCTGCCGGGCACGCCGGTGATCGAATCGATCCTCGCCGTGCAGGGCGGGCTGCTGGTGCGCACCATCGACGGCCCGGCCTCCGGACTGTGGCGGGTGGGCGAGGACGGCAAGGCCGTCAAGCTGGCGCTGCCGTTCGACGGCCAGGTTACTGCGCTGCAGGGCTGGGCACCGTCGCCCGAGGTGCTGGTGGCGATGACCGGCTGGTTCACGCCATCGACCGTCTACCGCCTCGACCTGCGCGACGGCCAGCTGAAGGACCTCGCACTGGTGCCGCCGCTGCCGTTCGACACCGCCGGCTACGCAGCGCGGCGCAGTGAGGTCGCCGTGCGCGACGGCACCCGGGTGCCGTACACGCTGGTGATGAAGAAGGGCGCCACCCTGGATGCCACGACACCCGTGTTGCTGGAAGCCTACGGCGCCTACGGCTACGCCGCGCTGCCGCGCTTCAACGCGCGCGTGCTCGCCTTCCTCGACCGCGGTGGCGTGTACGCGCTGGCGAACGTGCGCGGCGGCGGCGAGTTCGGCCGCGACTGGCATTACGCCGGCAAGGCAAGCACCAAGGCCACCACCTGGCGCGACGCCATCGACGTGGCCGAGCAGCTGATGCGCGACAAGGTGGGCTCATCGAAGACGATGACGCTGATCGGTACTTCCGCTGGCGGCGTGATGCTGGGCGGTGCGATCAACGAGCGCCCGGACCTGTTCGCCGGCGCGATCGCCAACGTCGGCTTCATGAATCCGGTGCGCTACGTCTCCGAGCAGAACTACGCGGACATCGAGGAATGGGGCGGACCGATCACCGATGCGGCCTCGTTCAAGACCATGTTCGACCTGGACCCGTACCAGCACATCCGTGCCGGCACGGCGTACCCGCGCACGCTGGTGGTGTCCGGCCTCAACGATCCGCGCGCAGCGACCTTCCACAGCGCCAAGTACGCCGCGCGCCTGGCCGCCGCGCAGGACGGCAAGGTGCCCGTGCTGCTGCGGCTGGATTTCGGCGCCGGCCACGGCATGGGCTCCAGCCGCAGCCAGCTGGACGAGGTGTGGACCGACATCTATGCGTTCACCCTGGCGCAGGCCGGCAGGCCGGACTTCCGGGCGACGGACAGGTAGGCGCGTGGCCCGGCGCGCGCGGCTCAGCCGCCGCGCACGGCCGCCTCGATGGCCGCCACATCGATCTTGCGCATCGTCATCATCGCCTCGAAGGCGCGCTTGGCGACCGCGCGGTCGGGGTTGGCCATGGCGTCGGTGAGCACGCGCGGCGTGATCTGCCAGTTCAAGCCCCACTTGTCCTTGCACCAGCCGCAGGCGCTTTCGCGTCCGCCGTTGCCGACGATGGCGTTCCACAGCCGGTCGGTTTCCTCCTGGTCATCGGTCGCGATCTGGAACGAGAACGCTTCGCTGTGCGTGAACGCGTCGCCGCCGTTCAATCCGATGCAAGGCACTCCGCAGACGGTGAACTCCACCGTCAGCACGTCGCCCGCCTTGCCGGAGGGATAGTCGCCGGGTGCGCGGTGCACGGCCTTCACGGCGCTGTGGGGGAAGGTCTTCGCGTAGAAATGCGCGGCCTCTTCCGCGTCGCGGTTGTACCAGAGGCAGATCGTGTTCTTCGGGGTCATGGCGAAACTCCAGTGTCGGAGGGAGGAAAGCCGGCGCGGCGATCTTGCCGTCCGGCCGGAAAAACCGGGTGAAGCGAAGGTCTGTCAGTGATCGGCGAACGTGCCTGTGCGGACATCGCCATCGCGCAGATAGCGGCTGACGATCACGCCCGCCCAGGTACTGCGCGTGGCGTCCAGCCGGAACGCGGCGGGCAGGCTGTCGTCGCCGAACAGCCGTTTGCCACGGCCCAACAGGACCGGGTAGACCAGCAGGCGCAACTCGTCGACCAGATCGGTCGCGAGCAGCTGGTGCAGCAGGTCGCTGCTGCCTTGGGTAACCAGGTCGGGGCCGCTGCGCTGCTTCAGCACACGCACGGCAGCCGCGATATCCGCGCCCAGTGCGTGGCTGTGCGGCCAGGCGAGCGTGTCGGGCCGATGGGTGGCGACGTATTTGGTGGCGCCGTTGAACGCGTCCGCGATGCCGCCATGCGGTGCCTCGCCCGGCACGTGGGGCCAGTAGCCGGCGAAGATGTCGTAGGTGCGCCGACCCAGCAGCAGCGAGAACGGCTGCGCGAACAGGCCATCCATGGCCTCGTCTTCGCCCGCATAAGGCCACACCCAGCCTCCGTGGGTGAAGCCGCCGCTGGCGTCCTCGTCCGGCCCGCCAGGCGCCTGCATGACGCCGTCGAGACTGATCATGGCCGCTGCAACGAGTCTTCCCATGGTGTGCGCCTGGCCGGACGGAATGCCGGCCCTCATCCCTGCGACGCCTCGGGGAGGGCGGAATCGACAGGCCGGGTGAGAAAAACGCGGCTCGCCGCCCCTGATCTTGATCGCGATCAATGCGGGGCGCAGCGGCACGCCGCACGCTGGCACCTCATCCCGGAGGACACGCAGATGAAGGCGAACGTGGGTGGTTTCGACAAATGGGTACGGATCGTCGTCGGCTCGCTGCTGATCGGCTGGGCGCTGGTGGGCGGTCCGGCATGGGCATGGATCGGCGTGGTGCCGCTGGTGACGGGCCTGTTCAATGTCTGCCCGCTGTATGGGCTGCTCGGCATCAACACCTGCAGGCGGTGAGAGGCCGGTCCGCCTCGCTACCGACCGGGCGAGGAACGTGGTCTTGCTAAGCTGGTCGCCGTCCCACGACAGGCGATGACATGCACAGACGACAGTTCCTCGGATCGGCCGCGCTGGCCGCGACCTCATTGATGCTGCCGTTGGCGGCCGGCCAGCACGCTTTCGCGGCGACGCCGCGCGCGCGCCTGCTGCCGCCGCCGCTGAATCCCGGCGACACGGTCGCGCTGGTCAGTCCGTCCGGCGCGACCGACGAGCCGTTCGACCTGCAGCTCGCGCAGGAGGCGATGGAAGCGCTGGGGCTCAAGGTGAAGGTGGCGCCGCACCTGGCGTCGCGTTACGGGCATCTTGCCGGCACCGATGCCGAACGCGCGGGGGACCTCAATGCGATGTTCGCCGACCGCGGGGTCAAGGCGATCATCTGCGCCCGGGGCGGCTCCGGTGCCGCGCGCCTGCTGCCGTTGCTCGATTACGGCATGATCCGCCGCAATCCGAAGATCCTGCTCGGCTATTCCGACATCACCGCGCTGCAGAACGCCCTGCTGTCGCAGGCCGGATTGACAAGTTTCCATGGCCCCATCGGCATCGGCAGCTGGAACGCGTTCAACGCCGACCAGTTCCGCCGGGTCTTCTTCCAGCGCGAGCAGATGCAGTACGCCAACAGCGCGGACAAGGGCGACGAGCTGGTGCAACGCAGGAACCGCACGGTCACGATCACCGGCGGCAAGGCGCAGGGCGAACTGGTCGGCGGCAACCTGACGGTGCTGACCGCGCTGGCCGGCTCGCCGTACCTGCCGGATTTCGCAGGCAAGATCCTGTTCCTGGAGGATGTGTCGGAGGCGCCTTACCGCATCGACCGCATGCTCAGCACGCTGCGGTTGATGGGCGCGCTGGACAAGGTCGAAGGCATCGTCTTCGGCGAATGCACCGAATGCGACCCGGGAGGCGGCTTCGGCTCGCTGACGCTTCCGCAGATCTTCGACGACTACTTCAAGCCGCTGAAGATCCCGGTCTATCGCGGCGCGATGATCGGCCACATCCGGCAGCAGTTCATCGTGCCCGTGGGCGGCAAGGTGGAAATGGACGCGGACGCAGGCACGTTCCGCATGCTCGAGCCGGTGTTCGCCGCCTGAAGGCGGACGCCGGTGCCGCGTCAGTACAGCGTGAGCGGAATGCCGCGCGACGTGCGATCCCGGTAGTCCGTGCGGACATCGTGGCAGTACGGGCCGGCCATGACGAAGCGGCGGCAGATGTCCGGGCGCGTGTCGTAGATCGAGCAGCACATGCGTGCCGCATCGATCGCCACGCACCAGCCCTCTTCATCGCGCGCCATCACGTGCAGGCCGGCGTCGGTGTGGGTGGTCAGGTGCGAAGGCACGCCGTCCTCGGGCTGCAGCACCACGGTCAGGCGGCAGCAGACCGCGTCGCAGCGTTCGCAGAGCGGTACCGCGGTACTCACCGGTGTCGTCCTCCGCGGAAGCGGGGCGGCGTCGATTGGCAGGGGGGCTGGAACGGATCGCGAGGCATGGAGCGCTCCCGGGGTGGCGCTCCGCCCGTGCTCGTGGCGGAAACGCATGGAGGAAAGCGCAGCGGGCGACGGTGGCGGCGGTCGGACGGGACGCGGAAGGTGCAGCGCGGCCATCGTACGCCGTGGGTCCCGCGCGTACCTGAAGCGCGCCACCGGAACTGAACGGGCGGGTCAGGTTGCGTGCGATGCCTGCATCAGCAGGCAGTCGATGCCATCGAGGGCGATATGGATGAGCAGGCCGATGCCGAACCAGCGGGTCTTCTTCGGCAGCGCCAGCCCTGCGTAGACGAGGATGGCCGGCCAGGTGTGCAGGGGATGGAAGCCGATACTGCAGCGGCCGGGCGCATAGACCGGATCGGCGAGCAGGTGGTCCAGGTCGATGACCCACGCCGCCAGCATCCACAGCGCGGCGCGCTTCCAGTCCCTGGGCAAGCACAGCCGCGCCAGCGCCACCGGCACCAGCACGTGCAGCAGCAGGTGGAGCGGCGCACGGAGTTCGACGTCGGGCATGGCGGCGGCTCAGCGACGCGTGGCCAGCCAGCGATCGAGCTGGTTGGCGAAGCCCTGGCGATCGCGCGCGCTGAACGCGGCCGGTCCGCCGGTCTGCACGCCGGCGCCACGCAGTTCGTCCATGAAGTTCCGCATGGACAGGCGCTCGGCGATGTCGTCCGGCGTGAAGCGCTCACCGCGCGGGTCTACCGCCTGCGCGCCGTTGGCCAGCACGCGCGCGGCCAGCGGGATGTCCTGGGTCACGACCAGGTCGCCCGGGCGCGCACGCTCTGCGATGGCATCGTCGGCGACGTCGTAGCCGCCCTGTACCTGCAGGGCGCGGATGAAGCGCGAGGGCGGGGTGCGCAGCCACTGGTTGGCGACCAGGGTGACCGGCACCTGCGCGCGCTCGGCAGCGCGGAACAGGATTTCCTTCACCGGACCCGGGCAGGCATCGGCATCGACCCAGACCTGCGGGGGCGGCGCCGCCGCTTCGGTCATTCCCGGGTATCGGCCGGCGTGTCTTCCGCGCCCGCATCGGTCCGGGCCGCGTCGCGTTCGGCGCGCTTCTTGGCGTCCTTCTCTTCCTTCTTCTTCTTCTTGGCCAGCTCGCGCTGTCGTTTCTCAAAGGAGTAGTTGGGGGTCGGCATGGGCGTTCTTCCAGTGAGGGGAGGGCGTGCGGAGGCGGCCCGTACCCGTACACGATAGCCCGCAGGCGCGCTGCTGGCGAATGCGGCGCCCGCAGGCTCGCTGCGGCGCCGGCCCCTGCGCTACCATCCCGCCGTCGGCCACCCCCGGGGGACGGGTGCGGTCCCGACGTCCTTCCATGGGGTGAAGAATGCGGCGAATCCTCTGCCTGGTGCTGGCGGCCCTGGTGCTGGCCGGCTGTGCGAAACGCGTCAAGGAGACGCCGTTGCCTCCGCCCGTGGAGAGCCCGCAACCGCCGCCGCCACCACCGCCGCCGCCGCCGCCACCACCGCCACCACCGCCACCGCCACCGCCACCTCCCAGCAGCACGGCCGAAGCGGCCGCGCGCGCCGAAGCCCAACGCCGTGCCGCCGAGGCCGAAGCGCGGGCGCGCCAGCAGCGCGATGCGACGGCGCGCGAAGCGGCCGAGCGCGAAGCGCGGGCCCGCGGGGCTGCGCAGTCGGGCTGGCCTCCGCAGCAGGACTTCGTCAACGTCGACGTGTTCTACGCCACCAACCGCGCGCCGGCGGCGGCATTCGCCTCGCTGCCCGCAGGCGATCGCTTCACGCCTTCGCTCGCACGCCAGCTCACCTATGGCACCGCGCGCATCAGCATCCCGAAGGTCCACGTCGCCGGCGAACTGGAATCGCCCCGCTGGTACCTGCTGGAATTCAAGGAGGATCCCAAGCAGCACGTTATCCTGCAGGACGTCACCCGCCTGGATAAATCCCCCTTCTTCGCGCGCCTTTACGACCGCGTGGGCACCTCCCGCGGACGCAATGCCTTCGTGTTCGTGCACGGGTACAACGTCAGCTTCCGCGACGCCGCCCGGCGTACGGCGCAGCTGGCGTACGACCTGCGCTTCGACGGCGCACCGGTGTTCTACAGCTGGCCTTCGCAGGCCGCGCTGTCGGGCTACTTCACCGACGAGCAGAGCATCGCGCGCTCGGTACCGTACATCGAGAACTTCCTGTCCGACCTCGCCGACCGCTCCGGCGCGCAGAACCTGTACGTGATCGGGCACAGCATGGGCACGCGCGGGCTGACCCAGGCCGTGCGCAACCTGGTCACCCGCCGGCCGGAACTGCGCGGGCGCTTCCGCGGCATCATCCTCGCCGCACCGGACATCGACGCAAAGGTATTCCGCACCGAACTGGCGCCTGCGCTGCAGCGGGCGAGTGGCCGGGTCACGCTCTACGCGTCGTCGGAGGACCTGGCGCTGAAGGCGTCCAAGCAGGTCAACCGCGGGCCGCGCGCCGGCGACACCAGCGAAGGCGTCGTGCTGGTCTCCGGCGTGGACACCATCGACGTCTCCGGCGTGGACCAGAGCGTGCTGGCGCACTCCTACTTCATGGAGTCGGACAAGGTGATGGGCGACATCCGCGAGATGTTCCGCGCGAACCAGCCCGCCGCGCAGCGCAAGCCACTGCAGTCGGTGAAGCTGGGCGCGGGCATGTTCTGGAAGATCCTGCCGCCGCCGTGAAGCGGCGGCAGGCCTTGCCGGTCACGGCAGCGTGTAAGTGACCGAGAGCTTGGCGGTCGCGCCGCGGTCGATCCACACATAGTGCGTCGCCGAGGGATTGGCGGCGAAGCGCAACTTCAGCTGCGTGCGCCCGGTGCGGTTGATCGCCGCGCGCCCGGCGGTATCGAACACGGTACTGGTCTGGTTGCCGCCGCTGAAGGCCGGCACCTGCGCGCTACTGGCGGTGGTCGTGGCGGCGGCCCAGTCCGCCGCTTCGATGGGGCATGCGCCAAGGCAGCCGCTGCGGACATCAACGACCAGCGTGTTGCCGGCGGGATTGCTCCACGGATCGCCGCTCGCGCTGCGGTAGGCCACCGTCAGCGTGGCGGACGTCACCACCGCGTTGTCCGGCAGCGATGACGTATCGAAGGAGAGCACCGCGCGATTGTGGTTGCCGTCGGTGCCGCGGCCGATCGCCAGGCCGTAGTACGCCTCCAGCGTGCCGACGGCCGGACTGCCGCCGGTGGCGCTGGCCTTCACGTAACCATCGTTGGCATCCTCGTTGTTGAACACGACCGTGACCGGCGAGCCGCCACTCGTGCCACCGCTGACGGTGACGTTCACGGCAGCGGAGGTGCCGGTATTGCCGGCGAGGTCGAGCGCGCGCGCCTGCAGCACGTGCGCGCCGTTGCCGGTGCCGCCGCTGTTCCAGGCGAGGCTGTAGGGCGCGCTGGCATCGCTGCCGAGCAGCGCACCGTCCAGCAGGAAGTCCACGCGCGCCACGCCGATGTCGTCGCTGGCCGAGGCCGCCAGTGCCACCGTACCGCTGACGCTGGCGCCGTTGGCGGGGGAGGTCAGGGCGACGGTCGGCGGCGTGCCGTCCAGGTTGTCCAGGCCGAAGAAGCGGGTGATGTAGTAGCTGGAACAGAGGTTCACGTCGAGGATGTAGGCGCCCGCGGTGCCGCACTGCGTTTCGCCGCTGCCGGGATCGACCGGCGTGCCGTGGCCCATGCCGGTGATGACGTAGGTTTCGACCTTGGCATTGCCCGCCGCGTCCTTGTACACCCTGTGCGGGAAGCCGCTGACGGTGTCGGTGGCGTCCGCCACGGTATCGATGCCGTGCACGTCGGCCCACTGCTCCAGGCTCTCGGTGAGGTTAGCCGGGCGCACGACGTAGTCGGCATCGCCATGCCAGATCGACACGATCGGCCAGGGCCCGGTCCAGCTGCTGGCAGCACGTACCTTCGCGCCCCATTGGGCAGGGCTCAGGTCGCTGCCAGGGTTCATGCAGCTGAACGCCGCGCTCTGGCTCGTCGCACAGCGGTAGGGCAGGCCCGCCACGATCGCGCCCCCGGCAAAGACGTCGGGGTAGGTCGCCAGCATCACCGAGGTCATCGCGCCACCCGCGGACAAACCGGTGACGTAGACGCGCGCGGGATCAATCGCATGGTCGGCGATCATGCGGTCGACCATCTGCTTGATCGACAGCGGTTCGCCCTGGCCGCGCGTCGTGTCCGCCGTCTCGAACCAGTTGAAACAGCGGCTGCTGTTGTTGCCGGTCTGCTGCTCGGGCAGCAACAGGGCGAAACCGAAGCGGTTGGCGAGCAACTCCCAACCCGTCTCGGCATCGTAGTTGGACGCGGACTGCGCGCAGCCGTGCAGGGCGACCACCAGCGGCGCATCCGCGGCCAGCCCCGCGGGAACGTACTTGTGCATGCGCAGGTTGCCCGGATTGCTGCCGAAGCCGGTGACTTCGGTCAACGCCAGTGCCGGACTGCTCGCCACCACCAGCAACAGGGAAGCGAGCAACAGGCCCCCGCGACGGGACGGGATGAGCGGGACGGGACGACACAGCAGCGCAGCGATCGACATCGACGGCACCTCCGGTGTGAAGTGCCGGCAGTGGGCCACAGCGCTTCCGGCCGGGACATTGGCCAAAGGGGAAAGCTGCAGCGCACCATCGCCACGGCGTGATGGCGGTCGCGCCGTACGCACGGCGTGGGCAGCCCCGCCCTGTCCGCTCCTGCCACGTCGCCGCGTTGGGCCTGAGTGCAAGCCCGCGCATCGCGCGAGGGCGCGTTCATGGAGAACGGAACATGGCCATCCGCACGATGATGTCGGCACTGCTCGTGGTTGCCTGCGGGCAAGCGTTCGCCGCCCCCCCTTCCGACGAACTGCTGCGGAAGGGTGCGCCCGTCGTCGACAGGGTGTCGCTGCTGTGCCTGCAGCAGCCGGCGCGCTGCCCGCGCTTCGCGCACAACATCACGGTGCCTGCGCATGCGCTGTCGCGGTCGACGTTCGGCACGTTCGACGTGCACACGCGCGGCGTGAACTGGACGGGAAACACCGGGGCGATGTCGTTCACGATGCGTCGTCCCGACGATTTCACCGGCACACGCGTCCGCCTGCGCTTCCTCTTTGAAATCACCGACGATGCGGGCGGGGACCTGCAGTTCGTGGTCACGCCGGTCACGCTGAAGCACGGCGGTGGCTTCGAGACCTACGCGAGCTATGGCACGCCGCTGGTGGCGGTGCCGGAGTCCCCGACGATCATGCAAGAGAGCACGGTGATCGTGACCGACACCAACGGCATCGATCCCGACGGCCCGTGGTGGTACTTCGAGATAAACCGGCAGGGCACCTACGCAGGACGGCTTCGACTCTACGCCGTCGCACTGGAGTACTGATGCAGCGCGTCAGCGACGCACGGCCATGACGCCGTCCAGCGCCCGCTGTGCCCGGAAGCCGGCTTTCTCCAGCCGTTTCAGCACTTCGCCGGGCACGTCGCGCCCGCTGGTCAGCTTGTTGGGGCTGCCGGTGTAGTGGAACAGGGCGCCACCACGGCGCGCCACGCGCGCGAGTTGGTCGTAGAACGCCTGCGAGTACAGTTCGCCGGCGATGCCGAAGCGCGGCGGATCGTGCAGCAGGGCATCCACCGACGCATCCGGTACCTGCGCGATCGCCTGCGACACATCGGCATGGAGCAGCTGCAGGCGACCTGCGGCGGCCGCATCGCCCGGATCCGGTGACCAGGGGTTCAGCGTGCGCAGCCACAGCACGTCCGCATTCTTCTCGAACGACAGGATGCGCGCGGCGCCGGCCTCCAGGCAGCACGCGGCGAAATAACCCAGGCCACCGCAGGTATCGAGCACGGTCTTTCCCTTCGGCTCGACCAGGCCGACCTTGCGGCGCGCATCGTCCAGCGGCGATGCCTTCGAGGTCGGCAGCATCTTGATGCCGTCGATCTCGAACGTCGGCACCCCCCACTCGGTGGGCACGAGCTTGATCAGCGACCCCGCATAGCGCGACACCGGCGCGAAGTCCTCGCCGTCCCATCCGTACAGCGTGCGGTCCTTGAGTCTGCCTGGATACGGGTACGCGACGCCGTGCCAGCGCCAGCCGTCGGCCTCCAGCCATGCCTCGTCCTGCGAACGGCCGAGGTCGAGCGAGCCCGGCCAGCGGGTATCGCCGCGGTCGCGGGCGGCGAGCAGGGCAGCGGCGGTGTCGCGGGTGAGCAGGGGGCCGGTGTAGCGGGGCATCGGACATTCATGCGGGAGACGTCGCGCCATTTTCACCGCGTTGGCGCGAAGAGGACAGTGCGCGGGAGGCGACAGACCCGCTGGTATAGTGCGGCCCCCGATATTCCATGCCATCGTCGCCATGACCACCCTCGAACGCTTCCATCCCATCGGAACGCCTGGCCAGCCCTGGGACGCGGCGGAAAAGGCGCAGTGGCGCGGGCAGCAGCGCGTGCGGCGGCGTTACGTCGACGATGTCGTGGTGGCGGTCGACGCCCTGCGCGACCGCTTCGACGTGCAGCAGTATGGAACGCTCGACTACGGCCCCGGCGAACGCTATCCGCTGTTCGCCGTCCGCAGCCGCGACTGGAACGACGACCTGCCGACGATGCTGGTGACCGGCGGCGTGCACGGCTACGAGACCAGTGGCGTGCATGGGGCGCTGCAGTTCCTGGAGCAGCGCGCCGGAGGTTACGCCGGCAAGGCCAATCTGCTGGTCGTGCCTTGCGTGAGCCCGTGGGGCTACGAGCGCATCCACCGCTGGAACGCCGATGCGCTGGACCCGAACCGTTCCTTCCGGGCCGACAGTCCGGCCCAGGAATCCGCCGCGCTGATCGACCTGGTCGCACCGCTCAGGACGCGCGTGCGGATGCATATCGACCTGCACGAGACCACCGACAGCGACGAGACCGAATTCCGTCCCGCGCTGGCCGCGCGCGACGGCAAGGCTTACGAGCCGGGCGAGATCCCGGACGGCTTCTACCTGGTGGACGACAGCGAGCGCCGCCAGCCCGACTTCCAGCGTGCGGTGATCGCCGCGGTCGCGGCGGTGACGCATATCGCGCCGGCCGATGCGAAGGGCGAGATCATCGGTTCGCCGGTCGTCGCCGAAGGTGTGATCGAGTATCCGGTCGCGTCGCTGGGTTTGTGCACCGGTATCACCGATGCGCGCTACACCACCATCACCGAGGTGTACCCGGACAGCCCCAAGGCCACGCCACAGCAGTGCAACGATGCGCAGGTGGCGGCCGTGGTGGCGGCGATCGACTATGCGCTGGCGCACGGTTGATGCGGCGCCGGTACGCCCCCATTCCTGTTCGTGAAAGCCGGTTGCCGGTGGCGGCGTAAGCTGGCCTGGCAACCGAGATCCGCGAGGAGACCACCATGGCAACCGGATGGGCCGGCGACGGCGCCGTGCAGGACCAGATCGATGCGACCGTGAAGGATGGGATCGAGCGCGCACGCCGCGCGTTGCCGACGGGTCCCAGCCTGACCCACTGCGAGGCGTGCGAGAAACCCATTCCCGCCGCGCGGCGGAAAGCCGTGCCGGGTGTCCGCCTGTGCGTCGCCTGCCAGGAAGCGGCCGACCAGGAAGAGCACGGCGCCGGTCTGTACAACCGCCGCGGCAGCAAGGACAGCCAGCTGCGCTGAGCGACGGTCCGGCTGCCGGCGCCGACGTCTTCACATCGGTTTCCGCGGGCGCTGCACACGATGGATGCCCCTCGTTCCGCGCAGGCACGCCATGGCACGCCCCATCTGGACCGGCACCCTGTCCTTCGGCCTCCTCAACATTCCGGTTTCGCTGATGTCCGGCGAACGCAAGGTGGACATCAGTTTCCGCATGCTCGACTCGCGCGACAAGAAGCCGATCCGCTTCGAGCGCGTCAACGCCGAGACCGGCGAAGAGGTGCCGTGGAAGGACATCATCAAGGCCTTCGAGTACGACAAGGGCAGCTACGTGGTGGTCGAGAAGGAAGACATCGCTTCCGCTGCACCGCAGACGCACGAGTCGGTGGACGTCGAAGCGTTCGTGGACCGGAAGGAAATCGGCCTTAGGTTCTTCGAGAAGCCCTACATCCTCGTGCCGGGGAAGAAGGCCGAAAAGGGTTACGTGCTGCTGCGCGACACGCTGGCGAGCACCGGCAAGGCCGGCGTGGCGCGGGTGGTGATCCGTACGCGCGAATACCTGTGCGCGGTTGTACCGGAAGGCGATGCGCTGGTCCTGCTGATGTTGCGCTACCCGCAGGAACTGGTTGATCCGGAGGAGTACAAGCTGCCGGGCGGAAAGGCGGCCGACTACCGCATCACGGCGAAGGAGCGCGAGATGGCGGAGACCCTGATCGCCTCGATGTCGGCACCGTGGACGCCGGACGACTACCAGGATGAATTCCGCAAGCGCCTGGAAGCCATCATCAAGAAGCGCATCAAGTCGCGCGGGGCCACCACGAAGATCGTGGAGGACGACGTGGAACACGAGGACGCCACCACCAACGTGGTGGATTTCATGGCCCTGCTGCAGAAGAGCCTGGACAGCAAGAAGCGCACGCCTGCGAAGAAGGCCGCGACGAAGAAGGCGGCGCAGGGGAAGCCTGCCCGCAAAACCGCGAAGGCCGCCAAGAAGCGTCCTGCCAAGCGCGCACGCAAGGCGGTGTCGCGCTGACGCATGGCGACAGGCAGGCGCGTCGTGCCAGTGGACGGCGTCGGCACGGGCGCCAGCGGGCGCGCCTGCCTTTACGTGCTCCCCTGCGCCTACGAGGACCACGCCAAACTCGGCATCGCGACCGATCCGCTGGCGCGGATGCAGGCGTTTTCGCCGCGTTACTACGCGTTCTTCGACCTGGATCGCGGCTGGCTGGCGGAGGCCGGCAGCCTCCGCGAGGCCCGTGCCTGGGAAACGCGCTGGAAGCGTGCGCTGCGCGACCATGCCGCACCGCCGCCGCTGCAGGTGCCCGCACAGGCGGCCGGACACACGGAGTGGTTCCGGGGTGCCCTGTCGATGCTCGATGAGGCGCGACATGAGCTGGAATCGCAGGGCTTCGTCGTGCACGCGCCCCTGCGTACTTGGATCGCGCGCCGCCTGCGGGAACAGCGTGAGCGCTTGCACAGCGGCGAACAAGCGGCGGTCGCGCATTACGGGGCACCCGATGCCTGGCCGGCCGCCGCGGCGTGGCCGCCGCTGGCGCGCTTGCGCGACGCACTCGATGCGTACGCCGCGCTCGGGATAGACCTGGACGATGCGATGTCGCCCTCGCTCCACGCGTGGCTGGCGCGCAATACCCTCTTGTCGCGGTGAGGGCGGGTTGCCTGTGTCCTTGCACGCCCCGTTGACGGTGCGCGCGGCATAACAGCGGCCGAGGACCGCCATGAGCCTGCAGGAATACCGTCGCAAACGCCGCTTCGATCGCACGCCGGAACCGGCCGCGGATGGGCGGCGCGCGTGTGGCGCGAGGCCCCTGTTCGTGGTGCAGCTTCACCATGCCAGCCATCGTCACTACGACTTCCGCCTGCAGGTGGGCGACACCCTGAAGAGCTGGGCGGTCCCCAAGGGACCCAGTCTGGATCCCGCGGTGAAGCGGTTGGCTGCCGAGGTGGAAGACCATCCGATCGACTACGCCGACTTCGAGGGCGATATCCCCAAAGGCCAGTACGGGGGCGGCCACGTGGCCACCTTCGATCGTGGCGTGTGGACCACGGACGGCGATGCGGGAGCGCAACTGGCCAAGGGTCACCTGCGCTTCCGCCTGTTCGGCGACAAGTTGAAGGGTGGCTGGCACCTGGTGCGAACGCAGACGCCGTCGCGCAGGCCGCAGTGGTTGCTGTTCAAGGAGCGCGACGACCATGCGGGTACGCACGAGGCGGACGATCTTCTGCAGGACGTGGTACCACCTTCAGGCGCGACGTCTTCCCGCGCCGCGGGCCGCGCACGCAAGCGTGTGGCGTCGGTCGCGAAGGCCAGCCATCGGTGGGCCAAGCGCGCGGCCCGCCTGGATGGTGCGCGCGCAAGCCGCCAGCGTTCGGGATTCCGTGCTCCGCAGCTGGCGAAGCTGCAGGCGAACGTGCCGGAAGGGGATGCCTGGCTGCACGAGGCCAAGTGGGACGGCTATCGCCTGATCGCGCAGATCAGCAAGGGCAACGTCCGCCTCTGGTCCCGCAACGAGATCGAATGGACGGCACGCGCGCCTGACATCGTCGCGGCGCTGCGCGCGCTGGCACTGGACGACGCCGTACTGGACGGAGAACTGGTGGCCGGTGCGGGCAGGCAGGAGGATTTCGGCCTGCTGCAGGCGACCCTGTCCGGCGAGAAGAACGCAACCCTTTCCTACGTGATCTTCGACATCCTGCAGGTCGATGGCGTGGACCTGATGCGCAGCCCGCAGTACCAGCGCAAGGCGTTGCTGGCGGAAATCCTGAAGTCGCCGCCGGACCGCCTGGTCTACAGCTCGCATATCGTGGGGCGGGGAGACGAGGCGCTGGCGATGGCACTGGAGCGGGGACTCGAAGGCATCATCAGCAAGCGCGCCGACGCGCCCTACCACGGCGGACGCGGGGACAGCTGGCGGAAGGTGAAGCAGCGCGCATCGGAGGAATTCGCGGTCGTCGGGTTCACGGCGCCGAAGGGCAGTCGCAGCGGTCTGGGTGCGCTGCTGCTGGCGGTGCCCGACGGTGCGAACGGCTGGCGCTACGCGGGACGGGTGGGAACCGGATTCAGCCGCGACCTGCTCGACGCGTTGGCCGCGCAGTTGGCACCGCGCGTGCGCCGTACCCCGACGGCGCGCGTCGAGGTCAACGATCCGGAACTGCGGCGCGCGCGCTGGGTGACGCCGACTCTGGTGGCCGAGGTGTTCCATCACGGGCTGGGCAACCAGGGCCTGCTGCGGCAATCCTCCCTGAAGGCGATAAGGCGCGACAAGCGGCCCTCGGACCTGCGCGGAACGCCCCCGTCACGAGACGCAAAGGAAACGACGATGCCGGCGACCGATGCTTCCCGCAGTACCGATGCGCAGCCGGTCGCACTGTCGCACCCCGAACGCGTGGTATTCCCCGACAGTGGCATCACAAAACGGCAGGTCTTCGACTATTACCGTGCGATGGCACGATGGCTGCTGCCGGAAATCGAGGGTCGCCCGTTGTCGGTCGTCCGTTGTCCGCAGGGCGCGGGCCGGCCGTGTTTCTTCCAGAAGCACCATACGCCGGGCATGGAGCGCGTCGACGTGGTGCCGCTGGAAGAAGAGGGTGGCGCACGCGCGGACTATCTGGTGGTGCACGATGAGGCCGGGCTGCTCGAACTGGCGCAGTTCAACGCGATCGAATTCCATCCATGGGGCGCGCATGCGCAGTCCCCCGAGCTGGCGGACCGCGTCGTGTTCGATCTCGACCCCGGCCCCGATGTGGCGTGGGGTCGCGTGGTGGCCGCCGCCCGGCAGGTGCGAACGCTGTTGCGTGCGCTCGGACTGGCCTCCTACGTGCGCACGTCCGGAGGGAAGGGACTGCATGTCGTGGTGCCGCTGAAGCCGGCGTGTCCGTGGCCCCGGGTGAAGGACTTCGCGCACGCGTTCGCCGAATCCATGGCGGCGGCCGATCCGCTCGCCTATGTCGCGACCGCGACCAAGAAATTCCGCAAGGGACGCATCTTCATCGATTACCTCCGCAATGGCCGGGGTGCGACCAGCGTGGCATCGTTCTCGCTGCGCGCACGCGAAGGCGCGCCGGTGGCGATGCCCTTGCGCTGGGAGGAGCTGGGTCGCCTGAAGGGGGGCGACGCCTATACCCTGGCGTCCGCCCCGCGTCGCATGGCGCGCCTGGGCGCCCATCCATGGGGGGATTACGCGCGCAGGAAGCAGGATCTCACCGCAATCGCCGCAGCGCTGGCGTCGAAGACCGGCGCCAAGACGAAAACAAAAACGAACACAAAAGCGAAAACGAAGCAGCGCTAGCGACGGGCATGTGCGGCCTGTTGCACGCTGGCGCACGGAGGAACAAGAAAAGCCCCGCTTCCGCGGGGCTCTTGTCGGGCAGGCAGCCGATGGATCAGCTGGCGTGCTTAAGGACCTGCTTGCGGTCGCGCATCACGTTGTGGCACTCGCGGACGCTGGGCAGCAGGGCCTGCGCTTCCGCACGCGCGGTCGCCGGGGTGTCTTCGTCGTTGATCGTCTCATTGAACGCCTTCAGCAGGCGGTCTTCGGACTCTTCCAGTTCGGCCACGTAGCCGTAGGTGGTGTCGCCCAGCGTGGCGCGCACCTTGCCGTAGAACTGCTGCATGCTGCCGACCAGCGTGCCGTGCTCGGCCGGCTTGCCGCCGGTGGACGCAACGACCGCGCTGAGGCGCGCCACGATGTCCTGCTTCACACCGGCGATGCGCGTGAACAGGGCGGCCAGTTCGGCATCCTTCACCTTGCCGGCGGCTTCGGTGTAGAAGCCGTGGCCGTCGCGCGCGATCTCGATCAGGTCATTGAGGCTGTGCTGGATCTTCTTCTGCGTATCCATGGGGGAAACTCCAAGGGGAAAAAGGGAACGGGGTCTGATGCCCTCGTGCTTCCAAGGTCGCCGAATGGCGATCAACATCGCGTGACCGCGAAGATGAAGCGTTCACCAATGTGGTCGGGGCGAGAAGCGGATGTCATGCCGGCGTGATCGCGGACGTACGCATGGACCTGCTCAAGTTATGCGCCTCGCCGCCGATAGGATGAGCTCGAACATGCCCACGAAGGCAGGTCCTTGTGCCGCTGCTTGCGAAAATGACGGGATGGTGGAAACGCGAGGCACCGGCCGCGCGCCCGGCGTCCCCGGTCGCTCCCGCCGGAGACCTTCCGGCCGGCGCTGCTGCGTCGCCCGCGGTCGCGCGCGACTGGGCCGGGCCGCTGCTCCGGCTGGCGGGACTGGATGCGGCATTGCCGCCGATACCCGACGACAGTGAGCCCATCATCGCCGCGGCGCGGCAGGCGCTGAAACGCTTCGTCACGGATCCCCAGCGGCTGCCGCGGCGACCGCAGCTGCTGCCACAACTGTTGAGCACGCTGAACGACGCCGACGCGTCGAGTCGCGACATCGCCGAGATCATCGGACGCGATCCCGCACTTGCCGCCAACCTGCTGAAGCTGGCCAACAGTGCGCTGTATCGCCGCCACGAAGCGCCGGTCGAGAGCCTGGACCGGGCGGTCGCGATGGTCGGCGTGGATGGCCTTCGCCATCTGGTCGCGGTCGCGCTGATGCAGCCGGTGATGCGCGTGGAGGGCGGCGTCTTCGGGCGTTTGCCGGACCTGATCTGGGATCACACGCAGCGCACGGCCTTGCTTGCGGCGCAGGCGGTGCGGCCGGGCGGACGCGAGGATGTCTTCGCTGCCCAGCTGCTGGCCCTGCTGCAAGGCCTGGGTGCCGTCGTGGTCGTGCAGGTGCTGCGGGATGCCTGCGCGACGACGAAGGGCTCGTTGCCGCCTGCGGACACGGTCGCGGGACTGCTGCACCGCTGGGCGCCACGGGTGGGGCAGGCCGTCGCCCGCGAGTGGGATCTGTCCGCACGACTGATGCAGGCGCTCGACGAGCAGGGTGCCGGCGATATCGCGGCGATGGGTTCGCTGGCCCGCGGTCTTGCCCTTGCGGCACCCCAGGCAAGCGGGGCGATGGAAGCGCCGCCGGTGGCCGACGCTGCCTGAGCCCGCGTCGCGGATGCCTTGTCAGGCGGGCAGCGTCTCGGCCTGCAGGACGAAGAGCCGGTCTGCCGGCACTGGTTCACCCATCAGGTAGCCCTGGTAAAGATCGCACCCCAGCTGCCGCAGGTGCTGTCGCTGGCCGGTCGTCTCCACGCCCTCCGCCACCACCCGCAGGTTGAGCGTCTTGCCCAGCGCGATGATCGACGCGACGATCGCGACATCTTCGGCATTGGTTTCCAGTTCGCGGACGAACGCGCGATCGATCTTCAGTTCCGACGCCGGCAGCCGCTTCAGGTAGAGCAGGCTCGAATAGCCGGTGCCGAAGTCGTCGATGGAGATCTTCACCCCCATCCGCGTGAGTTCCTCGAGGATACCGAGGCTGGCGTCGGCATCGCGCATCGCGGTGGTCTCGGTGATCTCCAGGGTGAGGCAGGCCGGCTGCACCCCATGCCTTTCCAGCGCACCGGCGACGGTGTCGACCAGGGTCGGCGAGGAGAACTGCAATGGAGACAGGTTGATTGCCACGTGGGCGATGTCGTGGCCCTGCTCGCGCCACGCGCGCATCTGGCGGCAGGCATCGTCCAGTACCCAGTCGCCGAGGGCGAGGATCAGGCCGCTGCGTTCGGCGGCGGGAATGAAGGCGCCCGGCGGCAGCAGGCCCAGTTCCGGGTGCTGCCATCGCAGCAGGGCCTCGGCGCCGACCATGCGGTAGTCCGGCGCCGCGAACTTCGGCTGGTAGTGCAGCACCAGCTCGCCGCGATCGACCGCACGGCGAAGATCGTTCAGCAGCTTCACCTGCTGGTGGGCGCTGATGTTCATCGTGGGCGCGAAGAAGGTGTAGCCGTTCCGGCCATTGTCCTTGGTGTGGTACATCGCGGCGTCGGCATGCGCCATGAGTTCGCGTTCGTCTTCGCCATCGGACGGATACAGCGCGATGCCCATGCTCGCGGTGACATGCAGCTCGACGCCGTGGACCTGCAGGGCCATCGCGCCCACCGCATCGATGATGCGCTGCGCCACCATGGCCGCGTCATCCGGGTCGGTGCCGGCCACGACCAGGACGAATTCGTCCCCGCCGAGCCGGGAGAGGGTGTCCGGCCCACGCAGCAGGCCGCGCACGCGTGTCGCGACCTCCACCAGCAGGGTGTCGCCGGCCTGGTGGCCGTAGGCGTCGTTGATGCCCTTGAAACCGTCGAGGTCGAGGAACATGACGGCGAACTGCTCGCGCTTGCGCCTGGCCTTCTCGATGGCCTGGTCGATCCGGTCCTGCAGCAGGATGCGGTTGGGCAGGCGGGTGAGGGGGTCGTGCAGGGCGGCCTGCACCAGTTCCTCGTTGGCACGTGCGAGCGAGTGCGCCAGATGGTGGGTACGCGCATGCATCTGCCGGTCGAGCACCGACACGATCAGCGCGATGCCCATGATGGCGACCGTCGCGACGACCACGAGGATCGCCAGCCACTGCGCCGGCACGCCGCCGTCCCGGGCCGCCCCGCACCAGCTGTCGGCCGGGAATCGCGCCGCCGCCATGCCGGTGTAGTGCATGCCGACGATGGCGAAGCCCATCACCACGGCGGCGAGCGCACGCAGCGCGTACTTGCGGCGGCCGCCGCTGCGCAGGTGGAACGCGATCCACAGCGCCGCGCCGGAGGCCGCGACCGCGATGGCGATCGACAGGGTGAACCAGCCGGCGTGGTACTCGATGCCGGGCTGCATCTGCAGCGCCGCCATGCCGATGTAGTGCATCAGTGCGATGCCCGTCCCCATCAGCACCGCGCCCAGCAGCAATCGGCGATGCGGCAACTGCGGCCGCGACACCAGCCAGAGCGCGAAGGCCGAGGATCCGATCGCGGCCAGCATCGAGCAGACGGTGAGGGCCAGGTCGTAGCCCAGCGGAATGGGCAGGTGGAACGCCAGCATGCCGACGAAATGCATCGACCAGACGCCGAGGCCCATCGCGAACGCGCCACCGGCCAGCCACCAGCGTGCGGCCGTGCCGTGCGTGGTCGCGACGCGACCCGCCATGTCGAGGGCGGTATAGGACGCGAGGATGGCGACCAGCAGGGAAGAGAGAACGAGGATCTCGTTGTACGTGCCGGTCATGGGGTGGGGCGTTACCCGGGGATGCGAGCGTATCGGCCATTACTAGCGGCCTCGCGCGGCCAGTCTTGAGGGTGGCGGGACGCAACGAGGCGCTCGCAGGCACACGCCTTGCATCTGCCCGGACGCTGGCGCAGTGGGACGCGGGTGCTGGAGCATGCCGCCTGTGGCCGTTACCATGCCGCACCAGCAGGGGGCGTCGATGCGCCTCCGGTCGAGGTTGGATCGTGCATGTCGGGGAGGTCCCTCCGTGAGGCGGGGCTGACATGCGTGGCCAGGGAACGGCAGCCTTCGGGGGTTGCCGTGATGCGATGCACCTTCACGTTTTCCAGGGGTCCACATGTCCACTCTTTCCGGCGCCGCGCGCCGCGTCCGCCTGCTCGGCCGCCTGTTCGGCGTCATGGTGTTGGCGGGCACGGCCGCCATGGCCACGCATGCCGGCGCCGCGACGCTGACGTTCACCAGCAATGCGGGCTTGGGGGATGGCGTCGCCGCAGATGGCGACGGTGGCTCGGTGGATATCGGCGGCATTTCCATCCAGATCGTCAATATCAGCGATACCGCCGGCTCGAGCCTGGGCTCGATTCAGTGGTATGACAACTCGTTCCTCGCCAGCAGCGATGGTGGCTTTTCCGCGATTACCTATGACGACGGCGTAAATGGCTTTGCGAAAGGCATGGCTATCCGCTCGGCGAATGGTGCCGAGTTCAAGCTGACATCTTTCCGGTATTACAGCTGGGGTAACAGCTCGCCGATGACCAACGCGGTCGTTGGCTACCGGGATGGAGTGCAAGTCGCCTCGATGACCTTCCAGGCGTTCGATCCCAGCTACCTGCCCATGACGGTCTCGCTCGGTTCAGCGTTCGACTACGTCGACGACGTGCGCATGTATACCCAGTCGGGTGGAGACGCCGGCGGTGCCGGTGGCTGGCATTCGATCAATTCCGTCGCGATCGACCCGGCGGTGCCGCCGGATACAACGCCGCCGGCCGTCACCTCGGTCAGCTCCAGCACGGCCAACGGCACCTACAAGATCGGGGACGTCCTCAGCATCCAGGTAGGTTTCAACGAGAACGTACTGGTTTTCGGCACGCCGCAGCTGACGCTGGAAACGGGTGCCACTGATCGCACGGTCAACTATGCGAGCGGCAGCGGCACCGGTGCGTTGACGTTCACCTACACGGTTCAGGCGGGCGATGTCTCGACCGACCTGGATTACGTCTCGACCAGCGCACTGGCGCTCAATGGCGGTTCGATCCGCGATGCGGCCAGCAACAACGCGGTGCTGACGCTGGCCTCTCCCGGCACGGCCAACTCTCTGGGCGCCAACAAGAACCTCGTCATCGACGGCACCGCGCCATCGGTCGCCTCGGTGACATCGTCGACCGCCAACGGGACGTACCGGATCGGCGATGTCATCAGCGTGCAGGTGAACTTCAGCGAGGTGGTCACCGTCTCCGGAACTCCGCAGCTCACCCTCGAAACGGGTGCCACCGACCGCACCATCACCTATGCCAGTGGCAGCGGCACCAGCACCCTCAGCTTCAGCTACACCGTCGTGTCGGGCAACGCCAGCGCCGACCTGGATTATGTGTCCACGTCGGCTCTGGCATTGAATGGCGGAACCATCCGCGATGCCGCCGGCAACAATGCGACGCTGACGCTGGCAGCACCCGGCGCCGCCAATTCGCTGGGCGCCAACAAGAACCTGGTCATCGACGGCGTCGCTCCGTCGGTCTCCGGCATCGCGGTGAGCGGATCGCCTGCGTCGACCGATACCAGCATGGCCTTCACGGTCACCTTCAGCGAACCCGTCGTGAACGTTTCCACCGATGACTTCACCCTGGTCGGTACGGGATCGGCGACAGGCACGATCGCCAGCGTGTCGGCTTCCAGCGGCAGTTCGATCGAGGTAGGCATCGCGTCGATCACCGGCAACGGCACCCTCAAGATCAACCTCAACGGCAGCACCAACGTCACCGACAATGCCGGCAACAGCATTGCGGCCTACAGCGGCGGCAGCATCCATACGGTCGCCATTCCGACAGCCCCTGCGGCGCCCACCATCGGCACGGCGACCGCCGGCGATGGCCAGGCAACGGTGACGTTCACCGCGCCCGCCAATGGTGGATCGGCGATCACGACCTACACCGCGACCGCCAGCCCCGGCGGCGCCACCGGTACGTGTGCCGGACCGGCCGCATGCGTGATCACGGTGGGGTCGCTCACCAACGGCACGGCCTATACCTTCACTGTCACGGCGACCAATGCCATCGGCACGGGGTCGGCATCGGGCGCCTCGAACAGCGTCACGCCGAAAGCGGACCAGGTCATCACCTTCGCGCAGCCGGGCAACTACAACGTCGGCGCAACGCCGACGCTGACCGCGAGCTCGGACTATGCGCTGGGTGGCGCGACCGGCCTGGCCATCGCTTTCAGTTCGTCCACCACCAGCGTGTGCACGATCACCACGGGCGGTGCGCTGACCTTCGTCGCGGCCGGCACGTGCACCATCGATGCCGACCAGGCCGGCAACGCGTCGACGAATGCGGCGAGCACGGTCACCCGCAGCTTCACCGTCAATGCGGTGGTGCCCGGCGCGCCGACCATCGGCACGGCCAGTGCGGGCAACCAGCAGGCGACCATCACCTTCACCGCGCCGTCCAGCACGGGTGGAAGCGCGATCACCGGCTACACCGTCACGGCGAATCCCGGCGGAAGCACCGGGACGGGGTCAGGCTCGCCGATCACCGTCACCGGTCTGACCAACGGCGTGAGCTACACCTTCACCGTGACGGCGACCAACAGTGCCGGCACCGGCGCCGCCTCGGCCGCTTCCAACGCGATCCAGCCTGCGGCGCCGCAGACCATCACGTTCGCCAATCCCGGCGCGCAGAACTTCGGTACCAGCCCGGATCTCCGCATCCTCAACGGCGGCGCGTCCGCCACGTCCGGACTGGACGTGACCTTCACGTCGTCGACCCAGGGCGTGTGCACGGTCTCGTCCGAGGGCGTGCTGACGTTCGTCTCCGCGGGCACCTGCACGATCAATGCGGACCAGGCCGGTGACGGCAGCTACCTGGCGGCGACGCAGGTGAGCCGCTCGTTCACCGTCAATGCGGTGATACCGGGTGCGCCGACGTCGGTCGTGGCCACCGCGGGCGACACGCAGGCCGGCGTGGCGTTCGTGGCGCCGACCAACACCGGCGGAACGGTGATCAGCGGCTACATCGTCAGTGTGATTCCGAACGACGTAGCGCCTGTCAGCGGCGCCAGCTCGCCCATCGTGGTGACTGGACTGACCAACGGCGTGAGCTACACCTTCACCGTGGAGGCGGAAAACGTGGCGGGCGTGGGACCGGCGTCCTCGTCGTCGAATGCGATCACACCGGCGGCGACGCAGACGATCACCTTCAACAACCCCGGCGCGCAGAACTTCGGTACCACGCCGACGCTGACGGCGACGTCTGATTCCGGCCTGACGCCGACGTTCACCTCGTCGACCACCGGGGTCTGCACGATCACCACCGGCGGCGCGCTGACGTTCGTCACGTCCGGCACCTGCACCATCAACGCCGACCAGGCGGGCGACGGCAGCTACCTCGCGGCGACGCAGGTCACCCGCTCGTTCACCGTCAACGCCGTGTTGCCGGGTGCTCCGACCATCGGGACGGCAGCGATGGCCGCCCCGGGCGAGGTCGATGTCGCGTTCACCGCGCCGGTGAGCAGTGGCGGCGCCCCGATCACCGGCTACACCGTGACCGCGAGTCCGGGAGGTGCGACGGCGACGGGCACGGGCAGTCCGGTCCGCTTCACCGGTCTCACGCCGGGCACCAGCTATACCTTCACCGTACGCGCGACCAACAGCGTGGGCATGGGCGCGGCATCGGCCGCCTCGAACGCGGTCACGCCGATGCCGGCGCTGACCGTGGGTCCGGCGAGCGTGTCGCTGCCCTACAACGCGCCCGCCGCGCCGGTGACACTGCCGATCACCGGCACGCCCGACTCGGTGGCCGTGGATACCGCGCCGTCGCACGGCACCGCGACGGTGAACGGCACCACGATCACCTACCAGCCGACGCCGGGGTATGCCGGCCCTGACAG
This sequence comes from Pseudoxanthomonas sp. LjRoot127, assembly GCF_964253495.1. Classification (NCBI taxonomy): domain Bacteria; kingdom Pseudomonadati; phylum Pseudomonadota; class Gammaproteobacteria; order Lysobacterales; family Lysobacteraceae; genus Pseudoxanthomonas; species Pseudoxanthomonas sp. LjRoot127. The sequence continues at coordinate 3,258,317 of NZ_CAXUQR020000001.1, forward strand.
CTTCACGTACACCGCGACCGACGCGTACCAGACCACGGCGCCGGCGCTGGTCAGCATTACGGTGGCCCCGCCCAGCGTGGTGCTGGACGCGACGAGTCCGCCCAATGGCATCGGCGGCGCGGCATACGCGCACGCTTTCATCGCCAGCGGCGGCGCATCGCCCTATGTGTTCGACGTGGTGGGAGGCGCGTTGCCGGACGGCGTGAGCCTGGGATCGGACGGACGCCTCGTCGGTACGCCGACCGTGGCAGGCAGCTTCACGGTGACCGTGCGCGCGACCGACAGCAGTACCGGCACCGGTCCGTTCACCGCGCAGCGCCAGTACACGCTGCAGGTGGCGGCGCCGCAGATCCTCTTCTCGCTGTCGGCACTGCCGCAGGGGACGCATGCGAGTGCGTTCGACCAGACACTGTCGGTCAGTGGCGGCACTGCGCCCTACGCCTATGCGGTGACGGCGGGCCAACTGCCGCAAGGGGTGACGCTGAGCGCCGCCGGCGTGTTGGCGGGTACGCCGACGCAGGCCGGCCGCTTCGCGTTCACCGTCGAAGTCCGCGATGCCAATGGCTTCACCGCTGCACAGCCGTATGAGCTGGTCGTCGCGCAGGCGGCGCAGGCGATCTCCGGCTTCGCTGCCACTCCGGCGACCCCGGTGTTCACTCCGGACGGCACCTTCTCCGTGGCCGCCGCGGGCGGTGCATCGGGCAACGCGGTGGTCTTCGCCAGCATCACGCCCCAGGTCTGCGCAGTCAGCGGTTCGACCGTCACCATGCGCGCGGTCGGCCGTTGCAGCCTGACCGCGGACCAGGCGGGCGATGCCAACCACCAGGCCGCACCGCAAGTGCGGCTGGATGTCGACATCGCTGCGGCGGTGCCGACGCTGGTGTGGCCGGAAACGCTGCGGAAGGTATATGGGGAGCCGGCATTCGACCTGGCCAACCCGCAGAGCCCCAGCAGCGGCGCGTTTACGTTCGCCAGCAGCGATCCCGCCGTGGCCAGCATCAGCGGGCGTACGGTGACGCTGCATGCGGAAGGGGAAACGGTCATCACCGCCACGCAGGCCGCGGCCGGCAACTACGCCGCTGCCAGCGTGGAGATGCGCCTGCAGGTGGACGTGCGCCCCGATCCCACGCGCGATGCGGTCGTGGTGGGCCTGTTGCAGGCGCAGGTGGATGCCAGCGTGCGCTTCGCCAACGTACAGCAGTCCAACATCCGCGACCGCCTGCGCCAGGTGCGCAGCGGTGCGAACGGCTCCAGCAACAGCGTGACGCTCGCGTATGCCGGCGACGAGGATCGCCAGGGGCTTTCAGTGCCGGTAGGCCAGGCGACCGGCCAAGCCTGGCCGGCGCTGCCGCAGGGGTGGGGCGGCTGGGCCTCGGGCACCGCGACGTTCGGCAAGCGCGGCGGGGCGGGTGGCTACGACGTCCAGACCGACGGCATCACGGTGGGTGCGGACCGCGCGTTCGGCGAGCATCTGCTGGTGGGCGTGGCCGGCAGCCTGGCGCGCAACGACAGCGACCTGGGCGGCGACGCCTCGCGGCTCAAGGCGGACCAGCGTTCGCTTGCGCTGTATGGCCTGTGGCGCAGCGGCGAACACGTCTTCGTGGATGCGATGCTCGCCACTGGACGGCTGGACTTCGACCTGCGTCGCTGGAGCGAGGACGCCGACGCCACGGCGACGGCGGTGCGCGATGGCGAACAGTGGTTCGGTTCGCTGGCACTGGGCTATGAGCACCGCAGCGATCGTATGACCCTCACCGGCTACGGTCGTCTCGATGCGAGTCGCACCACGCTGGACGCGTATCGCGAACACGGACTGGATATCTATGATCTGGCGTACCGCCGGCAGGTGGTCGAGAACCGGGCGCTGGCACTGGGCCTGGAGGGCAGTTACCAGGCAGGCGGCGCGAATGGCCGCTACCGGCCGTTCTGGAGCCTCGAATACCGCCAGGCGATCGAGGACAGGGGCGATGCCACGATGAACTACGTGGTCTGGCCGCATCCGACCGACTATCGACTGGACCTGCAGAGCTACAACGACGACGCCCTGTCGTTGGCGGCGGGCGTGGACATGAAACTGCGCCGCGGCTGGTTGCTGTCGTTGCTGTTCGGTCACGAACAGGCGAGCAGCGGCACGCAGGGGAGCAGCATCGGCCTGCGCCTGTCGTATGGCCAGCCGTCGAGCGGCGGCTTCGTACGGGACGACGGCACGATGGCGAGCGAGGAGGCACGTCGTTGCGGACGACGCTGTGCCGGTAACGCGAACGCCGACGCATCGCGCTGACCCGCCCCCGTGGTCCTGCGGCCTCCACGACGCCCGGCGATCGCCGGGCGTCAGGGGGCGGGGGCACCGCATCGACGTCCCTGGCATCACCTTCGGCAGGGGTCGGCGCAGGCGGCTGGCGGGTACCCTGAGGGGCCCGCCCGCGCGTGATGCGCGCACGCCCTGTCCCGGAGGATCCCGTTGAAGAAGACCCTGCTGTCCGCCGCCACCCTGCTGGCCCTCGCCACCGCCGCCCCGCTCGCGGCCCACGAAGACCGCAGTTGCCTGGATGAGGGCTGCATGCTGCAGTCGCTGTTCGCCGAGCCCGATACCGCGGGTACGACCGTTCCGACCATTGCGGCCCAACGCTTCGGTACCTGGGGTATCGACACCGCGGGCATGGACCGGCAGGCGAAGCCCGGCACCGACTTCTTCCGTTATGTCTCCGGCACCTGGGCCGACACGACGCAGATTCCCGCCGACCGCTCCAGCTACGGGGGGTTCGCCATCCTGCGCGACCTGTCCGAAGCACGCCTGCGGGTGCTGGTGGAAGGCTATGCGCTGGGCGATCCCGCGACGGGGGGCGACCCCGCCAAGATTGCGGCGCTGTACCGGGGCTTCCTGGACGAGACGACGGTCGAAGCGCTCGGGGCGAAGCCCCTGCAGCCGGTCCTGGCCGACATCCGCGCAGCCAGGGACAGGAACGCGCTGGCCCGCCTGATGGGTACACGCGGCGGCTTCTACGACAGCTTCTTCAACCTCAGCGTCAGCGACGACCAGAAGAATCCGGACCGGTATGCGCTCTACCTGAGCCAGGGTGGCCTTGGCCTGGGCGATCGCGAAATGTACCTGCGCGACACCTTCAAGCCGCAGCGCGAGCGCTACGTGGCGTACATGGCGCAGATGCTGCAGTTGGCCGGCTGGGAGAAGCCGCAGGAGAACGCGACGGCGATCCTGGCGCTGGAGACGCGCATCGCCGACGCGCACTGGACGCGCGCCGAGAGCCGCAACCGCGACAAGACCTACAACCCGCGTCCGCTGGCGGAGTTCGCGTCGACCTCGCCCGGCTTCCCCTGGACGGACTTCTTCCGGGCGGCAGGCGTCGAAGGCGCGGGCCGCGCGGTGATCCGCCAGGACAGCGCGATCCCGAAGATCGCCGCGATCTTCGCCGGGACCGATGTCGCCACGCTGCAGGCCTGGCAGGCGTTCCACGCGACCGACAACGCGGCGCCGCTGCTGTCGAAGGACTTCTCGGTGGCGCAGTACGAGTTCCGCGACAAGTTCCTGTCGGGACAACCGCAGCAGCGCGAGCGCTGGAAGCGGGGCGTGTCGTTCGCCGAGTCGGCCATGGGCGAAGCGATCGGTCGCGACTACGTGGCGCTGTACTTCCCGCCGGACGCCAAGGCCAAGATGGACGCGCTGGTCGCCAACGTGAAGGCGGCCATGGGCGCGCGCCTGGATGCGCTGGCGTGGATGAGCCCGGCGACCAAGAAGGAGGCGCACGCCAAGCTCGCCGGTTTCGGCCTGAAGATCGGCCACCCTGAGACGTACCGCGATTACAGCGCGCTGGTCGTGAAGAACGGCGACCTGTTCGGCAACGCGCAGCGCGCCGGCCGATTCGAGTGGGAGTACCGCCGCGCACGCATCGGCCAGCCGGTCGACAAGGGCGAGTGGGGCATGACGCCGCAGACGGTGAACGCGTACTACAACTCGGTGAAGAACGAGATCGTGTTCCCGGCCGCCATCCTGCAGCCGCCGTTCTTCGACCCCGACGCCGATCCGGCGGTGAACTATGGCGGCATCGGCGGCGTCATCGGCCACGAGATCATCCATGGTTTCGACGACCAGGGCAGGAAATCCGATGGCGCGGGCGTGCTGCGCGACTGGTGGACCGCCGAGGACGCAGCCAAGTTCGAAGTGCAGGCGGCCAAGCTCGGCGCGCAGTACGAGGCCTACGCGTTCCCGCAGCTGCCCGGCATGCACATCAACGGCCGCGTGGCGATGGGCGAGAACATCGGCGACCTGGGCGGCCTGACGATCGCGCTGGAGGCGTACCACCGCTCGCTGGCCGGCAAGCCGGCGCCGGTGATCGATGGCTTCATCGGCGACCAGCGCTTCTTCATGGGCTGGGGCCAGGTCTGGCGCACCCTTTGGCGCGACGATGCGCTGCGCCAGCAACTCGTCAACGGTACCCATTCCCCCGGCCACATCCGCGCATTCGCACCGTTGCGCAACATCGACGCCTGGTACGACGCGTTCGGCATCAAGCAGGGCGACCCCTTGTACATCGCTCCGCAGGATCGCGTGCGGATCTGGTGATATCGCATCGGGACGCCGTCCGAGTGGCGGCGTCCGGCAGGTGTTTATCCCGTTGACGCAGGAAAGCAGTCTTGCGCATGCGCAAGCTACGCGTATGCCCGGCTTGCATCATGCTGCGTGCGCACCGATGATGCAGGCCATCGTCGTCGTCCGATGCCGTTCGCATCATGCCCGCCACACCCGCGTCCTCCCAGCAAGGCGATCTGTTCGGCGGCCCGCAGCCGGGGCGGCTGCATCGCCTGTTCTTCGCGCTGCTTCCGTCGGCCGGTGAGCGCGAGGCGCTGCGGCACCGCGTCGAGGACCTCGGGGCCGCGTTTCCGCTGGCGCGCTGGGTGCGGCCGGAACGCTTCCATCTGACGCTGCATTTCCTCGGCGAGAGCGATGGGCCGCGCAACGACATGGTGGCCGCCGCGCACGAGGCGATGCGCGACTGGCAGCCGGAACCGGTCGGCATCACCCTCGATCACCTGCTGTGCCTGGGCAACCCGAAGCATCCGGCGCTGACGCTGGCGGCCCTGCACCCGTCGCCGACGGTCGTCGCTTTCTGGCGCAGCCTGCAGCAGCGGCTGCTGCGCGCAGGCTTCAAGCAGCATGTCGGCCGCAGCTTCGTGCCGCACCTGACGCTGGCCTATGTGCCGCCCCGCACCACGCCGGTGGACGTGCCGCCGGTAGTGCTGCACCCGCAGGAGGTGCACCTGTTGCAGAGCATCGAAGGCGAGGCGGATTACACGCGCCTGGGCGAGTGGTCGCTGGCGGAATAGGTCCCGCATCCGCGCCTGCAGGCCGCGAGCCGGTCCTGCAGGGATGCACGAAGAGCGCTTCGCCGCGTTGACGCCATCGGGGTACGACGGCTAGCGTCACGGCTCTTTCGCCCGAGGTCCCCGCATGCGCGTCGCCATTCCCTTGCTGCTGTTGCTGGCCGGCATGGCGCCGGCATCCCAGGCGGCCCCGGTGCCGACGCAGGGTCGGGACGGGATCGAGGTCGGTGCGGTACTGGCGCCGCGCGACCGGGTCGATCCGGAGAACCGCATGCTCCGCGAGCGGCTGGACACGTTGCTGCCACGGCTGATGAAGGACGCCGATCTCGACATGTGGGTGGTGATCGCGCGCGAATACGCCGAGGATCCGGTGTACTTCACGCTGGTCCCGCAACCCGCACACGCCGCGAGGCGCACCACGATGCTGGTGTTCCATCGTCAGCCCGACGGCAGCGTGCAGCGCCTGTCGATCAATCGCTACCCGTTTGGCGCGCCGTACGAGACGGCGTGGGCCGGAGGCGACCTGAAGGCCCAATGGGATGCGCTCGGCGCCCTGATCACGGCGCGCGATCCGCGCAGGATCGGTATCGACGTGTCGGACGAATGGGCGGTCGCCGACGGACTGACGCATGCGTTGCACGAGCGCCTGCGCTCGGCGTTGCCGGCCGCGCTGCGGGATCGGCTGGTGTCCGCGGAAACGCTGGTCGTCCGCTGGATGGAGACCCGCACGCCGGGTGAGCTCGCCGCCTATCCGCATATCGTGTCGCTCGCCCGTGGCGTGGTCGCGGAAGCGTTCTCGGGCCGTGTCATCACGCCTGGCGTCACCACCACCGACGACGTGGCGTGGTACATCCGCCAGCGCTTCGAGTCATTGGGTCTGGCGCCTTGGTTCATGCCGGACGTGAACCTGCAGCGCGCCGGTACCGCCTGCACCGACGACGCGCCGTTCTGCGGCGAGGAGGGCGTGATCCAGCCGGGCGACGTGCTGCATACCGACGTGGGCCTGTGCTACCTCAAGCTGTGCACCGATACCCAGGAAATGGCCTATGTCGCCCGTACGGGTGAAACGGACGTGCCCGCCGGCCTGCGTGCCGCGCTCGCCCGGGGCAACCGCTGGCAGGACGTGCTGACCGGGCAGTTCGTGGCTGGCCGCACCGGCAACGAGATCCTGGCGGCGACGCAGCGCGAGGCGACGCGGCAGCAGCTGCGTGCGTCCACCTATTCGCATCCGGTCGGGTTCGTGGGCCACGCACCGGGGCCGACGATCGGCATGTGGGACAACCAGGGCGTGACACCGGGACAAGGCGATTGGCCCCTGCATGCGGACACTGTCTACGCGATCGAGGGCAACGTGAAGGCGGATGTGCCGGAGTGGGGCGGGCAGAACGTGCAGATCAAGCTTGAGCAGATGGCTGTGTTCGACGGAACGAAGGTGACCTACCTGGCTGGACGCCAGGTCGCCTGGCACGTTGTGCGGTGACGCGCCGTACGCACCGACGATAGGATGCCCGCATGAGCGCCGACGCCCACCTGATCGCCTGCCCGCATTGCGCGGCGATGAACCGTGTGCCGCCGGCGCGGCTCGCCGAGGCGCCCAGCTGCGGGCGCTGCCACCAGGCCTTGTTCACTGGCCGGCCGCTGGCACTGGGCGAGGCCGATTTCGACCGCCATGCGCTGCGCAGCACGCTGCCGTTGCTGGTCGATTTCTGGGCGCCCTGGTGTGGGCCGTGCCTGCAGATGGCGCCGCATTTCGAGCGTGCCGCGATGGCGCTGGAGCCGGCGATGCGCCTGGCCAAGGTGGACACGGAAGCCAGTCCCGGACTGGGCAACCGATTCGGCATCCGCAGCATTCCGACACTGGTGATGCTGCAGGGCGGGCGCGAGATCGCGCGGCAAAGCGGGGCGATGCAGGCGGATGCGATCGTGCGCTGGGCACGGGGACAACGGGCGTGAGGGCGCAGGCGATGCCCGCCCGCGATGGCCGTGCTGGGCGCAGTGCGAGCAGCCCGGACGCTGGAGGAGCCAGGGCGTGACGCTGCCGACACTCGCGACGGAGCGTTTCCGCCTGCGTCCGCTGGCCGCGCAGGACGAAGCGCTCTATGTCGCCATCTACACGGACGACGCGCTGATGCGTCATGTCGGCGAGCCGATGACGGCATCGGACGCGCGGCGCGCGTTCGACGCCTTCCTCCGGTCCAATGCGCACGCGGATCTTCGACGTGCGTGTTGCTGGGTGATCGAATGCGGAGGGAACGACAGCGAAGTCGTCGGCCTGCTCGCATTGTCCCCGCATTCCGGTGCGGCCGAAATCGGCGTCATGGTCCTGGCGCCCTGGCAAGGCCGCAAGGTGGCGCAGGAGACCATCGCGTTCCTGTCCGGCCACCTGTTCGAAGAAGGCGCGTGGCCGCGCACGTTCAGTCGCCACGCGCGCGACAATGACGCCGGTGCGGGCGTCATGCGACGGCTGGGGTTCCACGCGATGGCGGAGGTGCCAGGGGGATCGGCGTTCCGGGGTTGGGAAATGACGCGGGATGAGTGGATGCGGCGGTTCGCCGCTCAGGCAGGGGCAAAGCAGTGACGGGACTCGAGGAAGCAGACGCGGGGCGGGGCCGGCTCGCGTGCGTGGGCGTGGGCATGACCCTGGGGGCGCACCTGGCACCGCGTGCGCGGAGCCATATCGAACAGGCAGACGTCGTCTTCAGTGCCATGTCGGACCCGATCGTCGAACTGTGGGTGCAGGGCATGAATGCAGATGTCAGGAGCCTCCAGCCGCTCTACCGGGAGGGCAAGCCGCGGCGCGAGACCTACCGCGAGATGGTCGAGGCGATGCTGGCGGAGGTGCGGCGGGGGCGACGTGTATGCGGTGCCTTCTATGGCCACCCCGGCGTGTTCGCGCAGGTCCCGCACCGGGCGGTGGAGCAGGCGCGCGCCGAGGGGTTCGAGGCCGTGATGGAAGCCGCGGTGTCGGCGGAAGACTGCCTCTACGCCGACCTGGGCATCGACCCGGGCGCAGTGGGTTGCCAGCATTTCGAAGCGAGCCAGTTCATGTTCTACGAGCGCAGGGTGGACCCGTCTGCGTATCTGGTCCTGTGGCAGATCGGCGTGGCGGGCGATCTCTCGACCGGGCGGCTGTCCACCGACGCCGGTACCAAGCAGGTGCTGGTGGACCTGTTGCTCGGCGATTACCCGGCAGGCCATGAAGTGATCGCCTACGAGGCGGCCACGCTGCCGATCTCGCGCCCCCGCATGGACCGGCTGCCGCTGGACCAGCTGCCCACGGCGACGCTTTCGGCCGCGACCACCCTGGTGGTTCCGCCTGCCGTCCCGCTGCGGAGGAACGAGCAGGTCCTGGCGCGCCTGCGCGCCTTGGGCGGCTGAGGGCGCCGGACCGCCCGGGGCGTGGCAAGCCCGCCTGAAAGTGAGTATTGTCACGCCAAGGGGGCAGGCCTGCGCGTACGGCGCGGGCGCTGCAGAATCGCTTCAACCATCATTGTTTTGGGGAAATCCGCGTGTCCAATGCCATCCGCTTCCTGGAGTCCATGGGTGCTGCCGCTTCGTCGCAGGCGACGTCCGACTATCTGGCCGCCGTCGCCGCCCTCGATGTCGAGGCCGACCAGCGTGCCGCGTTGCGCGATCGCGACGTCGCATCGCTGACCCGGCTGCTGGACGCCCGGCCGGCCATGTTCTGCATGATCCTCGCCCCGGATGAGGGCAAGGAAGACGAGTCGCGTGAAGACGCGGACGATCAGACGGGTGGGGAAGAGGACCCGGCTGAAAAGGAGTAACCTCGGCGGCCAGCGGGCTCCGGTGGCGGCAGTCGGTCGGGAGACTAGGGATGATGCTCGGGAAAGGACGTACCTATTGGCTGGCGTGTGCGCTGGCATGCGCGTTCGTCGCACCGGCGCAGGCCCAGATGGCGCCGGGCATCGATGCGCTGATCGAGCAGGCGGAGACGATCAAGACCTCCCAGCCGGCCCGCTTCTACGAGGTGCTGGATCGGCTCGAAAAGCGCGTCGAGGAAGCCACCCCGGAGCAGCGTCTCAAGCTGCGGCTGCTCAGGGCGCATGGATTCCTGATGAAGGGCAAGTCGGAGCCCGCGATACGGGAGCTCCGCCAGATCCAGCAGGAGACGCAGGACCCGGAGATGCTGTTCTGGACCGGATCGCTGCTGGTCAATACCTATGCGTTGACCCGCAAGTTCGAGCAGGGGCTGACCACGCTCAACGACATCCTGCCGCTGGCCACCAAGGTGGAGAAGAAGGATGTACGTCACCGCGGGCTGCTCGTCGCCGGGCTGCTGTACAACCAGGTCGGCGAGTACACCCTCGGTGAGCAGTATGCGCAGCAGGTGCTGTCGGATGCACCGGATGGGCGCAACAGGTGCGCGGCCGGCAACCTGGTGGCCGAGGCCGCGCTGGGGTTGAAGAAGTCACCCTCGGAAGAGGCGATCTTCAGCACCATCAAGACGTGCGAGGAGCAGAAGGAGCCGATCCTGGGCGGCCTTACCCGCACCTACCTGGCCCGCAAATGGGTCGAGGATGGAAAGGTCGACCAGGCGATCGAGCTCCTCGAACGCTATCTGCCCGCTGTCACCGCGACCGGCTATCCGCTGGTCATCAGCGAATACCACGCGATGCTCGCCAGCATGTATTTGAAGCTGGGCGACATGCGCACCGCCAAGTCGCATGCGAACGAAGCCGTGGAGCGTGGTGCGGGCATGACCTCGCTGCCGCTGGTCGTGGCGTACAAGACCTTGTACGAGATCGCGGAAAGGCAGGGCGATTCGGCAGGCGCGCTCGTGCGCTACCGGCAGTATGCCGATGCCGACAAGGCGTACCTCAACGACGTTAAGACGCGCCAGCTGGCCTACCAGATCGTGCGCCAGCAGATTCTCCAGAAGACGCAGCAGATCAGCATGCTCGACCAGGAAAACCAGGTGCTGCAGCTGCAGCGCAAGGTCGACCAGCAGGCCGCGCAGAACACCCGGCTGATCGTCATCCTGCTGGTGCTGCTGATTGCGTCGATCGGCTACTGGGCTTTCAAGATCAAGCGGGTGCAACTGTCGCTGAAGAAGATGGCGGAAACGGACGCGCTGACCGGCATCTGCAATCGCCACCACTTCACCCTGCGCGCCGAGCGCGCCCTGGCCGAGTGCGCGCGCAATGGCGAGCAGGCGGCGCTGATCATGTTCGACCTGGACCATTTCAAGAACATCAACGACCGCTTCGGCCATGGCACCGGCGACTGGGCGCTGAAGGAAGTGGCCGAGGCCAGCAAGGGTTTCTGTCGGCGCATCGATGTGCTCGGCCGTCTCGGGGGCGAAGAGTTCGCGATCCTCATGTATGGCTGCGACCTGCGCGCCGCCGCGCGGGTGGCGGAAGACTGCCGCGTGCGGCTCGCCCAGATCGAGACTCGCGAGACCGGCCACGTCTTCGCCATCACCGGCAGCTTCGGGGTGACGTCGAGCCAGCACTCCGGCTACAGCCTGGCCAAGCTGCTGTCGCATGCGGACAAGCAGCTGTATCGCGCCAAGCACAATGGGCGCAACCGCGTGTGCGTGTACGACAGCGAGCAGGACAACGTCCGCGCCAGCAATGTGCTCGAACTGCCCCAGCGCGACCGCGCCGAACACCTGGGAAGCTGAGGGCTTCGCTCAGGGCAGGTCGACGGCCGCCTGCAGGCCATCGTCGACGGCCATCTGGTTGCGGCCGCGGCTCTTGGCCTGGTATAGCGCGCGGTCGGCGGCCTCCAGCCAGGTGCGCAATCCTGTTGCCGTCGCCTTGGCCAGGCCCAGGCTGACCGTGGGCTGCAGCCCGGGCGCGCTCTGCACGTTCAACGCCTGCACGCCCTCGCGGATGCGCTGCGCCACGATGCCCGCGGCCGCCACGTCGGTACCCCTCAGCAGCACCGCGAATTCGTCCCCGCCGAGCCGTCCCGCCGCATCCTGCTGGCGGATGCTGTGGCGGATGACCTCCGCCGTCGCTCTCAACACGTCATCGCCCGCGGCGTGGCCGTGGCGGTCGTTGATGGCCTTGAAATGATCGATGTCGATCATCAGCAGGGTGGCGGGCTCGCCGGTCGCGGCGCACTGGTCCAGCAACAATGCGGCCTGTTCCTGCCAGTAGCGGCGGCTGTCCAGCGCAGTCAGGGTGTCGCGCCGGCTCAGTTCGTCCAGCTGGCGGTTCTGCCGCTTCACCTTGCGCACGAGGTGGTAGCTGGCCTGGCTGACCGCGATGGAATGGATCATCAGCATGGGAAGGCAGGCGACCATGACCGCCATGCTCGTCATCGGCTGCATCTCGAAGCCCGTGGCCGCCCCCACCGCCACGGCGCCGGCTGCCATCAGCGGCAGCGACCAGTACCACAAGCGGTCGATGCCGGTGCTGATCTTGTCGACGGTGGTAAGCGTGACGAGCATGACGCTGGGCAGCAGGTTGAAGGCCATCAGCGGCACCCACATGCCGGCCAGGATCGAGTCCACCAGCAGGTTGCGGATCTCGCCCCGGAACGGCTCCGGATGGCGCAGCGCCAGCCACAAGGCGAGCTGCGGCCACACGACGGTGGTGAACAGAAGGAACGCCCATGCCCCCGGACCCGCCTGGTTCTCCAGCAGTACCATGCCCGTCGGCAACGCGGCCAGCCCCATGCCGAGCGTGCGGAGGCGATGGATCCGGCGCGGCAGACGTTGGGTATGGCGCGCCGGATCGGTGCCCGGCGGCGGCGTGGTGGACGGCATTGGCGCGTGAGTTCCCTTGCTCGTGGCGACCATGCCCCGGTGGCGGGGACAGGTCGAGTGTAGGCCAAAGCGTGATGGCGGGCACGCTGCGGAGCCATGCCTGTAGAGCGGCGGCGCCCGCGGATTCTTGAGTGGCTGGACGATAATCCGGCGTCGACGCTCACTGCGATGCCCCGATGTCCCGTCTCGCCTCCACCCTCGACCCACGCATTCCTGCGGGACGTGTCCGCCTGGCTGCGATGGCCGCGATGGCCGCCGCCCTCGGCTTCCTCCTGGTCGCGGGATCGTTGCAGATGGTGCGTGGCGATCTGGACTGGCAGCGCGCAACGCTGAGCCAGTACCTGCTCGGTCCCTGGGGACTGCTGCTGCGTAGCCTCTATTGCACGCTGGCGGTGGCCATCGTGGTGCTGGCGTGGGCGCTGCATGCGCAGTTGTCGGCGACGGCGCGCAGCGCGGCACCGCTGCTGCTGTTCAGCACGGGCGCCTTCGCGCTGGCGGGCGTGGCGATAGGCGATTCGTGGTTGCCGCAGGTCGCGCCGGACTTCCACGCCTGGTTCCATCACACCTGCGCGATCACCGCGTTCCTGTGCGTCACCACCGGGATGCTGCTGCAGGCGTGGCGTTTCCGGCTGGACGCTCGTTGGCGCCGCCATTTTCCGGTGGCGGCTGCATGGTCGAGCGCCTGCTATGCGCTGCTTTGGCTGCACGCACTGTGGCCGCCGGCCGGGCAGGGGTGGGTACAGAAGCTGCTGATCGCACTGATCGTCGCGGCGATGTGGCTGGCGGGCTCGTGGCTCTGGCGGATGCAGCCCGGTGCGGGGGCCGCTTCGCGACGCTAAGCTGCAGCCTCACGACGGAGGAAACCCCATGATCCAGCGGTTCGATGTAGGCCCGCGGCTGTCCGAGATGGCCATCCACAATGGCGTGGTGTACCTGGCCGGGCAGGTCGCCGAGGACGCGACACAGGAGATCGCCGGACAGACCCAGCAGGTACTCGGCGAGATCGATGCATTGCTGGCCCGCGCAGGCACGGACAAGACGAAGATCCTGCGTGCCGAGATCTTCATCAAGGACCTGCAGGATTTCGAAGCGATGAACCGCGTGTGGGATGCATGGGTGCCGGAAGGCAATGCGCCGCCGCGCGCGACCGTGCAGGCCACCCTGGCGCGTCCCGCATGGCTGATCGAGATCGTGGTGACGGCGGCCCTCTGACCGATGGCGAAGCGCAATCCGCCACCTTGGCAGCGTCCCGCACCGATACGACGCGGTGGCCCCTCGACGCTGAGCCCGGCCCAGGTGGAAGAGGCGCGCGCCCGTGCCGTAGCCGCGGGCCGCCGGTATCCCAACCTGATCGACAACATGCACGTGGCCGCCAAGGCCAGGCGTGTGTCCGGCGTCGGCGAAACGGCGCGCGACGAAGCAGAGTGAACGTGGAAGCCGCGTGAGGACCAGCATGCACATCGCGCCGTAAATGTCTGTAATAAAACTGCTTTGAAACGCTAACCGGGCCTCAACAATCCATCGCGTATCGTGCGCCCCACGTTCCGCAGCCGCTGCGGCACGCACTTCCCGGGTGCGCGCCGCAGCCCCTGCGGACGACCACTCAGGCGCTGCGGTTCGCCAGCCAGTCGACCACTCCCAGCGCGGCGTGGCGACCGCTGGCGAAGCACGCCGTCAGCAGGTAGCCGCCCGTGGGGGCTTCCCAATCGAGCATTTCGCCGGCCACGAACACGCCGGGCAGGTCGCTCAGCATCAGGCGCCCGTCCACCGCGTCCAGCCCCACGCCGCCGGCACTGCTGATGGCCTCGGCGATCGGGCGGGGACGCTGCAGGCGGAAGGGGAAACGCTTCAGCGTCGCGGCGATCTTCGCGGGATCGGACAACGCAGCCTTGTCGAGCACTTCGTACAGCAGTGCCGCACGCACGCCACTCACGCCCGCTTCGCGACGCAGGTGCTCGCTCAGGCTGCGCGAACCGCGTGGCTTCGCCAGCCGGCGCACAAGATCGCGTTCCTCACGCCCCGGCAGCAGGTCCAGCACCAGCGTGGCCTCGCCGTCGCGTGCGAGGGCGTCGCGCAGCATCGGCGACAGCGCGTAGACCAGGCTGCCCTCGATGCCGGTGGCGGTGATGACGCATTCGCCCTGGCGCTGCTGCGGCGTGCCGTCGGCGTCATGCCAATGCGCGACGACGGGCTTGAGGGGCGCGCCGGCGAAGCGCGTCGCCAGGTGTTCGCTCCAGTCGATGTCGAAGCCGCAGTTCGATGGCTGCAAGGGCGCGACGTGGATGCCCTTGTCTTTCAGCGGCGCCACCCAGGCACCATCGGACCCCAGCTCCGGCCAGCTGCCGCCGCCCATGGCCAGCAACGCAGCATCGGCGCGCATGGCGACTTCGCCGTCGGGAGCGGCGAAGCGAAGCGCGCCCGCATCGTCCCAGCCCAGCCAGCGATGTTGTACGTGGAACCGCACGCCCTGTTCGCGCAGTCGTCGCACCCAGCCGCGCAGCAGGGGTGCGGCTTTCAGATCGGACGGGAACACGCGACCTGACGTGCCGACGAATGTCTCCACGCCCAATCCGCTCGCCCATGTACGCAAGGCATCTGCATCGAAGTCGCGGAGCCATGCGGCGACCTCACGCGTGCGCGTGCCGTAGCGCGTGACGAACACCTCGAACGGATCCGAGTGGGTCAGGTTCATGCCGCCCTTGCCGGCGATCAGGAACTTCCTTCCCACCGAGCCCTTCGCGTCGTACAGGTCGACCTGCAGCCCCGCGGCGCGCAGCGTTTCGGCGGCCATCAGGCCTGCCGGCCCGCCGCCGATGACGGCGACGGTGTGCGGGAGGGGTGGGGCATCGCTACGGGGTGAAGGCATCCGCATAGTATGCCGTGCCCGGACAGCACTCCCGGCGGATGCACGGCCTGCGGTATCGTCGTGCGCAACACGTGAAGGGGATCTGCCGATGTCGATGTCGCCTGCGGTCGCGCGCCGCGCGCTCTTGCTGCTCTGCCTTGCCGCGCCGGTGGCGCTCGCCGGGGCGCCATCGCCGCCGCCCGAGCTGCAGGATATCGATGCCTACGTCGAATCGGTGCGCAAGGCGTTCGATGTACCGGGCATCGCGGTGGCGGTGGTGAAGGACGGCGAGGTGGTGCTGGCGAAAGGCTGGGGCGAGCGCGAGCTCGGCAAACCGGCCAAGGTCGACGCGCACACGATGTTCGCCATCGCCTCGAACACGAAAGCGTTCACCTCGGCCTCGCTGTCCATGCTGGCCGACGAAGGCAAACTCTCCCTGGAAGACCGCGTGATCGACCACCTGCCATGGTTCCGCATGGCCGATCCTTATGTCACCCGCGAGATGCGCATCCGCGACCTGCTGGTTCACCGCAGCGGGCTGGGACTGGGTGCGGGCGACCTGCTGTACTGGCCCACCACCACCTACAGCAACCGCGAAGTGGCCGAGCGCCTGCGCGATGTGCCGTTGAGCGGCGGGTTCCGCGAACGCTATGCCTACGACAACATCCTCTACGGTGTGGCCCAGCTGGTGGTGGAGCAGGCCAGCGGCCAGTCCTACGCCCAGTTCCTGCGCACGCGTTTCTTCCAGCCGCTGGGCATGCGCGAGACGCGCTACAACAGCGATGCACTGAAGCCGGGCGACAATGTCGCCACCGGCCACGCCATGGCCGACTTCACCACGCTGCAGCCGGCGCCGCGGATGACGTGGCGCAATGTCGCCGGCGCAGGCGGAATCTATGCCAGCGTGAACGACATGGCGAAATGGATGAACGCCCAGCTCGCCGGCGGCACCTATCGGGATGCGCACGGGCGCGAGCATGCGCTGTTCACGCCGGAGCGCCAGAAGGCGATGTGGTCGCTGGTCACGCCGATCCCGATCACGGAACCCAAGGTGGAAGCACTGAAGGCCGCCAGACCGAATTTCTTGGGCTACGGGGAAGGCTGGATGGTCTCCGATTTCCAGGGCCGCAAGCTGGTGTGGCATACCGGCGGCTGGCCGGGCATGGTGTCGCGCGTGACGCTGGTGCCGGAGCGCAAGCTCGGTGTCGTGGTACTGACGAACCAGGAGGTGGGTGCGGCCTTCAATGCCGTGACGCTGAAGGTACTGGACGCCTACCTTGCGGACAGCGGCACCGACTGGCTGGCCGCCTACCAGGCGCAGGTGGCGCAGGCCAAGGGCAACGCCGACGAACACTGGCAGAAACTGCAGGCCGCGCGCGACGCCATGTCGAAGCCCTCGCTGCCGCTTGCGAAGTACGCCGGCACGCTGCGCGACCCGTGGTATGGCGATGTCATCGTGGCCCAGGAAGGCGAGCGCCTGGTGCTGCGCTTCAGCCGCACGCCGGAACTGGTCGGCGACCTGCAGCACTGGCAGCACGACACCTTCGTGGTGCGCTGGCGAGAACGCTGGCTCAACGCCGACGCCTTCCTGACGTATTCGCTGAAACCCGACGGCGGCATCCGCGAGGCGCGGATGGAAGCGATCTCGCCGCTGACCGATTTCAGTTTCGACTTCCACGACCTGCGGCTGGCGCCGGTGGAGTAGCGAACGGCGGGGATGGCAGATGGTGGGAGCGACGTAAGTCGCGATGGATGCATCTCAGCGCGCCGGTCGACAGACGTCGGGCATCCTTTTTGCGGAAGAGGTCCGCCTCCTCACCTGTCGGAAACTCGCGAGTTGCGTCGCTCCCACGAGTGCCGTCGCTCCTGCATGACCCACACCCTCACTCGTGTGGCTTCACGTCCAGCAGTTCCACGTCGAACACCAGCGAAGCGTTCGGCGGAATGACGCCGCCGGCACCGCTGCTGCCGTAGGCGAGGTCGCCCGGGATCTTCAGCGTGCGCTTGCCGCCGACTTTCATGCCGGCCACCCCGTCGTCCCAGCCCCGGATGACCTGGCCGGCGCCCAGCAGGAAGGTGAAGGGCTCGCCGCGGTCGACCGAGCTGTCGAACTTCATGCCGCGCTGCTGCGGCGCCGTCTCGTCGTACAACCAGCCGGTGTAGTGCACGGTGACGTCGCTGCCGCGGGTGGCGATGGGGCCACTGCCTGCCTGCGTGTCGATGCGTTGCAGGTCGGCCACGCTGCCGCCAGGCGGCGGGCCGGCAGGCGTACAGGCAGCGAGCAGGGTCAGCGAGAAGGCGAGCAGCAGGGAGCGCATGAGTCGTCCGGATGAGAGGGGTGTGCAGGGTACCGCACGCCGGTGCGCCCGACGTCGACCCGCTAGACTGTCCCGATGGCCAAACTGTTCCTCAATCTGCGCAACGTGCCCGTAGACGAAGCCGACGACGTGCGCCAACTGCTGCGCGCCAACGCGATCGACTTCTACGAAACCCCGCCCAGCCCGTGGGGTATCTCCGCCGGCGGCCTGTGGATCGACGATGCGGACCAGCTGGTGCGCGCGAAGACACTGATGGCGGGCTATCAGGCGAAGCGTCGCGAGCACGCACGGTCCGAACGCGCCACCGCCGAGCGCGAAGGGCGCGCCGAGACGATCGCCGGGCTGCTGCGCGATCGGCCGCTGTACGTCGTCGGCATCCTGGCCGCGATGCTCTTCATCGTCGCGGTGACGCTGGCATTGCCCTGGTTGCTGCTCTGACGCCGGCGCGGCTTGCCCGGTCTGAGTTCAATACCAAGGATCAGAACAGCCGCTGCAGGGCCTCGAGCATCGTGCTCCAGCCCTGCTGCGTGCGGTCGGCATAGTCGGCCCAGGCGCGCGGAAGGGTATGGGTCAGGCGCAGCTCGCAGCCGACGGGCGTCGGCGTGAGCACGATATCGACCCGGCTGCCGTCCTGATCGGCCTCGCCGGCGATGGTCCAGGTGAACGACAGCCGGTGCGGCCGATCGATGACGAGATACTCGCCGACGTGGTCGATGCGTTCGCCGTCGCGCTCGACCAGCATCGAGAAGCGACCACCAACGCGCGCATCCACGTCCAGGCGCAGCAGTTTCTCCTCGCGAATGTCAGGACCCATCATCCACTGGCCCAGCAGGCGCGGCGTCAGCCACGCGTCGAAAACACGTTCGGCAGAGGCCGTGAATGCGCGTTGCACGGTGACATCGACCGTGCCTGGGGCGGAAGGGGTCATGGCTGTTCCCGGGTAGGCGTGGCGGAAGGTGGGGTGTCCGCTTGCAGGACGGTATCGAGCGCGTCGAGGCGGGCGGTCCAGAACTGCGCGTACTCGCGCAACCACGCCTCGCCATCGGCCAGCGCCTGGGGTTGCAGGTGGCACAGGTGGGTGCGGCCCCGGATCTGGCGCGTGACCAGTCCGGCGCGCTCCAGGACCTTGATGTGCTTGGACGCCGCCGCCAGCGAGATCCGGAACGGTGCCGCCAGTTCGCCCACGCTGCGGGCCTGCCCCCGCAGGCTGCGCAACATCCGGCGGCGCGTGCCATCCGCCAGGGCGTGGAAGACGGCATCGAGTTGCTGGGCATCATGTTCAACCATATGGTTGAGTATTGGCTCGACCATCACCGACTGTCAACCATCTGGTTGAATAAAGGGGAAAGGCCGACGGGCGGTAAAATCGCGACATGGTCACCAACATCGCCGCCTATCACTTCACGCCCATCGACGCGCCCGAGATATTCGCGGCCACGCTGCGCATGCGTGCCGAAACGCTGTCGCTGCGCGGGTCGGTCCTGGTGGCGGGCGAAGGGTTGAACCTGTTCCTGGCCGGCGAGGCCGACGCCATCGCCGCTTTCCTCGCACCGCTGCACGAGGACGCGCGCTTCGCCGGCCTGCGCGTGAAGTACAGCTACAGCCGCCGGGCTCCCTTCGCCCGCCTCAAGGTCAAGGTGAAGCCGGAAATCATCAGCTTCCGCCGTCCCGGCACGACCCCGGAGAGCGCTCGCGCGCCGGTCGTCGAACCGCGCACGCTGGCGCGCTGGCTGGAGCAGGGCCACGACGACACGGGACGCCGCGTGGTGATGCTGGACACGCGCAACGCACAGGAGACCGAACACGGCACCTTCGCCGGCGCGCTGACGCTGCCGATCGACAAGTTCACCGATCTTCCGGCCGCATTGGCGCCGCATCGCGATGCACTGAAGGACGCTACCGTCGTCAGCTTCTGCACCGGCGGCATCCGCTGCGAGAAGGCGGCCTTGTGGATGCAGGCCGATGGCATGGACAACGTCCTGCAGCTCGACGACGGTATCCTCGGCTACTTCGAGCAGGTCGGCGGTTTCGGTTATGAGGGTGCCTGCTTCGTGTTCGACGAGCGTGTAGCGCTGTGGCCAGACCTGACGCCGCAGATGGACGCGCCTGCGGACGCCGCATGAGCGGCCTGGACGCGCTGCGCTTCGACAATCGCTTCGTCCGCGAGCTGCCGGGGGACCCGGAACAGGGATACCGGCGTCGCGAGGTTCGAGGCGCGGTGTGGTCGCCGGCCCAGCCCACGCCCGTTGCCGCGCCGACGCTGCTGGCGCATTCGCCCGATGTCGCGGCGCTGCTGGATCTGGAAGAGGCGGATGTCGCGTCCCACGCCTTCGCGCAGGTGTTCGGCGGCAATGCCTTGTTGCCGGGCATGCAGCCTTACGCCGGCAACTACGGCGGCCACCAGTTCGGCCAGTGGGCGGGCCAGCTCGGCGACGGCCGCGCCATCACCCTGGGCGAAGTGGTCAATGCGCGGGGTGAACGCTGGGAGCTGCAGCTGAAAGGTGCAGGACCCACCCCCTACTCGCGCACCGCCGACGGGCGCGCGGTGCTCCGCTCGTCCATCCGCGAGTTCCTGTGCAGCGAGGCCATGCACCATCTCGGCGTACCGACGACACGCGCCCTGAGCCTGGTCGGTACCGGCGAACAGGTGGTGCGCGACATGTTCTACGACGGTCATCCGAAAGCGGAACCCGGCGCGATCGCCTGCCGCGTGGCGCCGTCGTTCCTGCGCTTCGGCCATTACCAGTTGCCGTCCTCGCGCGGCGAAACCGATCTCCTGCGCGCGCTCGTGGAATTCACCCTCCGCCGCGATTTTCCCCGTCTGTCGGGCGAAGGCGAGGCGTTGTATGCCGCGTGGTTCGCCGAGGTCTGCGAACGCACGGCGGTGATGGTGGCGCACTGGATGCGCGTGGGATTCGTCCATGGGGTGATGAACACGGACAACATGTCGGTGCTTGGCCTGACCATCGACTACGGCCCCTACGGCTGGGTCGATGACTATGATCCGGACTGGACGCCGAACACCACCGATGCGCAGGGCCGTCGCTACCGCTTCGGCTGGCAGCCGCGCGTGGCGGGCTGGAACCTCACCCGGTTCGCCCATGCACTCTCGCCCCTGTTCGAAGGCGTGGACGCGTTGCAGGACGGTCTGCAGGCCTTTGCCGACACCCATGCGGCCGAGGAACGCGAGACCGTAGCGCGCAAGCTGGGCCTGGCGGCATGTCGCGACGGCGATCTCGAGCATATGCAGGCCCTGCAGGCGTTGTTGCAGCAGGGCGAGGTCGACATGACCCTGTTCTTCCGTGCACTGATCGATGCGGACCTGGGCGATGTCTCGCTGGCCTCGTTCGACGACGCCTTCTACGACGCCGGCAAGCGCGAACGCGTGGCGCCGGCGCTCCGCGATTGGCTGGCAGCGCACGCGCGCCGGCTCGACGATGATCCGCTCGATCCAGCTACCCGCCGCGAGCGCATGCGCCTGGCCAACCCCCGCTACGTGCTGCGGAATTACCTGGCGCAGCAGGCGATCGAGGCGGCCGAAGGCGGCGACCTGTCCGGGGTACACGATCTGCTGGCCGTCATGCGCCGGCCCTACGACGACCAGCCCGGCCGCGAGCGATTCGCGCAGCGCCGGCCGGACTGGGCACGCGACCGTGCGGGATGTTCGATGCTGTCGTGTAGTTCATAGGGCGTGATGACAGGTGTGGGAGCGACGTGAGTCGCGATCGCTTTCCCTGCTCCGTCATCGCGACTCACGTCGCTTCCACAACGGCATATGCCGCGAGGTAGGATGGCGGACCCCACGCGGAGCGCTGGCGCATGCTCACCGTCCACCACCTCAACAACTCCCGTTCCCAGCGCGTGCTCTGGCTGCTCGAGGAACTGGGCCTGGATTACGCCGTGGTGCGCTACCAGCGCGACCCGAAGACGATGCTGGCGCCACCGGAATTGAAGAAGGTGCATCCATTGGGCAAATCCCCGGTGGTCGTGGATGGCGAGCACGTGCTGGCCGAGTCCGGTGCGGTGCTCGAATACCTGGTGGAACGTTACGACGCCGCGCGCCGGTTCGCGCCGTCGCCCGGCACCGCCGAGCACCTGCGCTATCGCTACTGGCTGCACTATGCCGAAGGCTCGGCGATGCCGCCGATGCTGCTGAGCCTGGTGTTCTCGCGCCTGAAGAGAGCCCCCATGCCGTTCTTCGCACGGCCGGTGGCACGCGGCATCGCCGACAAGGCGATGAGGACCTTCGTCGGGCCCCAGGTGAAGCTGCACCTGGATTACATGAACGCCGAACTGGGCAAGGCCACGTGGTTCGCGGGCGATCAGTTCAGTGCGGCCGACATCCAGATGAGTTTCCCGGTGGAAGCGGCGGCCGTGCGCGCCGGACTCGATGCTTACCCGAACCTCGCCGGCTTCCAGCAGCGCATCCATTCGCGACCCGCTTACCAGCGTGCTCTGGCCCAGGGCGGCCCGTTCGACCTGATGGGCTGAGCGGGATACAGCATCCCGCACGCGGCGGTGGAATCCGTCGCCGCGGATCCCCATGACGATGTCATCGTCATCGCAAGGCCGTTCCATGACCCCGTATTCGCTCCTCGATCTCGCCCCCGTCTGCGAGGGCAGCGACACCACGCTGGCGTTCGTCCACATGCGCGACCTGGCGCAGCACGCCGAGCGCTGGGGCTACACCCGCTACTGGCTGGCCGAGCACCACAACATGCCGGGCATCGCCAGCGCCGCGACCGCCGTGTTGATCGGTCACGTCGCCGGTGCGACGTCGACGATCCGCGTCGGTTCCGGCGGCATCATGCTGCCGAACCATTCACCGCTGCAGGTGGCCGAGCAGTTCGGCACGCTCGCGTCGCTGTATCCGGGCCGCATCGACCTCGGCCTGGGTCGCGCACCGGGCACCGACCAGGCGACCGCACGCGCCTTGCGGCGCTACTTCGACAGTGCCGAGCAGTTCCCGCAGGACGTGCAGGAAGTGCTGCGCTACTTCGAGCCGGCACAGGACGGGCAGGCCGTGCGTGCCGTGCCGGGTGCGGGGCTCGAGGTGCCCGTGTGGCTGCTCGGTTCCAGCCTGTTCGGCGCGCAACTCGCGGCCGCGCTGGGCTTGCCCTATGCGTTCGCATCGCATTTCGCGCCCGACGCGATGGACCAGGCGCTCTTGCTGTACCACCGCGATTTCCGTCCCTCGAAGCGTCTGGCCAAGCCGCACGCGATGCTCGCCCTGAACGTCGTGGCCGCCGAGACGGACGAGGAAGCGCGCTACCTGTTCACCACCCAGCAGCAGGCCTTCGTCAACCTGCGTCGCGGCCGTGCGGGACGGGTGCCGCCGCCGATCGACGACATCGAGGCCTTCTGGGAGCCGCACGAAAAGGCCGGCGTCGCGCAGGCGCTGGCGTGCGCGGTCGTCGGCAGCCGCGATACCGTGCGCAAGGGCATCGCCGACTTCATCCAGCGGCATCGCCCGGATGAGCTGATGCTGACCGCCAACATCTTCGACCACGGCAAGCGCCTGCGTTCGTTTGAGATCGCCGCCGACGTCATGTCGTAGCGTGCGCCACGCGCACGACCGCAACGATGAGGGCCATCGCAGTCGTGCCCGCAGCGCACGCTACATGGTGCCCCGCTGGATGAAGGGCACGCGCTCGTAGAGCCTGCGCTCGCCGCCACGCGGATCGTCCTGCAGGGACGATTCGTCGTCGAACACCATGGTCTGCCGCTGTGGCAGGGTGTATGGACGCCATGCGGGGATGCCCGCATGGTTCGGGTCGCCGTGGCGGGCGAGGGCGATCAACGCATCGCTCATGCGCGCCGCCATGGCGCGGGCGCGGGCGTCGGTCCCTGTCTTCGATCCTTCTTTCGCGATGTTGTCGAACACCAGCGGAATGTCGAGCGTGTGGAACGCGCGCAGCTTTCCACCGTCTGCCGGCGAACGCCAGTCGAGTTGGTAGACCCACGCCGGCGATCCCTGTCGCGCGCGCGCTTCGGCCTCGACGATGGCGCCGCGCCATGAGCGCCCGGCGGTGGTCGCCGCGAAGAAGACCTCCGACGGCGTGTAGTCCGGATACAGGCGCCGGTATTCGGCGATCACCACGTCCGGTGACACATCCACGAACTGCTGCTCGCAGAGCTTCTGCGGGAGCTGTTCCCAGGTCAGGCTGAAGTTCGCCGGATCGTTGCCCAGGAAGGCGCGCGTCTCGTCGCGCGTATTGCCGATGACCATCGGGATGCCGGCGGACTGCGCGGGCGCATCGGGGTAGAACGGATGCCGCGGAAGCTGGTGCGTATCCAGCACAGGGCCGAAGTAGAGCGCGGTGTCCTCCACGCGCGACGGGTCGCGCACCCGCGTGGCGTCCAGAAGGCGTGCCATCGGCATCGTCAGCAGGCGATCCACATCGCGAGGGCCCAGGCCCAGTTCGGCCATGAACAGCGCCGTGCGCTGCGCGGCGGCGCGCGGGCCGGCCGCGGTGACCTGCTGGCCGCTCATCGTCATGGCCTTGTGGAACAGGCGATCGGCCTCCGGCATGGCCATCAGCGTGGCGATCTTGGCGCCGCCGCCGGACTGGCCGAACACGGTGACGTTGTCGGCATCGCCACCGAATGCATGTGCGTGCTCGCGGACCCAGCGCAGCGCGTCGATCAGATCGAGCTGCCCGACGTTGCCCGACTCCCGCACGCGCTCGTCGCCGCTTTCGCCCAGATACAGGTAGCCGAACGCGTTGAGCCGATGATTGATGGTGACGACGACGACGTCGCCACGACGGCAGAGGTTCGCGCCGTCGTAGAGCGGATGCGAGCCTGAGCCGTTGTTGTAGCCACCGCCATGGATGTAGACCAGTATCGGGCGCTTCCCGCCATCGCGCAGAGCCGGCGTGTAGACGTTCAGGAACAGGCACTCTTCGCTGACCGGTTGCCCGTCGGCGTCACCGCGCTGCGGAGCCGAGGCGCCGAAGCGGGAGGCATCCCGCACGCCCGTCCAGCCGGTCTCGCGCAGGGCGCGCTGGAAGCGTTGGCGGTTGGTGTCGCCGGCGTAAGGAATGCCGCGGAACACCTGGACGCCGCGGTCGGTGGTCCCTGCAACGCGGCCACTGCGTGTCGTGGCGACGGGTTGGCGCTGCGCGCTGGCGCCGAAGGGCAACGTCGAGGCCAGCAGGGCCAGCCCGGACGTGCCGGCGACCTGCGCCAGGAACTGCCGACGGGAAGGAGGAGGGGAGGCCGCCATGGAAATCTTATGATGACACCGGTTTCCAAAGGCTAACAAACCGCTCCCGGACAGAAACGCCGCACTGCGTCAGACGGCCGTGCCCGCAGCATGGCCCGATGCCCACGCCCACTGGAAGTTGTAGCCGCCCAGCCAGCCGGTGACATCCAGCACTTCGCCGACGAAGAACAGGCCGGGCACACGCTTGGACATCATCGTGCTGCTGGAGACGCCGTCGGTGTCCACGCCCCCGAGGGTCACTTCGGCCGTGCGATAGCCCTCGGTTCCGCTGGCGACCAGCGGCCAGTCGGCGATCAGGGCGGCGGCCTCTTTCAGCTGGGGAGCGTTGAACTGCTTCATAGGGCGGTTGGGCAGCCAGACCTCGCACAGGCGCTGCGCGAAACGACGTGGCAACGCGTCGGACAGGACGGTCTTCAGTTCGGCGTCCGGCCGCTGGTGCTGTTGCGCCTGCAGCCATGCCAGCGTGTCGCGGTCCGGCAGCAGGTCCAGGCGCAGGTCGTCGCCCGGCTGCCAGTACGAGGAGATCTGCAGGATCGACGGGCCGCTGACGCCGCGGTGGGTCAGCAGCATGAAGTTGCGGAAGCGCGCCTTGCCGCAGCGTGCCTCGACCGGGAACGACACGCCGCTCAGGTCGGCCAGGCGCTCCTGGTGCTTGCCGCTCAGCGTTAGCGGCACCAAGCCGGCGCGCGTAGGCAGCACGTCGTGGCCGAACCGGCGCGCAAGATCGTAGCCGAAACCGGTCGCGCCCATGCTCGGGATGGACAGTCCGCCGGTGGCCACCACCAGCGACGGCGCGGCCACGCGCCCCAGCGGGGTGTCCAGGCGGAACACGCCGTCCGTCTGTTCGACGTTACCGACACTGCAGCCCGTCTCGATATGCACGCCGGCGGCCAGGCATTCGTCCACCAGCAGCTTCACGATCAGCTTGGACGAGACGTCGCAGAACAGCTGCCCGAGTTCCTTCTCGTGGTAGGCGATGCGGTGTTGCTCGACCAGTGCGATGAAATCGCCCGGCGTGTAGCGCGCCAGCGCCGACTTGCAGAAGTGCGGATTGGCGGAAAGGAAGTTGGCCGGCGTGGTGCCGGTATTGGTGAAGTTGCAGCGCCCGCCGCCGGACATCAGGATCTTCTTGCCGACCTTGTTGGCGTGTTCGATCACCAGCACGCGCAGGCCGCGCCGGCCGGCGGTCAAGGCGGCCATCAGGCCGGCCGCACCGCCTCCGACCACCAGTACGTCGTGGGTGGGTGCCATGCGGTCAGGCGGCCCGCGCGAGACCCGCCTGGCGGACGGTCGGCGTGATGGCGACCACCTGGTCGTCGGTCATCCATTGTATCTCGCCGTCCTGGATCATCACGTTGAAGCGCATGCTGCGGACCATGAGCGCCGTGATGGCAGCCACCGACTCGGGCGCGATGTCCAGCACGGTCAGGTTGCGGTGACGGGCCAGCAATGCCGCATTCCTGTCCCACCACAGGTCGGCGGCGCGCCCCCCGTAATTGACCACGATGACCTCGTGGGCCCGCCCGCACGCCTTGCGGATACGCGATTCGTCGGGCTGGCCCAGGTCGATCCACTGTTCGATCAACCCCGTGTAGTCCTTGCGCCACAGGTCGGGCTCTTCCTCGTTGCTGAGGCCCTTGCCGAATTCCAGGCGGTCCTGCGCCATCAGGGCGAAGGCGATCAGCCGGACCATCAGCCGCTCATCGGTTTCGGACGGGTGCTGCGCCAGGGTCAGGTTGTGGGTGCCGTAGTAGTGGCGGTCCATGTCGCTGATCTGCAGTTCGGCTTTGACGACGGTGGACTTGAGCGCCATGGCAGGGGTTCGGAAAACGGGGCGCAATGATACGCCGGCGGCGGAGCCTGCCCGCCGTCGGCTGCAATCGGTTAAAGCCTGCCGGGAAAGAGCCCTGTTCAGCTTTCTTGCAAAAGGGATTCGCTTTTACATGAAAAGCCCGGTAGAGTGCGCGGCACTGTGCTTGCCAGGGTCACCGTGAATCGTGAGCCTGATGCGGTAGATACATCTGCTACATCTTCCCGCTTTACCAACGCCTGCAAACCCAGTCCCGTCCCGGTCATATGCCGGGGTTGTGGTCCTTTCATCCATGTTTCAGGAGTTAGTAAAGATGTCTGATCGTCAGACCGGTACCGTCAAGTGGTTCAACGACGCCAAGGGCTTCGGCTTCATCACCCCGCAGAGCGGCCCCGACCTGTTCGTGCACTTCCGCTCGATCCAGGGCAATGGCTTCAAGTCGCTGAAGGAAGGCCAGTCGGTCTCCTTCGTCGCCGTGCAGGGCCAGAAGGGCATGCAGGCCGACCAGGTGCAGCCGCTGTAATCCAGCGCTGAACCCGATGGTTCAAGAAGACGCCGGTGCGCAAGCGCCGGCGTTTTTGTTTGTGGGCAGGAATTCGCACGATCCGTAGGACCACCCCATGGGTGCGATGCTGTTGCCTTGTGATCCTGAAAAAAGCATCGCGCCCATGGGGCGCTCCTACAGGGCTGCAGGGTGTCAGAGCTTGCGCACGCGGAAGCTGCGGCCCTTGATCTTGCCGGCGTTGAGCCGCGACAGCGCGGCGGCGGCCTTGTCGCGTGCGACCGCCACATAGGTACGCGTCGGGAAGACGTTGATCTTGCCGATGGCAGACGCCGACAGGCCCGCATCGCCGGTCAGTGCGCCCAGTACATCGCCCGGCCGCAGCTTGTCGGTCTTGCCGGCGTCGATCCGCAGCGTGGTCATCGCGGCCGGAGGCGCAGTGTTGGCCTTGGGGGCGGGCGGTGCGTTGCGGTCCCACAGCAGTGGAGCGCCGAGCCGTTCCTCGATGACCGCTGCGCGTGGCAGCTCGCGCGGTGTGCACAGGCTGATCGCCAGGCCATCGCGTCCGGCACGGCCGGTGCGGCCGATGCGGTGCACATAGGTGTCCGCGTCGCTGGGCATGTCGTAATTGACCACCAGCGCCAGGTCCTCGATGTCCAGGCCGCGCGCAGCGACGTCGCTGGCGACCAGCACGTTGCAGCTGCGGTTGGCGAAGCGCACCAGCACCTCGTCGCGGTCGCGCTGCTCCATGTCGCCGTGCAGGGCGAGTGCGGAGAAGCCGAAGTGCTGCAATGAGATCGCGACTTCGTCCACGTCCTTGCGCATGTTGCAGAAGACCACCCCGGACTCGACGCGATGCTGCGCGAGCAGTCCCGCCAGCGTGGTCTGCTTGCGCGCGGGATCGACCTGCAGGAAACGCTGCTCGATCACCGACTGCGCCTGCGGTGCGTCCACCGTCACTTCGAGGGGGTCGCGCAGCGTGTTGCGGGCGATGTCGCGGATGGCGTCGGTGAAGGTGGCCGAGAAAAGCAGGCTCTGGCGGTCCTTCGGGGTCTTGCCGGTGATCTCGCGGATGGGCTCCTCGAATCCCATGTCGAGCATGCGGTCGGCTTCGTCGAGCACCAAGGTGCGCACGCCGCCCAGATGCAGCGCTTTCTTGCGCAGCAGTTCCTGGATGCGCCCGGGCGTGCCGACCACCACCTGCGGGTCGTGCGCCTCCAGCGAGCGCAACTGGGGTTCGAGCGGCATGCCGCCGCACAGCGTCAGCACTTTCAGGTTGGGAAGTCCGACCGCGAGTTTGCGCAGTTGCTGCGCGACCTGGTCGGCCAGTTCGCGCGTCGGGCACAGCACCAATGCCTGGGTGCGCACGGTGGCGATATCCAGCCGGTGCAGCAGCCCCAGGCCGAACGCGGCGGTCTTGCCGCTGCCGGTCGGCGCCTGCGCGATGACGTCGCGGCCGTCGAGGATGGCAGGCAGGCTGCGGGCCTGGATCGGGGTGGGCTGGGTGTAGCCGAGCGCCTGGACGCCCTGCTGCAGGCCGGGCGGCAGCGGAAGAGAGGTGAAATCGAGCATGCCGCATTTTCGCAGATAGCGGCGATCACTGCCCGGCACCGTTACTGGAGGTCGGGGAAGTCCTCTTCCGGCAGTGCGATGAAGGCCCAGAACGGCACGTCATCCACCGCCCAGGCCTGCGAAGCCTCGTCAAGCACGTCGAGCAGGGTGTCGAAATCCGCCTCGGCGCGGTCGCGCAGTTCATGCGCCTGCTCGAACAGGAGTACGTAGCCCGGTGCTTCCAGCCAGGACAGGTCGCGCAGGCTGTCCGACAGCGCGTCCCAGTTGCGGCCCGATGTCTGCGGGAAATCCAGCACCGTCGCGATGCGGAGCAGCAGCGCGGACTTGCCGTCGCAGCCAGACAGGTCGATGCGGCGTGCCAGCAGGCCGGCATCGCGGCCGACGGCGGCCAAGGGGCCGAGGTCGTCTTCGGTAACGAAGAACACACCGGCGCGGGCGGGATCGGTAAGGCCGGGGTCGAAACCGGAGTCGCTCATCGCGCCGCTCCGCTGCCGATCTCGAAACGCCGGAAGCTCTCGTAGTGGTCGTCGCTGTAGTAGTACTCGCGCGGAGGTTGCCCGCCGGCGACGATGCGGCGCTCGCCCCGGTGGTCCCGCCCCGGCGTGTCGACCGTGTACTCGCGGTAATAACCTCGCTCCCGGCGCGGCAGGCGTCCTTCGCGGTTCTGGAACACGCTGCCGTCCTGCCGATGCGGGAAGGGGCCGCCGCGCTGTATCAGCGCGAGCGTCTGCCGTGCTTCCGGCGGCAGGAAGGCGGGCAGCGCGTCCGCGTCGCGAGCGGACGGTGCGGGCGTCGCCGGAGGCGCGACGTCGGGCACGTTGCCGGCCAGATCGCGGGGGCGTGTGTGTTCGACCGGCGGCAGCGCCAGCACGGCGCTGGTGTGCTTCGGATCGGGAGCGGCGTCGCGGGTGGCCGTAGCGGCGGCGGGAGCCTCGTCGCGCTGGGACCACCACCACGCACCCGCGCCGAGTACGAGCAGCGCAAGGAAGGCGAAGAGGGGAAGGCGTTGGCGGTTCTGGCGGCGTGCGCGGGAACGTCGACTCATGCGTGCATCATTCCGTCAGGAAGCGGCCGCAGCCGCGGTAGGTGTTGTCGCCGACCGTCAGGATCACGGAGGCCGGATAGGTGTTGTCGCTCATGCCGTCGTTGCAGCTTTCCTTCTTCGTGACGAGCGACACGGCCCGGCCATCGCCGGTACTGCCGGCGTAACCCTCGGCCGTCCTGCGGGCCTGCGGAACGTCGACCCGCTGTTCGCCATAGTCCAGTTCGGCCTGCAGCCGGGGCATTTCACCGCCGCCGACCTCGACCGACCAGCCAGGCTCGGTGCCCAGCCCGCGGAACACGCTGCCACGCGCCTTCGCGGCATCCCAGGGCGAGCCCTGTTCCGCGGCGAGGCAGGGCACCGCAGGCCCGCCCGCAAGCGTCAGGGTAGCGTCCGTGCCCTGGCTCCAGAACGTGTTGCCTGCGGCATCGGCATACCGCGTTCCGGAAGCGCTCGTGGCATGGGGCAGGGTCAGGACCTTGCCACCGATATCCAGCGCCACCTGGTGCTTCGCGGTATCGGGGCGGACGCCGATGCGCTGGTCGCCGCACTGCCAATAGGTGGTGCCGATCGGCGGGGTCGGTTCGGCGCCTGCCTGCACCATCCGGAATTCCACGGGTGACGTCGCGCCTGGCGTGACCGGCACGCGCGTGTCGGTGACGAACCAGAGCCTGCCTTCGGCATCGCGCAGGCCGGCATGCAGGCCGTATTGCCCGTTGCGGCGGAGCTTGGAGGCGTCATAGGGCAGGGAGAAGGCGAACGGTGGGCCCTGGAGGTCGGTGAAGTCCGCACGCGCGACGATGGCGGCCGGCGTGTCGGCCAGCTGGTTGTCGATCAACTCCACGCTCAGCACCGCGCCCGGCGGTGGCGCTATCCGTTGCAGATACGTCGCCCGCCCTTCGATCACGGTCGCAGGCGGCGTCGCGGCTGGTGCGTCATCGGCGGCCGGCGCGGCAGGCGGCGACTGGCACGCTGCCAGCACCAGCAGGCAGGCGGTGGTCAGCAAAGGACGGAACATGGCGTGCTCCCCGCAGGTGATGGCCCGTCAGCTTACCGATGGCGGACGTAATGGTCCGTCAACGCGGGAAGCGTCGATACGCGGACGTTTCTCCATGCCCGGCGCATGCGCGCGTGCGCCGCCGCGGGCCCCGCGTGGGGTTGACCGTTCGGGCTGGGCTGCGCACGCTGTCTGCACCCGAGCGGAGGCCGTACATGAGCGAACCCGTCACGATCATCGGCAACTACCTGTCGCCGTACGTGCGCAAGGTGCTGGTCTGTCTCGAACTGAAGGGCATCCCGTACCGGATCGATCCCATCGCACCGTTCGTCGGCGACGAGGAATTCAGTCGCCTGAGTCCGCTCCGGCGCATCCCCGTGCTGCTGGATGGCGGGCTGGTCCTCAACGACTCCACGGTGATCTGCGAATACCTGCAGGACCGCTATCCCGACCCGTCGCTGTATCCGTCAGGCGCCGTGCCGCGGGCCCAGGCGCGTTGGCTCGAGGAATATGCGGACTCCCAGCTGGGCGACGTCATCGTCTGGCGCATGTTCTTCCAGAAAGGCGTGCGGCGCTTTCTCTTCAATGAAGGTACCGACGACGATGTCGTCCGCAAGGCCCGCGACGAAGAACTGCCCCTTGCGTTGGATTATCTGGAGTCGCAGCTGCCGGAGCGGGGCTGGATCTTCGGCGAGCTTTCGATCGCCGACATCACGCTTGCCGCCTTCTTCCGCAACGCCGTCTTCGTGCGTCATGACGTCGATGCGTCGCGGTGGCCGCGCGTGGCCGGATTGCTGGAACGCGCCTGGGCACTGCCCGCGTTCCAGACGCTGGCGACGTACGAGAACGGCATGCTGCGTACCCCGCTGGACCAGCAGCGCAGCGTACTCGCAGCGATGGGCGCACCGCTCACCGAAACGACTCTCGGCAATGCGCCGGCACGCTACGGGATGCGGCGGCTGGGCTGAGCGCGCGCCTCGCCATGCCGACGGGCTGGCGCGGATCGCGACCGCATGGCGAAAGCTCGGTGAACGTCCGTGGCCGCGCTGGCTGCAGGGTCCCGACATGCGCCGCGCCTGGAGGAGCGTCAGGGCTACGGCGCCGTGTCGATGCGCAACACCGGATACAGCTGGTAGCGCTCGTCCCATGACGGATGCCTGCGGTAGAAAAACTCCAGCCGCGCGGCGGGATCGGCCGCGAAGGCCTTGTCTTCGCGCAGCCTGCGCTCGAACTCGGCCTTGATCGCGGGGTCGCGCAGCATCTCGCGCGCGACGCTTTCGGCCACATAGTCCTCCATGTACTCCTTGCGCTCGAAGGCGTTGTTGAAACGGCCCCAGGCCAGCAGGGAATCGGGTGCCAGCGGCTCCAGCAACGCCATCACCAGGCGCGCCTTGGCCTGCGCGGTCGGAACGAACAGCGCGCCGCTGGGCGTGGTGCGCGCTTCGCGCGCCCACTCGCCCTCGACGGTCAGGCGCTGGTGCGTCTCCACGGAAGCGCTACCGAAGCTGCTCTTCGTCGCGCGGAACACCTGCGCGTCGCCCTGCCACGGCTTGCCGAGCAGGCGGTATTCCACCCCATGCGTCTTCAGGATGGGCGCGACCCAGGCGGCTTCCGCGACGGGGACCAGATAGCCGCCACGCGGCGCCTCCACGACGACGCCGGGACGGATGTCGTCCTTCAGCGGCACCTTCCAGATCTGCGGTGTTTTTTCGTCATAGCGCGTCATCAACGCGCCCGAGACGTCGGACTTCGTCCGGGTGTAGGCATAGCCACGGAAGTCGACCGTGCGGGACGTCGGGGCCGCGGCCCAGGTCAACGGCTCAGCGGTGCCGGCCAGCTGCGTGGCGGAAGCATCGGCCTGCTTCGCGGCGGCGTACCACGCAGCGCCATCACGGGCGACGTGCTCCAGCACCGAGACGATGGTATTGCGGGTGATCCGCACACGTACCGGGTACTCCTTCCAGGAATGCGTTTCCACCAGCATGCCGATGCGGTTGCGCAGCAGGAAATAGCCATGGGAGAAGCGCGGCGGCGGCACACTGTCCTCGAAGCCGGAGGTGGGATCGTCCTGCACGACGAACGAAGGGTAGTAGGGCAGCGGCAGCGACCCGTGCTTCGCCAGATCGTCGATCACGCCGCTGCGCAATGCGAGGCCGGCTTTGCGTAATCCGGCATCGCCGGCATGCACCGGCTCCACTTGGATGGAGATGTCGTGTTCGAACTGGGCACCGTTGGTCGCATGCAGGTCCACGGCGACGATCGGGTCCCAACGCTGCACCAGCTGCAGCATGGCCTGCATCTCCGGCGTGTCGGCCTTCACGTAGTCGCGGTTGAGGTTGTAGTTCTGCGCGGTGGTCCGCCAGCCCATTTCCTTCGGGCCGCGCTGGTTGGGGCGGTTCCAGGCGCCGAAACGCTCGTGGCCATCGACGTTGAACACCGGCACGAACACCCAGACCAGTTTGTCGAGGACGCCTGCGGCGGCCTTGCCTTCCAGTATCTCGCGTAGCGAGAGGAAGCCCGCATCCTTGCCATCGATCTCGCCGGCGTGGATGCCGCCTTGCACGAGCACGACGGGCAACTGGCGGCGCTGTGCCTGTTCCGGCGTGAGCGCACCGCTGGTGGAGGCGACCAGCGCCTTCATCGGCCGACCCTCCGGCGTGGTGCCGAACGTGGTGCAGCGCACGGCCTTCGGATACTGCCGCGCGAAGGCATCGCAGAGCGCGACCACTTCATCGTACCGCCCGGTGTCCACGAATCCCGAACGCTCGGACGCCGTGGTGAGGGCAGGCTGGGCCTGCGCGAGCGGCACGAGGGCCAGCAACAGCGTGGTGCAGAGCGGTCGCAGCATGGTCATATCCTGAACAGGGCAGGGCGCATGATGCCCGGCAATCGCGGTCAGTCCCAGCCCCTGTCGGACGGGCGAATGCAGGTCTGGCGGTTCGACCCGCCGCAGCCCGATACGGTAACCTTCCGGGACTCTTTCACCGGAAGATCGGATGAGCACGACCGCAGAAGCCAGCCCGGGCCGCATGCCCCGCCAGATTCCCTACATCATCGGCAACGAGGCGTGCGAACGGTTCAGCTTCTACGGGATGCGCAACATCCTGGTGCCGTTCCTGATCAGTTCGGTGCTGCTGGCGTACCTGCCCGACCAGGCGGCGCGCGAGGGTGCGGCGAAGGATCTTTTCCACAGTTTCGTCATCGGTGTCTATTTCTTCCCGCTGCTGGGCGGTTGGCTGTCGGACCGCTACTTCGGCAAATACAACACCGTCCTGTGGTTTTCGCTGATCTACTGCGCGGGCCATGCGTGCCTGGCACTGTTCGAGAGCAACGCCACAGGTTTCTATACCGGCTTGTTCCTGATTGCGCTGGGGTCTGGCGGCATCAAGCCGCTGGTGGTGACGTTCTGCGGCGACCAGTTCGACCAGACCAACAAGAGCAAGGCGAAGGTAGTCTTCGATGCGTTCTACTGGATCATCAATTTCGGTTCGTTCTTCGCCTCGCTGCTGATGCCGCTGGTGCTGCGGAGCTGGGGGCCGGCGTGGGCGTTCGGCATCCCGGGCATCCTCATGTTCATCGCAACCTTCATCTTCTGGCTCGGTCGCCACAAGTACGTGAACGTGCCGCCGTCGCGCGGCAACGATCCGGATTCGTTCCTCAACATCGTGCGTACCGCGCTGCTCGGTAACGAGCGCGGCATGGGAACGGTGGTCGCCGCCGTCGGCGTGGTGGGCGCTACGACGATGCTGTTGCTCTGGGCGCTGAAGTTTGCCGGCGTCGGTATCTGGCCCGACGCCTGGGGCTTCGTCATCACCGCCTGTCTTGCGCTGGGGGCGATCATCGCCGGCGTGGGCTTTGGCGCATCGCTGCAGTTGGAAAGTGCGCGCGGCCTGCATCCGGACGCGGCCATCGAGGGCGTCCGCTCGGTGCTGCGCATCCTCATCGTGTTCGCGTTGGTGACGCCGTTCTGGTCTTTGTTCGACCAGAAGGCGTCCACGTGGGTCATCCAGGGCAAGGCGATGGTGATTCCGCACGACCTGTGGTGGTGGCCGAGTTGGCTGGTGAAGGACGCCACGCAGATGCAGGCGCTGAACCCGCTGATGGTCATGCTGCTGATTCCGTTCAACAACCTGATGCTGTATCCGGCGCTGCGGAAGATGGGCTTCAATGTCACCGCGTTGCGCCGCATGGGCTGGGGCATCGCGATCTCCGCGCTCTCCTGGATCGTTGCCGGCATGCTGCAGCTGCAGATGGATGACGGTGAAAAGGTCTCGCTCGCATGGCAGACGCTGCCCTACCTGCTGCTGACCTTCGGCGAAGTGCTGGTGTCGGCGACGGCGCTGGAGTTCGCCTACAGCCAGGCCCCGATGGCGATGAAGGGCGTGATCATGGCGTTCTGGTACCTCACCAGCACCTTCGGCGGCTTGTGGGTGCTTCTGACGAATGCCAGCGTGCGCGACCCGGCCGTGATCGGCTGGATCCAGGGGCAGGGCTGGACCGAGAACGCGTTCCTGATGTTCTTCTTCGCGGGGTTCGCGTTCGTCGCAGCGCTGGCGTTCGCGCTGTACGCACGTACCTATCCGATGCAGGACAACTACCGCACCGCGGCCTGAGGAACCAGCATGACCGCCCCCATCACCCTGCTGCTGATCGCGGCGACCTGCGTGGTGAGCCTCATCGCGCTGCGCACGCCATCGCTGTTGATGCGACTGATCCTGTGGCCGCCGGCCATCGATCGCCACCGCCAGTACGACCGGCTGGTGACGTATGGCTTCATCCACGCCGACATCTGGCACCTGTTCTTCAACATGTTCACGCTGTTCTTCTTCGGGCGCCAGATCGAAGGCTGGATGGCCGAGCAGAAGGGGCCGTGGGTTTTCCCGCTGTTCTACTTCTCGGCACTGGTGGTGTCGATCCTGCCGACCTACCTGAAGCACCAGAAGGACCCGAATTACCGCAGCCTGGGCGCGTCCGGTGCGGTGTCGGCGGTGCTGTTCGCCTTCATCCTGCTGGCCCCCTGGGCTACGATCGGGGTGTTCTTCATTCCCATGCCGGCCATCGTGTTCGCCGTGCTGTACATCGCCTACAGCATCTGGATGGACAAGCGCGGCGGCGACAACATCAACCATGGTGCCCACCTGGCGGGTGCCGCCTACGGGGTGCTTTTCCTGGTGGTGATGGATGCGGAGGTGGTGCAACACTTCCTGCAGGAGCTCTCGCGCCCGAGCTTCGGTTAAGCCGACTTTGCGGCTTTGCTCACCTGCATTGAAGGTGGGCCATGCTATCCCGGGGTCGTGTCCCACCCGTGGAGCCGCACATGGCGACCCGCAAAGCTGTAGCGAAAAAGGCAGTCAAGAAAGTCGCAGGCAAGGCAGCGTCCAGTAAGCGCGCAAGCAAGCCCGCAAGCAAGCCCGCAAAGAAGGTCCCGGCCAAGACCTCGGCCAGGACGGTGACGGCCAAGAAGACCGCGCCCGGGAAGGCTGCGACCAAGAAGGCAGCGACCAAGAAGGCCGCGAAGCAGTCGCCGACATCTCCGGCAACGAAGAAGGCGGCACCCAACGTAGCGAAGAAGACCACAGGCAGTGCCGCCCCGAAGAAAGCGGTCAAGCAGCCAGCCAGGAAGGCGGTTTCGAAGGCGGTGAAAAAGGTCGCCGCAACAACGGTAGCGCGGCGGACGCCGAGCGTACGCAAAGGGACGACAAAGAAGGCGACCGCGCGCAAACGTGCGCCCCGGAAGATTACCCCGGCGCAGGCGCTGGCCAACGCCCGGTCGCTGCTCGAGCAGAAGCAGGCGCATGATCGGCAGCCCGCGTCATGGCAGCAATTGGACCAGGATGGGCAGGGTGCCACGGCGGCAGCGGGCTTCGTATCGAACGAGGCGGCTGACAAGGCGATGGAACTGCATGCTGCGGAAAGCCGGCTCAAAGCGATCCAGGGCAGTGCAGGCACGCAGGATCGTCGCAACCAGGGCAAACGGGATCATCGCGGCGAATAGCCAACCGCGGCAGGAATTATGGGAGGGAATGTTTCGTTCTGCCTGCTTCGACGAAGCAGGTGGGACGGGACTCCGACGCGGCAGTCACACCCGAAGGCGGACCCCTGCGCCGCGCCGGAGCACCCGATGAAGAGGTGCGGCGACTCAGTCCACCAGGGAATGCACGGCGTGTACGCCCGCCTTCTCGCTGCCGGAGTAGGCCGACATCAAGCGCTCGTACACGGCGTTGTTGAGGCGTTCGAATTCCCACGCATCGGTATGGCCGGTCACCGTGAGCTGGAACAGACCTTCCAGCAGCGTGAAATCGTTGGCGTTGGAGACGTCGGGCAGTGTGTCGATCAGGCTCATGGCGAAACTCCGAGAGGCAGGTCTATGGTCCGTACCTCGCAGCAATCGTGCCAACGTCGAAACTGCGAATCCGATCACGCTCACTGGCGCTCCTCATGCCTTTCACAAGCATGAATGTGACGCGCTGCGTCCAGTTCTGCCACGGCGCCGGCTGGGCAGTGGGTCACAATGCCATTGAGCCCCTCACCACGGAGACGCCATGACCGACGACCTGCCTGCCTTCGACCTGCATCACGATGCGGACTCCCGCCGCTTTTCCACCCGCCTGGAGGGTCACGAAGCCGAACTCGTCTATTCCCTGCGGGACGGGCGCATGGTCATCGAGCACACGGGTGTGCCGGAGGCGATCGGCGGACGGGGGATCGCGGCCGAGCTGGTCAAGGCGGCTCTGGGCCATGCAAGGACACAGGGATGGCGCGTGGTGCCTGCGTGTTCCTATTCCGCCGCGTACGTCCAGCGGCATCCCGAGTACGCCGATCTGGTGGATGCCTGATCGTGATGGAGGCTGCACGGGCGCCGCCTTAGAATGATCGCCATCACACTCGGAAGGAGCCCGAACGTGTCACTCCCCCCCTCGTCACGCCACCTTTCCCCCCACGCGATCCTGGTTCTGGTCGCCGCACTCGCACTGGCGGCCTGCCAGCGCGAAACGCCGCCGGCACCCGACGCGGCCGGCGAACCGCCGTCTCCCGTGGCCGCGTCGGCGGCCACCGCCGGAGCGCCGGTCGAACTGAAGGATGTCATCGAAAGCAACGACCGGTATGTCATCGGCATCAGCTATCCCGCGGCCGTCAATCGCCATCCCGGGCTGGCGAAGGCGCTGTCGGACTACACGGCCGCCGAGCGCGCCGAACTGATGCAGGCCGTCGACGCCTTCGGCAACGACAAGCCGTCGGCACCCTACGAGCTTTCCCTGGCATTCGAGCAGGTAGTGGATACCCCGCAGATCGTCGCGGTGGCGGCGGATGGCAGCCGCTACACGGGCGGCGCACACGGCCAGCCGCTGATCGCGCGCTTCGTCTGGTTGCCGCAGCAGGACGCGCGCCTGACTGCGGCCGCGCTGATCCCGGGCGCCAAGGGCTGGCAGGCCGTCAGCGATTACGTCCGCGAACAGCTGCACACCGCCGTGGTGAACCGTGCCGACGAGGACGAACTCCCCCCGGTGGACCGCGCCGCCCTGATCAAGAGCACGTTCCGGATGATCGACGAAGGCACCGAGCCGGACGCTGCCAACTTCAGCGAATTCGTGCCGGTGCTGGATGCGGCAGGCCGCATCACGGCCCTTCGCTTCGTCTTCCCCCCCTACCAGGTGGGCCCGTATGCCGACGGTACACAGACGGTGGACGTGCCTGCTGCCTTGCTGCTGCCGCACGTCGCCCCGGCGTACGCGGAGCTCTTCGCGCGCTGACCGACATGCCGTACGCCCGCTTCGAGCGCAGGATCGCAAACCTGTTGGCCGGAGCGGATGTGCGGATCGGGGGCGACCGCCCCTGGGATATCCGGATCCACGATCCCCGCTTCCATGCCCGGGTGCTGGGGCAGGGGTCGCTGGGATTGGGCGAAAGCTACATGGACGGCTGGTGGGACAGCGCCTCGCTCGATGGTCTGCTGTTCCGCCTGCTTGCCGCCGGCGTGGACGAACAGGTGCACGGTGCAGGGGAGCTGTTCGATGCGCTGCGCGCCCGCCTGACCAACCTGCAGTCGCCGCATCGCAGTGGCGAAGTAGGGCGCCGCCATTACGACCTCGGCAACGATCTCTACGCCGCGATGCTGGGCCGCCGCCTGGTGTACAGCTGCGGCTACTGGCGCGACGCCACCGATCTCGACGCAGCGCAGGAAGCGAAGCTGGATCTGGTCTGCCGCAAGCTCCGCCTGCTGCCCGGCATGCGGGTGCTCGACATCGGCTGTGGCTGGGGTGAAGCGCTCAAGTTCGCCGTGCAGCGCTATGGCGTGGAAGGCGTGGGGATCACGGTCTCCAGGGAGCAGGCGGCGTATGCCC
Organism: Pseudoxanthomonas sp. LjRoot127; assembly: GCF_964253495.1. NCBI lineage: Bacteria > Pseudomonadati > Pseudomonadota > Gammaproteobacteria > Lysobacterales > Lysobacteraceae > Pseudoxanthomonas > Pseudoxanthomonas sp. LjRoot127. The sequence continues at coordinate 3,297,046 of NZ_CAXUQR020000001.1, forward strand.
GGCAGCTGTGCGCCGGATTGCCGGTCGAGATCCGCCTGCAGGACTATCGGGCGCTGCGCGAGCCCTTCGACGCGGCGTTCTCGCTGGGCATGTTCGAACACGTGGGAGTGAAGAACTACGCCACCTATTTCGACGTCGTTCGCCGTTGCCTGCCGCCGGAAGGCCTGTTCCTGCTGCATACCATCGGGGGAAACCGATCGGTGCAACGGACAGATCCCTGGATCGCGCGGTACATCTTCCCCAATTCCATGCTGCCATCGGCGGCGCAGGTAGCCGCGGCGGCGGAAGGACGGCTCGTCATCGAGGACTGGCACAACTTCGGCGCCGACTACGACCGGACGCTGCAGGCGTGGCGGGACAACGTGGAATCGGCCTGGGCATCGCTGGCCACGCGTTACGACGCCCGCTTCCGCCGGATGTGGCGGTTCTACCTGGCCGCGTCCATGGCCACGTTCCGCAGCCGCCGCTCGCAGCTGTGGCAGCTGGTGCTTTCGCCACGCGGCGTACCTGGCGGTTACATCGCGCCACGTTGAGCGGACACGCAAACGAAAAGAGCAGGCCGGGGCCTGCTCTTCAGCGTGCGGTAGCGACCGGCGTCAGGCGGAGGGCGCGGAAGGCAGTTCGCGCGCGTTGAAGATGCGCTCGATGACCTCGGCCAGTTCGTCTTCCGAGAACGGCTTGGTCAGATAGGCCTTGGCGCCCTGGCGAAGGCCCCACATGCGGTCCGTATCCTGGTCCTTGGTGGTCACCAGGATCACCGGAATGTGCTTGGTGGTGGCCTCGCGGCTCAGCGTGCGCGTGGCCTGGAACCCGTTGAGGTTCGGCATCACCACGTCCATCAGCACCATGTCGGGCAGCTCGCGCTTGGCGACTTCCACGCCCGCGGCGCCGTCCTCGGCGGTGATGGATTCGTGCCCCAGTTTCTCGACGATGCGCTGGATGCCCAGCAGTTGCGACGGTGAATCGTCGACGATCAGAATCTTTGCCATGGATGTCCCCAGTGTTCCCCGACACCGATTTTAGACCTTGTCCGTGACAACACAATGGGCTGGGCGGCCAACGGACAACGTCCGTCGCGCCGCCGATGCCGTTCATCCCATTCGTACCAGCGTGCGTCCGAACGAGCGCCCGTCCAGCATGGTGCGGAACACCTCCGGCAACCCTTCCAGCGTGGTTTCGCGGGTGCAGATGGTCTCCAGGTGCCGCGGCTTCCAGTCGCTGGCGAGGTGCTGCCAGACCTGTTCGCGAATGTCGCGCGCGGTGCCGGCCGATGCCACGCCGAGCAGCGATACGCCCCGAATTATGAAGGGCATCACAGTTATGGGCAGGTCGGCACTCGCGGCAAGACCGGCGCTCGCCACGTTGCCATACGGCGTGGTCTGCGCCAGCAGGCTGGCGAGCATGGGGCCACCGACGTTGTCGAGTCCGCCGCCGAAGCGCGCGGATTCCATCGGGCGCGCCGTCGCGAGCGCATCGCGACCCAGTACCTCGGTGGCGCCGATCGACGTCAGGTAGGCCGCGTTCTCGGGCTTGCCACTGATGGCGTGCACCTCGAACCCGGCCCTGCTGAAGATATCGACGGCCAGTGAGCCGACGCCGCCGGTGGCACCGGTGACCGCGAGCGGACCGAGATCGGGCGTCTGGCGGTTTTCCCGCATGCGATACAGCGCCAGTGCGGCCGTGAACCCTGCCGTGCCCAGGATCATGCTTTCGCGCAGGCTCAGGCCGGTGGGCAGGGGAATGACCCACTTGGCATCGAGACGCGCGTAGTCGGCGTAGCCGCCGTCGCGGGTTTCGCTGAGTCCCGACCCGGTCACCAGTACCGCATCGCCCTCCTTGAAGGCGGGATCGGTGGAGGCCACCACGTGGCCGGCCACGTCGATGCCGCCGACCAGCGGGAAGCGACGCAGGATCTTGCCTTCGCCTGTGCCGGCGAGCGCATCCTTGTAGTTGACCGATGAGTAGGCGGTCTTGATGACCACTTCACCCGGATTCAATCCGTCGAGCGCGATGGCTTCAATGCCGCTGCGGTAGCCGGTGTCGTCGTTGTGGATGCGGAAGGCTTTGAAGGCGTTGGAAGGCAGGGTCATGCGTGTGCTCCGTCATCCCGGCGAAAGCCGGGACCCAGTGACCTGGATTTTGCGGTCATTGCCGGATAAATGCCAAAGCGTCGACATGCGACTTTGGTCAGCCATGCGGGCTCATGCGATTCCGCCATACAGGTCAAGCCAGTACGGATTCGTGTCCTCGATGAGCCTGAGTTTCCATTCGCGCTTCCACTCTTTCAGGGCTTTCTCCCGCGCGATGGCAGACGGCATCGTGTCGTGCGACTCGTACCAGACCAACGTGTGGACGCGGTAGCGGCGAGTGAAGCCTGAGACCTGGTCGTTCTTGTGCTGCCAAACGCGTGAAGCCAGATCGGAGGTAACGCCGATATAGAGCGTTCCATTGCGTTGGCTCGCTAGGATGTAAACGCAGGGATTGCGCTGTCGCATCGGGCACTCCTTGCCCTGTTTGGTCCCGACGCGATCCTGCTCTCTTGCACGTTTCACTTTCAAGTGAGAGTCGCTGGGTCCCGGCTTTCGCCGGGATGACGGCATACAAAGCATCCGTCCAGGCCGACAGGCTCGACGCTGGAGCGACAGTGGACTGGTTCTCTGCCTGCGATCTCTCCCGTCATCCCGGCGAAAGCCGGGATCCAGTGACTGATCAGGTCAACCCGGACGGCAGATCAATTCACTTCGAAAAGAGCGCTCCGCTCAACGCAACGACTTGCGCCGTTTCTCGTCCATCCACTTGTCCGCCTGCGCCGGCGAATAGGCGCGCATCCAGGCGACCATCGCATCGAGGTCGTCGCCGTGCCAGAGGTCGTTGCGCTGTTCCGGGTGCAGGAAGCGCTCTTCGACCATGCGGTCGATCATGCCCATCAGCGGTGTATAGAAACCTTCGACATCGAGGAAGGCGCAGGGCTTGTCGCCGATGCCGAGCTGGCGCCAGGTCAGCATTTCGAACATCTCGTCCAGCGTGCCGAAACCGCCGGGCAGGGCGACGAAGGCGTCGGACAGGTCGAACATGCGCTTCTTGCGCTCGTGCATGTTGGCCACCACCTCCAGACGGGTCAGGCCCTTGTGCGCCACTTCCCAGTTAACCAGCTGCTCGGGGATCACGCCGGTGACCTCGCCGCCAGCGGCGAGCACCGCGTCGGCCACGATGCCCATCAGTCCGACGTTGCCGCCGCCGTAGACCAGCTGCAGTCCCTCCTTGGCGATGCGGTCGCCCAGCGCGATGGCGCGCTCGGTGTAAGCCGGCTTGTTGCCGGCGTTGGAGCCGCAGTAGACGCAAATGCTCTTCATGTCGGGTGTCCTGTGTTGCCTGTTGTCTGAAACGCAAAACGCCAGGCTTCGCCTGGCGCATGCGGATCACGGCGACGGCCTCGCCGCCGTGCGGGCCTCAATTGGCCTTGTGGATCGCGCGCTTGTGCACGGCCATCGCGGCATCGTGCACCGCTTCCGACAGCGACGGGTGCGCATGGCAGATGCGGGCCAGATCGTCCGCGGAGCCCTTGAACTCCATGGTGAGCACGCCTTCGTGCACCAGCTCGGACACGTTGGCGCCGACCAGGTGCATGCCCAGCACGCGATCGGTTTCTGCGTCCGCGATGACCTTCACGAAGCCGCTCGGCTCCGCCATCGCCACGGCGCGGCCCACGGCGGCAAACGGGAAGGAGCCGGCCTTGTACGCCACGCCCTCGGCCTTGAGCTGCTGTTCGGTCTTGCCCACCCAGGCGATCTCGGGAGAGGTGTAGATGACCCACGGAATGGTGTCGAAGTTGACATGCCCCGGCAGGCCGGCGATCAGCTCGGCGACCGCGATGCCTTCCTCGAAGCCCTTGTGCGCCAGCATCGGTCCGCGCACGCAATCGCCGATCGCCCACACGCCGTCGACGCCGGTGTGGCAGTGGGCGTCCACTTCCACCTGGCCGCGTTCGTTGAGCTTGACGCCGGTGCCCTCGGCCAGCAGGCCCTTGCTCGCGGCGCGGCGGCCCACCGCGACAAGTAGCTTGTCTACGGTCAGCGTCTTCTCGCCTTCGGCGTCGCTGTAGGTGACCACGACTTCCTTCTTCTTGCCCTTGCCCGTGACTTCGGTCTTCGACACCTTGGCGCCAAGACGGATATCGAGGCCCTGCTTCTTGAACTCGCGCGCGGCGACTTTCGACACTTCACTGTCGGCGACGGCAAGGAAATCGGGCAGGGCTTCGAGGATGGTGACCTCGGAGCCGAGACGCTTCCACACGCTGCCCAGTTCCAGGCCGATCACGCCGGCGCCGATCACGGCGAGGCGCTTCGGCACTTCGGTGAAGTCCAGCGCGCCGACGTTGTCGACGATGGTCTCGCCATCGAACTTGGCGAACGGCAGTTCGATCGAATCCGAACCGGCGGCGATGATGACGTTGGTGCCCTTGAGCTCCACGTCGCTGCCGTCGTGCTGCTTCACCTTGACGACGTTGCCCGGCTGCAGCTGGCCGAAGCCGTAGTAGGCCGTCACCTTGTTGGCCTTGAACAACTGCGCGATGCCGCCGGTGAACTGCTTCACGATCGCGTCCTTGCGGCCGACCATGGTGCCGACGTCGATCTTCGCGTCCTTGACGCTGATCCCGTGCTGCTCGAACTGGTGGGTCAGGTTGTGGTACTGGTGCGAGGAATCCAGCAGCGCCTTGGAGGGGATGCAGCCCACGCGCAGGCAGGTACCGCCGAGCGCGGGCTTGCCGTCCTTGCCCAGCGCGGCGTCGATGCACGCGACCTTCATGCCCAGCTGTGCGGCGCGGATGGCGGCGTGGTAGCCGGCGGGACCGGCACCGATGACGACGACGTCGAATTGTTCAGCCATTTCAGTGTCCTTTGCCTTTCCCTTCTCCCCTCGGGAGAAGGTGCCCGAAGGGCGGATGAGGGGCGATGGAGTGGGAGACTCCAAATCAGAGGTGAGGCTGCCGCGTTTTGTCGCGAGGCCAGAGGGCGTGACTCCGTTGCCCCTCACCCCAACCCCTCTCCCGATGGGAGAGGGGCTAGGTGCATCACATGCCGAGAAGCATGCGGTGCGGGTTTTCCAGCTGGTTCTTGATGTCGACCAGGAACAGCACCGCGTCCTTGCCGTCGATGATGCGGTGGTCGTAGGACAGCGCGATGTACATCATCGGCGCGGCAATGACCTGGCCGTTCTCGACGATGGCGCGGTCCTTGATGGCGTGCATGCCCAGGATGGCGCTCTGCGGCGGATTGACGATCGGCGTGGACATCAACGAACCGAAGGTGCCGCCGTTGGTGATCGTGAAGGTGCCGCCCTGCAGGTCTTCCAGGCCCAGCTTGCCGTCGCGCGCCTTCTTGGCGTAATCGGCGATGCCCTTCTCGATGTCGCCGAAGCCCATGCGCTCGACATTGCGCAGCACCGGCGTGACCAGGCCCTTCTCGGTGGAGACGGCGATCGAGATGTCGGCATAGCCGTGGTAGATGATGTCGTTGCCATCGACCGACGCATTGACGATCGGGTGGCGCTGCAGCGCGTTGGCGGCGGCCTTGGCGAAGAAGCTCATGAAGCCGAGCTTGATGCCGTTGGCCTTCACGAAGTCGTCCTGCAGTTCCTTGCGCATCTCCATGACCTTGCCCAGGTTGACCTCGTTGAACGAGGTCAGCATGGCGATGGAGTTCTTGGACTGCATCAGGCGCTCGGCGATGCGGGTGCGGATGCGGGTCATCGGCACGCGCTCTTCGGGACGCGCGCCACCGGACACGCCCGCGGTCTTGCCGCTGGCGTAGTTGACCAGGTCTTCCTTGGTCACGGCGCCGCGGCGACCGGTGCCTTCCACGGCGGCCGGATCGATGCCCTGGGTGATGGCGGTGAAGCGCGCACCCGGCGGCAGCGCGTCGGCGCCGGCCGGGGCAGGCTTGGTGCTGGACGGTGCAGCGGCGTCGGCCTTGGCGGCTTCGGCCTTCGGCTGTACTTCCTGGGCGCCAGCGGCCGGCTTCTTCTCTTCGGCGGCGGCGGGAGCGGGCGCAGCGGCGGCCGCACCTTCCTCGATGATCGCCAGCAGCTGCTGGCTGGTCACCGTGTCGCCTTCCTTGAACTTGATTTCCTTCAGCACGCCGTCGACGGGCGAGGGGACTTCCAGCACGACCTTGTCGGTCTCCAGATCCATCAGGTTCTCGTCGCGCTTGACCGCGTCGCCGGCCTTCTTGTGCCATGCGGCGATGGTGGCATCGGAGACGGACTCGGGCAGAACCGGAACTTTGACTTCAGTGGCCATGGGATGGGACGTCCTGGTGATGGTGTTCGATGAAGAAGGGAGGGCTCATTCGGCGACGTTGTCGTTGCCGAGCTTGTTGACCAGTGCGTCGGCGACCAGCTTCAGCTGTTCCTCGACGTGCTCGGCGAAATGGCCGGCGGCGGGCGAGGGCGAACGCGTACGGCCTGCATAATGCAGCGACTGCTTGTCGGTGAGGCAGGCCTGCAGGTGGTGCTTGATCTGGTACCACGCGCCCTGGTTCTGCGGTTCTTCCTGGCACCACACGACTTCGGTGGCCTTGCCGTAGCGCTTGAGCTCGGCGGCCAGTTGCTCGCGCGGGAACGGATAAAGCTGCTCTACGCGCACCAGCGCCACGTCGTCCTGGCCGCGCTTCTGCGCATCTTCCAGCAGGTCGTAATAGACCTTGCCCGAACATACGACGACGCGCTTGACCTTCTTGGCGTCGGCGGTGGCGTCGGGGATCAGGTGCTGGAACTCGCCATTGGCCAGTTCGTCCAGCGTGGACACGGCCAGCTTGTGGCGAAGCAGCGACTTCGGCGTCATCACCACCAGCGGCTTGCGGGTGGTCATGCGCATCTGCCGGCGCAGCATGTGGTACGCCTGCGCGGGCGTGGTCGGCACGCAGACCAGCATGTTCTCGAGCGCGCACAGCTGCAGGAAGCGCTCCAGGCGTGCGGAACTGTGTTCCGGGCCCTGGCCCTCGTAGCCGTGCGGCAGCAGCAGCGTCAGGCCGCTGATGCGGCCCCACTTGGCCTCGCCGGCGGCGATGAACTGGTCGATGACCACCTGTGCGCCGTTCGCGAAGTCGCCGAACTGCGCTTCCCAGATGCACAGCGTGTTGGGATCGGTGGTCGAGAAGCCGTATTCGAAGGCCATCACCGCTTCTTCGCTCAGCAGCGAGTCGATGATGGTGGCCTGCTCGGGCTGTTCCACCAGCTGGCGCAGCGGCAGGTAATAGCTGTCGGTCTTCTGGTCGTGCAGGATCGCGTGGCGATGGAAGAACGTGCCGCGCCCAGCGTCCTGGCCCACCAGGCGCAGGCCGTTGCCTTCGGCCAGCAGCGTCGCGTAGGCGAGGTTCTCGGCGAAGCCCCAGTCCGCGGGTTGCTCGCCGGCGGCCATCTTCACGCGGTCTTCGTAGATCTTGGCCACGCGCGGGTGCAGGGCGACGCCAGCGGGAATCGTGGTGATGATCTTGGCCAGCGAATCGAGGGACTTGCGCTTGACCTTGGTATCGACCGGATCGCTGAGCTTGCCGGAGAGGTACTTGGACCAGTCGATCGCCAGCTCGTCGTCCTTCTGCTTGGCGAGTTCGGTGGTGTATTCGCCCGAGTCCAGCTTGTCGCGATAGGCGTCGGCCAGCGCCTTGCCGCCTTCGGCCGGGATGACGCCGGCGCCTTCCAGCTTGGCGGCGTACATCTCGCGCGTGGTCGCGTGCTTGCGGATGGTCTGGTACATCACCGGCTGGGTCGCGGCCGGCTCATCGGCTTCGTTGTGCCCGTGGCGGCGGTAGCACACCAGGTCGATGACCACGTCCTTCTTGAACTGCTGGCGGAAGTCGTAGGCCAGCTGCGCCACGAACACCACCGCTTCCGGGTCGTCGCCATTCACGTGGAAGACCGGTGCGCCGACCATCTTGGCGACGTCGGTGCAGTACAGCGTGGAGCGCGCATCTTCCTTGTTGCTGGTGGTGAAGCCGATCTGGTTGTTGATGACGATGTGCAGCGTGCCGCCGACGGCGAATCCGCGCGCCTGCGACATCTGGAACAGCTCCATCACCACGCCCTGGCCGGCGAACGCGGCGTCGCCGTGCATGATGATCGGCAGCACCGCCTGGCGTGCGGCGTCGTTGCGGCGCTCCTGGCGCGAACGGACGCTGCCGGCCACGACCGGGTCGACGATCTCGAGGTGCGACGGGTTGAACGCGAGCGCCAGGTGGACCGGGCCGCCCGGCGTGGCGATGTCGGCGGAGAAGCCCATGTGGTACTTCACGTCGCCGGCGTGCGCCAGGTTGTTGTCGTGTTCGAACTTGCCCTCGAACTCGTCGAAGAGCTTGCGCGGGCTCTTGCCCAGCGTGTTGACCAGCACATTGAGGCGGCCGCGGTGGGCCATGCCGACCACGATGTCCTTGACCCCGCCTTCGCCGGCACTGCGGATCATGGTGTCGAGCAGCGGGATGAGCGCATCGCCGCCTTCCAGCGAGAAGCGCTTCTGGCCCACGTACTTGGTGTGCAGGTAGCGCTCGAGGCCTTCGGCCGCGGTCAGGCGCTCCAGGGTGCGGCGCTTGGCGTCGTCGGACAGGCCGAACTGGCCGCCGGCGGTCTCCAGCCGCTGGTACAGCCACTGGCGCTGGTCGACTTCCGAGATATGCATGAACTCGACGCCGATGGGGCCGGTGTAGGCCGCCTTCAGGCGCGCCAGCAGGTCGCGGAGTTTCATGCGCGAGTTGCCGCCGACGTTGCCGGTGCTGAATTCGCTGTCGAGGTCCTTGTCGGACAGGTTGTGGAAGGACAGGTCCAGGTCCGGGGGATTGACCGGCGGGGTCAGGCCGAGCGGGTCCAACTGGGCCCCCAGGTGGCCGCGCGACCGGTACGCCGTGATGAGGCGGCCGATGTTGCGCTCACGTTCATCGCCGCCGGCGGCGACGACATGCCCGTTGTTGGCAGCCTGGCGGGCGGCCTCGGTGATCTGCTGGATCACGACCGAATGCGGGACATCCCCCGCCTCGTGGCCCTTGAATCCGTCGAAGTAGGCCTTCCACTTGGGGCCCACGCTGTCCGGGGCGACGAGATACTGCTCGTACAGGTCTTCGACGTAGGAGGCATTGCCTCCGTTGAGCTGCGAGGATTGCGCGAACTGCTTCAGGAGATTGTCCACGATGGGGTTCGGTGGGGTAGTCGAGGGGCGCTTGCGGTCCATGTCGCGCGATGTCCCACGGACATGGACGAAAACCCGGAAATTATACCCCCATGCCGGGAAGGGGGCGTAACCGGATTGGACTAAAGACGCAGGGTGCGGGCCGCTGGCGCTGCCGGATGCGACCGCATGCGCAGCGTGCTAGAGGCCCAGCGCGCGATATTCGCTGACGGGCCGCGAACGCTCCCAGATCTGCGAGAACTCCTCGCGCAGCTGGCGTGCACGGCCGGCATGCGCCAGCCCGGCCTCACCGTCGAAGCGATGCCCGAGCGGCCGGAAGTAGTACCCGTGGTCGTCGTTGGCGACGAACGCGGCGGTGTAGGGCAGGTCGACGGGATCCTGCACTTCGCGGAACGAGAACACGCTGGGCAGTCGTTGCCCCAGGGCGATCAGCGGCGCCAGTGCCCGCTGCGGCGTGGCCGCATCCTGCAGCAGCAGCTGCACGTGGGCGCCTGTCTGGCGCGTGGCGAGGCGGCGCAGGCCCTCGACGACCGTCGGTGCGTCCCACAGCCCCGGATCCAGCGCCCGGCTGTAGACCACCAGGCCGCGGCGCGCCTGCGCGATCACGGCCGTGGTGATGGCCACGGCTTCAGCGCGCCGGGTGATGCGGGCGGCGCCCGCCACCACACGGCGCATGGTCTGGTGTTCGATGCCGGCTTCGAGGAAGCGCTCGCCCTCCGGCACGAAGCCATGGCGCGCATAGAACGCCTCGGCGGAAACCTGGGCGTGCAACGACACATCGGGCCACTGCCGCTGACGGGCCTCGTCCAGAAGGGCGCCCAGCAGGGCATCGCCGACGCCGCGCCCACGCCATGCCGCCAGGACGGCCATGCGGCCGATGCGGTGCGCTGGCGTCAACCGCGCCGTGCCGATGGGGGTGCCGGAGGCATCGCGGGCGAGCACGTGGTAGCTGAGCGGGTCCATCGCATCCCGCTCGAGATCGCGCGGCACCTGCTGTTCCTGGACGAACACCACGTCCCTGACCTGGTGGACCAGGCGGGCGTCGGTGGCGTAGTCGACCGGTGCGACGCGGTAGTCCCCGGCGGCGTTCATGCGTCCTCGTCCCCGGTGTCCGGATCGTCATCCCCGAACGCGAGCTGATAATGGCCCTGCGCCGCCAATCCCATCACCGCATCGCGCGCGTCCTCGCTGAGTGCACCGTAGGTAGCGCCGTCCAGGCTCTCGAGGCCTGCCAACTGCTGGGCTTCCCTGACCGGCAGCACGTAATCCACCCCATTGCAGAACAGGGTGGCGCCCTTGCTGCGCCGACGCCATGCGAATCGCGAGAACGGGTGGCGCAGCAGGTGCGCGCCGCGCTGCAGGTCCCATTCCATCTCGATGCGCGAGGGCGCATCCGGAGGCGGCATGACATCGCCCGAAGCACGGTAGGTGGTGATGAAGCGGCCGAACCAGTCGCCGACCAGGTCGGGATCGTTCATGCGCAAGGCGTTGAGGGCCTCGACTGCGCGCGCCATCGCGCGAGCATCGATTTCGTTGGGATCCTGCGGCACGGTCAGGTCTTCGTCGTGGTAGCGCACGGCCTCGTCCGCTTCTGCGATCAGCGTGTCCAGATAGTCGCCGATCAGTTCGGCCGACGACGGGGCGCGCATGCCCACCGAGAAGGTCAGGCACGGGTTCTCGGCCACGCCGTGGTGGGGGACCAGCGGCGGCAGGTACAGCATGTCGCCGGGTGAAAGCACCCATTCGTGGGTGGGTTTGAACGTGCGCAGCAGCTTGATCGCCACGTCCTCCTGGAAACCCAGGTCCGGCGCGGGTTGCCCCATCGCCACGCGGGCGTCGATCGCCCAGCGGCGCTCGCCCTGGGCCTGCAGCAGGAACACGTCATAGTGATCCACGTGCGCGCCGACCGAACCGCCGGTGGCCGCGAAGCTGATCATGATGTCGTCCACCCGCCAGCGCGGCAGGAAGCGGAACTGCTCCAGCAGCGCTCGTACGTCGGCGTCCCACTTGTCCACGTCCTGCACCAGCAGGGTCCAGTCGTGGTCGGGCAGTCCGGGGAAATCCTCTTCCTGGAACGGGCCCGTGCGGACATCCCACGCGCCGGTGGCGCGGTCCAGGCTGATCATCCGCGCCAGCACGCCGTCTTCGCAGGCCAGGCCGGCGAGATCCTCCGGTTGCACCGGGGTCTCGAAGCCGGGGAATGCGTTGCGGATCAGCAGCGGACGCTTGTGCCAGTAGTCGCGCAGGAAGCGCTCGGCCGGCATGCCGAGGGGATGGTCACGGGTGGCGTCGACTTCGAACGGAAGCGAGGCGGCGCGGGAGAGCGTCTTCTTGGTCATGGGGTCGTGTTCGCGGGGCGATGCGCCGGGCAGGAAGGGGGAAGGGCAGCGTCACCGATCGCGCCACCTGCGACATTGATGCCGGTCAAGGCCGCGCCGGCGTTCCGCTGGCGGCTTCGTCGGCCAGGCGCTTGTCCAGGCGTTCGGAGGCTTTCCGCGCGTACACCCGGCAGGCGTCGCGGTCCACGAGGGGCGCGTTCGCTCGCGGCCCGATCCTTGACCACAGCTGGCTGGCGGAGGGATGCGGAGTGACCAGAATGTCGCAGTCGAGGGCCGCGACCCGCGCAAGCGTGTCGCGGAACGCTGCTACGTAACCGGGATGCGCTGCGTCGTCGCTGTAACGGTACACGTCGTCGGAGATCGCGGTCAGGCTGTCGGCATAGACCATCTGCCGGCAGTCGTCGCCCTCGCACGAACGCCAGGTCCAGCTCGTCCCCCCCGGCGTGTGCCCCGGTGTGGGAACGGCCTGCAGGGCGAGCGGACCGACGCGCACGACGCCGTCATCCGCGACGACGACCACCTTTCTGACCGGTGCGAACGGGTCCAGTACCTCGTGTTGCGGATCGTTGCGGTCGCTGGCGCCGCGCTTCAGCGTGGCGACGGCAGGCGCGCGTGCGTACACGGGTGCGCCCGTGGCCTCCTGCAGCTCGGCCAGACTGCCGGCATGGTCGAAATGCTCGTGGGAGAACACGATGGCGCGCACGTCCGCCGGCTCGAAGCCGAGGGCACGGATGTTGGCGAGGATCTGTGGAGCGGCCTGCGGCGTGGCGGCATCGATGAGGACATGGCCTTCGTCCGAGGTCAGCAGCAGGGCACTGATCCCGCACGTGCCCACGTACCAAGTGTTGCCGTACACCTTCAGGGGCGTGGCCGGCTCGTTCCAGCCTGCGTCGTCTTCACAGGCCTTTACGGGGGGGCGAGCATCCGCGGCGACGGCGGCGAGAGGGAGCGCGAGGGCAAGCAGCCCGCCAGCGAAGAGGCAGCGAAGGGTCATGTGGCGATCTCGTCGTAGCCGCGGTTGACGAACTGCAGCAGGCACCAGCCGTGGCCCCAGGGATCGGCCAGGCGGACGATGCGGCCCCAGTTCGCGTCGCGGATGTCGGTTTCCTGCACCAGTCCGGCCTCCAGGGCACGGTCGAGGGCAGGCTCTAGATGGTCCACCACCACGTCCAGGTGCACGGGCGTCCAGTGGCGGGCGTAGTCGCGGCGCGCGTCCGCGGCGGCAATGCTGCCGGACGGATGCTGCAGCACGTAGATCGGGGCCTGTGCGCCCAGCAGTTCGACACCCCCGGCGCCGAAGCGGCGGCCGGCGGTGAGCCCGAAGACGCGCGTGTACAGCGCCTCGGCGGCAGGCAGGTCGGGAACGTCGATGTTGATCAGCAGGTGCATCGCCGTTCCCTTTGCCGGTGCATCAGATGTCGCGTGCGAGGCGTTCGGCCAGGCCGGTATAGCGGCTTGGCGTCATGTCGCGCAGGCGCTGCTTGTCGTCGGGCGGCAGGTCGAGCGATTCGACGAACGCACGCATCGAGTCGGCGGTGATGCCCTGGCCGCGCGTCAACGCCTTCAGCTGTTCGTACGGATTCGGCAGGCCGTGACGACGCATGACGGTCTGCACGGCTTCGGCCAGCACTTCCCACGCCGCATCGAGGTCGGCATCCAGGCGCTGCGGATTCACTTCCAGCTTGCCCAGGCCCTTGGCCAGCGAATCCAGCGCGACCTGCGTGTGACCGAAGGCGGTACCCAGGGCACGCAGTACGGTGGAGTCGGTGAGGTCGCGCTGCCAGCGGCTGATCGGCAGCTTGGCGCTGAAATGTTCGAACAGCGCATTGGCGATGCCGAAGTTGCCTTCCGCGTTCTCGAAGTCGATCGGGTTGACCTTGTGCGGCATGGTGGAACTGCCGACTTCGCCTTCCTTGAGCCGCTGCTTGAAATAGCCCAGCGAGATGTAGCCCCAGACGTCGCGCGCCAGATCGATCAGGACAGTGTTGGCGCGGCGCGCGGCATCGCCGATCTCGGCGACGTTGTCGTGCGGCTCGATCTGGGTGGTGTACGGGTTGAACACCAGGCCCAGGCCTTCGACGAAGCGCTGCGCGAATGCCGGCCAGTCGACGTCGGGATAGCTGGCCACGTGCGCGTTGTAATTGCCGACCGCCCCATTGATCTTGCCGGTCAGTTCCACCGCGGCGATCTGCGTGCGCTGGCGCTCAAGGCGGGCGACGACGTTGGCGATCTCCTTGCCCAGCGTGGTCGGCGAGGCGGTCTGGCCGTGCGTGCGCGACAGCATCGGCTGCGCCGCCTGCGCATGGGCCAGCGCGCGCAGCGTCGCGGCAACGCCATCCAGCGCGGGCAGCAGCACGTCGCGGCGCGCCTGTTCCAGCATCAGCCCGTAGGACAGGTTGTTGATGTCTTCGCTGGTGCAGGCGAAATGGACGAATTCCAGCGCCGGCGCGAGTTCGGCATCGTCCTTCAGCTGCTCCTTGATGAAGTACTCCACCGCCTTGACGTCATGGTTGGTGGTGCGTTCGATCTCCTTCACGCGCGCCGCATGCGCCACGCTGAAGCCGTCCGCCAATGCGCGCAGCTTCGTCGTCGCGGCGGCCGAGAACGCCGGCAGCTCGGTGATGCCCCCTTCGGCACCCAGCGCCAGCAGCCATTCCACCTCGACCTTCACGCGGGCGCGGATCAGGCCGTACTCGGAGAAGATCGGGCGCAGCGCGTCGACCTTGCCGGCATAGCGGCCATCGAGCGGGGACAGGGCGAGCAGGGACGAATCCGACATGGGCGCGGGTGGGCTTGAAAGGGAGCGTTCCATTTTACCCCGGGAAGGCGACGAACCGGCCTGGCGTATCCTGTGGGCCCGCCAGCCGCCGGTCCCGCACCGGCGAGCACGCCGTGAAATCCTCGCAGGAGACGGTCGATGACCAGCAAGAAGTCGGCGGGCCGCACCCGCATCGAGCACGACAGCATGGGCGAACTGCAGGTTCCTGCGGACGCGCTCTGGGGTGCCCAGACGCAGCGTGCGGTGCAGAACTTCCCGATCTCCGGCCGGCCGATGCCGCGCGGCTTCATCCGCGCACTGGGTCTGGTCAAGGGCGCTGCCGCCGAGGTGAATGCGGGCCTGGGCCTGTTGCCGAAGGGCATCGCGGCGACGGTGCAGATGGCGGCGCAGGCCGTGGCCGCCGGCGAGCACGACGCGCATTTTCCCATTGATGTGTACCAGACGGGCTCGGGCACCTCCTCCAACATGAATGCGAACGAGGTGATCGCCACGCTCGCCTCGCGCGCCGGCAGGGCGGCCGTGCATCCGAACGACCACGTCAACCTGGGGCAGAGTTCCAATGACGTCATTCCGACCGCGCTGCGCGTTGCGGCGCAACTCGCGGTGATGGAAGACCTGCTGCCCGCGATCAAGCACTTGCGCAAGACCATCGATGCGCGCGGCAGGACGCTGGCCAGGGTGGTCAAGATCGGCCGCACGCACCTGATGGACGCGATGCCGCTCACCTTCGGCCAGGAATTCTCGGCCTGGTCCGCGCAACTGTCGTCCGCCCAGGCCCGCATCGAAGACACATTGAAGCGGGTGCGCCGCCTGCCGCTGGGCGGCACCGCGATCGGGACGGGCATCAATGCCGACGCCCGGTTTGGTGCCCGGGTCGCCAAAGTCCTGTCCACCCGCACCCGCACGCGGTTCGAGAGCGCCGCCAACAAGTTCGAAGGTCTCGCGGCGCAGGACGATGCGGTCGAACTGTCCGGCCAACTCAGTGCGCTGGCGGTGGCCTTGACCAAGATCGCCAACGATCTGCGCTGGATGAACTCCGGGCCGCTCGCCGGCCTCGGCGAAGTGGAGTTGCCGGCACTGCAGCCGGGCAGTTCGATCATGCCGGGCAAAGTCAACCCGGTGATTCCCGAAGCCACGGTGATGGTCTGTGCCCAGGTGATGGGCTACCACACGGCGATCACGGTCGCCGGCCAGACCGGCAACTTCCAGCTCAACGTCACCCTGCCGCTCATCGCCAACAATCTGCTGGATGGCATCCAGCTGTTGTCGAACGTTTCCCGACTGCTGGCGGACGACTGCATCGCCGGCATCACGGTACGGACCGACCGCGTGCGGGAGGCGTTGGATCGCAATCCGATCCTGGTGACTGCGTTGAATCCGGTGATCGGTTACGAGAAGGGCGCAGCCATCGCCAAACAGGCCTACAAGCAGAACCGGGCGGTGCTGGACGTCGCGCGCGAGGTCACCGGCCTACCGGAAAAGACGCTCAAGCGGCTGCTGGATCCCGCCGTGCTCGCCAAGGGTGGCATCCATGGCAAGCCGGGTGCGGGAGGCGGCTGATCCGCGGGCCGTGGATCACTCGCGCGGCGGCCATTCGCCGGGGACCCGCTTGCCCATGAGCATCGCCAGGGCACCCTCACACATCTGCCGTTTCTGCTCAGGCGTCCCGGTGTCCAGGCGCCCCAGGCGCTGCGACAGCGTGCGTGCACGGTAGGTCGCCAGCGTATCGGCCGGGCCGAATTCCGCCAGCGTAAGCAGGCGTCCGCGCTCGATCTGGTCCTGACGGCCATTGACATACCGGAAGTACGCGGGCGCGGCGCGCGCCAGGTAAGTTTCATCCATGAGGGCGCACTTCTCGATCATCACCGGCATCGCGAACGTGGCCACGTAGGCGATGTGGTCCTGAAACGCTTGCTCGCGCGCAGGATCTGGCACATCCGCCGCCCGCGCGGGGGCTATCGTCATCAGTGTCGCCAGCAGGATCGGGTACGCACACTTCATGGATGGCCTCGCACGGGCGTGTCGGCGTGGGGGAGGGTGGACGACGCGACCACCGGCGCAGCATCAGGGGGAAGGAGCTTCCGCCGGCTCGGCGGCGGCCGCATCCGCTTCCTGGGCTGCATTGCCTTGGGTGGCCTTGACCGCCTGGCCGATGGCGCGCCCCACGTCCTTGCCCGCTTCGTGGCTATCGTTGTGCGAAGTGCGGCACTCGGTCACGTCGTCGGGTTCCATGCTCGCGTAGGGCGTGAAGGCCGGCAACGCTGCGGCGAGATCCTGCTGCGCCTTGTACAGGCCGGGCAGGCGATCGCAGATCTTCATGGCTTCCGCTTCGACCTTCTTGGCTTCGGCTTCCATCTGTTGGTCGATCTGGTCCGGATTGCCACTGAAGATGCCACGCACGGCCGCGCCGACCGCCTTGCCGGCCAGTTTGGCGCCTTCCCTGCCGGTGGCGATGCCGGCATCGGCGATACCGCCCAGTTCGCGGTGATAGGCGACCAGCAGTGCGCGCTGCTGATCGTTCACCGGCACGGCCTTGCCGTCCACGATGAAATCTCCCTTCGCCGATACTTCCGCCCGGGGATGTCCGGTCGCGTCGAGCTTCACGTTCTGCCCCCAGAGCGCATTCGAGCTCGCCGTGCCGTCGCTGGGGTCACGGTCTGGCGAGCACGCGGCGAGCAGGAGCACGGATAGGGCGAGTGCGGGCATACGGGTCATGTTCGTTCCTCAGGTATCAACGTCGCTTGGGAAGATCGAGAGCGCCTTTCACGCCCTCATGGTCGATGTCGCCGCTGCCTATCGAGCGCACGGTCAATCCACCGCTTGCATTGCGCACTTCGACGCCGCCCGATCCCACCGAGTCCACCGCGATGTCGCCGGCGATGTCGCGGAGTTCGGCACCGCCGGAACCGATCGAGCCGATCTCGACGCTGCCGCCGTACGACAGGCTGAAACCCCCCGAGCCGATGCTGCCCACCTTGGCGACCCCCTTGATGGCCTCCGCCTCCACCTGGCCAGAACCGATCGATACGACGTTGAGGCTGCCGGCTCCATGGAGCTCGATGCTGCCCGAGCCCACCGAAGCGGCGGCCAGGCCGCGCGTGTTGCGGCCCACCGCGTGGCCTGAGCCCACATCCGCGCTGAATACCGGCGCGCCGGTAACGGTGGCTTCGCCGGAGCCGACCTTGACCTGTACCGTCAGGTGGTCGGGCAGGGTGGCTGTGAGGTTCATGTACGCGTAGTTGCTGCCGAAGGATAGGCCACTGAAACGGCCTTCCTGATACATGCGCACGATCAGCTTGTCGCCGGAGCGACGCTGTTCCAGCTTCAGGCGATCCAGCCGGTCGGCATGGCTGCTGCACGCCCTGCCCGTCATGGCGGCGGGGGCACCCGCGCGCGATGTAACGGTGAGGTCGTGGGGGCCGACGTCGAACACCACGGTCCGAGCATCGCCGACGTCGAGCGTGAGCTGGCGCGGAGCTTCGTGCTTGCAGTAGCGATCCGAGGCCAGGCTGGGCGCAGACAGGGTCAGCAGGCCAAGGAGGGGAATGGTGAGCGACGCGATACGCATGAGGGAGTTTCCGGAATCAAACCGAGGGAGGCATCGGCGGCCTGGACGCGGGTGCAGGCCGCAGGCCGTCATCGCGATGCGAACGTCTGGCGGATGTCCTTCTCGCAGTCCTCGGCATCGTCGACGTCCAGCGTCGCGTAGGGGCGGAACGCCGGGAGGCTTGCGGACAGCCGCTGCTGGCTGTCCCGGAGCGCGGGCAGGCTGCGGCAGATCCGGCGGACGCCGGGTTCGACGGTCTCGCTGACGGCTTTCTCGATCCGGCGTTCCAGGTTCCCGGTCATCGCGCCGAACAGCAGGCTGAACACACCGCGGTCCACTGCCTCCAGCGCGACCTCCGCGCTGCGTTCACCGATGTCGATCCCGGCTTTTGCGATGTCGATCACCTGGCGTCGGTAAAGCAGCAGGTCGCGACGCTGCCGCTCGTCGATGGCGACAGGCTTGCCCTCGATCAGGAAGTCGCCTCGGGGCGTGATTTCCGCTTTCAGCAAGGCGCGATCAGCATCGGAAGCGCGCTTGTCGGACTTGCCGAAATGGACATGGGCGCCGAGCTCCAGGTTGTCGGTTTCCAGTTCGCGACGGGCAGCGGCGAGTTCCGCCCGCACTTCCTTACGTGCGTCGGCGAGGTCCGCGCTGATCTCGTCGCGGACAGGCGTGTCCTTGGCGGACGCTGCGGGGGCGGCGAACGGTAGCAGGAGGGTCAGCAACAGCGGCATGACGACGGGGTGGAGGCGCATGTCGGGTTCTCCGCGTGGGGACGCTGGATGGAAGGGGAAATCGGATGCCCCGCGATGCGGGGCACCGCGCGCGGTGCTCAGAAGGACCAGGTACCGTCGCCGTTGGCGTCTGCGCAGTCGTCGACGTCGGATTGGTCCATGTTGGCGTAGGGCTTGAACTCGGGGACCGCAGCGGCGAGCGCCTGCTGCGCAGCCAGCAGGCCCGGCATGCGCGTGCAGAGTTGCGCGACCATCGGCTTGATCTTCGCCTTGGCCTGCTCGCCGACCTGCTGCCCAATCTCGTCGCCGGACTGCCCGGCGAGCACGCCTTTCAGCGCCGAGGCGGCGGCATCGATACCGACGCGCGCGCCTTCCATGCCGATGGCCATGCCGTCGCCGACCACCCCCAGAAGCTCCTTGCGATATGCCAGAACGAGTGCCTTCTGTTCCGGCGTGGTGGCGATCTGCTTGCCTTCGATCAGCAGTTCGCCTGCGGGGGTTATCTCCGCCTTCGGCTGTGATTCGCTCTCGTTGCGGTTCAGCGACAGGTTTTCGCGGGCCAGGCGATCGCGTGCGTCGGCGATTTCCTGCCGCGCCTTCTCCATTTCCTTGCTGGCGTCGCCCAGGCCCTTGGCGACCTCTCCCATCGCCTCGGCTGCAATGCCGGTGGGAGCGTTGCCTTGCTTGTCCTGCGCCGGTTGGCAGGCCGTCAGCAGGAGGGCCGTGGCGATGCAGGCGCCCTGGATCAGGTGAACACGATTGCGCATGGGAAATCCTCGTTCTGCGGAAAGGGACGGGCGGCGGCAGGGGGCGCCGCCCGGAGCAGGCTTATTCGCTTTCGCGCCAGCGGCGCAGGTAGATCGCGCCGACAATCAGGGCGACGCCGATCACCGCACCGATCCACAGGTCCGCCGTGGCGAAGGCGTGCCAACTGCGCGTCAGGTCGATGGCATTGGCCAGTTCGTCCGGCGAGTTGAAGTTGGCATGCGGGTTGGCGGCACCACCGGGCAGGGTGGGGAACCAGGCACCCGGGATCACGCTCGCCAGTCCGCGGTAGACGACGGTGTACCAGATCAGGTCGTGGCGGACCTCCAGGCCCGGCAGGATGTCGGTCATGCTGATGATCACGCAGGCCAGTACCGGCACCAGCACCGCCCACAGGAACGGCTTGCTGCGCGACCAGGCCGAGCAGAACATCAGCCAGCCGACCGCGGGCAACGCCCAGAACACATAGACGGGCAGCGAGGCCAGCACCCCACCGATGATGCGCAGCGGATGCGAGTGGGTGAACACCGCGCCGCCAGCGGGCAGGCCGTTGATCGAAATGGTCAGGGCCGAAATCAGCCACATCGCCAGGCCGATCAGGATGCCCACGCCCACGGCCAGCAGCGGTGCCAGCAAGAGTGCCCAAGCCAGCTTGGACAACACCATGTGCGTATCGGAGACCGGCAACGATTTCCAGAACAGCACGCTGCGGTCGCGGCGGTCGTCGTACAGCGTGCCCAGCGCGTAGAAGAACACCACGAACGCCAGCACCACGCAGGCCAGGATCACGCCGCCCAGCAGCATGCCATCACCGATGCCGCCGACGATCTGGTACGCCTTCTCCGGCGCTTCCTCGATGCTGAAACCGCCGCCGTTGATTTCACCCCGTGCCGCGATGCTGCCGATGACCGCCAGGATCAGGTTGAGCACCACGAAGATGCCGCCGGTGATGACCGGTGCCCAGAAGAAACCGCCTCGGTTCTCCCAGAACTCGCGCTTCAGCAGCCACGTGAACGCGCCCGGCTTGGAGGATTTGCCCAATGTCGAAGTCACGGCGTTCATGCGTAGGTTCCTTTCATGATGGCGACGAACAGGTCGGCCAAGCCAGGGGTGCGTGTTTCGCCGAGGGCGGCGAGGTGGCCCTTCGGTACGCCGTCGAACAGCAGCACGGTCTTGCCGAAGGGCAGGGCGCGCTCGTCGATCGGCTTCAGGGCGCGCGCCTGCTCCACTGCGTCGCCGCTGACCAGCAGCTCGGTGTAGCGCTCGGCCACATCCTCCATCTGCGAGGTCAGCGCGATCTTGCCGTCGCGAATGAACATCACGTCGGTGAGGATGTGTTCGATCTCCTCCACCTGGTGGGTGGTGACGATGATGGTCTTCTGCTCGTCGAAGTAGTCTTCCAGCAGGCGCTGGTAGAACTGCTTCCGGTAAAGGATGTCCAGGCCCAGCGTGGGCTCGTCGAGTACAAGCAGCTTGGCGTCGATGGCCATCACCAGCGCCAGGTGCAGCTGCACGATCATGCCCTTGGACATCTCGCGCACGCGCAGGTTGGGCTTGAGCTGGGTGTTGGCGATGAAGCGTTCGCACTTGCTCCGGTCGAAGCGCGGATGGACGCCGGCGACGAAGTCAATGGCCTCCTTGACCTTCATCCAGCGCGGCAGCACGGCCACGTCGGCGATGAAGCAGACATCCTTCATCAGTTCGTCGCGGTCCTTGCGCGGATCCAGGCCCAGCACCTTCAACTGGCCTTCGAACGGCGTCAGGCCGAGGATGGCCTTCAGTGCGGTGGTCTTGCCCGCGCCGTTCGGACCGATCAGGCCGATGATCTTGCCCGCCTCGATCTCGAAGCTGGTGTTGTCCAGCGCGAGCTTGTTCTTGTAGGCCTTGCGCAGGCCGTGGGCCGACACCACGGTGTTGGCGATTGCGGCATTCATCACTTGTTCCCCTTGGATTGCAGCAACTCTTCGATGGACAGGCCCAGGCGCTCGATGCGCTCGGCGACGGCCGGCCACTCTTCGGTCAGGAAGCGCTCGCGTTCACTGCCGCGCAGCTTCCGGGACGCTTCGTCGGTGACGAACATGCCCAGGCCGCGGCGCTTCTCCACCAGGGCTTCATCCGCCAGCTCCTGGTAGGCACGCGAAACGGTAATCGGATTCAACTGGTACTCCGCCGCCACCTGGCGCACGGAGGGCAGGGCGTCGCCCGGCTTCAGGATGCCGTCGAGCATCATCGCGATCACGCGATCCTTCAGCTGGCGGTAGATGGGAGCGCCGTCGCTCCATTGGATGGGTGCCATGGCTCAGCTCCTCGGACGCAGTGACTGGCCGAACGAGAAGTACGGCATGGCCAGCGAGGCGCGGGCGCGGCGCTTGTGCCGGGTGGCCTCCGGGTTGCCTTCATCCCCGGCGATCTCGCGGACATCGGACTCCAGCGCGCCGACCAGCGCGGCGGTATCCACCTCGGACGTGCGGGCGCCTGACATGGCCGCCAGGGCGCCCGCCGCCAGCAACAGGCCGCCGACGGCCAGGCTGGGCAGGGTGTGGGTCAGTTTCGGGTTCATCGGGTACCCCCCTGAGTTGGGTGAGTGGTGTTGTATTCAACTATAACACCAAAACACAGGTCGTCAACTGTCCTGCGGGAGTTTGTCACCCAACTGAAGGCATACTTGTCATGTTCACACTAGTGGAGTCCGCCCGTGCGTTCCAAGATATTGAAAACCATGGTCTTTGTCGGGCTTGTCTTGGCGTCCGCCACGGCAATCGCGGCCAGCCTGCTGGACGTCAGCTACCGCCCGCTGGCCGGCAAGGCGGCCGTCAACCTGAAGGACAGGTATGCCGGGCAGGTGCTGCTGATCGTCAATACGGCCAGTAAATGCGGATACACGCCCCAGTACGAGGGACTGGAGGCGCTGCACCAGCGTTATGCCGCCCAGGGGTTTGCCGTACTCGGCTTCCCTTCCAATGACTTCAAGGGACAGGAGCCGGGCAGCGAGAAGGAGATCCAGGAGTTCTGCACGTTGACCTACGGGGTCAAGTTCCCGATGTTCGAGAAGGTCGTGGTGACGGGCGACGGCGCCACGCCCCTCTACAAATCGCTTGCGAGCGCCACCGGCACGTCCCCGGCATGGAATTTCCACAAGTACCTGATCGGACGCGATGGTCGCGTGGTCGCGAACTTCCCCAGCAAGGTCGCGCCCGATGACCCTGCGGTGGTCGCCGCGATCGAGCGCGAACTGAAGGCGCCCCGCGCGACGCGCTGATGCCAGTGCCTTCGCCCGCAGCGGGCGTGCCACAATATCGGCTTGGCGCCACCCTCGTGGCGCAGGTTCCAGGAGCAGAAAGGATGAAGCGGTCGGTCCGCGGCGCAGCCGTGTTGTTGGCAATCTCGTTTTCGATGCTGGGAGGCAGCGTGTCTGCACAGGAAAAGACCGCGCTGGTCACCGAGCGCGACAAGGTCAGCTACGCCATTGGCGTGGACGTCGGCAATTCGCTGCAGCCGGTAGGTCCCTTCATGGACATCGCCGCCTTCCAGCGTGCCATCGCGGACACCTTCGCCGGCAAGCCGAAGGCCATGACCGAGCAGGAAGCGCAGGCCACCGACCAGCTGCTGCGCATGAACCTGGCCGTCGCCGATGGCCAGACGATCCCCGGCATGCCGCCGGGCAGCACGCCGCCGCCGGTCGACAAGACGAAGGTGGGTGTATTCCTGGGGACCTACGTTATCGGCCCGTCCCTGCTGCCCTTCAAGGACGAAGTGGATCCCGCCGTCCTGGCGCAGGCGGTGAAGGCCGTCGCGACCAAGAGCGGCACGCCGCTGTTGACGCTCGAGCAGGCGCAGGCCGAGATGCAGGCTTACCTCACCAAGCGCCAGGCCGGCGTCGCACAGCGCAACCGAGACGAAGGCGCGGCGTTCCTTGCCGCCAACAAGGTCAAGCCGGGCGTGGTGACGACGCCGTCCGGCCTGCAGTACATGGTGCTGCGCCAGGGCAACGGCCAGCGTCCGCAGGCCAGCAGCCGCGTACGCGTGAACTACGAGGGCAAGCTGCTGAACGGCGATGTGTTCGACAGCTCCTATGCGCGTGGCGAGCCGGCGGAATTCGGCCTCGGCCAGGTGATCGCCGGCTGGACCGAGGGTGTGTCGCTGATGCCCGTGGGGGCGAAGTACCGCTTCTGGATTCCGTCGAACCTCGCCTATGGTCCCAACGGTGCGCCGGGCGGCAAGATCGGTCCGGACGCCACCCTGACCTTCGATGTCGAACTGATGGGCGTCCTGCAATAAGCAGCTGATCCAATAGGGTCTTCCCTCGGCCAGGAAGTCAGCGGATGCGCGTTGCGATCTTCGGTACCGGATACGTCGGATTGGTGACGGGCACGTGCCTGGCCGAAGTCGGGCACGACGTCGTGTGCGTCGACATCGATCCGGCCAAGGTCGACGGTCTCAACCGCGGCGTCGTGCCGATCTACGAACCCGGCCTGTCGCCGATGGTGAAGGCCAACCACGCCGCCGGCCGGCTGCGCTTCACGACGGTCGCCGAGGAGGCGATCGATCATGGCGACGTGGTGTTCATCGCAGTCGGTACGCCGCCGGATGAAGATGGGAGTGCCGACCTCCAGTATGTGCTGGCGGTGGCACGGACCATCGGACGCGGTCTCAGGCATCCGTGCACGGTGGTGAACAAGTCGACCGTGCCGGTGGGTACGGCGGACAGGGTGCGCGCCACCATCGAGGCGGAACTTGCGACGCGCGGCGTGGAGATCGCGTTCGACGTGGTGTCCAATCCCGAGTTCCTGAAAGAGGGTGACGCCGTCAACGACTGCATGCGGCCCGATCGCATCATCGTCGGTGCATCCCAGGCGCGCGCGGTTGAAAAGTTGCGCCGGTTGTATGCGCCGTTCAATCGCAACCACGAGCGCATCGTCGTCATGGACGTTCGCTCCGCCGAGCTGACCAAGTACGCGGCCAACGCCATGCTGGCCACCAAGATCAGTTTCATGAACGAAATCGCCAACATCGCCGAGCGCGTGGGCGCGGACGTGGAGCAGGTGCGGCAGGGCATCGGCTCGGACCCGCGCATAGGATGGCACTTCATCTATCCCGGTGCCGGCTACGGCGGATCCTGCTTTCCCAAGGATGTGCAGGCGCTGGCGCGCACCGCCGAGCAGCACGGGTATGTCCCGGAACTGCTGCAGGCGGTGGAATCGGTCAACGACCGCCAGAAGGGCCATCTGTTCGAACTGATACAGCGCCACTACGACCGCGGCGAAGACGAAGGCGTGCGCGACAAGACCTTCGCGGTGTGGGGGCTGTCCTTCAAGCCCAACACCGACGACATGCGCGAAGCGAGCAGCCGGCGGCTGCTGGCGGAATTGTGGGAGGCGGGCGCACGCGTGCGTGCCTACGACCCCGAGGCCGGCCCCGAGGCAGCGCGCATCTTCGGCGAGCGTGACGACCTCACGTTGTGCGAGGACGCGCGCACCGCGCTGGAAGGCGCCGATGCGCTGGTGGTGGTGACGGAGTGGAAACAGTTCCGCAGTCCCGATTTCGCTCGCCTGCACGACGCGCTGGGCGACGCTGTCATCTTCGACGGCCGTAACCTGTACGACCCCGCGGAAGTGGAAGCCGCGGGACTCGCCTACTACGGCATCGGACGCGGGAGGTCCGTGCATGCAAACTGATCTGCCCCTGCAAGGGGATTCGCTGGAGCGTCGGCTGGTGGAATTGGAAACCCGGCTGGCGTTCCAGGAGCACGCGATGGGCGAACTGAGCGATGCGCTGGCCGAGGCGCGCTCCGAGAACCAGCGTACTTCGCTGCTGCTCAGGCAGATGGTCGAGGAGTTGGGCAAGGTGCGCACGTCGCTGCACGACAGCCCCGTGGATGAACCACCGCCACCGCATTATTGATAGGCTTGGGGCACGGCAGTTCCCCACGAAAGACCGATGACCGATTCACTCCGCGACCAGTTGCTGGGCCTGGGTTTCAAGCCCGCGCCAAAACCCGAGCGCAAGCCCGACCGTCGTCCCGATCCGCGGCGCGATGCCCGCAAGCCCGCGGGCAAGGGCGCAGCGCATCCCAAGCCTGGCCAAGGCGGCAAGCCGCGGCCACCGCATGCCGCAGGCAAACCGAAGCGCAGCCAGGAAGACATCGACCTGGCCAAGGCGTACGCGATCCGCGCCCAGCGCGAGAAGGACGAGCGCATCGAGGCCGAACGCGTCAAGCAGGAAGAAGCCCGCGTGCGCCGCGAGGCGAAGGCCAGGCTCGACGCCTTCCTCAAGGACAAGGCGCTCAACGATGCGGATGCCGACATCGCGCGACATTTTCCCTACGGCGGCAAGATCAAGCGCATCTATGTCAACGCCGAGCAGTTGAAAGCCTTGAACAAGGGAGATCTCGGCGTTGTGCAGCAGAACGGCCGCTATCTGCTGGTCACGGCCCCGGTTCTGGCGGAGGCCGAAGCGATCTTCGCCCCCGCCGTGGCGCTGAAGGTCGACCCCGACGCGCCCGCCGACCAGGATCCCTACGCCGATCCGCAGTACCAGGTGCCTGACGACCTGGTCTGGTGACTCCGCCCGCGCGGCCGCGGCTCTGCCTGTTACCCGGCCTGGACGGCACCGGCCGTCTGTACGCCCCGTTGACCGCGGCGCTGGCGGATGCCGCGGACGTCGAGGTGTTGTCCTACGACAGCGGACACTTCGAAAGTTATCCCGCGCTGGCCGCTGCGATCGAACCCGCGCTGCTGCGCCACGCCGATGTCACCCTCGTGGCCGAGTCCTTCGCCGGCCCCCTCGGAGTGCTGTTGGCCCATCGTCATCCGGCGCGCGTGCGTGGGTTAGTGATGGCGGCCACGTTCGTCCATGCCCCGTTACCCCTGAGCCGGGTCGGCGCCCGGCTTCTGGACGCGCTGCCGGCATTCGCGCCGCCGGTGTTCGCGCTGGAACGCCTGTTGGCGGGCCGTGGCCTGCCGCCGCCGCTGCGCACTGAGTTCGAGGCGATCCTGGCATCGCTGCCCGTTGAGGTGCTGCGCCAGCGTGCGCTCGCGGCGCTGCGCGTGGATGTCCGCCCGCAGCTGGCGGAGCTTCGCGTTCCGCTGTTGTTTCTGCAGGCGAAGCGCGACAGGCTC
The DNA here is from genome assembly GCF_964253495.1 of Pseudoxanthomonas sp. LjRoot127. NCBI lineage: Bacteria > Pseudomonadati > Pseudomonadota > Gammaproteobacteria > Lysobacterales > Lysobacteraceae > Pseudoxanthomonas > Pseudoxanthomonas sp. LjRoot127. The sequence continues at coordinate 3,323,500 of NZ_CAXUQR020000001.1, forward strand.
ATCTGGCCGCAAGCGGCGCGCGAAATCCTGCGCGGGGCGCGCGATGTCCGACATGCGGGGGTCGACGCACCGCATTTCCTGTTCCAGATCGCGCCCGCACCGGCAGCCAGCGAGATCCGTCGCTTCCTCGCCCAGCTCGCAGGCGCTGGATCAGCCTGACGGGATGGGAGCGCGCACCAGCCAGCGCCAGACGATGCAGGCGGCGAGCAGGGCGATGAACGAAGATGCGAAGAAGGCGGTTCCGCCACCGAAGCGCCACAGCTGGCCAGCGAGCAGGGCGCCGGTCACGCCGCCGACGCCCGATGACAAGCCATAGAAGACACCTTGGCCGTGCCCGTTCATGCGGCCGGGGAAGAAGCGCACCAGCAGTTGCATCGCGGCTGCGAAGAACGCCCCGAAATTCAGTGCATGCGTCAGCTGAGCGAGCACCATCACCGGCATGTTGTCGGGAAACAGGCCCGTCACCAGCCAGCGCACCGATGCGCTGAGCAACGCCACCATCAGGACAAGGCTCGCATCCCAGCGCCTGAAAATGCGGCTGGCCACGAAGAACACGCCGATCTCCGCCAGCACGCCCACCGTCCACAACACGCCCTGGGTGGCGGTCGGGTAGCCATGCTCGGACAGGTAGATCGAGAAGAACGTGTAGAACGGACCGAACGATACCTGCGTAAGGAACGCTGCGGCGAAGAAGGCGATTACCCGCGGCTGCCGCAATCGCGAACGGAACGTGTCGTCGCCCTCGCGTGTCGGTGGCAGCGGATCGTGCGCGTACCGATTGAGCAGCGCGGAGCCCAGTACGCCCGCCAGCACGGGCAGCATCAGCCACGGCAGCGCGCCGACGCCGAGCCGACGTTCGTCGATCATCCAGCCGAAGCCGGCCACCACGACGATGAAACCTATCGAGCCCCAGACGCGGATCAGGCCATAGCGGTCACTGCGCGCGCCCAGGTGCGACATCGTGATCGATTCGAACTGCGGCATCACCGCGTTGTAGGCAAAGCAGAAGCCGAGCATCACCGCGAACAGGCCTGCGTGTTCCAACGGAAGCAGGAACAGCGCGAAACAGCCCAGCGCCAAAGCGCACCCGAGGTGGAGCCACCGGATCGGGTGCGACGCCCGGGCGGCCAGCGTGGTCCACAGGCTGGGCGACACGATGCGCGTGGCGTACCACAGGCTCATCAGCACGCTGATGGCGGCCACGCCCAGGCCGCGCGATTCCAGGTACAGGCTCCAGTAGGGCGTGAATGCGCCGAGTGTGGCGTAGTAGAAGAAGTAGAAACTGGATAGGCGCGCGGTAGGGTAGGCGGCGTCGGTCGCCGTGTCGTCCGACACCATCAGGTTCGCCTCTGCCATGACGGGAGGGGCGGACGCGCATCGTGGTGCGGGGGGCGAGACAGCATGATCGCGCGATCACTGACGTGGTGCCGCATTCTAGCGGAGTGCTGGGCTCGTAGCCGATCCGCAGGCAAAGCTGCGGTGTCTAGTCCGGGTCGTAATCCAGGTTGGAAGCCAGCCAGCGCTCCACCTGCGGCAGGTCCACGCCCTTGCGCTTGGCATAATCTGCGGCCTGTTCCTTGGACACGCGTCCCACCACGAAGTACTGGCTTTGCGGATGGCTGAAGTAGTAGCCGGACACTGCCGCCGTGGGCAGCATCGCGAAGCTTTCCGTCAGCGACATGCCGGCGTTGCGGCCGGCATCGAGCAGGCGGAAGAGCGTGTCCTTCTCGCTGTGCTCCGGGCATGCCGGATACCCGGGCGCGGGACGGATTCCGACGTACTGCTCGGCGATCAGCGCGTCGTTGTCCAGCGACTCGTCGGCCACGTAACCCCAGAACTCCTTGCGGACGCGCTGGTGCAGGCGCTCGGCCAGCGCTTCGGCCAGCCGATCGGCCAGCGCCTTGAGCAGGATGGCGTTGTAATCGTCGTGGTCGGCCTCGAAGCGGGCCACGTGCTCGTCGATGCCGATGCCGGCGGTAACGGCGAACATGCCGATCCAGTCCTGCCGGCCGGAATCCTTCGGAGCGATGAAGTCGGCGAGGCAGAAATCCGGTCGCTCGGCCGGTTTGTCGACCTGCTGGCGCAGGAAGTGCAGGCGCTCGGTCCTGCCGTCGACCTGCAGTTCCACGTCGTCGCCGACGCTGTTCGCAGGCCACAGCCCGAACACCGCCCTGGCCGTCAGCCACTTCGCGTCCACGATCCTCGCCAGCATCGCGCGAGCATCCCGGTACAGCTCACTGGCCTGCGGGCCGACCACCTCGTCGGTCAGGATTGCCGGGTACTTGCCGAACAGCTCCCACGCGTTGAAGAACGGTGTCCAGTCGATGCAGTCGACCAGCTCGCCGAGCGGATAGTCCTCGAACACATGCAGCCCCGGCTGGCGCGGCGCGGGTGGCACATAGTCGGCCCAGCCGCCATCGAACTTCTGTCCGCGGGCCTTCTCCAGCGAGACCAACCGTTTGGCATCCCCGCGGTTCTTGTGGCGCTCGCGAATCTCGGCGTAGTCGGCGTCGTTGGCAGCGACGAAGGCTGCACGCATGTCGCGCGAGATCAGCGACTGCGCGACACCCACGGCACGCGATGCGTCCTTGACCCACACGGTCGGCGCTCTGTAGTGGGGATCGATCTTCAACGCCGTGTGCGCGCGCGACGTGGTCGCGCCGCCGATCAGCAGCGGCATCTCGAAGCCCTGCCGCTGCATCTCGCGCGCCACATGGGTCATTTCCTCCAGCGACGGTGTGATCAGGCCCGACAAGCCGATCAAATCGGCATTCTCGGCGCGTGCTGTGTCCAGGATCTTCTGCGTGGGCACCATCACACCCAGGTCCACCACATCGAAGTTGTTGCAGGCGAGCACCACGCCGACGATGTTCTTGCCGATGTCGTGCACGTCGCCCTTGACGGTGGCCATGACGATCTTGCCGTTGGATTTGCCGACATCGCCGGTGCGCAGCTTCTCCGCTTCGATGAATGGCAGCAGGTAGGCCACGGCCTTCTTCATGACGCGGGCGGATTTCACCACCTGCGGCAGGAACATCTTGCCGGCGCCGAACAGGTCGCCGACCACGTTCATGCCGTCCATCAGCGGCCCCTCGATGACGTCCAGCGGTCGTGACGCCTGGCGGCGTGCTTCCTCGGTATCCTCGTCGACGTAGGCATCGATGCCATGCACCAGCGCATGCGCAAGGCGCTCGCGCACCGGCTTCTCGCGCCAGGCCAGGTTCTCGACCGGCGCCTCGCCTTTCTTGCCCTTGTAGCGGTCGGCGATCTCCAGCAGCCGTTCGGTCGCGTCCTTGCGGCGGTTGAGGATCACGTCCTCCACGCGCTCGCGCAGGTCGGCGTCGAGCTCGTCGTAGACCGGCAGGCCGCCAGCGTTGACGATGCCCATGTCCATGCCGGCCTGGATGGCGTGATACAGGAAGACGGAATGGATCGCGGCACGCACGGGCTCGTTGCCGCGGAACGAGAATGACACGTTCGAGACACCACCGGAGACATGGCAGTGCGGCAGCGTCCGCTTGATGATCCGGGTGGCTTCGATGAAGTCCACCGCGTAGTTGTCGTGCTCTTCGATGCCGGTGGCGACGGCGAAGATGTTCGGATCGAAGATGATGTCTTCCGGCGGGAAACCCACCTCTTCGGTCAGGATGCGGTAGGCGCGGGTGCAGATCTCGACCTTGCGCGCGCAGGTGTCCGCCTGGCCCGTCTCGTCGAAGGCCATGACCACGGCAGCCGCGCCGTAGCGAAGGACCTTGCGGGCGTGGTCGATGAAGGCGTCCTCGCCCTCCTTCAGCGAGATCGAGTTGACCACGCCCTTGCCCTGCAGGCACTTCAGGCCGGCCTCGATCACGCTCCACTTGGACGAGTCCACCATCACCGGGATGCGTGCGATGTCGGGTTCCGAGGCGATCAGGTTGAGGAAGCGATCCATCGCCTTCTCGGAATCGATCAGGCCCTCGTCCATGTTCACGTCGAGGATCTGCGCGCCGTTGGCAACCTGCTGGCGTGCGACCTCGACGGCTTCTTCGTAGCGTTCTTCCTTGATCAGCTTGCGGAACTGCGCGCTGCCGGTGACGTTGGTGCGCTCGCCGACGTTGACGAACAGCAGGTCGGGCGTGATGACCAGCGGCTCCAGCCCGGACAGGCGGGTGTAGCGGACGGGGACGCTCACGCGGCCTGCTCCACGGCATGGACAGGCAACCGGCGCGGAGGAATGCCGGCGACGGCGTCGGCGATGGCGCGGATATGCGGCGGCGTGGTGCCGCAGCAACCGCCCACCAGGTTGAGCAGGCCGGCTTCGGCGAACTCCTTCAGCGTTGCGGCCATCTCCTCGGGCGTCTCATCGTATTCGCCGAACGCGTTGGGGAGACCCGCGTTGGGGTGCGCGCTGACATACGCATCGGCCACGGTGGCCAGCGTTTCGACATGTTCTCGCAGGTCACGAGCGCCCAGCGCGCAATTCAGTCCGACCGACAGCGGTCGGCTGTGTGCGACGGACGCGTAGAACGCTTCAGCGGTCTGTCCGGACAACGTGCGGCCGGACGCGTCGGTGATGGTGCCGGAGATCATCACCGGCAGCCGGCCGCCGCGCGCGTCGAAGACTTCCTCGATCGCAAACAGCGCCGCCTTGGCGTTGAGCGTATCGAAGATGGTTTCCACCATCAGCGTGTCCGCACCGCCATCGATCAGGCCTTCGATGGCCTCGCGATAGGTCGTGCGCAGTTCATCGAAACTGGTGTTGCGGTACCCCGGATCGTTGACGTCGGGACTGATCGAGGCGGTACGGCTGGTCGGGCCGAGCACGCCGATCACGAAGCGCGGTTTGGCGGGCGTGGTTGCTTCGATGGCGTCGCAGCACTGGCGTGCGACGTGGGCCCCGGCCTTGTTCAACTCGTACACCAGGTGTTCCAGGCGGTAATCGGCCTGGCTGATCGCGGTGGCGTTGAAGGTATTGGTTTCGATCAGGTCGGCGCCGGCGTCCAGATACGCGGTGTGCACGCCAGCGATCACGTCGGGCTTGGTGAGGAGCAGCAGGTCGTTGTTGCCCTTGAGGTCGTGGTCGCAGCCGGGGCCGTGTGGGTGCGGGTGGGCGGCATCGCAGCCGTCGGCGAACCGCTGGCCTCTATAGTCGGCTTCCTGCAGGCCGTGGCGCTGGATCATCGTGCCCATGGCGCCGTCGATGATCAGGATGCGTTCTTCGAGGGCCTTGAGCAGCAGCGCGGCGCGGGCGGGGTGTAACCAGGGGAGGGTCTTCATGGCTTCTGCGCGGTCAGCGACAACACTTCGAAATGGGGTGGACGGCGTTCGCGGGTGACGGTTTCGGCGTTGGCGATCTCCAGCCCCGCCTTCTCGGCGAACTTGCGGAGTTCCTTCTCCGAGAAGCCGAGGTTGACGTGGCCGTAGGCGTCGACGACCGACTTGTGTTCATGCTTGCCAAGGCTGCTGAGCAGCAGGCGGCCGCCCCGACGCAGCACGCGGGCCGCTTCGGCGACGGCCTGCGCCGGTTTGGCCGAGTAGGTGAGCGCATGCATCAGCACGACCAGATCGAAGCTGCCGTCCTTGAACGGCAGCGCATGCATGTCGCCCTCACGGACCTCCACGTTCGGGAAGCGGCGCAGGCGCTCCCCGGCCGCCGCCACGACGCGGCTGCTGGTATCGATGCAGACGTAGCGCTTGGCATGCGGCGAGAGCAGTTCGGCCAGCACGCCATCGCCGGACGCGATGTCGAGCACGTCGCCGGTTTCCAGCAGGGGCAGGGCGGTGCGGGCCAGCGCTTCCCAGGTACGTCCGGGCGAGTAGTGGCGTTCCATGTCGCCGGCCACGCTGTCGGCCCAGTTCTGGTCCGCGGCGCGGTTGGCCAGAACGGCCGCGATGCGCTCGGCATCCTGGCGCAGCAAGGGGTCGTCGCTGCCATCGCGCAGGCTGCGCCAGAGTTCGCGTTGGACGGTGTCCAGGTTGTCTTCGTCGAAGCGGTAGTACGCCGATACCCCGGCGCGGCGGTCGCGCGCCAGGCCGGCTTCCTTCAGCTTTGCCAGATGCGTGGATACGCGTGGCTGGGCCAACTGGGTGATCGCCGACAGCTCGGCTACGGTCAACTCCTCGCGGGACAGCAATGCCAGCAGGCGCACGCGCGTGGCGTCGGCGAATACTTTCAGCCGGGCCGACCAGGCTTCCAGATCCATGAATATCTTCCTATCGCGATATAGAGATATTCTGAAGTTCGGCGCCGCCCGCGGTCAACCCATGGCATACGCCGACGGATGGTGGCGGGTTACAATTGGTATCTAACTTTGGTCGAGGGGTACCCGTGGATTTCGCATTCACCGAAGAGCAGTTGATGATCCAGGACGTCGCGCGCCGGATCGCCCAGGAAAAGATCGGCCCAAGCGCCGAGCACCACGACCGGACCGGCGAGTTCCCGCTGGACAACATCCGCCTGCTGGGCGAGAACGGCCTGATGGGCATCGAAGTGCCGGCGGAATACGGCGGCGCCGGCATGGATCCCATCGCCTACGTGCTGGCCATGATCGAAATCGCGGCAGCCGACGCCGCGCACTCCACCATCGTGTCGGTGAACAATTCGCTGTTCTGCAACGGCATCCTGACCTTCGGCACGGAAGAGCAGAAGCAGACCTACGTGCGGGCTATTGCCGAAGGCCGGGAGATCGGCGCGTTCGCGCTGACCGAACCGCAGTCCGGCTCCGACGCCACCGCGATGCGCTGCCGTGCCGTCAAGCAGGCGGATGGCAGCTTCGTCATCAATGGCAAGAAGAGCTGGATCACCTCCGGCCCCGTCGCCAAGTACATCGTACTGTTCGCGATGAGCGAACCCGACAAAGGCGCGCGCGGCATCACCGCGTTCATGATCGACACGGAGAAGGCCGGGTTCCATCGCGGCAAGACCGAGCCGAAGCTGGGTATCCGTGCCTCGGCGACGTGCGAGATCGAATTCACCGATTACCTGGCGACCGCGGATACCGTGCTGGGCAAGGAAGGCGAGGGCTTCAAGATCGCCATGGGCGTGCTGGATGCCGGTCGCATCGGGATCGCCAGCCAGGCGATCGGCATCGCGCGTGCTGCGTACGAAGCCACCATCGCCTACGTCAAGGAACGCAAGGCATTCGGCGCGCCGATCGGCACGTTCCAGATGACCCAGGCCAAGATCGCCGACATGAAGTGCAAGCTGGACGCCGCCACCCTGCTGACGCTGCGTGCCGCATGGGTGAAGGGGCAGGGCCAGCGCTTCAGCAACGAAGCGGCCATCGCCAAGCTCACCGCTTCCGAAGCCGCCATGTGGATCACCCACCAGGCGCTGCAGATCCACGGCGGCATGGGGTATTCGAAGGAAATGCCGATCGAGCGATACTTCCGCGATGCCAAGATCACCGAGATCTACGAGGGCACCTCGGAGATCCAGCGCTTGGTGATCGCGCGCAACGAGACCGGGCTGCGCTAAGGCCCGGGCCAGTCCGGTACGGAAACGCCGCCGCGAGGCGGCGTTCTTCGTTACGGGACGCGTGCACGGACGACCCCCGCCTTTGGTCATGGGACCCGGGGCCGACGCTCCGCTAAAGTGGCCTGATGCGGGGGTCTGTCCCCCGTTTTCCTCCTGGAGACCCCGATGCGCAAAACCCTGATCGTCTGTGCCCTCACGCTGGCCCTGGCTGCCTGCGACAAGGGCCCTGTTCCGGCCGCCGGAACCACTGCGGATGCGGCGACCCCGGCGGCGTCCGCCGCCGATGTCGCAGCCGAAAGCAAGCGGCTGAACGAGTGGTTCGACAAGAAGTACGAGGAACAACTGAAGTTCAGCCCCATCCAGCTGACGTTCCAGGGTCGCAAGGACCTGTACGACCAGGTCGACGACATGTCGGAGAAAGCGACGCGCGACCAGGTCGCGTGGCAACAGGCCAGCGTCGAGGAAATGGAGAAGACCTTCGACTACGCCAAGCTCGACGACGAGGCGAAGTTCTCCTACGACCTGTGGAAGCTGCAGTACGAGAACGCGCGCGACGGCCTGCCGTTCCTGCTGGACGGCTACGCATTCGACCAGATGAACGGTGCCCAGGGCTTCTGGCCGACCTTCCTGATCAGCTTCCACAAGGTCGATGAAGAGGCCGACTACACGGCTTACATCGCCCGCCTGAAGGCCACCCAGCGCGCCTTCGACCAGTTGCTGGAGCGCGCACGCGCATCGGCAGCCGAAGGCGTGCGCCCGCCGAAGTTCGCCTACGAGGGCGTGATCGACCAGGCGAAGAAGGTGGTGACCGGCGCGCCATTCTCGGCCGGCAAGGATTCGGCGATCTGGGCCGATGCGCAGGCCAAGGCCGATGCGCTGGTCAAGGCCGGCAAGATCGATGCGGCGCGTGCGACCGCCCTGAAGGACGAAGCGCGCAAGGCGCTGCTGGAGCAGTTCAAGCCGGCCTATGACGGCGTGATCGCGTGGAGCGAAGAGGAACTGCCGAAGGCGGCCGTCAACGCCACCGGCGTGGGTAGCACGCACAAGAACGGCAAGGCGTACTACGAGTACCAGCTGCGGCAGATGACCACCACCGGCATGACCGCCGACGAGATCCATGCGCTCGGCCTGAAGGAAGTCGAGCGCATCAAGGGCGAGATGACGGCACTGAAGGACAAGGTCGGCTTCAAGGGCGACCTGGACGCCTTCTTCGCCTTCATCGACAGCGACAAGCAGTTCAAGTATCCGAATACCGATGCCGGCCGCCAGGCCTACATCGACGATGCCACCCGCGCCATCGACAACATCAAGAAGGTGTTGCCGCAGTACTTCGGCCTGCTGCCGAAGGCGGACCTGGTGGTGAAGCGCGTGGAACCTTTCCGCGAGCAGGACGGCGCCGCACAGCATTACTACCCAGGAACTCCGGATGGCTCCCGTCCGGGCGTGTATTACGCGCATCTCTCCGACATGAACGCCATGCCGAAGCCCGAGCTGGAGGTCATCGCGTACCACGAGGGCCTGCCGGGCCACCACATGCAGATCGCCATCGCGCAGGAACTGACCGGCGTGCCGAAATTCCGTACGCAGTACGGCGTGACCGCATACGCCGAGGGGTGGGGCCTGTATTCGGAATGGCTTGCGAAGGAAATGCCGGGCACGTACCAGGACCCGTACTCCGAGTTCGGTCGCCTGAGTTCCGAGATGTGGCGTGCGATCCGCCTGGTGGTGGATACCGGCCTGCATGCGAAGGGCTGGACGGAGCAGCAGGCCGTCGAATACTTCGATGCCAACAGCGCGGTACCGCGTGCGGCGATCGAGTCGGAGGTGAAGCGCTACCTGATCATGCCGGGGCAGGCCACGGCCTACAAGATCGGCATGATCAAGATCCAGGAACTCCGCAAGAAAGCGGAAACCGAACTCGGCGACAAGTTCGACATCAAGGGATTTCACGACACCGTGCTGGGCGGAGGCGCGTTGCCGCTGACCCTGCTGGAGCGTCGTGTTGACCAGTGGATCGCGAAACAGAAGGCAGCCAAACCGGCCTGACCGTCGGCGTGTGTCGAAGCAGAGAACCCCGGCGCCATGCCGGGGTTCTCGTTTCTTGCGTCAGTGCGTGGTGGCCAGCCGGTGCAGATTCGCCGGCAGCCAGGCATCCAAGCGGGTGGGCGATTCGCCAGTGAGGTGGCGATAGTCGTCGGTGATCGCACCGAGGTCGCCCGCCGCGGTCGCGATGTCGAACGAGGCGAACACGTCGGCCAGCAAGGGCGGAAAGCCGTGCGCCCTCAATCCTTCGATCAGCTGCGCCGGCGAGACGTCGACCACCGCCAGCGCCTTGCCCGTCAGGGCGGACACGCGACCGGCGACATCGCGTGCGGACCATGCGTCTTCGCCGGTCAGCGTGAGGATCCGGTTCGCGGTGTTGCCCGACGCCAAGGCCACTGCGGCCGCCCGCGCAAGATCATCGCGCGCAATGTAGGCGATGCGACCGTCGCCTGCCGCTGTCGCCCATTCCCCGGCGGCCATTGCGCCGGGCAGCGCATAGGCGAGATTCTCGAAGTACCAGGCATTGCGGAGCACCGTCCAGCTGAGCGGTGACGCGGCCAGCGCCTGCTCGGTGCCCCAGTGGTCCGGTGCGAACGACACGTGCGACCTGTCCGCAGACGGCAGCGAGGTGTAAACGACATGCTGCACGCCGGCCTCCGCCGCCGCCTGCACGGCGGTGCGGTGCTGGGCCAGGCGCTTGCCGGGCTCCATCAGCGCATCGGTACTGACCAGCAGCATGCGATCCGCGCCCGCGAGCGCGCCCGCCAGCGTGGCGGGCTGGTCGAAATCCGCAGCCCGGACGGTGACGCCGCGCGCCGCGAGTTCCTCCAGCGCATCCGGGTTGCGCGAGGTGACGATCAGGCGTTCGGTGGGGAGCCGGAGGGTGTCGAGCAGGTGGCGGACGACTGCGCCCCCGAGGTGTCCGGAAGCGCCGGTGACCAGCAGGGTGGGAGAGGGTGTGCTCACGGAAGCTGCAGGTTTGGTAATGGAAAGGACATTGGTTACGCTATGGTAGTAATGACTTCCGCAGCCGCAAGCAGGGAGCGTGAAGTAACCCCGTTACTGCAAGGTAACCATGCCCCGGAAGCCGACCATGACGCTGCACCGCCAATCCCTGATCCTTACGGAGAACTGCCCCATCCGCGATGTTCTGGACCGGCTGGGCGACCGCTGGACCGTGCTGGTGCTGCACGAGTTGGCGGAGGGCACGTTGCGCTTCACCGAAGTCCGCAAGCGCATCGCGGATATCTCGCCGCGGATGCTGGCGCAGACACTACGCAGGCTCGAGCAGGACGGACTGGTACGGCGCGAGGTCTTCCCGACGGTGCCGCCACGCGTGGACTATGCGCTGACACCGCTCGGAGCGTCGTTTTTCGAGCGCATCGAGATGCTCGCCCAATGGGCATCCGACCACCACGAAGAGGTCCGTGCCGCGCGCCGGGCCTATGTTGCGCCGGTCGCGAACGCGCCACTTTGAAAAAAACCCCGGCTATGCCGGGGTTTCGGATACTGCGAACCTGTCGCCGCCGGTCAGTGTCCGGTCGCGGGTTCCGGCGGCGGCCGTCCGTCGCCATCTTCCTGCAGTGCATGCTCCCGATCGTGCGCATGATCTCGCGCCAGGTACAGATAGAACGCCGGCAGCACGAACAGGGTAAACAGCGTGCCGATCGTCATGCCCGAGGCGATCACCACGCCCATCGAGAAGCGCGAGGCGGCACCCGGGCCACTGGCGATCAGCAGCGGGATCATCGCGAACACCAGCGCTGCGGTGGTCATCAGCACCGGACGCAGGCGGATGGCTGCGGCTTCCTCGATCGCTTCACGCTTGGACAGGCCGCGTTCCATCTGCAGCTTGTTGGCGAACTCCACGATCAGGATGCCGTGCTTGGAGATCACGCCGACCAGTGTCACGAGGCCCACCTGGGTATAGATGTTGATGCTCATGCCGGGGAAGGCTTCGATCTGCATGAAGCCGAGCACGCCACTCACCAGCGCCAGCACGTTGACGGTCAGCAACGCGCCGCTAATGGCCATCGGTACGGTCAGCAGCATGATCGTCGCATCGCGGAAGCTCTCGAACTGGGCCGCCAGCACCAGGAAGATCACGATCAACGCCAGCGCCAGCGTCACCAGCATCGCCGCGCCCTCCTGCTTGAACTGGCGCGACTCGCCGGCGTAATCCACCGAATAGCCCTGAGGCAGTACTTCCTTGGCGGCCTGGTCGAGAATCGCCAGCGCTTCGCCCTTGCTGACGCCGGGGCGCGGGGCGAAGGTGATCGATACGGCGTTGAGCTGCTGGAAACGCTTCAGCGACTGCGGCTGCGCGCTCTCCTTCAGCGTCACCAGCGTCGACAGCGGTATCAGTTCGCCGTCGCGGGTGCGCGTGTAGTAGTTCTCCAGGTCGCTGGCGTTGAGGCGGTCGCTCCGCTGCACCTGCGGAATCACCAGGTACGAGCGGTTCTGCATGGCGAAGCGGTTGGTGTAGCCACCGGACAGCATGGCTGCCATGTCGGCTGCCAGCGTGCGCATGTCGATGCCGAGCGTCGCCGCCTTCTCGCGGTCGATGTTGACCTCGATGCGCGGCTTGTCGATCTTCAGGTCCTTGTCCAGGAAGATGAAGCGCTTGCTCTCCATCGCCTTCGCCAGGATCTGGTCGGCCAACTCGGCCAGCTGGCTCAGGTCGCCGACGCCACCGATGATGAACTCGCCGCCGCCGCCGTCGCCGCCCGCGCTGGGCAGCGAAGGTGGGACCAGCGCGAAGATGTTCAGGCCGCTGACCTGGCTCATCTTCGGCTGCAGTTCCTGCTGCAGCACCGCGTTGGTGGAGCGCTCGCGCTCGCTCCACGGCTTCAGCACGAAGCCTGCCATCGCCATCGGGCTGGCACCGCCGCCACTGCCGCCGAACCCGCCGTTGAACAGGAAATAGTCCTGCACTTCCGGCACGCCCTTGGCGATGGAGGTGACTTCCTCGGTGTAGCGCTCCACGTAGTCCAGGGTGGAGTAGGGGTCGGCGCTGGCGACCGAGAAGATGAAGCCTTCGTCTTCCAGGGGCGCCGGCTCCTTGGGGGCGGTCATGTACAGGAAGACGCACGAGACGAGCACCAGGATGCCGAACACGCCGACCACCGACTTGGTCTCCATGGTGCCGTGCAGGCGCCGCTGATAGCCGGCATTGAGCTTCTCGAAGCGCACGTCCAGCCACTTCTCCAGCTTGCCCTTGCCGCCTTCGCTGTGCGGCTTGAGGATCTTGGCGCACATCATCGGGGTCAGGGTCAGCGCGATCACGCCCGACAGGAGCACCGCGCCGGCCAGCGTGAAGGCGAACTCGGTGAACAGCACGCCGGTCAGGCCGCCCTGGAAGCCGATCGGCAGGTAGACCGCGACCAGGGTCGTGGTCATCGCGACCACCGGCCACGCCAGTTCGCGCGCGCCCTTGATCGCCGCCTCGTAGGGCGACATGCCCTCCTCGATGTGGCGGTGGATGTTCTCGAGCACGATGATCGCGTCGTCCACCACGATGCCGATGGCCAAGACCATCGCCAGCAGCGTGAGCAGGTTGATCGTGAAGCCCATCAGCAGCATCAGGAACAGCGCACCGACCAGCGACAACGGCACTGTCACTGCCGGGATCAGCACGCTGCGCAGCGAGCCCAGGAACAGGAAGATCACCACGATCACGATGATCACCGCTTCCACGATCGTGCTGACCACTTCGTCGATGGCGTCCTGGATCTGCTCGGTACTGTCGTACGGGATGGTCGCCTTGATGCCTTCCGGGAGCTGCGGCACGATCTCGTTGTCCCAGAGCGTGCGCACGTTCTTGATGACATCGAGGGAGTTCGCATCCGGCGACACGAAGATGCCCATGAACGTGGCCGCTTCACCGTTGATGCGGACCGACGTGCCGTAGCTTTCCGAGCCCAGTTGCACGTCGGCCACATCGCCGAGCCGCACGATGGCGCCGTTCTGTTCGCGGATGATCAGCTGGCGGAATTCCTCGGCGCTGCGCAGGTCGGTGCGCGCGGTCATGTCGATCGCCACCATCTGGCCCTTGGTCGAGCCCACCGCCGCCAACACGTTGTTGGACGACAGCGCGGTGGACACGTCGCTGGCCGTGACCTGCAGGGCGGTCATCCGGTCCGGCTTCAGCCACACGCGCATCGCGAAGGTGCCGGCGCCGAGGATGTCGGCCCGCTGCACGCCGGCGACGGTGACCAGTTTGGGCTGGACGACGCGGGTGAGGTAGTCGGTGATCTGGTTGTTGTCCAGCGTCTCGCTGGCGAAGGACACGTACATCGCCGCGATCTGCTGGCCCTGCTGCAGGTCGATCACCGGGTCTTCCGACTCCGGCGGCAGCTGCCCGCGCATCTTGTTGACCTTGGCAGCGATCTGGGTGAGCGCCTCGTTCGGGTCCTGTTCCAGCTTGATGTACGCCTGGATCACGCTGACGCCGGCCGAGCTGGTGGAGCTCAGGTACTCGATGCCTTCCGCACTGGCGACCTCACGCTCCAGCGGCGTGGTGATGAAGCCCTGGATGAGATCGGCGTCCGCGCCGTAGTACGTGGTGCTGATGTTGACCACGGCGTTGCGCAACTCGGGATACTGGCGCACGTTCAATTCGGTGAACGAGCGCAGGCCGAACAACAGGATGAACAGGCTGACGACGATGGCCAGCACCGGTTTGTTGATGAAGATGTCGGTGAATTTCATGCCGGCGCTCCGTCAACGGTTTTCGGGCTTGGGCTGGGCCTCGGTCACCGGCTGCACCTTGTTGTTCACCGTTACCTCGGCGTCGTTGCGCAGCTTCAGCAGGCCGCTGGTCGCCACGCGCTCGCCGGGCTTCAGGCCTTCGGTCACCGCGATCAGGTCGCCGCGGGTGGCGCCGGTCTTGACGAAGCGCTGCCGCACCACCAGCTTCTTGCCGGTCAGCGGCTTGCCCTGCATGTCCTTTTCGCCCTCGGCGCGCGGTACCTCCTGGATCACGTACACCGCGTTGCCATAGGGGTTGAAGCTGATCGCGGTCTGCGGGACCACAATGACCTTGCGCGCGTCGCCGGTATCGAAGCCGACATGGGCGAACGCACCCGGCCGCAGGTTGTATTCGGGGTTGTCCAGCGTCGCCTGCACCTTGAAGTTTCGCGTGGCCGGATCGACCTGCGGCTCCACCGCGGTGACCTCGCCTTCGAACACCTGGCCGGGAAGGGCATCGACCGTGGCGCGGATCTTCGCGCCCGGCAGCACCTGGCCCACGCGTTGTTCGGGCAGGGTGAAGTCGAGATAGATCGGATCCAGCGCCTGCAGGCTCACGATGGCGTCGCCGGGGTTGAGGTACTGGCCCAGGTTGACCTTGCGGATGCCCAGCACCCCGTCGAACGGTGCGCGGATCGTCTTCTGTGCGATCAAGGCGCGCTGCGCCTCGACCTGTGCCAGCGACGTGGCCGCCACGGTGGCGCGTTCTTCGGCTTCGGCCTGGGAGACCAGCTTGTCGCGGGCCAGCGCCTGCCAGCGGTCGCGCTGCACGGCGGCGAGCTTGGAAGATGCTTCCAGCGACTTCAGCACCGCCAGCTCGTTGGCGCTGTTGAGCTGCGCCAGCACGGTGCCGGCCTTGACCGGTTTGCCGACGTCGATCGACAGGCTGCGCACCACGCCGCCGGCCTCGGTGGTGACGTCCGTGCCGTTGATGGCCACGAACGTGCCGACGGCCTGCTGTGCGTCGATCCATTCTTCCTGCTTGGCCGTCCAGTCGGTCACCGCGGCGGCCGGTTGGGGCATGTTGTCGAAGAAGTCGTTCATGCCCTTGCCCATGATGGCCTTCACGACGAACACGCCACCGAAGATCACCGCCACGGCGATCAGCATCAGGATCATGCGGCGGGTGGTGGAGGGTGTTTTCCTTGCGGCTGGGTCTTTCCGTGTCATGGGGATGTCTTCGGCAGGGCGGGGGAGATCGTTCAGGACGACGAACGGGGGGCGGGGTGATCGACAGGATCAATCGGCGGATTATCACGAATTGAGACGGCCGCAAGAAGTGCGGGAGGTCAGGCGGGTGGAAAGGGGCCTCGGTGCCGACCTTGCCTGCCCGGGATTGCGGGCAGGGCTGGGCTGCCGTTGTCCGCAGCCCGGAATACGAAAAGCCCCGGCCTGGCCGGGGCTTTTCGAACGGAGGGCGAGGCTCAGCGCGAGGCCGGTTTGTCCCGCTCCAGCAGGTACTCCTTCGACGGCTCGTCCATCTTGTCGCCCAGCACGCGTCTTACGGCCACGAAGAACACCGGGATCAGCAGCAGGCCCAGGAAGGTGGCGAAGAACATGCCGCCGATGACGCCGGTGCCGATGGCATGGCGGGCATTGGCACCCGCGCCGGTCGAGATGGCCATCGGCAGCACGCCCATGATGAAGGCGAACGAGGTCATCAGGATGGGACGGAAGCGCAGGTGGGACGCCGAGATCACCGCGTCGCGCAACGTCTTGCCCTGCTTGCGCTCCATCACCGCGAACTCGACGATCAGGATGGCGTTTTTCGCCGCCAGGCCGATGATGGTGATCAGCCCGATCTTGAAGAACAGGTCGTTGGAAAGACCCCGCAGCATGGTGAAGGCCAGCGCGCCCAGCGCACCCAGCGGCACCACGAGCAGCACGGCCACCGGGATCGACCAGCTCTCGTACAGCGCGGCAAGGCAGAGGAAGACCACCACGATCGACAGCACCATCAGCAGCGTGGCGCTGTTGCCGGCCAGGATCTCCTGGTACGACATGCCGCTCCAGTCGTAGCCGAAGCCCTGTGGCAGCTGGTCGGTGACGATGTTCTCCATCGTCGTCATCGCCTGGCCGGACGAACTGCCCGGCGCCGCCGAGCCATTGATGTTCACCGCGGAGTAGCCGTTGTAGCGCGACAGCGACGGCGGCACCGAGGCCCACGACGACTGCACCACGTTCGACAACGGGATCATCGCCCGGCCCCCGTTGGCGTCGCTCTGCTGGCTGCTCGGCGAATAGATCCTCGCCAGCGACTCGGCGCCGGTGCGGTACGGCGCGTCGGCGCGCATGTTCACGCGCTTGATGCGGCCTTCATAGAAGAAGTCGTTTACGTACACCGGCGCCAGCATCAGCTGGATGCCGTTGTAGATGTCGCTCAACGACATGCCCATCGCCTGAGCCTGCACCCGATCCACGTGCAGCTGGAGTTGCGGTGCGTTCTCGAGGGTATTCGGTCGCACCGCCATCAGGCTCGAATCCTGCGCGGCCGCCCCCAACAGCTGGTTGCGCGCCGCCATCAGGGCTTCTTCGCCCAGGCCTGCGCGGTCCTGCAGCCACATGTCGAAGCCGCCGAACTGGCCCAGGCCCTGGATCGTCGGCAGGTTCACCACGAAGATCTGCGCGCCCTTGATGCCGTAGAAGCGCTGGTTGGCCTGCTGGATGAACTCCGGCACGGTCACGTCGCGCTCGTCCCAGGGCTTAAGGCGGATGAAGGCCATGCCGACGTTCTCGCCACGGCC
The DNA here is from genome assembly GCF_964253495.1 of Pseudoxanthomonas sp. LjRoot127. Taxonomy (NCBI): domain Bacteria; kingdom Pseudomonadati; phylum Pseudomonadota; class Gammaproteobacteria; order Lysobacterales; family Lysobacteraceae; genus Pseudoxanthomonas; species Pseudoxanthomonas sp. LjRoot127. The sequence goes on from NZ_CAXUQR020000001.1 coordinate 3,340,492, forward strand.
GAGGAAGCTGAAGCCCGCCACTTCCATCACGCCGTCGAAGCCGTCCATCTGCTGCAGCGTGCCACGGACCTGGTTGAACACCTGCTTGGTCTTCTGCAACGTGTTGCCTGGCGGCAGCTGCACGATGGCCAGCGCATATCCCTGGTCTTCCTCAGGGACGAAGCTGCTGGGCAGTCGAGTGAAGAGGAAGCCAGCCAGCACCGTCAGCAGCGCGAACACGATCATCCAGCGCGGGGCGTGCTTGATCGCGGCGCCGATGTGGCCCACGTAGGTTTTCTCGAGCTTGCCGTAGTACTTCTCGAACGTCCGGAAGATGACGTTCTTCTTCTCGTGGCTGTCGTGCTCGTGCTGCTTCAGGAAGGTCGCGCACAGGGCCGGGGTGAAGCCCAGCGCCAGGAAGGCCGAAAACGCCATCGAGATGGCGATGGTCAGCGCGAACTGCTTGTATATCTCGCCCGAGGCGCCGCCCTGCAGCGCCGACGGGATGAACACCGCCGCCAGCACCACGGTGATCGCGATGACGGCGCCGGTGATCTGGCCCATCGCCTTGATGGTCGCTTCGCGCGGCGGCAGCTTTTCTTCCGCCATGATGCGCTCGACGTTCTCGATCACCACGATGGCGTCGTCGACCACGATGCCGATCGCCAGCACCAGTGCGAACATGGTCAGCTGGTTGATGGTGAAGCCGATCAGGCTCAGGCCCCAGAACGTGCCCAGCAGGGCGACCGGGATGACGAGGGTCGGGATGATGGTGGCGCGGAAGTTCTGCAGGAACACCAGCATCACCAGGAACACCAGGATCACCGCTTCGATCAGCGTCTTGACCACTTCCTCGATCGAGATCTTGACGAAGGTGGTGGTGTCGTACGGCGAGAACCACGTGACCCCGGGCGGGAAGCTCGGCGCCAGTTCATCCATCTTCGCGCGCACGGCGTCGGCGACGTTGAGGGCGTTGGCACCCGGCAGCAACTGGATGGCGAACGCGCCGACCGGCTTGCCGTTGAACTGGGTGTCGAATCCGAAGTTCTGCGCACCGAACTCCACGCGCGCGACATCCTTCAGGCGGACAGTGGAGCCATCGTTGTTCGCGCGCAGGATGATCTGCTCGAACTGCTCCGGCGAGGTGAAGCGGCCTTCCGCCGATACCGTTGCCGTGAACGCCTGGCCTTCCGGCGCGGGATCGGAGCCGACCGAGCCGGCGGCGAACTGCACGTTCTGCGCGCGCACGGCCGACAGGGCCTCGGTGGCCGACAGGTTGTAACCCTGCAGCTTGCCCGGGTCCAGCCACAGGTTCATGGCGTACTCGGAACCGAAGTGCTGCGTGCTGCCGACGCCGGGCACGCGGGCGATCTGGTCGAGCACGCGCGAGGCGACGATGTCGTTCAGGCGATTGCGGTCGATGCTCGCGTTGTCGGACTGCAGGCCCACCACCATCAGGAAGCCTGCGTTCGCCTTCGCCACGACGACGCCCTGTGCGGTGACCTCGCTGGGCAGGCGTGGGGTGGCCAGCGATACCTTGTTCTGTACCTGCACCTGCGCGATGTCGGCGTCGGTACCGGTCTGGAACGTCAGCGTGATCGAGGCCTGCCCGGCGGAACTGGAGCTGGAGCTGAAGTACAGCAGGTTGTCGATGCCGGTCAGCTGTTGCTCGATGACCTGTGTGACGGAGCGTTCGGTGGTCTCCGCGCTGGCACCGGGATAGCTCGCGCTGACCGTGACCTGCGGGGGCGCGATGGAGGGATAGGATTCGACGCCAAGGTTGAGGATCGCGATCACGCCGGCGAGCGAGATCAGGATCGACACGACCCAGGCGAAGATCGGGTGGTTGATGAAGAACTTGGGCATGGGGGAGGGTCCTTCTTACTCGGCCTTGCCTGGCGCGGGCGCGGGCTTGGCCTGGGCGGCCTTGGCGGCGGCCGCCTGTTCGGCGGTCACACCCTTGGCCGGCGCGCCTTCCTTGACCTTCTGCAGGCCCTCGACGATGACCTGGTCGCCGGCCACGAGGCCCTCGGTGACCAGCCAGTCGGCACCGATGGCCTGCTGCGCGTTGACGTTCTTGCGCGCCACGTTGCCGTCCTTGCCGATGACCATCGCATAGGCGCTGACGGTATCGCGCTGGATCGCGCCCTGCGGGATCAGGAAGGCGCCCTTCTGTTCGCCCAGCGTGGCGCGCAGGGTGACGAAGGTGCCCGGCAGGAGGGTGCGGTCCGCATTCGGCAGGGTGGCGCGCAACGAGACGCTGCCCGTGGCGGGATCGACGACGGTGTCGGAGAAGTCCAGCGTGCCAGTCTGGTCGAGCACCTGCCCGTTGGGCAGCACGATCTGCACCGTGCGCTGGCCTTCACCGGCCAGCTGCACCTTGCCTGCGCCCTGGGCCTGCTGGATGGCCTGCATCTCGCTGGCGCTCATCGAGAAGTTGGCGTACAGCGGATCGATCTGGTCGATCGTGGTCAGCAGCGTGGCATCGCCCTGGCCGACCAGCGCGCCCTCGGTGACCTGCTGTTTGCCGGCGCGGCCGGAGATCGGCGCGGTGACGCTGGCGTAGCCGAGGTTGATGCGGGCGGACTCGACGTTGGCGCGCGCTTGCTGCACGGCGGCGGCAGCGCTGCGTTCTGCGGCCTCGGCGTTGTCGAGGTCCGACTTCGACACGAATTTCTGCGGCGCCAGCTGGCGGGCGCGGTCCGCCGACACCTTGGCATTGGCATAGGACGCCTGTGCCGAGGCCAGGTTCGCCTGCGCGGCGCTCAGCGAGGCCTGCAACGGCGCGGGGTCGATCAGGAACAGCACCTGGCCTTCCTTCACGTCGCTGCCTTCCTGGTACACGCGCTTCTGCACGACGCCGGCCACGCGCGCACGCACGTCGGAGCTGCGGAAGGGCGACAGGCGGCCGACGAGGTCGCGCTGCAGCGGCACATCCTGCGGCTTGGCGCTCAGCACCACCACTTCGGGGGGCGGCATCTGCTGCGGTTCGGGCTTGCTGCAGGCGGCGAGGATCGCCAGCAGCGCGCTGGCGAGGACGAGGGAACGGACGGGGGACGTCATGGGGAAGCTCCGTTTCTTTTTCTTGCAGACGTGGGAAGGGAATGCGATGAGCGGATGCGCCGCCCGCGGGGCGCATCGGAAGGGACCGGGTCGGGGGTGTCGGATGAAGCCTGGAAGGCGCGCAGAAAGGCATCTACCGCGAACTCGGCCCAGCGGCGGCGCGCGCGATCGCCCGCGCGATGCCGCACGCCGAACCGCTGCCGTTCGAAGTCCATTCCCACGATCATGCTGAGCAGCAACTCCGCGGCGTAATGCGGATCGTCATGCCTCAACCTGCCTTGGTCCATGGCGTGCTGCAGCCAGGTGGCGAGGCGCTGGACCAGAGTATCGCAGGCCTGCCGGTAGAGATCGCGCGCTTCGTCGGGAAACTGGTGCGCTTCCGCCGCCAGCAGGCGACTGGTGGAGACGATGGCAGGATCGCAGAGATGCCGCAGGTGTTCCGTGGCGAAGTCGACCAGCGCGACGCGGGGATCCTCCACCACCGGCGACAGGCGCGCGGTCGCGACGTCCTGGTGCTCCGCGATCACGCTGCGCAGCAGCTCCTGCTTGCTGCCGAAATGCGCATACAGCGTCTGCTTGGAACAGCCGGCACGGGCGGCGACCGCGTCCATGCTGACGCGGAAGCCCTGTTCCGACATCAGTTCCCGCACGGCGCTATGGACGCGGGCACGACGTTGATCGGGCGCGGAAAGGTCGGGGGAGGGGCGCATACGGACTGGACTATACCGTCCAGTTCAGAATTTTGACAGGCTTGAAAACATGGCATTTCCGTGCACAAAGCGAAGGGTGTACTTCGTGAGGGATGCGTGACGGCGAGGCGCGTGCTTCCGTGCGCTGCCGAATGTTGGTCGCGTTCTCGGCAATCCGCCGAGGCGCTTGCCGACAAACGCCCGTTCCGCTCTCGCTAGACAATCCGGCATGCGATTGCAAGCCGCACCAATGACGCCTCGCAGCAAGTTTTGTCACGGCGTCGGGAGATACAATGACCATTCGACTACCACTTGTTGAGCCATTCTCTGCATGAACGCTGCGCGCAGCCCGAAAAAAGCCGCCAAACCGTCGTCCAAACCGGAAGCCAAGAAGGCCACCCACGCGGTGAGCCCGAAGGCCACGCCCACCAAGAAGGTGGCCGCCCGACCGGAGAAGGCGGCGAAGGCCGCGGAAAAGACTGGCACGGCGATGGCGAAGGCAGGCGAGGCGTTCTCGCTGGCGCCGATCCTCGACGCGATCCGCAAGCGCGTCTCCGGAGCCGCTGCGCAGGCCGAGGCGCGCACGTTCGCCGAAGCGTTCTACAAGCGCATGGAGGAAGACGAGTACCCGCACCACGGTGCGGACGGTTGGGCCGCGATCGCCGCCGATACCCTGGCGTTCGCGCGCACCCGCAAGCCAGGCACCGCCAACGTGCGCATCTTCAATGCCACGCAGAAGACGCACGGCTGGGAGTCGCCGCATACCGTGCTGCAGATCGTCAACGACGACATGCCGTTCCTGGTCGATTCGGTCAGCATGGCGCTGGCCGAGATGGGCGTGGGCGTGCACGTGCTCGGCCATCCGCTGGTGCGGCTGGCGCGCGACAAGGCCGGCAAGGTCACCGCCGTGGGCGAGGGCAAGCATGAGTCGCTGATGCTGCTGGAGATCGACCGCCTGCCGCCGGAGGAAATGGCGCAGGTCGAGAAGCGCATCCGCAGCGTGCTGGAGGAAGTGCGCGCCATCGTGCGCGACTGGTCCAGCATGCGCGAGAAGATGTTGGCCCTGGCCGACGACATGGCGACCCGCCGCATGCCGGTGGACGACGATGGCCGCCGCGAGGCGCAGGAGTTCCTGCGCTGGGCTGCCGCCGACCACTTCACGTTCTTCGGTTACCGCGAGTACCGCGTCGAGAAGCGTACCGGCATCCTCGCCGCCGTCGAGGACAGCGGGCTGGGCCTGCTGCGCGAGGGCGACACCACGCCGCCGCGCAACATCAAGACGCTCGCCGCGCACTACCTGCCGCAGGGCGGCTCGGTGGACGCGCTGATCCTCACCAAGACCAACCGCCGCTCCACCGTGCACCGCCCGGGCAACATGGATTACATCGGGGTGCTGGAGTTCGACGCGCAGGGCAATCCGATCGCCGAGCAGCGGTTCATCGGCCTGTACACGTCCAGCGCCTACAACCGCCGCCCATGGGAAATCCCGCTGGTGCGCGAGCGCCACGAATACGTCATGCAGAAGTCCGGACTGTCGCCGAGCGGCCACAGCGGCAAGGCACTGCGCCATATCCTGGAAACGCTGCCGCGCGAGGAGCTGTTCCAGTCCAGCGACGAGGAACTGTTCCGTACTTCGATGGGCATCCTGGGCCTGCAGGAGCGCGTGCGCAGCAAGCTGTTCCTGCGCCGCGACCGCTATGGCCGCTTCTATTCGGCCCTGGTCTACATCCCGCGCGAGCGCTTCAATACCGACGTGCGCCTGCGCATCGAATCGCTGCTCAAGGACGCCATGCGTGGCGAGTACGTGGACAGCAGCGTACTGCTCGGCGAGTCGCCGCTGGCGCAGCTGCACATCACCATCCGACCCAAGGCCGGCGAGCAGGTCGAGGTGGACACTTCCGCGCTGGAAGCGGATATCGCCCACCTGCTGCGCAACTGGCAGGACGACCTGCGCGAAACCCTGATCAGCCGCCATGGCGAATCCAAGGGTCTGCTGCTCGCAGGCGGCTACGGCCGTGCGCTGCCCGCGGGCTACATCGAAGTCGTGTCGCCGGAAGGCGCGGCGCGCGACGTCGAACATCTCGCTTCGCTGTCGGGCGCCGACGACCTGCGCCTGAGCCTGCACGAATCGCGCCGCAAGCGTCCCGGGCAAGGCCGCCTGCGCCTGAACCTGTACAGGCAGGAATCCGACATTCCTTTGTCCGACGCGCTGCCGCTGATGGAGAACATGGGCCTGCGCGTGATCTCGGAGCATCCGTTCCGGCTGGAGACCGCGCAGGGTGCGCGTTACATCCAGGAGTTCGAGGTCGAGCCGGTCGGTGGGGAGTTCGACATCGAACGCCTCGCGCCTGCGTTCGAGGAAGCCTTCGCCCGCGTGTGGCATGGCGATGCCGAGAACGACGGCTTCAACAAGCTGGTGCTGGGCGCCGGCCTGGCGTGGCGCCAGGTCGCGCTGCTCCGCGGCTACTGCAAGTACCTGCTGCAGACCGGCGTGCCGTTCTCGCAGAGTTACGTTGAAGAAACGCTCAACCGGTATCCCCTGCTGGCTCGCTTGCTGGTGGAGCTGTTCGAAGCGCGCTTCGATCCGTCGACCGGCAGCGAGAGCAAGGCGCAGGTCAAGGAAGGGCAGGAGCGGTTCGCTGCACAGCTGAAGGCGCTGGCCGGCGACGACGAGGCCGCGGCCAGGACGCTGGCGGCGCTGGTCGAGGCGCGTGGCGGCAAGCGCGAACAGCAGATCGAAGCCGCGCACCAGTCGCTGCTGAAGCTGATGGACCGCGTCTCCAGCCTGGACGACGACCGCATCCTGCGCGGCTTCATGGGGGCGATCGAAGCCACGTTGCGCACCAGCTTCTACCAGGTGGGCAAGGACGGGAAGCCGGCGCACACCATCAGTTTCAAGTTCGATTCGGCGAAGGTGCCCGATCTGCCGAAGCCGCGCCCGTACCGCGAGATCTTCGTGTACGGCCCGCGCGTGGAAGGCGTGCACCTGCGCTTCGGTCCGGTGGCGCGCGGCGGCCTGCGCTGGTCCGACCGCCGCGAGGATTTCCGCACCGAAGTGCTCGGCCTGGTGAAGGCGCAGATGGTGAAGAACACCGTCATCGTGCCGGTCGGCGCGAAGGGCGGGTTCTTCGTGAAGCGTTCGCCGGTGGGCGGGGACCGTGATGCGGTGCTGGCCGAGGGCATCGCCTGCTACAAGCTGTTCATCCAGGGACTGCTGGACATCACCGACAACATCGTCGGCAACAGGATCGTCCCACCGGTCGACGTGGTGCGCCATGACCAGGACGACCCGTACCTGGTCGTCGCGGCGGACAAGGGCACCGCGACCTTCTCCGACATCGCCAACGGCCTGGCCATCGCGCACGGCTTCTGGATGGGCGACGCGTTCGCCTCCGGTGGTTCGGTCGGCTACGACCACAAGGGCATGGGCATCACCGCGCGCGGCGCATGGGAGTCGGTGAAGCGCCATTTCCGCGCGATGAACCGCGACAGCCAGACCGAAGACGTCACCTGCGTGGGCATCGGCGACATGTCGGGCGACGTGTTCGGCAACGGCATGCTGCTGTCCGAGCACATCCGCCTGCTGGCGGCGTTCGACCACCGCCACATCTTCCTGGACCCGAATCCGGATGCGGCCAAGTCGTTCAAGGAACGCGACCGCATGTTCAAGGTGCCGCGTTCCAGCTGGGCGGACTACGACGCCAAGCTGATCTCCAAGGGCGGTGGCATCCATCCGCGTAGCGCGAAGTCCATCGAGATCACCCCGGAAGTGCGCGCCGCGCTCGGCATTGCCGACGGCGTGAAGTCGATGACGCCGAACGAACTGATGAGCGCGATCCTGAAATCGCCGGTCGACCTGCTGTGGAACGGCGGTATCGGTACCTACGTCAAGGCCGCGAGCGAAACCCATGCCGACGTCGGTGACCGCGCCAACAACGGCCTGCGCGTCGACGGTCGCGACCTGCGCTGCAAGGTGGTGGGCGAGGGCGGCAACTTGGGCCTGACCCAGTTGGGTCGCATCGAGGCGGCGCAGCACGGCGTGCTGTTGAATACCGACTTCATCGACAACTCTGCCGGCGTGGATACCTCCGACCACGAGGTGAACATCAAGATCCTGCTGAACGGCGTGGTGCAGGCGAAGAAACTGTCGATGGACGCCCGCAACAAGCTGCTGGCCGACATGACGGATGAGGTGGCCGACCTGGTGCTGTGGGACAACTACCGCCAGAACCAGGCCATCAGCCTGATGGAGCGCATGAGCGTATCGCGCCTGGGTTCCAAGCAGCACTTCATCCAGACGCTGGAGTCGCAGGGCCTGCTGGACCGCCAGATCGAGTTCCTGCCGTCCGATGCGGAGCTTGCCGAGCGCAAGGCGCGTGGGCAGGGCCTGACCCGTCCCGAGCTGTCAGTGCTGCTGTCGTACGCCAAGCTGGTGGCGTTCCAGCAGCTGCTGGAATCCGACATTCCCGAAGATCCCTACCTGTCCAAGGAGTTGCAGCGCTACTTCCCGCAGCCGCTTCAGAAGAAGTACGCGTCGGAGATGGAGAAGCACCGCCTGAAGCGCGAGATCATCGCCACGGCGGTCACCAATACCACCATCAACCGCATGGGCGCGACCTTCCTGCTGCGCATGCAGGAGGACACCGGCCGGTCGCCGGCGGAGGTCGCCAAGGCGTTCACCATCACCCGCGAGACGCTGGATGCGCGGGCGCTGTGGAACCAGATCGATGCGCTGGACGGCAAGGTGCCGGAGTCGGTGCAGATCGACGCGCTGCAGGTCATCTGGCAGGTGCAGCGCAATTTCACCCGCTGGCTGCTGACCCGGCAGGGTCCGATCCCGGCGATCTCCACCGCGGTCGAGCGCTACCACGACGGTTTCAACGAAATCCGCGCGGCGGATGGCGTGCTGCCGGATTCGCTGCGTCCGGCGTACAACGCCAGCCTGCAGGCGTGGAAGGACAAGGGCCTGCCGGCGGCACTGGCCGGCCAGATCGCGGCGTTGCCGTACCTGGAGCCCTCGTGCGACATCATCGAACTGGCACGTGCTCGCAAGTTGAAGCCGGTCGAGGTGTCGAAGGTCCACTACCGCTTGGGTGAAGCGCTGCACCTGCCGTGGCTGCAGGATCAGATCGAGGCCCTGAAGGTCGATGGCCGTTGGCACGCGGTTGCCCGTGGCGTGCTGCGCGATGAGCTCGCCGCCCATCAGCGCACCCTGACCAACCAGGTGCTCTCGCTGCCGGGCGGCAATGCCGACGCCAAGGTCAAGGCCTGGCTGGGTCGCGACGATGCCGCCCTGCGCTTCACGCTCAGCATGCTGAATGAGCTGGCGGCGCAGAAGACGCTGGACTATCCCACTGCATCGGTGGCGGTACAGCGACTGGGGCAGTTGGCGTCGCAGGCATGATGCCGGCACTGAAGGCTGGCTAGAATCGAGGCGGCCCCCCGGGGCCGCCTTTTTTCTTTCCAGGGAGAGCAGGGCATGCGCAGGATGGCAGCGTGGGCGTTGTTGGCATGGGCACTGACGGCGGACGCGACGGAGCCGCGCCGGCAGATCGGGCAGGTCGATGGCCAGCCGGTCTATGCCGACCAGATCGTGGGCGAGGGGCGGGCGCGCGCCGACAGTGCGCGCGAGGTATTCATGGTCCCGGTCCTGAGCCAATGGATGCGACGGCACGCGGACGCGGCGCGCCCGACAGCGGCCGAGAAGCAGCGTGCCGAGGCGGCGATCACCGCCTATGCCGCGTGCAGCAATAACGGTTATGCGCTGCCGGAGGAGCCTGCGCAGAAGGAGGCGGTGCTGACGATGCTGATCGGCAACGTGAAGCTGCAGAAGCGACTCCATGACACGTATGGCGGCGGCCGCCTGCTGTTCCAGCAGGCAGGCGTGGAAGCCTTCGACGCAACGCGCAGGATGCTGGAATCGCGCGAAGCCGCAGGCGGCTTCGCCATCACCGATCCCGATGTCAGGGCGTTGGCCTACGACTACTGGACCCGCGACCACGGCGCCTTCATCATCAGCGATCCCGGCAAGATCGCCGAGGCCCTCGACGTGACATCATTGATTGCGCGTTGTCCCGACTGATCCCGCGCCGACCCGGAGCCACGGATGTCCGATCCGCACATCGCCTTCCTCGCCAGTCCGACGCCCGAGGCGCAGCAAGCGCTGGCGGTCCTGCAGCGCGAGCATGGTAGCCATGCGCCGGACCAGGCCGACGTGCTGTGCGCCCTCGGCGGCGACGGCTTCATGCTGCAGACGCTGCACCGCCACGGTGCCCTGGGAAAGCCGGTATTCGGCATGAAGCTGGGCACGGTGGGCTTCCTGATGAACCACCATCGGCCCGATGGCCTGGTGGAGCGCATCGCCGCGGCGGAACCCGCCAAGCTGCGCCCGCTCGAGATGCAGGCCCTCACGGAATCCGGGGCGTCCACGGCCTCGCTCGCCTACAACGAAGTATCCCTGCTGCGGCAGACCCGGCAGGCCGCGCACATCCAGATCGACCTCAATGGCGAGACACGCCTGGACGAACTGATCTGCGATGGCGTGCTCACCGCAACGCCCGCCGGTTCCACCGCGTACAACTTCTCGGCCCACGGCCCCATCCTGCCCCTGGGTTCGCACACCATCGCACTGACCCCGATCGCGCCCTTCCGCCCGCGCCGCTGGCGCGGCGCCATCCTCAAAGCCGATACCGAAGTGCGTTTCCGCGTACTCGACCCGTACAAGCGCCCGGTCAGCGCGACCGCCGATTCGCACGAAATCCGCGACGTGGTGGAGGTGACCATCCGCGAGTCGCGCGACCGGACGGTCACGCTGCTGTTCGATCGCGAGCACAACCTGGAAGAACGCATCCTCAGCGAACAGTTCATGACCTGAGTCGCAATGTCCCGGCGGACATCGCGGTTTCGCCGCATTGCGGCTTGCCGGGTCATGTCACGCATGTTATCCAGCGCCCCGTAGCGGTCCGGTTCGCATCCACCCGGGGAGGGGTCACGATGCAGATGAGGTACGCGGTCGGGGTGTTGCTGTTGCTTGCCATCGGCGAAGGAAACGCCTGCAATCTGTCCACCGGGACGACCGTGTTCGCCACGCACGGCGTCGCGACGGCAGCCGATGAAACGGGTCTGAAAGCGCCGGTCCTTGATCTGGTCAGCCTCACGCGCGGCGTCGATGGGCGGGCATCCTGCGACGCCAGCGGCCTGCTGACGCTGAGTGTCGAGTGGCCGCGCGGGACGGACTACAAGCTGCGTGACCTGGGGTTCGAGTTCCGCGTAGTGGGGGAAGACGCCCTTGCGATCTTTCCCCGCGAGCCGGTCGCCGGCCGGCTGGAAGGCAGGCGCAGCGAGTTCGTGTTCCTGTGGAAGGACGGACCGCCCGTGCAGCAGTCGCGCATCGACCTGATCGTCGAGGTACGTGCGGTCACCGCGGACAACCGGCGCGGCCCGCCGGCGCAACTGCGCATCGCGTCGGCTCCCGGGGGATGATCGGGCGGTCTCGCTTCGCGCGCCGTCGATCGCCGATACTGTGCGCATGCCCGACAACACCCCCCGCCTGCTGACCGTAGCCGTCACGTCGCGCGCTCTGTTCGATCTGGAAGAAAGCCACGCCCTCTACGAACGCGAGGGGGTGAAGGCGTACAGCGATTACCAGCGGCACCATGAGGACGACGTGCTGGCCCCCGGCATCGCGTATCCGGTGGTGCGCAAGCTGCTGGCCCTGAACGCCGGTGCGCCGCCCGACGCGCCACGCGTGGAGGTGATCCTGTTGTCGCGCAATTCCGCGGATACCGGCCTGCGGATCTTCAATTCCATCCAGCACTACGGGCTGGGTATCGTGCGTGCGACGTTCACCGCGGGGGAACCCACCTGGCCGTACGTCAAGCCGTTCGGGACCGACCTGTTCCTGTCGGCGAATCCGGAATCGGTGCGGCGCTCGCTCGAACATGGCATCGCCGCGGCCACCATCCTGCCGGCCGGCGCGCCGCAGCAACGCCATGAGCACCAGCTGCGCATTGCCTTCGATGGCGACGCGGTGATCTTCGGCGACGAGAGCGAACGCATTTCACGCGAGCAGGGCGTGGAGGCCTTCGGCAGGCACGAACAGGCGCGCGCGCGCGAACCGTTGTCCGGTGGACCCTTCCGCAACTTCCTGGCGGCCCTGCACCAGTTGCAGCAGGTGTTCCCCGCCGACGAACGCTCGCCGATCCGTACCGCGCTGGTCACCGCGCGTTCGGCCCCCGCCCACGAGCGGGTGATCCGGACATTGAGGGAGTGGGGCGTGCGCCTGGACGAAGCGCTGTTCCTCGGCGGACGCCACAAAGGGCCGTTCCTGGAAGCCTTCGGTGCCGACATCTTCTTCGATGATTCGCAGCACAACATCGACAGCGCGCGCCTTCACGTGGCAGCCGGTCATGTACCCCACGGTGTCGCCAATCCGTAGCGCTGGCCCGTCCCGCCAAGCATGTCAAAACGGCAGCCGGATATCCGTCAGCCGCCAGCGAAGGCCTTGTCGGGTGAGCACGAACACCACCGGGTCGCCGTCATCGTCGTGGACGGTCGCGGTGAAACGCGACAGCGATTCGTAGTGATGCTCGGCGGCCTTCAGCGGTTCCGCCGGTACCGGCGGCGCATAGGTATCGCCACCGATCGTCTCGCCGATCGCGCGTTCCCACGTCGAGCGGCCCTGCAGGATGGCGGCGACCCCCATGGGCGTGACCAGCGTGTCCACGCCGCGTCCGAGCACCTCGTTGGCGAGGGACAATGCGGCCGCGCCGAACAGGTTGGACGCGACGTCCGGGCCGGCCTTGCGTGCGAGATAGTCCTCCACCTGCGCACGCAGGTTGACCCGCAGCGCGGGGAAATCCACGTGCTTCTGCAATCGGGAGGTGTCCTGTTCCGCGATCGCGGTACGGATGCCGTGCAGGGCGAGGTAAGGTCCGGCGATCACATAGATGGCCACCCCCAGCAGTATGGCCAGCAATGCGCCGCTCAGGAGCCACGTCTTCGTCGCAGAGCGCGTCATCGGCGAATCCTCCCGGTCAGAATTCGAGATCCAGCGCCGCGCACAGGTAGTCGACGAACGGCGCCAGCGTCTTGAGATCGCCGGCCAGCGTCTGCCTCAGGCGCGGGCCCGTCAGGGTGGTGTCGTCCAGCGAGCGCCAGAACACGAAGTTGCGGTGCTTCAGGTCCTCGATGAACTCGAAATCCGTCGGGAAGCCACGCGGCGCGCGGACCAGCTTTTCGCTTTCCTCGAAATCGAAGCGGCGCCGGAACGCCGGATCATGCGCGGCCTTCTTCCAACTGCCCGGATTGTCGAGGATGAACTGGCGGACGCGGCGCTGCGTGTCCGGTTCCGGGTGCCAGAGACCGGCGCCGACGAAGCACTCGCCCGGCTGCAGGTGCAGATAGAAGGACGGTGCGGGCACCTGCTTGTGGCGCTCGTGGTACAGGCGGGCGCCCTGCCACGACTTGTATGGCGACTTGTCGTTGGAAAAACGGGCATCGCGATAGATGCGGAACAGCGAACCGCCTACCGTCTTCGGATCGGAGCGGAAATGCAGGCTGACCGCCGCCAGGTCGGGCTGCAGGTCGGTCAGCAGGCGGAGGAACGGCTGGCGGACATGGGCTTCGTACTGCGCCTTGTGGTCGGCGAACCAGGTCTTGTCGTTGTGGCGCGCCAGCCCGCGCAGGAACTTGAAACTGGCATCGGAGAAGTAGGTGGCCATGGACGGCATTCTAGACAAGCCGGTGTCATGGGACCGACAAGGCTGTCCTCGACCTGCCGCTACAGCCCGGCCTCGAGCTCGGCGCGCCATTGCTGAAGCCGGTCGAGCAGCGCCAGCTTGTCGGCATTGCCGGCCTGGCCCCGGCGCAGTTCGGCGACTTCCGCATCGAACTGGTCGAAGCTGTATTCGGACAGGCCGCTGTCCATCGCCAGGCGCCGGCGACGGTAGTCGTCCCAGCGCTGGCGATCGTCGGCGCCGAGGGTCTCCGGCCAATTGCGCGCCCGGTAGCGGAACAGCAGTTCCGGCAGCCGCGCATCGCGGAAGCCGAAATCGCGTTGGCCCAGCAGCGCGGGCGGGGTGGTGCGCACATCGGTGAAGCGGCGCTTGTCGGCGTCGGCGAGGAATCCGTCGTACAACGAGCCGTCGACGTCGCCGGCTTCGTAGGTGCGTTCCCCGGCAAACACCCGGCGCACGGTCTCCGCCAGTACGGGGCCGGCGTCGCGCAGGATCGCGGCGTGGCGCTCGCAGCGCGCGGGGTCGATGCCCAGCCGGTCCATGTCCGCCGGCCGCAGGTGCGACCACGCGACCAGCGCCGGCGCGCGGTTCAGGTGGACTTCCTTCAGCGGGATCCGCTGCTCGCCTTCCGGAAGGTCGACGGCCGGCGTGTACAGCCGGTCCGCGATGTCGTCCGGCGACATCGTGAGCAGCGGCGTCGGGTCGCTGTCGAGGTCGAACACCACCATGCGGCTGTCGATGCGCGGGTGCCGGGCCAGCGGCAGCACCGGTGCGGCGCACAGCCGGTGCGCGGGATAGCGTTGCGATACATGCAGCACCGGCAACATGGCGGTCGTGTCCAGCAGGCGCGCGGCGAAGCGCTTGTCGCGCAGTTGCAGGGCGTAGTCCCACAGCCGCGGCTGCGCCTGCCGCATCAGGCGCGCCAGCCCGATGGTGGCGAAGACGTCCGACAGCGCCTCGTGCGCATCGCCGTCGCGCACGCGGTTGGCCAGCGCCAGATGCTCCAGTCTGAAAGACGTCGCGCCATCGTCGCGCTTCGGCCAGACGATGCCGTCCGGGCGCAGCGCATGCATCAGCCGCATCACGTCCAGCAGGTCCCAGCGCGAGTTGCCGCCGCGCCATTCGCGTTCGTAGGGCTCGTGGAAGTTGCGGAACAGGCCGTGCCGGACGAACTCGTCGTCGAAGCGCAGGCTGTTGTAGCCCAGCGTGCAGGTCTCGGGACGTCCCATCTCGTCGGCGATGCGGGCAAACGCCTCGGCCTCGTTGACGCCCTCGCGCAGCGCCTGCTGCGGCGTGATGCCGGTGATGAGCGTGGCGATGGGCGAGGGCAGCAGGTCATCCGCCGGCTTCACGAAAAAACTGACCGGCTCGTCGACCACCTCGAGCGCGGGCGTGGTGCGCACGGCGGCGAACTGCGCCAGACGGCTACGGCGAGGATCGGCGCCGAAGGTTTCCAGGTCGTAGAAGAGGAAACTCGCGCTCACGCCACCGCATCCTCCAGGATCGGCAGCAGCGCATGCACATCGGCATCGATCGCCGCCCAGTCGATGCCCTCGAGCGACGTGCGCCCGGCGGTATGGCGTACCAGCAGGTCGCGCTGCACGTGGCTGCGGTGCTGGGCCACGGCATACGGGATGCGCATGAAGCTGACCATCGCGTAGTGGGGCACGAAGCGCTGTGGATGGCGTTGCTGCAGCGCCAGTTCCAGCTCGCGCTGCAGCAGGAAGCCGCTATCGTCGACCTTGTCGCGCATTTCCACGTAGTTTTCCAGCGCCATTTCCTGGATGGCGAGCGCGTTCGGCTTGCGCTCGGCCTCGAACGCGGCGAACGCCTGCGCCAGGTCGGAGGACGCCTGCAGATGGTGCGCCAGCGAGACGCAGTCCTCGAAAGCGCAGTTCATCCCCTGGCCGTGGAACGGGACCATCGCGTGCGCCGCGTCGCCCAGCAGCACGGCCCGGTCGCCGAGATGCCAGCGGTCCAGGTAGAGCGTGGCAAGCAGCCCGGTGGGATTGGCGTCCCAGTCCCGTTCCAGCTCGGGAATCAGCGGCACCGCATCGGCGAAGTCGCGCAGGAACAGCGCCTTGGCCTCGCGTCCGTTGCGCACACTGGCAAAGCTCGGGTCGCCCTGGTTGGGCAGGAACAGGGTCACGGTGAAGGTGCGTTCGTCGTTCGGCAACGCGATGCACATGTAGTGTCCGCGCGGCCAGATGTGCAGCGCATTCGGTTCCATCATGAAGGCGCCGTCGGCCGAGGGCGGGATCTCCAGTTCCTTGTACGAATGGTCCAGGAATTCCGTGTGTTCGCCGAGTTCTTCCCGTTGCTGCATCGCGCCGCGCAGGGAAGAGCCGGCACCGTCGGTCCCGACCAGTGCGGTGAATCCGACGGGATGGAGGCCCCCTTGTCCGTCGGCGAAGCGGGCGATGCGGGCATCGAAGTCGACGGCGTCCAGTCGGCGGTCGAAATGGATCTTCGCGCCGGCTTCTTCGGCGAGGTCCAGCAGCGTGATGTTCAGGTCGCCGCGATGGATCGACCAGATGACCTCGGCGTCGTCGCGGCCGTAGCGTTGCAGCTGCAGCCGCCCATCGAGCGCGTGCACCATGCGGCCGCGCATCATCACGGCCTGCCGCATCACCGCATCGTCGGCATCGGCCATGCGCAGCGCATGGCGGCCGCGCTCGGTGAGCGCGAGGTTGATGGATCGGCCTCCCGCGTAGCCCTGCACGCGGGGGTCGCCGCGCTTTTCGAACACGTCCACCCGCCAGCCGGCGCGGGCCATCAGCGTGGCCAGCAGCGCACCGGCAAGACCGGCGCCGATGAGGGTGATGTGTCGAGGCGTCTCAGTGCCCAAGCGCGCGTCTCCCGATCAGAATCCCCGCCACGTCTCGACTTCCTCGACGAAGCGGTGGACATCCATGTAGCGGTTGTAGAGCGGGGCGGGCGAGATGCGGATCACGTCCGGTTCGCGCCAGTCGCCGACCGTGCCGACGGAGAGCAGGTATTCGAACAGTTCCCGCCCGCGCTCCCGGCCCCCGATCACCCGCAACGACAGTTGCGCGCCGCGCTGGGTCGTGTCGCTGGGCGTGATGATCTGCAGGACATCCGGGAGTCGTGCCTGGATCAGCGCTTCCAGCAGGCCGGTGATCTTCAGCGACTTGCTGCGGATCGCCTCCATGCCGCCGGCTTTCTCGAACAGTTCGAGCGACGCGCGCAGCGGCGCCAGGCCCAGGATCGGCGGATTGCTGAGCTGCCAGCCCTCGGCACCCGGCGTCGGCACGAACTCCGGCGCCATGCGGAAGCGGGTTTCCTTCTCGTGGCCCCACCAGCCCGCGAAGCGCGGACGGTCGGTGTGGGCGTGGCGCGCATGCACGAAGCAGCCCGCCACCGCACCCGGACCCGAGTTTAGGTACTTGTAGTGGCACCAGACCGCGAAATCGACCTCGCTGTCGTGCAGGCGCAACGGTATGTTGCCGACGGCGTGGGCCAGGTCGAAGCCGACCACCGCCCCCTGCGCATGCCCGAGGCGCGCGATCTCCGACAGGTCGAACGCCTGGCCGGTGCGGTACTGGATGCCGGGCCACAGCACCAGCGCCAGGCGCGGGCCATGCTCGGCGATGGCACGTTCGATCGCCGCCATCGACAGCGTGCCGTCGGGCTGGTCCGGCGCCACTTCGATCAGGTCGGTGGCGGGATCGAACCCATGGAAGCGCACCTGCGATTCCATCGCATGCCGGTCGGAGGGGAAGGCACCGGCTTCCATCAGGATCGCCGGCCGCTCTGCCGTGGGCCGGTAGAAGCTGACCATCATCAGATGCAGGTTGGTGGTCAGCGTGTTCATCGCCACCACCTCGGCCGGCTCGGCGCCGACCACCCGCGCCAGCGGCTCACGCACCAGCTCGTGGTACGTCATCCATTGCGCGTTGCCGGTGAAGTGGCCTTCGACGGCCTCGTTCGCCCACTTGTCCAGCACTTCGTTGAGATAGGTGCGTGCCCCCTTCGGCTGCAGGCCGAGCGAGTTGCCGCAGAAGTAGACCTGGTCGTTGTGCTTGTGGCGCGGGATCAGGAACTCGTTGCGGAGCGGACGCAGCGGGTCGGCGGCGTCGAGGGCGATGATGTGGGTGCGGGACAGCGGGTCGGTCATCGGGCTGGAGATGGTCGGTAGGTTGTGGGAGCGACATGAGTCGCGACCGTGGAGTGTCGGTGGAGATGACGCTGGATGGGCTGGTTTCCCACGAAAATACCGAGGGTCCTCGCAAGATCATGCCGTGCGGTCGCGACTGACGCCGCTCCTGCAGCGAGCACCCTCACAGGAACCTCGATGCCGACAGCCCCAGCCATTCCAGCGCGGTTCCGTGGTACAGGCGCGCCTGTTGCACCTCGTCCAGGCCCAGCGCGGCGATGCCGGCGCCCGGCTCCTGTTCGCCGAGCGGGAACGGGTAGTCGGTGCCGAGCATCACCCGCTCGTGGCCGACGGTGTCCAGCAGGTAACGCAGTGCGCGCGGATCGGCGACCCAGGAGTCGAAATAGACGCGGCCCAGGTAGTCGCGCGGGTTGCGCGGGTTATCGGTGGCGACGAGGTCCGGCCGCATGTTGAAGCCGTGTTCGATGCGGCCGATCGTGTAGGGAAAGCTGCCGCCTCCGTGCGCGAAGCACACCTTCAGCTGCGGCAGGCGCTCCAGCACGCCGCCGAAGATCAGGCTGCACGCGGCGCGCGACTGTTCCGCCGGCATGCCGACCAGCCAGGGCAGCCAGTACTTCTGCATCGAGGCCGCGCCCATCATGTCCCACGGGTGCACGAGGATCGCAGCCCCCAGTTCGCTGGCGGCCTGGAAGAAGTCGAACAGCTCCGGTGCGTCCAGGTTCCAGTCGTTGACGTGACTGCCGATCTGCACGCCCTGCAGGCCCAGCTGGTCCATGCAGCGCTCCAGTTCCTGCATCGCCAGGCGCGGCGACTGCAGCGGCACCGTCCCGATGCCGGCGTAGTGGCGCGGGTAGTCGCGGCAGGCCGCGGCGGTATGGTCGTTGAGCGCCTGGTGCAGTTCCAGTGCGTGATGCGGCTTGGCCCAGTAGCTGAACATCACCGGCACCGTGCTGATCACCTGTACCTGCACGCCGAACTGGGCATAGTCGGCGATGCGTTCTTCCGGGTCCCACGTCTTGGGCCAGATTTCGCGGAAGAACTTGCCGTCCTTGTAGATGCGGTGGCGCCCGTCGTCGCCATGGTGGATCACCGGAAAGCGCAGATCGCCGTACTTGGCCGCGAGGTCCGGCCAGTCGCGGGGCAGGAAGTGCGCATGGGTATCGATCTTCAGCATCGCAGGATTGTAGGGGTTGCCCGAAACGGATTCGCGCTGCAGTGCCGCGATGGGGAAAACGCAACCACCGCGTGCACCGTCATCGTTCCAGCGCGTCGGAGACGCGCTCGCAGGCCGCGACCAGGTCGTTGACCAGGCGCTGGTCCACTTCGACATGCCCCTCGTACTCGGCGAGGTTACGCAGGTCGTGCGCCTTGGCCAGCACGCGCCAGACATCGGGCCCGAGTCCTAGCGTATGCGGCAGCACCTGGAAGACGATGTAGCGGTGGCGCGCACGGAACCCCGCACGCCGCAGCGCCGCAAGGCTCAGCGCATGGGCCGCGTTGTACGCCAGGTCGAAGCGGCTCTCCAGCGACAGTGCGTCGTTGTGGGCATCGGCGAGCCGCGCCAGTCCCGAGCGAAGCAGGCCGGCAGTCTCTTTCCTGTCGGGTGGCTCAGGGCTGAGCGGTCCGCTGTGCGTGGCCAGTTTCTCAAGCGGCGAGGTCATCTTCGCCCCCGATCAGCCATTGCCTCGGCTGCTGCAGCACGCGGGTGACGAAGCTGTTGCCGGCCTGGCGGCGACGCTCCAGCTCGTCGCGGGTGTAGACGGTCGGATTGACCTGCCGGCCCAGCCGTTCGGCCACCGGATGCAGGGCCAGCATCACCTCGGCGTAGTCGAGATCGTCGGCGACCAGCATCAGGTCGATGTCGCTGCGACTGGTGTCGCTGCCCTTGGCGATGGAGCCGTACAGGAAGGCGGCATGGATGCGGTCGGCCAGCGGCGCGAGTGCCTCGCGCAGCGGCTCGGCCAAGCCGAAGGTCTTGCGGACGATCGACACCAGCTCGTCGTGTATCGGGGCGTCCGGATCGGCCCGGTAGCGCTTCTGGTTGCCGACGTGCTCCACGGTCAGCAGGCCGCTGCCCGCCAGGCGCGCCAGTTCGCGCTGGACGGCGCCGCTGCCGGCACCGGTCGCCTGGATCAGCTCGTTGACCGCGTAGCTGCGTCCCGACCCGCCAAACAGGCATGCCAGCACACGTTGCTGCGTGGTGGTGAACAAGGCCCCCGACAGGCTGGCGGTGGCATAGCGCGCGGCCGCTTCGCTGACCCTGCCGGATCGGGGGGTGTCGTTCATGCCCATATCGGGCACGATAATGCCCAGATTGGGCAAGTGCAAGCTCAGGTGATGTCGGCCCGCGAGTCCGCCTGCATCTCGTAGCGGCTCGGGCGCGGGTTCAGGTGGCCGCAGGCCTTGCAGGTACGCAGGTCATCGTTGCGGTAGAAGGCTTCGAACACGCGGAAGAAGTCCTGCTCGATGTCGTTGAGGTGGAAGTACTCCTCGTAGACCTTTTCGTTGCACCGCTCGCAGAACCACAGCAGGCCGTCGTCCTCGTGCGGCAGGCGCCTGCGTTCGATCACAAGCCCGACCGAGCCCGGCATGCGCTGCGGGGAGTGCGGCACGCGGGGCGGCAGCAGGAATATCTCGCCGGCGCGGATCGGGATGTCGCGCACGGCGCCCTCTTCCTGGATCCGCAGCACCATCTCGCCTTCCAGCTGGTAGAACCATTCCGGGCCTTCGTCCCAGTGGTAGTCGGTGCGCGCATTCGGTCCGCCCACCACCATGACGATGAAGTCACCGTCGTAGATCACCTTGTTGCCGACCGGGGGCTTGAGCAGGTGGCGGTGCTCGTCGATCCAGGCCTGGAAGTTCAGCGGGTTCGGCAGCATGTCAGCGGCGCTCCGGCACGTGCGCGACGCATTTCAGTTCGATGGCGATCGGGGTGGGAAGCGAACCGATGCCCAGCGTGGTCCGGCAAGGTGCCGTGGCCGGGTCGGGGAAATACTCCGCCCACACCGAGTTGTATCCCTTGAAATCATGGACCAGGTCGGTGAGGTACACGGTCACGTCCACCAAATCGTCCCAGCGTGCGCCGCTGGCCTGCAGTACCGCACGGACATTGGCAAAGACAGCCCGGCACTGCGCATCGATGTCGTAGCTCACCAAGCGCCCGTCCGCGTCGTGCACGTTGCCGACGATGGCGTTGGTCGCCGGATCGCGCGGACCGATGCCGGACAGGAACAGCAGGTCGCCCACGCGCCGCGCATGCGGATAGTGCCCGACGGGCTTCGGCGCGCCGGCGGCCTGCACCACGTCACTCATCGTGCTTGCCCTTGGGCGGCACGCCGGCGAGGGCGCGCTGGTAGGCGGGTTGCAGGTCGTCCGGGGCTGAGACGTCCATGCCGAGTTCGCGCACGCGGCCGTCGAACAGGCTGTAGACCCAGCCATGGATCGCCAGCGGCTGCCCGCGTGCCCAGGCGTCCTGCACCACGGTGGTCTGGCAGACGTTGAAGACCTGCTCGATGACGTTCAGTTCGCACAGGCGGGCATGGCGCAGGGACTCGGTGTCGACCTGCTCCAGCAGGTCGGCGTGCTTCATCGCCACGTCCGCCACGTGCCGCAGCCAGTTGTCGGCCAAGCCGACGCGCAGCCCGGTCATCGCCGCGTGCACGCCGCCGCACCCGTAGTGGCCGACCAGCAGGATGTGCTCGACCTTCAGGATGTCGACGGCGAACTGGACCACCGACAGTGCGTTGAGATCGCCGTGCGACATGACGTTGGCGATGTTGCGGTGGACGAATACCTCGCCGGGATCCAGGCCCAGGATCTGGTTCGCCGGCACGCGCGAATCGGAGCAGCCGATCCACAGGTAGCGCGGCGACTGTTGTTGCGACAGCCGCTTGAAGAAGCCGGGATCCTCCCGCTTGATGCGGTCGGCCCAGTCGCGATTGTTCTGCAGCAGTTTTTCGAGTTTGGAAAGGTCGGACATTCGGTTCGATGATCCTCAGCGTAGTGCCACGCAGACATTCTTGGGTTCGGTGAAGAAACGCATGGCCTCCACGCCGCCTTCGCGGCCCAGGCCGGACGCGCCGGTGCCGCCGAACGGCGTGCGCAGGTCGCGTGTCATCCAGGTGTTGATCCAGACGATGCCGGCGCGCAGCTGCGCGGCCAGGCGGTGGGCGCGGTCCAGGTCGCGCGTCCATACAGTCGCGGCCAGGCCGTAGTCGCCGGCGTTGGCGAGCGCCAGCGCGTGCGACTCGTTCTCGAAGGGCAGCAGGGTGACGACCGGACCGAAGATCTCTTCGCGGTTGGTGGTGGCCTCAGGCCCCAGCCCGTCGATCACTGTTGGTGCGATATACCAGCCCGGCCTGTCCAGTGCATGGCCGCCGGCGAGAACGCGGCCACCCTCGAGGCGGGCCCGCTGGATGCAGGCCAGGACCTTGTCGAACTGCACCTGCGAGGCCATCGCCCCCAGGCGCGTCGCCGGATCGTCCAGCGGTCCGGCGTGCAGGTCCCGCACGCGCTCGAGCAGCGCGTCGCGGAACTCGTCGTGGATCGCCTGTTGAACCAGCAAGCGCGAGCCGCACAGGCAGATCTGGCCGGCATTCTGGAATGCAGAGCGGAGCAGGGTATCCAGGTGCGCACGCCAGTCGCTGTTGGCGAACACCAGCGTCGCGTTCTTGCCCCCCAACTCCAGCGACACTTTCTTCAGCTGCGGCCCCGCCAGCCCGGCGATGCGCCGGCCCACCGCGGTGCTGCCGGTGAACGAGACGGCCTTGATGGCCGGATGCAGCACCAGCGGCTCGCCGACCGCAGCCCCGGTGCCGTGCACGATGTTCAGCACACCGGCGGGCAGGCCGATCTCCGCGGCGAGTTCGCCGAGCATCGTCGCGGTCGCCGGGGTGATCTCGGACGGTTTGGCCACGACCGTATTGCCGGCTGCCAGGGCGGGCGCGATCTTCCACGTGAACAGGTAGAGCGGCAGGTTCCACGGAGAAATCGCCGCCACTACGCCCAGCGGCTGTCGCAACGTGTAGTTCAGTCCGGCCTCGCCATGGTGCGATTCGCTGGCGAACTGCGTGGCCGCATGCGCAAAAAACCGCAGGTTGGCGATGGCGCGGGGAATCTCGATATCGCGGGCCAGCGACAGCGGCTTGCCGGTGTCGCGGGACTCGGCGGCGGCAAACACGTCGCGGCGTCGTTCCAGCGCGTCGGCCAGCGTCTCCAGCCACCGCGAGCGCTCGCTCGTGGTCAGGGCCGACCACGCGGGGTAGGCGGTTTCGGCGGCCTGTACCGCCAGCAGCACGTCGTTCTCGCTGCCATCGGCGACTTCGGCGTAGACCTCGCCCGTCGCGGGCTCGAACACCGCACGCCAGGCGCTGCCCGTGCGCGGTCCGCCTTCGATGAAGTGGCCGAAGCGTTCCATGCCCGTTAGCTTAACCCGGCTGGCGATCCCCCGTTCCTTCGGCTCAGATCGATTGCATCCGGCCGCCGTCGACCGCCAGGCTGACGCCCGAGATGTACGCGGCTGCCGGCGAAGCCAGGAACGCGATCGCGGCGGCGATCTCATCGGCCTCCGCGAACCGGCCGACGGGCACGGTGGCCAGCATGGTGGCGGTGACGGCGTCTCGCGATTGGCCCGTAGCCTGCACGCGATCGCGCAGGATCTGCTCCAGCCGCTGCGTACGCGTGTAGCCGGGCAACACATTGTTGACGGTGATGCCGTCGGCGCCCAGTTCCCGGGACAGGGTCTTGGCCCAGCTGGCAACGGCGCCGCGGACTGTGTTGGAGACGCCGAGGTTGGCGATGGGTTCCTTCACCGAGGTGGAGACGACGTTCACGATGCGGCCCCAGCGGGCTTCGCGCATGCCGGGGACCGCCAGCTGGGTGAGCACCTGGTTGGCCAGCAGGTGGCGCTGGAATGCAGCCAGGTAATCGTCGGGACCGGCCTCGATCGCGCGTCCACCCGGCGGACCGCCGGTGTTGTTGACGAGGATGTGCACCGGACGCTCGGCCGCGAGTCCGCCGACCTTCGCCTGCAGGGCCGCGGCATCGGCGACATCGACGGCGATGCTGTCGTGCTGCTGCGCATGGAATGTGCGGGGCAGGGCGGCGGCGACGTCCGCCAGCACCTCGGCACGTCGGGCAAGCAGGGTGACGCTCGCACCCAGCAGCGCGAGTTCATGGGCGGCCGCGCGGCCGATGCCTTCGGAGGCGCCGCACACCAAGGCGTGCCGGCCGGCGAGGTTGAGGTCCATGCGTCGTCCCAGCAGTGACAGGGGGGCGAGTGTAGCCCTGTGGGTATCGCGTGTGGGAGCGATGGGAATCGGGATACTGCACCTCACTCGCGAAGTGAATGGCCCCCCCCTTCGCGACTTACGTCGCCCCCACACCGTCACCCCGACGGGCCGAGCGCTCGCGCATCAGCCCCGACACCGCCACGTTGTCCTCGCCGCCCAGCCGCTGCAGGGCGGCGGCGGCGCCTTCGACGTTGGCGACCGGATGGTTCTGGCTGAGCTTGAATTTCAGTTCCACTCGCTCGACCGTGAAGCGGAAGCCGACGATGCCGCGCAACTGGCGGACATGGTCGTCATGGTCGTGTTCGAACCGCCAGTCATTGCCGACCCGTCCCTCGTTGATCTGGCTGAGGCGATCGACGATGGATGCCAGTTCGGCCGTTTGGTCGGTGGTTTCGAGTGCGCCATGCAGGTGGGCGACCGCATAGTTCCAGGTCGGCACGCGTGCGGCTTCCTCCTTGTCCGCATACCAGCCCGGCGACACGTAAGCATGCGGGCCATGGACGATCATCAGCGCGGGACCGGCATGGCGCGCCTGCGGATTCGGCTTTGCCCAGTGCCCCTCGATGACGATCCGATCCTCCTGGCGGTCGTAGAGCACCGGCAGATGGCTGACGGTCGGAGCGCCATCGGCGACAGTGACCAGGGTGACGAAGGCGTCACGCGCGATCAGCCGGTCCAGTTCGGCGAGATCGTCTTCGACGAACGCGCGCGGCGAGTACATGCGGTCAGGCGCGCGCGCCGAGCGACTGCACCATCTTCGGCACCAGCGCGGCATCGTCGTCGCCCCGCGGGGGCTGGATGCCCGCCAGCGAGAAGCCGCGTGCCAGCGCGTCGTCCTCGTCCAGCCCGTCGAAGGCCACGAACTCGGCATCGAACAACGCCGCGCGGGCACTGTCCTCGCTGTCGTAGGGCAGGGTGTTGCCGTCGCTGTCCAGCACTTCGGCCGTGCCGGCCTCCAGCACGCGGAGGCGTGCCCAGATCAGGGTGCGGCCCAGCGACGCCAGGTACCAGTCTTCGCGCAGGAACGGATTCATGCGAAGGCCTCCGCCCACAGCGCCAGCAGGCCGGCCATCGCCAGCCCGAACATGATGACGCACAGCGAAATGCGCGCCGGCGTGGCCAGCCCCGACAGCGACGTATCGGGGATGCGGCGATAGTCGCCGGACAGCAGCCAGCGCAATGCCACCGGCTTGAGAAAGGCGCCTTCGCCCCACTGCGCGCCCAGCGCCCCATGGCGGTCGCGCACGTGCACCAGCGTTAGCGGCCAGAAGATGACGAACGCACAGAAACCCGCGATGGCGACACCGACGAAGCACAGGGCGAAGAACAGGATCATCAGAACTCCGCGTTGCCGGGCGCGCGCGGGTAGGCGATGGCATCGCGGATGTTGCTCAACCCGCACACGTACACCACCAGGCGTTCGAAGCCCAGGCCGAAGCCGGCGTGCGGCACCGAACCATAGCGGCGGAAGTCGCGGTACCAGCCGTAATGCGCCGGATCCAGGCCGAACTGGGCCATGCGCGCATCCAGCACATCCAGGCGCTCTTCGCGCTGGCTGCCACCAATGATCTCGCCGATACCGGGCGCCAGCACGTCCATTGCGGCGACGGTCTTGCCGTCGTCGTTCAGGCGCATGTAGAAGGCCTTGAAGTGCTCGGGATAGTTGGTCACCACGACCGGGCGGCCGACATGTTGTTCGGTCAGCCAGCGCTCGTGTTCGGTCTGCAGATCCAGGCCCCATTCGACCGGGAACTCGAACTTCTGCCCCGACTTCTGCAGCAGCGAGATCGCATCGGTGTAGTCGATGCGCTCGAACGGCGAGTTGACGAAGGCTTCCAGGCGGGTCAGCGCGGTCGGCTCGACGCGCTCGGCGATGAACGCCAGATCGTCGGCACGCTCGCTGAGCACGGCGCGGAACAGGTACTTCAGGAAGTCCTCGGCCAGCTGCGCATTGGCGGCCAGGTCGTTGAACGCCACTTCCGGCTCGATCATCCAGAACTCGGCCAGGTGGCGGGTGGTGTTGCTGTTCTCGGCGCGGAAGGTGGGGCCGAAGGTGTAGACCTTGCTCATCGCCAGCGCATACGCCTCGGCGTTGAGCTGGCCGGACACGGTCAGGAAGGTCTCCTTGCCGAAGAAGTCGCGCGAGAAGTCCACCGCACCTTCCTTGTCGCGCGGCAGGTTGACCAGCTCCAGCGTCGACACGCGGAACATCTGGCCTGCACCTTCGGCATCGGAGGTGGTGATGATCGGCGTGCTGATCCAGAAGTAGCCGTTCTCGTGGAAGAACCGGTGCACGGCCTGCGCCAGCGAATTGCGGATGCGGGTGACCGCGCCGAACAGGTTGGTGCGCGGGCGCAGGTGGGCGAACTCTCGCAGGTATTCCAGCGAGTGCTGCTTGGGCTGCATCGGGTAGGTTAGGGGGTCTTCCACCCAGCCCACCACCTCGATCGCCGAGGCCTGGATCTCGAAGCTCTGGCCCTGGCCCTGCGAGGCCACCAGGGTGCCGGTGGCGACGACCGCGCAGCCCGTGGTCAGGTGCTTGATCTCGGATTCGTAGTTGGACAATGCCGCGGGCGCCACCACCTGGATCGGCGCGAAGCAGGATCCGTCGCTGACGTTGACGAAGGACAGGCCTGCCTTTGAGTCGCGCCGCGTGCGCACCCAGCCGCGCACCGTGACTTCGCCGCCGGCCGGGAGCTTGCCCGCCAGCGCATGTTCGACGCTTACCACCGTCATGGCTTGAATCCTTCGAAGACAGACTTATTAATGGAACGCGGAGTTTACAAGAGCTGCGCAGCCCTCGGCATGCTGAGGGCTATAATCCGTCGGCGTTGCGAAGGAGACACACATGGCCATCACCCTGACCCCGGTCGCACTCGAGCGCGTGCAGCGCTTCGTCGAGCAGACGCCGGCTGCCCTGGGCCTGCGCTTCGGCGTGACCCGCACCGGTTGTTCGGGCTGGGGACACGTGGCCGACCTGGCCCGCGACGAGCGCGAAGGCGATACCGTGTTCGAATTCGGCGGCGTGAGGATCTACGTGGATGCCACCAGCCTGCCGCTGGTCGATGGCACCGAAATCGACTTCGCCAAGCAGGGCCTGTCGGAGACCTTCATCTTCAGGAACCCCAACGCTGCGGCCGAGTGCGGCTGCGGCGAGAGCTTCACCACCACGGCCGACGCCGCCTGATTGCACGCAACGGCACGGCTTGCCCCTAAGTCGTTGACCTGCCATACTTTCCTGCTCCCGGAGGCCAGCCTGGCCGCCGGTTCCTCGCCCCACCGTGTCCATCCGGGCATCGGGGGGCTGTTCCGTCCGGCTGTTTTCGTGGCCGGACCCACATCCGAAAGGTAAAAACGATGCGTCACTATGAAGTCGTGTTCCTGGTCCATCCGGACCAGAGCGAGCAGGTGCCGGCCATGATCGAGCGCTACAAGGCGCTGATCGAGGGCGGCAACGGCACCATCCACCGTCTGGAAGACTGGGGCCGCCGCCAGCTGGCATACCCGATCCAGAACCTGGTGAAGGCCCACTACGTCCTGCTCAACATCGAAGCCGACCAGGCCGTGCTGAACGAGCTGGTCGAGAGCTTCCGCTTCAACGATGCGGTGCTGCGCAACCTGGTCATCAAGCGCGATGGCCCGGATACCGAGCAGTCCCTGATCATGAAGAACAAGGACGAGAAGGGCGACAAGCCCGAGCGTGGCGAGCGTCGCCGCCGTGACGACGACGAGGCCGGTACCGAAGCCTCGACCGATTCCGACACCGCCGAAGCCGCCTGAGGAGCACCCCCATGTCCAAGTTCTTCCGTCGTCGCAAGTTCTGCAAGTTCACCGCCGAAGGCGTGAAAGAGATCGACTACAAGGATCTCAACACCCTGCGCCAGTACCTGACTGAGAACGGCAAGATCGTGCCGAGCCGCGTCACCGGCACCAAGTCCCGTTACCAGCGCCAGCTGTCCGCCGCGGTCAAGCGCGCCCGTTTCCTGGCGCTGATCCCGTACACGGACAATCACGACGTGTAATCCAGGACCTCCCCGCACGGGGAGGTTCTTCTTTCCTACTGTCATTCGGACAGCCAATCGCTGCAGGCCAGCCTGCTAACGAATACGGAGCAATACGATGGAACTGATTCTTCTGCAGAAAGTGACCAACCTGGGCGTCCTGGGCGACAAGGTCAACGTGAAGCCGGGCTACGGCCGCAACTACCTGGTGCCGCAGGGCAAGGCCGTGCCGGCCACCTCCGCCAACGTCGCCGAGTTCGAAGCCAAGCGCGCCGAGTACGAAGCCAAGGCCAAGGCTGTCCATGACGACGCCGAAGCCCGCGCCGCGAAGCTGGATGGCGCCAGCGTCACGATCACCGCCAACGCCGCGACCGAAGGCAAGCTGTTCGGCTCGGTCGGCCCGCGCGACATCGCCGACGCCTTCACCGCCGCCGGCCTGCCGCTCGAGAAGAGCGAGGTCATCATGGGCGAAGGCGCGCTGCGCAACATCGGCGAGTACGACATCGTCGTCAAGCTGCACGCCGACGTGCAGACGACCGTCAAGGTCGTGGTGCAGGCCGAAGGCTGATCCACCCGCGCATCATCCGTGATGCCGACAGACGGGCGCCGAAAGGCGCCCGTCCTGTTTTGGGATTGGGAGTCTCGGATCCTGAGATGCCCACCGGTTATCCACACACTTATCTGCAACACCCCTGGGCATGGACTGCCTACCATGACCGGCCGTGCTGGCGCTCGCCCCGCATGCGCCGCAGGAGTTCGCCACGCCCATGTCAGCACGCACCAACTTTCGCCAGGATCCGCACGATTCGCGCATCGAACAACTGCGCGTGCCGCCGAACTCCATCGAGGCGGAACAGGCGGTGCTCGGTGGCCTCATGCTGGCGCCGGAAGCCTACGACCGCATCAACGACAAGCTGACGCCGAATGATTTCTACCGGCGCGATCATCAGCTGATTTACCGGGCCATCGGCGAACTGGCAGAAAGGAACCGTCCGTTCGACGCGGTGACGCTGGGCGAGTGGTTCGAATCGCAGGGCCAGATGGAACTCATCGCCGGCGGCGCCTACCTGGTCGAACTGGCCAGCACCACGCCGTCGGCCGCCAACATCACCGCGTATGCCGAGATCGTCCGCGACAAGGCGGTGATGCGGCAGCTGATCGAGGTCGGCACCGAGATCGTCAACGACGCCTTCCAGCCCGATGGCAAGGAAAGCGACGAGATGCTGGCCGTCGCCGAGCAGAAGGTGTTCGCCATCGCCGAACAGGGCGCGCGCGGACGCACCGACTTCGTGGCGATGAACGACGCGCTGAAGGATGCGTTCGAAGTCCTGCGCGTGCGGTCGGAGAGCGGCGGCACGGTCACCGGACTGCCGACCGGCTACACCGAATTCGACATGATGACGGCGGGCCTGCAGCCTACCGACCTGGTGATCCTGGCCGCGCGCCCGGCCATGGGCAAGACCACGTTCGCGCTGAACATCGCCGAATACGCCGCCATCAAGTCGAAGAAGGCCGTCGCGGTGTTCTCGATGGAAATGTCGGCCGGCCAGCTCGCCATGCGCCTGATTTCCTCCGTGGGGCGCATCAACGCGACGCGCCTGCGCACCGGCCAGTTGGAGGATGAGGACTGGAGCCGCGTGACCAGCGCGATCCGCATCCTCAAGGACCAGGCCAAGGTCTTCATCGACGATACGCCGGGCCTGTCGCCGGACGTGTTGCGATCGAAGGCGCGCCGGCTGAAGCGCGAGCACGACCTCGGCCTCATCGTCATCGACTATCTGCAGCTGATGTCGGTACCCGGCAACAACGAGAACCGCGCCACCGAGATTTCCGAGATCTCGCGCTCGCTGAAGGGCCTGGCGAAGGAGCTCAACGTCCCGGTGATCGCGCTGTCGCAGCTCAACCGCTCGCTGGAAACGCGTACCGACAAGCGCCCGGTAATGGCCGACCTGCGCGAATCCGGCGCCATCGAGCAGGACGCCGACATGATCGTCTTCATCTACCGCGACGATTACTACAACAAGGAAACCTCGCCGGACAAAGGCCTGGCCGAGATCATCATCGGCAAGCAGCGTTCGGGTCCGACGGGTTCGTGCAAGCTGCGGTTCTTCGGCGAATACACGCGTTTCGACAACCTGAGCCACGACAATATCGGTGCGTTCGAATAGCCGCCGCTGCGGTCCTAAGCCCGGCGCCGCTACAATCGCGGCATGCCAGGACCTGAATTCCCCGACGTGACGGTTCCCGCGGCCGCCCTCCGCCCGGAAGCCAACGACCGACCCACGCGCATCCGCGTGGACCTGGCGGCGATCGGCCACAATTTCCGCGCGCTGCAGGCGCATGCCGGGGCGCCGGTGATGGGCATCGTCAAGGCGAACGCCTACGGGCACGGGCTGGTGCCCGTGGCACTACAGCTGCAGTCCGAGGGCATCGGACAACTTGGTGTTGCGCTGGTCGAGGAAGGCCTGGTCCTGCGGCGTGCAGGCGTGACTGTGCCGATCCTCGTGATGGGGGGAATCCATGCGCCGCAGGTCAGCCAGTTCCTGGCGTGCGATCTGGAAGTGACGGTCTCGTCGATCGCCAAGCTGCGGCAGGTCGAGGCGGCCGCGGAGGCAACCGGGTGCAGGGCGGTAGTGCACCTGAAGATCGATACCGGCATGGAGCGCATCGGCGTGCACAGCGAGAACGCCGGCGGCTTCATCGAGGCCGCCGTGGCGTCGCCCTGGTGCACCGTGAAGGGCATCTACTCGCATCTGGCGTGCGCGGACGATCCCGCCTCGCCGATGACGCGCGAGCAGTTGCAGCGCTTCCTGCACGCGTGCGGACACTTCGACAGGATCGGTGCGCCGATGCCGATCCGGCACCTCGCCAACTCCGGCGGCGTGCTGCACTTTCCCGAGACCTGCCTGGACATGGTGCGACCCGGCATCGCGCTGTACGGCGTGATGCCCGATCCCGCCTCGCGGCCGACGGTGGCGCTGCGACCGGCGCTGTCGCTGGTCTCGAAAGTCGTTTACTTCAAGGTGGTCAGGGCGGGTCGGACAGTCAGTTACGGCGCCACATGGACGGCCACGAGCGACACGCGCGTGGTCACCGTGCCGATAGGGTATGGCGACGGTTATCCGCGCTCGCTGTCGTCGCGTGGCGAGGTCCTGGTGCGGGGCGAGCGCCATCCGATCATCGGTCGCGTCTGCATGGACCAGTTCATGGTCGATCTGGGCCCGGGCGGGAGCGCCTACAACGAAGACGAAGTGGTGCTGATCGGCCGGCAAGGCGCCGAAACCATCCCGTGCGAAGCGGTGGCGCAGGCGGCGGGGACGATCCCCTACGAAATCCTCACCGGACTCAATGCCCGCATTCCGCGCGAGTACGGGAACACTGCATCCGCTGCCGGGCCCGTTGCGTAGACGCTGCTGCCCTTCCCAGCGATCCGACTGCATGCCCAACGCCATCGTCTGGTTCCGCCATGACCTGCGCCTGGACGACAACCCGGCCCTGCGGGCTGCGGTGGAGGAGGGGTTCACCCCGATTCCGGTTTACGTGCATGCCCCCGCCGAGGAGGGCGAATGGCCACCGGGTGCCGCCTCGCAGGCGTGGTTGCATCACGCCTTGATGGCGCTCGATGGCGATCTGCGTCGGCGCGGTTCCCGCCTGGTGATCCGGCAGGGACCCAGCGAGCAGGTGCTGCACGACCTCGTCGCGGCATCCGGCGCAACCGCCGTGTTCTGGAACCGGAAGTACGAACCTGCCACGCAGCCGCGCGACGCTGCGATAAAGAAGGCCTTGCGTGAGCAGGGCCTGCAGGCCGAAAGCTTCAACGGCAGCCTGCTGATCGAACCCTGGGACATCGCGACCCAGCAGGGCCAGCCGTACAAGGTATTCACGCCCTTCTGGCGGACGGCACTCACCTTGTGGCGCATGCCCGCCCTGTGGAATGCGCCCTCACGGTTGCCGTCCTTCGACGATGGGCCCGGCGGCGACCCGCTGGATGCCTTGCGGCTCACGCCGCGGCGGGGATGGGATGCGGGCTTCTGGGACGTCTGGACGCCCGGCGAGGCCGGCGCGCGCGACGCACTGGACGTCTTCATCGACGGAGCGCTCAACGGCTACCGCAGCGACCGCGACCGGCCGGACCGTGTCGGTACCTCGCGCCTGTCGCCCCATCTGCACTTCGGCGAGATCGCACCCTGGCGCATCGTGGCGGAGCTGGAGCGCGTGCGTACCGCCGCCAACAGCGCGGACATGGACGGTTACATCCGTGAGCTGGGCTGGCGCGAGTTCGCTTACCACCTGCTGCACCACTTCCCGCATACCACCACCCAGAACCTCAATCCCCGCTTCGCACACTTTGATTGGGCGAAGGTCGATGCGCGCGCCCTCGATGCCTGGCAGCGGGGCCGCACCGGCGTGCCGATCATCGATGCCGGCCTGCGGGAGCTATGGGCCACCGGCTACATGCACAACCGCGTGCGCATGATCGTGGCCAGCTATCTCACCAAGCACCTGCGCTACCACTGGCTGCACGGGGCGCGCTGGTTCTGGGACACGCTGGTCGACGCGGACCTGGCCAACAACACGCTGGGCTGGCAATGGACGGCCGGGACCGGTGCCGACGCCGCCCCGTATTTCCGCGTGTTCAATCCGGTGACGCAGGCGGAGAAGTTCGATCCAAAGGGAAGCTACATCGCCCGATGGGTGCCGGAACTGGCCGACATCCCCGTACCTGCGCGCTTCGCGCCGTGGCAGACCCCCGAGTTGCTGGCCAAGCGCGGCCGCGGGTACCCGCGCCATCCCATCGTGGACCTGGCCGCCGGGCGCGACGGCGCACTGGCTGCATACCGCAAGACCGGTGACTGAGCCGCGTTGACGCCTTTCGCCGCCGCATGCTTCACTCGGCGCGGGAGAGGAGGGCACGCATGGCCACGAAAAAGGCGTCGGCGAAGCCGCGTCGCGAGCCGATGTCGCGGGTGGACACCGCCTGGTTGCGGATGTGCCGGCCGACAAATCCGATGATGATCACCGGCGTGCTTATGTTCGATGAGCCGATGACACTGGATCGGCTGAAGCAGGTAATCAAGAAGCGCTTCCTCGCCTATCCGCGCTTCCTGCAGAAGGCGGTCGATACGCCTGCAGGCGCTTCGTGGCTGACCGACCCGGACTTCGATCTCGACTGGCACGTGCGCATTTCGGCCCTGCCGGGTCGGCACGATCCGAAGTCGGAGAAGAAGGCCCTCGAGCGCTTCACCAGCCAGATGGCATCGACGCCGCTCGACAAGACCAAACCGCTCTGGCAGTTCCACCTGATCGAGCGCTACGGCACCGGCTCCGCACTGGTGGCCCGCATCCATCACAGCTACGCCGATGGCATCGCGCTGGTGCAGGTGCTGTTGTCGCTCACCGATACCAGCCGCAAGCCCGACACGGGCAAGGACCTGCGTTCGGCCTGGCTGAAGAAGGACGGCGCGGAGGTCGTGCGCCGCGTCGGCGCCATCGACCGTTACGTGCAGATCGGCGGCAAGGTGCTGGGCAAGGGCATGGAGATGATGCAGGACCCGACGCTGGCGACCATGCTGGCGAAGGAGGGCGGCGAGATCGGTCGCGAGCTGCTGCATGCGCTGTCGCTGTCTGACGATCCACCCACGCTGCTGCGCGGCAAGCTTGGCGTCAGCAAGCGGGTCGCGTGGGCGGAACCGCTGGACCTGGAGGAAGTGAAGGCGGTCGGGCGCGCCTGCGACTGCACGGTCAACGACGTATTGATGGCGGCCGCCGCCGGCGCCCTGCGCAGCTACATGCTGGAGCGCGGCGAACAGCTCGATGGCGTCACCCTGCGCGCCACCGTACCGGTGAACCTGCGTCCGCTGGAGCACGCCCGCAAGCTGGGCAACCACTTCGGCCTGGTGTTCCTGGACCTGCCCGTGGGCGAGGACAACCCGATCCGCCGTCTCGAGCGGGTCGCCGAGTGCATGCGCGACCTCAAGAATTCACGGCAAGCCATTGTTGCCTTTGGCCTTCTTGCGGCACTGGGCATGGCGCCGGCGGCCATTCAGGGCGTGGCGCTCGAGTTGTTCTCGCGCAAGGCAACGGCCGTGGCGACCAATGTGCCCGGCCCGCAGCAGCCGTTGTACATGGGGGGCGCTCGCCTGCGGGACATGATGTTCTGGGTGCCGCAGACGGGGTCCATCGGTCTGGGCATTTCGATCCTGAGCTACAACGGCCGGGTGCATTTCGGGCTGATCGCCGATGCCAAGCTGATTCCGGACCCCGATGCGGTCATCCGCCGATTCGGTCCGGAATTCGACAAGCTGCTCTATCTGTCGTTGATGGGGGACTGGGAGCAGACGCTGGATGCCCCGGCGGCCCAGGCGTTGGTCGACTGATCCCCGCCGGCACCTGAATGAACAGGGCGCAAATCGCGTGATGTAAACATTTCGCTGGTTAGGCTTGCGCCCCGTTCCATCCGCATGCCACCCAGGAGATACCCATGAACGCGATGCTCAAGACCGGCGCCCTCGCGGCGCTCACCGTGACGATGCTGGGCGGCTGCGCCAGCTACACCGGCCAGACCAATGATCCGAACGATCCCAACCGCACCCGCAATGGCGCACTGATCGGCGCCGGCATCGGTGCCGTCGCAGGCCTGCTCAGTGGTGGCGATGCCACCGAGCGTCGTCAGCGCGCCCTGGTCGGCGCGGGCATCGGCGGCATCGCGGGCGGCTCCATCGGCGCCTACCAGGACCGCCAGGAAGCCGAACTGCGCCGCCAGACCGCCGGTACCGGCATCGATGTCAGCCGCGATGGCGACGTCATCAAGCTCAACCTGCCGGATGGCGTGACCTTCGACTTCGGCAAGGCCGACCTGAAGTCGCAGTTCTATCCTGCGCTCAACAACGTGGCGGCCACGCTGCGCGAGTACAACCAGACGATCGTGGAAGTCAGCGGCCATACCGACAGCATCGGCTCCGAGGCCGTGAACCAGCGCCTGTCCGAACAGCGTGCAGCGGCGGTGGGCAACTATCTGATCGGCCAGGGCCTGCAGCGCGAGCGTTTCGAGATCGTCGGCATGGGCAAGCGCTATCCCATCGCCAGCAACGATACCGATGCAGGTCGTGCCGCGAACCGTCGCGTCGAGGTCCGCGTGCTGCCGGTCCGTTCGTAAGCACGTTTGCATCTCGCCTGTCCGACGGGCCGCCTTTGCGCGGCCCGTCTTCGTTTCAGCGATCCGCGAACGCATCCGTTGCGCGAACCAGCGCATCGGTGATCGCCGGCTCGGTGGCGCCGTGGCC
This sequence comes from Pseudoxanthomonas sp. LjRoot127, assembly GCF_964253495.1. Classification (NCBI taxonomy): domain Bacteria; kingdom Pseudomonadati; phylum Pseudomonadota; class Gammaproteobacteria; order Lysobacterales; family Lysobacteraceae; genus Pseudoxanthomonas; species Pseudoxanthomonas sp. LjRoot127. Next base: position 3,375,672 of record NZ_CAXUQR020000001.1, read on the forward strand.
GGCCAGCACCATCTCCAGGCGTGCTTCAGGCCAGGCCTGTGCGAGGTCCCAGGCACTGCGCGGCGGGCAGATGATGTCGTAGCGGCCCTGGACGATCACACCGGGCAGGTGGCGGATGCGGTCGATGTCGCGTAGCAATTGTCCGTGCGCGAGAAAGGCGTTGTGGCGGAAGTAATGCGCTTCGATCCGCGCCTTGGCCAGGACCCTGGCGGGATCTTCGTCCGACGTGGCATCCGGCTCGTGCAGCAGCGTGGCCGCACCGTCTTCCCAGCCCAGCCACGCCTGTGCGGCGGCCATGGCGATGGCCGCGTCGGGATCGTCCATGCGACGCCAGTACGCTTCGATCATCGTGCCACGCTCGCCCGCCGGGATATGCGCCTCGTAGAGCGCCCAGCGTTCCGGAAACACCCAGCGCGCCCCGCCGTCGGCCTCGTTGAACCAGCGGTTTTCCTCCTCGCGGCCCAGGTAGACGCCGCGCACGATCACCCCGGTCGCACGCGCGGGGTGCGCCTGCGAGTAGGCCAGCGCCAGCGTCGAACCCCACGAGCCGCCGAATACCAGCCAGCGCTCGATTCCCGCGAGCGCACGCACGGCCTCGATGTCCGCGACCAGGTGTGCGGTGGTGTTGTCGCGCAGCTCGCCGAACGGCGTCTACCGGCCGGTACCGCGCTGGTCGAACAGGACGATGCGGTAGCGCGTGGGATCGAAGAAGCGCCGATGCACCGGCGACAGGCCTGCGCCCGGTCCGCCGTGCAGGAAGATCACGGGGATGCCATCCGGATTCCCGCATTCCTCCACATGGAGCGTGTGCAGGGCATCGACGGCAAGCCGGTGCGTGCGGTACGGCGCGATCTCGGGATACAGCGTGCGCATGGGCAGGGGTCCTTGCGGGGTGTCCGAGCATAGCCAGCGACGCCCCGTCCGTCAGCCCGCATCGGGCGCGCGTGTCAACCCGTTTCCCGAGCGGCCATCCGTTGCCACAATCCGGATCCCACCCGGTGCATCGGGTTTTCCAGTACGGACGCAATGCAAGACCGCAATCCCCAGATCGCCCAGCACATCGCCGCCACCATCGCCGCCGAGATCGGCGCCCTGACCGCGCAGGCCAAGGCCGCCATCGCGCTGCTCGACGAAGGTGCCACCGTGCCCTTCATCGCCCGTTATCGCAAGGAAGTCACCGGGGGGCTCGACGACACCCAGTTGCGCAACCTCGAAGTGCGCCTGACCTACCTGCGTGAGCTGGAAGACCGTCGCGCCGCTGTGCTCGCGAGCATCGACGAGCAGGGCAAGCTGACCGACGAACTGCGCGCCGAGATCGAAGGCGCCGACAGCAAGGCACGCCTGGAAGATCTCTACCTGCCATACAAGCCCAAGCGCCGCACGCGCGCGCAGATCGCGCGCGAAGCCGGCCTGGAGCCGCTCGCCGACGGCCTGCTTGCCGATCCCACCCAGGTGCCGGAGACCGCCGCTGCCGCCTACGTCGACGCCGAGAAAGGCGTGGCCGACGCCAAGGCCGCCCTCGACGGCGCGCGCGCCATCCTGATGGAGCGCTGGGGCGAGAACGCCGCGTTGGTCGGTGAACTGCGCCATTGGATGACCGATGTCGGCGTCATCCGCGCCAAGGTCGCGCAAGGCAAGGAGAACGAAGGCGCGAAGTACCGCGACTATTTCGACCACGCCGAGTCGCTGGCGAAGATCCCCTCGCACCGCCTGCTCGCGCTGTTCCGTGCGCGTCGTGAAGAGATCCTGTTGCTCGATCTCGACCCCGGCATGGAGGCCGAGGCGGGCCACCTGCAAGCCGAAGGACGCGTGGCCGTGCATGCCGGCGTGTCGGCGCAGGGCCGCGCCGCCGACAAGTGGTTGCTGGATGCCTGCCGCCTGACGTGGCGCGCCAAGCTGCACATGCACCTGCTGCTGGACCTGTTCAACCAGGCGCGCGAGAAGGCCGAAGCCGAGGCCATTGCGGTGTTCGGCGACAACCTGAAGGACCTGCTGCTGGCCGCGCCTGCGGGGCCGAAGGCCGTGCTCGGCCTCGACCCGGGCCTGCGCACCGGCGTGAAGGTCGCGGTGGTGGACCGCACCGGCAAGCTGGTCGACCACGCCACCATCTATCCGCACGAACCCAAGCGCCAGTGGGATCAATCGCTGCACGTGCTGCGTGCGCTGTGCGCCAAGCACAAGGTGGACCTGATCGCGATCGGCAACGGCACCGCCAGCCGCGAAACCGACAAGCTCGCGGGCGACCTGATCAAGCAGGCGCCGGAACTGAAGATGGACAAGATCGTCGTCAGCGAGGCGGGGGCGTCGGTGTACTCGGCATCGGAGTTCGCGTCGAAGGAATTCCCCGATCTCGATGTCAGCATCCGCGGTGCGGTGTCGATCGCGCGCCGTCTGCAGGATCCGCTCGCGGAGCTGGTGAAGATCGAGCCCAAGGCCATTGGCGTGGGCCAGTACCAGCATGACGTGGACCAGTTCCGCCTGGCGCGCGCTCTCGATGCGCGGGTGGAGGACTGCGTGAACGCCGTGGGCGTGGACGTGAACACCGCCTCGGCCGCGCTGCTGACGCGCGTGTCCGGGCTGTCGTCGACGGTGGCGGAGAACATCGTGCGCTTTCGCGACGAGCATGGTGCGTTCCGCACGCGCAAGGCGCTGCTCGGCGTGCCACGCCTGGGCGAGAAGACCTTCGAGCAGTGCGCCGGCTTCCTGCGCATCGCCGATGGCGACGAACCGCTGGATGCCTCGTCCGTGCATCCGGAAGCCTATCCGGTGGTGGAGCGCATCCTGGCCGGCAGCGGCCGGCAGGTGAAGCAGATCGTGGGCGACATCGTCTTCCTGCGCGGAGTGAAGCCCGACCAGTACACCGACGAGAAATTCGGCGTACCGACCATTCGCGACATCCTGAAGGAGCTGGAGAAGCCCGGTCGCGATCCGCGTCCCGAATTCAAGGCAGCGCGCTTCGCGGACGGCGTGGAGGACATCAAGGACCTGCGCGAGGGCATGATCCTGGAAGGCGTGGTCAGCAACGTGGCTGCGTTCGGTGCGTTCGTCGACATCGGCGTGCACCAGGACGGCCTGATCCATATCTCGGCGCTTGCCGACCGCTACGTGAAGGACCCGCGCGAGGTGGTGAAGGCGGGCGATATCGTCAAGGTCAAGGTGCTGGAGGTCGATGTGGCCCGCAAGCGCATCGCGCTGACCCGCCGCCTGGACGACGCGCCCGCGCCGCAGGCGCCGCGCGAGGCCCGCAACAGTGACCCGCGTCCGCCACGCGGACCGGACCGAGGCAATCCGCGCGACCCGCGGCGTGGGCCGGCACCCGCGAAAACCACCGCTGCACCGGCGGACAACGCGCTGGCCGCGGCGTTCGCCCGCGCCCGCGACAAGTCCTGATCCAACCGCGGGACACCGGCATCGGCCGATGTCCCGCGTTCCCGCTCAGCGCTTCTTGCGCGGCTTCTGCGCCGCGGTGATCTTCGACACCGAGGCCAGCAGCTCCGCCGACGCGACCATGGACTCCATCGCGCGCTGCAGGCCGGCATGCGCACCTTCCCGAAGCACCTTCTCGATCTGATCGCCTTCCAGCTTGCGCACCGTCTTCTCGTCGGGCTCCGGGAAGGCTTCGCGCAGGGCCACCAGCGCGCTGCCGATGGCGATGTCGAACAACTGCGTGCCATCCAGCCATTCCACGCCATCGAACTTCTCCCGCAGCGGATCCGGTTCGGGCCACCACGGATCGATCTCGGGGATCAGCGGCGGCAGGCGTTCGTACAGCAGGTCGAGCGCAAGCCGGACGCCCTGGCAACGGCCAGCGAAGCGACCAAGCACGTCGCGCGCATGCTGGCCGATCAGGCGGATTGCGCCCAGGTCGAGCTTGGCCAGCGGAATGTCGGTCGTGGTCAGTACCGCTTCCATCACGCGTTCGTCCCACAGCAGCGTCCAGTACAGGCGCGAGTTCATGCAGCGGATGCGCTCGGGCCGCGACAACCACACCGCGAGGTTGCGGTAGTAGGACTTGATCTCCTCGAAATGCGCCTGCCCGCTGGCCGACGACAGGAAGCCGTTGCGCCACACATTCCCGGGCGTCAGGCCGCTGTCGTTGAACAGGCCGATCAGGTTGACGTTGACGAAGTGGTGCCAGGTCGCATCGGTGACCACGCGGCCGATGCCGGCGCGGTGGCCGTCGTAGGCGCAGATGCCGCCGAAGGTCTGCGACTGGGTCGGCTGCTTTCCGCCGGAACGCGTGCCGCCGAGCACGCTGTTCCAGGAGACAAGCTCGGGCAGGGGGCGCGGGCCGCCGTCGGTGGCGGCGGGATACTCCGCGCCCAGTGCACCACCGAAGTTGAGGTTCGCGCCCGTCGACGTCGGCTCGAGGCATTCGCCTTCGTGGGGATGATCGGGCATCACGCGGATCACGCCGCGCGGGCCGCACAGCAGCGGGTGCGGGTAGGTGTAGCGGAACAGCCCGTTGCGCCGCGAGTACATGCGCGGCTGGATGGTCTGTGGCACATCGTCGGACTGGTCTTCGAAGGAAGACACGCCCGGCGGCCGGTTGGTGTCGTTGCGACGAGGCCCGGCCATGCTGACTTCGTCTTCGCCGCCGCTCGTGGATTCCCAGCGGCGCATGCCGCGGGCGCGCGGGATCGCATGGCACAGCGCCTTGCCCAGCGCGCCGTGGTCGCCGGTGGCGAACACGCCCCCGCCGGCATTCATGAACTGCGTCAACGCGCGCAGCTCGTTGTCGGACAATCGATCCGACGGATACCCGGCGCCACGGGTGCCGCCGTAGCCGGTGCTGATGCCGAACAGGAAGACCGCGTCGTACATGGCGGTGCCGAAATGCGCGGCATTGTCGAACTTGAAGGACGGGATGCGCTGGGCGATGCGTGTTTCGGCGGACATCAGCTGGCTGCCGGCCACGCTGTTGATATGCGCCAGCGTGATCTCGAAGCGTGCATGGCGTCCCGGCATGGCAAGCAGCGAGCGCACGAAGGTGGACAGGCCGAAATCGCCTTCGGAGAAGTCCAGGCCGCCATCGGCGACCAGCAGCAGCTTGACGGTGCAGGGACGGAGGAACGGCCAGTAGATCTCGGGGTTGATGCGCCAGTCGTCGCGGAAGCGTTCGCGCAGTTCCAGGTGACGCAGGTTTTCTATCGTGAGTGGTGTATCGATGATGGGCATGGTGCTGTCCTTGGCTGGTTGGCTGAGGATCCCTCCTGCACCAGGAACAACGCCGCGTCATGGGTGCGACGGACACACGCGGGGGCGTTACGCCCCGTGTTCATGAAAAATCAGGGTTTTCCTACCTCATCGGCGATGCGATGCGCACGTTCGACGTCATGGCGCTGCGTAGCCCGCAAGGTAGCGGTTCAGGCCGTCCGCGCGCAGTCGCGTCGCTGCGTCTGTCCAGTCGACCGGTGCACCGCGCTTCAGCGCCTCGAGAGTCGCCACGACCGACAGTTCAACTTCCGGCAGTCCCCCAGCGCCCGCTACGTTGCGGCGCTGCTCGATGGCATCGAACAGCACGGCATTGGCTTCCGCATAGGTCAGGGGTGCCGTGATGCCATGCGCGGCGCGCCACGCGGGAGTCTCAAGCACTGCGTTGACGTGCGACAGGATCAGCCACGTTGCGCGGCCGATCAGCTTCAGATTGCCGGGCTGCACGCTGGTCATCGTGTTGCCGACCACGCGTCCGCGCTTGGCCATCACGCCGGTGGAGTGCGCATTGAGCAGCATCTTCAGCGCGATGGTCTGGTTGAGCTCGAACGCATCGCGCTGCGGCACCGTCACTGCGATCACCGGAACGTCACCGGGCAGGGCGTCAAGATCGCGCAGCACGTCCGGTGCGAGCGGCCGCGCCGACACGGACACCAGCACCAGCTCGGCGCCGGCCGCTGCGGCGGCGTCGAGCCATCGGCTGTTCGCCTGCGCGTGCGGTTCGTCGCCCAGCAGGATCAGCGCACCGGAATCGCCCGCCGCCGGTGCATTGCGCTGCATGTTGGCCGGTGAATACGACAGATCGTAGAGCGCCTGCTGCTCGTCTCCCGCGTTGGCCAGCCCCCGCAACGCGGCTTCCCGCAGATACGGATCGTGTATGCCGTGCTCGAACGGCGGAAGGTACAGCGCCTTGTCGAGGCCGTGGAATGGCCGGTGCAGCAACGCCTGCCACGCCTGTGCGCCATCGGTCGCGGGCGTCCATACCTGGATCCAGGAGCGGCGCTCGGTCGCGTTCACCGGATCGAGCGGGCCGAGCCGGAAGGTCGGCGCCCGTTCGGTCACATCGACGAACACCGGCATGAGTGCGCGCGTGGCCAGGTAGGTCGCACGTCGGCCGTTCGCATAGCTCTGGGCTTCGCGGTCGGTCCAGGCGGCGAGTTTCGGCGCGGCGGCCGCGGCGGTCTGCTGCAGCGTGGCGAAGCCGCGCAGGCGCTCGCCGATGCCGGCATCGTTGAAGCCGAGCGAGGCGAGTTCGCCGGGCGAAAGTACGTCGCGCAGCAACGCACGCGTCGCATCTTCGAGTACCACGCCCAGCACATACAGGCTGGTGGTGGTGGCCTGCATGCGCGTGGACCCGGTGATCGCCTGGGGTCCGGTCGGCAACGGGATCTTGGTGATCCGCGGATCGTCCAGCACGCGGCGGCTGCGTTCGAACGGCCGCAGTACCGCATCGGGATTGTTGTAGACGAACCAGGTGCGTCGTGCGTCGGCGCCGGCCTGGTCGGCGGCCGCCAGCGCGGTGCCGATCACGGCGGAGGTTTCGCCCCCTTCGGTGACGGCGAAGACCAGGTCGCCGGGCCGGATGTCGTTGTCCTGCAACTGCAGGCGGCCGATCTCCGGGATGTCCTCGAAGCCTTCCAGCGATGCGATCAGGGCGCGGTCGCCACCGGTGATCTCGCCGCGCACGCGCTCGCCCAGGCCCCGATAGCGGGCCTCGATCTTCGCCATGACGGGCGAGCGGGCTGTGCGTTGCCAGAACGGGCGCCAGAGGCCGCTCTCGATGGTTTCGGCCAGGCGTCCCGTCGAACCGGTACCGTAGAAGTACAAGCGATGGCCTTCCCGCAGCGCGCGGGTGATCTCGCGCGATGCGGCTTCCAGGGTCGCCAGCCGGGCAGGCTCGTCGGCCACTCCCTGCAGCGCAAGCGCGATGTCTTCGTCCACCGCCAGCAGCGAGGCGAGGCCATCCGCGGTGTCGGCGGCGATGCGCGTGCTCAGGTCGACGCTGCGCGGATGCCGCTGTTCGGTGAGCAGGCTATGCAGCTGGAACTGCTGCTTGTTCGCCACGAAATCCTGCGACTGCGCCGAGGGCGCCACGCCGAGCCTGTTCGGTGCGGACTGCGATGCTGCGGGGGCCAGCACGCCGGCCATGACAAGGAAAGACATGCTGCGCATGATGCATTTCGCCGTACGGGACATCGGATCCCTCACTGACAACGGAAGACGGCGTCGGTACCGGCGACTTTCGCGCGGCGCCCGACGTAGGCTGCTATCGTCGTGACAACGATAGCAAACGGTGATGACACTATGGCCCGGTTCCGTCGTCCGCTGCACGCTGCACTGCGCGCGTCCCGCACCTTCGCCGTGCGGGCGCTGCTGTGCCTGGCCTGCGCGGCGCCCGGTGCGGTCGCGCTGGCCGGCGACGATGCGCTTCCTCGGCTCGGCATCGACGTGCTGCTGGAACAGCGGCTGGACCTGTTGCGCGGCAAGCGGGTGGCCCTGGTGACCAACGCCACCGGCGTGGACCGCCACTTGCGCAGCGACATCGATCGTCTTGCCGCCCATCCCGACGTCGCACTGGTCGCCCTGTTCGGCCCCGAGCATGGCGTGCGTGGCGATGTACAGGCGGGCGACAAGGTCGCCTCGTCGCGCGACCCCGGTACCGGCCTGCCGGTGCACAGCCTGTATGGCGAACACCGTGAGCCGACGGCGGCGATGCTGGCCGGCATCGACGTGATCGTGTTCGACATCCAGGACGTGGGCACGCGCTTCTATACCTATCCCTACACGCTGGCGGGGGTGATGCGGGCGGCGAAGCGCGGCGGCATCCCGGTCGTCGTGGCCGACCGTCCCGACCCCCTTGGAGGCCTGCGGGTGGAGGGGCCGGTCCTGGATCCCTCGCTGGCCTCGTTCGTCGGCCTGTTCCCGATTCCGCTGCGCCACGGCATGACGCTGGGCGAACTGGCCCTGCTGTTCAACACCGAATTCGGTATCGGCGCGGACCTGCATGTCGTGGCGATGGAGGGGTGGCGGCGCGGCGAGGAGCCGCTGCGCGAGGCGCTGCCCTGGGTACCGCCGTCGCCGAACATGCCGACGCCGGACACGGCGCTCGTCTATCCCGGCCTGGGCCTGCTGGAAGGCACCAACGTGTCGGAAGGGCGGGGCACCACGCGTCCGTTCGAAATGCTGGGTGCGCCGTGGGTGGATGCACGCGCGCTCGCCGACCGCCTCAACGCCCTGCGACTGCCGGGTGCGCGTTTCCGTGCCGCCTGGTTCACGCCCTCGTTCTCGAAGCATGCGGGCCTGGCATGCGGCGGGGTACAGGTGCACATCACCGACCGCGCTGCCTTCCGCCCCGTGCGCACGGGCATTGCGGTGCTGAAGGCGTTGCACGAGCAGCATCCGAAGGATTTCGCCTTCTTGTCCGGCGACCCGCCATTCTTCGACCGGCTGTCCGGCGTGCCGTGGCTGCGCGAGGCGATCCTGCGCGGCGATGCCATCGAAGCGATCGAGGCCCGCTGGACGCCGGAGCTCCGGCAGTTCGAGAGGCTGCGGCAGCGGTATCTGCTGTATGCAGAGGCCGCGCAGTAGCCGCATTCTCAGCCTGGACATGCCGTGCGCGCGACGTCAGGGGCGATGGCGCGACGCCGGTCGTTCGTCGCGCTTCACACCGGATGACACCCTCAGGCGCGGCGCTTCCGGGTTCGACTGCGGCCGGCGGGCTTGGCGCCTTCGGCAACGCCAGGCGTCAGCGCGGCGAGTGCGTGCTGCATCTGCTCCAACGACGACAGGGTGTCGGCATAAGCGATGAAGTGCTGCACGTAGTCCGGAGAAACGTCGCGCATCAGATGCAGGGCGCGGTGGACAAGGGTGGCCGAGTTGAGCGGGCCGGCATCGGCAGGCAGGTCGTCGAGCGTGGCGCGCAGCTGGCTGTCCGTGCGCACGCGTGTCCACAGGCGGCGGGCTTCGTCGAGTACGGGGGGCGCCTGGCCCGGTGAAGGCGCGTCGGCGCAGGCGATCGGCGTGCGCTGTTGCAGGGCAGCCGCGAGCGTCCGCAGTGCACGCGCGCCATCATCCCGCATGCGTGCGGTGGCCGCGCGCGGCGACCAGGCATCGAGGTCGTCGGCGTAGGACGCGATCAGATCCGACAGCCGTGCATCGAGCAGGCGGCGGGCTTCGCCTTCGTGCGCACGGGCACGCGAGGCGAGCGCATCGATGAAGGCGAAACGCATGGGGTCCATGCGTTCGGCGCCGCGCATGCGCCACGCCTGCAACCGGGCCGGCGCGGAGAGCGCGTCACCGTCCATGCGGGGCGACGTCGCGCTTGGGGGGGCGGGGGATCGGGGCGATCTCCACGCGGCGGTTGCGCGCGCGGCCTTCGTCGCTGTCGTTGGCGCTCACCGGTTGTTCCGCACCGAAGGCGGCGGCGAATACCGATCCAGAGGGCACGCCCTCGGCGATCAGCGTGCGGGTGACCGTCAGCGACCGCTGTGCCGACAGTTCCCAGTTGTCGGCGAACTGGCGGTTGTTGCCGCTGACCTGGCGATCGTCGGTGAACCCGCTGACCATCAGGATTTCGTCGCGCGTACGCAGGTAGCCCGCAAGCGGTGCCGCAAGCCCCTTCAGCAGTTCGCGCCCCTCCGGCTGCAACTGGTCCGAGTTCAGGGCGAAGAGCACGTTGCCGCGGATACCGATGCGGCCGTCTACCAGCGTGACGCGCCCCTCGGCCAGCGGTTCCGCAAGTGCCTCTTCCAGCGCCTTGCGCTGCTGGGCCTCCAGCTCGCGCCGGCGCACTTCCTCGTCCAGCCGTTGCGACAACTGCGCCTGCACGGCGATCACGCCGACCAGCACGAGTACGAAGGCGCCCAGCAGCACCGACATCAGGTCGCCGAAGCTCGCCCAGACGGGCGCGCCGAGGTCGGCGTCGTCTCCGGTTTCGACGCTCACGCGGCTTCCGCCGGCTGTGCGCCGCCCAACTGCTGCAGGTCGAGAGTGATCTGCCGCTGTGCGGCCAGGCTGAGATCGATGACTTCGCGCGCCTGCGCCACGTAATAGGCCAGTTGGTCGTCGCTGCGCGCCAGCGACCGGTCGAGCGCGCCTTCGATGCCCTGCAGGCGATCCAGCAACGCTTCGTTGGACTGGCCGAACCGCTGCACGGCGGTGCCGAGCGCGTCGCCCAGGCTGGCCACTTCGGTGGCGCCCGCGGCAATCTGGGCGGCGATGCCGCCGAGTTTGTCCGCTTCGGCTTCGACACGATCGGTGAAGCGGGTGCCGACGCGATCGAGGAGGTCGGCCGAAGTGGCGACCAGGGCATCGATGGCGCCGCGCTGCTCGGTGGAGGCGTGGTTCACCGCATCGAGCAGCGTCTGCAGCGTTTCCATCAGCTGGTTGCGTTCCTGCAGCATGGCGGTGTCGCGCACCATGCTGTCGGACAGCGTCTGGCGAAGCTCGGCGATGACGTCGGCGGCGGCGCGCGGGGCTTCCGAAGCCGCCTGCACCAGCTGTGAGATCTCGGCGATGGTCTGCGTGGCATGCGCCTGGGCCTGGGCGGTGATCTCGTGCGACGTGCGTGCCAGTGCATCGCCGATGTCCTGCTGCAGGCGGACGGTCTGCGCGCCGGCCTGTTCCCATTGCGCCTGCAGCGAGGCGCCGGTGGCGGCCAGCCTTTCCGCCCAGATGGCCAGACGCGCCTCGTCCTGCGACGCCAGCGCTTGCTGTACGGCGACGTGGGAGTGGCCGATGGCGTCCAGCAACTGGCTCGCATGGCGCTGTACGTCTGCGACGTGGGTAGCCAAGGCCTGCTCGTGGCGTGCGGCGATACCGGCGCTGGCGGCGTCCTGTCGCGCCAGTGCCTGGTCCCAGCGGTCCGACAGGGTCGCGGCGTTCTGCTGGAACTGCGCCGCAACACCTTCGATCAAGGCGGACGAGCGCGCTTCGAACGTGCCCGACAGTCGCTCGGTCAGCGCCCGCATCTCGTCGGTGAGCGCCGCATTGGATCGCTGCTGCTGCGCGATGGCGGTGGTCCAGGTCGCCGCCGCGGCGGCGTTGGCGGCATCGAAGCCCGCGTTCAAGCCGTCAAGTTGGCGCTGCACCGCCTGCGTGACGGTCGCCTGCATCGCGCTGCTCTCGCGCGCCAGACCCGCCAGGGTGGCCTCGGTACTCGGTTGCAGCGCGGCCACGACGGCGCGTGCGCTCGCGTCGACGCCGTTCTTCAGCACGCCTTCCAGCGTGCTGGCCAACTGCGCCTGCGCGGCTTCGGTGCGGTGATGGAAATCGCTCTGGCTGGCCATCAGCCGCTCGCCGGCGGCGGCGTTCTGCGTTTCGATCGACGCGACCATCGCCTGCAGGCGTTCGACCAGGTCCGGCATCAGCGCAGCCTGCTGTTGCAGCAGGCGGAAGGATTCTTCGCGCTTGAACGACTGCGAGTGGACATGCAGCGACGTCGCGATCTCGGCATCCAGCAGGTGCACGGCCTGCAGCCGCTCGCGCCGGCACAGGGCGGCCAGCAGCCCGAGCACGGCAGACGTGGCCACGCCGGCGATGGACGTACCGAACGCGAAACCCAGTCCCTTGACCGGTGCGGCCAGCGAACCGCGGATCGCATCGATGTCGGTCGCGCTTTCCAGCGCCAGACCGGTACCGCGCAGCGTTGCCATCATGCCCAGCAGCGTGCCCAGCATGCCCAGCAGCACCAGCAGCCCCACCAGATAGGGTGTCAGTGCCGGAGCGGGCAACGCGGTGCGCTCGCCCTCGATGCGCTGGCGCACCGAGGGGCGCAGGCTCGCCGGTAACGACGCCAGCCAGGTCGACAGGCCATTGCCGGCGGTGGACGTATCCGCCACCGCGCGCCGCAACGTGTCCGTCGCCTGGCGGTAGCGGTGCAGTTCCAGCGCGCCCGCGGCATAGCACAGGCCGATCACCAGGGTGACCACCACGCCGAGTGCGTGCGTGCCGATATACCCGATCCCGATCCAGGCGACGATGGCAAGACCCAGCAGGAACAGGGCGGCGGGAAACAGATGTCGGTTCATGGTGTTCCGGAAGCGTGCGAAGAACGAAGCGCGGCGAGCAGCGCGTCGATGGGATGGAAGCGGACATCCAGCTCGGCGAGGAGAATGTCCTGCAGGTCGCGGCGGAAGGTGGCGAGCCAGGCGGCATCCGTCGAGGGGGCGGCGCCCCTCAGTCGATCGAAATGCTGGCAGAGCAGGGCCGGGGTCGCCGCCAGCAGTGCCTGCTCCCGGGGACTTAGCGTCGTCTCCATGACGGCATCGACCTCGGCCAGCCGCGCCTGTGTCGCCGTGCCCGCCGCCAGTGCATCACGCAATCTCCCGCGCAACTGGCCGGTCGTCGCCTGCATCGCGCGCTGGAGGTCCAGGCAATGGCGACGGAAAGGCGCGACATCCTCCCCCGGCCATGCGTCGAGTCGGTCAGTGCGCATGATGGCGCCCTGCAGGGTCGCCCGTGCGCGCGCGCAGGCGGTCGCCTCGTCGTCGAACCGGACCGCGCGGTCTTCGGTGACCGGCGTTCCATCCAGCGCGCGGGACAGCGCGATGGCACGGTTCCAGTCGAGCCATTGGCCCAGCCTCTCCGACAGGGAGGGCGCAGGCGAGGTCGGGTCGAGATCGCCCAGCCGGGCGAGTCGTCGGACGAAGGCGGGGGCCGAAACGGCCCTCCGTTGCTGCGGTGAAGCCACGAAGACACTCAAAAAAGACGACGATTTTACAGGATGCGCCAAGCCCGCTGGCCGGTAAGGCGCCCAATCTGAGGCGAGGCCTGCCATGGACAAAGAAAAAGCCGGAACCTTGCGGTTCCGGCTTCTCTTCAAATGGTGGGGTGGGCCCTACCGAAAACCGTGCGCAAGCTCCTGATTTGCGAAAATTTTTCTCCATCAATGCGACGCTCGTACCCCCAATCGTACCCCCAGAGCCCAGCTTGTGTGATCAGGTGCACCTAAATCTCCCACCTCTTGCGGGGAGGGCATTCACGGGTCAGAGACCAGCAAGTTGGGCTCCTCGCAGATTGCGTCTCCCACGACTTGACGGATCTCCAGCTTCTTCTTCACTCCATTGCGCTGAGTGTAGAAGACATCAATCTCGACATTCTGCCCGTCGATCTTCCCGGCACGCGAAGGTGTGAACAAAAAGTCCACTCCCGCGCCCCAGCCTTGAATGACTGGAAGGTCATCTCTTGTGTCGTTAGAAACGATCTTTGTAACCACGACGTTGGAACCGGAGTTCAGAATTTTGAACTGCGAAGTGGCAGGCGCCTTGGCCTGGAACGGATTGAATAGGTTCACCGAAAACAGCGCCGCATACTGTGCTTCCGCTTCCATAGCCTCCCTGCTCGCCTTGCTGACCTGAAATTCGTGCTGACTGAGAGCAAGCTCATTCATCCTGGCTTGTTCTGCGACTGAGCGCTGAAGTTCTTTAACCTGCAATTCTAGTGCCTGAGTGTTTTGTCGGAGCTCCACTCCCTGTTGGAAGTAACCGACGACAACCCACGCCAAAGCAAGTGGCCCAAAGGCTCCTGCTAAGAAGTCGCCAAACTCATTGGGCTTCATGCCGAGGACATCGTCCAATTCATGCATCGTATAGGCAGTCATGATCGCGATATAGGCGATCGAAATGCCGACACCAAACTTCGTAATCCGTTTGTCGCTCATCGATGAGTCCTAAGTTTCGCCAAGTCCAAGATTAAACAACGTAAATCCGGCTTTGCCGGCCCCTGAGTGCTTCAGGAATTGTCCCAAGACTTTAATCTCGCAGACGGCCATCGTCTTCAAGGTACTTCAGGTGCCAGCCCTTAGTCCGCCGGCCGCGGCGCCGTGCGCTCTCTCTCGCTTCCGCGGCGCGCCGCTCTTCCTCGCTCCTAGTGTCCTTCCGGAACAGGTGATCCCAGCCGGGGCCCAGCTTCTTGAATTCGTCTTTCTCATCCATGGGGCCAGCATTGCGCTGGCCCGTCGCCGGTACTGAGACGCTAGACGGTCGGCGCCGTCGTCTTGTACGGATGTCCGCCAGGCAGCAAGCTCGTGAGCCCCCACCGGTGCGCCAGATAGCCCTCGAGCTTCTGCCGATCGGACGTGCCGAGCGCGGTATTGCACAAGATGATCTCGCCAATTCGACCGAGGTGCGGGTTCAGATTCGCGCCGGTCGCGCCGATGTTCCATGCCTGGCTGTTCGTCGCGGAGGTGTTGCCGGAGGTCTGGAAGGACGTGCTGGAGCCTGCGGCCGATCCGTTGACCCATGCGAAACCATCTGAGTTTGCGTAGTCCAGGACAGTTCCCGCGATACCGTAACCGGTGCCGTAGTTGATCGAGTCGGTGAGAGTTTGCAAGCTATCCGAGTCAAGGCGCCGCCCACCACCGTAAATTGTATTGAGACCGATGCTCCCCCTGGAGAGCAGGGCGCGCCCACTCGCATCGCTGGTGCCGCTGGTGAGGTTCGCGATCGTTCCGACAATGCTTGAGTTGTGGCTGACTATGCCCGCACTCATTGCAAAGATCGAAATGCCTGCCTTCGCATTTCCTGACGCGAGCACGTGCGCGTTCGTTGAACGGAAGTACGCCTGGCGTGCAGTCGTGTCGTACCCCCACACCGGAAGTCCGTTCTGCTCGGCTGCGTAGACCTGGCCGCGGTTGGCAGTGTTTCCCGCGTATTTCGCCGCGTGGTTCCCATTGCCGCTCTTGTCGTAGAGCGTGTCCATCAGGCCGCTGGACAGCGTGTTCAATGGCTCATCAGCTGCATACCAGGCCACCAGCGAAGAAAGGTTTGTTGGGGTCCATGGGGTGCTGTTCTGGGCGGCTGCCATCAGCAGCGCAACGTGTCCTCTGATTCCAGACATCAGTGATTCCTCAAATTGTGCCAAGGTTCCGCACGGTCACCTCACCCTTCGTGACCCTCGCCACCACCAGCCGGCCACCGATCGGATCTGCCGGACACTTTGCCTTCCATTCCGCCGTCTGCGCGCTGGCGATGCAGCGCTGGAGTTCGAATTGGTCCGGACCTTGGCTTGCCGGCGCCTTCCCGAGCGGAGGGCTCAGCACGCCATTGTCTCGGCGCTGCGCCGCGAAGTTTGCCTGGCCAGCTTGCCGGGTGAAGTGCATGCAGAGCACTCGTGCCGCCTGCTCGGAGTAACCCACGAGCGCGAGCTCTGCGTCCAAACGGTCGACCTTGATACCGGCGGCCTTGGCCTGTCTCAGGGCTTCGGCGTGGCAGGTTTCCAGGACACTCGGCATGATGCTGGGCATATCGTCGAAGTTCATACCGCCGGTGCGTCGCACAAGTTCACTCATCGTCCAGCGGGCAAGCGTCTGCTCTCCTCTGCACGCAATGATCGTCGCCGCGGCCGGAATCAGAAGCAGTTTGTTCGTGTCGCTGAACTTGCCGCCGCCTTCAATGGTGGTTACCTGACTGTCGACGCCGACGAAGGCGGTTTGTGGGTCCTGGAACAGCACGTTGAGGATGCTCATTGGGGGATGCCTTCTGCGGTGATGCCTGAGTCTGCCGCCACGAGCGGTCCCAGCACCACCTCCGGATCCACGTAGCCGCCAACTGCTGGGCCGATCGCATAGCCAAGTTGGGCGCCCTGCGGGCTCAGGGTGATGTAGTAGCCAATCGCTGCGCCAATGAATCCACCGATCTGACTGCCGTCGCTCATGATGACTCCTCGTGAGTTGCCTTATTTTCAGGGCTCCGGACCGCCTGAAAGAGCCTCGGAGCGAAAATCGGATTTCTGCCCATTTATTCGATTCGGGCGGGAAATATCGGCCTTTTCAAATCGCGCCCCGCAGCCAGAAACCAGGGGTTTTTAAACAGAATCCGCGATTCCGTTTGATTTTTTCTGACGGGAAAAAAAGTTGCGCGTGGCTTGGGCGGCCGGTGTCCGGGGGTGGGCCTTTTCGACTTCTGACCCACCCCCTCCTGTGATTGCCGGGTCACGTGCTGCTGCACGCCCCGGCTGCCGTGGTTGTTTCCTCACCTGGACACTCGCGGCTTGTCCAGTCTGGTGCGGTCTGAGGTAGTCTCGGCGCCCGCAGTCAGTCCATGCGCCGAGTGTCAGGGGCCGCTGGACAGAGCCGGCAGGTCGAACTTGAAGATGGCGTTCGTGTCGATCACCTCGAGGCCGGCACGCATCTCGCCCAGGATGGCCACCAGGTTGCGGATGAAGAAGTCGGCATGGGAGTTGGTGAGCGCGACCGTCATCTGCTCGCGGTCCAGGACCGTGGTGGTCGAGGTGTCCAGCACCATGCCCGTTCCGCGCGGCATCGCCGGCGTCCGCACGATGGTGGTGTTCCACATGTTCGGTGCCTGGGGTGCACTGGGGCTGCCGAAGATGTAGTTCCCGTCCGCGTCCTTCACGATCTGCACGTTCTCGAAGAAGTCGAGCGGGTGGACCACCACCAGGTTCGGGCGGTAGCCGTACGTGTCCAGCGTGGTCAGCGCCTCGCCGATCACGTCGGGGGTGTTGTCGCCGATGGTGGGCACGAAGGTCGTGGCCTGGTTGAGCAGGCCGTCGATCTTTCCCTGGCCGCCGGTGCCGTTGATGATGCGGTTCTCCAGGCGGGTCAGCACCTTCAGTCGAATGACCCGGTCGATGGCGGCCTGCAGCGCGTTGTTGTCCGCGAGTACCTGCTTCGACACCGCGGTCCAGGCAGCGACGGTGACGATGTTCGCCGTGTCCAGCTCGCCCTCGAAGTCCAGCTCGGCCTTCGTGTCGCCCTCCTGCTCCTGCTCGGCGGCGTCACCGGTCACGCTCAGCTTCACGTACTCGACCGAGTCGCTGCTGGTGGGGCGGCTGGGCAGCACGTCCAGCAGGCGCGGCGCCGGAATGACCGGGCCGTAGATGCCCGGCCGGCGATCGGACCAGGTCGGGAAGCTCTGGTCGTTGCTGTCGCCGTTGCCCTGGTTCACCAGCGCGGCGCGGATGGATCCGTCGACGTTGGCGCGGGCGTCGAACTTGCCGACCTTCATGCCGCGCGCGGCCTGCTCGGCTGCCGCCTTGAAGCTGGCGTCTTCCTGGATGGTTTGGAAGGCAGAGGCGCCGATGCTCGGGCCCATGTTGCCCATGCCGCCGCGGCCGCCCTCTGCGTCGATCTTGGCCACGATCTGCTCGATGGTGGCGATGCGGGCGCTGTAGCCTTCGAGCCCCCTCAATTGTTCGGAGACCTGGCGAAGGTTCGCGTTGACGGTCTCCACGTCTTGCCTCAGCTGATCGGACATTGCAGTGCTCCTGGAAGTTGACCGGGAGTTCTACGCCGCAGAGTGCTCACGCTGAAGGTGTTTCGTTACAACGGCCGGGGTTTCGTTACACAACGCGATGCTCGTCCTCCCAGTCGCCGCCGGGTGTGCGCCAGACCGGCAAGGGCAGCATCGCGGTCAGCTGGACCATGTCGCTGATCGCGCTCCGCAGGCGGAATGCCTTTGCACGGCATCGATCACTGCAGAACTTCCGTGGCCGGCCTTGCGCCGAGATCGCCACGGGCACGCCGCACATGCCGCAGCGCGGGCACGGTTCCTGCAGCTCGTGCGCGTGCTCGCTCAATGCCGGCTCGGCATCCGCCCGGGAATCGTCATCAGGCGCTTCGGGCGCTCGTAGTCGTCCAGGACTTGCCAGACGATCGAGGGCGCCTCCGGGTGGAACTCCAGCAGCAGCTGCATGCGCTCGCCCTGCTGAAGCGAGTGGGCGGCCTTGGCGGCGATGTCTGGCGCCTCTGCCTGCAGCTTCGCCAGCAGCGCGTCTGCCAGCGCGACGGATGAGTCGGTGAATGCGCGCGCGGCGCGGTCTATCTCGTTTTCGTTCTCAGCCACGGCGGGCCTCCTGTTGGGTCTTCTTGCGGTGACAGTCGGTGCAGATGGCCTCCAGGTTGCTGGGGTCATCGGTGCCGCCGGCGGCGATGTTCACGACGTGATCGACCTCGTGCGCGACCTGGACGCGTCCCTCGCGCGCGCAGGCCTGGCAGCAGTACCCGTCGCGCTGCAGGATCTGCTCGCGGAGCCGGCGCCATGGACGACCACCGCGGCCCTGGCCGAAGGCGTCAGGCTTCACACCCAGCTGCGCGGTCGACTTCAGGCGGTTCGGAACGGTGGGCAGCGTGCTCTTCAGCGTCGTCAGGCGTGGGCGTTTCATCATGGTGCTCGCCTGACTCGATAGAAGGGGTGGGTGATACAGTCCTGCCCGGTCCCAACGGAGCAGCGCCCATGCGAGAAGTTGATGGATTCACCCTTGAGCCGACCGCAGAGTTCATGGATCTGCAGGAGCCCGGCTGGCTTCCCCAGATCAGGGTCGTGAGGCAAGGGACTGATTTCGATGAAACCGCCCATCAGAGCGTCGAGCTCTCGCCGACGCGAGAGGAGGCGATCGAAAGGGCCACCACCTGGATGAATCGGATCACCGAGGTCAGCTATCACGGAGAGCTTCATTTCACCGAGTAGCCCCGGCTGTGTCCCATCTGTCCCAGACTGTCCCAACATCGAATTGGGACGCCGGGACAGCTGCTTGTCCCATGTCCCACCACCCCTTAAGGGGTGGGACAGTGGGACAGCCCCGGATTCATTGGCTTTCACGGCTCAGAACTCCGATGGGACGTGGGACAGCGATTCGAGCTGC
This sequence comes from Pseudoxanthomonas sp. LjRoot127, assembly GCF_964253495.1. Classification (NCBI taxonomy): domain Bacteria; kingdom Pseudomonadati; phylum Pseudomonadota; class Gammaproteobacteria; order Lysobacterales; family Lysobacteraceae; genus Pseudoxanthomonas; species Pseudoxanthomonas sp. LjRoot127. The sequence goes on from NZ_CAXUQR020000001.1 coordinate 3,394,488, forward strand.
TTCATGTACCGGCCTGCGGCCGACTTCGAGATGCCTAGTTCCTCGGCGATTTGGCGTACCGAGCGTCCCTCAGCGCGCAGCGCGCGGACCTCTTCGAGCCGTACATCGCCCACTTGGCGACAGGCCCAGGACAGGCCGCCATGCTGATTCGTCACCAGATCGGCCTGCAGGGTCTCAATGTCGGTGCCGTGCAGCCCGCGCGCCTTCGACCATTCCCAGCTGAAGCCGGCGCCTGCGGATTCGCCTTGCTGGTCCTCGCGGCGAGCCAGGATGATGCTGGTGTCGAGAAGGTCTTCGCGCTTGCTGGTGCCGCGCTGCTGGCCGTTCTTGCCGGTGTGGTGGACGAAGAGCACCGCGCGGCCCTCGCGACGCATGCGCAGCGCCCAGTCCGCGACGATGACCCAGCTCTCAGCCTCGTTCTCCGCGCCGGTGCGCGCCAGGCTGGAGAGGTTGTCGATCACGATCAGATCGGCTTGCGAGGTCCACTGCTCGAGCTCGGCCTGGCCTTGGTAGGTGGATAGGTCGGGCAGGGCCCGGCACTGCACGTCTGGGGTGATAACGCTGAAGTTCTGGCTGTCGAGGTCGGGGAACATCGGCATGAGCCGTTGCAGGCGGTGCTGCAGGTCGGTTCCGGCCATCTCGCCGTCCACGTATAGAACGCGAGCGGGCGCCGGCGCAGTGAATCGCAGGAACTGGCCGCCGCTCGCTACCGCCAGCGCGATCGAGAGTGCGGTCCAAGTCTTCCCCGTGCCCCGGTAGGCGCTCAGCATGTTGATGCTGCTTGCGGTCAGCCAGGGAGCGAGCAAGATCCGGCGTGGCGGGAACTGCAAGCCGGCGAAGACGTCGAGCGGGACACAGACGATCTCGGGTGTCGGAGGCCGCTCATTGCGTCCCATTGCCTCGCTCCTGGTCCTGTTCGATACGCAGGGCGGCGGCGATTCTGACGGCAACGGAGTAGATGCCGGCGGCGTCGCGGGCTACCTGATCGGCCAGGCCAGCATCCGGCGTCCTGTGCAACTGGTGGAGACGGGCAGCGAACCCGTCTGCGGTGTCAGGAAGCTGCGACAGCAGCGGCGCCGACTCGGTCTCGTAGAGCCGTGGAGGCGCGTTCATGCGGATGCCTGGTCACGCTGAGCGACCGCTTGGGCGATGAAGCTGTCGATCTCGGACTCCAGCCAGCCGGTGGAGTTGGGGCCGAGTCGCACGGGCTTGGGGAAGGTGCCGGCCGCGGCGCGGCGGTAGATGCTGGCTCGGCGAAGGCCGGTTCGCTTCTCCACCTCGGGAAGGCGCAGGATCGCGTCCCCCTTTCTGGGTGAGGCTGAGGTTTCCATTGCATGCTCCTTAGACCGCATGTGCGGCGGTGGGAGCAGAGTAGAAATCCTATTTCTGCAACGCGGTCGTACCGTTGCAACTCATCGAACGCGCTTTGCGATCGCCTGCCGTGTTACCCCGAATTCAGCAGCGACCATCTCGTGAATCCTGGACTTGCTGAGGTGGGGATTTTCGAGCCGGTGCTGCGTGAAGCGATTCTGCCATTGCTCCCACTCTGGGCGCCTTTCCTGCTCTCGCTCTTGCGCACTGGAGAATCCGGCGCTCTTGCGCTGCTGGCTGGCCTTGGCGCCCGTGATAACTGTGGGTTCGATGGACTTCACCTTCACACGAAAAACGCTGTGCATCATCGCAATGGCGAGGATCACCGCGGCCTCGGCTTTTCCCTGCCTAACTTGGCGGATAACGTGCTCTGAAACTTGGACAACATGCTGCGCATACTGAAGGCGTGAGCCCGAAGCGCCCGCATCAATCTCGCCCTGTGCGTATTCGGCAATCTCTCGGACTTGCGCCTCGGCGGAAGGGAATAATTCCTCGAAGGCTTGCTTGAGGTCATCGAATGATTCGATCTTGGCGTTCGGATCGTAAGAGACCTCGGTTGACACCAGTATCCCATCGCGAACATCCCGCCTTGTGATGAAGCGGTCGCCAGCGGTACTCGCGGCCCCCGCCTCAGCGGGGGCTTTCCTCGTGGGCTTCTTGGCTGCCATCATTCAAATTCCGGACGAAGCTCGACGCCGAGCTCACTTGCGACCTTCCTTGCGATCGCCTCCAAAGCAGGATCGTGATCGCCTCGCTTGCTCTCCTGGTAGATTGAAATGGCCTCCGACAGGTCTACTGTCCACGCGAACCGTGCACACGCCCGCTGGACGATGCGGCCCATTGCAACGTTCTCGCGTGCTTGCTCCGGAAACTGGATGATCTGGGCCGTCATCGCGCCACCTCGAATGCTGCTGCGATCTGATCTAGCGCCTGCCGCTGGCCGTTGGTCGCCTTGTCGTAGATGCGGGCAAGCTTCAGCGCATCGACGGAGAAGATCTCGCCCGTGGCGCACACGAGTTCCACCGGCATGGCTGGCATGTCGTCCATTGCCGCAGTAAGCGCGGCTGCAAGCTCCTTGAGCTGTTCTTGTGAGAGTGCCATGCCGATCTCCTATGCGGCCCGAAGTGAGCAGAACGCGCTTGCGGCGGCGCGCGCGGCGGCGCGCTCGGAATTTGCGGGTAGGCGAGGTCGAACTGCTACCGATGGAAGCAGCGATAGTTCGCGCTCTCGCTGCTGCGCCCAGGTGACGGCCTGCTGCCGATTGGGGAAGGTTGCTGAATCGCGGTGGCCGTGTTTGTAGACCTCGGCGCGCCAGGTCAGTCCGCGTTGCCTGAAGGTGGCCATGATTCAAACTCGGACCGCGACGCCCGCGGCGTCCTTCAGCTCGACTCGCAGCATCCCCAGAACGTGGGAAAGGCTATCGCCGTCCATCTTGGCGCCGGCATCAGCCGCAGATTCGAGGATGCTGGTCAGCGCGAGTGCGTTGGCGATAGCAGCGTTGAACCGCTCTTGATCGCGCGTTTGTATAATGGAAGTTGCCATGGTCGTTCTCCTATCGAACGGTTGTGGAAGGTGTGGCGAGGGAGATTGCCCCTCCCTCGTCGCACCGCTTGTTACCGGCGGCTGCCGGATTTCTTGAACTCCAGGACCTTGCCTGTGTCAGCGCGGCGCCGGTCCAGGTAGTCCGCCCAGGCCTGCATCATCTTGCAGCGCTCGGGCAGGTGTGACGTGCGGTTGTAGGCGCGCCCGTTGGGATCCTTCACGGCGTGCGCAAGCTGGTGTTCGATGTAGTCGGGGCGGTAGTGCAGAACCTCGTCCAGGATCGTGCGCGCCATCGCCCGGAAGCCGTGGACGGTCATCGTGCCTTGCTCGTATCCCATGCGGCGCAGCGCCGCCGTCAGCGCGTTCTCGCTCATCGGACGCTTGGAGCTTCGGCCGCCGGGGAAGACGTACTGGGAGCGACTGGTGAGCGGCTGCAGCTCTTCCAGGATGGCGATGGCCTGTCGAGAGAGGGGAACCAGGTGAGGCTGGCGCATCTTCATCTTGTTGGCGGGGATGTTCCATTCCGCGGCATCCAGGTCGATCTCTGTCCATTCCGCCTGCCGGAGTTCCCCGGGGCGCACGAACAGCAGCGGGGCCAGCTGTAGCGCGCAGCGCGTCACGTGGCTGCCCTTGTAGCCGTCGATGGCGCGAAGTAGGGCACCGATGCCCTCCGGGTCGACGATCGCAGCGTGGTGCTTCTCTGGCGTCGGTGCGAGCGCGCCCTTGAGGTCAGCGACGGGGTTCCGGTCTGCCCGGCCCGTGGCGATGGCGTATCGCATCACCTGGCCGCAGTTCTGCAGGACGCGGTGCGCGCTCTCGATGGCGCCGCGGTCCTCGATCCTGCGTCCCACGCGCAGGAATTCGGGCGCGGTCAGCTCGGCAACAGGGCGGCCACCGATGTACGGGAAGACGTCTTTCTCGAGCCAGGCGGTCACCTTGGCGGTGTAGTTCGGCACCCAGTCGCGCTTCGTCAGCCACTCACGGGCCACGACCTCGAAACTATTGCCCGCGCGCTCGGCGCCGGCGGCCTTCTCTGCCTGCCGATGCTGGCCAGGGTCCACGCCGTTGGCGAGCAGCTTGCGCGCCTTGTCGCGGCGTTCACGGGCCTCGGCCAGGCTGACATCGGGATACGTCCCATGCGCCAGGAGCTTCTCCTTGCCTGTGAAGCGGTACTTCTGGCGCCAGCGCTTGCCGCCAGCTGGGGTGATCTCCAGATACAGGCCGCCGCCATCGAACAGTCGTTGTGTCTTGTCGGTCGGCTTGGCCTTTCGGACGGCGGTATCGGTGAGCCGCATTGGGGGTATCCGGGGTCGGGCAGGGCCCTGATACCCCCGTTGATACCCCCAGGAATTGGGGATTGCAATAGCCGGGGCTGGACGGCAATGGAAACAAAAAAGGCCGGAACCCTTGATACTGCTGGGATTCCGGCCTTTCTTGAGCCGTCCGTAGACGGGTAACTGGTGGAGGTGGGCGGAATTGAACCGCCGTCCGAAGGTACTCCATCCCCGGTACTACATGCTTATCCCGCCGTTGGATCTCGTCCTGCGACAGCACGGTGGGCGAAGCGCACCGCAGGACCAGCCTGTTTTAGGTTGACCGGATGCTGACAGGCAGCCACTCCCGGCGATTCCGTGATAATGACCTTACGCTGCGAGCACGGACACAAGCAGTTTCAGGGCTTACGCCTTAAGCGGCGAGAGCGTAGTTGTCGTCGTTGGCAACTAGAGTTTTGCCGCTGGATTTACGAGGAAAGCTGCCCCCTCGGCATGCACCAGGCAACTTCGCAACCCCCGTCGAAGCCAGTGCACCCCCGGGAGTCAGAAACGTCCTGACGAATAGCAGTGTAGGGCCGGCTACCTCGCTTCACAAGGCGCAGCGACGGCGATGTTCAGCCTCGTGAGGCCAAGCCCCTTGGTAAGGGGGCGAATTCTCGCGTCAGCGCGAATGGGGGATCGGAAGCAAGCGTTGGGACCCGAGATTTGCGTAGCGAATCTTGGGGATTCCATCGCGTTGTGCGATGAAATCACGCATCCTTGTTGTCCCGGCGCATGACACGGGACTTCTCGCGGGCCCAGTCGCGGTCCTTCTCGCTGGCGCGCTTGTCGTGCGTCTGCTTGCCCTTGGCCAGTGCCAGTTCGGCCTTCACCTTGTTGCCTTTCCAGTACAGCGACGTCGGCACCAGGGTGTAGCCGTCGCGCTCGACCTTGCCGATGAGGCTGTCGATTTCGTTCCGGTGCAACAGCAGTTTGCGCGTGCGCCGATCGTCGGCGACCGTGTGGCTGGATGCCTGGATCAGCGGGGTGATCTGCGCACCGAACAGGAAGATTTCGCCCTGACGGATGATGGCGTAGGCCTCGGTGATGTTGGCGCGGCCCGCGCGGATCGCCTTGAGTTCCCAGCCCTGAAGGGCGAGGCCCGCTTCGTGCCGCTGCTCGAGGTGGTACTCGTGACGGGCGCGCTTGTTCAGCGCGATCGTGCCCGTTGCTTTATTCTTGTCCGGTTTCTTTGCCATCCTTCCTATTGTCGCCGAAGGCGGAACCCTACGCGAGCCACATGCACACGATCCGCCGCAGCGCCCTGGTCGAACACTCGGCCACCCGGATGTTCGACCTGGTCAACGACGTGGCGGCCTACCCGCGCCGTTTCGACTGGTGCAGTGCGGCCGAGCTGAGGGAGCAGGGCGACCAGCGGCTGGTCGCGCGGCTGGACCTGGGGTTCGGCTCGCTGAGGACCTGGTTCACCACCGAGAACGTGCTGGACCGCCCGCACCGCATCGACATGAACCTGGTGGATGGGCCGTTCCGCAAGCTGCACGGGCGCTGGGATTTCCATGCACTGGACGAATCCGCCTGCAAGGTCACGCTGACGCTGGAGTTCGAGCCGTCGAGCCGGTTGCTGGCCCCGGCGATGGCGCTGGGTTTCCAGGGACTGGCCGACCGGATGGTGGACGATTTCGTGCGCGCCGCCGATCGCGGTGAATGACGTGCGGGTGGAGGTGATCCGGGCATGGCCGCACCGGTTCGACTCCGTCGTGCTCAGCCTCCCGCCCGGTGCCACCGTAGCGGATGCGGTTTCAGCCAGCGGATTTGCCGAAGCCGCTCATCCGGCCGTGGCGATCCATGGCGTGATCGCGACGCCGGACACCGTGCTCAACGACAACGATCGCGTGGAAGTGCTGCGCCCGTTGCAGATCGATCCGAAGGAAGCGCGCCGTCGTCGGGCGCGCGGCTAGGCGACGCCTCAGCGGCGGCGGCCCTTCTTCTTTTCCTTGGCGAGGTTGGGGCCGAACTTGCGCACGTCGCGCGAAAGTTGCAGGTCCGCCTCGGGGAAATATTCGCCCTCCCAACTGGCGAGCGTGTCGCCATTGAAGATCAGGGTGAGGTTCTTGATGTCGGTCGTGCCGCGGCGATTGGTGCGGTTGCTCGCGGTGTAGTCCCAGCGGTCGGCATGGAACGGGTCGGCGATCGACGGACTGCCGAGCAACGACTGCACCTGCTGCTTCGTCTGCCCGGCCTGCAGCTGGTCCACGGCCGTCTTCTCGATCAGGTTGCCCTGGTAGATCGGCTGCTTGTAGAGGATGCCGCAGCCAGCGGTGGCGGAAGCGAGAACGGCAGCCAGCAGGAATTTGCGCATTGGGACAGGTACGGTGGGAAACCGGGCCGATGATACACTCCCCCGGACCGCCGCAACCGAGCTTCAGGCAGCTGGCGCTAAACCGAGAGTGAACGGAGACGCCATGGAATCGCAGGACCTTCGCAAAGTCGGCCTCAAGGTCACCCATCCGCGCATGCGCATCCTGGAATTGCTGGAGCAGAAGAACTCCCAGCATCATCTGAGCGCGGAAGACATCTACCGGCAGCTGCTGGACCATGGCGACGAAATCGGGCTGGCGACGGTTTATCGGGTCCTGACCCAGTTCGAGGCCGCCGGCCTGGTGCTGAAGCACAACTTCGAAGGCGGACAGGCCGTGTACGAACTGGATCGCGGCGGTCACCACGACCACATGGTCGACGTGGATACCGGCAAGATCATCGAATTCGAAAGCAGCGAGATCGAGAAGCTGCAGCGCGAGATCGCCGCCAAGCACGGCTACGAGCTGGAAGAGCACTCGCTGGTGTTGTACGTGCGCAAGAAGCGCTGACAGCTGGAGATTTTCCGGCTCGGGATGTGGAAGCGACGTAAGTCGCGAAGCGGCATCGGCAAGGCCTCATCGCGACCTGCGTCGCTCCCACAGTAAGCAACCGGGGTGTCAGACCGCGTTCGCCAGCAGCCGCTTGGCCGCGGCATGCGCTTCCTTGCTGACCTCCACGCCGCCAAGCATGCGCGCGAGTTCCTCTTCACGCTGCTTCGCTCCCAGCTTCTCGACCGCGCTTTGCGTCATGCCGTCCACCGGGGCCTTGCTGACCCTGTAGTGCGCGTGTCCCTGCGCCGCGACCTGTGGCAGGTGGGTGACGCACAGCACCTGCCGTTGGGCCCCTAGCGCCCGCAGCTTCTGTCCCACGATCTCGGCGACCGCGCCACCGATGCCGGTGTCGACTTCGTCGAAGACCATGGTCGGCACGGCGTCCACCCCGAGCGCAGCCACTTCGATCGCCAACGAAATGCGCGCGAGTTCGCCGCCGGACGCCACCTTTCGCAGCGGACGCGGCGGCTGCCCGGCATTGGCCGAAACCAGGAATTCGACCCGCTCGGCGCCGGCAGGATCGGGACGATCGCCTTCCTGGGGCTCCAGCGCGATCTCGAAACGGCCACCGCCCATGCCCAGTTCGGCAATCAGGGCGGTAGTGGTATCACCCAGTGATGCCGCCGCGCGGATACGCGAACGGCTCAGGGATGCCGCGGCGCTGCGCCACTGCTCCCGGGCCGCATCGATCTCTCCGTTCAGCTGGACCAGGCGTTCGCCGGCGCCGCGTAGCGACTCCAGTTCGGCGGCGAGCCGGTCGTGCTGCTCCTGCAGGCCCTCCAGCGGTACGCGATGCTTGCGGGCGAGGTCGTGGACGCGGGCCAGCTTGCGCTCCAGCGCGTCGAACTGCAGCGGTTCGCCGTCGAGGTCGTCGCGCACCTGGCCAAGCAGGGACAGTGCTTCCTCGATCTGGATCGCCGCACCGTCGAGCAGCGCATCCACCTCGCGCAGGCGCGGCTCGTGCTCGGCTTGCCGCCCGAGATCGGCGCGCACCTGTTGCAACTGCCGGGTGAGCGAGGGCGTTTCGTCGCTGGCCAGTTCGCCCAGGGCCGCATCGCAGGCCTGGATCAGGCCGGCCGCGTGCGCCTGCCTGCGATGGCTGGCGACCAGCGCTTCCAGCGCAGCCGGCGAAAGATCCTCCCGCTGCAACTCCGAGAGCTGGTGTTCCAGATAGTTGATGCGGTCGGAGACATCGCCTTGGCCCGACAGTAGTTCGCGTTCGCGCAGCAGCGCAGTCCAGTATCGCGCCGCCTCGCGTACCGTGGCGCGCTCGCGGTCGTTTCGCGCGAAGGCGTCCAGCAGGTCCAACTGGCTGTTGCGGGCCAGCAGCGCCTGGTGTTCGTGCTGGCCATGGATTTCCACCAGCCGGGCGGCCAGTTCGGTCAGCTGGGAGAGCGTCACGCTGCGGCCATTGATCCACGCGCGGGAACCGCCGTCGGCACGGATCACCCGGCGCAGCTGGCACTGGCCGTCGTCGTCCAGTTCGTTCTCGGCGAGCCACGCCTGTGCTGGCGACCCGGTCGAGGGGGAGAATTCGGCCGACAGCTCCGCCCGCTCGGCGCCATGACGGACCACGCCGCTGTCTGCACGCAGGCCGGACAGGAACCCCAGCGCATCGACCAGCAACGATTTGCCGGCGCCGGTTTCACCGGAAATGACGGTCATGCCGTCGCCGAATTCCAGTTCGGCCGCACGGACGACGGCGAAATCCTTGAGGGCGAGATGTCTGAGCATGCGGCGGATTGTAAGCGGTGGCGGCTCAGCGTCTGAGACGTCCCGGGCGCGCCGGCTTGCAAAGAAGGGGGAGCGACGTTATCTAGCGGGCATGCATCCGCCATCGCCCCCGCTGGATCCGCGCGCCCGCCAACTGCTGCGGACGCTGATCTCGCGCTACATCCGCGATGGCGAGCCGGTGGGGTCGCAGACGCTGGCCCGCCATGCGGGGCTGGAGGTGAGTCCGGCGACCATCCGCAACATCCTGTCCGAGCTGGAAGAGGTCGGACTGCTGAGTTCCCCGCATACCTCGGCCGGCCGCATTCCCACCGCACAGGGGTATCGGGTGTTCGTGGACAGCCTGGTGCAGGTGAAGTCCCTGGGGGACGGCGAAGTCGCGCGGCTGCGGGCCGAACTGTCTACGGGGGCGGGGACCCAGGCACTGCTGGGCAACGCCTCGGAGCTACTGTCGGCGATGACCCACTTCGTCGGCGTGGTCAGCGTGCCGAGGCGGGAGCAGTTCGCCTTCCGCTACATCGATTTCGTGCCGCTGGATGGGCAGCGGGTCATGGCCATCCTGGTCTTCGCCGACAACGACGTGCAGAACCGGGTCATCGAGACCCGTCGGCCCTACGAGCGGTCGGAACTGGAGCGCATCGCGAACTATCTGAACACCCAGTTCGCCGGGCGACCCTTGGCCGAAATCCGGGCCAACCTGCTGCGTGACCTGCGCCGCGCCCAGACGGAAATGGAAGGCCTGCTGGCCGAGTCGATCGAGCTGGCCGAACAGGCCCTCACGCCGCCGGGCGACGATGTGGTGCTGGCGGGCCAGACCCGGCTCATGGGGGTGCAGGAGCTGTCCGATCTGGAACGGCTGCGCGACCTGTTCGAGGCGTTCGCTCGCAAGCGCGAAATCCTGCAACTGCTCGAGCGCACGATCCGCGCCCCGGGGGTGCGCATCTTCATCGGCGAGGACACCGGGCTCGCGCCGCATGATGGCGTGTCGGTGGTGACGGCGCCCTACATGGCGGGCGGGCAGGTGCTCGGCGTGCTGGGGGTGATCGGGCCCACGCGCATGGCGTATGACCGGGTCATTCCGGTGGTGCAGGCGGCGGCCGATGTACTGGGTGCGGCCTTGAATCCGGATGCGCCGGCCCCATAGGTTGGGGCTTGGGCGGCCGGACTTGCCGCGATGGGACCCGAAATGAACCAACACGACCACGATTCCGACCTGGACCAGGGCCACGACCCGCAGGACACCGACAGCGCGCTGATCGCCGAGCTGGAAACCCTCCGCAACGAGCTCGACCAGCTGCGTGCCACTACGCTGCTGGAGCGCGCCGACCTGGAGAACCAGCGCAAGCGCGTGGCCCGCGACATCGAGCAGGCCCGCAAGTTCGCCAACGAACGCCTGTTGGGCGACCTGCTTCCCGTTTTCGACAGCCTGGACGCCGGCCTGGCCGCGGCAGGCGCCGAGCCGAGTCCCCTCAAGGACGGACTGGAGCTGACCTTCAAGCAGTTGCTGAAGGTGGCCGGCGACAACGGCCTGACCCTGCTGGACCCCACGGGCGATGCCTTCAACCCCGAACACCATCAGGCGATCAGCCAGGCCGATGCGCCGGGCGCCGCGCCCGGCAGCGTGGTGCAGGTGTTCCAGAAGGGCTACCTGCTCAACGGACGCCTGCTGCGCCCGGCCCTGGTGGTCGTGGCGAAGCACGACTGAACGTCTGCGCGACGGCGCTTGAACGGCGCCATCGCACCCCTATATCGGGACCATCCACCCGGCCGAGCGCCGGATCCAAACAGAATTTGCTAGGGAGCGAGAACCACCATGGGCAAGATCATCGGCATCGACCTCGGCACGACCAACTCGTGCGTGGCGATCATGGACGGCGGCAAGGCCCGCGTCATCGAAAACTCGGAAGGCGACCGCACCACGCCCTCGATCGTGGCGTACACGAAGGACGGTGAAGTGCTGGTCGGCGCCTCGGCCAAGCGCCAGGCCGTGACCAATCCGAAGAACACCTTCTACGCGGTGAAGCGCCTGATCGGCCGCAAGTTCACCGACGCGGAAGTGAAGAAGGACCTGGACCTGGTGCCCTACGGCATCGTCGCGCACGACAACGGCGACGCCTGGGTACAGACCAGCGACGGCAAGAAGATGGCACCGCAGGAGATCTCCGCGCGCGTGCTGGAAAAGATGAAGAAGACGGCGGAAGCCTTCCTGGGCGAGACCGTCACCGAAGCCGTCATCACCGTGCCGGCCTACTTCAACGACAGCCAGCGCCAGGCGACCAAGGACGCGGGCAAGATCGCCGGCCTGGACGTCAAGCGCATCATCAACGAGCCCACCGCGGCCGCGCTGGCCTATGGCCTGGACAAGGGCGAAGGCGGTGCCGACCGCAAGATCGTCGTCTACGACCTGGGTGGCGGCACCTTCGACGTGTCGATCATCGAGATCGCCAATGTCGACGGCGAGAAGCAGTTCGAAGTGCTGGCGACCAACGGCGACACCTTCCTGGGTGGCGAAGACTTCGACAAGCGCGTCATCGACTACCTCGTCGAGGAATTCCAGAAGGACCAGGGCATCGACCTGCGCAAGGATCCGCTGGCCCTGCAGCGCCTGAAGGACGCCGCCGAGCGCGCCAAGATCGAGCTGTCCAGCTCGCAGCAGACCGAAGTGAACCTGCCGTACGTCACCGCCGACGCGTCGGGCCCGAAGCACCTCAACATCAAGCTGACCCGCGCCAAGCTGGAAGCGCTGGTCGAAGACCTGGTGAAGAAGACCATCGAGCCCTGCCGCATCGCGCTGAACGACGCCGGCCTGCGCGCCAGCGACATCGGCGAAGTCATCCTCGTCGGTGGCCAGACCCGCATGCCGAAGGTGCAGCAGGCCGTGGCCGAGTTCTTCGGCAAGGAACCGCGCAAGGACGTCAATCCCGACGAGGCCGTGGCGCTGGGCGCCGCGATCCAGGGCGGCGTGCTGGCCGGCGACGTCAAGGACGTGCTGCTGCTCGACGTCACCCCGCTGAGCCTGGGCATCGAGACGCTGGGTGGCGTGTTCACCAAGATCATCGAGAAGAACACCACCATTCCGACCAAGGCCTCGCAGACCTTCTCCACTGCCGAGGACAACCAGTCCGCGGTGACGGTGCACGTGCTGCAGGGCGAGCGCGAACAGGCCCGCTTCAACAAGTCGCTGGCCAAGTTCGACCTGTCCGGCATCGAGCCGGCGCCGCGCGGCATGCCGCAGGTGGAAGTGTCGTTCGACATCGACGCCAACGGCATCCTGCACGTGTCGGCCAAGGACAAGAAGACCAACAAGGAACAGAAGGTCGAGATCAAGGCCGGTTCGGGCCTGTCCGAGGACGAGATCGCGCGCATGGTGGCCGACGCCGAGGCGCATCGCGAAGAGGACAAGAAGTTCCAGGAACTGGTGCAGGCGCGCAATCAGGCCGATGGCTTGCTGCACGCCACCCGCAGTGCCATCACCGAGCACGGCAGCAAGGTGCCGAGTGATGTGATCGGACGGGTCGAATCCGCCATCGCCGAGCTGGAGACGGCGATGAAGGGCGACGAGAAGGCGCAGATCGAAGCCAAGTCGAAGGCGCTCGAAGAGGCGGCCCAGTCGCTGTACGCGGCCGCGGCGTCGACCGAGCAGCCCGGTGGCGGCGCCGGTCCTGCCGGCGGTGCATCGGCAGGCGCGGACGACGTGGTCGACGCCGAGTTCACCGAAGTGAAGGACGACAAGAAGTAATCCCGGCCCACGGGATGCGGCGGACGGGAGACGTGGCCTGCCACGGCCTCCCGTTTTGCCATCCGGCGAACCTGCGAGACCAGCCTGACGACACATGAGCAAGCGCGATTACTACGAAGTCCTGGGCGTGGCCAGGGACGCCAGCGATGAGGACCTGAAGAAGGCCTATCGTCGCTGTGCGATGAAGCACCACCCCGACCGCAACCCCGGCGATGCCGCGGCCGAAGCGGCGTTCAAGGAGTGCAAGGAGGCGTACGAGGTGCTGTCCGACGGCGCCAAGCGACGCACCTACGACGCGCACGGACATGCGGCATTCGAGCATGGCATGGGCGGTGGCGGTCCCGGCGGTCCGGACATGGGCGACATCTTCGGGGACATCTTCGGCAACATCTTCGGCGGAGGTGGCGCGCGTGCCGCCCGACGGGGCGCCGACGTGGGCTACGTCATGGAGCTCGACCTGGAGGAAGCGGTCGCGGGCATCGAGAAGCGCATCGAGATTCCGTCGCTGGTCGCATGCGAGCCCTGCAAGGGCTCGGGCTCGGCGGACGGGAAGGTCGAGACCTGTGGCACCTGCGGCGGTCGCGGCAACGTTCGCATGCAGCGCGGCATCTTCGCCATGCAGCAGGCCTGTCCGGCCTGCGGCGGGCGCGGCCAGACCATCAAGAATCCCTGCACCGAGTGCCATGGCGCCGGTCGCGTGGAGGAAGAGAAGGTCCTGTCGGTCAAGATCCCGGCCGGCGTGGACAATGGCGACCGCATCCGCCTGACCGGCGAAGGCGAAGCGGGCCCTCCGGGCACGCCGCCGGGCGACCTGTACGTGGAAGTGCGTGTGCGCGAGCACGACATCTTCCAGCGCGATGGCGACGACCTGCACTGCGAGGTGCCGATCCGCATCTCGCAGGCGGCGCTGGGCGATACCGTGCGCGTTCCGACGTTGAGGGGCGAGGCGGAGATCCGCATTCCCGCCGAAACCCAGACCGGAAAACTGTTCCGCCTGCGCGGCAAGGGCGTGAAATCGGTGCGCAGCCGCAGCGAGGGCGACCTCTATTGCCGCGTGGTGGTGGAAACCCCCGTCAACCTGACCGGTGAGCAGCGCGAGCTGCTGGAGAAGTTCGAAGCCACCTTCAGCGGCGAGGAGGCGCGCAAGCACTCGCCGAAGTCGGCGACGTTCCTCGATGGCGTGAAGGGCTTCTGGGACCGCATGACGTCCTGACGCCGGCGCGGTTCGGCTTGCTTCTAGAATGGGGCTCCTTCGTGGAGCCCTTTTCGTGCCCGGACCCCTCATCGGCATCGTCGGCAGTGCAGGCGCCTATGGCCGCTGGCTGCAGCAGTTCTTCCGCAGCCGCATGGCCCTTGAGGTGATCGGCCATGATCCCGCCGATCCGTCTTCCACGGACGAGGCGGACCTGGTCCGCCGTGCCGACGTACTTCTGTTTTCCGCACCCATCCGGGCGACGGTGTCGCTGATCGAGCGTTACGTGGACCTGGCGGGCGGTGACGAGAGCGGGAAGCTGTGGCTCGACGTGACATCGGTCAAGGCCGCGCCGGTGGCCGCCATGTTGCGGTCCCGGGCCGAGGTCGTTGGCCTGCACCCCATGACCGCCCCGCCCAAGTCGCCGACGCTGAAGGGCAGGGTGATGGTGGTGTGCGAGGCGCGGCTTGACCGCTGGCGTCCGTGGCTGACCGCGCTGCTCGAGGCGTTGGACGCCGAATGCGTGGAGGCCACCCCGGAACAGCACGACCGCGTGATGGCACTGGTGCAGGCCATGGTGCATGCGACGCACCTGGCGCAGGCGGGCGTGCTGAGGGGACAGGCCGACAGGGTAGGCGATCTCGCCTCGGTGATGCCTTTCCGTTCGGCCTCCTTCGAGATGGATGCCGCGATCATCGCGCGCATCCTGTCGTTGAACCCTGCGATCTACGAAGACATCCAGTTCGGCAATCCACATGCGTCCGAGGTCCTGCGCGCGCTCGGACAACAGGTGGCCCGGATGGCCGCGTTGGTGGAAGAAGGCGGCGACGCCGCACGCGAGGCCTTCCGCAACGAGTTCCTGCACGACAACCGCGAAGCGGTGGGTGCCGCTGCGCTCGCGGAGGGCAACTACCACTACGAGCGCATCGGCTACCTGCTGGCCGACCTGTCGGCGGACAAAGCGCTCAGCGTTCACCTGCCGCAGGACCGGCCCGGCTCGTTGCGCAGCCTGCTGCATGTGTTCGAGCGACACGACGTCAGCCTGTCGTCCATCCATTCGTCGCGCACGCCAGAGGGTGACGTGCATTTCCGGATCGGATTTGACACCGGCATCGACGCGGAGGCGTTGCAGCGCGCCGTCGCTGAGATCGCGGAGACCGGTATCGGTCGGATCGTGTCGTCCGCCTGATCGACCATCGAATCCGCCGATCGGCATGTAAACCCGTTTACTCGACAAGCGTGAGTCGAGAGCCCTAGCATCCCCCACGAGGCGGCGGCCACGACCGTCACATGAGCTTCATCATCCTCAGGGAGCGACGGGAGATGGGTCAGGACAACACGCGGGTGACGCGGTCGCCACTGCAGGTGCTGGCTGCACGGAAGGACGACGAGGAGGCGATCGCCCTGCTCACGCAGATCGTGGTCGCCCAGGGTGAAATCGCCGCGGCCGGTCCCGAGCCCCAGGATGTCGTGGATGCGATCACCCATCGTGCGCAGGCCCTGACGCGCTCCGACGGCGCGGTGCTGGAAATCCGCGATGGCGCGGTCATGCGCTACTGGTCGGCCAGCGGCATCGCGCACGACATGGTGGGCATGAGCATCCCCGTGGAGGGTAGCCTGTCCGGTCGCTGCATCCACGAAGGCCGTGTGCTGAGGTGCGACGACAGCGAGGACGACGCACGCGTGAACCGCGATGCCTGCCGGCGGGTCGGACTGCGTTCCATGCTGGTCGCCCCCCTGCATTTCCGTGGCCAGGTGGTCGGCGTGCTGAAGGTGGTTTCGGCGACGCCCATGGCCTACCGAGACGCCGATTGCCGCACGCTGGAACAGCTCAGTACGCTGGTGGCCGCCAGCTTCTACAAGGCGATCGAACACGCGCAGATGCGCGCGGCACTGGAAACGCGCAAGGGAGCGGTGGATCGGGACCGCCAGCACGCGCAGGCCGCGAGGGTGCGCCTCGAAGACGTGCTGCGCGAGGGTAGGCTGACGAGCGTCCTGCAGCCCATCGTGCGGCTTGCCGACGGCGCCACCGTCGGGTACGAGGCACTGGCACGCTTCCCGATCGAATACGACCTGTCCACCAGCCGCTGGTTCGAGGACGCCGCAAGGCACGGCTTGAGCGTGCCACTGGAACTCGCTGCCGTGGAAGCGGGGCTGGCGTGCCTGCCGCGCATTCCCGGAGACGCCTACATCGCGCTCAACGTGTCGCCCGAGACCGCATGCAACGAGCGCCTGTCTTCGTTGCTGGCAGCAAGCGAGCCGCAGCGACTGGTGCTGGAAATCACGGAGCACACGCCTGTCGACGACTACGGACAGCTGAACACCTGTCTCGCCGCGCTGCAGGCGCGCGGCGTGCGCATCGCGGTGGACGACACCGGCGCGGGCTTCGCCAGTCTGCGCCACGTGCTGCGGCTTTCCCCCGACATCATCAAGCTCGACATCTCGCTGGTGCGCGAAGTCGACCAGCGCCCGCGCATGCAGGCCCTCATCGCGGCGCTGCTCGCATTCGCCGAGGGGACGCGCGCGCAGCTGATCGCGGAAGGCGTGGAGACAGAACGCCAGTGCGACGCACTGAAAGCACTCGGCGTGGCCTTTGCGCAGGGCTACTTCCTCGGTCATCCGGCCGCGCCGTAGCCCGGCCTGGCGGGCAAGCGGTTACCATGCGGCCATGAACGCCTCCCCGATCCGTATCCTCATCCATGGTGCGTCCGGTCGCATGGGCCAGGCGTTGCTCCGCCTCGCCGCCGAACAGGCCGGCCACTGCCAGGTCGTCGCGGCGGTGACACGGCGTACGCCGTCACCGCGCGTGGTGGACGGCGTCCCCCATTTCGCGGCCAGCGAGCTGGCGGGCGTGCCGGCCTTCGATGTCGCCATCGACTTCAGCCTGCCCGACGGGTTCGATCACATCCTCGCCCTCTGCGTCGAGCGTGGCGCGGCGCTGGTGTCCGGAACGACGGGCATGGCCGACGCGCAGGCGGGCGCCCTGGTGCAGGCGGCGAAGAGCATCCCGCTGGTGTGGGCAAGCAACTTCAGCCTTGGCGTCGCGGTCCTGGCGGACCTGGTGGAGCGAGCCGCGGCAGCGCTGCCGGGGTGGGACGTGGATGTCGTGGAGTCGCACCACGTGCACAAGAAGGATGCGCCGTCCGGCACGGCGCTCACGCTCGGAGGCGCGGCAGGCAGCGCGGGCGCGCCCGTGCATTACGCCAGCCTGCGCGCGGGCGACATCGTCGGCGAGCACACCGTGCAGTTCACCGGGCTGGGCGAGCGGGTGGAACTGGTGCACCGGGCGACGCATCGCGATGTGTTTGCACGCGGCGCGCTGCACGTTGCGCGGCAGCTCGCCGGGCGCCCGGCGGGCAGCTACCGGGTGCGCGACCTGTTGGCGTGAAGGCACGCGGGCTTGCCCACGTCGCGCTACAACCTGAACACGGCGGGCTTGGGCACGCCGCCGAGCATCCGGCGTAAAAAACGGTGGCGCTGAACAGGCCGTTTCCGTACAATTCCCGCTCGCCTGTTACCCATCGCCACGGACCGGATGAACGCCGCGTCTGCGGTTTCTTGCAGCCGCAAGCCGGTGGGACAGGGTTCCTCCACCCCAAGGCGAACCCCGTGACACGACCCGCAATCCTCGTACTCGAAGACGGCACCGTATTCGAGGGCGAATCCGTAGGCGCAGACGGCCTCTCGGTCGGCGAAGTGGTGTTCAACACCGCGATGACCGGTTATCAGGAAATCCTGACCGACCCCTCTTACGCCCGCCAGCTCGTCACCCTGACCTATCCCCACATCGGCAATACCGGCTGCACCGACCAGGACGACGAAGCGTCGAAGGTCTGGTGTGCCGGCCTGATCGTGCGCGACGTACCGCGCCGCCCCAGCAACTGGCGCAACCAGCAGGCCCTGCCGGAATGGCTGTCCACGCGCGGCATCGTGGCCATTGCCGGCATCGATACGCGCAAGCTGACGCGCATCCTGCGCGAGCGCGGTGCCCAGAACGGGGCGCTGATGGCGGGCGATGATGTCGACGTGGAGAAGGCGCTGGAAGCCGCGCGCAAGTTCCCCGGCCTGAAAGGCATGGACCTGGCCAAGGTGGTCAGCACCGACAAGCCGTATCCGTGGCGCGATGGCCAGCTCGACCTGGACCGCAATGCCTTCGTGCAGGCGCCCGCGAAGTTCAAGGTGGTGGCATACGACTTCGGTGTTAAGCACAACATCCTGCGCATGCTCGCCGAACGCGGTTGCGAGGTCACCGTCGTCCCGGCGCAGACCAGCGCGGCCGACGTGCTCGCGCTGCAGCCCGACGGCGTGTTCCTGTCCAACGGCCCGGGGGATCCGGCGCCGTGCGACTACGCCATCACCGCCATCCGCGAATTCATCGCGAGGAAGATCCCGACGTTCGGCATCTGCCTCGGCCACCAGCTGCTGGCGCTGGCCGCCGGCGCACAGACCCTCAAGATGGGCCACGGCCACCACGGCGCGAACCATCCGGTGCAGGACATCGATACCGGCCGCGTGATGATCACGTCGCAGAATCACGGCTTCGCCGTGGACGAGGCCTCGCTGCCGGCCAACGTGCGTGTCATCCATCGCTCGCTGTTCGACGGCACCAACCAGGGCATCGAGCTGACAGACGCGCCGGCCTTCTCGTTCCAGGGCCACCCGGAGGCATCGCCGGGGCCGCATGATGTCTCACCGCTGTTCGATCGTTTCATTGTCTGCATGGAGCAGGCGAGGTAATCGTGAAGGGGGATGGCCCAGCGCCATCGATTGTCCGTACGGCGGCGTATCGCTGCCTTTCCATTTCAGGGAGTGGAAGATGAAAATGATGGTGCGCCTGTTGTTGCTGCTCGCGCTGTTGCCTGTGCAGGGCTTCGCGCGTGAGATTCCGATCCAGGATTTCTTCAAGGATCCCCAGTTCACCTCCGTCGCGCTTTCTCCCGACGGGAAGCACATGGCGGTGAACGTTCCCCAGGCCGATCGCACGTTGCTCGCCATCGTGCGGGTTGCGGACCAGGCCATCGTCGGCAAGTTCGACTATGGCGAGAACCGCCATTTCCGCCAGGTCGTCTGGGCCAACGACAAGCGCCTGCTGTTCGTGGTGACGTTCAAGACGGGTCGATTCGACTTCGAGACCGCGCGAGGCGACATGTACGCCGCGAACCTGGACGGCACGGGCCGGATGGATATCCCGAACGGAAACAGCTACAGCATCGTGGACCTGACGCCCGAGGATCCGGATACGATCCTCGTGGAGCGGTCCGTCGAAACGTCCTTCCTCTCCAAACTCAACGTCAACAACGGCCGCATCACCACGGTGGCCAATGCACCGGTCGAGCAGGGCAGCTTCCTGGTCGACCATGACCGCAAGGTTCGGTTCGTGGCCGGCGCGATGAACGACGGCCGCAACGTGACGTATCGCCGCGATGGCGATCGGTGGACGCTGGTCCACGAGAGCGAACGCAACGGTGCAACCTACTATCCGCTCGGCTTCGACGCGCAGAACAAGCGCGTGTACATGGCGAAAGGCGAGCAGGGCAAGCCCGAGACCATCGTCCTGCTCGACGTGGATTCCCGCGAAGAGACGCCCGTCTCCAGCAACGGCACCGTCAGTCCTTCCGGCTATCTGTGGAGCAGTGACGAGAAGACCCTGCTGGGCGTGTGGTACGAAGACGGTGTCCCCTACTGGGACTGGGTGGCTCCGGAGCATCCGGAGACGAAAGTGTACGCGGGACTCGCAAAGGCGTTCCCCGGCAAGGCCGTTCGCTTCCAGCGACCGTCCGATGACGGGCGTTACCTGATGATGCGGGTCTATTCGGACGTGCAGGCGCCCGAGGCGTATCTGTTCGATCGCCAGACGGGTCAGGCGCAGTTCCTGACCGCCAGCATGGCCTGGATCAAGCCGGAAGACATGTCGCCGATGAAGCCCATCGTGGTGAAGGCACGGGACGGTCTTGCCCTCCACGGCTACATCACCATCCCGAAGGACAGCAGCGGCAAGAACTTGCCGCTGATCATCAACCCGCATGGCGGCCCGCATGGCCCGCGCGATGAGTGGGGCTTCAATCCCGAGGTCCAGCTGTTCGCGAACCGCGGCTATGCCGTCCTGCAGGTCAACTATCGCGGCTCCGGCGGCTACGGCAACGCCTTCGAAGGCATGGGTTACCGGAAGTGGGGCACCACCATGCAGGACGACCTGACGGACGCGGTCCGCTGGGCAGTCGCGCAAGGTATCGCTGACCCGAACCGCGTCTGCATCTACGGTGCGTCCTACGGCGGCTATGCCGCGCTGATGAGCGTGGTGCGCGAGCCCGACCTGTACCGCTGCACGGTGGGCTATGTGGGCGTCTACGACCTCGACGCGCAGCGCGACGCGGACTTCATGGGCCATGAAAGCGGTCGCAACTACCTGAAGGACGTCTATCCGCCGACCGCTGCCGAGCGCATGGCGCAGTCGCCGGCATACGGCGTGGAGCGCATCAAGGTGCCGATCCTGCTGGTCCACGGCGAGAAGGACGTGCGCGTGCCTATCAAGAACATGCACTTCCTGATTTCGCAACTGGCCAAGGTCGGCAAGAAACCCGATGACGTGATCGTCGAGAAGAAGGAAGCGCACGGCTTCCGCGACCTGCAGAACAACGTCAACCTCTACACCAAGATGCTGGCGTTCTTTGACAAGTACATCGGGCCGAACGCGAAGACCGCCTCGGCCCCGTAACCCTGGAAGCAGTCCCCCATGCCCAAGCGCAACGACCTCAACACCATCCTGATCATCGGCGCAGGCCCGATCGTCATCGGCCAGGCCTGCGAATTCGATTATTCCGGCGCCCAGGCGTGCAAGGCGTTGCGCGAGGAGGGGTATCGGGTGGTGCTGGTCAACAGCAACCCCGCGACCATCATGACCGACCCGGAGATGGCGGACGCGGTCTACATCGAGCCGATCAACTGGCAGACGGTCGAGAAGATCATCGCCAAGGAGAAGCCCGACGCGCTGCTGCCCACCATGGGTGGGCAGACCGCGCTGAACTGCGCGTTGGACCTGGCGGACAACGGGGTGCTCGAGAAGTACGGCGTCGAGCTGATCGGCGCCAAGCGCGACGCCATCCGGATGGCGGAAGACCGCGAGCTGTTCCGCGTGGCGATGGGTGAGATTGGCTTGGAGTGTCCGAAGGCCGCGGTCGCCCACACGCTGGAGGAAGCGCTGGAAATCCAGACCCGCGTCGGCTATCCCACCATCATCCGCCCCAGCTTCACGCTGGGCGGCAGCGGCGGTGGCATCGCCTACAACCGCGAGGAACTGGTCGACATCGTGACCCGCGGCCTCGAGCTGTCGCCGACCACCGAAGTGCTGGTGGAGGAGTCGGTGCTGGGCTGGAAGGAGTTCGAGATGGAAGTGGTCCGCGATACCGCGGACAACTGCATCATCGTCTGCTCCATCGAAAACCTGGACCCGATGGGCGTGCACACCGGCGACAGTATCACCGTCGCTCCGGCGCAGACGCTGACCGACAAGGAGTACCAGCGCCTGCGCGACGCCTCCATCGCCGTGCTGCGCAAGATCGGCGTGGATACCGGTGGCTCGAACGTGCAGTTCGGCATCAACGCGCAGACAGGCCGTGTGGTCGTCATCGAAATGAACCCGCGCGTTTCGCGTTCGTCGGCGCTGGCGTCCAAGGCAACCGGCTTCCCGATCGCCAAGGTCGCTGCCAAGCTGGCGGTGGGCTACACGCTGGATGAACTGAAGAACGAGATCACCGGCGGCCTGACGCCGGCGTCGTTCGAGCCGGCGATCGACTACGTGGTCACCAAGATCCCGCGGTTCGCGTTCGAGAAGTTCCCCCAGGCCGATGCGCGCCTCACCACCCAGATGAAGTCGGTGGGCGAGGTGATGGCGATGGGTCGTACCTTCCAGGAATCGCTGCAGAAAGCACTGCGGGGCCTGGAAACCGGCAAGGTCGGCCTCGATCCCACCGGACTGGACCTGGCCGACGAAGACGACCTGGCCACGCTGCGCCGGGAACTGAAGGCGCCGGGTCCGGAACGCCTGTTCTACGTGGCCGATGCGTTCCGCGCCGGCATGACGGTCGAGCAGGTGCATGCGCTGTCGTTCATCGATCCCTGGTTCCTCGACCAGATGGAGGAGATCATCGCGACCGAGCGCCAGCTGGCCACCGACGGTCTCGGTTCGCTCGACAAGGCGCGCATGCGCCACCTGAAGCGGATGGGTTTCTCCGATGCGCGCCTGGCCCAGCTGGCGAACACCAACGAAACCGCCGTGCGTGTCCTGCGCAAGGCGCTGGGCGTGAAGCCGGTCTACAAGCGCGTGGATTCGTGCGCGGCCGAGTTCGCCACCAGCACCGCGTATCTGTACTCGACGTACGAGGACGAGTGCGAAGCGGAGCCGACGACGCGCGACAAGATCATGATCCTCGGCGGAGGGCCCAACCGCATCGGCCAGGGCATCGAGTTCGACTACTGCTGCGTGCATGCGGCGCTCGCGCTGCGGGAGGACGGGTTCGAGACCATCATGGTCAACTGCAACCCGGAAACCGTCTCCACCGACTACGACACCTCCGATCGCCTGTACTTCGAGCCGCTGACGCTGGAAGACGTGCTGGCCATCGTCGAACTGGAGCAGCCGAAGGGCGTCATCGTGCAGTACGGCGGCCAGACCCCACTGAAGCTGGCGCGCGCGCTCGAAGCCAACGGCGTGCCCGTCATCGGTACCAGCCCCGACTCGATCGACCTCGCCGAGGACCGCGAGCGCTTCCAGCAACTCGTGGATTCGCTGGGCCTCAAGCAGCCGCCGAACCGCATCGCCCGCAATGATCAGGAAGCCCTGCTGCTGGCGCGCGAGATCGGTTACCCGCTGGTCGTGCGCCCGTCGTACGTGCTGGGCGGCCGTGCGATGGAGATCGTGTACGGCGAATCCGACCTGGCGCGCTACGTGCGCGACGCGGTCAAGGTCTCCAATGATTCGCCGGTGCTGCTGGACCGCTTCCTCGACAACGCGGTCGAAGTGGACGTGGACATCATCGCCGACGCCGACGGCAACGTGCTGATCGGCGGCGTGATGGAGCACATCGAGGAGGCCGGCGTGCACTCGGGCGACTCCTCGTGCTCGCTGCCGCCGTATTCGCTGTCCGCGAAGACGCAGGACGAACTGCGCCGCCAGGTGGTCGAGCTGGCCAAGGCACTGAAGGTGGTCGGCCTGATGAATACCCAGTTCGCCATCCAGGCGAGCGAGGACGGCAGCGACGACATCGTCTACCTGCTGGAAGTGAATCCGCGCGCGTCGCGCACCGTGCCGTTCGTCTCAAAGGCCACCGGCATGCCGCTGGCCAAGATCGCGGCACGCTGCATGGCCGGCAAGACGCTGGCCGGGCAGGGCGCCACCAAGGAAATCGTGCCCGACTACTACTCGGTCAAGGAAGCGATCTTCCCGTTCGCCAAGTTCCAGGGCGTGGACCCGATCCTCGGGCCGGAGATGCGCTCCACCGGTGAGGTGATGGGCGTCGGCCGGAGCTTCGGTGCCGCCATGGCGCGCGCGCAGGAAGCCGGCGGCATCAAGGCGCCGCCGGTGGGCAAGGTGTTCATCTCGGTACGCGACCCGGACAAGAAGCGCGTGCTGCCGGTGGCGCAGGAACTGGTCGGCCGCGGCTACTCCATCGTCGCGACCGCCGGCACCGCGTCGTGGCTGCGTGAGCGTGGCATCGACTGCGAGCAGATCAACAAGGTGCTGGAGGGGCGGCCGCACGTGGTCGACCTGATCAAGAACGGCGAAATCGTGTATATCGTCAACACCACGGAAGGACGCCAGGCCATCGCCGACTCCTTCTCCATCCGGCGCGAGGCCCTGCAGCACCGCGTCACCTATTCGACCACCGTCGCCGGCGCCAAGGCGCTGGTGCATTCGCTGGAATACCGTGGCACGGGCCCGGTGCTGGCGTTGCAGGAACTGCACAAGGAGCTTCAAGGGTGAGAGCCCCATTGACGATGCAGGGCGCACAGCGCCTGCGCCAGGAACTGGACCTTCTGAAGACGGTCAAGCGCCCCGAGGTGATCACCGCGATCGCCGAGGCGCGTGCGCACGGCGACCTGAAGGAAAACGCCGAATACCATGCCGCCCGCGAGCAGCAGGGTTTCATCGAAGGCCGCATCAAGCAGCTGGAAGGCGAGCTTTCGCATTCCGAGATCATCGACGTGAGCAAGCTCAACGCCGGCTCGCGCATCGTGTTCGGCGCGAAGGTGGTGCTGGCGGACGTGGATACCGATGAAGAGAAGCGCTACCAGGTCGTTGGCGACCTCGAGGCCGACATCAAGCTGGGCCTGATCGCGATCTCGTCGCCGCTGGCCCGCGCCCTGATCGGCAAGCACGAAGGCGATTCGGTCACCATCGATGCGCCCGCCGGCCAGCGCGAGTACGAAATCATCAGCGTTTCCTACGCCGACTGACCCCGGCCGCCCCATCATGGCCCAGGCCACCCTGCTGCTGCCCGCACGCACCCGCCTGGTCGGGCAGGTCCTGCCGCCCGATCTCGCGAAGGCCCTGGGCCGTGCCGACCGTGCAGCAAGCGAGGCGGGGGAGCGCGCGCAACTGCGCCGCCAGTTCCAGCTGATACCGGACCACTGGCCGGTGGCCGCGCTCACGCGCCAGCACGATGCGCGCGATGCGGCCGGCGCGATGTGGCTGCGCGCCGATCCGGCGCGCGTTTCGCCCGACATGGCCGGCGCGCGCATGCTGGCCTACGGCGAAGCACTGGCGCTCGACGCTGACGACACTGCCCAGCTGTTGCCCGCGCTCAAGCTGCTGTTCGGCGACGCGGGCATGCTGCTGGATGCGCCCCATCCGGCCCGCTGGTACCTGCGCTTGCCGTTGGAAGCGAAACTGCCGCCCTTCGTGCCCGCGGGCGACGTGCTGGGCGACGACCTGTTCGCACACCTGCCCGACGGTGATGCCGGCCGGCGCTGGCGCGCCTTGCTGAGCGAAGCGCAGGTGATGCTGCACAACCATCCGTGGAATGCCCACCGCGCCGCGCAGGGCAAGGCGCCGGTGAACTCGCTGTGGTTCTGGGGTGGCGGCGTGCTGCCGGATGCGGTGCGTACCGGGTTCCGGCAGGTCAAGGGCAACGACGTGCTGCTGCAATCGCTGGCCCAGGTAGCGGGCGTGGAGGCCGGGCATGCCAACGGCGAAGGCGGCGTCGACGCGCTGATCGACCTGCGCCATCTGCGCAATCTGGACCTGCTATGCCGCGATGCATTGCGCCCGCTGCTCGATGCGCTGCGCAAGCGCGAACTCGATGCGCTGACCCTGGACTTCGAGGACGGCACCCTGTTCTCGCTGCGCCGCGAACAACGCTGGCGCCTGTGGCGCAGGCCCCTGCAGCGGTTGGACACGGTGCGCCCGGACCACGTCCCGGCATGACCCCGTCACCGCGGATCCGCCGGCGCCCGCTTGCCGAGGGCGGGCAGTGGCCCGACAGCGTGCCGCCACTGCTGCGGCGGATCTATGAAGCGCGGGGTGCGCGGTCGCTCGACCAGGCGCAGCCGCGGCTGGCGCACCTGCTGCCGCCCGACCTGCTCGGTGGACTGCCGGAAGCGACCGCGCTGCTCGCCGATGCCATCGCACAGGACCGCCACATCGTCATCGTCGGCGACTTCGACTGCGATGGCGCGACCGCCTGCGCGGTCGGTGTACGCGGCCTCTGCCTGCTCGGCGCGCGCCGCGTGACGCCCGCGGTGCCGAACCGCATGGTGCATGGCTATGGCCTGTCGCCCTCGCTGGTGGATGAACTGGCCGCGCTGCAGCCCGACCTGCTGGTGACCGTCGACCATGGCATCGCTTGCCATGCCGGCATCGCTGCCGCCAAGGCGCGCGGCTGGCAGGTGCTGGTCACCGATCACCATCTGCCCGGCGAGCGATTGCCGCCGGCCGACGTCATCGTCAATCCCAACCTGCGCGGCGACCCGTTCCCCAGCAAGATGCTGGCGGGCGTCGGGGTGATGTTCTACGTGCTGCTGGCGCTGCGCCGCGTGCTGCGCGAGCGGAGCGTGTCCGGGCAGTCGGAGCCGGACCTGGCCACGCTGCTCGACCTCGTCGCCGTCGGTACCGTCGCGGACCTGGTACCGCTGGATGCGAACAATCGCGCCCTGGTCGGTGCAGGCCTGCGCCGCCTGCGCGCGGGGCAGGGATGCGCAGGTCTCCAGGCGCTGATGCGCGTGTCGGGCCGCGACCCGGCGCGCCTGACGACGTCCGATATCGGCTTCGCCATCGCACCGCGCCTGAACGCGGCAGGACGGCTGGAGGACATGGCGCTGGGCATCGCCTGCCTGCTGACCGATGACGCGACCCAGGCCGATGAGATGGCCCGCGTACTGGAAGGCATCAATGCCGAGCGGCGCGGCGTGCAGCAGCAGATGGTCGAGGAGGCCCATGCCGCGCTGGCCCGCATCGACGACGGGCAGGGCGCACCCGTACCGCTCGCGCCCTGCCTGTTCGATCCGGAATGGCATCCGGGCGTCGTCGGCCTGGTGGCATCCAAGATCAAGGAGCGGCTGCATCGGCCGGTGATCGCGTTCGCGCCGGCCGAGCCCGGCAGTACGACCTTGCGCGGCTCCGCCCGTTCCATCCCCGGATTCCATGTCCGGGATGCCTTGGCTGCGGTGGATATCGCGCACCCGGGCCTGATCCACCGTTTCGGCGGCCACGCCATGGCAGCGGGGCTGTCGCTCGACGAAAGCGACCTGCCGAGGTTCCGCGACGCGCTGCAGCGGCACGCCAGTGCGCTGCTCGACGACGATCTGCTGCGCGAGGAGGTGCTGAGCGATGGCGAACTGGGCGGCGATGAACTCGATCGCCTTCATGCCGATCTCCTGCGCAGTGCCGGTCCGTGGGGGCAGGGGTTCCCCGAGCCGATGTTCGACGGCGTGTTCGACGTCCTGGACTGGCGCGTGGTCGGCGAGAAGCACCTGAAGTTCTCGCTCAGGGCAACCGGCCACGCGACGCCATTGAACGCGATCCATTTCAACGGCTGGCACGACACGCCCCCGCCCGCGCGCATCCATGCTGCCTACCAGCTGGATACCGACGACTGGCGCGACCGTCGCGGCATCCAGTTGCTGCTGCGCCACTGGCGCGCGCCCGACTGAGGCTGCGTCACGACGTTCGCGTCGCCAGCGGCGGGCGTGCAGGCACTGCTTTCGCGCGCGTGAGGCCGAAGAGGGGGCGCAGCCAGCGCACGCGGCGGATGGCCTCGTACCCGGCGAAGCATGCCGCGAAGGTGATCGCGACCAGCAGCGGGCCCTCCGCCAACGGAGGAATCGCCAGCGGTTTCAGGTGATGCGCCACGACGACGATGACCGTCTGGTGCAGGATGTAGACGGGGAACACTGCCGCCACCAGGTAGCGCAGCGCCGGACTGTCGCCGGGCCGCATGCGATGCGCGAAGCCGAGCACCGCGACGATGGCGCACCACTGGTTCAACGCCCACGCCATGCGCATCGTCATGCGCAACCATTCGGGCGGATCGACGTCGGCGAAACGGGTGAAGTAGGCGATCAGCCCGGCCCAGCTGGCCAACCATGTGACCACCGCCATCCAGCGAAACCGCTCGATCGCCTGCCACACCCCCTCCGCACGGGCGATGAGGAAGCCGAGCACGAACACGCCGAAGTACTGCGCATGGTTGTACCAGTCATCCACCAGTGCATGCGTCTGCTCGAACCGGGAGACCAGCAGGATCCGCGCCATGCCCAGGAACAGGCACGGCCAGACCACCACGCCCGGTCCGGACAGCGCACTCGCGAGTCGTCCGCCAATCGCGTCGAGGGCACGCGGTGCCAGTCGCCAAAGCAGCCACAGCACCACGGTGTAGACCCAGAGATAGGCGACGAACCACAGATGGTTCCAGGTGGGGAGATCCAGGCAGCCCTCCGCATCGCAAAAGTCGTCGTAAGCGCTCAGGTAGCGCGCGTAGAACGCCAGGTAGCCCTCGTGGTAGCCGCCGGGAAGCTGTTCCACCACTTCGTAATAGGCCTGCGGCGGTACGATCACCAGCATGCCGAAGGCCAGCGGCACCAACAGCCGCCACGAGCGGGCGCCGAGGAAACGAAGGCGCGTGCCCGCCGCCTGTGCGGTCCGCTGCGCCTTGCCCAGCAGGAATGCGGTCGCCGCACCCGACACTAGGAACAACAGCGACAGCCGCCAGGGTGAGCTGAGCAGCATTAAAGGCTCCAGCGCATCGCTGGCGGCCGGACTTTTCACGTGCCAGTCCCAGGTCACGTAGTACATGCCCACGTGGTAAAGGACCAGTAGCGCGAAGGCGCAGACCCTGACCCAGTCCAGATCGTGGCGACGTTGCATGGCGTTCTCCGTTTTCAGGGAAGGCGGCAGCGTCGCCGCACGTGCCGCCCGCGGCCAGCATGAAGGGATGGATCGCGTGGCCGCAGTGACGAGCCGCGGACAATGGGGACGAATCGCCCTGCCTACCTCGAAAGGCGACCGCTAGAATGCGCGCATGAACCACAAGGACACGCTGACCTACGAACGCTACCTGCCGTGGAAGCGGTGGGTCGAAGCGGGATTCTGGGTCGCGGTGACGGCCGCCAACTGCATCGCCAACAGCCTGACGACGTTGATGGAGCTCCGGCGCGGCGATTCGGGCATCCAGGCCTGGGAGCCGGTGGTCTGGGAAACCAGCAGCGCCCTGGTGTGGCTGCTGGTGCTGATCCCGGCCATTGTTGCGTACACCCGCTGGCGCCCGCTGCACTGGGAGAACTGGCGTACGCGGCTGGGGGAATACGCGGTCGCCAGCCTCGTGGTCTGCCTGGTGCACGTGGTCGGCATGGTCGCCCTGCGTGTGCTGGCGTACCGCATGCAGGGGATGGCCTACGACTTCGGTCCATGGCCGCGCGAGCTGGCCTATGAGTACCTCAAGGATGCACGCAGCTTCGCCACCATCGTGGTGGCCGTGGAGGGGTATCGCTTCCTGCTGCGCCGCTGGCAGGGCGAAGCCAGCCTGCTCGCCGAACCCGACGAGGGCCTCCCGTTGGAGCCGGTCGACAAGCCGGAGCGTTTCCTGGTGCGCAAGCTCGGGCGCGAGTTCCTGGTGGCGGCCAACGACATCGAGTGGCTTCAGGCCGCGGGCAATTACGTGAACCTCCGCGTGCGCGGCCACGACTATCCCCTGCGCAGCACCATCGCCGGCATCGAAGCGCGCCTGGATCCGCGCCGCTTCACCCGCATCCATCGCAGCTACATCGTCAGTCTGGACCAGGTGGCCTCGATCGAACCGCTGGATACCGGCGACGCGCGCGTCCACATGAAGGATGGCAGCGCCTTGCCTTGCAGCCGACGCCACCGGCAGGACCTGCGCCAGCGGACCGGCGCCGACGCGTGCTAGCTCATGCGGCCCGCGTGGCCGGCACCTGCGGCAACCGCTCCACGGCGTAGCTGGCCACCAGTTCGATGGCGCCGCTGCGCACCGCATCCTCTGGCGACTCCAGCACGGTCTGCAGCGGGATGCCCGCCGGCAGGCAGCGCCCCCACAGGCCTGCCCAGGCGTTGCGGCGGTCCTTGGCGGCATACAGGGCGCGGTCGGCCATGCGCAGGGCGTAGTCCCACCCACAGCTGGCGTTGTCGAAGAACGGGAAAGGCGCGAACCCCAGCGACACGGTCAGAGACCAGCGCTGGCGTGGCGCGAGTTCGTGCACTTCGCACAGCGCTTCATGCAGTCGCGAGGCGACCGTGCAGGCCTGCGCCTCGGTCAGGTCGGCGCACGCCATCAGGAATTCCTCACCGCCCCAGCGCGCAATGACATCGTCGGACCGGGCGATGTCGCGCAGGCGACGGGCCAGGGCCACCAGTACTTGGTCCCCAGCATGGTGGCCGAAGCTGTCGTTTACCTGCTTGAAGTGATCGATGTCGATCAGGAACAGCACGTGGCGCGTGCCCGCCACCGGCCGCTGCAGGGATATCGCCTTCAAGGCCTCGGTGGCGGCGCGCCGGTTGCGCACGCCGGTAAGCGGATCGGTTGCGCTCACCTTGCGCAACTGCCTGTTCTTGCGCCGTTGCAGCAGCCCGAAGCCGACGCCGGCCAGCACCAGCAACACCAGCAGGGCGATGCCGGCCCGGCGCATGAGGCGGGATTTCTCATCGTTCAATCCGCGCACCTGCGCCTCATGGCGCATGCTCTCCAGTTCGCGCTGGGCCGCCGCGCTTTCACTGCGTGCCTGCAGGTCCGCCAGCAGTTCCAGCCGCTGCGCCTTGAGCGTCTCCATTTCCAGGGCATGCAGGCGCGCACCGACTGCCATCGCCTGATCGGCCTGGCCGAGCGCAGCGTGTGCTGCCATCCAGGCGCGCAGCACTTCCCGCTGCTTCTGCGGCTGGGGCGTCCCGTCCACGCTGGACCACGCGCGGCGGGCGGTGGCCAGGGCGGTCGAGCGATCGCCGGACAGGCGCTGCAGCGTGGAGAGTTTGGCCAGTGAACCGGCCAGGCCAGGGGTATCGGCGTTGGTCTGCTGCGACCGGACGGCGGCCTCGAGCACCGGGCGGGCCTGCGCCAGCCGCCCCTGCGTGATCCAGATGCCCGCCCGCTCGGCGCGCAGGCGATCCATGACCGATTGCGCGCGCTTGCGGACCGCCACGGCCTCGCCCTGGTCGATCACCGCAAGCGCCTCGTCGATGCGTCCCAACCGGATCAGGTTGAGCGCATGGTTGTGCAGGATCAGGGGATCTTCCAGTCCGACCGGCGCCGCGGCGGCCAGCGCCTGGCGGTAGTAGTCGTCGGCGACATCGGGCGAGTCGAGATAGTCGGCGTGGATCAGGCCAATGTTGGCCAGCGTGGTGGCCTGGAACAGCGCGGCTTCGTCGGTGTCGAGCTGCGCGGCCAGGGTCTGCACCTTCAGGTAGGCGGATTCCGCGCGGTGGATCTGACCGGCGCCATGGAAGATGGAGCCCGCCTGGGAGAACGCACGCGCACGGAATTCCGGTGGCAGTCCGGGATGTTCGGCCATGCGCCGCTCCATCCGTTCGCCCGCGTCCACTGCGCTTGCCCGATCACCGGTCAGGCCCGCGGCGATGCCGAGGCAGCTCAGTGTTTTCACCTCGTCCTCGACTGACAGGTCCGGTTCCGCCAGCAGCGACTCCGCGAGCTGCACGGCCACCGGAGGCGCATCGCGACGCAGCTGCAGGCAGCGCGTCACCGCGGCTGCGCGGTCGTGCACGGCAGGCTGCGTGCCCTGGGCGCGCGAGGACGGCAGGCTCAGCAACAACGCCAGGCCGAGCAGGCAGGGCAGCAGCGGAGCGGGCAGGGCGGCGGGAGTCGGCATGAGCGGAGCGGCTCTCGGAGGGACGCCCCCGGCATCCTGCAATTCCCGTTCCAGCGCATCCTTCCGGGGGCGGCGTACTGCGTGGCTCTGGTATCCTTGCCGACCGATTCCTTTCCCCCGTCCCAGCACCCATGATCGAGCTGAATCCCATCCGCCAGCGCATCGCCGACCTGCAGGACAGGTTGGCCTCGCTCCGGGGGTATCTTTGACTACGATGCCAAGCGCGAGCGCCTAGAAGAAGTAAACCGCGAGCTGGAAAGCCCGGATATCTGGAACAACGCCGAGTACGCCCAGCAACTGGGCCGCGAGCGTTCGCTGCTGGACAAGACCGTCAATGGCATCCGCGATATCGAGGAGGGCCTGACCGGCGCCGGCGAACTGCTGGAACTGGCGGAGATGGAGAACGACGAGGATACGGCCCATGCTGTGGTGGCCGACGTGGAGCGCTATGCCGTGCACGTGGACAAGCTGGAATTCCAGCGCATGTTCTCCGGCAAGATGGACAGCTCGAATGCGTTCGTCGACATCCAGGCCGGTGCCGGCGGCACCGAGGCGCAGGACTGGGCGGAAATCCTGCTGCGCATGTACCTGCGCTGGTGCGAGTCGCGCGGCTGGAAGACCGAACTGATGGAAGCCAGCGGTGGCGACGTCGCCGGCATCAAGTCGGCCACGCTGCGGGTAGAAGGCGACTTCGCCTACGGCTGGCTGAAGACCGAAACCGGCGTGCACCGCCTGGTGCGCAAGTCGCCCTTCGATTCGGACAACCGCCGCCATACCAGCTTCACCTCGGTGTTCGTGTCGCCGGAAGTCGACGACAACATCGACATCGACATCAACCCGGCCGACCTGAAGACCGACGTGTACCGCTCGTCCGGCGCAGGTGGCCAGCACGTAAACAAGACCGAATCGGCCGTGCGCATCACTCACGTGCCGACCGGGATAGTCGTGGCCTGCCAGACCGGCCGCAGCCAGCACCAGAACCGCGACAACGCGATGAAGATGCTGGCCGCCAAGCTGTACGAACTCGAGATCCAGAAGCGCAACGCCGAGCGCGATGCGGTGGAGGCGACCAAGTCCGACATCGGCTGGGGCAGCCAGATCCGCAACTACGTGCTGGACCAGAGCCGCATCAAGGACCTGCGCACCGGCGTGGAACGCTCGGATACCCAGAAGGTGCTGGATGGCGACCTGGACGAGTTCGTCGAGGCCAGCCTGAAATCCGGCCTGGAAGCAGGGTCGAAACGCATCGACGCTTGATCCGCGAGCGCACCCGCCTTTTGCAGGAGCGGCCCATGGCCGCGATGCTTTGAACGATAATCCTGCAAGAGCATCGCGGCCATGTGCCGCTCCTACATCGCCTTCTTCGATTTCCTACACCATGACCGATCAGACCCCAGCCACGCAGCCCGCCGTCGACGAGAACAGCCTCATCGCCGAGCGCCGCGCCAAACTGACGGCGCTGCGCGGGCAGGGCATCGCGTTTCCCAACGACTTCCGCCGCAGCGACTATGCGGGCGACCTGCAGACGCAGTACGAGGATGCCGAACTGTGGACCGGCGAGGCGCTGGAAGGCAGTGGTCGGCGCGTGAAGCTGGCCGGGCGCCTGATGGCCAAGCGCGTGATGGGCAAGGCCAGCTTCGTGCAGATCCAGGACGAGTCGGGGCGCATCCAGCTGTTCCTGCAGGCCAACACGCTGGGTGAGACGTACGATGCCTTCAAGGGCTGGGACGTCGGCGACATCGTCGGTGTGGAAGGTGGGCTGACCCGCACCCGGACCGGCGAACTGTCGGTGAAAGCCGACGCCTTCCGCCTGCTGACGAAATCGCTGCGCCCCCTGCCGGACAAGTGGCATGGCCTGTCCGACGTGGAGCAGCGCTACCGCCAGCGCTACGTGGACCTGATCGTCACGCCGGAAGCGCGCGACGTGTTCATCAAGCGCTCGCGGATCATCCGCGCGATCCGCGAATGGCTGGATACGCGGCGTTTCCTGGAAGTCGAAACGCCGATGATGCATTACATCCCCGGCGGCGCCGCGGCCAAGCCGTTCACCACGCACCACAACGCGCTGGACCTGGACCTTTATCTGCGCGTAGCGCCGGAGCTGTACCTGAAGCGCCTGGTCGTCGGCGGGCTGGAGCGCGTCTACGAGATCAACCGCAATTTCCGCAACGAGGGTGTAAGCACGCGGCACAACCCCGAGTTCACGATGCTCGAGTTGTACGAGGCGTACGCCACTTATACCGAGATCATGGACCTGACCGAGGGCGTCATCCGCGATGTGGCGCACGAGGTGCTGGGTACCGGCCAGGTGGCCTGGGACGGCCAGGACATCGACCTGGAGCCGGCATTCCGCCGCTGGCGCATGGACGAAGCCGTCCGCCACCACAATCCCGAGATCACGGCGGCGGACTGCACCGATCGCGACGCGCTGGCGCGCCACTGCGAACGGCTGAAGATCCACGTCAAGCCGTCGTATGGCTGGGGCAAGCTGTTGCTGGAGATCTTCGAGAAGACCGTGGAGCACACGCTCGTCCAGCCGACCTTCATCACTGACCATCCGGTCGAGGTTTCGCCGCTGGCTCGCGCCAACGACGACCAGCCGGGCTACACCGACCGCTTCGAACTGTTCATCAACGGCAAGGAAATCGCCAACGGCTTCTCCGAATTGAACGACCCGGAAGACCAGGCGGCCCGGTTCATGGCCCAGGTCCAGGCCAAGGAGGGCGGCGACGACGAAGCCATGCACTTCGACGCCGATTACATCCGTGCGCTGGAAGTCGGCCTGCCGCCCACCGGTGGGCTCGGCATCGGCATCGACCGGCTGGTGATGCTGCTGACGGGTTCGGACTCGATCCGGGACGTGCTGCTTTTCCCTTACATGCGCCCCGAAAGCAACGGCTGAACAGGCGCGCCTGTTCCGCCGCGAGTGACGCTATGGGGCAGAAAGGGAACCTGGCGGGATGACGCGACGGGTCCATGACGCAGGCACGGCTGTCCTGCGGCGCTGCGTTTCGGCATCCGCTCCTGCCGGGGCGGGGTGCAAGGACCCCAATCTGTGACGGAGGTCAATGTGTGGAGGCCGGACAGGCCGCTGGGGCGGCTGGCACGCTTCCTGCGTCGATTGACGCGCAGGACGGTCAATTTTCCGTCGTCCGCGCCGATAGAGATCAGGGGAGGGGGCCCCGCGATTGGCATCGGTTCCCTTCGTGGATCACGGACCCGACCCGGGACCGTACCGCCGAACAGGACTTCCGCCATGTTGGATGCGAGTGCCGCCGCCGCCGGAGTATCCTTGCCCGACAGCCACATGCTGTGGCCACAAGGGGCAGGTAACGCTTTGAACATCGTCATCGTCGACGATCAGACGTCCGCGCGCACCATGCTGCGCCATGTCATCGAGGACATCGCGTCCGAGTTGGCCGTCCATGATTTCGGCGATCCGCTGGCCGCACTGGAATGGTGCGAGAAGAACCGGACCGACCTGCTGCTGCTGGACTACCGCATGCCGGGCATGGATGGGCTGGAATTCGCGCGCCGCTTCCGCCGGCTGCCGATGCATCGTGACATCGCGATCATCCTGATCACGGTGGTCGGCGACGAGCCGATCCGCCAGGCCGCCCTCGAGGCGGGCGTCATCGATTTCCTCGTCAAGCCGGTGCGCCCGCGCGAGCTGCGTGCCCGCTGCCGCAACCTGCTGCAGCTCCGCCAGCAGTCCGAGAACGTGAAGCAGCGTGCCCTGTCGCTGGAGCAGCGCCTGCTGTCCAGCATGCACGAGGTCGAGGAGCGCGAGCGCGAGACGCTCTCGCGGCTGGCCCGCGCCATCGAGTACCGCGACAGCGGCACCAGCGCCTACCTGGAACGCATGGCCCACGTGGCCGGCCTGATCGCCGAGCAACTGGGGCTGCCCGAAGACGAGGTGCGCACCATCGAAATGGCGGCGCCGCTGCACGACATGGGCAAGATCGCGATCCCGGATTCGGTCCTGATGAAAGCCGGACCGCTGACGGCCGACGAAACCGATGTCATGCGCCGCCACCCGAAGATCGGCCACCAGCTGCTGTCGGGCAGCCAGAACCGCTTCATCCAGACCGGCGCGCTGATCGCGCTGCGCCACCACGAGCGCTACGACGGCAGCGGTTATCCCGATGGCCTCGTGGGCGAGCAGATCCCGTTGGAAGCGAGGATAGTGGCGGTTGCGGACGTCTTTGATGCCCTGATTTCGCCGCGTCCGTACAAGAAGGCCTGGGACAAGGATGCGGCCTTGGCCTACCTGTACGCCCAGCGTGGCCGCCTGTTCGATCCGGCCTGCGTCGACGCGCTGATTCGCGGGCGGGCGCGGCTCGACGACATTTGCGAACGTTACTCGACGGTGCAGAGCCGTCCAGGGATGGAGTGAGCCATGACGAATCCCCTTGCCTGGATCAAATCCCGACTGGCGCATCGCGGCGACAGTGAGCACGGCCAAGCGCTGATCCGGGTCGCGCTGATCACCATCATCCTCGTCTACGCGTTGCTGCCTTCCTCGCGCGCCGCGTTGCCTGCGGACGAGTACACCATCGTCCTGACCATCATCACCTCGGGCCTGGTCAATGGCCTGGGCATCTTCGCGTGGTTGCTGGTGCAGCCTGGCAAATCGCACGCGCGCCGTGCGCTGGGCATGATCGCCGACTACGGCCTGCTGGCGGCGGCGATGAACGGCATGGGCGAGCCCCTGTCGTGGGCCTACGTGGTCCTGATGTGGATCACCGTCGGCAACGGACTGCGCTACGGCAACCGCTATCTGGTCGTCGCCGTGGCGATGGCGAGCACCGCCTTCGGGGCGGTGGTGCTGATGAACGACTATTGGCGCAGCAACCTGACGCTGGGCGTCGGCCTGGTGCTGGGCCTGATCGCCGTGCCGATGTACCTGTCCGGCCTGCTGCGCGACCTGACGCGCGCCACCGACGAAGCGCGCCGCGCGAACGAAGCGAAGAGCCGGTTCCTGGCCAACATGAGCCACGAGTTCCGCACGCCACTCAATGGTCTCGCCGGCATGTCCGAACTGCTGGCGACCACGCGTCTGGATGCCGAACAGCGCGAGTGCCTGTCCACGATCCAGGCATCGACCCGGACGCTGCTGGGACTAGTCGAGGACGTGCTGGACATCTCCGCGATCGAAGCGGGCAAGGTCAAGCTCAACGTCGTGGAGTTCTCGCCACGCGAACTGGTCGAGAGCATCGGCCTGATCCTCATGCCGCAGGCCCGTGGAAAGCAGGTCCGCTACGAAGGCGTGGTGGACGATGCCATCCCGCTCAAGCTGCGCGGCGATGCGGGCCACCTGCGCCAGGTGCTGCTGAATCTGGCCGGCAACGCGGTGAAGTTCACCGACGACGGCGAGGTCCGGCTGGTGGTCGCGCCCACGCTGGTCGAGGGCAGCCGCATCCGCCTGCGCTTCACTGTCACCGATACCGGCATCGGCGTGCCGGTCGCGCTGCGCGAGCGACTGTTCGAGGCATTCGAGCAGGCCGATGGCAGCCTGTCCCGCCGCTACGGCGGCACCGGTCTGGGCACGACGATCGCCAAGGGCCTGACCGAGGCCATGGGCGGCACGATCGGCTTCGAAAGCCACGAGCAGCGCGGCAGCTGCTTCTGGGTGGAACTGCCGTTCGAGGCCGTGGCCGAGCGCGTCATGGTGCCGGCCGTTCATGGCCACGCCGAGTGGCTGCAGGAAGAGCCCGAAACCGCCAGCGCCGAGAACATCATCGCCTTCTCGGATCCGTTCCTGCGCCATCGTGCGCGCGTGCGCAGCATGCAGATCCTGGTCGCCGACGACCACGAGGCCAATCGCATGGTCGTGCAGCGCCTGCTGCAGAAAGCGGGTCACCGCATCACCTGCGTCAACGGCGGCGAAGAAGTACTCGATGCGCTGGAATCGGCGACCTACGACGCGGTCATCTGCGACCTGCACATGCCCGGACTGAGCGGCCTGGACCTGTTGAAGCAGCTGCGCGTGATGGAGGCGGGCAGCGGCAGCCGTACGCCCGTGCTCATCCTCAGCGCGGATGTCACGCCCGAATCGATCCAGCGTTGCGAGCAGGCCGGAGCGCGCGCCTTCCTTGCCAAGCCGGTCGTCGCCACGCGCCTGCTGGACGCGCTGGCGGACATCGCGACCTCGGGCCGGGTTGCGGCCACCGCCGTCCCGGCGGCGCCTGCGCGTGCGGAAGTGTCGGACGGCGTGCTGGATGTCAGCGTGCTGGACGAACTGACCGCGCTCGGCATGGGCGATGCGTTCGAACGCGAATTCATCGAGCAATGCCTCAACGATGCGGACGGGTGCATCGGCGCGATGGCGCATGCGATGGAGCGCGGCGATGGGGAACACCTGCGCGAGCACGCTCACGCCCTGAAGGGTGTTGCCAGCAACCTGGGCCTGGTCAAGCTCGCGGCGGCCGCCGGCGAAATGATGAGCCTGGCCGACTGGCAGATCACCCGCGAGTGGCGTCATCGCCTGGCAGCGCTGAATTCGCACCTGAGCCACGGTCGCGCGGCGCTCGATGCGCGGCAGCGCGTGCGGGGCGCGGGCCTGGACAAGGGCAACGAACACTCGTCGTCCTGACGCGGGGCCATTGCCGCGATCGACGCGGTGGCGATACGGTGGCGCGGGCGGACGCGGTCCGGATGGATCGCTGGCGAGTACGGATGACCCGGACTCGCCCTTGAAGGCGCACGGCGCGCTCCAACCCCCTGATTTTCCCCTGTCGTTACTGCGTTGCCGCAGTCATGCGGGTGTTCAGGCCGCGCGGATCGACCGCTTTTCCTGCGCGCGGACGATGCGTTCCATCATCTTCAGCGACTTGTCGCCCAGCGTCAGCGCGGTATCGACCCACACCTCGGTGATGCCCATCAGTTCGTCGTAGCCGACCGGCTGGGCGAGGTTGCGGCAGGCGTTCAACGCCAGGTGCGCATGGGGCGAGCGACGCTGCTTGTCGATGATGGTCTGCACGGCGGAAGCGCCCTGGCCCTTCGGTACCAGCACGTCGACCACGCCAAGCTTGTAGAGCTCATCGCTGGTGTAGATGTTGCCTTCCAGGATGATCTTCTCGGCGACCTGCGGCGAGACCCGCTTGCACAGGAAGGAGTACGCGCCCATGCCCGGGAACAGACCGAACAGCACTTCCGGCAGGCCCATGTCGACGCCTTCCTCGGCCACGATGGTGTGGCACGACAGCGCGATCTCGAGGCCGCCGCCCAGCGCATCCCCCTGGATCAGGGCGATGGTGCGTACGTCGCCGCCCAGACCGGTGTTGAGATGGTGGACGCCGTCGATGCAACGGCGCGCATAGCTCAGCAGGCGATCACGGTTGTTCTCGCGGATCAGCTGCGAGAACAGTTCCAGATCGCCGCCGAGATTGAATGCCGTGGCGTCGGAGGCGACCACGAGGTGACGCAACTTGCCCGGCTGGCGCTGCGATTCGCGCAGGGTGATCGAATTCATGAAGCTCAGCACGTCGTCGAGCATCTGGCTGCGGAAGCACGGGCGCACGCCCGGTGCCACGTCCGAATGCATGTACATCCAGTGGGCGTCACCGCTGGGTTCGGACTCGACACGGATGGTCGGGAAAGAACGGGTGCGCTGCAGTTTTTCGACGTTGTTCATGGAGAGCTCCTTGGAGGGTTGCTTGCCCGCGCGGCAGGGGAGGCGGGTGACGGATTAATGTGACGCAGGTGGCATCACGCGCCGATCCTACACCTGAACGAATAATTAAAATCCGGTGCACAAGCGCGCTTGTGGCAACTTGGGGCCGTCCCCCCGCGATCAGTCTCGATATTTGTGACGAATGTCTAGAATCGGACCCTAAAGTCCTGAACCAAAAGAAAAAGGCCGGCGCAGGGCCGGCCTTTTTCAACACCCTGAACAGGGCGTCACGCGCTTTTCGCGGGCTCGCGGAGCTCCTTGCGGAGGATCTTGCCGACGTTGGTTTTCGGCAGCTCCGTGCGGAACTCGATGTGCCGGGGCTGCTTGTAGCCCGTGAGGTTGTCGCGGCAGAACGCCTTCACCTGTTCCGCCGTGAGCGACGGGTCCTTCTTCACGATGAACACCTTCACGGCTTCGCCCGACTTCTCGTCCGGCACGCCGATCGCGGCGACCTCGAGCACGCCGTCGAGGCCTGCGATCACGTCTTCCACTTCGTTCGGATACACGTTGAAGCCGGAGACCAGGATCATGTCCTTCTTGCGGTCGACGATGTAGAAGAAGCCGTTCTCGTCCATCTTCGCCATGTCGCCGGTGTGCAGCCAGCCGTCGGCGTCCATCACGTTCGCGGTTTCCTCGGGCCGTTGCCAGTAGCCCTTCATGACCTGCGGACCCTTGATGCAGAGTTCGCCCACCTCGCCAACGGGAACGACGTTGCCGTCGTCGTCCTTGAGGCAGGCATCGGTCGACGGCACCGGCAGGCCGATGGCGCCGTTGTAATCGTGCAGGTCCATGGGATTGATGCACGCCGCGGGCGAGGTCTCGGTCAGGCCATAGGCTTCGACCAGCGTCACGCCCGTGACCTTCTTCCACTTTTCCGCAACGGCACGCTGCACGGCCATGCCGCCGCCCAGGGTCATCTTCAGGTTGGAGAAATCGACCTCGTCGAAGCCCGGCGTATTCAGCAGGCCGTTGAACAGCGTGTTGACGCCCGTGATCGCGGTGAAGCGCGTGGCCTTCAGCTCCTTCACGAAGCCGGGCATGTCGCGCGGATTGGTGATCAGGTGGTTCAGGCCGCCAAGCTTCATGAAGACCAGGCAGTTCGCCGTCAGCGCGAAGATGTGGTACAGCGGCAACGCGGTGATGATGACTTCGTTGCCGTAGTCGAGGCCGGTGCCGACCCAGACGCCCGCCTGCTGCATGTTCGCCACCAGGTTGCGGTGCGTCAGCATGGCGCCCTTGGCCACGCCGGTGGTGCCGCCGGTGTACTGCAGGAAGGCGATGTCGCCGGAATCGATGTCGATGTCGGGCAACGTATGTAGCTGGCCGAGCGTCAGCGTGTCCTTGAAGCGAACGGTGCCGGGAATGTCGTAGTCGGGCACCATCTTCTTCACGTACTTCAGCACGAAGTTGACGATGGCGCCCTTGGGGAAGCCGATCAGGTCGCCCAGCGCAGTCGTGACCACCTGTTTGACCTGCGTGCCGGCCAGCGCTTCCTGCGCGGTCTTGCCGAAGTTGTCCACGACCAGCAGCACGCTGGCGCCGGAATCGACCAGCTGGTGCTTCAGCTCGCGCGGGGTGTACATCGGGTTGACGTTCACCACCGTCAGGCCGGCGCGCAGCACGCCGAAGATGGCGATGGGGTACTGCAGGCAGTTCGGCATCATGATGGCGACGCGGTCGCCTTTCTTGAGCTTCAGTTCGCCAAGCAGGTACGCCGCGAACTGGCGGCTGAGCTTGTCGATCTCGCCATACGTCAGGGTCTTGCCGAAGTTGCGGAACGCGGGACGGTCGCGGTACTTGCTGATCGCCTCATCGAAGACGGACACGATGGAGCGGTACTGCTCCAGGTCCACCTGCTGCGGCACGCCTTGCGGATAACTCTTGAACCACGGACGTTCCTGACTCATCGTTCTGCTCCCTCCCCAGGGTCTACGGGCTGCCTCGCGGCATGCATGTGGGCGAGCGCCGAAAGGGGCGCCTGCCGGGAGCATACCGTTCCGGATGGAAAAGGCGAAGGTTTCGATGGCGAAGATCGGGCAGGCTTTCATCGCGGCGGCGGCGCTCGTGCTGGCGACGCTGGTGGCGTGCAGCGCGGAAACACCCGAGGCCCAGCTGCGGCACCGCGTGGGAGGCAT
Organism: Pseudoxanthomonas sp. LjRoot127; assembly: GCF_964253495.1. Classification (NCBI taxonomy): domain Bacteria; kingdom Pseudomonadati; phylum Pseudomonadota; class Gammaproteobacteria; order Lysobacterales; family Lysobacteraceae; genus Pseudoxanthomonas; species Pseudoxanthomonas sp. LjRoot127. The sequence goes on from NZ_CAXUQR020000001.1 coordinate 3,435,381, forward strand.
GCAGGCGGCCGTCGAAGAGAAACGCGTCGGCGATTTCATGGATGGCGTCAGCGACGATTTCACCGGGCCGGCCGGCATGGATCGTGCTGCGTTGCACAACCTGGTGCGTGCACGCACGTTCGCGAACGCACGCGTGGGGACGACGACCGGTCCCCTGGACGTGCGGGTCGATGGAGACAATGCGACGGTGTCGTTCCAGGTGCTGCTAACCGGCAGTACGGGCCGGCTCCTTCCGGAACAGGCGCAGACCTACGATGTCACCACCGCATGGCGTCGGGAACAAGGCGACTGGCGGATCTACCACGCGCGCTGGAACGCGCCCCGCTGACCGCGCGCTATTTCGCCGGCGACAGCTTTCCGGCACTCCACCGGTAGCGCAGCGTCCTGGGAACGGTCGGGCAGCAGCGCGCGTCGTTGGGTCCGGGCCACTTCGTCTTCAGTTCGACGGTGCCGTTGCGCACCACCATGCCTTCCACGCTGCCCAATGGTTCGTCGGTCTCGCCCGCGGGCACGTAATGCGGCCCTTTGCGTGCCAGCACCGTGACGCCGTGATGCCAGTAGGTGGGGCCCAGCATCGTCCACAGCACGACGACTTCCGGCTCGCCGTCACCGTCCAGGTCGGCCACGGCGACATCGCCCGCTTCATAAGCTTCCTGCGGGCCCGCGCTGGCCTGCCGGGTGGCAAGGAACTGCTCGGCGATGCGCCTGGCCTGATCGGTGTCGGGCGCTGCAGCGCGGGCGTGGGCACAGAAGGCGAGGACGAGGAGCAGGCTGGTGGAACGCAGGACAGGAACTCCCATGGCGGCGTCTCGGACGACCTTCGACGAAGGCCTTCAAGGGGCATAACGCACCAGGCGCAGCCGACCGGCAAGCGTTCCTCGCACGCCGTGCCCGGTCTTGCCACGACCCGGGGGAGCCGTGATGATCGGCGTATCAAAACGGGGAAACCGCTCATGTCGATTCGCTGGAAACTCCTGGCGTGCCTGTGGCTGGCCGCTGGAAATGCCTTCGCGCAGGATGCGCTGCCGTACCAGACGCCGCCGGCCGAGATACTGCAGCTCGCCGACGTGCAGCGACCGCCCACCGTCGCGACGGACAGCCGCAAGCAGCACCTGGTGCTGTTCTACCGCGACACGTTCAAGTCGCTGGCAGAACTGTCCGACGAGGAGCTCCGTCTCGGTGGCCTGCGCGTCAATCCACGCACCAACATCGCCAGCACCACCACCTACTTCACCAACCTGAAGGTGCAGGATCTGCAGCGCGGTGGCGCGCAGCAGGTGACGGGTTTGCCTGCGGCGCCGCGCCTGGCGAATTTCACTTGGTCGCCCGACGAACGCCGGCTGGCGTTCACGCACACCACGCGAACCGGCGTGGAAGCGTGGGTGATGGAACTGGCCACTGCGCAGGCCACCCGCCTGACCGAGGCGCGGGTCAACGGCAACGTGGGCAATCCGCTGACCTGGTTCCGCGACAACCAGGCCTTGCTGGTACGCATGTTGCCGGCGCAACGCCCCGCGCTGCTCGATACGGCGCGTTCCGTTCCGACCGGGCCGACGGTGTCGGTGAGCGATGGCAGCAAGGCACAGAACCGCACCTACCAGGACCTGCTGAAGAATCCGTCGGACGAAAACAATTTCGCCGTGCTCGCCACGTCCGAACTGCACCGCGTCCCGCTGAAGGGGCGCGCGACGCTCTGGCGTGCCGCGGCAATGCATACCGGCGAATCGTTCTCGCCGGATGGCCGGTACGTCCTGCTGCGCACCCTGCAGAAGCCGTTTTCCTACCTTGTGCCCTATGGTCGCTTCCCGTACCGCGCCGACGTGGTGGAAACCACCGGCAAGCCGGTGACGACCGTCGTCGAAGCCCCACTCGCTGAAAACCTGCCGAAGGGTTTCATGGCCGTGCGCGCGGGTCGTCGCGATGTCGAATGGCGTGCGGACCAGCCCGCCACGCTGGTCTGGGCCGAAGCGCTGGACAAGGGCGATCCGGCGAACGACGTGCCCTTCCGCGATGAAGCCTTCGCCTGGCAGGCACCGTTCACTTCGCCGCCGCAGTCGCTCTTCAAGACCGTCGACCGCGTCCAGGGCATCCTGTGGGGCGACGACACGCATGCGATCGTCACCGATTACTGGTGGAACACGCGCCATACGCGGACCTACGTGCTGGATCCGTCGAAGCCGGGCGCGCCGCTGCGCGAACTTGTGAGCCGCAGTTACCAGGACCAGTACAGCGATCCGGGGCAGTTCGAGACGCGGAAGAACAGCGCGGGTGAAACCGTGCTCGACCTGGACAATGGCCAGGCGTACCTTATCGGCGACGGCTTCACGCCCGAGGGGCAGTTCCCCTTCATCGATCGGATGGAACTGGCCACTGGCAAGAAGGAACGCCTGTACACGTCGCGTCTCGAAGGCCAGAAGGAAAGCATCCAGGCGCTGCTGGATCCCGCGCAGGGCACGGCGCTGGTACGCATCGAATCGCCGACCGAGTTCCCGAACTACTACGTGCGCCACCTGAAGCAGCGGATCGCACCGGTGCCGGTGACGCAGTTCGAGAATCCCTTCAAGGCCCTGCAGGGCGTGTACAAGGAAGTCCTGACGTACAAGCGCGCCGACGGGCTGCCGCTCACGGGCACGCTGTACCTGCCGGCCGGCTACGACCGAACGGCCAAGCGCGAGAAGCTGCCGCTGGTGATGTGGGCGTATCCCACCGAGTACAAGGACCGAGACAGTGCGGGCCAGAACACCACGAACCCGAACGAGTTCATCTTCCCGAGCTATGGCTCGCCCGTGTACTGGGTCGCGCGCGGTTATGCGGTGCTGGACGACGCGGCGTTCCCGATCGTGGGCGAGGGCAAGGACGAGCCGAACGACACGTTCATCAAGCAGCTGGTGGCCAACGCCAAAGCCGCGATCGACGCCGTCGACGGACTCGGGTACATCGATCGTTCGCGTGTGGCCGTGGGTGGCCATTCGTACGGCGCGTTCATGACCGCCAACCTGCTGACGCACTCGGACCTGTTCGCCGCCGGCATCGCGCGCAGCGGCGCCTACAACCGCACGCTGACGCCGTTCGGCTTCCAGCAGGAAGAGCGCAACTACTGGGAGGCGCCCGGTGTCTACAACGACATGTCGCCCTTCATGCACGTGGAGAAGATGAAGACGCCGCTGCTGCTGGTGCACGGCGAGGCCGACAACAACTCCGGCACGTTCACCATGCAGAGCGAGCGTTACTTCAATGCGCTCAAGGGCTTCGGTGCACCGGCACGCCTCGTGCTGCTGCCGAAGGAGAGCCACGGCTATGCGGCGAAGGAATCGGTCCTGCACCTGCTGTGGGAACAGGACCAGTGGCTGGAGCGGTACGTGAAGAACAAGGGGCAGGCGGCCGGCACAGCACCGGCTGCGGCTCGCTGAAACACGACTGCCTGCACGAAAAAGACCGCCTCAGGGCGGCCTTTTTCTTTTCCCGCTACCAGCACTCAGCCGGCCTTGCGCGCCGCCAGCTGGCGCAGCACGTAGTGCAGCAGCCCACCATGGCGGAAGTACTCCACTTCCTTCGGCGTGAGCAGCAGGACCTTGGCCTGGAACTCGACTTTCTTGCCGTCGGACTTGCGCGCGGTGACCGTGGCGGTTTTCGCAACGCCGTCCTGCAGGCCCGTGACGTCGAATGTTTCCGAGCCGTCAAGGCCCAGCGACTGGGCGTTCTGGCCATCGACGAACTGCAGCGGCAGCACGCCCATACCGACCAGGTTGGAGCGGTGGATGCGTTCGAAGCTCTCCGCGATCACCGCCTTCACGCCCAGCAGGTTGGTGCCCTTTGCCGCCCAGTCGCGCGAGGAGCCCGTGCCGTACTCCTTGCCCGCGATCACCACCAGCGGGACGCTATCGGCCCTGTACTTCATCGCCGCGTCGTAGATCGACAGCTTCTCGGGCGATCCGTTGCCGAAGTACAGCGTGTTGCCGCCTTCCTCGCCACCGAACATCAGGTTCTTGATCCGGATGTTGGCGAAGGTGCCGCGCACCATCACGTCGTCGTTGCCGCGGCGGCTGCCGTAGCTGTTGAAATCGACCGGTTGTACGCCACGCGAGATCAGGAAGCGCCCCGCAGGCGAATCCTTCTTGATGTTGCCGGCCGGCGAGATGTGGTCGGTGGTGATCGAGTCGCCGAACAGGCCGAGCACGCGCGCGCCATGGACGTCGTCGATGCTGCCGATGTCCATCGTCATGCCGTCGAAGTAGGGCGGATTCTTGATGTACGTCGAGTCGCCGTCCCACGCGTACAGGTCGCCGTCGGGCGAGGCGATGGTGTTCCAGCGCATATCGCCCTTGAACACATCGGCATAGTTCTTGGCGAACATCTCCGGGCCGATTGTGGCGGCGATGAAGTCGCCGATCTCCTTGTTGCTGGGCCAGATGTCCTTCAGGAAAACCGGTTGGCCGTCGCTGCCGGTACCGAGCGGTTCCGACGTCAGGTCGATGTTGGTGGTGCCGGCGATGGCGTACGCCACGACCAGGGGCGGGCTGGCCAGGTAGTTCATCTTCACTTCGGGATGCACGCGGCCTTCGAAGTTGCGGTTGCCCGACAGCACCGAGGCGACGACCAGATCATCGGCAGCGATCGCGGCCGACACGTCGTCCGGCAGCGGGCCGGAGTTGCCGATACAGGTGGTGCAGCCGTATCCGACCACATAGAAGCCGAGCTTTTCCAGATCGTCGAGGACGCCTGCCTTCTCGAGATAGTCGGTGACCACGCGCGAGCCCGGCCCGAGCGAGGTCTTGACCCACGGCTGCGCCTTCAGGCCTTTCGCCGCGGCGTTGCGCGCGAGCAGGCCCGCGCCCAGCATCACCGCCGGGTTCGAGGTGTTGGTGCACGAGGTGATCGCCGCGATCACCACGTCGCCATCGCGCAACTTCACCGCCGCGCCGCTGTGCGGCGAGGATTCGTGCGCGGCTTCGCTAGCCCCCACGGCCGTACCGCCGCCGCCTTCGTTCTTGAGCCGGTCTTCCTGCACCAGGTCGATGCGCTTGCGGCGCGCATCGGCGAACGGCACCAGGTTGTCGCGGAAGTTCTGCTTCACGTCCTGCAGCAGCACGCGGTCCTGCGGGCGTTTGGGGCCGGCCAGCGACGGCTTCACATCGCCCATGTCCAGCTGCAGCGTGGCGCTGTACTCGGCATGCGGGCTGTCCGGCGCATGCCACAGGCCCTGCGCCTTGGCGTAGGCCTCGACCAGCGCGATCTGTGCTTCGCTGCGACCGGACAGGCGCAGGTAGTTCAACGACTCGTGATCGATCGGGAAGATGCCGCAGGTGGCGCCATACTCGGGCGCCATGTTGCCGATGGTGGCGCGGTCGGCGAGCGGCAGGTGCTGCAGGCCGTCGCCGTAGAACTCGACGAACTTGCCCACCACGCCCAGCTTGCGCAGCATCTGGGTGACGGTCAGCACCAGGTCGGTGGCGGTCGCGCCTTCCGGCAGCTTGCCGGTCAGCTTGAAGCCCACGACCTGCGGAATCAGCATCGATGACGGTTGGCCCAGCATCGCGGCCTCGGCCTCGATGCCGCCCACGCCCCAGCCCAGCACACCGATGCCGTTGATCATCGTGGTGTGGCTGTCGGTGCCGAAGACGGTGTCGGGATAGGCGATGGCTTGGCCGTCCTTCTCCCCGGTCATGACCACGCGGGCGAGGTTTTCCAGGTTCACCTGGTGGACGATGCCGGTGTTCGGCGGCACCACCTTGAAATTGTCGAACGCCTTCTGGCCCCAGCGCAGGAAGCCGTAGCGCTCCTTGTTGCGTTCGAATTCGATCTTGCCGTTGAGGTCCAGCGCATCGGCGCTGCCGAACACATCGACCTGCACGGAGTGGTCGATGACCAGCTCGGAGGGGATCAGCGGATTGATCTGGTCCGGGCTGCCGCCGAGTTTCACCACGGCATCGCGCATGGCGGCAAGGTCGACGACGCAGGGCACGCCGGTGAAGTCCTGCAGCACCACGCGCGCGGGCATGAAGGCGATTTCGGTGTCCGGTTCCTTGGCGGCCTCCCAGGCAGCGACGGCCTGGACATGCTCCGGCAGCACGGTGACCCCGTCCTCGCAGCGCAGCAGGTTCTCGAGCAGGATCTTCAGGGAATAGGGCAGGCGGGCGAAGCCGCCCGCCGGGTCCAGCCGCTCGGCCAGCGCGGGCAGGCTGTAATACGTGTAGGACGTGCCGTTGACGTCCAGGGAACGTCGGGTGGCGAAGGAATCACTCATCGCGGAGGCTCCTGTAGCTGGGAGAGGGTGAGGTGACCAGACAGCATAAGCTGGCGGCCCTGCATGTCTTGTAGAGGCCTGCCCGGATTATCCGCCATGTATGAGACGGGCATGATTCGACCAAGGGTGCAGTCTGGTGGGGGATGACAGGCGCTCCGGGCTAGGGTATGCCAACTGAAGTATGTATAATTCTTCCATACTCAAGAGGGGCCGCTGATGGAAGCCACCGTTGCAGAACGCGGCCAGATCACCCTGCCGAAGGCCGTGCGCGATGCGCTGGGCCTGACCAAGGGCAGCGTGCTGAAGGTCGAGTTGGAGGGTAGCCGCATCGTGTTGCGGAAGAGCGTCGACGACGCGATTTCGCGCGTGCGTGGCAAGTTCGCCCTCGACGCCGACAGCCCGACGGGCGCCGTCAGCGAATGATCGCCGTCGACGCGCCCGTCCTGATCGAACTGCTGACCGATGGTCCGCGCGCGGACGCCGTCGAGGCGGGTCTGCGCCAGAGTCTCGGCAGCGGGCGTGTCGTCGTCTGCGATGCCGCGCTGGCGCAGCTGTGCGCCTCGCTGCGCAATGGTGCGGATGCCCTGGGCGCGCTCGAGGAAATGGGCGTGCATTTCAATGCCGTCGAAGCCAAGTCCGCCGTGCGTGCAGGCGAGATGCAGCGTCGTCACCGCCAGCGCGAAGGCGACGCCCGGCCCATCGCCGATTTCCTGGTCGGCGCGCACGCGCTGCTGCAGTGCGATGGCCTCATCACCTTCGACACCGCGTTCCATCGCGACTACTTCAAGGGCCTGAAACTGATCGTGCCCGCGAACGAATAAGCGTCACTCTGTTTTCCCATTCCACCGCATCACCGAACGACCGGAGCCACCCATGTTGGAAGCCTATCGCCACCACGTAGCCGAGCGCGCCGCGCTGGGCATCCCGCCGCTGCCGCTGTCGGCCCAGCAGACGGCCGAGGTCATCGAACTGCTGAAGAATCCGCCGGCCGGTGAAGAGGACTTCCTGGTCGAGCTGATCACGCATCGCGTGCCCGCCGGCGTCGACGATGCCGCCAAGGTGAAAGCGTCCTACCTGGCCGCCGTCGCGTTCGGTACCGAGAAGACCCCGCTGATCACGCCCGCGCGCGCTACGGAGCTGCTGGGCACGATGCTGGGAGGCTACAACATCCACCCGCTGATCGAGCTGCTCGACAACGCCGAGCTGGGCGCGACCGCCGCCGAAGGCCTGAAGCACACGCTGCTGATGTTCGACAGCTTCCACGACGTGCAGGAGAAGGCCGAGCAGGGCAATGCCCATGCGCAGGCCGTGCTGCAGAGCTGGGCCGACGCCGAATGGTTCACCAGCAAGCCGGAAGTGCCGCAGAGCCTGACCGTCACCGTCTTCAAGGTGCCGGGCGAGACCAACACCGACGACCTGTCGCCGGCGCCGGACGCCACCACGCGGCCGGACATCCCGCTGCACGCGTTGGCGATGCTGAAGAACAAGCGCCCCGACGCGCCGTTCTTGCCGGAAGAAGACGGCAAGCGCGGCCCGATCCAGGAAATCCTGTCGCTGAAGGACAAGGGCAATCTGGTCGCCTACGTCGGCGACGTGGTCGGCACCGGCTCTTCGCGCAAGTCGGCGACCAACAGCGTGCTGTGGTTCACCGGCGAGGACATCCCGTTCATCCCGAACAAGCGCTTTGGTGGCGTCTGCCTGGGCAGCAAGATCGCCCCGATCTTCTACAACACCATGGAAGACGCCGGCGCGCTGCCGATCGAACTCGACGTCTCGCAGATGAATCACGGCGACGTGGTCGAGCTGCGGCCGTACGATGGCAAGGCACTGAAGAACGGTGAAGTGATCGCCGAGTTCCAGGTGAAGTCCGACGTGCTGTTCGACGAAGTGCGCGCCGGTGGCCGCATCCCGCTGATCATCGGCCGCGGCCTGACCGCGAAGGCGCGCGAAGCGCTGAAGCTGCCGGCGACGGACCTGTTCCGCCAGCCGCAGCAGCCGGCCGACAGCGGCAAGGGCTTCTCGCTCGCGCAGAAGATGGTCGGACGCGCCTGTGGCCTGCCGGAAGGCCAGGGCGTGCGCCCGGGTGCCTACTGCGAGCCGAAAATGACGTCGGTGGGTTCGCAGGACACCACCGGCCCGATGACCCGCGACGAGCTGAAGGACCTGGCCTGCCTGGGCTTCTCGGCGGATCTGGTGATGCAGTCGTTCTGCCACACCGCGGCGTATCCGAAGCCGGTCGACGTGAAGACGCACCACACGCTGCCGGAATTCATCTCCACCCGTGGCGGCATCTCGCTGCGTCCCGGTGATGGCGTGATCCACAGCTGGCTCAACCGCATGCTGCTGCCCGACACCGTCGGCACCGGCGGCGACTCGCACACGCGCTTCCCGGTGGGCATTTCGTTCCCGGCCGGTTCCGGGCTGGTCGCGTTCGCCGCAGCCACCGGCGTGATGCCGCTGGACATGCCGGAATCGGTGCTGGTCCGTTTCAAGGGCGAGCTGCAGCCGGGCGTGACGCTGCGCGACCTGGTCAACGCGATCCCGTACTACGCCATCAAGTCCGGGTTGCTGACCGTGGCCAAGGCGGGCAAGAAGAACATCTTCTCCGGCCGCATCCTCGAGATCGAAGGCCTGCCGGACCTGAAGGTGGAGCAGGCATTCGAACTGTCCGACGCCTCGGCCGAACGTTCCGCCGCCGGTTGCACCGTGCGCCTGAACAAGGAGCCGATCATCGAGTACCTCACCAGCAACATCACGCTGCTGAAGTGGATGATCGCCGAAGGCTACGCCGATGCCCGTTCGCTGGCCCGTCGCATCGCGAAGATGGAAGCGTGGCTCGCCGACCCGCAGTTGCTGGAGCCGGATGCAGATGCCGAGTACGCGGCGATCATCGACATTGATCTCGCCGACGTGCACGAGCCGCTGCTGGCCTGCCCGAACGACCCGGACGACGTGAAGACGCTGTCGGACGTCGCGGGTACCGTGATCGACGAAGTGTTCATCGGTTCGTGCATGACCAACATCGGCCACTTCCGTGCCGCCGCCAAGCTGCTGGAAGGCAAGCGCGACATCCCGACCCGCCTGTGGGTCGCGCCGCCGACCAAGATGGACGCCTCGGAACTGACCAAGGAAGGCGTCTACGGTACGTTCGGCACCGCGGGTGCGCGCATGGAAATGCCCGGCTGTTCGCTGTGCATGGGCAACCAGGCGCAGGTGCGCGAGGGTGCGACGGTGTTCTCCACCTCGACCCGCAACTTCCCGAACCGCCTGGGCCGCAATTCCAACGTGTTCCTGGGGTCGGCCGAGCTGGCCGCGATCTGCTCGCGCCTGGGCAAGATCCCGACCAAGGCCGAGTACATGGCCGACATCGGCGTGATCAACGAGAAGGGCGCCGAGATCTATCGCTACATGAACTTCGACCAGATCGAGGAGTACCAGGACGTGGCGAAGACCGTGGCCGCCTGATCCTGGGCGGCTGCAGGGAGTCGAAGGCCCGGCCCAGCGCCGGGCCTTTTTTTTGGCGGCGCCGTCCGGTTGATGTCACATATAACGTTATTCGCGGAAACAAGGCACGTGCGGCGTCGGCTGCACCACGCAAGAAGGGGAGTCGAGTTGGCGCAGGCACGTATTCAGGGCATCCGCGTGGCGGGCGTCAGTACCTGCGTGCCAGCACGCCGGATCGACAACCTGGCCGAGGGCGAGCGCTATGGCGCGGACGAAGTGCGCAAGGTGGTGTCCATGGCCGGCGTGCGCCAGCGCCATGTGGTCGACGAGGGAACGACCGCGGCCGACCTTTGCCGTGACGCCGCCGAGCGGCTGCTGAAGCGACTGGGGTGGGAGCGCGACAGCGTCACCGGGCTCGTGTTCGTCACGCAGTCGCCGGACTACTTCCTGCCCTCGACCGCGTGCGTCCTGCATGCATGGCTCGGTTTGTCCGACCGCTGTGCCGCCTTCGACGTGGGGCTGGGGTGTTCCGGCTATCCCTACGGGCTGTACGTGGCTTCGAGCATGCTGCGGGCGGGGGGACACCAGCGCATCCTGATGCTGCATGGCGAGACACCCAGCCGCTTCACCGATCCGGCAGACCACGCCACCACGCTGCTGTTCGGCGACGCCGGGTCGGCAACGGCGCTGGAGACGGGCGACGACGAGGCTGCGTTCTGCCTGCATACCGATGGCGCCGGCCGCGAGGGGCTGATCATCCGCGGCGGGGCCTTCCGCGACCGGCATCCCGCCGACCCACGCCATCTGGCGCTGGAAATGGACGGCGCTGCCATCTTCAATTTCACCATCAAGCGCGTGCCGCCATTGGTGGCGGACACGCTGGCGCTGGCGGGGAAATCCGTGGACGACGTGGACCAGTACGTCTTCCACCAGTCCAACCGCTTCATCATGAAGCACCTCGCCAAGAAGTGCGGTCTTCCCGAGGCGCGGGTGCCCATGACGATCGAGGACACCGCCAACTGCGGCGGCCCCTCGGTCGCCGTCACGCTGACGCGCATGCTGGACAGCGCGCACGACCGTACGGTGATGCTGCTGGGCTACGGCGTCGGGCTGTCGTGGGGATCGGCGTTGCTGCCCATCCGCGCCGGAACGCCGCTGCTGCATGGCGAGCTGGCTGCGCTGGAGGCGTCGGCATGAACGCCCCGCGCATGAGCGAACAGGAGGTCCTGGCGATGATGGCCGAGGCGTTCTCCGAAACCTCGCCGCTCACGCCGTCGATGCGGCGCGAGGACATCGATGGCTGGGATTCGATGGGGGCGCTGATGTTGATGGCGGAACTGGACGAACGCTTCGGCCTGCACCTGGATGCCGAGGAATCGCGTGCCATGCAGGTGGTGTCGGACCTGTTCGCCTACCTGCGCCGCCATGGAGTGATGGATGACTGAGGGCAGGGCGGCGCGCCCCACGCTTCCGCCACTGGCGACCACCACGCGCATGTTCGCGCGCAGCCTGGGCTGGTCGCCGGAACAGCTGACCGCCACGTTCCGGCCCGCCACGTTCGACGATCTTCCGGCACTGCTGGCGTTCCGGCAGCGCAAGGGGTGGGACGACGACGCCTACCTGCGCTGGCGTTACGGACTGGACACCGGCGGCAGGGACGGGCCGGGCACGCTCTGGCTGCTGCGCGACGACACCGGCGTACTGGCCGTGATCGGCCGCGAGGCACAGCGCATCCACCATGCGGGCCGCACGCTCGATGGCCAGTTGCTGATGGACATCCAACTGCGACCCGACCTGGAAGGCGGGGGCGGGGGCGTCTGGCTCAACCAGATGATGATGGCGAAGGCAGACGTGACACTGGCGATCGGCGCCAATGCGCATTCGATCGGCCTGGTGAAGCGCATGTTCGCCGCCCTGCCGCAGCGCAGTTACCGCGTACTCCCGCTGGACAGCGCCGAGATGCTGCGGCAGCACGGACTGGGCACGTTCGCCGTGCGCGTTGGCGCGCCGGTGCTGGATGCCGGCTGGTCGCTGGTGCATCGCGCCGCGCAGCGCAGGTCGCGGTCCGGTATCGATGTGGTCGAGGTGGCGCAGGTGCCGACGGCGGACATCGAGGCGCTTCGCGCGGTGTTGCCTCCGCAGGTTGCGTGCGTGATGCCGTCGCCGGAGCACCTGCAGTGGCGGCTGTTCGACAACCCGCGTGCGCGCTACGACCTGATGGTCGCTTACCGGGCAGGCGTGTGCGTCGGCTACATGGCGGTGCGGAACGTGGCGGCGGATGGAACGGGCAAGGCCGGGCTGCACCTGCTCGACTGGAAGACCGCGGCCGCCGGCGCTGATGCCGCACTGATGACCCTGCTGCAGGCCGCCGTTGCGCGTGCGCGCAAGGAGCGCTGCAGCCGGGTCTTCACTACGGTGCTCGACGAACAGGCCGCGCCGCTGCTGAAACGTTTGGGCTTTCTCGGCCGCGAGTCGCCTTCGCTGGTCGCGGGCGTGCATTCGGCGGTTCCGCTGCCCGGCAACGGCGGGCACGGACGCTGGCAGATCACCGACCTGAGCTTCGACAGCGATGGCATCTACTGACGGGCCCTGCCGGGTGCTCACGGAGGACCCCGCATGTGCGGGCTAGCCGGCATGGCGCTGCCGGCAGGCGCCCCTCCGCCGTCGGCCGCCGTGCTGGAGGCCATGATCGGCACGCTGCACCACCGGGGTCCGGATGGCAGCCGGTGTCGCGTCGACGGCAGCGTGGGGCTCGCGCACGCCCGGTTGTCGATCATCGACCTGGACGGCGGCTGGCAGCCGATGGCCGATGCGGAAGGCAGCCTGCAACTCGTGTTCAACGGCGAGATCTTCAACCACGTCGAACTTCGCAGGGAACTGGAGCGGCAAGGACACGTGTTCGCCACCCGGTCCGATACCGAAGTGATCCTGCACCTGTACGCGCGCTACGGAGATGACTTCGTCGATCATCTGAACGGACAGTTCGCGGTCGCGCTGCACGACATGCGGCGCCAGCGCCTCGTACTGGCGCGCGACCGCATCGGCATCCGTCCCCTGTACTACCACTGCGACGGACATCGCCTGGCGTTCGCGTCGGAAATCAAGGCGTTGCGGGCCGCCGGTCTGCCGTTGTCGCTGGATGTGGCGGCACTGGGCGACGTGTTCGGCTTCTGGTGCCCGCTCGGCGAGCGCACGACGTTCGACGGCGTCCGCCAACTGCCTCCGGGCCACCGGATGGTGGTCGACCTGCGCGTCGACCGCCTGGCGCCGAGGATCACGCCGTACTGGGCGTGGCAACCGCAGACGCCGACCGTCGATGCGGCCGGCGAAGACGCCTGCGCCGAGGAGCTGCACGCCCTGCTGGTCGACGCGGTAAGGCTGCAACTGCGTTCGGACGTGCCGGTGGGCGCTTACCTCAGCGGTGGACTCGACTCCTCCGCGATCGCGTCGCTCGCGCTGCGCCACGCCGGCGCCGACCTGCGCACGTTCTCGCTGGCCTTTGAAGACGCCGAGTTCGACGAGCGCCCGTTCCAGCGATTGATGGCACAGGCGCTGGGCACGCGGCACAGCGAGATCACCGTGAGCCAGGCCGACATCGCCACGGCGTTCCGCGACGCGGTCTGGCATGCGGAAATGCCGCTGGTGCGCACGGCGCCCGTCCCGATGCTGCTGCTGGCGGGGCATGTCCGCGACCACGGTTACAAGGTGGTGCTGACGGGCGAGGGCGCCGACGAGGTCTTCGCAGGCTACGACCTGTTCAAGGAGGCGCAGGCCCGTCGCTTCATGGCGCGGGGTCCCGGGAGCCGCTGGCGGGGACGGATCCTGGAACGTCTCTATCCTTACCTCGCGCATTCGCCGGCACGCTCCGCAGGATTCGCTGCGCACTTCTTCGCCGAGGGCGGCGACCCCGCATCGCCGGGGTTCGCGCATGCGGCGCGTCTGCGCAGTACGCGGCGCGTGCTGCGCTTCCTGCATCCGGACCTTCGCGCGCAGGTCGACGCCGTCGATCCGCTCGCCGCGCTGGCAGCCCAGCTGTCGCCAATGGACGGTTGGGCGGGCCTGGACCGCGACCAGTACGTCGAAGCCAGCACACTGTTGCCGGGCTATCTACTGGCCGCCCAAGGCGACCGCATGGCCATGGCGCGTTCCATCGAAGGCCGGTATCCGTTGCTCGACCATCGCGTGATCGAGTTCGCCAACCGCATGCCGCCCACATTCAAGCTGCGCGGCTTGCGCGAGAAACGGCTGCTGAAGCGCGCGATGGCGAACGAGCTGCCGTCAGCCATCACCCAACGGCACAAGCAGCCGTATCGTGCGCCGGACAGCCAGTGCTTCTTCGCCGACGGACAGCTGCGCCCCTGGGTCGCCGACATGCTGGCGCCGGACCGTCTGGCCGCGAGCGGCCTGTTCGATGTGCGCGCGATCGGGCATCTGGTCGAGAAGTGCCGGGCGGGACGCGCCATCGGCTACCCCGACAACATGGCGTTCGTCGGCGTGCTGTCGCTGCTGGTGCTGCAGGAACGTTTCCTGCAGACAGCCGGACCCGGCGCGTGAAGCGGCTGCACACGATGTTCGACGACACGGTGCGGCGCGTGCCGCATCGCGTGGCGCTCGTATGCGGCGATCACCGGCTGGACTACGCCGGGCTCGATGCGCTCAGCCGGCGCGTGGCGGTCCGCTTGCGGGCACTTGGCGTCGTGCCCGGCGACCGGGTGGGCGTGCTGCTCGACAACAGCGTGGAGATGGTGGCGTCCCTCTGGGCGTTACTGCGTGCGGGCGCCGTCTGCATGCCCTTCAACCCGCAGACCAAGGCCGACAAGCTCGCGGGCATGATGGCCGGCACGCGCGCCAGGCTGCTGATCGCACAGCCCTCGCTGGCTTCCGTATGGCGTGCCGCACGCGCGGGATCCACGGGCGCGTGGCATGTGCTGACGATCGACGCCGCCTGGCACGGGCAGGCGGACGAGCACCCGTGGCCGGAAAGCGACGCGCCGAGCGACGACGGCGTGCCGGATGCGGAGACGGACGATGACACGCTCGCCTTCATCATCCACACGTCGGGCACGACCGGAGCACCGAAAGGCGTGATGCTGAGCCATCGCAATCTCGCCAGCGTCATGCAGACGGTAGCCTCGTACCTGGCGCTGCGGCAGGACGACGTGATTTTCAGCGCGCTGCCCCTGAGCTTCAGCTACGGACTGGGCCAGTGCCTGTTGTCGGCGCGGGTCGGCGCCACGCTGGTGCTGGACCGCTCGTTCGCGTTTCCCGCCAAGTCGCTGGAGATCCTGGCGCGGGAGCGGGCCACGGTGTTTCCCGCCGTCCCCACCATGTACGCGATGCTGGCCGGCATGGATGACCTCTCGCCATGGGACCTGTCGTCGCTGCGGCTGCTGACCAGCGCTTCCGCCCCGCTGTCGCCCGTCTTGCAGCAGCGAACGGCGGCGCGCTTTCCGGGCGCGGACCTGGTGGTCATGTACGGACAGACCGAATGCACGCGCATCAGTTACCTGCCAGCCGCCGAGCGCGAACGGCGACCCGACAGCATCGGGCGCGGCATGGCGGGGCAGACCTGCTGGCTGATCGATGACGCCGGCCGGCGCGTTCCGTGGGGCGGCACCGGCGAACTGGTCGTTCAGGGCGAACACGTGACGCAAGGCTACTGGGGTGCGCCCGCGCTGACCGCGGAGAAATTCATCGAGGGCGCCGATGGGCAGGGCCGCGCGTTCCGCACGGGCGACCTGTTCCGCAGCGACGAAGACGGCTGGCTTTACTTCGTGGCGCGCAAGGACGACATCATCAAGACGCGCGGCGAGAAGGTCAGTCCCGTCGAGGTGGAAGCGGCCATCGCGCGCCTGCCTGCCGTCCGCGAATGCCTGGTGTCCGGCGTCCCCGACGACCTGCTGGGCCAGGCACTCAAAGCCTGGATCGTCCTGCAGCCGGGCGCGACGCTGTCGGAACGCGACGTCATCCGGCACTGCCTGGCCCACCTGGAAAGCCACATGGCGCCGCGCCACGTGGCCTTCCTCGACGACTTGCCACGTACTGACAATGGCAAACCTACACGTAAAGGACTTCCCTGATGGCGACAGCCGCCGCTTCCCCCGCTTCCACCCACGATGCCGCGACGATCAAGGCGACGGTGCGCCGCTACATCGACGACTACTTCCTGATGGGCGCGGACGGGACCTATGCCGACGATGCATCGTTCATGGATGCGCAGATGCTGGACTCCACCGGATTCCTTGAACTGGTGCAGTTCGTCGAGGACACCTATGCGATCAAGGTGGAAGACGCCGAGATGATGCCCGAGAACCTCGACTCGCTGGACGCCGTCGCGGCCTACGTGCTGCGCAAGGTCGCGGCATGAGCGTGCTGGGTCCCGCGGTACTGGCGATGGACCTGGAGGCGGAAGCCGAGAGGATCGCCGACTGGATGCGCGACGCTGTCCGTGGCATGCGCAGGCGCGGCCTGGTGGTGGCCATGTCCGGCGGCATCGACAGCTCCGTCTGTGCGGCGCTGGCCGTGCGGGCGGTAGGGGCGGACCGCGTCTTCGGCCTGCTGTTGCCGGAACGCGATTCCAGCTCGCGCTCCACGGAACTGGGGCGCCAGCTTGCCACGCACCTGGGAATCCAGGCGGACATGCACGACATAGCGCCCGCGCTGCAGGCGATAGGTTGCTATGCGGAACAGGAAGCCGCCATCCGCGAGGTATTCCCGGCCTATGGGGCGGGCTGGAAGAACAAGATCGTGCTGCAGGGTGGCTTGGACGGCGGCATCAACTTCTACCGGTTGATCGTGGAGTCCCCGCAGGGCGAGCGCCACGAAGCGCGCCTGCCGACCGGCCCCTACCTCCGCATCGTCGCCGCCACCAACCACAAGCAGCGGCTGCGCAAGACGATGGAATACTTCCATGCCGACCGCCTGAACTACGCGGTGGTGGGCACGCCGAACCGGCTGGAATACGACCAGGGTTTCTTCGTCAAGAACGGCGACGGTTCCGCCGACCTGAAGCCGATCGCGCACCTGTTCAAGACGCAGGTCTACGCGATGGCGCGTCACCTCGGCCTGCCGGACGCGATCTGCTCCACCACGCCGACCACCGACACCTACAGCCTGCCGCAGGGCCAGGACGAGTTCTACTTCGCGCTTCCGTACGCGCAGATGGACCTGGCGTTGTGGGCGTTCGAGCACGGGGTCCCTGCGGCAAACCTGGCGCCGGCCCTGGGCGTGGACGAACCCGCGGCAGCGGCGGTCTATCGCGACATCGTGGCGAAGCGCCGACAGGCAGCCTATCTGCATGCAGCGCCATTGCGCATGCCGGAAAGGACAGGCTAGGGCAGCCAGTCGTCCACGGCCTCGAGCATCTGCCGGCGGCCGAGGACGAAATCCCACATCGAGCCGCCGAGCTGGCGCCACAGCACGGCCGAACGCACGGCGGCGAGCAGGATCGCGCGGATCTCCGCCACCACGCCCGGCTGCCCCAGGTAATGGGGATTGCCCTGGACCATCACGCGCGGACGCAGGTGGCTGATGGTGTCGGCATACAGGGCACCGAGCGAGGACAACACGTCGGGGTGGGTGCTGCCCTGTTGCTCCGCGCGCGGCGCGATGTCCGCCAGGCCACGGGTGACGGCATGCACAGTGTCGTCCTCGCGGACGAAGCGTCGCTCCAGTTGCAGTACCGACATCGCCAGGCGGGAGAGGCCGTCGTCCTGCGCCTCCTTGGCCAAGTAGCCGCGCAGCACGCGCAGGCCCGGCGTGATGTCGCCCACGCGGCCGTAGACCGCCAGCGGCGTCGCCGCGTCGATGCGGAACACGCTGTCCACCGCTGCCTGCACGGCCGAGCCTTCGGACTGGCCGGTCTCGGCGATACGGCGGACCTGGTGGAGGGCCTGCGCCAGGCCGGCAAGGGCCAGCACGCGGTCTGAATATCGATTGCTCAAGCTGCTTGCTCCGCGAGTTTCGTTTCAAGGGGGGCGTCGGTGCGCGCGATCACGGCGCCTCCCAGGCATTCATCGCCAGCGTAGAGGACCAGCGACTGTCCCGGCGTGACGGCGCGCTGCGGCCGCAGGAACCGTACCGCAACGCTGCCGTCGTCCAGTACGTCCACTTCGCAGGCTTCATCCGGTTGGCGGTAGCGCGTCTGCGCCGTGCAGGTGAAGCGTCTGCCGGAGGGAGCGCCTGCCACCCAGTGGGCGGTTTCCGTCCACAGCCGTGAAGACATCAGGTGTGGACTTTGCGTGTCCTGGTCGACGTACAGCACGTTGCCGGCGACATCCTTGCCCACGACGTACCAAGGTGCCTGTGGGCGGCCGCGCACGCCGCCGATCTGCAGTCCTTCGCGTTGCCCCAGAGTGAAATAGAAGACGCCCGGATGCTCGCCGATCACTTGGCCCGAGGGGTCGCGCATTTCGCCTTTCTTCGCCGGCAGGTAACGCCCGAGGAACTCGCGGAAGTCGCGCTCGCCGATGAAGCAGATGCCGGTGGAATCCTTCTTGTCGTGCGTCTGCAGCCCGGCCTCGCGTGCGATGCGGCGCAGGTCGGCCTTGTGCAGCCCACCGATCGGGAACAGCGTGGCCGCCAACTGCGCCTGGCCCAGCTGGTGCAGGAAGTAGCTCTGGTCCTTGCCGCGGTCGACACCGCGCAGCAGGCGCCAGCGCCCATCATGCTCGTCGATGCGCGCATAGTGGCCCGTGGCGATCTTCTCGGCGCCCAGGTCGCGGGCCGCGTCGAGGAAATGCTTGAACTTCACTTCGCGATTGCACAGCACATCGGGGTTCGGGGTGCGGCCGGCGGCGTATTCGGCGAGGAAGTGCTCGAACACGCCCTTCCAGTATTCGCCCGAGAAGTCGCGGAAGTGGAAGGGGATGCCGAGGCGGCCGCAGACGGCCACGGCGTCGCGCCGGTCGTCTTCCGCGCGGCAGTCACCGCTGCCGTCGTCGGCCCAATTCTGCATGAACAGGCCCGCCACGGGCTCGCCCTGCTGGACCAGCTGCAAGGCGGCGACGGAAGAATCCACGCCGCCGGACACGCCGACGATGACGCGGGGCGCTTTCATGCGATCTGCTGCAGTGTCGACAGGGGGGAGCGGCGACCGGCCAGGAAGTCCTGCACGACCTGCCACACCAGCGGGCTGCGATGGCGGTGCGACTGCGACTGCAGTTCGGAGGGCGTCAGCCACAGCGCCTGCACGATGCCGTCGTCGAGCGGACGATCCGGCAGGTGGCGCACCGGATCGGCGGCGAATGCGAAGCGCAGGTAATGGCGTCCGGTCTCGGCCTTCCATTGATAGGCCCCGATGAAGGCAGTCGGCGCGATTTCCCAGCCCGTCTCTTCCAGCGTCTCGCGGCGGGCCGCTTCCAGCAGGCTTTCATCCGGCTCCAGGTGCCCGGCCGGCTGGTTGAAGACCACGCGCCCCTGCGCGCGCTCTTCCACCATCAGCAGCTTGCCGTCGCGGACCACCACGGTGGCCACGGTGACATCCGGCTGCCAGAAGCGTCCCTCCCGGTAGCTCACTTACAGCTCGTCCTTGTCGCCGGAGAGTTCGATCTCCTGGTTGTCCGCGGTCTCGGACGCGATATCCATAGCGGATTCCAGCGTGGCCGCGTCGACACTGTCCGGCAGCTTGATGACGAAATAGAGCACGTCACCGGAGATCTCCCAGCTGCCCAGTTTCTTGCCACGGCTGTCCGCCAGCAGCGCGAGCGCCTTGGCGCCGTCGATCCCGTCGGCCGCTACCCGACCCGCCGGCGAGAAGACCTCCCGCACGCTCATGCCGTTGATCTGCTCGGTCCGGCCGGACACGAACACCAACTGCGTGCGATTCTCCTGCTTGTAGGAATACGTCACCTTGTAGTCGCCGTCCGCGTCGACCTCGAACTGGATGCCCCGCGCCTTCAACCGGGCATCCACCGATGCATCGGCCGCCAGGGCGGGGGCGGCAGCGGCGGCGCACAACAGCAGGGCGGCAGGCAGTCGGGACAGCGTGGGCTTCATGGCGGGCTCGTTGGATAAGGATGTCGCATTGTGGCCGGGGTCACGCATGGCGTCCATGCGGTGGGCGGCGGCGGGCGCCTATAATCGCCGCATGCCCCACAAGAACGAAAACGAGCGCGACCACGGCCTGATGGTCGATACCAGCCGGCCCGAAGTCGCGCCGCCGCCGCAGTACCAGGTCCTGTTGCTCAATGACGACTACACCCCGATGGATTTCGTGGTGACGGTCCTCCAGCAGTTCTTCGCCATGGACCTGGAGAAAGCCACCCAGGTGATGCTGCACGTACACACCCGCGGCCGCGGCGTCTGCGGGGTGTACACCCGCGAGGTCGCCGAATCCAAGGTGGCCCAGGTCAACGAGTTTTCCCGTATGAACCAGCATCCCCTGCTGTGTACGATGGAGAAGTCCTGACGGGGACCGGTGCGGGCATGCCGGGTCGGATCCGGTGTGGGGGCACCGCCGCGCGGGACAAGGCAACGATCCCTGAACACTGAAATCCGGTAGGGTGATGGAAAACCGCCCGCCAAGCCGCATATTGTCGGCATAGGCCCCGGAGGCAACCATGTTCAGCAAAGATCTCGAGCAGACCATCGGCCAGTGCTACAAGCGCGCCCGTGAAGCTCGGCACGAATTCATGACCGTCGAGCACCTGCTGCTCGCGCTCCTCGAAAACCCCTCGGCACAGGCCGTCCTGAAGGCGACCGGTGCGGATGCCAACCGCCTGCGCGCCGACCTCGAGCAGGCCATCGAAGCCTCGGTCTCGCGGCTGGCCGAGGACGACGGCCGCGATACCCAGCCGACGCTGGGCTTCCAGCGCGTGCTGCAGCGCGCCGTGTACCACGTGCAGTCCTCCGGCAAGAAGGAGGTCACCGGCGCCAACGTGCTGGTGGCGATCTTCGGCGAGAAGGACTCGCACGCGGTCTACTTCCTCAACCAGCAGGATGTCACCCGGCTGGACATCGTCAACTACCTGTCCCACGGGATCGCCAAGCAGGGTGAGGAGAACGATGCGGGCGGGTCCTCGGACGGCGAGGGCAAGGCGGAAGGCGCGGAGGGCGAGGGCAAGGGCGATGCCCTGACCGAGTTCGCCAGCAACCTGAACGAGATGGCCCGGCAGGGCCGGATCGATCCGCTGGTCGGTCGTGGCGACGAGATCGAGCGGACCATCCAGGTGCTGTGCCGCCGCCGCAAGAACAATCCGCTCTACGTCGGCGAGGCCGGCGTGGGCAAGACCGCGCTGGCCGAGGGCCTGGCCAAGCGCATCGTCGAAGGCGAGGTGCCCGACGTGCTGCTGGATGCCGTCATCTACTCGCTGGACCTCGGCGCGCTGGTAGCGGGCACCAAGTACCGCGGCGACTTCGAGAAACGCCTGAAGGGCGTTCTGGCTTCGATCAAGAAGATTCCCGGTGCCATCCTGTTCGTCGACGAGATCCACACCATCATCGGTGCCGGATCGGCCAGCGGCGGCACGATGGATGCCTCGAACCTGATCAAGCCGGCGCTGGCATCGGGCGAACTGCGTTGCATCGGCTCCACCACGTTCCAGGAGTATCGCGGCATCTTCGAAAAGGATCGTGCGCTTGCGCGCCGTTTCCAGAAGATCGACATCGTCGAGCCGACCGTGGGCGAGACCTACGAAATCCTGCAGGGCCTCAAGCCCAAGTACGAAGCGCACCACGGCGTGACCTACGCCGACGATGCGCTGCAGGCGGCGGTGGACCTGTCGGTGAAGCACATCGGCGACCGCCTGCTGCCCGACAAGGCCATCGACGTCATCGACGAGGCCGGCGCACGCCAGCGCCTGTTGCCCATGGAGACGCGCAAGGAGCTGATCGACGTCGAGGAGATCGAAACGATCGTCGCCAAGATGGCGCGGATCCCGGCCAAGCAGGTGTCTTCGTCCGACAAGGACGTGCTGCAGCACCTGGAGCGCAACCTGAAGATGGTGATCTTCGGGCAGGATCCCGCCATCGAGACCCTGGCATCGTCCATCAAGCTTGCGCGCAGCGGCCTGGCGAACCCGGAAAAGCCGATCGGCAACTTCCTGTTCGCCGGCCCCACCGGCGTGGGCAAGACCGAAGTGACCAAGCAGCTCGCCCTTCAGCTGGGCATCGAGCTGGTCCGCTTCGACATGTCCGAGTACATGGAACCGCATTCGGTCAGCCGCCTGATCGGCGCGCCTCCGGGTTATGTGGGCTTCGACCAGGGTGGCTTGCTCACCGAGAAGATCGTCAAGACCCCGCACTGCGTGCTGCTGCTGGACGAGGTGGAGAAAGCCCATCCCGACATCTTCAACATCCTGCTGCAGGTCATGGACCGCGGCGTGCTGACGGATACCAACGGCCGGGAGGCGAACTTCAAGAACGTCATCCTGGTGATGACGACCAACGCGGGGGCTGCGCAGGCCTCGCGCCGGACGATCGGCTTCATGCAGCAGGACCACTCCACCGATGCGATGGAAGTGATCCGCCGCAGCTTCACGCCGGAGTTCCGCAACCGCCTGGACGCCATCGTGCAGTTCCAGGGCCTGGGTTTCGACCACATCCTGCGCGTGGTGGACAAGTTCATCATCGAGCTGGAGATGCTGCTGCAGGAAAAGCACGTCAGCCTGTCGGCCACGCCCGCGGCCCGCGACTGGCTGGCCCAGCACGGCTTCGATCCGCTGATGGGTGCGCGACCCATGTCGCGCCTGATCCAGGACAAGGTGAAGCGGCCCCTGGCGGACGAACTGCTGTTCGGCAAGCTGGTGGATGGTGGCCGCGTCAGCATCGACGTGCGCGACGGCGACCTGGTAGTGGATGCGCAGGCGGAGCCGGAGCGCTTGCTGCCGGCCACGGTGTCGTAAGCAGAAGCCCACCGGCGCAACGAAAAGGCGGCCATGCGGCCGCCTTTTCCGTTCTCATCGGCCGCGTCAGCGCGAGGCGCGCTTCTTGCGCGTGGCGAATTCCTCTGCCGTCACGGCTTCAACGGCGCCGACCCGGCACGTGTCGCGCGTGGTCTTCACGCGCGTGCCGGCGCCGCAAAGGCGATTGGGCTGGCCGTCGGTGCTGATCTCCACGCGCGAGGTCATCGTGATCGAGTCGCAGGTGCGCTGGAACGAGACGCGGTAGTGATCGTCGCCATTGCGCAGGAAGAACTGCTGACCTCCGCCCGCGCGCACGATTTCCTGATCGCTGCCCAGGTCCACGCAGTCGGTGATGGCCTCGCCGGCGGAAGCGGCAAGGGCGGCAAAGGGGGCGATCGCGACGGCCAGTGCGGCCAGCAGGGGGAGGGGGCGACGGGAGTTCATGGCGGCTCTCTTGTGGTCAGCGCCCGGAGCGGGCGCCAGGCATGCTGAGGCCGCCGGGCCGCGGGGGAATCTGCCTGAAGTCGCCATGACGACCGACCCCGTGCCCTTCGTCATGGGAACATACTGACGTCCAGAACGAGAAAAGCGGCCTGAGGCCGCTTTTCAATCAATCACTTATGCGATTTACTTCATGCGATAAGTGATACGACCCTTGGTGAGATCGTACGGGGTCATTTCGACCTTCACCTTGTCGCCGGTCAGGATGCGGATGTAGTTCTTGCGCATGCGGCCGGAGATGTGGGCAATGATTTCGTGCCCGTTCTCCAGCTTGACCCGGAACATGGTGTTGGGCAGCGTCTCGGCGACGGTGCCCTCGAATTCAATGGAATCGTCTTTCGACATGTAAGCCTATGCTGTGCCGCGAGGGATGGCGGGTGCCATGAAGCCGCGCATTGTACGCCAGCCGTGCCTCCGGTGCAAAAATTCCGTTATGGCGCCGAGACTTGCGACAGCGAGACGGCGTCCACTACGCCAAACCGGTCGGTCCAGGCGCCTTCCGGCGCGGACAGGTCGACGAGGCGGGCGACCTGGCCCAGGAAATCCTCGCGCGGCATGAGCGCCCCGCCCAGCGATTGCAGGTGGTCGTTCTCCACTTGCGCGTCGATCAGCGGCCAACCCCACGCCCGCAAGCGGGTGGCCAGCGCGGCCAGCGCGACTTTCGAACCGCCGGAGCGTCCACTGAACATGCTCTCGCCGAAAAACATCCTGCCGATCGCGACGCCGTAGATGCCCCCCACCAGCGCATCCCCCTCGAATACTTCGACCGAGTGCGCGTCGCCCTGCCGATGCAGGTCGATATAGGCCTGGCGCATGCCGGACGTGATCCACGTGCCCTGTTGGCCGGGCCGCGGCGAGCGGGCGCAGGCGGTGATGACCTGTTCGAAACAGGTATCCGCTCGGACCTCCCACGCGCAGCGCTTCAGTCCACGGCGAAAGCGCGTGGACAGTCGCACCTGGTCGGTAGGGAAGACCATGCGGGGATCCGGCGACCACCACAGCGGCGGCTGACCCGCGGAGAACCAAGGGAAAATGCCGTGGCGGTAGGCGTTGAGCAGGCGTGGCCGGGACAGGTCGCCGCCGATGGCGAGCAGTCCGTCCGGGTCGCGCATCGCGCTGCCCGCGGGCGGGAACGGGGCGTGGGGATCGGAAGGCAGGACGAACGGCCTCTGTCGCATGCGGGGATTGTAGGCGTCATCCCGCTACCGGTGCCGCGGAACTCACGCGCGATGCTTGAATGGCGTGTGCGTTGTCAGGGTATGGGCGTAACGGCGCACCGCGACAGCTTCCTCGGCACACCAGCGGGACAGCGCCGCGGAGAAGTCGGAGTGGGCGATCCAGTGCCGCGAGTGCACCAGCGTCGGCAGGAATCCGCGTGCGAGCTTGTGCTCTCCCTGCGCGCCGGGCTCGAACACCATCAGGCCTTCGCGCAGGCAGTAGTCGATGCCCTGGTAGTAGCAGGTTTCGAAATGCAGGCCGGGCAGATGGGACGCCGCGCCCCAGTAGCGACCGTACAGCGTGTCGCCGCCCCGCAGGCACAGCGCGCCCGCGATGATCCTGCCCTCATGCTCGGCGAAGAACATCACCACCTGCCGCGGCATGCTGCGCGCAAGGTGCCGCAGGAAGTCGAGCGTCAGCGCCGGCGAGTTGCCGTAGTCATGGAAGGTCTGCAGGTAGAAGCCGAACATGGCCTCCAGATCGGCATCGCTGGCCTCGTCCCCGTGCACGGTGCGGAACGTCGCGCCGGTGCGCAGGATCTTCGCCCGCTCCTGGCGGATGTTCTTGCGGTGCTTGTGGTCGAACTCGGCGAGGAAGCCGTCGAAGTCACGCCAGTGGCCCGGATTCCGCCAGTGGTACTGCACGTCGATCCGGGGCAACCACGAGGCGGGAAATGCCGCATCCTCGCCGGATGTCGGGAAGTTGACATGGGCCGACGACAGGCCCAGCCGGCGCGTTTCCTGCTGTATCGCCGTCAGTAGCGCCTGACGCGCAGGGTCATCGCGCGCGAGCAGGCGCGGACCGGTAACCGGCGAATACGGTACGCCCCCCAGCCACTTCGGGTAGTAGTCCAGTCCGTGCTGCGCATAGGCGTGGGCCCACGCGTGGTCGAACACGAACTCGCCATGCGAGTTGTCCTTCAGGTAGCCGGGTACGGCGGCGACCAGACGCTCTTCGTCCCAGAGCGTCGCATGATGCGGCGACCACCCCCAGTCTTCGCGCAGGCAGCCGTGCGCTTCCAGGCCCTGCAGGAACGCGTGGGCAACGAAGGGGTTGCGTCCGTCGTGCAGGGCATCCCAGGCCGGCGGCGGCACGTCGGCGAGAGAGGGAAGGAAGCGGACGTCGGCCATCGGCACCCAGACTACGGACGCAGGTCGAGCAGGTCGATGGTGGGCGAATTGAAGAGCCGCATCGGCAGGCCGATCTCACCCGTCCCCACCGTGGTGTAAACCCGCACGCGCCCTTCCGGCGTGGCCAGGTACTGCTCGCCCCGATCGAATCCATACCGGCTGGGAATGACGTGCCGGTAGATCCAGGGAAGGCGGATCTGGCCGCCATGCGTATGGCCCGCCAGTACCAGCGCGGTCTGCCGCGGGTCCAGTCGGATCGCACTGTCCGGATTGTGGGTGAGTACCAGGGTGGGGAAGGCCGATGGCACGCCCGACAGGAAAGCCGGATCGTCCCGGTCGGCCCAGCGATCCCCCAGTCCGGCCAATCGGAAGCCGCCCAGCATTACCGACGTGCCTTCGATCACCGTGACGCCATGTCCGGCCAGGGCGGCGCGCAATTCCGTATCGATGTCGGGCCCCGGTGCCTGCTGGTCATGGTTGCCCAGCACCGCGTAGGCCGGCCGTCGCAGCCCGGCGAGTGGCGCGAACATGGCCTGCAGCGAAGCGCCGTCGGGTTCGTAGGTGAAGTCGCCCGCGATCACGACGGCATCGGCCTGCAACGTATTGATGCGGTCGACCAGGCGCCGCAGGTACGCCGCGTCCTTGTAAACGCCCAGGTGGATGTCACTGATCAGCACGAGCCGCAGCGGGGCGCCGGTTCCGTCAAGCACGGTCTGCTGTACCCGGATGCGCTGCGGCTCGACGAAACGTGCCCATGCGAACAGCAGGCAAACTGCAAGCAGTAGTACGAGCCATCCGCGGCCGTGTCGATGGCGCAGCCGCCACAGCAGCCACGCCATGACGGGCCAGACGAGCCAGCTGCCGTAGAACAGGCATTGCTTGATCAGCAGCTTGTCCATCCTTGGAGGCCGCCCGCGTCGGTGTCAGGCGTCCTTGTCGAGGAAGCGCTCGGCATCCAGCGCCGCCATGCACCCGAAGCCGGCCGAGGTAATGGCCTGGCGATAGTGCTGGTCGGTCACGTCGCCTGCCGCGAACACCCCGGGGATGGTCGTGGCCGTGGCATTGCCTTCGATGCCCGAGCGGATCTTCAGGTAGCCGTTGCTCATGTCCAACTGGCCTTCGAACAACCCGGTGTTCGGCGTGTGGCCGATGGCCACGAAGAAGCCGTGCACGTCGATGTCGCGCGTGCTGCCGTCCTGTACGGACTTCACGCGGATGCCGGTAACGCCGGCCTCGTTGCCCAAGACCTCGTCGACCGTGTGGTGCCACACCGGCTCGATCTTGCCGGCCTGGATCTTGGCGAACAGCTTGTCCTGCATGATCTTCTCGGCGCGCAGCGTGTCCCGGCGATGCACCAGATAGACCTTGCGGGCGATGTTGGACAGGTACAGCGCCTCCTCCACGGCCGTGTTGCCGCCACCGATCACGGCCACGTCCTGGTCGCGGTAGAAGAATCCGTCGCAGGTGGCGCAGGCGGATACGCCGCGGCCCTTGAAGGCTTCTTCCGAGGGCAGGCCCAGGTACTTCGCGGTCGCACCGGTGGCGATGATCAGCGCGTCGGCGGTGTATTCGCCGCTGTCGCCGATCAACTTGAACGGGCGCTTGGACAGGTCGGCCGTGTGGACGTGGTCGAAGATCACTTCGGTCTCGAAGCGCTCCGCATGCGCCTGCATGCGCGCCATCAGGTCCGGGCCCATCAGGCCGTGCGCATCACCGGGCCAGTTGTCGACCTCCGTCGTGGTCATCAGCTGGCCGCCCTGTTGCAGGCCGGTCACCACGACCGGCTTCAGATTGGCGCGGGCGGCGTAGACGGCAGCGGTCCAGCCGGCGGGGCCGGAGCCCAGGATCAACAGGCGGCAGTGCTTCGAAGTGCTCATGTATACTCGCGAAAAAGGATGATCGGGCAGGCAACGACGCGCTATCGCATCGTCCGCAGGCACATAGAGTGGCGTTGCGTATCCGGCGAATCAAGGCGCGCAGATGGAAAGCGGTGATGCAGGCCGGCGCCCGGACAGGTCAATCGAAGACGCTGCGCGACCGCGCGGCGTTTTTGCTATCCGGTCTTCGGACGGACAGGCCCGAAGCTTGACCGGCGCGCTGTCGCATCGCACACGATTCGTTTAGTATCAATCACTAACAGAAATTTCCTAAGGTCTGGTCCAAAGGTGGCGAAGCAGCTCCCGGACAACGGCAAATCCAAGGGCGGCAATGCGGCCGCGCGCAAGCAGGCCCCGTCGCCGAATCCGCGCAGGCAACGCCTGTGGCGCGACCTGGCGCTCATCGCGATCGCGCCGCTGCTGCTCTACCTGCTGGCCAGCCTCTTCACCTTCTCGCCGCAGGACCAGAGCTGGTCGCAGTCCGGCAGCATCACCGCGCCGGTGCACAACATGGGCGGGCTTGCCGGCGCCTATCTGTCGGCCTTGCTGCTGTCGCTGTTCGGGTATGTGGCGTTCGTGCTGCCTTTCATCCTGGGGGCGATCGCGTGGATCGCGCTGTTCGGCATGGATACCGATGGAGACGGGCAGGCGGACCTGGGGCCGGCATTGCGCCTGATCGGCATGGTCGCCTTCCTGATCTCGGCGACTGGACTGTTGTTCATGCGCGGCGTCCCGGCCGAATCGCTCACCGACGGTGCCGGCGGCATCCTTGGCACGCTGGTCGGCAAGTCGCTGCTGAAGCTGTTCGGCGGCCTCGGCGGCAACCTGTTCCTGCTGGTGCTGTTCCTGACTTCGGTGACGCTCGCCACCGGCCTGTCCTGGTTCGCGGTGATGGAGCGCATCGGCAAGTACGTGCTGATGCTGCCCGACCTGTTCCGCCGTGGCGGGCAGCAGGCGAACGAGTGGCAGCAGACCCGCGCCATGCGGGAAGAGCGCGAGATCGTGCGCAAGATCGACGCCGTCGCCCGCGCCAAGCGCGAGCCGGTCAAGATCGAGCCCCCCGCGCCAGCCGTGGTGGAAAAGAGCGAACGCGCCAAGCGCGAACAGCAGATCCCGTTGTTCCACGGTGCCGGCGGAGACGAATCCGGCCTGCCGCCGCTGTCCCTGCTGGACGATCCCAAGCCGCAGACCAAGGGATATTCGGAAGAAACGCTGGAGACCCTTTCGCGGCAGATCGAATTCAAGCTCAAGGACTTCCGCATCGATGTGCAGGTGGTCGGCGCCTATCCGGGACCGGTCATCACGCGCTTCGAGATGGAGCCCGCGCCCGGCGTGAAGGTCAGCCAGATCAGCTCGCTGGACAAGGACATCGCGCGCGGCCTCTCGGTGAAGTCGGTGCGCGTGGTGGACGTGATCCCGGGCAAGTCGGTGATCGGCCTGGAAATCCCCAACACCAGTCGCGAGATGATCTTCCTGTCCGAACTGTTGCGCTCGAAGGAGTACGACAAGTCCGGCAGCGTGCTGACGCTCGCGCTGGGCAAGGACATCGCCGGCCGGCCCACCGTGGCCGACCTGGCGCGCATGCCGCACCTGCTGGTCGCCGGCACCACCGGTTCGGGCAAGTCGGTGGCGGTCAACGCGATGGTGCTGAGCCTGCTGTACAAGGCCTCGCCGAAAGACCTGCGCATGCTGATGATCGACCCGAAGATGCTGGAGCTCAGCGTCTACCAGGGCATCCCGCACCTGCTGGCCCCGGTGGTCACGGACATGAAGGAGGCCGCCAACGGCCTGCGCTGGTGCGTGGCGGAGATGGAGCGCCGCTACAAGCTGATGAGCGCGGTGGGCGTGCGCAACCTGGCCGGCTTCAACAAGAAGGTCAAGGACGCGATGGACGCGGGCCAGCCGTTGATGGACCCGTTGTTCAAGCCGAATCCCGACCTGGCCGAAGCGCCGCGCCCCCTCGAACCGATGCCCTTCATCGTCATCTTCATCGACGAATTCGCCGACATGATGATGATCGTCGGCAAGAAGGTCGAGGAACTGATCGCACGCCTGGCGCAGAAGGCGCGTGCCGCCGGCATCCACCTTATCCTGGCCACCCAGCGCCCGTCGGTGGACGTCATCACCGGCCTGATCAAGGCCAACATTCCCACCCGCATCGCGTTCCAGGTCAGCTCGAAGATCGACTCGCGCACGATCCTGGACCAGTCGGGCGCCGAGACGCTGCTGGGCCACGGCGACATGCTCTACCTGCCGCCGGGCACGGCGATGCCGGAACGTATCCACGGTGCCTTCGTGAGCGATGAGGAAGTGCATCGCGTCGTCGAGCATCTCAAGGCCAGCGGCACCGCGGACTACATCGAAGGCGTGCTGGAGGAAGTCCAGACCATGGGCGATGGCATCGTCGTCGGTCCGACCGGCCTGCCGGAGTCCGGCGGCGGTGGCGGCGACGAGTCCGATCCGCTGTACGACGAGGCGGTGAAGATCGTCACCGAGAGCCGCCGGGCCTCGATATCGGGGGTACAGCGCCGCCTGAAGATCGGCTACAACCGCGCCGCGCGCCTGATCGAAGCGATGGAGGCGGCAGGTGTCGTCACGCCGCCCGAGCACAATGGCGACCGCCAGGTCCTGGCACCGCCGCCACCGCGCTAACTGAACGGCTGGATTTCCGTCGAGTGCAGTCATCAGCCTGTTCAGTTTCGTCCCGGCACACTCCCGCCAACACCTTCCCACCGGAACGCACCATGCTCCGCACTGCCCGCATCGCTGTCCTCGCCACTGCCTTGCTCGCCAACAGCGCCTTCGCCGGCGCACGCGACGAGTTGAAGACGTTCACCACGGGACTGAAGGGCCTGGATGGCCAGTTCACGCAGAAGGTCTATGACGGCGGCGGCAAGTTGAAGGAGACCTCGAATGGCCGAGTCGCGCTGTCCGCGCCGCGCCTGTTCCGTTGGGAGTACAACAAGCCGTACGAGCAACTGATCGTGGCCGACGGCAAGAAGGTGTGGGTCTACGACCCCGACCTGCAGCAGGCCACCGTCCGCGAGCAGGGGGTTGAAGAAGAGAACAGCCCGCTCGCTGCACTGATCGACCCCGGCAAGCTCGACCAGCAGTTCAAGGTGGCGGAGGGCGCGGGGCAGGGTGGCGTGCAATGGCTGACGCTGACGCCCAGGCAGGAAGGCGATGCCAGCTTCCAGACGGCGCGCCTGGCGTTCACGAACGGCACGCTGGTGAAGATGGAAGTGAAGGACGCGGTGGGCCAGCGCACCGAGATCAGCTTCTCGGGATGGAAGCGAAATCCGGCGTTTTCCGCCGGCACGTTCAAGTACGCGCCAGCCAAGGGTGTCGACGTGGTCGGTGGACCCTGACACGCACGCGTCAACGAGCCTGACGGGCCACGACGTTACAATGACGCGTGGCCAGGACACGCACCCCTCTCGAACCCCAGGTCGACCTGCTGAGCGCAGACACTGACGCGCTGCGTCCGCTGGCCGAGCGGATGCGTCCGCGTACGCTGGACGAAATGGTCGGGCAGCGCCGTCTGCTGGCGCCGGGCAGCGCCCTCCGTCGCGCGGTGGAATCCGGCCATGTGCATTCGATGATCCTGTGGGGGCCGCCCGGTTGCGGCAAGACCACGCTGTCGTTGCTGCTGGCACGCTATGCCGACGCGGAATTCAAGGCGATCTCGGCCGTGCTGTCGGGTCTTCCCGAGGTTCGGCAGGTGCTGGCCGAAGCGGCCCAGCGATTCGCCGGCGGGCGTCGCACCGTGTTGTTCGTGGACGAGGTGCATCGCTTCAACAAGGCGCAGCAGGATGCGTTTCTGCCGCACATCGAGCGCGGCACGATCATCTTCGTCGGGGCGACCACGGAAAATCCGTCGTTCGAACTCAACTCGGCCCTGCTGTCGCGGTGTCGCGTGCACGTGATGGAAGCGGTGTCGCCGGAGGACATCCGGCAGGCACTGCAACTGGCCCTGGCGGATGGCGAGCGCGGGCTTGGCGATCTGGGGCTTCATGTCGACGCTGAAGCGCTGCTCGAGATCGCGACGGCCGCGGACGGCGACGTCCGGCGAGGACTCACGCTGCTGGAGATCGCCGCGGAACTGGCGGCCGACGAAGGCGGGCTCATCACACCGCAGACGCTGGTGCAGGTACTGGCGGACCGCACGCGCCGCTTCGACAAGGGTGGGGAGCAGTTCTACGACCAGATCTCCGCCTTGCACAAGTCGGTGCGCAGTTCCAATCCCGACGGAGCGGTGTACTGGCTCGCGCGCATGCTGGATGGAGGCTGCGATCCCGCCTATCTCGCGCGCCGCATGACGCGGATGGCCGTGGAAGACATCGGACTGGCGGATCCCCGCGCGCTGCAGATGGCGATCGATGCGTGGGACACGTATGAGCGTCTCGGAAGCCCCGAGGGGGACCTCGCCCTGGCGCAATTGGTTATCTACCTCGCCAGCACCGCGAAATCGAATGCGGGCTACATGGCATTCAACGCGGCGAAAGCCGATGTGCGCGAGTACGGCACGCAGGAGGTACCGATGCACCTGCGCAACGCGCCGACCAAGCTGATGAAGTCGCTCGGTTACGGTACCGGGTACCAGTACGACCACGATGCCGAAGGCGGCATCGCGTTGGACCAGACCGCCTTCCCCGACGCCATGGGCGAGCGGACGTACTATGCGCCGGTCGAGCGCGGGCTCGAGATCAAGTTGAAGGAGAAACTCGATCGCTTGCGCGAGGCCCGCCGACAGGCCCGGACGCGGGCCGGTCGCGACGACTGAATTCCAAGACAGGACACGACGCATGCCGGTACACGCCTGGATCTGGTGGCAACAGCTCGCGCTGGTGATGGCGGGTGGAGCCCTTGGCGCGGCGGCGCGCTTCTGGCTCGGCGGCGTCCTGCTGCGCCAGCTGGGGACCGGATTCCCGTGGGGCACGTTCGCGGTGAACATGATCGGCTCGTTCGCCGCCGGTTTCCTGGCCATGTGGCTGGAAGCGCGTGGTCCTTCGGCGATCTACTGGCGCGCATTCCTGATGGTCGGCGTGCTGGGCGCGTTGACCACGTACTCGGCGCTGATGGTCGAATGCCTGCTGTTCGCGCGTTCGGACCGGCAGGGCAGTGCGCTCGGGTATCTCGCCCTCACGCTGGTCGCCGGCCTGCTGCTGGTATGGCTGGGTGCACGCGTCGCGGGCGCGGTTCGCGCGCCGGCCTGGTAAGGCGCACAACGTCGTCCGGATCTCTTGCCGGACATCCATGTTCGACCTGTCACAGCGCCGCGACTGAGCGGACGAACGGTCCCTGCTCGAACATATTTTTAACCTTGTGCCGGGTTGCGGATAACGATTGCCGTGCAACCGTGACCCGCGTCGCTTTTTAGGGGCTTCCCCTGGGTCCCGGAGCGGCCACAAGGAGACTGGACATGTGCATTCGCAAGACACTGATCGCATCGGCGGTATTGCTGGCGCTCGGCACGACGGGACAGGCATTCGCGCAACAGACCAACACCGAGAACGGCCGGGGAGACGACATCCTGGTCAACCTCGCGGTGGACATGAGCAACAACAGCACCAACACGGACAACAGCGACAACTCCGACAATTCCGACAACTCCGACAATTCGGACCACAGCGACAACAGCACGCATGACGGCGACAACCGCAACAATCGCGGCCGCGCCAGTGCGGAGGGCTACGGTTCCACCGCGGCCAACAACGGCAGCACCGCCACTTCCTCATTCTCCAATTCCTTCAACCACAGCAAGGCTGTGGCCGAAACGCGCCTTGAAGGCAGCGTGTCCGGCGTGACCGTGCACGACATCGGCAACGTCGCCAAGAACTGGGGCAATGCCAATGGCGGCAGCGGCGGACGTGGCGGCGCCGGCTATGGTGGAAACGGCTACGGCGGCGAAGCTGGCGGCGGTTCCGGCAGCGGCGGCGACGGTGGCAATGGCGGCAGTGGCGGCGACGGAGGAAGCGGCGGCAGCGCCAGCATTGGCGATGCGACGGCCGGCGATTCGTCCAATGGCAGCGCGTCCATCGGCGACGCGACGGCCGGCGATGGCGGCCGTGGCGGTAACGCCAACGACATCCGTGGCGCGAACGGCGGCGATGGACGCGGCTGGGGCGGCGACAGCGATGCGACCGCCGGAAACGGACGCGGTCGGGGCGGCGATGCGGGTGGCTGGGGCGGCGATGGCGACGGTGCAACGGGCGCATCGGGCGGCGATGCAGGCAGCGCCAGCGGCGACACGGGTTCGATCGCGGACGCCTCCGGTGGCGACGCAGGAGCGGGCAGCGGGAATGTCCGCGAGCGTGGTGGCGGCGACGGCACCAGCGGCGACGGAACAGCAACGGGCGGCGCCGGCACCTCGGGGAATGCGACCTCGACCGGCGGCGCCAGCACTGCGACGGCCGGTGCCGGTACATCCGGTGACGCGACCGGGACCGGTGGCGACGGCATGGGCACCGGAGGTGCCGGCTCCGGCACGGGTGGCGACGCCACCGCCAGCGGCGGGGCCGGTTCGGGCATGGGTGGCACGGGCGGCACGCTGACCGCGACCGCCGGCGACGGTGGCGATGGCGGGGATGCCAGCAACGGCGATGCGAGCAACGGCAGCGCGTCCTCCACGGCCAGCAACGGCGATGCCACCGCCGGCAACGGTGCCAGTGGCGCGGTCGGTGCGACCGGTGGTGCGGGCGGCGTCGGCAACGGCGGTGACGGCAACGGCGGTGACGGCAACGGCGGCGTCGGCAACGGCGCGACCGGCGGTGCAGGCGGCGCAGGCGGCTCCGTCGCGGTCGACGCGGGTGCGTTCGACATGTCGAACAACATGACCAGCGTCGGGCAGTCGGCGGCCGGCATCATGGTGGCGGCACAGAACAGCGGCATGGCCTCGCTGATCCAGCAGGGCATCACCGTCCAAGCCAACCTCACCGTAGGCCCATAAGCGTTCCGTCGGTGTCCTGGCGATGCCGGGACACGCCGCGCGGACGCAAGGCGCCCCGCCGCTTCACGCGGGGCGCCCCATCGCCGCGCGGTGGACGCATGGCAAGGGAGACTGACCATGCATACGCACTACCAGACAGGGCTGCGCATCGCGGCCTGCGGATGGGTGTTCGCTGTCGGCGGCGCGTGGGCGGATGACAACGCCGTCGCGACCGTTCCACCCGTTGCGCCCGTCATCGACGTCGTGCCTGTGGAGGTGCCGCAGGTGGCGGTCAGCGGACTCGGGCGTGCCGTCGCGATCGATCGCCTGTCCGGTCTGCGGGGCGGCGATGCGACGCAGGTGGACAACCTGATCGACGTGGAAGGCTCCGTCGACGGCAACACGGCGCACCACGTCACCAGTGGCTCGAACAGCATTGCCGACGGCGCCTTCGGCAACGCCAGCGGCATCAACACGGTCATCCAGAACACCGGCAGCAACGTGCTCATCCAGAACGCGATGATCGTGACCGTCGATTTCACGGGCGGTCCGTAATGAAACGCGGCTCGCGGCGCGCGCACTGGCTGGCGCACGTCGCGCTGGCGTGCGCGTTTGCGACCCTCGGCGGCGCTTCCGCTGCCACCAGCGACCTGCGCGTGCCAGGCGGCGCCTATACCGTCCGCCTGACCAGCCTGAAGGAAGCCCGCTTCAAGACCACATTGCCGCAGCAGTACGACTTCAGCTGCGGCTCTGCGGCGACCGCGACGCTGCTGACGCACCAGTACGGTCATCCGGTCAGCGAGGTGGATGTATTCGTGCAGATGTACAACAACGGCGACCAGGCGCGCATCCGGAAGGAAGGGTTTTCGTTGCTGGACATGCGGCGCTACCTGCGTTCGAAAGGATACGAGGCGGACGGCTTCGAGCTGCCGCTGGACAAGCTGCAGCAGGAGAACGTGCCGGCGATCGTCTTGCTCAATGACCGCGGTTATCGGCATTTCGTGGTGGTGAAGGGCTTGCGCAACGGGCGCGTCCTGCTCGGCGATCCGGCGCGCGGAACGCGCGCGATGCCGCGTTCGCGCTTCGAAGCCCTGTGGGACAACCGGGTGATGTTCGTCGTGCACAACCAGCGCGAGCGCGCCCGCTTCAACCAGGCCAGCGACTGGAAGACCGCACCTCCGGCGCCGCTCGACATGGGAATCCAGCGCGATGGCCTGCGCAACGTTACCGTGCCGCGGCGCGGTCCGGGAGACATCTGACATGGACGCCAATCGTGTATGCGCATACCGCATCGCGATGATGCTGGCACTGCTGCTGGCGCCCCTGGGCGCGCGCGGGCAGGGCGGCGACCTTGGCGTCGAATGGCAACCGGTCGATCCCGGTCGCCTCGACCGGATGCGCGGCGGTTTCCAGATGCCGTCCGGCATGATGCTGTCGTTCGGCATCGAGCGCGTCGTGTACCTCAACGGCGAGCTCACCGCACGCATCGCCGTGCACGTACCCGACGTGGCGCGCCTTACGCCCGAACAGGCGCAGGCGCTGGCCGACTTCAACCGCGGTCTCGTCGTGCAGGTCGGCGATGGCAACCGCTTCGATCCCGTGAGTGCCGCCGGCGGCCTGGTCATCCAGAACACACTCGACGACCAGGACATCCGGACCGTCACCCGCATCGATGTCGGCGTGGACACCCTCGGCGCCTACCAGAGCCTCAATGCCGGCGATGCGCTGAACGACGCGCTGATCCGCGCACCCGGCGGTCCGTGAGCGACCACGCAATCCCGACCACCCAGCAAGACAAGGGGAACATCATGAAAGGGACGTCTCTGATCGAAGTCGCACCGCTGGCCTTGGCCGTGGGGCTGGGTGTGCAGGCCGGGCAGGCGAGGGCGCAGGATGTTCCGTTGCCTGCCACGCCGCCGCCGATTCCCGCACAGCCGTACGAGATCACGGCCGATGCGCGACTGGATGCGCTGCAGCGGCAGCTCAACGAGCAGAACCAGCGCCTGCAGCAGATGCGCGAACTGATGCACGCGCAGGAACAGCAGATCTTCAGCCTGCAGAACGCGCTGAATGAAGAAATCCTCGCCAATGCCCGAGCACGCGGGGCTCCCGCGCCCGTCATCGTCCCCTCGCTCAACCAGGCGCCGACGTTCCGCGACGCACCGGCCCCGACGCTGACCTACATCGTGGGACCATCGCCCGCGACGCCGCACGCCGGCGCGCAAGCGCAGTCCTCGTCGCCCCGGGCGGGCGACAGCCCGGCACCGGAGCGCGTGGGGCAGGCACCGGAAAGCGACTCGCGGCCACCCGAGGTCGCGCAGATCTTCGACCAGCCCGGCGTGCTGACGCCCAAGGGAAAGCTGGTGGTGGAGCCGGCCATCCAGTACGGGTACTCGGCGAACGACCGGGTCGCCCTGGTCGGCTACACGATCATCCCGGCGATCCTCATCGGCCTGATCGACGTGCGCCAGGTGAAGACGACCACCGCCGTCGCCACGCTGACCGGTCGCTACGGTGTCAGCCGACGCATGGAAGTCGAAGCCAAGCTGCCCTACGTCTACATCCACAGCGACACCGTCAGCCGCGAGATCTTCACCGGCTCCGCCCAGGACCGCGTCTTCAACGCGCGCGGCAGCGGCATGGGCGACGTGGAAGTCACCGGCCGTTACCAGCTCAACCGCGGGGGAGCCGACAAGCCGTTCTACATCGCGTGGCTGCGCTACAAGAGCCGAACCGGGCGGGACCTGTTCGACGTCACCACCGATTGCGTCACGCGCTGCGTGGCCAACACCACCGGCACCGGTCTGCCGCTGGACCTGCCCACCGGCAGCGGGTTCAATGCGCTGCAGCCGGGCATCACGTGGCTGTATCCCTCCGACCCGGTCGTCTTCTTCGGCAGCCTCAGCTACCTCCACAACTTCAAGCGGAGCAACGTATCGCGCCGGGTACTGGGCGGGCAGACCGAACTCCTCGGCGACATCGAGGCCGGCGACATCCTCGGCTTCAACCTGGGGATGGGCCTGGCATTGAACGAAAAGGCGGCCATCAGCATCGGCTACGACACCAGCATCGTCGGCAAGACGAAGCAGGATGGCGAGGACGTCGCCGGCGCCGTGCGCACCACGCTCGGCACGTTGCTGCTGGGCGCTACCTATCGTTTCAGCGACAGGATGTCGCTCAATGTGGCGCTCGGTGTCGGGGTTACCCGCGACACGCCGGACATGACATTCACCGCACGCCTGCCGATCAACTTCTGATCCGACGTGTCAGGCCGGGCGGCCCTGCCACCACAGCCAGACCGCCGCCGCCAGCATCAGCCACTCGGTCACCGCCAGGGCGAGCGTCGCGGTCTCCACCGGCCACCAGCGCATCAGCGCGGCACTGCGATACAGCACGATCGGAAGATACAGCGCCATCGCCAGGATCAGCCCGGTGCGCATCTGCTGCGTCCAGGCGAACCAGGCGAACAGGAACGCCAGCCCGAGCTGCAGGCCGCCGTAGATGGTCAGGTATTCGGTCTGTCCGGAGCGCGTCAGCGACGCATAGCCGATGGCCGTCGCGGTCCGCGCCGGTGCCAGCGTGCACCACGCGGCGAATACCAGGTAGATGATCGCGTTGAGGTACAGATAGGCGGCAGCCACGGGACGTCTCCGGCGGGATGGACCGCCATCTCGCATGGCGGCAAGTGATGGCAGGGTGAACGCGGCGAAGTCCGACGACACCGTGCGGCATGCCCCGATGGTTTCGCGCGGCCATGCACGCGAGCCTGCAGGCTCCACCGCCAGGAGAGCCCGCCATGCATCGTTCTTCATCGTGTGTTTTCCGCCTCGTGCTGGCCTGCGTGCTCGTCGCCGTGGGCAGTTCCACCTGGGGCAGCGACCCCGTCCACAAATGCCGCGGCAAGGATGGCCAGTCGCATTACCAGTCCGCGCCATGCCCGTCGACGCACCACACCGAGTGGGTGCGCGACTACCCGCCGGACCCCGCACGGCCCGTCGGTCCCGTCGTTGCCACGACGCCCATGCCGGCGCAGGCGGGTGCGGGGACGAAGCGCGCGCCGGCCAGGCAACGCCGGCAAAGTTGAGGGTCGGCAGGGATTCGTGAGAAATACAGCCGAATCCGCTTTAAGTTTTTGATGTTGCGTGCTTTTCTTCTTCACACGCCGCTGAGGCCACGAAGTGGCCTATTAGCACTTCGCGTCGAAACTGAATAGACAGAGTCCGCTACCCTCTCGGCTCGGCGATCTGCGTCCAGTGGGGCTCCAAAACGATCTCGGTGAATTGGAGAGGCGCGACCTTACGTTCCAGGTCGAGCGTGTAGTCTCCGAACCGATTGATGTGGCTGGTCCGATACGGCGACAAGCCGCCCAGAACCTCGGGATTCAACTCCATCCCCTCCTCCTGCAGGCTG
The DNA here is from genome assembly GCF_964253495.1 of Pseudoxanthomonas sp. LjRoot127. Classification (NCBI taxonomy): domain Bacteria; kingdom Pseudomonadati; phylum Pseudomonadota; class Gammaproteobacteria; order Lysobacterales; family Lysobacteraceae; genus Pseudoxanthomonas; species Pseudoxanthomonas sp. LjRoot127. Next base: position 3,473,975 of record NZ_CAXUQR020000001.1, read on the forward strand.
GCCAACGTGCGTGTCATCTGGTCTACGTTGTGCAGGATGATCATATTGGCCACGAGCTGGTTGTACTTCACGACCTTTCGCTGCTCATGAAGCACGTTCTCGGCAATGATCCCTTCTCCGCCGAAGAAAACCCATTTGACGAAGCCATTGAACTCTTCGCTTTTGTTGGTGGCCGCCTGGATAGTCCGACGCATGTCCACGTCATCGATGTAGCGCAGCAAGAACAGCGTGCGAATGACCTTCCCAAGCTCCCGGAAGGCGAAGTACAACTTGTTCTTCCGGCTGTAGGTTCCCAGCCGGCGAAGGATCGTCGAAGCGGTGATCTTGCCCAACTTGATCGACACCGTGACCCGCAGCATGTCGTGCAGATGCGTTTCGATCAGGCCCCAGTCGATGCTGTCGCCGAACAGCGCCTGGATGTTCTTGTACGGGCGACCCGCCTCCGCGCGGAAGAAGGTCAGATCCTTGATGTTGCGAATACGTGGCATCAACTGAATGCCCAACAGGTAGGACAAACCAAAGACCGGATAACTCTGGGCCTGGGTATCCCCATGCACGATTTCAGGCTGGATATCAGACGTGTTGGCCAGCAATCCGTCCAGAATGTAGATCGCTTCGTGCACACCGCACGGAATGAAGTGACTGAACAGCGCCACGTACTTGTCAGAGACGTGGTAGTAGCCGATGCCGCCATAACCACCGTAGCGGATGTGGTACTCCGAGAGCAGGTTCTGCTCGTACATGCTCCACTTGGTGCCATCGGCCGACGCACTCTTGCCCGAGCCCCAGTAGCCAGGCAGATCGAACTTGTTGAACGTATTGATCACCTGCACGATCGCCTTGTCCAACGTGTCTTCAGTGACGTACTTGAGGTTAAGCCAGGAAATCTGGCGCCGACTGAAGCCCTTGATTGAGCGCGCAGTCTGGGTCGGGCCCAGGTTGCACCCGTAGCAGAACAGCGTAGTGATCACCCGGCGCATGAGATCGTCCACGCGCGCATTGGTGCCCGCAATCGGCCGGAAATGACGGTGCAGCTTGAGCCATTGAGCCGCATCGATCAGCACGTCTACGATACTCATCGCCGGCAGCCTCTCGGTGATAAGAGCATCGACCGTGGCAATGGCGCTGGAGATCTCAGGCCGTTGCAGCTTCCGGAGCACCAGGCGCCCATCCACCACATCGGCGTGGACGTTCTCCGGAAAACGTGCATCCACCGTGTCGGCCAGTGAGCTCAGCTCTTGCTGCAAATGGCGCACGAACTCGCTGGCCTCGGTGGCCAGACCAGATACCTCACCGTAGGCCTCCAGTTCCTGGGCGAATGTGGCCTCATCCACCAGTTGCTCTCGGTAATCGTCGTAGCGCTCCCCGTGGGGAATGAACAGATCACCGGATTTGAGTTCGTCTTTGATCTGGGCCAGCACAGCTAGCTCAAAGTACTTGCGATGCACCCAGCCCGGCCCCAGCGAGTCCGCTTTGCGGCCGAAGACGTGCCTGCGCCAGTTGACTGACAACCAGCCCAGATCCTTTTCAACATCCAGACCGATCGAGCTGGCCTCAATCATGTCCCGCCGCTGACCGCGGAGCGACAGCAGAGCAGCGATCATGCGTTCCATGCCCGCGTCCTGGCTGGTGGAGCGCAGTTGCATGATCTCCAGGCAGTTGAACAGCAACGGGCGGACAACGCTGTAAGGCTGGATCAGGAATGGCAGGTAGTTGCGGCCTGCGTACGCCATATGTTCATCGCATTCGGCCAGCAGTGTGGAAATGTCCGCCACCAGACTCAGTCCGATGGCATCCACACGCTGTGTGTCCGTTCCGTCGATCTGATAAGCCTGCAGGATCTCCTTGAGCTGCGCGATAAGCGTATCAGCACGCTTGCCGTGCTCTACTTGGTAGGCCAACAGTCTTTGCTGGGCCGTGTTCTCCAGGTTCTGCATCAGCCGGATGTACAGGTCGGCCGCATCGTCCAATGTCTTGGCGTACTGGGACCGAATGAAGATCGTCGCCAAGGCATAGCGCTTGGCCGGCTTGAGTTCGGCCAGTTCGCTGGCATCGAGCGCACGCGCCATGGCGCGGAACTGCTTCAGCTTCGGAACCGGAATATCCACGGCCGGCAACTGCTGGGCCAGATGTTGCAGGCGTTGGATATGTTGCAGATAAAAGCGCACTTCCTTATTGGTGGGCCGTTTGGGCTCGCGCTTTAGCGCATTCCAGCCGGTATATGTGGCATTGGCCGGTGCGGCCAACAGTTCCTTGATCAAGCTCTTGGCTGGCGCGGTCAAGGCCTCATTGATGCTGCGGTAATACTGCTCATGCACCTGCTCGCGGGCCTGAACCGCAATCTTCTCCAGCGTACTGAAGCCCGGCAGCTCAAAGCGATGGTGAACCAGCTCCTCCAGCAGCACGTTGATGATGTCGGCGATGACATGCTTGGTTTGAGCGGCGGCCTGGGCCACCGTTGCCAGCCATTCCCTCCCGCTGACATCCAGCGGACGAACGCGCAGGAACTTTCGCAGGCGCGCCATATGGGCGCGTTTAGCGCCGGAGACGTCGTAGCGATTCAAGTCTCGGATGGATAGCGCCCGGCGCAGCCCGGCTGCCTGGGCAATATGTTCCCGAATCCGTTCTGGGACATCGGCTAGGATCACGAAGTAGCCCAGCCGCTGGAACATCTTCAGGTGAATGAGCACAGCCAACTGAGTGGTTGGCTGGGTCGCCATGCTACGTGCGAGGCGCACTTCGCCGCCGCTGGGCGTGTAAATCTCGTCCAGTTCCTTGGCCGTGGGATCAGGTTTCAGGCGCGGATACGCGGTCTCGTGCAGCGTCGCCATGCAGTGCCCTGGTCAGGGTTGAGGTCAATCCCAGTGACGCCCGTCCTCGGCGCGCACGGAGGCTTCCAGAAAGCAGTGGTGGTTATCGGCAACGCGATGCATCTCATCCAGCAGCATGGCCATCCTCTCGTCCATGTCCGCGGCGTCGACCACCGGCATCGTGAGTCGGTACTCGCTTCCCTCGGCATCAAGCCGATGGGCTTGAAACGGGGATAGGCACATCGCCTCAATGCGTGCCCGAGCGCGGCCAGCGCCCCTGCCTCGGGGCGTAAACGGGCTCACTAGCAGGCGCAGCGTCAGGCTCACGGTCGCGGCCGGCGCTGGCAGCGCCGCCGAGGCGAGCGCGGGGGGCGGCGCGGCCTGGAGGCCGGCTTCAACGCGTTGGCGGGCGAACGGATCGCGGCCCTGGATGTAACGCATGGCCGAGTGCACGTCTCGCCATCCGACGTACTCCATCAGGGCTTTCACGTCCCAGCCGTTGTCATTGGCCCAGCCCGCAAAGCCCCGGCGAAGGGAATGGCTGCTGTAGCCTCCCACGGCCTCCAGACCTGCGGACTGAAACAGGTCGCGCAGCAAGGGGATCAGGCTGTTCGGATGCAACCCTTGGCTGCCGACGTTGCCCCATTGATCGACACGCCGGAACAGCGGGCCTTGAGTTAGCGCGGCTGCCTGCACCCAGGCCTGCGTGGCACTGACCGCGCACAAGCGCGACAGAGCGGGCACCTTGTACGTATTGCCTGCCGACTGTCTGTCGCCCTTGCTGCGCGGCAGGAAGCAGATCATTCCCTGCTCGGGTACCAGTTCCAAGTACTCAATCTGCAGCCGGATCAACTCATCGCCGCGGAATCCTCGCCAAAAGCCCAGTAACACCAGCGCCTTGTCGCGCATGGCACGCAAGGCATACGCGTGGTCGGCGCGCTCCTGGGCCGCCAGCGTGGCTTGGTCCAGCCACCCGACTACTTGGGTCAGCTGGGCCAGCTGCAACGGCGTGGCCTGCTTTTCGATTCGGGGGTGTAGCGTCTGAATGCCCTTGAGGACCTTGCGTACCAGCGGCGTACGCGTGGGATCGACGAACCCGTGCTCGGCGTGCCAATGCGCCAGTGCTGCCAGTCGTTGCTTCAGCGTGTTGATTGCTGCCTTGGGGGCCTGCTCGGCCAGATAGCGGGCCACGCTATCGGGCGTCGCCGGCAGATGGCCACCCCATTCGACCTCGAAGTGGCGCAGCGCCGAGGCATAGCTGCGCTGCGTGTTCTGACGCGTGGCCGCTTCGAGGTAGCGGTCCACATCGCTCACGCCTGGCAGCACTCCGCCGACGCGCAACCGGCCGGTTGTCGCAGCGTAGAGAGGATCGTGCACTCGGCACGTTGTCCGCCATGGCAACTGGCGATCACCCGCTCCAGTTCCCGGGCCATCCTGCGCAGATCCTCCATCCGGGCCTGGATATCAGCCAAATGACTGCGTGCCAGCCGATCTACGTCCATGCAGGACATCTGGTCGTCCCCGGACAACTGCAGCAGGCTGCGGATCTCTTCCAGACTGAAACCCAGATCCCGGCCGCGGGTAATGAAGCGCAAACGCTCGATATCGGCAGGCTCGTAAACGCGATACCCGCTGCCGGTGCGACCAGGTTGGGGTAACAGGCCGATCCGCTCGTAATAGCGGATGGTTTCCAGATGGCACCCACTGGCCTCGGCGGCCTGACTGATCTTCATGTGGCGACTTGACTCTGTAGTAGCTACGGACTTTACCTTGCCCCCTGTCCAGCCGCCAGCCTCCCGCCCGCGCGCCTCTACCCGTGTCCGGAGCTCTCCATGTTGCGCTCACGCCTGATCCGGTATGCCGCGTATCCCGCCCTGATGGGCGCGGTTCTGGCCGGCACGGCCGCAGTATTGGCCGATGGCCTGCCGGCTTGGCCAACCTTGGCGATCCTGGCGACCGCGGGCATTGCCATGGTGGCGCTGCTGGAGTGGCTGCAGCCCTACGAGCCGTCATGGCGCCATAGCCAAGGCGACCTCAAAGCCGACTTGATGCATGGCGCCGTCAACTTTGGCCTGCTGGCCGGCACCGCCTATGGATTGCATGCCTTTCGCGGCCTGCTGCCCGCCGGCAGCCTATGGCCGACCCAGTGGCCCCTGATCGGGCAGATGCTGCTGGCGGGGCTGGTGATCGACTTGGGCCTGTATGCCATGCACCGCTTCAGTCATCGGGTGCGATGGGCATGGAAACTGCACGCTATCCACCACAGCGCTGAGCGCTTGTATTGGCTCAATGGAGAACGTCGTCACCCGTTGAGTGCACTGCTGATGGCCGGCCCGGGCTTGGGGTTGACTGTCGCCTTGGGTGCGCCGCCGCTGGTGATCAGTGCGTGGCTGACACTGATGAGTGTTCAACTGGCTTTCCAACACGCCAACTTGGACTACCGCGTTGGCCCGCTACGTCGCTGGCTAGGCGTGGCCGAAGTACATCGGTGGCATCACAAGCGTGACTATGAAGATGCCCAGGTCAACTTCGGCGAGTTCTTCATGATCTGGGATCGTCTGTGCGGCACCTTCCTTGATCGCCCTGAAACGCTGCGCGCCGGCGAGGTCGGGTTGCGCGAGGAAACGATGCCTGCCAGCTATTGGGCGCAGATGTGCTGGCCGTTTAACGAGGCTCCAGATCAACGGGATACGGCCTTTGCGCAATATCTTTGGCAAGGCGATCAAGCGCTACAACAAGGCGATCTCACGACGGCCTACAAACGGTACGAATTGGCCCACGTGCTCTCGCAGCACCGCACGCGCTTGCACGTGCGTAGTCATTGGGCGTTCGCAAGATGGGCGTGGCAAGCCCACGACATGCGCGAAATGGCTGGACAACTGCTGCGCCTGATGGCCGCTGCGACTCTGACATGGGTGTGGATGCCTAAAGGCAATACCGGTGGCGCTCGGGTAAACGCCTTGCGCACGATGCCGATTCCTTCAGAACTGCGTAATTACATGGAGAACACCCGATGAGTGACTGTGGCTGCCATCACGAGGCCAAGAACGCCCAGGAGCGACGTGTACTGTGGATTGCCTTGGTCCTCAACGCGGCCATGGCCGTCATTGGTGGCATCGCCGGCTGGATTGCCCATTCCACAGGTCTGCTGGCTGACGCGCTGGATATGCTGTCTGATGCCACCGCGTACGCCATTGGATTGGTGGCCATCGGACGCACGGCCCGCTTCAAGGCCAATGCCGCTTGGCTCAGTGGCAGCATTCTGCTGGTGCTGGGTATTGGCGTGCTGGTGGAGGTCGGACGACGGGTACTACAGGGCGCCGAACCACTCAGCGGATGGATGATCGGCACCGCGCTGCTATCGCTTGTAGTCAACGTCATCGTGTTGCGCATGCTCTCGCCGCTGAAGTCCGGGGAGGTCCATCTGCGAGCAACGTGGCTGTTTACCCGAGCCGACGTGGTGGCCAACATCGGCGTCATTCTTGCGGGCGTACTGGTGTGGTGGCTGGCCAATCCCTATCCCGACTATGTGATTGGCACCCTTATCGGTTTGTACGTGATCAAGGAAGCCATCGAGATCCTGCGTGACGCACGTCGGGCCAGCACGCAAGTGGGCAAGCCGACCGCGTGAAGATGCGTGTGCGAGCTCTGCCCGCGTTCCGCTGGCTGCTGGCGCTGAGCCTGGCACTGGGTGCCATATGGCACCCGGTGCTTACGGCGGTGGGCGAAATGCACGAGGCAGCCCATACGTGGTCCGGCGCTCACGCAGTGCTGATGACGTCCCACGCGGCCGCTGATGAGAGCGCCTTGGGCAAATCGCTCCATCAGTTGCATCAACTCGCGCATTGCTGCGCGCACGCAGTCGCCGCTCCGGCGATGACTTGGGCGCCACCTCCTGCTCCGCAGCAGCAGGCCGTAGAGCCACACGCGGTGGAGACGGTGCCCACAGGGCCATTGGTCGATCCGTTCCGACCGCCTATTGCGGGCCAAGCGCTGGCGTAGGCCAGTCCTTAACCCTTGGTCTGAACTTCTGGAGTGTTGCTATGCAAGTGCGACGTGCGGCGCTGGCCGCTTGGTTGCTGCTGGGTGCAGGGATACCTGCCTGGGCGGTCGACCCCATGACATTGGACGACGCATTCGACCGCGTTGCCCAAGCCCATCCAGACCTGCGCCTGGTGCAGGCACGTACCGCGGTACTGGCGGCCGAGCACGAGGGCGCCAATCAGCGCCCGCCTTGGACATTGGGTGCCGAGGTGGAGAATGCCCTGGGTACCGGAGATGCGAGAGGCTTGGACAGCGCCGAGTTCACCGTGAGTCTGAGCTCGGTGCTGGAGCGAGGCGGGAAACTGGATGCGCGCAGGGCCCTGGCGCAGAGCCGCATCGATGCGCTGGCTGTTCAGCGGGAAGCTCGTCGGCTGGATCTGTTGGCTGAAACGGCGCGGCGCTATCTGGCATTGGTTGCAGCGGACAAGGCCGCCAAGATTGCCCAAGTCGATATCCAACAGCGCCAGCGTACCGTGGCCGCTGCTCGTCAACGTGTGCAGGCCGGCGCCTCACCCGAGTCGGTGCTGTTGACTGCACAGGCTGCCTTGGCAAGAGCCGAGCTGGCCCAAGCAAGGGCCTCCCAGCAAGCCAGCGCTGCACGCCAGCATCTGGCCGCCCTCTGGGGGGAGCGTGAACCCGTGTCGGCGCCGGTCGCTGGCAACCCGCTCGCACTACCGGCGATCGGTTCTCTGGAAACCCTTTCCTCAGAACTGCAGCGTTCTCCCGAGCTGGCCCAGTTTGTCGACGAGCGGCGCATTGCCGAAGCACGTTTGAATCTGGCTCGCACAGCAGGCACGTCGGATCTGGCTTGGCAAGTCGGCGTGCGTCGGATGCAGGACACAAGCGACACCGCGCTCGTGGGGGGCATCTCGCTGCCTTTGGGTGCTCGAAGCCGGGCGCAACCAGAGATTCGTGCCGCTGAGGCGGAGTTGGAAGTGCTTTCGATCGAACGTGAGGCGCAGGGAATGGCGTTGTATTCCACCCTGGTCGAAGCCCACGGCCGTTACACCGTCGCCCGTGACGAAGTGGCCCGTCTTCAAGACGATGTGCTGCCCAAGCTGACCAAGGCTGAGCAAGCGGCCGAGCGTGCATATCGCGCTGGGGCCATCAGCTATCTGGAATGGGCGCAGCTGCAGTCCGAAAGGACCGCAGCTCTGCAGCAACAACTGGACGTCGCGCTCGATGCGCAACGTGCCCTCATCGAAATCCAACGGCTCACCGGCCAGGCCATGGTTGCCTCTGCCGCTGCCGCCACCTCCGGAGAGTTGACCCCATGAGCCGTTTCCCCTGGATCGCGCTGGCCCTGACATTGGCCCTGACGGCTTGTAGTGGCCCGGCACCCAATGCCCGTGGCGAGGCCGAAGAAGGCCATGAGGCCGAAGAACAAGGCGAGCACGAAGAACGGCCCCAACAGACCACGATCGAGGCCCAAACGGCACAGTCCGCCGGCATCCGCGCCGCCCGCGTGGGTCCTGGCCAGATCGCCGATGAGCATGAAGTCCAAGGGCTGCTTACGCCGGTCGAAGGTCGCATCGCCCTGGTGACTGCACGTTTCCCCGGTCCTGTGCGTGCCGTTCGCGTAGGCGTGGGCGACCAGGTCAAGGCAGGACAGGTGCTCGCGACGGTGGAGAGCAACTTGAGCCTGACGACCTATTCCGTTACCGCCCCCATAAGCGGCGTGGTGATGGCGCGGACCGCCTCGGTCGGCACGTCTGCCGCCGAAGGCGCGCCCTTGTTCGAGATCGCAGATCTGTCCACCTTGTGGGTAGATCTGCATATCTTCGGACGGGACGCCGGGCACATCGAAGCTGGTGTGCCGGTGACCGTGAGCCGATTGAGTGATAGCGTTTCCGAGCAGACGACCTTGGAACGCGTGCTGCCCGGCACCGCCACGGCCAGCCAAAGCACGATCGCACGCGCGAGCTTGCGCAATGCCGATGGACGCTGGCGGCCAGGTTCCGCCGTTAAAGCACGCATTACCGTTGATCGCGCAGAAGCGGATCTGGTAGTCCCCGTGACCGCGCTGCAGACCGCCGAAGATCGGGACGTGGTGTACGTGCAACAGGGCGAGGTCTATCACACGCGCCCGGTGAAGCTAGGCCGACGCGACGCCGAACGGGTGGAAGTCTTAGAAGGCCTGAAGGCCGGTGAGCAGGTGGTGGTGGCCCAGAGCTTCCTGGTCAAGGCCGACATCGAGAAGTCCACCGTCGAAGAAGAAGAGTGAGGCCCGCCATGCTCGAACGCCTCATCCATTTTTCCATTCGCCATCGCTGGCTGATGCTGGTACTGACCGCAGCGCTTATTGCGCTCGGCGTGTGGAGCTATCGTCAGCTGTCCATTGACGCCACGCCTGACATCACCAACGTCCAGGTCCAGATCAACACCCAGGCGCCAGGTTACTCGCCGCTGGAAGCCGAGCAACGGGTGACATTCCCCATTGAAACGGCGATGGCCGGCTTGCCCCAGTTGGACTACAGCCGCTCGTTGTCTCGCTATGGGTTATCGCAGGTGACGGTCGTCTTCAAGGATGGGACGGACCTGTACTTCGCGCGCCAGCAGGTCGCCGAGCGCCTGCAGCAAATCACGTCTCAGCTTCCTGAGGGGCTAGATCCTGAGATGGGGCCGATCTCTACCGGTCTAGGTGAGATCTTCATGTACACGGTGGAAGCCGAGCCCGATGCCCGCAAGCCCGATGGCTCCCCGTACACGGCCACGGACCTGCGGACGCTGCAGGATTGGGTGATCCGCCCGCAACTGCGCACCACGCCTGGGGTGACCGAGGTCAACACCATCGGTGGCTTTGAACGGCAGATCCACATCACTCCCGATCCAGCGCAACTGGTAGCCCTGGGATTCACGCTCCAAGACGTTGTTGGCGCGGTGATGCGCAACAACCAGAACGTGGGAGCCGGCTACATCGAGCGCAACGGGCAGCAGTTCCTGGTGCGCGTACCGGGCCAGCTACGGGATGTGGACGCGGTCGGCAGCATCGTGCTGGATCGTCGTGATGGCGTCCCGATCCGCGTGCGCGATGTCGCCACCGTTGGCGAAGGCAAGGAGCTGCGCACCGGCGCGGCCACGCAGAACGGGCATGAGGTGGTCGTCGGTACGGCCTTTATGCTGTTTGGCGCCAACAGTCGCGACGTTTCTCGGGCCGCTGTGGCCAAGCTGGAGGCTGCCAACGCCAGTCTGCCCGAAGGTGTGCACGCCAAGGCGGTGTATGACCGCACGGCGTTGGTAGATCGCACCATAGGGACCGTTGCCAAGAACCTGATCGAAGGCGCGCTTCTGGTGGTGGTGGTGTTGTTCCTGTTACTGGGCAATGTCCGGGCGTCGTTGATCACCGCAGCTGTGATCCCGCTGGCCATGCTGTTCACCATCATCGGCATGGTGCGAGGCAACGTATCGGGCAATCTGATGAGCCTGGGCGCGTTGGACTTCGGGCTTATCGTGGATGGTGCGGTCATCATCATCGAGAACTGCCTGCGTCGTTTCGGCGAGGCGCAGAATGCGCTGGGCAGGCAACTCAACGATCAAGAGCGATATGACCTGACGGCTTCGGCAACGGCGGAAGTCATTCGACCGAGCCTGTTCGGCCTGGGCATTATCGCGGCCGTCTATCTGCCGATCTTTGCCCTCTCCGGCGTCGAGGGGAAGATGTTCCACCCCATGGCCATTACCGTCGTCCTGGCGCTGACCGGCGCGATGATGCTGTCGCTGACGTTCGTGCCAGCGGCCATTGCAACCTTCCTGCGTGGACGCGTGGCCGAGCACGATAACCGACTGATGCGCTGGTCACGAGCTCGCTACACGCCGCTGCTGGATTGGGCGCTACGCCGTCGATTGGCCGTACTGGGCGGCGCCACGGTACTGGTGGTCGCGTGCGGCATCCTGGCCACGCGGCTGGGATCGGAGTTCGTGCCCAGCCTGGATGAGGGCGACATCACGCTGCAGCCGATGCGGATTCCAGGCACGAGTCTGGAGCAATCGGTGGCGATGCAGGAAACATTGGAGAAGCGATTGGCGCAGTTTCCCGAGGTGGCCAACATTTTCTCCAAGATCGGTACCGCCGAGGTAGCCACCGATCCGATGCCCCCCTCGATGGCCGACACGTTCCTCATGCTCAAGCCGCGGGATCAGTGGCCAGATCCCCGCAAGCCCAAGGCAGAGTTGATCGAAGAACTGGAGCAAGCCGCCAAGAAAATCCCCGGTAGCAACTATGAGTTCACCCAGCCCATCCAGATGCGCACGAACGAACTGATCTCCGGCGTCCGCTCGGACGTGGCGATCAAGGTCTATGGCGATGATCTGGATCAGCTCGCACGACTTGCTGGCCGCATCGAGCGGGCAATGCGTGAAGTGCCTGGTGCTGAGGACGTGAAGTCTGAGCAAGTGAGCGGACTGCCGTTGCTCACGGTAACCCCAGACCCGGTAGCGCTGGCACGGTATGGATTGAATCCAGGAGATGTGCAGGAGACGGTGGCCACCGCTATCGGTGGTCAGGTAGCGGGCCAGTTCATTGAAGGCGATCGTCGCTTCGCTCTCGTGGTCCGGCTACCCGAAACATTGCGCTCAGATCCGGCGGTGCTGGCAGACCTGCCGATTCCGTTGCCCGAGGACAATAGTCCCGATGAGTCCAGCCGTGAGGCGACATGGCGTGGCGGTAGCCCTCGGACCGTGCCGTTACGTGAGGTCGCTACCATCCAAGTCGAGCGTGGACCGAACCAGGTGAACCGCGAGAACGGCAAGCGACGCGTGGTCATCACGGCCAATGTGCGCGAACGCGATCTGGGAAGTTTCGTGGGAGATTTGCGCACCAAAATCGGCGAGGAAGTGAAGATGCCGGAAGGCTACTGGGTGGCCTATGGAGGCACGTTCGAGCAATTGATCTCCGCCAGCCAGCGCCTTTCCGTAGTCGTTCCGGTCACCTTGGCTCTCATATTTGCTCTGCTGTTCATGGCCTTTGGGTCGGCAAAGGACGCTGCGATCGTGTTCAGCGGGGTACCGCTGGCGCTGACCGGCGGCGTCATCGCGCTGGCGCTGCGCGGAATTCCGTTGTCCATCTCCGCCGGCGTGGGCTTCATCGCCCTATCGGGCGTGGCGGTGTTGAACGGCTTGGTCATGATTGCCTTCATCCGACGCCTGCGCGAACAAGGCGATCCGCTGGATGAGGCCGTGCGCGATGGTGCGCTCGGCAGGCTGCGTCCGGTGCTGATGACCGCGCTGGTGGCTTCTTTGGGCTTCTTGCCGATGGCTCTCAATGTCGGTGCGGGTTCGGAAGTCCAGCGGCCCCTGGCGACCGTGGTGATCGGTGGCATCTTGTCCTCGACCGCCTTGACCCTGTTTGTATTGCCCGTGCTGTACCGGTGGTTACACCGAGAGCGCGACCGGCCCGTTCTCCCGACCACGGCGCTCGCATGAGGCAGCATCATGCCCAAGCCTGACCTGGAAATTGTGCGTGCGGCGATGTTCGCCGATCCCGGGGTGAAGGCGGTCGACGATCTGCGGTGGATGCCTGCCGCATCCGGGCTGGGCATTCAGGCCACGGTGACAGTGGCCTCATCGGCGGTGGACCTGGCCACAGTGCAGGCCGTCGTGGGCCAGATTCTCGCCACTCAGTTCGGCGTAACAGAACTACACCTGACATTCAACGATCCCGGGCCGGCACCGGCGCAACCGACCCGTGGGCCTATCGAAAAGAGGTAAAGCGGAGGGCGGCATTGCCGCCCTCCGAACCCTCAACCAATCCAACCGAAGGCAAACACCGTTCCCAAGGTCGTGCTGAGCGCTGCTACGCCCCACAACCCAAACGCTGATCCGTCGCAATCGCGTGCAGGTGGCGGCCAGCCTGGGGTCGGCTGGGCACGGAGGAGCGCGTGCTCGCCATAGCAGTGCGCCAGAGAGCGCCAGCAGGCCAAAGGCCAGGCCGAACACCAACGCCTTGTGCAGCCCACCGGGCGCGCCGGCAGCGTGGGAGCAGCACCCGACTAGTCTCGGGACTCATAGACTTGGTGCCCTGGCCAGGCGCAGGCGCCTGCCAGGACAAAGGCCACGCTTTGCCGGGCCCGCGTGAACGCCACGTAGTACTTCGCCGGTGAGGTGATACGGGAGGCGTCAGCGGTGCGCAGGAACTGGGCCAGGGGGCCATTGGGATAGATCAGCACGCGGGAGTATGTCCGTCCCTTGGCTTGTCCAAAGTTGACCGCAGGATAGCCATCGCAGGCTTCCCGCCGGTCGTAACGCAGGACGGTGGGCGCGAACTGCAGTACATATTTTTGCACCAGAGTGGGTGCCACCACATAAATGCCCTCATGCCCGGTCAGCTCGCTATTTCCTGACTCGGTGCGCGGCATCTGCGGATACAGCGCATCGGCCAGATCACACAGCGACTGCGCACAGCGGTGGCTGATCACCCGATGCTGGATCTGACACAAGTTCCGCGCCTGCCAGGCTTAGAAAAGCCCCATCATGGCCACACCACGGTATTGCTGGTGACGCGGAGAATGGTTGGTGGCGTAGGTCGCCTGGCGGGTATCACCCACCAGCGTGATCTCGATGCCGCTGGAGAGCAGGCGCTCGACCAGGTCCAGGTCGTAGCCGGCCAAGTCCTGGACCTCATCGATGTAGAGCTCGTCGTACATGGCCGCCAAACGCTCGATGACACGGCCTTGGGTAATCTCATCGCAGCGCACGGCAAAGTCAGCGGCGCGATCGGAATATATTCGATCGCCGGCCAGATAGTGACGAGCCACCTGACTACGGGGAGCACGATTGTTGGTCCTGCCCTCAACGAAGAGGATGGACTCCACGCGGGGCTGGGCACACAGCGCCGCCTGATAGGGCCGAATGCACTCGCGCAGCAGAAAGCTGTACCAACTGTAGAGCGACACGTGCGCCGGCACGGCGCCAGCCTGCCGTTCAAACGCGCGCCTGATCTCTTCCAGGTTCTCAAGCGTGTAGGTCAGGATGGCGATCCGGCGTTGCGGGCGCGCCAGGGACTGGCGCACCAACATCGTCGTCTTGCCCGAACCGGCCGCCGAGAGCAGTACCTGATTAGGCGATGGCACGCTGGACATAGTCCGGAAACACGATCGAGTGGGGACTATTGAAGATGGCCAACGCTGTATCGGTCTTGTTGCCCTTCATGAACTTCAACAGCGCCGCCTCATCGGCGAACGTTTTATCCAACACCAGATTCAATTGCGCCAGCGTATTTGCCTTGATCAATTGTTGCTCCAGCGAGGGTGCGTCCTCATCGGAGTCATAGTAGATGTAGTTCAGGAAATCAGCGTAGCGTTCCTGCAGCAGGGCTACGTCGCCGTCGTTGTCGGTAACGACAGCGGTTGGGATATCCAGGCGTTGGGCGATCTGCAGAAATCGCTTGAAGGCCAGGGAGTTGACCGAGATCACGTCCACGCCACGGGCCAACGGCGACACGCCGTGGTGATCCTTGAAGGCTCGCTGGACGATCAACTCGTCCGAGGGGCCCTCGACAAGGATCGCCTGCTTGGCCAGGATCAACCGCAGGGTGTCATGACCCGGCAGCTTCATGAAGTAGTCGTGCGTATCGGTCGGCAGTTGGTCCAGTTTTATGTGTCCGCGTGCACTGAAGAGGATCACGTTGTCCACGCCGAGCTTGTTCAACACGAAGCTGCTATGCGTTGCAATGATGACTTGCTGGGCGGTGGACAGAGCTGCGATCTTGTCGATCAGTTGGGTCATACTGGAGAAGGACAGATGATTCTCGGGCTCTTCTACCAGCAGCACGTGCGCAGCACCGGCCGCGCGCATGGCCAGTTTCATTTTGACCGCACTCTGTTCGCCTTTGCCGGCGTGGGTGAAAGGAAGATCGTCCAGGTAGGGAGACAGACTGGCCTCCCACGTCGACCGCGCCGAGGTGTCCACACCCACGGTCAGCGTCTTATTGCTGACATCGCCCGCATTTTCGGCCAGGAACGTGTTGATGGCCGCCACGTCCGTTTCCTGGGAAAAGCTCTGCCGCATGCGGCGATAACTCAGCGACAAGGCCACGCGCTGAGCCGGAGAAAGCACCTGGTCGATGATGCTGCCGATGTAGCGATCCGTGCCTGAAAAGGTCTTGGCACTGGTGGTATCGATTATCGTGGAGTCGAATGGGATGCTGCGGGCGGTGACGCCATTGTTGGCGAAGGAATACCAGCGGACGGTGTAGTACTCCACCGGCAAGCTGCCCCCCTGGTGCTCGCGCAAATAGGCATCGAACTCGGGGCGATAGTCTTCGTTGAGTTCGATCAGCAGCCGAATGCCGGCCATGTCAGCGCCGAGGGAGTTGTTGGTACCCCGCAATGAAGCCAGGGTGGCATCCCGTCCGAGGTAAGCCTCGATCACGATCCGCGGAGGCGAACCAGGCTGTCCATCCCGCAGACGTGCCAGATACTCGTCGACAGCCGGTTGGTGGAACAGGTAGGGGGTGATTTCGTAGGCGATGCCTCGTCCGTGCAATTGGCCGGTCACGACAGCATGAATAGCTTCCAATAGCGTGGACTTGCCGACCTCGTTGTTGCCCACGATCAGGTTCATGTGGGGGTTGAGCGGCAAATCCAGGTGGCCAAACGCCTTGAAGTTCTCGATGACGACTCGTTCGATCGGCATGGTTCATCCCTGTACGACTGCAGCGCGAGCACGGCGCCCGGAGCCATCCGGACACGCCGGCATGGCGTTCATACTAAACCGGGCCAGTGGGGCGGATTTCGTACGGGTGAGACACCCCGGAGGCGGCTGGCGGCCGATCACGCGGGATAATTCAACATTATCCCGCCTGAGCAAAGCCGCCGCCGAACGGCCGCCTGCACTCTTTATTAGTATGTAATTACATGGTATGTAATACATTACGAAATAATTGGAGAACAGCATCATGGCGCGCGCAGGACTCTACAAAGGGGATGTCCAGAAAGCGCGTGACGCGCTGCTGGCCCAAGGCAAGAAGCCTTCCGTGGACGCGGTTCGGGTGGCTCTGGGCAACACGGGCTCCAAGACCACGATCCATCGCTACTTGCGTGAACTGGAAGAGGAGGAGGGCGGCGGTCCGTCACGTGCGGTGGCCGTGAGTGAGGCCTTGCAAGACTTGGTCGCGCGCCTGGCTGCGCGACTTCAAGAGGAGGCAGAAGCGATCCTCACCAGGGAGCGAGAACGCCATGGGGCCGAACTCCAGCGTCAGCAACAAGCGCTTTCCACCGCCCAACAGGAAGCCGCTGCCCTGGGCAGTCAGCTGCAGCGCACTGAGACCAGCTTGACGCAAGAGCAAGCCGCTCACGCCCTACTTCAGCAGAATCTGCGCGACAAGGTCGCGGAAATCGCCCAGTTGAATGAGCGCATCGCCGGCATGACGGTGCGGCTGGCTGATTACGAGGCGCATACGCGTTCTCTGGAGGACAAGCATGCCCACGCCCGGGAAGCGCTCGAGCACTACCGCGCTTCAACCAAAGAGCAGCGCGAGCAAGAGCTTCGCCGTCACGAGCATCAGATCCAAGAGCTGCAAGTAGCCTTACGTCAGGCCAATGAAGCCTTGGGCGCGAAGAATCAGGAGCTGTTGGTGCTTAACCGCGACAATGGCCAATGGCTGGAGCGCCATGGGCGGATTGAGCGTGAGCTTGTCCAGTTGAGGCAGGTCCACGAAGGCCAACACAGCGAGATCGTGGCGTTGCGCCAGACCGCAACGGACCACATGGCACTGCAGGAGCGCTGGAAGACTGACGTCAAGGCCTTGGATGCCCTGCGCAGCGAGCTAGCTCAAGTCCAAGACACCCTTGCGCAGGAGCGTGAGCGCCGCCAGAGCGCTGAAGCCGATGCGTTGCGTGCCAACGCGCGTCTTGAAGCGCTGGAGCCCCTGCTGAATCAACTGACGCCGGCACAAAATACGGTGAAGAGAACCCGGCGCAGCAGTACGCAGGGTGGGGGAGCGGACTAACGAGGCTACTCGTTTGCCTGCTAGCGGCCGGGATAGCGCTCCCCAGTCCAGTACGCCCATTCCATAGGTACGACCCAGTCTACGAACAGCTTGGCTACTGAGGACTCCGGTGCCAGATGGTAGGGCTTGAACATGCCTTGCTGGGGCGAACTGGTCATCAGGTAGCGCAAGCGCTTCTTGACCTCTTGAAAGATGGCCTCGCGCACATGGGCGCTGTCGTGCACGCCAAGACGCATTGCCACCGACGCGCCTTGGCGTACCGCCGCCCAGCAACAATAGCGCCACTGCGCGATCGGCAGACCCCGCGGTCCGGATTGAAACACGAACCCCACATCACGTGCCCAGCCTGGGTCGAAGTGATGTTTGAGCAATTGCTGCTCTAGAAACTGCTCGGTCTCCCAGAGTGCAAGTTCATCCCACAGCTCTAGTTTTGCGTCCGCCAGTTCTACATCGTGTGCCATATCACCGAGTTGGTCTTCCAGCACCGGGAGCAGGTGCCTGCGCTCGTGGGTAGACCAGGCGAAAGCCCATTGCAGATCTTCGATGGGCGTGACCTCGGCATCGGGTCGGATCTGCCATCGATCCGCTGGCCAGGGAACTTGGATCAGGGCCAAGTCTCGCAAGGCGTCCAGCACCAGCAAGGTGGAGCGGCGTGTGGGCGCCACCGGTATGCGTCGTAGCTGCGCGGCCAGCAGCGCGGCAAGGAAAAGGGTGCCACGAAGCCCCAACGCCTCGATGCTGGCGACCCCAGATGGCGTCATTGACGAGGTTCCGGGCATGCGGGTTCCGGGGGTGAGGGAGCGGCGTGGCTCCTGGCGATGGCAGCGCTACCGGGGTCGCCGGTTGCCTCAAAGCTAAGAATATCTTAGTATGCAAGGCAGGGTACATCCGCCATCCTTATGGGGTCTCCATGGGGTGCGCGCGTGACTTTGTCAGTCGACTCAACACCGACCTTCGCTCGACGCCTCAAACAAGCCCGCCTGCACACGGGCTTGTCGCAGAAGGAGTTGGGCATCCGGGCCGGTCTGGATCCTCACGTGGCCAGCCCCCGAATCAACCAGTACGAGCGTGGCAAGCACGAGCCGAAGCTGGAGACCGCTGAGCGGTTGGCTCAAGCGTTGGGGATCCCCGCCGCGTTGCTGTACACCGATGATGATCTGCTGGCCAAGTTGCTCCTACGCTGGGGCTCGCTCAGCAAGCAGCAGAAGCGCGAGCTGGTGAAGCTGATCGAGAGCACATCCGAGAAGTAGGCCGTACGGTCGCTCGCTTTATGGGCAGCACTTCGCTTCAACCCGGCCCTTTGGAGCGCCCCCGGATGGAACACCAGTGGGCGCGGCTAGCGCGACTAACGGGGCGCGGCATCTCAGGCCTGCCTGAGATTTTGTTCACGACCGATACACGCGCGCCTTGTCTAAAGTGATTTACCATGTCGCCCGTGTCAGCCTCCTCACTTCTACTGCGACTGATCCTGATCGCCATGCTCGTGCTTAACGGGGCGTGGTCGGCGTTTGCGTCGGTCAGTATGAATCCGGTGATGGAAGAGCAGGCCAGCGAAGTCGCTGCCGCGGTGCAAGTCGACGAAGACTGCGTCGCCCATCACAGTGCTGAGCATCATCCCGATGCCACATCGATTGAAAAGGCTGGCACTGGGCACGGCGATCATGCCGGCCCCGACTGTTGCAAGTCGTCTGCGTGCCGGTGCGCCTGCGTGCACGCGTGCGCGAGCGCATTGCCTGCGCGCCTGCATGTTTCGGTACAACTGGCCTTGGGCCTGGATGTCATGCCGCTGCCCTTGGGGCATCCGGCGCCTGCCTTGCCTCATCTGATCCGACCACCGATCGGCTAAGCGTCCCTAGGCGCCGCAATGGCGCCGTTGGTGTGGCTTGCATGCCTGTATAGGCCAGCCACCCGCTCTGTACCACCGCCTGCCGGTGGCAACACGACGCTTGGAGCATTTACATGTCGCATGATGATTTTCGTGGTCCACATGGTGGACCGCTGCTGCCTTCGCGGCGGCGATTTGTCCAAGGCTTGGCCTTGGGAGGCGCAGTCGCAGGATTGGGGTTCTGGCCCAAAGCCAGTTGGGCGCTCAAGGGCCCCGGACAAGCCAACGTATTGTCGGGCACCGAGTTTGACCTGACCATCGGCGAGACGCCGATGAACTTCACCGGCAAGACCCGCACCGCGATCACGGTCAACGGGTCCGTTCCGGCGCCGTTGCTGCGGTGGCGGGAAGGCACCACGGTCAACCTGCGTGTCTCCAATGCATTGCCGGCCAACTCCCTCCATGGCACGGATACTTCCATCCATTGGCACGGCATCATTCTGCCGGCCAACATGGACGGCGTGCCGGGCCTGAGCTTTGACGGCATCGGACGTGGTGAGACCTACCACTATAGGTTCACCCTGCATCAGGGCGGAACCTACTGGTACCACAGCCACTCAGGTTTCCAGGAACAAGCTGGGCTTTATGGACCGATCGTGATCGATCCACTGGAGCCAGAGCCTTTCAGCTTCGATCGCGACTACGTCGTGATGCTGAGCGATTGGACAGACCTGGACCCGACGGCCCTGTTCGATCGTTTGAAGAAGATGCCGGGCCATGACAACTACTACAAGCGCACGGTCGGCGATTTCGCGCGCGATGTGAAGCGCAATGGTCTGTCGGCCACGTTGGAAGATCGCAAGATGTGGGGCGTGATGCGAATGACGCCCACGGATCTGTCCGACGTCAACGCCAACACCTACACCTACCTGATGAACGGCACGACCTCTCTGGGCAACTGGACCGGGTTGTTCCGCAGTGGCGAGAAGGTGCGTCTGCGTTTCATCAATGGCTCTGCCATGACGTACTTCGATGTGCGTATTCCGGGGTTGAAGATGACCGTGGTCGCGGCGGATGGCTTGTACGTCCATCCGGTTTCGGTCGACGAGTTCCGCATTGCAGTAGCAGAAACCTTCGATGTGATCGTGGAGCCCTCCGGGCAGGACGCATTCACCATCTTTGCCCAGGACTCCGGTCGCACCGGCTACGTCAGCGGCACGCTCGCCGTGCGCGAAGGACTACGCGCGCCTCTTCCGTCTGTGGATCCCCGGCCGCTGCTGACGATGGCAGACATGGGCATGGATCATGGATCGATGGATATGTCTGGCGGCAGCAAGGGCATGGAAGGCGGCTGTGGTGCAGCCATGGGCATGCCCGGCATGACCCCACCTGCCAGCGGCAATGAGGCCTCGGCCCATGCGGGTCACGCGATGCCCGCCGCCGGCGATGGTGCCATGGCCGGCATGCAGCATGGGGGCATGCAATCACACCCTGCCAGCGAGACCAACAATCCCCTGTTGGACAACCAAGCCATGAGCGTGACTTCGCGCTTGGACGATCCGGGCAATGGCCTGCGCGATAACGGCCGTCATGTACTGACGTATTCCATGCTCAAGAGCACCTTTGAAGACCCTGACGGACGCGACCCCGGTCGCGAGATCGAGCTGCATCTGACCGGACACATGGAGAAATTCTCCTGGGGTTTCAATGGTCAGAAGTTTTCCGATGTCGAGCCGCTACGGCTGAACTACGGCGAGCGCATGCGCATCGTATTGGTCAACGACACGATGATGACCCACCCGATCCATTTGCACGGCATGTGGAGCGATGTGGAAGACGATAGCGGCAACTTCATGGTGCGCAAGCACACGGTGGACATGCCGCCAGGCAGCCGACGTACGTATCGCGTGCGTGCCGATGCGTTGGGCAGCTGGGCGTTCCATTGCCACCTGCTCTATCACATGGAAGCCGGAATGATGCGCACGGTGAGGGTCGACGAATGAACATCAATAGACGCAATACCACCCTGACTGCGCTGACCCTGGCTATCTCGCTGGCCCTGGCCAATGCGGCCAGCGCCCAATCCATGCAGCACGGCTCCATGCCGATGGAGCAGGGCGCGCAGACCCAGGCTCAGGATCACTCTGCACATCAGGCGCCGACATCAAAGCCTGCGCCAGCCCCCAAACCTACAACACCGGCCAAGACCAGCGAAGCGACTATCGATCATGCGGCGATGGGCCATGCCGCGCCGCCGGCTCAAGCAGCCGAGCCTGCCATGCAGGGCATGGACCACTCGCAGATGGGGCACAGCTCGCCCGCGAGTACACCTGCAGCGCCCAAAGCGCAGACGCAGCCGATGCAGGGCATGGATCACAGTCAGATGGCACAGCCCGCTGCGTCCGACGCCTCCAGCACGTCCACGCCTGCGATGCAGGGGATGGACCATTCGCAGATGGGCCACGGTTCGCCCGCATCCGCTACGCCAGAAGCTGGCATGCAATCGATGGAGGGCATGGACCACAGTCAGATGGGACATGGGCCTGTCGCACCAACGCAGCCGCGCACCCCGATTCCTGCGGTGACCGAGGCTGATCGTCAGGCGGCCATCGCGCCCGCACACGCGCATCCGGTGCATGACAATTCGATCAAGAGCTACGTACTGCTCAATCGCCTGGAAGCCTGGGATGCCGATCCGGGCACCGGGCTGGGTTGGGAGGGTCAGGGTTGGATCGGTACGGACCTCAATCGCGTCTGGTTCCGCAGTGAAGGCGAACGCACAGATGGTCAGACCGAGTCGGCTGATCTGGAAGTGCTCTACGGCCGCAGTATCTCCACGTGGTGGGATGTGGTAGCCGGTGTGCGCCATGACTTCAAGCCGGGGGCTTCGCAGAACTTCGCCGCTATCGGCGTACAGGGCTTGGCACCGATGAAGTTCGAAGTATCCGCCACAGCCTATCTCGGCGAAGGCGGCCAGACTGCTGCCAATGTCGAGGCCGAGTACGAACTGCTGCTGACCAATCGGCTGATCCTGCAGCCGCTGGTGGAGGTCACGGCGTATGGCAAGAACGATCCATTGCGCGGAATAGGTTCGGGTCTGAGTACCGCTGAGGCGGGCCTGCGACTTCGTTATGAGTTCACCCGAAAGTTCGCTCCCTACATCGGCGTGGTGTACGAGCGTGCGTTTGGCAATACCGCAGACATGCGACGCGAGCATGGCGAGTCTTTTGAAGACACGCGCTTGGTCATCGGCCTTCGTACCTGGTTCTAAGGGGAACTGACAATGAAATCCAACAAGAAGATGTGGGTATGGCTCGGCGCCGGCGTGGCATTGGTTGCGGTGGTCGCAACCGCCGCGGTCTCTCTGGGCGTGTACAACGTGGCCGCTGATGATCCGCATAGTCGCCCGGTGTATGCGCTACTTGAAACGGCGCGTGAGCGTTCCATTGAGGTGCGCGCCGCCAAGCTTCAGGTACCCACGAACCTGGATGATCCTGAGCGTATCCGCCAGGGTGCGGGCAACTACAACGCTATGTGTGTGACCTGTCATCTTTCGCCAGATGCGGCGGCCACCGAGATGAGCAAGGGTCTGTACCCCGCGCCACCAAACCTAAGCAAGCACCCGGTGGGTCCAGCTGAGGCGTTCTGGGTGATCAAGCACGGCATCAAGGCCAGCGGCATGCCTGCGTGGGGCGGCAGCATGGACGATGAGTTCATCTGGAACATGTCGGCCTTCCTGCAGAAGCTGCCCAAGCTGGACAAGGCCGGCTACCAGGCGTTGGTAGCCAGCAGTGATGGCCATTCACACGGTGGCGGTGAGACCGGCGGGCACTCGCATGGCGAGGAAGCGGGTGCAGATCACCATGGCGGCGGTGATAGCGAAGAGATGGGTGATGGCCATGGCCATGGCCAGGGGCATGAAGCAGGTGGCATGGGCATGGACATGAGCAAGCCTAAGGAAGGCACCACGCATGTGCATGCCGACGGCAAGACGCACGTGCATGCGGCCGAGCCGGCAAAGCAACCTGCGCAGGCCAAGTCCGAGGGCGAGCACGATCAGCACGGCTCCATGCCAGCCAAACCAGCCGAGCCAGCTCCCAAGGCCGATGACGGCCACGATCACCAGCATTGATCCCTTCATGGAGCTGCCCCGGCTCCACGCCCGAGCGCCTCGGCGCTCGGGCATCTCTTAAGGAAGCATGATGAACACTTCACGCAGCTGTCTCTTTCTGCTGGCCACGGCCTTGTCGCTGACCGCATGCGCGCGCCCCGAATCGGCTGTCAATTCAGAGGCGGCATCGGACGCCCAATCTCCGACATCGGCGGCTGCGCAGCAGGTCACTCAACCGCAGCGTCCGTTGCCGTTGGTCAAAGTACATAAGAGTGCGACCTGCGGTTGCTGCCAACTGTGGGTGGAGCATCTGGAGAAAGCAGGTTTTACGGTTGAGGTGCACAACAGCGAAGACCTCAACCCCATCAAGGCGCGCTTGGGCGTGCCCTATGGACGCGGCTCGTGCCATACCGCCGAGATCGATGGCTACATCGTCGAAGGTCATGTGCCGGTGCAGGACATCCTGCGCCTGCTGCGTGAGCGCCCGGTAGGCCGCGGATTAGTGCTACCGGGGATGCCTGCCGGTTCTCCTGGCATGGAGATGCCCGACGGACGTGTTCAACCCTATACGGTGGAATTTGTACTGCCCGATGGCACCACGCAGCCTTACGTCCTGCACGGTCAACGCAGCTGACAGTTTGCTCGCGATCCCTTCTTCCAGCCCAGAGTGATCCATGTCCCCTCATTCCCACGATGAAGCCGGCAAGGCGATGCCGCAGGGTGCCAGCGATGGTCCAGACTCGGTTCGTGATCCGGTATGCGGTATGCAGGTCTCCGCGGCTAGAACGCCGTACCACGCTCTGCATGGCGGAACGAAGTATCACTTCTGCTCAGCCAAATGCCGAGAGCGGTTCATCACCAATCCCGACCGGTATACGGACGATGCTCCCCAGCAAGTCGAAGTGACCGCCCCAGCCGCGGTGGCCCCACCCAGCGATACCCACGCCACGGTCTATACCTGCCCGATGCACCCGCAGATTCGTCAGTCAGGTCCCGGCACCTGTCCGATCTGCGGCATGGCGCTGGAGCCGGAGATGCCCTCGCTGGAGGAGGACGAAAACCCGGAGCTGCGCGATTTCGCCCGACGCTTCTGGTGGACATTGCCTTTGACGTTGATCGTCCTGGTCCTGGCCATGCTGGGACATCGTCTGCCCGGCTTGTCCACGCAGGCGCGCACTTGGATTGAGCTCGTGCTGAGCGCCCCGGTGGTGCTCTGGGCGGGGTGGCCTTTCTTTGAGCGCTGCCTACAGTCCATCGGCAATCGCAGCCCCAACATGTGGACGCTGATCGGCATCGGCGTGGCCGCTGCGTTTGGCTACAGCGTGGTGGCCACCCTGGCGCCGGGCCTGTTTCCGGACTCTTTCCGCGAGCATGGACGGGTAGGGGTCTACTTCGAGGCGGCGGCGGTCATCGTCTCGCTCACGCTGCTCGGCCAGCTGCTGGAACTGCGGGCGCGCTCCAAAACCTCCGCGGCCATCAAGTCCCTGCTGGGGTTGGCGCCCAAGACGGCTCGCCGCGTCAAACCCGATGGGGGCGAAGAGGACGTTGCGTTGGATCACGTGCACGTGGGTGATCTACTTCGCGTACGACCGGGCGAGAAGGTGCCGGTCGATGGGGAAGTCATCGAAGGTCGCACCAGTGTCGATGAGTCGATGCTGACCGGTGAACCCATTCCGGTGGAGAAGACTGTCGGTGATCACGTCATAGGCGCCACGCTCAACGGGACGGGCGCCCTGGTCATCCGGGCGGACAAAGTCGGATCCGGGACAGTACTGGCGCAGATTGTGCAGTTGGTGGCCCAAGCCCAGCGCTCTCGCGCGCCGATGCAGCGTATGGCGGACAAGGTGGCGTACTGGTTCGTCCTGGCCGTGCTGGCCACGGCGGTGCTCACGTTCTTCGGATGGGGCCTGTTTGGACCCGAACCGTCCTGGACCTTTGCCGTCCTCAACGCCGTATCCGTTCTGATCATTGCGTGCCCGTGTGCCTTGGGTTTGGCTACCCCCATGTCGATCATGGTCGCCACCGGCCGCGCTGCACAGGTTGGGGTCCTGTTCCGCGATGCTCAGGCGATCGAACAGCTACGTTTGATCGACACGTTGATTGTGGACAAGACCGGTACCTTGACCGAGGGGCGTCCAGCCTTTCGCGACACGCTCTCCTACGCCGGTTTCGACGCAGATCAGATCCTTCGTTTGGCCGGCAGTCTGGAGCAGGGCAGCGAGCACCCCTTGGCCGAGGCCATCGTGGCTGAAGCCCAGCGACGTGGCTTGAACCTGGTGGCTGCCCAGGATTTTGATTCGCTCACCGGCCAAGGCGTCCGCGGGCGCGTGTCCGATCAGGATGTCGTGCTCGGCAACCAAAGCCTAATGGCGTCGGTTGGCGCCGATGTAGCCCCTTTGCAAAGCAGCGCCGAGCGTCTTCGTAAAGAAGGCGCTAGCGTGATGTTCCTGGCGGTCAATGGGCGGTTGGCCGGCGCAATTGCGGTGGCTGATCCCATCAAAGCCACGACCTTGCCTGCCTTGAACCTGCTGCGTGCTGATGGCCTGCACGTGGTGATGGCCTCCGGTGACGCACAGGCGACGGCCGAGGCCGTGGGGCGCACGCTGGGCATCAACGATGTGCGTGGCGGCGTCAAACCTCAGGACAAGGCCGAACTGGTTCAGCAACTCAAAGCCCAAGGGCGTCGTGTAGCCATGGCCGGTGATGGCATCAACGATGCGCCGGCCCTGGCGGCGGCCGATGTGGGCATCGCGATGGGGACGGGTACGGATGTGGCCATGTCCAGCGCCCAGCTCACCCTGGTCAAGGGTGATTTGAGGCGCATCGTGCAAGCCCGTGCCATCTCGTCTTCGACGGTGGCCAACATGAAGCAGAACCTGGGCTTTGCCTTCGTCTACAACGCCATCGGCGTGCCTATCGCCGCCGGCCTGTTGTACCCCAGCTTCGGCCTTTTGCTCAGTCCGATGATGGCGGCCCTGGCCATGAGCCTGAGCTCGGTGTCGGTGGTCACCAATGCCTTGCGTTTGTCCGGCTCCACCGTTGTCGCCACCTCCCACCCTGACCGCGCCGATGAGCCTGCGCGCGGCCATTCTTGTCACTGATGGCTCATATCCCACAAGGAGTACTGCAATGAAACGTTATGCCTCCCTCTCGATGATGGCCCTGTTCCTGATCTCTGGCGCGGCCTTCGCCGGCGGCCAGACCACCACGCCCACCACCGACCACGGTCAGCACAAGCCGATGGATCACAAGAAGCAGGAGCATGGTCAGCACAAGCCGGCCGCGGCCGATGCCGATTTCACCAAGCTCGATGCCAACAAGGACGGCTCGCTGTCCAAGGAAGAGCTGGCCAAGCACAAGCTGGCGCCCCACTTTGGCATGCTCGATAGCAACAAGGACGGCAAGCTGAGCCCGCAGGAATTCGCTGCCGGCAAGGGTATGTAACTGCTATCTCCCCGGGGGCTGGGTCCTTGGCCCCCGGGATTCGGCGATGTTCTGCTATTCCCACGGAGATCGACATGTCTTCTTCGCACGGTAAGCACGAAAGCACGCACACGCAGCATCTAGGGCAACACGCCTCGCAAGGAAGTCCCGGTCAGACGCATCAGGGGCACTACGGTCGCCTGCTGCTGATGATGGCCCTGTCGTTCTTGGCTATGTACGCCCTGATGTATGCCATGGTCGATCAGTGGGCCAACGTCTATCACAACGTCAACCAGCTCTACATGGCAGGGCTAATGGCTGCGCCGATGCTGTTGATCGAGCTTTGGCTCATGTCCAGCATGTACCCCGATCGTCGGCGTAACCTGATCCTGGCCAGCGTGACCGTGGCGTTCATGCTGTTCTGTTGGTGGGGAATCCGTACGCAGGCCGCGGTGACTGATCGGCAGTTCATCCGCTCTATGATTCCCCATCATGCCGGCGCCATCCTGATGTGCGAAGAAAACCGCCTGAAGGATCCCGAGCTGACCAGACTCTGCCTGGACATCATCACCTCGCAGAAGCAAGAGATCGCCCAGATGAAGCAACTTCTCGCCAATTGATCGCGGTGACGTCTGCTGTCTACTTGCGCCGCTCAAAGACTAGGTAAAACGGTGTCCCCGCCCAGGAGGGGTTAGCTAGGCTGCGCCAGAACAGCAGGAGCTGTGCCGTTGAATAGGCGGGCACGGCACCGTGCCGTAAGAACAGAAAACGCAGCAATCGCCTGTTTTGGGCTGAATCAACTTATTGCAGTTCACGCATTCATAGAAGAACTGACATGAGTCTGTGGACATGGTCTCTGTTGCCCGATGACCGCATACAGGGCAAGTCAAGGTGCTGGCCAGTTGCATGTCAGCCACTTTCCGATCCTGTCTTGATGGTCGCTGGAAAACCGGCGTCAGTGATCGCCTTTGCTATTCTCGCTGAATCCACGATTTTCGCATCAAAAATAACGGTCACTGTTCCAGCCCGTGTGTCTACCTGAGTGGACGTTACCCCAGGCACCTTGTCCAAGGCCTTCTCGATGGTAATGCTGCATGCCGGACACGTCATGTTCTCCACATGCAACATGACCCGTTGAGGTGTGATGGCCCAAGCCGCCGACATCCAGATCGTCATGATCAGACCAAGAAGCATTGCGCGCATAAAGTGCTCCTTACAAGAACCAGCTAATGTAATAGGGAAAGAGTAGCAACAGCACGATCCCGCTGGCGGCCATCCAGAGCCAACGACGGCGGCGCCTTAGTGATGGGGTATCCGTGCAGCCACCGTCATTGCTGCACCGCTGCGCGCCTGAGCGATACTGGGTCCAAAACGCCCAAGCCAAGCAAAGTATGGTGAGCGCGCTCAACCAAGGGCGCCAGACGTCAAAGGCCGTGAGGTTAGCGATCCATGCTCCGCTGATTCCCATTAAGACCAGCACCAGCGGCACCACGCAGCATATTGACGCGCCAACAGCGGCAACCGCCGCGCCCCAAAGAGGTGGCAAAAAGGACTTGGGAGGACGATGCTGACTCATGGCAGTATGTTATTCTCCGTACCATGGTACGGAGTCAAGCAGTGATCATGAGTGCCATGACCATCGGTCGGCTGGCAAAGGCCGCGGATGTACATATCGAGACGATTCGCTATTACCAGCGGCGGGGCTTGCTTCCTGAGCCCGAACGTCCACAACGCGGTGTACGGCGCTATGGTGAGGCTGATGTTAGCCGGCTTAGATTTATCCGACGAGCTCAGGCGGCCGGGTTCCGTCTTGATGAGATAGCTAGTTTGTTGCAGATCGAGGGCAGGGGCGCGTGTGAGCAAACCCGATTGCTGACGGAACAGAAGTTGAGCGAAGTCCGCCAGCGCATTGAAGATTTGCGTTTGTTGGAGACCGGGCTGAAACAATTGGTAGACGAATGCCAAGCCTCCGCGGGTGATGCTTGCCCCGCGCTAGATCGGTTGGCAAGGACAAGTCGGTAGCCTCAAGCCATAGAGTTCAGCTGCCCGCTCCTGTTGAGCGCCGGTCGTACCGCGCTACAGGCGCGGTGGATTAGGCGAGCGGCTATGCGCGCAGTAGCTTGATCTAAGTCCAAGGGCGGACACAGCTCAGCCACATCCATCAACCGCACCTTTCCTGAAGCCAGGATCAAGTCCATCAATGCTTCCACGACCTCTAGGCTCACGCCTCTTGGATTAGGCGCGCTCACACCCGGAGCAGTGGCTTGCGGCAATACATCCAGGCACAGGGTCAGGTAGATTACGTCCACCGCATCACACCAGCGATTCACCACTTCCGCTTGTGCGTGCCAATTCCACGCGTTTAGGGCGTCATCGGTGATGTAGTGGGCGCCCTCACGTTCGGCCGTAGCGAACAAGCGCGGTGTATTGCTGGAGCGACTGACGCCAATGCAGTGGTACTGGAGCGGCGTGGCACTCCTGTGGGCGTGCTCCAATGCTTGAAGGAAGGGCGTGCCGGAACTCGCACACCCCTGCTCGCGTAAATCGAAATGAGCATCGAAGTTGAAAATGCCGATTCGCGATGGTGATGGTCCGAGGTGGCCGCACAGGGCCGCATAGCTGGCATAGCCAATTTCGTGACCTCCGCCTAAGCCGACGACCCAATGCCCGCTATCCAAGAGTTGTTGGGCGCGCTGGGAGTAGTGGGCCTGTGCCAGCTCCAGGGCACGATCCTCGCAGACGATATTGCCTGCGTCGTAAAGAGGGCAGGGTTGTAGCACGGGCAGGTTGGCCAACGTCCTGCGAAGTGCATCGGGCCCTTGTGCAGCACCTGGCCGTCCGGCATTGCGACGAATGCCTTCATCGCTGGCAAAGCCCAGCAGGGCAATGCCAGGAGCGCCAAGATCCGGGTCCGACGCCACCACCTGATGCCAGCGCTGGGTATCGGCCGACAACGGCAGATCCACGCGCCCCGCCCATGCAGGATTCACCTGCCCGTCTCCTGCAATGGCCACTCCAGGAACGGTTGCAGCCCCCCTCGTTGGATGAAGGCCTCGATGGCCTGCATCTCGGGGGCCAGATAGCGGTCCTCGTCGTAGCGGGGTACCAGGGCGCGTACCTGCGCGTGCACCGCTTCCAAAGCCTGCGAAGACTGCAGCGGCCGTCGGAACTCGATGCCTTGGCAGGCGGCAAGCATTTCGATGGCCACGATGCGACGCACGTTATCGGCCACCTCGCGAGACTTGCGCGCGGCGAAGGTCGCCATGCTGACATGGTCCTCCTGGTTGGCCGAGGTCGGCAAAGAATCCACGCTGGCGGGATGGGAGAGGGTTTTGTTTTCGCTGGCCAGTGCAGCGGCGGTCACGTGGGCGATCATGAAACCTGAATTGACGCCCGGGTTGGCCACCAGGAATGCGGGCAGACCTGACAAAGTCGAATCGATCAACAAGGCAATCCGGCGCTCGGCTAAGGCACCGATCTCCGACACTGCCATGGTCAGTTGATCCGCAGCAAAGGCCACGGGCTCGGCGTGGAAGTTGCCACCCGAGATCACTTCGCTGGTATCGGTGAAGACCAGTGGGTTATCAGAGACCGCGTTGGCCTCTGTCCACAACACTTGTGCCACATGTTGCATCACGTCGCGTATGGCCCCCATCACCTGAGGCTGGCACCTGAGACTGTAAGGATCCTGCACACGCGTGTCGTTCTGACGATGCGACTCACGGATCGCGCTACCGGCCAGCAGGCGAAGGTAGTGCTTGGCCACGACAATCTGGCCCGGCTGGCCACGCACGGCATGGATGCGCGGATCGAAGGGCGAGTCAGAGCCGCAGGCGGCATCGACGCTCATCGCGCCGCTCAACACGGCAGCTGAGTAGATCTGCTCTGCCGCGAACAGCGCCATCAATGCAATGCCGGTGGATACCTGCGTGCCGTTGAGCAGGGCCAGCCCCTCCTTGGCCGCCAGCCGGATCGGGGTGATGCCCGCGTGTTCCAGCGCCTGGCTGGCGGGCAGCACCTGTCCGTCAACCCGCACGTGGCCTTCGCCCATGGCTGCCAACGTCAGGTGCGCCAACGGTGCCAGATCGCCGGAGGCGCCTACTGAGCCTTGGGCAGGAATGCAGGGCCAGATCTGTGCGTTGTAGATCGCCACTAGCGTAGCCAGCGTCTGCTCGCGTACGCCCGAGTAGCCTCGGGCCAGAGACGCGATCTTGGTGGCGAAGATCAGTCGTACGCAGGCGTCATCGAGCAGCGGGCCCATGCCAACGGCATGGGAGCGCACCAGGTTGGTCTGCAGTTGCTCCAATTGCTCGCGCGCTATGTGGACCTTGGCCAGCTTGCCAAAGCCGGTGTTGATGCCATAGGCAGGCTCACCGGCCACCACGATGGCCTGGACGGCTTGGGAAGAGGCGCGCACCTGATCCCAACAGGCGGGGTCCAGTGCGATGGGGGCGGCACCTTCGGCGATCTGCCGCAGCTGCGCCAAGGTCACTTGGCCAGGCGTCAAGTTCAGCATGATGCTCACTCCAGGATGGCCGGCAAGATCAACTCATGCTCACGCGCGCACGCCAATGCTTGCTCGTAGCCGGCATCAGCATGGCGCATGACCCCGGTGGCCGGATCGTTCCATAGCACGCGCGCCAGCCGCCGGTCGGCTTGTTCAGTGCCATCGCAGACGATGACTACACCCGAATGCTGCGAAAACCCCATGCCCACGCCGCCTCCGTGATGCAGGCTTACCCACGTGGCGCCGCCACTGGTGGCCAGCAGGGCATTGAGCAGCGGCCAATCCGATACCGCATCGGAACCATCACGCATGCCTTCGGTTTCGCGGTTGGGGCTGGCGACCGAGCCACAATCCAGATGATCACGCCCAATCACGATGGGCGCCTTCAATTCGCCGTTACGCACCATTTCATTGAATGCCAAAGCCGCTTTGTGTCGCTCGCCCAGACCCAGCCAGCAAATGCGGGCAGGCAGGCCTTGGAACGCGATGCGCTCCCGCGCCTGATCCAGCCACTGGTGAAGATGCGTGTTATCCGGAAACAGCTCTTTGACCTTGGCATCGGTCTTGTAGATATCTTCCGGGTCGCCGCTGAGGGCCACCCATCGGAAAGGCCCCATGCCCCGGCAGAAGAGCGGACGGATACAGGCGGGCACGAAGCCAGGGAAGGCGAAGGCATTGTCCACGCCTTGATCCAGGGCCACTTGCCGGATGTTGTTGCCGTAGTCGATCGTCGGCACGCCCAGCGCGTGGAAATCAAGCATGGCGCGTACGTGCGTGGCGCACGAGGCGGCCGCGGCCTGCGCCAATTCACGGCGTTGGCCGTCGCTGCCCGCCCGGGCCTGCTCCCACTGCGACACCGTCCATCCCGACGGCAGATACCCGTTGATCAGGTCATGCGCCGAGGTCTGATCGGTCACCGCATGGGGGCGGGCGCCGCCATTGCGTGCAAGAGCGACGAACTGCGGGAGTAATTCGGCCGCATTGCCCAGCAATCCCACCGACACGGGGACTGGACTGCTTTCAATGATCTGCAGGGCCTGCTCGATGGAGGTGGCCTTGTGATCGACATAGCGTGTGCGAATGCGAAAATCGATTCGCGACTCCTGACACTCGATCACGATGCTGCTGGCGCCGGCTAGCGTTGCGGCCAATGCTTGCGCGCCGCCCATACCGCCCAAGCCTGCGGTGAGGATCCACTTGTTCTGCCAGTTGCCACCGTAGTGCTGGCGACCCAGCTCAACGAACGTCTCGTAGGTTCCCTGCACGATGCCCTGGCTACCGATGTAGATCCAGCTGCCGGCGGTCATCTGCCCGTACATCATCAAGCCCTTCTTATCGAGCTCGTTGAAATGCTCCCAAGTCGCCCAGTGGGGCACCAGGTTGGAGTTGGCGATCAGTACGCGCGGTGCATCCTTATGCGTGCGGAACACGCCTACCGGTTTTCCCGATTGCACCAACAAGGATTCATCATCCTCAAGCGATCGCAACGTTTCCAAGATACGGTCAAAGCTTTTCCAGTCGCGCGCAGCACGACCGATGCCGCCGTAGACCACCAGGTCTTCCGGGCGCTCGGCAACATCGGGGTCCAGATTGTTCTGGATCATGCGGTAGGCCGCTTCAGTCAGCCAGCTCTTGCAGTGCAGCTGGGTGCCGATCGGAGCGCGAACGGTGCGCGCAGGGGAAGCGGAGCGTTCCAAGGTATCCATCAAATCCTCAAGGGGTCAGGGGGGCGCCAACCTGGAAGGTGCCCACAAAGCGGTAACGAGATGCCGGGTGAATCAACCGCACAAAGCTGGCCACCTGTCCGCGCGACCACGTACGTCGGGTCAGCACCAGCAACGGATCGCCTTCGTTGATCTTCAGTTGCGCAGCCAGACGCTTGCTGGCCGTCTCGGCTTCAATCACATGTTCGGCGCGCTCCAGCGGCGCAACGCGCATCAAGTACTGATGCGGAATCTCGGTGTGGAAATCGATGTCCAGGTAATCCGGCGCCACGCTGGGTTGCACAAAGCGATCCTCCAACTGCACGGGCTTGTCATCGCTGTGGTGGAGCAGGCGGCTGTGGAACAGCTCCGTGCCCGGTGTCAGGCCGAAGTTGGTCGTCACACTGGAGCGCGCCTCGACCGTCTCGCAGATCAGCACCTGGACCGAGTGTGTCTGGCCGCGGGACTGAATCTCTTCGCGAATGTTGCGCACCTCAAACATCGCCGATTCGGCCTTGGGCCCCGCGACGAACGTGCCCACGCCTTGCACTCGGGTCAGCACGCCGGCGTCGGTTAACTCGCGCAGCGCTCGATTCACTGTCATGCGAGACAAGCCGAACTTGGCCGTCAGTTCGTTCTCGCTGGGGACGCGACTGCGCGCGGGCCAGTCGCCGTTGGTGATGTGACGCAGGATGAAGTGCTTGAGCTTCTGGTAGTGCGGCTTGGGTTCGTCCATGGCCCAAGCATTACATGTCTATACAACCAGTCCAACCACTTTCGATGCTGTGCTGCACAAGCAGTTGACACTAAGAATTTCCTCGTGCTATTGCTGTGGTATAGACAACCTACGGGTTCGCCACACGCTCATGCCGTCGCTTCGCGTGCTACTGCGTATGTTCCTGATCCTCGTGCTCTGCGCGGATGGGATCCTGAGCGCGCAGGCCACCACGCGGATGGCCGTGCGGCATATTCCTCCCCCAGGTGCGGTGAATGGCACCCACTCGGTGCACGGCGGCGCGCGTGTCAATGAACGCGCCAAGATTAGTAACGATTGCAACAAAATTCGTCCCGGTGGCAAGCAAGCCGGGCAGGGTGATCAGAACGATCATCAGTGCGACTGCAGCACCACCTCCTGCGACTGCAGCTGTGTGCTCACCTTCTTCGCCGGGCGTGTGCCGGTCATCTTTGCCGCCCAGCACGCCCTGACGAGCACCTACCTACCTACGCCTGAGTTGCCGCCGCTGCGACGACAGGTATCCCGGCTGTTCCGACCTCCCATCGGCTAATGCTGCTTGGTCGCCATTGATTGGCGACGTCTACGCACGCCCTGATGTCGCATAGGCCCCCACGTCTGGGGCACCAGGGTCATACGCATGCATTGCCCTTCGGGGGAGAGAGAACCCATGTACTTCAAGCGCAATCCTTTGGCGGTATCCGTCGGTGCCCTTCTGTGCGCCGGTTTTTCCACGGTGGCTCTGGCTCAGCAGGCTGAACAGGGCGCCACGAGCGAGTCGGCCAAGACGCTGGACACCGTCCAGGTCACCGGCAGCCATATCAAGCGACTGCAGCTGTCCGGTGTTGGTCCGGTCACCGTGGTTGATGCCGAAGCCATCGAGCGCTCCGGTGCCACTTCAGTGGAGACGCTGCTGCAGCGCCTGCCGGCCTCGGCCGGTTTTGCCGGCAGCCAGTCCAATGCCTACTGGGCCGAGAACGGCTACGGCACTACCCAGGTCAATCTGCGCGGCTTGGGCATTAACCGCACGCTGGTTCTGCTCAATGGTCGTCGTGTGGTCAATGGTGGCACCGGTGCCAACAGCTCGGTGGACCTGAACATCATCCCGGTAGCGCTGATCGAGCGGATCGAGGTCCTCAAGGACGGTGCCTCAGCCATCTACGGTGCCGATGCCGTGGCGGGTGTGGTGAACATCATCACCAAGAAGAACTACGACGGTGCCGAGGCGGCAGTGCGTTATGGACAGACCTTCGAAAGCGATGGCGAAGAAAAGTCGTTCGATTTCGCTTGGGGTATTACGTCAGACCGCGGTTCGTTGATGGCCGGCATCAACTACTCGGAGACCGGCACGGTCAACATGGCCTCACGCGCACCGTGCGGCTTGGGTGAGGTCGACGGGCAACTCGAATGTGTGGGCAGCTCGGCCACCATCGGTGGGCGCGCCTTGCTAGCCGACGGCTCGCGCGTGAACTTCAACCAGGATCCCAATGGTGACGGGGATTTCTATGAACCGTATTCGGCGGCCAAGCATAACTACAACGGCAATCCCTATCTCAATGCCGTCAATCCGATCAAGCGTTTGAGCTTCAGCCTGTTCGGCGACAGCACGGTGAATGAAACCACGCGCGTGTTCACCGAGCTGATGTTCACCAACCGCCAGTCCGATCAGCTGGCCACGCCCGGCAGCCTGGGTGTCTATCGCCCGATCAACATCGCGGCCAGCCACCCGACCAACCCGACCGGCCAAGACCTGCTGCTGCAGCGCCGCCGCCTGGAAGAGGCCGGCCCGCGCGAGTTCTTCCAGGAAACCAATACCTTCCGCGTGGTCGCGGGCATTGAAGGCCAGTTGGGCATGAACTGGGACTGGTCGGCCGCGCTGAACTGGGGCCGCAACACCGGTGTGGATGGCTCGACCAATGTGGCGAACCTGGACCGGGTGGATGACACGCTCAACACCGCGCTGTGCAGCAACACGCCCGGCGCGGCGATCCCTTGCGGTGACTATCTCGGCTACGGCGACCTGACCCCCGAGGTGCTCAACTACATCCTGTTCAGGACGCGCGACAACGGCGGCAACGACCAGAAAAGCTTCACCGCCAACATCAGCGGCCAGCTATTCGAGATGCCGGCCGGTTGGGTGGGCTTTGCCTCCGGCATTGAGGTTCGCAAGGAGCGTGGTTGGCGCGATCCCGATCCGCTGACGGTACTGGGCATTGCCAACACGAACCAACAGGATCCGATCGCCGGTGAGTACACGGCCAAGGAAGCCTTCGCCGAGTTTGCCGTGCCGCTGTTGCAGGACAGCGTGATCGCCGAGAGCCTGACGCTCAATGCCGCGGTGCGTTACTCCGACTACGATCTGTTCGGCGAAGACGTGAACTACAAGGTGGGGCTGGATTGGCAGATCGTGCCGTCCTTGAAGGTGCGCGCCAACTACGCCACGGCTTTCCGCATCCCTAACATTCCCGAACTGTTTGGTGGCGTGGCCGAGGGCAACCTGACCACGACCGATCCCTGTAGCGGCTGGAGCAGCTTGCCGGCTGATTCGGTAGTGCGTCAGAACTGCCAGGCGTACGGCGTACCGACAGGCTACGTGCAGCCGGGCAACACGATCCTGACCACCTCCGGCGGCAATCCTGACCTGGAGCCGGAAGATGCCAAGTCCTTGACCGTGGGCGCGGTCTGGACCCCGAGCTTCCTGCCAGGGCTGACGCTGACGGTGGACTACTTCAACATCAAGATCGACAACGCGATCCAGCGTATCGATGGCTCAACCAAGCTGTCGATCTGCTACAACACCCCGGGCTTGGCGCATCCGTTCTGCGGCAATGACAACTTCACCCGCAATCCGATCACCGGTGAAGTGGACTTCCTGTCGTCCCAGCCGGTCAATGCGGCCAACGAGCGTGTTCGCGGCATCGATCTGGGAGGCCTGTATGAGTTCGCAGTCGCAGGCTTCGACTCCACTCTGAGCGTGGATGTGTCCTACCTGGATCAGTACGACGTGCGGCCGTTCCCAGGGGCGGATGTGATCGAGTACGCCGGCAAGATCACCGGTGGCCGTGGCAGCTTTACTCACTGGCGCGCCTTGACCTCGCTGACGATGGAACGCGAAGCCTGGTCCGGTTCTTACAGCTTGCAGTACATCGGCAAGGCGGATGACATCAACGCCAGCCCAGGCGACATTGGCGATCATGCCCCCAGCGTGACCTACCACAATGTCCAGCTCAAGTACGCACCGAACAAGACCTTCGATGTGTCCTTCGGCATCGACAACCTGTACGACAAGAAAGCCCCGTTCATCCAGAGCTACACCGACGCCAATACCGACACGATGACGTATGACCTGCTGGGTCGTCGTTGGTATGCACGCGTGGGTTACCACTGGTAAGGCCTGCTTGGCCTGCTCCCGTCCTGGTGACGGGAGCAGGCGTTGTCCTCTTGTCGAACGAGATCACTATGAAATCGGCTTTCTGGGCACGCAAGGCCCACAAATGGATTGGCCTGATCATCGGCGTGCAAGCGCTGCTTTGGATGATCAGTGGCGTGTACATGACGGTCATCTCCTTGGACATCATCCACGGCGATCACCTGGCCCATGCCCATCAGCAGCCGCTGGTGGCACCCACCCACTTGTCCGGTGAGGAACTGCAGCGGCGCTATCCGGGCATGACGCAGGTCAAGCTCAAGCGGCTGCTTGAGCGGGATGTCTACGAGATTCACGCCCGCGATCAGGTGTACCTGCTGGACGCCACGACGGGGGAGGTGCTCTCCCCAGGTGATCAGCAGATGGCGATCGCCTTGGCAAAAGACGTCTATCAGGGCCAGGCACCCGTAGCTCGGGTCGAGTGGGTTACCCAGGCGCCGCAAGAAGTGGCCACCCGCCCGGTTCCCATGTGGGCGGTGCACTACGCCGATGCCGGTGAAACCACCCTGTATTTCTCGCCCTACAGCGGCGAGTTACTGGCGCGGCGGCACAGCCTGTGGCGCTGGTTTGATTTCCTGTGGATGTTCCACATCATGGACTACGAGGCCCGTTCGGACGTCAACAACACCTTGTTGCGCGTGGCCTCGGCGGTTGGCTTGGTGTTCGTACTCAGCGGTGCCTGGTTGCTGTTCTACAGCTTTCGCAGGAGGGCCGCAGCATGACGCCCTGGATGAGAACGCTGCACAAATGGGTCGGCTTGATCATCGGCCTGCAGTTGCTGCTTTGGATGGCCAGCGGCGTGATGATGAGCTGGCTGGACCACGATCAGGTGCAGGGCCATGAGTTCCAAGCTCACGAGCATGCGGCCCATGAGTGGCCTGCCAACGCCCGCTCGCCGGCCAGTTTCCTGGGTGGAAACAAGAAGATCAGTCGCGTCAGTTCGGGCTGGTTGCTGGATACCCCGGTCTATCAGTTGGCCGATACCCAGGGCATTACCTTGGCCAACGCCGTGTCCGGTCAACACATTGCCTTGGACGCGGCCTGGGCCACACGCCTGGCGCAAGCCTCCTATACCGGCCCTGGCACGTTGAAAGCGCCGCGCCTGTTGGAGTGGAGTGGTGAGGTACGCGATCACGAAGGCCGACTGTGGCGCGTGGATACCGACGATGGCCAGGACACTACGGTGTACCTGTCTGCCCAGACGGGCGAGGTGCTTTACCACCGCAACAAGACCTGGCGCCTGTTCGATGTGTTCTGGATGCTGCACATCATGGATTACACCGGGCGCAAGAACTTCAACAACCCGCTGGTGGTCACCGCTGCAATCGGCGGTCTGTGGTTGGCGCTGACCGGCATCTGGCTGCTGTTTGCCAGCTTCCATTGGAGCGAGTTCGTGCCGCGCCGCTGGCGTCCGGCACGCGAGTTGTCGGTATTCGGTCCGGATGGGACACGGCTGCGCACCGTACGAGCGTCGGCAGGCGACAACGTCTACGTCTCGCTGGCACGCGAAGGCGTGCAATTGCCGTCCAACTGCGGAGGAGGGCAGAGCTGCGGCCTGTGCGAAGTGCGCTTCCGCGGCGCGGCGCCCAAAGCCACCGCGGCCGATCGCGCCCACCTGGGGGCCAGCAAGGTCAAGATGGGCTATCGCCTGGCCTGCAACCTGGCTGTGACGGAAGACACCGATGTCGAGGTGGCTGGCGGGGCCAGCCTGTGGACCGAGTATGGCGCCACCGTGGAGCAGGTAAATGCGGTGACGCCTTTCCTGCGCGAGATCGTGCTCAAGCCCGATGAGGACCCCGGGCCGGAATATCAACCTGGCGCTTACTTGCAGGTGCATGTGCCCAACTACGAGGTACCGGTCCACAAGCTGGTGAGGCCCGAGCACCACCATCAGGAGTGGGCGGGCGTGGACCTGCCCGAGAAGTTGGTCAACCGCGAACCGGTCCGTCGGGCGTACTCGCTCGCCTTGCCTGTCGATCAGGCACAGGGGCGACTGACCTTGCTGGCCCGCTTCAGTCCCGGACGATCGGACAAGAAGCGCCATCCTCCTGGCAGGGGCTCGACCTACCTGTATACGCTCTCGCCCGGGGATCGGGTCTGCTTCAGCGGCCCCTTCGGCGACTTTGCGCTCAAGCCTCACGGACGGGAGAAAGTCTTCATCGGCGGCGGCGCGGGCATGGCCCCGCTGCGCGCGATGATTCGGACGCTGTTGGCGGGGCAGGGCGGTGAGCGGATCCACTTCTGGTATGGGGCGCGCAGTCTCAAGGAAGCGCCCTACATCGAGGAGATGGAGGGCCTGGCCCAGCAGCACGACAACTTCAGCTGGCACTTGGTGCTGTCGGATGAAGCGCAGAACGACGATGCGCTATTGCGGGGCCTGGTGCATGAGGTAGCGCATGACCGCCTGCTCAAGGCTCATCAGGCTTTGGCCGATTGCGAGTTCTATCTGTGCGGACCGCCAGCCATGCTTAAGGCCACACGCGAGCTGCTGACTCGGCTGGGTGTACCCGACAGCCAGGTAGCCTTCGACGACTTCAAGATCTGAGGCAGTCCCGCCGGCCGAACGTGCCGGCGGGGTGAGGCGTACCGGATTTTTCCCATGCACTCGTCCCAGTGAGTGGACGTGCTTGAGCCTGCCTGATGAATCAGCGAGTACCCCGGTGACCACGGCGCTGGATGAGTGGTTCATATCCCATGTCCTGCCCCTGGAAGGCTTGATCCATGCCTTCCTGCGCCGGCATGGACATGAGGACAGCGAGATTCCTGATCTTAGGCAGGAGGCTTACGCACGCATCTACGAAGCCGCGCGACGGGGCTTGCCCGCGCAGACCAAGCCCTTTGTCATGACCACCGTACGCAACCTGCTCATCGATCGCATTCGCCGCTCTCGCATTGTGTCCATTGAAGCGATGGCCGATGTGGAGCAGGCGGTCATGCAAAGCGATGAGGTCACGCCGGAGCGACACTTAGGCGCCCGTGATGAACTGCGCCGCTTGCAGCAAGGCTTGCAGAAACTGCCCCACAAATGTCGACAGATCGTGGAGCTTCGCAAGATCTACGGTCTATCCCAGCGCGAAGTGGCCGGACGATTGGGGATCGCCGAAGATACGGTGGAGCGTCAGACCCTGTTGGGTATGCGTGCCTTGGCCGACTTCATGCTCGGCGGTACCGGCAAGATCCAGCGTCCGTCACGGCGCTTCAACAAGGAACGTTCGCAGCCATGAGCCCACACAAGGACATCGAACAGGTCGCGGCGCAATGGATCAACCGGGCCGAGTCCCCGCAATGGACTGCCCAAGACCAGATGCAGCTGCAAGCCTGGCTGGAACAGGACACCGCCCATCGTGTGGCCTGGCTTCGTCTGAAGTCGGTGTGGACGCGTGCGGACCGGTTGGCGGCCGTGCGCGGCGTGCAGCTGCCGCGCACACGTCATTGGCGTGCACCGACGCGCTGGGCCATTGCCGCCAGTGTTGCCATGCTGGCGGTGCTGTTCACCCTCACGGAGTGGGGCCCTGGCACGCGCTACAGCACCGAGGTTGGCGGCCGGGAAGTGATCGCCCTCTCGGACGGTTCCCGCCTGGAGCTCAACACGCACACGCAGGTGCGGGCGCAGGTGGACCCCTCGCTGCGCCATGTATGGTTGGACAAGGGCGAGGCATTTTTTGATGTAAAGCCCGATCCGGCGCACCCGTTCGTCATCCATGCCGGTGACTATCGTGTCGTGGTGCTGGGAACGAAGTTCTCCGTCAGGCAGGAACGCGAGCGCCTGGAAGTGGCGGTGCTGGAAGGCAAGGTGCGCGTTGAGCCGCTAGTGGCCAAACCCGGCCGGCCGCCGGTGATCGTGCAGGGCGGGGGACTGCTATACAGCAAGCCGGCGGGAACGCTGGTGGCGGTAAACGCTCAGGACAAGGTGCGCCGGTCCTTGAGCTGGCGCCATGGAACCCTGGAGTTCGATCAAACCACGCTGGCGGATGTGGCGGCCCAGTTCAATCGCTACAACGATAAGCAGTTGGTACTGATGGATCCGGAAACGGCCCACATGCGTGTGGGCGGCAGTTTCGATGCCACAGGTGTGGATGCCTTCGCACGTCTGTTGGCCACCGGCTTCAACCTGCGCGTGGAGACGCAGGGTGATCAGATTCGCGTGTCCCAACCGCACTGAGACGCCACCAGACATCAATCTGAAATATTTCATACCGGAAGCGTGCCGTCCTCTCGTCACAGATATCAGGCCGATTCGCGCCGACCTGGGGAAAATGCATGGCACGTACGAAAGTGGCGAGGACAGCGTTGGCTGTCATGTGTGGTCTGGTCATCGCGGCCTCCGCCGCTGCACAAACGAGCAGTTTTGATATTCCCGAAGGGGATCTGAAAGTCGCGCTGGAAGCCTATGCCCGGCAATCGGGCGTTCGCCTGGTCTACTTGAGCGAAGACGTTCGTGATCGACGCACCGCAGGCGCGCGTGGGGACATGTCCCAGGATGCAGCGCTGAACCGCCTGCTCGCCGGAACCGGACTGACGGTCAAGCGCGATCAAAGCGGCGCGCTGGCAATCGTGCGAGAAGGTGCCAACACGCCGACGCCTACGCGCAACGCACCGACCTCCGGTGTAGGGCAAGCCGGTCCCGATGCCTCGTACAGCGCCTCCCTCTCCGGCGGCGCCGACGCCTCAACGCCGTCGGCCGCTTCACCCACCACCTTTGATGCGGTCCAGGTGACCGGCAGTCACATCAAACGCGCCCAGATGTCCGGAGTGGGCCCCACCACGGTCATTGATGCCGAGACCATCCAGAGCTCCGGTGCCGTCTCGGTCGAGACACTGCTGCAGCGCTTGCCTGCATCGGCCGGTGCAGCCGGCTCGCAATCCAACAACTTCTGGACGGGTAACGGTAACGGCACCACCCAGATCAACCTGCGTGGCTTGGGCGTCAACCGCACCTTGGTACTGCTCAACGGCCGACGCGTGGTCAACGGTGGTACCGGCGCCAACAATTCGGTGGATCTGAACGTGGTGCCCTTGGCCCTGGTTGATCGCATCGAGATCCTGAAGGACGGCGCATCGGCGATCTACGGCGCCGATGCCGTGGCCGGTGTGGTGAACATCATCACGCGCAAGGAAATGGATGGCATGGAGCTATCCACCCGCTATGGTCAGACTTTCCAGGGCGATGGCGAGATCGGCTCCTTCAACCTCGCCTTCGGTACCACCGGCGAGCGCAGCTCAATGTCGGGTGCCCTGACCTATGCCGAAAGCGGCACCATCACCATGGCTTCGCGGGCACCGTGTCCGTTGGGTGTGGTGGCCGGCACCCTGCAGTGCGTGGGCAACTCGTCCACCATCGGTGGGCGAGCCCGGCTGGCCGATGGTCGCGTGGTCAACTTCAACCAGGACCCCAACGGGGATCCACGCTCCTACGAGCTCTATGATCCGGCCAAGCACAATTACAACTACAACTTGTTGCTCAATGCGGTCAGCCCGATCAAGCGAGTGGGCTTGAGTGGCTTTGGTCAATTCGACCTGACCGAGAACACCCGTCTGTTCACGGAACTGATGGCGACCAATCGCCAGTCCAATCAGCGCGCTTCGCCCAACACCTTGGGGGTGTATCGCACCATCCGGATCGCCGCCACCAATCCCACCAATCCCACCGGCCAGAACCTGACCCTGGAACGTCGGCGTCTGGAAGAAGCCGGGGCGCGCATCACCGAGCAGGAGGTCGATACGTTCCGTACCGTGCTTGGTTTGGAGGGGCAGTGGGGCGATAACTGGGCGTGGAATATCGCGATGAACTGGGGCCGCAACTCAGCCACGGACAGCTCGACCAACATCGCCAACCTTGATCGGGTCGAGAACACGCTCAACACCAGCCTGTGCAGCAACACACCAGGGGCGGCGGTTCCGTGCGGCAACTACCTGGGCTACGGAAACCTGACGCCCGAAGTGCTGGATTACATCCTGTTTACCCAGCGTGGATCCGGTGGCAATAGCCAGCAAGGGGTCAGCGGTACGATCTCCGGCGCCTTGTTCGATTTGCCTGCCGGTAGCGTTGCGTTCGCCTCGGGCGTGGAGTTTCGCAAGGAACGCGGATGGCTGTACCCAGATCCGCTGGTAGTCAACGGCAGCGCCAACATCGTGCGTCAGGATCCGATCGAAGGTGAGTACTCGGCCAAGGAAGCCTTTGTCGAGTTTGCCGTCCCGCTGCTGCAGGACGTCCCGTTGGTGGACTACGCAACCCTGAACCTGGCCGGCCGCTACTCCGACTACGACCTGTTCGGCAGTGACACTAACTACAAGGTAGGGCTGGATTGGCAGGTGGCCGAACCCCTCAAGATTCGTCTCAACTACGCAACGGCTTTTCGTATCCCCAGTATTCCGGAGTTGTTCGGTGGCATCGGTCAAGGCAGCCTGACCACGCTGGACCCGTGCAGCAACTGGAGCACGTTGCCGGCCGACTCGGTCATTCGGGCCAACTGCCAAGCCGCGGGCGTGCCGACCAACTTTCGTCAGTTGGGCAACACCATCCTCACCACGACCGGCGGCAATCCCGACCTCAAGCCTGAAGATGCGCGGACCTTCACGGCAGGCTTTGTGTGGACCCCAGGCTTTGCGCCGGGGCTGACGCTCACGGCCGACTACTACCGTATCCGCATCGAGAATGCGATCCGTAGCATTGAAGGTTCGGTCAAGTTGCGTGCGTGCTACACCACACCGAACTTGGCCCATCCGTTCTGCTCACCG
Source organism: Pseudoxanthomonas sp. LjRoot127 (assembly GCF_964253495.1). NCBI lineage: Bacteria > Pseudomonadati > Pseudomonadota > Gammaproteobacteria > Lysobacterales > Lysobacteraceae > Pseudoxanthomonas > Pseudoxanthomonas sp. LjRoot127. The sequence goes on from NZ_CAXUQR020000001.1 coordinate 3,517,242, forward strand.
GCCAACTTCACCCGTGATCCGATCACCGGTGAGGTCAACTACCTCTCGTCCCAGCAGGTCAATGCGGCCAGCGAGGAATCCGAAGGTGTTGATATCGGTGTGCTGTATCAATTCGATGTGGCCGGCTGGCAGGCCAGCGCGAGTCTGGACGCCTCGTATCTGGAGCGTTACGACGTCACTCCCTTCGCCGGTGCCACCACCATTGAGTACGCCGGCAAGATCACCAGCGGCTTGGGTAGCTACACCCAGTGGCGTGGCTTGGGCTCACTGCGCATGGGCAAGAACCGTTGGACTGGCGTCTATTCGGCGCAGTACATCGGCAGCGCGGACGACATCATCGCCGTGCCCGGCACGATCGGCTCGCATGTGTCCAGCGTGGTGTACCACAACCTGCAATTGAGCTACGGCATCAAAAAGAAATGGGACATCTCGGCCGGCGTTGAAAACGTGCTCGATAAGAAGGCGCCGTTCGTGCAGAACAACCCCAACGCCAACACCGACACCATGACGTACGACTTGCTGGGTCGTCGCTGGAACGTCCGCTTTGGTTACCACTGGTAAGTCACGACCCCAAGGAGCTACACATCATGAGAAACACGCAACTATCCGCCGCACTACTGCTATTCGCGGTGGCCGGCAGCGCCGGCGCGCACGACCTGTTTGTCGCTTTCTCCAAGCCCGGCACCGCAGCGGGTGAGGCGAACACCGCCTTGGTGAACAACGGCACCTTCGATGAAAGTGCTGGCGCAGTCACCCGGGCGCGTCTACAGGACGTTTCGCTGAGCCAGGGTGGTGCCAAGGCGGTCCCGGATTTGGCCAGTTGGAAAGAGGTCGGCAAGCAAAGCCAGCTCGCCGTGCATCCGGCGGGCGAGGGCACCTATCTGCTGGGCGTCTCGACGATGGCTTCCACCAGCACCCGTACGGCCAGCGAGTTCGGCAAGTACCTGGAGTTGGAAGACTTGCCCGATACGCTGGCCACCTACGATGCGAGCAAGTTCCCCAACGGGGTCACCTATAGCTACACCAAGCATGCCCGTGCCATTGGTCAGGTGGGCACGAAACTGACCGACGACTTCGCCGCCTCGCTGGGCTATCCGTTGGAGATCCGCCTGGCCCGCAATCCTGGAAGCGTGAAGGTCGGCGAACAGCTGTCGTTCCAGATACTGCAGCAGGGCAGGCCAGTGCCCAACCTGCGCGTGTACGTCGGCCATCGCGCTGACGCACCGCTCAAGGGCGGGCACGGTAGCGCCACGCTGCTGCGTACCGATGCCCAAGGCCAAGCCAGTTTCCAGGTGAACGCCGCCAAGACCTGGTACATCCACACCAATCACATGGTGCCCTCTACACAAAAGGGGTTGGATTTTGTGTCGGATCGGGCGTCGCTGAGCTTTGAGATCTCCCCTCACGCCCGGCACTGATAAGTAAGCACGTAGGCTGTACTCTCCCCTTTGACGCCAGTCATGACTTCTTCCATGACTGGCGTCTTTTTGTGGGGACGCACCTCAAGTGCTCAGTCTGTCTCGCATTGGTCGCCTCGCGCCGCGCGCAATCCACGTCGCCGCACCAGATAGAACGCTGCGGGAATCACCACCATGGAGAGAACCGGTGCGGTGAGCATGCCACCCAGCATCGGCGCGGCGATACGTTGCATGACCTCCGAGCCGGCACCGGCACCGATGAACAGCGGAAACAAGCCGGCCAGGATGACGGCTACCGTCATCGCCTTGGGGCGTACGCGCTGCACGGCACCTTCGTAGATAGCCTCTTGCAGGGTAGACTCATCTTCCGGCGCACCGCTGGCCAAGCGCTGCTCCCAGGCATGGCGCAGGTACAGCAGCATGATGACGCCGAACTCAGCCGCTACGCCGCCCAGGGCGATGAATCCGATCATGCTGGCCACCGAAATCGCATGGCCCAGCCCCCAGATCAACCAGAAACCGCCCACCAATGCCAAGGGCAAGCTGAGCAGGATGATGGATACATCACTGAGCCGGCGGAACACCATCCAGATGACCAGGAAGATGATCGCCAACGCCGCGGGCACCACCCACTGCAGGCGTGCCAATGCCCGTTGCAGGTACTCGTACTGCCCTGACCAGGCCACCCCATAGCCGGCAGGCAAGCTCACCTGGGACTGCACCGCGGCTTGCAGGTCCTGGACCACCGATCCCAGGTCGCGATCGGCCACATCCACGTAGATATAGCCCACCAACCGGCCGTTATCGCTCTTGAGCATCGGCGGGCCTGGGCTGACCGACAGCTCCGCCACCTGGCTCAAGGTCAGTTGCACACCGCCTGGCGCGATCAGCGGCAGATCCTGCAAGGCCTGCAACGAGTCACGCTGGCCACGGGGGTAGCGTAAGACGATGGGATAGCGCTCGCGCCCCTCGATCGTTTCCCCGATTGGATCACCGCCAACGACCGTGGCAATCAGTTGCTGGAGTTGGCCTTGAGTGAATCCATAACGTGCAGCGATCTCCGGGCGCACCTGTACATCGACATAGCGCCCGCCGGTGACGCGTTCGGCCAGTGCCGAACTCACGCCGGGCACAGTCTTGGCCACCTGCTCGATCTGCTGGCTCAGGCGCTCGATCTGCTCCACATCCGGTCCGGAGACCTTGATCCCAATCGGGCTCTTGATGCCGGTCGCCAACATATCGATACGATTGCGAATGGGCGGTACCCATAGATTGGTCAGACCGGGAATCTTGACCGCGGCGTCCAACTCCTGGCGTAGCTTCTGAGGGGTCATGCCCGGGCGCCATTGATCCCGCGGCTTGAAGGTCACGGTGGTCTCAAACATTTCGATAGGCGCCGGATCGGTCGCACTCTCGGCACGGCCGGCCTTGCCGAACACGTGTTCGACTTCCGGTACGGTCTTGATCATCCGGCCCGAGAGCTGAAGCAACTGGCGCGCCTTGTCGGCGGACAGGCCTGGCAGGGCCGTGGGCATGTACAACAGGCTGCCTTCTTCCAAGGGCGGCATGAACTCACTGCCCAGCCGGCTGAAGGGGATCAAGGTGAGCACCAGCAGCAGGCCGCTGAGCAGCAAGGTGACACCGGGATGTTTGAGGACCCACAGCAGGATGGGCCGGTAGCCGGCGATCAGGATGCGATTGATGGGGTTCTGCTGTTCCGGGCGAATGCGGCCGCGGATCAGGTAGCCCATCAAGACGGGGATCAAAGTCACCGACAGGCCTGCTGCGGCGGCCATCGCGTAGGTCTTGGTGTAGGCCAGGGGCGAGAACAATCGCCCTTCCTGCGCCTGCAGGGCAAAGACCGGCACGAAGGATAGGGTGATGACCAGCAAGCTGGCGAACAGGGCCGGTCCGACCTCGGCAGCCGAGCGGGCCATCAACTGCCAGCGCTCCTCACCTTGGGGTTCCCGGCCGTGCGCTTCGCGCCAGTGCTCCAGGTGCTTGTGTGCATTTTCGATCATCACCACCGCTGCATCGACCATCGCACCAATGGCGATGGCGATGCCACCTAGCGATAGCAAGTTGGCGGATATCCCCTGGGCGTGCATCACGATGAAGGCCGCCAGGATGCCCAAGGGCAGGGTGATGACGGCCACCAGCGCCGAGCGTAAATGCCACAGGAACAGCAGGCATACCATCGCTACGACCAGGAACTCCTCGCCAAGCTTATGGGTGAGGTTGCGCACTGCATCCTGGATCAGCTCGGAGCGGTCGTATACCGGGACCACTTCCACGCCCTCGGGCAAGCTGGATTGCAACGCCTGTAGTCGCGCTTTGACGTTCCGGATGGCCCCCAAGGCATCCTTACCGGTGCGCAGGACGATCACGCCGCCGGCCACCTCACCTTGACCATCCAACTCTGCGATACCACGACGGAAGGTCGGGCCGCGACTGATCGTGGCCACCTCGCCAAGCAAGACGGGGATGCCATCGTTGCCGGTCACCGGCACCTGTTCGAACGCCTCCTGTGTGCGCAGGTAGCCTTCGCTGCGCACCATCAGTTCGGCTTCGCCTTGTTCGATCACCGAGCCACCGGTAGCGCCGTTGGCCGCATCCACCGCCTCGATGAGCTCGGCCACCGTCAGTCCACGGGCCGCCAACGCCTGCGGATCGGGCTGGATCTGCCAGGCGCGCACCGCACCGCCCACACTGGCTACTTCAGCCACGTCCGGCACAGTCTTGAGCTCATAGCGAAGAAACCAGTCCTGCAACGCACGCAGTTGCCCCACATCGCGTTGACCGGTCCTATCCACCAGGGCGTACTGGTAGATCCAGCCCAGTCCGGTCGCATCAGGACCCAGCGCTGGATTCACGTTAGGCGGAAGTCGATCGCGCACCTGGCTCAAGTACTCCAATACCCGAGAGCGAGCCCAGTACAGATCAGTGGCATCGTCAAACAGGATGTAGACGAAGGAATCACCGAAGAAGGAAAAGCCGCGTACCGCCTTCACACCGGGCACGGACAACATTGTGGTGGCCAGCGGGTAGGTGACCTGGTCTTCGATGATGCGCGGGGTTTGCCCCGCCCATTGCGTGCGGATGATGACTTGGGTATCCGACAGGTCCGGCAGCGCATCCAGCGGCGTGTTCTTTACCGACCAGATGCCGACCACGGCCAACAGCGCGGCGGCAACCAGCACCAGCACGCGATTGGCGATGCAAGCATGGATCAGGCGCGCGATCATGGCGTGCCCTCCATCGCTTCGGGCATGACGTCGCTTGCCTGGCAATCAGCGGCCGCGGCGGGGCCAAACTTGGGTACCAACAGCATATCCATGAACGGTGACTTGCCCGGCTTGTCGAAATGCTTCTCCGGCACCATCGGGTCATACCAGTACTGCACCGGGCAGCGCGGCGGGGTGGAGGTAGAGGTTTCTGGCGCGACAGGCGCAGGCTGTCTGGACGGTGACGGCACGACAGTGCGTGCGTCGTGCCCGGCGTCATGGCGCTCGTGTACACCTGATGCGCTGGCAGGGCTTGTCGGTTGTGCAGCGCCCAGGCGTTCCAACGCACCGGAGAGACTGGCTTCGGAGTCGAGCAGGAACTGACCGGAGACCACCACGCGTTCACCACCGGCCAAGCCTGCCACGATCTGCGTGCGCCCTTGCACGCTACGACCGACACTCACCCGCACTGGCCGGAAGCTCCCGTCCGGATCCTGCACGATGACCCGGCTGTCCCGCCCAGTGGCGATCAGCGCCTCCGTGGGAACGACTGGCAGGGCCTGCTCGGCATCGGGCTGCACCAGAACCTCGGCGAACATGCCCGGCACCAGCCGACGCTGCGGGTTGCGCAACACAATTCGCGCCCGCTGCGTGCGACTAGCCATGTCGACCTGGGGAAGCAACGCCTGGATCTGTCCGGCAAAGCGCTCTGCCGGCCATGCGCTGACCGTGGCCTGCACTGAGGTTCCTGGTCGCAAGGTGCCCAGCGCTGCCTGGGGCACCGAGGCCTCCAGCCACAGCGTGTCCAGCCCATTGATCTTGAACAGAGGCGTACCGGGCATCACCGTCTGCCCCTCGCGTGCCAGGATCTCGGTCACGACACCACTGTGGTCTGCGCCAAGCACGACGCCACTTCTGACCGAGGCGCCAGAAGGAACGCCCAACGAACGCAACCGTTGTTGCGCGGCACCCTGTAGCTCACGCGCGCTCGCGGACTGAGCTTGGCTCAGGGCATGTGCTTCGGCGATGGCGGCGTTCCATGCCGGGGCCTGCACGGTGGCCAGCGCTTGACCACGACGAACCTCGGTAAACGGCGCCTTTACCTGCACGTGGGTGATCAAGCCTTCCATGCGCGCACTGACCACGGTTTCCTGGGTCAGATCCCACGTCAGCGTGCCCGGCACACGTACGGCACTCCCTAGTGACTCTACCGTCACTTCTTGAGTGCGTATGCCCACGTTCTGCTGTAGGCGCGGATCGATCTGCGTTCCGCCCCCCATGGCCTCATCTGCGTATTTGGGCAGCAACTCCATATCCATGAACGGAGATTTGCCCGGCTTGTCGAATCGCTGCTCCGGCGCCATGGGGTCGTACCAGTACAGCACCTTGCGCGCTTGATCCGCGCTGCTCGTGCCGGTGGGCGGGGTGTTACCAGAGGATCGGGTCATCCAGGCGTAGCCGCCGGCAAAGCCGAGCACCAGCAACCCGAGGGCCACGGCGAGCTGTGTGAGACGCGTTTTGGTCGGGCTCATGGCGTGTTCTCCTCATGGGGCAGCAGATAGGCCAGTGCCGCCCAGGCACGGCCCTGTTCGCCCAGCAGGCGGGCGTTCTCCAGTTGCAATTCGATTTCATCGCGCCGCGCTTCCAGCCACGGCTGCAGGTCGGCACCGGCGCCGTAGGCAGCCAACGCCGTGCGTGCGCGATCGCGCGCCAAAGGCAGGCTCTGCGTGTTCTGACGCTCCAACTGGCCGGTTAACCCGCGCCATCGCGCCATCGCGCGTTGTACCGACTCGGCTTGGATGCGCCGGGCCTCATCGCGCTCTGCAGACACCGCCTCCAGCTCGGCCCGTCGTGCCGCGATACCTCGTGCTTGGCGGTTCTTCTGGAACAGCGGCAGGCCCACGCCCACTTCCACCATGAGCATGTCGCTGCGCGGCATCCCGTCGGGTGCACGCTCGCGACGTCCGTAGGTGAGCTCCACACTCCAATCCGGGCGGGTTTCGGCCACGGCCGCATCCACCTGGGCCTGGGCTAAGCTCTGGCGTGCCTCCCAGCCCAGTAGTGGCGTGTGCTGGTCCAGTTTGGCCAGCAGTTGAGTGGGCTCCAATGGCAACTGCGCAAAATCCGGCGCCGTACCACTGGCCAAGATCGCCTCTGGTGCAATACCCAACCACCGCACCAGGCCGGCCTGCGCCGCGGCGTGCTCCGCATGTACCTGGTCCAGGCGATTTTCCAACTGCAGTAGGGCGGCCTGGGCGGCAAGCACGTCACTAGCCCCGGCCGTGCCGCCTGCCAAGCGAGCACGCGCCACACGCTCGGCTATGCGCGCCGGCTCGCGCAAACCTTCCAACGCATCTACGGCTTGCTGCGTACTCCACAGCTCAATCCAGGCCTGCGCGGCCGCTTGGACCACCATCTGCTGTTCGGCTATCGACAGTGAGCGGGCTTGCGCCAGCGTCGCTTGCGCCAGCGCTTGCTCGGCACGTCGTTTCGCACGCGCAGGAAACTCCTGCATCAGACCGACTTGCTGGGTGGTCATCTCATCGGCCCGCAGGCTGAAGGCATCGGGTCCGCTGACGGGCCAGTTCGCCAGCCCCACGATCAAACGTGGGTCGGGCAGCGCGCCAGCACGCGCGGCTTCTTCGGTACTGGCATCGATCTGGGATCGGCGCACCTGCAGGGTAGGGGCGTTAGCAAGCGCCCGTTGTAGGGCTTCGGTGTAGCTGATCGGGATAGCGGGCGGTGCTGCCACCACGGGACCACTAAGGGCCAGGGCAAACACGAATCCACACGCCATCCTGCGCCTTGCACGCAAGAAGAAAGACATCTCCATAAGACCTCCGGACAAACGACAACGAACGCGCTGCAACGCATGCAGCACGAGCACGGGTCAATCCAGGAGGGGGCTTAAATCAGCAGGCTACAGAAGCGCTGCAGGGGAGGCGGATCGGACACGCACACCGGAACATCCCGATAGAACTGCGCGTGTACCGGTGGCAACAGAGCCTGCACCAGCGCGAAGGCGACCAGCGCCGGCTGGTAAGGCACTTGAGGGGCCTTCGCATCGGCCGTGGCGATGTGATCGCGCTGGCAATGCTGGTCGCACAACGCCGGAGCATCCGGATCCGGCGCGGACATCTCTTCGCAACCGACCATCAGGGTCGCTTGTCCGGCTTCCACTGATTCCAACGGACAGGCGTAGGCCACCAGTGCCAGCTGCTGCAACAGCAGCGCCCACAGTCCCAGCCATGCCAGTCGGGCACGAGGACGGGGGCGCCGCCATCGCCTCAGCAGCTTCACCATGACAGCTCCCGAACGCTCGAAGCAGCGCCTGCGGACGCTGGGCGGGTCAGGGCAGGGGACGTGCGAGCTCTCATGATGGCCAGTCTAACCCTCTTGGGGCCGACGGGCATTGATCAGGATCAAGCCGTCGCGTGGCCTCAGCGGTGGCATCCGCCGCAGCAAGAGGATGCAGCCGGGGTGGGTGGCGTATCGGCCTCAGAAGGGAGCACGGCGGCGATCACATAGCCTTGCCGCTGGATGGCCTCCATCGCCTGTTCTACGGCAAGCAGGCCCTCGATCTTGACCACGCCACTGCCCAGATCGACGTCCACCTGGGCCTGGGGCTCAACGGCCTGAATGGCTTGGGTGACCGTCCGGACGCAATGACCACAGGTCATACCTTCAACAACGAGATTCATGGACAACCCTCCAAAAGCATCGGCGGTTTGCCGACGGTGTCACGATGGGCCTTCCCACGGTGGGAAGGTCAAACGACAGGCAAGTTCAGTGGTGCCCCGTCCCGCGTTGTTGACCTTCCCATCATGGGAGGGCTCAGGCTACCTGCTCGTTCCTATTGGTCCTTACTCCATGGACATAACGCTCACTTCGCCGCCGCCGGCGTCTACGGACACGCATCGCTTCGGCGTCGCCGGCATGACATGCGCCTCGTGTGTAGGCCGGGTAGAGCGCAGCTTGCGCTCCGTTGCCGGCGTGAGCGATGCGTCGATCAATCTAGCAACAGAAGTGGCCGAAGTCACCGCGCCGGCAGCCGCGTTTCCTGCCTTGATCGCGGCGGTGAAGCAGGCTGGTTATGAGGTTGCCAGCAAAGAGTGGGATCTGATCATCCAAGGGATGACCTGCGCTTCATGTGTGGCACGGGTAGAGCGTGCGCTGCGCGCTGTGCCGGGCGTGATGGAGGTGTCGGTCAATCTGGCCACCGAGCGCGCGCGCATACGCGCCACGTCACTGGCGGAGGTCGCATCCCTGGTTGCCGCTGTCAGCGCAGCGGGTTACCGCGCGATCGAACCGCAGACCGCGGAAGGCAACACCGATACAGCATCGGCGCGCAAGACGCTCAATGGTGACACCCTCAAACTGTTGATCGCTGCGGTCCTCTCCCTGCCGTTGGTCGTCCCGATGCTGGGATGGGTCGCAGGGCAGCATTTGATGCTACCTGGCTGGCTGCAGTTCTTGCTCGCAACGCCGGTGCAGTTCTGGATCGGTGCGCGCTTTTATCGCGCTGGATGGCACGCCCTGCGCGCCGGCACGGGCAACATGGATCTGCTGGTCGCTTTGGGGACCAGTGCCGGTTATGGACTGAGTGTCTATCACTTGTTCAACGATGCCGGACACCACGGCGATGCCGCGCTGTACTTCGAGACCTCGGCGGTCATCATTACCTTGATCCTGCTGGGCAAGTGGTTAGAGGCCCGCGCCAAGCAACAGACCACGCAAGCGATCCGGGCATTGCAGGCACTGCGGCCAGCCACCGCACGCATGTATCAGGACGGACAAGAACGCGAGGTTGCCATTCACGAGGTTGCCCTCTCGGACATCGTCAGTGTGCGGCCAGGCGAGCGCATCCCCGTGGATGGCGTGATCGCCGAGGGCCGCACGCACGTGGATGAATCCCTGATCACCGGGGAGTCCATGCCCGTGGCGCGCGGGGAGGGCGATCGCGTCACCGGTGGGGCTATCAATGGCGAAGGCCGCATCTTGGTACGCACACTGGCCATCGGCGCCGAGACCGCGTTGTCTCGGATCATTCGCCTCGTGGAGGATGCACAGGCCAAGAAGGCACCTATTCAGCGAACCGTGGATCGGGTGAGCGCGATCTTCGTGCCGGTGGTGATCGGCCTGGCTTTGCTCACGCTGCTCGGGTGGGGTTTGGGAACGGGTGATTGGAACCAGGCGATCCTGAGCGCGGTAGCGGTGCTGGTCATCGCATGCCCATGCGCGCTGGGGTTGGCGACTCCGACCGCGATCATGGCCGGCACCGGCGTGGCCGCCCGAGCGGGCATTCTGGTCAAGGATGCCGAGGCGCTGGAAGTGGCACGTACCGTAAGGGTGGTGGCCTTCGACAAGACAGGCACGTTGACCCAAGGACGTCCTGTACTGACCGAAGAGATTGCCACCCGTGGCCACGCGGCCGATCTGTTGCCATTGGCGGCGGCCCTGCAGCAAGGCAGCGAGCACCCCTTGGCTAGGGCCGTATTGAGCGTGATGGGCCAGCGCGCCATTCCGCTCGCACGCGACGTGCAGGCGGTGCCTGGCCGCGGCATCACTGGCACAGTGGATGGCAGGAACCTGTTGCTGGGCAGTACTCGCATGATGCTTGAGCATGGCGTGGCGCTCACGGCATTGCAGACCCGGGCCGAACTACTCAGCCAGACCGGCCACACGGTGTCCTGGCTGGCAGAGCAGGGCACCGATCATCCGCAGTTGCTCGGCATACTGGCCTTTGAGGATCCGCCGCGTCTGGATGCGGCCGCGGCTGTTCAACGGCTGCACACGCTGGGTTTGCGCACCGTCATGATTTCTGGCGACAACCCCGGCGCCGCCGCCTCGGTGGCAAAGGTGCTGGGCATCCAAGAGGTGCGCGCCAATGTATTGCCTGAGCAGAAAGCTGCGTTGGTCGCTGAATTGGCTCAGTCGGCACCGGTGGCCATGGTCGGCGATGGTGTCAACGATGCGCCAGCGCTGGCTGCCGCCAACCTGGGGGTGGCCATGGGAACCGGTACCGATGTGGCGATGCATGCCGCTGGGGTTACCCTAATGCGCGCTGAGCCGGGTCTGATCGCCGATGCCATCGACATTTCCCGCCGCACGACCCGCAAGATCCATCAGAACCTGTTCTGGGCCTTCGGTTACAACGTGGTCGGGATTCCTCTGGCGGCCCTGGGCTTGCTTGATCCGGTCATCGCCGGCGCAGCGATGGCCTTGTCCAGTGTGAGCGTGATTGCCAACACGCTGCTGTTGCGCCGTTGGCAGCCAACCAAGATCGATGTGGGAGAGGCATGATGGCAACCAGACGCAGTTCCAGGGCACTGCGGCCCGAACTGGCCGACGCGCGCGAAGCCGGATTGCATAACATCGGCGAGGCCGCCGCGCTCAGCGAGGTCAGCGCCAAGATGATTCGCCACTATGAAGAGATCGATCTGATCCCTCCGGCCGGTCGCACCTTTGCGGGCTATCGCCTTTACACCGATGCCGATGTGCACAGGCTTCGGTTCATTCGTCGTGCCCGCAACCTGGGATTTTCCATCAAACAAATCCAATCGCTCCTAGGCTTGTGGAGCGATGACCGGCGAGCCAGCGCCCAGGTCAAGAAACTGGCCCAGGGCCACATCGACGATCTACAGATCAAGATTACCGAGATGCAGGCCATGCAGCGAACGCTGCGCAACCTTGCCAGTCGATGCCATGGCGATAATCGCCCGGAATGTCCGATTCTGGATGATCTGGCGAGTCCAACGAACGGGCATTGACGTTGCCACGATAGGAAGCCTGACGCTGACCATTCCTGTTGGTTGGAGCGGCAAAGCATGCATCGACTACATATCCCCGCCATGGTCTGCAGCGCATGTGTGGCGCCCATTCGACGCGCCTTGATGAGCGTAGACCCCTCGATGCGGGCTCAGTTCATGCCGGACCTACGCCGTATTAGCCTCGAAACACGCCGTCCGGTTGAGCTGATAAGGCAAGCGCTCAGCTCGATCAGCTATCCGGCCCATATTGTTCGTTAGGCGTCTGGTACGACCCCAAGCGGTCATCTATCTGCAATGATGGGTTGCAATACTTCCTATATTCCGGAAATATAGAAGTATGGATACGCCCCAGACCGTTCAAGCGCTTCGTGCGCTCGCGCACGACCACCGGCTTGCCGCCTATCGCGCGCTTGTACAGGCCGGCCCAGGCGGAATGGCCGTTGGCGAGCTACGCGATCAGCTCGATCTGCCGCCTGCCACCCTTACGGCCCATCTGAACCAGTTACGTGCCGCAGGGCTTGTCACTGACGAGCGGGAAGGACGGGTCATCCGGATACGTGCCGACTACGACCGCATGAACGGTCTGATTGGCTTCCTGACGGAGAACTGTTGCGGCGGGAAGTCCTGCGCGCCGGCAGTCAAGCAGAAGCTCCGTTGATCCGCATTCCAGAGATACGACATGACCGACAAGACCTACAACGTACTGTTCCTGTGCACCGGCAACTCCGCACGCAGCATCATGGCCGAGGCGATCCTCAACGTGCTGGGCCACGGCCGATTCAAGGCTTATAGCGCCGGCAGCCATCCCAGCGGCCACGTCCAGCCGATGGCGCGGGAGCTTGCCGCGGCCATCGGCTATGACGCCAGCCAGGTGCGCAGCAAGAACTGGGACGAGTTCGCCGTGGAAGGTGCGCCCGAGATGGACATCGTCATCACGGTTTGCGACAACGCTGCGGGAGAGGCGTGCCCCGTATGGCTGGGCCATCCTGCACTCGCGCACTGGGGTGTGCCCGACCCGGTAGCCGCCACGGGCGATGAAGAAGACCGTCGTCGAGCCTATACCGCAGCGTTCGCCACACTGCGCCGCCGTATCGAGCTGTTGCTATCACTGCCGCTGCAAAGCCTCGACCGTCTGGCCGCACAGGCAAAGCTGGGCGAGATCGGGCGTGTCGGTGCGGAATGATCCGCCAGCGCCTCTTTGCAGAGTTCTTGGCCACGGGCCTGCTGCTGGTGACGGTGGTGGGCTCGGGGATCATGGCCGAGCGCCTTGCAGGTGGAAACGACGCCGTCGCACTGCTAGCAAATGCGCTGGCAACGGTCGGCGGGCTCTACGTCCTCATTGAGGTGTTCGGTTCGATCAGTGGTGCGCACATGAACCCCGCGGTCAGTGCCGTGATGGCGGCGCGTGGCGAACTGCCCAAGACCCTTTTGCCGGCATACATCCTGGTTCAGCTCGCGGGCGCGGTATGCGGTGCTTTGTTGGCGAATGCCATGTTCGATCTTCCGGTGCTGGAGTTCTCCACGAAGGTGCGAACCGGCATGGGCCAATGGCTGGGCGAGATCGTTGCAACAGCAGGTTTGCTGTTGGTTGTGCTCCGGGCACCTGCGTCCCGTGTGGCCGTGATGGTGGCTGCGTACATCGGTGCGGCCTATTGGTTCACCTCGTCGACTTCATTCGCGAATCCTGCAGCAGCCTTCGGCCGCATGTTCAGTGACAGCTTCGCCGGCATTTCGCCTGGCGACGTGCCTGCCTTCGTTGTGGCGCAGGTCATTGGGGCAGCCCTGGGCGCAACGATCCACAAGCTACTTGGAAAGCCTCATGTCTAATCCTGGCGATCTGCCCAACATCTCGGCCGAGCTGTTCCATTTGCCCGAGATTGACCGCCTATCCCCGACCGTACTTGCTGCGCATGCCCCGCGGATCCTTCTGCTTTACGGATCGCTGAGGAAGAGGTCATACAGCAAGTTGCTCGCGCTGGAGGCGGCTCGACTACTTCAGGCAATGGGCGCTGAGACCCGGCTCTTCGATCCGACAGGCCTGCCCCTTCCAGATGCTGAGCCCGACACGCATCCGAAGGTGCAGGAATTGCGGCAACTGGTGCATTGGTCGGAGGGCATGGTCTGGAGCTCACCCGAGCGACACGGTTCTATGAGCGGCATCATGAAGGCGCAGATCGACTGGATTCCGCTCTCTCAAGGCTCCGTGCGACCAACTCAGGGCAAGACGCTGGCCGTCATGCAAGTCTCCGGCGGTTCGCAGTCCTTCAATGCGGTGAATCAGCTCCGTGTGCTTGGACGTTGGATGCGCATGATCACCATCCCCAACCAGTCCTCTGTCGCAAAGGCGTTCAACGAATTCGATGAAGATGGGCGCATGAAGCCCTCCGCGTTCTATGACCGCGTCGTGGACGTCATGGAAGAGCTAATGAAGTTTACGCTACTGACCCGGGATGTCTCGCCCTACCTGGTCGATCGCTATAGCGAGCGGAAGGAGAGCGCGGAAGAGCTTGCCAAGCGGGTCAGCCTCCGCGCCATCTAGGTGTGGAAGTGATCCGTCCATCTTTCTGGCCAGCTCCCTACGTCCGCTTCCGGTCGAGAGTAGAAATCCGCTACAAAGTCAGACTTTGGAACGTTGCATTGGCTGGCGTAGCGTCGAAAGAATCGTGCACTCGGCCCGCTGTCCCCCGTGGCAACTGATGATGACACGCTCAAGTTCATCGGCCATCCGGCGAAGATCTTCCTGGCGCGCACGAATATCGGTCAGATGTGTACGCGCCAGGCGATCGACGTCGTCGCAGGACAAACGCTCATCGCTGGCCAGTTGCAGGAGGCTGCGGATCTCTTCCAGACTGAAGCCCAGATCCCGCCCTCGCGCGATGAACCGCAGGCGCTCGATATCGGCGCTCGTATAAACCCTATAACCACTGTCCGTGCGGGTGGGGTGGGGCAGCAGCCCGATCTTCTCGTAGTAGCGGATGGTTTCAAGGTGGCATCCGCTGGCTTCGGCAGCCTGACTGATCTTCATGGAAGGATCGCTTGACTCTGTAGTTACTACAGACTTTACGCTAGCCGAGCCCAAACTGTGATTTTCCGGTTGCAGGAGTGGCCCCTCAATGGAGCGCGTGATGCCTGAATGCTGTGGCTGCGGCAAGGTAGTCGATGTAGCGGGTATGCAAGCCAAGCAGCGCAAGGTGCTGGTGATCGTGCTGGTGATCGTGCTGCTGATCAACCTGGCGACCTTCGTCATGATGGCCGTCGCCGCGTGGCACTCCCACTCTTCGTCCCTGTTGTCCGGAAGCCTGGACAACCTCGGGGATGCGCTGACCTATGCGGTGAGCCTGGCGGTGGTGGGCGCATCGGCACACCTGAAGGGCCGGGTGGCCCTGCTCAAAGGCTTCTTGATCCTAGGGGCCGCGTTCGCGGTAGGCGTACAGATCGTCTGGCGCTTGGCCCATCCGGGTGTTCCGATCTTTGAGAGCATGGGGGTGGCTGCGTTGCTTAACTTGGCGGCCAATGCGGTCTGCCTGTGGTTGCTGACCCCCTATCGCGCCGGCGATATCAACATGGCCTCGGCGTGGGAGTGCTCGCGCAATGACATCTACGAGGGGGCTGCCGTCATCCTGGCCGCGGCGCTGGTGTTGGCCTTCGGCGCGGGTTGGCCCGATCTGTTGATTGCCGCAGCGTTGCTGGTTCTGTTCCTGCGCTCGGCGGTGCGCGTGTTGCGGGCTGCGTGGCGCGAAAGTCGACCAAACGCGCAGCCCAGTGCCACGATCTAGCAGGAGTGATCGTCCTCGGAAGGGGACGAGGCGTGTTTGGCTAAGGCGCTCGTACCAATGCTACGGTGATGGCGTATGTCCAGATAAAGGCTATACGCGGCGGTAAAGGCCGGCAGCAGGTTCTGCACGACGCCCACGGCATCCTGCTTGGACGAGAACAGGAAGTAGCTCAAGGCCATCAGGCTACCGCACAAGCTCATGTACCAGAACAGGCGCGGGATCACCGGCCGGCCGGCGCGTTTGGACGCCATGAACTGGACCAGCCAGCGCACGCCGAACAAGGCCGCGCCGGTCAGACCAATGAGCTTCCACGGCGTGGTGTGCAAGCCCGTCCAGCTCAGCCACAGGATTTCCTGGTCCATGACGTTCATGACTTGGGGCCGGCGCTAAGCTCGCTGGTGGCAGTTACATGGTTGCGCTGGATCAGCCAGGCCACGCCCATCAGGTCGCGGATGCCCACCAGGGCACGGCCCAGGTTGGTGTACTTGGACTGGCCCGATCCCCGCGGTCGGTGAGTGACCGGCACACTGAGCGTCTTCCAGCCGGCGCGCTGCATCAGTGCTGGCAGATAGCGGTGCATGTGATCGAAGTACGGCAGGTCCAGGAAGGCAGCGCGGTCGAACAGCTTGATGCCACAGCCGGTATCGGGCGTGTCATCCCGCAGCAGTGATTGCCGGATGCGATTGGCCCAGCGCGAAGCCCAGCGCTTGCTGGCCGTGTCCTTGCGCTCGGTGCGCCAGCCGGCAAACAGCCGCACCTGCGGTGACGCGGCCTGGCGAGCCGCTATCAGTTTGAGGATATCGGCTGGATCGTTCTGGCCATCGCCATCGAGCGTGGCTATCCAGGGCGAGAACGCGTGCTTGACGCCATTGCGGATGGCGGTGCTTTGCCCACTGCGTTGATGGTGCAGCAACACCCGCAGTTCGGGCACCTCGGCTTTGAGCCAGCCGAGCACCTCGCGTGTGTCATCGTCGGAGCGATCATCCACACAGATGATGTCGAAGGCGATCTTGCCGCGCAGGTGGTGCGCCACCTCCTGCACGAGCGGCCCGATGTTGCCGCGTTCGTTGAAGACGGGAATGACGACCGACAGACTGGGCATCCGGGGCAGTGACGGGCTTTGCATGGCGAAGGACTCAGCAGTGAGGCGTGCGGGAAAGGAAGGAGAAGTCAGTCTTCGCTGACATCGGCTGACCACGTGGCCGGGACTTCGCAGTCCGCGATCCAGGCCGTGCCCGGTGCAAGAATCCAGGCGCGTCGATTGGAGGCGCCGATGTCGATGACCTGCGTTGGATCCAGGCAAGGCCCAATGGCTTCCTTGCGCAGGAACAGCCAGCGTCGCGTGGGGTCCTGCAGCAGCCAGGTGTGTGCCTGCTGCCATTGCTCTACCCAGGGCTTCTTGAAACCGAACTCGGTAACCGGTCGGTCGGCCTGGAGCAGGTGCTGTTCGCGCCAGCCGAGCATGGCCAGCTCCGCATCCAGATCAATGGTGGCCTCCACGCGCTGCATCAGCGCTTTGGCAGAACTGTCAGGACTGAGCGCCGGCATGAATCCCACGCCATAGGCGATCCACAGCGAGGCGGTGACCGCCACCAGCGCAAACACCACCCGTCGGCGTGCGACGGCCATCACGACCAGGCTCACGACGGTGAAGGCCAGCAGCCAGCCACTGACCTGCTTGACGGTGCTCATGTCCATGCCGCGTCCGTCGAGCAGGCCTTGCACGCGCTCGGGCGAGGCGGTCAGCAACCACAGCCCCAAGGCGCCCGTCAGGGTGACCACCACCGACAGGTACGACCACAGCACCGCGCGTACGCCACGCCGGCGCAGCAAGCCGGCCAACAACGGCGATGCGGCGAGCGCCAGGGCAGGCAGCATCGGGAAGATGTAGACCTCGCGCTTGCCCGGGCTGGCACTGAAGAAGACCAGCACCAGCAGCGCCCAACCGAGCAGCAGCGCGTAACGCGGGTCCACGCGCCGCACGCGCCGCCACCACGCCGGTAGCAACCACGGCGCGAGCAGCACGCCCGGCAGCCACAGCGTGAGCATGGTCTGCAGGTAGTACCAGGCGGGTTTTACGTGGTGCCAGGCATTGGCATAGCGGGTGCCGGTCTGCTTGAACAGCATTTCCCGCGCGTAGTTGTGCAGGGCCGGATCCGATGAGGCCGCCACCGTGGCCAGCATCGGTACCAGCCACACACCCGCGCCCAGCACAAAACCCGCAATGCCGGCCAGCACATGCACCCCTCGGTGCGAGGGCAGGGGGTGGGGCGACTTCCACCGCACCCACAGCCAAGGCAGGAACACCAACAACGGCAGAAAGCCCACGCCCTTGGTGACCGAGCCCAAGCCGGCGGCGAAGGTGCCCACCATCAGCAGCCAGGGGCTGGGCTTTTCCAGCAGGTAGCGCACCAGCGCCCATAGCGAGAGCGTGGTCATGCCCACCAGCACCATGTCGATCTGCGCGCGCTTGGCTTGCAGCACGAACTGCAGGCAGACGAACAGGCCCAACACGGCGTAGTCGGCCGTGCGCTTTCCCCACAGGCGCCGGGCAAGATCGCCGGTCAGCCACAGCGTCAGCAGCGCGGCCAGCAAGGACGGCAGCAGGAATGCCACATCCCAACTGCGCACCAGCACATAACTGGCCGCCAGCAGCCACATGAAGGTGGGCGGTTTCTCGGCGTAGAGCTCTATCCCGCGCTGCGGGAACAGCCATTGGCCGGTCTCCACCATAGTCTTGGCCGCCAGTACGAAGCGCGGCTCGTCTGCGGGCATCGGCTCGCGTAAGCCCAGGCCGGCTAGTAGCGCCGCGATGACCAGCACGGTCAGCAGCCATGTCTGGCCAGGGGAGAGGTCGCTAAGGGAATGACGCATCGGCGTATCGCTCGTGCAAACAGAGGAAAAAATGAACGGGAAACCTTGGGTGCGGGATCGCGCGATCTAGAAGCGGCGTCGACGCTTTCGTCCGCCGTGCGGCGGCGGCCCGAACGGGCCTTTGCGCGAACGCGGCGACGTCCCGTCCGGCGGGGACGGCCGGTTCTGACGGCGGGGAAAGGGATTGCCGAAGCTCTCGATCACCGGTGATGACAGGGCGCGTGCCTGCTCGATCGAAGCTCTGAATTTGGCGGCCGACACCCAGGCCGCGATCGCTGCCAGGGCCGACGTCACCCCCAGCCACGGCGCGGCGCCCTGCATGCCCGTGCGGGTGGCGACAGCCGACTGCAGGATCGCGGTGATGGCGAACAGGGCGCCGTAGATCACGCTCAGCACAAGGCCCGTGCGCCGCCGCCGCACCTGCGTGGCCTGCAGGGGTCTGGCCATCAGCGCTGCCGCGATGGCCAGCGCATAGAACGGCGCCTCCAGGGCGGCGACCACGGTGCCGGCGGTGCCCACGGATCGATAGGCGATGAGCAAGCCCAGCACCATTACCGGGGCGGCCACCAGCAACTCACGCAGGCGTGGCCGCATCGCGACCGCGAACTCGGACAGATACCGGCGATCGTCGCGCTTGAACGCCACCAGCAGATCCAGCGCGTGCAGGGTAGCCACCACCCAGAACAGTGCGCCGGTCAGCACCACCGTGCTGCTGAGGATGACGGTCAGGCCATCGGGGTGGGGAATCGACATTGCCGATTTCAGGCCCCAGCCCACCGCAAAGATCAGTGCTGCTAACAGGATGTACGCCATATAAACCTCCAGCCCGACGCCATCAGCTGGCCAAGATGGCCAGCCATGTCAGGGCGGTAACCGCCAACGTCATGAAAACCGCAGCCGAACCCATGTCTTTGGCACGACCGGCCAGCTCGTGATGCTCGGGGCCGTAGCGCTCAATGACCGCCTCGATCGCCGAGTTGAGTAGCTCGGCCGGCAGCACCAGCAAGACCGTGGTGGCCAGCAGTGCACGCTCCACACCGGTCTCGCCCAGCAGCAGGCCCAAAGGTGCGAGCACCAGGGCGAGCGCAACCTCGAGCCGAAACGACGACTCATGCAGCCAGGCCGCACGCAGTCCTTGAGCAGACCAACGCGCTGCCATCATCAAACGCTTGGGACCACGCGGCAGGTGGCCGTAACCGTCAGCCATGGGAAATTCCTTGAGAAGAAGTGAGTGCCTGCTTCAAGCGCGTGGCGCGAAGCGGCCGAAGGCCCGGCAACAGATGCCGGGCAAGAGGTGAGGGGCAACACGGGAGCCTCATGGCGAGGCTCCTGCCGTGCTCTGGCATCCCGAGAAAACATCCAGCTTCGGGTCGTAAGCCGTGGTGCTGACCTGCATCAGACCAAGCACCGAATGGAACAGGTTGTCGTGACTGATCGGCTGGCTTGCCCGACTGCGCACGCACGCAGTGTTGACGCCTTCACCGCCGGCCATGCCCGGTGAGAGCCACGCCACCATCGGCACCTTGATCTGGGTGTCCGGTGCAATGGAGTAGGGCAAGCCGTGCAAATAGACGTTGCCTTCGCCCAGCGACTCGCCGTGATCGGAGACATAGATCATCGCCGTGTCGTGCGTGGTGTCCTGCGAGAGCATCTGGATCGTCTTGGACAGGAAGTCATCCGTTTCCAGGATGGCGTTGTCGTAGGCGTTGACGATCTCCTGCCGCGTGCAGTTGCCCAGATCAGAGGAGCGACAGTCGGGCCGGAACTTGCGCAGCCCTTCCGGATAGCGCTTGAAGTACGCCGGTCCGTGGTTGCCCAGTTGATGCAGGACCACCACAGTGTCACCGGGATTGTCATCGATCACATCGTGCAAGCCCTGCAGCATCACCGCATCACGGCAGGCCTGGTCATCGCACAGCGAGTTGTCCGGCGGCTTGCGGTAGGACTCGAAGGACAAGCCATCGCAGACGCCCTTGCAGCCGGTTTGGTTGTCCCGCCACAACGTCTTGACGCCGGCCCGCTCCAGCACGTGCAGCAGCGACTCGGAGCCCACGATGTTCTCGCGGTCGTAGTTGCGCCGGCCCGCAAGGGAGAACATGCAGGGCACGGAGACTTCCGTGTTGGACCCGCACGCGGTGACGTCGCTGAAATTGATGACATTCAACTTGGACAGCTGTGGCGTGGTCTGCCGCGTGTAGCCACTGAGTCCCCAGTTCTGTGCGCGTACGGTTTCGCCAACCACCACGACCAGCAGGTGGGGTTTGGTCGACGGTGCGTGCGCCTGCTGCTTGGCATCGGCCGCCACGATCTGGCGTGGCCCCTTCGGACTCCTAGCCTCCTGACTGAGCACGCGCGTGATGGACGCCAGGTAGTTGCCCGGAGCGATCAGGTAGCGCAGCGCCTTGTCATTGCGCATCAGCGAGGAGATGTCCTGGAAGGTGGCCATCACCCCCGCGCACGTGAGCAGCAACATCGCGCCCAGAAACAGCGTCCGGCGTAGTAGGGCCTGCTTGAGCGTGAAGCGGGGGAAGTGCAGTAGCCACAACGCGGTCGCCGGCAGCACGCCCATCAGCACGACCGTGCCCACCATGTCCCAGGTCAACAGCTCGCGAGCCTCGGCCACATCGGTCTGGATCACGTTGCGGACCATGCTCGGGTCCAGATATACCGCGTACATGCTGGCGAAGTACGCCGCTGAAGCGGTGGCCACCAGCAGGACCGCCAGAACTGGTCGGGCAATCCAGCGGTTGATCACCAAGCCGAACAGCAACGCATGCAAGCCGACCAGGGCGGCGGTCACCCCGATGTAGAAACGCAGTTCTCTCGCCCCGCTCAGGACGCCTGACTCTTTGACACTGGCCCAGAAGGCGCCGTTTGCGGTGAACGCAAAGAAGATGGCAACCAACAGGATGACCAGCTCCAGGCTCAGCGCTACCCGCCAACGCAGACGGTGTGCGCTTGTTGAACCTCGGAGCGATGTGTCTTGGAATCGGGCGAAAACCTTGCGGAAACTCGCTCGATTCCGGTCAGGCATGGCCCACCTCGCTTTTGCACGAAGTGCGTTCCACCTGCAATGTCACGTCGTGGATATCGAACTGCTGCTCGATCACCCGGGTGAGCTCGACTTGGATCGTGTCCGGGTCGGGTACACCCGCGGCTAGGACGATGTGAGCCGTCAGCACGACCTGCCCGGTCCCCAGCGACCACACGTGAAGATCATGGACCTCTTGCACAGCCGGCATCTCGATCAGCCGCTTGCGGATGGCCGCCACATCCATGCCTTCCGGCACACCCTGCATCAGGATATGGCCGGCCTGCTTGAGCAGGGTCCAGGTACGGGGTAGCACCCACAGGCCGATCAACACTGCAATGATCGGATCGACCAGCGTCCAACCCGTGACCTTGATGACGATCGCGCCCACGATCACGCCCACCGATCCGAGCATGTCACTCCAAACCTCCAGGTAGGCGCCCTTCACATTCAGGCTGGTGCCACTACCGGCGCGTAGCAGACGCATGGAGATCAGGTTGACGATCAAACCCATGATGGCGATAACCAGCATGCCCGTGGACGCAACTTCCGGCGGTTCACGAAAACGTCCCACCGCTTCCCACAGGATGTAACCGGCGACCACGAACAACAGACCGCCGTTGATGATCGCGCCGATGGCTTCCATACGGGCATAGCCATAGGTGCGGCGAGCATCGGCCGGACGTCGACTCATACGCACCGCGATCAACGACACGGTGAGGGCGATGACATCCGTCATCATGTGCGCCGCATCGGATAGCAGCGCCAAACTATTTGTTACCAGACCGCCGATGATTTCGGCGATGAGGAACGTGGAAGTCAGGCCGAGCGCCCACCATAGGGGCTTCTCGTACCGGATTTCGGACATTCCATGATCATGCCCTGTGCTCATGCGTGTTCTCCTAAGAACAGATGCAAAAGAGCGGCTAGGAACGGGGTAGGGCGGCGGTGCGTACACCGCCGCCGTGCCCTGTCACGATTTCATGTGCGCCGGGGTGCGATTGAAGCGGGTGTGCACCCACCGGTAGAACACCGGCAGTACCACCAGCGTCAGCAACGTGGAGGAGATGATTCCGCCGATGACCACGGTGGCCAGCGGACGCTGCACTTCCGAGCCCGCACCGACATTCAGGGCCATCGGCACGAAGCCTAGCGAGGCCACCAACGCCGTCATCAGCACCGGTCGAAGACGCGTGAGCGCACCTTCCCGAATGGCTTCGGCCATCGGCTGGCCGCTCTCGCGCAGGCTTCGGATGAAGCTGATCATCACCAGGCCGTTGAGCACCGCCACACCCGAGAGCGCGATAAAGCCCACGCCCGCCGAGATCGACAGAGGGATCCCGCGCAGCGCCAACGCCAGCACGCCACCGGTCAAGGCCAGCGGGACACCGCTGAAGACGATGAGCGCGTCCTTGGCCGATCCAAAGGCCATGAATAGCAGGGCAAAGATCAGCACCAGGGTCACCGGCACCACGATGGAAAGACGCTTACTGGCCGAGATCAGCTGCTCGAAGCTGCCGCCGTATTCGATCCAGTAGCCGGTAGGCACCGTCACCTGTTGATCGATGGTGGACTGCAGTTCGGAGACGAAGCTACCCAGATCGCGGTCACGGACATTGGCGGTCACGATGATGCGCCGCTTGCCGTTCTCACGATTGATCTGGTTGGCCCCTTCGGAGATCTCCACGCGCGCCACCGAACTCAGCGGTACGATCTGTGCCTGAGCGGCGTTGGCCTGCGTACCCACCGACTCATCAGCCTGGTTGGCCGCGATGGCCGCCGTCAGCGAGATGGGCAACGCGGAGAGCGCCGTGGGATCCAGTCGCTGCTGTTCCGGCAAACGAACCACGATGTCGAAGCGTCGATCGCCCTCGAACAGCTGGCCGGCGACTTCACCCCCGATGGCGGTGGCCACGTTGCGCTGCACGTCAGCCGGATTCAGGCCATAGCGCGCCAAGGCATCCCGATCGGGCAGCACCGAGAGCATGGGCAGGCCAGCGGCCTGTTCCAGACGCACGTCGGCCGCACCCGGTACGGTCCGTGCCGCCGCCTCCAGCTTCTGGCCCACTTCCAACAACGTGTCTAGGTCATCGCCGTACAGATTGATCGCCACGTCCGCACGCACGCCCGAGATCAGCTCGTTGGTGCGCATCTGGATCGGCTGGGTGAACTCGTAGTTGTTGCCGGGGATCTTCTTCATCTCCGCCTCAACTTCGGCCACCAGATCCGCCTTGAGCTTGCGCGGGTTGGGCCACTGATCACGCGGCTTGACCATCACGAAGGTGTCCGCCACCGAGGGCGGCATCGGGTCGGAGGCCACTTCTGCCGTACCGATCTTTGACCACACTCGCTCCACTTCCGGGAACTGCAGCAGGCGTTCTTCCACGATGCGTTGCATGCCCAAGGACTGGGTCATGCTGGTACCGGGAATACGCATGGCCTGAAGCGCGAAGTCGCCCTCATCCAGGCTGGGAACAAACTCGCTACCCATGCGAGAGGCGAGCAGGCCACTGCCGACCAGCAGGGCGATCGCGCCGACGGCCACCAGCTTGCCGCTACGCAGGCTCAGATCCAGCAAAGGCTCATAGCGCCCGCGGAACCAACGCATCAGCCAGTTTTCCTTCTCTTCGACCTTGCCACCGAGCAACATCGCCACGGCAGCCGGTACGAAGGTCAGGGACAGGATCATCGCGCCCGTCAGCGCCAGCACCACGGTGATGGCCATCGGGTGGAACATCTTTCCTTCCACACCGGTTAGGGCAAAGATCGGCAGGTAGACGGCGGTGATGATGCCCAGACCGAACAAGCTCGGACGGATCACTTCAGCCGAGGCGCTGGAGGCCACTTCAAAGCGCTCTTCCAGCGTCATCTCACGCCCGAGTTCATGCTGACGTTCGCCAAAGCGACGCAGGCAGTTCTCGATGATGATGACGGCACCGTCCACGATCAGACCGAAGTCCAAGGCGCCCAGGCTCATCAGGTTGGCCGACACGCCGCCACGCGCCATACCGGTCAGGGTGAAGAGCATCGACAGCGGAATCACCGCGGCCGTAATCAACGCCGCACGAAAGTTGCCCAGCAGCAGGAACAGGATGACGATGACCAGTAGCGCGCCTTCGATCAGGTTCTTGGCGACCGTGGTAATCGTGCGATCCACCAGCGAGGTGCGGTCGTACACCGGCGTGGCGGTCACGCCCTTGGGCAGACTCTTGGCCGCTTCCTGAAGCTTGGCGGCCGCGGCTTGGGAGACGTCACGGCTGTTGGAGCCCACCAGCATGACCACCGAGCCGAGCACGACCTCGTGGCCGTTCTGGGTCGCCGCACCGGTACGCAGTTCTTCACCGTCGGCCACATTGGCCAGATCGCGAACCCGAATCGGCACGCCATCACGACGGGTGACGACGATCTTCTGGATGGCAGGAATGTCCGAGACCTGTGCCGGCACACGCACCAGGAACTGCTGACCGTTACGTTCGATGTAGCCGGCGCCCACGTTCTGATTGTTGGCCTGCAGGGCCGTGACCACATCTTCAAAGGTCAGGTCCAGCGAGCGCAGCTTGGCCGGATCGGGCGTGACGTGAACCTCACGCTTGAAGCCGCCCATGGTATTGACTTCCGTCACACCAGGAACATTGCGCAGCTGCGGACGAATCACCCAGTCTTGCAGCGTGCGCAGATCGGTGGCGGTGTAGGGCGTGCCATCGGGTTTGCGGGCTTTGGGATCGGCATCGATAGTGTAGGAGAAGATCTCGCCCATGCCGGTGGCAATCGGACCCAGAGTGGGTTCGATACCTTCGGGCATTTGCGCCTTCACCTGTGCTACACGCTCGGAGACCTGCTGCCGAGCAAAGTAGATGTCCGTCCCGTCCTTGAACACGACGGTGACCTGGGACAGGCCGTAGCGGGAGATCGAGCGGAAGTACTCCATCTTCGGCAGACCGGCCATGGCCGTCTCGATGGGGAACGTGACGCGTTGCTCCGCTTCCAGCGGCGAGTAACCTGCCGCTTCGGTGTTGATCTGAACCTGGACGTTGGTGATGTCGGGGGTGACATCGATAGGGATCTGACGGGCACTCCAGATGCCGATGGCGATCAAGGCCACCGTCAACGTCATGACCAGCCAGCGATGATTAATCGCGACTTTTATGATTTTTTCGAGCATGACGGTCTCCTTAGTGCGCGTGTGTCGCGCCGGACTTTTCGATGTCCGCCTTGACCAGGTAGCTCTGGGTCACCACGATGTCCTCGCCGGCCTTCACGCCTTCCAGCACGGCCACTTGCGTGGAGTCACGATCACCCAGCTTCACCGGCCGCGCCGTGTAGGTATCGCCGTCACGCACAAACACCACGTCCTTGCCGTCCATGCTCTGGATGGCCGACTGCGGAATCACAACGCCCGCATCGCTGGTGGACATCGTGATTTGCGCTTTGACTGCAGTGCCTGGACGCCAGAAGCCATCCTCGTTGAGCAGTGCGGCACGGGCGACCAGGCTCTGGCTCGCCGTTGACGTGCTGGGCAGCACGCGTTCGATGGTCGTCGTCGCACTGACGTTGTCGTACAGGCGACTGACCGTGACGGCCACGCCCGGACGCAGGTACTGCGCATCGGCCCCGAACACGTGCAGGTCGACCCACACCTTGGACAGGTTGCCGATCTCAAACAGCGGCTGGCCTTCGGCGGCTACGCCACCGACACTGCCTTGTCGACTGAGGACGACGCCGCTGATCGGTGCGGTGATGGTGTAGGTCGTCAGGCTGAGATTGCTGTGCACCACGGCCAGCGCTTGGCCTTGACGCACGGTATCGCCCACGTTGGCGCGCAGGGCACGCACCACACCCGGGTAGCGCGCAGTGACCTGGGCCACGCCGCCCTCCATCGGTGTCAGCACGCCTTGGACTTCCAATTCGTTCTTGATGGCGCCCTCACTGACTTTCGCGACTTTCACGCCGCTCTTGTCAGCTTCTTCCTGCGGGATCGTGGTCTTCTCGGCACCTTCTTCTTCATGACCACCGGCTTCCTCACCGTGGCCGGCTTCCCCTTCCTCGTGCCCGGCTTCGCCTTCGGCGCCGTGATCGTCACCCTCACCGCTGGCTTCTTTGGCAGGCGCCGTTTTCTCTTCCGTGGCGTCCTTGGAACCACCACAAGCGGCCAGCATCAGGACAGCGCCCAGCAGCAACGTCGGAGCTGCAATCTTTGCAACGTTCTTCATGTGGAAATCCTTATGGGGTGGTGGTGCCGCTGGCGACGATCGGCTGCCCGGTCAGGCGCTGGATCTCGATCAGGGCAGCTTGTGCGTCGACGGCCACTTGCAGCTGGCGCACGCTGGCTTCCACGCGTTGCGCCTGCAGCTGCGACCACTCCAGATAGCTGATCGCACCGGCTTTCCACGCGTACTCGGCGGCCTTCTCAGCCTTCTCCAAGCGTGGGATCACGTCGGTACGCAGGCGACCGACTTCCAAACGTGCCGTGGAGTAATTGCCGTAGGCGTTGGTCAGCGCGGAGTAAAGATCGATGCGCAGGGATTCGCGTTCGATCGGCGTCATGGCCAGTTCGGCTTCAGCAGCACGGATACCCGGTGCGGCACGGCGTGCCGACCCCAGCGGAATGCTGATGCCGGCCATGAACCCCACATCGCTCGTGGCACGGTTGTAGCGTCCACCGGCCTGCCACTGCAGATCAGGCGTAGCTTGCGTACGCGCCAGACGTAGCTGGGCCTCACGCACACGCTCCACGCCCGCCAACTCAGCAAGCTCGGGCGTGTTCTGCAGGTAGTCACTCAGTGCATTGAAGCTCTGCAGTTCCGGCAGCACCAAAGGATTGCCCGCGGCCACGGTGAAGCTGGGCGTGCGCTCATTCCACAGGGCCGCCAGGTTCTGGCGCGTGGCCGCTTCATCGGCAATGGCGCGATCGCGATCCAGTTCGGCCGTGGCCAAGGCCGCCTGTGCGGTGAGCACGACCGACTCGGGCGAGGCACCGGCGGTCAGGCGGGTACGTGCCGCATCGACGGCGCGCCTGCGTTGGACGATGTCCAACTCGGCGATGCTCTTGCGCTTGGTTGCGGCGGTGACGGCCAGATAACGCTGCGCCGTCTCGGCCAGCAGGTCCAGCCGTGCCATCTCGCGCTGCGGCGCCAACGTATCAATGTTGGCCAACGCCAGGGCTTGCCGGGCATTGAGCTTGCCGCCGCGCTCGATCACCCCGGCCAGGGTGACGGTGAGCTCGGCCTCGCTGAAACCGCGATAGTTGCCGGTGCCGAGCGTGTTTTCGATGGTTGCGCCGAGGGTCATCGGGGGCTTGAGGGCCGCCGATGCCAGGTTGGCATCCAGGACCTGACGACGTCCGTCGAAGATGCGCAGGTCAGGGTGTGTCGTGGCAACGCGCGCGATGGCGTCGTCCAACGAAAGGGTAGAAGAAGGCGCCGTCCCCGTTTGCGCGTACGCAACGGGCACGACCAAAAAGGCAGCGCACGCTGCCAGTCGCAACCACATGAGATATCTCCGATTAGGCGAAAAAACGATGCACCGGCAAGCCGGCGTGCAGCGTTAGGCCGTAATCGGAGGACGGGTCAGGGACAGCGGCTGCAGGGAATCCAGCGGCTGGATCTCGTGCACAGGCGCGATCGCCTGAGGAGCGAGCGGTTCGACCACAAGGGCGGGCGAGGGAATAGCCACCGGATGGCCGCAGGCATGGGCTCCATGGACCAGCGCGTGCAGCAGATCGCCGGCCGAACCCTCGTCCTGATCGCCGGCATCCTGATCGACCACCGCGCTGGTGGCGTCATCGCTGACATCGCAGTGCTCGGGATCGGCATGATCGGCCACGGCCTGGGCCGATTCGTGGATATCGCCCACGGCCGCCAGCACCGGATTGGCCACCACCGCGAACAACAGCAGTGCCAGCGCCGGCAGGCGCAGGAATCGGCTGAGTTGGCGTAGGGCACGCGTCATGGTGCGCGCATGGTAGTCAGTCCCTTGCGCGTTAGACAATCACGCAATTCAGGAAACTGTCATCGCGCTGCAGCGTTAGGGTGTAACAGCGCTTGGCGTGCGCGACCGGGTTGGGTATCGTCGGGCCATTCGTGCAGCCCGGGACCTCCGCGTGCGCCTTCTGACCGCCCATCCCCGATCATGGCTCGCCTTGGGCGCGCTGTGGCTGATCGTGGCGGCGGTGCTGGCCCATCCGGTCCTGACCCAGCTCGGGCAGCTGCATGGTCTGGAGCACAGCGCACCGCACCTGCGCGCAGCCGCGCATGCGCACGATGCCAAGGGCGAGGTGCCCGATGAGCACGCTACGGGGGCGCACAGCCTGTTCCATCACTCGGACGTGTGCGCACACGCGGTGATCCTGCCGGACTTCCCGGCCCCTGGGCCGCTCATCCCCGGCCAGGCCTATACGCCCATCGCCGCGGTCCTGGCGCTGGCCCAGCGCTCTACGCACCCCTTACGCCCACCCATCGCGTGATCGCGCCGGCGCACGCCGCCTTGGCGTAGCCGCTGCTTTGGGATCGCGTGCGCCGGTCGCAACGACCGTGCTGTCGCGTGGCACTCACTTGCGCTGTGGACACTCAGGTTCATCTGCGCAGCACTGACGAGATCGATATGGATACCTCCCCTGGCAAGTTGCGCCTGGACATTCCCGTTGTGCTTCCCCACGTGCGCGATGCTGCCGATGCGTGCATCGAGCGCCTGCAGAGCGAACTGCTCGCACGCCCCGGGGTGGACCGCGTCCACATCCGACCTGCCGAGGGGGAGGGACCCGGCCAACTCTGCGTGCACTTCGATCCGCAGTTGATGTCGCTGGCCCGCATTCGCGAGCTGGCCCAGGCCGCGGGCGCACGCGTCACCGAAAGCTTCGGTCACCTCACCTGGACGGTCACCGGCATCGGGCATGAGCGACGCGCCCGCACTGTGGCCGAACAGATGAGCTCGGTGTTCGGCGTGCTGGAAGCCCGCGCCAGCTCGGCCGGCACGGTGTACCTGGAGTTCGAGCGCGAGAAGATCGACGAGGGCGGGTTGGAGGCCTCTCTCAAGCGCATGGGCGTTACCCGCGTGGTGACGGGCAAGCCGTCCCAGCACGACGATCACGCCGGTCATGCGCATGACGGCAAGGGGGGGGAACACGGCGAGGAGAAGCACGACCACGACCACACCGGCGGCCTGCTCGGCCCCAACACCGAGCTGATCTTCGCCCTGACCTGTGGTGCGTTGCTGCTGGTGGGCTTTCTGATCGAGAAGTTCGCCGCCTCATTGCCGGGATGGTTCCCCACAGCCTGCTACATCGGTGCGTACGTCTTTGGCGGTGCGTACACGCTGCGCGAGGCCTACGACAACCTCAAGCTCAAGCGCTTTGAAATCGACACCTTGATGCTGGTCGCCGCCGCCGGCGCCGCCGCGCTGGGCTCTTGGGCCGAAGGTGCGTTGCTGCTGTTTCTTTTCAGCTTGGGTCACGCGCTGGAGCACTACGCGATGGGACGCGCCAAGCGCGCCATCGAAGCGCTGGCCGAGCTCGCGCCGGATACGGCGATCGTCATCCGCGGCGAGTCCACCACCGAGATTCCGGTCGGTGACCTGCAGCTCGGTGATCGGGTACTGGTGCGTCCCAACGAGCGCCTGCCGGCCGATGGATTCTTGCTGAAGGGCAACTCCAGCATCAACCAAGCACCGGTGACCGGCGAGTCCATCCCGGTGGACAAGCGGCCTGTGGAGGATCCCGCACAGGCACGGAGCCGGCCCGACAGTGTCGATGCGGCCAGTCGGGTCTTCGCAGGCACCATCAATGGGGCCGGTGCGATCGAAGTGGAAGTGACCAAGCGCGCCGAGGACTCCGCGCTGGCGCGCGTGGTGAAGATGGTGAGCGAGGCCGAGACACGCAAGTCGGCCACCCAGCGCTTCACCGATCGCTTCGAGCGGATTTTCGTACCCGCGGTACTGGCGCTGGCGTTCCTGCTGCTGTTTGCTTGGGTGGTGGTGGATGAGCCGTTCCGCGACAGCTTCTATCGCGCCATGGCCGTGCTGGTGGCCGCCAGTCCGTGCGCGTTGGCCATCGCCACCCCGAGCGCGGTCCTGTCCGGTATCGCCCGCGCGGCGCGTGGGGGCGTGCTCATCAAGGGCGGCGCGCCGCTGGAGGATCTGGGGTCGTTGAAGGCGATGGCCTTCGACAAGACCGGCACCCTGACCGAAGGGCGCCCGCGCATCACCGATGTGGTGCCGGTGGACGGGGCGTCGGAGACCGAGCTGCTGCAGGTAGCGGTCGCGGTGGAGTCGCTGAGTGATCATCCGTTGGCCGCCGCGATCGCGCGAGATGGTCGCAGTCGATTGGATACGGGCAAGTTGCCAACGGCCTCGGCCTTGGAAAACCTGATCGGCCGCGGCGTCAAAGCCCGTCTGGGCGATCAGCCGGTATGGATCGGCAAGGCCGAGATGTTCGGCGCGGACGAGGTTCCCGCCCTGGGCGCCGCCGCGGCAGCGGCCATCGCCGCGTTGCGCGAGCAGGGCAGGACGACCATGGTCGTGCGGTTGGGCGATCGGGAGCTCGGCGCGATCGGCTTGATGGACACGCCACGCGAGGCGGCCAAGCAGGCGCTGGTGCGCCTGAAGGCCATGGGCATCGAGCGCATGATCATGATCTCCGGCGATCACCAGAAGGTGGCCCAGGCCGTGGCCAAGGAGGTCGGCCTGGACGAGGCATGGGGCGACCTGATGCCCGAAGACAAGGTCGAGGCGATCCGCAAGCTGCGCGATCAGGACAAGGTCGCCATGGTTGGCGACGGCGTCAACGATGCGCCTGCGATGGCCAATGCCACCGTCGGCATCGCCATGGGCGCGGCCGGCTCGGACGTGGCCCTGGAAACGGCAGATGTGGCGTTGATGGCCGATGACCTGAAGCACCTGCCATTCGCCGTGGGCCTGAGTCGTCACACGCGCGGCATCATCCGGCAGAACGTCTTCGTCAGCCTCGGCATCGTCGCCTTCCTGGTGCCGGCCACGATTTTCGGGCTCGGCATCGGTCCGGCGGTAGCCGTGCATGAGGGCTCCACATTGTTGGTGGTCTTCAACGCACTGCGTCTGCTGGCCTACAAAGACAAGGGATGAAGCGTGGACACTCCCACCAGACCTCAGGCAAGCACGCTAGCTATGGCGGTGACGCTGAGCGTACTGGCAGTGGCAAGTGGCTACCTCGCACTGGGTGGCTTGGCGGCGAGCATTTTCGCCGTCGGCTATGTCGGCGGTCTGGTGCTGTGGCTCAGCGTGCGCGGCCCGATCGTCTACCGCCGCTTTCGTGCGCCCTACTGGCTGACGCTGGCGGCGTTCGTGTTGTTGCACAAACCCGAGGAGCGTTACGCCCAATTTTTTGATGTTCTGGCCCAGATCAGCGGCACGGCCATCCCCCAAAGCACCGATCCTGCCGTGCTGCTGATGCTGGCGACCGGCTTCCTTCCCTGGCTGCTGATTCCTTGGTTGGCCGGGCAGAGCAGGGATTTCGGTCGCTATCTGGCCTGGACGTTCTTCGCGTCGATGGGGCTGTCGGAGCTGGCCCACTTCGTATTGCCGCTTTTTCTGGCACAGCCTTACCACTACTTCCCGGGCATGCTCAGCGTGGTGATCCTGGCCCCCTTGGCATGGTGGGGACTGTGGCCACTGGCGCAGGCCGGCGCCACGTCCGGATCGGCGCAACCACCGGCGCCCTGATGCTAATCGCGTGGGACGCTGCCTCTAGGCGCCAGGCGGCGGGCGATTCTGGTTTCTTCCGGGTGTGTTGGAGTTCGCTGGTGATAAGCGCGCTCAGTTGCTGGGGGCCCAGTTCGGATAGCAGCTTGCCGTTGACGAAGATCGCTGGCGTGCCGCGAATGTCGGCCGCTTCCACGGCGGCCACTTCGCGTTTGATCAGGGTCTCGACCGCCCCGGTCGCCAGATCGCGCTGTGCACTCGCACGGTCCAAGCCTGCGGCGACGGCAAACTCCCACACCTTCTTCGGATCCGGCGCGCCATGGCTGGCCCACACAGGCTGGTTTTGCATCAAGGTCTCCAGCACCGGCTCGAACTTCTTCTGTTTCCGGGCCGCTTCCAGCACACCAATCGCTTCCTTGGAGACCTGTCCATGGAAGGGCACATAGCGGATCACCAGACGCACGTCCTTGGGACGGGCGGCCAGCAGTTGCTTCACGTGGGGATACATCGCACGGCAGGACTCGCAGGTCGGGTCGAAGAATTCCACGATCGTGACCGTCGCGGTCACCGGCCCCAGGGGCGGTGCACCGGCGGGTGCCAGTAAAAACAGCGTGCGGAATCAAGCAAGGGTACCGGCCGCACGCGGCTTTACATAAGCGACGTTATGCGAAGTAAGTTATTGATTATACCGGATTAATTTGGAAATCGCAAGGTCTGTAGTTGCACCGTGCGCTAGCCGGCCACAGACGCGATAAGCTAAGCATTCCTTAGTTCCAGCCATTCTTGATGTCATGACGACGCCATCTGAGCGCACCCGCAATGTGTTGCAGGCGGGCGCGTTCCTCCGGCAGCTAGCGGCCAGCCAAGCCGTGCCCAAAGAGGTGCGGCAAGAGGCATATCGACTGCTGCGGCACTATCCAACCGTCAGCGACATCGAGGCGATTGCTGAGCACGAAGAGCGGCTGCGAGCGCTGACCCAGTCGGCCTTCGTACGACCCTACCTGAGCAGCGAGATCGAGGCGGATTGGTTCTCCGGATACCCGCTTGGCCCTCATCGCATCTGACTATGAAGCAACCGAGCAGGCCGCGTGCAAGAGGGACTACGTCCGCAGAGGCAGCGCTGGAGGCTTCCTTTGAACGGGCCCGCGACAGCGCAGCCGAGGAACGCGCATTCTTCAAGCGACTGATGGATGCGATCGTGTACGTGCATGCGCCCGTCTCGGATGACGCGCGGACACTGCGGCTGGTCCAGTTCCGCCATCCTGACGGTTTCGATGCGATCCCCTTCTTTACCTCGCTCGACAAGGCGCAGGCGGCCAGTTCGGCTGCTGTCAGAATTCTGGGAGTTCCAGGCCGTGAGCTGCTAACCGGTACTCGCGGCGCTACGTTGATGCTCAATCCCAACGACGACGGCGTTGTCCTCTACCCGGAAGAGGTTGCGGCATTGTTGGATACGGGCTTTCTGGCCAGGGTGGAACGGCTGGAGCCGGCGGAGTTCGCGGTGAGACCTGCCCAAGCCGCACCGGCTTGGCTCGCTCCGGCCATCAGCGGCAGCCTTGAACACGCCGACTTCGTCTCGTCGGCGTATCTCCTGGAAACTCACTCGTCGGGGGGCGTCGAACAGCCTCCCGGTCTGTTGATCTGGCTGGTGGTCGACCTGGCTTTCGCCGAGCGGGCGGCTCGTCTGGTGACCACCGCCATACAGCCCTTATGCTCAGATTTGGACGTCATCATCGACTTGGCGGTCCACGACGTATCGCAGCCTTTGCCGGCGGGCCTGGATGATCCCCAGATCGTGCCCATGTTCACGAGAATCAAGCCAACTTGAGCGCAGCTCATCGGCCTATGAGCCCTGAAGACAAACTGCTAGCACTCCTTCCGGAATTGACCGAGGAGGAGAAGGATCGGCGGACCCGCGAAGGTATCGCCGACGTCGACGCTGGACGTACGATCCCGCACGAGGAACTACTGCAATGGATCAGGCGATGGTCGGAGCCTTCTTGAGGGTTTCCGTTGGGTCAGGAGCGTGGAAACTCTTGAATCCAATATTCAAGAAGGGCACGCGTGCCTAAGCAGCACTTCAGAAATGCCTGGGTCACGCGGCTTCTGGTTCGATCAAGCCTAAGTCTGTAATCCACGCACTGCCTGACGTCGAGGGGTGTTTCCTCGTTGAATCATGGTGTTAGAGCCGATTCGGCTGTTTTTCTCACGAATCCCTGCCGACCCTCAAGTTCAGCCGCGCAGGGGGCGGTGATCTCGATGCATCGCGATGCCGTCGCCTGCGAACGGGCCAAGCACGCCCGCGACCAGGCGTACGCGCGACTTGGCCTGAAGCGCGATTTCGCTACAAGCCGCAAGCTCGACGACCGTGTCAACCAGGCGTGCCGGTGAAGGAGGGTCTCAGATCGTGCGCGAGAACCGTGGCGTGTCCGGCGACGGTGCGGCTGGCAGGTAGCGGTCGAAGCACATCGCGATCACCCGCAGCAGCAGGCGACCCTTGGGCGTGGCCTGGATGCCGACCCGCGTGAACGTCAGCAGGCCGTCGTCTGCCAGCGGCGCCAGCCGCGACAGCGCATCGGCGAAGTAGTCGGTGAACACGATGTCGTAGCGCCGTCCGATGCGCGCGTAGTCCAGTCGGCCATGGCACATCAGTTCCTGGATGACCTCCGCCCGCAACACGTCGTCGCGATCCAGCGGCATGCCGCGCCAGACCGGCATGCGTCCGTCGTCGATGGCGCGTTCCCAACTGGCGATGTCGCGGGGATTCTGGCTGAAGCTGTCGCCGATATGGCTGATGGCGCTCACGCCGAGCCCGATCAGGTCGCTCTCGGCATGCGTGGTATAGCCCATGAAGTTGCGATGCAGGTCGCCGCGCGCCTGCGCACGTGCCAGCTCATCGTCGGGCAGGGCGAAATGGTCCATGCCGATGTAGACGTAGCCCGCCGCCACCAACCGCTCGATCGCCCCCTGGAGCAAGGCGAGCTTGATCTCGCGATCGGGCAGGTCGGCGTCCGCGATGCGCTGTTGCGGCTTGAACAGCTGCGGCAGGTGCGCATAGCTGTAGACGGCGATACGGTCGGGCCTGGCGTCGAGCACGATCTCAAGCGTCCTCGCGAAACCGTCGCGCGTCTGCTTCGGCAGGCCATAGATCAGGTCGATGTTGACCGACCGCATGCCGTGTTCGCGGCATGCCGCCACGATGGAGAGCGTCTCTTCCACGCCCTGCAATCGGTTCACCGCCTTCTGCACGCCCGGGTCGAAGTCCTGCACCCCCAGGCTCGCCCGCGTGAAGCCCACGGCGGCCAGCTCGGCGATGTCGGCGGGCGTGACGAAGCGCGGATCCAGTTCGATCGAGAAATCCATGGTCGCCGGATCGGCGAACGTGAACTGGCTGCGCAGTTCGGCCACGCAATCGGCGATCTGCGCCGGCGTCAGGAAATTCGGCGTACCGCCACCGAAATGCAGCTGCACGACGGGGCGGCCGCTGTCGAACAACGGGGCCATCCGCGCGATCTCGCGGTATAGATAGTCGAGGTAGAGCTCGCCACGCGCCTTGTCGCGCGTGATGACCCGATTGCACCCGCAGTAGAAGCAGGGACTGGTGCAGAACGGGACATGCACGTAGAGCGACAGGGGGCGCGCGTGCTCGAGGCCATTGGTCGACGCCGCATGTGCGCGCAGTTCCGGGGCACCGAAGCGCGCGCTGAATTGGGGTGCGGTCGGGTACGAGGTATAGCGCGGACCGGGCGTGTCGTAGCGCCGCAGCAGGTCGGCATCGAACATCGGGGTTGGAGAGACGTGGCCCATGTCGCGCAGGCTAGGGGCTGGCCCACCATGCCGCATTGATCGGGATCAATTCCCGCGCGGATCGCGCTCTCGGGCCTCGGGCGCATCGTGAATTTCGGGCAGCATCTCCAGCGCGGTCGGCGTGGTGCGCAGCATGGGGTGGAACCGGCCGGGATGCAGCAGCCGGCGCGTCTTGAACAGGCGGCGGCCACCGGCCACCAGCGCCAACACTCCCAGGGTGCAGGCGAAGAAAAGCGGCAGTGCCTCCGCACCGAAGCGCTGCATCAGCGCACCGGCCACGGCGGGCCCGATCGCGGCACCGATGCCGTTGAGCAGTAGCAGTGCGCTGCAGCCCGCGAGCAGCTGCTCGCCCGGCAGACGGTCCAGCAGGTGCGCGACGGCCAGCGGATACAGCGCGAAGGCCAGACCGCCGAACAGGAAGAACAGGGCGTGCGCCTGACCCTCGAAACGCAGCGCGAGCAGGGCAGTGGCGGCGCCTGCGGCGGCGACCAGCGCCAACGTGCTGCGGCGGTCGCTGCGATCGGACAGACGGCCGATCGGCAACTGCAGGGCAGCGCCGCCGATGATGGTCACCGCCATGAAGGTGCCGATGCCTGCGCGATCCAGGCCCAGCGAGGCCGCATACACCGCGCCCATGCCCCAGAACGCGCCCAGCGCCAGGCCGGCGAGCACCGCGCCGGCGGCCGCACTCGGCGCCGCCCGGCAGATCTCCAGCAGGTGCACCTTCGGAGCGACGGTCATCACCGGCGGCGAAAGCCGTGTCGCGCTGACCGGCAGGATGGCCAGCGCGAACAGGATCGCCACGACGCTGAACAGCACCGGGCTGCGCGGAGGCTGCAGGTCGAGCAACAGTTGGCCGGCCGCCAGGGCGAGCAGCGAGACCACCATGTACACGCCGAACACGCGGCTGCGGTGCTCGGGCGCGGCCTGCGCGTTCAACCAGCTTTCGATCACGGTGCACAGCCCGACCAGCGACATGCCGGTGACCACGCGCAGCAGCATCCATCCGACCGGCTCCCTCCACAGCGGGTACACCAGCACCGCTGCCGCCGCGAGCGCGGCGTGGAACGCGAATGCGCGGATGTGGCCCACGCGCCGGATCAGCGGCGGCGCCGTGAACGTACCCAGGAAGAAGCCGACGAAGTAGCCCGACATCACCAGGCCCGTCGTGCGCTCGCCCCAACCTTCGGCCTGGCTGCGCATGGCCAGCAGCGTTCCGAGCAGGCCATTTCCACCCAGCAGCAGCGCAACGCTGGCGAGCAGGGCGGTGAGCGGAAGCAGGAGGCGGATCACGGGAGGCAGGCGGTACCGGGTCTGGCGAGGTCGACATGCTAGCAATCCCATCCTGAGCGTCCGGTTCACAGGCGCCACGATGCATGACGCATGCAACCCGTCCGAGGGCATCGGGTATCCTGCAGGCGTCTCTTTCTCCGACATGCAAGGGCAGGGATCCGATGAGTGAACGCAAGGTCCCGGGCATCGACGAGTACGATGGCGCAGCCGGCGGATGGGGCGCACTCGCCGCCGTCGCCCGCGCGGTGAAGAGCCAGATGGCGGTCGGTCGCGAGACCTCGGCGCTGCGCCGCGTCAACCAGCCCACCGGGTTCGATTGCCCGGGCTGCGCCTGGCCTGATCCGAAGCACACGTCGTCGTTCGAGTTCTGCGAGAACGGCGCCAAGGCGGTGTCGTGGGAAGCCACCGGCAAGCGTGCGACTCCGGACTTCTTCGCACGCCACACGCTGGCGGAACTGTGGGAATGGAGCGACCACGCGCTGGAGGACGAAGGCCGGCTGACGCATCCGATGGCCTACGACGCCGATACGGACCGCTACGTGCCGATCGGCTGGGACGAAGCGTTCGCCCGCATCGGCGCAGCGCTGCGGGCGCTGCCGCATCCCGACATGGCCGAGTTCTACACCTCTGGCCGCACGTCCAACGAAGCGGCCTTCCTGTACCAGCTGATGGTGCGCGAGTACGGCACCAACAACTTTCCCGACTGTTCGAACATGTGCCACGAGGCGACCAGCGTCGGGTTGCCAGGATCCATCGGCGTGGGCAAGGGCACGGTGACGCTGGACGATTTCGCGCACTGCGATGCGCTCTTCAGCTTCGGCCACAATCCCGGCACCAACCATCCCCGCATGCTCTCGACGTTGCGGGAGGTCTCGAAGCGCGGCGTCCCCATCGTGGCGGTGAATCCGCTGCGGGAGCGCGGCCTGGAACGCTTCACCTCGCCGCAGCACCCGGCCGAGATGCTGACGAACACCGCCACGCCGATCGCGCAGACCTATTACCAGGTGAAGATCGGCGGCGACCTCGCGCTGCTGAAAGGCATGATGAAGTGGCTTCTGGACGCCGATGCCGACGACCTCGCCGCCGGCGGCAACGGCGTGCTCGACCATGCGTTCATCGCCGAACACACCGAAGGACTGGAGGCGTTGCGCGAGGATCTCGCGCGCACGACGTGGGAAGAGATCGTCAGGCATTCCGGCCTGGCACGCGACGACATCGCCGCCGCCGCGCAGCTCTACGCCAGGGCGGACCGCGTGATCCTCTGCTACGGCATGGGCATGACGCAGCACCGCCGTGGCACTCAGAACGTGCAGCAGATGGCCAACCTGATGCTGCTGCGCGGGAACATCGGCAGGCAGGGCGCCGGCATTGCGCCGATCCGCGGGCATTCGAACGTGCAGGGTGACCGCACGGTCGGGATCACCGAAAAGCCAACGCAGGCCCTGGTCGATGCGATCAAGCGCACCTACGGCTTCGAGTTCCCGCTCACGCACGGGCACGACGCCGTCGAGGCGGTGCGCGCGATCCGCGACGGCCGTTCGCGTGCGCTGGTGTGCATGGGCGGCAACCTGGCCGTTGCGATGCCGGACCCGGAGACGACGATTCCCGCGATGCGCACGCTCGACCTGGCCGTGCATATCGCCACCAAGTTGAACCGTTCGCATCTGATTCCCGCGAAGCAGGCGTTCCTGCTGCCCTGCCTGGGCCGCACCGAGCGCGACCTGCAGGCGAGCGGCCTGCAGTCGGTAACGGTGGAAGATTCGATGTCGATGGTGCATGCATCGCAGGGTGGACTGCCGCCGGCGTCGGAGCACCTGCTCTCGGAACCGGCCATCGTGGCCGGCATCGCGAAAGCGACGTTGCCGCAGACGAAAGTGGACTGGGATGGCCTGGTCGGCGACTACGACCGCATCCGGGATGACATCGAAGCGGTGTTCCCGATGTTCAAGGACTTCAACCGCCGCGTTCTCGAGCCCGGCGGTTTCCGACTGTACGTGGGGGCGTCCGAACGCGACTGGGGGCCTGGCGGGAAGGCGCGGTTCCTGGTCGCGCCCGGGCTCGACGAGGATCCGTGCACGGGCCGTCGCGACCTGCTGACGCTGACCACGATCCGGTCCCACGACCAGTACAACACCACGATCTACGGCTTCGATGATCGTTACCGCGGGATCAGCGGGCGACGCGACGTGGTGTTCATGAACCGCGACGACATGCGCGCGCGCGGGCTGGCGCAGGGCGACCGGATCGACGTGGTGTCGTACCTGGCCGGCGACGACGCGACGCGGACGGTGTCGGGTTTCATCGCCGTCGAATACGACCTGCCGCAAGGGTCTGCTGCGATGTACTACCCGGAAGGCAACCGCCTGGTGCCGCTGGACAGCCACGATCCGCACTCCGGCACGCCGGCCTACAAGTCGATCCCGGTGGTGGTCAGCAAGGTGCGCGATTCGCATGTCGATGCCGGATGATCGTACCGGGGGCGTGGCGCGACGCGAGGTCGTCGACGTCACCGGGGGCGCATCGACCGTCCGCCAGGATCTGCTCGCCGAGGAGGTACCGCTCGCGATCCACTGCAACGGCGAACCGCTGGCGGTGATGATGGTGTCGCCGTGCGATCTGGAGGACTTCGCGCATGGCTTCGCGTGGACCGAGCTCGGCGTCAAGCCAGGCGATCTCGTGTCGGTGGAGGTGCAGCCCTTGCTGGAAGGCATCCAGCTCGACGTTCGCACCCGCGATCCGCTGCCTGCGCGTGTCGCCGGCCAGCAACGCTGGCTGCCCGGTCGCAGTGGCTGCGGCATCTGCGGCAACCGGCACCTGGAAGATGTCATCAGGCAACCCGAGGCCGTGGGCGAGGGGCGCGCCATCGCCTCATCGGCGCTGGAGGCCGCGCTGTTCGAACTGGCGCAACGACAACGATTGAACGCGGCGACGGGCGCCGTACACGCCGCCGCATGGGCGGGGGTGGACGGAAAGATCGCACGGGTACGCGAAGACGTCGGTCGTCACAACGCGCTGGACAAACTGATCGGTGCCATGCGGCGGGAGGGCATCGATCCCGCATCGGGTTTCGCACTGGTCACCAGCCGGGCGAGTTACGAAATGGTGGCAAAAGCAGCGATGGCAGGCATTCCGTTCCTCGCCGCGATATCGGCGCCCACGGCGCTGGCGGTGGACCTGGCCACCGGATGCGGCATGACCCTGGTCGGTTTCACGCGTCCGGGCCGGCATGTGGTCTACAGCCATCCCGGACGAATGGCGCAGGCCTGAGTCGTCGTCGATCTATCCCGCCGGCAACGCCGCCACCAGGCCGCCCAGGCACGCGACCTGGCGATCACCGGCGCGCAGGACCGGCTCGACGCCGCCGGTGAAGCGCGAAAACGCGGGCAGGACGGTGAGCCCGGTTCGCAGCCAGAACGTCGGCCATCGTCCTGGCAAGCCGGGATAGCGCACGCGGGGATGCACGTGACCTGCGATGACGTGTCCCGTCCCGTCGCCGGGTACATGGCGCAGCTCGAACGGGCCGCGTCGCAGGCCTTCGGGGACGAGATCGAGCCGCCAGTCCGACGCGCGTCCATGCAGATGGCGGTCGTGGTTGCCTGCCACCACGGTGATCGGCAACGACGCATGCCGCTCACGCCACGCCTGCCACTCCTCCTGCCACGCGCCGCCCGATCCGGCGCCATGCAGGAAGTCGCCCAGCACGCACAGCTCGCGTGCACCGGTGGCGGCAAGCAACGACTGCAGGCGTTCCAGATCGTCGCGCGTACCGCCGCGCGGTACCGCGATGCCACCACGACGCAACGCTTCGCCTTTGCCGAGATGGAGGTCCGCGACAAGCAGCAGGGATTGCGCCGGCCAGAACATGGCGCGATCGGCGAGCAGTCGTACAGGCTGTCCTGCCAGTTCGATATCGAGGCTAGCCTGCATGGCGGCGTTCCAGCTGCTCGGCCGCACGGCGTACCCGCGCCTGCCAATCCTCGGTGCTCAGGTGCGCGCGCATCCCGTCGGCCCACAGCGGAAAGGCGAGCGGTGTGAGGCTGGCGGGCGAGGTGAGGTGCACGCGCGCATCGCGCAGCCGGCCGAGCAGGACCTCCATGTCGGCGATCTGCAGGTCTTCTTCCAGCGCCTCGCGGCGCGCCAGTTCCAGCAGCAGATGGCCGGGGTCGTGTTGCGACAGCACGTCGAAGAGCAGTCCGCTCGACGCCTGCAATTGCCGCAGGCTGCGGGGCGTGCGGCCCGGCAGCGAAGGCGGCAACAGGCCGGCAACGCGCGCGATGCCGCGGAACTGCCGGCGCGCCAGTTCGCCGAGGTTGGCGCCGTGGGCGAGGTCGTCCACCAGATGGAGGGGCGAGAGCAGTTCCCGCAGCAGGTCCGCATCCAGGGCAACGGGCAGCTGGGCCGACAGCACGAAACCGAGATCATTGGCCGCGAGCGAGAACGTGTTGGGGTGCCGCTGGCCCCATCGCCACGCCATCAGGGCCGCGAGCCCCTCGTGCGCACGACGGCCGGCGAACGGATAGACGAATACGTGGTATCCATCGCGGCGCTTCACCTGTTCCACCAGCAGCTCGCCGGGAGACGGCACGCGACTGAGACGTTCCTGCACGGCCAGCAGCGGACCCAGCGCCCGCATCTCGGGCGATGTCCGGTCGTCCGCCAGCGACGCCAGCACCTGCGCGGCCAGCCGCGACGACAACGGCATGCGCCCGCCCATCCAGCGGGGCACCACACCGTCGCCCTGCTTGACCAGGCGCACGTAAGCCGTCATGTCCTGAAGCCGCACCAGCTCCAGCAAGCGACCGGCGAACCGGAAACGGTCACCCGGGCGCAGGCGGCTGAGGAAGGCTTCCTCGACCGCGCCCAGTCCACCGCCTTTCATGAACTTCACCGACACGTTGCCGTCGCTGGCGATGGTGCCGATGGAAAGCCGATGGCGCAGGGCGACGATCTTCTCGTGCACGCGATACACGCCGTCCGCATCGCGCACGACGCGTCGATACTCGGGATAGTGCTCCAGTGCATCGCCGCCGCGCACGATGAAGTCGAGCACCCGCTGCCACGTCGCGGTGTCGAGCGTCGCGAACGCGTGCGTCGTGCGCACCTCGGCCAGCAGCGCGTCCGCCTCGAAGCCACCGCCCAGCGCGAGCGTCACCGCGTGCTGCGCCAACACGTCGAGCGGCAGGCGAGGGGGATGCCGGGTCTCCACGACGCCCTCCGCGATCGCCGTGCGGGTGGCCGCGTACTCGGCGAGTTCGAGCGCATGCGTAGGCACGCACAGGACATGGCCGGTCTCGCCGGGACGATGGCGCGCACGGCCGGCACGCTGCAGCAGGCGGGCCACGCCCTTGGGGCTGCCGATCTGGATCACCTGGTCGACCGAGGGAAAGTCGACGCCCAGGTCCAGGCTGGACGTGGCGACCACGCACCGCAGCGATGCATCGCGCAAGCCGGCTTCGGCCTGCTGCCGCACGGCCGGATCGAGCGAGCCATGATGCGGGGCCAGCGTCGCGCTGTCTTCCGGCCATACCGACGACAGCGCCTGATGCCACAGTTCCGCGTGCGCGCGCGTGTTGGTGAACAGCAGGGTGGTGCGTACGGAGAACACGCGATCCATCACGCCCGCAAGCTGGCTCAGGCCCAGGTGGCCGCTCCAGGGAAACCGCACGATGTCCGCCGGCAACAGCGTTTCCAGCGTCATCGGCCGGGGCCGCGCGGCCGACAGCACGCGCGGCGGTTGGCCGGGCGGAAGCAGCGACCGGCAGGCATCCTCCAGATTGCCGAGCGTCGCCGACAGTCCCCACGTTCGCACGCGAGGCGACCATCGGCGCAGGCGCGCCAACGCAAGCTGGGTCTGCACGCCGCGCTTGCTGCCCATCAGCTCGTGCCATTCGTCCACCACCACGCAGCGCAGGTCGCCGAACATCGGCGCCGTATCCGGATAGCTGAGCAGCAGCGACAGCGACTCGGGCGTGGTCACCAGCACATCCAGCTTGCCGCCGCGCGCCAGGCGCTTGTCGCGTGCACTGGCATCGCCGGTGCGCTGCGCCACACTCCACGGCAGGCCGAGCGCATCGGCGGTCTCGGCCAGCGCTCGCGTCGTGTCGGTGGCCAGGGCGCGCAGCGGCGTGATCCACAGCACGCGCAACGGACGCGCAACCGGCCTGCGCGACCCGGATGAACGGGACGGCGCCTTTTCCGCCAACGCTTCGAGCAGCGGTCCGCCGAACGCGGCGAGTGTCTTGCCGCTGCCGGTCGGGGTATGGATCAGCCCCGATTCGCCCGCCAGGTAATGTCGCCAGGCCTGGCGCTGGAACGGCAGCGGCTTCCAGCCGCGGGCGGCGAACCACTGCTGCAGCCGGGCGAGGGGCGTCATCGCGCCAGTGCCTGCAGCGTGGACAGCTTGTCGGCGTGCGCCGCGGACTTGTCATGGCGCCAGCGCAGGATGCGGGGAAACCGAACGGCGACGCCCGCCTTGTGCCGATTGCTGATGTTCACGCCTTCGAAGCCGAGCTCGAAGACATGGTGGGCGACGACGGAACGCACGGGGCCGAACCGCTCGCGCGTGTGGGTGCGGATCCACTGGTCCAGGGCCAGTATTTCCTTGTCGTCCAGTCCCGAGTAGGCCTTCGCCACCGGCACCAGTTCGCCGGCGTCGTTCCATACACCGAACGTGTAATCGGTGTGCAGGGTACTGCGGCGCCCATGCCCGGCCTGCGCGTACAGCAGCACCGCGTCGATGGTCAGGGGATCGATCTTCCATTTCCACCAGTCGCCGCGTCGCCGGCCGCTGCGATACGGCGATGCACGGCGTTTCAGCATCAGGCCTTCGACGCCGCGTTCGCGCGCGCCCTGGCGCAGCGCGGCGGCCGCATCCCAGGATGCAGCATCCACCGCCGGCGAGACCTGCAGGCGCGGATCGTGCGTGGCCCGGAGCAGCTCGTCCAGGCGCTGCCGGCGCGCCTCCAGCGTCCATTCGCGCACATCTTCGCCTTCCAGCTCCAGCAAGTCGTACGCCAGCACCCGCGCGGGCGCGGCAGCAAGATGCTTGCTGCCCGGACGTTTGCGCTGGATGCGCGTCTGCAGCGCGGAGAAGGGGAGGGGTGCCGTGCCGTCTTCCCAGGCCAGCAGTTCGCCATCGATGACGGCATCCCGCGGCAGGCCGAGGGCAGCGGCCTCGATCTCGGGAAAACGGCCATCCAGCCGCTCCTCGCCGCGCGACCAGAGCGCGACCTCGTTGCGGCGACGGATCACCTGCACGCGGATGCCGTCCCACTTCCATTCCAGCAGCCAGTCCTTTACATCGCCCAACTGGTCAGGCGCGTTCTCGAGCGGCGATGCGAGGAAGAACGGGTAGGGCTGTTCGCGGTCGCTGTCGAGCACCTCGGTCGACAGAAGGCCATCGAGGAACGCCGGCGTGGGCGGCCAGTCACCGAGCATGCGCTGCGCGAGCACCGCGATGGGCACGTCGGAAAAATCCGCGAGCGCCTGCTGGACCAGGCGCGCCGACACACCGACCCGCAGCGCGCCCGTCAGCAGCTTGTTGAAGACGAGGCGCTCGCTGTCGGGCAGCTGCGTCCAGGCGTCGACCACGGTGCTACGACGCGTCTCCGCATCGGCACCGGCAACCGGCAACAGGCGCTGTTCGATCCACGCATGCAGCGGCAGCTCGGGATGCTGCGCCGTGCTCGACGGCAGCAACAGGGCAAGCGTCTCCGCCAGGTCGCCGACGTGGGAATAGCTGTCGTCCACCAGCCACGCGGGCAGGCCGGCGAGTTCGCCGCACCAGGTGCGCAGTTCGCC
The DNA here is from genome assembly GCF_964253495.1 of Pseudoxanthomonas sp. LjRoot127. Classification (NCBI taxonomy): domain Bacteria; kingdom Pseudomonadati; phylum Pseudomonadota; class Gammaproteobacteria; order Lysobacterales; family Lysobacteraceae; genus Pseudoxanthomonas; species Pseudoxanthomonas sp. LjRoot127. Next base: position 3,561,903 of record NZ_CAXUQR020000001.1, read on the forward strand.
GCTGCCCGCGATCCGCCGCAGCTTGTTGCCGGCAAGCAGCCAAAGCCCCCACGCCGCGTCTTCGCGCGGCACGCGGCGCACGTAGTCGGCGATCGCCGCTCGCTTGTCGAGGGTGCCGGTGCTGTGCTCCAGCGCCTGGTAGAGCGCGGCGAAGGCTTTCATTCCTCGCCACCGAAGTCGGTCGAGAACGCCTGCGCATCCTGGCCGCGCTCGCGCAGGAAGCGGATCAGCGCATCGGTGTTGCCATGGGTGGCGATGATGCGGCGTGCGCCCGTCTGTTCGATGGTGGCGAGCAAGCCCGGCCAGTCGGCATGATCGGACACGACGAAGCCGCGGTCGTAGTTGCGTCGCCGGCGGTTGCCGCGCAGGCGCATCCAGCCGGATGCGAAGCCATGTTCGGCGTCGCGGAAGCGACGCGTCCAGGTGGACCCGGCCGCGGAGGGCGGCGCGATCACCAGGCGGCCCGCGAAATCCTTGCCCTTGGGCTGCTCGCCGACCGCCTCGGTGGCGATCAGGTCGATGCCCGCACTGCGGTACACCTGCACGCCGGTGTCCACGGCGCCATGCAGGTAGACGGGGGGTTCGTCGAAGCGCGCGAGTTCGGCGAGGATGCGCTGCGCCTTGCCCAGCGCATAGGCGTACAGGATGGCCGCACGTCCACGCGCCTCGCACGCGCGACGCCATTCGACGATGCGCGCGACTTCCTCGGGCGTGTCGGGCCATTGATAGACGGGCAGGCCGAACGTCGCTTCGGTGATGAAAACGTCGCACGGCACGACCTCGAAGGGCGGGCAGGTGGGATCCGCCTGGCGCTTGTAGTCGCCCGACGCGACCCAGACTTCGCCGTCCACTTCGATGCGTACCTGCGCGGAACCGAGGACATGACCGGCGGAATGAAACGACACGACGGCATTTCCCAGCGGGAAGCGCTCGCCGTAGGCATGCGGATGGAACTCCTGATCGCCCAACCGCCACCGCAGCACCGGCATGCAGTCGCTGGCCGCGTGGTAGCGCGCCATGCCGGTGCGGGCGTGGTCCCCATGCCCATGGGTAATCACCGCCGTCGCGACCGGCTTCCAGGGATCGATGAAGAAATCGCCCGCCGGGCAGTACATGCCTTCAGGACGCAATACGATGAGATCGCGGGGGGTCGCCGTCATGAGGGAAGACTGCGAAAGGGCGTGTACAGGGGTGGTGAAGCTGGTGCCTTGAGCGCAGCAGGATCGCTCCCGTCCAGGGATGAGTTCGCCGATCTAACGCCTGACCAACGCTTCGTCGTCAAGCTGCAGGATCTCGGCCGCGTCAGGCTCGCCGCGCGTGCCGAGGTCGGCGGGCGAGTGCGGGGCTGGGTGGAGTGGGTCAACGACTCCGGAGAGACAGTCGAACAGATCGAGGTGGCGGCCATCGAGGCGCTCGGCTACACGTCCCACACGCTGTACAACCTGAGCGGAAGCGGCAGCGCCTCCGGCCTTGCGAGCGGAGCGAGTGAGGGCGGTGACGCTGGCCGCGCAGGCGGCACCGTCGATTACGCACCCGGCCAACGCCCGGACGTGTTCCCGCGCAGCCCCGGCTATGCGCCGGGCACGACATACACCGGGCCTGTGTCATCGCTTTAGAGGCCAAACATCCGCTCTAGGTTGGCGTATACCAAAACGCTAGCGGATGTCATTCCCAGGACCAACGTAAGTCCGAGCACGATGCTCCATACCCATTGATGCGCTTTTTGGCTTGATGCGCTGAATGAGCTGTATCGATTTTGTGCCTCATCGAAAGCTGGTCCTTGATGTCCGATGAGGCGTATCAAAGCCATCACGTGCACGTGCTGCCACACCATCTTTCCAACCTCGAATATTACGAACACTGCAAGCGAGCTTAGGCCGAATACCGCTACCAGCCGTGAAAACTGTGGCGCGATATCGCCCGCTGTAGCACTCCATGATGTGAATAGCGCTACGTAACCAACGGAAATAACAGCAGTCGTGTACGCGGACGATTTGTCCCACATCGATGTTAGTAGATCGATCAGAAATTTCTTTGCACTGTCGCGAGCTTGATTCCTAGCTTGATCGGCTATGTCTAATGCCTCGATCACTAAGCGCTCAACGTTCTGCACATCCGATCGGTAGTTCTCTGCGCCCGGATACTCCTTCACCAAACCCTCAAACCAATTTAGTGGGTTCTGCTGCTGGTTCATTTGTCGATCCTCGGTTGGTCTTCCTGTAGGCAGTCTTCGCCGGGGATGTTCTCCCAGCCATTAGGAAGCTTTCGGAACAGTTGGCCGTTAATGCACCTGAGTCGGCCAGCAGCGAAATCTTTCTTCAGTTGTTCGTAGACCGGATCAGGAGCCGGAAGCACTAGTGGTGCTTCACTCTGCGGCTGAGCTTTAGGCGTTGGCGGTCGCTCGCCATAGCGAGCGTTCCACGCCAACTGTGTTCTGCCGAGCAGGTGTACGCCTCCGGCGATCACTGTAGCCAGTGCTAAACCGATCAGCGTGATATGAATGATGCCGGATCGTTCCCGCGCCACCAGGTGTCTCGGACGTTCCATGTTCACCCCCGGACCGATCATACCCGGGGTGTAGGGGCGGCACCCCAACGGTGACGCTTCATCCCGCGCGAGTACCGACGTTCCGGGCGTGCCAGTCGGCCAGGTCAACGATGACCACCTTGACCGGTCCACGCCGAACAGGCTTTTCAGCTTCGCGGCGCGATTTCAGGCCGTCACGTCGAAGCTCCATGGCATCACGCCACAGCAGACCTGCTAGGCGCTGTGCCGTGATTCGGTCGCCATCCGGGCCGATCAGATGCCGGCCGCTGGCCGAGAAGCGCCAGCCATTCCACTGGCTGGGCACGTCGGTGAGGATCTCTACAACCGTAGGCGCGTTGCGGTTCAGCCGATCAGGCATGCGTCAAAGCTCCCGTTGGTGGGCTTAGAGCCACGCAAGCGCCATGCCAGCCAGTCCCGGAGCAGCCGCGCCCACCAGCCCCAATCGGACTTTGACATAATAGGCATTAGCTTACGCGCTAACCATCTGAATCTTCAGCGGTTTACCGATACAGGAAACATCGGTGAACCCAGCTTCCCAACCATACAACGACGGGCTAGACCGCGCCCATCCTTGCACTGCCGGCGACCATAGCCAGAGCGTCCCGGGCACGCACGAAGCCCCGGTTTCCGAAGTGCGGCGCCCACTCGTCCGCTACCACGGCGGCAAGTGGATGTTGGCGCCTTGGATCATCGCCAACCTTCCGGCGCATCGGTTCTATGTCGAGCCGTTCGGCGGCGGTGCGTCTGTGCTGCTGCGCAAGCCCAGGGCGTATGCCGAGGTCTACAACGACCTGGACGACGAGATCGTCAACCTGTTTCGGGTGGCGCGCTCGCAAGGGCAGCGCTTGGCCGAAGTGCTGCGCCTGACCCCATTTGCACGTACCGAGTTCGTCGATGCGTGGTTCCCGTCCGATGATCCCGTCGAGCAGGCCCGCCGCACCATCGTTCGCGCCTTCATGGGCTTTGCCAGCGCTGCCGTCACGATGAGCCGCGCACCGGCAAGTGCCGGCCGCGGTGGCCTGGCGCGCACAGGTTTCCGGGGCAAGTCGAACAGGTCCGGAACCACACCGGCACACGACTGGGCCCACTACCCGGATGCCCTCGCCGCGATCGTCGCGCGGCTTCAAGGCGTCGTCTTGGAGAATCGAGACGCGTTCGAAGTCATGCCACAGCACGATGGGCCAGACACCCTGTTCTACGTGGATCCTCCCTACGTAGCGGCAACTCGCGATGGTGGCAACGACTACCGCCACGAAATGACCGACTCCGATCATGCGCGCCTGGCCGAGTCCCTGAAATCACTGCGGGGAATGGTGGTGCTTTCTGGCTACCCATCGCCGCTGTACGACGAGCTATTTCCCGGCTGGCGCCGGATTGATCGCCCTGCATTAGCCGACGGCGCGCGTCCGCGCATCGAATGCCTGTGGCTGAACGCGGCTGCCGACCAGGCACACCGCCAGCCGCAGCAGAGGCAGCTGATCACAGGCGGTGCGGCATGAACGGCCCCCGCGTAGAAGAAAAGTTCGAACTGCGACCAGTGAAGCGCGACCGCGACGTACGGCCGTTCATCAAGGACCACCATCGCCACCACGGCATCCCCACTGGGTACCTATGGGGTCACGGCCTGCACGATTCTTGCGGCGAACTGGTGGGCGTGGCCACGGTCGGTCGACCAGTGGCGCGCATGCTGGATGATGGGCTGACGGTTGAGGTCACGCGCTGCTGCACGGATGGATCCCCGAACGCCTGTTCGATGCTGTACGGCGCCGCCAGGCGTGCCGCGATCGCAAAGGGCTATCGGCGCGGCCTGACATACATCCTTGCATCGGAAGAAGGCGGCAGCCTTCGGGCCAGCGGCTACGAACTCTTGTGGACTGTTCGGGGGCGTAGCTGGGACGCAAAATCGCGTCGCCGCGTCGACAAGCACCCGACGACGGACAAGGTGGCCTACGGATGGGGCGCGTGGCCACAACTCGAGCGCGGCTTGCCCCACGCCGCACCGGGGGTGTCGGAATGAAGGCACCCGCAACACAGCTGTACTGGAAGGAATGGGTGGGCGACATGGCGCTGGGGCGCTGTTCGCTCGCCGCCCAGGGCGCATGGGTGCGCATCCTGGCCGTGCTTCACCAGTCGGACGAATACGGGGTGCTGCGCTGGCCCCTGGCCGAATTGGCATCGGCCGCGAACGTTCCGCTGCGTTATGCGCGCGAACTGGCGACAAAAAGCGTGCTGAAAGGCAGCGACCGTTTCGATACCGACTTCGTGCACACGCCGAGGCATGCAGGGCGTGATCTGCCGTCGGTGATTCTAGTGAAGGCAGATGGCGGAAGTTGTTGGTTTTCCGCACGTTTTGTCCGCGATGAGTGGCGGCGAACGCAGCGTGGCGCCACCACACGCTTCACTGAAACCAACCAACCCAGCCGACCACCAACCGGACGGGTGGGTGAACGGCAAGGTGACGGCCCTGCTTTTGCTTCTGCTTCTGCTTCTTCAGGTATAGATAAATCTCTACGAGAGGATAGATCCCCAGAGGGCGCCGACGACCTGGCGCGCGCGCTTCGTGGAGTAGTGGGGTACAGCGAATGCGGGGCGTTCGTTCCCGAGCTGCTGGAAGCGAAGGCGGCAGGGGTAACACCGGAGCAGATCGTCAACGTCGCCCGCGAGAAGCAGGGCAAGTCGGTGGCCTACATCGCGCGTACCGCGATCGGTCGACAGCTGGACAAGCAACAGCAGGCCAGCGAGGTACCGGGTGCGCCGGCAGTCGCCGCAGTTGACCCCGAGGCCAGGGCGCGAGCGGACGAACTCCGCGCCATCGGCGACCAGCTGATCGACCTGCGGCACCACCGTGACCACACGGGGATGCTCAGTGCCGACGACTACACCGAACGCGCCGCGCCGCTGCTGGCGCGGTGGCGTGAACTGCAGCCGGCCGCGGCGATGGGGGCTGCTTCGTGATCTTCCCTCCCCAATCATTGCGCGCAAACACTGTTGTTACCCTTGGCGTGGAACATCCGCACGGGCTTGCTGCATCCCTTGTGGCAGTAGGCGGAACCGCTGGACGGCCTCGCCGTGGAACGTTCCACGGGCTTTGGAACAGACCGGCGAGCGGCGCACGTAAGCCATTGATCTGTAAGGGGTCTGGCGTGGTGTCCGGACCGGGGCGCTACGCGGCACCGCAGCAGGGGGGGCACCCCCCCTTTGTTCCACGGGCACCCCGAGGGGGGCGGCCCAACTACTGCCGCCTCGAAAAATGGGAAGGGTTCCCAAGGGCGACGACCCCCGGCGGTGCCGCGTGAACGCGCCGGACATCGCGCCGCTGCCCGATGGCGTCGCCGAAGCGCTGGCAGGGCTCCCCAATGGCCGCGAGTTGCCCGCGCACCGTGCGTGGCTGCTGGCGAGCGAACCGCGCTTCGCCGAGGTCATGCGGCGCGTGGAGCGGCGCGGCCTGCCGCCGCGCAGCCTGGCCGAACTGTGGCTGTGGCTGGTCCACCTGACCATCGACTGCGGGTCACGGCCGGCGACCACGGGGCAGTCGTACGGCCGCACGGCCGGCCGCTTCCTGGCGTGGGCCGCCGGCAACGACATCGACTTCACCCAGGTGACGCTGGAAGACCTGAACCGCTGGCAGCGCTGGCTGGCCGTGGAGTGCAAGAACGGAAACACATGGCGTGCACAGCAGGTTCAGGCGCTACGCAACTTTTTTGATTGGCGGCGCGCCTGTGGTCTGGCGAAGGCGAACGCCGCCGCCGACCTGCAGGGGCCGAAGGTCAAGCCCAAGCCGGCGAAGAAGTACACCGACGACCAGCTGCGCGGCCTGTTCGCCGCGATCGCCAGCGCCAACCCGCTGCGGTCGGTGCGGGACCGCTGCGCCACGCTGCTACTGCTGACCACAGGTCTGCGGCGCGAAGAGTTGGCCAGCCTGAAGCTGGCGCACCTGGAATTGAGCGCCGCTCGCGGCGTCGTGCGGATCGAGGGTAAGGGCGCCAAGGAACGCGAAGTGCCGTTCGAAGGGCCGGTGGTCACCGCGCTGCACGAATGGCTGGCCGCGCGCGACGGGTTGCCGTTCGACATCGACCGCGATGCGGTGTTCGTCGCGTTGACTGGGCCCACGCAGGGGCACGCGCTTGCGCTGCGCAGCTTCGAAGCGATGGTCGGCAAGCACGCGAAGGCGGCGAAGCTGCGCGACTGGGGCATCCATCGCTTCCGCGTGACGTTTGCCACGCAGCTGTACGACGACGGCGCGGATATCGAAACCATCCGTGCCCTGATGGGCCACGAAAGCATCGAAACGACGCGCGGGTATCTCGCCGTGTCGGAGCGCGCGCGACGCACGCGCCTGAGTTCAGCGCGCCAGCACCGCGTGCTGGGGACCAAACCAACAGGCACACCCATGTGGGCGCGCCTGGCAGCAGGGGAACTGTCGAGTGATTGACGAAATCCGATTCAGTGATGCCGGCGAACGGGCTACCGAGTTCGAACGCCGGTTGGTGGCGCAAGCCGGCGCCGTGGAAAACGAATGGCTGGACCTGGCACGCCGCATGATGGCCGTGGTGGGTGAAGACGCCGGCCTGCGCGCCTTCCTGGTGCTGCTGGACGAGATGGGCGGCGGCGAAGTCAGCGTGTGCAAGCGCGTCAAGTTCTTCCAGCGGTTGTGGACCGCGGAGCGTGATGCGCTGATCGTCAACATGGCGTCGCGCGAATCCGATCCGTGGCCGCAGGCGGAGATTGCCAGGCTGCTGGGAGTCTCCGCGCCGTACGTGCACAAGGTGCTGCGGCGGAAACTCGGGCGGGAGACGCGAGGGGGCGCGGCGTGATACGAACCCATCCCGTGAGCAAATCCATCATCCGCGAACGCAAGCCCCTGACCGCTGCCCAGTTGCAGCAGCGGCGCGATGCCGCGAAGAAAAGCACCGGCCCGCGCACCATGGAAGGCAAGGCGCGTTCCAGCCGCAACGCGTGGAAGCACGGTTTGAACAGCGCCATCCACGTGTCGCACTTCGACAGTGGGTTGCAGTCGCTGCTGGGCGCCACCGGCAAGCCGTGCCAGACGACGTGCCCGAAGTACCCGTGTTCGCTGGTGGATGAAGGCCAGACGAAGGCGGGCGGCAGCTGTCTGGACAAGCAGGTTTACGTGCAGGCGTTCACCGCGATCATCGACGCGCTGCAGTCAGGGAGCATGGAAGGCATGCACGGACTGATGGCGGCGGAAGTATCCGCCGCGCTGCAGATGCTGCACGAACTGCGGTCGACGGTTTCCACGCAGGGTCTGGTGATCGGCATCCCGATGGTGACCGACGAAGGCAAGGTGATCTACGACGCCAAGGGCGATCCGGTCATCGGCAAGTACGTCGCCAATCCGGGCTACCCGATGATGATCAAGACGCTGGAAACGCTGGGCATCAGCCTGCCGGAACTGCTGGTCACGCCGCAGGCGAAGGCCAAGGCCAAGGTGCAGGAAGAGGCCACCGACGCCATGCAAACCGTGCTTGGCGGCATCTTCCAGCGCGCTGCGGCAGCGAAGGGCGCAAAGGCGCTGCCACCAGGTGGTGGCTGATGGCGGTCAAACCCGTCAACGTCGGCATCCTTCAGGCGCAGATGCTGGACCGCGGCGTCTACGACGCCGACGAGTTCGATGCATGGATGGCCGAACGCGGCTGGGCATGGAGAGCGCTTGAACGCGGCGACTACGGCATCACCGTCGACGAAGCGCTGGTGGTCTTCACGTTCGAAGATCCGCTGCGCTGGGCGGAAACGTTCCTGTTCGAACCGGACAGCGGTGATCCGTATCGCTTCTGGGACTACCAGCGCCCCAGCATGCGGGCATGGATGCAGGACGTGATCCACCAGGACGGCGCCGAGTGCGGCAAGACGCGCGAGATCATCGCGCTGACGGCGTGGGCGGGCTGCACCGCGATGGGCGGTCGCGTTCCGAACCCGTGGTCGCTGATCGCGGCGCCCCAGCAGACGCACCTGGACGAAATCATCCTGGCGCTGGAAGAGCAGTTCGGCGTGGCTGACGGCGCCGGCCAGAAAACCCTTATCCAGCACTTCTGGCTGAAGCCCAAGCGCACGCCCCACACCATGCACCGGTTCCTCGCACCCAATCCGGTGCGACCGGACAAGCCGAGCATTGCGCGCACGTACTACCGCCCCGGCGGTCATGACGGCGAAGCGTTCCGCGGCGTGCACGTCAACGCCTTCGGCCTGTTCGACGAAGGCGCCAAGGTCAAGTCCAAAGTGATCTTCAGCGAGTTCTGGCGTGCGCTGAAACCGGGCTGCCGGGCCCGCGTCTATTCGGTGCCGGACGGCGACCGCGCCAGCGAGTTTTTCCGGCTCACGCAGACCGCCGTACCTGACCTGCCGGTCGGCAAATCGGGTTACCGCCTGTTCCGCTGGCAGCAGACGATGAAGCCTGCGCCGTTCTGGTCCGCCGAGCGTGACGCCGAAATGGTCCGCCGCTTCGGTGGTCGGAATACGCCGGGCTTCCAGCGCAACGTGCTGGGCGAACACGGCCAGGCAGAGAACCCCGTGTGGCCATGGGGCAGTCTGATGCCCAACGTGGTGGATCTGCCGGACTATCGCGTGATCAAGCTGCACGCCGATGCGGAGGCCGACACGCTGTCCATCGAGGTTATGGGCGTGAAGCTGTCGGTAAGCGATGGGCGCAAGGTGGGCACGTACGACACCCTGCGCGACGACGCCATCGACCTGGCCCCCATCCTGCGCGGTACGGACGCAAGCCGCCGGGCAGCCATGGCGGACATCTTGCGCCCACACATCCCGTTCACTGCGCACGGCTCTTTCTGGGCTGGCGGTGACTTGGGCGAGCGCAACGACCCCACGGAACTGATCGTCAGCGAAGAGGTGGGGCCCGTCATGCGGGACTGTGTCCGCATCAAGCTGCAGGGGTTTCCGTATCACCTGCAGGAAGACCTGATCTTCGTGCTGGACAGCCTGTTCAACCATCTGCCGTTCTGGGGTGTCGACCTTGGCAGTGCGGGCACGGTGGTGGTGAAAGACCTGTGCACCGTCGACCGATTCCTGGACGCCATGTTCGACGGCCGCATGGTTGGGTTCCACTTCCAGCAGAACGTCGAGTGCATTGGCGAAGACGGCGAAGCACTGGAAGACGACGACCAGCGTACCGGCGAGCGGCGCACCCTGGTGGCCCCCGCCAAGCACTGGGCCACGCAGTGCATCAGCGCCCGCCTGCAGGCCGGCGGCTACGCCATGCCGTACGACAACGACGCGTTGAACGCCATGGCCACGCAGACTGCGCGCGAGGGCGCCAAGTGGCCGATCTACAGCAAAAAGGACGACCACGTGCCTGACGCACGTCGACAGCAGATGCTGCGCAAACTGCGCGCCCTGCTGGATGACGGTGTCGGCCATGACCTGTTCGCGTCCGGCGTGGTGGAGCGCGCCGCATGAAGAAAAAAACCCACCGGCACGCCGGTATCACCGACTGGAAGACACCATGCGCATCATGAACCTGTTTCCCGAATGGCCCTGGCATGCCCGCCGCAAGGCGGCCACCAATGGAGGTATCGCGGCATCCTTGCGTGACGGCGAGGGCATGGGTGTGTGGCAGGACATCATGGGGCAGTGGCAGCCGCGCGCGCGCAACCCCTATCTGCTGGAAGCGCTGCGCGAGGCCATCCCCATCCTGGACGGCGGCATCGCTCGCCTGACCACCATGGACGGCATCCTGGAAGTCCAGGGCGACAACGACAAGCTGGTGCAGGAAATCGACGAGTGGATGCGCAACATCCCGGTCAACGATCTGGAAACCGGCTTCCAGGCGTTCTACCGGTCGCAGAGCGACGAGCATTACGAACAGGGCGTCGGTGTGGGCGAATTCGTCTACGACGCGCGAGGTCGTGAGGTGGTCAGCCTACGCGTGGCCGACAGCAAGGGCATCTGCTTCATTCGGCAGGATGGCGTGCTGCGTCCCTTCTATCGTGCGCCGTCGCCGGACAGTGATCGCCGCGCGGATGGACTGGGGCAGGTGGAACAGATCCTGCGCGGCGCTGTCCGGCACGACGTGCTGTCCGGGCTTCGCGCCATCGGCTTCGTTGAGCTTGACCCGCGCCAACTGGTGTTCGCGCTGAATAAGCCCGAGGCCGACAATCCGTACGGCACCAGCATCCTGCGCAGCATTCCTTTCGTGGCGCAGATCCTGCTGAAGATGCAGAACGCCACCGGGCGCGCGTGGGAGCGCTTCGGCGACCCCAGTTACCATGTGCACTACAGCACGAAGAACCCCAAGGTGGATGCCACGGAGGCGCAGAAGCGTGCCGATACCATCGCCACCAATCTTGGCAAAGCCATGCTGGCGAAGAAGCGCGGCAACAGCATGGACCTGGCTACAGCTGCCGCCAAGGACGACGACATCAAGGTCGGCGTGATCGGCGCCAACGGCGAGGTATTGGAAATCGAAGAGCCTGCCAGGCACATGCTGGAACAGGTGGTGGCAGGCTTCGGCTTGCCGCCCTGGATGCTGGGCATCACGTGGTCGCAGGCCGCAGGCATCGGCGAACAGCAGTCCGTCGTGGTGCTGCAGGAATCGGAAACGCGCTTCGCGGTGCGCAAGCCGCAGCTGCGCCGACCCATCGAAGCCATGCTGCGCGCGCGCGGCCGCACGTGGAAGCCCGGCGACTGGGATCTGGTGCAGCGCCTGCCCAACCTGATGGACGAGCAGAAGCGCGCGCAGGCAGGCTTCCTGCGCGCCCAGACGGCCCTGATGCTGGGCGAGAGCGGCCAGGTGGACCCGGCCGAGCTACGCCGCGGGATCGACAACAACCTGCGCACGCCGCGCAGTCCGCGCGCCGGCAAGGCGCGTACGAAATCCGACGACACCACGGAGGGCGAACCATGGGCACGCAACGACCCGGCACTGCCCGCGCTGGAAGCCACAGCGTCCAGCGCGCTGAAGCGACAGTGGCACGCCCTGGCCACCGATGCCCTGCGCACGCTGGGCCTGGACACGCCTGACGGCGAAGCGTTCGAAATGGCTCCCGGGACGGAAGCCATGCTGCTGGCGCAGGGCAATGCGCGCGTGCCGGCGATGGCGAAGGCATTGCTGGAAGCACAGCTTGGCGCGTGGGATCGCGGTGTGCGCAATGGCGCCGACGACCTGGACAGCGCGAAAGGCGCCAAAGCGTTGATGGATGACCCGGTGGTGCAGGCCGCGATCGCGCGGCTGAGGGATCGCGTGCGCGACTCGCTGACGCAGACCGGGCTGCAGCTGGTGCGTGACGGCTTCGCGCGGCAGTACCAGTCCCGCATCGTCGCGGCCTTGGCGTCCGGCGAGTTCGACGGGCAGAACCCAGTGAACGTTGCCCGCGAGTTGCAGCGCCGCTTCGATGGGGGCGACTACAACTGGGAACGGCTGGCGCGCAGCGAAATTGCCATGGCGCAGTCTGATGGTTCGCTGGCGCTGTACGAACAACAGGGCATCACGCTGGTGGACTACAGCACCGCGGAAGACGAAGCCGTGTCGACCATCTGCCGCGAGTTGGCCGCGGCTGGGCCGTACACGCTGGACAAGGCGCCGGTGCCGGTGCGCGACTCGCACCCGAACTGCCGCTGCGCCATCGTTCCGAATGCCTGACCGTTAACCAACGGGGGAGACGGCGCATCGGCACGTCTCCCAATCTTCACCCGCACAAGCAATTCACCGGCCCCGCATGGGGCCATTGCGGAGTGGAGCCGTGGACAAGAAACCCGAAGAACTCGCCGAGATCCAGAATCTGCCGATTCCGGAATTCTCCGAACGCCTCACGGGCCTGACCCTCGTCGACCTGGCCGCACTGCGCGAACTGGAAGCGAAGGAAGCCAACCGCAAGGGCGCGCTGGAAGCCATCGACGAACTGGTCGCCAAGCTGGAAGCCGCTGCCGCCGATGCGCAGCGTGACCCGAGCCCGTCGCTGACCGTGCAGACGGAGGCCGCGCCGGCACCGTCCGATGATGCGCCCGCCTGGCAGCGCGAGGACTACGCCGGCCCGCTGGACATCGAGCAGGCTTCGTGGCGCAACGCCAACCTGAAGCCGGTCGTGGCGGCCACCAAGCCGGTGAAGGCGCCGAAGACCAAGTGAGCGGCCTGCACAAATCGCTGACGCTGTGCATCAAGGCGGCCGGTGATCCGACCGCCGACCAGCTGGCCGCCATTCGCCCGTACATGCTGGCGGACCTGCCGCCGGAACAGCTGTACGTGCGTACGTTCGCCCTGGCGCACAACGCCATCGACCGCGACGACGAGGCGTTCGACGACTCGCTGCTGGCCGACTTCGCCCGCACGTTGCCGGGCAAGGGGCTTTTCATCAAGCACCCGTCTGGCTGGGATGGTGATTCCGGTCCGGGCGAAGGCCGTTTTTTCCACGCCGAACTGCAGACCATGAGTCACGCGGAGGCGCGCACGCTGCTGCGCCAGCCCGACCTGACCTGGCCGCCCGGCGTCACCACCGCCACCATCCTGATGGCCAGCGCGTACATGGTGCGCACCGAAGGCAACAAGGATCTGCTGCTGAAGGCAGACGCCGGCATCGTGTCGGATGTGTCCATCGGCTTCACCGCCAAGCGTGGCGACTACTTCCGCGACGAAGCGGGCCGCGAAATGCAGGCCCGCCGTCTGACTTCCCCCGGCGAAGCGCTGGAAGGCTCGCTGGTCTGGCTGGGTGCGCAACCCGGCGCCCGCGCCATCAAGGGCGCATCCCGTACCGAGGAACCCACCGTGGACCTGCAGAAACTGTTCGACGATGCCAAGGCCGCCAACACGGACTTGCAGAAGAAGCTGGACGCCGCGTCGCCGTCGCACGACATCGTCGTCAAGGCGCGCGAAGCGCTGGGTGACAACGCCCACCTGATCGAAAAGCCGGCCGACCTGGCAGCGCTGGTCGATGCGGGCAAGGCGCACCGCGACAGCCTGATCGACACCATCGTGCAGGGCGAGCGCACCGCCGGCCTGTGCGGCGACGACGAAGAGTCCGTCGCCGCGGCCAAGGCCATCTACGCCGGCCAGCCGCTGGCGTCGCTGCAGAAGCGCGCCAGCGCCGTGCAGGCGAAGGCGCCGAAGAACGGCAACGTCACCCCCACCACCCCCGCCGCGCCCGAGCGCACCGACGAAGGCACGAAGGGTGCCCCGCCGGTGTTCGCCGCCGCGTTCAACGCCTGACCGGAGAGCACGACCATGGGTCTTCAGCTGCGCAGCCCGTCCAACCAGATCCGTGGCCTGCAGTTCGCTGCCACGGGTGCCACCGTCGCCAAGGTGCCGCATGTGCACAACACTCGCGCGTTCATCCCGATGAACTCCGCGGACGCTGCGGCCAGCAACGAACACATCTACGAATCGGAGGTTTCGGGCGCCCCGAAAACCACCGGCGAGGCGTGGACGGTGGGCCAGGCGATCTACTGGGACAACACCAACAAGCGCTTCACCACCACCGCATCGGGCAACACGGCCTGCGGCTTCGCCCTCGCTCCGGCGTTGGCGGGCGACACCGTCACCCCGCTGTTCCTCTTCAAGAGCTTCTAAGGGCCACGCCGACATGAAACTGAACATCGATTACGCGGCCCTGCAGGCCAAGGGCAACGAAGGCGCGCAGCGCACCGCGCTGTTCAACAGCCTGAAGGCCGCGCTGCTGTATGCGCCCATCATGCTGGCGTGCATGTCGCCGGCCGAAGTGGCCAAGGCGTCGCTGAACCCCATGTCCCGCATCGCGGGCGTGGAAGACGGCAAGGGTCTGGACGATGCCCGCGTCAAGGGGTTCCTGCAGTCGGACCGTGCCGCCCCCGTGGTGGGTGCGAAGTGGGCCACCCCGGGCGACAACCCGGTGCTGCAGCAGGTCACCAGCAGCGTGGTGCAGTTCTTCCAGGACAACGTGCGCGACATGGACCTGGGTTACCAGGTGCTGTTCGACGACGTGCCCGGTCTGCTGGGGTCCAACCAGGACCACTTCGAGCTGATGAACGCCAGCATGGGTTTCACGTGGTCGCAGCAGAAGCCCGGCGGCATCATCAAGCCGCGCCGCGAGATCACCGAAGCCAAGGTGTCGGTGCCTTACCTGAGCTACGTGGAAGGCTTCAGCCTGCTGGATGAGTGGCTGCAGTTCAGCAAGTATTACCACGTGGAAGAGGCGGTCAACGAGTTCGTTTCGACGTACTACGACCAGAAGGCCAGCCGCCACTATGGCCTGATCACCGGCCAGGGCGCCGGCATCAATGTGGCGTTCGCCACCGATGCGGCCACCACCTTCAACAAGGCGGTGGCGGGCATCCTGCGCAAGTGCCAGGCCAAGGGCTACGCCCTGGGCAGCAACCCGCAGGTGGACATCCTGGTCAGCCCGGAAAACGTCGGCTACGTGCTGGCCTTCCTGGACGCGACGCGCGGCAGCCCCATGATCGCCTTCGGTACGCAGAAGCAGCCGATTGCCTTCAGCGTGCGCAACGTGATCGTGACCACGAAGGTGCCGGCCAACGACGCCAACTACTACGTGGTTCTGCCCGGCCGCAAGAACAAGCGCGCCGACTGGAAGCCGCTGACGGTGGAAAGCAAGCGCGAGCCCGCAGCGTCGGCCGAAGACTGGTACGGCAAGGGCCAGTACAACGCGATCGTCGGCGACGCCGACCAGATCGCCCGCGTGGCGCTGGCCTGATCGGGGACGCGATGGCCCGGGGCAACCCGGGCCATCCGCATGCATGGCGGCCAAGGTCAAGATCCAGGACATCACCGACGCCGGTTTCCGACCGGAGCAGTTCGGCACGCCCGCTGATTGGGCCAATGACAGCGCCGGCTATCTCTCCCGCCTGATCGCCCGGGCCGAGCAGTGGGCCATCGGCCGCTTCGGCGCCGGCTATGCCGCCGTGCCGGAAGAAAGCACGACCCACGAACGCCTGCGTTCCGCCGAACTGTGCTGGGTATCGGGCCACCTGTGGAAGCGCCGCGCGGCGTTCATCGACAGCAACGCCACCGGCGCGCGCGAAGGATTGGACTATCTGAACCGTCGCGAATACGAAAGCCAGGCACAGCGTGCCTTCGAATGCGCGGACGACAATATGGCACTGGCCCTGGGCATCACCGCGACCGGTACCGGCGCCGCGCTGGCGCACGTGGAGACCGGCCCGTACGCAGCGGCGGGGGTGGACTGATGTTCCGCACCGTCGTGGACGCCAACGAAACGGTGAAGCTGCTGGACGTGTCGGCACGCAACAGCCGCGCCGCCGCGCGCACCCTGATGCGGACGCTGGCCATCCAGTTGCAGCGCGCCGCGGTGAAGCGGTCCACCGGCCCCAAGTCTGCCGCTGCGGGCGCTTATCCCATTCCGCGGCGCACAGGCACGCATGTGCGCGGCTTCGCCATGGAACTGAGCGACCGGTCGGCCATCGTCTTCAACGCCAACGTGTACGCCCGCAGCCTGCACGACGGCTTCAAGCCGTACGGAAACCCGCATGCCCGGCCGATGCCGGCGCGCCCCTACTTCGACGACGCGATGGAAAAGGATCTGGACGTCGACGCCGCGCTGGCTGCCGCCGACAAGGTGCTGGGGGAGGGCGCATGATCGCCGCCGCCCGCGCCGCGCTGATGGCACTGATGGTCGGCGACCCGCAGTTCATCACCGCCATGCAGGCGCTGAAACTGGGTAGCACCGGCGCGGCCGTCACGCCCAAGCGCCTGAAGGGCAATCGGCGCTTCGACCAGATCGGCGCCGAGCATTTCCCGTGCTGGCTGCACGACACCGGCGACCAGCAGCCAGGCCCGGCATCGGCTGATGGCGACGCCATGGGGCTGACGATCAACAGCCATCAGCAGGAATGGGTGGCCGACATCGTGCTGTCGCTGGTATGGCACCAGCAGGACTACGACACCAGCGTGGATCAAACCGACGCGATCGGTCCGGCGCTGGTGCAGCTGCTGCTGCGCAATCCCTCACTGGACGACACCTGCGACATGGCCTACGTGGCCGACGTCGTGACCGACCGCAACTACAACCACCCCGTGCATGCCGCCACGTTCACCGTGCGCGTGCATGGCGTCATCCACCGCGAGTGACCGCCATGAAGAACAGTGCTTCCCGTGAAACATCGCAGGCCGCCGCCCAGCCCCCCGTCGTGCGCGTTCGCATCGTGCTGCGCCCGGGCGCCGTGAAGCTGGGCGACTGGAAAGGCGGCGAGATCGTCGATTGCACCCCCGAACAGGCAGAAGCGCTGCTGGCGAAAGGCTGCCAGCTTGCGGACGCCGACCAGAACGCTGCCGCCCCCGCCGACGCCGACGCTGCCGCCGCAGCGGCAGGCGAGGGCGGCGGCGCCTCTTCCACGCCTTCCGCGGAGTAAGCCCCCATGCCACAGGCCACCGGTGCACTGACCAAACTGCTGGGCCTTACCCAGTCCGCCTTCAAGGAAGTGCCCGTGTCTCCGGACGCGGAAATTCTGTACGTGCGCACGTACGACTACGCAGCCAACCAGCCGCTGGAAAACGACCCCACCCTGGCCGGCGGCCTGCGCGGCAACCTGCGTGGCGAGCGTGGCCGCGTGGATGGCAGCGGAAGCGCGGTGGTTACCCTGGGCACCAGCATCGGCTTCTGGCTGAAGCACCTGGTGGGGGCGCCGACCACCACGGGCGCGTCCTCCCCGTACACGCATACCTTCCAGGTGGGTGGCGGCGCCAATGCCATCCCGCCGGCCATGCTGATCGAACGCGACTACAGCAGCCGAATTGCCACGCCCGGCCGCTACGAACGCGACATGGATATGCGCATCGAGTCGGCCACCTTCGCCTTCAGCACGGGGTCGCCGTTCCAGCAGGCCACGTTCAACCTGCGCGGCGCCAGCCTGTCGACCCAGCCCGGTGCACCGGTTGACGCATCGCCGACCGACTACGGCCACGCTGGCTGGGGCGTTTCCGGCGTGACGCTGGAACTGGACGGCGGCGCCACGCAGGTGTGCGTGGAAACGCTCAACGTGACCTGGAACAACGACCTGGACACGGACCTGTATTGCCTCAACGACGGCGGGCAGCGGCACGACCTGCCGGAAGGCCAGGTGCTGGTCAGCGGCGATGGCGTGGCGCAGTTCGACACGCCGGCCCTGCGTACGAAGGCGCTGGCCGGTACCGACCTGGCGCTGAAAGTCACGCTGAAGCGCGGCACCGGTGCGGGCACGGCCGGCAATGAACAGCTGGAACTGACCATCCCCGTGTCGGTGATCGAGGCGCCGGCCGCGCCCATCAGCGGCCCGCGCGGGCTGAAGCAGAACTTCACCTTCCAGGCATACCGCGCCACCGGCGCGGAACTGGCCGTCACGTGGGTGCTGAAGAGCCCCCGCGCGGCGATCTGACGCAACAACCAAAGGAGCGGCGGCGGTGTTTCGACTGGCGGATATCGGCAAGGTGTGGGTACCGGTGGCATTGCCCATCGGCGAGGACGGCGCGGGCACGCAGATCCATCTGCGCATGCGCCTGCTGACGCGCAAGGAACTGCGCGAGCGCGAGCGCAGCGCCATGGTGCGCACGGCCAGCGAGCTGGTGGCCACCGCGGAGAAAATCCGCACGACGGAAGACCTGCAGCGCGTGTTCGACGCGGTCACGCAGGTGGAGGCCAGCGACCTGCAGGAACTGGCCGACCGCATCGACGACTGGCGCGACGTGTACGACGACGCGGGCGCGCCGCAGGCGTTCAGCGCAGAGCGCTTGGCCGCCTGCATGGACTACCAGTGGTTCTTCCAGGCCGCGCGCGAAGCGCTGTTCAAGGCCAGCCGCGAAGGGGTGGCAAAAAACTAGAAGCCTGGGCCCGGTGGATTGCCGGGGCGGGTCCAGGCGTGGAAGACCAGCGGCTGTGGGACTTCGAAAGGAAATACGACGAGTGGTTCACATCCAGCTACTGCAAGGATTGCAAGGTGATCTGCGGCGACTGTCCGCAGCCGCGCTTGCTGCCGGATGCGGTGCCGGCGGCGCTTGCGTATCTGCGATGCCGCGGACAGTGGAGCTACGCGCCCAGCGGCCTACCTACCGGGCTGCGCATGGGCGACTGCCTGACGATCATCCGCGCGTCGCTGGACCGCATCGGCGTGTCGCGCGCGGACCTGCCGTGCCTGCTGGACGACCTGCTGGTGATCGAACGGGCGTTCGTGACGGCGCGCGTCGACGTGGCCGAGCGGGAGCGCGCGCAGCGTGAGTCAGCGCACTAGCCGCTTCCAGGTCCAGTTCGATGTCGGCGGCGACGGCGAGGTGCGCGCGTCGCTGAAGAGCATTCGCGACGAGGTGAAGGCGACCAGCGCCGCGGTGGAGGACTCGGGCGAAGAGTGGGAAGAGTTCGGCGTAAAGATCGGCAACGCCATCAAGTATGCCGGCGCCGCCGCCGTCGCTGGCATCGGCCTGATCCTTCGCAATACCGCCGCTGCGGAACAGGAAATGGCGCAGCTGGAAGCCGTGCTGCGATCGACCGGGCAGGGTGCCACGTACACGCGCGACCAGCTGGTCGATATGTCGGAGGCCATCGCCGCCGCGTCGACATTCAGTGCCGGCGAGATCATCAAGGCGGAAACCCGCCTGCTGTCCTACAGCGGCATTGCCAGCAAGAACTTCCCCGAAGCACTGCAGATCGCCATCGACCAGGCGGCGCGCTTGGGGATCGGCGTGGAACAGTCCGCCGAGACCATCGGCCGTGCGCTGGAATCGCCGCAGAAAGCAGCGGCAGCGCTGGCGCAGCAGGGCTTCGGCGCCGCGTTCACCGACAGTGTGCGAAAGGCCATCAAGGAACTGGACGAGGCCGGCAAGACCGCCGAAGCCCAGCAGATCATCCTGGACATCCTGGCCGACAGCTATGGCGGCGCCGCGCAGGCGGCACGCGATACGTTCGGCGGATCGATGATCGCGCTGAAGAATACCTTGGCGGATGTGCTGACCGGCGACACGGGGGGTGAGGGGCTGGAAGGTGTGCGGTCCAGCGTCGAGGGACTTATCAGCACGCTGAATTCCGGCGACGTTCGTTCCGGATTCGCCAACATGACCGAAGGTGCGCTGGGTCTGGTCGCTGGCCTGGCGTCGCTGGTGGGGTGGCTGGACCAGGCATTCGGCGCAGCGCAGCGCTTGCTGACAATCCAGGGCGGTGGGTTCAGCAAGCTGATGGGCGGCGAGAACCTAGGCAACCAGCGTGCCGAACTGGCCATGGTGGAGCGCGAGCTCGCTCGCCGACAGTCCGCTGACGCTGCCATGAAGGACGGCCGACTGACTGGCGACTGGCTGACGCAGCGCGCCACCATCGTGAATCGACTGCCAGCCAGGGTGCTGGGTTTCGAGGGTATCGGCGGCGGTACCGACAAGGAACTCCGCAATCGGCAAGCCGCACTGCAGGCACAGATCGAGTTAAACGAACGGATCTTCGGCGACCCGTCGCGCACGCGCGTCAACTTTTCCGACCAGGGAGATATCCCAGCGTCGATGCTTCGGCCATCGGGTGGCGGCGGTGGCAAGGCGCCCGGCGGCGGCGATGGCAAGAAGCCCCGCGCTGCGCAGCTGACCGAAGCCGAGAAGGCCGCCAAACAGCTGAACGCCGAATACGGCCGCATGCTGGAACGTCTGCAGCAGGAAATCGCGCTGAATGGCCAGACCACGGAACTGGCGCGGGTCAACTACCAGATCAAGCAAGACGGGCTGGACGCCCTGAACCCGAAGCTGGCCGAACAGTTGCGCCTGGCCGCCGAAGAGCGCGACGCGCAGGAACGCAGCAACCAGGCGAAAGAAGAGGGTGCGCGCGTCACTGAGGCCATGCTGACGCCGCAGGAAGTGCTATCCGCCGAAATCGCCCGCTACAAGGCACTGCTGGACGAGGGCGCCATCAGCCAGGAAACCTACAACCGCGCGGTCGGCGCTGCCGAAAAGGACTACAAGCGCGCCACGGAGAGTGCCCGCAAGCACGGCGCCACCGTCAAAGAGATCCTGCAGGACGCAAGCGACAGCACGCAGTACCTGCTGGGTGACAGCATCTACGACGCCCTGTCCGGCAACTTCGAACGCATCGAAGATCGCTGGCAACAGATGCTGCTGCAGATGGTTGCCGACATAGCGGCCAGCAAGATCACCGAATGGGCCAACTCCATCGGCAACAACAGCGGCGGATCAGGCGGCAGCAGTGGTGGGGGCTGGTGGGCGACGATCGCGCAGGCGGTTGGGTCTTACTTCGGCGGCGGCCGCGCCACCGGCGGCAGCATGCAGGGTGGAAAGCTGTACGAACTGGGCGAACACGGCAAGCCCGAATTGGTGGAACAGAACGGACGGCGCTTCCTGGTGTCGGGCGCGGGTGGCAACGTCGTGCCCGCGCAATACGCTGGTGCAGGCGGCATGGCCAGTGGCGGCGCCGCGTTCAAGTTCGACATGAATTTCAACTTCATCACTGGCGAGTCGTCGGAAGAGGAATCGGGCGAAGGCACCGACGAAGCGCGCCAACTTGGCGCGCTGGTCAAGGCGACTGTGCGCGACACCATGGCCAACGAAATGCGGCCGGGTGGGCTGCTTTGGAAGATGCAGAATGGCTGAAGTCTTCACATGGCAACCGATCATCGAGCCCAGCGGGGACTTCCAGTTCCGCACGCGCGAAGCGCGCTTCGGTGACGGCTACGGCCAGGCCGTCGGCGATGGCCTGAACAACGAAGTGCAGACATGGCCGCTGACGTTTCGCGGCAGCCTGGACTACCTGCTGCCCATCCGTGACTTCCTGCGTGCCCACGGCGGCCATACGTCGTTTCTGTGGACCCCACCCGATGGCGAACAGGCGCTGTTCCGCTGCAAGGGCTTCCAGTGGATACCGGGCGCCGCTTCGCGGCGTCGCCTCGTGGCCACGTTCGAACAGTGGTTCACGCCATGACCGTCAAGGCAGACATCCAGAAGCTGGAACCCGGCAGCCTGATCGAACTGCTGGAATTGGACGCCACCGTCCTGGGCGGTGACGTGGCCTATTTCCACGGACATGCGCAGACCGAAGCGATCTGGTGGCAGGGCAACCAGTACGTGGGTTGGCCCATCAAGGCCGAGGGCTTCGAAATCACCGGCGAGAAGCAGCCGGTGCCGAAATTGGCGGTGGGCAACGTCAACGGCAGCATCAGTGCGTTGTGCATGTACTACGACGACCTGGTCGGCGCGAAGATCACACGGCGCCGTACGTTCGCGCAGTATCTGGACGCCGTGAACTTCCCTGACGGCAACCCAACAGCCGATCCCACGCAGGGCTTCCCCGACGACGTGTGGTTCATCGAACGCAAGTCCGGAGAGTCCAGCGACGCGGTGGAATTCGAACTGGCGTCTGCGCTGGACTTCGCGGGCGTCCAGCTGCCGCGCCGGCAGATCATCGCCAGCCGCTGCCTGTGGCTGTCCATCGGTGGCTACCGCGGCCCCTATTGCAACTACGTTGGCGTGCCAGTGGCGAAAGCTGATGGCAGCCCCGCGGCCACACTGGCCGAAGACCGCTGTGGTGGTCTGGTGCGCGATTGCAAGCTGCGCATCTGGCCGGATGGCGTCTTGAACTATGGCGGCTTCGCTGCCGCCGGCATGGTGCGTACATGAAAGAAGAAACCCAGCAGGCCATCCGCGACCACGCCGTGGCCGATTATCCGCGCGAGTCGTGCGGCCTGGTGCAGGTGGTCAAGGGCCGCGAGCGGTACCGCCGTTGCGCGAACCTGGCCGCCACCCCGGGCGAACACTTCGTGCTGTCGCCGGAGGACTACGCGAGCGCGGAAGACGAAGGCGAAATCATCGCCGTGGTGCATTCGCACCCCGACGTTCCGGCGCGCCCATCGGAAGCCGACCGGGTGGCATGCGAAACCAGCGGCCTGCCGTGGCACATCGTGCACGTGAGCGTGCCGGACGGTGGCACGGAGCCGGAAGCGGGCGACATCGTGACCATCGAGCCGCAGGGCTATGAAGCCCCGCTGATCGGCCGCCCCTTCGCGCATGGCGTGCTGGACTGCTACAGCCTGGTGCGGGACTGGTACCGGCGGGAACTCGGCATCGACCTGCCCGACTACCCGCGCCGCGACGACTGGTGGCTGCATGGGGAAGACCTGTACATGCAGAACTTCGCCGCTGCCGGCTGTGCGCCCATCGTGGGCGCACCGCAGCGTGGCGACATCATCCTGATGCAGATCCGCGCCCCGGTGGTCAATCACGCCGCCGTGTATCTCGGCGACGGCAACATCATCCACCACCTGCATGGCCGGCTTTCCAGCCGTGACGTGTACGGCGGCCAGTGGGCGGAGGTGACGCGCTACATCGTGCGACACCGGGAGGTCCACGCATGATGCAGGCGCTGACCACCGTGAAACTTTACGGGCGCTTCGGCGCAACGTTCGGCCGGTCCTTTCGCCTGGCGGTCAGCACACCGGCCGAGGCGTTGCGCGCGCTTGCCGCGCAGTTGCCTGGTTTCGAACAGTACCTGACCGAAGCCAAGGACAAGGGCATGGGCTTCGCCGTGTTCATCGGCAAGGACAACCTGAAGGAAGATCAGCTGGACACGCCGGCCGGCCACCGCGA
The DNA here is from genome assembly GCF_964253495.1 of Pseudoxanthomonas sp. LjRoot127. Taxonomy (NCBI): domain Bacteria; kingdom Pseudomonadati; phylum Pseudomonadota; class Gammaproteobacteria; order Lysobacterales; family Lysobacteraceae; genus Pseudoxanthomonas; species Pseudoxanthomonas sp. LjRoot127. The sequence continues at coordinate 3,584,965 of NZ_CAXUQR020000001.1, forward strand.
AATCCGCTTCGCGCCGGTGCTGCTGGGGTCGAAGAAGAACGGCGTTTTCAACATCATCCTGGGCATTGTGCTGATCGTCATCGGCGTCATCGGCAACATCTATGGCGGTTGGGGCACGCCCTTCATCCAGGCCGGTATCGGCATGATCATCGGCGGCGTGGCGCAGATGCTGGCACCCACGCCGAAGGGTAATGGCGCCGGTGATCGTCCCGAGAATCGACCCAGCTATTCCTTCAACGGACCTATCAACACCCAGGCGCAGGGCAACCCGGTGCCTGTGGCATACGGCGAGGTGATCTGCGGAAGCGCGGTCATTTCCGCTGGCATCACGTCAGAGGATCAGGTGTACGTACCGACGGGCACCGCCGCGGGCGGTGGTGGCGTCGGGTCGGGTGGCGGTGGTGGTGGCGGTGGCGCGCCCTGGCACGGGGAGTGGCTACTCGCATGATCATGCGTCCGTTGGCGTCAGCGACGCGGGCCGCGATCGCGGGGGCGAAGGGCGGGTCCAGCCAGGCCCGCAAGCCGGTCGAGGCGCCCGACAGCCTGCACAGCACCGATTACGCGCGCATTCTTGACCTGATCAGCGAAGGCGAGATCGTCGGCCTGGTGAACGGGTTGCAGTCGGTGTTCCTGGACGAAACCCCGGTGGCCAATGGCGACGGGTCGCTGAACTTCAAGAATGTGCAGATCGACACCCGCGTCGGCACGCAGGACCAGGACTACATCAAAGGCTTCCCGGCGGTCGAAAGCGAACTGGGCGTCAACCTGGAACTGCAGCAGGGAACGCCGTGGACGCGGGCGATCAACAACACCGCGCTGTCGGCCATCCGCGTGCGTCTGTCGGTGCCGACCCTAAGCAAGGCAGACACCAGCAACGGCGACATCAAGGGGCATTCGGTCCAGTACGCGATCGACCTGTCGACCGATGGTGGTTCGTTCGTGACCGTCCTGAACAGCGCTTTCACGGGCAAGACGTCGACAAAGTATGTACGCAGCCACCGCATCGATCTGCCGGCGGCATCCAGTGGCTGGATCGTCCGGGTGCGGCGCATCACCCCGCAGGCCAACAGCGGGTCGGTCGCTGACCTGACCTTCGTGGAGTCCTTCGCGGAGATCCTCGACGGCAAGTTCCGATACCCGAACAGCGCGCTGGCCGCCGTGGTGGTGGACGCGTCGCAGTTCCAGAACATCCCAACGCGTGCGTATCACATCCGCGGCCGCATCGTGCAGGTGCCGTCGAACTACAACGCGACGACCCGTGCGTATACCGGTATCTGGGACGGCACATTCCAGCCGGCGTGGACCAACAACCCGGCGTGGATCTACTACGACCTGGCCACCAATCCGCGCTATGGCCTGGGGCATCTGGTGCAGCCGTCGCAGGTCGACAAGTGGGCCCTGTACAAAATCGCCCGCTACTGCGACGAACTGGTGTCCAACGGTGCCGGCGGACAGGAACCCCGCTTCACCTGCAATGTGTACCTGCAGACGCGAGTCGATGCGTTCAAACTGCTGCAGGACCTGGCGTCCATCTTCCGCGGTATTTCGTTCTGGACCGGGGCCACCATCAAGGCCGTGGCCGACATGCCGGAAGACCCGGTGTACATCTACACCGCGGCCAACGTCATCGACGGCAAGTTCCTGTATCAGGGAAGCGGCAAGAAAGCGCGTCACACCGTAGCGATGGTCAGCTGGAATGACCCTACCGACTTCGGACGCGCGAAGGTAGAGCCGGTCATCTTCGAAGAGGGCATCGCCCGCTACGGCATCAACCAGACCGACATCATCGCGTTCGGGTGCACGTCCAAGTCGCAGGCGCAGCGCGCCGGGCGCTGGCTACTGTTCACCGAACACATGGAAACCAACACGGTGACGTTCTCCGTGGGCCTGGAAGGCACGGTGGCGCAGCCTGGGCAGGTGGTGCTGGTCGCCGACCCGGCCCGTGCAGGGCGGCGCATTGGTGGCCGCGTGTCACTGGCCACCAACAGCGCCATCACGGTGGACGCCGCGCCCACCGTGGCGCCAGGCGACACGATCAGCTGCGTGCTTCCCGACGCCGTGGCGCAAGAACGGACCGTGCAGTCCGTGGTCGGGCGCGTCATCACCACCACGACCCCGTTCACCGATATCCCGGTGGTCGGCGCGGTCTGGACCGTGCAGAGCGAAACGCTTGCGGCACAGAAGTTCCGCGTTATCAGTGTGACCGAGAACGAGGGGATGACGTACACCCTCACGGCGATCCAGCACGCGGAAGGCAAGTTCGATGCGGTGGAAAATGGCGTCTACGTCGAGGCTGCGCCCACCACCATCCTGCCCCCCAGCGTGCAGCTTCCGCCCACCGGAATCACCATCACGCACCGTGAAGTGGCGGGCGAGATCACCGCGCAGGTGGTGGTCAATGTCGACTGGCAGGCGATCGCTTCCGCGATCGTCTACGACGTCGAATGGCGGCAGGGGCAGGGCGAATGGATCGCGGCGGGCCGCGTGGCCGGCACGTCGGTGGATGTGCCAAACGTGCTGCCGGGCACCTTCGAAGCGCGCATCACCGCCATCAATTCGCTGGGCATCAAGTCGTCGCCGGTAAAGTCCGCGACATACAGTGTGCCCGACCAGACCGTGGCGCCCGACGGTCTGATAACGCCTGGTCGACTTGGCGGCAGCGGCGTCAACGTCCTACCCGACCAGTACAGCACGTTCGAAAACACGACGCTTCCGCAGCTGGTGCCGTCCAACCTCACGGCCAGCCGCGATGCCACCTTCAAGAAGGTGGCAGCAAGCCTTCTTCTTCAGCGGCAGACAGCTGGAACGTCGGGCTTTATTTTCTTGTGCCCGTCGCTGGGCTGGAACATCCAGCACACCACAGGAAAGCGGTACATCGTGTCCTTCTATTACCTGACGAACAGCATTACGTCCGGTAGTGTTGATTTGCAATCAAACACCCTCACCGACTCACCATCAGGCCCGCTCACGTTTGTCAACGACGGACAATGGCGCCGTATCTCTGCGCTACTAGACGCCAGCGCAATGACCGGCGAGCGCATTGCTATTCGCCTTTTGGTCAATGGTGCAAACGGAACCGACATCCGGATTGACGGTGTAATGATTGAAGAGGCCGTCGGAACGCTCAATAGTCCGTCGGCCTATTCGCGCGGTACGCCGGCCGGCGTGGCGCTCTCCGCTCTGATCACCGCACTTTCCGCGCAGGCGACGGCGGATGGTCAAGTTGATATCTATCGGCAGGCGGCCGCGCCATCCATCGGCGGTGGTGGCGCAAAGATCGGCGACTACTGGCAGGACAGCGACGACGGGAAGTGGTACTGGTGCAACGGCTCTTCATGGGTTGAGTCCACTGACAACCGACTGCCGCAGGCAATTATTGACGCCAGCAATGCGCAGGGTGCAGCAAATACCGCGCAGACGACTGCTAACGCTCGCATCCGTTTGTTTGTGCAAGATGCCACACCGGGCGCTGGTAGCTACATCGTTGGTGATATGTGGTATCGCCCGAGCTACAAAGACACATATTACTGGAATGGCACAGGCTGGTCGAAGAACGCCGACGACTTTTCGGCCGCGACGGACTCGCTGGTTTTTAACCCGTCGTTTGAACAAGCCGACCTGTATTGGAATCGTGATACCGGCATGTACACCGAAGAGAATGCAGCCGCTCTTAGCGGTTCCCGCATCATGGTGTTCAGCGCTTCGTTGGGAAACCCGAACGCACGTGCGGTCAACCAGAAGTCTATTCAGGTACGACCCGGACAAGTCATCTCCGTCATCGGCTGCGTTGGCCGCTGGCAAAACCTCGCCAATGGTGAGAGTGCAATCGGCCTTGTGTTCTACAACAAGGACGGCACCTTCATTGGAGAGAAGAATCTTGCATGGTCATCGGCACCGTCTACTGGCCAGCAGGCTAACGGCTATTGGCGCACGGTCACTGGAAAGATCACTGTTCCATATGGAGCAGTGAGGGCGAACGCCAATCTAATCACCACTGGATGCAACGCCGGTTTCTGGGTGTTTGACAACATCCGCCTCGCTTTTACCGACGACCAGCCGCGCGCCGTCAGTAGTGGCGAAAGCTTCGTGCCGAACGGAAATTTCGGCCAGAACTTTGGTCAGTTCCCGATCAATCAATATGCACCAGTCCAAGGCGAGTTCGTCGCAGATGGCTGGATGAACGATAGCGTTGGTGGCGCATACACATCTGCGGTCGGCGTTGGGTTGGAATCGTATGCCGCCGGCAATCAGATGCAACTCTTCATTGGTGACAGCGGCGGCACCGCAGGGCCCGGATCGAATCAAGTGTATGTCCGCACGGGCGATCGCTTCGCTGTTGAGCCGGGCGAGAAATTTATTGTGCGGTCGGAAGGCGTAGTAGATATCGGCACCACTCGGCCAGCCGGCATCGATATCTTTACCTACTGTGGCCTCAACTTCTACAACAAGGACGGTGCAGACATCGGCTACGGGGGTCGGCAGGCCGCCAACCACTCAGGGTATTGGCTTACCGAACACCTTGTCACCATTCCAGCCGGTACTGCTTACGTTCGCCCGATTGTAGGCGTGCAGTGGAACAACACCACCGGCGGCAATGTGACCATGCCGTGGGCAACTACGCACGCGCGCTTCCGCATGTGTCAAATCCGTCGACAGACGACACTCGACCAGAACCAGATTACTGACGGCACGACCTATGGGCGCACAGCCAACGTCGACCTGGCGATGGATGCTGGGGTCCGCCGCATCGGCCTGAACGTGCGGGGCAGTCGTGTGATTCTTGGCGGCGCGCGCAACAGCCGTGCTTCGCTGGTCGCTGGTATCGCATCCGTCAGGAACGCCACTGCACTGACCGCAAATAGCTCCGGCCAGGTGACGGTCAATGCGCACAGTACGAACATCAGCGGTGAGACCGTCAGCTATAACGCCGTCACCAATGCGGTGACGGGCCTGACGCAGGGCGTCACGTACATCATCTTCACCTTGGACCCGTACCTGGACGGTGGAACCCGAACCTACTACGCGCAGACCAATGTGCTGAATGCGCAACAGGCTGGCGAAGGTGCCATCGTGGTGGGCAACGTCACGATTCCGACAAGCGGAACCGGTTCAGGTGGTGGACCCGGCACCGGCAACCCGGGCGACTGGTGCGTGGACTTCGACACGGTGCTGCCCGATGGGCGCCTGGTACGCGACCTGAAGCCGGGCGATCTTGTCCCGTGCATCGACGTGCGCGTGCCGCGCGCAGAAGTGGAAGCACACGCCGTGCGCACCATCAGCATCGGCGATGAAGAGTGCTACCGCCTGGTGACTGAGTCAGGCGCGACCATCGTTCAGAGCGCGTCCACGCCGATGGATCTGCCAGACGGGCGCATCAGGAAAACGCCGCAGATGCTGGGCCAGCAGGTGCTGGTGCAACGCGATGGCCGCATGACGCCTGAACTGGTCTGTGATCTGCAGTTCGTCGGTGCCCGCCAGGTGGTGAAGGTCGACTTGGGTAACCGGATGTTCCTTGCCGGCGAGGTGGCCGGCATCGCGATCGCCACTCACAACGCGCAGTACAAACCATGAGGATGACGCAGTGAAACTGATTCAGATCCAGCTACCCGGCCACCCCACGAACCTTCCCGAAAACGTGGAGGTGCGCGACTTCCACGAACAGGACAGCGACGTGTACATGCGCGTGGTGATGGAAGTCGACCTGTCCGTGAAGGCAGATCACTTCCACATGACGGCGCAGGCATGGGAAATGAATGCCGACGGCACCTTCAAGCAGGCGCCCAATGGCTACGCCAGCCGCAGCAACAGCACCACCCACACCGTCCACCAGGACAACATTGGTGACACCATCGAAATGGACGATGCGTGGGTGCGGCACACGGGCGAAGTCACAGCGGAAGCACTGATGACCCTGCCGCGGTACGACGGCCGCCCGAACTGGAAGGGCGATCAATACGGCGACCTGGTGTGGGACCCGACCGCACAGAGCGGCGCCGGCCAGGCGTGGCGCTGGCAAGAGGGCTTTGCGGACGGCACCGCCCGCGCCAAGGTCGAAAACCTGCTGCGTGTTCTGGGCACCAGTGACCTGCGTTCGGGCTTCGCTTTCCGCAAGGGCAGTGCGCCGGAATGGGCGCCGAAGCCAGAAGAGCTGGCCACCGCCACGCCCGCCGGCACGCTACCCACCGAGTTGCCGGCGGCGACCGAGGGTGCGGAGTGAACGCGGCGCTTGTGGTCATCACGGCATTACTGGTCGCGGCGTTGATCTTCGTGTGGCGCCGTGTTCGCCGACTGGAAAGAGCGGCGCCCGTCACTCCACCTTCCGCGCCCCAGGCCACCGGAGTGGAAACCCGCATGCTGTCCCTGGAACGGGCAGAGCGCTTGCGCCGGCAGCGCGAAGCCGAAAACCGATAGGAGCCCCGCACCATGATCAGTTACGAAGACTTCCTGGCCAACGCCGACGCGGAAGACATCCGCGTGATGAACCTGCTGTCGCAGGGGCAAACCATCAGCTTCAACGATGCCGGAGAAGCCGAAGCCATGTTCCAGCGCATCGGCCGGCTGGACGGCGCCGGCTTCGTCCTCCGCGCTTCGCGCCACTTCGAACGCGTCGACGACGTGTTGTGGCAGCGGTTCGATGGCCTTATCGATCCGGTGGCAGCCAACTACCTGGCGCGCGCGGCCAGCGAGCGCGTGCAGTTGAGTCGTGACCCGCTGCCAACGGAGGGATGAGGCGTTAACCGGCACGGTAGACCGACCATCCCGCGGCGCGTGAAATGCTGACATGACCGCGCCGCAACTCCCGCTGCCGATCCGCCAGGACATCGCCATCAAGCGCGTGATCCTGCCGGCGTTGAAACTGCTGCCGGCGGCCATGACCAGCATCGAGGCCATCGTGATGCTGTTGGCCATCGCCCTGCAGGAATCGGCGCTGGAACACCGCTGGCAGGTCATCGACGCCAAGCGACCCAATGTGAAGGGCCCGGCGCGCGGGTTGTGGCAGTTCGAACTGGGCACGAAGGCGTCGAGGGGCGGGGTGTGGGGCGTGTACCTGCATCCCGCCAGCCGCTACTGGTTGGCGCAGATATGCGCGGCACGCGGCGTCGCGTTCGAACCGCGGGCCATCTGGCTTGCCCTTGAAGCCGACGACCTGCTGGCGTGCTGCGTCGCGCGCCTGCTGCTGTTCACCGATCCGAAGCGCCTGCCGGCGCTGACCGACACGAAGGCGGCGTGGGATCTGTACCGCTTCCGCACCTGGCGCCCCGGCAAGCCGCATGCCGGCAAGTGGCCGCTGAACCATCGCATGGCTGTCGCGGCCGCACAGGCGCACTACGCATGAACCATCACGCCATTCCCGATGCGCTGCTGACGCTCGCACTGGCCGTCACCGTGCCGTTGTGGCCGGGCATCGATGCGTTCAGCAGGTACCCGGTGCTGGGCATTCCGGTGGCGGCGCTGACGGCGGCCATGCTGGGGTCTGGTTTCAGCTATCTGAAGCGCAAAGGGCAGGACGTGGAGGCGGTGCCGCTGCGCCTGCTGGGGATCGCGGCCGATGCTTTCATTGGCGGATGGATCGCGGTGGCGCTGGCCCACATTCCGCAGCTGTCGCCGTATGGCATGAACGCCATCCCGGTGGAGGCGGTTGCCGGGCTCGCGGCTTTCCTGATGCAGGTGGTGCGCATCAAGGCGGCCGACTACTTCGAACGCACCTTCCAGGCGGGGTTGAATGCCTGGGTGGCGGTTTTCACCAGGGGGAAATCTCGGAATGAGGACACCCCATGATCTGGATACTGCTGACCGTCAACGCGCTGGTGTGCTTCGTCATCTTTTGGGTGTGCGGCACCTTCCTGCTGGTCGCTGACCGGCCCACGTGCGTGCGGAAGGCCACAGCACAGGTCGGCCTGTTGCTGGCCATGGTCGGCGCGTTCGCCACCGGCATGGCCCCGCTGGTGCAGCCGCACGTGCCGGGCTGGTGGTCGGTGCTGTTGCGCGTGGGCATTGCGATGATCGCGCTGGCGCAATACGACAAGGCGTTCGGCATCGCGGATCAGGCTCGCAGCCTAGCCATCACCGTGCAGACGGTACCGCTGCGGCTGTCGCTGTGGTGGTCCGAACGTCTGGCGATCGCGCACCGCAACGCGCGGCTGAAGCGCTGATGGCGCTGCGCGACCAGGTTTCCGCCTGGGGCGCGGCGGGCCAGTGGATCGCCGGCATGGTGCTGGTCCTGCTGTTGTCGTGGGCAGCGCTGGCGGTGTCGGTCGGCGTCAATGCCTGGCAGTGGCGCAAGGCTGGCGCGGCGAAGGCGGAATGCCGCACGAAGATGGAGCAGGCCGCCCGCTTCGCCATCGAGGCCGAGCAGAAGCGCGCCACGCAGGCCGAGGCACAGGCCCGCGCGATCGCGACCGACACCCGGGCCGACACCGCGCGCAGCGCCGCGCAGACGCAGAGGAACACGTATGCACGGGAAACCGCACTGGCCAGTGTTGCTGTCGCTGGTGATTGCCGCATGCCTGCTGGTGGGATGCCAAGCATCCAGCCGGCAATCGACGAAGCCAACGCCGCCGCGGGTGACTGACTGCCTGGACGAACCGGCCGGCGAGTTCCCGCCCGAGCCTGCAGACCCGGCACCCGGTCAGCCCATCACCGATGCGGTGCTGCTGGCGTGGAAGCTGTGGGGCAACCGCGTGATGGGTGTGGCCACCACCGACCGCATCCGCTGGCGTGGCGAGCGGCGCTGCATCCGCAAGATGGAAGCCGCCGGCCAGATCCGCTGATCAGCCCGACGTGGGCTGCACGTAGGGCTCGCCATCGGACTGAAGGCCGATGCGCAGACGCAAAGGCTGACCAGCGACCACGCGCTGGCTGACTTCGCGGCGGTAGCGGTCGGCCTGCGAATCGCACAGCCCGCCGCCGGCCGGCGCGACACCCACCAGGCGATCGCCGGCAGGCAGGTGCAGGGTAGCGGTTTCCGCGCGGCGGATCATCAGCGCCGGCTTGCCGTCGACCAGGAAAGCGAGAGGGCACCCGGCGTTCATCATGCCGCTGTCGCGCGTGATGGTGACCGGTGCGGTGTCGCTGCCGGCGCTGGCGAAGGCCAGCACGCGATCGGCCGGCACGGCGGCAGCTGCGGTGGAATCGACGGCGCGCGTGGCGCAGCCGCTGACCAGTAGCGCAAGCACGATGATGCAGGACTTCATGTCGGCCCCCTTCAGCAGATCCCGAGAAACTGTATCAGCCCCTTGCGCTGTTCGTCTGTGAGGGTGTCAAGCCAGGCGTGGAGCTTTTGCAGCGTGTCGTCGCCATAGGTGGCGGTTATCTCCCGCACCACCTTGCCGGCATCGACATCGGGGGTGCCGCGACCGGTGGCCAGCCATTCGAACGCCACCCGAAAATCGGTGGCCAACGTGATCATTCGCTCGAGTTCGGGCAGGGCCAAGCCCGCCAGCCATTTGCGGGCGGTTTCGCGGGTGACCGCGTAACGGTTGGCGAGTGCGCCGGTCCGGGCGCGGTCAGCTGGAAACCGGGCGCGGTCGAGCGCCTTGTGCAGGCGCCCGGCGAATTCCTGATAGGGCGCGGTTGGCATGGGACTCTGTAGGAGGCCCGCCACTCCAATCAGGGGTTCGGCCACCGTGCGGGGGCGGGGGCCAGGCGGCCCCACGTTCAGACCGCAACCCATTGTTGCGCAGCACCAGCCGACGAATGGCAATTTTGAGTTGTTGACAAGCGCAATTTGCGGTTGTAGTTTGCGCAACTATGAATTGCATCCCGACCCAACCTCAGAACCCGGTCGACCTGTGGGTGGCGCTGTTCCCGACCGTAGGCGAAGCCGCCAATGCGGCCGGCGTGTCCACCGAAATGCTGCGCAAGATCCGCCGTCGTGGGTACGTTTCCACGCGGGATCGGGCCATCAAGATGGCGGAGGCGGCGGGCGGGGTAGTGACGGCCGCCGAACTGCTGGCGGTGCATCAGGCCGCGGGGGCGCACTGATGCGCGCCCTGGGCTACATCCGCGTGTCGACCGAAGAACAGGCGGGGCAGGGGCATAGCCTGGCCCTGCAACCCGACATGATCCGCCAGTGGTGCGGCCTGTTCGGCCACACGCTGGTCGACGTCGTCGAGGATCGCGGCGTCAGCGCCGGCACCGCGCTGCACAAGCGCCCCGGCGGCCGTGAACTGCTGCGCCGCCTGCGCGCTGGCGAAGCCGATGTGGTGGTGGTCTATCGCCTGGACCGGCTGTTCCGCAATGCGCAGCACGGGCTGAACTTCGTGCGCGACGAACTGGACCGCACCGGCGTGGCCCTGCAGTCCATCAGTGAAAAGGTGGACACCACCACGGCGGTGGGCAAGTTCGTGCTGACCATCCTGATGGGTGCGGCCGAATACGAACGCGACCTGGTCCGCGAGCGCACACGCGCCACGCAGCAGTCGCTGCGCGAGCGGGGCAGGGTGTACGGCACCACGCCGTATGGCTGTGTGGCCATGGGCGGCACGTGGAGCGATGACGCCGGCCGCGTGGTGGGGCAGTCGCTGTTCCGCGACCCGGCCACCTGGCCGCACCGCGAACTGATCATGGACCTGCGCGGCCCGCACGACGGCCCGGCGCAGATGAGCCTGGAAGCCATCGCCGACGAACTGTTCAAGCGCGGCATACGCGCGCCCAACGGCGGCAAGCGCTGGCAGAAAACGTCGGTGTCTCGGGTGATCAATTCGCATGGCGGGTTGAAACATATCCCGCCCATGCCGGTGGTTCACGAAGCGGCGGTTTCGGGAGGTGAGCAGGCATGACCACGCGCCCCGGCCGCCACCCCAACCAGACCCGCCCGGGGTGGGTTTATCAGGGCACCGACGCGCTGAAGAACGCCACGCTGTCGTGCTGCCAGAAGTCTTACGCGCTTTCGCTCCGTCGCCAGCTGGCATCGCGCCTGATGCGCGAGGCGGCTGACGTTTCCATCCACTTCACCCGGTCGCCGCTGGGTGCGGAGTACGCGGGGATCTTCGACGCATGCCGTCGTGAAGTGGCCCGTATCGAACGCGCCGACCGGCGCCTAGCCCATCAGGTACACGCATGAGTCACGACCAACCCATCCGCGCCCTGTTCGCGCCCGAAGCCATGCCTGTGCGCGATGAAAGCGGGTATGCACATCATCCCGATCTGGACCGGTTCATGGTCGGCGACGAACCCGATGACATAACACTGGACACCCATGCCATCCGGGATGCCGGCTTCGAAGTCAGTTTCCATGGGCTCGATGTCGACCACGACGAAGGCGAGCCGGAACACGACGAGTACTGGGCGGACGGTGGCGGCGTCACAAAGTGGCAGCCGTCATCGCCGGACGGCGAAGGCTGGCAGCTGGTCGCGGTGTACGACACCGAAGACTTCGGGCCGCAGTCGCTGTGGCTGCGCAAGGTGGCGGCATGATCTTGGACGCATCCATCCTGCCGCCGGCCGACGCGGCGCGCGCCGCCGCACTGATGCACGAAATCGCCACGCTGCGCGAGGCGCACGAATGCATCACCGACTCTGCCACGCCCGCCGTGATTTACGGCCGCGTCGACAGTCTGATCAACACGCGCCAGGACGAACTGCTGGGATTGTTCCAGAAGTCGCAGGGCGTCGAACTTGCCGAGGTCAACACCCGTGGCTAACCCTCGCCCGACCCGTTCGCAGGTCATTTCTACGCTGGTCAATGCCGCCGTGCTGGAAAGCCGCACGCAGTGGAACGCCTATGCGGCCGAAGTGGTCCTGCACTACCACGACACCGTGGCGGTGGAAGACCGCGACGTGGAATTCCACGTGGCCACCACCGCCGACAACCACGAACGTGCTACGCGTCTGAACACGCAGACGGTGCGCCGCATCCTGTCGGGCGAGATCCGCATGTGCGTGGACATCGAAGAGTCGCTGATCAATGCGCTGCCCGATCCGTACCGCGACCACGTGCTGGCCGAACTGCTGGGCCGTGACGGGCTGATCCTGGCACGCAAGCCGCCCATGCCTAACGACGTGGTGGGGCAGGTGGGCGCGCCCGCGGAACTGATGCGCCGCGCGGCTGACGCCGTGCAGTCCATTGCGGTGATGCTGGCCGACAACAACGCCATCGGCCCGGAGGACCAGCACCACTTCGCCAAGGCCTTGGAAGAGCTGCACGAAAGCATGGGCGCGCATCTGACTGCCGCAGCCATGATCACCGACGCCATGGGCAAGCTGCCGGGGGCCAAGCCCTCGCTGAAGGTGGTGGGCTGATGGCAATGAATGCCTGGCAGCAGTGGTTCCCCGGTTCCGATCCCGACCGCCACGGCTGGTGGCGGCTTATCCGTTTCGAACAGGTCGACGCCGAAGGCAAGCCGGTCGGCAAGCCACAGGTGGCACTGACGCCGGGCAACTACCCGCGTCAGTTCCCCAGCGAGGACATCGCCCAGCGCGCCGCCAAGTTCCTGAATGCCGAAGAGGCCGAGGACAGCGCCCATGCGTGACATGGAAGCCCGCAAGTTCGAAGGGTGCTGCCGGTACATCGGGTTCGACCCGGTGCCGAAGGGCAAGTCGCCCAATCTGGAATTCGTTTCCGATGACGGCGCGCTGCGCGTGCCCGCCGTCATGCAGTCCACCCCCATGGGCACGCGCCTGTATCGCCGCGGTTCGCTGGAAAAGCTGGTCGCGGTAGCGCGGGCACGGCCCGCAAACAAGGAAGCCCCCGGCGCTGGAACGCCGAGGGCTTCGGATGACCAAACCCGTCTAGGAGATTGACCGTGCACCAGTGCATCACAGGCGGCGCGACGCCGCAACCCCCGCAGTTTCCGAAGGTCAGCCATCGCCTGATGGTGCGCGTCAACATGCGGCGCGACGCGCACCGCTGCGGTGTGCCGGCAGGCCCCGCGCTGGCGGCCGTCGACCGCGCCTGGTCCACCACCGGCGGCGATCGCTACGCCGCGCGCCGCGCGGGCTGGGCAGCCACCGACGCGCTGCGTGCGCGGCTGCTGTCGCGGGAGGGCTGACCCATGTTCTTCCGCAACCTGGTGATGTTCCGTTTCCCGCCCACGATGGTGTGGCAAGTCGGTCCCGACCCGATGGACGCCGAAAAGCCGTGGCTGCAGGACCTGCTGGCAGATGCCGCACTGAAGCCGGTCGGGCCGCTGGAACTGTCGTCGCGCGGTTTCGTGTCGCCGTTCGGCCGAGATAACGATGCGCTGTTCGCGCAGGCCGGCGATGCGCTGTGGCTTACCGTCGGCGGCGAGGACAAGATCCTGCCCGGCGCCGTGGTCAACGAAGCGCTGCAGAAGAAACTGGCCGAGATCGAGGCCAAGGAAGGGCGGAAGCCCGGCGGCAAGACGCGCAAGCGCATCAAAGACGACCTGCTGCACGAACTGCTGCCCAAGGCGTTCGTGAAGCCGTCACGCGTCGACGTGTGCATCGACGTGCGCCGCGGCGTGGTGGCGGTGGATACGGCGTCCCGCAAGGTGGGCGAGGGCGCGGTGTCGGAGATCCGCCGGGCGCTGGGAAGTTTCCCGGCGCTGCCGCTGAACGCCGAAGTGGCCCCGCGCAGCGTGTTGACGGGCTGGATCAGCGGCGAGCCGTTGCCCGATGGCCTGTGGATGGGCGAGGACGCCGAACTGCGCGACCCGATGGAGGGCGGCTCCGTCATCAAGTGCCAGGACACGGACCTGATGTCGCAGGAGATCGCCGGCCATCTGGAAGCGGCGAAGCAATGCACGCGCTTGGCGCTGGTGATGGACGACTGCGTCAGCTTCGTCCTGGGCGAAGACCTGGTGGTGCGCAAGCTGAAGTTCCTCGACGGCGCCGTCGACCGGCTGGAAAACACCGAACACGACGACCTGCGCGCCGAACTGGACGCGCGCTTCGCGCTGATGGCGGGCGAACTGGGCCGACTGTTCGACGTGCTGGAACCGGCCCTGAAGTTGTCGAAGGCGGAGGGCTGACCATGCAGGCCGTCCGCTACTACAAGACCAACCATCCTGACGTGCTGCGCGCGATCAGCGCCCAGCGCGAAGCCCGCCGGACTCTACGGGATCGTGCCACCTCGTTTGCCTTCGACTTCGGCGGCAAGCCGGCGATTCTTAGCACCATCACCGACACGTACTTCGGCGGCATCATCTTCACGCCGCCGAAGCCGACGACCTTCTGGACGGCACCCGACGAACATGGCGCCCAGCGCCCGCGGTCCCGGCCGCCCACGCGCACGACGTGGACGCCCGAAGAGCGAGAGGCCCACAAGCGGCGCTTGGTTGATTGGGAGGCGCGCCGGCCGCGCGATCACGTCGGCGACGAGGGGCTCTACGCGGCGATGGGGACCGACTGGGGATGCCTGCTGTTCGTCGGCATCGCCTACTTCGACCATGCCGACTATCTCTACGTGGCGACGGCCGCGACCCTCGCACCGCACATGCAGGAAATCCTGGGAAGCGAGTATGAAGCAGCCCAGCAGCAGGCCAACGCACTGCGTGCCGCAGGGAAACAGGCGGTGGCCGCATGAACGTCATCGCCTTCCGAAGCCGCAGCACTGGCCCCACGCCGCCGACCACGCTGTCGTCGCTGCACCTGACGCCGATGGTTGACCTGTTTCTGGAACGCCTGCGCGTTCGCGGCGCAGCACGCAACACGCTGCTGGCGTACGGCAGCGACCTGCGCCACTTCGTCGTGTTCGCCCTGCGCATGGGCGTGGCGCTGGCCGGACAGGTGGACGAACGCCTGGTCAATCGCTGGATCGATGCCGGCATGCAGGAACGCGGCTGGTCGCGCCGCACCGCGCACCGCAAGCACATGACCCTGCACAGCCTGTTCCAGTGGGCTATCGGCGAGGGTTACGCGCTGCGCGACCCCACCACGGACGTGCGCATCACCTTCCGCCCGCGCGCCGTGGTGGCGCCGGAACTGGAACCGCTGAAGCGCGTCGTGGCCGCGATTGGCACGCAGGCGCCGCTGGACCTGCGCGACCGCGCCATGTGCCTGCTGATGCTGGACGCCGCGCTGCGCGCCAGTGAGGTGGCCTGCATCGACGTGGAGGACGACACCCACCCGCGTCTGCACTGGGTGGACCTAGTGGCGCGGCGCGTGCACGTGCGGCCGAAGGGCGGGGCGGATACCGACGCCGACGTGGTGGGACTGGAACCGCAGACGGTCGAAGCCATCCGCGCGTGGTTGCGGGTGCGCGGCAAGCTGGCCAAGCCGGGCGAACGGGCCATGTTCGTCAACCAGAACGGCGTGCGCATTGCCCGCCAGAGCGTCTACACCATGGTGCGCGCCCGCGGCGCCGCCGCCGGCCTGCCGCGCCTGCACCCGCATCTTTTTCGGCACCGCCGAATCGGCGACATCGTGGAAAAGCTGGGGCTGGATGTCGGCAGTGCGCAGGCCAGGCACCGCCACAAGTCCACCACCGTCAACGTGTACGGCACACATGCGGCCGAGGTGCAGCGCAACGCGGTGCGAGAACTGGCGCCACTGGGAGACATCGCATGCAACGGATGATCAGCCACGCCGAACCGCTGCCGAACTGCCGCAACGGCCACCGCGCCCGCCACATGCACGACGTGCGCCGTGCCGAAGCCGGCGGCGGCCACCTGGTCGAGTGCGCCTGCAGCACCACCGGCAAACACGCCGAGTTCGACACCGCACTGGTGGAGTGGTGCCGGGCCAACGGCCACCCCGTTCCGCACGCGCTGCTGCAGGCGCCGCTGCCGCTGTCCAACGTCACCCATTTGAGGGCGCGGCCATGACCATGACGCAGCTGCAGCGCGATGCACTGGCCCGCGCAAAGGCGGGCGAATGGGAACTGGCGGACGCCATGGAACTGGTGGAGCGGAGCCGCGCAAACCATGTTCCGCGCACCGTCGTAGACGAGTTTGCGGCGCGCGAACTGGACAACGAAGACATCGGCGCAATCGGCGGCGTCTTTGCGAACGGGCGCATGCGGCTTATCGGATACGGCAAGCCGACCTGCAACAAATGCCAGGGCGACGGCGAAGTGGAGTGCGACCACTGCGGCCACACGGGTGACTGCAAGGAATGCGACGGAACCGGTGGAGGTGACGGCGTGATTCAGGTCTTCACCGACCTCAACGACACCGTAGTGCCGGAGGGGAACGAACCGCAGCGCCCCGCCATCATTCGGCCCATTTCGTGGGCTCAAAAGATCCTCGCCGCTTACCACAAAGAACAACACGCGCAGCGTCACGCTGCCAAGACCTTGGAGAACGCATGATGCGCGCCACCGTACAAGCCGCCGATCTGTCCACCATCCTAAAGCAAGGCGTGGCCGTGACCGGCAAAACCACACTGGACGTGCTGTCCCATGTGCTGATCCGCACCGATCGCGACGGCATCACCATCGAGTCCACCGACCTGAACACCTACATGCGCGACCGTATCCCGGCGCGCGTGGATGAAGCGGGCGAAGCCCTGCTGTCATCGCCCATGCTGTACGCAGCGGCCAGTGCAGGCGGCGAAGTTCGCCTGGATCACCAGGGCAAGGTCAGCCGCGGGCGCAGCCACTACAAAGTGCCGTACCGCGATGACGTGACGGAGTTTCCGGCACAGGAAGACGTCGTGTTCCAGCCCGTCGACATCGACCCGGTCGCGCTGGCCGCCGCGTTGCGCCAGGTGGAGTACGCGCCCGACGATGGCGATGTCCGCCCGATGGCAAAGGCGGCGCACATCGAGCGCGGCCGCGTGTGGGCCACGGATGGAAAGCTGCTGGGCCGCGTCGCTTTCCCGTACGACGGCCCCACCATTTCCATTCCGGACAACCAGCTGAAGCGCGTGCTGGACGTGCTGGCCACCGGCGCAACGCTGCACATCGCCAACGTGCAGGACAATCAGGCGGGCAGCCTGCGCATCGACAACGGGCACCTGACGGTGGTGGTGCGGCTGCAGCACGTCGGGCGCCTGCCCGATCCGGAACCGCTGCTGCCGCTGCCCAACGACAAGCACCCGGAAGTGGTCATCGACCGGGCCGGGCTGGTCGCCGCACTGCGGCGCTTCATGCCCTTTGCGCTGCGGGTCGGCGACAAGCAGGTGGTGATGGCGAACGTGGCGTTGGAACTGCAGGAAGGCCGCTTCCTGATGACCAACACCAGCGGCGAAAGCCACGAAGACCTGACGGACCTGGTCAAGTCGACGCGCGGCAGCTTCCGCGAAGGGTTCGACTTGCGGCTGATGCTGTCGCTGCTGCAGGGCATCACCACGGAAACCGTCCACCTGCGGCCTGGCGTCAAGGGTGCGGCCATGCTGTTCCAACCCGGTGGCACCGAGCGCGACCAGGTCGCCCACGTGCTGATGCCGGTGAGGCTGTAACCCATGAGCGCCGACCAGAACAACGCGCTGCTGGCCGCGCTAAAGGAAGGCCCGATGACGGCGATGGACGCGCTGAACCGCCTGGGCATCGCCCGGGCGAGCGCCCGGGTGTTCGACCTGCGCGAGCAGGGCCACGACATCCGCAGCACGGACATCACCGTGACGAACCGCCAAGGCAAGCCCTGCCGGGTGGCCCTGTATTCGCTGGGCGACGCCCAGCGCACCTTGCTGCCCGTACACCCGGGCAGGGGAGTTATGCACCCATGAATAACCCATTGATTCCCGTGCTGCTGGTGCTGGTCGCCACGCTGGTGTCCGGCATCGCCCTGGGCGTGCTGGCCCACGCCACGTGGCGCCGCCGCCGGCAGCTAATGTCGCCGCTGTCAGTCGACGGCCTGGCCGAACGCGCCGACGTGAACGGCCAGGCGCTGGTGCAGATGGCCAAGGCCATGCGCGAGCGCGCCGCCGAGGAACAGCGCGACACCCGCCGCACCGAACTGCTGCGGTGGGCGCGCCTCGCCGAACAGGCCGCGCAGGAACACCTGGAATGCATCAACGCCATTTCGCTGGACGCCTTGCAGCAGGTCAGCGAAGCCACGGTGCACCTGGGTGACTTTCGCCCCGCCAGCGATGACCGGCGGCGTAACCCGCCCATGAAGGCGCCGCCGATTCTGTGGAGGTCGCGCCATGGGTGAGTTTGCCACCGACACCCGCCACATGGCCCTGAAGATGCTGTCTGATCTGAGGGCCGACCGCTACGTTGCCCGTGCCTTCGGCCACCAACTTGCCAGCATTGAACGGGCTGTCCGCATCGGCGGGCCAGACGACCGCTACCCCAGCTATAACGGCCTTCTGATCATTGCGCAATCCGTGTGCGGCGCGCTTTCGCGTGCCGGCATTACCGACTGCGACGATCCCGGCGAGGCTATCGACGTTATGCGGACGCGCCTTGAATCCAGGATCACCGCCCTTGAAGCGGTACAGCAGGCGGGAGAGGACGACACAAGGCGTTTGAACTGGCTGGCGACCAACCCGCGCGGCGCCAACATCATGGTTGATGGCGAGGCGAAGCCTTGCATTTTCTGGGGTGTTTCTTCGGCGCCAAATCACACCCTTCGCGAGGCCATCGACGCCGCTGCTAGCGCTTCGGCCGCCAGGCAATCAAAAGACGGTGGCGCCAATGCGTGAGCGCATCGCCGAAGCCCTGTTCCAGTGGCTGGTGTTCGCCATCGCCGGCCAGCGACCCCCTAACCTGGTGGTTGGTCAGGACAACCCCGATGGCGCCTACCTGCTGCGTTGGTACGTAACGCCATGGCGTGGCTGGTTTGCCGGCGCGGACATGGCGAAGCGGTCATGGTGTACGCGAGCGGCGCACACCATCGTCAAGCGCCTGCCCAATCTGTACCTGCACAAGTTCCTGAGGGACGACGACGACCGCGCCCTGCATGACCACCCGTCGTGGGCCATCAGCTTCATCCTGCGGCGCGGGTACATCGAACACACCATCGCCGATGGCGGCATACACCACCGCCGCGAGTATGGCCCCGGCAGCCTGCGTTTCATGCGCACACGGCACACGCACCGCATCGAACTGCACACCGACACGAAGACCGGCACCGCCGAGCCGTGCTGGACGCTATTTTTGTTCGGTCCGCGGAGCCGGGACTGGGGCTTCCACTGCCCGGAACGCGGCTGGGTGCCCTGGCAGAAGTTCACCGCCGAGGGCAAGCCGGGCGAAGTGGGGAAGGGGTGCGACGCATGAAGGCAGACGCGAAGCCGGCGAAGGCGACATCCGCCGACGTGCGAGCGGCGCTGGTCCTGCGGTACCCCGCCGACAGCCATGCACTGATGTTCGAAGTCGCGCCGCGCACAGGCGGCGGCACGCGGTATGCCGACGCCGTTGCAGTTGGATTGTGGGCAAGCCATGGCCACGGTATCGAAGGTTTCGAAATCAAGGTGTCGCGCACCGACTGGCTGAACGAACTGAAGCAGCCGGAAAAGTCAGACCCCGTCGCGCAGTACTGCCATCGCTGGTGGCTGGCATGCGCACCCGGCGTGGCGCAGCCAGACGAGTTGCCGCCAGGGTGGGGAATGCTTGAACTTCAGTCCGGCGGCACCCTGCGCATCAAGGTACAGGCACCGAAGCGCGAGCCGGTACCGGTCACACTGGGATTTTTCGCCTCGCTTATCCGTCGCGGCGCCACGCCTGACAACGCCGTCATCCGCACTCTGGTGGACCGTGAAACGAAGGCGTACGCGGAGCGCTTCCAGGAAGACCGAAAGCAGCAGCACCGCGAGGAATTGAGCTACCGGCACCAGCTCGCCGAAGAGGCCATGAAGCACATCACGGCGCTGAAGGAACGTACCGGCATTGATCTGCTGGACTACAGCCACGGCGAAGAGTGGTACCGCGCAGTCGACGGGCTGCACGCCCTGCAGAAAGGCAACTACAGCCGCTCCAACCTCGCTGACCTGAAGGAAGACCTGGCGCGCGCCATAACAGCCATCGACAAGGTGGGACTGGTGATGCCGGAGGCGGCCGCATGAAGCCCGTCCGCGAGTGCCCGGCCTGTGGCCAGAAGACCGACACGCCGTCGTGCTGCGGCGTGTTCCTGGACAGCAAGTTCACCATGACGAAGGCGCGCACGATCGCACTGCGGCGATACGCGCATGGCCGCAAGGGTCTGGACGTCGAAACCTACCGCATGCACCTGGAAGGCGTGGGCGCGCGCAGTACCACCGAACTGACGCGAGACCAGCACACGGCCCTGCTGAAGCGCTTGGGTGCGCTGCCCGACAAGCCCAGGCCGGGCAGGGGGGCTCCCGCATGATCCTCGCCGTTCCCAGCGCGTGGGACGTGCTGCAGTTGAGCGACAACCCGTCGCGTCTGCCGCTGTCGGTGATCCAGCGCCGCCTGCACGTTGGCGAGAACTGCGCGCGCGAGTTGCGCCAGCAGGCATGCGAGCGGATGCGCCTGCAGGCCGTACCCGACGACACCGTACCCAGTCGCCTGGAACTGCGGCTGATGCGCGATTACCACTTCAGCCGCGCCGAAGCGCGCGTGGCAAGCCACATGATCCAGACAGGTGAAATCACATGCCCCATTTGAGCGCAACACCGAAACCCATCACCACCCTGGCTGATGCCATCGAAGCCGGCGAACACGCCTTGCGCCGCGCGCCGGCCGGCTGTCCGGCACTGGTGACGCCCCACGTGATGCGCATGCTGCTTGACGCGGCCGCCGCAACGGAGGCCACCCATGGCTGACGGCGGCGCACGCACGCAGCTGGGTTTTCACCTGCCCGACATCACCGCCGTGTCGCGCCTGCGTGCCGGCGAAATCGTGGTGGATCTGTTCGCGGGCGGCGGCGGTGCCAGCAAGGCGCTGGAAACCGCACTGGCACGCGCCGTCGACGTGGCGATCAACCACAACCCGTGGGCGATCGGCATGCACGCCGCCAACCACCCGTACACGAAGCACCTGTGCGAAGACGTGTGGCAGGCGGACCCGGTGAGGGAAGCCGCCGGCCGGCCGGTGGGCTGGCTGCACGCCAGCCCAGACTGCACGCACTTCAGCCAGGCCAAGGGCGGGCAGCCGCGCGACCGCGCCACGCGTTCGCTGGCCTGGGTGATCCCGAAGTGGGCCGGCAGCCTGAAGCGCGCAGGCAAACCGCCGCGGATCATCAGCATGGAAAACGTCATGCAGATGCTGAAGTGGGGGCCGCTGGTGGCCAAGCGCGACAAGGCCACCGGGCGCGTGGTGAAACTGGACGGCACCGTGGCCGCGAAGGGCGAGCGCGTACCGCTGCAGCAGCAGTTCCTGATCCCCGACAAGCGCCGCGAGGGCCAGACCTGGCGCCAGTTCATCGGCGTGATGCGGGCGCTGGGGTACGTCGCCGAGTGGCGGAAACTGAAGGCGTGCGACTACGGCGCCGGTACCAGCCGCGAACGCCTCTTCGCCGTGTTCCGTTGCGACGGCGAGCCGATCCAGTGGCCGGCGCCGACGCACGGGCCGGGCAGGGCACAGCCGTACGTGACCGCAGCGGACTGCATCGACTGGTCGATTCCGTGCCCATCGATCTTCACCCGTGCCAGGCCGCTGGCCGACGCCACCATGAAGCGCATTGCCCGTGGCGTGAAGCGCTACGTGCTGGACGCCGCCGAGCCGTTCATCGTGCATGCCACGCATGGCGGCGAGCGCCGCCCGCACGGCGCCAGCGAACCCGTGCCGACGATCACGGCCGCGAACCGCGGCGAACTGATGGCGGTGTCACCCACGCTTGTGGAGTGTGCCAATGCATCGGCCGATGGTGTGGCTTCCGCCGACGCGCCCCTGCGCACGATCACAGCTTGGCCCAAGGGTGGTTCGCACGCCGTCGCGGCGCCGGTGCTGGTGCAGGCCGGTCACGGTGAAGGCAAGCCCGGGGCAGGGCGGTGGAGTTACGGCGCCAATGACCCGCAGCAGCCCATTGGCACCATCGTGGCCAGCGGCGGCGGCCAGGCACTGGCTTCGGCCGCCCTGGTGAAGTTCCGCCACGACAGCGAGGGCGCGCCCGTCGACGCCCCGCTGCCGACCATCACCAGCGGCGCAGGCGCCGCACGGCCCGCCGGTGCGGCGCACGCCATGGGCGTGATGACGGCGCACCTGGAACAGGCCAATGGCGGCTTCTACGACGGCGACGGCAAGGCCGCAGACGAACCGCTGTCGACCATCACCAGCAGCGGGACGCAGCAGCGCCTGGTGGCAACCAGCATGGTCACCATGCGCGGCGACAACGTGGGCGCCGCGGCAGACGACCCGCTGCGCACGATCAGTGCAGGCGGCGAGCATCACGCACTGTTGTCCTGCGAACTGAGCGCGGAACACGAAGCCGGCGCGCTGCGCGTCGCGGCGTTCCTGATCAACTACTACGGAAACGGCCAAGCGCTGGCGCTGCCAGAGCCCATCGACACAATCACGACGCGCGACCGACTTGCGCTGGTCACGGTGTCCGTGCAGGGCGTTCCGCACGTCATCGTCGACATCGGTCTGCGCATGCTTCAGCGGCACGAACTCTTCCGCGCGCAGGGGTTCCCGGCGGACTACATCATCGACCGCATGGCCTGCGGCACGCCGCTTTCCGGCAGCCGCAGCGTGGCCATGGTGGGCAACAGCGTCAGCCCGCCGCCGCTGCACGCGATCGCCGTCGCCAACCTGGACCCGGCCGACGCCGACAGGATGGCCGCGTGAGCCGTGGGCATCAGGTGGTGGTGGTCACCGGTCGACTGGGTGCAGATCCGGCAGTGAAGGCGCCACCCAGTGGCGGCATGGTGGCCGAACTGCGCGTGGCCGTCAGCGAGTCCTACAAGGACCGCGCTGGCAACCGCACGGAACACACAGAGTGGATACGCATCAAGGTGTTCGGCCAGGCAGCGGAAGCCGTCCAGCGCTTCCTGAAGAAAGGCGGCCTAGTAACGGTGCAGGGCAGGTTGCACACCGAAAAGTGGACGGCCGGCGACGGCAGCGACCGTTACAGCACGTGGGTGTACGCCTCGCCCAGCGGCGTGGACATCCACCATCAGCCGGAACACGAAGGCACGCGGGCAGCGCACAGGGGACGCGCTGCAACGCCCGAACCGGAACCGGCCGCCCCAGCCGCACAGGACTGGGTGGACGATGACGACTTCAGGTTCTGATGGCCGGCAAGCGGTGCGCACGAGGATGATGCGCGGCAGCGGTGCGCAGCGTGGTGATGTCGATGCCGAGGTAATGCGTGGTGGTGTCAGCATCGGCGTGGCCCAACAGCTGCGCCAGCGCCATGATGTTTACGCCTCGCTTGTGCAGTTCAGTCGCGAACGCTGCGCGCAGCAGGTGCGGGTAATGGCCGGACCACGGCTGCCCGGTGTAGGCCGCTTCCAGGCGCGCGAAGCCGCACGCCAGGCCCAAGGCGCGACGTGCATACCGGTTGACCACGACCCACACGCTGCGGCCGTCGCGAAGTGCCTTTCCATGGCGCGTCACGAACAGGGCGCTGCGCTTGCCTGGCCGCACCGTGGCGCGCAGGCGCAGGTAAGTCTGCAGGAGGCCGTACCAGGACGGACCGAACGGCACCAGGCGGTCGACGCCGCCTTTCCCGCGCACGTACAAGAAGCCATCGATGCGCACGCTGCCAAGTTCCAGTGTGGCCAATTCGCTGGCGCGCAGGCCGCACTGGTAAAGCGTGGCCATGATGAAGTGATCCCGAAAGCCCACGAACGTGGACAGGTCCGGCGCCGCCAGCAGCAGGCCCACTTCATGATCCGACAGCGCCCGCGGCAATCGCTGCGGTGCACGCTTCTGACGTGGGTAGCCATCGGGCTGCCAGGCGTCCGGTTCGGCGACCTTCAGCCAGTTGAACCACGTACGCAGGGCCGACAGTTCCAGGTTCAACGACGCCTGTTTCAGCTGGTCGCGCGTGCGCCGCGTGGCCACATAGCGTGCCACCGGGTCCAACTCGTCGGGCACGTGCACCGCGAACGCCGCATAGCGCGACACCGTCGCGCGGTACGCACGCACCGTCGCCGGACTTCGACCCATGCTGCGCAGGGTGATGACGAAGCGATCCAGCAGCCGGTCAATCTGACAATATCCGTGTTTTAGCACCACCAACGGAAATCCCACCCATTCAGAAGAGCGGATAAACCGTCGAATATTCAGATAGATGCAGTGCGTAGCTAAAGCACCACCCTAGCTAGGACATAATAGGCATTATGCGAAATGAGCCATGGCACGTGCGCGTGTGGCGACGCCTGGCACAGTTCATGCGTAATCACCCTTCCACAATCAGGGAGGCGTACGTATGGGCGTGATAGACCCTACGCAGCGGCACGAACTGACCGGCCTTTGGGCCGGTTTTGGTTTCCAGCAAGGACACATGTGGACCCCAGAGGGTTACACGTTATACCCGGAGCAAATGCGGTGGTGGTCACTGACATGCAACATTGCAAGGGAGTGGACGGTGATGATGGAAGAAGCCAGAAAAGCGGGTTTACAGGGAGTGGATACGGGGGAACGGGACCCACGTGTGAGCATCATTCGCCAGAGCTTGCTGGCATCAAGGCCGCGAATAAAGCGTTCAGCGTAGCCTACGGCTACCTGGCCCAAGGACCGTGATAGACAGCGGAAATAAATAAGCCGAACAGCATAAAAGTGCCGTATCCCATATCTATGCTGTCTTCTCTAAACCGAAGGCCCCAGTAGCTAACAGGTTTTTCCTTCATGTCTGAACCAATCCTGTATAACAGCTGAATGGTAGATAACTGGCATGATTCTTGCCCTATTGACAGCTAATGCCTAAATACTGTAGGCCAGCGCGGCAAGTAGACCAAGATGAAGGACATAGTATCCGAGGAAGACCCAGCGGTGACGGGGGATGTATGCATCGACTTGGCCAAGCAGCCACAGAACGGGAAATGCAGCGAGCGCCCACCACGTGCCATTGATGATCTGCAAGGAAGCAACGGATGCAACAAGGAGGGAGTAGTTGAGACGAGACGGATAACGAATTGCCCAGGTGGCAGTGACGACCACAGCAACGCCCATCCACTGATAATCCACCACTACCCCACCGATTGCGAATGCTGCAAACGCAATGAACCAATTGCGCTCATACGCAACATAGACACCAAGTGCGAGAGTGAAAAGGACATTGAGCGGTAGAAAGATGCCGAACGCAGCGGCGTGCAGAGGTTGAGCAATTACAGCGCACACCAACATGGCGAAGAGAGAGCGACGAACGCGGTCGGTCGAATGATTCGATGCAAGGTTGTAAGCCAACACGATTGCGAAGATAGGAAACACGATGCGAGAAGCGTCACTCATCCATTGAAACGAGCCAGCCCACAAAACCTTATTGGTGTGGTCGAAGGTCATCAGAATGAGGGCCAAGCACTTGGCGATTTCACGACCACCCGATGAGAGCGACATAGCAGAAAGGTCACCAAGTAGCGGTGTACTTCTCGGGTACCTCGCCGGTGACTGGCGAACCCATGTGAGCAGAAATGACGGTACCAGCGACCGGAGAACTCGAAGACCCCACCGTTCGAGAAGTTGACTGTTCACGCGTAGGTTCCCTCTTGTTGGCGTATTCATGCTTGATGTTGAAAGGCAACGGGTCGGCGAGCAGTGCAAGACAACGAGCGCGCGGCATATCAATGACGAAACCGTCAGTGTTGAAACAGCGACAGGAACGGTCGCCGGATGCACAGCCCATAAGCGACGGCGTCGGAGCGGTATTCAGATCGGCGTATGCGCCCATGCCTGGCAATTGACCGAGGCCCTCCCCCTCCCCCACAGGTACATCGGACCCGAACACGGAGGGAGCCGGCCGCGGGCCACCTGCGGTGGCCTCCGCTTTTGCCGGCTCCCCTCCCCCGAAAAACACGCTCAGGTCCCAGCCCATCCACCACCACACGGCAGCGAGTACTACAACGAGCGAAAACGCAGTCGTCAGCCCGTTTTTAATCTTTTTCGGCAGCTTGAACTTGTGGGATGTGGTGTGGAGCGTGGCGCTCTTATAGCGATTGTACAGTTCCTTCGGGTACGACCAGACTTCTTCATCAGCCTTCTCGCGTTCGCGTTCGTCGTAGGGGTCTGGTTGACACCGTGACCAGACCATCGTGCCGGCGGCCTGTAGGCCCATGGAGCGATTCATGTGCACATGCCGGCCGCACTGCTGGCGGACGTTGTGATGCACCTTGGAGGGCCACTGCGTGATGATGACAAGGTCATAACCGCCGTGGCGGTGCGTGGACATAGCGCGGATGCGGTGGTCCTGCGATTCGCCGGGCTTACCAGTGGCAGGGAATAGCAGCCCGTAACGCTCTAAGCCGGGCGTGATTCCGTCCGCATGACCTTCGTCGTACTGCACGTAGCTGCCCTTGGGAAGCATCGTCCAGTCGTTGTGTTCGGGCATGCGTTGAACCCACGGAAATGCATCAGGGTTCTCTTCGCGGGTAGCGCCTGCAACGTTGGAGTAAAACTCGCGCTCGGGTTGATAGTCCTTATGGTCAGGCGGAAGCTTGGACCGGCGCTGATTGTCCAGATAGGCCGCTTCCATCTCAGCCATAGCCTTGAGCGTTTTTCCGTTGCCGGGCTGGCCTGAAATGATGGTCAGCATTACGGCGATCCCTGCGTGTGCACGCGCGCCAAGCCAGCAAGGCCAGCAAGCAAGGAAATTTTGGTCATCATCGCGCTGCCAATGATCGTGATGATGTCGCCCAATCCGCCCAGGAGCAGGACGTTCAACACGTCAGCAGCCATTCCGCCAAGGGCGTTGTTCAACTGATCCAAGCCGTATTCCAACAGGGGAACGAACGCGACATAGCCGACGATAGTCAGACCGGCACCCACCAAGGTGCGGGCGATGAATCCGCCAAGCACCCACATGCCGAGTTTCAGGAGAAGACCTTGCATGTCAGAACCTCATTGGGCGGGCGTTGACGACGATGAACGCAGCGCTGATCCACGCGCACGCAATCGCTACAGGACGCATGTATTCCATGAATCCGCAAATGCCCTCGTAACCGAACTCCACAGTGGTATCTAGGACAGATGCTGAAATGGGCGCAGGGCACGTGCCGGCGCCCAAACCACTGTCACGCTCCTGCCATTCGATTTCCTTTTCCTCGTAAGGAAGCTCTACATCGTCAGGAAGCTGCGGGTCGAGCTTGAACCAGTTGATGAACTCACAGACCACCGTGGCCCAATCGCAGAAGCCAGGCCAATCGGTTTGATTCGGCGGTTCCTGATCGCCCCAATCGGAATCAGTAACCAGATCAGGTTGAGGTGTCGTAACGCCGTTGGCGGCTTCCAGCTGGCGCATGAGCGTATTGAGCGCAGCGATCAACTCAGGAGTACGAATAGGTGCACCCGTGTTGGGGTCGATCAGCACTGCGTTGACGATCTCAGGATGCTGCTTGAGGACTTGCCCGAGGTCGTAATCAGAAATGGGCTGATCCTCGCTGCCGGGATTGCTGTTGTGATGCGTTGCAGGCCACCCGCTGGCAGGACGGGTCAGAGGGTTTTCCAGATAGGAATTAAGCTGAGCGCCATCAGACTTTCGGGTACACCAGTAACGCATACCACCATTGGTATAGAGCCCCGCTGTGCCGCAGGGCGTTCGTTGAGTCTCCAAAATCATGATGCTCTCGACGATATGGAGAAGCTGGCCGGGGCTGTTGGCGCAGTAGTACTCACCGCCCTTACTCAAACAGAAGACCGTATTGGCCAAATCTGCCTGCGGAGTGCCGGGGGCGACCACTTGACCCTGCAGCTCGTTGATGGCCCAGCCCAAGCCTTCCAGAATGCTTTTGGCGGTCATATACCAGCCAGCAATCGGTACGAGCTTCTTAATGGACGATTTGAAGGCCGTACCGAGCGTGGCAGAGCCCACGGCGACAGGGAATTTGTAGTTGCCGGTCTGGCCGGCAGGACTAGTCCACGACGCCCAGGCGGAGGTGTTCGCGCCTGTAGGAGTAGCGCTTTGCCAGCGAATGCCTTGCGGGATAGGCTGGCCGCGCGGAATGTACTGATGGCCGTTCTGGCCACCCATCGCGAAGGAATTCATGGCCAGCGCGTACAAGACGACGCATAGGCCGAACGATGCGACAGTCAGTCGCCGCCGAAAAGAATGCCAAAGGCCATCAATCCCACGCATAACACAATCCACCCTTCCATCGTCGCTCTCCTGAAAAAAAGGGCGGCCGAAGCCGCCCTCCCCGCTCTTCGATCAACCGAAGATCGTCGCCTTGATCCACTTGTACGCCACGGCAGCAGCGGCCGGGGCGAACTTGGCGACGCCGACGGCGCCCACGGCAGCGGTGATGCCACCGATGGCGGTCACGGCGTCCGAGGCGTCGATGCCACCACCGCCGCTGGCGAGCGCGAGGCCCGGAGCGGCAGCGAAGGCGGCGAACAGCGCGAACAGCAAGGTCTTGCTCTTGGTCAGGTTCATTGCCTGATTCCTCTTCTTTATTGTTGTTGTTGTTGTTTTTGAAGCGATGGAGCAACAGCTATCGAAGGATGGAACGCACCACGCTGCGCATGCCGTACGCGACGGAAAACACAACGAGCGATGCCCCGAGAATTGCCGCTGCGCCTTCGATCGACAGCGGCGGGAGCAAAGAGGGCGCAGGTAGCCACGCCTGAGTGGTGCAAGACTCCAATTCGGAGTCGTATTCCACGCAGTAAAGGACGCGAGCTACCTGCGGAGTGGCCACGGCTTATGCGGCCTTGGCGGGGGACTGCGACTTGACGGGAACCAGCGTGAAGCGACGAGCCAGTTCGGGGCCGAAACGGCCGGCAATGACGTCGCGCTCAATCAGCCAGTCATGGTCGACAAGCTGATAGGCGACCTGCGGGTTGTCGATCTCGACCTCGACCTTGATACGCATTTCTTCGGTTTCGAGGGTGCCGTCTTGGAAATGCACCTGGCGCTGTCCGTTCTTCGTGTTGACATAGCGGCTCTTCGGTTCGCTGGTGATCTTGATACGTGCCATTTTTCTTTCTCTCTTCGGTTGGGTTGTCGTGAATTTCGGGCGGTACTTGGGGGTCAAGCTATGGCCCCCCTTACCCCCCACGCGGAGGAATCGGAAAGCTGCTTGTTGAACCCCAACGCGATGCTTGCATCAGTCCGCCGAGTGATCCGGGTGACGCTGGTGCGGCTGGATCAGGCCTTGCTGCTCAGGTCGGTCGGTGAAGTCGATCTTCGGTGGCGCCCAGGCGCCGTAGTTCTTGCTGAAATCGACTTCACCGCCCTTTGTTACGTACTTCGACACGTAGCCGGTGATATCTGCTTGGCTTCGTGGTGCTTCGATTCGGTTGCGTCCGAATTCCCGGTACCAGAATTCGTGCCACTGGTACCGGTTGATAATTCGATTCAGATCATCAGTTGGTGCTGCTGCCACTGCGTGGAAATGGATTCGTCCGTCCCGGTGAAATTCTTGTCCCCTCGCCCACTGGATGCCGCCATGCCAACGCGTTGACCACTTCGGTCCGTATGCTTCGCGGTTGATGCAGCTGACGAAATATCGGAACGCTTTATCAGCCGCTTCCGCGTGTACCCCTCCGTTGCGTCCTGTCTTGTTGAGTCGGAACGTAAGCGTCCAAAACTGTTGCCACCGTGTGCGCCGTAGGAGATCCGCATAGCCCTGCGCGTGTAGATCAATTGACCGCAGCTGCGGCAGTGGGTCAGGTCCGTTCCCTGTACATCGGTCAGCGTCTGCAACTGACCCCCACACGTGCACGGGCTGGATGGGTGATACGTCATCGGTCATCGCCCTGCCCCGATCCGATCCACTTGATTCGTGCAGCAATCAGTCGGTCGAGTTCGGTGCGTTCTTCGTGCGTGCGTGCGCGTCGGCGTTGTTCGGTCAGTTCATGCAGTTTCATGCGCGTGCCTCGCGTAGTGCGCGGCACTCGTCTATCTGTTCGGTAGCGATGCGCTCAACCTCGCGCCAGAATTTCAGCGAGGGAGCGCGACGGGACGGGAACAGGTCGCGCTGTATGCGCTTGGTCTGCGCAATGTCCAGGGCTATACGTGCGCCGCGTTCGGTGTCTGTTGTGCGGGCCATTACTTCGACCTCGCGAAGAGGAAGCCGTAGATAAGACCAGCAGCAATCGGACCAATGAAGAAAGCGATGAGGAAGGCCATTAGCGCATCCTCATTAGGCGGAAGTACTGGACGAAGAATTGCAGCAGGCACATACCTGCTGACAGGCCGTAGAAGCCAGGCCAGATCGGAAGAAGTTCAGACGGGTTCTGATAAGCCCAGAGTGATGCGAAGAAGCCGAACAACCAGACGATGAGCATGAACATTAGCCACGCTCCTGCGCCATCTGCGCTTCACGTAGCTGTTCTTCGAGGTGTTCGCGGATGGCGACCTTTTCTTCTTCCCACGCCAATTGGAGGTCGGCATCGGCTTGTGCCTGGCGCTCGCGCTCGCGCTTGGCAGCAACGTAGTCGGACCAGAGTGCAACGGCCTTGTAGACCCCGCACACAATCCAGATCGCGAGCAGGT
This sequence comes from Pseudoxanthomonas sp. LjRoot127, assembly GCF_964253495.1. Lineage (NCBI taxonomy): Bacteria > Pseudomonadati > Pseudomonadota > Gammaproteobacteria > Lysobacterales > Lysobacteraceae > Pseudoxanthomonas > Pseudoxanthomonas sp. LjRoot127. Next base: position 3,615,306 of record NZ_CAXUQR020000001.1, read on the forward strand.
AGAGGCAGATTTCCAGCAGGAGGCCGGCGAACTGCAGGAGCAAATCAGGAGTGAGGTCCGGAGGACTCAGGGGACTCATGCGAGCACCTCAGTCCAACCATTGCGGTTGATAACGAGGCGGAAATCGCGAGTCGGATAAGCCGTGCGGCGACGGCGAAGCGCGGCGAGGCCTGCGCGTTTGGTGGCAGCAGTGGCCACGGATTCGTAGCCTGCCAGCGTGTCCTGTACTTGATACATGGTGGAACCCCCTGCCCTAGCGCCCTAGACCCCGGACACCCCAGCTAGGGCGCTGGGGGCCGGGCCACCGGGGGAACCCGATGATGTTCTCCGTCGGAGAACATGCGGCTTTGTACACTGGGGGAGAACAGAATGTCAACAGGTGGAGAACATGACCGTCACAGAGCTTCTGGACGCGGCAAAAGCGGCGCAGGGATTCAGCACGGATATGGCACTAGCGAAGGCTTTGGGAATCAGCCGATCAGCTGTGTCAGCGTGGCGCAACGGGGTAAAAACACCGGATACGGTGCAGTGTGCGGCGCTGGCCGGTTACACGGGTCTACCACTAGCCCAGGTACTAGGTGTGGTCGGTGAGGCGCGGGCAATCAGCAGGGAAGAAAAGGCAGTGTGGCGGAAGTTGGCGGCGTCAGCGGCACTGCTGGCGCTATTCGTAGCCCCTTCGCTGATGCAACAGGCCCATGCTGCAACGCTTCACAACCTACCCTCGTCCGACCCCTCAACAGCAGCAGCAGCTACAGCAGCAACGGCAGTCGGTCTAGGCATTATGCGAAATTAAAGATGTACCTAGATTGGGCTCTCGGCGCTCTAAGGCGGCCCCACCGATATCCCCGCCTCGGTCTGCACGACCGGCTTCATCGTCCCATCCGCGTTGTACTGCAGATGCTCGACCGTGACCGCACGCCGCCCGATCGCGCCGTTCTGGTCGCCGATGGCGAGCGCGGCGTTGTGCAGGAACAGGTACCAGCGGCCCTTGAACTCGGCGATGCCCGGATGGATCGTGAAGCTGTACCTGCCTGAGCCCGTCAGCTCGCCGCGGTACGTCCACGGACCGGCCAGCGAGGTCGCCGTCGCATAGGACACCTTTTCATCCCGGTGCGTGGCACGGTCCAGCGATGCGTACGTCAGGTAGTAGAGATCCCCGCGCTTGTGCAGCCACGGACCTCCTTCGAAATGCGGCGGCGTGATCTCGGTGATCGGACCGTCGAGCTCGATCATGTTCGGCTTCAGCCGTGCGATGTAGCACTGCCTATTGCCCCAGGCGATCCACGTCGTGCCATCGTCGTCGGTGAAGACCGTCGGGTCGATGTCCTCCCAGCTGTGCGTGCCCCTGGGCGTCATTTGGTTGGTGATCAACGCCGCACCCTTCGCGTCGACGAAAGGGCCGGTCGGCGTGTCGGACACCGCCACCGCGATGGCCTTGCCCGGATGTCCATCGTCATGCTCGACCGCTGCGTAGAACCAGAAGCGTCCGTCCTTCTCGATCGCCTGCGAGGCCCACGCGTCCGCCTTGGCCCAGGCGAAATCGGCCACCTTCATGATCGGGCCGTGGTCGACCCACGTTGCCATGTCCGTCGTCGAATACACCAGCCACTCGCGCATGTTGAACATCTCGTCGCGCTGCGCCTGATCGTGCCCGACGTAGAGATAGAGGCGGTCGCCGACCACGAGTGGCGCCGGATCGGCGGTGAACTTGTCGCGTATCAGCGGATTCGAGCGTGGCGTCACGGCCTGCGCGCGCTCCCCGGCCGGCTGCGCCGACAGAGGAAGCGCCAACAGGGTCGCCAACAGCGGCATGCATGCGAAGTGGCCGATCCTCATCGTGTGTTCTCCTGCGTGGCGGGTTCCGCGCCCTGCCCCATGCGCGCCAGCCAGCCGTGCATTGCCATCCAGGCGGCGAACGCCTCGAACCAGCCCGTGCTCGTCGTCGGCTTGGCGTACATGCCGAACCCATGGCCGCCCTGTTCGTAGAAGTGGAATTCCACCGGGCGCCGTGCCGTGCGCCACGCTTCGACCAACCCGAAACCGCCATCGGCGAACAGGCCATCGTCGGCCGCGATCGCGACGAACAACGGTGGCGCATCCGTGGGCACGTCGATCGCAGCCAACGGCCCGTAGATCATGCCGATGAAGGCAGGGTCGGCGTCGTCGCCAGCCAGCGTCGTCGCCAGCGTCAGCATGGCGCCGGCGGAGAAGCCGACCATGCCGATGCGACGCGGGTCCACGCCCCACTCACGGGCGCGACTGCGCACCAGCGCGAACGCGGCGCGCGCATCGGCGATCTGCGGCGCGAGCTGCGGTATCGACGCGAGCGGATCCACGCGGTACGCGGGCACGGGGCCGGCCAGCATCGCCTGCATCGATTGCGCGAAGCCATCGAGATCGTCGGGTGTCCGCTGCAGCCGGTACTTCAGCACGAAGGCGGCGACACCCCGATCCGCGAGGGCGCGCGCAACCTCCCATCCTTCGTTCTGCATCGACAACGCGCGGAATCCGCCACCCGGCGCCACGATCACGGCCGTGCCGGTCGCTTTCGCCGGATCCGGCAGGAAAGGCGTGAGGGTGGCGCGGTCGACGTTTCGCACGAACACGCTGCCGTACTGCAGGTGCCAGGCTTCGTTCACCTTGCTGTCCGCGTCGCGTGGCGGACCAAGTTGAACGGCGTTCGGCTGCGGCGGCGCGGCGATGGGTGTCATCGCGTCGTCCTGGGCATGGACAGGCACGATTAAGGTCCACGTCACTCCGGTGAACGCGATGCAGCAGAATTTCAGTGCGCGCATCACGATGGCGGAGGCCGTCCGGCGAGCGATCCCCTGCAAATGAGGAATCATTCCGCCCTCCCCTTGCCGCGCTCCCAGGCGAGCTCGAAGGACAACGACGCTCTCTCACCGGGCGACAGCACGCGCGGCGCAAGCGTGAAGGCATCGGGCGGGCCGGTCTGCGGTTCGACGCAGGTGGAATGCGCGGCACCGTCGTAGACCACCCAGTGATCGGTGTCGGCCTTCAGGCGCAGCAGCTGATCGCCTCGCTGCAGGGCGATGTCGCCACTGGCGACGAAGCAGTCATCCCACGGACCGGCGCTGGGCGGCGTGCGCGGCAACGTGGCGATGCCGTCGGCGTCGCGCGGATACATGGCGTCCGGGCTGAACACCAGTCTGTCGGGTTTTCGGAACCATGGGTGCCATCCGAGTGCGACCGGCATGGCCCGCGTCCCCGCACGCACCGCGAGTTCAAGCAGCAGCCGGTCGCCCTCCACGCGCAGCGCCTGCGTCGCCGTGCCGCCGAACGGCCAGTACCCGTCCTGGGGAAGCATGAGCGACAGTTGTGCGCTGTCCGCCTCGAGCACATCGACCTGCCACGGCCGCGAGAATCCGACGCCGTGGATCGCATGTCCGCCGAAGTTCACCGGCAGCCTGTGCGCCGCGCCGCCGAACGCGAAGCGTCCCGCGCGCAGGCGACCCGCCCACGGCACCATCGGATAGCAGCCCCACGCGATGGTCGCGGGCCAGCCGTCGTCCGGCCCGACCAGCCATTCCGTTCCATCGAAGCGGATCTGCGCCACGCGACCGCCGGCGTCCGGCGCGAACGCCACCTGCAGGCGCTCCGTGCGCAACCAGCGCAGCGGCCCGGCATGCAACGGCGCCAGCGCATCGTCGCACGGCAACCGCGGCTCAGCCGCCATAGGGATCGATGGTGCGGATGCGGCCGTCCGCTTCGTGGTGCAACACCGTGCACTTGGCGGAACGCAGGTGCGTCACCCCGCCCGACATCAGGGCATCGTGGTAGAACAGATACCACTGGCACTCGAACGCGCAGATCGAATGATGTGTGGTCCAGCCGACGACCGGCGTGAGGATCACGCCGCCGTACGTGAATGGGCCATACGGACTGTCGCCAACCGCATAGCACAGCAGGTGCGTGTTACCGGTGGAATACGACAGGTAGTAGCGACCGGCGTGCTTGTGTACCCAGGGGCCTTCGAAGAACCGGCGCGCATGGTCGTCGGCACGCAGCGGACGTCCCTGCTCGTCCAGGATCACGATCTCGCGCGTCGGCTCGGCGAGCGACGTCATGCCCGCATCGAGCCGGCCGACGCGCGGCCCCAGCGCAGGCGCCTCGCCCACCGGCTCCTCGTTCGCCGCGTCATGCCGGTTGTCGCGGTACTTCTGCAACTGGCCGCCCCAGATGCCACCGAAGTACAGGTAGTGCGTTCCGTCGTCGTCTTCGAAAACGGCCGGATCGATGGAGTACGCCCCGTCGATGGGCGCGGGTTCGGCGGTGAACGGCCCTTCCGGCGTCTCCGATACCGCCACGCCGATACGGAACAGGCCGCCGCCGTCCTTGGCGGGGAAATAGAGGTAATAGCGCCCATCGCGATGTGCGGCGTCGGGCGCCCACATCTGCCTGTCGGCCCAGGGCACATCGCGCACATGCAGCGCTACGCCGCAGTCGATGGCCTCGCCTTCCGGCGAGTCCATCCGCAGCACGTGGTAGTCCTCCATGCCGAAGTGGCCCCCTTCGTCGTCGAAGGCACCACCGCCGTCGATGTCGTGGGAGGGATAGATGTACAGGCGTCCTTCGAACACGTGCGCCGAAGGATCGGCCGTGTAGATGTGGGTCACCAGCGGCTGGGAGATCGCACGCGCCTTCAGTCGCTCGAGCGTGCCGTCGGGCGCCGGCGCGTCGTCGTGCAGGGAGGTTTCGTTCATGGGCAGTGGGGTGTGGGTCATGCGGCTGCGCCCGCTGCGCGGCGACGCTGTTCGAGGTCGTGTTCGATGCGCGTCTCCATCCCCTTGTCGATCCGGTAGACGAAGAGCAGCGCCACCGCCACCAGGAACGGGATGGAGCAATAGACGCTGACGGTCAGCCGGATGCCGTCGACGACCGCGTCGGGCTGCGTGGCAGCACCGGCCTGGTAGCCGTAGTGCGCGAGGATGCCGGCGACCAGCGCGCCGCCCACGCTGAGGCCGATCTTCAGTCCGCACAGCATGGCGGAGAAGATGATGGCGGTGGCCCGACGATGGTTCTTCCACTCGGAGTAGTCGGCGACGTCGGCGATCATCGCCCACAGCAGCGGGATGGTGATGCCGTAGCAGAAGCCGTGGAGCATGAAGGCACCGAACGCCAGTGCCACCGCGGTGGGCGGGAAGACGTAGAACACCAGCAGGAACAACGTCGACACGAACAGTGCGCCACCGAAGACATCGCGCTTGCCGAAACGGTCGGCCAGGCGGCGCGACACGCCGATGCCGAGGATCATGCACAGGATGCCGCTGCCGTTGAACAGGCTGAACGCCGACGTGGCCGGATCCTCGGGCCAGGTGAAGCCCGACAGCCCCAGGCCGGTGAGCGCGGCGTTCAGTGCCGCGATGAAGCCGTTGAAACCCGAGTTGTCGAGGAAGCCCGACAACGCCGCCTCGCTCATGTAGTACTGGAAGTAGTAGATGTAGGTGCCGCCTTTCAGCGCGAGGTTGATGAACACCAGCACCGTCAGCGCCAGCATCACCTGCCACGGCCGGTTGCGCACCAGGTCGGCGAGGTCCTGCATCACCCCGGCGGACTGCTCCTTCGTCGGCACGATGCGTTCGCGCGTGGTCGCGAAGGTGACCAGGAAGAAGACCGTGCCGACCACCGCGAACACGGTCATCACGCGCTCGAAGCCGAGCACGCGGTCGCCGTCGCCCAATATCAGCACCAGCGGCATCAGCAGTACCTGGATGATGAACTGCGCGATCATCACGGCCACGAAGCGGTACGCCGACAGGCTGTTGCGCTGGGCCATGCTGCCGGTCAGCACGCCGCTCAGCGCCGAGTACGGCAGGTTGTTCGCCGCGTAGACCAGCACCAGCAGGCTGTAGGTCAGCAGCGCGTAGGCGACCTTGCCCCGCTCGCTGAAGTCCGGCGTGCTGAAGGCCAGCAGCGACAGCACGCCGAACGGGATCGCCGTCCACAGTATCCAGGGGCGGAACCTGCCCCACCGCGTCGACGTGCGGTCCGCAGCGATGCCGATCAGCGGCGTGAACACGAAGGCGCCGAGCAGGCCCACGACGAAGATGATCGTCGCCGCCGTCGCCGGCGGCAGGCGGTACACGTCGGTGTAGAAGAAGGCCAGGTACGTGATCAGCGTCTGGAAGATCAGGTTCGCCGCCAGGTCGCCCAGGCTGTAGCCCAGCTTTTCCCGGATCGTGAGCGTGTGGTCAGTGCTGGCCATGCGTCGGCTGTCCTGGACGTCGTGGAAGGAGGGCGTGCGGGATGCGGTAGGTGTCGGTCATCGCGCCACCACCTCGAAGGGCACGCGTGCACGGACATCGGCGCTGGACGCGCCCACGCGCAGTTCGTAGCGTCCCGGCGGCACGACATAGGCGCCACGCGCTTCGTCGTAACGGCGCAACGCCTGGTGCGGCGACAGCTCGAATGTCACGGTACGCCGCTCACCGGGGGCCAGGTGGATGCGCTGGAAGCCGCGCAGTTCCTGCTGCGCATCGCCGGCCGCGGCCTGCAGCGGACGCACATACAACTGCACCACTTCATCGCCGGCGCGCTTGCCGGTATTCGCCACCTCCACCTGCACGCGCAGGCGACCATCCGGCGAGACGGTGGGCGCGTCCGTACGCAACTCGCCATAATCGAAACGGGTGTACGACAGGCCGTACCCGAACGGATACAGCGGCGTGCCGCGGAAGTAGCGGTAGGTGCGGCCTTCCATCGTGTAGTCGTCGAAGGCCGGCATCGGCTGGCCGGCGGTGTAGAACGTCACCGGCAGGCGGCCGCCCGGGTTGGCCTCGCCGAACAGGGTCTCCCCGACCGCGGTACCGCCGCGCTGTCCCGGATACCACGACATCAGGATCGCCGGCAGGTTCTCCTGCGCCCAGTCCACCGCCAGCGCGGAGCCGCCGGTCAGCACCAGCACGACCGGCTTGCCGGTGGCGTGCAGCGCTTCGAGCAGGGCACGTTGCGTGGCGGGCAGGCGCAGATCGGTGCGGTCGCCGCCTGCGAAGCCCGGGTAGTTGACGGTCATCTCCTCGCCTTCCACATCACCGGTCAGGCCGCCGACGAATACCACCACATCGGCGTTGCGGGCGACGTCGATCGCCTCCTCGAACGGCGGCTTCGCACCCGGCATGCGCCAGGCCAGGCGCACGCCCGCATCGCGCTCGGCATCGTAGTACTCCAGCCGCAGGTCGTACGCCCGCCCGGCCAGCAGGTCCAGTTCCACGCCGTCGCTGCGCAGGCGGTCGCTGTCGGTCCAGTGGTCGAGCACGCGCTTGCCGTCCACGTACAGGCGGAAGCCGTCGTCGGCCGCGGCTTCGATCCGGTACCTGCCGGACACCGGCGGCAGCAGCTGGCCACTCCAGCGGATGCTGAAGCGGTCGTTCGGCACGCCCTGCCCCGGGCCCGCCTCGCCGCGCGCCTGCAGGTTGTCGGTCGGCGAACCACGATCCCAGCGGAAGCCGATCTGCGCATCGGTGCGTACCAGCGCGGGGGAGCCAGAGAGATCCTGGGTGCGGAAGTACTCGCCGCGCAAACCGCGCTCCGGAGAGTCGGCGGACGGCCGCAGGTACGCGGCTTCGATCAGCGGCGTCGCGGCCGGATCGTCGCGACCTTCCACCAGGTCCACCCCGCGCGCATAGCTCACCTCGACGCCCTTGGCGGCATCCCGGATGCCTTGCAGGATCGTCACCGGCGCAGCCGGCGTACCGAAGTAGTTGCCGAGCAGCGCCATGGTGTCGTCGGCGGTCGGCCCGATCACGGCGATGCGCTTCAGGGTGCGCGACAGCGGCAGGATGCCGTCGTTCTTCAGCAGTACCAGCGATTCGCGCGCCGCCTTCAATGCCAGCGCATCATGCGCAGGCGCCTGGTTCACGGCGTACGGGATGCGTGCCCACCGTACGCGCTCGGGCGGATCGAACATGCCCAACCGCATCCGCGCGGTGAACAACCGCGTCACCGCGTCGTCGATCTCGGCTTCGCTGATCAGGCCCTGGCGCACCGCGGCAGGCAGCGTGGCGTATTCCTCGCCGCATTCCAGCTCGGTGCCATTCTTCACCGCCAGCGCCGCGGCCTGCTCGCGGGTGGCGACGATCTTGTGGTTCTTCCAGATGTCGACGATGGCCCAGCAGTCCGACACCACGTAACCCTTGAAGCCCCAGTCGCGACGCAGCACGTCACGCAGCAGGAACCTGCTGGCACTGGCGGATTCGCCGTAGACGCGGTTGTAGGCCCCCATCACCGCGTCCACGTCACCCTCTTTCACCAGCGCCTCGAAGGCCGGCAGGTAGGTATCGTAGAGGTCGCGCTTGCTGGGACGCGCATCGAAGTGATGGCGGTCGGCCTCCGGCCCACTGTGCACGGCGAGGTGCTTGGCGGTCGCGTCCAGCTTGCGATAGACAGGGTCGTCGCCCTGCAGGCCGCGCACGAACGCCACGCCCATGCGCGCTGTCAGGTAGGGATCTTCGCCGTAGGTTTCCTGTCCCCTGCCCCAGCGCGGATCGCGGAAGATGTTGATGTTCGGCGACCAGAACGTCAGGCCTTGGTAGCGGCCATGCTGGCCATCGCGGACGAACTGATGGTGCTTGGCGCGCGCTTCGTCGCTGATGGTGGTCGCGATCTCGCCCATCAGCGGCACGTCGAACGTGGCCGCCAGTCCGATGGCCTGGGGAAACACCGTCGCCTGGCCGGCGCGTGCCACGCCATGCAGCGCCTCGTTCCACCAGTCGTAGGCAGGAATCCCCAAACGCTCGATGGCGGGCGCGGCGTTCTGCATCTGGGCCGCCTTTTCCTCCAGCGTCATCTGCGCCACCAGCGAGGCGGCGCGCGCCTCGAACGTGCGCGACGTGTCAAGCCAGGGTTTCGCATCGGCCGCCTGCGCGGACGGCGCGGTCCATGCGGCCGCGCACAGGACCAGCGCACACAATCCGGGCGCGGCGCGCCGGACGCGGGAAACGGAAGGCTTCGTCATCATCATTCGCTCCTCGAAGCGCGCTCGTCGCGCGCGAACGGACCCAGCAGGGCACCGACGAAACCGCCAGCGCGATCGGTACTCAGTACGGTGCCATCGACCTTGCTGGCCAAGGTCTGCCAACCGCGTCCGTCGCCCGTGTCGAACGCGAAACCGTAGTCTCCCTCGTCGCCCTCAATCCTCAGGCGGAGGGCATCGGTCGCCGCCACGTCGCGTGTCGCCAGCGTGCGCGTGGTGCCGCTGCCGTCGCGGCCTTCGAGAAACACCGTAATGCGGTTGCCATCGAGCCGGCGCGCGCCGAGGAAGTACCAGTACGCCTCGCTCTGGAAGGCGGCCAGTCCCGCGGCCACGCCCGGCGCCGGCGCCGTCATCGCCGTGCTGGCCTGGAATCGCAGATGCTGCTGGCGACGACCGAGGAACGCGGGATTGCGCAGCGTCTCCAGCCCTTCCGTCAGAGGATGGACAGCGAGGGAACCGGGACGTGCGGCCAGGTCTGCCCATGCGGACTTGGGCACGCGCACGCGCAGCCACTCCGACGCCAGCGACGGCGCATCGAATTCATCGCGATGGGAGAAATTGCCGGTGGACGGCGCCTGCGTCGCTTCGCCCTGCATCCACGAGGGAGCCTTCACCACATAGGGTATGACCTGGTCGGCAGGCAGGATCTCCGGCCAGCCATCGCGCCACTGCACGGGCAGCAGGTACGTTTCGCGACCGGTGTTGTAGTGGCGGCGCTGGTAGTTGCGGCTCGCCAGGAACACCGCCCACCACGATCCATCGGGCCCCTCCACCAGGTCGGCATGGCCGGCATTCGTGATGGGCAGTGGACGATCCACAGGCAAATCGCGCTGGGTCAGGATGGGATTGCCCGCGTAAGGCACATAGGGACCCCACACGTCGCGGCTGCGCAGCACCACCTGCGAATGCTGCGGTCCGGTGCCGCCCTCCGCGTCGGACAGGTAGTACCAGCCGTCCCGCTTGTAGATATGCGGACCCTCGATCCAGATCGGATTCTTCTCCGGCTCCACGCCGCCATCGATCAGCACCTTGCGGGGACCGACCGGCTGGAAGCGCGCCAGGTCGATCTGCTGCATCCAGATCGCACGGTGTCCGTCATAACGCGCCGGACCCGGTGGTTCGTCGTTGTTGAGCAGGTAGACCTTGCCGTCGTGGTCGAAGAACAGCGACGGATCGATGCCGCCAATGGTCGGCAGCCAGTGCGGATCGGACCACGGACCGGCCGGATCGCGCGCCGTGCTGATGAAGTTGCCGCCGCTGTCGGTCGCGGTGGTGACCACGTAGAAGGTGCCCTCGTGGAACTCGATGGTCGGCGCGAAGATGCCGCGCGACACGCTCAGGCCGTCGAAATCCAGCTGCGTGGGACGGTCGATGACGTTGCCGATCTGCTTCCAGTGCACCAGGTCCGTGCTTTCGAACACGGGGATGCCCGGAAAGTAGGTGAAGCTGGAATTCACCAGGTAGAACCTGCCGTTGGCGGCGACGATGCTGGGGTCGGCATGGAAGCCCGCCAGCACGGGATTGCGGTAGTGGCCGGCGGGCAATGGCGCTTCGAAGGCCGTATCGCGGCCGGTGTATTCGAACCAGTCGAAATAGACCGGCGGCGCCTCCTTGGTTGTCTGTGCGTTGCCGGTGGCGGCCAGCAGCATGAGCGCGATGGCCAGCAGGCTGCCTGCGGCGTTGCGGGATGCTGGGACGCGGCGCGCATGCGTGCCGGCATCCGGGAAATTTCGCGGAGAGAACGGAGTCATCGGGGCGCCTCGACAGCAGGGACGGGTAGTTCGAAAGGACCGGCCGGCAGGCCAGCGGTGTCGCGAAGCGTGCATACCGGGCCGTCGGCCCAGCAGTAGCGCACGCGGGTGGCGCCAGCGACGGCAGGGCCGCGCACTACGACCCGACTGGCTTCGATGCGCGCATCGGCGTAGCGGCAGCGCTGCGTGGCATCGCAGAGTTCGAAACCGATGGGATGGTCCGAGCCGGTCGTCGCCAGCGCGCCGGTGAAGTCGTCGAACGCGATGCCGACGCCGTCCTGCGTGCGCGACACCGCACGTGCGACGGGGCCGGACGGTGCAAGCGTGCGTTCGCCGTAGACCACGTGGCGAGCCAGGCGCGCGAGACGCCGGCCGAGTTCCTGCTTGTTCGGCGGATGGATGTCGTACGCATCGCCGATGTCGATGGCGACCGCGAGGCCGGAGTGCGCATCTTCCGCGGCGACCTGGCGTTGCGCGTCGCGCAGCTCGGCCCAACCGCTTTCCACGGGTGAGGACGGCGGCATGCCATAGCCCGCCAGCTGCACGACGAGAAAGGGCGTCTGCGGTCCGAACCGGCGCCGCCAGTCGTCACGCAGCAGGCGGAGCAACGGCGCATATGCGGCGGCCTCACCGGTATTGGACTCGCCCTGGTACCAGAGCACGCCGCGCACACCGTAATCATGCAGCGGCGCGATCATGCCGTTGTACAGCGTCGACAGGCCCGTGGCCGCCTGCCAGGGTGCGCCAGGCGGCGACGTGTCCGACGGCGCAATGCGGTACTGCCAGGGTGTGTCCAGCACGACGCGTGTGCCATCCGAAAAGCGCAGGGCCTGCGCGTCCGCCGGTCCGGCCAGCCCGCCGTCGCGATAGGTGTCCAGCACGTTGACCACCACCGTGTTGATGCCGGACTTCAACAGCCCGGCCGGCAGCGGGTAACGGCGCGGTTCGCCTGCGCCGTAGCGACTGCCCACCGCCACGCCGTTCACCCAGGTCATGTCGGTCTCGTCGGCCGGTGCCAGTTCCAGCGTCGCGCTGGCGACCGCTTGCGCCGCCGTGAGCGTGACCTGCGTGCGGTACCAGACCATGCCGTTGTAGTCCGCGAGTGCGGCCACGTTCCATCGCTCCCACGCGCCCAGCGATGCAGGAGCATCGTGCCAGTCGCCGGCGCTCGCGCCGGGCTGCCAGGGCATGTCGCCGGGAACGGCGTGCGGACGCGTTGTCCACCAGCGCTCCCACTGCCTGCCCCAATGCGCAAGCGCCGCCACGGGATCGTCGGCATAGGTCGCGAGCACGTCGAGGGCTTCGTCCCGGCCGCCGCCGGCGCGAAGGGCGGACGCGCCGATCCATGCTTCGATCCGCGATCCACCCCAGGCCGCCTGGATCAGCCCCACCGGCACATCGACCGTCTTCTGCAACTCGCGCGCGAAATAGAGGCAAGCCGCCGAGAAATCACGCACCGTCTCCGGCGAGGCAGGGTTCCACGCCGCGCGGCCCTGGAACGACAACTGCGGCACCACCGCTGCGGACTGCGGGACGTTGAACAGGCGGATGCGCGGATAGGCGCCCGACGCGATCTCGCTGTTCGCGTCTAGCGCGCGCCAGACCGGCAGCTCCATGTTCGACTGGCCCGAGCACAGCCACACGTCACCCAGCTGCACGTCACGCACCCGCTGCGTGACCTGCCCTGCCCTGGCCACCAGTTCGTAAGGGCCCCCGGCCGCCAGAGAACGCAGGCGCGCGCTCCACCGGCCCTCGGCATCGGCGCGGGTGGTGACGGTCTGGCGAGCGAAGGACACGGAGACCGCTTCGCCCGCCCGCGCCTGACCCCACACGCGGATCGGCACGTCGCGCTGCAGGACGGCGTGATCCTGGAACAGGGGATGCAGCAGCGGCTCCATGCCTGCCGCCTGCCCGCGTGCCGGCGGCGACGCGGCAACGCACCACGATGCGATGACCAGGAGGCCCGGGAGCAGGAGCCTCATCGTCCGTCTCCCGGTGCGAACGGGAACTGCAATGCCTGGTAGTACGCCAGCGGATGCGGCGGCGGCTGTTCGCCCGCCGGCAGTGCAAGGCCGTTGAGCGACTGGAAGTACGCCACACTGGCATCGCGCCACCACTGCGCCTCGTTGCGCTGGATGCGCAGGAAGGCGGCGACCTGACGATGGCGCGGCGCATCCACCTTGCCCTCCAGGCGCTGCCACGTGGCCTGCATCGCCTCGACGTTCCGCACGCCACGCGTGTAGCGATGGACCAGCTCGTCCCAGAGCGGCCTGCCTGAGCGCAGGCGGCGATCCCACCGCACATGGTGGAACCACAGCAGCAGCGGCTCCGGCACGCGTTCCACGTCGTTGAACCCGCGTGCGACGTCCGCTGCGTACTGCGACACCGCATCGCTGCCCGACGCGGTGCGATCGAATCCGATGCCGTCGCGGTCCGCACGGTGGTAGTACACCGAGGTCCAGTCGGCCCGCGGACCGCCGTCGACCCACGGACCCGGGCCATAGTGATGCCCGCGCGCCATCACGTGATGCAGCCCCAGCGGCGTCATGTAATCGACCGCCGTTTCGCGCGAGGCCATCATCATGTCCACCACCGGCCGCACCACCTCCTGCGCCGGAGAGAACGTCATGGCGACCCAGTCGGCGGCGATGTCGCGCGAAGACTGCATGGGGTTCCACGCCAGCCGGCCGAATGCATACCAGTTCGCCGGGTCGAAATGCGAACCGCTCCAGGTGCGGTCGTCGCCGATGTTGGCCACGCCCGCCATGCCGGTCAGCGCGTGTCCGTCCAGCGAGCCGTCGACGACCCGGGCAACGGTGGAACCCGGGCCGCGCGCCCGCGTATCGGCGCGCAGGACCTCTTCATACAGCGGCCCCAGGTAGACCAGGTGCGTCGCGAAGCCGAGGTATTCCTTGGTGATCTGGAATTCCATCATCAACGGCGTGCGTGGCATCGCGCCGAACAACGGGTGGAACGGCTCGCGCGGCTGGAAGTCGATCGGTCCGTTCTTCACCTGCAGCAACACGTTGCGGCGGAACGCACCGTCCAGGCCGACGAACTCGTTGTAGGCCTGCTTGGCGCGATCCTCGGGCACGTCGTGCGCGTAGACGAAGGCGCGCCACATCACCACGCCGTCGTGCGGCGCCAATGCGTCGGCCAGCAGGTTCGCCCCCTCGGCATGTGAACGCCCATAGTCCTGCGGACCCGGCTGCCCTTCCGAGTTGGCCTTGACCAGGAAGCCACCGAAATCGGGAATGAGCGCGTAGATCTCGTCCGCCTTGTCGCGCCACCAGCGCTGCACGCCGGGGTCGAGCGGATCCGCGGTGGCCAGGCCACCCAGTTCGATCGGCGCACTGAAACGCGCGCTCAGGTAGACACGCAGGCCGTATGGACGGAACACGTCCGCGAGCGCCGCCGCCTTGCGCAGGTACTCGCGCGAGAGGCTCAACGCCTGGGCATTGACGTTGTTGAGGACGGTCCCGTTGATGCCCACCGATGCATTGGCGCGCGCATAGTCGACGTAGCGCGGATCCTGCCAGTCAGGCAGGGTGTGCCAGTCCCACAGCGAACCTCCCGCGTAGCCGCGCTCCACGTAGCCATCCAGGTTGTCCCAGTGGTTGAGCACGCGGCGCGCGACCGCGGGCGACTCGCGCACTTCCAGTGCGTCCAGCGACATGCCGGTCTGCAGCAGGCGCAACAGATGGAAGACGCCGTACAGCACACCGATGTCCTCGCGGGCCGCGACCAGCATCAGCGTGCGACCGCCGACCTGCGTTTCGCGCAGCAGGTAACCTTCCTGCCCCAGGGCCTCCAGTTCTCCACGTAGCGGTGCGATCAGGGGCGACGACCGCGGCGTGCCCAGGATCAATGACCGCTTGCCCTCGGGGGCCGGCCGTCGCACCGGGGCGTTGCCCAGCAGCCCCGACATGCCCCGCTCCACTTCGTCGCGCGCGGCGCGCTGCGCGGCCGTGGCATCGGGCGCGACGAGTTCCCCGAATCGCGCGCGGTAGTCGTGCGCCACGCCCTGGTCGAGCGGCACGTAGCGCATCCACAGCGCATACCCGTCTTCCGCGCAGGCGTTGCCAGCGAGGCCAAGCAGGACCAGCACGACCGCAAACCGCCATCCCCGGCGGCGGTCGCCCGATACCGGGGTTAGCGTTAACATTCCACTGTCCAGCGGACAGGCGGGCGCGGGCAGCGGCATCATCCCCCCTGGCGCTCCTGCCGGACCGGCGGGGCGCTGCACCGCATGGCTACCGTGGAAGAAGGGAACGCGTATTGGACAAGCCGAAGAAGGCGATCCGCCGCAAGACCAGTGGCGTGACGATCGATGAAGTGGCCGCGCTGGCCGGCGTGTCGCCCATGACCGTCTCGCGGGTGATCAACAACCAGGGCAAGGTCCGCGACGCCACGCGCGAGCGCGTCATGCGCGCCGTGCGCGAGCTGGACTACACGCCCAACCTGGCCGCGAGTTCGCTGGCCGCCGCGCAGCACACGCGCATCGCCCTCATCTACACCAATCCCAGTGGCGCCTACCTGCGTGAGCTGCTGGTCGGCCTGCTGCGGGTAGCGTCCCGCACCGCCGTCCAGCTGGTGGTCGACTACTGGGACGACCTGGATACCGAATCCGAACGCAAGGCGGCGCGTGCGCTGGGCGCGCGCGTCGACGGCGTCATCCTGCCTCCCCCGCTGTGCGAGTCGCGCGCGGCGGTGACCGAACTGGTGAAAGCGGGTGTCCCCGTCGTCGCGATCGCATCGGGGCGTTTCAGCGATGACATCTCCTGTGTCCGGATCGACGACTTCCGCGCCGGCAGGGAGATGGCCGAGCACCTGATCGAACAGGGCCACCAGCGCATCGGTTTCATCCTCGGACGCAGCGACCTCAGTGCCAGTTCGCGCCGCTACGACGGATTCGTCACCGCGCTGCACGAAGCCGGGCTGGACGTGGACACCGACCTCGTCCAGCAGGGCGACTACACGTACCGCTCCGGACTGAAGGCCACCGAGAAGCTGTTGGCCCATCGCAAGCCGCCGACCGCCATCTTCGCCAGCAACGACGACATGGGCGCGGCCGCGATCTCGGTGGCGCACCGCCGGGGCCTGGACGTACCGCGCGACCTGTCCGTGGTCGGCTTCGACGATACCTCGGCCGCCACCACGGTGTGGCCCGAGCTCACCACCATCCACCAACCGATCGCGTCGATGGCGAATGCGGCCATCGATATCCTGCTGCGCAGCATCCGGCGCAAGACCGACAGCACCCGCGTGCTGATGGACCACGTGGTCCCGCATCGGCTGGTCATCCGTGACTCGGTGGCAGCGCCCCCGAAGCGGCGGTAGCGCGCGGCAGATCGTCATGCCGCGTGCCTCCTCGAGGCATGAACGACGGTCACCGGCGCGATGACGCCCGCACGCAGCGTCATCGCACGGGGATGATGCGCGAGGGTCATGCGTCCGGGCATGCGACGCTGGCCTCGGCCTCGTTCAGCGCGCCAAGCGCCACGCGCGATACCGAGATCGTCATCGTCCCGGCGGTACCGACGGACCACGGACGATCCAGCTTGGCGACATCGGCACCGGCCTTGGCCAGGCATTTCAGCGGCACACCGACGCGCGTCCATTGGCCCACCGGCAACGTCGCCAGCGTCGGCGCCAGCGCCACGCGCGCGGTACATCCGGTGCCGCAGCCGACCGACAGCCAGGCCTCGCCGCTGGGCGCCGCATCCACGCGCAACGTGGTCAACAGCATCACGTCGCCGTTGCTCTCGCGCTGCAGGTCCAGCGCCGTGTGCGACTGCAACGCCGCGACCGCCTCGCCCTTGCCCGACCAGGCCAGACGGCGCGCGTCCTCCTGCGCCTGGTGATCCACGCCGGTGACCTTCAAAAGCTCGCCGTCGAGCGCCTCCGGCACCTTGGTGACCGTCACGCCCTGCCCGTCCGCGGCTTCGAGCCGCAACGCCATGCCGGACCCGGCCTCGCCGCGCGCGAAGAACACGCCCGTCGCGCCTTCATCGCCGCTCACGCCGGAGTCTTCCGGCAACGCGGCCAGGTCGCCCTTGTCGGCGTAGGTCAGGCCGAAGCCGAACGCGAACAGCGGGTCGTAGCCTTCCTGTCCCACATTGTTGGCGTATTGCGTGGCCGTGCGCGGCCAGCTGAAGCTCAGCTTGCCCTTGAAGTCGTGCTGCACGCTGCCATCGGCCTTGCGCAGCAGCACGTCGGCGATGCCCGCGCCTTCCGACCCCGGCAGCCAGGCGGCCACGAACGCATCGGCCGCGTTGATCTCGCGGTTCATCCACAGCGGACGCCCGCTCAGGAACACCGCCACCACCGGGATGCCCTCGGCCTTCAGCCGCTTGATCAGTTGCAGATCGCTGTCATCGCCGGGCTTGTACAACAGCGTCTGCAGGTCGCCCTGGAACTCCGCGTACGGGTTCTCGCCGAACACGACCACCGCCACGTCGGGCTTCTGCGTGTACGTGCCGTCGACGGCGAGGATCGCCTCGCCTCCCGCCGCCTTCGCCTGCTGCGCGATGCCCTCAAAGATCGAGTCCGCGTTCGGGAAATCCTTGCGCGTGGTGCCCGTGCCCTGCCAGTTGAGCGTCCAGCCGCCGGCCTGCTTGCCGACATCGTTCGCGCCGTCGCCGGCCACGAGGATGCGCTGCTTCGGCGCCAGCGGCAGCACGCCGCCGGCGTTCTTCAGCAGCACCAGCGATTCGCGCACGGCCTGGCGCGCCACGGCGCGGTGCTCCGGGGCGCCGAGCAGGGCGAACTGGCCACCGACGGCCCGCGTCGACGGCTTGCCCGCCTCGAACAGGCCCAGGCGGACCTTCACCCGCAGGATGCGGCGCACCGCATCGTCCAGCCGCTCCTGGCTGATCGTGCCGGCCTTCACCGCCGCCAGCGTGGTCTCGTAGAAGCCCTTCCAGCTGTCGGAGGCCATCGCCATGTCCAGGCCGGCGTTGATCGTGGCCGGGCAGTCGGTGTTCGTGCAGCCCTTCACCTGGCCGTGGCCGTTCCAGTCGCCGACCACGAAGCCGCCGAAGTGCATGCGGCCCTTCAGTGCGTCGGTCAGGTACGGCTTGTTGCCGTGCATCTTCTCGCCGTTGACGCTGTTGAACGAGGCCATCACCGTCTGCGCGCCGGCCGCGATCGCCGGCGGATAGCCGGCGCCATGGATGCGCACCAGGTCGGCTTCGCTGATCTTCGTATCGCCCTGGTCCTTGCCGTTGGTGGTGCCGCCGTCGCCGAGGAAGTGCTTCACCGAGGCGATCACGTGGCGGCCGTCGAGGAAGCCGGGCGTGCCGACCTTGCCCTGCAGGCCCTCGACCATCGCACCGGCGTAACTGGCCACGATCTCGGGCGATTCCGAATAGCCTTCGTACGAACGGCCCCAGCGGTCGTCCTGCGGCACCGCCACGGTCGGCGCGAACGCCCACTCCATGCCGGTGGTGCGCGTCTCCAGCGCGGTGACCTCGCCGATCCGGCGCAGCAGATCCGGATTGCGCGTCGCGCCCAGGCCGATGTTGTGCGGGAACAGCGTGGCGCCGACGATGTTGCTCTGCCCGTGCACGGCATCGATGCCGAAGATCACCGGGATCGCCTTGCCGCCCTGCGAGGTATCCATCGACGCCTCGTAGAAGGCATCGGCCAGCGCGAGCCACTCGGCCGGCGAGGCGTCGTAGCGCCCGCCGGGGTCTGAATTGCCGCCGGCCAGGATCGAGCCGAGCCGGTACTTGCGCACCTCGTCAGGCGTGATGCTGGCGATATCACCCTGCACCAGCTGGCCGACCTTCTCCTCCACCGTCATCGTGGCCATCAGGTCGGTGATGCGCTGCTCGAGCGCGGCGTCCTCGGCCAGCGGCCAGGCGACCTGCGGCCACGGAGTGGCATCGGCGGCGGTCGCGGGTGCGGCCGCCTTGTCGTCGCCCTTGCAGGCGACCAGCGCCAGCATCAGGGCGGTGAGCAGCGCACCACGACACCTCCGCATCGCACTTCGGTTCGTCATCGCGCTCATCCCTCCATCTGCTCCAGTTCACGTCCCTTGGTCTCGTGCACGTACTTGATCACGAAGAAGACCGAAATCGCCGCTGCGATCGTGTACAGACCGTAGGCGCCGGCCAGGCCGATACCGGTCAGCAACATCGGGAAGGTCCAGGTGATCAGGAAGTTGGCGCCCCACTGCGCAAGACCGGCCACGGCCAGGCCCGATCCGCGGATCTGGTTGGGGAACATCTCGCCCAGCATCACCCACATCACCGGGCCCCACGAGAGGTTGAAGAACACCACATAGGCATTGGCGGCCACGAGCGCCAACACGCCCATGTTGTCCGAGAGCTGGAGCTTGCCTGCCGCATCAAGGCTGCCGGTGGCGAACGCCATGGCGACCAGCCCCAGCGTCACGGCCATGCCGGCCGAACCGATCCACAGCAGCGGTTTGCGGCCGATGTGATCGACCAGCAATACGGTGACGATGCAGGCGCCGATGCTGAGCGCGCCGGACAACACGTTGATGGCCAGCGCATCGTTCTCGGAGAAGCCCACGGCTTGCCACAGCACCGCGCCGTAATAGAAGACCACGTTGATGCCGACCAGCTGCTGGAACGTCGCCAGGCCGATGCCGACCCAGACGATGGGACGGATCTTGCCGGTCGCCTTGTTCTTCAGATCGGACAGCCGCGGCGCGTGATGATCAGACGCGAGCGAGGCATCGATCTCGGAAAGCTTGGTTGCGCCGGTCGCAGCGCCGTAGAGCCGCGTCAACACGCTCAACGCCTGTTCCTTCCGGCCCTTGGCCGCCAGATAGCGCGGACTCTCCGGGATGAACAGCAAAGCGCCGAGGAACAACGCAGCCGGCAGGATCTCCACCCAGAACATCCAGCGCCACGCTTCAAAGCCCAGCCATAGTGGAGCCAACGAGGAACTGGCGAACTTGGCGAGGACATAGTTGCTCAGGAAGGCAGCAAACAGGCCCGAAATGATTGCGATCTGCTGCACCGTCGCCAGGCGGCCCCGATAGCGTGCCGGCGAGACCTCGCTGATGTACGCGGGCGACATGACACTCGCCGCGCCGACCGCGAATCCTCCTATGACCCGGTACACCACGAATTCGAGCGACGAGGTCGCGATGCCCGACCCCCAGGCCGAGATCAGGAAGAACACGGCCGACCACAGCAGCATGGTGCGACGTCCATATCGGTCTGCGAGCGTGCCCGCGAACCAGGCGCCTATCGCGCAGCCCAGCAGCATCGATGCGACGTTGAAGCCGGTCACGGCCGCATCGGAGCCGAACGCGGCCTTCAGCCCGTCGACGGTGCCGTTGATGACCCCGCTGTCGAAGCCGAACAGGAACCCGCCGATCGTCGCCACCAGACTGATGAGGATGATGAAGCGGGTGTTCTCACCGGTGCGCAGTGCTGCATGTTCCATCGAAGGTTCCCCTGGTCTTTGATCCAAGCCGGAGTGCCGGCGGAGATCTCCGCCAGGCACCCTCGACTCCATCCCGTTCCTGCTGGATCGTCAGCGCAACAGGTACTGGTTGAGCAGGTTCTCGTAACGCTCCTGCTTGCCACTGGTCTGCTTCGGTTCGCCCTGCCCGGCCGCCAGCGCCGCCAGGTCGGCCAGACCGAGCTGGCCGGTCTCGAAGTCCTTGCCCTTGCCGCTGTCGAAGCTGGCGTAGCGCTCCTTGCGCCACTGCTCCCACGGCGACTCGGTCAGCAGCGCGTGCGCCACTTCCAGGCCGCGCGCGAACGCGTCCATGCCGCCGATGTGGGCGATGAACAGGTCTTCCAGGTCGGTCGATTCGCGGCGCACCTTGGCATCGAAGTTCAACCCGCCTTCCAGCCCACCCTGGCGCAGCACCACCAGCATCGCCCCGACCGTGTCGTACAGATCGGTGGGGAACTGGTCGGTGTCCCAGCCGTTCTGCGCATTGCCGCGGTTGGCATCGATGCTGCCCAGCAGCCCGTGGTCGGAGGCCACCTGCAGGTCGTGCTCGAAGGTGTGGCCGGAGAGCGTGGCGTGGTTGGCCTCGATGTTGAGCTTGAAGTCCTTCTCCAGCCCGTGCTCCTTCAGGAAGCCGGCCACGGTGGCGCTGTCGAAGTCGTACTGGTGCTTCATCGGCTCCATCGGCTTGGGCTCGATCAGGAAGTTGCCCTTCAATCCGATGCTGCGGCCGTAGTCGCGGGCCATGGTCAGGAAGCGGGCGAAGTGCGCCACTTCGCGCTTCATGTCGGTGTTGACCAGCGAGGCATAGCCCTCGCGGCCGCCCCAGAACACGTAGTGCTCGCCACCCAGTTCGACGGTGGCCTCCAGCGCGGCCTTCACCTGTACCGCGGCGCGTGCGACGACGGCGAAGTCCGGATTGGTCGAGGCGCCATTCATGTAGCGTGGGTGCGAGAACAGGTTGGCCGTGCCCCACAGCAGCTTGATGCCGGTCGCGTCCTGGCGTGCTTTCGCCAGGCCGACCATGTGCTTGAGGTTCTTCTCGTACTGGCCGATGTCCTCGGCATCCGGGGCCAGGTCGATGTCGTGGAAGCACCAGTACGGCACGCCCAGCTTGGTGAAGAACTCGAACGCCGCATCGACCTTGGCTTCGGCCGTGGCCATGGGCGAGCCGGCCTCCCACGGGAAGTGGCGCGTGCCCGGGCCGAACGGATCATGGCCGGCGTTGCAGAACGTGTGCCAGTAACAGACCGCGAAGCGCAGGTGCTCCTGCATCGTCTTGCCGCCGATGGTCTTGTTTGCGTCGTAGACCTTGAACGCCAGCGGGTTGTCCGAGCCGCGCCCTTCGAAGGGGATGCGGCCGATGCCGGGGAAGTATTCCTGGGCGCCGATGAAGGGCTGCGTGCTCATGGGGCGGTGTTCCTGTGGTTGTGCGAGGTGTCGCGTGGGGGACGTCAGCCGCGTTGCAGCGGGGTGACGGCATCGAGGTACTGGAGGAAGCGGCGGTAGGCCGCCGCATAAGCCGGTGCGCGGGACGCATCGGGCCTGGTGGACAACGCGGGATCGACGGCCACGTGCGTGCGGGCGATGTCGGCGATGGAGGCCGCATCGCCCTCGGCACGGCCGAGGGCCCACAACGCCTGCAGTGCCGCACCGAACGCGGCGCCTTCGGCTTGTACCGGCACATCGACCGGCAGGCCGAACACGTCGGCCACCAGCTGGCGCCAGGCCGCACTGTTGCTGCCGCCGCCGGTCAGCACGATGCGCTCGAAGGCCATGCCGGCGCGCACGAAGGCATCGAACCCGTACTTCAGGCTGTAGGTCGCCCCTTCCATCGCCGCGCGGTAGAGGTGCGCCGGGGTCATGTTGGTCGGGTCCATCCCGGCCAGCACGCCCTTGCCGCGCGGCAGGTCCGGCGTGCGCTCACCGTTGAGGAAGGGCAGCATCACCAGCCCGTCCGCGCCGGGCGGGGTGGCCTGCAGGTGGGCATCGCCTTCGCGCGTGCTGAAGCCGAAGGCCTTGGCCACCTGTTCGGTCGCCACGGTGCAGTTCATCGTGCAGATCAGCGGCAGCCATCCGCCGGTGGAGGAACAGAACGCGGCCCAGGCCCCGTCGGGATCGACCACCGGCACGTCCGAGTAGGCGAACAGCGTGCCCGAGGTGCCCAGGCTCATCGCCAGCCTGCCCTCCTCCACGCAGCCGGTGCCGATGGCCGCCATCATGTTGTCGCCGCCACCGACGGCGACCTTCGCCGTGGCCGGCACGCCCAGTCGCGTCGCCATGGCCGGATCAATGTCGAACAGCGCCTCGGGCGCCGCGATCGGCGGCAGGCACGCGGCCAGGTCGCCATCCGCATCGGTCGCGTGCAGGAGTTCCTTCGACCACGTGCGCGTGCGCACATCGAGCCAGCCCGTGCCGGAGGCATCGCCCCACTCGCAGAAGCGTTGGCCGGTGAGGACGAAATTGAGGTAGTCGTGCGGCAGCAGGATCGTCGCCAACCGGGCGTAGGCCTCGGGGCGATGCGTCTTCGTCCACGGCAACTTGGAGGCGGTGTAGCCGGCGAGGATCGGATTGCCTGCCAGCGCGATGGTTTGGGCCCCACCGCCGACCGCGTCCATGATCTGCGCGCACTCGGCCGTGGTGCTGGTGTCGCACCACAGCTTCGCCGGGGCGAGCACCTCACCGGCGGCATCCACCGGCACGAAACCGTGCTGCTGGCCCGAGACCGCCAGCGCCGCGATGCGCGCACGCACGGCGGGATCGATGCGGTCGAAGCACGTCTGCATCGCGGCGACCCACTCCGCGGCGTGCTGCTCGCGGCTGCCGTCGTCCCCACTGATCAGGTCGAGCGGCGCGCTGGCGCTGGCCACGATCGCCCGCGCCGCGGCGTCGTACACCACCACCTTCACGCTCTGCGTGCCTGCATCGATGCCCGCAACCCATGCCATCCGACACCACCCTCACCCAAGAAAAGTTAGCGCTACCATTTTGCTTGGTAAAAAAAGGGAACACGCACGTGGCCCCTCTTTTCCTGCACGGCCGCGTCCAGCCCGCCGTAAGGCCGCACTGTAACCAGCCTCCGTACAAAAAGCCTGCTGCGCTGCAAAAACCACACGGAGAGCAGCGGTTTCTGATGCCTCTCGCGGGGCGGCTTTCAATTCGGGCGTCACGGCGCCAGGTCGATGAAGCTGTTGATCGACAGGCGTCCACGCAACGGATCCGACGTAAGCGCACGGCCGCCGATCCGCCCCGAATGCAGCGAGTTGCGACGGTACACGACCAGGCGATTGAACACGCCTTCCACCCCCGCGATCCGCTCGAACAACGGCGTATCGCCATCGATGTAACCGGCAGGCGCGCCGTGCTCCTCGCGTGCTTCCTGCGCCAGGCAGTCGAAATAGGCAGCGTGCCGGCCCTCGTCGACGTATTCGAATCCGCTGCGCCGATGCCGATAGAAGTCCGTCCCGCCCCACGACTCGCGGAACAGGTAGTGCACCGTCGCCAGCCCGCGAGCGCTGACGGAATCGATGTGGGGCACGCGCTGCAGGAAGTGAAGGTTCTCCGGTGGCTGGGTCACCAGTGAAAAATGGCACATCGGGAACACGAACTCCGCAGGTTCCAGCGCGAATGCCTCGCGCAGCAGCGGCGTCAGCATCGCCTGCAGGAATCGCTGGTACGACGGGGGCGCCGGCGCGCGGATGCCCGGGAACAAGGTCGGCATCTTTTCGAAGCCGCGACTGGCTGCCTTGTGAAGCATGCGCTCGGGATCGGCGAGCAGGTTGTCGATCACCACCAGCGGTGCCCGCTCCCGCCCCACCACGTGATGGCTGATGCGCAAGTCCGGATGGGGCGCCAGCAGCATGCGATCCCGCCCTCGCCCGACTATGCGGTCACGGCGCGCGACGGCCACACGTCGGGCGCGGCCTTGCAATAGCGCTCGATGAACGCCTGCTGCGACGGCATATGCGCGACGGCGCGTTCGATGGGCTGCCGTATGGAGTTCAGCAACGTGCGCAGGTCTTCGTCGGCCAGCGCACGCGCAAGCGGATGCGGCGGACCCGGCTGGATGCCTTGTCCCAGCAGGACATGCGTCCAGGAATCGACCCGGAACAGTTCGTCGGGATCCTGCCACGCATGCGCGCGTTCCCGCCAGGCGCGCAGCCGTATCGCGAGCGACTCCGGCAACGCCATCTCGCGGCACGCCTTCCACATCGGCTCGTCGCGCTGCGTGGCGTGGTAATGCAGGATGATGAAGTCGCGCACGTGCTCCATCTCGGTGCGGCTGACCTCGTTGTACAGGTCCACCAGCGACGACGAGATCCCGTCGAAAGGAAACAACTGGACCAGCCGCACTACCGCGCTGATCGCCAGATGGATGCTGGTCGACTCGAGCGGCTCGATGAAGCCGCTGGCCAGCCCCAGCGCCACCACGTTCCGGTTCCAGGCCTTCAGGCGCCGACCCGTGCGGAACGGCACCAGCCAGGGTTCGCGGATCGCGGGCGCGCCCACATCGCGCAGCAGCTTGGCACGCGCTTCGTCGTCGGACATGTGGCGGCTGGAAAACACCAGCCCGCAACCCACGCGGTGTTGCAGGGGGATATGCCAACGCCAGCCGGCCTCATGCGCGATGGCCCGCGTGTAAGGTACGGGTGGCCCCACCGACTCCGTCTGCACGGCCACCGCGCGGTCACTCGGCAGCCACTCGTTCCAGTCTTCGTAGCCGGTATGCAACGTCTGTTCGATCAGCAAGCCCCGGAACCCGGTGCAATCGATGAACAGGTCGCCTTCGATGACCTGGCCGTCCTCCAGGACGAGCGCCGCCACGCCGCCATCGGCAGCGTGCTGCCGGACCTCACGGATCTTGCCTTCCACCCGGCGCAGGCCATGGCCTTCGGCGATGCGCCGGAGGAATTTCGCGTAAAGCCCGGCATCGAAGTGATACGCGTAGTTGACCTGGGGCTGCGTCTGCAGCGAGAACTGGTCGCCCCGCGAAGCGAGGGTTTCCAGGCAGAAGTCGCCGAGCTCGGAGGGCATGCCACGCCGCAGGCTGTCGAGCCAGAAATGATGGAATGCCGCTGCCCAGGTGCCCTGCCCCGTGATGCCGAACGGATGGATGTAGCGCTCGCCCGGGCGGCGCCAGTTCTCGAACGAGATCGACAGCTTGAAGGTGCCCGCGACCGCGCGCAGGAATTCCTGCTCGTCGATCTGCAGGAAGCGGTGGAAGGTCCTGATGGGCGGCACCGTCGATTCGCCCACGCCCACGGTGCCGATCTGCTCCGATTCCACCAGGGTGATCTTGAGCCGGTCCCGGAACTGGTGCGCCAGCGCGCAGCCGGCCAGCCAGCCTGCCGTGCCACCCCCGGCGATGACCACGTTGCGGATACGTCCCTCGGGTGTCGTTGGAGAATCCAATGCAGTTGCTCCCGTCAGCGGTTGAGTCGGCCCAGCAGCATGGCGCGGATGCGCCTGGCCTGTGTTTCATCGATCGGTCCCAGCAGATCCCGGGCTTGCGCCGGAAGATGTTCCCCCGCGCGCTCTCCCGCACCGAACACGTAGTACTCGAACAACTTCGCCCATGCTTCCTTCTCGCGCGCCGGCAGGTCGCGGATCGTCCACAGTGCATGCTGGAGCGCGGGCAGCGGCGACGAGAGGAATGCCGGCGAACGGCGCCACCAGTAGTTCAGCAGCACGTTGAACGGTTCGAGGCTGCGCACGTGGTGCCACCACATGCTGGGAATGAAGATCGCATCGCCCGGCCCGAGCAGCGCCGTCCTCGCCGCCGCCAATGCCGTTCGGAAACGCGGGTGCCGTTCGAAATCCGGCGCATCGAAATCGACCACGCTGACGACCTGCCCGCCGGGCGTGGGATCGAAGGGGCCGGGATAGAGGTTCTCGATCTGTTCGGGCGGGAACAGCGTGAACGCGCGCCTGCCGACCAGACAGCACGCGACGTTGTCGGGCGCGTCGAAATGGCACGACGCCACCACGCGGTTGCCTATCCAGATACTGGCAGGGGCCTCGATGCCGTAGGCCGACAGCGAGAGGTCGTTCGCCTGGGTGAAACCCGGCAGCGCACGGTCCACAAGCAGCGAGGCCACGTAATAGGTGGGCGGCGTGGCGTCGTGCAGATGATCCGCAATACCGTCCAGCACGTCTGCCAGCGCACCCTTCCGCACCTCGAAGTTCAAGCGGGTGAAGTCGTCGTTGTAGAACGGCCGCCCCCCGATCTCCGGAGCCCCGAACGAGTACTGGATCGGTGCCCCCGCGTCGAAGCGGCGCAGGTATGCCATGGCCTCATGCAGCGATGACCGGCCGGCGTGCACGAGACCCCACGCCTGCGCGACGCCCTTCAGCACGACCGGCTCGCCTTCTTCCAGCAGCGATGCCAGGGGCAACGCGCCGGGATCCGGATTCTCCAGGGTGCGTATAGCGGCGCCTTGCATCACGCGCGTCAGTTCGTGCTGATGGAGGTCGCCGCGTCCTGCGCGCGCAGGCGGCGTTGCTTCTCGGCCAGAAGTCGGCGCATGTTGTGCAGCGACGCAAGCATGAGGTACGTGCCTTCCAGGTAGCCGGCGCGGTTGAGGGCGAGCAGGTCGGCGCCATCCAGCGCGGCCAGGCGATCGCGGTCGATCCCGTGCAGGCCGTTGACCGCGATCCGGTGCCGCTCGTCCACCTGTACGTCCAGGCTGAAGGGCTGGATCAGGCCTTTCGCATCGAGCGCGGCGAACATGGCCGCGGCATAGGTGCTGCCATCGCGGATGCCGCGCAGGACGCTTGCGACGTGGTCGAGATACGGGGTGTTGCCGCCCTGCGGCAGGAACACCGGCTCGCCGTGCGCGGCGTTGACCCGCGGATGTTCGAGGTCCACGTGCATCACCGCCTCCTGCGTGAGCTCGCCGTCGATGCGCTGCTCCTGGAATCCGATGAGGAAGGGTCCTTTCGCCACTGCGCCAGGCAGATACGCGGCATTCCAGCGGCCATCGCGCAGGAAGAGATTCTCGCGCTGCTCGAAGCCCAGCAGCACGACGGATTGCCATTCGCCGCTGGCGGCATCCTTTCGCAGGAAGATCGGATACTCGCGCTGCAGTTCTGCAAACTCGCTCGGGAACGCCGGCACCATGGCCACGTCGTCGCCGAACTCGGTGCCGAAGCCTGTCGCCACCCGCAGGTCGCGGTGCGCGATGTTGTTGAGGAGCTCGTAGCGGGCCATCTTCTTGTCCAGGGAAAGCGGAAAGCTCGACTCGGCATGGTACGCCGGTGCAGGGAACGCGTGGCGACAACCTGGGACGACACCCGGAAAAAAGGACCGCTGCTCGCGCAGCGGTCCCTCGGCGACATCCGGAGAGGGCGTCTGCCGCCTAAGTCAGAACTTGTAACGCACGCCGACCATGTAGCGCGGGCTCTGGTCGGCCAGCTTCACGATCATCTGGTCGGTCCGCGCGCGCCAGCGGACATCCTCACCCGTCAGGTTGATCGCCTCCAGACCGAACGACCAGTGGTCGTCGAGCGTGTAGTTCACGCTCAGGTCCCACTGCTCGTACTCCTCGACGTAGTACGGATTGCGGCTGGCACCCTGGTTGGCGAGGATCAGGTACTCGTCGCGCCAGTTCCACGCCAGGCGCACCGACCAGCCGAACTTCTCGTACATGAGCATGGCGTTGGCCGTATCGCTCAGGCCCGTGAGCGCGAACTGGTCGATGGCCGGATCGCCGCCGTCGTCATAACCCACGTCGCCGCGCACGACGGTGTAGTTGGCCAGAACGCCGAACCCGGTATCCCCGAAGAAGTACTGGCCACCCAGCTCCCAGCCGTGCAGCTTGGACTGGTTCTGGTTGATAGGGCGGTTGACGTTGAACTGGTACAGCGGATCGTCGGCTTCGCCGTAGATGTTGTAAGCCGCTTCGGTCGCCAGCGTCTGCGCGCCGGTGCCGTTGAACGCTGCCAGGCCGGCTGGATCGTTGCGCAATAGCGCCAGGGCCGTGAACAGCGACGTGTCGTTGGCCGAACATGCTGCCGCGTTGGCCGCACCGACCTGGGCGACGCACGCCGCGCTGGTCAGGAACGCCAATGCCGTCTGTGCATCCGGACCGGACGTGGGATCCCGCAGACCGTAGAGGGATTCCTGTCCGACCGTGTTGCCGATGAAGTTGTCGACCGACTTGTTCCAATAGGTCAACGACACATAGCTCGCGTCGGCGAAGTACCACTCCAGCGCCAGGTCGAGGTTGTCCGACTCCAGCGGCTTCAGGCTCGGGTTCTGTGCGTTGCCGCTTGCGCGGACGGACGGGTCGAGAAGGACCGAACCGAAAGGTTGCTGTGCACCGGGACCCGCGTAGAGATTGCCGTAGGGGGCACGGGCGATGGTCTTGCCGAACGATGCGCGACCCTTCAGCTCGTCGGTGAAATCGATGCTGAAGTCGAGGTTGGGCAGGATGTAGCTGTAGCTCGCCTTCTCGCTGAAGGGTTGCTGTTCGTCCGACAGCACGATGCGGAAGTCGTTGTTGGCCTGCCACTCGATGGCTTCGGGGATCGCGATGACGGAGGTCGACACGACATCCGTCGTCTCGTACCTGACGCCCAGCCGGGTGTTGGTGCGCATGCCACCCAGCTCGCCATCCAGTTCCACCTGGAAGTACGCCGAGTTGGTCTTTTCCTCTACCCGGTTGTCGGCTGCACGCTGCGGACTCACCCCGAGTCCCACGCCATACTGGCCCGCGGCCCACTGGGCGAGCTCGGCCGCATTGCCGCGCCATGCCGGCCAGCTGACCGCGCTGTAGTCGTCGAAGAGCCCGACGATGTTGGTCGGGCGCAGCAGATCCACCAGGCCGGCTGCGGTGTCCGAATCGACGTTGGCGACGCCCCAGTCGCCCAGCGTGGAATATGCTTCCGCCGCCTGGATGCGATGGGTCGTGGACTTGTTGGTGTCCACGCCGAACTGGAAGCGGCCCTGGTCGAAACTCCATTCGCCGTCGATGCGGGCCTGCTTGATCTCGCTGACCTGCGTCTGCGCATTGACGCGCAGCACCTGGGAACCGATTTCGCCTTCCACGAAACCGGGATTGACCACGCCGTTCGTGCCGGCGACGGCATCGCCATTGGTCGGATACCAGGTCTGCGTGCCGACCGGCAGGCCATTGTTGAACTCCAGCTCCTGTACCCAGGTGCCGCCGCAATGCGGACCGGTGGTGCAGTTGTTGGTACCCGCGATGCTCATGAAGATCGAACCGCCACCGGTGAGCGGATCGTTCGGCCGGCTCTCGTTCTTCGAGTTGTGCGCGTCGAAGGTGAGGCGGAAGCTGTCGTTGACGTCCCACGCCGCATTGAAGCCCAGCGAACCCAGCTTGTACTTCTGCATGCTGCGCTGCTGTTCCAGGCCGAAATCCTTGGTGCCCGCGATCTCGCGGATGTACACCGGCACAGCGACGGCCCCGCTGGTGTCGAACTCGATGTCGGTGTAGTTGCTGTTCTGCAGCCACATCGCCTGCTCACCGCGGTTCTCGGTGATCTCGTTGGTCGAATAGGTGTAGTCCAGCGTGAGGGTCAGGCTGTCGGTCGGCGCGAACTGCACCACGGCCTGGCCATTGACACGCTCGCGTTCGAACTCGGAGAACGCGTAACGGAGGTCGTTCGGGCGTGCATACAGATCGCCGACCGCGGGCGCATTGACCACGTTCGGATTGCCCGGCATGGTGCCGGTCCAGGGCTGCACGTTCCAGTAGTTCTCGGTCGCCTGCACCGAGCCGCCCTTGCGCTTCTGCTGGCTGGCGCTGAGGCTCACGCCGAACGTCTTGTCGGGATTGGTGTAGCTGAAGATGCCCGACAACTCCGGGGTGATGTCGCTCTCGAAGGGCTGGCTCTGGTCGGACACGATCTTCGCGCCCGCATTGGCCACCACGCCGTCATAGTTGAACGGACGCGCCGTCAGGATGTTGATGGTGGCGCCGATACCGCCACTCGGCACCTGCGCCTGCCCCGTCTTGTAGACCTCGATGCCGTTGATCGCCTCGGCAGCGAGCTGCGCGAAGTTGAAGGCACGGGTACCGCCGTCCACACCGCCGATCGCGACCTGTCCGGACGCACCGAACGCATCCGCGCCCGGCATCTGGCGACCGTTGAGCGTCACCATGTTGAACTGCGGACCGAAGCCGCGCGCGGTGACCTGCGCGCCTTCGCCATCGCGCCGTTCGATCGAGATGCCGGTGATGCGCTGCAACGACTCGGCGAGGTTGGTATCCGGGAACTTGCCGATGTCTTCGGCACTGATCGCATCGACGACGCCCGCTGCATCGCGCTTGATGTCCATCGCCTGGCTGAGGCTGCCGCGGATGCCCGTCACCACGACCGTGTCCAGATCCGTCGCCTGAGATTGCGTCTGTTCCTGCGCGGCCGGTGCCGGTGCGGGCGTCTGCGCGTCCTGACCGAAGGCAGGATTGATGACCAGCACGCCGCCGACGAAGGTGAACATGGCCCTCGATTTGAATCTCGCCAACTTGCGGCTCATTGACGTGCCCTCAGGTCTGGAGTGTTACGGAAACTGCACACGTTCATGGATCTCCCCTTTCGCTACGTTCGTATGTGAGGTAACGCCCCTCCCGGGGGCGGCCACGGGCGCAGTGCCCGTCTTCCAGCCCGGAGCACGACGGCGGACCCCCGAAGGTCCTGTTCCGCGATCCGGCTTCAAGCGAGGTAAGACGACGACGATCGCGCGATGGTGGAGCCTTACGTGACCACAACTGGCCGTGATCTAGTGGTAGCGCTACCATTGCGTTGGAGCGCAGACTAATCATGCGTGTTCGCTCTTGTCACCATGCAGCGCAGCAAAGCGATCGCGAGCGCGGCATCCAGCGCCAGGATCGGTTCAAGACCCGCGGAAAACGGCTTGAAGCCGCCACTGCCCCAAGTAATGACGATTTCACCCACGTACTCTCAATCAGGCCAACGGAAGTAACTGCGTGAAGAAGACCAGCAAAGCGGTGCGCAGGAAGGGCGGTGCGGTCACCATCGACGAGGTGGCAGCGCATGCCGGCGTGTCGCCAATGACGGTGTCGCGTGTCGTGAACGGCCATGCGGGCGTGCGCGACACCAACCGTGATCGCGTCATGCGCAGCGTGCGCGAGCTGGGCTATCGCCCCAACCTTGCGGCCAGCTCGCTTGCCGCTGCGCAAAGCACCTGCATCGCGCTGATCTACTCCAACCCCAGCTCGAGCTATCTGCGCGAATTGCTGGTCGGCGCGTTGCGCGGTTCTGCGCGGGCGGCGGCCCAGCTGGTGATCGCCACGTGGGACGGACTGGATGCCGCGCAATCCCGCGCGGCCGCCCGGCAACTCTCTGGCAGCGTGGCGGGGGTCATCCTGCCTCCCCCGCTGTGCGAATCGACCGCCATCGTGTCGGAGTTCTCGCAGGCGGGCGTGCCGGTGGTCTCGATCGCGTCGGGGCATCTGGGCGATACGGTTTCCTGCGTGCGGATCGACGACCATTGCGCCAGCCGGGACGTGGTCTCCCACCTCATCGCGCGCGGGCATACGCGGATCGGCTACATCAAGGGCGATCCCAACCAGACCGCAAGCGCGCATCGCTGGCAGGGCTACCGGGATGCACTGGCGGACGCCGGCATCGCCTACGACGACAAGCTGGTCCAGCCGGGCTACTTCACCTACCGTTCGGGCCTGGAGGCAGCCGAGACGCTTCTCGCGTTGCGCCGCCCGCCCAGCGCCATTTTCGCCAGCAACGACGACATGGCATCGGCGGTGGTCTCGGTCGCCCACCGTCGCGGCCTGGACGTGCCACGGGACCTTTCCGTGGTCGGTTTCGACGACACGTCCGCGGCGACGATGGTGTGGCCGGAACTGACCACCGTCCATCAACCGGTGGCGGCCATGGCCGATGCCGCCATCGACATCCTGCTGCGCGACATACGGCGCGATCCCGCCACCCGCGTCATCGTCAATCGCGTGCTGCCGCACCAGCTGGTGAAGCGCTCGTCCGTTGCGGACGGACCGAACGCCGACGGGCGCTCAAGAAAGAGACATGCGCGGTGACCTGGCGAGGATGAGACCCGTCGAGGACTTCACCCTACCGCGTTCATCCGCTGAGATTCTGGCGATACCACGCGACCGCGCCCAACAGTCCCAACTGTCCATGCTCGACGCGCCATACGGGCACCCGTTCGAGCTGCTCGGTCATCACGCCCTTGTTGAGATAGCGCTGCAGGAACCGTCCGTCGTGCAGGAACTGCGGAATATGCGCGGTCACACCACCGGCCAGGTAGACGACGCGGGCACCGAAGATGATCGCCAGGTCGCCCACCACGCTGCCCAGCCAGCCGCAGAACGTCTCGAGCGTTTCCCGCGCCAGCGCATCCGCGTCGGCCGCGGCCACCAGCGCGCTCGCATCCGTGTGCATGGGCGTCGCATCGCGGAGTTCGCAGAGGCACCGATAGAGATTCATGAGGCCCGGGCCCGACAGCACGTGCTCGTTGTGCAGGTAGGGACGGTCCTTCAGCAGTCGGCGCACGATGTCCAGTTCCAGCGCATTGCCGGCAGCGAGCGATGCCTGTCCGACTTCGGTCGGCAGCACGCGCGGCGGCTGGCCTTCGATCCAGACGGCAGCGCCCAGCCCGGTCCCCGGCCCGATCACCAGCGCCGGCGACGACGTGGCGGATGAGTTCAGCGGCGTGAGCGGCGACAGCGTGTCCGGCGACAGCGTCGGCACCGCATTGGCCACTGCTTCGAAATCGTTGATCAGCTGCACCCAGGCCAGCCCGGCACCGACACGAGTCTGTTCGACCGACACCGCCCAGGGCAAATTGGAGTTGATCAGGCGATCGCCTTCCAGCACGCCGGCGATCGCGACGACTGCGCCGTGGCAGGGCGTACCGGCGGCATAGTCGTGAAGGATGGAGGCGAGATCGGCGTGCTCGGCACAGGCGTAACGACGGTAATCGTGGATCTCGTGGCTGCCATCGGCTTCGATCCATCCGAGACGGGCATACGTGCCCCCCACGTCGGCGACGATGATGCGCGCATCCGACGCCTGTGCTGCGGGAACGCCTCCCGGCGCCTCGTTCCCCGTTCCCGTGCCTGCCATGCGAATGCCACGCTGCCCGATGCCTGAAATACGCCCCAAGGATAACGTGTCCCCGCCCGATCGTGGCAGCGGGCG
Source organism: Pseudoxanthomonas sp. LjRoot127 (assembly GCF_964253495.1). Taxonomy (NCBI): domain Bacteria; kingdom Pseudomonadati; phylum Pseudomonadota; class Gammaproteobacteria; order Lysobacterales; family Lysobacteraceae; genus Pseudoxanthomonas; species Pseudoxanthomonas sp. LjRoot127. The sequence goes on from NZ_CAXUQR020000001.1 coordinate 3,648,651, forward strand.
ATGCCCCGACTCACCCTGCGGAAAGGTACGCGCACGTGCCATGGCGTATCATGCCGGCATGCCCCGCTTCGCCGCCCTGCTCCGCGTCCTGCTGTGCTTCGTGCTGCTGCTCAACGGCGCTGCGTATGCGCACGCTGCCACGCGGATGGCCATCGGCGACGCGGCGACGGAACAGGCGCACGACGACGTGCCTCCATGCCACGAGGGCGTGGACATGGCGGCACCGATGGATCACGAAAGCGCGGGGCCTTCAGGCCACCACGACGATGCCACCGGCCTCCCCGACTGTTGCAAGGCGGGCAACTGCGATGGTTTCTGCACGCACCATGCGCCGGCCCTGACGTGGCGGATACCGCTGGATGCGCACTTGCATCCTCCGATGCTGGCACCGGCTTATCGCGCCGATGCCCATGCCTCGGTGCGTCTGCCGCACCGTCACCGACCTCCCATCCTGGCGGCCTGAGGCCGCCTTCCGCGGCCGGTCGCATGCCGGAGGGCTGCCCTCCGGCCCCATGATCACGAAGGACGCCACCGCGGCAGCGGGCAGGCGTACCGACGATGTACAGGATGCTATGCATGAAACACGATGACTCCGGACGCCTCGGCGCGTTCCGACCCACGCGCCGCCAGTTCGTCACCGGCCTTGCGAGCGGCAGTGCAGCGCTCGGGCTTGGCCTGGTCCGCCTGCCCGCCTCCGCCGGCACACCCGCACGCCGTGGTGGCGCACCCCTCGTCACCGGCACCGACTTCGCCCTGAGCATCGGGGCGATGCCGGTCGACATCACCGGCCGCACACGCCCTGCGATCACCGTCAACGACAGCCTGCCCGCCCCCACACTGCGTTGGCGCGAAGGCGATACCGTGACCGTGCGCGTCAGCAACCGCCTGCGCGACATGACCTCCATCCACTGGCACGGCATCCTGCTGCCGTCGAACATGGATGGCGTACCGGGCCTGAGCTTCAACGGCATCGGGCCGGGCGAGTCCTTCCAGTACCGCTTCCAGGTGAAGCAATCCGGTACGTACTGGTACCACAGCCACTCGATGTTCCAGGAACAGGCCGGCCTGTACGGTGCGCTCATCATCGATCCTCGCGAGCCGCCGCCGTACCACCACGACCGCGAACACGTGGTGTTGCTGTCGGACTGGACCGACCTGGAGCCGGCCGCGCTGTACCGCCGCATGAAGAAGATGCCGGAACACGACAACTACTACCAGCGCACGCTGGTGGATTTCGTGCGCGATGCGAAGCGTGACGGCCTGGCGGAAACGATCGAGGATCGTGGCATGTGGGGGCGGATGCGGATGACGCCCACCGACATCTCCGACATCAACGCGCACACCTATACCTATCTGGTGAACGGCGCAGCGCCTGCGGGCAACTGGACCGGCCTGTTCAAACCGGGCGAGAAGGTGCTGCTGCGCTTCATCAACGGCAGCGCGATGACCTACTTCGACGTCCGCATCCCGGGACTGAAGATGACCGTGGTCGCCGCCGACGGCCAGTACATCCATCCGGTCAGCGTGGATGAGTTCCGTATCGCGGTGGCGGAGACCTTCGACGTGCTGGTCGAACCCACAGGCCAGGATGCTTTCACGATTTTCGCGCAGGACATGGGACGCACCGGCTACGCACGCGGCACGCTGGCCGTCCGTGACGGACTGGAAGCGACCATCCCCCCAAGGGATCCGCGCCCACTGCTGACCATGGCCGACATGGGCCACGACATGGGCGGACACGGCGCCGGCAAGGGCACGGAAGGCGGCTGCGGCGCGATGATGGGCGAAGGCGGGTGCGGCGCGAACATGGGCGCGATGGATCATGGCGCACACGGCGCGGCGGCAAATGCGCCAAACCATCCGCCCAGCGAATCCGGCAACCCGCTGGTCGACATGCAGTCGTCCGCCAGCGAACCGAAGCTCGACGATCCCGGCATCGGCCTGCGCGACAACGGCCGCCAGGTACTGACCTATGGCGCGATGCGCAGCCTGTTCGACGATCCCGATGGGCGCGAGCCGGGCCGCACCGTCGAACTCCACCTGACCGGACACATGGAGAAATTCGCCTGGTCGTTCGACGGCATTCCGTTCGCCAGCGCCGACCCGCTGCGGCTGAAGTACGGTGAGCGCATGCGCATCGTGCTGGTCAACGACACGATGATGCAGCACCCGATCCACCTGCACGGCGTCTGGAGCGATCTGGAGGACGCAGAGAGCGGCTTCCAGCTGCGCAAGCACACCATTGACATGCCACCGGGCACGCGACGCAGTTACCGCGTCCGCGCCGATGCGCTCGGTCGGTGGGCGTTCCACTGCCACCTGCTGTACCACATGGAAGCCGGCATGATGCGGGAAGTGAGGATCGAAGCATGAAGACCTCCTTCCCCGCCCCACTCCGTCTCGCCTGCGTCGCTGCCCTGTTGGCGGGCACCGGCGTGCCGGCGTTCGCGCAGCACCACGACCATGCGCAGCACGCGCCTCCGGCCAGCGAGCCGGCGGTGGAGCAGGATGAGCATGCGCGACACAGCGCGCATGACCACGCCGCGATGTCGGCACCGCGCGCGCCCGTGCCACCTGTCACCGCCGAGGACCTGAAGGCTGCATTCCCCGACATCGACCACCACGCGATGGGGCATGCGCCGGCCTTCAACAGCAAGGTGACCTTCAACCGGCTGGAGGTATGGGATGCCGACGAAGGCACCGGCCAGGCCTGGGAAGGCAGCGCCTGGTTCGGCACCGATACCGATCGCCTGTGGCTGCGCAGCGAAGGCGAACGTGTCGGCGGCCATACCGAAAGTGCCGACCTGGAAGTGCTGTACGGACGCAGTGTGTCGCCCTGGTGGGACGTGGTGGCCGGCGTGAAGCAGGACTTCAAGCCCGGCGATGCGCGTACGTGGGCGGCCGTCGGCGTGCAGGGCATCGCGCCCTACCGGTTCGAAGTGTCGGCGACGGCGTATGTAGGCGAAGGCGGCCAGGTCGCTGCGAACGTCGAAGCCGAGTACACGCTGCGCATCACCAACAGGCTGATTCTGCAGCCCCTGGTCGAGGTGGACGTCGCCGCGCGCGACGACATCGAATACGGTATCGCCAGCGGCTTCACCGGCATCGAAACGGGCCTGCGCCTGCGCTACGAAGTCACCCGCCGTTTCGCGCCGTACGTCGGTGTGGTGCATGAACGCGCGCTCGGCGACACCGCCGATCTCAAGCGTTCGGCCGGCGAATCCACCCGTGACACGCGCGTCGTGGCGGGCATCCGGGTCTGGTTCTGATGGAGCACACCATGACACAACGCACTCCCCTGCCCCGCGCCATCGCCTTGTGCCTGCTCGCCTTCCTAGCCACCGCCTGTTCGCAGGCGGTGACGACCGGAAGCGCGCATGCCGCGCCGCCCCGAAAGGCCGCAGCGGCGACCACGTCGAAAATCATCGTCCACCGCGACGCGTACTGCGGCTGTTGCCACCTGTGGGTCGAGCACCTGCGCAAGGAAGGCTTCACTGTCGACGATCGCGTCGAAGAAGCCATGAGCCCGGTGAAGGAGCGCCTCGGCATCCTCCCCGAGCATGCGTCTTGCCACACGGCCGAAATCGAAGGCTACGTCGTCGAAGGCCACGTGCCGGCCTCGGACATCCGACGCCTGCTGCGCGTAAGGCCAGCCATCCGTGGCCTGGTCCTGCCGGGCATGCCGCTCGGCTCGCCCGGCATGGAAGTGGACGTTGCCGACGTGTCTCCGTACACCGTGCTCGCGCTGGGCAAGGACGGAAGCACGAAGCCGTACACCGAACACAGGCCCTGATCCTGCCGCCGGCACGGATGCCGGCCCCACGCTTGACTCTGGAGCCTACTCCAGGGTGCAGACTGCAGGCACTTCAAGGAGTTCCCGCATGAACATCGGCCAATTGTCCCGACGCACGGGCGTCCCCATCGACACCGTGCGCTACTACGAGAGGCAGCACTTGCTGCCGCCCCCGACCCGCACCGCCAGCGGTTACCGGCATTACGAAGCCGACGACGTGCTGCGGCTCACCTTCATCCGTCGCGCGAAGACGCTGGGCTTCACGCTCGAAGAGATCCGCGACCTGCTCGCACTCAGTCGTGTCGACGACGGCGACATGGCCGCGATCCGCGCGGCGGCGGCCAGCAAACTCATCGATGTCGAGCAGCGCATCGCCGAGCTGACGCGCGTACGCGATGGCCTGCAGACGCTGGTGCGTGCCTGCCCGGGGCACGGCGCGCTGGACCAGTGCCCGATCCTGTCGGCGCTCGGGGGCGAGGCATGAACCCTTCGCCGCACCACCACGACGCACATCACGCGCCCGCAACCAAGCCTGCCTGCTGTGCAGGCCACCACGCTCATGCGAAGGACGCGTCGGGCACCGTCGATCCGGTCTGCGGCATGCAGGTCGATCCGGCAACCACGCCGCATCAGGCGGAGCACGCGGGCAACGCTTACCACTTCTGTTCCGCCGGTTGCCGTGCGAAGTTCCTCGCCGACCCAATGCGCTATCTCAACCCCGTGGGTCCCGCACCTGCCGCAGTCGCACCACCGGGCACGCAGTACACCTGCCCCATGCATCCGGAGATCGTTCGCGACATCCCCGGCACCTGTCCGCTGTGCGGCATGGCGCTGGAACCGATGCTGCCTTCGCTGGACGACGGAGAGAACCCCGAGCTGACCGATTTCCGCCAACGCTTCTGGTGGACGCTGCCCTTCAGCGCAGCGACCCTGCTGCTCGCGATGGGAGGCATGTACCTCTCCGTGATCCCACCCTCCGTGCGCACATGGCTGGAGTTCGCTTTCAGCACCCCGGTCGTGCTCTGGGCCGCGTGGCCGTTCTTCCAGCGCTGGGCACAGTCGATCCGGCACCGCAGTCCGAACATGTGGACGCTGATTGGCACCGGCGTGGCTGCGGCTTACGGATATAGCGTCGTCGCCGTGTTTGCACCACAAGTGTTTCCGCCCTCGTTCCGCGAGCATGGCCATGTCGGCGTCTACTTCGAAGCCGCGGCGGTGATCGTGTCGCTCACCTTGCTGGGCCAGCTGCTGGAGTTGAAGGCACGTTCGCAAACCTCGGCCGCCATCCGGGCGTTGCTGGGCCTGGCGCCGAAAACCGCGCGGCGACTGCGCGACGACGGCACCGACGAGGACATCGAGCTGACCCATATCCACGTGGGCGATCGCCTGCGTGTACGCCCCGGCGAAAAAGTCCCTGTCGATGGCGTAGTGACCGACGGGCGCAGCCACATCGACGAATCCATGCTCACCGGCGAACCCATGCCGGTGGAACGTAGCCCGGGCGACCGGGTGATCGGCGCCACCCTCAATGGCGCGGGCAGCCTGGTGATCCGCGCGGAGAAGATCGGCAGCGACAGCGTACTGGCGCAGATCGTGCAGCTGGTCGCCCAGGCGCAGCGCAGTCGTGCGCCGCTGCAGAAGCTGGCCGACCGCGTATCGTTCTGGTTCGTGCTGGCGGTGCTCGGCGCGGCGCTCGCGACCCTGATGGGCTGGGGATTCTTCGGCCCGGAACCGTCGTGGACGCATGGCGTGCTCAATGCCGTCTCCGTCCTGATCATCGCGTGCCCCTGCGCGCTGGGCCTGGCGACGCCGATGTCGGTCATGGTCGCCAGCGGCCGCGCGGCGCAGGCCGGCGTGCTGTTCCGCGATGCGGAAGCGATCGAGACGTTGCGCAAGGTCGACACGCTGATCGTGGACAAGACCGGTACGCTGACGGAGGGACGGCCCGCGTTCAAGGCGGTGGACGCGCGGGCCCCGTTCGACGAGGAGACGGTCCTGCGCTTGGCCGCCAGCCTGGATGCGGGCAGTGAGCATCCGCTCGCACAGGCGGTCGTGCAGGAAGCAAGAAAGCGCGGCCTGGTGCTTTCCCCTGCGCAGGACTTCGAATCCAGCAGCGGTATCGGCGTGCGCGGGGTCGTCGAGGGGCATCGCCTCGCCTTCGGCAATGCGGGGTTGATGCAGGAGGAAGGCGTGCCGATCCAGCCATTGCAGGCCGATGCCGAGGGCATGCGCGAGCAAGGGGGCAGCGTGATGTTCCTGTCGGTAGATGGCGCGCCCGCCGGCAGCATTGCTGTCGCGGACCCCATCAAGGACAGCACGCCGGAAGCCTTGCGGGCACTGCGCGAACGTGGGCTGCGCATCGTCATGGCCACCGGCGACAGCGAACGAACGGCACGTGCCGTTGCGGCCAGACTGGGCATCGACGAGGTCCATGGGGATGTGCGCCCCGCCGACAAGGCAGCGTTGGTGGCACGCCTCAAACAGGAAGGCAGACACGTCGCGATGGCCGGCGACGGCATCAACGATGCGCCAGCCCTCGCCGCCGCCGATGTCGGCATCGCGATGGGAACCGGCACCGACGTGGCCATGTCGAGCGCCCAGGTCACGCTGGTGAAGGGCGACCTGCGTGGGATCGGCCGCGCGAAAGCACTCTCCGAAGCGGCCGTGCGCAACATGCGACAGAACCTGGCGTTCGCCTTCGCTTACAACGCCCTGGGCGTGCCAGTGGCGGCGGGCGTGCTGGGGCTGTTCGGCGGACCGATGCTCTCGCCGATGCTCGCCGCACTGGCGATGAGCCTCAGCTCGGCCTCGGTGGTAGGCAATGCACTACGCCTGCGACGCGCGCGCCTGCCCGGCGACTGAAGGACATGCGGCCGCCCCGGGGCGGCCGCCGCGGAGCTCGAGGTCGCTTACTTGACCTTGGCGTAGGTCGCCTTGAACGCGACGCCGCTCATGATGCCGCCCGCATGGCACTCATAGTTCGTGGCGCTGCGGAACTCGTTCTTCTTGAAATAGCTGACGATGTCGATGACCGCGTTGGCGCCACGGTCCTTCGCACCCTCCTGCAGGGCCTTCAGCGCAGACAATGCGACCCAACGACAGGATTCGGCATCGGACTTGCCCACGCCATTGGTCTTCCTGTTGGTCACGTCCTCACCGAAGCGCGATACCACGGTCGGGGTCTTCTGGCCCGCGAGATAGAAACGCACGCTGCCGTCGATGCCGGCGGCCTTGGCTTCGGGCGAGTCCACCAGCTCCTGCAAGGGCAGTTCGAGGCGGGTGTCGGCCGCGCTCGCGTGCGGGGCCAGTACGGCGAGCGTCAGCAGGCTTGTGGTCAGAAGTCGTTTCATGGTGCTACTCCTTTCAGGGATACGAACGGCGATGAAGGGGGTGTGTCGGGCTTCAGCCCTTCCAGCGTTTGAAGATCAGCGACGTGTTGATGCCGCCGAACGCGAAGTTGTTGTTCATCACGTAATCGGTCTGCAGTTCGCGGCCCTCGCCCGTGATGTAGTCCAGCGCGGCGCAGCGCGGGTCGCGTTCCTCCAGGTTGAGCGTGGGGGCGAACCAGCCCTCCCGCATCATCTGGAGCGTGATCCACGATTCGTACGCGCCGCAGGCGCCCAGCGTGTGGCCGACATAGCTCTTCAGCGAACTGATGGGCATGCGGTTGCCGAACACGGCTGCCGTGGCCGCGGTTTCCGCGATGTCGCCGTGGTCGGTGGCGGTGCCGTGCGCATTGACATAGCCGATCGCTTCCGGCGACAGGCCTGCGTCTTCCAGCGCCAGGCGCATCGCCTGCGCCATCGTGTCCGCACTGGGCTGGGTGACGTGCTGGCCATCGCTGTTGGTGCCGTAGCCGACGATCTCCGCCAGGATCTCGGCGCCACGCGCCTGCGCATGCGTCAGGTCCTCCAGCACGAGGGTGCACGCGCCCTCGCCCAGGACCAGGCCATCGCGGTTGGCATCGAAGGGACGCGGCGTCAGCTCGGGCTGGTGGTTGCGCACGCTGGTGGCGAACAGCGTGTCGAACACCGCCGCGGCGGTCGCATCCAGCTGCTCGGCACCGCCGGCGATCATCGCGACCTGCTTGCCGCTGCGGACCGCCTCGTAAGCGCACCCGACGCCCTGACTGCCGGATGTACATGCGCTGGACGTGGTGTACACGCGCCCGGTGAGACCGAAGAACACGCCGATGTTCACCGGCGCGGTATGGCTCATCATCTTCAGGTACGTGGTCGCGTTGATGCCTTCGGTGGTGTACTCGTTGAGCATGCGGCCGAAGTCGCCAACGGCCTCGTGGCTGCCGGCGGACGAGCCATACGACACGCCCATCCGGCCGCTCTTCAGCACGGGATCACCCAGCAGTCCGGCCTGCTCGAGGGCGAGTTCGGTGGCGCGCACGGACATCAGCGCGACCCGCCCCATGCTGCGCGTGGTCTTGCGGTTGTAATGCGCGGGCAGGTCGAAGGCTTCGGCTGGCGCGGCCAACCGGGTGTTCAGGCCCTCGTACTTCGCCCAGTCATCCATGTGGCGCACGGCGTTGCGGCATTCGCGCAGGCGAAGGTGCACGCTGGGCCAGTCGTGTCCCAGGGGACTGATGGTGCCCGCGCCAGTGACCACCACGCGTCGATCATTCCGACTCATCCGACCAGTCCTCCGTTGACCGAAATCACCTGCCGGGTGACGTACGACGCCTCTGGCGACATCAGGAACGCCACGACGGCCGCCACTTCCCCGGGCGTGCCGACACGCTTCATCGGGATCATCTTCAGCGCCTCGTCGACCACCTCGCCACTGACCATCTCCGTGTCGATCAGGCCCGGGGCGACGCAGTTCACGGTGATCGCGCGACTGGCCAGTTCCAGCGCCAGCGCCTTGGTGGCGCCGATGATGCCGGCCTTCGCCGCGCTGTAGTTCACCTGTCCCCGGTTGCCCACCAGGCCGGACACCGACGAGAGCGTGACGATGCGGCCCGGCTTGCGCCGCCGCACCATCGGCATGACCAGCGGGTTGAGCACGTTGTAGAACCCGTCGAGGTTCGTCCGCAGCACCGCGTCCCAGTCATCGGCGCTCATCGCCGGGAACGCGGTGTCGCGGGCGATGCCGGCGTTGCAGACCACGCCGTGGTACGCCCCGTGCGCGGTGACGTCGGCCTCCAGTGCCTGCGCGGCCGCGGTGCGGTCGGCCACATCGAAGGCCAGGACGCGCGACGCACGTCCCAGCGCACGAACCTGGCCGGCGACGCCCTCCGCTTCTTCCACACGGCTGCGGCAATGCACGACGATATCGAAACCGTCCTGCGCAAGCCGCAACGCGATGGCCTTGCCGATCCCCCGGCTCCCCCCGGTGACCAGGATCGTGTTGTCTGCACTCATTCCTGCGTACTCTCCAGATAAGCCATCGCGTCCGGTGGTTCGAACACCGACACGTTGGCGGTCGCCAGTTCCTCGCCGTCCCCCAGGATGCGGCAGCGGAACATGCCCAGCCCATTGTCGCCCAGCAACTCGCGGGTCGCCTCCACCTGCAGCACGCTGCCGGCGCGGAACCACGAGGTCCGGCTCTCGTAACGGCGCGTGCCCAGCAGGAACCCGATCGACGGTTCACGCCCCGAGGCCCGCGCGTGGCAGCCGGCCCAGGCGGCGATGGTCTGGGCCATGTATTCGATGCCCACCCAGGCGGGCACGCCCTCCGCATGGCTGAACGGCCCCTCGTCGGGCACCCGCAGTTCGACCACCACGGTGTCCTCGTCCCAGTCCACCAATCGATCGACCATGCGCATCGTGCCGCGATGCGGCACCACGCGCGCGATGTCGTACAGCTCGCGCATCATCCTGCTCCGAATACCAGTACGGCGTTGCTGCCACCGAACGCGAACGACTGGCTCAGCACATGGCGCAGCGGCCCGTTGGCGGTGGCGCCGGGTGCCACGAACGCCAGCGGCGGAAGGTCGCCGTCGACGACGCCATCCCACCAGTGCGGTGGCAGCCGATGGCGGGGATTGTCGGTCATCGCCAGCCAGCACAGGCCGGCTTCGATCGCGCCCGCGGCACCGAGCGTATGCCCGGTCAACGGCTTGGTGGAACTCGCCGGTACCTCGCCGCCGAGCGCCGCCGTCACTGCTCGGCTTTCCATCGCGTCGTTCTGCGGCGTGGCGGTTCCGTGCAGGTTGACGTAATCGATCTGCGACGGCGACAGCTGCGCGCGCGCCAGCGCCTGGCCGATGGCGGTGACGGCACCGATGCCCTGCGGCTCGGGCGCCGAGATGTGGTGTGCGTCGGCGGTCTCGCCCCACCCCGCTAGGCGGACGGGGCCTTCCGCACGCGTCATCAGGAACAGTGCCGCCCCTTCGCCGATGTTGATCCCATGGCGGTTCGCCGAGAATGGGTTGCAGCGCTCGGCCGACACGGACTCCAGCGCCATGAAGCCGCGCACGGTGAACTCGCACAGGGAATCCGACCCCCCTGTGATCACCGCATCGACCAGTCCGCTGCGCAGCAGGCGGGCCGCCGATGCCATGGCCTTCGCGCTGGAAGAGCATGCCGTGGAAATCGTCCAGGCGGGACCGCGGGCGCCCGATTCGGCGGCGAGGAAGCGCGACGGCGCGCCGATCTCCTGCTGCACGTAATGGAAGCCGTCGGGCCATTGCCGGTGATGCTGCCAGTGCGTCATCGCCCGTTCGGCCTCGCCGATGCCGGAGGTACTGGTGCCGACCACGATGGCGACCCGCGCGGGGCCGTGCCGGTCGATGGCCCGCTGCACGGCGTCCTCGATCTGGAGGTAGGCCGCACGCAGCAAGGCATTGTTGCGGCCGTGCAACGGGAGCGGATGATGCGCGAGCGACGGCAGGCCGCCCTCGACCGTCCCCAGTGCGAGGCATCGCCCGGGCATGAACGTGTCGTCGAGCATCACGCCACCCGGCGCGTCATCGCGGAACAGCGCCTCGCGCACGGCCTCCGTCCCGTCGCCGAGCGCACAGACGATGCCGAGCTCGTTCAGGAAGATCGCACCGCCCCTCATGGATCCAGCGCTCCGCCGGCCACGGATTCGATCGTCAGTTCGTAGTCGTCGACGCCATTGCGTACGCGCAGCGTCGTGGCATCGACCTGCTCGCGCTGCAACCAGACCTGTCCGTTCCTGCGCAACTCACGGAACGCCCCTTGCTCGACCACCGTCCAGTCCGCTGGAAGTACGGCCCGGATCGCATCCGCCGGCCACAGGCTGAACTGCACATCGTCGAGCACCCGCTCGCCGCGCACGGCAGCGGGCAGCCACGCCGCGCGTTGCTCTACGAGCGCCGTGCCATCCCACTGCAGCCGCACGCCGGTCCGGCCCATGGCCTGTACCGCGAGCCGGACATCGGTGGCGTCGACTTCCAGCAGCGCATCCAGTTCGCGCACGTGCGGGCCGAAACGGAACACCAGGCGCTGTTGCACGGCCAGGTCGTGGCCCAGCGCCGCAGGCGCCAGTCGCAACGCGGGAAGTTCCACCGCGGGCTTTTGCGGACGCGTTGCGCATCCCGCCAGCAGCACGCCGGCGAGCAGCAGTGCGATCAACCGGTGCACAGCTGCTCCAGCACCTGCAGGCGGCGCTGCGTGTCGGCCACGTAGGGATTCTTCTTGTCCCAGGCATAGCCGGCGAGGATCGAACAGATCATGCGTCGGATGTCCGGCTGCGGATCCGGGTGGAAGATGATCTTCTGGAAACCACCCGCGTACCACGACTCGACGAAACGGCGGAAGGTCTGCACGCCGCCACGCAGCGGAATGGCGAACTCGGTCTCCCAGTCCACCGGTTCGCCGGCGTAGTGGCGGCGCAGGCATTCGCTGGCGAGTTGCGCCGACTTGAACGCGATGGTCACGCCCGAGGAAAACACCGGATCGAGGAACTCGCCCGCATTGCCCAGCAGCGCATAACCCGGTCCCCACAGCGAGGCGACGTTGGCGGAGTAGCCGGTGATCTGGCGTACCGGCAGCACCGCCCATTCGGCGTTCTTCAGCAACCGCGTCAGGTTGGGGTCTTCGCCGACGATGGCCTGCAGGCGCTCCAGGTCGGTGCCCGCGTAGCGATCGAGGAACGCGGTTTCCGCCACCACGCCGAGCGAGCAGCAGCCATTCGAGAACGGGATGGTCCAGTACCAGACGTCGACGTGTTCCGGATGCGTGGTGATCAGGATCTTGTTGCGATCGAAGCCCGCGCCGGGGGGGATGTGGTCGCGCACGTGGGTGAAGATGGCGCCGCGTACCGGGAAGTTCGACGGCGACTCGAGCTTCAGCAGGCGCGGCAGCAGTCGGCCGAAGCCGCTGGCGTCGAGCATGAAGTCGGCTTCGATCACGTACTCCTCGCCGTCCGGCGAGCGCACGGTGACGCGCGGAGCATGACCGGGCTCGGCGGACAGCACCTCGTGGCGGTAGCGCACCTCGGCCCCCATGCGCTCGGCGCCCTTTGCCAGGACATGGTCGAAGTCGGCACGCTGCACCTGGTACGTGGTCCCCCAGCCCTCCGAGAACTTGTCGCGGAAATCGAACTCGGTGGTGCGCTCCCCGCGCACGAAAGCGGCGCCGTTCTTGTACTGGAAGCCCGCCTCCACCACGTCCTGCAGGAGTCCGGCGGCCTGGATGTATTCCATGCTCTGCGGGAGGAGGCTCTCGCCGATGGAAAAGCGCGGGAACTGTTCGCGCTCGATGATGAGGACCTTGCGACCTTGCTGCCGCAGCAGGGCGGCCGCCACCGAGCCGGCGGGGCCTGCGCCGATGATCAGGATGTCGGTGCGTTCCGTTTTCATTCCACGTCGTGTCCAGGCAAGGGAGAAACATCCGGCGCAGGCCGGAACAGGGTCGACAGCAGCCAGACCAGGCCGATGCCGAACAGCAGGGTCAGGCCGAACGCGCGCAAGGCAGGCGTCGCCGACAGCCCCAGCAGGCCGAACGACAGCCAGGTACTGGCCGCCCCCACGCATACCGCGAGCCACGCGCTGGCATCGCCACGGTGCTCGACCAGGAAGATGCCGTAGTCGATCCCCATGCCGAGCAAGAGCATCAGCGCCAGCACGTTGAACAACTGCAACGGCTGGCCCAGCCAGCCCAGCAATGCCACGGTCAGCACGCCCGCCAGCACCGTCGGCGTGATCACACGCCAGGCCTGTCCGCGATAGCGTACGGCCAGCACCACGAACACCACTGCCACGCCCGCCAGCAGCAGCCAGGACATCATGTGGCGGTAGTGCGTGAGGAGGCGTGAAATGTCGGCCGTGCGATCGACCCAGCGCACACCCTCGAGACCGACCGCCTGCGCCGCGAACGTTGCGAGGGCGTCCGGCCGCGACAGGTCGTTGACCATCACCACCGACGCCATGCCCTCGCCCACCTGCCCGAGCCAGAGATGGCGTACCGGCAGCGATGCCGGCGATGCGAGGAAGGCATCGATGTCCATCGCCCCCGGGGCGAATCCGCCGCGCGCCACCGACTCTCCGGTAACCGCGGACAAGCGCGCCAGTACGTCGCGCTCGATACGCGACGTCAGCGCAGCATCTTCGTCCTGTTGGCGCTTCGAGGGCAGCCAATCGCTCAGTGCGCGGTGACCACCGACCTTCCCTTTCGCCTCCGCTTCACGAAGGCGCGCCACCAGGCGTTCCTCGCGTTGCAGCACCTGTTCGGCATCGCGCCCCTGCACGAGGAAGAACTGCGCCGGGCTGGGCATGCCCAGCAGGTGACCGACGTCGCGCTGCTGCGTGATCAGCGCCGGTGGCGACGACTGCAGGCCGCGAAGGTCGTCCTTGCCCTGTACGCGCATCAGGCCGGGCACCGCGATGGCCAGGACGACGACGGCGAGCGCGACACCGCCACGACGACCGGACAGGCGCGGCCATCGCACCAGCGTACCGCCCAGCCAACGCGAGAAGCCGGTCGTGCGGACCTGCCCACCATCCAGCCACGGGAAGAAGAAGATCACCGTCAGGAAGGCCGACGCCAGGCCGACCACGGAGAACAGCGCCATCTGCCGCAGGCCGGGGAACGGTGCCAACCCCAGCGCCAGATACGCCATGGCGCTGGTCAGCAGTGCCAGCCACAGGCCGGGCAGCAGATGGCGCAGCAGCGACCAGCGTCGCTCGCTGGCCACGCCCTGACGCGATGCGAACCAGTGGATGCCGTAGTCCTCCGCCACGCCAACGAGGCTTGCGCCGAAGATCAGCGTCAGCAGGTGCACCTTTCCGAAGACCAGCACGGTGACCGTCATCGCGACCGCGCAGCCGACCAGCAGCGACATCGCCACCAGCAACAGGGGACGCAGCGAGCGGAACGCCAGCCACACCAGCAGCAGCACGGCCGCCAGCGAGCCCCAGCCGATGGTATTGACCTCGCGGCGGGCCTGCACCGCGGCCGATTCGGCATGCAGGGGCACCCCGGCCTTCAGCACGCGGATGCCGGGCGCCGCCGCCATCGCGGCGCCGGTCGCCGCGTCGAGCAGATCCTGCAGATGGCGTTCGCCGTCCAGCCTGAAGGCCGAGGTGCGCAACGTGTACTGCAGCACCGCCCAGTGGCGGTTCTCGGCCTGCAGCAGTCCGTCACCGTCCACTGCCATCCCCGACGCGGCCGCCTGCGCCTGCCACCACTGCGGCCACAGTCCGAGTGGATCGCTGCGCCACTCGGTCAGGCGCGGCGCCCCCATGGGACCGTACAGCGACGCCAGTGCGGACTCGGCCAAGGCTTCGGGCGTCGCCTGCGCCAGCGTGTCCCGCTGGGATGCAGTCAGCAAGCGATCGCGATGCGGTGCCAGCACGTCGCGCGCCTGGGCGAACCAGTCTTCCGGCGACCCAGCCGACGCCAGCATCGCCTGCGCCGCCGGGCGTGCAAGCGACGCCTCGAACGCCGCCCGTGCCTTCAGCGCGTCCTCCACCTCCGTGGCGCCCAGCATGACCACCACGTCGCGCGCACTGTTCTCCGCGATGCGTCGGGTCGCATCGGACACCGTCGGGTCGCCGGCCTCCTGGGGCAGCAGCGCCAGCACGTCGCTGTCGATGCGCGGCGACTGCCAGAACCGCCATTGGTGCCACGCCACGGCAGCCAGGACCACCAACCACGCCACGGCAAGCCAGCGCCAGCCGCGCAACGGTCGCACCCTCGTCACCGCGGGCACAGGATCACTCAAACCGGGCCGCCTCGTCGCGCGACAGGGTCGCGGGCGATTCGCTCATGCCGCTGAAGCGCAGGCGCGTGAGGTCGCCGTTGGCCTCGCGCAGCTCCACCTCACGCACATAGCGGTCGCCCGACAGGCGCACCGAGTTGAAGGCCTGCGCCACCTGCCGCGAACGTGGCACCAGCGTCATCTTCCAGCCACGCGCCGCAGGCTCCGCCTTCACCTCGAAGGTCGACGTCAGCGCCTTCATGTCGCCGCTCATCAGCGCGAACATCATCGCGTTGACACTGCGAAGCCCGGGTTGTTGCCGGCCATCGACTTCCAACCGGCGGCTGCCGTCTCGCTGGCGGCTGAGGATGCGATCCTGCGTGATGACGATTTCGGACGGGAACGGCGCCGTCGTCGACCACACCACGCCCTTGTCGCGCACCAGCAGGAAACGACCATTCGAGCGCAGCGGATTCCTGAAGCCGGCCACCTGCTTTTCCTGGCTGAACTCGCCCCGCAACAGCGGCACCTGCGCCACCTGGGAACGCACCTCCGCCAACGGATCGGCGGACGCCGGGTTGACGATTCCACCCGCCATGAGGGCAAGCGCGAAAGCGGAAACGAGACCGCGGATCTTGTTCATGGCGCAGCGACTCCCAACCGTTCCCACAGGACAGGCGGGCACTGATAGCGCATCTCGCCTGAAGCGGCGTCGACCGCCACCTGGATCGTGTGCGCGCGCGTCAGCACCTCGCCACTTCCGGCGTCGCGAATCTCGTAGTCCATCCTCAAGCGGTTCTCCCACTCGCTGATGCGGGCCGTCACGAGCAGGGCCTGCGCGTACCGCAGCGGGCGGATGTACTTCACGCGCGTATCGACGATCGGCCACATGTAGCCGGATGCATGCATCTGCGGGTAGTCGTAGTCGAACCGCTGCAGCAACGCGCAACGGGCGATTTCAAGGTACTTGAAGTAGTGGCCGTGCCAGACCACCTGCATGGCATCGCAATCGTGGAAGGCCGGGCTGAGCGGGATCTCGATCGCCAGGTCGGCGCGAAGGTCAGGCGGCATAGACATCCCAGCGTTCCTCCCGGATGTCGACCAGCAGCTGGCGCAGTTCGCCATCCAGTGCGCGATCCTCCTCGACCAGCGCGATGCGCGCCTGCAGGTCGGCGTACATCGTCGCCGGGCCTTCGCCCAGCGTGGATTGCAGCCCGACGCGCTCGCGCAGCGCCAGTGCCTGGCGTGCGGCGATCAGCATGCCGGCGACCACCTGCTCGGTCAGCTCGATCACGCGCAGACAATCGCGCGCGGCGATCGTGCCCATGCTGACCTTGTCCTGGTTGTGGCATTCGGTGGAACGCGAGAAGACCGAGGCCGGCATCGTCAGCTTCAAGGCCTCGGCGGTCCACGCCGACACGCTGATCTGCAACGCCTTCAGGCCGTGGTTGATCGCCGCGCGCGGCCCCGTCGCGCCGGACAGGTTCGCCGGCAGGCCGTGGTTGTAGCGCGCATCCACGATCAGGGCCAGCTGCCGGTCCAGCAAGTCGGCGACATTGGCCACGGTGTTCTTCAGCGAATCCATCGCGAACGCGATGTGTCCGCCATAGAAGTGGCCTCCGTGCAGGATCTGCTCGCGCTCGGGGTCGATCAGCGGATTGTCGTTGGCGCTGTTGAGTTCGGTCTCGATCAGCTGGCGCAGGAACGGCAATGCGTCTTCCAGCACGCCGATCACGTGCGGCGCGCAACGCAACGAGTAACGGTCCTGCAGGCGCTGCTCATTGCGGGGCGGCCGGTCGCTGTGCAGGTCTTCGCGCAACCGCTGCGCCACGCGCGACTGGCCGGGATGCGGCTTCGCGGCGAACAGCACGGCGTCGAAATGGTGCGCGTTGCCGTCGGCGGCCAGCACGTTGAACGCGGTCAACCGCGTCGCCAGGCGCGACAGGTATTCGGCGCGATGGAACGCCAGGCAGGCAAGCGCGGTCATCACGGCGGTCCCGTTCATGATCGCCAGTCCCTCCTTGGGACGCAGCGTCAGCGGCGCCATGCCGATCTCGGCGAGCGCGTCGCGTGCCGGACGCTGGCGCCCGCCGTGCATGACGTCGCGCTCGCCGCACAGCACGGCGGCCACGTACGACAGCGGCGTCAGGTCGCCGCTCGCACCGACCGATCCTTCCGCGGGAATCAGGGGCAGCACGTCGTGGCGCAGCAGCTTCGCCAACCCTTCCAGCAGCGGCACGCTGACACCTGACATGCCCCGCACCAGCGACGCCAGCCGCGCCGCCAGCACCGCACGTGTCTCGGTTTCGTCCAGGAAGCGGCCGAGGCCGCACCCATGGTAGGTGTACAGGTGGTGCGGCAGTTCCGCGACCAGTGCCGGCGGAATGTTCACCGTGCAGGAATCGCCATACCCGGTGGTGACGCCATAGATGACGCCCTCCTCCTCCAGCAGTCGACTGAGGAAGTCGGCGCCACGCGCGATGCGCGCCCGGAAGGCGGGATCTGCGGACAGCACCGGCGGCACGCGGCGCTGCGCCAGGGCGACGACGTCCTCGATGCGCAGCGGAGCGTCGCCGAAGACCGGCGCCACGGAGTCATTCATTGCGGGGCTCATGCGGTACCTGATCCCAGAAGGGGTAGAAGTTGAACCAGTCGTAGGGCGACAGGTGGACCTGCTGTTCCAGCCACCGCGCGAACTGTGCAGCGTAGCCGGCCAGGGCGGCATCGCGCGAGCCGCGCGGCAACGCGATGCGTTCGGCGAACGCGTCCATGCGCACCCGGTAGCCGTCGCCTTCATGCGTGCACGCCATGGTGAACACCGGGCACTTCAGCGCGGCACCCAGCACGTAGGCTCCGATCGGGAACGGGGCTTCATGGCCCAGGAAGGAGGCCGTCACCGTACGCCCGCCGCGCAGCGGGACACGATCGCCGGCGATGGCGACGAACTCGCCCCGCGCCACGCGCTCGGATAACCTCACCGCATCGGCGGGCCCCAGGTCCGTGACCTGGAGCAGTTCAACGCGCGTGGTCTCGTCCAGGCGACGCATCATGCGGTTGAAGCGCTCGGCGTGCGCCGTGTGCACCAGCGCCGTCAGGCGAAGGCCGGGAACCTGCTCGGCCATCACCTGGCAGAGCTCCAGGCATCCCAGGTGCCCGGTGACGATCAGCCCGCCCTCCCCCGACCTGACCCGCGCCAGCACGCCCTCCCGCTGCATGCGGACGCGTCCGATCGGGTAGCGGTGGCCCAGCGCGAGGATCTTGTCGAGCATCGTCTCGGCGAACATCGCGAAGTGGTGCAGGCTCTGCCACACGCCCGGCCGCGACGGCGGCACGCCCGAATGTGCATGCAGGCGCCGCAGGTACTGCAGCGACGCACGCCGCGCGGTGCCATTGAGCAGCCAATGCACGAGGACCACCGGATAGACGCACAAGCGGAAGGGCCAGCGCCCCAGCCAGCGATGCACCGCGCAGAGCAGCAGGATCCCGCGTACGGAGGTGGATTCGCCGATGTCGGCCCAGTGCTCGCTGCGCCGGCTCATGGCGACGCCACCGACCTGCGGCCGCGCAGCAGGCGCGGCAACCGCCGCACCATGCCGAAGAACAGCCGCGCATGCATGCGGCTGATGCGCACGTTGTCGCGCCATACGTCGAAGTGCGACACGCCATCGAGCGGATAGGTCACGCGCGTCGGCAGGTTGTGCACGCGGATGCCGCGCCAGAACAGGCGCACCAGCACCTCTACGTCGAAGTCCATGCGCCGCCCGATGGTCTCCTCGTCCATCAGTTTCAGCACCGGAGGCAGCGGATAGACTCGGAAGCCGCACATCGAATCGCGGATCGCGAAGGACACGGTATTGATCCACACCCATACGTGGGTGAGGTAGCGGCCGTAGAGCCGGCCCTTCGGCACGCTCTCGTCGTAGACCGGCACGCCACAGATTACGTCGCCCGGATGCGCCTGCGCCAGCGCGAGGAAGCGCGGAATGTCGGCGGGGTCGTGCTGGCCATCGGCATCGATCTGCAGCACATGGGTGTGCCCATGGCGGCTCGCGTCGCGGAACCCCGCCAGCACGGCGCCTCCCTTGCCCTGGTTCACCGGCAGCCGGAGCAGGCGCACCTGCGGCGCATGCAGCGCGGCCAGACGGTCGAGCTCGAGGGCGCACGCCGGGCCCGAGCCGTCATCCACCAGAAGGCAGGCGTTGCCGGTGTGTAGCACGCCCGCCACCATCGTGGCGATGGCGTGCTCGTGGTCGAACACCGGGATCACGACCAGCGGGCGGAAGGCGAGCGGCGGCGCCACGGATTCACCCCTCATGGACGAACACCACGCGACCACTGGCATGCGGACCCTGCACGGAGGTGTAGCGGAACACGAGCGTGGCGCGATCCGCCTGCCATTCCAGGTCGAGGTGGATCAGGTCGCCGGGACGCGCCACGCGCTGGAACTTCAGCGCTTCCATGCGAAGGAAGCACGGGGGAATCGCGAAGACCTCGCGCGCCAGCTGTACCGCCCAGTCGAGTTGCGCGACCCCCGGCAGGACTGCGGCCTGGTTGAAATGGCCGTCGAAGACGGCGAGCGACGCGTCCAGCGACATGTCGGCGCGTGCGCGCGCCGACTCGCGGAGCGTCCAGCATGCGGCCGGGCGCTCGGGGCGGAACAGGGCGGTCAGTGCCGCCTCGGTGACCTTGCCTTGCGCGTTGGTCGGCAACGCCGTCGCGAAGCGCCAGCGCCGCGGCCGGGTCACCGCATCCTGCATCTCCGCCAGGTGCCGCGACAACGACTGCGACAGCGCACGCCGGGCCATCGCGTCTTGCGGCACCGGCACGCCGTCGGCCATCGCGACGACGGCCGCCAGCGCGCTGCGCGCGCCACCGAGCAGCAGCACGCGCGCCTCCCTGACCGCCGGGTGCGCCTGGATCCGGCGCTCCAGCGCATCCAGCGAGACGCGACGCTCTTCCACCTTCACGATACGGTCTGCCCGGCCCAGCAGACGGAATCCGCCCGCACCATCGGCTTCCGCGCGGTCCTGGCTGCGCCACCACGCGTCGCCGGCCAGGTGCGGCGAATGCACTTCGAGCACGCCTTCCTGCAAACGCCAGTCGACGCCGGGTAACGGCGTCCAGACCGGAACTTCCGTCTCCCAGCGGCGCCAGGCGATGCCGCCGGTCTCGCTGCTGCCCAGGATCTCGGTGGGCGGCACGCCCAGCAGCCGGGCCACATCGTGCGCAGCATCGGCGGGCAACGCGCCCCCTGACGAGAACACCGCGCGCAGCCGCCCATGCAGCGATGCCCATGACAGCTGCGCCGGCAAGCGCTTGAGGTGCGCCGGACTGGCGACCAGCACCGCGTCCTGGCCGTCCATCGCGGCCAGCAGATCTTCGGGAAAGAACGCACGCGGCACGATGGCGCGGCCCGCGGCCAGCGGCCACAACACCCGGAACAGAAGGCCGTAGATATGCTGGTGCGACACGGTGCCATGCACCGCCACGCCGTCCAGGCCGCGCCCGAGCGCGGCTTCCAGCGCGTGCACCTCGGCGTCGAGTTGCCGCAGGCGCTTCTCGATGGCGACCGGCTCGCCCGTGCTTCCGGAGGTGAAGACGACGAGACGCGTGGCGTCCGCGTCCAGCGGTCGCGCCACGCAGGGGGTGTCCGGCAGATCATCCGGCGACGCGGCATCGCTCTCGAGCCAGTCGCCCGCGAAACCGTCCACGTGCGCGCGCAGGCGGGCCTGGGTGCCTGCCAGCGCGTCGCCCGGCAACACCACGGTCTTGCCCGCATGCCACGCGCCATACAGGGCGGCGGCGAAGCGCGAGGCGTCATCGAAGTGCAGCGCCCAACTCGACCCCGGCAGACGGTGGAACGTCGCCTGCCAGCGCAGCGCCTCGTGCTGGAACACCGCATGGTCCGCCGACTCGCTTCCCGCCGCGATGAACGCCCGTCCCGGCAACGGGCGCAGCGCGACCTCGCCCAACGAGCGCCACTCAGTCATGGCGATGTCCTGCCTTCACCCGCTGGCGCACCAGCCACTCGCCGCCGAACAACAGGCCGATCAGTCCGTAGGCGATCAATCCGTTGTAGAGCGCCCACGTCCGGTCAGACGTCCACAGCGCCGTGACCAGCGCGAGTGCGCCATTGAGCACGAAGAAGCCGCACCACACCTGAGTGACGCGGCGCGTGTAGGCCACGCCGGCGGGCGGGAGGTCGGGCTCGGTCAGCCGCGCGATGCGCTCCACCGCCGACGGCGGAAACGCCAGGCTGCTCGCGAACACGATCAGCATCACCGCATTGATCAGGGCCGGATAGAGCTTGAGCGGCAACGCCTGGTTGAACACGGTGGCCAGGGCCGCAAGCAGTGCGGCGCCCGCGGCCGCCACCAGCCAGACCGCCTGGCGCGTCGCGATGGCGCGCAGCACCGCGAGGGCTAGCAGCAGGACCGCCAGCCAGCGCGGCTCGAAGCGACCCATCGCCCAATAGACCACTAGGGGGTAAGCCACCGACAACGCCACGAAGATGGCCGCGCCTATCCGGGACACGGGCACGCGGCCTGCGCTCAGGCGGCTTGGTCGCGGATCAGGCCGTACAGCACGTCCACGATGTCCTGCACCGTGCGCACCGACTTGAAGGCATCCGGCTGCAGGCTGCGGCCCAGCAGCGGCTTCAGCTGCACGATCAGGTCCACCGCATCGATGCTGTCGATGTCGAGGTCGTCGTAGAGCCGGGCGTCGGGCGTGATGCGCGCGGGCTCGATCTCGAAGCTGTCATGCAGGATCGTCACGATCCGGTCGAAAAGTTCGTTCTTGGTCATCTTGCCAGTCCTGCCGTCCCTGCTCAGGCCTTGCCTTGCGAGGCGACGAAGTCCGCCAGGGCACGCACGCTGGCGAAATGCCGGCGGGTTTCCTGCGAATCGGCGGAGAGCGCCACGCCGTAGCGCTTCTGCAGCGCAAGGCCCAGTTCGAGCGCGTCGATCGAATCCAGTCCCAGCCCCTCCACGAACAGCGGGGCGCCGGTATCGATGTCGTCGGGGGTGATGTCCTCCAGCGACAGCGATGAAATGATCAATTCCTTGATCTCGTGCTCAAGTGCCTGCACGCGATGGATCTCCCGCAAAGTAGTTGGCCAGATGTTCCGTGAGCCGCCGGGCTGCCAGCGCCTCTCCCCCCGCCGCTGGATCCGCCCCCTCCATTCCGTTCAGGAACGGGGCGATCGGCAGGTCTTCCTGAACATCGATCACCATGTGGAATCGCACCGGCGGCACACGATACCACTTCTCCCCTTTCCCCAGCGTCAGCGGCGAGCACGTGATCCGCACCGGCGTGATGTCCAGCGCGCCGCGCACCGCGATGTTCGCGGCACCGCGCTGCAGCTTCAACGGCTGCCCCGGCGTGGTCCGGGTTCCTTCCGGGAAGATCACCAGCGCGCCACCGGCGCGGACCGCGGCAATGCAGTCTTCCACCAGCCCTGCGCCGTCGTCGTTGGCGACGTAGCCTGCGGCACGCACGGGGCCGCGCATGAACGGATTGCGCGCCACCGCCGACTTCACCACGCAATCCGCATTGGGAAGCAGCGACACCAGCAGGACGACGTCGATCAGCGTCGGGTGGTTGGCAAGGACCAGCAGGCCCCTGCGCGCCAGCCGCTCGCGGCCCCGGATCTCGTACGTCATCAGCCCAAGGCGGCGCATCAGTTCGACATGGGCGGCGAAACTGCGCTGGACGATGCGCCGGGACCAGCGGCGGCGGCGCTCGGAGTCACGCACCAGCCAAAGCATCGGCGGCAGCACGAACACGCCCAGGAACAACCCGCCGACGCCGAACGCAAGGAAGCTCAGTCCGGTACCGAAGACGCGCCAGGCATGGTCGACGCGCTCACGCATCGCGCTGCCACCGCCATGTCATGCCGTCGGCCCGCCACTGCCATGCCGCCTCGCCTGACAGCAGGAAGCGCAGGACCTCCAGACCGTGCGGCAGGGTGGCGGCCGCGAGCTCCGATTCGCCCGCCTCGCCCTCCCACGCCAGCCGCAATGCAGGCGCCGAGCCGTCGGCAGGCGCGATACGCCAGCACCAGGCGAAACCGGCGTCCGGCTCGTCCGCGAAGCTGGCGTAGATCCCGGGCAGCGGCGCTTCGTACACCACCAGCAGCACCTCCGGCGCCCCATCCGCCAGCAATACCGCCGCCTCGACGCACGCGGCTTCTACCGTCGCCATGCCACCGGCCAGGGCGATGTAGTTGCCGCGCTCCCGTCGCAGGATCGAGTACAGCGCCGCGATGGCGTTGTGCACCGACAGGCCGAACGTGGTGGGCGACGGTGGTTGCTCAGTCGCCAGGGCTTCCAGCAGTTCCATCGAACGCGCCACGTCGCCGTGCCGCGACGCGAAGATGAGGGGCGTGCCGTTTTCTTCAGCGTGCTGGCACCAGAACGCCGTCTGGATCGCCATCCGCCCGAGCCGTTCGATGCGCCTTCGCTGCATCGCGGGCACCTCCGCCAGCGCAGGGGTCTCTTCGCCAACCGGCAGCCACGGGGCGGTGGCCCACGCACGCCATGCGTCGCGGTCCACCAGACCGGGCGCCCATGCGGACCATTCCTTCACTGAAAACGCGATCATCCGCCTTGCGATGCCTCTCGATGTCCGGTCGCTTATTTCAACCGCATGCACCTTCCACCGCCAGCCGTGAAATTTTTCGTAACGGATGCTTGCGCATCGGAAATTGCCTAGCTATCATTCCGCTCCTGCCAGCACGTGGGGCCATAGCTCAGCTGGGAGAGCGCCTGCATGGCATGCAGGAGGTCGGCGGTTCGATCCCGCCTGGCTCCACCAACTTCCGGACAATAGGCCGTCCGGAGTAAAATCTGGCGACAACTTTCGTGCGTCCCCATCGTCTAGAGGCCTAGGACATTACCCTTTCACGGTAGCGACCGGGGTTCGAATCCCCGTGGGGACGCCAATCTTTCAAGGCCCGGGAAACCGGGCCTTTCTTTTTGCCTTCGCCGAGCGCGCACGCGGCCTCGAAGACATCCACGCGAACATCACGAGGGCGCGCGTAAAAACCTCGGAAGGCCACCGGTCCTCCCACCGCGTAGCGCAGCAGTACCCACCCTCCCCGGCCGCCGCCATGACACACGACACCCTTGTAAACGAGCTGGTTTCCCACGTGCCGCTCCATCGGGACACGCGATGGAGTGCGGGATCGCTGGGACTGGACGAGGCGACGTTCGACGCCATCGCGCTTCGCCTGCTGGCACTGGAAGCGCGGGGTGCGGTCGACGTGACGAATCTTTCCCGCGACAACCGTCACGGCCTGAGCCGGCTCAACGCCATCCGCTTCGTTCGCGTGGCCTGAACCACCGGCAAGGCGATGCGACGTCAGGCGACGTCGCGCGCCGTCGTGACGGGTTGCAATGTCGCCACGCCATGCCCCTGCTCGCCCAGGTACTCGAGCCATTTGCCGAGGAAGGTATTCATGCGCATGCGGTGGCTGATGACTTCCGCCGGCGGGGGATACAGGCCGATGACGTCCTGCCATCGCCGGCCGACATAACAGTGCGTCGCCTCGGCCTGGTGCGCGTCGCGATACAGTCGGACGAACGCGGACGGGTCCGGTTCGCCGGTCAGCGGGTCGCAGATGTCGTAGGTCAGGCGCAACTCGACCGTGTACCGATGGGTCTCGATGACATCCAGACGTACGTCGAGCCCATCGCCGATACGGGAGACGTACGTACCGACCGCCAGGTGCTCCGGCGCGAACAGGCGCGTCAGCCGTGCGTGGTTTTCCGCGTAGAGCGCCATCAGCCAGCCGAAGCGGCCAAGCCGGGGAATGCGGGCGTTACGTGCGAGTGCCTGGGACATGGTCCGATCCTACACGCGGTTGCGCGCCGGCGGCAGCATTGACGCCTCGCCGGGTGCGGCCTAAGTTAAGGGTTCCCGGGACCACCGCCGGGCCCGGCCTTCCTCAGTACATGTCGCGCTGCAGGCCCAGCGTGGAAAGCACCTTGCTGGAAATCTCCTCGATCGACTTGTTGGTGGTGCTGAGCGTGGGCAGCCGTTCCACCTGGAACATCGCCTCGGCCGCGGCCACCTCGCGCTTGCAGGTTTCCATCTTCGCGTAGCTGGAGTTGGGGCGGCGCTCCTGCCGGATCTGGTGCAGGCGATCAGGATCGATGGTCAACGCGAACAGCTTGCGCCGATAGGGGCGCAGTCGCGCCGGCAGCCTGTCGGTCTCGAGATCGCCATCGGTCAAGGGATAGTTCGCTGCGCGGATGCCGTAATGCAGGGCCAGGTAGACGCAGGTGGGCGTCTTGCCCGCACGCGATACGGCCACCAGGATCACGTCGGCCTCGTCGTAGTTCACCGCCATGCCGTCGTCGTGGGTCAGCGCGAAATTCATCGCATTGATTCGCCGGTGGTAGGTCTCGAAATCCACAAGGCCATGCGCCTGCCCCACGCGCGACTGGCGCTGCTGGCCGAGTTCGCGCTCCAGCGGCTCGATGAAGGGGGCGAACACGTCGAGCATCAGTGCGCCGCTTTCGGCGACCAGTGCGCTCAGCGCCGGATCCACGCACGAATTGATGACGATGGGCCGGCTGCCCAGCTTTTCGCCCATGCGGCGAATGCGATCGGCGGCATCGCGCGCTTTTTCCTCGTCATCGACGAAGGAGAGCCGGTCCGTCTGGAAGCGCATGCCGGCGAACTGGGTCAGCAGGCTGTGGCCGATCGTCTCGGCGGTGATACCGGTGCCATCGGAGACATAGAACACCGGGCGCAGCTCAGACATGCCCTTCCCCTTCCCGCTTCACCATGGAAACCCCCGTCAGATCAAGCTTGTCTGCAATTGGTATGCACTGCATCATATCGCCTCTTTCCCCATGGACACGGCACCCCACGCCGATGGTCATCGGCATGGCGCGGCCTGCTTCGGAGCATTGCGCTTGAACGAGAAAATCCTGTGGTTGCACGAGCTGCGCCTGGCCGACCTGGCCCGCGTAGGTGGCAAGAATTCGTCACTGGGCGAAATGATCGGCCACCTGGCCAACCTGGGGGTGTCGGTCCCCGGAGGCTATGCGACCACCGCGGAGGCGTTCAAGGCCTTCATCGCGCACAACGACCTGTCCAAGCGCATCTTCGACAAGCTGGCCACGCTCGATGTCGAGGATGTCGCGGCTTTGACGGCCGCCGGCAAAGAGATCCGCGGCTGGGTCATCGACGCGCCGCTGCAGCCCGACCTGGATGCCGACATCCGAGCTGCCTACGCGAAGCTGTCCTCCGAAAACGGCGGCGGCGACATCGCCGTGGCCGTGCGCTCGTCGGCTACCGCCGAGGACCTGCCCGACGCGTCGTTCGCCGGCCAGCAGGAAACCTTCCTCAACGTCACCGGCGCCGACGATGTCGTGCACAAGGTGAAGGAAGTCTTCGCCAGCCTCTACAACGACCGCGCCATCGCCTACCGCGTGCACCACGGCTTCAAGCACGAGGACGTGTTCCTGTCGGCCGGCGTGCAGCTGATGGTGCGCTCCGGCGTCGGCGCCTCGGGCGTCCTGTTCACGCTGGACACCGAATCCGGTTTCCGCGACGTGGTGTTCGTGACCTCCAGCTTCGGCCTGGGAGAGATGGTCGTGCAGGGCGCGGTGAACCCGGATGAGTTCTACGTCTACAAGCCCACGCTGAAACAGGGCAAGCCGGCCATCCTGCGCCGCTCGCTCGGCAGCAAGGCGCTGCGCATGGTGTATTCGGACGTACCCGGCGAACGCGTCCGCACGGAAGACACGCCGGCAAACCTGCGTGCCACCTTCTCCATCACCGATGAGGATGTGCACGAACTGTCGAAGCAGGCCCTGGTCATCGAGCAGCATTACGGCCGCCCGATGGACATCGAGTGGGCGAAGGACGGCGTCACCGGCAAGCTCTTCATCGTGCAGGCGCGCCCGGAAACGGTGAAATCGCGTGCCAAGGCCACGCAGATCGAGCGCTACGCGCTGGAGACGCGCGGCGAAGTGATCGCCGAGGGACGCGCCATCGGCCAGAAGATCGGCAGCGGCGTCGCCCGCGTGGTGCGCTCGCTGGACGACATGGCCCGCGTGCAGCCGGGTGACGTGCTGGTGGCGGACATGACCGACCCCGACTGGGAGCCGGTGATGAAGCGCGCCAGCGCCATCGTCACCAACCGCGGCGGCCGCACCTGCCATGCGGCGATCATCGCCCGCGAGCTCGGCGTGCCGGCCGTGGTCGGGACAGGCAACGCACTGGACCTGATCGACGACGGCGTCGAGGTCACGGTGAGCTGCGCGGAAGGCGACACCGGCTTCATCTACGCCGGCAACCTTCCCTTCGAGCGCACCACGACCGATCTGGCGGCGATGCCCGAAGCGCCGTTGAAGATCATGATGAACGTGGCCAACCCGGAGCGCGCGTTCGATTTCGGCCAGTTGCCGAATGCGGGCATCGGCCTGGCACGACTTGAAATGATCATCGCCAGCCACATCGGCGTGCATCCGCTCGCCTTGCTGGAGTACGACCGCCAGGACCTCGACGTCCGCAAGAAGATCGACGCCAAAACCGCCGGCTACGCCGATCCGGTCAGCTTCTACGTGGATCGCCTGGCCGAGGGCATCGCGACCATCACCGCATCGGTCGCGCCGCATCCGGTGATCGTGCGCCTGTCGGACTTCAAGTCCAACGAGTACGCCAATCTGATCGGCGGCAGCCGCTACGAGCCGCATGAAGAAAACCCGATGATCGGCTTCCGCGGCGCCAGCCGTTACGTCGATCCGTCGTTCGAACCGGCGTTCGCGCTGGAATGCCAGGCCGTGCGCCGCGTGCGCGACGACATGGGCCTGGACAACCTGTGGGTCATGATTCCGTTCGTGCGCACGTTGGAGGAAGGCCGCAAGGTCATCGACGTGCTCGCGAAGCACGGTCTGCGCCAGGGCGAGAACGGACTCAAGATCATCATGATGTGCGAGGTGCCGTCGAACGCGCTGCTCGCCGAGGAATTCCTCGACATCTTCGACGGCTTCTCGATCGGGTCGAACGACCTGACCCAGCTGACACTCGGACTGGATCGCGATTCCAGCATCGTCGCCAACCTGTTCGACGAGCGGAATCCGGCGGTCAAGAAGATGCTCTCGATGGCGATCAAGGCCGCACGCAGCAAGGGCAAGTACGTCGGCATCTGCGGCCAGGGCCCCAGCGACCATCCCGATCTCGCCGAGTGGCTGATGGCTGAAGGCATCGAATCGGTATCGCTGAATCCCGACACAGTCGTCGACACCTGGCTGCGCCTGGCGAAGACCAAGGCGGGCTGACCGCCCGCGCGACCGTCTTCACGCGAACGCGGTTACCATCGTCCGGTAGACACAGCACGCCCCTGATGGGGCGTGCTGCATTTCAGGAGTCCTGCATGTCCGCATCCCCCGCCTCGTCCCCGGCCCTCCCCGCCATTCCCACCCAACCCGACGTCCTGCTCAAGGAGCTGCGCGGCATCGACTGGCTCCAGCTCCTGGAGACCTGGGGCCTGAAGCTGCTGGCCGCGGCCGTCATCTTCCTGATCGGCATGTGGCTGGCCAAACGCCTGAGCGCGGGCCTCGAGCGCGTGCTGGGCCGCACGCATGCGGACGCGACGCTGGGAGGCTTCCTGCGCCGCGCAAGCTACGCGGCCATGATGGTGCTGGTCATCATCACCGCGCTCACCTCGCTGGGCGTCAACCCGACCTCGATGCTCGCGGTGCTCGGTGCCGCCGGCCTGGCGGTGGGCTTGGCATTGAAGGATTCGCTGTCGAACATCGCCTCCGGCGTGATGCTGATCGTGCTGCGCCCTTTCCGCGATGGCGACTTCGTGCAAGCCGGCGGGTTGGAAGGCATCGTCGAGGAGGTGCGCATCTTCCAGACCCGCATGCGCACGCTCGACAACCGCCTGATCGTGCTTCCGAACAGCCTGATCACCACCGCGCCGATCATCAACTTCACCGCCAAGCCACATCGCCGCATCGACATCCCGGTGGGCGTCGGCTATGACGACGATCTCAAGCAGGCCAAGTCCATCCTGCTGAAGATCGCACAGGACCATCCGCTCGTGCTGGATGAGCCGGCGCCCAGCGTGATCGTCAGCAAGCTGAGCGAGAGCAGCGTCGACCTGATCCTGCTGGCGTGGACGAAGACCAAGGATTTCGGCGAGACCAAGAGCGACCTCACCGAGGCCGTACGCACCGAGATCATCGGCCAAGGGCTCAACATCCCCTATCCGCAACGCGACCTGCACGTCTACCACCATAACGGCGATGGTGCGCCGCTGGGCGATATCGTCACCAAGGGCGTGGCCGACGACGGCGACGTGGCGAAACCGGCCACGTAGCGTACGACCTGCGCACGACGCGCGGTGATGGTTCCAGAGCGGCGTGCGCATGGCGCACACCAGGTCACTCGCCGGCGAGCGCCGCCATGTGCTTGCGGTAGTGGCGCAGTTCCTCGATGGAATCGCGCACGTCGCTAAGTGCCGTATGGCTGGCCTGCTTGCGCACCCCTTCCAGCACCTGCGGCGCCCAGCGTCGCGCCAGCTCCTTCAGCGTACTGACGTCCAGGTTGCGGTAGTGGAAGTACTTCTCCAGCCTCGGCATCAGCCGATGCAGGAAGCGGCGGTCCTGGCAGATCGAGTTGCCGCACATCGGCGAAGCGCCCGCCGGCAGCCACTCGGCCAGGAAGGCCACCGTCTGCGCTTCG
This sequence comes from Pseudoxanthomonas sp. LjRoot127, assembly GCF_964253495.1. Taxonomy (NCBI): domain Bacteria; kingdom Pseudomonadati; phylum Pseudomonadota; class Gammaproteobacteria; order Lysobacterales; family Lysobacteraceae; genus Pseudoxanthomonas; species Pseudoxanthomonas sp. LjRoot127. Next base: position 3,678,274 of record NZ_CAXUQR020000001.1, read on the forward strand.
GCCTGCCCCAGCGACACGTCGCTTTCCACCACGCGCTTCCACAGCCCCGACCGGCCATGCTGGTTCCGGTTCCAGTCGTCCATCGCCTCCAGCACGGAGACCGGATGCGCGATCGCGAACTCGGGGCCCTCCGCCAGCACGTTCAACTTCGAATCGGTCACCACGGTGGCGATTTCCAGGATGGAATCGCGATCGGTATCCAACCCTGTCATCTCCAGGTCGATCCAGATCAGGCGGTCATTGTTCGCGTTGTTCGAGGCCATGCGGGAATCCGTGACGGAGAGAAAGCCCGGGAATCCTCACCGGGGATGCGGCAACACCGCTTCATGTCATCATAACGCAGACCACCCCGGCGACCGGCCCATGAATCCCTCCACCGACCATGCCGTGCTCACCGCGATGCTCGCACCGGCATTCTTCCTGACCGCAACGGCATCGCTGCTGCTGTCGGCGAACAACCGCCTGGCGCGCATCATCGACCGGGCACGCACCCTGTTGCGCGAGTTGGCCGACGCGGAGGATGAAGCCGACCGCACGCTACTCGAGAAGCGCATCGGACTGCAGCGCCTGCGCAGCCTGATCATCCTGCGCGCGGGCCAGCTGCTCTATGGCGCGATCAGCTGCTTCGTCGGCACCAGCCTGGCCGTTGCCGTGGATACGTTCACTGGCCATCGGCTCGGCTCGCTGCCTACGTGGCTGGCCGCCCTTGGCGTGGTGGCCATGCTGGCGGCGAGCCTGCTGCTCGCACGCGAGTCGACGCTGGCGGTCACGGCCATCAACGAAGAGATGGACCACCGCAAGGTGAAACGGAAGTTCCCGACACCCTAGACGAGCGGTCGCCCGCGCTTGGCGCGGAAGTAGTTGGTCAGGCGGCGCCCTGCCTCATCGCCCAGTACACCGCCCCGGAGCTCGATGCGGTGGTTGTGCCGCGGATCGGCGATCAGGTCGAACACGCTGCCGCAAGCGCCGGTCTTCGGGTCGCTGGCGCCGTAGACCACGCGCGCGACCCGGGCGTGCACGAGCGCCATGGCGCACATCGCGCACGGCTCCAGGGTCACGTAGAGCGTGCTGTCTATCAGACGGTGATTGCCTGTCGCCTTGCCCGCTTCACGCATCGCCACGATTTCGGCATGCGCCGTCGGATCGTGGTCGAGGATGTTGCGGTTCCAGCCTTCGCCCAACACCTCGCCGTCGGCACCCACCAGCACGGCGCCGACCGGAATTTCATCGAACTCGCGCTCGGCACGGTCCGCCAGGGCGAACGCGTGCCGCATCCAGTGCTCGTCGTCGTGACCGGCCATCACTCCCACTCGATGGTGGCCGGCGGCTTGCCCGAGATGTCGTAGACCACGCGCGAGACGCCACGCAGCTCATTGATGATGCGGTTGGAGACGGTGCCGAGGAAATCGTACGGCAGGTGCGCCCAATGCGCGGTCATGAAATCGATCGTCTCGACCGCGCGCAGCGCGATCACCCACTCGTACGCACGCGCATCGCCGACGACGCCCACCGACTTCACCGGCAGGAATACGGCGAACGCCTGCGAGGTCTTGTCATACAGATCGGCCTTGCGTAGTTCGTCGATGAAGATCGCATCGGCCTTGGCCAGCAGTTCGGCGTACTCGGGCTTCACTTCGCCCAGGATGCGCACACCCAGGCCGGGGCCCGGGAACGGATGACGATAGACCATCGTGCGCGGCAGGCCGAGCTCGACGCCGAGGCGGCGTACTTCGTCCTTGAACAGCTCGCGCAGCGGTTCGACCAGGCCCAGCTTCATGTGCTCGGGCAGGCCGCCGACGTTGTGGTGGCTCTTGATGACGTGCGCCTTGCCGGTCTTGCTGCCGGCCGACTCGATCACGTCCGGATAGATCGTGCCCTGCGCCAGCCACTTGGCATTCTTCAGCTTGTTCGACTCTTCTTCGAAGATCTCGACGAACAGGTTGCCGATGATCTTGCGCTTGGCTTCCGGGTCGGCGACGCCTTCCAGCGCGCTGAAATAGCGGTCGGCCGCGTTGACGCGCACGACTTTGACGCCCATGTGCTCGGCGAACATCGCCATCACCTGGTCGCCCTCCTGCCAGCGCAGCAGGCCGGTATCGACGAACACGCAGGTCAGCTGGTCGCCGATCGCCTTGTGCAGCAGCGCGGCCACGACCGACGAATCCACGCCACCGGACAGGCCGAGGATCACCTCGTCAGAGCCGACCTGCTCGCGCACGCGGGCGATCTGGTCGTCGATGATGTTCGCGGCCGTCCAAAGCGTCTTGCAGTCGCAGATCTCGGCGACGAAGCGGCGCAGCAGCGTCTGGCCCTGCTTGGTGTGCGTCACTTCCGGATGGAACTGCACGCCGTACCAGCGCTTTTCTTCCAACGCCATCGCCGCGACCGGAATGCGGTCGGTGGTGGCGGTGATCGTCCAGCCCGGCGGCGCCTTGGCGACGTGGTCGCCATGGCTCATCCACACGTCGATGCGCGGCGCACCCTGGTGGTCGCTCAGGCCACCCAGCAACGCGTCGTGCGCGACCAGTTGCACCTCGGCGTGACCGAACTCGCGTGCGTCCGCGGCTTCCGTCGAGCCGCCCAGCTGCGCGGCCAGGGTCTGCATGCCATAGCAGATGCCGAGGATCGGCAGGCCGCTGTCGAACACCTGCTGCGGCGCCGCGGGTGCGCCGTGCTGCGTGGTCGACTCCGGCCCACCCGACAGGATGATGCCCTTGGCGCCGAACTTCGCGATTTCGTCCGGATCGTGGTCCCACGCCCAGATTTCGCAATAGACGCCGATCTCGCGGATGCGGCGGGCGATCAGCTGCGTGTACTGCGCGCCGAAATCGAGGATGAGGATCTTGTCGGTGTGGATATTCGTCATGGTGTCCTGCGGCTATAAACGAAGAAGGGAAACGCTGGCGTCTCCCTTCTCTGGCAACGATCAGCCCATCCGGTAGTTCGGTGGCTCTTTGGTGATCTGCACGTCGTGCACGTGGCTCTCGCGCTGGCCGGCGCCCGTGATGACCACGAACTTCGGCTTGCTGCGCATGTCCTCGATGGTCGCGCAGCCCACGTAGCCCATCGTGGCGCGCAGGCCGCCGACGAGCTGGTGGATGATGCCGCCGACCGAACCACGGTACGGCACGCGACCTTCGATGCCTTCCGGCACGAGCTTGTCGGCGTCGCTGGCGTCCTGGAAGTAGCGGTCCTTGGACCCCTTTTCCATCGCACCCAGGCTGCCCATGCCGCGGTAGCTCTTGTAGCTGCGGCCCTGGAACAGCTCGACTTCGCCCGGCGCCTCTTCGGTGCCCGCGAACAGGCCACCGATCATCACTGTCGACGCACCGGCGGCGATCGCCTTGCCGATGTCGCCCGAGTAGCGGATGCCGCCGTCGGCGATCAGCGGAATGCGGTCCTGCAATGCTTCGGCGACCATGTCGATCGCGGTGATCTGCGGCACGCCCACGCCGGCCACCATGCGGGTGGTGCAGATCGAACCCGGGCCCACGCCGACCTTCACCGCGTCCGCGCCGGCGTCCATCAATGCGAGCGCAGCGTCACCGGTGACGATGTTGCCGCCGATGACCTGCAGCTGCGGGAAGCGCTTCTTGACCCAGCTGACGCGATCCAGCACGCCCTGCGAATGACCGTGCGCGGTATCGACGATGATGACGTCCACGCCGGCGGCCACCAGCGCTTCGATGCGCTGGTCGGTATCGCCGCCGACACCCACCGCGGCACCGACGACCAGGCGGCTGGCGCTGTCCTTGGCGGCATTGGGGTTGTCGGTCTTCTTCTGGATGTCCTTGACGGTGATCAGCCCGCGCAGGTCGAAGGCGTCATTGACCACCAGCACCTTCTCGATGCGGTGCTTGTGCAGCAACTGCAGCACTTCGCCGTCGCTGGCGCCTTCGCGCACGGTGATCAGGCGATCCTTCTTGGTCATGATGTGGCGGACCGGATCGTCGAGCTTCGTTTCGAAGCGCATGTCGCGGCTGGTGACGATGCCGACCAACTGGCCGCCGTCCACCACCGGCACGCCGGAGATGTTGCGGGCACGGGTGAGCTTGAGCACTTCGGCGATGGTGGTTTCAGGTCCGACGGTGAAGGGCTCCTTGATGACGCCGGCTTCGAATTTCTTGACCTTGGCCACTTCGGCGGCCTGCTGCTCGACGGTCAGGTTCTTGTGCAGGATGCCGATGCCGCCCAGCTGGGCCATGGCGATGGCCAGGCGGGCCTCGGTGACCGTATCCATGGCGGCCGAGACGATCGGCAGCTTCAGCCGCAGGTCGCGCGTCAGGCGCGTCTCCAGACTGACATCCTTGGGCAGGACGGTGGAATGGGCGGGGACGAGGGAGACGTCGTCGTACGTCAGTGCTTCAGCCTGGATGCGCAGCATCGGCGGGCCCGGATAGTTGGGGAAGCGCGGCATTATACCCTGATCGGCGGGGCTTCCGGCTGCCGCCAAAGCCGGAACAATGCTTTCCCGCACACATCATCCGGGCACCTGTGGGAGCGACGTAAGTCGCGATGGGGGAGTCCGGGCACTTCATCGCGACTTGCGTCGCTCCCACGACCAGCAAAAAGTGGCGGCTCAGAGGCCCGCTTCGGCTGCTTCCAGCGTGTTCTGCATGAGCGTGGCGACGGTCATCGGCCCCACCCCACCCGGGACGGGGGTGATCCAGCTGGCGCGCTCAAAGGCCGCATCGAATCCCACGTCGCCGACCAGTCGGCCGTCATCCAGCCGGTTGATGCCGACGTCGATAACGACCGCGCCCGGCTTGACCCATTCGCCAGGGACCAGCCCCGGCTTGCCGGCCGCCACGACCAGGATGTCGGCATCGCCGACCCGGGCCTGCAGCACGTCGCGGGGGGTGAACTTGTGGCAACTGGTCACGGTGCAGCCGGCGATCAGCAGTTCCAGCGCCATCGGGCGGCCCACGTGGTTGCTGACGCCGACGATCGTCGCGTTGCGGCCGCGGACCGGCTGGTCGGTGTAGCCAAGCAAGGTGGTGATGCCGCGTGGCGTGCACGGGCGCAGACCGAACTGGCGCAGCGCCAGGTGGCCCACATTGGCCGGATGGAACCCGTCCACGTCCTTGTGCGGGTCGATGCGCTCGATCAGGCGGGTCGCGTCCGGAATGCCCGGCAGCGGCAGCTGGATGAGGATGCCGTGGATCTTGGCGTCGGCATTCAACTGGTCGATCAAGGCCAACAGTTGCGCTTCGGACGTGCCGGCCGCCAGGTCGTAGTCGAACGCCTCGATGCCGACCTTCTCGGCCGCGCGGCGCTTGTTGCGCACGTACACGGTCGAGGCCGGGTCGCCACCCACCAGCACCACGGCCAGGCCAGGCCGCGTCAAGCCGCCCGCGACGCGCGCGTCCACCCGGACCTTGAGTTCGTCCAGCAGGTTCTCGGCGATGCGGCGGCCGTCCAGGATTCGGGCAGTCATGGGAACGTGGGGTGTAGAGTCGGCGCGTATTGTCCCCGATTCCGGCATGGGTGTCTGTGCAAACCGCGCGATGCGCGCACCGGATGCCGTTTCGAACACCGGTTTCGCGACCGACATCGCGCCCACCTGCCCGTTCTGGATCAACCACCGATGACCGATACCACCGCCCTGGAAGCCGCCGCGTTCCGTCGCCTCCTCCAGCACCTCAACGAGGACCGCACCGATGTACAGAACATCGACCTGATGATCCTCGCGGGTTTCTGCCGCAATTGCCTCGCGGACTGGTACCGCGAGGCCGCCAACGCCGCAGGCGTGGCGATGGACAAGGAGCAAGCCCGCGAACATGTATATGGCATGCCCTTCGCCGACTGGAAGGCGCGCCACCAGCGCGAGGCGACGCCCGAGCAACTGGCCGCGTTCAAGGCCGCGCAGGAGCGGCATGGGTAGGCCGCAGCGGATGCTGGCCTGGGCCACCGCCGCCCTCCTCGCCACCTACATCGCGCTGTGTGCCCTGCTCTACCTGCAGCAGCGGCGACTGATCTATTACCCGCAGTTCACCCGGGTGGACGCCGCACAGACGGATTTCGCCCTGCCACGGCGCGGCGTGACGTTGCGCGGCTGGGTCGTGAATCCCGGTCAACGCGACGCCGTGCTGTACTTCGGCGGCAACGCGGAATCCGTGGACACCAACCGCGATGCATTCACCCGTGCGTTGCCCGCGCACACGGTCTACCTGGTGGCGTATCGGGGCTATGGCGCCAGTGACGGTGAACCGACGGAGGCCGATCTGCTCGCCGACGCGCTCGCCCTGCACGATGAGGTCGCCAGACGGCATCCCGCAGGGGAGATCGATGTAATCGGACGGAGCCTCGGCAGTGGCGTGGCCAGCTACGTTGCGTCCGAACGCAAGGTGCCGGCGCTGGTACTCGTGACGCCGTTCGACAGCCTGGCCGCCGTCGCACAGGCGCATTACCCGATGTTTCCCATACGGTTGCTGCTCAAGGATCGCTACGACTCGCGCGCGCGCCTTCCCCATCATCAGGGAATGCTGCTGGTCCTACGGGCAGGCCGCGACGCGGTCGTACCACCTCCGCATACCGATCGACTGCTCGATGTCTTTCCGGGGCGCGCTGACGTGGTCGACTTCCCCGCCGCCGGCCATGACGATCTGTCGCTGGACCCGGCCTACGAGGCGGCGCTCACGACCTTCCTGGAACCCCGCACCCACTGAGCGGGCCGGCTATTCCTCTTCTTCCTCGCCGATGATTTCGGCGGCTTCCTCGTTGAGGGCCTTCGCTTCACGCTTGGGCTTGGTGAACGGCGTCGGTGTGGGTTTGGTGTGCTTCGCATTGCCATACAGCGCCGGGATGCCGGATCGCAGGTCGCCACCGGCGATCTCGAGCTCCAGGCGCTCGGCGTCGCGCCGACGGATCTCCAGGGCAATGGCATCGGCATCCTCGCGTGCGATGCCGACGCTCATCAGCGCCGCCTTGCCGAACTCCACCGCGGACTCGAACGTTTCGCGGATCTGGTAGTCGACGCCTGCGCCGATCAGCGCCAGCGAATGCTCGCGGTCGAACGAGCGCACCAGCACGTGGGCCTGCGGGAACTCGTGCTTGACCAGTTCCACGATGCGGCTCGCGGCGTCCTTGTCGTCGATGCAGATGGCGATGGACTGCGCCGTCTGCGCACCGCAGGCACGCAGCACGTCGAGCCGCGTACCGTCGCCGTAGTAGATCTTGAAGCCGAACTCCTCGGCGCTGCGGATCATCTCGATGTCGGTATCGATGATGGTCACGTCCACGTCGCGTGCCAGCAGCGACTGGCTCATCACCTGGCCGAAGCGCCCGAAGCCGATGATCAGCACGCTGCCGCTCAGGCCCTTGGCCTCTTCGATCCCCTCCATCGACGGGGCATCGGGATGAGTGAAGCGGCGCAGCAGCAGCACGAACAAGGGCGTGAGCGCCATCGAAAGCACGACGATGGCGGTCAGGTTCGCATTGACGGTGGCATCGATGATCCCGGCCGAGGCCGCGGCGGCGAACAGCACGAACGCGAACTCGCCGCCCTGCGCCATCAGCACAGCGCGATCCAGCGCTTCAGCGTGCGGACTGCGCGTCATCCGCGCCACGACATAGATGCAGGCCGCCTTGACCACCATCATCGCCAGCACCGCGCCGACGATCAGCGGCCAGTTGCTCGCCACCACGCCGAGGTCCAGCGCCATGCCGACGCCCAGGAAGAACAGGCCCAGCAGGATGCCGCGGAAGGGCTCGATATCGGCTTCGATCTGGTGGCGGAACGTCGATTCGGACAACAGAACGCCGGCGAGGAAGGCACCCATCGCCATCGACAGGCCACCCAACTGCATCAGCAGCGCGGCGCCCAGCACGACCAGCAGCGCGGCTGCGGTCATCACCTCGCGGGCCTTGGCGGCGGCGAGGATGCGGAAGAACGGATTCAGCAGCCAGATGCCGGCGGCGATCAGACCGCCGAGCGACGCAGCCGCGATGCCGATCGACACCCAGCGGGAACCCTCCTCCGGCTGCGCCACCTGCGGCGACATGAAGGCGACCAGCACCAGCAGCGGCACGATCAGCAGGTCCTCGAACAGCAGTATCGAGACGACCTTCTGCCCATTCGGCAGCGCGACATCCCCGCGCTCGGCGAGCAACTGCATCACCACCGCCGTGGAGGTCAGCACGAAGCCCATGCCGCCGATGAAGGACACCGGCAGCGAATATCCGAAGACCAGGCCCACCCCCGTCAGCGACAGCGTGCATACCGCGATCTGCAGTGCTCCCAGGCCGAAGATCTGCTTGCGCAGGCTCCACAGGTGGCTCGGCCGCATTTCCAGGCCGATCACGAACAGGAACATCACCACGCCGAGTTCGGCGACGTGCAGGATGGATTGGGGGTCGGAGAACCACTTCAGGCCGAACGGGCCGATCGCCAGCCCGGCGGCCAGGTAACCGAGCACCGAGCCGAGGCCCAGTCGCCGGAAGATAGGCACCGCGACGACGGCGGCACCCAGCAGGGCGACGACACTGACCAGCTGGCTTGCACCGGATTCTGCGCTCATCCGGGGAGTCTACCGGAGGACTCCCGGCCCGCGTCTTCCGTCAGGAATCCGAACGCCGCGTCGCCGCGGCGTCCTGCCGCCGGTGGTAGGCCACCCACATCGTCGCCAGCACCATCACCGCCGTGGTGAGTGCGCCTGCGGTCAGCAGGTTGAGGCGCGGCAGCAGCGGCCACAGCGCCAGCAATGCTCCCATCCCGAGGGCCTGCGGCCACGGAAAGCGTCCGTGGACGACGCGCGAGAACCACGCATTGGCCAGCAGGTACACCAGCGGACCGGCAGCCACGACGGCGGCGTACCCGGCCTTCACCGGCTCCAGCGGATGCGCCACCACCAGGTCATCCGCCACTGCGCACACGATGACGCCGGCGATCAGCACCACATGGACGTAGTGGAAGTAGGCACCCAGCCGGCCCGGGTCGTCCGAATGCTCGATCACGTGTACGGCGTCGCCGCTTGAGGTGTCGAAGTACATCCACCACATGGCGACGCAACCGATGAACGACACCAGGAATGCGATCCACACCGCCAGTCCGGGATGGGCCGCATGGCCGAAAGATGCGCCCGTCGCCAGTACCGATTCGCCCAGCGCGATGATGACGAACAACTGGCAGCGTTCCGCCAGATGGCCGCCATCGATGGTCCAGTCCGACGTCTGCGAGCGTCCGAGACCCGGTACCGGAAAACCCGCCATCGGCGAGAGGTACTCGCAGCCCACCGCCAGCAACCACAGCATCAGGCGAGAAGACCCCTCGTTCACACCACCGGCGATCCACAGCGCGGCGGACACCAGCAACCAGCACAGCATGCGCAGGAAATTGGGGGTCAACGCATGCCCAGGATCCAGGCTGTACAGCACGGACAGGGTGCGCCCCACCTGGATGGCGGCAAAACTGCAGGCGAACAGCAGCCCCCGCTCGCCAAACGCGTCCGGGATGGCGGCGGACACCAGCAGGGCCAGCGCCATCAGCACCATCAGCATGGTGCGGATGACCAGATGCTCGGGATTGAACCAGTTGGTGACCCACGCGGTGTACTGCCACCCCAACCAGACCGCGAACCACAGCGTCGCCGTCTGCAGGACGCCGGGCCCCGACAGGTGCTTCAGCAGGTAGTGGGACAGCTGGGTGATGGCGAACACATAGACCAGGTCGAAGAACAGTTCAACGTTGGCCACGCGTGCGGGTTGCCCGGGCGTGCGGAGCAACGGATGCTGCGAGGTGCTCAAGCAGTCGACTCCCGGCAGGGGGGAAGATTCAGTGCTTCGTGGCCTTCCACGACAGCCACGCTCCCGTCGCCACCGGAACCGCGTAGATCAAGGCCTGGATGGGCAGCTCTTCCTGCAGCGAATAGCCGTGCGACATGCCGGTGCGCAGGTTCCACAGGACGGCGACGAGCCAGCCGACGCTGAAGACCGCCGCGACGGAGCGTCGCTTGGCCGGCTTTGCCAGCCACATCGCGATACCCACCAGCAGCAGACCGGCGAGGATGAAGATCAGGGTGCGCATCGATAAGGTCCTGTGCGGTGGCCGAGGGCCCGCTCCTACGTCAACGGAGGGGCGGACCCTCGGCATGGGCGGGCGGTAAGGGACCACCCGCCGCAGGGGTCACTTGGTGGTGTACCCGCCATTGATGAGCAGCGTCTGGCCCGTGATCCACCAGCCGTCGCTGACCAGGTGGCGGATGAAGGGCACGACATCCTCGATGTCGGTCAGGCCGGTCTTGCTGAAGGGCGACAGCGCGGCCGCCGACTTGTGGTACGCGACGGCGTCGGCGCCCTCTGCCGGATAGAAGAACGAGGTGTCCATCGGACCAGGGCCGATCGCAGTCACCGAGATGCCGCGCGCGCCGAACTCCTTCGCTGCCGCACGCGTGAAGTGCTCGACCGGTGCCTTCGTGCCCGCGTAGGAGGAATAGAACGGTGTGAACGCTCCGAGCAACGACGTCACCAGGGTGACCACCTTGCCGTTGTCGTTGACATGTCTGCCAGCCTCTTTCAGGAAGAAGAACGCCGCTTTTGCGTTGACCGCCGACATTGCGTCGTACTCGGCTTCCGAGATGTCGGTGATCGGCTTCTTCAATACCTTGCCGACCGTATTGATGGCGATATCCGGCCTGCCCACCATCGCGATGGCGTCGGCGAACAGGCGCTCGACGCCGCCCGCCGTGGTCAGATCGCCCTGGATCGCGACGGCGCGGGCGCCGGCATCGCGGACCGCGGCGATGGTCCTCTCGGCGTCGGCATGGGTCGCGTCGCTGTTGTAGTGGATCGCAACGGCGGCAGCGCCTTGCTGCGCGAGGTCACGGGCGATCAGGCCGCCGAGATTCTTGGCGCCTCCGGCGATCAGGGCGACCTTGCCCCGGATGGAATGATCAGTCATGGAAATGCTCCTGGCTTGGGACGGACCTTCGCGGCGATGCCCATCGACAGGGTGGGCAAGAGCGGCGAGGCGCGCCTAAGATGAGGTGAACGCATTCCGGCGGGCTTTCACGATGTCCCCTGCGCTATCAAATTCTCCGGCCTCGACTCACATTAATGACGCGCACGATGCCCACGCGACCGCCACTGATCCAGAACCCGGCCAGACGCCGCAGTACCGCGTGCTGGCGCAAGCGCACTGGCCGGGCGTGGAAGTGCTGCTGTGCAAGGAAGACATACGCCAACGCACGCTCTGGTCCATCGATGAGCCGCGTCACACCGTCATCGTCCATCTCGGCGGAACCATGCGCGAACTCGATACCGAGATCGAAGGAGTCGGCGCCACCCACATGCCTCCCTCGCCGGGCGACATCTGGCTGGTGCCTGCCGGAAAGCGCTATGCCAGCCAGGCATCCGGCCAGATCATCACGTACGCGGAGCTGCGCGTTTCGCCCACCGCCGAGGTGGACATGGGGACCGATCGCCGCGCCGCGATCGAGGGCCTGATGCCGCGACTCGGCCATCGCGATGAATTCCTGCACTACAGCGTCGCTCGCCTTGTACGGCTCAGCCAGCAGGGCGACGACCTGTCGGCGATGATGGCCGAGCGCCTGCAGCTGCTGCTGCGACAGCACCTCTACGACGCCTACCGGCTGCCGGCCACGCCGGTCACTTCGCCCGTCGTGCTGTCGCCGCACGTTGCACGGCGACTCAGCGACCACATCGAAACCGTCCTCGGTGAACGCATCGCACTGTCCACGCTCGCGGCGCTCGCCGGCATGAGCGTGCACCAGTTGCTCATCGCTTTCCGCCGCACGTTCGGCACCACGCCGGCGCAATACATCCTGGCGCAGCGGTTGCGCCGCGCACGCTGGTACCTGCTAAACCGGAACGATGACATCACCGCCATCGCCCTCGCGTGCGGCTTCGCCAGCCACAGCCACCTGAGCGCCGCGTTCAAGCGCGACGCGGGCATCACGCCCCGCCAGTTCCGCGATGGCCTGCGGATGCGCCCGCTGGACTGATCAGCTCGCCCGGCAGAATGCCGCGTAATCGATATAGCCGGGAAAGGGTCTCCCGGCGGCACACACGGGGCAGTCAGGATCGTGGCGCAGGCGGGTCTCGCGGAAGCGCATGGCCAGCGCATCGAAGTGCAGCAGCCGGCCCGCCAGCGTGTCACCGACCCCCAGCAGCAACTTGACCACTTCCGTGGCCTGCAGCAGGCCGATCACGCCGGGCAGCACGCCCAGCACGCCGGCTTCGGCGCAGTTCGGTGCGAATTCGGGCGATGGAGGCTCGGGGAACAGACAGCGATAGCAAGGTTGTTCGCCGCGATGGCGTCCCGCGTCGAACACGCTCACCTGGCCCTCGAAACGCTGCACGGCGCCATACACCAGCGGCTTGCCGAGCTTCACGCAGGCATCGTTGAGCAGGTAGCGGGCCGGGAAGTTGTCGGCGCCATCCAGCACGACGTCCACCCCTTCCAGCAGCCGTTCGACGTTGTCGGCGGTGACACGCTCCGCCACCGCGTCCACCTGCGTGCGCGGGTTGAGCGCCGCGAGCGTTGCCCGTGCCGAGGCGACCTTCGGCTCGCCGATGCGCGCCTCGGTGTGCAGGATCTGCCGCTGCAGGTTGCTGCGGTCGACCACATCATCGTCCGCGATCCGCAACTGCCCTACCCCGGCAGCCGCCAGGTAGAACGCGGCTGGCGAACCCAGACCGCCGGCACCGATCATCAGGACCCGCGACTTCTGCAGGCGTCGCTGGCCGGCGTCGCCGACCTCGGGCAGCAGCAGGTGCCGCGAATAGCGCTCGTTGAAATCACGCGCGTCCGCAGACATCGCAGGCACGACCATGGGACGATGCTCGTCCATCCAGCGCGACGTTCCGCCCGCGACGGAGGCCAGTCGGGTATAGCCCGCCGCTTCGAGTACGCGTGCCGTCTCCAGCGAACGGCCGCCTTTCTGGCAGATCAGCACGATGCTGGCAGCGCGGTCCGGAAGGTGCGCGGCGGGATCGCCTTCGAGTGCGGCTTTGGCGATGCCGCGCACGCCCTCGGCTTGCCCGCCGGCGCGCTCGTGCTCCTCGCGCACGTCGATGAACACACTGCCCTGCGCAAGCAGCGCGGCAACGTCCCGGGGATCGATTTCACGGATGGCCATGCGGCGATTATCGCGCAAGTCGCGGCGCGGTCGGCCTCAGCAGGCGATCACCTCGACGATGTCGCCGGCGCGATAGTCGCGCGCGCCTTCCGGCAGCACGATCAGGGCATTGCTGTCGGCCGCGCCCCGCAAGTGATGCGAGGCATCGGCCGCATTGGGCATGACCTGCAAGCGGCCATCCGCCGTGCTGGCCAGCCAACCGCGCAGGAACTCCAGGCGCTCGTGGGATTTCCGCCAGGGTGCTCCCAATACCGCTGTCCACTGCGTCCGGGGTTCGCGGCGACGCTGCATGCCGTCCAGCAGGCCGCGGCCGAGCGTCAGGAAGGTCGCCAGCACGGACACCGGATTTCCCGGCAGTGCCAGGAACAGCGCGCGATCCATTTCGCCGAACAAGACCGGCATGCCCGGCTTCATCCGCACCTTCCAGAAGTGGATGCGGCCATGCGCGGCAAGCAAGCCGGGGAGATGGTCCTTCTCGCCCGCGGACACGCCACCGCAGGTGATGACCACGTCGAACGCCGCCGCGGCATCGGCCAACAAGGTCTTCATGCGCTCCGGATCGTCAGGCAGCGACGGCCACGCGGTCGGCTCAAGACCTTCCGCCCGCAACAGCCCCATCAGCAGCTCGCGATTGCTGTTGTAGATCTGGCCGGGCGCCAACGCCAGGCCTGGCTCGACCAGTTCGTCGCCGGTGGTGAACACCGCAACGGTCGGGCGCTGGGCGACGGTGAGCGATGCGATGCCGAGGGCGGCGGCGAGCGACGCCCGCGCCGGCGTCAGCCATTGCCCGTGCTCGAGGACGCGTACGCCCGCAGGAACATCTTCGCCACTTGGACGGACGTCTGCGCCGCGGGCGATACCTGCCGGCACGCGGACAGCCCCACCTTCCTCGACGCAGTCTTCCTTGAGGGCGACCGTATCGACGCCCGCCGGCAACGGTGCGCCGGTGGTGATGCGGATGCATTCGCCGATGCCGACCACCAGGCTCTGCAGGCGACCCGCGAACTGTTCACCGATCAAGCGCAGCGACGTCGTGCCATCCCCGGCCAGACTGGCATGTGCGAACGCAAAGCCGTCCATGCGACTGTTGTCGAACGGGGGCAGCGCGATCGGCGAGATGATGTCTTCGGCCAGTATGCGGCCGCTGGCGCGCGTGACGGGTACGCGCTCGGCCTTCAGCATGCGGTTGGCGACGACGCTGCGGACGATCTCCGCAGCGGTGGCGAAATCGATGCGGGTCGGGTAGCCCGTCACTTGCCGCGCTTGACGTGCCGGATCAGGCGGCGCTTCTTGGCGATCTGCTTCTCGGTCAGCACGTTCTTCTTGCCTTCGTAGGGGTTCGCGCCCTCGCGGAAGACGAAACGCACGGGCGTGCCCACCAGTTTGAAGCGCTTGCGGAAGAAGTTCTCTAGGTAACGCTTGTACGACTCCGGCAGCACCTTCAGGCGCGTGCCGTGCACGATGAAGGTCGGCGGGTTCGCCCCGCCCGGATGCACATAGCGCAACTTGGAGACATGCCCGCGGATGCTGGGCGGCGGATTGGTCTCGTAGGCGATCTCGAGCGCCTTGTTGACTTCACTGGTGCCGAATTCCTTCGTGGCCGACGCATGCGCGCGATGGATGGCCTTGAACAGCTCGCGCAGCCCCGAACCGTGCAGCGCGGAGATGCGCACCACCTCGGCCCATTCCACGAATCCCAGCTTGCGGGCGAGCAACGCTTCGGCCTGTTCGCGCTGGTAGGCGGTCAGCCCGTCCCACTTGTTGATCGCCACCACCAGTGCGCGTCCGGCATCGAGCACCGCGCCGAGCACGCTGGCGTCCTGGTCGGTCACGCCTTCGGTCGCATCCAGCAGCAGTACGGCCACCTGGCATTGTTCGATGGCCTGCAGCGTCTTGACCACGCTGAACTTCTCGACCGCTTCTTCCACCTTGCCCTTGCGGCGCAGGCCCGCGGTATCGATGAGCCGGTACTGGCGACCGTCGCGCTCCATGTCCACGGCGATCGAATCGCGCGTGGTCCCCGGCACTTCGGAGGCGATCATGCGCTCCTCGCCCAGCAGCCGGTTCACCAGCGTGGACTTGCCGACGTTGGGACGGCCGACGAAGGCGATGCGCATGCGGTTCGGATCGTTGTCCAGGCCTGCCGTCGCGCCTTCCTCCGGCAGCCGCTGGTGCACCTCCTCCAGCAGGTCGTCGATACCCTGGCGGTGCGTGGCGGAAATGGTGATGACATCGGCGAAGCCGTAGCGCGCGAAGTCCGCGAGCGCGGTGGTCTCATTGATGCCATCGATCTTGTTGATGACCAGCAAGGTCGGACGGGCCGTCTTGCGAAGCCAGGCGAGGATCTCGTCGTCGAGCGCGGAAGCGCCTTCACGACCATCGACGATGAACAGGACCAGGTCGGCCTCTTCAGCCGCCGCACGCGCCTGTCGTGCCGTGGCGCCGGCCAGCCCCTCTTCTTCGCCGGCGATGCCGCCGGTATCGACGACCAGGAACGGGACGTCCTCGTCCAGGCGGCAGACGCCGTAATTGCGGTCGCGGGTCACGCCCGGCTGATCGTGCACCAGCGCGTCACGACTGCGCGTCAACGCATTGAACAGGGTGGATTTGCCAACGTTGGGACGGCCCACCAGGGCGACGAGGGGCAACATGCAGGGAGCAACCGTGAGGAATGAGGGGCGCCGGGCGCCCGGCATCGCGCGGAAGGCGCGACCGGTCCGGTCAGGCAAGGGGCGACCATGGTATCGGAATACGCCCCCCTCCGCGAAAAAGGGCCGCAATGCGGCCCTTTTCGTCTACGAGGGGGAGGTGGCGTGGCCACTCCCCCTGATGGATCACTTGAAGCCGAAGGCCGTCAGCCCGCCTTCCACGTCCTGGACCACCAGGATCCCGTCTGCGGCGACCGGCTTGCCTCGGATGGCCTTGCCGCCCACGCGCGCGCGCGCCGCCACTTCGCCGTTGTCCGTCTTCAGCCAGTGAAGATAACCGTCGTAATCGCCTACCACGGCGTAGTCGCCGTGCATCGTCGGGGCGGTGAGCGAGCGGCGTGCCAGCGTAGTGTTGGACCACAGGGCACTGCCGCTGTATTTGTCGAGCGCCCATACCGTTCCGGCAGGATCCGACACGAGGACGGCGCTGCTGGTCACCGCCAGCCCGCCGACGCCGCCGTTGTCGCGCGTCCAGAGCGGACGGCCGGAGGGCCCTTCGATCGCGACCGTTTCCTTCTTGTAGCTGGTCGCGTACAGCGTGGTGCCTTCGAGCACCGGCGCACCATCGACATCCGCCATGCGCTCAAGTTCGCTGCGCCCTTCCGGCGTGCCGACCGTCTGGGTCCACATCGACCGGCCATCGCTCGCCGAAAGCGCGGTGACCGTGCCGTCGTCGCCCGCCGTGAACACGATGCCAGGGCCGACGACCAACGGCGCATTGCCGCGCACGGTCAGGCTGGGAAGTTCGTTCGTCCAGAACCAGCGGCGTTCGCCCGTATCCGCCGCCAACGCCGTCACGCGCCCATCGTTGCTGCGGACGAACACCACGCCGTCGCCGACGACGGGCGCCGCGATGACTTCGTTCGGCACCTTGGCCTGCCACTTCTCGGCGCCCGTGGCCGCATCCAGTGCGATCACCTGGCCATCGAGGGTGCCCACGACGACCAGGCCGTTCCCCGCACCGGGCCCGCCGGACAGGCGCAGGTCGGACTTGTACTGCCATGCCTGCTTGCCGGACTGCAGGTCGAAGGCGCGTACGCCGCCCTCCACGGCGGCGGCATAGACGCGGCCACCATCGACCACGGGGGCCTGCTGCAGGCCAAGGCGTTTTTCGCCCTTGCCCACATTGGCGCTCCACAGTTTCGCGACCGTCACGGTGGGCGTCACGTCAACGAGTTCAGCCGGTTCGACCGGCTTCTCGCCTTCCTTGTCCTTGCCGGAGAACCAGCCCTTGACGGTGCTGCAGCCACCGAGTGCCGCAACGAGCGCGGCGGCGGCGGCCAGACGGACGACCGGGGAAATCGGGCGCATCATGCCGCACCCCCCGACTTCGGCGGCGTGCCGCCGGCGTCGATCAGCTTGAGTTCGACCAGCCTGCGCTGCGGAGAAACCGCATCCAGCGTCGTGAGCGCGCGGGTATAGGCCTCCTGCGCCTCTTTCACCTTGCCCGTCGCAAGCAGCGCATCGCCGCGCACTTCCAGACTCGAGGCATCGTCTGCCTTGGCGAGCAAGGTCAGTGCTTCATCATGTTTGCCGGCGTCGATCAGCAGCCGCGCCAGGCGCAGGTTGACCAACGGACGGAGCGCCTCATCGGGCGTCAGCGCGCGCAGGGTGGCGATGGCGGCATCGCGCTCACCCGCCTGGAGCTGCGCCTTCGCCAATTGAAGGCCGGCCGCGTCCGCATAAAGTTCGTCTGCCTTGACCAGCGCATCCACCGCGCCCGCCGCCTGCTTCAGATCTCCCTTGGCGAGACCTTCGACGGCCGTCTGGTAACCCTGGTAGGCCTGTTCCTGCTTGGCGGCCCGATCCTTCTGCCACCACTGCCAGCCCAGAATCACGCCGAGGCCGAGGACCACGCCGCCCAGCAGGCCGGCACCGTTGCTCCTCAGCCAGCTGCGGACACGTTCGCTTTGTTCGTGCTCGTCGAGCAGATCATCAATCGCCATGCGCTCTCTTGCCCCGTCTCATGCGGGGTCTCGGTCTAGGTTGGACAGACCCGCACGCGGGTCAGTCAACGACCGGCGCCAGGGAACCCTCAGAGGATACCGTAAAGCGTGCAACGTTCGCTCGCTGGTACGGCGCCAAGTCCACCGTACTCCCGGCTTGCTGAACCTCGACCGCCGTCGCGTCGCCCAGTTTTACGCGCCCGACTTCGCCCTGCGCATAACGACGCTCTTCGCCTGCACGCAGCAATGCGTGCTCGACCTTGCGACCGTCGGGTGCATTCACTTCCACCCAGCTGTCGCCCTTGAACGTCAAGGTCAACCACGACGGCGCAGCGCGCGGCACCGGAGTCAGGGACGCGACATAAGGCGCAGCGTGCGGCCGACTGGCGGGCGCAGAAACCTCTGCGCCTGCTTCACCGGAGCGGTTGGACGCCGGAACGACATCCAGCGAGGCCGTTGCCGCATCGGGGCCAGGCCCCGCGGTGGGTCGCAGCGCCATCCACACCGGGGTGGCGATCACCAGGGTCAGCACGACATAGACGGCACGCCGCTTGAAACTCTCGAACACGTACTGGACGCGGGGCGTATGCGAATGGCTGACCAGTTCGGCCGGCCTGGACACCACGGCGTCCGCCTGCTGCAGGAACGGCTCGACGTCCACCTTCAGAAGTCGGCCATAGCTGCGCAATTGCCCGCGCACGAACACCGCGCCACCGGACTGCTCCCACTGGCCGGCCTCGAGCGCCTGAAGCACCTTCACCGGCATCTTGAGCCGCGTACTGGCCTCCTGAACCGACAGGCCGGCCTGCTCGCGTGCCTGCTTCAACGCCTCGCCGCACCCCTGCGACGGAGACACATCCCCGACTACCGATTGCATCATGGCCCTGCATTTCCCCCAGAATTGACGTCCTGCGCGTCGGGGAACTCCGCCCGAATCCGCTGAACATATCGACTGGCAGCGGCCTTGTCGCCGAGTCTTTCTTCAATTTGTGATGCGAGTTTCAACACCGCCGGGCTGGCCGGGCCAGCCGCAAGCCTGCGCTCCACGAACGCGCGGGCCGACAGGTACTGCTGGCGACGGAACTCGAGCTCGGCCATGGCTTCCAGCGACACGGCGTTCGCGGAATCCATGGCCAGCGATTGACGCAGGTCGCGCGACGCGCGCTCCACTTGGCCCGCCTTCAGCGCGCAGCTTCCGGCGTTCGCCAGTGCGGCGGCCGGCGTCGCATAGCCGGGCGCCTGGACCGCACGATCGAACCAGACGAGCGACTCCGCCGCAAATCCGTTGGCGCACAGCCAAGTGCCATAGTTGTTCTGTGTCGACCCATCGCGGGGCGCCACGTCAGCCGCACGCCGATAGAGCTCCCCTGCACTCTGCAGGCGCCCCTGGCGATCCTCGCTCACGGCCAGGAGGGTAAGCGCATCCGCCGAACCCGGATCGAGCTTCAGCGCGGCGCGGGCTTCCTTCCCGGCAGCCTCGAACTCGCCTGCCTGCAACCGTTGCATCGAACGGGCAAGGATCGTGTGAACCGCTTGGCGGCGCTTGACCTCGGGACTGTCCCGAACCGCGTAGTCCTCTACCTCTTCCTGACCCGCCAACTGGCCCATCTTGCCTTTCGGGCGAACGAAGGTCAGGCGGCTGCAGGCGGTCGCCAGCAGGATGGGAATCAGCAGCAGGCAGAGCGCCTTATGCCGCATCGTCGATGCCCTGTTCCTGCAACTGGCGCCGGAACTCGGCTTGGCGGCGCGTGCGATCCATCACCTGCCCCTTCAGCTGACCGCAGGCGGCGTCGATGTCGTCGCCGCGCGTCCTGCGCACCATCGTCAGCACCTGCGCGTCGAGCAGCAGCTTCTGGAACGCACGGATGTCTTCTTCCGGCGCGCGCTCGTAGCGCGTTCCGGGGAATGGATTGAACGGGATGAGATTGACCTTGCCGGCGTCCTTCAACTGCGCGGCGTTGCTGAACTTGCGCATCAGCTGCGCGAGCTGGCGCGCGTGTTCGGGCTGGTCGTTCACGCCTTTCATCAGGGTGTATTCGAACGTCACCGAATCGCGCTTCTTGTTCGCACGCAGGTAGCGCACACAGGACGCCATCAGCTCGGCGATCGGGTACTTCCTATTGAGCGGCACCAGCTGTTCACGCAGCGCATCGTTGGGCGCATGCAGCGAGACGGCCAGCGAAACGTCGGTTTCGGTGGACAGACGATCGATCATAGGCACCAGGCCGGACGTCGAGAGCGTAACGCGCTTGCTCGCCAAGCCATAACCCAGGTCGTCGCGCATGATGTTCATCGCGCGCACGACGTTGTCGAAATTCAGCAGCGGCTCGCCCATCCCCATCATCACGACGTTGGTGAGGCGACGGTTCTGCGCAGGCACGTTGCCCAGATGCCGCGCCGTCACCCATACCTGGCCGATGATCTCGGCGGTGGTGAGGTTGCGGTTGAAGCCCTGCGTGGCCGTCGAGCAGAACGTACAGTTGAGGCCACAGCCCACCTGCGACGAAACGCACAGCGTGCCGCGGTTCTTGTCGGGGATATAGACGGTTTCGACGGCGTTCTTGCCATCCACGCCCATACCCAGCAGCCACTTGTGTGTGCCATCCGACGAGGGCTTGTCGAACACCACCTGCGGTACGACGACCTCGGCATGTTCCTGCAGTTTCGCGCGCAGGTTCTTGCCGAGATCGGTCATCTGATCGAAATCGGTGACGTACCGATGGTGGATCCATTTCATCACCTGGTGCGCGCGGAACTTCTGCTCGCCGAGCTTGCCGACGAAGAACTGTTCCAGTCCTTCGCGGTCAAGGTCCATCAGGTTCTGCTTCGCAGACACGGGCACGCCGATGGCCACGGACGGAGCGTCCGTGGCCAGTTTCAACTCGATCGGCGGCAGTTCGTGGCTGCTCATCGCATGTCGCTCAGCGCGAAAACACTTCAGTGGCGGCGAAGAAGTATGCGATCTCGATGTTGGCGTTCTCGACCGAGTCCGAACCGTGCGCGGCATTGGCGTCGATCGAATCGGCGAAGTCGGCGCGGATCGTGCCCGGCGCAGCGTCCTTCGGATTGGTCGCGCCGAGGATGTCGCGATGCTTCAGCACGGCGTTCTCGCCTTCCAGCACCTGGATGGCGACCGGCCCGGAGATCATGAATTCGACCAGCGCGTTGAAGAACGGACGCTCGCGGTGCACGGCGTAGAAGCCTTCCGCTTCACGACGCGACAGGTGCTTCATCTTCGAGGCGACGATCTTCAGGCCGTTCTTTTCGAAGCGGGCATAGATTTCGCCGATGACGTTCTTGGCGACTGCATCGGGCTTGACGATCGACAGGGTGCGCTCCAGCGCCATGGGGATTATCTCCGTTGGGCGGGCCACTGAAGACCCGAGGTTAACATGAAAAACCCGCGTCGAAACGCGGGCTTAGACCAGAAAGCGTAGCGAGATTCTAACGTATCCGGCCGCGGCTTGCAGCCGCCCGGGGAGGAATTGCTGCCGCGCAGCATGACAGCCCGGGGCGCCCCACCGACAATGAGTCAAACAAGCGTTTGATTCAGTCCCGGAGGCGTCATGGGCGGCACCACGCATTTTTCCACCAAGGAGCGGATCCTGGGCGCAGCGGAAGAGCTGTTCGCCCAGCACGGATTCGCAGGCACGTCCCTGCGGCAGGTCACCAGCCGCGCGGACGTCAATATCGCCGCGGTCAACTACCATTTCGGCAGCAAGGAGAACCTGGTCAATGAGGTCTTCCGCCGCCGCATGGACGACATGACCGCTGCGCGCCTGACGCTGCTGGAAAAAGCGCTCGTCGAGCACCCGGGTGCACTGGAGCCCATCCTGGCGGCGTTCGTCGAACCGGCCCTGGCCCTCGCCCAGGACCGCCACGGCGGCGGGGCCTTCGTGCGCGTGATCGCCCGCGCCTACGCCGAGAAGAACGATGGCCTGCGGAAGTTCCTTTCCGATCATTACGGCCACGTGTTGCGTGAATTCGGCAAGGCCATCGCCGCCTGCGTGCCGGGCCTGAGCAAGGAAGAGCTGTACTGGAGATTGGACTTCTTCTCCGGCGCCCTGACCTACGCCATGGCCGATTTCGGCCTGATCAAGCGCCCCACGGGCGTGACCGAGGCGGCGCATCGTGAACGCGCCGCCCGCGAACTCATCCGCTTCGCCGAGGCCGGCCTGCGCGCCGACCACACCTGACACCCCCGCAATCCGAGGAAATTCCATGTCCAACCCCCTGCTAGTTCGCAAGGCGGCCGTGCTGGGCGCCGGCGTGATGGGCGCCCAGATCGCCGCGCACCTGACCAATGCCGGCGTCGACACCGTGCTGTTCGACCTGCCCGCCAAGGACGGCCATCCCGACGGCATCGTGCAGAAAGCCATCGCCAACCTGGCCAAGCTCAGCCCCGCGCCTCTCGCCAGCAAGTCGCTGGCGGAAGCGATCACCCCTGCGAACTACGAGACCGGCCTGGAGCACCTCAAGGGCTGCGACCTGATCATCGAAGCGATCGCCGAACGCATGGACTGGAAGCAGGAGCTGTACAGGAAGATCGCGCCGTTCGTGGCCGACCACGCCGTCCTGGCCAGCAACACCTCGGGCCTGGGCATCAACAAGCTGGCGGAAGTCCTTCCCGAACAACTCCGCCATCGCTTCTGTGGCGTGCATTTCTTCAACCCGCCCCGCTACATGCACCTGGCCGAGCTGATTCCGGCGAAGTCCACCGACGCCTCGGTGCTGGAAGGCCTCGAGACCTTCCTCACCACCACCCTCGGCAAGGGCGTCGTGTACGCCAAGGACACCCCGAACTTCATCGGCAACCGCATTGGCGTGTTCTCGATCCTGGCCACCGCCCACCACACCGGTGAGTTCAAGCTGGGCTTCGACGAAGTGGACGCGGTTACCGGTCCGCTGATCGGCCGGCCGAAGTCGGCGACCTATCGCACCTCGGATGTCGTCGGACTGGACACCATGGCCCACGTCATCAAGACGATGGCCGACACCCTGCCGGACGATCCGTGGCACGCCTACTTCAAGTCCCCGAAGTGGCTCGAGGCCCTGATCGCCAAGGGCGCGCTGGGCCAGAAGACCGGTGCCGGCATCTTCCGCAAGGTCGGCAAGGACATCGTGGTCCTCGACCTGGAGAAGCAGGACTACCGCGCGTCCGACCGCACCGCAGCGCCGGAGGTGGTCGAGATCCTGAAGATCAAGAACCCGGCCGAGAAGTTCGCGAAGCTGCGCGAGAGCCAGCACCCGCAGGCGCAGTTCCTTTGGGCGGTGTTCCGGGACCTGTTCCACTACAGCGCCTACCACCTCGCCGACATTGCCGAGACTGCGCGCGACGTCGACCTGGCCATCCGATGGGGCTACGGCTGGTCGCTGGGGCCGTTCGAGACCTGGCAGGCCGCCGGTTGGAAACAGATTGCCCAGTGGATCGCCGACGACATCGTGGCCGGCAAGGCCATGAGCAGCGCCCCGCTGCCGAACTGGGTGTTCGACGGCCGCGAGGGCGTGCATGCCCCCGAAGGCAGCTACAGCCCCGCGAAGAATGCCAAGCTCCCGCGCTCCGCCCTGCCGGTGTACCAGCGCCAACGTTTCCCGGATCCGCTGCTGGGCGAGGTGTTCCCGCAGGGCGAGACCGTCTTCGAGAATGACGGTGTCCGCCTGTGGACCGACGGCGACGGCATCGGCGTGATCAGCTTCAAGACCAAGATGCACACCGTGTCCGACGCGGTGCTGGCCGGTGTGCAGGAATCGGTCGCGATCGCCGAGCGTCGCTTCAAGGGCCTGGTGATCTGGCAGCCGAAGGAGCCCTTCTCCGCCGGCGCCGATCTGGACGGTGCGCTGGGCGCGCTGCAGGCCGGCAAGATCGCCGAGTTCGAAGCGATGGTGGCCAACTTCCAGGCCACCAGCCAGGCCATCAAGTACTCGCTGGTGCCGGTCGTGGCCGCCGTGCGTGGTCTCGCCCTGGGCGGTGGCTGCGAGTTCCAGATGCACAGTGCGCGCACCGTGGCGCACCTCGAAAGCTATATCGGCCTGGTCGAAGCGGGCGTGGGTCTGCTGCCCGCCGGCGGTGGCCTGAAGGAACTCGCCGTACGGGCGTCGCAAGCCGCCGGTCCGGGCGGCGACGTCTTCGCCGAATTGAAGAAGACCTTCGAAACCATCGCAATGGCCAAGGTCTCCGCCTCCGCCGTCGAGGCCAAGGAACTGGGCCTGATGCGCGCGGGCGACAAGGTCGCCTTCAATGCCTACGAGCTGCTCCACATCGCCAAGCAGGAAGCGCTGGCGCTGGCCGAGACCGGCTACCGCCCGCCCCTGCCCGCCCGCCGCATCCAGGTGGCCGGCGACGTCGGCATCGCCACCTTCAAGATGATGCTGGTGAACATGCTGGAAGGCCGCTTCATCAGCCCCTACGACTACGAGATCGCGGTTCGCATCGCCACCGTGCTGTGCGGCGGCGAAGTGGATCGCGGCGCTGTGGTCGACGAGGAGTGGCTGCTCACGCTGGAACGCAAGCACTTCGTCGAACTGGCCCAGCAGGAAAAGACACAGGCCCGCATCGCGCACATGCTGAAGACCGGCAAGCCGCTGCGTAACTGACCGACGACGACACAGGACACCGAGACATGAGCAAGCAAGTACAAGAAGCCTATATCGTCGCCGCCACCCGCACGCCGGTCGGCAAGGCGCCCAAGGGCGTGTTCCGCAACACCCGCCCGGACGACATGCTGGCGCACGTGCTGAAGTCGGTCGTGGCGCAGGCCCCGGGCATCGACGTCAATCGCATCGACGACGCGATCATCGGCTGCGCGATGCCGGAGGCCGAGCAAGGCATGAACGTGGCGCGCATCGGCCTGCTGTTGGCCGGCCTGCCGAACACGATCGCTGCGCAGACCATCAACCGCTTCTGCTCGTCCGGCCTGCAGGCCGTGGCGATGGCGGCGGACCAGATCCGGCTCGGCAACGCCGACCTGATGCTCGCCGGCGGTACCGAGAGCATGAGCATGGTGCCGATGATGGGCAACAAGATCGCCATGGCGCCCAGCGTGTTCGACAACGACCACGTGGCCATCGCCTACGGCATGGGCATCACCGCCGAGAAAGTGGCGGAAGAGTGGAAGATCTCGCGCGAAGACCAGGATGCGTTTGCCGTGGCTTCGCACCAGAAGGCCCTGGCAGCGCAGGCCGCGGGCGAGTTCCGGGACGAGATCAGCGCCTATGAAGTGATCTCGCGCCAGCCAGACCTCGCCGGCAACACGGTGCGCCTGAAGAAGCTGCTGGTCGAACAGGACGAGGGCCCGCGCGCCGATACGTCGCAGGAGGGCCTGGCGAAGCTGCGTACCGTGTTCCGCAACCCGCAGTTCGGCGGCACCGTCACCGCGGGCACGTCGTCGCAGATGAGCGACGGTGCAGCCGGCGTGCTGCTCGCCTCCGAGCAGGCGATCAAGGATTACGGTCTGACTCCGCTGGCACGCTTCGTCAGCTTCTCGGTCGCCGGCGTGCGCCCGGAAGTGATGGGCATCGGCCCGATTGCGGCGATTCCGAAAGCCCTGAAGCAGGCAGGCCTGACGAAGGACCAGTTGGACTGGATCGAACTCAACGAAGCCTTTGCCGCGCAGGCACTGGCCGTGATCCGTGACAGCGAACTGGATGCCTCGAAGATCAACCCGCTCGGCGGCGCGATCGCTCTGGGCCACCCGCTGGGTGCCACCGGCGCCATCCGCACCGCAACGATCGTGCACGGCATGCGTCGCCACCAGAAGAAGTACGGCATGGTCACCATGTGCATCGGTACGGGCATGGGTGCAGCAGGGATCTTCGAATCGCTGTAAGCCGCGTCTTCAAGGCAGAAATGGAAATGGCGCCGCAAGGCGCCATTTCATTGCCGTGAAGCACGCTCACGCCATTCGGGTTCCATCCGGCACCGGGCGCTCGATCGTCGTCACCACCACACCCTCGTCGGTCGGGAATCCCGTCAACAGGAATTCCGAGCAGAACGGCCCGATCTGCTTGGGCGGGAAATTGATGACACCGACGATCTGTCGTCCCGCGAGGTATTCTGGCGCATACAGACCCCTGATCTGCGCGCTGGTCTTCTTCACACCGTGGGGGCCGAAGTCGACCCATACCTTCCACGCGGGTTTGCGCGCTTCGGGAAACGGCTCGACCCGCAGCACGGTTCCCGCGCACAGGTGCACACGCATGAAGTCATCCCAGCCGATGACGTCTTCCGGCGCACTCATGCCTTTGTCCCCTTTTCACGGCGGGC
The DNA here is from genome assembly GCF_964253495.1 of Pseudoxanthomonas sp. LjRoot127. Lineage (NCBI taxonomy): Bacteria > Pseudomonadati > Pseudomonadota > Gammaproteobacteria > Lysobacterales > Lysobacteraceae > Pseudoxanthomonas > Pseudoxanthomonas sp. LjRoot127. The sequence goes on from NZ_CAXUQR020000001.1 coordinate 3,704,288, forward strand.
CTTCCAGGCGTCCTTCGCCTCCGCCCACCAGTAACTCAGCTGGGCTCCCAGGAAGCCGGTGGGCTTCATGGCCGACACGAGTCCGTAGCCGGAGAACGAGCGCCAGCGCTCGTCGCCTTCCGCGATGGCAGCGGCAATAAGCTCGCCTGCGAGCGTGGTGGGCGCCACACCATGCCCCCCGAAGGCCTGCGCGACCCACAGACCGGGTTCCACCTGACCGATCTGCGGCATCTCGTGACGGGCGTAGCTCATCAGCCCCGACCACGCGTAGTCGACCTCGACGCCATCGAGCTGTGGGAACACCTTGAGCATGTCGCGGTACAGCAGGCGTTTCACCGCGTGGGGCGAACGGTCCAGGACCGAGATGCGGCCTCCCCACAACAGGCGCGAGTCCGGCAACGGCCGGTAGTAGTCGAATGCGAAACGGGTGTCGTAGACCGCGGCGCGAGTGCGCATCGCTTCGTCCATGCGCGCGCCCAACGGCGTGGTGACCATCACGTACGTGGCGATCGGCAGCACGCCGGCATCGACCCGACGATGCAGGCCCGCGAGATAACCACCGCATGCCAGCACGACATGCCGGGCCTCGACGCTGCCCGACGGCGTGGTGATGCGCCAACCCTCACCGGCGCGCTCAAGCGATGTCGCGGGCGACCGGGCGAAGATCGAGACGCCTTGCGCCGTCGCCACCCGTACGAGCCCGTTCGCGTACTTCAACGGATGGAAGTGGAACGCCTGCGGTTCGAACAGGGCATCGTGGTACCGATCCGTCAAAAGGTCGCGGCGTACCTGGTCACGATCCCGCCATTGCCAGTCACGTCCGAACGCCTGCGCCAGCAATGCCTGACGCTGCTTCAGTACATTCTGGTCGCGGAACCAGTTCGCCCAGATGATGCCGGCCTGCGTGTCGTCGCATTCGATCCCGTGGCGCACCATGCGTCTGCGAATCAGCTCCACCGCCCCGGTGGTGCCGGCGTAGAGCGCTTTCGCGCGTGCCTGGCCCAGGTCACGCACCAGTGAGGCTTCGCCACGGGAAAAGCCTGCGAACACAAAGCCGCCGTTGCGCCCGGACGCGCCAAAGGCCGGGGTGTCCGCTTCCAGCAACACGACATTCTCCGTGCCGCGCTCGGCAAGGCCCAGGGCCGTGTTGAGTCCTGCGAAGCCGGCCCCGATCACGCAGACCGAGGCCTCGGTGCGCGAACCCAACGTCGGCAACGGCGGGGGCGAGCCCGCGGTCGCCGCGTAGTAATTGCCGGCCGAAAGCACCTTGCCCGTCTCCCGACGCCCTTGAGTACGGTCAGCCCAGATCCCGAACGCCGAGCTCGTTCAATGCGCGCTGCATGGTGTCACGCGCCGCGTCGCTGAGCTTTTCGTGGTCGAGCGCATAACGGATGGTGGCTTCGATAAGGCCAATGTGCGTACCGCAATCGAATCGCGTGCCCTGGAAGCGGTACGCATGGACCGGCTTCTCGGCCAGCAGCGCGGCGATGGCGTCGGTCAGCTGTATTTCGCCACCCGCGCCGGGCGTCGTGCTCTCCAGCAGGGAGAAGATGCGCGCATCGAGCACATACCGGCCCACGACGGCCAGCGTACTGGGCGCGACATCGGGCTTGGGCTTCTCGACAATGGCGCTGATGCGCCCCTCCCGTCCCGAGAAGGCGTCGGTCGCCACGATGCCATAGCTGCCGGTCTGCTCCCGCGGCACGTCCTGCACCGCGATGACGCTGCTTCCGCTCGCCTCCGCGGCATCGGCCATCTGCTTGAGCGCGCCCGGGCCGCGATTCCAGATCAGATCGTCCGGCAACAGCACGGCGAAAGGCTCGTCGCCGATGATGGGCTTGGCACACAACACCGCATGCCCCAGTCCCAGCGCTTCGGCCTGCGTGACGAAGACGGCGCGGACGTGCGGGGGCAGCACGTTGCGCACCAGCTCCAGTTGCTCGGCCTTGCCTGCGCGCTCCAGCTTCTGCTCGAGTTCGTAGGCCTTGTCGAAGTAATCGGCGACCGCATGCTTGTAACGGTTCGTGACGAAGACCAGCGTGTCGCACCCGGCCTCGATCGCTTCGTCCACGGCGTACTGGATCAACGGCCGATCGATGATCGGCAGCATTTCCTTGGGCACGGTCTTGGTGGCGGGCAGGAAGCGGGTGCCGAGCCCCGCCACGGGGAACACGGCCTTTCGGATTCGGGCTCGGGTCATCGGGTCCTGCGCGCGTCGCGGCCTGGGAAGACCACGATATTAGCCGACGCTTCGTCCTGTTCGTTTGACAGCGGGGCGAACTCGGGCACGGCCACGCGCAGCACTTCACCCAGCTCGGCGGTGTCGTAGCGTGCATGCGCGGCGCGCAGGCGCTGTATCGCCAGATCGAGGAATTCAGGCGACACGTCGCGCGCCAGTGCCTTCATGATCTTCGAGTGGGAGGTGGGCTGGTAGCGCTCATCCGCGTGGAACAGCGTCTCGTGCAGCTTCTCGCCCGGACGCAGGCCGGTGTAGACGATGGCGATATCCCGTCCAGGCTGCTTGCCCGCCAGTCGGATCATCTGTTCGGCCAGCAGGCGAATCGGCACCGGATCGCCCATGTCCAGGGTATAGATGGATGCATGCGCCGCACCCGACGCCGCCTGCAGGATCAGCTGGCAGGCCTCCGGGATCGTCATGAAATAGCGCGTGACGTCGGGATCGGTCACGGTGACCGGCCCGCCCTTGCGGATCTGCTCGCGGAACAGGGGCACCACGCTGCCGGCGGAATCCAGCACGTTGCCGAAGCGGACGGTGACGTAGCGCGTGGTGGAACGCGCATCATCCAGCGCCTGGCAGGCCATCTCGGCCAGCCGCTTGGTGGCGCCGAGCACGTTGACCGGATCCACCGCCTTGTCAGTCGAGATCAGCACGAAGGTGCCCACTCCTGCCTCGCGGCAGGCGCGCGCCACGGTTTCCGTCGCCAGCACATTGTTGCCGATGGCTTCCCGCAGATGCCCTTCCAGCAAGGGCACTTGCTTGTAGGCTGCGGCATGGAAGACCGCATCGGGTTCCGCCACGCGCAAGGCGTGCGCGATGACCGCAGGATCTCCGCAGTTGCCGAGCACCGGCAACACTTCGAGATCGGGAAAAGCGCGCCGCAGATCGCCCTGGATGGTGATAAGCGCGAGTTCGTCGATCTCGACCAGCGCAATCCGCTGGGCACCGTGTCGGGCGCACTGGCGGCATAGCTCCGAACCGATGGAGCCACCGGCGCCGGTCACCATGACCGTCCGTCCCCCCAGCCAGCCCCGGATCAGCTTCCAGTCGGGCGTGACGGACTTGCGGCCCAGCAGGTCCTCGATCGCCACTTCCTTGAGGTCACCCGGCATGGACTGGCCTTCCAGGACATTCACCAGACGGGGCACCATGCGGAACGGCAAACCGGTGCTCTCGCAGATCGCGACGACGCGCTGCATGGACGGTGCATCCAGGGACGGCATGGCGATCACCAGCATCCGCGCCGCCGTTTCCCGCGCGACCGCCGCTGCATTCTCCAGGCCACCCAGTACCGGGATGCCGAGCAATTTGGAGCCATGGAGCCGCGCTGCATCATCCAGGAACGCCACCGGGTGGTAGACACCGGTCCGGCGGAGTTCGCGGACCAGCGCCTCGCCGGCCCGCCCCGCACCCAGGACCAGGACGCGCGAGGCGCTCTCGTTGCTGCGCTGGACCTGGCTGTCCTTCCAGGCGCGATAAGCAAGGCGGGGCAGACCGAGGAATCCCACGAGGGCAAAAGGATAGAAGCCCAGCACGGCGCGCGGCGTGGAGCCGAAACGGTTGTAGAAGAACAGGCCCAGCACCACGCCCAGGAATCCCAGCGCGCACGCCTTCACGATGTTCCAGAGGTCCGGCAGGCTGGCAAAACGCCACAGGCCCCGGTACAGCCCCATCCACCAGAAAACAGCACCCTGGGCCAGCAGGACGACCGCGATTTCGTTGGACCACAGGGGGAAGTCGGGGGCGTGCGCCAACATGGCGTAACGGAATCGATGCAGGACCTGCCAGCACAGCCACACCATGGCCAGGTCATGTGCCGCCACGAGGGCGCGCGGCATGAAGCCGCTCAGTCGGTCCCGCCAGGATTCCATCAGTTCCCTCTCCTGATACTAATCGCGCCATCCCCGGCGCAATGAAAACCAAAGTGCCCCGCCCAGCGCGTACAGCATGATGAAGGCGAGGACAGGCGCCGAAGTGACCGACCCTGACAGCGCATAGCTTAACAATAAGCTAACTCCACCGAACACCATGTAAACCGTGGTGACAGCCGTATGTCCATATCGCCGCGCCGCCTGTTGATACAGGTGCCCGACATGCGGTGTCCACCACCGCTCGCCGCGCAGCATGCGCCCCATCAGCGTGAAGCCTGCGTCGACGAGAAAGGCACACAGCGGCAGTAGCAGGAGGGGGGCGTTCACAGGGGGCAACGCGATGAGCGCCGCCGCGGCCAGCCCGGCCAATGCGTACCCCAGCGCACCGCTGCCCACATCCCCCAGAAAAATGCGGGCGCGGGGGAAGTTGAAAGGCAGGAAGCCCAGACAGCCCGCGAGCAGGGCCAGCGCCAGCCACCGCCATTCCCCCGCCAACAGGCCGGCGTACGCCACAGCGGCAATGGCGGCCTGACTCGTCGCCAGGCCATTGATGCCGTCCATGAAGTTCCAGACGTTGACCAGCGCCATCGCCGACCCGAACACGATCACCGCAGGAAGCCAATGGCCGGACTGCCACGCCACGCCAACCGCGAGCATCGCGGCCGCAATCGCCTGAACCGCCAGGCGCAACCAGGGCGACAGCGGACGATGGTCGTCCCACCACCCGATACCGGCCACGATCAGCAACCCCGGCAGGAAGCCGATCCACAACGCGCTCAGGGACGCCGACTGCCAGGCCAAGTAGACACCCGCGGCGAACACGACCAGCACGATCGCGATGCCACCCCCGCGAGGCGTGGCCACCGCATGGCTGCGACGCTCTCCCGGCTGGTCCATCAGGTTGCCACGCAGCGCATAACGGCGCGCCCACCACGTGGCGACGGCCGCACCCAGCGCGGGCAAGGCCAGCCAGACGAACAGGTCCCGCATCAGACCACCGCGTAATTCAACAAGGGCTTGACCGTGCCCCATTCCTTGCAGCTGGGGCATTGCCAGTGGTGGGTGCGGGCGCCGAACCCGCAGCGCGTGCAGCGATAGCTCGGATTGCGTACCAGCAACTGATCGGTGATGTGCTTCAGGTCGTGCAACGTGGCCGCGGGGTCTGCGCCCTCGGCCAGCGTCAGGTCGATCAGCGACGCCTCGCCGCGGACCGACGGCCGATCCTTCAGCTGGCGCGCCAGGTAGGCGCGCGCGGCGGCGACCCCCTCCTGGCGTTCGACGAGCTTCGTCAATGCGAGGACCGGCGCGATGCCACGGTAGTGCTCGCACATCTCCGAGAGGAAAGCGCGCGCGCCGGACAGGTCGCCTACCTGGTCGTAACTTTCCAGCAGGCTGGGCAGGACCTCCGGCAGGTAATCGGCATCATGGCGGGCGGCACGCTCGAACGCGCGGATGGCGGCTTCGGCATTGCCTGCATCGGTTTCGATACGCCCTTCGATGATGCCGGCACGCACGCTGCCCGCATCGGCCTGGTACGCGCGGGCGACCGCGGCCCGGGCATCGTCGATGTTGTTCGCCGTGCGATGCCGCTCGGCGAGTTCGCACTCGAACTGGGCGATCAGCTTTCCCATCGGTTCCGCAGTGACTTCCTCGTAGCGGCGCGCGTTGTCGATCGCCTTCTCCCAGTCGCGTTCTGCCTGGTAGATGCCGATCAGGTGCTTGAGCGCCTGCGGCGCGCGCTGGTCGATCCGGGCCAGGTCGGTGAAGACGGTTTCAGCACGATCCAGCAGGCCGGACCGCATGTAGTCCTCACCCAGGGCCAGCAACGCCTGGACGCGCTGCGCATCACTCAGGTCGGCACGCTGTACGAGTCCCTGGTGAAGGCGGATGGCGCGATCGACTTCGCCCCGCCTGCGGAACAGGTGCCCCAATGCGACCTGGGTCTCGAACGTTTCCTTGTCCAGCTCAGCGATGTGCAGGAACAGCTCGATCGCCTTGTCGGGCTGTTCGTTGAGCAGGTAATTGAGGCCACGGAAATAGGTGCTGGACAGGCGGCTGACCTGGGTGTCGCCATGCCGCTGGCCACCGCGTCGACCGATGATCCAGCCGCTGAGCGCGGCCAGCGGCAGGAAGAGGAAGAACCAGAACCATTCGGTGAGGAACGCCATGGGCTCAGGCACCGCCATCCGGGGGCAACGACGTTCCCGCTGCATTCGTCACGGGGGGCTGGGCGCGGGTCGCCTTCCTGAGCTTCGCGTACAGCGGCCATACCAGGGTGGCCAGCACGATGAGCCCGCCCACCACGACGCCGAGCAGGAGGGACAGCATGATGCCCACGCCGGACGACGTCTGGAATTCTGTGAACAGGAGTTTCAGCGTGATCGGCTGCGTATTGAGCACACCGATGATGAGTCCGTAGGCCAGGAACAACAGAGCGACGACCAGGCGGAACATATTCATCAGGCGACTCCTTGCAGGACGGCGCCTAGCTTAACGGAGTCGGCAGGCCACGACACGTGCCCGGCGACGTGCTACTCCCCCGCCTCTTCGATCGGGGTGACGTCGCTGACGCGTTCGCGCAGCTCCTTGCCCGGCTTGAAGTGGGGAACGTGCTTGGCCGGCAGCGCGACCGATTCGCCCGTCTTGGGGTTGCGGCCCATGCGCGGCGGACGATAGTGCAGCGAGAAGCTTCCGAAGCCGCGGATCTCGATGCGGTCGCCCTGCGACAGGGCGCCACCCATCATCTCCAGCAGTGCCTTGACGGCCAGATCCACATCCTCGGCCTTGAGGTGCGGCTGGCGTCGGCTGAGGATCTCGATGAGTTCGGATTTGGTCATCGCGTGCGGAATTCGGGCGGATGTGCCCGCGCCGGCCCGGGATTTCCGGGCCGGCGGGGAACGTTACTGCTGAGGGTCGTGCAACGGCGCGAGCCGCTTACTCGGACTTGCCACCGTCCAGCTGTGCACGCAGCAGCGCGCCCAGGCTGGTGGTACCGGTGGAGGCTTCGGCGGCCGACTTGTTGTACTCGGCCAGTGCTTCGGCCGTCTCGGCTTCGTCCTTCGCCTTGATCGACAGCTGCAGCGTGCGGCCCTTGCGGTCCATGCCGATGAACTTGGCTTCGACCTTGTCGCCGACCTTCAGGTGCTGGCTGGCGTCGTCCACGCGGTCGTAGCTGATGTCGCGCGCCATCACGTAGCCTTCGATGCCGTCGGCCAGCTCGACCGTGGCGCCCTTGGCGTCCACTTCCTTCACTGTACCTTCGACCTTCGAGCCCTTCGGATGCGCCGCCATGTACTGGCCGAACGGATCCTGCTCCAGCTGCTTCACGCCCAGGCTGATGCGCTCGCGCTCCGGGTCCACGGCCAGCACCACGGCTTCCAGCGTGTCGCCCTTCTTGAAGTTGCGCACGATGTCTTCGCCGGTAGTGTTCCAGCTGATGTCCGACAGGTGGATCAGGCCGTCGATGCCGCCGTCCAGGCCGATGAAGATGCCGAAGTCGGTGATCGACTTGATCTGGCCGGACACCTTGTCGTTCTTCTTGTGGGTGGCCGCGAAGGTCTCCCACGGGTTGGCAGCGACCTGCTTCATGCCCAGCGAGATGCGACGACGCTCTTCGTCCACGTCCAGCACCATCACCTCGACTTCGTCGCCGACCTGCACGACCTTGGACGGGTTGACGTTCTTGTTGGTCCAATCCATCTCGGACACGTGCACCAGGCCTTCGACGCCCGGCTCGATCTCGACGAACGCGCCGTAATCGGTGACGTTGGAGACCTTGCCGAACACGCGGCTGTTGGCCGGGTAACGACGCGCGATGTTGTCCCACGGATCCTCGCCCAGCTGCTTCAGGCCCAGCGAGACGCGATTGCGCTCACGGTCATACTTCAGCACGCGGACGTCCAGCTCCTGGCCGACTTCCACGACTTCGGACGGATGACGCACGCGCTTCCATGCCATGTCGGTGATGTGCAGCAGGCCATCGATGCCACCCAGGTCGACGAACGCGCCGTAGTCGGTGAGGTTCTTGACCACACCCTTCAGCACCACGCCTTCCTGCAGCTTGTCCATCAGCTGCTCGCGCTCTTCCGAATGCTCGCTCTCGACCACCGCACGGCGGGAGACGACCACATTGTTGCGCTTGCGATCCAGCTTGATGAGCTTGAACTCCAGCTCCTTGCCTTCCAGGTAGCCCGGGTCGCGCACGGGGCGCACGTCGACCAGCGAGCCCGGCAGGAACGCACGGACGTCCTTGATGTCGACGGTGAAACCACCCTTGACCTTGCCGCTGATGCGGCCGGTGATGGTTTCGTTCTTCTCCAGCGCCTGCTCCAGCTCGTCCCACACCATGGCGCGCTTGGCCTTCTCGCGCGAGAGGACGGTTTCGCCGAAACCGTTCTCGATCGAGTCGAGGGCCACCTTCACTTCGTCGCCCACGCCCACGTCGATTTCGCCGGCGTCGTTCCGGAACTGTTCGATCGGCACGATGCCTTCGGACTTCAGGCCGGCGTTGATCACCACGACGTCGTTGCGGACTTCCACGACGACGCCGGTGACGATGGCGCCCGGCTTCAGCTTGGCCAGTTGGGTCTGGCTCTGTTCAAACAGTTCGGCAAATGATTCGGTCATTGGAAAAAATACTCGGTTGATAAAACAGACCTGCGCACGGACGTGCACAAGGTCCACCCGTTGTCGGCCGGCGCGGGATTGCGTATGGCCGTGAGTGTTGTGGTTGGAAAAACGCGCCACGGATGCGGCGCGAGCCTTCTGCAGCGCGGGACCTAACCTGTGCGTGCAGGCACCAGGGCCAGCACGCGCTCGACGACCGCGTCGATGCCGAGGCCGGTGGTGTCGATGAGGACGGCGTCGTCGGCCGGCCTCAGGGGCGCCACCGTGCGCTGGGCGTCACGGGCGTCGCGGGCGAGGATCTCGCGAAGCAGACCGTCGATTGTGACGGAAACCCCTTTGTCTTTCAACTGCTTATACCGCCTTTCCGCCCGTTCGTCGGCACTGGCCGTCAGGAAGACCTTGTAGGGAGCATCCGGGAAGATCACCGTTCCCATGTCCCGGCCATCGGCGACCAGCCCCGGCATCTGCCGGAACGCCCGCTGCCGCTCCTTCAGGGCCGAGCGGACCTCGGGAATGGCGGCGATGGCGGACGCGAGGGCGCCCGTGGTTTCAAGACGAAGCTCGTCGGTGGCATCCAGATCGTCGACGATCACCCTCAATCCCTGCTCCGACTCCCGGAAGCTCACCCGGGTATCGAAGGCGCACCTGACCAGGGCCGCCGGATCCGAAATATCGAGGTCCGCCCAACTGGCCGCCACGCCGACGGCGCGATACAGCGCGCCCGAATCGAGATAGTGCCAGCCAAGCCGGGCCGCGGCGAGCCGGCTCACGGTACCCTTGCCGGCCCCGGAGGGACCATCGATGGTGAGGACGGGAGCGGTATCGGACATGGGAACTCCAGGCGGTTTCCGCTCATTATGGCGCCCCCTGGAACGCCCCGGAACGCTCGGCGCGCCGGCACCCTCCGCAACCGCTTGATAAGCCAGCGGAATTGCCGCTAGAATAGCGGGCTTCGCTTTACCCCATATTCTTTTACGCCGAGGTTTCAACTCATGAAGGTCCTGTCCTCCCTGAAGTCGGCGAAGGCCCGTCACCGCGACTGCAAGGTGGTCCGCCGCCGCGGCAAGGTCTTCGTGATCTGCAAGTCCAACCCCCGTTTCAAGGCGCGTCAGCGCTGAGAACGGCGCTGCCGGCTCCGGCCGGCAATGCACGGAAAGCCGCCTTCGGGCGGTTTTTTGTTACCTGCCTTTTGTTATAAAAGGCAGATCATCCAGGGGAGTTCCACCATGAGCCGTCGCGCCCTAGCACTTCCGTTGATCGCCATGCTCGGCCTCGCAGGCCCGGTGTCCGCCGATACACTGCTGATCGAACGCGCCCAGGAACAACCTGCCGCCGCGCCCGTGCGGGGGCAGTCGGCCGCCGACGTCGAAGCCCGCTTCGGCACGCCCCAGCAGAAGCTGGAACCCCGGGGCGGACAGAAGCGCCAGTGGCCTGTGATCCATCGCTGGGTCTATCCAGGTTTCACCGTTTACTTCGAGAAGAGCCGCGTCATCGACGTGGTGCTCAACAAGGCGTCCGCCGAAGAAGTCGGCCCCAAGCCTCCCATCCGCTGACCGGTGCCCGCGCGCCCTGCAACCCGATGACCGATGCCTATCGCTTTCCTGCGGAGTGGGAGCCCCAGTCCGCGATCCTGATCGCTTGGCCGCATGCCGAGACCGACTGGGCCGATCGCCTCGCCGACGTGGAGGAAACCTACGTCGCCCTGGTGGCCGCCGTCACCCGTTTCCAGCCCGTGCTGATCTGCGTCGCAGACGACGACCTGCAGACCTATGCCGAGGCCCGGCTGCGTTCCGCGCGCGTGGAGATGGCGAACGTGCGCTTCGTGCCGGCCGAGTACGACGATACCTGGCTGCGCGATTCCGGCCCCATCACGCTGCGGGACGGGGGCCGTTTCAAGCTGCTCGACTTCCGCTTCACCGGCTGGGGCGGGAAGTACGAAGCCCGTCGCGACGATCGCCTGGTCGGCGAGTTGTCCGGCATGCAGCTGTTTCACAACTATTTCGTCCAAAGTATTGATTTTGCTTTGGAAGGTGGCGCTATCGAAACGGATGGCGCAGGCACCCTGCTCACCACTTGGCAATGCCTGCACGAACGCCACCCTGCCGCGTCTCGGGATGAGCTGACCGCCAAGTTGACGGGCTGGTTGCGACAGGACCGCGTGCTATGGCTGGACCATGGCTATCTGGAGGGCGATGACACCGACGCCCACATCGATACCCTCGCCCGCTTCGCACCGGGCGATGCCATCGTCTACCAGGCGTGCGACGATGCCGGCGACGTGCATTTCGCCGAGCTGCAGGCCATGGCCACCGACATCGCCGCGCTGCGCACGGCGGATGGCCATGCCTATCGCACGTTCCCGCTTCCTTGGGCACAGCCCGTGATCGACGGTGGGCGTCGCCTGGCGGCGTCGTACGCGAACTATCTGATCATCAATGGCGCGGTGTTGATGCCGGCCTACGGCGACCCCGCCGACGATATCGCCGCCGAAGTCCTGGCGCAGGCGTATCCGGACCGTGAGATCGTGCAGGTGCCGTGCCGCGCGCTGATCTGGCAGAACGGCAGCCTGCACTGCATCACCATGCAGTTGCCTTCAGGACTGATCGGCTGACTGAGCGAAGGCGCCACGGTTCGTGGCACCGTGACATCAGTTGGGCGCAGATTGAACGCTTCGTTTACATCTCGCCTCACACGATCCCGGATAACCACCGTTTCCCCTTGAGCGAGGAGACGGCCGTGTATTCACGACGCAAGTTCCTGACAAGCACCGCGCTGGCCACGGCAGGCATGGGCCTGGCCGCCTGCCGCGATACGGCACAGGCCGGCGGCGTGAGCGGGGCCAAGCCGGCATCGGCCACGACGCCGACCGCACCAGCACCCCTGAACACCCGTGCCATCCCGTCGACCGGCGAGCGCATCCCCGTCATCGGCATGGGCACCTCCGGCAGCTTTGAAGTGGGCCAGAGCGCCGCGGAACTGGACCCGCTGCGCGAGGTACTGAAGCGGTTCTTCGCCGCCGGCGCCACCCTGATCGATACCGCGCCCACCTACAGCGTCGCCGAGGACGTAATGGGGGCGCTGCTGGCGGAGCAGAACCTGACCGGCAGGGCCTGGCTGGCCACCAAATTGTCCGGCGTGAGCGGGCGCGCGGCGGGTATCGCGCAGTTCCAGGACACGCTGCGTCGCCTGAAGACCGACAAGGTCGCGCTGCTGCAGGTCCACAACCTGGGCGACCTGAAGACGCAGATGGCCGTGGCGCGCGAGTTGAAGGCGCAGGGCAAGGTGAAGTACGTGGGCGTCACCCATTACGTCGAGCGCGCGCAGGACGAGCTTGCCAACGTCGTGCAGGCGGAGAAGCCGGACTTCCTCCAGATCAACTACTCGGTCATCAGCCGCGGTGCGGAGACGCGCGTGCTGCCGCTGGCGCAGGACTTGGGCGTCGCCGTCCTCATCAACCGCGCGTTCGAGGACGGAAAGCTGTTTGCGCAGGTGAAGGACAAGTCCGTCCCCGCGGCCCTGGTCGACGCAGGCATCGGCTCGTGGGCACAGGCGTTCCTGAAGTTCGCGCTCAGCCACCCTGCCGTGACGGCCGTCATTCCCGCCACCGGCAAACCGGACCGGCAAACCGACAACCTGAGGGCAGGCATGGGTCCCGACCTGACCGCGGCCCAGCGCGACGCCCTGATCGCTGCCGTGGCCTGAGCGCATGCCTTCGCCTCCCGCGCAAGGCATCTCCGCCTGGCTTGCCCGCGTCTTCAACGTCCGCGACCACGAAGCACCCGTGGTCGGCGCGGGGCTGGCGATGTTCTTCCTGCTGTTCGCCGGCTACTTCATGCTGCGGCCGATCCGCGAAACGATGGGCGTCGCGGGCGGCGTCGACAACCTGCAGTGGCTGTTCACCGGCACCTTCGTCGCCACCCTCGCGGTACTTCCGTTGTACGGGTGGATCGCATCGAAGGTTTCCCGCCGGCGCATCGTGCCGTGGGTATTCGGCATGGTCGTGGCCAGCCTGCTCGGCTATGGCGCGGCGATGCTGGCGCAGCCGGAGGACGTCTGGCTGGCGCGCACCTTCTACATCTGGGTGTCGGTCATCAACCTGCTGATGATCTCGCTGGCGTGGAGCGTGCTGGCCGACGTGATGGAAAGCCACGAAGCCAAGCGCCTGTTCGCCCTGATCGCCACCGGCGCGAGCCTGGGCGGCTTGGTGGGTCCGCTGATGACCACGCTGCTGGTGAAGCCGCTGGGACACGGCGGCCTGATGCTGCTGTCTGCGCTGCTGATCGGCGCCAGCGCCGCCACTGCGACCTGGCTGCACCGCTGGCGCGATCGCCACCCGTTGCCCGCAGGCATCAGTTCGGCGGAACACCGGCGCCAGCCGCTCGGTGGAAATCCCTTCGCCGGCGCGACCGCGGTGTTCCGCTCGCCCTACCTGGCGGGCATTGCACTGTTCGTGCTGTTGCTGGCGACCGTGACCACGTTCCTCTATTTCGAACAGGCCAAACTGGTCGCCGAGCGTTTCACCGACAAGGAGGAGCAGACCCAGGTCTTCGGCCTGATCGACACCGTCGTGCAGACGCTGGCCATTCTCAGCCAGTTGTTCATCACCGGGCGTGTTGCGCAGAAGCTGGGGGTCGGTGTGCTGCTGGTGGCCGTGCCCGTGGTAGTCGCGGCGGGTTTCCTGTGGCTGGCGCTGGCACCGGTGTTCGCGGTCTTCGTGGTGGTTATGGTGGTGCGGCGCGCGGGCGAATATGCCTTCGTGCGTCCCGGACGCGAGATGCTCTATACCGTCGTGCCCGCCGAGCAGAAATACAAGGCGAAGAACTTCATCGACACCGTCGTCTACCGCGGCGGCGATGCGCTGAGCGGCTGGGTGAAGCGCGCGCTGGACGTACTGGCCGACCATCCGGCCGCCGCGATGTTCATCGGTGCGGGTGTTGCCATGGCATGGGCGATCACCGGCGTGGCGCTTGGCCGTCGGCAGAAGCAACGGGAAGCGGCGGGCGGCACCCCCTGAGCGCGCGCGTTCACGCCCGGGACGCCTGCCGTCACGGTGGACGCGTTACCATGCGGCCTCCCCCGCATCCGCCCTGTCCTCACGATGAGCCGCACCACCCTGCCCGTTGCCCTGATCCAGGAAAAGAACCACGGCGATGCCGACGCCAACTTGGCGGTGATCGAGGCGCGCGTCGCCGAGGCAGCCCGGCGTGGTGCGCGGCTGGTCCTGCTGCAGGAACTGCATAACGGTGCGTACTTCTGCCAGCACGAATCGGTCCACGAATTCGACCTGGCCGAGCCGATTCCCGGCCCGAGCACCGAGCGCCTCGGCGCACTGGCGAAGCAGCACGGCGTGGTGCTGGTGTCTTCGCTGTTCGAACGCCGCGCCGCCGGTCTGTACCACAACACCGCCGTCGTTTACGAAAAGGACGGCAGCATCGCCGGCAAGTACCGCAAGATGCACATCCCGGACGATCCGGGTTTCTACGAGAAGTTCTACTTCACGCCGGGCGATATGGGTTTCACGCCGATCGACACGTCGGTCGGCCGCCTCGGCGTGCTGGTGTGCTGGGACCAGTGGTATCCGGAAGCCGCGCGCCTGATGGCGCTGGCCGGCGCCGACCTGTTGCTGTATCCCACCGCGATCGGTTGGGACCCGGACGACGAGCAGGCGGAGAAGGATCGCCAGCGCGACGCATGGGTGTTGAGCCACCGCGGCCATGCCGTCGCCAACGGCCTTCCGGTGCTGAGCTGCAACCGCGTCGGCCATGAGCCTTCTCCCATGGGTGCGTCCGGCATCCAGTTCTGGGGTAACAGCCACGTGCTCGGTCCGCAGGGCGAGTTCATTGCGGAAGCGGGGGCCGACGCGACCGTCCTCATGGCCGAGGTCGACCTGCAGCGCAGCGAACACGTGCGCCGCATCTGGCCGTTCCTGCGCGACCGCCGCATCGATGCGTACGGCGACCTGCTCAAGCGCTATATCGACTGAGGGCAGCACGTGCCGCTGATCGTCCGTGACGCCACGCCGGCCGACGTGCCGGCCATCACCGCCCTGTATGCGGAAGAAGTCCGCCATCACGTCAATACCTACGAGTACGACGTGCCCGACGCCGATGAAATGGCGCGCCGAATGCGGAGCGTGCTCGACGCCGGCTATCCGTACCTGGTGGCCGAGCTGGACGGAGAGTTCGTCGGTTACGCCTACGCCAGCAGCTATCGCGCCCGCACGGGCTATCGCAAGACCGTCGAGAACTCGGTCTACGTGGTCCCCGGCCGACAGGGCCAGGGCATCGGCGCTGCACTGATGCGGGCACTGATCCACGCCTGCGAGGCACGCGGTTATCGCCAGATGATCGCGGTGATCGGCGAACCCACCAATACCGCGTCCATCCGTTTGCACGAGAAATTCGGCTTCGTCCTGGTGGGTGTGTTCCGAGGCATCGCCTGGAAACACGACCGCTGGCTGGACACCGTGCAGATGCAACGCACCCTCGGCGATGGCACCGCCACGCCTCCGCAAGACGAATGACACGATGACCGAACCCCTTGCCGCCGTCGCCCCGCTGCACGGCCAGCCCCACGAGATCGTCGAACGCGACGGCGTGCACTACACCCTGCTGGGTACCGCCCACGTCTCGCGTGCCAGCGTAGACGCCGTGCGCGCGGCCGTCGCCAGCGGCGAGTACGACAGCGTGGCCGTGGAACTGGATCCGGGCCGCCTGCAGTCGCTCACCGATCCGGATACGCTCGCCAGGCTGGACCTGGTCAAGGTGATCCGCGAAGGCAAGACACACCTGTTCGCCGCCAACCTGGCGCTGGCCGCCTACCAGCGGCGCCTCGCCGAGCAGTTGGACGTCGAGCCCGGAGAAGAACTGAAGGCCGGCGCGCTGGATGCGCAGGCGCTCGGACTGCCGGTGCATCTGATCGACCGCGAGGTCGGACTGACCTTCAAGCGCGCCCTGCAGTCCCTGGGCTGGTGGCAGCGGACCAAGGTAGGTGCCGGCATCCTGGCCAGCATGTTCGGCGACGAGGAAGTCGGCGACGACGAAATCGAGAAGCTCAAGCAGGGCGACATGATGGAGTCCAGCTTCGGCGAATTCGCAGCGGAAAGCCCGCAGCTTTACCAGGCCATCATCGCCGAGCGCGATCAGTACATGGCGGCCGCCCTGCGCCAGGTGGCGACCAGCAAGCCGGCCGGCACCCCGTCACCCTACCGCGTGCTCGCGGTGGTCGGTGCGGGCCACCTGCCCGGCCTGACCCGGCATCTGCAGGAGGACACTGCGGATCCCGCCGAGACCCGCCGATCGCTGGAGATCGTGAAGGCCAAGTCGCGCTTCCCGTGGATGGAAGTGATGATCGGCGTATTCCTCGTGGGCGGCTTCGCCTGGGGTTTCTGGCAGGGCGGCGTCGACGTCGGCTCCGACCTGCTGCTGCAATGGGTGCTGGCCACCGGCGTGCTGGGTGCCATCGGCTGCGCGATCGCGGGCGGTCATCCGCTGAGCATCCTCGCCGCGTTCATTTCCTCTCCCCTGACCCCGCTGCATCCGGCGCTCGCCTCGGGCACGGTCAGCGCCTTCGTGGAAGCCACGCTGCGCAAGCCGACGTACGCGGACTTCATGGCGTTGCGCGACGATGTGCAGACGATGCGCGGCTGGTGGAAGAACCGCGTGGCCCGCGTGCTGCTGAACTTTTTCCTGACCAGCCTCGGGACGGCCATCGGCGTGTGGACGGGGGGACTCCGGATGCTGGGCAAGCTGGTCGGCTGATCGCAGCCTCAGGCAGAAAAAAGGGGGGGCAATGCCCGACTCTTGCGCATCATCCGACGCGCGGTCCCGCCATCTTCGCCGCGAAACACATCCCCCGGCAGATCCGCATCATGCGATCAACAGGATGCAATCGTCCGCTGGCTCGTTGTGGCCGTCAGGGCGCGTAATAAGCTTGAGAGCGAGAGAATTTCTGGTCCTCGCTCGGGAATGAGACAGTCAATACGCGTGTCAGACCGCGACCTACGTGTCCACGCCGAATCCCGCGGTGGGGCACGTGTCGCGTGCAACATGGATCGTTTCGCGCCAGGCACACCCAATGGCATGAGTGTTCCAACCAAAGACGCATGAAGCCGGATCAGGACTCCATGCGCCAATCAACAAGGACTCTTACAGTCCCCACAACTCACAAAACGCAGGTGCCGCGTCGCAGATCTTTTCGAGTATTTCACTGCGTTCCTCTGCCACCGCCGTACCGCTCATCACGCACAGCAGTACCGCGACAAAAGCCACATAACGGGTCTTGATCTTACGCATTCGATGTCCTTTTCGTTCTTGGCGACCGCCACCACAATCAGCGGCCCTAGCACTCTAATGATGCTCCACGAGTGAATCAAGCCATATGCCGCTCGCTCGAAGCCACTGCATTTGGGCGGCATGGCGATCGATCCGCCACCTACCCTCTTACGCTTGCTTGACCATCCTCGAGAACGCTAAACCTCTCGCGATCACTGGCGCCATCGGCGAATGGGCTTGGCCTCAGAGCGACATGATGGATTCCAGCTTCAGCGAATCCGCGACCGAAGTCCGCTGTGTTGCCAGGCCTTCATCGCCAAGCGCGACTACTACATGGCATCTGCGCTACGCCAAATCGCCACCAGCAACCGAACCAGCACCACGGCGATCTACCGCATGCTCGCGCTGTTCTGTGCGGACCGTCTTCCCTGCCTGACCCTTCACTTGAGGGAAGAGAATGACGCCCCCCGCTGAAACGATGCCGGCCTCAACCGGCTGTCACAATCGGCGCTGACTACCGGCGTACTCGGCGCGATTGGCGGTGCTTGCGTCCTCGGCATCTGCTTCCCGCTCATTTCGAGTCCGCTCACTCGCCTGCATCCGGCGCCTGTCTCGGTGCGGTAAGGGCCTTCGTGCAAGCGACGCTTAGCAAACCCACGTGACCTGGCTTCATGACGTTGCGCAACGGAGTGCGAACGATGCGTGGTTGGTGGAATCGCGTGCTGCGCGTGCCACTGAACTTCTTTGCGATCAGCTGGGCACGGCAATCGGCGGCCGCGGATGCTGGGCAAGTTGGACGACCGAGTCCTACTCCGCAGTCCGAGCCAAAAGAGAGAAGCCCGGCTTTGCCCGGCCTCTCTTATGCAATCAGCGTCAGTCTTCGTGCAGAAGGGGGTCGCTTGCCACCGCAGGCGGCACGCCTCCGCGGTCGCGGGCGCGCTTGATCGAACGGGCTGTCGCGCTCCGCAGGTCATCCAGAAGTGCGTAGATGGTCGGCAGGAACAGCAGGCTGACCACGGTGGAGAACGCCAGGCCACCGGCGATGGCGCGCGCCATCGGGTGGTAAGGTGGCATGCCGTCGGCCGTCTGCGTGTTCAGCGCGATCGGAATCATCGCCAGGATCGCGGTGCCCATGGTCATCATGATCGGGCGCAGGCGTTCGCGGCTGCCCTCTACCAGCGCATCCGTCCGCGCCACACCGCGTCGCCGGAGGTTGTTGATGTGCTCGATCATCACGATGCCGTTGTTCACCACCACGCCCATCAGCACCAGGATGCCGATCACTGCCATGATGTTCATCTCCGTTCCCGTCAACCAGAACAGCCAGTACACGCCGAAGATCGAGAACAGCACGCAGGACATGATGGCGACCGGGAACAGCAGCGACTCGAACACCGCCGCCATGATCACCAGCATCAACACCAGCGCGATCATGATGGCGGTCACCATCTGGTCCATGCCGTCGAAGTTGATGTTGAAGCCGGCGCCATTGAACGTGTAGCCATACCCCGGCGGGAACTCCATGCCGTCCAGCGTGGCTTCCACGGACTTGCGCGCGTCCTCCATCGAGACGTCCTTGGCCAGCCCCGCCTCGATCCGCAACATGGTCTGCCGGTTCAGGCGCTGGATGGACGTGGCAGCAGGGGTCACGTTGACGTCGACCATCGCCAGCAGGGGGACTTCCTGACCCGAGGCGCTGCGCACCATGAACGAGGACAGGTCCTCGATGCCGTAGTGATCCGATCCGGCGAAACGCACATTGACCGGGATTTCCACGTCGTCGCGGTGGAAATCGCGCAGCGAAGAGCCGCGCAATGCCATGCCGACGAACTGCGCCACCTGTTGTGCGCTGAAGCCGTAGGAGGCCGCACGCTCGCGATTCACCTGCACCGCCAGTTCGGAGTTGGCGTCGCCGACATCCACACGCACGTCGCGCAGCTTCGGATCGCGCGCGAGGATCGGCATGATGTCCTCGGCCAGCTCTTGCAGGGTTTGGCTGGAGTCGCCGATCAGGCTGAAGCGTATACCCTGGCCTTCGCTGCCCATGCCGCCCGGCCAGCCGATGCCGAGCTTGGCCCGTGCCGATTGCGGAAGACCCTTTCGGACTTCCTCTTCGATCTTCTTGCTGACCTCGCGGTCATCGATGTCCAGGTAGAGCCGCGTCTGCGCCCAGCCCTGCTCGGAATAGCGGCTGTACACCCGCTTGATGTGGAACGCCTTGCGATTGGCGTTGACGAAATCTTCGACGCGCTGAACTTCCTTGCCCATCTCCTCCTTCGAGTAGGATCCCTTCCACTGGTAGAAGATGTTGATCTCGTCCGGATCGTTCTCATCGCCACCGCCGGTGGTGTTCATCATCGGGAACACACTGATCGCCGAGATCAGCAGGATGCCCGCGACACTCCAGCCGCGGTTCACCAGCGTCCAGCGCAGGACGCGCGCATAGCGGTCCTGCAGGCGGCTGATCAGCGGCGACTTCACGGCAGGCGGCGTCTTCATCCGTGCCGACAGCATCGGGATCAGGCTCACCGCCACCAGCCACGAGGCAAGGAGCGATACCGAGATGGTGACCGCCAGCTGCGACAGGTAGATCGTGATGATGTTCTTCTCGCCGAACATCATTGGCAGGAACACCACGCAGTGGCACAGGGTGCCCGCCGACAGCGCGATGGCCACGTGGCGGGTGCCGATGATCGAAGCGACCTCGGGCTGGTTTGGGAACTTCTCACGCTCCTGGTAGATGCTCTCGACCACCACGACGGCGTTGTCGACCAGCATGCCGACCGCAAGCAGCAGGCCCATCATCGAGATGATGTTCAGGCTGATGCCGGTGAAGTACATGAAGCCCAGGGTCATGATGAAGCAGATCGGGATGGCCATGGACACCATCAGCGTCGACGGCCAGTGGCGCAGGAAGGCGTACAGCACGATCACCGACAGTACCAGGCCGATCGCCCCCGCTTCCGCCAGCGCCAGCAGCGAACTGGTCACCGCCTTGCCGGAATCCCAGGCGACCTCGATGTCGACCCCGTGCATCGCCGGGTCCTGACGCAGCGCCTCCACCTCCTTGCCCACCGTCCTCGACAGGTCCACGAGGTTCGCCGAACGTTCCTTGTAGATGTCCACACCCACGCTGGGCTTGCCTTCCATCTTGCGCACGTAGCTCATGCGCTGAGGTTGCAGGCTGACATCGGCGATATCGGACAGGCGCGTTCCGCGGCCATCGATAGGCAGGTCACGCAACGCCTGCAGTTCGAGCAGTTCGCCGCGCGGCTGCACGCGCAGGCGGCGGCCATCTTCGGTGATCTGACCGGCGGAAACGGAGAAGTTGGCCGCTTGCAACTTGCTGACCAGCTCGTTGAGCGCGACCCCGTGAGCACTGATGCGGTCCTTGTCCAGCGCGACCAGCACTTCCTGCCTTGCCACGCCCTCGACCTCGACGCGCGCCACGCCCGGCAACCGCTCCAGATGCTGCTTGATGCTGCGCTCCAGCATGTCGGCGCGGGCCGTCAGGTCTTCCTGGCTACTGAGGCGAAGGCTGATCGCCTCCTGGTCGCTGGTGCTCCAGCGCTGCACGTAATAGCGGCGGAAATCATCCGGCAACTCGTCCCGCACCGCATCGATGCGTTCGCGCGCCTCGGAGGCGGCCATCGCGATGTCCCTATCCCAATCACTGAATTCGACCTGGATCTGGCCGCCTTCAGCATTGGCGCGTGAGTTCATCGTCTTGATGCCCGGCATCGTGGCAATGGCTTCCTCCACGGGGCGCAGCAGATTGCGCTCGACCTCTTCCGGGGTCGATCCGGGATATGGCAACGAAACGAAGAAGAACGGAATGGTGGCTTCCGGTTCGGCCTCCAGCGGCAAACGGAACGAGGCGATAAGGCCGATCACCACCATCGACACGAACAGCATGATGGTGGTGACGGGACGGCGGATGGACAGCTCGGTGATGTTCATCCGGATCAACCCTTGACGCCGCCCAGCGGATCGTCTTCGTGCGCGATCATCTGTTCGGCCTGGGCAGCGACCAGTCGAGCGCGACGACCGCGTTCGGCGTAGAACTCATCCGGCTTGCGGTCCAGCAGGTCGTACACCACCGGGATCACCAGCAGCGTCAGCAGCGTGGACACCAGCAGGCCACCGATCACCGTGATCGCCATCGGCGAGCGCACCTCGGCACCCTGGCCGAAGGCGAGCGCCAGCGGCAGGAAGCCGAACACCGCGCACAGGGTGGTCATCATGATCGGGCGGAGGCGCGAGCGCGCACCCTCCACCAACGCGACACGCTTGGCCACGCCCTCTTCGCGCAGCTGGTTGACCTTGTCGATCAGGATGATGGCGTTCTTCACAACCAGGCCGACCAGCAGGATCAGGCCGATGAAGACCACCACCGACACCGGCGAACGGGACAGCAGCAGGGCTGCCACCGCGCCGACGAGTGCGAGCGGGATGGTGAACAGGATGACGAACGGATGCAGCAGCGATTCGAACTGCGACGCCATGACCAGGTAGACCAGGAAGATCGCCAGACCGAACGCGAACAGCAGCGACTTGATCGACTCGCCCAGCTCCTCGCCTTGCCCACCCATGCGCATGCCCA
Organism: Pseudoxanthomonas sp. LjRoot127; assembly: GCF_964253495.1. Lineage (NCBI taxonomy): Bacteria > Pseudomonadati > Pseudomonadota > Gammaproteobacteria > Lysobacterales > Lysobacteraceae > Pseudoxanthomonas > Pseudoxanthomonas sp. LjRoot127. The sequence goes on from NZ_CAXUQR020000001.1 coordinate 3,725,900, forward strand.
CATCCGTGCCCAGCGGGTTCTCCGCCACCATGTTCCGCACTTCCGTGATGGCCTTGCCCAGGTCGATGTCGCGCAGGTTGGCCGACACAATGGCCACGCGACGCTGGTCGGCGCGGTGGATCTCGCTCGGACCGGTGGTGGCGATGACGTCGGCCACCGAGATCAGTTCCACCGGCTTGTTGCCGCTGGGGTTGACGATGAGGCGGCGGATATCGTCGACCGAGGCGCGCTCGGATTCCTGCACGCGCACCAGCACGTCGATCTTGCGGTCGCGGAAGCTGTAGCGCGTGGCGACATTGCCGCGCACCTTGTTGACCACGGCATCGGCGATCTGTCGCGTGGTCAGGCCCAACGCAGCCGCACGGTCCTGGTCGAACACGATCTGGATTTCCGGAAAGCCCTGCTCCACCGTCGATTTCACGTCGGCGTAGTGCGGGCTCTGCCGCAGCAGCTCGGCCAGGCGGTTGCCAGCAACACGGATCGATTCCAGGTTGTTGCCTTCGATCTCGATCTCGAGCGGGGCAGCCAGCGCAAACAGCTCCGGGCGGGCGAAGTCGACCTGGGCCTCCGGCCACTGCTTCATGGTCGCGCGCAGGCTTTCGATCAGACCCTGCTCGCGCGCGTTGTCGGTCATCACCACCGACAGCTTGCCGATGTTTTCGCCGCTTTCGGTGGGGCTGGCGTCCAGCCGCGTGCCGGTGCCCGACACGCCGTACAGCAGACGCACGCCATCCTCACCTGCGTGCGCACGCTGCACCTCGCGCACCAGGGCGTCGGTCTGCGCGAGCGGTGTGCCCGGCGGCAGCTTGGCGGTCATCTCGAAACGGTCCTGCGCCAGCTGCGGGATCAGGTCCACGCCCAGCAGCGGTAGTGCCGCCAGGGTCAGCGCGAACGCCAGCGCCGCGCCGCCCAGCACCGGGACTGGTCGCTTCAACGCAGCCGGCAGGATCCGCAGGTAACCCGCTTCGGCCCGGCCATACGGCGCCATCGCCAGGTCGCTTGCCTTGCGCATCACCGGTCCGATCACCGCAGCGAGGCCACGGAAGATCCGCACCACCAGCCACACCAGCGAGAAAAAACCATAACGGAACAGTGCACCGATGCCGCGCCCCGCGTAGGCCGCCGGCTTCTTCCAGCGGCTCTCGGGACGCCACGGCTCGCGCGGCGCCTCGGCCGGGAACTCCAGCGGCGGACGGCCCTTCAGCGCGCTCAGCATCGGGATCAGCGTCATCGACACCACCAGTGACACCGCGATGGCAATCGACACCGTCAGCGCCTGGTCGCGGAACAGCTGGCCGGCGATGCCTTCGACGAACACCAGCGGCAGGAAAACCGCGATCGTGGTCAGTGTCGATGCCACCACCGCCATGAACACTTCACGCGTGCCCTTGATCGCCGCTTCCAGAATGCCCATGCCCCGTTCGCGGGCCTTGGCGATGGACTCCAGCACGACGATAGAATCGTCGACGACCAGGCCCGTGGCCAATGCCAGGCCGCCCAGCGACATGACGTTCAGGCTCAGGCCCAGCTGGCCCATGAAGAAGAACGTGGCGATGATCGAGATCGGCAGCGACAGCGAGATGACGAAGGTGCTCCAGCCATCACGCAAGAACAGGAAGATGATCAGGATCGACAACAGGCCACCGATCACCGCATCGACCTTGACGTCCTTGATGGCGTGGCGGATGAAGACCGACTGGTCCTCCACGGCCGTCATCTCGATGTCCTTGGGCATCTCCTTGCGGATGATTTCCAGGCGCTGTTCCAGCGCATCGGCGGTCGACACGGTGTTGGCGTCGCCTTCCTTGTAGATCGCCAGCTCCACCGCCTCGTGGCCGGCGCTGCGGATCACCGCTTCGCGCTCCTTGTAACCCTGGCGCACGTCGGCCACATCCTTCAGGCGCACGCTGGGCGCGCCGCCGCTGGTGTCGCTGCGCAGCGCGGCGATCACATTCGGATCGCTGCTGCCCAGGATCGCCGTCATCAGTTGCTGGTTGGTGCCGGTCGAGCTACTGGACGAGGCACCCGCCGCGGTGGTCAACAACATTTCCCGCATCTGTTCGACCGTGGCGAACTGGTTGACAGTTCGCACAAGATAGCGCTGCGAACCCTCCTCCAGACGACCGCCGGAGAGGTTCACGTTTTCCTGCTGTAGGCGCTGGATCACGGCATCCAGTGACAGGCCCAACTGCGCCAGCTTGCGCTGGTCGATGTCGACCTGGATTTCGTCCTCCAGGCCACCGCCGACCTTGACGGCGGCGACGCCTGCAACGGGTTCGAGCTTGCGCTTGAGGTCCTCGTCGGCGTAACGACGCAGCTCCATCAGTCGGCGGATCGCGTCGGCGTCGTTGCCGGCCTCCTGCTTCGACGACAGCGCGAGGCGCATGATCGGCTGGGTGGACGGATTGAAACGCAGCAGCACCGGGGCCTTGGCCTCCAGCGGCAGTTGCAGCGTTTCCATCTTGTCGCGCACGTCCAGGCCGGCCTGCTGCATGTCGGTGCCCCATGCGAACTCGAGCACCACGTCGCTCTGCCCGGTGCGCGAGATCGACTTGAGCTTGCGCAGACCCTTGACGATGCCCAGGGCCTCTTCCGCCGGTTGCGAAATCAGCGTTTCCACTTCCGCCGGTGCCGCACCCTCATAGTCGGTGCGCACGGTCAGCGTCGGATAGCTCAGGTCCGGCAGCAGCTCGACCTTCAGGCTGGACAGCGATATCAGGCCGAACAGCACCAGGGTGAGCGTCATCATCGCGATGGTGACGCGGCGGCGCGTGGAGAACTCGATCAGGTCGAAGCCGCCGCCGGACGAAGGTCCGTGCGCACTCATTGCTTGCTCGCCTCTGCGGCCGGCGCCTTGGCCACCGTGGCGGCCTTCTTGTCCTGCCCGATCACCTGCACGGCGCTGCCTTCGCGCAACGCGGCCTTGCCCGCGATCACAACCTGATCGCCGGGCTTCAGCCCTTCGCGCACTTCGACCCAACCGGCATCGTTGTACCCCAGCTTCAGCACGGTGCGCTGGGCCTTGCTATTACGGACCACATACACGGCAGGCTCGCCACCGTCTTCCAGCAGCGCGGTGCGCGGCACCACCAACGCGTCGGCACGCTGGTCGTAGTTGATGTCGAGGCGACTGAACATGCCAGGCTGCAATTCGCCGTTGCCGGGGAACGAGGCCACCACGCGGAACGTACCTGTTCCGTTGTCGACCACGGGGGCGACGCGATCCACCGTGCCGGAGAACTGCTTGCCCGGCAAGGCATCCACCGCCAGCCCGACGGCCTGCCCGGGCTTGAGCTTGGCGATCTCGCGCTCGGGCACGTTCAAGGTGGCTTCCAGCCGCGAGGCGTCGACGATGCGGATGATCGGCGAGTTGATCTGCACGAAGTTGCCGGACTTGATGGAACGCGAGGCAACGACGCCGGAGATCGGCGCGGTGATCGTGGTGTAGGACAGTTCCAGCGACGCGGCGCGGTAAACGGCGCGCGCGTTCTCCAGGTCGTACTTGATCTGGTCCACGTCGTTGGCGCTGATCATCCGCTGTTCGACCAGCTGCTGGGCGCGCCTGTAGTTGTTCTCCAACTTGTGCATCTGCGCTGCGGCCTGGGCGACCTGCAGGCGCGGACGATCAGGGTCCAGCCGCACCAAGGCCTGGCCGGCGCGGACAACCTGCCCTTCCTCGACCAGCACGGCCAGCGCGACGCCGGATGTCTTGGCAACGACCTGGGACTCGCCCAGCGCTTCCAGCGTGGTGGTGCCGCTATAGCTGGCAGCCACCGCGCGCCGGGTGGCCTGAGCCACTTCGACCGGGACGGCCTCCGACTCCTTCTTTTCCTCTCCGTTCTTGGCCTGGGCCTCGGGCGTCGGGCCGTCCCCCTTGCAGGCGGACAGGACCAGCAGGCTGCACAGGACGGGAATCAGTGCCAGGCGCAGGTACGAACGGCCGGAATGGGGGCGGGGTCGGGACATGGAGGCGGTACCGTGGTGGTGTTGTGGTGGTGTTGTATCAAGGTATATCACCCCTGAACGACTTCCATGCGCCGAAGGTCATGGTGACTTGCGTCGGCGTTCGTGCCCGCGGCGATCGTGCTCGAGCCAGGATGCGATGGCGGGTTGCTTCGTCGGAGATGCGACATGCCGGACACCGGCGCGTCGTTGTGTCCCATCGCGTGGTGCTCGCGTGCGAAACGCCCGAGTACCGTACGCGCGCCGAGCAGGAGGGAACACGGCGCATCTTCGCGCCTGTGCGTGACATTCTGTCGCAGGCTATACTTGCGTTCAGCCAAGCGCTGCGGTGGTACGTGGCGCGCGCAACCTGAGAGTTTCACGAGAATGATGCGACTGCTGCCGCTCGCTGCTTGCCTTGCCTTGGCCGCCCTTCCGCTGGCCGCCCTGACCGCCCAACAGGAAACGCCGGTCGCTCCGCCGGTCGCCGAAGCCGCAGCGCCGGCCGCTGCGCCCAAGCCGCTGGTCGGCAACGCCGACACCGGCCGTACCCTGACCTACACCTGTCAGGGCTGCCACGGCATCGTCGGCTACAAGAACGCCTACCCGAGCTTCAAGGTGCCGAAGATCGGTGGGCAGTCGGCGGAGTACCTGTCCAATGCGCTGACCGAATACCGTACCGGCAACCGCAAGCACCCCACGATGCAGGCCCAGGCGCAGAGCTTCTCCGACCAGGACATCGCCGACATCGCCGCTTTCCTTTCCACCGTCAAGTAATCCCACCATGCCCAACGCCAAGCACGCCCAGCGTCTAGCCATCGTCCTGTTCGCGGCCCTCACCCTGGTGGCTTGCTCGAAGGAAAGCACCGAGGCTTCGGCCGAAAACCCGGGCCACGCCAGTGGCGAACACGGTTCCAGTTCGTCGGCAGGCCTGCCGAAGGGGCATATCGCCAAGGGCGAGGAACTGGCCAAGGCCAAGGGCAAGGCCACCGGGCAGAGCTGCATCGACTGCCACGGCGCGGACGGCAATGCGCCGATCGACGACACCTATCCCAAGCTGGGCGGCCAGTACGGCGACTACCTGGCGCATGCGCTGCAGGCGTACCGGGGCGGCGATCGCCAGCACGCCCTGATGTCGCCCCAGGCCGCCAACCTGAGCGACCAGGACATCTCCGACCTGGCGGCCTACTTCGGTTCGCGCCCCTCGCAGCTGCGCGATCTGCACGGCGTCCACGAGTAAGTCTTTCCCGCATCGGGTACGCGAGAACGGAGCCCTTGGGCTCCGTTTTCTTTTGTGGGGACGGCAGGTGTCCTCGGGGGCAAGGTCGCGCGCGACGACCCTTCCAAATGCTTCATCGCAACTGACCTCGCTTCCTGGGGCGACGCGCGCGTCGACCTGATCAGCTGTCCGTCGGGATCGGCGTGCGCTTGACCGGGATCTCCGGTGGCGGGCGGGCCTTGGGCGGCTCGGGGAACAGGCTGCCGAGGCCACAGCCTCCGCCCAGTTGCAGGACGGAGATCGAACACTTGAGCTTCATGTTGGTGCCCGGGATGGGAATGTCGACTTGGCGGACATTCCGCCGCACCCATTCGGCCAGCAGCGACTCGCTCGGCACCCAGTATTTGTCGAAGCTGGTCGGCTCGTAGTCGTAAGGCGGCCGCTGCAGCCACGTACCCGCCTCCGCCAGCCGTTCGCGGGTCCACTGATCGTTGCCGCCGCCGGGAGCGCCCCGCTCCGCCGCCGCGTCGCCCGCATTGCCGGGCACGCGCAGACTGCCATCGGCGTTGTAGAGGCCCGCGTTGCCGCGCCCATCCGCGACGCTGTCGCCCGCGACCTCGCGCCGCGCGTTGCCCCAGTCATCGGCGCGCGCCGGGGTGTCCCAGCCACCGGCCCGGGGGCTCGGCACGGGTCCGCGCGTACCCGACGCCGGGGCCGTCGTGCCCCGGGGCGCGGGAGATGCGTTGGCGTTGGCGTTGGCATTGGTGTTGGCGTTGGCGGCCGACGCCGGCGCTGGCCGGGGAACGGGCTCACCGATCTCCGCCTGGCGCACGCTGCGCTCGCGTGTCGCGAGGGCGCGCGGTGCAATATCCCGTGTCGGTACCGGCACGTTCCGCACCGCGGGAGCAGGCGCCGCCATTTCGCGTTCGCGGACTTCCGTTTCCCGCGTGGCGACAGCCGGCACGTCGACAGCTCGCATCGGCACCTCGCGGCGCACGACGGGCGCGGTGACGGGCACGGGAATGTCGCGCGTGGGCACGCCGATTTCCCGCATCGCCGGCGGTCGGATCTCCGGCTGCCGGGGCGTGGGCGGCGGCAAGACGAACGCGCGCGTGGGTTCGGCCACCTCGGTCACCTGCAGCGGCTGTTCCGCAATCTCCGGCAACGGCACCTCGCGCAGCGGTAAGGGCGGCATGTCCACCGCAACCTCCGGTGCATCAGCGTCCGAAGGCGGGGGCGTTTCGGTCGGCTGCGGCGGAGTCGAGGTCAGTGACGGCGCAGCGGCGGTAGACGCCGTCGCCGCTGCGGTCTGCTCGCTGGCGGTCTCGCCCGCCTGCACGGCACCGCCCACGTCATCCGGGCTGCCGTCGCCGACCATCTCCAGCCTCACGCGACTGCTGTCGCCGGCATCGGGCAGCGGTGGCGGAATCTGCACCAGCGCCACCCACAGCAGGAACAGGAAGAACATCAGGTGCAGCAGGCTGCTGCTGAAACCCGCGAGCCAGCGCATCCAGCGCTCTTCGCGCGGCGGCGGACCCCAGCCCTGATAGAACAGCGACCGTAACGCAGTCAGCCGGCTGGGCAGGAACGGTGGCGCGATCCGGGCGCGCGGCGCACGCAGCGCGACCGCATCGACGATGCCATCGGCCTTCTCGCGGGTGATGCGGCCCAGTCGCTCCGGCAAGGCACGCAACCACAGGCCCCAGCCAAACGGCAGGCCGGTCTGGCGCTCGACGATGGTGGCCGCCTTGCGCGGCAGCAGGTGTGCGATGACGTCGGTGGCGTTCGTCACCGGCGCAGGACCCCGTCAGGCCGCGTTGCCGCGCGGGATGTAGGGCGCGTCGCCCGTTTCATGGTCGGTGGCATCGCGCACGGCGGTGACGCCAGGTACGCGTGCCATCAACGTCTTCTCGATACCTTGCTTGAGCGTGACGTCCGCCATGCCACAGCCGTGGCAGCCGCCACCGAACCGCAGCCACACCACGCCATCGCCGCCGACTTCTTCGACCGCCACACGGCCCTTGTGCGACGCCAGTTGCGGATTGATCTCGTTGTCGACGACCCAGCGCACGCGCTCGACCAGCGACGCCGCGTCGCCGGGCGCTTCGCCCTTGATGCGCGGCGCCTTGATGGTCAGCTGGGTGCTGGCGCCTTTCAGCACGTAGTCGATGTCGGCGCCGTCAAGCCAATGCACGCTGGCGGCATCGACATACAAGGTGAACCCGTCGCAATCCACGGCCCATTCATCGCCGGCCAGGTCGTGCGGCTCGGCGAATTCCAGCCGCGCATCGGCCTGCGCGGTGCCCGGATGCACCGCACTCAGCCTGACGCCCAGGCCAGGCAAGGCTTCGCGTTCGATCAACTTGCGGAAGTGCGCCTGCGCGCTGTCGGAAATCTGGATCATGGCGCTATTCTAGCCCCCTGCCCGACGGGCATTCACATCCACAGGCCGGTCGTCGTGGTTCATTCAGACTGGTCCCAGCAGGAGCCGCGCCATGTCCGATCTCATCCCCCTGGCCCGCGCGCGCTGCGTGCCGCTGCGTGGCAGCGAGCATCGCCTGCCGCCTGCCCGCATCGCCGAGCTGCTGCCACAGATCCCTGGATGGGAGCTGGTCGAAGACGGCCACGCACTGCTGCGGACGTTCGCCTTCGAGGATTACTACGAGACGATGGCGTTCGTGAACGCCCTTGCCTTCGTCGCGCATGCCGAAGACCACCACCCCGATCTCGGCGTGCACTACAACCGCGCTGTCGTGCGCTACTCGACGCACGACGTCGGCGGCCTGAGCGAGAACGACTTCATCTGCGCCGCCAAGGCCGGCGCCCTGCTGGGAGAATCCTGATGCGACTTCGCCTCGTCCCGCCCGCCTTCACCATGCTCGCGGGCATCCTCGTGCTGTCGGCCTGCGCCAAGCAGCAGGAAGAATCCGCCGCGCCCTTGGTCGCGCCTACCGAACTGGCCGCCATCGACACGCCGCCCCCCGTCTACCCTGCCGATGCCGAGTGCGATGGTGCCGGTGGCACCACCGTGCTGCGGGTGACGGTCGAACAGGACGGCGTGCCGGCACGTGTCGCGCAGGTGCAGGGCAGCGGCAACGCCTCGCTCGACAAGGCGGCGCTCGACGCGGTGCAGACCTGGAAATTCCGCGCCGCCACGCGCAACGGCAAACCGGTCAGCCACACCATCAACGTCCCGGTGACGTTCCCGCCCGTGCTGGAGAAGCCGACCCGGTGCTTCGCGCAGGGCGCGGGCTGAATCAGCCCAGTCGTTCCAGCGCGTCCGCGAGATCCTCCGACAGCGGCGCGCTGAGCACGTACGGCGTCCTGCCGCCGTCCAGAGCGAACTGCAGCGACGCCGCGTGCAGGAACAGGCGTTTCAAGCCCACCTGCTCCCGCAGCCGCTTGTTCACGGCCGGATCGCCGTATTTGTCGTCGCCGGTCACGGGATGGCCGATGTGCTGCGCATGCACGCGGATCTGGTGGGTGCGGCCGGTATCGATGCGGACCTCGCAGTACGAATGCCCTCCACGACGCTCCAGCACGCGGAAGTGGCTCAGCGACGCCTTGCCATCGCGATGCACCTGCACGTGGCGCTCGCCACCCTGGCGCAGGCCGATGTGCAGCGGGGCATCGACGCTCATCACCCCGTCGGGCATGCGGCCGACCAGCAGCGTCAGGTAGCGCTTCTCGATCCCGCGCGTCCCGTCCTCGCTGTCCTCGCGCAGCAGCGCCTGCAGTTCAGACAGCGCCGAGCGCTTCTTGGCCATCACCAGCAGGCCGGAGGTGTCGCGGTCCAGCCGGTGCACCAGTTCCAGCGTCTGGTTCGGCCGCAGGGCGCGCATCGTCTCGATGGCGCCGTGGCTGATCCCGCTGCCGCCATGGCTGGCAACGCCGGTCGGCTTGTTGATGACCAGCAGCCGCTCGTCCTCGAACACGATGGCGGCCTCCATCCGCTTCAGGAAGCCTGAGGGAGGCGCGACCTTCTCTCCCACTTCCGTGAGACTGACGGGCGGGATACGCACCTCGTCCCCGCCCTCCAGCTTCCGCTCCGCCTTGGCCCGCCCCCCGTTCACCCGCACTTGGCCGCTCCGCACCAGCTTGTAGACCAGGCTGCGCGGGGCACCCTTCAGTTGCCCCAGCAGGAAGTTGTCCAGCCGCTGGCCGCCCCGGTCCGCCGGCACCGTGACCGTCCGCACCGTGCTCTTGGCGGCGGCGGCAGGCTTGGCGGTGGGGGGGCTGGGGTTGGAGCCATTCATTCTGTTACACTCGGAGGGCGAGATAAGGGTTTGATTTCGCAGGGAGTTGCAGTTGGGCCAGAAGCCCGTCTCCCCGCGATTCCGGCAAGTGCGCGGCCACCGCCCCAGGGGCGGCCATGTTAGCGGCTGATCGGCAGGCCCGGATACCGCCGGGTGCGTGACGGCACCTGATGCTGAACATGTCCCGCGTGGCGCCACCTCTTGGGGGAAGCTGCCGCCGGCCCCGCAACACCTATTAGAAAGAAAAGCGCTCCCGCGGCCTGCCGTGGTGTCGTAGCGCTGGAAACCCGATCCGCCCCGCTGCGCCTGCGCAAGGGGCGGTGCAACGTTCCAGAGGCGAAACCCCATGGCGTTCCGCGCGGTAGCAGCGCGCGAGGAACGCACAATGAAACGCATGTTGATCAATGCCACGCAGGCCGAAGAGCTGCGCGTGGCCATCGTCGACGGTCAGACCCTGTACGACATCGATATCGAACAGCCGTCGAAGGAACAGAAGAAGTCCAACATCTACAAGGGCCGCATCACCCGGCTCGAGCCCTCCCTGGAAGCCGCCTTCGTCGATTACGGCGCTGACCGCCATGGCTTCCTGCCGCTGAAGGAAATCTCCCGCGACTACTTCCAGGCCGGTGTCGACCACAACAAGGCCGGCATCCGCGAGCTGCTGAAGGAAGGCCAGGAAGTCGTCGTCCAGGTGGACAAGGACGAGCGCGGCAACAAGGGCGCCGCCCTGACCACGTTCATCTCCCTTGCCGGCCGCTACATGGTGCTGATGCCGAACTCGCCCACCGCCGGTGGCGTGTCGCGCCGCATCGAGGGCGACGACCGCGCCGAGCTGAAGAAGGCGATGGACGCGCTGGCCATTCCCGACGACATGGGCGTGATCATCCGCACCGCCGGCGTCGGCCGCGACGCCGAAGAGCTGCAGTGGGACCTGGACTACCTGCTCAGCGTGTGGAAGGCGATCGCCGAAGCCGCGCTGACCAAGCCGGCTCCGTTCCTGATCTACCAGGAAAGCCGCCTGATCGTGCGCGCCCTGCGCGACTACCTGCGCAGCGACGTGGGCGAGATCCTGGTCGACACCGACGAGCTGTACGAGACCGCGCGCGAGTTCATGCAGCAGGTCATGCCGCACAACCTGCGCAAGCTGAAGCCGTACAAGGACGACATCCCGCTGTTCAACCGCTTCCAGATCGAATCGCAGATCGAAGGCGCGTATGAGCGCAACGTCCGCCTGCCCTCCGGCGGCTCCATCGTGGTCGACCAGACCGAGGCGCTGACCGCCATCGACGTCAACTCGGCGCGCGCCACCAAGGGCGGCGACATCGAGGAAACCGCGTTCCACACCAACATGGAGGCGGCCGAGGAAGTGGCCCGCCAGCTGCGCCTGCGCGACCTGGGCGGCCTGGTGGTGATCGACTTCATCGACATGTCCAGCAACAAGCACCAGCGCGAAGTCGAGAACAAGCTGCAGAACGCACTGAAGTACGACCGCGCCCGCGTGCAGATCGGCCGCATCTCGCGCTTCGGCCTGCTTGAGATGAGCCGCCAGCGCCTGCGTCCGTCGCTGGGCGAATCCAGCCAGATCGTCTGCCCGCGCTGCGAAGGCCATGGCCGCATGCGCAGCGTCGAATCGCTGTCGCTGTCGATCATCCGCGTGGCCGAAGAGCATGCGATGAAGGACAACACGGGGCAGGTGCTGATCCAGGCCCCGCTCGAGATCGCCAACTTCCTGCTCAACGAGAAGCGCAGCGCGCTGCGCGAGATCGAGCAGCGCCACGATGCGCCCGTCATCATCGTGGCCGACGAGGCACTGCACACGCCGCACTACGAAGTCACCCGCATCCGCGAGAACGAACTGGGCGAAGAAAGCAGCAAGCCCAGCTACCACCGCGGCACCCAGCGCAAGCTGCCAGTGCATGCCCTGACCAAGGCGCAGCTCAACATCCCGGCTGCGCCAGCCGTCACCCACGTCAAGCACACGCAGCCGGCCCCGGTGCGTGAAGAGCGTGAGGCGCCGGCACCGGTGGCGCCCGCTCCTGCTCCGGTCGCGGCCCCCGTCGCCGTGGCCGCACCCGCAGCCGGCGGCGTGGTCGGCTTCTTCAAGCGCCTGTTCGGTGGCGGCGAAGCCGCGGCACCGGCCCCGCAGGCGCGTCCGCAGCAGGACAGCCGCCCGCGCAACGACCGCAATGGCAATGCCCGTCGCGAGAACCGCGACAACCGGGGCCAGCAGAACCAGGGCCGTGGCGGCAAGCAGGACAACAACCGCCGCGACGAGCGCGGCAAGGGCGACAAGGTGCAGGGCGGCAACGCCCCGCAGCAGAAGCCGCGCAACGAGCAACAGGGCCAGAAGCAGCAGAAGCCGCAAGGCGGCCAGCCGCAGAACGGCCAGGGCCCTGCACAGCAGCCGAAGGCACCCCGGCAGCCCCAGGGCCAGCAGGGAGGCAACAAGCCGCAGGGGCAGGAAGGCCAGCGCCCGCAGGCCCCGCGCACGCCGCAGCAGGATGCGCAGAAGCCGACCGGCACGACCCCTGTCGAGACGGTGACTGCCGCCGCGGCCGTGGCCGCCACGCCGGATATCGCGCGCTTCACCCCCCCGGCCGACGCGCCCGTGGCGACCCCGCTGCCCGACGCACCGGCAACCGAACTCGAGGCGACGCAGATCGCTGCCATCGAGGGCGATGCGGTCCCGTCCGCCGACGCAGGCGACACGGGCGAAGGTGGCCGTCGCCGCCGCGGCCGTCGTGGTGGCCGCCGCCGCCGTCGCGGCAATGGCGAAACCGGTGCCACCGGTGAAGAAGGCCTGTCGGTCGATGAGCTCGGTAGCGATGACGACACCCCGGTCGCGGACCGGTCGCAGCCGGAGTTCGATTTCGACGACGAAGAGCCGGCCGTCGCCGCACCGCGTGCACCGAAACCGAATGCGTCCGCACCCGTCGCCGCTGCCGCACCGGTCGTGGCGACTGCGGCCACTGCATCCGACGCCCAAGCGGACGTCGCCCCCGCTCCCGCGAGCGTGCCTGCACCGGTCGTGACCGAGGCGGTCGCAGCCGTCGAGGTCATCGACGCAGTGAAGGCAGAAGCCGCGCGCATCCAGCCCGAGGTGACCGCCACCGTGCAGCATGAGACCCCGGCCGCGGTCGCCATCGTCGAGACGGTGAAGGCCGAGATCGCCGCGGAACCGGCCCCCGTGGTCGTCGAGGCCGTCGCGACGGTAGCGCCGGTCGCCGCCGTCGAGACGGCGGACACGCAGGTGGAGACCCCGGCGATCGCCGCCGTGCGTAGCGAGCCCGTGCAGATCGATCTGGTCGATGCCGTGAACGAGGCCACCGTCGCCGATACCGAAGCAGCGGTGGTGCCCGCAGCACCGACGACGCCCCCGGTCGTGCCGAAGCCCATCAGCGCGCCGGCCACCGGCTCGCTGTTCTTCGTCGCCGATGCAGACACGCCGCCGTCGGTCACGCGCAGCCTGTTCGAACCGGTGGTCACACCGGCCAAGCCTGCCGACGGGATCGCCGCGGCCGACGGTCAGGACGATGACAGCACGGAAGAGCGCAGCGCCTGACGCGCCGCGTTTCCTGGCGTGAACACACACTGGCCGCGCAAGCGGCCAGTGTCGTTTCAGGGCGCCGGACACCAGCGGGTGGCAGTGACGCAATGATGCGAATACAGTCGTTCCATGTTCCCAGTGCATGGATGCCTGTCATGAAGCGACCCTCCCTGCCTGCACGCGCGGCGCGTGTCCTGGTCGCCGTCGCGGCGGCCACCCTCCTGTCCACGCCGCCGCTCCCGGCCGACGCCCAGCAGCGCAGCGTCGGGGGATGGACCGAGGGGCCCTACCAGATGAAGGGCACGGGCGGCGCGCAGTCGCTCCTGTTCGAGTGGACCTTCCTCGATGTGTACTGCATCGACATGCCCCCCATCCGACCGGCCCGGGATGTCGTGCACGGCACGTTGGGCGGCGGCGCGATCTCGTTCTACCGCCTGCGTTACGAGAACGATATGAGCGCCTACGTGGTCACCTCCACCTTGCCGAGAGACCGCAGTGCCGCCGACGAGTACCGCGGGCTGCTGCAGCGCGAATACAACAACTCGCGCGCCGTCACTGCGGTCGCGTCGGCCGACCGCTACCGCGTGGATACCGGCACATCCTCGTTCGGCCCCACGGTGCGGCTGCGGCTGCTGAATATCGGCGACGATGACCCGGACGCACCCTTCCCGGTTGCACGTCCCCTGTTGAACGCACCCGACGAACCGCTCCATTCGCTCTCCGTGCACCGCCTGTTCGTGCACGGCGGCAGCCGTTACGAGATCGCGGTGCTGGGTGTGCCCGCCGTAGGCGAAGCGCGCGCCGCGCTGGAGACACGCGCCACGCAGCTTGCCGACGCCATGGTGGACTCGCTGCAGACCTGCACCGCGGCGATGGAAGCAAGAACAGAGGCGCAGCCTGCGCGCTAGCGCCCATCCTCACGCACGCCTGGCATTCCATGCGTGCGCCGGAATGACGGCGTCGTGGTCGAATCGGTCAGTCCACCGCCGATCCGCGGACGCCAAGCCCCGTTGCTGCCTGCATGTCGTATCGCGGCTCGAACAGGCCATGGATTCCCTCCTGCGCGGGAGTGACCTCTGAGGACGACCCAAGGCGCGCCCGCTCCGTCCGCGCGTTGCCGGTCGCTCAGAGCGACCGTGTCGGGTCCATCAGGCCCCACTGAGCGGCCAAGCGCGCCAGGGCGATGTTGTCCTGCACGCCGGTCTTCTCGAACAGGCGCGTCTTGTGCGTGTTGACCGTCTTCGCGCTGAGGTTGAGCCGGCGCGCGATCTCTTCCTGGCGCATGCCCTGCGTGAGCAGCATGGCGACTTCCAGTTCGCGCGGCGATAGCGCATCGAATGGCGACGCGTCGCCGCCCACGGTGTGCAGCGCCAGGTTCTGCGCCACGTTGCTGCCCAGGTAGCGCTTGCCGCGGGCGACATCGCGCACGGCGCGGATCAGCTCGGTGGCGTCGCCGGCCTTGCCCAGGTAGCCGGATGCACCGGCTTCCAGCAGGCGCTTCGGCAGCGGGCCGTCTTCGAGCACCGACACGATGATGACCCGCACGCCGATATCGGCGCGCACGATGCGCTCGGTCACCTCCAGTCCGCTGTAGCCCGGCAGGTGCAGGTCGCACAGCACCACGTCGGGCTTCAGCTGGCGAACCAGCGGCAGGGCGGCCTCGCCGGTTTCCGCCTCGCCCACCACCTCGATGTCGGTCTCCGTACCGAGGATCAGGCGCATGCCGGTGCGCACCAGCGCGTGGTCGTCGATGAGGAAAACACGGATGGTCATGGAGACGGATGCCTTGGGGGATACGGGTGGAGCGTAGGGGTGGCGTCCATCGCCGCGCAATTAACATTGTATCGACGCACGCCGGCGGCGAGCGCCCCGGCCGGTCGAGACCGCCGCCGGCCTGCGGCATACTCGCGCTTTCCACCGGAATTCCGCCATGACCTCTCTGCGCCGCTGCGCCCGCCACGCCCTCCTGTTGTCCCTCCTCACCAGCGTGCCGGCCTGGGCCGACGACGTCTCCGGTCGCTGGCTGCAGCAAGTCGAAGCGGTCAGCGCGCGCAGCGACACTGCCGCACGCGGCGATGCCATCGGCCAGCGCCTGACGGCGCTCGGCATCGAATGGAAGCGTGAGGCGTTCGAGCAGGACGGACAGTCCGGGCAGAACCTGGTCGCCGACCTGGGCGGCCCCGGCAAGGCGCCGCTGCTGCTGATCGGCGCACACTACGACAAGGTCGACGTCGGCCACGGAGCCACGGACAACGCGTCCGGCGTCGCGGCCGTGCTGGAGCTGGCGCAGGCATTGAAAGCGAAGCCCCTGGCACACCACCGCGTGCAGGTCGTGTTCTGGGACCTGGAGGAGAAGGGCCTGCTCGGCTCGCGCGCGTGGGTCGCCACGCCGGGACGCGAGAAACCGGCCCTCTACGTCAACTTCGACGTATTCGGCTGGGGCGACACGCTGTGGATGATGCAGCCCGCCAGCGACAGTGGCGACAGCCTGCTGGTCGCCGCCCTGCGGGCATCCAGCAAGCACGAGAAACTCGGCTTCCAGCCCGGCGACAAGTACCCGCCCACCGACCACCTCGCCTTCCTCAAGGCGGGTTGGCCGGCGGTGTCGTTCTCGCTGGTCGGTGGCGAGGAGATCGACCCGATCCTGACGGTCTTCGGCGGCGGCAAGCCGGCGCAGATGCCGAAGGTGATGGAGGTGATCCACAGCGCCCGCGACACGGCCGCAGAACTGGACAGCGGTCGCGTGGACGATGCCCTGCGCGTCGTGGAACACGGGCTGCGCGCCTGGGATGCCGCTCCCGCACACTGAGCCTGCACCGCGCCGGACACACAAACGGGCCCTTTCGGGCCCGTTTGCATTGGGGGGCGAGAACACGCCTGGCTCTCCGGGCGGCGACGGTGTCGGACTCGCGGTCCACCGCCAGGCGCAGCTAAGGAACAGGGGGTGTCCGGTGCGCTGCGTTCGGTTCTCTCGTGGTGCCCTGGGTGTCAGCCTTGCGGCTCGGTAGCAGGGGGTCGCGGGAGGCAGAAGGGGTGGATCCGCCGGCCCGACCACTGCGCGCTATTTTACGGACGCGGATGCGAAGACCGCGTGCATGGCGTTCAGCCTGACTGCACAGTTTTCTCACGCCATTTCCACATGACTTAATCGCGTGGAACCGCCGTGCCCGCGTATGCGTCCGCATCACGCGTCGCGCCGTACGTTGCACCACAGGCAACGCATTCCGCATCCCCATGATGACGTTCGATCTCTTCCACGCTCCCGCCGACGATGGCTCGTACGAGCTGTCGATCAACGAATCCCCTCCCCTGCACTTCAGCAGCCCGGGCGCGGCCTTGGGCTATGCCGTCAAGCTGGCCAACCAGCGCCACCAGCAGGGGCTGGAGTACGCCATCAACATCGAAGGCGGCGACGGTCGCTGGCGCCTGTTCGAGGGCTGGCGTCTCTGCGCCTGATCCACGGGCACGCGACGGATATTGCTGTCCGCAAGCGGTGAGTCCTGAAGTGATGCGCGTGGCACTCTGTGCGCCCGCTTCTTCCGACGACCTGCCATGACGCATCTTTCCGCGGTCTCCCGCTTCCGCGATCTTCATTCGAGGGGTCTGCTACGCCTCGCCAACGCCTGGGACGCGGGAACGGCCCGTCTGATCGAACACCTGGGCGCGCCTGCCGTCGCCACCACCAGTGCGGGACTTGCTTGGGCACAAGGCTATCCAGACGGTGACTCACTGGACAGGGACGCGCTGCTGCACGCCGTCGCCGGCATCGCGCGCGCCATCCACGTGCCGCTGACCGTCGACATGGAAGGCGGTTACTCCGACGATCCCCCCGTGGTGGCGGATACCGTAGTCCGGGCCGTGCACGCGGGCGCGGCAGGCATCAATCTGGAAGACGGCGCACGCGACCCCGCGCTGCTCGCCACGAAGATCCGCGCCATCCGCGCGGCGTGCGTGCGCCATGGGCTGGATGTCTTCATCAACGCGCGCACCGACGTATATCTTCGCGGCCTGGTGGTAGAAGGCGCACGCCTCGAGGAAACCGTGGCGCGTGCCGATCTGTATCGCGATGCTGGCGCCGACGGCCTGTTCGCGCCGGGGCTGGTCGATGCGGACGCGATCCGCACGCTGGTCGCGCGCTGCGGCCTGCCGCTCAACCTGATGGTGCGCCCGCAGCTGCAGGACCTGGCCGCGTTGCAGGCGTGGGGCGTACGACGCATCAGCACGGGTTCGGCGCTGGCCGAATCGATGTACGGTCGCCTGGCGACGCAGGTCAGCGCGTTCCTGCACGAGGATGCGACGTCCCTGCCCGATCCGCAGGCGATGGGCTACGGTGCGGTCAACGGTTTGTTCGCTGCATCCGATCGCGGATGAGGGTAGGAATTTCCCTACAGCACGGCGGGGCTACACCCGACTGCGAAGGTGAGCGCCATCCACGACCATGGACGCGTCCCCGGCAGCACGCCCTGCGCAGGCCACGAATGGCCGCTCTGCAACGGAAACGGGCGCTGCCTTGAGCAAGCAGCACTGCCGGAGCCGGGGACTCCCCCTTTCAGACCCGACCGACCCGGTCGGGTTTTCTTTTGGCCGCGGCGCTCAGCGCGCCCACAGCTCCGGTACCTGGGCCAGGCCGAACAACACGAGCGCCGTGGCCGCGATCAGCAGCCACGCCATGCTCCTCACGACCATCATCCGCATCGCGGCGTCCCCCCTCCGTCTGTGAGGCGACTATCGCGGCCCACGGGGGACGCGTCAAACGTAAATACGTTACGCGGCGATCGCGGTGTGGGCTCCGGCCGTGGGCGTGTCGTCCGCGCCACGCGCAGCGGCGAGGAACTCGCGCCCCCAGCGCGACAGGTCGTGGTGCCGCACGATGTCGAACAGCCGACGCTGACGGTCCTCGCGCTCGCCCGGCGTCATTCCCAGCGCCTGCCGCAGCGTGCGCGCCAGATCGGCCGGGTCGTGCGGATTGGTCAGCACCGCACCCTTCAGCTCCGCGGCCGCGCCGGCGAACTCGGACAGCACCAGCACGCCATCGCCACCGTCCAGTCCCTGCACGGCGACGAACTCCTTCGCCACCAGGTTCAGGCCATCGCGCAACGGCGTGATCCACATGACGTCGGCGGCCGCGTAGTGCGCCACCACGTCGGCGAAGGGCAGCACGCGGGCAAAGAAGCGCACCGGCGTCCAGTCCAGCTGCGACAGCCGACCGTTGATGCGCCCCACCGCCTGTTCGATCTGCTGCTGCAGCGGGCGATAGATGGTCATCTCCTTCGCGGCGGGTACGCAGACCAGCACCAGCGTCACTTCGCCGCGCAGCTCGGGCGACTCGTCCAGCAGGCGTTCGAACGCCTGCAGCTTCTGCAGGATGCCCTTGGTGTAATCCAGCCGTTCGATCGACAGCACCAGCTTGCGCCGGCCGATCTCGTCGCGGATGCGCGCGATGTCCTCCGCCACCTGCTCCGTCTCGAGACAGGCCCGGATGCGCCCCACGTCGGTGCCGATCGGGTGCGCACCGATGCGCACCGTGCGTCCGTCGATACGCAACTCCGTGGCCATGTCCTCCACGCCGACCGCGCAGCCGAAGGTCATGAAGCGCGGCGCGCACGACGCGCGCCGCGTCACCTCGACCGGGAACGTGCTGCGCACCGCGTCGGTGAAGTTCTCGGCATGGCGCGGGATGTGGAAGCCCACGTAGTCGCAGGCCAGCAGGCTGCCGAGGATCTCGCGGCGCCACGGCAGGACCGCGAAGATGTCCGCCGAGGGAAACTGCGTGTGGTGGAAGAAGGCGATCTTCACGTCCGGCCGCAGTTCGCGCAGCACCGACGGCACCATCCACAGGTTGTAGTCGTGCAACCAGACGGTCGCACCCGGCGCGGCCTCGGCGGCGGCAGCCTCGGCGAAGCGGCGGTTGACGCGCTTGAATAGGTCCCAGTCGTCCTCGCTGAAACGCGCGCGCTCCCAGAAGCTGTTGATCACCGGCCAGAACGCCTCCTTCGAGAAGCGCTTGTAGAACACGTCCACCTCATGCTTGGTCAGCGGCACGTGGGTGGCGGTAAGGCCCGGATAGCGTTCGGCGTCCACCGGCGCGCGCGGCTCGATGGGGGGTGCCTTCGGATCGTCCACCGTCCACGCCACCCACGAACCGGGCTGGCCATCGCCGAAGAAACTCAACAGGCTCGGGATGATGCCGTTCGGCGAACTGTGCGGGCGGCGCACGCGCTGTCCATCGACGATGTGTTCCTCGTACGGCAGGCGGTGGTAGACCATCACCAGTTCCGCCTTGCCCGGGGGATGCAGCGTGGGCCGGTAGTCGTCCGCCTCCAGCAGCGCGAAGTGCGCCATCGCCTGCAGGATGCCGCCGCAGCCCGGCGCATCGGCATGCAGCACGTTGTCCATGTCGGCCGTGGCGGCGATCAGCGCCGGCTCGGATTCGCCCACGCACACGCCGGGGAAGCCCTCGCCATACATCGACAGGTCGTTGAGCGTGTCGCCGGCCACCAGCACGCGCGACGGGTCGAGTGCCAGCTCGTCCACCAGCGCGGTCAGCGTGCTGCCCTTGCGCGTGTCGCGCGGCAGGATGTCCAGGTAGCGGTCGGCCGAATACAGTACTTCGCAGCCCAGCGAGGCGGCGACGGTCTTCACTTCGGCCTGGATCGTGGAGAGCTGTTCGGGATGGCAGTAGTAGGAGCAGCGTCGCTCCTGCGGCACTTCCTGCCGCACCAGCATGGGAAAGCGGCGCATGGCCTCGGCCACCACATGCTCGCCCGGCCAGCGCGCTTCGATGGCCGACTGCAGCGGCTGGATCGGCTGCATGTCGGCGGTGCGCAGCACGGTCGCGCCGACGTCGCAGATCACGTAGTCCGGCGTGGGCAGACCGGGATCGGCCAACAGCGGCAGGATCGCTTCACGGCCGCGACCGGTGACCCACGCCAGCTTGACGTCCGGATGCGCGTCGACGAGGTGGTACAGGCGCTTGCGCGCCTCCGCGTCGCCGGCCAGGAAGGTGCCGTCGAGATCGGTGGCGAGAAGGACAGGTTGCGAAGGATGTTTCAACAGGGTCATGAGGTGCACTCCATGGTCGCGAGGGAAGCCGCGCACACGGCACGACGCGGATGCGTCACAGGACGCAGGCGGGGAATCACGCATCGGAGGGGCACCGCCAGGCGGGTGCGGAAAGAAGGTGTGTCGCGTGCGAGGCACGCTGCGCGCAGAAGCGCGGCAGATGCGCGTCCGTCCCCGGACATGGACGCGGACATCGACTGATGCGATGCAGCATTGTAGTCCGCATCGTCATCGCGCAGGTCAACGCGATGTTAAGAACGTTAAATGCATGCGTGAATATGCGTAATTTCCGGCGATTTCCTGCACATTCCACTATCGACGGCAGAGCACCGGCGTCGCGATCGAACGGCGATCCAACAGGGATCCGCGTCGAATTCACGTCGCCGCATCAGTCGATGAAGCCCTTGCCGGCGCCGTACTCCCATCTCCACGGCACGCCGGTGTCGCCCAGCACGAACGACACCAGCCGAGGAAATGCGCGCTCCGCGCGCACATCGTTGCCCAGGATCACGACGCAGCGCTTGCGCTGTTTCACGCACACCCAGGTATTGCCGGTGGAGTCGTTGTGCCCGCCCTTGTAGAAACCCGCGCCTTGCGGGCCGTCGAACACCACCACCCCCAGGCCCGCAGCGAGATCCTTGCGTCGCTGTGGGGCGGGCAGTTCGTCCTGCAATGTGGGGAATTGCGAGGCCGTGGTGATGGGCAATTGCGGCGACGTCATCGCGGCGAACGTATCCGCACGCAGGCCTTCTCCGTTTATGTAGGCCGCAGCGAAGTCCGCCATGTCCGTGATGGTGGTGTCCATCGACCCGGCCGCGCGCACGCGACCGCGCTCGTCGTGCGGCTCGACCGTGCCGTCTTCCATCCAGCCATCGGCCAGGTTGGCGGCGAAATCGGCACGCCACATCATGCTGGTGTTCGGCATGCCGAAGCGGTCGAACACGCGCCGCTGCATCTCCGCGCCCAGGTCCAGGCCCAGCCCGCGTTCGATCACGTATTGCAGCAGGATCAACCCTTCACCGGAGTAGGCATAGCGCGTGCCGGGGTCGAAGTGGATGCGCAGCTTGCCGTCGGGTTCGAGGAAGGCAAAGTTGGCGAAGCCGCTGCTGTGGGTCAGCAAGTGGCGTGCGGTGATGCCTTTCCATCGAGGGTCGCCGGCCAGGTCGGGCCAGGGTCCGTAACCGTCCTCGGCGGGATAGTCGGTCAGCGGCTGGTCGAAGTACTCGCCGATGGGGCGGTCCAGGTCCAGTCGGCCCTCCTCCACCAGCTGCATCACGGTGTAGGCGAACACTGCCTTGGTCAGCGACGCACCATACATGACGGTGTCCGCTTGCAGGGGATCGCCTTTCGCATTGCGCTTGCCGTAAGCGGCAACGTGGACCACCTTGCCCTCGTCGATGATCGCGATGGCCAGACCGTTGGCCTGCGCGGCCTTCATCGCCGCCGCAACTTCCGCGTCCAGGGCGACACGAGTGGGAATGGCAGGGGCAGCCGGACCAGCCGCCGGGGCGGCGAACGGCAGCAGGGCGAGCAGGCAGATTCCGATCAGTGAGCGCATGACCCCTCCTATGTGAGTTGAATCATACGGGCCATGGGGAACCGCTTGAGCGCCAGAGGTCATGGGCCGGCCGGGCGCCTCCTCTTGCCCCTCTACTCACACATAGGCGGTCGCGAGAGGCAAAAAGCCCCGCGCTTCTCTCACCAAGGGTCTCGCGAGGACCTGAAAGGGCCTCTCTTCTCTCACTAACGGTGTCGCGAGAACCTGAAAGGGCCTCTCTTCTCTCACTAACGGTGTTGCGAGGACCTGAAAGGCGCTCTCTTCTCTCACTAACGGTCTCGCGACAACCTGAAAGGCTCTCTCTTCTCTCACTAAGGGTGTTGCGAGGACCTGAAAGGCGCTCTCTTCTCTCATTGCGGCTCAAGCGGGACCAAAAAAGTACCGCTACTCCTCATCGAGGGTCTTGCAGGCGGAACAATGCAGGGAGAGCGTGGCAAGACGCGGGCTTGCGGTGGGAGATCGTCATTCCGGGGCGGAAGCTCAACGCGTTTTCGGTTGCCATTTCATCTCGCCAGGCTGTGGCGTTGCGTCGACTGGCGCGGCTCCCCGTGACGCAGGGGTCCCGCCCGCCAGCACGAAGTCCGCAATCTCGTCGGCATGACCGCCTAGAAGGCCACCGGCGTCATGCCACCGGGATTGTCGATGGCGTACCAGAGGGTGGAACCCGGCGTCGCCGTGTTGGCACGAGCGACCTTGCTGGATGTCCCGATGCAGCCGGACAGCATCGACGCGCAGACCAGCATGAAGAAAGGCAGTGCGATCCGCTTCATGGACGACCCCGGTGTCCCGATCAGCGGGATTCGGTGATCCGCAGGATCTTGCCGCTGGTGTTGATGGTGAAGACGATGGTCTTGCCGTCGCGGAAGTAGGTCCAGTTCTCGCCTTCACGAGCGCCGTACTGGTTTTCCAGCGGGGTGACCAGATCGGGCTTGCCGGCGATCTCGACAAGCCGACCGATGCCGTCGCCGCTGCTGACCACGCGGTTGCCGAAGGCGTAGGTATTGGCGAACGCCATACTGGCGGCGAACATGAGGGCAAGGAAGATGGCGGTCTTGCGCATGGGATTCTCCTCTCCGTTGGTAGGCCGAGTATAGGCCTGGACGCTCCGCGTTAAAGCGACAGCATCCGCATCAGCGCCAAGGCCGCCACGGCCGATGCCAGCCAGATCGCCACACGCTTGACGAGCGCACGGTTCAATCCCCCCTGCCCCGCGTCACGCGGCTGGTTGAAGCCGACCACCAGCACGTGCATCGGCAGCGCGACGACGAGCAGGAAGGCAAACACCCAGTTCAAGGTTTCGTCTCCCAGTCGCGGCCAGACCAGCGGCATCACGATGCCGGCGAAGAGGCCCGCAATGACGGCGGTGATGGGCGTGGGGGTGAGCTTCATGCGGGGCGGTGTCCGGCGGGTGGAAACCGCAGTCTAGCGGGCGGGTGTGGCGGGCGGGGCTAGCGGATGGTCGTAGGGTCAGCAGAACATGGGATAACAACGCGACGAATGGCGTCGGCATTGCTAAGGCGGCCGTTAAGCACTTCTGGATGGATCGCCATCCTTCTCAGCGCAAATCGCTTCTTCTTGCTTGGCCCGCGCCAGATCGGCTTCGATACCGATCACGCTATGCGTGAAGCTACCACGAGGACCGTTATCTCGTATAAGCGGATGATTAGTGGGCACATCCTCTGCCAAGAAGGCATAAACAAACGGCCCCAGGACAGGGACCATCAACACTAGAGCCAATGCAAATTTCTCCAAACGCGACCTAGAACTTTTCAGTAGACCGCGCAAGATCCAAAGACTGATCAACTCGGAGACCACGATCAGAATCAAGAATGGAGCGCTCATTGGGAAAGGCTACGCTAGGCGTTGTGCTTGAGTGTAGTGCATGGGCGATCGCGACAACTGACGTTCAAGAATCCGGGAGAAACGCTTCCGCTTCTTCCAACTCAACGCCCGGCGCCGACCGCAGGCAGGCCGCCAGTTGCGGCACGTGGCCCTGCCCGTAGAAAACCACGGCGCGATCACCCGGCTTCAGCGCCTGCAGCAGGCGGGCGCAGATGGCGAAGTTGCGCTTCGCCCAGGCGGCATTGAGCTCGACGCCGGGCTGTTGGTCACCGCCGCCGTAGCGCAGGAACTCTGCGTAGAAGCTCGCGGCCTCTTCGGTCGCGCGCGGGGTGTTCATCTCGCGCAGCACGCCGCCGATGCTGTGCGTCGCCTGAAGTGCGGTGATGCGCGCCGTGATGCCCTGGGCCTGTCCCATCAGCGCCTCGAGATCACCCGCCTTCCCGTTCGCCTGCGCCCACGCGCTCAGCGGTTCGAACGGGAAGTCGCCCGGAACATCCAACCCATGGACATTGGCCAGTCCCATCTGTTTGGCCAGTCGGAATCCCAGCTGCACGACTTCGTTGCTGGACGGCGGCAGCGTGCCGGCGAGATAGCGTGTGTACTGCTCGCGCGCAGCGTCGGCGGGCCACTCCACGCCGACGAAGGTCGGCTGGAATTTCGCCAGGCCATCGGTCACCGCCTGCAGCTCCGCCTGTCGCTGGGGCACTGTGACGTCCACCGCATCCACGTTGGCCTTGTCCTGGCCCGGATTGCTGAAATGGTAGGTGCCGACGATGACGACACGCGCCGGTGGATCGGCTGCCCAGGCCGCGCTGTGCAGCAGTAGCAACGCAAGCATGAGGAAAGGACGCATGGGATCTCCTCCGTTCAAAGGCTTAGATGAGCGTACGAAGGCAGACCAGCAGCAGCAAAAGCATGCCCGACAGCTGAGCGACGACAAAGGCCAGCACCGGGCCTCGGGCTGCGATCGAGAGTGTTCGCCATTTCCTGACGAGGCCAAACGCGAGGAAGTCGGAGCCGATCATGGACCTGCCGTCGGACAGATCCCTTACGGAGACGTCGTCCTGGAGCTTGTGGAACATCCAGGCGCGCAGCGGGAAGGACGCGACGATCAGGACGATCGCCACCCCCAGGATCGCCTGGCCGATTCCGGTTACGTCGACGCCGCGCATATGAATGTTCCTTGCCAACAGGAAGGTACAGCGCTTGCCGAGGTGGCGGAGAGAGTGGGATTCGAACCCACGGTAGGCTTACACCTACGGCAGTTTTCAAGACTGCTGCCTTAAACCGCTCGGCCATCTCTCCGTTGTCTGGAACTGCCCGCGACACCCGTCGCGGTGCATCGCCGCCCTACCCTGGCGGCGCGCCCCGCCCATTGCAGGCCGGGGCGCATTTTCGCACGAACCCCGCGGCCGTGGCCTACGAGGCTTTCTTCACCTTGCCGGCCTTGGTGTTGTCGATCGCCATGGCGATGGCCTTCTCCTTCGCCTCCGCGCAGGCGCCGCCGCAATCCAGCCGCGACGACTCGATCTGCTGCGGCAGGTGCTCGGCCAGGAAATCGATGAACACCCGCACCGCCGGCAACATGCCCCGGCGCGAAGCGAACACCGCGTGGCAGATGCCCTGCGGCAGGCTCCATTCCGGCAGCACCACCTCCAGCTCGCCCTTGCGCACCGCTTCCGCGCACACCGTCTCCGGCAGCAGGGTGATGCCGTAGCCGTCCTTCGCCATCGACTGCAGCAGCGGGAAGTCGAAGCCGGCCAGGCGCGGATTCAACTCGATGCGGCGTACCTCGCCATCCGGCCCGTGCAGCTCCCAGCGCTGGCGCGCCTCGTCCTCGCTGATGCTCAGCGTGACGTGCTCCGCCAGGTCTTCCGGCACCTTCGGGCGGCCGGCGCGGTTGAGGTACTTCGGGCTGGCGACCAGCAGTTCTTGGATCTGGCCGAAGCTGCGCATCACCAGGCTGCCGTCGTCGTCGAGCTTCGCGCGTACGCGCAGGGCCACGTCGTAGCCCTCGTTGATGATGTCGACACGGCGGTTGTTGACGTGCAGCTGCAGCCGCACCTTCGGGTACTTGTCGAGGAAGGCCGGCAGGATCTTCGGCAACTGCATCTGCGCCACCGCCACCGGCACGCTGACGCGCACCACGCCGCGCGGTTCGGCACTGAGGCGATCGACGACTTCGCGCGCCGCCTGCGCTTCGGCCAGCATGGTCTGTGCATGGCGATGCACGCTGGTACCGACGTCGGTCACCGCGAAACGGCGCGTCGAGCGCTGCAGCAGGCGCACGCCGAGATCGGCTTCCAGCTGGCTGATGCGCCGGCTGAGGCGGGACTTGGGAATGCCAAGCGCCCGCTCGGCGGCGGCGAAGCCACCGTGGTCCACCACCATGGCGAAGTAGTAGAGGTCGTTGAGGTCGTGCTGCATGACTATAATTCCGCCTTTAGAACAATCAGTGACGTTAGACCACGTTTATCCCAATAATGCAACGACCTACAGTGGTTCCCAAGGCGGCACCTGCCGCGTCCTGACCGGAGAACCACCATGAAACTATTGCACATCGACAGCAGCGCCCTGGCCGCGAACTCGGTCAGCCGGCAACTGACCGCCGCCATCGTAGCCCGTTGGCAGGACACCCTGCCCGACCTGGAGGTCACCTATCGCGACCTCGACGCCGACCCGCTGCCCCACCTGACCAATGCGGTACTGGGTGGGGGCGATGCCGCCACCGCACAAGCCGGCGAAGCGACCCTGAAGCAGTTCCTGGACGCCGACGTCATCGTACTGGGCGTGCCGCGCTACAACTTCGGTGTGCCGTCCACGCTGAAGGCCTGGATCGACCGCGTGGCCGTGGCCGGCCGCACCTTCAAATACACCGAGAACGGCCCCATTGGCCTGGCCGGTGGCAAGAAGGTGATCGTGGCCGAGGCCAGTGGTGGCGAGTACGCCGGCACCGCGATCGACTTCGTTGCGCCTTACCTGACGCAGGTGTTCAAGTTCCTGGGCATCACCGACGTGGAGTTCATCCGCGCCGAGCGCGTGGCTTATTCGCCCGAACACAAGGCGCAGGCCATTGAAGCGGCGCTGGCGAGCATTCCGGCGCCGCTGCGCCAGGCAGCCTGAGCCACCACAGGTCGCGGGACGGGGCCGGTATGCTGCCGGCATCCTTCCCGCCGACCTGCCGATGCCCGCCCGGAAAGCCACCCCGGAACAGATCGACGCCGCGCACGCCCTCGCCTTGCTGAAGGCCGCTGCCAGCCCGGTGCACCGCGCGGGGCTGGCCCGCTACGGGATTCCGGATACGCACGCGCTCGGCGTGCCGATGCGCGACATCCAGGCGCTCGGCAAGCGCATCGGCCGCCAGCCCGACCTGATGCAACCGCTTTGGGACAGCGGCATCTACGAGGCGCGCCTGCTGGTTGCCTTCATCGCCGATCCCGCGCAAGTCACTTCCGCCCAGATGGACCGTTGGTGCCGCCAGTTCGACAACTGGGCGGTCTGCGACACGCTGTGCCTGCACCTGTTCGATCGCAGCCCGCACGCGTGGGGGCGGATCGATGCGTGGGCCGGCAAGCGTGGCGAATTCGAGAAACGCGCGGCGTTCGCGCTGCTGGCCGGACTCGCGGTGCACGACCGCCACACCCCCGATGCGCCCTTCCTCGCCGGGCTGACCCACGTGTACGCCGCCGCGGGCGATGCGCGCAACTTCGTCAGCAAGGGCGTGAGCTGGGCGCTACGGGCCATCGGCCACCGCAACGCCGTGCTGCATGCGGAAGCGATCGCGGTGGCGACCCAGTTGGCGGCATCCGACGACGCGGCGCGACGCTGGGTGGGCAAAGATGCGCTGCGCGACCTGGGCCGCGCGGCCGTGCGCGCCAAGGTGGCGAAGGCGACGAAGGGGTGCCCCAAGAAGGCATGACGCTCCCCTCTCCCTGCGAAGCGGGGAGAGGGTGCCGAAGGCGGGTGAGGGGCGAACGGAGATGTGGGCCCTCCGCAGCCATCAACGCTCAAGGCGCGTCTGCCGTAGGAAAGCGGAGAGCTCGCGCTAAGAGCGCCCCTCATCCGCCCTCCGGGCACCTTCTCCCCGCTCGCGGGGAGAAGGCATCAACAGCTCAGGCGATGCGGTCTGCGCCACCCATGTACGGGCGCAGCACCTCGGGCACGGTGATCGACCCGTCGGCGTTCTGGTAGTTCTCCATTACCGCGATCAGCGCACGGCCCACGGCGGTGCCGGAACCGTTGAGCGTGTGCACGGGCTCGGGTTTGCCGGTGGCCGGGTTGCGCCAGCGCGCCTGCATGCGACGCGCCTGGAAGTCCTCGCAGTTGGAGCACGAGGAAATCTCGCGGTAGGTGTTCTGCGACGGCAGCCAGACTTCCAGGTCGAACGTCTTGGTAGCGCCGAAACCCATGTCGCCCGTGCACAGCAGCATGCGGCGGTACGGAAGGCCCAGTTTCTCCAGCACGGTTTCGGCGGCGCGGGTCATGCGCTCCTGCTCGTCGTAGCTCTCCGACGGGCGCGCGATGGAGACCAATTCCACCTTCTCGAACTGGTGCTGGCGGATCATGCCGCGCACGTCGCGGCCACCACTGCCGGCTTCGGAGCGGAAGCACATCGAATGCGCGGTCATGCGCAGCGGCAGGCGGGCGTCGTCGAGGATCTCATCGCGGACGATGTTGGTCAGCGGCACTTCGGAGGTGGGGATCAGGTAGCGCTTGTGCTCGCCCAGCTCGGTGGAGAACAGGTCTTCCTCGAACTTCGGCAACTGGCCGGTGCCGCGCATGGAGTCGGCGTTGACGATCACCGGCACGCTGGTCTCTTCGTAGCCGTGCTCGTTGGTGTGCAGGTCGAGCATGAACTGCGCGAGCGCGCGGTGCAGGCGCGCCAGCTGGCCGCGCAGCACGGTGAAGCGCGCGCCGGACAGCTTGGCGGCGGTGTCGGCGTCGAGCCAGCCGTGACGGGCGCCCAGCTCCACGTGGTCCTTCACGTCGAAGTCGAACGCGCGCGGGGTGCCCCAGCGGTGCTGTTCGACGTTGCCGGCCTCATCGCTGCCGAGCGGCACGCTGGCGTGCGGCAGGTTCGGGATACCGAGGGCGATGGCTTCGATCTCGGCGCGGATCTCGTCCAGCTTCACTTCCGAAGCCTTCAACTCGTCGCCGAATCCGGCCACTTCCGCCATCAGCGCGGCCACGTCCTCGCCCTTGGCCTTGGCCTGGCCGATGGCCTTGGAGCGGGTGTTGCGCAGATTCTGCAGTTCCTCGGTGCGCTTCTGAATCTGCTTGCGCGAGGCTTCCAGGTCGGCGATGCGGGACACGTCCAGGTCGAACCCGCGGCTCTCCTTGAGGCGCTGGGCGAGTTCGGCGGGCTGGGTGCGGAGCAGGACGGGATCGAGCATGGACACTACAGTCTGGCGTGGGAAGCCGGCATTATCGCCCATCTGCGACCGCCTGCCCGCGCGGTTAACCGCGGCTGTGCAAGAATCGGCGCGACTTTTCCGGTGACTCCCATGTCGGCCCAGCAACCGCACGATCCGCACTTTACCTTCCGCCTGCCCCGCACCGCCCTGCGCAATGCGGCGATCGCCTTCGGCGTCGGCCTGCTGCTGTTCCTGATCGTCTGGTGGGCCGGCCGGGACGACGGCTTCTATACGCCCGACCCCGCACTGCCGGGCAAGTCGCTGCCGATCGAAGCGCTGCCCGAGCCCCTCTCCACCGGCGCCGGCGCGAGCGGCATGGACGAACCCGCGCCCCGTCCCGCGGCCGAAGAGCGCCCGCAACTGGTGGAAGAAGCGCCGATGCCCGCGCCCGTCGCGGAAGCGCCACTGCCCGCCACGCCGGCCGACGCGGCGGCACCGACGGCCACGGTGCCGCTGGCCCCTGGCGACGTGCCGGTTCCGATTCCGGGCCAGACACCCGCCCCGGACTACCCCGCCTCGGCCATCCGTGCCGGAGACCAGGGCACGGTGATGGTGCGCGTCGAAGTGGGGGCGGACGGCGTACCGACCTCCGTCGAGATCGCCGAGCGCAGCGGCTCCCGCGATCTCGACCGCGCCGCACTCGCTGCGGTTCGGCAATGGCGCTTCCAGCCGGCGCAGCGCGACGGCCAGCCGGTGCCGGGCGCGGTGACGGTGCCGATCGATTTCAAGATGCGGTGACCGCATGGGCCAGGCACGATCGCTGAAACGTATCGCCGCCTGGTCGGCAATCCCGTTGATCGTCCTCTTCGCGTGCGCATCGCCTTGGTCAACGCGCAGCCCGTCGGTCGAAGACCCGTTGGGCGACGAGCCCGGCCAGACCTGGGTGAAGGGTCGTGGCTACTCCCATGCCGTGCGACTGATGGACTCCGGTCGCTGCGCTATGCAGGTGCGGTGCGATGTCTGCGCGGAACCGATACAGTCGGGCACGTGACACGGCAGAACCACGCGTTCGTACTGCGTCATGCATCGGGTTCGATCGCGATGGCTGTGCCCATTAGCGTGATGGGATGCGACGCACTGGCGACACGCGGCGAACAGAATGGTCGTGTGCCCGGGAGCATCTACTTCAAGTCGCTGCGCGAATGCGCTTTGATGATTCGTACGCATTGCTGAACCGCCATTCCGCTAGCTGAACTTCGGCACGCTCGTTTCATCGCTGAATCACGCGTCGCAAACATCCGCAAGCAAAGACTCGGCACCGTTCCAACGCGGAACCCACAACGCGAAACGGAGGTTCACATGTCGACGTCCATCAACAACGAATACCGCGCGCCGGATCCCACCCTGGAAGAGACCCAGATGGAACCGCGCCGCAACGCATCCCCCGTGCTGCTGATGCTGCTCGCTTTCGCCGTCACCGCGGGTGGCCTGATCTGGTGGAGCCAATCGCGCGCCCCGGCGGAAGCGCCTGTCGCAACCGCACCGAGCGCGGTGATCGACCAGCCGGTGACCACGACACCCGCCACTGAGCGCGCAACCGGCAGCGCCGATCGCGATCGCGCCGATCGTGCGACCCGTGCCGCTGCGATCAGCCGCGATGCACGCCCACTCGCCAGTAACGCCCAGCCGAAGTACCCGGCCTCAATGTTGCGTGCCGGCGTCGGCGGGACGGTCGTGGTGCTGGCAGATGTCGATGCCAACGGCAACCCGGTGGACGTTCGTGTGGTCGAGCGCAGTGGTGAGCGTGAGCTCGATCGCGCCGCGCTGAGCGCCGTGAAGCAGTGGCGCTTCGAACCGGCCATGCGGAATGGCAAGGCCATCGCCACCAGCGTGAAGGTGCCGGTGGACTTCAAGCCTATCTAGGTTCTAGTCCAAACGAAGAGGGGGCGCCCCGCAGGCGCCCCCTTGTTGCCGTGCCCGTACGTGTAGGAGCGACGTAAATCGCGACCGGGATACATCAGTGTTGGTATTCATGGCAAGCGCGCTATGGGCGACTGGCGAATGATAGAACTCAGGCAATCATGTGCCGCGGTCGCGACTCACGTCGCTCCTACAGAAAGCAACGGTCATGCTTTCCGCAACGCGAACCCTGCGCCCGTCGCCAGGCCATCGTAGTCCGGGAACGAGGTCGCCACGTTCGCCACATCGCCGACGCGCACTTTGCCCTTCGCCAGCTGGCCGGCGATCGAGAACGCCATCGCGATGCGGTGATCGCCGTGACTATCGACCACGCCGCCCTGCAGCGGCCCAGGAAAGATCGTCGCGCCGTCCGGCGTCTCGTCCACGCGCAGGCCGAGCGCACGCAGGCCATTGGCCATGGCCGCCAGGCGGTCTGATTCCTTCACCCGCAATTCCGCCGCCCCGCTCACCACGGTCGGTCCCTCCGCTGCGGCCGCCGCGACGAACAGCGCCGGGAACTCATCGATCATGTCGGGCACCAGCGCCTCCGGCACCTCGATGCCCTGCAATGTCGCATGGCGGACGACCAGGTCCGCCACCGGCTCGCCGCCGTGTTCGCTGGCGTTCTCTTCGGTGATGTCCGCGCCCATCAGCCGCAGTGCCTGTAGCAGGCCGGTGCGGCGCGGGTTCAGTCCGACCGCGCGCAGGCGCAGTTCCGAACCGGGAATGATGCTGGCCGCGACCAGGAAGAACGCCGCCGACGAGAAATCGGCCGGCACGGCGATGTCGGTCGCCTTCAGGCGCTGCCCGCCGCCCAGGCGAGCGAAGCCGGGGGAGAAGTCGATGTCGACGCCGAACGCCTTCAGCATGCGCTCGGTGTAGTCGCGCGTGGGGTGCGGCTCGCGCACCACGGTCTCGCCTTCTGCGTACAGGCCAGCCAGCAGCACAGCCGATTTCACCTGCGCGCTGGCGACTTCCAGCGTGTAGTCGATGCCGGCAAGGGCTTGTCCGCCATGGATGCGCAACGGTGGCAGGCCGCCCTCTTCGGTATCGATGCGCGCACCCATCGTGGACAGCGGACCGGTGACGCGGCGCATGGGACGCTTGGACAGCGATTCGTCACCAATGATCACGCTGTCGAACGGTTGCGCGGCCAGCAGGCCGGCCAGCAGGCGCATGCCGGTGCCGGCATTGCCGCAGTCGAGCGCACCGTCGGCCGCCTTCAGGCCATCCACGCCGACGCCATGCACGATACGGCGCGATGGCGAGGGCGTTTCCATCCGCACGCCGAGGCGCGAAAAGATCGCGGCGGTCGCGCGGGTGTCCTCGCCTTCCAGGAAGCCGTCGATCGTCGACGTGCCGTCGGCGAGCGCGGCGAACATCACCGCGCGGTGCGATACCGACTTGTCGCCGGGAATATCCAGGGTGCCGCGCAGCGCGCGGCCTGTGGAGGCGATCCAGTCTTGCTTGCTGCTCATCAGGTCTCTCGGTTCATCGGCCCATCCGCGGGCCCGGGCAACGTATCAGGGCACCGCGACGGGGTACGACCCCAGCACCTTGATCTGCGCCGAATGCTGTTTCAGTTCCGCCAGTGCCTGCTTCATCGCCTCGTCGTCGATGTGGCCGGCCAGATCGATGAAGAAGCCGTACTCCCACTTGGCGTGGTGCGACGGCCGCGACTCGATCCGGTTCATGCTGATGCCGTGGCGGGCGAACGGGCTGAGCACGTCGAACAGCGCGCCGGGCTTGTCGTGGATGAAGACCAGCACCGAGGTGCGGTCGTGGCCCGACGGCGGGAAGATGCTGCGGCCGATCACAAGGAAGCGCGTCGTGTTGTCCTTGTCGTCCTGGATCGGGCTCATGACGACCTTCTTCAGGCCGTAGACGTGCGCCGCGCTCTCGCCCCCGATGGCCGCGGCATCGTCGTTGCCACGCGCGCGGCGGGCGCCTTCGGCGTTGCTCGACACCGGCACTTTCTCCACCTTCGGCAGGTTGGCGCGCAGCCAGCCCGCGGTCTGCGCGAACGACTGCGGATGCGCGTAGATGCGCTCGATGTCGTCGATGCGACCGGTGCGCGACATCAGGAACTGGTGCACGCGCAGCTCGACTTCGCCGCAGATCTTCAGGTCCGAGGTCAGGAACATGTCCAGCGTGATCTGGATGGTGCCCTGCCCCGAGTTCTCGACCGGCACTACGCCGAAATCGGCGTTGCCGCTGGCCACTTCCTGGAAGACCTCTTCGATGCTGGCCAGCGGAAGACCATGCGCCGAGCGGCCGAAGTGCTTGAGCACCGCCTGCTGGCTGAAGGTGCCCTCCGGGCCGAGGTAACCGATCTTCAACGGCTCCTGCTGCGCCAGGCAGGCGGACATGATCTCGCGGAAGACATGCACCAGCACTTCGTCGCTGAGCGGGCCCTCGTTGCGGTCCACCACCATGCGCAGCACCTGGGCTTCGCGCTCCGGGCGGTAGTAGTCCACCGCAGCGGCCAGCTTTCCCTTGGCCTTGCCGACCTGGTGGGCGAAGACGGCGCGTTCGGCGATCAGGGACTGGATCTGGCGATCGATGCCATCGATCTTGGCGCGCACGTCGGACAGCGCCGGGGCGGGCGTCGCCTCGGTCTTCTTGCCCGCGGCGGGCTTGGCGATCTTCTTTGGCTTGCTGGGTTTGGATGCCATGTCGTTTTCCGTATTCCCGTCGCTTCCCTGTGGGAGCGACGTAAGTCGCGAAAGGTTATCGGTGAAGCTTCATCGCGACTGACGTCGCTCCCACATCGGGCAATGCAGGGACTTCATCCGTTACGTTGCTGGAAATCGCGCATGAAATCGACCAGCGCCTGCGCGCCTTCCACCGGCAGCGCGTTGTACAGCGAAGCGCGGATGCCACCGACCGCCTTGTGGCCCTTCAGGGCCAGCAGTCCGGCCGCCTTGGATTCGGCCACGAAGCGCGCGTTGAGGGTGTCGTCCGGCAGGAAGAAAGGGATGTTCATCCGCGAACGCACGGCTGGCACCACGTCGTTGCGGTAGAAGCCGGCGGACGCGTCGATGGCGTCGTAGACGAGCGACGATTTCACCGCATTGCGCCGCGCGAACTCGGCCACGCCGCCTTCGGCCAGCATCCACTTGAACACCAGGCCGGCGAGGTACCAGTTCCAGGTCGGCGGCGTGTTGAGCATGGAGTCGCGCGCGGCATGCGAGCGGTAGTCGAAGATGTCGGCGCGCGGCTGGCCGCTGCGCTCGAACAGGTCCTTGCGGATGATCACCACCGCCACGCCGACCGGGCCAAGGTTCTTCTGCGCGCCGGCATAGATCACGCCGTACTTCGACACGTCCAGCGGCTCCGACGCGATCGATGAGCTGAAATCGGCGAACAACGGCACCTCGCCCACGTCCGGGGTGTCGCGAAACTCGACGCCGTGGATCGTCTCGTTGGCGGTGATGTGCACGTAGGCGGCACCCGGTGTGAGCCTCCACGTGTCGCGCGGCGGGATGTCGTGGAAGCCACCGGCCTCGCCGTCGGCCGCGATGTTGACCGTGCAGTACGGCGCGGCCTGCTTGATGGCGGTCTTGCCCCAGTGGCCGGTCACCACATAGTCGACGACCTGGCCGGGCGCAGCGAAATTCAGCGCCAGCAGGGCCTGGTGGGTCGTGGCGCCACCCGACAGGAACAGCACCGCATAGTCGTCGGGGATGCCGACCAATCGGCGCAGGTCCGCTTCGGCCTCGGCCGCCACGGCGATGAAGTCCTGGCTGCGGTGGCTGATCTCCACGATGGACGCGCCAATGCCGTTCCAGTCGAGCATCTCGGCCTGGGCCTGCCGCAGGACCGATTCGGGCAGGGTGGCGGGACCGGCACTGAAGTTGAACGCGCGCGTCATGGGGCACCTGAACAGGAGGGTCCGTAGTATGCCGCAGCGCATCAGTTGCAGGGGCAACGAAGCGGACGCGCGGGCATGAATCCCGTACGCCGTGCATCCCGCGATCACCCGACTGCGTATAGGCTGCACGTGACCGGCCCGCGCGGGAATTTTCCGCCGCGACTGCCGTCCAACCGCCATCCCCTTGCCGGAGAAGTCCATGTCCCTGCGCGACGCCTTGCGGATCCGCGAGTCCGAGGTCACCGACGAAGCGATCTATCGGGATCGCCGCCGCCTGCTGCAGGCCTTTGCCGCCGCGCCCGCCCTTGCCCTGGCCGGCTGCGCGGAAGCCGAACCTCCCGCCCCCCCGAAGGTCGTGGTGACGCCCGAACAGGCGCGCTCCGGCTTCCGCACCACCGAAACGCTGACGCGTTACGAGGACGTCACCAGCTACAACAACTTCTACGAGTTCGGTACCGGCAAGGCCGACCCGTCCACGGCGCGCAAGACGCTCAAGACCTCGCCCTGGTCGGTGGCGGTGGGGGGCGAGTGCGCAAAGCCCGGCACGCTGTCGCTGGAGGACCTGGTGAAGGGGCTGGCCCCCGAGGAGCGCATCTACCGGCTGCGCTGCGTGGAGGGCTGGTCGATGGTGATCCCGTGGCTGGGCGTGCCGCTGGCCGATGTGCTGAAGAAGTTCGCGCCCACGTCGAAGGCAAAGTACGTGGCCTTCACCACCCTCGCCGACCGCGCCCAGATGCCGGGGGTCCGCTATCGTTCCATCAACTGGCCCTACCGCGAGGGCCTGCGCATCGACGAGGCGATGCACCCGCTCACCCTGCTGGCCACCGGCCTGTACGGCAAGCCGCTGCCGCAGCAGAACGGCGCGCCGTTGCGGCTGGTGGTGCCGTGGAAGTACGGCTTCAAGAGCATCAAGTCGATCGTCGAGATCAAGTT
The DNA here is from genome assembly GCF_964253495.1 of Pseudoxanthomonas sp. LjRoot127. Taxonomy (NCBI): domain Bacteria; kingdom Pseudomonadati; phylum Pseudomonadota; class Gammaproteobacteria; order Lysobacterales; family Lysobacteraceae; genus Pseudoxanthomonas; species Pseudoxanthomonas sp. LjRoot127. The sequence goes on from NZ_CAXUQR020000001.1 coordinate 3,761,446, forward strand.
CGTCGAGCGCATGCCGGAGACGGCGTGGCACGATCTGCAGCCGTCGGAGTACGGGTTCTTCTCCAACGTCAATCCGAACGTCGACCATCCGCGCTGGAGCCAGAAGACCGAGCGCCGCATCGCCGGCACGCAGAGCAAGCTGTTCGCCGAACGCATCCCCACGCGCATGTTCAATGGTTACGGCGATCAGGTGGCGTCCCTGTACGCCGGCATGGATCTGAAGAAATGGTACTGAGCCGACACGATGCGTAAGGCGTCCGCAGGCCTGGTGGCGGCCAAGAGCGTGGTGCATGCGCTGGCGCTGACGCCGCTGGCGATCCTGGGGTGGCAGTTCTACGACGTATGGCAGCGCGGCAGCGATGCGCTGGGCGCGGATCCGGTGGCGGAGATCGAGCACCGCACCGGCCTGTGGGCGCTGCGCCTGCTGATGGTGGCGCTGGCGGTCACTCCCCTTCGCCAGTTGACCGGGCAGCCGGTGCTGCTGCGCTTCCGGCGCATGCTGGGGCTCTACGCCTTCTTCTATGCCACGCTGCACCTGGCGGTCTACTTGGGCCTGGACCTGCGCGGATACTGGACGCAGATCTTCGAGGAGATCGCCAAGCGTCCCTACATCACGGTGGGCTTCACCGCCTGGCTGTTGCTGGTGCCGCTGGCGATCACCTCGACCCAGGGCTGGATGCGCCGGCTCGGCCGGCGCTGGGGCCAACTGCACAAGCTGGTGTACGCCATCGGCGTGCTGGCCGTGCTGCACTTCTGGTGGCTGGTGAAATCCGACATCCGCGAGCCGCTGCTGTACGCCGGCATCCTGGCGGTGCTGTTGGGCTGGCGCCTGTGGAAATCGGTCAGCCGGCGCCGAACAGCAGCAGCGCGCTGAGCGCGCCGGCCATCAGCAACGCCGCAAGCAGCAACCATGGCCAGCGAAGCGCGGACGGGCCCGCCGGACGGTCCGCATCGGCCACCGGGTGGTCGCGATCGGCGTCTTCCAGCGGGGCGGGCTCGTCGACCCTGGCCGTCGGCGCCCACGGCACTTCCAGCACGAAACGGTGCTGCGCATCGAACACGATCTGGTCACCCGCCGACAGCAGCGCATCCCGGACCGCGACCCCGTTGACCCGGGTGCCCTCGGAGGACCCCAGGTCGCGCAGCAGCACGCGCTCGCCCCGCAACTCGAGCCGCGCGTGCCGCTCGGCAAAACCGGGGTCGTCGATGCGGATGTGCGCATCGCGGGCGCGTCCGACGATCCGGGGCTGCTCGAGCGATACGCTCCTGCCGTGGTACTTGCCGCCCAGGCCGCGCAGCACCACGCGCACATCGCCTTGACCGGCGTCGCTGGTGTGCAGATCGGACGCCGGCGCGTAGCCGGACTGCAGCAGCAGCTCGACGCCTTCCACATAGACCGCGTCGCCCGGGCGGAGTACGGCCATGCGCTTCACCGGCCGGCCGTTGATGTGGACCCCGCGCATCCCGTTGGCCACCTGCAGCCACAGCCCGCGCCGGTCGACGCATATCTGCGCGAGCAATGCACCCTGCAGCGCATCGCCGACTCCGATGGTGCCGGCGGCCTCGCGCACGATGCGGTGCACGCCGGTGGTGAGTGGCCGGTCAGGCGCAGGGCGGTTGCTGAAATGAAGTCGGAGGTTCTGCACGCGACGGGAGCCTAGCAGGTTGGCGCGTGGCCGGCAGCACCGGCTTGGCATCTTCACGCGGCGGCCCGCAGAATACCGCCACGTCACAGGAGCCGCGCATGGCCAGCATCGACATCAAGCATCCCCATTCCAAGTCGCCGGCGCAGGCGCGCAAGGCCATCGAGGGCGTCGCGAAGAAGCTCGCCGAGCGCTTCGACATGGATTACGGATGGGACGGCGACACGCTCAACTTCAGCCGGTCGGGCGTGGACGGCAAGATCGCCCTGCTCGACGACACGCTGCGGGTCACCGCGAACCTGGGCTTTCTGCTGTCGGCGATGAAGGGCCCGATCGAAGCCGAGATCCGTCGGGTACTCAGCGAGAAGTTCGACTGACGCTCAGTCCCGGAACGGGTCCGGGTCCGACGAGAAGAGCCGCCGGGACACCGCCCGTTCCGCCCGCTCGATGTCGCGCACGAACGCCTTGCCATCGCCCAGCGCGGCAAACGCGGCGAAACCGCGCTCGAGGAAGCCCTGCAGTTCGCCCAGGCCGGTGGCCTTGGCCGGGCCGCGCGACAGCTTGAGCAGTGTGGCCACGCCCGGCGTCTTCACCGCGCGCGCGAGCCCGACCCCCACCTCGGCGATCAGATCGATCTGGTGCCTGCGCAAGCGGGGCAACCCGACCTGGCGATAGGCCTCGCCGTAAAGGCGCGCGTCCAGCTTGCGACGCTGGGGCGCCAAGCGATGCAGCGCCTCGGCCATGCGCATGTCCAGCGCATGCGTCAGCACGCCCAGTTCGATGCCGTGCGCCACCGTCTCCAGCACCGCGCCCGGCAACAGGCGCTGCATCATCGGCATCACCTTGGCGACATTGGCATCACGACCACTGAAATCATGGTCGCCGTAGACATCGGTCAGGAAAAACATCGCCGCCGCCCGTCGTGTCGGGTCATTCAGGAAATGGGCGAAGCTGGCCTCCAGGCGGGCGGCCTGCCATCGCCGGACTTCGGGGAGCCAGCGCAGCCGGTTGCGCGGCTCGCGGGCCGGGTCGTGCGCCGCCTGGTGCCAGGCCAGGCGCCTGCCGACGCGTTCGATCAACGGATTTCCTCGGGCCATGGCGCCATGATCCCGGCCAGGCGCGACCACCGCAAGCCGGCGACCGGTCGGCTACACTCGGCCGGCAACGTCATCACGGGTAGTACATGCTTTCGATCCACAGCGCGCGGCAACGGGGCCACAACGGCAAGATCGGACTGGCCATCGCCGGCGGCGGCCCCATCGGCGGCATGTACGAACTCGGCGCGCTGCGCGCCCTGGACGAAGCGCTGGACGGCCTGGACCTGACCCGGATGGACTGCTACGTGGGCGTCAGTTCCGGTGCCTTCCTCGCGGCGGGGCTGGCCAACCGCATGGGGACGGCCGAGATGTGCCGCATCTTCATCACCGGCACCAGCGACGACGCCCAGTTCCGCCCGGAAACCTTCCTGCGCCCCAATGTCGGCGAGTACCTGCGCCGCGCCGCGAGCCTGCCGGGCCTGTATGCCGACTGGCTGCAACGCCTGCTGCGGAATCCGCGCCGCGCCACCCGCTGGTCGGACCTGTTCCTCCGCTTCGGTGGCCTGGTGCCGACCGGCATCTTCGACAACGAAGAGGTCGAACGCTTCCTGCGCGACATCTTCAGCCGCCGCGGCCGCAGCAACGATTTCCGCACCCTGGACGCGGACCTGTTCGTGGTCGCGGTCGATCTGGACAGCGGCGAGGCCGTGCGGTTCGGCGAAGAGGGCTGGGACGACATCCCGATCTCGCGCGCCGTGCAGGCCAGCTCCGCCCTGCCCGGCCTGTATCCGCCGGTGGAGATCGGCGGCCGCCATTTCCTCGACGGCGCCCTCCGCCGCACGATGCACGCCAGCACCGTGCTGGACCGTGGCATCGACCTGATGATCGGCATCAACCCGCTGGTGCCGTTCGATGCCAACCAGGCCGCACCGCAGGCGGACCAGGCCGAACAGGTCGGCCTCGCCAGCGGCGGCCTGCCCGCCGTGTTGTCGCAGACGCTGCGCACGCTGCTGCAGTCGCGCATGCAGATCGGCATGGAGAAGTACCCGCATCGCTACCCGGACATCGATCAGCTGGTGTTCGAACCGAACTCGGACGACAGCGAACTGTTCTTCACCAACCTTTTCAGCTTTTCCTCGCGCCACCGCGTGTGCCAGCTGGCCTACCGCAATACGCTGGCCGACCTGCGCAAGCGCGCCGCCGTGCTCAAGCCGATGCTGGCCGCCCATGGCATCCGCTACAACGAGGACATCGTCAGCGACCGCCACCGTTCGATCCTGGACGGACTCGACGTGACCCCGCGCATGACCGAGACCACGGCCCGCCTGCGCCGCGCCCTGGACGATGTCGACCAGCTGGTGTCGCGCCGGCGCGCGACGCGCAGTTCCTGAGCCGATCACGGACACATCACCGGCTGGTGTGAAAACTCTAGACGCGCCGTCGATTCTGGCGCGCACTCCTTTCTCCAACGAACGACGGAACGCCATGGCCACGCTGAAGAAATCCGCACGCAAGAAGACCGCTTCCGCTTCCCGCAACGACGACCTGCAGGCGCAGGCCGAGCAGATGTCCAGGCGCCTGGGCGAATCGGCGCAGCAGGTGTGGCTGGCGGGCGTCGGGGCGTTCGGCCGCGCGCAGGCCGAGGGCACCAAGCTGTTCGAAACGCTGGTGAAGGAAGGCTTGTCGCTGGAGCACATCACGCGCAAGGCGGCCGGCGGCAAGGCGCAGGCCATGCGGGATGCGGTGGAGACCACGGTCGGGCAGGCGCGCGAGCGCGCATCGGATACGTGGGATCGCCTCGAGAAGGTTTTCGAAGAGCGCGTGCACCGCGCGCTGCGCAGACTCGAGGTCCCCAGCCGCGAAGACCTCTCCGCGCTGATCGACCGCGTCGATGCGTTGAATGCCGAGCTGCGCAAGCTCGGCGGCGCGCCTGCGGCGAAGTCGGCCCGTGCGGCACGCCCGCGCAAGGCCAGCGTCAAAAAAGCGGCGCCCGCCGCGAAGAAAACGCCCGCCAAACGTGCATCGCGCAAGAAGGCTGCACCATAAGGCTGCAGCGCGTTTTTGCAGGCTTTTCTGAACAAAATTTTGTTGCGCAGCACCATCGAATGGCGTAACAATCATTCCGCCCGCCAGTCCATCGAAGTTCGTTTGCTCCCCTCCCCTTACGGCTTCGGACTGGCGGGCTTTTCTTTGCCTGCATTCCGCGACGCCGAGCGGCCATCGAAAGACACGCGCCGGGCCGGCCCGGTAGAATCGCGGTCCTAATAACAACAACGCATCCGCGACGCATGTCCCTTTGGCTCCTTGGCTTGGCCGTCACCTTGGTGAGCGGCATCGCGGCGACCGCCTATCTCTGGCTGGTGCGTCGCCCCCGCGATGAAATGACCTACGGCCTGCATGCGCTGTCCGGATTGCGCTGGCGCGAATTCTCCAAGCTCGTCCTGGCCGCGATGGCCGGCCGCGGACTGGTGGAGGCCTCGCCCGAACCGCAGGAATCCCGCGAACCACAGTCGACCTTCCTGCTGCATCGCGGCGACGAGCGCTGGCTGCTGTCCTGCAAGCATGGGTCTGCCTATCGGATCGCCGCCGCGCCGGTCCATGAACTGGCGGCCAGCATTCGCCTGGGCGCCGCACAGGGCGGCATCCTCGCCACCGAAGGCAAGGTGGAAAAGGAAGGCCGCGATGCGGCGCAGGGCACGAACATCGAACTGCTCGACGGCCCCCGCCTGTGGCCGCAGGTACGCCACCTGATCGAACCCGCGCTGCGCGAACAGATCGATCAGTACGCCAGCGGTCGTGCCAAGCGCCATACGGGCATCTCTTGGCTGGGCGCGGTCGCCCTGGGCGCGCTGGCGATGGTCGCCTGGTCCAGCGGACATCCGGCGTCGATGGACGACGTGCCCGCTGCGGTGCCGCCTGCGTCCTCGGCCCGCCCGAGCACACCACCGCCACCCACCGTCACCGCCCCGCAGGCCACGTTCCGGGAACCGACGGAGGAGGAACTGGAGGTGCAGATGCGCGACGTGCTCAAGGCGCTGTCCAAGACCCCCGGCATCACGCGCGGCGTCTGGCAGACCAAGCTGACGCTGAGCATCGATCGCGTCGCCAGCGAGAAGGACATCTGGCCGTGGATCTGCCTGGAACTCGAGCGCTACCCGGCCCTGCGCGCGACCCGCGTGCAGCTCAATCCGCCACCGGGAAGCAGCGAGCCGGTGCGCTGGCGCCAGTGCAAGACGATGTGATCGCCGGCGCACCGCGACACTCCGTCGCTGTGCGTGCCATGTCGCTCCCGGGATGATGGCCACACGGCCCCCACGCTTTGCCCCATGACCGACGTCCCCGAACCCACGCCTTACGACCGCATCGGCGGCGAAGCCGGCCTGCGCCGGATGACGCAGCGCATGTATGCGTTGATGGACACGTTGCCGGAAGCGGCCGCGGTCCGCGCGCAGCATCCGGATACGCTTGAGGGCAGCGAGCAGAAGCTGCTCGAGTTCCTCAGCGGCTGGCTCGGCGGGCCGCCATTGTTCACCCGGAAACACGGCGCGCCGATGCTGCGCGCCCGCCACCTGCCGTTCCGGATCGGCATGGAGGAAGCCAGCGGCTGGCTGGCCTGCTTCCACGGCGCCATGACGGAGACGGTGGCGGACACGGAACTGCGGGAGTTTCTATGGTCGCGGATCGAGCCGCTCGCGCTGCACATGCGGAACATGCAAGCGGTGCCGCTGCGGTGGACGGATCCCCGGGACGCGTAGAGCGGAGCTTGCTCCGCTGCGTTCGCTGCCGCGCGATCGGCATCGATGGCGACGCCGCGCCGGCCCGGCGCGACGCCACTACCAGTGCACGCCCCGCATCAGCGACGCGAACGCGATCTGTTCCTGGCTCGGCGCGGACTCCTTCAGCGCCTTGCGGTCGCCCTTGGCGGCGGCGGAATCGGGGAACAGCTCGAAGGCCGTGTTCATCACCACCTCGTACGCCTTCGGCGCCACCGCATTGACGAGGGCCGCGAAGATGCCGAGGCGGGTCGCGATGCGGCTGGGCTTCTCGATGATCGCCTTGACCAGCAGGTCGGCCGCTTCCTCCGGCGACAGCGTCGGCACGCTGTCGTACATCTTGGTCGGCGCGATCATCGGCGTCTTCACCAGCGGCATGTTGATGGTGGTGAAGCTGATGCCCTTGCCCGACAGCTCGCCCTGCGCGCAGCGGCTGAACGCGTCCAGCGCCGCCTTCGATGCGACATACGCCGAGAAGCGCGGCGAGTTCGCCAGCACACCGATCGAACTGATGTTGATGATGTGGCCCTTTCGACGCTCGGTCATCTTCGGCAGGAAGCCCATGATTAGGCGGATGCTGCCGAAGTAGTTCAGCTGCATGGTGCGCTCGAAATCATGGAAACGGTCGTAGCTGGCCTCGATGGAACGGCGGATCGAGCGGCCGGCGTTGTTGATCAGGATGTCGACCTGGCCGTGCTCGTCGAGCACGGTCTTCACCAGCCGGTCGCAGTCGGCCATGTCCGCCAGGTCGGCGGTGTAGGCGAAGACCTTGCCGCCCGCCTTCTTCATGTCGTCGCGGGCCTTGAACAGTTCCTCTTCGCCACGCGCCACGATGATCGTGGTCGCGCCCGCTTCGGCCACGCGCTGGGCGGTGGACAGACCGATGCCGGAGGAACCGCCGGTGATGACGACCACCTTGTTGCGCACCTTCCCCTTCAACGAGCGATCTATGAACAGGTCCGGGTCGAGGTGGCGCTCCCAGTAGTCCCACAGGCGCCACGCATAGTCGTCCAGCCGCGGCACGGCGATGCCGCTGCCCTTCAGCGCCCGCTCCGTCTCGCGGCTGTCGAAGCGCGTCGGATAGGTGATGAACTTCAACACCTCTTTCGGGATCTTGAAATCGCGCAGCAGCATGCCGATGAAACGGCGCACCGGCGGCAGGTTGCCCACGGCCATGCGGATGCTGCCCGGCACGAAGGCGAACATGCGCGCATCGATGCGCATGGTCATCTCCGGCGCGTGGCCGGCGCGGCAGAACGTGTTGAGCACCTCACCGACGCGCATGGGTTCCGGGTCGGTCAGGTGGAAGGTGTGCCCGTCCAGCTTCGGCTTGTGCGCGATATGGTCCATCGCGTCGGCGACGAAATCCACCGGCACGATGTTGATGCGCCCCCCCTCGATGCCGAGCACCGGCACCCACTGCGGCAGGAGTTCGCGCAGCTTCTTGATAAGGGTGAAGAAGTAGTACGGGCCATCGATCTTGTCGATCTCGCCGGTCTTCGAGTGGCCGACGACCATGCCGGGGCGGTAGATCCGCCACTTGATGCGGGTTTCCTTGCGCACCAGGCCTTCGGAGTCGTGCTTGGTGCGCAGGTAGGGATCGTCCAGGCCTTCGGCTTCCTCGAACATGTCCTCGCGGAAGATGCCCGGGTACAGGCCGGCGGCGGCGATGGAACTGGTGTGGTGGAAGCAGCCGGCCTTCAGCGCCGCCGCCAGGTCGAGTGCGTGCTGCGTGCCGTCGATGTTGGCTGCCTGCTGCGCTTCGCGGCTGGCGGTCAGGTCGTAGACCGCGGCCAGGTGGAAGAAATGCTTCACCTTGCCGGTGAGGGCACGCAACTGGGCGGGGGTCAGGCCGCACTTCGGCTTGGTCATGTCACCGTGCACCACCGCCACGCGCTTCATGTCCCAGCCCGCTTTCTTCGCGATGGCGTCGAACTTCTTCTGCGAGTCCTTGCGGACCAGCACGTGGACCGTCCCGCTGCGCTTGAGGAGGTTGCCGACCAGATAGCGGCCAATGAATCCCGTGGCGCCCGTGACGAAATAGCTCATGACGACCCATCCCTCGAGTTGTGTGGGCCAGCCCCTCCGACCGCCCTGCGGGCTAACTTGCCAGAGCGGCCCACGTTCGACAATCCCGTCACGGATTGACCGCCCCCACCACCCGTGGTCAGATGGCCCCGATCACTGGGAGGGATCATCCATGGCAGATCTGAAGAGCGCATTCGAACAGGCATCCAAGGACATCCAGACGCTGTCGGAGCGTCCGGACAACGACACGCTGCTGCGCCTGTACGGCCTGTACAAGCAGGGCGCCGAGGGCGACGTGAAGGGCGACAAGCCGGGCTTCTTCGATTTCGTCGGTACGGCCAAGTACGAAGCCTGGGCCAAGCTGAAGGGTACTCCGCAGGAAGACGCGCAGAAGAAGTACGTGGACCTGGTGAAGAAGCTCATCGCGTAGTGGCACGCGACACGCGCCAGCGCATCCTCGACGCCGCCCTGGCGATGTTCAACACACAGGGCGAGCCTCACGTCACGACGAACCACATCGCCGACGAGCTGGAGATCAGCCCCGGCAACCTGTACTACCACTTCCGCAACAAGGACGACATCATCGAGCAGCTCTTCGCACGGTACGAAGAGCGCATGGACGCCGCACTGACCCCGCCCACCGAGCGCCTGCCGGGCCTCGAAGACATCTGGCTGCAGCTGCACCTGGTGTTCGAGTGCATCTGGGACTACCGGTTCCTCTACCGCGATCTGGTCGAGATACTCAGCCGCAACCGGCGGCTGCGCATGCGCTTCGCGCGCATCCTCAAGCGCGCCGACGACAGCGCGCATGCGGTGATGCGGGGAATGGGACACGCGGGCGTGATGCGGGCCTCGGCGGCGGAACTCGCCGCCACCGCCACCAACGTGCTGGTGGTCTCGACGTTCTGGCTCAACTATGCCTCCGCGCGTGGCGAAAAGGATGAGCAGGCCGCCATCCGGCAGGGCATCGTGCAGGTGATGATGCTGGTGGCGCCTTTCCTGCGCGATGCCGAGCGCGTCCATCTGAATACGCTGACGCAGGCTTACACCGCCTGAGCGGCCCCGGCATCGTGCGCGCCGGACGCGCGGCGTGCCGAACCTTCCCTTTCAGGCCGCCGCCAGCGTCGCGCCCAGGCGGGCCGATGCCGCCCGCAGGTCGGGCAGCAGTCCACGATCATCGACGATCTCGAAGTCCGGGCCGATCAGCGCCATCAGCGCGAGCAGCGCATCGACGGATTCCGCCCCGAGCTCGAGCATGCAATGGTCCGCATCGCCGGCCTCGAGGATCCCGCACCACGGCGGCACGCGCGCGGCCTGTTCTTCGATGGAACCCGGCAACCGCAGCCTGACCTGGAAGCGGGTGAACGGCTGCGTGATGGACTTGGCCACGTAGTCGGCGACGTCGCCCGGGAACGCGCGGGGCGGGAACTGCGTGCCGGTGTCGTGCAGCGCCTCCACGCGATCGACGCGGAACGTACGCCAGTCTTCCCGCTTCAGGTCCCAGGCCACCAGATACCAGCGGCTGCCCGTGTGCACCAGGCGCAGCGGTTCGATCAGGCGTTCGGTGGCACGCTGGCTGCGGTCGCGGTAGTGCATGCGCAGGCGGAACCCGTCGCGACAGGCGCCGGCGATACGCAGCAGGAGATCCACATCGGAGGTCGGCAGGCCGCCGGCCAGCGACAGGGTGACCGAATACAGCGCGCTGGCGCGCTTGCGCAGGCGCGCCGGCAGCCACTGGTCGAGTTTCGACAGCAGCCGCAGCGCCGTGTCTTCCATCCGCCCCACGCTGGCAGCGGCCGTGCGCAGCGCCACGGCCACCGCAACGGCTTCGTCATCCTCCAGCAGTACCGGCGGCATCGCGGATCCGGCGCCGAGGCGGTAGCCGCCGCCCAGCCCGGGCGAAGCATCGATGGGGTAACCCAGTTCGCGCAACCGCTCGACATCGCGGCGGAGGGTGCGGCGGTCGATTTCCAGCCGCTGGCTCAGCTCGGCACCGGTCCAATGGCGACGGGACTGCATCAGCGACAGCAGGCGGAGAAGGCGGTTGGACGTACTGAGCATGGAGCCAGTATGCCCCGGCATTGAGGACTGATTCTGTCCTCGATAGAGGGAACACTGGAGCCTCCCTCCTGCAGCGAGCGCGTCCCCATGACCGTCCAGACGTACACCGGCAGCTGCCATTGCGGCGCCGTGCGTTACGAAGCCGACCTCGACCTGTCCGCCGGAAGCGGCCGCTGCAACTGCTCGGTCTGCGCCAAGACGCGGTACTGGGGCGTGGTGGTGAAGCCGGATGCCTTCCGCCTGCTGCAGGGTGAAGAAGCGCTGACGCGCTATCCGTTCGGCACGGGCATGGTGGAACACCTGTTTTGCCGTCACTGCGGCGTCAAGTCGTTCGGACGCGGCGAGCTGGAGGTGTTGGGCGGGCGCTATTACTCGGTGAACGTCGCCTGCCTGGACGATGTGGAACCCGCCCTGCTGGCGGAGATCCCGATCCGCTACGCCAACGGCCGCGACAACGACTGGTTCTCGGAGCCTGCGATTACCGCGCACCTCTGATCGGCCCCCGAAACGCAGGACGCCCCGGCATGCCGGGGCGTCCAGTCCGGGATCATCGGCCTCAAGCGCGGCTGCGGCGGGCCGGACGCTTCGCGGCGGCCTTGCGGGGCGCAGCGGCGCGCGTGCGCTTGGCCGCCGGCTTCTTGCGGGTGCGGGACGCGGGCTTCTTGCGCGCCGACGCCTTCAGGCCCAGCTTGACCAGCACGGGCTGCAGGCGGGCTTCGACATCGGCGCTGAAGCGCTCCACGCTCGCCTCGCCCTGCTCGCGGGCCTCCGCCAGGCGCTCCCGTACATCGCGCCGGGCTTGCCCGGCAAGCGCTTCCGCCTGCTGGCGCGCGGCCTGGAGTTTTCCTGCAGCGTCGGCGAAGGTGGTGAGGGCTTCGCGGCGAGCGACGGCGATCAGGCCCAGGCCAGCGAGCCAGACGTGGCGCAGGGTGGGTTCGGGGGTCTTGCGGGTGTTCTTCTTGGCGGCCATGGGGCGATCCACATGCCGGCCGCGACGGCCGGCTTCCATGACGGGATGCTGTCCGGCCTGCGTCGAGCAATCACACTATTGGCCGTTGTCGCGATGGAATGCGTAGGGGTTGCCTGCGGACGCGGTTCGCGGCGATGCTCGCGGCATCCTGGGAGGGACGATCGATGGCAGCGAAATCATCCAAGTGGGCTCCGTTTCCGCACGACGCCAAGGCCTACGCCTATGCCGGCGATGCACTCAAGAAAGCCTGGCCTGCCCTGCATGCCGGCGACCAGGAGCCCTACCCCGACGAAAAACGCGCCAAGGCGCTGATCGCCGCGGCAGGCAAGGCCGCCAAGGGGATCGAGCCCGCCGAACTGGCGCAGCGCCTGCAGGAGGCATGGCGCGCCTTCCATCGCGGCGACTTCCAGACGGCGTTCGAGGCTGGCGAGGCCCTGGGCCCGCTGGGCGCCTCGGTGGCGGTCAAGGCCATGGGAATCCATGCCACGTATCTGGTGGACGACGAAGCCGAACGACTGAGGCGCTTCGAGCAGGCGGCGACGCTGGCGGAGGCTGCCGTCAAGGCCTTGCCCGGCGAGGCGAACAGTCACTATCGCCACGCCTTTGCGCTGGGCCGCTACAGCCAGGGGCTGAGCATCGCCAAGGCACTCAAGCAGGGGATCGCCGGCAAGGTGCGGGCCGCGCTCGACGCCACCCTGGAGCGCGAGCCCAAGCATGCCGAGGCGCACACGGCGCTGGCGCTTTACCACGCCGAGATCATCGACAAGATCGGCGCCATGATCGGCGGGCTGACGTACGGTGCCAAGGCGGGTGAAGCCGAGTCGCACATCAAGACCGCGCTGAAGCTCACACCCGATTCGCCCATCGCCCACGTCGAGTACGCCAACGTGCTGCTGCTCCTGCATGGCGACAAGAAGGAAGATGCGGCCGCTGCGTCGTTCGAGAAAGCGGGCAAGCTGAAACCGCGCGATGCCATGGAAGCACTGGACGCTGCCCACGCGAATGCGCAGATCGAGTAAGGCCTGGCCACTCGTGCTGGCGGCGCTGTCGCTGGCCGGCGCTCGCAGCCCGGCGTCCGCGCAAGCGGCCGTCGCACCGGCGCCGGTACCTGCGCCCGGACCCACGGACACGCTGCTGGACGCCCTCACGTGCCGCACCGCGATTGCCGACCTGCCGGCATTGCTGCAACGCCTCCGGCGTGAACGTCCCACGGAGTTCGTGCAGACCGAACGCCAGTACAGCGCGCCGATGATGGACCTCTACCGGCTGGAAGCGCCGGTGCAGGCATGGGGCCATCGCAGCGATGCGGTAGTCATCACCGACAGTCGCGTGCTGCTGCTGGTGGACAGCCCGATCGAGCAGGCCACTGCCCAGCTCGAGCGCGCGCTGGAGGACAGCAAGGACGCACCGCTGTCCGCCGCGCTGGACGACGGGCACGCGCTGGTGGTCTATCCCGGCGAACAGCCGGGCCTGCAGGGGCGCACGCTGGTCGGCTGCGAATACCGCATGCCTTCGCTCTCGCTGCTCGCCGATCCCGACGACGCCTGGCGGATACCCACGCGCTGATGCACCACGTGCGCGTCGCGCGCACGCCTTCATCCTGCCTTGCACCTGCACCCTGCGACCGCGCCATGCGCGCACGTTCGTGCGCGCCTGCGACGCGCCCTGGGGTGTACTCGCGCCCGCGAGCGCGCCTTAACGGCAGCCTGCGTGCCTTCTTTAGCCCTTTTCCACGCTTTCGCGCATCCACCGAAACGCCTGCGCCACAGGGGTTTCGGCGACCTAGCACATTTTTTCGACGACCCCCTAAAGGTTTTTTGGGCAGCGCCGTTATTCATTTCGCAACACGAAGACGACTAGCCCAACAAAACAATCCGGCAGCGTCTTTTCCCTTCAACGCCGTGAATCCAAATAAGAGGAGACGAACATGGCACAGGTAATCAACACCAACACGATGTCGCTCAACGCTCAGCGCAACCTGAGCACCAGCGGCGCTTCTCTGGCCACCACCATCCAGCGCCTGTCGTCGGGCCTGCGCATCAACAGTGCGAAGGACGACGCGGCCGGTCTGGCCATCTCCGAACGCTTCAGCACCCAGATCCGCGGCCTCGACGTCGCGGTCCGCAACGCCAACGACGGCATCTCGCTGGCCCAGGTGGCGGAAGGCTCGCTGACCGAGATCGGCAACAACCTGCAGCGCATCCGCGAACTGGCCGTGCAGTCCTCCAACGCCAGCAACTCCGCGTCCGACCGCGCCGCCCTGAATGCCGAAGTCAAGCAGCTGACCGCCGAAATCGACCGCGTCGCCAAGCAGGCCGACTTCAACGGCACCAAGCTGCTGGACGGCTCCTTCACCAGCCAGCTGTTCCAGGTCGGCGCCAACGCCGGCCAGGCCATCGCCATCGACAAGGTCGTGGACGCCCGCGCGCAGACGCTGGGCGGCGTAACCTTCGCCAACCTGTACACCGGCACCGCACTGGGCGCCGATGCGGCGGCAGCGGACACCACCTTCTCGCAGTTGCAGGTCACGGTCACGCCGACCGGCGGCACGGCGACCACGTACGATATCGGCGCCTTCGAAGTGAAGGCCGGCCAGTCGATCACCCAGGGCGCGGCGGCCGCGCTGAACGCCCGGCTGGGCGAAACCGGCGTCTATGCCGAGGTCAAGGCCGGCGTCATCAACCTGAGCGGCATCAAGGGCGGACAGGAATTCGCACTGGCCTTCGGCGGCCCCGTGGTCGCCGGCGCCACCGCGTCGACCGCCGCCAACCTCGGCCTGACCGAAACCAGCACCAACGGCGGCGACCTGGCCGCGGCGGGCAGCTTCGTCCAGGGCCTGGACATCACCACGTTCGCCGGTTCGCAGCGCGCGCTGGAAGTGGTCGACAAGGCCCTGACCTCGGTCAATGGCGCCCGCGCCGACCTGGGTGCCATCCAGAACCGCTTCACCTCGGTGGTCGCCAACCTGCAGACCAGCTCGGAAAACCTGGCCGCCTCGCGCAGCCGCATCCGCGATACCGACTTCGCCAAGGAAACCGCCGAACTGACCCGCACCCAGATCCTGCAGCAGGCCGGCACGGCCATGCTGGCCCAGGCCAACCAGGTGCCCCAGAACGTGATGTCCCTGCTGCGGAACTAAGCCTTTGCGTCCCGGGTTGCACGGCCGGGAAGCGTTGGAACCTCCATCCCCCGTGCGACAAACGCCTAAGGAAACCTTCTCATGGCACAGGTAATCAACACCAACACGATGTCGTTGAATGCTCAGCGCAACCTGAGCACCAGCGGCGCCTCGCTCGCCACGACCATCCAGCGTCTGTCGTCGGGTCTCCGCATCAACAGCGCCAAGGACGACGCCGCCGGCCTGGCGATTTCCGAACGCTTCAGCACGCAGATCCGCGGCCTCGACGTCGCGGTCCGCAACGCCAACGACGGCATCTCGCTGGCCCAGGTGGCGGAAGGCTCGCTGACCGAGATCGGCAACAACCTGCAGCGCATCCGTGAGCTGTCGGTGCAGTCGGCCAACGCGACGAACTCCTCGTCCGACCGTGCTGCGCTGAATGCGGAAGTCAAGCAGCTGACCGCCGAAATCGACCGCGTCGCCAAGCAGTCCGAGTTCAACGGCACCAAGCTGCTGGACGGTTCGTTCTCCAGCCAGCTGTTCCAGGTCGGCGCCAACGCCGGCCAGGCCATCGCCATCGACAAGACTGTCGATGCCAAGGCCAATGCGCTGGGCGGCGCCCAGTTCGCCACCGGCACGATCGCGGCGGTGACGGGCACGGACAATACCGACCAGGTGGTCGCGGCGTTTACCATCACCGACAGCAAGGGCACGGCGGTCAGCTTCGACGCCCTGACCGTCAAGAGCGTCGGCCTGGCCGCCGCCAACGCCAGCGAAACCGGCAAGCAGCTGGCCGCGCACATCAACAGCAAGGTCGGCGAAACCGGCGTGTATGCCGAAGCCAACGCGGCGGGCGCGGTCACCCTGACCTCGGTCAAGGACAGCGTCAACAGCAGCGGCGCGTTCACCGCATTCGCCACCACGGCGGCCGGCTACACCGCCGGCGCGGCACCGACCAAGCAGTACGCCAGCAACCTGGACATCAGCTCGGTCAAGGGCGCACAGCAGGCGCTGGAAATCGTCGACAAGGCCTTGACCTCGGTCAACGGTGCCCGCGCCGACCTGGGTGCTGTGCAGAACCGCTTCACCTCGGTGGTTGCCAACCTGCAGACCAGCTCGGAAAACCTGGCCGCCTCGCGCAGCCGCATCCGCGACACCGACTTCGCCAAGGAAACCGCCGAACTGACCCGCACCCAGATCCTGCAGCAGGCCGGTACGGCCATGCTCGCCCAGGCCAACCAGGTGCCGCAGAACGTGATGTCCCTGCTCCGCTAAACCGCTGAACGGCATCGGGCGGGCGGCACTCTCCCCGCACGCCTGATGCCCACCTCTCCACCGCCTTGAGGAACCCTCCATGGCACAGGTAATCAACACCAACACGATGTCGCTCAACGCTCAGCGCAACCTGAGCACCAGCGGCGCCTCGCTCGCCACAACCATCCAGCGTCTGTCGTCGGGTCTCCGCATCAACAGCGCCAAGGACGACGCCGCCGGCCTGGCGATTTCCGAACGCTTCAGCACGCAGATCCGCGGCCTCGACGTCGCGGTCCGCAACGCCAACGACGGCATTTCGCTGGCCCAGGTGGCGGAAGGCTCGCTGACCGAGATCGGCAACAACCTGCAGCGCATCCGTGAGCTGTCGGTGCAGTCGGCCAACGCGACGAACTCCTCGTCCGACCGTGCTGCGCTGAATGCGGAAGTCAAGCAGCTGACCGCCGAAATCGACCGCGTCGCCAAGCAGTCCGAGTTCAACGGCACCAAGCTGCTGGACGGTTCGTTCTCCAGCCAGCTGTTCCAGGTCGGCGCCAACGCCGGCCAGGCCATCGCCATCGACAAGACCGTCGATGCCAAGGCCAATGCGCTGGGCGGTGCGATGTTCGCCACGGCCACCTTCACCACGGCGACTCCCGCCGACGGCGTCACCGCCCTCAAGATCGAAGGCCTGCAGCTGACCAACGCCGATGGCGCCACGGTCACCATCGACACCGTCGACGTAGCCGCCCAGGGCACCGCCGCAGGTACCCGGGACGCGGCCGCGAAGGCCATGGTCACCGCGATCAACGCCAAGATCGGCGAGAGCGGCGTGTACGCCGAACTCGGCGCCGCGGGTGCGATCAACCTGACTTCGGTCAAGGACAGCGTCGGCACCAACGGTGCGTTCAAGGGCATCGCGATCGAGACCGGCACCTGGACCGGCGGTACCGCCCCGGCCGACGTCGCCGCCAGCACGGTCGCCACCACCAAGCAGTACGCCGCCAACCTGGACATCAGCTCGGTCAAGGGCGCGCAGCAGGCGCTGGAAATCGTCGACAAGGCCCTGACCGCCGTTAACGGCGCGCGTGCCGACCTGGGTGCAGTGCAGAACCGCTTCACCTCGGTGGTCGCCAACCTGCAGACCAGCTCGGAAAACCTGGCCGCTTCGCGCAGCCGCATCCGCGACACCGACTTCGCCAAGGAAACCGCCGAACTGACCCGCACCCAGATCCTGCAGCAGGCCGGTACGGCCATGCTGGCCCAGGCCAACCAGGTGCCCCAGAACGTGATGTCCCTGCTCCGCTAACCGCTTCACAGGAATCGTCGCCTGGCGCAGGCGTCCCGGAAGGATTCGTCTCCCTCCGTTTCGCGCCGGGATGGATGGCCCCGCCATCCGTCCGCCCTCCACCGGCTTGGTGGCGGGCGCCGGGCATTCCTCCCCGCTTCTGCTCCGCGTACCCCGCTTCACTCTCCCTTTTTCCAGGACTCCGTCATGGCACAGGTCATCAACACCAACACGATGTCGTTGAATGCTCAGCGCAACCTGAGCACCAGCGGCGCTTCGCTCGCCACCACCATCCAGCGCCTGTCTTCCGGCCTGCGCATCAACAGCGCGAAGGACGACGCGGCCGGCCTGGCCATCTCCGAGCGTTTCAGCACGCAGATCCGCGGCCTCGATGTCGCCGTGCGCAATGCCAACGACGGCATCTCGCTGGCCCAGGTCGCCGAAGGCTCGCTGACCGAGATCGGCAACAACCTGCAGCGCATCCGTGAGCTGTCGGTGCAGTCGGCCAACGCGACCAATTCCTCCTCCGACCGCGCCGCGCTGAACGCCGAAGTGAAGCAGCTGGCGTCGGAAATCGACCGCGTCGCCAAGCAGTCCGAGTTCAACGGCACCAAGCTGCTGGACGGTTCGTTCTCCAGCCAGCTGTTCCAGGTCGGTGCCAACGCCGGCCAGGCCATCGCCATCGACAAGGTGGTCGACGCGCGCTCGCAGTCGCTGGGCAACATCAAGTTCGCCGCCGACGTCACCGGCACGGCGATCGCCGACGCAGGCGCGGACGGCAGCATTGCCGGCCTGACGATCAACGCGATCGCGATCGACACCGTCGCTTACACCAACGGCACCAGCGGCGACGACATCGCCAAGACGCTGGCGACCGCGATCAACGCGAAAATGGGTGAGACCGGCGTGTACGCGTCGGTGACCGCCGACCAGGTGACCCTGAACTCGGTGAAGGCCGGCAAGGACCTGGTGGTGGGTGGCACGGTGACCGGGTCGGGCCTGACGGCCGCTACGACCACCGCCGCAGCGACCGCCACGGCCTCGTTCGTCAAGGATCTCGACATCACCTCGGTGGAAGGCGCACAGAAGGCGCTGGAAATCGTCGATTCCGCGCTGACCTCGGTCAACGGCGCCCGCGCCGACCTGGGTGCGGTGCAGAACCGCTTCACCTCGGTGGTCGCCAACCTGCAGACCAGCTCGGAAAACCTGGCCGCCTCGCGCAGCCGCATCCGCGATACCGACTTCGCCAAGGAAACCGCCGAACTGACCCGCACCCAGATCCTGCAGCAGGCCGGTACGGCCATGCTCGCCCAGGCCAACCAAGTGCCCCAGAACGTGATGTCCCTGCTCCGCTAAACCGCTTCACGGGAATCGTTGCCTGGCGCAGGCACCCCGGAAGGATTCGTCTCCCTCCGTTTCGCGCCGGGAGAGGTGGCCCCGCCACCTCTCCGCCCCACACCGGTCTGGTGGCGGGCGCCGGGCATTCCTTCTCTGTTGTAACCCCTTTCTTCTTTTCCACAGGTCCGCGCCATGGCACAGGTCATCAACACCAACACGATGTCGTTGAACGCCCAGCGCAACCTGAGCACCAGCGGCGCCTCTCTCGCCACCACCATCCAGCGTCTCTCGTCCGGCCTGCGCATCAACAGTGCGAAGGACGACGCGGCCGGCCTGGCGATCTCCGAACGCTTCAGCACCCAGATCCGGGGCCTCGATGTCGCCGTGCGCAATGCCAACGATGGCATCTCGCTGGCGCAGGTCGCCGAAGGCTCGCTGACCGAGATCGGCAACAACCTGCAACGCATCCGCGAACTGGCCGTGCAGTCGTCCAACGCGACCAATTCCTCCTCCGACCGCGCCGCGCTGAACGCCGAGGTCAAGCAGCTGACCGCCGAGATCGATCGCGTGGCCAAGCAGTCGGAGTTCAACGGCACCAAGCTGCTGGACGGTTCGTTCTCCAGCCAGCTGTTCCAGGTGGGCGCCAATGCCGGCCAGGCCATCGCCATCGACAAGACCGTCGACGCCAAGGCCGCCTCGCTTGGCAAGGCGCAATTCGGCTCCACCGGCGGTGTCAACGTCATGACCGGTACGGCGACCGCCGACGGCAAGATCACGGCGATCTCGGTGACCAATTCCGCCGGCAAGACGATCGCCATCGACGATGTCGACGTGAAAGCTGGCGAGACCGGGGCACAGGTCACCGCCAAGGTGATGGGCGCGATCAACGCCAAGGTCGGCGAGCATGGCATCTACGCCGAATCCACGGGTACGACCGGCGCGTTCTACACGGTAGGTGAAGCCGTGAACGCAAGCGGCGCGCCCGCTGCGATCAACATCGTCTACGGCACCAGCGGCGTCGCCGGCATCACCTCCGGCACCGGCGTGAATGGCGGTACGCCCGGCGCCGGCGAGATCAAGGGCCTGTCCGACCTTGACGTCACGTCGTACCTCAATGCCTCACGCGCCGTGACCATCGTCGACAAGGCGCTGACCGTGGTGAACTCGGCCCGCGCCGACCTGGGTGCGGTGCAGAACCGCTTCACCTCGGTGGTCGCCAACCTGCAGACCAGCTCGGAAAACCTGGCCGCCTCGCGCAGCCGCATCCGCGACACCGACTTCGCCAAGGAAACCGCCGAACTGACCCGCACCCAGATCCTGCAGCAGGCCGGTACGGCCATGCTCGCCCAGGCCAACCAGGTGCCCCAGAACGTGATGTCCCTGCTGCGCTGATACGCGGCCGCCCGTCTGCTCCTTAGTAGTTCCCTGTCGTCACGGACGGATTCGTCTCCCTCCGTTTGGCAGTACCCCAACCCCTGCCGGCAACGGCGGGGGTCTTTTTTTTGCAGGAGTGAGTGTGACGCGTGAGGCGTGAGCAAACGCGTCCAGCCGGCTCGGCAGCATTCGCCTCCATTCGGTCCCCGCGCCTCTCCGCTCACTCGCCACCCCACTGGCACAAACCCTGCATCACCGCCGTCGACCGCATTTCTTACCAGCACGCCGGACCCACGGCGGCGGTGGGAGACGGAGAAATGCGGCTAAAGAACGGCTCAGCCGGGCCGTTATTGGTACTGCACGGGCGGGTCCCATTCGTGATCGGATGGCGGCCCGCCCGGCCTCCCCTTTTTGCGGAAAGGGTCAGACAGGAGACAGGGCAATGGCAGATTATTCGCTGGGTTACGGCGGCATCGGTTCGGGGCTGGACATCACCGGCATGGTCGAACAGCTGGTCGCGGCCGATCGCAAGCCCGCCGACAATCGCCTGAACCGCATCGAGAGCCAGGCAAAGTTCAAGCTCTCGGCCATCGGCACCGTCAGTTCCGCCTTCAGCACGCTTGATACCGCGCTCAAGGCCCTGAAGTCCGCCACCGCGTTCGACGTGCGCTCGGTCAAGTCCGGCACCGACACGGTCGCCGGGGCCAGCGTCGCCAGCGGCACGCCCAACGGCATCTACAACGTTGAGGTGGTCGAGCTGGCCACCGCCAACAAATGGATCACCAACACCCCGGTCGGCGCCACCCAGACCTTCGGCGCCGGGCAATTGACGCTGACCGTCGGCGGCGAGTCGCTGGCCATCGACATCGCCGAGGGCGCAACCCTCCAGGACGTGCGCAGCGCCATCAACGACGTCGCCCGCAGCAAGGGCGTGCAGGCGAGCGTGCTGACCTCCAATGACGGCCAGTACCTGTCGGTGTCCTCGGACAAGACCGGCGCCGCGAACGGCATCACCCTGACCTTCGCCTCGGGCGGCAGCGACCTGCAGTCGCTCGCCACCAGCCTGCAGGAACGCGTGCCGGCCGCGGATGCCGAAGTGCTCATCGATGGTCTGACCGTCACCGCCAGCACCAACAAGATCACCGAAGCGGTGCCCGGCCTGACCCTCGACCTGAAGACCAAGGGCACCAGCACGGTCACCGTATCGACCGACACCGCGGCCGCCAGCAAGCTGATGCAGGATGTCGTGACCGCGTACAACACCGCCATCGGCGCGATCAACGCCAGCACCAAGTACAACGCCGAAAGCAACGAGCCTTCGGCGCTGACCGGCGACGCGCAGATGCGCAGCGCGGCCGGCCAGTTGCGCAACCTGATGGGCGACCTGCTCGGCGGCCTGGCGGCGCAGGGACTGGATGCGAAGACGATCGGCCTGCAGACCAAGGGTTATCCGACCTCCGACGGCACGCTTGTGTTCGACAGCAGCAAGTTCACCGCGGCCCTGACGGCTGACCCGGAGAAGATCCGCACCGCCTTCACCGGCGACACCGCGTTCGCCGGCCGGCTGCAGACCGCGGTCAGCAGCTATGTGGGCACCGATGGCGCGTTCACCCTGCGCACCAACGGGCTGAACGCGCAGATCAAGGATGTCGCCACGCAGCGCACCGCACTGGATGCGCGCATGGAGGCCGTCGGCAACCGCTACAAGGCGCAGTTCGTGGCGCTGGACAGCATGATTTCGCAGATGAACACCACCAGTTCCGCCCTCGCCCAGCAACTGGCGTCGCTCACCGCTCAGACGAGCAGTTAATCACCGCGGGTCCGGACCGCCTCCCCGACCGGATCCCCAGGAGAAATGGAATGTCACTTCAGTCCTACGCCGCGCAGTACCGCAACACCGGCCTCAGCAGCGCCGTGATGGAAGCGGATCCGCACCGTCTGGTCGCCCTGCTGCTGGCGGGCGCCTGCGAGCGCCTGCGCCTGGCGGAAGCCTGCGTGATGCGCGGCGACCTGGCCCGCAAGGGCAAGGCCATCGGCGAAGTCAGCGCCATCATCGGCCACCTCAACGGCTCGCTCGACCACGAGGCGGGCGGCGAGATCGCCGGCAGCCTGTCGGCCCTTTACGACTACGTGCAGACGCGCCTGATCGAAGCCAACCTCCACAACGATCCCGCCGCCCTGCGCGAATCGCTGGACCTGCTGGGCGAAATCGAGTCAGCGTGGAACGCCATTCCCAACGAGCAGCGCCAGGTCCCGGCGATGGCCGCGGCAGGATGAGCACCGCGCCGGCCCTCGACGAGCTGTTCGCCCAGCTGGACGCCATGCGTCGCGCCCTGCACGCCGGTGAACTGGAAGACGTGGAGCGCCTGCTCAATCGCCACGACCACGACGTGCGCGCCTTCCTCCATGCCGACGGCGGCCGGAGCGCAGGCTACGACGCGCTGGCCGTCCTGCTGCGCGCGCAGCTGGAACTGCAGAAGAGCATGCAGGACGCCCGCGAGCAGGCGCGCGTACGCATGCACGCCACGCAACGCGCGGATCGTGCCGCGCGCGCGTACCTGTCCGTCGTCGAGGGATGAGCCATGACTACCCCGATCGTGCTGGTCGAGCACCCCGCCGAGCACGCGCTCTTCGATGGCGCGCTCACCTGTGACGTCGTGCTGCCGGCGCGCTTCGACGCCGGCCAGCGCGCGTTGATGCAGGCACCCTCGGAAGCGCTGCTGAAGGGATTGGCCGTCGCCGAAGACGTCCGCGGCGACGATCCGGAAGAACGCAAGGAATCCACGCCCACGCAGCAGCGCATCGAAGCCAAGCTGGACCTGGTGCTCTCGCTGCTGGGCCGGCTCTCACGCCGCCACGAAGCCGCGCTTCCCGTGACCGGCCTGCGCTGGTCGCATCGGGGCATTCGCCTGGACGCGGCCTCGCTGCCCGCCTGCGCAAGCGGTACGCCCGGCATCGTCACGGTACAACCGGCGACGTGGCTGAGCGACCAGATCGAGTTGCCGGCGACCGTGCTGGACCATGTCGAGGGATCGCAGGGACTGTTCCACCTGTGGCTGCAGTTCGATGCCCTGAATGCCGGCCTGGCGGAAGCGCTGGACCGTCACCTGTTCCGCCTGCATCGCCGCCAGGTCGCCGAAGCACGGCAGCTGGCCAGCCGGACGTAAACGCGTTTCGCGCAGATCGTCCGGGAGCGCACCAGCGGCCGTGCGCGCGTCACGTCGACAATCTGCGGTATTCGCTGTTTTCGGCGGGACACGGACGCCGCAAGCGTGACGTGCGTCGTGCTTTCACCGCTCCATCGCGATTATGAATTGGCGCCGCGCACGTGCACCGTTATGGTGACTTGATCCTGCAACGCGACAACGACTGATTTCTCCCGTGCGTGTACTCATCGTCGACGACCACACCCTGGTCCGCGCCGGCATCGGCCGGCTGCTGCAGGCCCTGCCCGACGTCGATGTCGTGGCCGAGGCCTGCAATGCCCAACAGGCGCTCGACATGGCGGCGATCCACCGCCCCGACCTGATCCTGCTGGACCTGTCCCTGCCCGACCGCAGTGGCCTGGACCTGCTGCCCCTGTTGCGCGAATCGCTGCCGCAGACGCGCGTGGTGATGATGTCGATGCACAACGATCCCACCCAGGTACGCGTGGCGCTCGATCGCGGCTGCGCCGGCTTCGTGGTGAAGGAAGCCGCGCCGATGGAACTGGAACTCGCGTTGCGTGCGGCCGCCGACGGCCAGGTATTCCTGAGCCCGCAGGTGTCGTCGAAGATGCTGGCGCCGATGCTCAACCCGCAGCGTCCGACCGGCATCGCCGCACTCTCGCCGCGCCAGCGCGAAATCCTGCGCCAGCTCGGCAGCGGCATGAGCAGCAAGGAAATCGCCGCCCAGCTCGGCATCAGCGTCAAGACCGTCGAAACGCACCGCGCGCGGATGATGGAATCGCTGGGCTGCCGCCGCGCCAACGATCTGCTGCTGCTGGCCGCGCGCCACCAGAACGAACTGGCCTGAGCCTTGCAGTATCCCGGGAGCGACACCGCTTCCGTGACGGAATTCCGTTATCGCCACGCCCTTCCGGGCGCCTGCCTCCGCCATTGAACCGACGTCGTAGGGGAAACCCTGACGGCAGGTGGGGCGTGCCCGCAGCACGACCAGAAACGCCCTGATTTTTTTTCCGTCACCCGACCCGCACAGTGTCAACACGATGTGAAGCCAGCTCGGCATGCCATCGAATCGGGGATCACGGGAATGAAGACGGGACTTTCCACCCAGCTCGGGCAGCAACTCCACCTGACGCCGCAACTGCTGCAGTCGATCCGGCTGCTGCAGCTGGACGGCCTGCAGCTGGAGATGGAGGTGCGCCGGGCACTGGACCTCAATCCGCTGCTCGAAGTGGAGGAAGTACAGGACGCCGACCCGGCCGGTGACATCGAGGTGCTCCCCGCACAGGACGTGGCGACGCTGGAAACGGCCGCGTTCGACGAACTTCCCGAATCGAACCTGTGGGACGTGGCCGGTGCCGGCTGGCAGGACGGCGACGACGACCGCATGCAGCGCGTCGAGGCCGGTGAATCCAGCGACCCGCACGTCCGCGTGCTGGACCGCCTGGCGCTGGAACTGGACGATCGTGCGCTCGACGTGGTCGCGTTCTGGCTGGAGCACACCAACGACGCCGGCTACCTGGAGCAGGCACCCGATACGCTGGCGCTGCTGGCGTCGGCGCGCTTCGACCTCACCACCGGCGCCGCACTCGCCCTGCGCGAGCGCCTGCTGCGCGGCGAGTTCCCCGGCCTGACCGCGGCCGACGTGCGCGAATGCCTGCTGGTACAGCTGGACTGCCTGCAGGGGCGCGTGCCCGCCCGCCACGTCGCGCGCCGCATCGTCACCGACGGCATGGCCCTGCTGGCCGCGCACGAGTACGACGCCCTCGCCCGCCTGCTGGAGCTCGACCTGGACCAGGTCATGGAAGGCGTGCGGCTGGTGCTGTCGCTGGATGCGCGCCCGGGCGCGTCGCTGGCGCCTGCCCCGACCGGTTACATCGTGCCGGACGTGGTGGCCTGGCACGCCGACTGCGCGTGGCGCGTGGCACTGAACCCGGCCACCACCCCGCGCGTCCGCGTCAACGCCATGCAGGAACGCGCCCTGGACCAGGTCGAGCCGTCCGAAGGCGCCGGCAAGTTGCGCGAACTGCTGCAGGAGGCGCGCTGGCTGACCCGTGGCCTCTCCATCCGCTACGACACCCTGCTGCGCACCGCGCGCGCCATCGTCGAACGCCAGGCGGGCTTCCTGACCCAGGGCGACGAAGCGATGGCCCCGCTGACGCTGAAGGAGATCGCCGATGCCATCGGCATGCACGAGTCCACCGTCTCGCGCATCACCACCGGCAAGTACATGCAGACCCCGCGCGGCACGTTCGAGCTGAAGCACTTCTTCGCGGTACGTCTGGAAGGCGCCAACGTGTCCGGCCCGGCCGTCCGCGCGATGGTCCGCCGCCTGATCGATTCCGAACCGGCGGGCAAGCCGCTGGCCGACGAGGCCATCGCCGGCCTGCTGGCGCGCCAGGGCATCCATATCGCCCGCCGGACCGTCGCCAAGTACCGTGAACAACTCGATATCGCTCCCGCCCGGGAACGCCGACGCGCTACCGTATCCGTCTTGGCCAAGGCTGGATAACGGAGCACGACCGCAATGAGCAAGATCACCGTACTGCTGGTGGACGACCACGAAGGTTTCATCAATGCCGCCCTGCGCCACCTGCGCAAGGTGGAATGGCTGGACATCGTGGGCCGTGCCAGCAATGGCCTGGAAGCCATCGAACGCTCCGAGACCCTGCGTCCGGACGTGGTGCTGATGGACCTGGCCATGCCGGAAATGGGCGGCCTGCAGGCCACCCGCCTGATCAAGACGCAGGACGCCCCGCCCTTCATCGTCATCGCCAGCCACTTCGACGACGCGGAACACCGCGAACACGCGATGCGCGCCGGCGCCGACGACTTCGTCAGCAAGCTTTCCTACATCCAGGAAGTCTTGCCCATCCTCGAAAAATTCAAAGACCGCCGCCATGAGTGAATCCCGCATCCTCGTCATCGACGCCGACGCCACGCGTGCCGAACGCCTGGCCGGACTGCTCGAATTCATGGACCTGACGCCCCGCTGGGTCTCCAGCGCCGGTGACGTGGATGTCCGCCGCGCCCGGCAGCACGACTGGCTGGCGGTGGTGGTCGGTTCGCTCGACGACCAGAAGGCCGCCGACGGCTTCTTCGCGTGGCTGGGCAAGGCCCCGCTGCCCCCGCCGGTGCTGCTGCTGGAAGGCGACACCGCGGGCTTCGCGGCCGCCCACGGCCTGCACGAGGCCGGGGTCTGGGCGCTGGAAAGCCCCATCCGCCACGCCCAGCTGGAAGCCTGCCTGCGCCGCGCCAGCCTGAAGCGGCTGGATACCGAACACCAGGCCCAGCAGGTCAGCACCAGCGGCCCGACCGGCAACAGTCCCGCGGTCACCCGGCTGCGCCGCATGATCGAGCAGGTTGCCACCTTCGACACCACCGTGCTGGTGCTCGGCGAGTCCGGTACCGGCAAGGAAGTGGTGGCCCGCGCCATCCACGACCAGTCGCCGCGTCGCGACGGCCCGTTCGTGGCCATCAATTGCGGCGCCATCCCGCCGGACCTGCTGGAGAGCGAGCTGTTCGGCCACGAGAAAGGCGCCTTCACCGGCGCGCTGACCGCCCGCAAGGGCCGCTTCGAAATGGCCGAAGGCGGCACGCTGCTGCTGGACGAGATCGGCGACATGAGCCTGCCGATGCAGGTCAAGCTGCTGCGCGTGCTGCAGGAACGCAGCTTCGAGCGCGTCGGCGGCAACCAGACCATCCGCTGCAACGTGCGCGTGATCGCCGCCACCCACCGCAACCTGGAAGCGCGTATCGCCGACGGCCACTTCCGCGAAGACCTGTTCTACCGGCTCAACGTGTTCCCCATCGAGATGCCCGCGCTGCGCGAGCGCGCCGACGACCTGCCCGACCTGGTGATGACCATCGCCGCGCAGCTCTCGCGCACCGGCCGCGGCGAAGTGCGCTTCGCCAGCGAGACGCTGTAGGCGCTGCGCCTGTACGCCTGGCCGGGCAACGTGCGCGAGCTCACCAACCTGGTCGAGCGTCTTGCCGTGCTGCATCCCGGCGGCCTGGTGCGCGTGGCCGACCTGCCGAAGCGCTACCAGCCGGAAGGCGTCGAGGTGCCGGCCGCGCCTACCGTCGTCGCAGCGCCTGCGCCGGCCGCCACCGCACCCGCCCCGTCGGCCATCGTGGCGGCGGCCGTGACGCCCGCCGATCGCCTGCCCGAAGCCGGCATCGACCTGCGCGAGCACATCGCGCAGATCGAACTGAACCTGATCCGCGACGCGCTGGACCGCGCCGGCGGCGTGGTCGCGCATGCGGCCCAGTTGCTGGGCCTGCGCCGCACCACGCTGGTGGAAAAGCTGCGCAAGTACGGCATCGAGCGCGAAGACGTGGCGCTGGCGACGGAAAACTGACTGGCCCCGGGCGCGGTTTCCGGCACGGGTCTTGCAACCGACTACGCAAGACACCCGACGACCGAAGCACCCGCCCATGTCCGACGTCACTTCCATCCTCTCGCAGATCCGCAGCTACCAGCACCAGGTCGGTACCCGCGCACTGGAGCCGATGCCGAATCCGGGCGCGATCGGCCCGGGGCGGGTGGGACTGGAGCAGCCGGGCGTCAAGGCGCCCAGCTTCGGCGACACCCTGCAGAACGCGCTCGAGGGCGTGAACAACGCGCAGAAGACGTCCGGCGCGCTGGCCCAGGCCTTCGAACTCGGCGACCCGCGCGCCGACCTGGCGCGGGTGATGGTGGCCGCCCAGCAATCGCAGGTCGCTTTCCGCGCCACCGTCGAGGTCCGCAATCGCCTGGTGCAGGCCTACCAGGACGTGATGAACATGCCGCTGTGATGCGGCACCCACCTTCCCTTTCCTTCTCCTAGAACCGACCCGTCGCCATGGCCCTCACGCTGTCCAAGGAAGCCCTGAAGGAATCGCTGACCGCCGACAAGGCCGGCGCGGCGCTGACCAAGATGCAGGACGCCCGCGTGTTCAAGCAGATGGGCACGCTGCTGCTGATCGCCGGTGCGGTGGCGGTGGGCATGATGGTGTTCTTCTGGTCGCAGAAGCCGGCCTACACCCCGCTGTACACCGGCCTGGACGCCAAGGCCACCGCCGAAGCCACCGACATGCTGCGCGCGGCGCAGATCCCCTTCCAGCTGGACCAGGCCAGCGGCGCGATCTCCGTGCCCGAAGAAAACCTGCACGATGCCCGCCTGAAGCTGGCCGGCGCCGGCCTGGCCGAAAGCGGCCGCCTCGGCTTCGAGATGATGGAACGCGATCCCGGCTTCGGCGTCAGCCAGTTCGTCGAGAACGCGCGCTACCAGCACGCACTGGAAACCGAACTGGTCCGCACCATCACCACGCTGCGTCCGGTGCGCGACGCCCGCGTGCACCTGGCCATCCCCAAGCCCAGCGCGTTCACCCGGCAGCGCGAAGTGGCCAGCGCGTCCGTGGTGCTGGACCTGCGCTCGGGCACGATGCTGGAGCGCAACCAGGTCGATGCCATCGTCCACCTGGTCTCGTCCTCGATCCCCGACCTGGCCCCGGAGCGCGTCACCGTGGTCGACCAGAGCGGCCGCATGCTGACCATCAGCGACCCGAACAGCGAGGCCGCGCTCAACGCCGCCCAGTTCGAGCGCGTGCGCAAACTGGAAACGTCCTTCAACGAACGCATCCGCGAACTGCTGGAACCGCTGACCGGCCCCGGCCGCGTCAATGCGGAGGTCGCCGTGGACATGGACTTCTCCGTCACCGAAGAAGCGCGCGAAACCTTCGCCAACGACCCGGCCAAGATCCGCAGCGAGCAGGTCAGCCAGAACAGCGTCGCCGCCACCGGCCCGGAAGGCGTACCCGGCGCCACCAGCAACACGCCGCCGGGCCCGAATGCCGCCGCCGCGCCGAACCCCGCCGCCCCGGTGGAAACCAGCAGCAGCGCCACCCGCAACTTCGAGATGGACCGCACCCTGCAGCACACGCGCCAGCCCGCGGGCCGCGTGCGCCGCGTCACCGCCGCGGTGCTGGTCGACCACGTGCCGCGCACCGGCGAGAACGGCAAGGTGGTGATGACGGCGCTGGACGCCGCGACGCTGGCCCGCATCGAAGCGCTGGTGAAGGAGGCCGTGGGCTTCGACGCGGCGCGCGGCGACTCGGTGTCGGTGATGAACGCACCTTTCGTGCGCGAGACCGAAGCGCCCTCGGACGTTCCATTCTGGGAAAGCCCGTGGCTGCACAACCCGATGGTGCGCGACATCGCGCGCTACGGGCTGGGCGCGCTGGTGGTCGTCGCACTGCTGTTCGGCGTGCTGCGCCCGGCCATGCGCCAGATCATCAGCCCGACCGCCAAGCTGAAGCACGAGGACGACGGGATCGACGTCAACGTGGTGCACGCGGAAGACGAAGACGGCGTGGTCGCCACGCTCTCGCACGAGCACGCGCCACCGTTGCGCGCCCTGCCCTCCGATGCTTACGAAGACCGCCTGCGCCAGGCGCGGGAAGCGGTGAAGACCGACTCCAAGCAGGTCGCACAGGTGGTCAAGGACTGGGTGGCCAGCGATGAGTAACGCGCAGGACAACACGCTGACCGGTGTGCAGCGCGCCGCCGTGCTGCTGCTCTCGCTGGGCGAGGAGGACGCCGCCGAGGTGCTCAAGCACATGAACGCCAAGGAGGTGCAGAAGCTCGGCATCGCCATGGCCACCATCTCCGGCATCAGCCGCGAGCAGGTCATGCAGGTGATCTCGAACTTCGGCGAAGCGCTCGACAAGCAGACATCGCTGGGCATGGGTGCCGACGACTACGTGCGCAAGGTGCTGGTGCAGGCGCTGGGCGAGGACAAGGCCGGCAGCCTGATCGACCGCATCCTGCTGGGCCGCAACACCACCGGGCTGGACACGCTGAAGTGGATGGACCCGCGTGCCATCGCCGACCTGGTGCGCAACGAGCACCCGCAGATCATCGCCATCGTGCTGGCCCACCTGGACAGCGACCAGGCCGCCGATACGCTCAAGCTGCTGCCCGAGCGCACCCGCACCGACGTGCTGCTGCGCATCGCCACGCTGGACGGCATCCCGCCGAACGCGCTGAACGAGCTCAACGAAATCATGGAGCGCCAGTTCGCCGGCAACCAGAACCTCAAGGCCTCCAGCATCGGGGGCGTGAAGGTGGCGGCGAACATCCTGAACTTCATGGATTCGGGCCAGGACCAGGTGATCCTGGGCAGCATCACCCAGGTCGACGCCGACCTGGGCGCGCGCATCCAGGACCTGATGTTCGTCTTCGACAACCTGGCCGAACTCGGAGACCGCGAGCTGCAGGCGCTGCTGCGCGAAGTTCCGAACGACCGCCTGGGCCTGGCGCTGCGTGGGGCCGACGCCAAGGTCAAGGAAAAGATCACCCGCAACATGTCGCAGCGTGCCGCACAGATCCTGCTCGAGGACATGGAAGCGCGCGGCCCGGTGCGCCTGTCCGACGTGGAAGGCGCGCAGAAGGAAATCCTCGCCATCGTGCGCCGCCTGGCTGACCAGGGCGTCATCGCCCTGACCGCCAGCGCCGAGGAAATGGTATGAGCGCGCCCTCGCCCCTGCGCTGGATGCCGGCACCGCTCGACGTGGTCGTGTCCGATGCCGCCGCCGAACAGGAGGCACCGCCGCTGGTGCCGCCGACGCTGGACGAGATCCAGGCCATCCAGGACGCTGCCCATCGCGAGGGCCTGGAACGCGGCCTCGCCGAAGGCCATGCCGACGGATTCGCACAGGGCCAGTCCGAGGTGCGCCGCCTCGCCGCGCAGATGGAGGGCATCCTCGACAATTTCTCGCGTCCGCTCGACCGTCTGGAGAATGAGGTCGTCGCCGCGCTCTCCGAACTCGCCGTGCGCATCGCCGGTGCCCTGGTCGGGCGCGCGTACCAGACCGATCCGGTGTTGCTGCAGGAACTGGCGACCTCCGCGCTGGATGCCGTGGGCGGTTCGCAGCGCGAAGTCGAACTGCGCCTGCATCCGGACGACATCGCCGCACTGACGCCGGTGCTGGCAATGACGGCGCATACGCGCCTGACCGCCGACACTTCGCTGAGCCGGGGCGACCTGCGCGTGCATGCGGAAAGTGTGCGCATCGACGGCACGCTGGAAGCCCGCCTGCGCGGCGCGCTGGACACCGTGCTCAACCGGGGAGCGCGGGCATGAGTGCCCAGCCGCTGGAATGGCTGACCGCCCGCGACCTGCGCCTGTCCGCGCGGCTGTCGCAGATCAACCCCGAGCTCGGTGGCCGCGGCCTGATCCGCGAAGGCATCCTGCGCCGCGCCGTCGGCCTGACCCTGGAAGCCATCGGCTGCGAAGCGCCGATGGGCGCCACCTGCAAGGTGGAAGTCGTCGACGGCGGCTGGGTGGATGCGGAAGTCGTCGGTTTCTCCGGCGAACGCACCTACCTGATGCCCAGCGCCGAACTGCACGGACTGCTGCCCAATGCGCGCGTGGTGCCCTCGCGCCGTCGTGGCGGCGTGGAAGTCGGCGAAGGCCTGCTGGGCCGCGTCATCGACAGCGATGGCGTGCCGCTCGACGGACGCGGCCCGATCCGCGCCGAGGGCAGCGTCAGCCTCGCCGGCATCGCGATCAATCCGCTTTCGCGCGAACCCATCACCCAGCCGCTCGACGTCGGCGTGCGCGCGATCAACGCCCTGCTGCCGATCGGCCGTGGCCAGCGCGTCGGCCTGTTCGCCGGCTCCGGTGTCGGCAAGTCGACGTTGCTGGGCATGATGACCCGCTACACCGCCGCCGACGTGATCGTCGTCGGCCTGATCGGCGAACGCGGCCGCGAAGTTCGTGATTTCGTCGAGACCACACTCGGCCCGTCCGGCCTGGCACGCGCGGTCGTCGTCGCCAGCCCCGCCGACCGTCCGCCGCTGGCGCGCCTGCAGGGCGCGTACCGCGCCACGGCGATCGCCGAATGGTTCCGCGACCAGGGCCTGAATGTCCTGCTGCTGATGGATTCGCTGACCCGTTTTGCCCAGGCGCAACGCGAGATCGGCCTGTCGGTCGGCGAGCCGCCGACCACGCGCGGTTATCCGCCGTCCGTGTTCGCACGCCTGCCGGCGCTGGTCGAACGCGCGGGCAACGGCGCTAAGGGGCGCGGTTCCATCACCGCGTTCTACACGGTGCTCACCGAAGGCGACGATCCGCAGGACCCGATCGCCGACGCCGCGCGCGCCATCCTCGACGGCCACATCCTGCTGTCGCGCCGCGTGGCCGACGCCGGGCTCTACCCCGCCATCGATGTCGAATCCTCGGTCAGCCGCGTGGTCACCGAAATCGCCGACGAGACCTGGCGCGACCGCATCCGCAAGCTCAAGCGCCTGCTGTCGGCCTACAACAGCAACCGCGACCTGATCGCCATCGGCGCTTACCAGCGCGGCAACGATCCGACCGTGGACGAAGCGCTCGAACGCTGGCCGGAGATCGTCGAATTCCTCGGCCAGGACGTGGCGCGCGCCGCCGACCTGCCGAGCAGCCGCGCCGCCCTGGAATCCCTGATCCAACGCAACGCCGCCGCCGGCATTCCGCTGCCGCCCGGCCTGCAGTAACGCCAAGGAACCCCCGTCATGATGCAGTCCCGCCGAATCGATCCCCTGCTGCGCCGCGCGCAGGAGCACGAGGATTCCGTCGCCCGCGAGCTGGCCGAGCGCCAGAACACGCTGGCGCAGCACGAATCCCGGCTGGAGGAGCTCCGCCAGTACGCCGAGGACTACGCCAACAGCCAGATGGCCGCGACCAGCCCCGCGCAACTGGCCAACCGGCGCGCCTTCCTCGAGCGCATCGACCAGGCGCTCAAGCAGCAGTTGCAGAACGTCGACCGCAGCCGCGCCAGCGTGGACATCGAACGCGACCGCCTGCTGCTGGCCAGCCGCGACAAGCAGGTGCTTGAACAGCTCGCCGCGAGCTATCGCGTGCAGGAAAAGCTGATCGTGGACCGTCGCGACCAGCGCGAAATGGACGACGTGGGCGCGCGCCGCGCCCGCCTGGCCGCCACCGCCCGCGAGAACGAGGACGCCTGATGCCTTCATCGACGTCCGCGCTGCCGTTCGCGGCCAAGGCGCCGCCGCCTGCGCCGGCATCGGCATCGGCATCGGCCGGCACGGTGCCTGCAAGTGATGATCCGGGCACCGTGAAGAAGCCCGCGTTCGACGAGATGGTCCGTCGTCCCGTGAAACGCGACGACACCGCACGTGCGACCAGTGCGCGGGCCGGCGAAGCAAGAGACCCGTCTGCGCCACCGACCGGCGCGACTGCCCGCAAGACCGACGACGCCCGCGCCAGCACCGATGAAGACACGGCCGCTGCGCAGGACGCGGCGTCGCGGGTCGTGCTCACGTTGCTGGAAGCACCTGTGCCGGCACCGGTCATGGTCCCGGCGAATGCGGCCGCACCGACGATGATCGACCTGGCGGGCCATCCGTCCGGCACCCTCCTGCCGGACACGGCCTCGCCCACTGCCCCGCTGGAGCCCGATGCGTTGCTGGCCGGTACCCGCGCACCGATGCCTGCGTCGTTGCCCGGCGGCATGCCGGTCCTGGCAGCGGCCGGCATCGACGCCGCCAGCGCCGATCCCGCGCCGACGAACTCCGCCGATGGGTCGACCGCCACCGCGTTGCCCGCGGCAACGGCCGCGCCCGAGACGTCGGCCAAGGCCCCGCTGCAGAACCTGCTGTCGTTCGCGACCCATCTGGCGGCAGGCCAGGTCGCGGCGGCCGTGCCCGACGCGGTCCAGCTGGGTCGCGACATCGTCGATGCCCTGCGCTCCGACGACGGCGACGCTCCCGCGCCGGTGAACAACCTGCTGGCCGGCGTCGGCGCCTCGAACGCACCGCTCGGCCTGTCCCGCACCGAGACCGTCAACCCGATGGAAGCGCCCAGCGCCGACCTGCACGGCGGCCACTTCGACGACGACATCGGCGACGCCGTCCGCTGGATGGCGGACCAGAAGATCGGACATGCCCACATCAAGGTCACCCCCAACGACCTGGGCACGGTCGAGATACGCCTGCGCCTGGAGGGCGACCGCGTGCATGCCGACTTCAGCAGCGCGCAGGCCGAGGTCCGCCAGGCCCTGGAGAGCAGCCTGCCACGCCTGCGCGACATGCTCGGCCAGCACGGCTTCCAGCTCGCCCACGCCGATGTCGGCCAGCAGCACGCGCCGCCGTCACAGGGCAGCGCGCCGCAGCCCGGTGACGCCCGTGGCGATGCGGGCGAGCCCGTCGCCGACACGCCCCGCACCGTCCGCATGACCGCGCGCGGACTGGTGGACGCTTACGCCTGACGGGCCGATCCCGCTCCTGTGGGAGCGACGTAAGTCGCGAGAGCCGGATATCGGCGTCGGTACGCCCTCCGCCGCCAAGCGCTTCGGCTTCGATATCGCGACTTACGTCGCTCCCACGTCAGCACATCCTGGGCACCGCGCGTCAAAACCCCGTCGACCTTTCCCTCAGGCCCCGGCACGCCCCTTGCATCCCCTGGACTGACCCCTCAGGAGATCCATCGCCGTGGCAGCCGCCGACAAGAACGCAAGCAAATCCAAGGCCGACAAGGCCGACAAGCCCAAGGGCGGCAAGTCGTTGCTGACCATCGGGCTGGTGGCGGTCATCGCGGCCGGCGCTGCAGGCGGCGGCGCCTGGTACTTCGCCAGCCACGGCAGCAAGGACGAGAAGGCCGACGCTCCCAAGGCCAAGAGCCCGGGCGAAGTGCCCGCGCCTGCGCAGTACTTCGCGCTGGAGCCGCCCTTCGTGGTGAACCTGGTCGGCGAAACCGGCGGCGCGCGCTATCTGCAGGTGGAAGTGCAGCTGATGACGCGCGACCCCGAGGCGCTGACCGCCATCCAGCTGCATGCGCCCGCCATCCGCGCCCGCCTGCTGATGCTGTTCGCGCAGCAGGATGCCGCCGGCCTGATGTCGCGCGAAGGCAAGGAGCGCCTGCAGAACGCCGCTCTCGGTGAAGTGAAGGCCCTGCTGGTCGCCGAGACCGGCAAGCCGTGCGCCGAGTCCCTGCTGTTCACCAGCTTCGTGATGCAGTGACGGAACCGCGCCGCCATGATGACCAGTGACCTGCTGTCGCAAGACGAGATCGACGCCCTCCTCAACGGCGTCGATACCGGCGCGATCGAGACCGAGGAGCCGCCGCACGATCCCACCGTGGCGCGCACCTACGACTTCGCCAGCCAGGACCGCATCGTGCGCGGCCGCCTGCCGACGCTGGAAATGATCAACGAGCGCTTCGTGCGCACGTGGCGCATCGGCCTGTTCAACCTGTTGCGGCGCTCCGCCGAGCTGTCGGTGCGCGGCATCGAGACCATCAAGTTCGGCGACTACCTGCATTCGCTGTACGTGCCGACCAACCTCAACCTGGTCAAGTTCAAGCCGCTGCGTGGCGTGGGCCTGATCGTGTTCGAACCGAAGCTGGTGTTCACGATGGTGGACAACTTCTTCGGCGGCGATGGCCGCTACCCGGCCAAGATCGAAGGCCGCGAGTTCACCGCCACCGAGATGCGCGTGATCCAGCTGCTGCTCAAGCAGACCTTCGCCGACCTGATCGATGCCTGGGCCCCGGTGATGCCGGTGGACTTCGAATACATCACCAGTGAGGTCAACCCGCATTTCGCCAACATCGTCAGTCCGCGCGAGTACGTGGTGGTCAGCCGCTTCCATGTGGAACTGGACGGCGGCGGCGGCGACCTGCACGTCACGCTGCCCTATTCCATGCTGGAGCCTATCCGCGAACTGCTCGATGCCGGCATCCAGTCCGACCGCGTGCACGACGACGACAGCTTCCGCGTGACCATGCACGAACAGCTGCGCTCGGCCGAAGTCACCGTCTCCAGCGTGCTCGCGGAGAAGCGCATCAACCTGCGCGAGCTGACCCGCCTCAAGGTGGGCGACATCCTCCCCATCGACCTGCCGAAGTCCGTGCCGGTCTGCGTCGAGCAGGTGCCGGTGTTCACCGGGGAGTTCGGCATTTCCAACGGCCTCAACGCGGTGAAGATCACCGCGCACCACCCGCCCGGCAACCGCCACCAGCAATCCGCCGCCACCCGCCACGCCCTTGCACCCGTCGCCTTCCAGGACGCTACGCCATGATTCCCGAGAACGAAGAAGCCCTTGCCACCGCCCCCGGCGATACGGAGCTGTCCCACAACGGCCACGACGGCCACGCCGGCCACGACGCGGACATGAGCCTGGACGTCATCCTCGACGTGCCGGTGACGCTGTCGCTGGAAGTCGGCCGCACGCGCATGCCCATCCGCAACCTGCTGCAGCTCAACCAGGGCTCGGTGGTGGAACTGGAGCGCGGCGCGGGCGAACCGCTGGACGTGTACGTCAACGGGACGCTGATCGCGCACGGCGAAGTCGTCGTGGTCAACGACCGCTTCGGCGTGCGCCTGACCGACGTGGTCAGCCCCAGCGAACGCATCCGTCGCCTGCGCTGAGCCCGACCATGCACGCCTTCGCCCTCCTTGCCGCGGCCGCGGCACCCGCCCAGAAGATCGGCCAGCACGCGCCCTCCACGCCGGGCATCGGCGGTGCACTGGTCGGCCTGATCCTGGTGCTGGGCCTGATCCTGGGCCTGGCCTGGCTGCTGAAGCGCCTGCCCGGTGCCGGCCTGGGCATCCGCCCCAGCGAACAGCTGCGCGTGGTGTCGATGCTGTCGGTCGGCGCCAAGGAACGCGTGATGGTGATCGAAGTCGGCAAGGAGCAGTTGCTGATCGGCGTGACCGCCGGAGGCATCACCGCCCTGCATGCGCTGCCCGAACCCCTGGTCGTCGCGCCCGCGCCGACGATGCCCAACTTCGCCGAACTGCTGGCCAAGCGCCTGCGCAAAGAGTCCTGAGATGCGTCGTTTCGTTCTTTCCCTGATCTGCCTGCTGTGGTTGGCCGCGCCGACGCTTGCCTTCGCGCAGGCCACGACACCGGCCCCGGCACCCGTCGCCGCGCCGACGGCCCCGGCCGCACCGACCGCGCCCGCCTTGCCGACGTTGCCCAAGGTCAACGTGGGCCAGGTGGGCGACAACACCGTCAGCCTGCCGCTGCAGACGCTGCTGCTGATGACGGCGATCACGCTGATCCCGTCCGCGTTGCTGGCGATGACCGCCTTCACCCGCATCATCATCGTGCTCGGCCTGTTGCGGCAGGCACTTGGCACCGGCCAGACGCCGTCCAACCAGGTACTGGTGGGTCTGGCGCTGTTCCTCACCATGCTGGTGATGATGCCGGTGGGCGAGAAAGCCTGGGCCCAGGGCATGGCGCCCTATCTCAACGGCCAGATCGATTTCTCCACCGCGTGGACGCTGACCACCGGCCCGCTGCGCGACTTCATGCTGGCGCAGGTGCGCGAGACCGACCTGATGACGTTCGCCGGCCTGGCCGGGCACGGCAGCTACACGGGACCGGATGCCGTCCCGTTCCCGATCGTGGTCGCCTCCTTCATCACCAGCGAACTGAAGACCGCCTTCGAGATCGGCTTCCTGATCTTCATCCCGTTCGTGATCATCGACCTGGTCGTGGCCAGCGTGCTGATGTCGATGGGCATGATGATGCTCTCGCCGATGCTGGTGTCGGCGCCGTTCAAGATCCTGCTGTTCGTGCTGGTCGACGGCTGGGTGCTGATCGTCGGTTCGCTTGCCGCCAGCTTCAACGGCGTCTGAGGAGACTGGCATGAGTCCCGAAACCGCTCTTACCGAACTGCGCGGCGGCCTTGAGATCGCGCTCTGGGTCGGGGGTCCACTGCTGCTGGTCGTGCTGGTCGTCGGCGTGGTCGTCGGCGTGATCCAGGCCGCCACGCAGCTCAATGAACCCACCATCGCCTTCGTCGCCAAGGCCATCGCGCTGACCGCCGCGCTGTTCGCCACCGGCAGCTATCTGCTCGGCGTACTCGTGGAATACACGACGACGTTGTTCCAGCGATTGCCCCACCTGATCGGCTGACGCCGCGGACGCGACGCGATGGATCCCGCCACCCAGATGGTGATCGACGGCCAGCAGGCCTTCGGGATGATCAACGCCATCCTGTGGACGATGCTGCGCACGGGGGCGTTGCTGATGGCGGCGCCACTGATCGGTACGCGCGCGGTCTCGGTGCGCGTGCGCGTCATCATCGCCGGTGCGCTGGCGATGGCTCTGGCACCCTTGCTGCCCGGCACGCCGGACCACATCGCGTTCGACGCCAGCACCGTGCTCAACGTGGCGCGCGAACTCGCCGTCGGCGCGAGCATGGGGTTCATGCTGAGGCTGGCCTTCGAGGCCGGCGCGATGGCGGGCGAACTGATCTCGCAGGGAACGGGCCTCGCGTTCGCGCAGATGTCGGATCCGCTGCGTGGCGTGAATTCCGGCGTGGTCGGCCAGTGGTTCTACCTGGCCTTCGGCCTGCTGTTCTTTACCGCCAACGGTCATCTCGCGCTGGTCTCGCTGCTGGTGGACAGTTACCGCTCGCTGCCGATCGGCACGGCGCTGCCGGACGTGCAGCAGATGCTGGAAGTCGCTCCCATGCTGTTCACCGTCGTGCTCAGGGCCGCCGTCGGCCTGGCATTGCCGGTGATGGTGGCGATGCTGGCCGTGAACCTCGCCTTCGGCGTGCTGGGTCGCGCGGCGCCGGCGCTGAATCCCATCCAGCTCGGCCTGCCCACGGCACTGCTGCTGGGCCTGTTCCTGCTGGCGCTGCTCGCCGGGGAACTGGGACCTCCCGTGCAGCGGATCTTCGACGTGTCGTTTGATGCAGCGCGACAGATCACCGCGTGAAGACGTGAAAGTCATGTTTGTGAAAGCGCGGTAAGCGCTTCCATGAGGGGCGCAGCGCGTTCTTCTCACATCAGAGTGCGTCACCGGTTCCACTAAATGCATGAAGTTGTGCAGAATGGGGACGAGGGAGTTGCGACATACGCCTACGCACGGACGGAGCCGACCCGCCCGATGCCGGAGCGCTCCCCCCGCGAACCGGAGATTGCCGTGAACCACAGCCCTACCCAGAAGCGACGTACCAGTCAGGAAACGCGGGAAGCCGTACTCGCTGCCGCGCGCCGGCTGTTCTTCACCAAGGGCTTCGACCAGACCACGTTGATGGACCTGGGCGAAGAAACCGGACTCAGCGCGCGCGGCGTCATCCTGCACTTCGAGACCAAGGCCGACATCATCGCCACCCTGTTGATCCGCGACTACACCGCGCGGCGGGCACCGATGGTGGAACGTCCGCAGGGATCGACGCACGCACAGCGTATTCTCGATTTCTATTTCTGGATGGCGCGCGAGGACGCGGCCAACTTCATCGCCTTCCCTGCCTTGTGGAGCGTGTCGGCGCGCTGGTCGCCGGCCGTGGAGGCCGAAATGAACACGGCGCTCCGTCGCATGCGCGAACCGGTACGGTTGGAACTCAGTCGTGGCATGGGCGCCGGCGAGTTCCGCGGCGTCGACATCCAGCATGCCGACGAGATGATCTGGCAGAGCTACCAGCACGGCCTGCGCGCGGTGTCGGTCAACGGCGGCACCCCTGCCATGGCAGTGCCCCAGGTATTCAAGACGCTGGAAGCGCTGTCGGCCTGATCCGGGCACGACGCGCGTAAAGAAAAACGGCCTCCACGGGAGGCCGTTTCCCTGTCAGCGGGACGATGGCTCAGTCGCGTCCATTGCCCTTGCCGTTCCCCTTGCCAGGGTTGCCCTTGCCGCTGTTGCCAGGTCCCTTGCCGGCATTGCCCGGCCCGTGTCCCGCATGGTCATTCCTGGCCGGACCCGCCTGCGGCTTGCCGCCGGCAGCGCCCTTGCCCTGGCCCGGCCCGTGCTTGGACCAGTCGACACTGATGCGCTGGTCGACGCGGATGGGGTAACCCCAGCGATCGTACGTGCCTGCCGCACCCTTCTTCAGGGCATGGAAGGCAGGGGAGCCGGGCTTGATGCCCATCTGCTTGGCGAGATTGCCCCAGCCCTGGCCGGGATTGCGCTCGTACCGCTGCACCACGTCCACGCAGGGAATCCCCAGGGCGCGCGCGATGGAGCACGCGAAGTACACGTCGCCAGGTGCCCAACCGCGACGGTCGAGCAGATCCAGCACGAGCGAGCGCGGCGCGCCGTAGTAGCCCGTCATCTCCGACACGAACGGATCGCGGTAACGGCGCCCGTAATCGTTGATCTCGCCGAGCCGGGTATCCACCCAGACATCGCCGGTGCGGATGTTGTAGCCCACCGTCTGTGCGTGGGCCGGCAAGCTGCAGGCCATCGCCCAGCCCAGCGATGCCGCGAGTACCGTTGCTCTCAGTGCCTTCATGTCCGTTCTCCTCCAGTGCGGTGGCGAGAGTCTTCGCACGATCGGCTGAATACGCAATGACGCTGCGGGCCTTCTGTGAGAAGGAACGGCGGCCGCAAGCGTGACGGTGATCACTCGCGCCTTCAAGCCAACGCCTACACTGCGCGGGCGCCGGGGTGGCGCAGCCGACCTGTCCCGTTCCCGTTGAGCGACGAATCCACCGACTCCCCTCGCCGTCACCCGGCCCTCGCCATGAAGCCCAAACGTCGAGATTTCCGCCTGGACATCATCGTCCTGCTGGGCTCCATCACGGCAGTGACCATCGCCTCGTTCGGCGTGTACAGGGCCTGGCAGGGGCACACCAGCATGGCCGCCTTCGACCTCGCCGTCGTCCTGGTCGTGGTGGCGCCTGTCGTCTATGCGTGGCGCACGGGCGACAGCCTGCGTGCCGGCAACGTGCTGGCGGCGTTCAATTCGTGCGCCACGTTCGGTGCGTGCCTGATGCTCGGCCATACGGCGCTCACCTGGACCTACCTGGTGCTGCTGACCAACTTCTTCATCGCGCATCGCTGGGTGGCGGTAGGTTGCAACGTCGCGCTGATCGTCGGCATCCAGCTGATGCCCGGCTTCTTCCACGACGGCGTGCATGCGATCTCCGTGTTCGTCAGTGCCGCGCTTATCACCGCGTTCTCGCTGATCTTCGCCTCCCGCACGCAGGACGACCGCGTGCAACTCGAGCGCCTGGCCGCCATCGACGCACTGACCGGCGTCCCGAACCGGCGCAGCATGGAGCGTGCGCTGGGCGACGCGGTCGACCGCTTCCAGCGCGGCGAATGCTGCTTCGGCCTGGTGGTCCTGGACCTGGACCACTTCAAGGACGTCAACGACCAGTACGGACACGCGGCGGGCGATGCCGCCATCGCCGACCTGGCCTCCATTCTCCGCTTCGAGATGCGTCGCAACGACCAGGTGTTCCGTTTCGGTGGCGAGGAATTCGTGGCGCTGCTGCAGCTCGACAACACCGAGGACCTGGAGCGCGCCACCGAGCGGCTGCGCAAGGCCGTCCGTGGCGCGTTGCGTGGACCCGGGGGCCGCATCACCATCTCGCTGGGCGCCGCCCTGTTGAGGGAACAGGAAAAGACCTGGCACGACTGGTTCTCGCGCGCGGATGCCGCGCTCTACCGTGCCAAGTCGGCCGGGCGCGACAGCTACGTGATCGCGGACGAGCTGTTCTAGGAGGGCGCGGAGAAAGTGGGGAGTGAGGAAACCCCATTCCTCTCACCCCTCACTCCTCGCTCCATCACTCACTTCTCGTTTCCAGCCCACCACCACCGGTACAGCACCGGCAGCACCACCAGCGTCAGCAACGTTGACGACACGATGCCGCCGATTACCACCGTCGCCAGCGGACGCTGCACCTCCGAACCCGCACCGACATTGAACGCCATCGGCAGGAAGCCGAGCGAGGCGACCAGCGCCGTCATCAGCACCGGCCGCAGGCGACCGAGCGCGCCCTCCACCACCGCCTCGTCCAGAGGCATGCGCTGCGCGCGCAGCTTGCGGATGAAGGCGATCATCACCAGCCCGTTGAGCACGGCCACGCCCGACAGCGCGATGAACCCCACCCCGGCCGAGATCGACAGGGGAATCCCGCGCACGGCCAGCGCGATGACGCCACCGGTCAATGCCAGCGGGACGCCGGTGAAGACGATCGCGGCGTCCTTCGCCGAGCCGAACGCCCAGAACAAGAGCGCGAAGATTACCACCAGCGTCGCCGGTACGACGATCGCCAGGCGCTGGCTGGCCGAGATCAGCTGTTCGAACGTGCCGCCGTAGTCGATCCAGTAGCCTGCGGGCAGCTGCACCTCGGCGCCCACGCGCGTGCGCAGGTCATCGACGAAACCGCCGAGATCGCGACCGCGCACGTTGGCCGTCACCACCACGCGGCGCTTGCCGTTCTCGCGGTTGACCTGGTTCGGCCCCAGCGTGGTCTCGATCTTCGCCACCTCGCGCAACGGCACCGTGCCCGGCGTTCCCGAGACCCAGCTTGCCGCGCGCGTCGATTCGTCCTCGTTGCCGGCACCTCCCAGCGGAATCGGCAGGTCGTGCAGGGCGGCCGGATCCTGCCGCATCGTTTCCGGCAGGCGCACCACGATGTCGAAACGACGGTCGCCCTCGAACAGTTGCCCCGCCACCTCGCCACCGACCGCCGTCGCCACAGTGTCCTGCACGTCGCCGGGATTCAGGCCGTAACGGATCAATGCCTGCCGGTCCGGCGTGATGGTGAGCAGCGGCAGGCCGGTGGCCTGTTCCATGCGCACGTCGGCTGCACCTTCGATCGTCTTCGCGACAGCCTCGATACGCTCGCCCACTTCCACCAGCGTATCGAGATCATCGCCATAGAGCTTGATCGCGACGTCCGCACGCACGCCCGAGATCAGCTCGTTCATGCGCATCTGGATGGGCTGGGTGAACTCGTAGTTGTTGCCGGGAATCCCGGCCACCGCCTTTTCGATCTCCGCCACCAGCGTCGCCTTCGGCTTGCGCGGGTCGGGCCACTGGTTGCGCGGCTTCAGCATGACAAAGGTGTCCGCCACCGACGGCGGCATCGGATCGGTCGCCACTTCCGCCGTGCCCAGCTTGCCGAACACGCGGTGCACTTCCGGGAACTGCTTGATCCGCGCTTCCAGCGTGGACTGCATGCGTACCGCCTGGTCCAGGCTGGTGCCGGGGATGCGCATGGCGTGCATGGCGATGTCGCCTTCGTCCAGGCTGGGCACGAATTCGGTGCCCAGGCGCGTGGCCAGCAGGCCGCAGAGCACGACCAGCGCGAACGCACCGCCCGCCACGACGAGGCGCGCACGCAGTGCCCGCGCCAGCACCGGCGCGTAGGCGCGGCGGGCCCAGCCCATCACGCGCGTTTCCTTCT
Source organism: Pseudoxanthomonas sp. LjRoot127 (assembly GCF_964253495.1). Lineage (NCBI taxonomy): Bacteria > Pseudomonadati > Pseudomonadota > Gammaproteobacteria > Lysobacterales > Lysobacteraceae > Pseudoxanthomonas > Pseudoxanthomonas sp. LjRoot127. Next base: position 3,804,633 of record NZ_CAXUQR020000001.1, read on the forward strand.
CCTGCACGCGACCGCGCAGGAACAGCGCGATGGCGGCCGGCACGAACGTCAGCGACAGCACCATCGCGCCGCTCAGCGCGAGCACCACGGTGATGGCCATCGGGTGGAACATCTTTCCCTCCACCCCGGTGAGCGCGAAGATCGGCAGGTAGACGGCAGTGATGATGCCCAGGCCGAACAGGCTGGGCCGGATGACCTCGGCCGTCGCCGACGCGGTCGCGTCGAGACGCTCCTCGTCCGTCGGCAGGCGACCGAGCCGCTGCTGCAGTTCGCCAAAACGGCGCAGGCAGTTCTCGATGATGATGACGGCACCATCGACGATCAGACCGAAGTCCAGCGCACCCAGGCTCATCAGGTTGCCCGACACGCCGCCGCGCACCATGCCGGTGAGGGTGAACAGCATCGACAGCGGGATCACCGCGGCGGTGATCAGCGCCGCGCGCACGTTGCCGAGCAGCAGGAACAGCACCACGACGACGAGGATCGCGCCCTCGACCAGGTTCCTGGCCACGGTGCGGATGGTGCGGTCGACCAGCGAGGTGCGGTCGTACATCGGTTCGGCGCGCACGCCGGCCGGCAGGCTGCGATTGGCTTCGGCCAATCGTGCGGCGACCGCTTGCGAGACCTCGCGGCTGTTGGCGCCGATCAGCATGAAGGTCGTGCCCAGCACGACCTCCTTGCCGTCCAGCGTCGCCGCACCGGTACGCAGCTCAGGCCCCTCGCCTACCTGCGCCACATCGCGCACCCGGATCGGCACGCCATCGCGGCGGTCCAGCACGATGTCGCGGATGCCGTCGAGGTCGGCGACCTGCCCCGGCGCACGCACGAGGAACTGCTGGCCGTTGCGCTCGATGTAGCCGGCGCCGACGTTCTGGTTGTTGCGCGCCACCGCCTGCACCACGTCGTGCAGGGTGAAGCCGAGTGCGACCAAGCGCGCGGGATCCGGGGTGATGTGGATCTGCCGCGCGAAGCCGCCGATGGTGTTGACCTCGGTCACGCCAGGCACGTTGCGCAGCTGCGGTCGCACTACCCAGTCCTGGAGCGTGCGCAGGTCGGTGGCGGTGTAGGGCGTGCCATCGGGCTTGCGCGCCTTCTCCTCCGCTTCCACCGTGTACATGAAGATCTCGCCCATGCCGGTGGCGATGGGCCCCATCTCCGGTTCCAGGCCGGCGGGCAGCTGCGACTTCACCTGCTGGATGCGCTCGCCGACCTGCTGGCGGGCGAAGTACACGTCGGTGCCGTCCTTGAACACCACCGTCACCTGCGACAGGCCGTAGCGCGAGATCGAACGCGTGTAGTCGAGGCCGGGCAGTCCGGCGAGCGCGGTTTCCAGCGTGAAGGTCACGCGCCGTTCCGATTCCAGAGGCGAATAGCCTGGCGCCTCCGTGTTGACCTGCACCTGCACGTTGGTGATGTCGGGGGTTACGTCAATCGGCAGCTTGCCGAAGCTCCACACGCCCACCGCGACGAGCGCCAACGTCAACGCCATCATCAGCCAGCGGTGCGCGATGGCGAAGCGCAGGATGCGCTCCAGCAGTCCGCGCCGTTCCCGGGTGTCGTACTCAATGGTCATGCGAGGCCCCCGATTTCTCGATGTCGGCCTTCACCAGATAACTCTGTTCGACGACGACCTGGTCGCCGGCCTTCAGCCCGGTCAGGACTTCGACCTGCTGCGCATCGCGCTTGCCCAGTTCGACCGGACGGATCTCGTAGGTATCGCCGACGCGAACGAACACCACATCCCAGTCGCGGAAGGTCTGCAGTGCAGCGAGCGGCACCACCATCGCAGCAGGCTGCTGCTCTACGGTAATGCGCGCCTTCACCGCCGAACCGGGACGCCACAGGCCATCGCTGTTCTCCAGCGTCGCGCGTGCAACCGTGCTCTGGCTGGCGGTCGCGGTGCCGGGCAGCACGCGCTCCAGCGTTGTCTGCGCGGTGACGCCATCACTCAGGCGCGTCACCGTCACCGGTACCCCGGGCACGATGTGCTGGGCGTCGGACCCGAAGATATGCAGGTCCACCCACAACGATGACAGGTCGGCGACTTCGAACAGCATGGCGCCCTCGCCCGCCACGCTACCGACGCTGGCGTTGCGCGCCAGCACCACGCCGCTGATCGGCGACGTGACCGAGTACGTGGTCAGGCTGAGATTGCTTTCCACCGTCGCCAGTGTCTGCCCGGCCCGAACACGGTCACCGGCATTGACGGCGAGGCGGCGGATCGGACCCGGGAAGCGCGCGGCGACGTTGGCGACGCGACCTTCCACCGGCGTCAGCAGGCCCTGCACCTCGTGTTCGTCGGCGATGGTGCCGGCCTGCACAGGGGCGACGCGGATGCCGGATTCCCCGGCGATCCTCGCGCCGATGGTGGTGCGGCCTTCGTAGCTGTCGTAGGTCCAGCGCAGCGATGTGCCTTCGACCTTGGCCAGTACTTCGACATCGAAGGAATGCGGTTCGCCGACCACGGTCTTCGCCAGCAGGCGGCCATCCGCCTGCGGCACCAATACGTGGTTCTCGCGCACGTTGCCAAGGCGGACCAGGCGGACCTCGACGCTGCCGGCGGTGGCCGGCAACGGTTTGCCGTCGCGATACAGCCACGCCTGGTAGGTCGGCGGCGTGCCGGACTCGGCGATGGCGAGTTCCACGCGGTAGCCGTCCTGTTCCAGCAGGCGGCCACCATGTTCTCCGCGTGCCGCGTCTCCTTCACCGTGGCCAGCGCCTTCGTCGTGGCCGTGGCCGGCTTCGCCATCCGGGTCGTTGGCGTGGCCGTCGTCCTTGCCGCCGCAGGCGGCCAGCAGCAGGGACAGCGCGAGCGCGCTCATCAGGGGACGCAAGATCATGGGGAGATTCCTTGTTCAGAGGTCGGTGCGGCCACGAGGGCCTGGCCGGTGAGGCGCTGCAGTTCGATCAGCGCGAGATGCGCCTCCAGCGCCGCGTCCAGTTGCTGACGGCGCGTCGCGGTGGTCTCGGACTGCAGTTGCGCCCATTCGAGATAGCTGATGGCGCCGGCGCGGTACGCGCGTTCGGCCGCCTGTTCGGCGCGCACCAGGCGTGGCAGTACGTCGTCGCGCGTGCGCTGCACATCGAGCTGCGCCACCCGGTAGCGGCCATGCGCATCGGTGAGGGTGGAATACAGCGCAACATCACGCGACTCGCGTTCGATCTCCAGCGATGCAAGATCGGCTTCGGCCGCGCGGATCCCGGGTTGCGCCCGGCGTGCACCGCCCAGCGCCAGCGACACGCCACCGACCAGTGCCGTGTCGTCGCCATCCTGCAAACGGCGCACGCCCACCTGCCAGTCGAGATCCGGGGTGGCGGCCGTACGCGCCAGGCGCACGCGTGCCTCGCGGATGCGGCGCTCGTCGGCAATCTGTGCCAGTTCGGGCGTGCCCTGCAGGAACGTGGCCAGCTCGGCCATGTCCGCCACCGGCGGCAACGCCAGCGGATCACCGTCGGCGAGGATGAACCGCGGATCACGCTCGCCCCACAACGCGGCCAGGTGCTGCCGCGCGGCCACGGATTGCTGTTCGGCGCGGGCGAGCGCGAGTTCCGCACGTGCCAGCGCCGCCTGCGCGGTCAGCACGACCGATTCGGGCGATGCACCCGCCTGCAGGCGCTGGCGTGCGGCCGCCACGGTACGCGTGCGCTGGGCGATGTCCCGGCGCGCCACGACAGCCGCGGCGCGTGCGCCGGTGACAGCGAGATAACGCCGTGCGACGTCGGCGAGCAGGTCGAGGCGCTGCGCCTCGCGCTGTACGGACAACGCATCGATACGGGCCTGCGCAAGCGTGCGGCGGGCATCCAGCTTGCCGCCGCGTTCCAGCACGCCGGCCAGGGTGAGGGTGACCTCCGCCTGATCGAAGCCACGCGCATTGCCGCTGCCGAGGACGTTTTCCACGTCCAGCCCGGCCCGCCATGCAGGCCGCTGCAGGGCGACCTCGCGTTCGGCCAGCAGGGTTTCGGTACGCGCGCCGAACAGGCGCAGGTCAGGGTGTACGCGGGCAACGCGCGCGATGGCGTCGTCCAGCGTCAGGGTGTCAGGGGGAACAGCAGGCGATGGCGCCTGTGCGTGCACGCACGGCGCGATCGCGAAGGCGGCCAATGCCGCCAGTCGCAACCACATGGGAAGTCTCCGGAACGTCGGTGATGGGGCGCGGGCGACAGGACGTCAGCCCGCTGCGGGCATCACGCGGCGATCGGAGGCCGCAGTAACGAAGCCCTTGGCGCGTGCGCCATGGGGACCGTCGCCATGATGGGAGTGACGTCAGGCAGGATCATCGCCGGCACGCGCATCGGCGCCGGCACGATCGCAGTCAGGTGGCCGCAGCAGTGGCTCGCATGCATCAGCGCATGCAGCAGATCACCCTCGCCCGCTTCTCCATCGGCATGGTCGTGCCCGGTGGCGACGTCGGCGTGCTCGTTGACGGCGTGCAGGTGCTCGTTGCCGTTGCCCAACTCGTGCAGGTCGCCCAGTGAGGCGAGCACGGGGTTGGCCAGTACCGCCAGCAACAGCATTGCCAGCGCAGGCAGGCGCAGCAAGGCAACACGGCGATGGCGGAGGAAGCGGAGCATCGGCGGGCATCCTAGCCGGCGCATGTGACGTTAGGCAATTTCACGCCGGGATTCCGGCCCGGTCTGGAACGGGTCTTGCAGCGACCACCCCGACCCCGTCGGAAATGCGCCATGTCTGAGCAGGACGAAAGCGGCGAACGCACTGAGTTACCCACCGAAAAACGACTTCGCGAGGCCCGTGAACAAGGGAACATCCCGCGATCGCGCGAGCTGGCGACGGCGGCGGTGTTCGGCGCGGGCGTGCTGGCCATCATCGGCATGGGCCCCGGCCTGGCGCGCGACGCGCTGGGCTGGATGAAGATGGCCCTGACGCCCGACCCCATGTTGATGCGCCAGCCGGACCAGCTGTTCGGCTACGTCGGTCTGTTGATGCTGAAGCTGCTGGTCGCGATCGCGCCGGTGGCGGCCATCTGCGTCGCGGCAGGTGTCGCGGCGCCGGCCCTGATGAGCGGCCTGCAGTTCTCGCAGAAGTCGCTGATGCCCGATTTCAAGCGACTGAACCCGGCGTCCGGCCTCAAGCGCCTCTATGGCCCGGAGAGCGTGGCCGAGCTGCTGAAATCCCTGCTGCGCGTGGCCCTGATCGGCGGCGCGGCGGCGGTCTGCCTGAAGCTGGGACTGAATCCGCTGCGCGAGCTGCTGACCATGCCACTGGAACAGGCCGTCCGCAGCGGCCTGTCCTTCACCAGCACCCTGCTGCTGGCGACCACCGGTGGCCTGATCCTGCTCGCCGCCATCGATGCGCCGTACCAGAAGTGGAACTGGCTGCGGAAGCTGAAGATGACCCGCGAAGAACTGCGCAAGGAGATGAAGGAAAGCGAAGGCAGCCCGGAAGTGAAAGGCCGCATCCGCCAGATGCAGCACCAGATGTCGCAGCGCCGGATGATGGAGGACGTGCCGACCGCCGACGTGATCGTGGTCAACCCCACCCACTACGCCGTCGCGCTGAAGTACCAGGCCGGGCAGATGGGCGCACCCACCGTGGTCGCCAAGGGCGTGGACGAGCTGGCCATGCGCATCCGCGAAGTGGCCGACGCCCACCGCATCGCCATCGTCTCGGCGCCGCCTTTGGCACGCGCCTTGTATCGCGAAGGGCAGCTTGGCCGGGAAATCCCCGTGAGAATGTACGCCGCCGTCGCCCAGATCCTCTCCTACGTCTATCAGCTGCGCGCCTGGCGCGTCGGCGAAGCCGCGCTGCCCGACCTGCCCAGCGTCGATATCGACGAACACGGAGGCCGGGCATGAGCGCCCAGCCGGCCACCGGCGGCATGCGCTGGATGGACATGCTGAAGAACGGCCTGGGAGCGCCGCTGGTCGTGCTGGCGCTGCTGGCCATGATCGTGGTGCCGCTGGCGCCGCCGGTGCTGGATGCGCTCTTCAGCTTCAACATCGCCATCTCGCTGGTGGTGTTGCTGGCCGTGATCTACGTCAAGCGGCCGCTCGACTTCACCATCTTCCCGATCATCCTGCTGATGACCACGATGCTGCGCCTGGCGCTGAACGTGGCCTCCACCCGCGTGATCCTCATCAACGGCCAGGACGGCCATGAGGCCGCCGGCAAGGTCATCGCGGCGTTCGGCGAGTTCGTGGTGGGCGGCAACTATGCGGTCGGCATCGTGGTGTTCGCGATCCTGACCATCATCAACTTCGTCGTCATCACCAAGGGCGCCGGCCGCATCGCCGAGGTCTCCGCGCGCTTCATCCTCGATGCGATGCCCGGCAAGCAGATGGCCATCGACGCCGACCTCAACGCCGGCATCCTGACCCGCGAGGAAGCCAAGGCCCGCCGCGAGGAAGTCCGCGCGGAAGCCGACTTCTACGGCTCGATGGACGGCGCCAACAAATTCATCCGCGGCGACGCCATCGCCGGCATCCTGATCCTGTTCATCAACCTCATCGGCGGTTTCGCCGTGGGCATGTTCCAGCACGGCATGCCGGCCGCCGAGGCGGCGTCCACCTACACCCTGCTGTCGATAGGCGACGGGCTGGTCGCCCAGCTGCCTGCCCTGCTGGTGTCCTCGGCGGTGGCCATGCTGGTGACCCGCGCCTCGCGCTCGGAGGACATGGGCCAGGCCGTGATGGGCCAGGCGTTCGGCCAGCACAAGGCGCTGGCCGTGGCGGCCGGCGTGCTGGGCCTGGTCGGCCTGGTGCCCGGCATGCCCAACGTCGCCTTTTTGACGCTGGCCGCCGGCATCGGCTACCTGGCCTGGAAGATGTGGAAGCGGACCCAGGAAAGCCCCGAAGCCGCCGCCGGCGACGTGCCTGCCCTGACCGGCCCCGGCGCGCCCGACCGCAACGCCGAACTGACCTGGGACGAACTGCGCCCGGTCGACCCGCTGGGCCTGGAAGTGGGCTACCGGCTCATCCCGCTGGTCGACAAGAACCAGGGCGGCGAACTGATGTCGCGCATCAAGGCCGTGCGTCGCAAGCTCACGCAGGACCTGGGCTTCCTGGTGCCGCCGGTTCACATCCGCGACAACCTGGAACTTCCCTCCAACGGGTACCGCCTGCTGGTGCACGGCGTGCCGGTCGCCTCGGCCGAGATCCATCCCGACCGCGAACTGGCCCTGGATCCGGGCGGCGCGTTCGGCACCATCGACGGCATCCCCGGCAAGGACCCGGCGTTCGGGCTGGACGCGGTGTGGATCCAGTCGCACCAGAAGGCGACCGCCGAATCGCTGGGCTACACCGTGGTCGATCCGGCCACCGTCATGGCCACGCACCTCTCGCACCTGGTGCGCGAACACGCCCCGGAGCTGCTCGGCCACGAGGAAGTGCAGCAGTTGCTCGCGCAGCTGGGCCGCAACGCGCCGAAGCTGGTCGAGGACCTCACGCCGAAGGCGCTGCCGCTGGCCACCGTGGTGCGCGTGCTGCAGAACCTGTTGATCGAGCGCGTGCCCATCCGCCAGCTGCGCCGCATCGTCGAGGCGCTGGTCGAATTCGCCCCGCAGAACGCCGACCCGGCCGCGCTCACCGCCGCCGTGCGCACCTCGCTGGGCCGTTTCATCGTGCAGGAGATCTCCGGCATGGCGCCGGAACTGCCCGTCTATACCTTGGCGCCGAATCTGGAACGCGTCTTGCAGGACAGCACCCAGGGAACCGGCGCGGCGCTGGAACCGGGACTGGCGGAACGCCTGCACCAGAGCCTCGCCGACGTGGTGACCAAGCAGGAAGCCCGCAGCGAGCCTGCGGTGGTGCTGGTACCGGGAACGGTCCGCGCCGCCCTTGCCCGCCTGGTCCGCCACAGCGTCCCCTCGCTGTCGGTGCTGGCCTACAGCGAGGTTCCCGAAGACAAGCGGTTGAAGCTGGTGGGCACGATCAGCTGAGACCGGGAGCAGCAGAACCCGACGCGATACCGAACCGGATAGCACGCCATGAAAATCAAACGCTTCGTCGCTCCCGACATGCGCACCGCCTTCGCCATGGTCCGCCAGGAACACGGCCCGGACGCGGTGATCCTGTCCAACCGCGTCACCGAAGACGGCGTCGAGATCGTCGCCGCCAGCAATTACGACGAAGCGCTGGTCAAGCACACCCTGGAGGCGATGCGCCCGGCCACGCCGGCCGCACCCCTGCATCCGCTGCTCGACCCTGCACCGCAGGCACCGGCCGCGAACGCGCCGACGCTGTCGCCGGCCGAAGCCGCCGCCAGCTATTTCGCCCGCCGCCAGCCCGCGACGCCCGCCGCACCGCGCGCCGAACCGGCGAAGCCCGCGCACGTCGCGACCGTCGCGGCGGCGCCCGCCCCGATCGTTCCGCCGCGCGCGCCTGAGGCCGCCACGCCGGCACCGGCCGCCGAGATGCCGGCACCGGTCGTGCGCGACATCGCGCCGTTGCTGATCGAACCCGAATCCTTCGCCGCCAAGCTCGCCGCCTGCCTGCCCGCCGCACCGGCCAACGAACCCGTCGCCGCCCCCGAACCCGCCAGGACCGCGCGCCGCCCGGCCGCGCCGCGCGCCGACATCGACGACACGCTGGACCTCGATGCGCTGCTGCCGTCGATCGCGCCGCCGGTGTCGTTGCCCGAACCCGAGCCGGCGCCCGTCGCCGTGCTGCACGCCAGCCGCATCACCGCCACCGGGCCCACGCCGCCCCCCGCCGCCATCACCGTGCCGACCCTGACGGTCGTCAGCGACAACGCCGCCGAGGCGCGCGAAAGCGATGAGCAACTGGTGCACATGCGCGGCGAACTGGCGGCCATGCGCGAGATGATCGAACGCGAAATGCACCGCCTCACCGACGAACGCCTGCGCGGTTCGCCGGTGCGCATGCAGGCGATGGAGCTGATGGAAGACTACGGCTTCGATGCCGGCATCACCCGCGACATCGCCCTGCAGATCCCCGCCGACACCGAAGCCCACCGTGGGCGCGGCCTGATGCTGGGCCTGCTGTCGAAGAAGTTGCCGGTGCTCGACGCCGACCTGCTGGAGACCGGCGGCGTGATCGCCCTGGTCGGCCCCACCGGTGCCGGCAAGACCACCACCATCGCCAAGCTGGCCGCCTGCTTCGCACAGCGCCACAACCCGCGCGACGTGGCGCTGGTGACCACCGACACCGTGCGCGTCGGCGGCCGCGAGCAGCTGCACGGCTACGGCCGCCAGCTCGGCATCGCCGTGCACGAGGCCGACAGCGCGCAGACCCTGGCGCTGGTGCTGGAACGCCTGCGCGACTACAAGCTTGTACTGATCGACACCGCCGGCCTGGGCCAGCGCGACCGCAACCTGGTCGGCCAGCTCAACTGGCTGCGCGCCTCGGGCCAGGTCAGGACCCTGCTCTGCCTGCCTGCGAATTCGCACTTCTCCGACCTGGACGAAGTCGTGCGCCGCTTCAACACCGTACAGCCGCAAGGCGTGGTGCTTACCAAGCTGGACGAGACCGGCCGCCTGGGCAGCGCGCTGAGCGTGGTCGTCGACCACCAGCTGCCGATGACCTGGGTGACCGACGGCCAGCGCGTCCCCGACGATCTCCACCGCGCCAACAGCGCCCACCTCGTGCTGCGGCTTGACCAGCTGCGCCGCGAAGCCGACGAACCCTGCTCGACCGAGGCCACCCATGTCGCCTGACCACCCGCTGCAGACCAATCCCCGCAGCACCCCGCCGTTGCCCGGCGCCTTCCATCCCGTGCGCGTCGTCGCCATCACCGGCGGCAAGGGCGGCGTGGGCAAGACCAACGTGTCGGTCAACCTGGCCGTGTCGCTCGCCGAAATGGGCAAGCGCACGCTGCTGATGGACGCCGACCTGGGCCTGGCCAACGTGGACGTGCTGCTCGGCCTGTCGCCGAAGTTCACCCTCGCCGATCTCGTCGCCGGCCGTTGCGGCCTGGAGGACGTGCTGCTGGAAGGGCCCGAAGGCGTGCTGGTGGTGCCCGCCTCGTCCGGTTTCCGCCACATGGCCGAACTGACGCCGGCCGAACACGTCGGCCTGGTCAACGTGTTCTCCGAACTGCAGCGCGCCCTCGACTTCATGGTGGTGGACACCGCCGCCGGCATCACCGACAGCGTGCTGACCTTCTGCCAGGCCGCGCAGGACACCGTGGTGGTGGTCTGCGACGAGCCGGCCTCGATCACCGACGCCTACGCGCTGATCAAGGTACTGGCGCGCGAACGCGGCCTGGACCGCGTGCACGTCATCGCCAACATGGTCCGCGACCCCAATGAAGGCCGGAAGCTGTACGAGAAGCTGGCCCGCGTCTGCGAACGTTTCCTCGGCGACGTCGCCCTGCACTACCTGGGCGCCGTGCCGCAGGACGACTGGTTGCGCCGTGCGGTGCAGCGCCAGCAGGCCGTCGTGAAGGCATACCCGGGCAGCCCCTCGGCGCGTGCCATCGCCGAGATAGCACGCACGACGGCGCGCTGGCAGCCGCCGGTCGGCGCCCGCGGCAACGTGGAGTTCTTCGTCGAACGCCTGATCCAGCGCGGGGTGGCCGCATGAACACCGCCGCCGCCCAGTACCGCGCCGTGCAGCGCGGCAACGCCAACGACTTCGTCACCCAGCACGCCGACCTGGTCCGCCGCATCGCGCACCACCTTGCGGCGCGACTGCCGGCCAGCGTGGAGATCGACGACCTGGTGCAGGCCGGCATGATCGGCCTGCTGGAAGCCTCGCGCAGCTACGACGCCGAACAGGGCGCGTCCTTCGAAACCTATGCCTCGATCCGCATCCGCGGTTCGATGATCGACGAGATCCGTCGCGGCGACTGGGTCCCGCGCTCGGTGCACCGTCGTGCCCGCCAGGCCGCGGCGACCGTGCGCGAGATCGAGCAGCGCACCGGCCGCGCCGCCATCGCCACCGAAGTCGCGTCCGCGATGGAGATGCCGTTGCCGGAGTACCTGCGCCTGATGGAAGACGCCGCGCGCGGCCAGGTCCTCAGCCTGGAATCGCACATCGACGACCACGGCGAACCCAACACCTCCCGCACCGGCGGTCCGTCGCCGCAGCAGAACCTGGAGCGCAGCGAGTTCCGCCAGCAACTGGTCAAGGCGATCGGCCACCTGCCCGAGCGCGAGCAGCTGGTGCTGTCGATGTATTACGAGCAGGAGCTCAACCTGAAGGAAATCGGCGCCGTACTCGGCGTGAGCGAATCCCGCGTCTGCCAGATCCACGGCCAGGCGATGGTGCGCTTGCGCGGCCGCCTGCAGGTGTTCGAGAAGGCGGACGCGGGGCTGGAAGACGACGAGTGACCTTGGCAATCGCGCGACCCCGCAGGAGCGGTGTCGCCTCCGCTAAACCTTTCCCGCCCCCGGCCGATATCCCCACCAGACCCACCGTCCACGCAATACCGGAGCATCCGTGACCAACAAGAACATGCGCATCCTGATCGTGGACGACTTCTCCACCATGCGCCGCATCATCAAGAACCTGCTCAACGACCTCGGCTACACCAATACCGCCGAGGCCGAGGACGGCAACAGCGCGCTGACCGCGCTGGGCCAGGGCAGTTTCGACTTCGTGGTCACCGACTGGAACATGCCCGGCATGACCGGCATCGAGCTGCTGAAAGCCATCCGCGCCGACGATCGCTACAAGACCCTGCCGGTGCTGATGGTGACGGCCGAAGCCAAGCGCGAGCAGATCATCGAAGCGGCGCAGAACGGTGTGAACGGCTACATCATCAAGCCGTTCACCGCGCAGACGCTGGAAGAGAAGCTCGGCAAGATTTTCGAACGTCTCGGAGCGGCCGCCTGATGAGCGCCGTCGCCGATGCCACCAGCGCCCGCGCGGCACTCGTGGAGAAACTGCAGACCGCACTCGACGCCCTCGAACAGGGCGACGAAGCCGGCTGGCGGCGCGAACTGGATGCCATCGCCGCCTGGCGCACGCAGCCCATGATGCAGGGCCTGGGGCGGCTTGCCCGCGAACTGGCGCAGACGCTGGGCGAACTGCCGCCGACCGACGCCGGCGATCTCGACGATGCCTGCGCGCGACTGGACCACGTGGTCGAAATGACCGAACAGGCCAGCCACAAGACCCTGGACCTGGCCGAGCAGTGCCGGGGCTACGCCACCCAGCTGAAAACCACCCCGCTGTCCGCCGAGCAGGCCGCGCTGGTGGACAGCATCGGCAAGGGGCTGTCGGAGATGGCGCTGGCACAGAGCTACCAGGACCTGACGGGCCAGATCATCCGCCGGGTGGCCGGCATCGTGCGACGCGTGCACGAAGGTTTCGGCGCCCTCGGCCTTCCGCCGCCGGAAAAAAACCGCGACAAGCCTTCAGAACTCGCCGGCCCGGCCGTTGCTGGTCTGGACCGCAATGCATTTTCGCAGGACGACGCCGACGACCTGCTGTCCGGTCTGGGGTTGTAGCCCCGGGGGACGCGCACTGCGGAACCGGAGACCTGCCATGCCCGTCGCGTCCGCCCCCCGCTACCGCCATCCCGTCGTCCTCGTGCTCGTGGGCCTGCTGCTGGTCTGCGACGTGCTGGTCGGTCGCATGCTCCGCCGGCGCCACGCGCATGCGATGCGCCTGCTCGACTCCTCCCGCTGATCGCCCGACCCGGTAACCGTCCCGCCCATGTCCGCCGTCACCCCCGAAATCGCCGCCGACTTCCTGATCGAAGCGCAGGAAATCCTCGACCGGCTCGGCGAACAGCTGGTCACGCTGGAGCAGGATCCCTCGGACAGCGAACAGCTCAACGCGGTCTTCCGCGGCTTCCACACGCTGAAGGGCGGCGCCGGCTTCCTCGGCATCCAGCCGATGGTCAACCTGTGCCATGCGGCCGAAGAGACGCTCGGCCTGGTACGCGCAGGACAGGCCACGCTGGAACCCCAGCATTTCGACGCCGCCCAGCAGTCGCTGGACTGGTTGCAGCAGATGCTGGACGCCATCGGCGCCAGCGAAGATCCGCCCCATGCACCGCAGGCGCTGATCGACCAGTTCGATGCCCACGGCGGCACGCCCGCGCCGGCACGGAAGGCAAGCGCGGTGCCCGCCGCCGCCGCGCCTGCAGGCGACCTGATCGGCGACGACGAGTTCGAAGCCCTGCTGGACCAGTTGCATGGCGGCGGTGCGCCCACGAGCGTGGTGCCGCCCTCGCCGGCGCCTGCAGCGCCCGCGCCCACCCCGGCGAGATCCGCGGCACCCAAGCCGGCCGCCAAGGCCGGGGGCGAAGCGGAACAGACCATCCGCGTGGACACCAAGCGGCTGGACGCCATCGTCAACCTGGTCGGCGAGCTGGTGCTGTCGCGCAACCGCCTGAAGACGCTCCGCGCACGCATCCGCGACGAGGAACTGGACCGCGCCGTGAGCAGCCTGGACATCGCCACGGCCCGCCTGCAGACCGCCGTCATGCGCACGCGCATGCAGCCGGTCGGCAAGGTGTTCTCGCGCTTCCCCAAGGTGGCGCGCGACGTCGCCCGCCAGCTGCAGAAGGAAGTCGACCTGGAACTGGTCGGCGCCGATACCGAACTTGACCGCAACCTGGTGGAGGCCCTGGCCGATCCGCTCGTGCACCTGGTGCGCAACGCCATCGACCATGGCATCGAGGTGCCGTCGCTGCGCGAGGCCTGCAGCAAGCCGCGTGCCGGCCATGTGCGCTTGTCGGCGCAGCAGGAAGGCGACTTCGTCACCATCGAGATCCGCGACGACGGTGCCGGCATCGATCCGGAACGCTTGCGCGCGAAGGCGCTGGAGAAGGGCCTGATCGATCCCGAGGCCGCCGCCCGCCTCAGCCACGACGAGTGCCTGCAGTTGATCTTCCTGCCCGGCTTCTCCACCAAGGCCGAGGTCACCGACATCTCCGGCCGCGGCGTCGGCATGGACGTCGTGCAGTCGCGCATCCGCGAACTCAGCGGCCAGATCACCATCCATTCCGATGTCGGGCGCGGCAGCCGCTTCGTCATCCGCGTGCCCCTGACCCTGGCGATCCTGCCCACCTTGCTCGTGCAGGCCGGCGAGCCGGTCTACGCCCTGCCCCTGGCGCGCGTGATGGAGGTGCTGCATGCGCCGTCCGAAAGCCTGCGCTGGTTCGACGGACAGGCCGTGCTCGACCGCCAGAGCCACACCTTGCCGCTGGTCGATCTGCGCCAGTGGCTGCGCGTGGACCCGGTGATGGCTCCGTTGCTCACCATCGTGGTGCTGCAGATGGGCGAACAACGCTTCGGCCTGATCGTCGACCAGGTCCGGGGTCGCGAGGAAGTCGTCATCAAGCCCCTGCCGCGCGCCGTGCGCGGCCTGCCCGGCTATGCCGGCGCCACCCTGATCGGCGACGGCCGCATGGCGCTGATCCTCGACGTCGATGGTCTGCGCGCGACGGCGTGAGGCGTTGGCGATCTGTGGAACCCGGGCTGTTGTGGGAGCGACGTAAGTCGCGAGCTCTTTCCTTCAGACATCAAGACCCTGCTCCATCTCGTCTCGCGGCCATCGCGACTTACGTCGCTCCCACACCGGATATCCAGGTGTGACCAAGGTCGCGGCTTATGTCGCTTCCCACCCGCGTTACCTCAAGTCCCCCTGAACCGGGCCGATAGCTCTCACCATGGACATCTTCAGCCTCATCGGACTCCTGCTGGCGCTGGTCGCCCTGGTGGGCGGCAGCATCCTCAAGGGCGCGGGCCTGTCGTCGCTGTGGTCGTCGGCGGCGTTCGTCATCGTCATCCTCGGGACGATCGCCGCGATCCTGGTGCATACGCCTCCCCCGGTGTTCAAGCGCGCGCTGTCGATCGCGCGCTGGGTGATCCGGCCGCCGGGCAACGATGGCGATGCGCTGGTCGCGCAGATCGTCGAGTGGAGCAACATCGCGCGCAAGCAGGGGCTGCTGGGCCTGGAGCCGGTGGTCGGCCAGCAGGACGATCCCTTCCTGAAGAAGGGCCTGCAGATGCTGGTAGACGGTGTCGAGCCCGAGGCCATCCGCCACATGATGGAGATCGACCTCAACGGCCAGGAGCACCAGGACCTCGCCGCCGCCAAGGTATTCGAAGCAATGGGCATCTACGCGCCCACACTGGGCATCATCGGCGCCGTGTTCGGCCTGATCGCGGTGATGAAGAACCTGGCCGACCCCAGCAAGCTCGGCCACGGCATCGCCGCCGCGTTCACCGCGACCATCTACGGCATCGCCTCGGCCAACCTGTTCTTCCTGCCCATCGCCAGCAAGCTGAAAAGCGTCATCGGCGGGCGCAGCCGCGAACAGGAAATGATCATCGAAGGCCTGATCGCCATCGCGCAGGGCGAAAACCCGCGCAACATCGAGGCCAAGCTGGCCGGCTTCCTGCACTGAGCGCGCGGGACGATACCGATGGCACGCGGCAAGAAGCATGAAGAGCACGCCAACCACGAGGCCTGGGCGATCCCGTATGCCGACCTGATGACGCTGCTGCTGGCCTTCTTCGTCGTGATGTACGCCATCTCGACCGTCAATGAAGGCAAGTACCGGGTGGTGGCCGACTCGCTGACCGCCGCCTTCGGCGGCGCGCCGCGCACGATCAATCCCGTGCAGGTGGGCAACCACCAGCTGCAGGGCGCGGACTTCGACCGCCCGTCCCCCATCAAGTCCGGCGCCAAGAAGGGTCCCTCGGCCCCCTCGCCTTCGCCGAACGTCACCCTGCTGGCGGCGATGGCCTCGCAGATGAACATGTCGCTCGACGCGAATGCGCTGCAGGCGGCGCAGGGCGAACTGAAACGCATCGCCGACGACCTGGAACGCGCACTGGCCCCGCTGATCGACGAGAAGCTGGTCACCATCAAGCGGTCGGCGCTGTGGCTGGAGGTACAGATCAACAGCGACATCCTGTTCGCGACCGGTTCGGCGGCCCTGGACCCGCAGGCCCAGGAAACGGTCGGCAAGCTGGCCGAGGTGCTGGGCAACGTGCCCAATTCGGTACGCGTGGAGGGCTACACCGACGACCGCCCGATCCGCACCTCGCAGTTCCCCTCCAACTGGGAACTGTCGTCGGCACGCGCGGCCAGCGTCGTCCACTTGTTCGTCCGCGACGGAATTCCGCCGGAACGGCTGGCGATGATCGGCTATGGCGAATTCCGCCCTATCGGCGACAACGCCACGCTGGAGGGCCGCAACAGCAACCGCCGCGTGTTGCTGATCATCCTGGCCAGTCCCAGCGGACCGGCACCGAACTTGCAGGCACAGGACCAGGCCGTCGCGCCGCCGTCGGTGATCTCGCTGCCGCCGGTGCCGACCCACGCCGCGACGTCCATGCCCGGAGCGCCGCCGGCGCCCCAGGTCCATGAAGGAGTCCAGTGATGCGCGTGTGGGCAATCGCCAACCAGAAAGGCGGCGTCGGCAAGACCACCACCACCCTCGCCCTCGGGCGCGGCCTGGCCATGCGCGGCCATCGCGTGCTGCTGGTCGACCTGGACCCGCATGCGTCGCTGACGCGCGCCTTCGGCGTCGCAACCGACCCTCAGCCGAACGGGGTGCTGGACCTGTTCGACGAACAACCGCCGACGCTCGCGAGCGTGGCGCGCCCGACCGAAATCGAGAATCTCGCCTTCGTCGCCGCGCAGACGCCGCTGGCCACGCTGGAGCGCCGCAGCGCCACCCAGCCCGGCCTGGGCCTTGCGCTGTCCAATGCGCTGGCGCGCGGCGGGCACGCATGGGACCACGTGCTGTTCGACTGTCCCCCGACGCTCGGCCTGCTGATGGTCAACGCGCTGGCCGCGGCCGACCACGTCATCATCCCGACGCAGACCGAACCGCTGGCGCTGCACGGCCTGA
This sequence comes from Pseudoxanthomonas sp. LjRoot127, assembly GCF_964253495.1. Lineage (NCBI taxonomy): Bacteria > Pseudomonadati > Pseudomonadota > Gammaproteobacteria > Lysobacterales > Lysobacteraceae > Pseudoxanthomonas > Pseudoxanthomonas sp. LjRoot127. Next base: position 3,821,371 of record NZ_CAXUQR020000001.1, read on the forward strand.
AGGGCATGTGCCGGACCGCGGAGATGATCCAGCGCTCGCGCCATCGCCCGCTGCCGGTGTCGATCCTGCCCACGCTGCACGACAAGCGCACGCGCACCGGGGCCGAGACGCTCAAGGCGATGCAGGACGAATACGGCGAACGCGTCTGGAACGACGCCATCCCCAACGACACCCGCATCTGCAGTGTCGATGCGCTGACGCGTTCCAGCCCGGTCGCACAATATCCCGGCCGCGGGCTGTCGGCGTACCGCCGCGCGCTCGACTGGCTGCTGCTCACCGAAGCGCGCGATACGGAGCAGGCGGCATGACGACCCCCGCCGTCCTCGACGACTACCTCCTGGACCTGCTGGGCGACGCCGCCACGCCGGTACCCGCACAGGCGGCCCTCGCGGACGCCAGCGACCCCGCAGCGCCCGCCGCCGACCCGATCCATGCCACAGCACCTGCCGCGGTCCCGGCCTCGGCGGGCGCGCTCGCCGTGGCGCCGACGCGTCCGGGCAGCGAGGCGGACCTGATCAGCGATGACGAATTCGAAGCACTGCTCGACCAGTTGCATGGCGACAGCGTGCCGACGGCCGTCGTCCCCGCCCCCACCGCAGCGGAGTCCGCCATGCCCGCGCTCGCCGTCGCACCGACGCGTCCCGGCCACGCCGCCGACATGATCGATGACGACGAGTTCGAGGCCCTGCTCGACACCCTGCACGGTGACGGTGCACCGACGTCGCGCATCGTCGCGCCGTCACCGCCGGCAGCCCTGCCGCCGGCGACGACCCCCGCCCCGCCGCGCGCAGTCGCGCCGTTGCCGGCGAAGCCCTTCCTGCTGTCCCAGCCCGACACCGGAGAGCGGCGTCGCGCCACCGAACGCAAGACCCGCTGGCTGCGGCTGCGCTGCGACCAGCAGCATTACGCCCTCGAGCTGCTGAAGGTGCAGGAGGTGGTGCGTCCGGCCACCCTGTTGCCGCTACGGGGCGCCGCGCCGCACATGCTCGGCGTGATGAACCTGCGTGGCCAGGTGGTGCCCGTGATCGACCTGGGGCTCTACCTGGGCCGGCGCAGCATCGAGGTCGATGCGGTCACCCGCATCGTGGTGCTCGAGGAGCACGGCGAAACGCTGGGGCTGCGCGTGACCGCGGTGGAGGATGTCGCGAACCTCGCCGACCAGCAGATCGAATCGCCCGACAACGCGCGCGTGGGCCGCATGGCGAACCCGCTGTTCCGCGGCGTGGCACGCCTCAACGCTTGCGCGGTCATCCTGCTGGATGCCTCGCGGATCCTCCAGTGAAGGGCGGAGTCCGTGCAGAGGCGTGAGCAAGCGGCAGGCCCGCTTTCGCTCACTCCTCACGCCTCTCAGCGCACGCCTCGCCGTTAAGCCTGGCTTTCCAGAAATCCATCACACATTCACTCGCGCCCCTCAAGACCCGCCATGCCGCGCCGATACATCACCAGAGCCGCCTTTCCGGAGACACGATGAGCGCTGTGCCCCTGGGTGACGACCTCGGTATCGAGGCCGCCACCGACCTCAAGCAGCACCTGGCCCCGCATGTCGCGCAGCCGGGAACGTTGGCGCTCGACGCCGGCGCCGTGCAGCGCGTGCATACCGCCAGCCTGCAGGTGCTCTGCAGCTTCGTGCGGCAGCGCGAGCAGGCCGGGCTGGCCACCGACTTCAGTGCGGTCAGCCAGAATTTCCGCGATGCCGCGCGCCTGCTCGGCCTCTCCCCGCAGTTCGGCCTGGCCGACGACAACGAACACAACACGCAACAAGTGGAGAACGCCGCATGAGCGCACGCATTCTGGTAGTGGACGATTCGGCCTCGATGCGACAGATGGTCGCCTTCGCCCTGAGCTCGGCGGGCTTCTCGGTCGATGAGGCTGAAGACGGCCAGGTGGCGCTGGGACGCGCGCAGGGACAGAAGTTCAATGCCGTCGTCACCGACGTCAACATGCCCAACATGGATGGCATCTCGCTGATCCGCGCGCTGCGCGGCCTGCCGGACTACAAGTTCACGCCGATGCTGATGCTGACCACCGAATCGGCCGCCGACAAGAAGGCCGAAGGCAAGGCCGCCGGCGCCACCGGCTGGCTGGTCAAACCGTTCAACCCGGAACAGCTGGTCGCCACCGTCCAGAAAGTCCTGGGCTGATCCCTCCCTTCCTCCGCTTCCCTTCCGACCGCACCAGGGCACCGTCGCCATGAACATGGACATGCAGCGTTTCCACGCCACGTTCTTCGAGGAAAGCCGCGAAGGGCTGGAAGCCATGGAAGCGGGCCTGCTGTCGCTGGAACAGGGCAGCCGCGACGGCGACCTGATCAACTCCATCTTCCGCGCCGCGCATTCCATCAAGGGCGGCTCGGCGACCTTCGGCTTCGACGCCATCGCCGGCATGACCCACGTGCTGGAAACGCTGCTGGACGAACTGCGCGCCGGACAGCGCGCCGTCAGCCCGCCTGCGGTCGACGCGATGCTCGCCTCCGTCGACGTGCTGCGCGCGCTGCTGGCCGAGGCCGAACACGGCACGCCGGCCGATCCCGCCGCCGTGCAGGCCATGAAGGATCGCCTCAACGCGGTGCTGTCCGGCCAGGACGCGCCCGTCCCGGCCGCGGCGCCGGCCGCCGCCGCGGCGAAGGACGCCGAACCGGATGGCTGGAAGATCGGCTTCACGCCGGCGCCGTCGCTGTTCATGAGCGGCAACGATCCGCTGCGCATCCTGCGCGAACTGGAACACCTGGGCCCGCTGGAAATCGCGTGCCGCATGGAGCGCCTGCCCGGCTTCGAGCAGATCGATCCGCTCGAAGCCTATCTCGCCTGGGACCTTGGCCTGATCGGCAAGGTGCCGCGCAGCGCGGTGGACGACGTATTCGCGTGGGTCGTCGACGACTGCGAACTCGACATCCAGCCCCTGCAGCGCACCGCCGTGCCGGTCGAGGCCGCTGCCGTGGCCGCGCAGCCGGTCGCCGCCGTCGTCGCCAGCGGCGCGCAGCCGCCGGCCACCGCCACGCCGGCCGCCAACGACGCGGCCGAAACCTCCATCCGCGTCAGCGTCGACAAGATCGACGGCCTGATCAACCTGGTGGGCGAACTCGTCATCACCCAGGCCATGCTGAAGCAGGTCTCCGGCCTGCTCGACCAGGCCCAGTGCGAACGCCTGTTCGCCGGCCTCGACCTGCTGGAGCGCAACACCCGCGACCTGCAGGAGGCCGTCATCGGCGTGCGCATGCTGCCGGTGGACGCCGTGTTCCGCCGCTTCCCGCGCCTGGTCCGCGACCTGTCCGCGCGCCTCGGCAAGCAGGTGCGCCTGCGCACCATCGGCGAAGGCACCGAACTGGACAAGGGCCTGATCGAACGCATCGCCGATCCGCTCGTGCACCTGGTCCGCAACTCGATCGACCATGGCCTTGAAATGCCCGACGTGCGCACGCAGGCCGGCAAGGACGAGACCGGCACCATCACGCTGGCGGCCTCACACCAGGGCGGCCACATCGTCATCGAAGTCAGCGACGATGGCCGCGGCCTCAATCGCGACCGCATCCTGGCCAAGGCCGCGGAGCGCGGCCTGGCGGTGCCGGAAAACCCGACCGATTCGCAGGTCTGGGACCTCATCTTCCAGCCCGGCTTCTCCACTGCCGAGGCCGTCACCGATCTGTCGGGACGCGGCGTCGGGATGGACGTGGTCCGCCGCAACATCCAGGCGCTCGGCGGCGAGGTGCAGCTGGAAAGCGCGGCCGGCCAAGGCACCCGCGTGGTGATCCGCCTGCCGCTGACGCTGGCCATCCTCGACGGCATGGCGGTGTCGGTGGGCGACGAAACCCTGATCCTGCCGCTGACCTACGTGCTGGAAGCGCTGCAGCCGCAGAGCGAGGACATCCGCACCGTCGGCGGCGACGGCCGCGTGCTGCGCGTCCGCGGCGAATACCTGCCGATCGTCGCGCTGAACGCGTACTACCGCTACGGCGACAACCGCAACGCCGACCCGCTGGTCGTCGTGGTGGAGGCCGACGGCCAGAAGCTCGCACTGGAAGTCGACGAGCTGATCGGCCAGCAGCAGGTCGTGGTGAAGAACCTCGAAAACAACTATCGCCGCATCGAAGGCATTTCCGGCGCCACCATCCTCGGCGATGGCCGCGTGGCCCTCATCGTCGACGTCGGTGGCCTGGTCCGAGCGCGCCGGATGCAGCAGGCCGCCTGATTCTCCTCTTCCCGCGTTGCGCGGGTGTCCGCACCGTCCCACCCGGACGGTGCTCGCCGACGCACGCCCTTACTCTGACGGTATACGCATGAAGTACCTGCTTTCCACCCTCGCCCTTTCGCTGCTGGCCGTCCATGCCGGCGCCCGCGCCGACGACGGCAAGACCACGGCCACCGCCTGGCCGCCGAAGATCACGTTCGCCAACGGCACCGAACTCAGCCTCGGCGGCAACCTGCAGTACGACCTCAACCGCTTCTCCGGTGACGGTTACAACGGCGCCGCACTCGAGGACGACGATGCCTGGCGTCGCCAGGAACTCGGCCTGACCCTGCGCAGGAAGGGCGTGTACGACCTGGGCGTCACCTACGATTTCCACGCCAAGAGCTGGAACGACGTCGCCCTGCGCGTGGAAACCAAGGCGCTGTTCGGCCACGACGTGGGCAAGCTGCGCATCGGCCAGATGAAGGTGCCGCTCGGTTTCGAAGGCAACACCGCCACCCGTTCGGTGAGTTTCCTGGAAGCCGCCCTGCCGACCCAGGCGTTCTACGAGAACCGTCGCAGCGGCATCGACTGGGCGTTCGAGCGCGAGCGTTACCTCGTCAACGCCGGTTACTTCTTCGAATCCGACCTGCTGGGCAACAACAAGGGCGACACCACGGCCGTCCGCATGGCCTGGACACCGCGCAAGGCGGCCGGCGACGTGCTCCACCTGGGCATCGCGGGGTCGCAGGAGCGTCCCGACAACGAGGTCAACGGCCTCGGCATCACCGTGCATCCCAGCGTCCGCTGGCGTGCGCGTCCGGAAGCCGCGCTCACGTCCGTGCGCCTGGTGGACTCGGGCACGCTGACGCGCGTGGACCGCATCGACCGCGCCGGCCTGGAGGCACTGTGGATCCATGGCCCATGGTCATTGCAGGGCGAGTATTTGCGGCAGAAGACCACCCGTGACCTCGGCCTGCCCTCGTACTCGGCAGACGGCGGCTACGTGTTCGCCAGTTGGATGGTGACCGGCGAGTCGCGCGGCTACAGCGGCGGCAACGTCGCCAACCCCAAACCGAAAGCCGCCCATGGCGCGGTGGAACTGCTGGCGCGCTACAGCCGCATCGACCTGGACAGCGACGGCATCGCCGGTGGCCGCCAGCACGACTGGACGCTGGGCGCCAACTGGTACCTGACGCCGTACTTCAAGTTCCAGGCCAACTACGTGAAGAGCGATGCGACGCGTGGCGCGTTCGCCGCCGACCCGTCCGTGTTCGAGCTGCGCGCACAGATGCATTTCTGACCGTGCATTCCACAGCGCCCGCGCCGCCCGTCACGGTCTGCGCGGGCACGACGCCGACACGCAGGTAAGCACGCTTACTTTTCCGCCGAACGGTCATCAAGAACCGTCGGACACCGCCGTTACTCAGGAACAGATATCGCACCAAGGGCATGGACCGCTCTGCTTCCCTCTGATGCACCGGCCGCACCCACTGAACTCCATCGAGACTTCCTTCATGTTCAAGCACCTCAAGATCGGCAAGCGCCTGGCCATCGGCTTCGCCGTGCTCGTCCTGCTCATCGTCGCCACCGGGGCTTTCTCCGCGCAGCGGATGGGCGTGGCCCAGGACGTCGTGCTCGACATCACCAAGAAGGAAGTCCCGGCCATCCGCGACCTGGGGCGCATGGCCACGATGCTGGCCGAGTACCGCGTCAGCGAGCGTGGCCTCGTGGCCGGCTACGAGGACCCGGAAAAGGTCGCCGAATACACGGATGAGCTGATCGCGGGCGGCAAGGCCTTCGACGAGCTTTCCAAGGCGTATGGCAGCAGCCTGTCCGACCCGCAGGACAAGGCGCTGCACCAGGAGATGATGGCCAAGGCCGCGCTGTACTTCGAGAACAGCCGCCGCCTGATCGAGTCCGTCAAGGTCGGCGATCTGACCCCTGCCAGTGGTGCCGGCGATTTGCGCCAGGCCACCGCCGATGCTGTCGGGCGGATGCTGGACGCAAAAATGAAGGTGCTGGACAGCGCGGTGGCTGCACAGGAGGCCGGCTACAACACGAACATCAAGGCGATCGGGCTGCTGGTGGTGGTGGCAATGCTGTTGGCCATCGCCGCTGCGGTCCTCATCACCCGTTCGATCGTGCGACCGATGGCCGACGTCATGAGCGTCGCCGACGCCGTGGCGCGCGGCCAGCTCGATCGCCAGATCACGGTCGACGACCGCAGCGAGCTCGGGGACCTGCTCGGTTCCATGCAGCGCATGCAGACGCAGGTGAAATCGGTCATCGCCGCCCAGAGCGAAATGGCGGCGCGCCATGATGAAGGACGGATCAGCTACCGGATGGACGACAGCACGTTCCCCGGCGACTACGGCCGCATGGTGCGCGACACCAACGCACTGGTCGGTTCGCACATCGCCGTCAAGTTGCGCCTGGTGGAAGTGATGCAGCGCTACGCCGTCGGCGACCTGTCGATCGACATGGATCGCCTGCCCGGCGAGAAGGCCCAGCTCACCGAAGCCATGGACGCCACCAAGGCCAACCTGTCGGCCATCAATGCCGAGATCAAGCGTCTGGCCGCGGCGGCTGCTTCCGGCGACTTCAGCCAGCGCGGCGACGTGGCGCAGTACCAGTACGACTTCCGCGACATGATCGGCGGACTGAACCAGCTGATGGAAACCACCGACGGCAACCTGGCGGAAGTGTCCGCCCTGCTCCGGGCCATCGCGCGCGGCGACCTGAGCGCGCGCATGGAAGGCGACTTCCACGGTGTGTTCGCCACGATGCGCGATGACGCGAACGCCACCGTGACGCAACTGACCGAAATCGTCGGCGGCATCCAGATGGCGGCCATGAGCATCAATACCGCTGCCGGTGAAATCGCCGCCGGCAACAACGACCTCTCGCGCCGCACCGAACAGCAGGCCGCCAACCTGGAAGAAACCGCTGCGTCCATGGAGGAGCTGACCTCCACCGTGCGCCAGAACGCCGAGTCGGCCCGCCAGGCCAACCAGCTGGCCATCGGTGCCGCCTCGGTCGCCTCGCAGGGTGGCGAGGTCGTGGGCAAGGTCGTCACCACCATGACCGACATCGAACAGTCCTCCAAGAAGATCGCCGAGATCATCTCGGTCATCGACGGCATCGCCTTCCAGACCAACATCCTGGCCTTGAACGCGGCCGTGGAAGCGGCCCGCGCCGGCGAACAGGGCCGCGGCTTCGCCGTGGTCGCCTCGGAAGTGCGCACCCTGGCCCAGCGCTCGGCCAATGCGGCCAAGGAGATCAAGGGCCTGATCGAGAACTCGGTGGAGAAGGTCTCCGACGGCTCGGCGCTGGTGAACCAGGCCGGTGCGACGATGGCCGACATCGTGGCCAGCGTGCAGCGCGTGACCGACATCATGGCCGAGATCTCGGCGGCCTCGCAGGAGCAGTCGGCCGGCATCGAGCAGGTCAACCAGACCATCACCCAGATGGATGAAGCCACCCAGCAGAACGCCGCACTGGTGGAGGAAGCCACGGCCGCCGCACGCTCGATGGAGGAGCAGGCGCAGGGACTGACCGAATCGGTGGCGGTGTTCAAGCTGCAGGCCACGGTCGATACGCCGGTGCGCAAGGCGATCAGCCAGGCCGCCAAGCCGGTCGCCGCCGCCAGGCCCGTCGCCAAGGCCCTCGTCCGCAAGCCCGCGGCGCGCAAGCCCGAACCCGCGCTCGCCGATGGCGACTGGCAGGAGTTCTGAGCCCTGCGCCTCGCGTGATCCATGTTGCGTCTCGCGCGGCCCGGCATTCCCGGGCCGCGCGCGTTTCCGGGGTCGTGGCCGGCGCAAGGTATCCGTATTTACCGTTCGTCGGGAAAATCCCGACAAGGCGCTCAATCTTGAAGGCGTAACGCCGATACCGGTTGTGATCATTCCACTACCTTTCCCGGCCCATGACCCGATTCGCGCGTCTTTCGCTCGGTAGCAAACTCTCCCTGCAGGTCACGCTCGCCGTCGCGGCGGTGCTCACACTGCTCGCCATCGTGGTCCAGCGGCAGTCCAGTCGCGCCATCGAGGACCGGGCACTCGCCGACCTGGATGTCGCCGCGCAGGTGATGCTGGAATCCGTCGCGCTGTACGACAGCACCCTGACCGACACCACCCAGCGGATGGCGCGCAGCTTCCGCGCCACGCTGCCTGCCGGCGACGTATCGGTGGACGCGGACAGCGCCACCCCGATCGGCGATACCGACGTGGCCGCCCTGCGCTTCGGCGAACAGACGCTCAATCTCGACTTCACCGCCGTGGACCGCTTCACCGAAGGCACCGGCGTGGTCGCTACCCTGTTCGTCCGCCAGGGCGACGACTTCGTCCGCGTGACCACGTCGCTGCGCAACGCCGAGGAAGAACGCGTCATCGGCACGGCGCTGGACCACAAGCATCCCGCCTACGCGCTGATGCTGCAGGACAAGCCCTATACCGGTCGCGCGCGCCTGTTCGGCCGCGACTACATGACCCATTACGAGCCCCTGCAGGATGCCGAAGGCAAGACCGTCGGCATCCTGTTCGTCGGCCAGAACTACGGTGACGGCCTGGCCGCACTGAAGGACAAGCTGCGCACCACGCGGCTGGGCGAAGCGGGCTACTTCTTCGTGGTCGACCTCGCGGAAGGCGAACACAACGGCATGCTGGCGGCACACCCGTCCGATCAGGAATCGCCGTACACCGCCGTGGTCGGTCCCGACTCGGTCCCGGCGATGAAGGCCCTGCTGGACCAGGACCATGGGCATGCCGTGCTCGACATCGCCCCCGCGTCCGGCGATGAAGCGGTGCCTGCACTGGTTGCGGTCAAACGGTTCGCTCCGTGGAAATGGGCCTTGGTCGCCGTGGAGCCGCGCGAAACCGTGCTCGCCTCCAGCCATGCGCTGACGATCGCCATCGTGGGCCTGTCCGTGCTGGCGCTGGCGGTAATCGGAGTGCTCACCGCGATCGGCGTGCGCCGCGTGGTGTCGCGACCGTTGCGCTCGGCCGTTGCGATCGCCGAGGATGTCGCCGCGGGCCGGCTCGACGGCCGGATCGACACCTCCCGCCAGGACGAAGTCGGCCAGTTGCTCGCCGCCATGGGGCTGATGCAGACGCAGGTGGTGTCGGTGATCGCCGCGCAGACCGAGATGACACGCCGCCACGACGAGGGCCAGATCAGCTTCCGCATCGACGACAGCGCCTTTCCCGGCGAGTACGGACGCATGGTGCGCGATACCAACACGCTGGTCGGCGCGCATGTCGCGGTGAAGATGCGCCTGATCGAGATCATGCAGCGCTACTCGGTCGGCGACCTCTCGGTGGACATGGATCGCCTGCCCGGGGAGAAGGCCGTGCTGACCGACACCATGGACGCCACCAAGGCCAACCTGTCGGCCATCAACGGCGAGATCAAGCGCCTGGCCACGGCGGCCTCGTCCGGCGACTTCAGCCAGCGCGGCGACGTGGACAAGTACCAGTACGACTTCCGCGACATGATCGACGGCCTGAACCGGCTGATGGAAACGACCGACGGCAACCTGGCCGAAGTTTCCGAGCTCCTGCAGGCCATCGCCCGCGGCGACCTCACCGCCCGCATGGAAGGCGATTTCCACGGCGTGTTCGCCCGCATGCGCGACGACGCCAATGCGACGGTCGCCCAGCTGACCGACATCGTCGGGCGCATCCAGGAAGCCTCTGGCCGCATCGACGTCGCGGCCGGCGAGATCGCGGCGGGCAACCTGGACCTGTCGCGTCGCACCGAACAGCAGGCCGCCAACCTGGAAGAAACCGCCGCATCCATGGAGGAACTGACCTCCACCGTGCGCCAGAACGCCGAATCGGCCCGCCAGGCCAACCAGTTCTCGATCACCGCGGCCGGCGTCGCGTCGCAGGGAGGCGAGGTGATCGGCAAGGTCGTCGCCACCATGACCGACATCGAGCAGTCGTCGCGGAAGATCGCCGAGATCATCTCGGTCATCGACGGCATCGCCTTCCAGACCAACATCCTGGCGCTCAATGCCGCGGTGGAAGCCGCGCGTGCGGGCGAACAGGGGCGCGGCTTCGCCGTCGTCGCCAGCGAAGTGCGTACGCTGGCCCAGCGCTCGGCCAATGCGGCCAAGGAGATCAAGGGCCTGATCGAGAACTCGGTGGAGAAGGTCTCCGACGGCTCGGCGCTGGTGAACCAGGCCGGTGCGACGATGGCCGACATCGTGGCCAGCGTGCAGCGCGTGACCGACATCATGTCCGAGATCGCCGCGGCGTCGCAGGAGCAGTCATCGGGCATCGAACAGGTCAACCAGACCATCGTGCAGATGGACGAAGCCACGCAGCAGAACGCCGCACTGGTGGAGGAAGCCTCCGCCGCCGCACGCGCGATGGAGGAACAGGCGCACGCGCTGACCGAGTCGGTCGCCGTCTTCACGCTGAAAGCGGCTACCGGCCTGCCGGTCCGCAGGACCGCTTCGATCGTGACGTCGGCCGCATCGCGACCGGCCACGGCGCCCAAGTCCACCGTCCGCGCACGGCCCACGCGCCAGCCGGAAACCGCCCTTGCCGAGGGCGAGGGCGACGACTGGCAGACGTTCTGAGAAGCACCCGGGACCCGCACAGCCCGGCATGCCGCTGCGGCTGTGCGCTCCCATCGGAGAGGCCATGCGTCCTGCCGGGTGACCGGGGGAAAATCCTGCACGCGGCGCTGTTCCGCAAGGCACCACGTGCGCGATGGAAGTTTGCCCTGACCGGGATCCTGCTCCCACGTCTTCCGCCCCGCTCGCTCAAGATGCCGTGTCGTCCGCCGATACAGCCTGTGACGCCTTCCCTGCACTGACGTTTCCGCCCGCATGACCGAGCCCAGCGACGCCCCTCTGGCCGATCCCGTCAGGTACGACGACGAAGAAAAGTACCTGGTGCACGGCGAGCACGCGATCCGCCAGATCCTGCAATCGCTCATCGAAAAGCGGGCGCTGGTCAGCGGCTGCGCGATGCCGCGCAACCACACCTTCCCCACGTCGGTGGTCGAGGTGCTGGACGACGAGGACGCCGTGCTGATCGACGGCAGCGCCTCGGAGGCGATCAACCGCAGCCTCGACGAAGCCACGCACGTGACCTGCGTGTCCCGGCTGGACCGCATCCACGTGCAGTTCCGCCTGTACGGGCTGCAACGCGTGCAGAAGGATGGGCAGGTGGCCTTCCGGGCCGAGCTCCCCGACAGCATCCTGCGCCTGCAGCGCCGCGAGTTCTATCGCCTGCAGGTACCGGTGACCCAGCCGATGGAGTGCGGCATCCCGGAGCGCCAGCCGGATGGCGAAACCACCTACCGCAAGTACCGCGTGCTGGACATCAGCGGCGGCGGCATCGCCCTGGCCGTGCAGGCGGGGGAACCGACGCTGCGACCCTACAAGGAATTCCCCGGCAGCCTGCTGTACCTGCCGGACAGCGGACCGCTGTGCGTACGGCTGATGGTCAAGAGCCTGCACAGCCAGCTCAACCAGAACGGCAGCGAGAGCTGGCGCGCGGGTTGCCAGTTCACCGAGCTGCCGCGCGGCGGCGATGCGCTGATCCAGCGCTACATTTTCCGCCTGGAACGCCAGCGCAGCGCCCGCGAGCGCGGCGCTGCGTGACCTTCGTCCGCTTTCCAGCCACCGTTCATCGGCATTGAGCCGCACGTACTCAACCTGGCCGCGCCACCGCCGATACCCGGTGTAACGCTCCTGCAACACTCGCATGGCCGCACGTGGCCGTAGGCAGGGGCCGCCACACCGCCCCATCCGTCGAGGCCACCATGTCATCCGTGTCTACCCGTTTTTCCTCCCGCAGCATCGCCACCCGCGTGATGTACGGCACCGCCCTGGTGCCGCTGCTGGCCTTCGGCGTCGCCGCAGCGGCCAGCTACCTGCGCAGCAGCCAGTCCCTGCTGGCCGGCGCCCGCACCACCATGGAGACGCTGGCCAGCGCCGAGGCACAGCGCATCGCCGGTGACCTGACGGGCGCCTTCGACACCAACGCGGCCCTGGCGAACGCATTGCTCGCGCAGCGCGGCGCCGACGGCCTCAGTCGCGAGGCGGCCAGCGCCATCTTCAAACGCCAGCTCGAAGCGCACCCGGAATGGGTTGGCGTCGGCACGCTGTGGGAACCCGATGCCTTCGACGGCAAGGACGCGGACTACCGCGCCGCGGACGGCCACGACGACACCGGCCGCTTCATGAGCTACTGGGCATGGAGCGAGGGCGCTCCGCTGCAGGAAGCCCTGCGTGACTACGAGGTGCCCGGCGCCGGCGACTGGTACCTGAAACCGCGTGAACTGAAGCGCCAGGTCGTCGCCGAACCCTACGTGTACAAGATCGCCGGCAAGGACGTGCTGATGACGACCCTGTCGACGCCGGTCCTGGAAGACGGCAACTACCTCGGCGTCATGACCGTCGATTTCGCCCTGCAGTCGCTGCAGGAACGCATCGCCAAACTCACCCCGATGGGCGCGGGCTTCGTGCGCCTGCTCACGCCGGCCGGCGTGGTTATCGCCGACCAGGACGCCGCATCGGTCGGCAAGCCCTTTGCGGGCGCACAGGCCGCCGAAGTGATGAAGCAGATCGCCGCGGGCGAGCCCGTTTTCCGCGAATCGTCCAATGCCGCCGGCGATGCCGTCATGGAAGCCTATGTGCCCCTGCAGATCGGTGGCGCGCAGGAGCACTTCGCGCTGGGCGTCGTGGTGCCGCGTGCCGTGCTGATGCAGGAAGCCCGCGCCGTGTTGTGGACGGTGGTGATGGTGGGCGCACTGGGCGCCGCCCTGCTCTGCGGCGCGGTGTTTTGGCTGCTGCGCCGCCAGGTCGCCAGGCCGTTGGCCGGCGCCGTGCGTGTGGCCGACGACATCGCCCGCGGCAAGCTGGACAGCGACATCGACGCCAGCGGCACGGACGAGATCGGCACCCTGATGAAAGCGATGCGCAGCATGCAGGCCAACCTGCGCGATCGCATCGAGCGCGACACCGTGGTGGCCAAGGAAAGCCTGCGCATCCGCACGGCGCTGGAGGATGTGACGACCAACGTCATGATCGCCGATGCCGACCGCACCATCGTCTACGCCAACCGTCCGCTGATGAAGATGCTGACGGACGTGGAACAGGACCTGCGCCGCGACCTGCCCGCCTTCGACGTCAGCACGGTCGTCGGCAGCAGCATCGACATCTTCCACAAGAAGCCCGAGCACCAGTCGCGGATGCTTGCGCAGCTGCAGGGCACGCATCGTGCACAGATCAGCGTGGGCGGCCGCATCATGCAGCTCATCATCAATCCGGTGACCGATGGCGAAGGCCAGCGCATCGGTTACGTGGTGGAGTGGGCCGACCGCACCAACGAGGTGATGGTCGAACAGGAAGTGACCCGCATCGTGCAGGCCGCCGTGCAGGGCGACCTGACCGGCCGCATCGCCGAAACCGGCAAGCAGGGCTTCCTGCTGGGGCTTTCCCAGCAGATCAACGGCCTGTTGGGGACGATCGCGGGCAGCGTGGATGCCGTCTCGGGCGTGCTGCAGTCGCTGTCCAAGGGCGACCTGACCACCCGCATGGAAGGCGACTTCCACGGTGTGTTCGCCACCATGCGCGACGACGCCAACGCCACCGTCGCCCAGCTCACCGACATCGTCGGCCGCATCCAGGACGCCTCCGGTTCCATCAACACCGCTGCCGGTGAAATCGCCGCCGGCAACAACGACCTCTCGCGCCGTACCGAACAGCAGGCCGCCAACCTGGAAGAAACCGCCGCCTCCATGGAGGAGCTGACCTCCACCGTGCGCCAGAACGCCGAGTCGGCCCGCCAGGCCAACCAGCTGGCCATCGGTGCCGCCTCGGTCGCCTCGCAGGGTGGCGAGGTCGTGGGCAAGGTCGTCACCACCATGACCGACATCGAACAGTCCTCCAAGAAGATCGCCGAGATCATCTCGGTCATCGACGGCATCGCCTTCCAGACCAACATCCTGGCCTTGAACGCAGCCGTGGAAGCGGCCCGCGCCGGCGAACAGGGCCGCGGCTTTGCCGTGGTCGCCTCGGAAGTGCGCACCCTGGCCCAGCGCTCGGCCAATGCGGCCAAGGAGATCAAGGGCCTGATCGAGAACTCGGTGGAGAAGGTCTCCGACGGCTCGGCGCTGGTGAACCAGGCCGGTGCGACGATGGCCGACATCGTGGCCAGCGTGCAGCGCGTGACCGACATCATGGCCGAGATCTCGGCGGCCTCGCAGGAGCAGTCGGCCGGCATCGAACAGGTCAACCAGACCATCACCCAGATGGACGAGACCACCCAGCAGAACGCCGCGCTGGTGGAGGAAGCCACCGCCGCCGCCCGCGCCATGGAAGAGCAGGCGCATGCGCTGAGCGACGCCGTGTCGACGTTCCGCCTGGACAGCCACGGCACGGTCGCACGCCTGGTGCAGGAACGCGTCACCCGCATCGCGGCCGGCGGCGCACACCGCACGGTCTCCGAACCCCACGCCTACTGACCCGCTAAAGAAACCCCACCCGGGGCCGATCTAGGCATTGACCGGTTCCGTCCCGGGAACCCCACCCCTTACCGGCTGCGACAGGAGCCCGACGAATGAGCGACAAGAAGACCCAGGCCGCGGCGAGCGCGGACGAGTTCCTCAGTTTCACCCTGGGGGACGAGCACTACGGCGTGGATATCCTGAAGGTGCAGGAGATCCGTGGCTACGACTCGGTGACGCGCCTGCCGGATGCACCGGACTACATCAAGGGCGTCATCAACCTGCGCGGCACCATCGTGCCGGTGATCGATCTGCGCCTGAAACTGCGGTTGAAGGAAGCGCGCTATGACGCCTTCACCGTGATGATCGTGCTGAACGTGGAGGACCGCGTGGTCGGCATCGTGGTGGACAGCGTCTCGGACGTGCTCGCCCTGAACGCCGAGCAGATCCGTCCCACCCCGGAGTTCGGCGCCAGCGTCGATACCCGTTTCATCTCCGGCATCGGCACGGTGGACGAGCGCATGCTGATCCTGCTCGACATCGAAACGCTGATCGACAGCGCCGACCTGGGCCAGCCCCTGCCGGAACAGGCGGCTGCCTGATCCGTCGCCGGGCATCCGGCGCAGTGATGTTCTCCCGAGACCGCGGCCCTCACCGGCCGCGGTCTTCGCATTTCCGGCGCCCGCTGCCGACACGGATGCGTCCTCCGTCGCAGAACGCTGCCTGCGCCTGAACATTCGCCCTCGCCGGCCGATAACCCCTTTGGGACGCCACGGCGCCCCGCCCTCCCCTGTATCGCCCGTCGTCCGAGATCGCCATGACGTTCACTGCCCGCATTGCCGCCACCCTCTCTTCGCTGCCCCTGAAGCGCCGCTTCCTCATCCAGACCGCGGTCGTCGCGGCAGGCACCATCGCCCTGGCCGTCGTCGCCGCGCGCATGCAGTACCTGGACCTGACCGGCACGCGCCAGGCTGGCCTGAAAGCGCAGACCGAGATGGCACTGGGCGTGATCGAGGGTTACGCGCAACAGGCGAAGGACGGCAGGCTCGATGAAGCCGATGCGAAGGCCCGCGCGCTCGCGACCCTGGCGACCATGCAGGCCAACAAGGGCGTGGACTACTTCTTCGTCACCGACGAAGCGCCGACCATGCTGATGCACCCCACCCGCCCCGACCTGGTCGGCAAGCCGCTGGACGACGTGCTCAGCCCCGATGGCAAGCGCATCTTTCCCGAGTTCGTCCGCGTCGCGCGCGCCGGCGGCGGCCATGTCGACTACAGCTGGGCGAAGGCTGGCGAAGAGGATCCGGTGCCCAAGACATCGTATGCGGCGCTGTACCAGCCCTGGGGCTGGGTCATCGGCACCGGCGTCTACATCGACGACACGCAGGCGCAGGCATTGCAGTTCACCCTCATCATGACCGTCGCGGGCGGCGTGCTGGTGCTGTTGAGCATGGCGATCGGCTGGATCATCGGCCAGTCGGTGCTGGAACCGGTCGCACGCGCACTGGCTGCCATCAAGGGCGTGTCGCGCGGCGACCTGAGCGTGCGCACCGGCCACCATGGCCGCGACGAAATCGGGCAGATGCTGAAGTCCACCGACGCGATGGTGCACATGCTCGAACGCTTCTCGCACGAGACGCGCGACATGATCCGCCTGCACGCCGCCGAGGACATCCGCCACCGCATGCCGGAGGACTTTCCCGGCGTGTACGGCGAACTGGCTGCCGGCATCAACACCATGATGTTCGAACACCTGGATGCCTTCCGCGATGCCATCGGCATCCTGGAGCGCTACGCCAACGGCGACCTGAGCCAAGATGCGCGCCGCCTGCCGGGCACCCGCGCCTTCCTGCACGAGGCGATGGACGCCGCCAAGCAGAGCCTGCTGGCCATCAACGGGGAGATCAAGCGACTGGCGCAGGCAGCCTCGGCCGGCGACTTCACCGCCCGCGGCGACCAGGCCGGCTTCCGCCACGACTTCCTGCAGATGGTGCAGGGCCTCAACACCATGATGGCGACGAGCGACCGCAACCTGGCCCAGCTGTCGTCGCTGCTGCGTGCCATCGCCGAAGGCGACCTGAGCGCGCGCATGGAAGGCGACTTCCACGGTGTGTTCGCCACCATGCGCGACGACGCCAACGCCACCGTGACGCAGCTGACCGAGATCGTCGGCGGCATCCAGATGGCGGCCATGAGCATCAATACCGCTGCTGGTGAAATCGCCGCCGGCAACAACGACCTCTCGCGCCGTACCGAACAGCAGGCCGCCAACCTGGAAGAAACCGCCGCGTCCATGGAGGAGCTGACCTCCACCGTGCGCCAGAACGCCGAGTCGGCCCGCCAGGCCAACCAGCTGGCCATCGGTGCCGCCTCGGTCGCCTCGCAGGGTGGCGAGGTCGTGGGCAAGGTCGTCACCACCATGACCGACATCGAACAGTCCTCCAAGAAGATCGCCGAGATCATCTCGGTCATCGACGGCATCGCCTTCCAGACCAACATCCTGGCCTTGAACGCAGCCGTGGAAGCGGCCCGCGCCGGCGAACAGGGCCGCGGCTTTGCCGTGGTCGCCTCGGAAGTGCGCACCCTGGCCCAGCGCTCGGCCAATGCGGCCAAGGAGATCAAGGGCCTGATCGAGAACTCGGTGGAGAAGGTCTCCGACGGCTCGGCGCTGGTGAACCAGGCCGGTGCGACGATGGCCGACATCGTGGCCAGCGTGCAGCGCGTGACCGACATCATGGCCGAGATCTCGGCGGCCTCGCAGGAGCAGTCGGCCGGCATCGAGCAGGTCAACCAGACCATCACCCAGATGGATGAAGCCACCCAGCAGAACGCCGCACTGGTGGAGGAAGCCACGGCCGCCGCACGCTCGATGGAGGAGCAGGCGCAGGGACTGACCGAATCGGTGGCGGTGTTCAAGCTGCAGGCCACGGTCGATACGCCGGTGCGCAAGGCGATCAGCCCGGCCCCCAAGCCGGTCGCCGCCGCCAGGCCCGTCGCCAAGGCCCCGGCCCGCAAGCCCGCGGCGCGCAAGCCCGAACCCGCGCTCGCCGATGGCGACTGGCAGGAGTTCTGAGCCTCCGGACCCGCTTCGCATCCGCCCCGTGACCGTTTTCAAGTAATCCGGATCCCGGCCGATATGTCACCTGAAGGCACTCCTCCCTGGCCCCCATGACCGTCGCACTCACCGCCCACGACGACGCCAGCCCCGCGACGCCCGCACATTGCGAGGAGTCCGCATGCTGCGCCGCACGTTGAACGCGCTTGCGCCCGTGCGCGACGTGCAGGCACCGCCCGGCCCGGCGCACGACAGCCTGTGGCACGTGCTGGAGCAGTCGGTCGATGCGGCGTTCGTCATCGATGCGCGGCACCGCGTGGTGCTGTTCAACCCGGCGGCGGAAGCGCTGTGGCGATGCCGCCGCGAAGACGTGCACGGCGTGCCGTTCACCCGCCTGCTCGCGGAGGCGCCGGCAGGCGTCGCCGGCGAGACGACGCTCGCATCGCTGCTCGGGAGCCATCGCGATGCCGTGCTGGTGCGGGCCGACGGAAGCGAAAGCGCCTGCTCGGTCTCCATGTCGAAAGTGGTGATCGGCGACCAGGTCTTCCATACCGCCTTCGTCCGCGACACCAGCGACCAGCAGCGGCAACTGGCGCGCCTGCGGCAGCTGTCCATCGTCGTGGACAGCAGCGACAACGCCATCTTCATCAGTTCCGCCGACCGCGAGGTCGTCTACGTCAACAGCGGCTTCACGCGCATGCTGGGCTACCGCCTGGAGGAGCTGCGCGGCGTCCGACCTTCGGAACTGCTGTCGGGACCGCACACGGACGGTTCGCTGGACGAACGAATCAGCCGTGCGATCGACAACGGCGAGGGATTGCAGACCGAGGTCCTGCTGTACACCAAGGCGGGTCGCCCGCTGTGGCTGTCCACGGCGATCAACCCGGTACGCGACGAGGACGGCACGCTGCTGGGACTGGTGAGCGTGCTCAGCGACATCACCCAGACCAAGATGCATCAGGTACTGCACAACAAGGTGCTGGACGCGCTGGTGCACGAGTGGAACGTGGCCGACGTGATGACGCTGATCTGCCGGGAGGTGGAGCACATCGCGCCGGAGCTGACGGTGTCCATCATCACCGTCGACAACGAGGGGCTGATGCACGCCCTCGCCTCGCCCAGCCTGCCCGAAGCCTGGTCGCGCAAGATCAACGGCCTGCCGATCGGCCCGCGCGCCGGCGTCTGCGGGGTAGCCGCCTGGCGCGGCCGGGCGGTCCTGGTCAAGGACATCGCCAGCGACCCGCTGTGCGCCAACACCCGCCACCTCACCACGCCGCTGGGCCTGCACGCCTGCTGGACGCACCCGATCAAGTCGAGCAGCGGTCGCGTGCTCGGCACGCTGTCGTTCTACTACCGCGAGAACCGCGGACCGGACGAGCTGCACGAGCGGCTGGCCGACACCTGCCTGCACCTGTGCTCGCTGACGCTGGAGCGCGAACAGACCAACGAACGCGTGCACCAGCTGGCGTTCTACGACACCCTGACCGGCCTGCCGAACCGCATCATGTTCAGCGCCAAGGCCGAGCAGGCGCTCGCCAACGTGGCACAAGCCAACGGTACCGCGGCCGTGGTCTTCATCGACCTGGACCGCTTCAAGCGGGTCAACGACGCGCAAGGCCACGCCGCCGGCGATGGCCTGCTGCGTGACGTGGCCGCGCGCCTGAGCGAAGAACTAGGCGGCATCAACATCGTCGGGCGACAGGCCGGCGACGAATTCGTCGCCGTACTGCCGATGTGCGGCACGGAACAGGCCGGCAGCGTCGCCGAGCGCCTGCTGGGCGCCATCGCCGCCCCCACGACGGCAGGCCTGATGACCCTGCACCCCAGCGCCAGCATCGGCGTGGCGATGTTCCCCGACGACGGCCGCGACATCGACCTGCTGGTCCGCCACGCCGACATGGCCATGTACCGCGCCAAACGCGACGGCGGCGGCAGCTTCCGCTTCTTCAGCCTGGACATGAACCGCGTGGCACAGGAGCGCGTCTCGCTGGAGACGGCGCTGCGCGACGCGCTGCGGCTGGACCAGCTGGACCTGCACTACCAGCCGCAGGTCGGCGGCGGCGACGGTCACGAGCTTTACGGCGTCGAAGCGCTGCTGCGCTGGCACCATGCCGATCTCGGGGTGATTCCGCCGTCGCGTTTCGTTCCCGTCGCGGAAGAGTGCGGCCTGATCGCCGACCTCAGCCTGTGGGTGCTGCGCCGGGCATGCGCGCAGATGGCCGACTGGCGCCGCCGCGGCATCGACATCCCGCGCGTGTCGGTCAATGTTTCCGCGATCAATTTCCGCGACCCGCAACTGTCGCTGCAGATCTCCGACCTGCTGGACGAACACGGCCTGGTGCCGGCCGACCTGACGCTGGAAATCACCGAAAGCGTCATGCTCGATCCGGATCCGGACGTGCTGGAGAACATCGAGGCCATCTACGTGCTCGGCGTGCGGCTGTCGCTGGACGACTTCGGCACCGGCTATTCCAGCCTCAGCCACCTGCACCGCCTGCCGATCAGCGAGCTGAAGCTCGACCAGAGCTTCGTGCGCGACATCGACACCAGCGCCATCGCCCGCACGCTGACCTCCTCCGTCCTGCGCATCGGCGAGAGCCTGGGCATGAAGGTGGTTGCCGAAGGGGTGGAAACCGAATCCCAGCATCGTTTCCTCACCGAACAGCGCTTCCCCGTCCTGCAGGGCTACCTGTTTTCGCCGCCGCTCCCGGCGGGCCCGCTGGAAGCATGGCTGCACGCACATCCGCATGCATCGGTGCGCGACATCGAGGTCGTGGCGGACAGCGTCGCCACGGCCTGAGCCGGGCCGCCGCCGCGCGCCAGCGGCCACGAACTGTGATGCAGCTCCCACTCGTGCGCATCACCGCTTCCTGAAGCGTCCGAGGTCTCAAGTTTGGCGGCGGGGCGCCGATCTCAGGCGGTGAGTGTTTCCCACCATCCCTGCCCCTCCGGAGTTACTGGCATGAAGATCGCATCCGTCCTGACCCTGTCCCTCGTCGCCGCCGGCGCCGCCCTGATGATGCCCACGCCGGCCAGCAGCCAGTCGCAGATCGACAATGCGATCCCCGCCGACATGGCCGCGCGCTTCACCGGCAAGGCCGGCACCGTCTGCGGAAAGGTGGGCAAGGCCCGCTTCGCCGAGAACACCGAAGGCACCCCGACTTTCCTGTACATGGGCGGCAACTTCCCGCGCCACACGTTCACTGCCCGCATTCCGGGCGACGCCCGCGCCAAGTTCAAGCCGGCGCCGGAAGAGCTGGAAGGCAAGGATGTCTGCGTGATCGGCAACATCGAGCGCGACCAGTCGCGTGCCGAGATCGTGGTGAGCTCGCCGTCGAACCTGAAGCTGGCGACGATCCGCTGATCCGCTTCACGGGCAGGGCCGCGCGCCCTGCCCCGCCCTGGTTGCCAATGAGAGCGGCGCGGCGCGCGCCCCGGTAAAGGAAAGAATCCCCATGCAGCGGATCAAGAACCTCAAACTGACGACGAAGATGATGCTGGCCTTCGGCGTCGTGCTGGCCCTGATGTTGGTCCAGGGCATCGCCGCGTTCGTCGGCCTGAACTCGTTGAACGGTGTCACCACCCAAGTGACGGGCAACGTCGTGCCCAGCGTCAAGGCCGCCGGCGATCTGCAGAGTCTGCTGGGCGAATACCGGACCAATTCCTATCGCCAGCACGTGCGCGCGAGCGACGCCGTCAAGGCCGAGGCAAGGAAACTTGCCGGCGAAACCGAGAAGAGGATCGAGCAGGCGAGCAAGGACTACGCCAAGCTGATCACCGACGCCGACGAGAAAAAGGCTTACGACAGCTTCGTCAAGGAATGGAAGGCGGCTCAGCAGTCCTACGCGGACGTTCAAGAGATGCTGGACCTGGGCTTGCCGGACGATGCCGTGGACACGTTCATCGGCGCGACGCGCGACCAGCACCGCAAGGCGACGGCTGCACTCTCCACGTTGATCACGGTGGTCGACAAGCAGGCCAAGACCGCCAGCACGAACGCCCACAGCACTTATACGGCCTCCAGCACGCTGATGGTCGTGATGCTGGTGGCAGGCATTGTCGGTGGCCTTGCCCTGGCCTGGTTCTTCGCCCGTGCCATCGCCAATGCGGTCGGCGAAGCCGTGCGCGTGGCCAACGATGTCTCCGCCGGCAAGCTGGACGGCAAGATCGATACCAGCCGTTCCGACGAGGTCGGCCAGTTGCTCAGCGCCATGCAGCGCATGCAGACGCAGGTGCAGTCGGTCATCGCCGCACAGAGCGAAATGGCCGCACGCCACGACGAAGGCCAGATCAGCTACAGGATGGACGACAGCGCGTTCCCGGGCGAATACGGCCGCATGGTGCGCGACACCAACGCGCTGGTCGCCTCGCACCTGCAGGCCATCGGCGACGCGCTGAAGATCATGCAGCGCTACTCGGTGGGCGACCTGAGCCTGGACATGCCCAAGCTGCCCGGCGAGAAGGCCAACCTGACCGAGACGATGGACGCCACCAAGGCCAACCTCTCGGCCATCAACGGCGAGATCAAGCGCCTGGCCATGGCGGCCTCCTCCGGCGACTTCAGCCAGCGCGGCGACGTGGACAAGTACCAGTACGACTTCCGCGACATGATCGACGGCCTGAACCAGCTGATGGAAACGACCGACGGCAACCTGGCCGAAGTTTCCGAACTGCTGCAGGCCATCGCCCGCGGGGACCTCACCGCCCGCATGGAAGGCGATTTCCACGGCGTGTTCGCCACCATGCGCGACGATGCGAATGCCACCGTCGCCCAGCTGACCGACATCGTCGGCCGCATCCAGGACGCCTCCGGCTCCATCAACACCGCCGCCGGTGAAATCGCGTCGGGCAACGCGGACCTGTCGCGTCGCACCGAACAGCAGGCGGCGAACCTGGAGGAAACCGCAGCGTCCATGGAGGAACTGACCTCCACCGTGCGCCAGAACGCGGAATCGGCCCGCCAGGCCAACCAGCTCTCCATCGGCGCCGCGTCCGTCGCGTCGCAGGGCGGCGAGGTGGTCGGCAAGGTCGTCACCACGATGCGCGACATCGAGCAGTCCTCGAAGAAGATTGCCGACATCATCTCGGTCATCGACGGCATCGCCTTCCAGACCAACATCCTGGCGCTCAATGCCGCCGTTGAAGCGGCGCGTGCCGGCGAACAGGGCCGCGGTTTCGCGGTCGTGGCGAGCGAAGTACGCACGCTCGCCCAGCGCTCGGCCAATGCGGCCAAGGAGATCAAGGGCCTGATCGAGACGTCCGTGGACAAGGTCGCCGACGGTTCCAAGCTGGTGAACCAGGCGGGCGCGACGATGGGCGAGATCGTCGCCAGCGTGCAGCGCGTGACCGACATCATGGCCGAGATCTCGGCGGCCTCGCAGGAGCAGTCGGCGGGCATCGAGCAGGTCAACCAGACGATCACCCAGATGGACGAGACCACCCAGCAGAACGCCGCGCTGGTGGAGGAAGCCTCGGCCGCCGCCCGCTCGATGGAAGAGCAGGCGCAGTCGCTCAGCGAGTCCGTCTCGGTGTTCAAGCTGCATGCCCACTCCGCACCCGTGGCCGCCGCCAAGCCGGCCAAGGCCGCGGCCGCCCCGACCGCCGCAACGCCGAAGCCGGTCGCCCGCACCGCCTCGACGGTGCTGGAGCCCGCCCTTGCCGACGGTGACGACTGGCAGGAATTCTGAGGCACGCGGTTTGCATCGTCCCGGTCGCGCGCCGGGGCCCGTCCACAGGACGGACCCCGGCGGCATGACCGCCAGTACCCCGCTCTTGCGAGACCTCCATGTCCGTCAGTACCCGCCCCCTTGCTCCGGCTACCTCGACCCGACGGACCTCCGCCCCGCCCCCTCGCGACGACGCCGCCGCGACCGGCGCGCGTGATTTCGAGTTCGATGACCGCGACTTCCGCCGCGTCGCCGACCTGATCCGCCAACGGGCAGGCATCGCCCTGGCCGACGGCAAGCGCGACATGGTCTACGGCCGCCTTTCGCGACGCCTGCGTGCGCTGGGCCTGCGCAGCTTCAAGGACTACCTGGACCAGCTGGAACGGGACGGCGGCGACGAGTGGCAGGCCTTCACCAATGCGTTGACCACCAACCTGACCTCGTTCTTCCGCGAACCGCACCATTTCGAGCGCCTGCAGGAAGAACTCGCCAAGCGGCGCAACGACGGAGCGCTGAAGATCTGGTCCTGCGCCGCCTCCACCGGTGAGGAGCCCTACTCCATCGCCATTTCGGCCTGCGAGGCCTACGGCACGCTGACGCCGCCGGTGCGCATCCTGGCCACCGACGTCGACACGCAGGTGCTGGCCACCGGCGAACGCGGCGTGTATCCGATCGAACGCATCGCCGGCCTGGACGACGCGCTGAAGCGGCGTTACTTCCAGCGCGGCAGCGGCCCCAACGAGGGCAAGTGCCGCGTGCATCCGGCGTTGCGCCAGATGATCGACTTCCGTCCGCTCAACCTGCTGGCGCCACGCTACGACGTGGCGGGCCCGTTCGTGGCGATGTTCTGCCGCAACGTGATGATCTACTTCGACAAACCGACCCAGCGCAGCATCCTCACCCGCCTCGTGCCGCACCTGGCCGACGACGGCATGCTGTACACCGGGCACTCGGAGAATTACCTGCACGCCGCGGACATCATCCAGCCCTGCGGGCGCACGCTGTACCGGCGCGCCGGGGCCGCCGCATGAGCGCCGCCGCGGCCGCCTTCGCCGATGGCAGCGTGATGCGCTACCACGACATCCGCTTCAAGACCGATGCCGCCAAGCTGCTGCCCACGCAGTACCTGGTGGTGAACGATCACACCGCGCTGGTCACCGTGCTGGGCTCGTGCGTGGCCGCCTGCATCCGCGATCCGCTGCTGAAACTCGGCGGCATGAACCATTTCCTGCTGCCGGACGGCAACGTCGGCGACGGCGCACCCGCGCGCTATGGCAGCTACGCGATGGAACTGCTGATCAACGACCTGCTCAAGCGCGGCGCCGCGCGCAGCCGCCTGCAGGCCAAGGTGTTCGGGGGCGCCAACGTGCTGAAGGGCTTCACGAGCAATCCGGTCGGTACCCGCAACGCCGAATTCGTGCGCCGTTACCTCGATGCCGAGCGCATCCCGGTGGTGGCGGAAGAC
The DNA here is from genome assembly GCF_964253495.1 of Pseudoxanthomonas sp. LjRoot127. NCBI lineage: Bacteria > Pseudomonadati > Pseudomonadota > Gammaproteobacteria > Lysobacterales > Lysobacteraceae > Pseudoxanthomonas > Pseudoxanthomonas sp. LjRoot127. The sequence goes on from NZ_CAXUQR020000001.1 coordinate 3,846,188, forward strand.
CTGCGGGGCATCCATCCGCGCAAGGTCTGGTACTTCGCCGACAGCGGCCGCGCGGTGGTGCAGCGCCTGCCGCACGCCCACGATGCCGAAGTGCTGGCCGCCGAATCCGCCGCGCGCGCGCGCCTGTCCAGGGCGCCCGTCACCGGGGGCGTGGAGCTGTTCTGATGAGTACGAATCCTTGCCGCGTGCTGATCGTCGACGACTCGGCGGTCGTTCGCCAGATCCTGACCGAAATCCTGTCGCGCGACCCCGGCATCGAGGTCGTCGGCTCCGCCGCGGACCCGCTGCTGGCGCGCGACAAGATCAAGCGGCTCAATCCCGACGTGATGACGCTCGACGTGGAAATGCCGCGCATGGACGGCCTGGCGTTCCTGGAGAACGTCATGCGCCTGCGGCCCATGCCGGTGGTGATGATCTCCTCGCTGACCGAGCGCGGCGCCGATACCACGCTGCAGGCGCTGTCGCTGGGCGCGGTGGACTTCGTTTCCAAGCCGAAGCTCGATGTCGCCAGCGGACTGCAGGCGTATTCCGACGAGATCATCGCCAAGGTCAAGACGGCGGCGAAGGCGCGCGTACGGCCCTTGGCCCGCACCGGCGCGCCACGCGTGAACCTCGATGCGGCACTGCCGGCGCCGCCGGCATTGCGCTTCCGCACCACCGACCGCCTGATCGCCATCGGCGCCTCCGCCGGCGGCACCGAAGCGCTGCGCGTGGTGCTGGAACAGATGCCCGCCGACGCGCCCGCGATCGTGCTGACCCAGCACATCCCCGCGGGCTTCAGCCGCGCCTTCGCCGAACGCCTTGACCGCCATTCGGCAATGGCCGTGCGCGAAGCCAGCGACGGCGAAGCGATCCTGCCCGGCCACGCCTATCTGCCCCCGGGCGGCCAGCACATGCGGATCATCCGCGACGGTGCGCGCTGGCGCGCCCGCATCGACGACGGCCCCGCCGTCAACCGCCACAAGCCGGCGGTCGACGTACTGTTCCGCTCGGTGGCGCAGAGCGCGGGGGGCAATGCGGTCGGCGCCATCCTGACCGGCATGGGCGACGACGGCGCCCGCGGCCTGCTGGAGATGAGCCAGGCCGGTGCGCCGACCCTGGTGCAGGACGAAGCCACCAGCGTGGTCTGGGGCATGCCCGGAGCCGCGATGCGCCTGGGCGCGGCCAAGGAGGCGCTGCCGCTGGAACGCATCGCCCAACGCCTGCTCGACCTGGCGGCGGCGATTGCCTGAGCGTGCGGCATCGCCGCTGCGAGCCTGATGTGGGAGCGACGTAAGTCGCGATGACGCGACGGCGATGCCTGAACGAAGAGCATCGCGACTTACGTCGCTCCCACAACCGCCGGTCGCACAAGCGGCAATGGCGGTCACAGATCGCCCGCCACAGCAAAACCGCGCGATTTCCCGCCTAAAGAGCCGTTCCCCACGGCCGATACTCATCAGTGAGCTTCATCAGAGAGCACCCATGTACTCGCGCATCCTGGTTCGTCTTGCGGCACCCCTTCTCCTGACCCTGCTGTTCCCGCTGTCGGTCGGCTTCGACTGGCCCAACGCCGTGCAGTGGGCGTTGCTGACGTCGCTGACGCTGGCCTGGCTGATCTTCGCCTGGCTGACGGCCGTCAATTCGCACCAGATCTCCCCTGAGCATGCCAGCGTGGTGCGTGAACAGGATGCGCTGCTGACCGAGCTGCGCCGCTTCGTGAACAACGAGATCGAAGGCTCGCGCAGCGAGATCGACCGCGCACGGGAACTGATCCGCGAGGCGGTCAGCAACCTCGGCGGCAGCTTCGACGCGATGAACCGCAAGTCGCGCGAACAGAGTGCGGCCATCTCCCGGATCATCGACCGCAACGGCGACGGCGACCGTGCCGGCGTGGACGTGGCGCGCTTCGCCCAGAACGCCAGCCAGCGCATGGAACAGCTGGTCGAGGCGCTGGAACAGGTCGCCGGCCAGAGCGGCACCACGGTGCACCACATCGACGACATGGCGCAGCACCTGGATGGCATCTTCTCGCTGCTGGAAGACGTCAAGTCGATCGCCGACCAGACCAACCTGCTGGCACTGAACGCCGCCATCGAAGCCGCGCGCGCCGGCGAAGCCGGTCGTGGCTTCGCGGTGGTCGCCGACGAGGTGCGCAACCTGTCGGAGCGCTCCACCGCCTTCAACGAGCAGATCCGCAAGCTGGCGCACAGCTCGAAGGAATCCATTGCCAAGGTCCGCGACACCGTGTCGAACATGGCCTCGCGCGACCTGGACCGCTCGCGTGAAGCCCGCTCCGAAGCCGCCGGCATGCTCAACCAGGTTGCGGCGATCAACGCCTCGCTGGGCGACGGCATGCGCGAAGTCTCGATGTGCGGCCACGCCATCGACGCCAGCGTCGCCGATGCCGTCCGCTCGCTGCAGTTCGAGGACATCGCCACGCAGTCGCTGGGCAGTGCGCAGACCCACCTGGACCGCCTGACCGCGATCAACAAGGAAGCGCTGGCCCTGCAGGAACTGCTGCACCGTACCGGCGGCGCGACGGACAACGAACTGCTCAGCGCGCTGCGCCTGATCGGCAACCGCCTGCGCGACCAGCGCACCGAATGGGAACGTCCGCCGCACAAGCCGGTGGCCCAGCAGAACATGGGCGCGGGCACGGTCGAGCTGTTCTGACCCCCGCCACCGGATGACACGCACGGGGCGGCCAGCGATGGCCGCCCCGCTGCATTCAGGGCCGCTCCGCCATGCCACGGCGGCACGACTGGCATACTGCCGCCGTTCCCGCCCGCGCCGCGCCCATGCCGCCTTCTCCCGACGACCTGCTGTTGCAGCTTTTCCACCTGCAGGAAGCCGACCGCCACCGGGTCGGGCGCGCCCTGCACAACCAGGTCGGCCAGGCCTTGTCGGCGATCCGCATGGGAGCGCACCTGGTGCAGTCGGAGGATGACGCGGAGATCCGCCAGGAGGACCTGCGCGAGATCATCCGCGCAAGCGATGAGGCGGTCGCCCTCGTGCGCGACCTGCATGCCACGCTGCATCCGCCGCAACTCGATTCGATCGGGCTCGACGCCGCATTGCGGGCCGAGTACGAACGCCTGTTCCCCGGCAGCACGTTGACACTCGCATCCTTGCCCCACGCACCCGGCGCCGACCGTGCCCTGGTCGCGTTCCGCATCGTCCAGACCATCGCCCGGGAAGTGGCCCACGCGGGCGGCCGCATCATCCTCGCGCTCAACGGCGATCCCGATCCCCGCGGCGGCTTCACCGTGGACATGCAGGTGCAGGCCGACGTGGATGCGCGGCCGCTGCTGCAGGCGCTGGCGAACGCGGCGGGGGGCGAACTGGTCGTCGTCCCGGACGCGCCATGGCGACTTCGCCTACCCTATGGGTCCCTGCCCGCCACATCCGCCGATCCCGCGTGAACTCCGAGCACGCCCACCTGCCCCGCCTGCCGCGCCTGGGGGCCGGCGAACCCGACCTGCTGCGCATGGTCGAGGCCGCCACCCACGACGGCACGCCGTTGATGCTGCTGTACGTCGACATCGACCACTTCCGCTCGATCAACGAGAACATGGGCGTGGAAGTCGGCGACGAAGCCCTGGCGATCCTCAGCGACCGCCTGCAGCAGGCCTTGGGGACCGAGGCGCGCGCCTGGCGCCATGGCAGCGACGAGTTCATCGTGGCCGTGCCGCGCTCGCCCGGCACCCTGCCGCCCGAACGCTTCGGCGAGCTGCTGCGCGAGCAGATCGAGCTGCCGATGACGGTGCTGCCGTACACGCTGTTCCTGACCGGCACGCTGGGCATCGCCTTGTGTCCCGAACATGCCGACACGCCGTCTGGCCTGCTGCAATGCGCCGAGAGCGCGATGGAACAGGCCAAGCACGAAGGCATGAACCTGGTGCGCCTGTACCGGCGCGGCGCGGCGATCACCGCACGCAGCGACAGCATCATCGCGCGGCAGATCGTCAATGCCATCCACCACAACGAACTGCGCCTGTTCTACCAGCCGCAGATCAATGCCCACGACGGACGCGTGGTCGGCATGGAGACGCTGCTGCGCTGGTACTCGCCGGCCCTTGGCCTGCTGGTGCCCGAGCGCTTCATGCACGTGGCCGAAAAGCTGGGCGTCATCGTCCAGATCGGCGACTGGGTGCTGCGCAACGCCTTCAAGCAGGCGCGCGTCTGGCGCGACTGGGGCTTCGACGACTTCGAGATCGCGGTCAACGTGTCCACGCTGCAACTGCTGCGCCCCAGCTTCGTGCCCGAAGTCCTGGAGGCCATGCAGGAGGCCGGCATCCCGCCGCAGATGGTGGTCCTGGAGGTGCGCCAGAATGCGCTCGCCAAGGACATGAACCTGGTCCACCGCACGCTGGCGCAGCTGCACCGCGAAGGCGTGCGGCTGACGCTGGACGACTTCGGCATGGGCGACTCGAACCTGGATTCGCTGGTCCGCTTTTCGGTGGACAAGATCAAGATCGACCGCAACTTCGTGAAGGGCGTGCCCTCGGGCAACCGCGAGGTCGCCATCACCTGCGCCATCATCGCGATGGGCCACCAGCTGGGCATGAAAGTCATCGCGCACGGCGTGGAAACCGATACGCAGCTGGGCTTCCTGCGCAGGAACCAGTGCGACATGTTCCAGGGCCACCTGTTCGGCGAGCCGATGTCGGCCGAGGATGCCGGCGCGGTGCTGCGCCGCCGCTACCTGCGCGCCGATGCCTTCGCCGCCACCAAGCCCGACCGCACCCTGCTGCTTCTCGACGACGAAGAGAACATCCTGCGCTCGCTGGTGCGCCTGTTCCGTCGCGATGGCTACCGCATCCTGGCCGCCAGCAACGTCACCGACGCGTTCGAGCTGCTGGCCACCAACGACGTGCAAGTCATCCTGTCCGACCAGCGCATGTCGGACATGAGCGGCACCGAGTTCCTCGGCCGCGTGCGCGTGCTCTACCCTGACACGATCCGGCTGGTGCTGTCCGGCTACACCGACCTGGCGACCGTCACCGAGGCGATCAACCGCGGCGAGATCTACCGCTTCCTGACCAAGCCGTGGAACGATGACGACCTGCGCGAACACATCCGCCAGGCATTCACCACGCACGAGAACCAGCCGCACCATCGTGCGCACGCCTGACGCCGACGACGCGCCGGGTCGCTGGTGCGTGTACCTGCTCGAGTGTCGCAGCGGCGCGTATTACGCCGGCATCACCAACCGCCTCGACGCACGCTACGCCGCGCATGTCGCCGGGACCGGCGCGAAGTACACGCGTGCGAATCCTCCCGTGCAGCTGCTGGCCAGCCGCGCGTATCCCGACCGCAGTGCGGCATCGCGTGCGGAAGCGCACCTCAAACGGTTGCCGCGGGCGAAGAAGCTGGCGTTCTTCGAGTCCTGACACACCCCCTCTCCCTGCGAAGCGGGGAGAGGGTGCCGGAGGCGGGTGAGGGGCGAACGAAGACCAAGAGCCGGGACATGCGGCGCCATCGCAACAATCGCAATGTATGCCGCGAGGTTTATTCCTGCGCTCGCCCCTCATCCGCCCTTCGGGCACCTTCTCCCCGCCGAGCGGGGAGAAGGAAGTGATGTCACGCCGCGTCGAGACTCGGCTGCCGGATCGGCAGCACGATGCGGAAGCAGGCGCCGGCGCCCGGCACGTTGCGCGCTTCGATGCGCCCGTTGTGCTTCTTCACGATCCCGTAGGAAATCGACAGGCCCAGCCCGGTGCCGCTGCCGACCGGCTTGGTGGTGAAGAACGGATCGAAGATGCGCTGCAGGATCTCGTCGGGGATGCCGTGTCCGCTGTCCTGGATCTCGATCCACACCTCGTCGCCCTCCACCCCGGTGGCCACGGTGATCGTGCCGCGTTCGTCGATGGCATGGCTGGCGTTGAGCAGGATGTTCATGAACACCTGGTTCAACTCGGAGGGGCGGCACTGCACCAGCGGCAGCTTGCCGTACTGCTTTTCCAGGGTGACCTTGTACTTCAGCTCGTTCCAGATGATGTTGATGGTGGAATCGAGGCCGGCATGCAGGTCGGCGGACTTCCAGCTGTCGTCGCGCCCGGAGTACGAAAAATCCTTGAGGTTGCGCACGATCGCGGTGACGCGCTCGATGCCTTCGCGCGACTCGGACATCAGCTGCGGCAGGTCGCCGGTGATGAAGTCGATGTCGGCGCGTGCACGCAGGTCCTCGATCTCGGGCAGCATCGTCTTCGGGTCCGGCAGGCGCAGCGCGCGCTCGTAGACTTCGATCAGCGAGAACAGGCTGTGCAGGTATTCCTGCAGCGAGCCGAGGTTCGAGTGCACGTAACCGATCGGATTGTTGATCTCGTGCGCAACGCCGGCCGCGAGTTGGCCGATGGAGGCCATCTTCTCCGACTGGACCAGCTGCTCCTGCGCACCGGCCAGCCGCACCAGCGTCTGCCGGAGCTGTGCATGGCGACGCTGCAGTTCCTGCTGGCGCGCATGCGCCTCGCTCACGTCGTGGAACACGACCATGCAGTGGCCGCCGCCCGGACTGTCGTGGAAGTACGCGCGCACCTGCAGCACCAGGCCGTCGTCGAGCGTGAGGTCGGCATTCCAGCGCCCGGTCTCGCGCGCGATGCGGATCGCGTCGGCGGGCAACAGGCGGGACAGCGCGGCCAGCACGTCGCCTTCATCGTTCACCAGCGCGCGGGCGGCTGCATTGGCGTGCAACGGACGCGCATCGCCACGGCACAGCAGGTAGCCATCGTCCATCAGTTCGGCCAGCGCCTTGAGATCGGCGAAGGACGGGATGTCGTCCACGGTGCAGGCGCCGGAAGGCGGATTCGTCAGCGGGTCTGTGGCCACGGATGGATCGGGTGGCGGCGATGATGGGGCGCCAGTATCCGGCGCGGCCGCAGGAGCGGCAAGGTGCGGTGTCGCAGTTTGCGGATCCGGCACCGGGCTCAGGCCACCGCGATCGGACGCGGGGCGGCGTTCGTCGATGTCTGGCCCTGGGCGTCGTAGGCGCCGTGGCTTTCGGTGCGGCCGAGGTGGCGCAGCGCCCAGTTCACTTCGCGACGCCGACGCGCCAGCAGGATGCCATTGGCGTGGTTCATGTCGGCGAGTTCGGCCAGGCGCTGGCGCAGTTCGTCCGGGAAGCCGTAGCCGGCGGCGGCGCCTTCCAGCGCCCGCAGCGCGTCCAGCTTGTCCTGGGTGCAGCGCACGAGCGCTTCCACGTCGTGCTCGACGATGGCGCGACGCTCCTCTTCCAGGGCCGCGGACAGTCGCTGGAGGGGGGCGTGCGTCATGGTGCTCAGCCGCCCAGCTGGTCTTCCAGGCCGAGCATGCCGTCGGCGATGGCCTCGCCGTTGATCTTGTACGTGCCGGCCTGCAGCGCTTCGCGCACGGCCTGCACGCGTGCCTCGTTGATCGCCGGGGCGGTGGACAGTTCGCGCTGCATGGCCTGCAGGCTGGTGGCCTCGCCGGTCAGGCGCAGGCTGTCGCCTGCCGCGCTGGCTTCCACGGGGCTGGAACGGTCGGCGCCCGCCGGGGCGACACGGCCACCCAAGGGGCCTGTGCTGCGGATGGCGGCAGGGGGAGTGCCTTCGATTTTCTGGTTCATGTCAGTCACCTGTAACAGGGTTCAAAGGAGTTATCGGCCGCCACCCGGTCGACTTTAGTGACGGATCGCACAATTCCGAGGAAGGCCCGTTTTCTGCCCGATGTCCTTCCACCCAGCGTCGGTATCGGCACCCCGCGGGACATCTTGAGGGCCGATCGCGAATTATTTTCATCGACTCACCCAGACGTCGCCGCCCGGCCCGACCACACCCTGCACCACGCGGCGCGAGGACAGGTTTTCGACGGTCACCCGCTCGTTCTCGCCTGCATCGGCCAATGCCTTGCCGGCGACGCGGACTTCCACGCCCCCGCGCCGGGACACCAGCGCCACATTGTCGCCGCGCCGGACCAGGCGCTGCGCGACCAGGTCGGTCGACGCCAGCACCGTCCCGGCAGAAAGCATGCGTCGCGCGACCCGGCCCACCGCCTGCGCCGGATCGGCGACAGCCGCCCCGACGACGCGGGAAGCATCGCGGCGCTCGGCGACGAAGGCATCGGCGGTGATGGTCTCGCCTGGCGCCACGCCACGCGCCAGCACCAGCACGGTCTGGCTGCGGCGCACGCGCACGGGCACGAACAGGCGCCAGCCGGCATCCTGCGGGCAACTGACTTCCACGTTGTTGCTGCCCTGGATGCGCGCCACCAGCGCGGCACCGCAGCGCGGCAGGCGCAGGGCGGGATCGAGCGTGGCCTCGGCTTCGCTGCCCGCAGGCAAGGCGCCGAGGGCAGCGGCCTTGATGCTGTCGACCGGCTGGAAGTCCGCGGCGAGCACGGCGCATGCGGTCAGACCGCCGATCAGGGCGGTGGTCAGGCGCAGCAGCATGGGCGGGCTCCGGTGGTTCATCGGCGGGGTGGGTGCAAAGCGTGTGCCAGTTCCTGCCCCTCGCCCTGCGCAGCGGGGAGAGGGTGCCGAAGGCGGGTGAGGGGCGAACGAAGCGATGACGCGCCGGCGCTCGATCAGGCGCCGCGCCCGCCCCTCATCCGCCCTCCGGGCACCTTCTCCCCGCAGGCGGGGCGAAGGAAAGTGCAACGCCGCTCAAGCACCCCTTGGGCGTGCCGATAAGTTGTCCATGACCCAGGACCTGCTCAACCGCATCGACCAGCGCACCCGCCTGGCCGGCCACAACCGCCTCGCATTGCTGCTGTTCCGCCTGGGCGGGCGTCAGCTTTTTGGCGTCAACGTCTTCAAGGTGCAGGAAGTCCTGCGCCGCCCGCCCCTGTTCCAGCTTCCCGGACTGCCCACCGAATTCGTGGGCGTGGCCGACGTGCGCGGCCGTTCCGTCCCCGTGCTGGACCTGGGACTGAGCATCCGCCACCCCGAGCGGGACCCCAATCCCGAGAACGCGCCCAACTACCTGGTGGTCACCGAGTTCAACCGGTCCATCCAGGGGTTCCTGGTCAGCGGCGTGGAGCGCATCGTCAACATCGCGGTGGAAGACATCCATCCGCCGCCGGAACTGGGCGCGGAAAACAGCTTCCTGACCGCGGTGACGCGTTTCCAGGGCGAATTGATCCAAGTGATCGACGTGGAAAGCGTGCTGGCGGACATCTGCCAGTCGCGCATGGACGCCACGCTGGCGCCGGAGATGGCCCTGCCCGCCGGTGCCCCGCCGATGCAGGTGCTGGTGGTCGACGACTCGCGTGTCGCGCGCTCGCAGATCCGCAGCGTACTGGAGCAGTTGGGCGTCACTGCCACCCTGCTATCCGACGGGCGCCAGGCGCTGGACCACCTCTTGCAGGTGCACGCCGCCGGCGAGAACCCGGCCGAACGCTACGCCATGGTCATTTCCGACATCGAGATGCCTGCGATGGACGGCTACACGCTGACGACGGAAATCCGGCGCCATGCGGGCCTGGCCGGCCTCTACGTGCTGCTGCACACGTCCCTGTCGGGCGTGTTCAACAACGCCATGGTCGAACGCGTGGGCGCAAACGCCTTCGTGGCGAAGTACAGCCCGCACGAGCTGGCCGAGCACGTGCTGTTCCGGCTGAACCAGGTGGCGGCAGCGCAAATGGCGGCGTAAAGCGCCCCTCATCCGCCCCCGTATCGAGTATGGGGCACGCGCTTCGGGCACCTTCTCCCCGCCGCACGGGGCGAAGGAAGAGCACGTTCTGGCACACGCCTTGCAGCATCCCCGGCAACGGTCTGCCGGAGCGGTGCCATGTCCAATCCCATCTCCAACTACCTCGGTGTCCATGCGGCGGCACTGCCGCTGCGTGAGCAGCGCATGCAGCTGATCGCCAGCAACCTGTCCAACGCCGACACGCCGAACTACAAGGCGAAGGACCTGGACTTCCAGGCTGCCCTGAAGAACGCCGCCGCCAGGGCCGCGCCCTTGCGGACCACCAACGAACTGCACCTCACCCTGCAGGACGCCACCCCGCGCATGTTCGAACGCGATGGCGTGCAGCCCAGCCTGGACGGCAACACCGTCGACGCCGACACCGAGCGCGCCGCCTATGGCCGCGCGGCGCTGGAGTATCGCGCCTCGCTGAGCTTCATCGAATCCAAGGTGCGCACCATGCTCACCGCGATCACCGGCCAGTAAGGAGGCATGCCATGAGCAACCTGCCCATCTTCGACGTCGCCGGTTCCGCGCTGCAGGCGCAGTCCGTGCGCCTGAACACGATCGCCAGCAACCTGTCCAACGCCGATTCCATCGCCTCGTCCGCGGATGCGGTCTACAAGCCCATCGAGCCCGTGTTCCAGGCGCGCCCGCTGCGCGGCGACGGCTCGCTTACGTCGGTGCAGGTGAAGGAGATCAGCCAGAGCGATGCGCCACCGATCAAGCGCTATGAGCCCGGCCACCCGATGGCCGACGGCGACGGCTACGTCTACGCGCCCGATGTGGATCCGGTCTCGCAGATGGTCAACCTCATCTCGGCGTCGCGCGGCTACCAGGCCGGCGTGGAAGTGCTGAACACGGCCAAGGAACTCGCCCTGGCCACCCTGACCATGGGCCGCTGACGCCCCGCCACCGAGCGACCACGCACATGACCACCATCAATGGCGATCCGTTCGCCGCCATCAATACCGCCTCCTCGGGTGTGGCGACCACCAAGAAGGCCGACACGCTGGGCCAGGCCGATTTCATGCGCCTGATGACCGAGCAGCTGAGCCATCAGGACCCGCTGAAGCCGCTGTCCAACAGCGAATTCGTCGCGCAGCTGGCGCAGTTCTCGACCGTGCAGGGCATCAGCGAACTGAACACCACCGTCGGCGGTTTCTCCTCTGCGTTGACCGGCGACCAGGTGCTGAAGGGCGCGGCGCTGGTCGGCCATTCCGTCGTGGTGCCGTCCAGTTCGGTGGCACTGCCTGCCACCGGCAATGCCACGGGCCTGGTCATGTCCCCGGGTGCGGGCAAGGTGACGTTCGAGATCACCGATGCCAGTGGCGTGGTCGTGGACACCATCGACGTCGAATCCACCGGCAAGGGCGAAACCGCCTTCGTCTGGGATGGCGTCAAGGCCACCGGCGAACGCGCGGCGGCCGGCGCGTACTCCATCAAGGCCACGCATACCGGCAGCGATGGCACCGGCACCGCGCTCAATACGTACGTCGACGCCACCGTGGAAAGCGTGACCATCGGCTCCGACGGCCTGTACCTCAACCTGCCCGGCCTGGGCACCGCCCCGCTCGACTACGTGCTGCGCATCGGCAAGTCGGCGTCCTGACCTCACTCCCACCGCATCCAGCAAGGAGTCTTCCATGGCTTTCAACAGCTCGCTGTCCGGCATGAGGGCGGCCAATGCCGACCTCAACGTTACCTCGCACAACATCGCCAACGTCAACACCAGCGGCTTCAAGGAGTCGCGCGCGGAGTTCGCCGAGGTGTTCTCCACCACCGGTTACGGCCTGCTGCAGAACGGCATCGGCGCGGGCGTGCGGGTGACCAACGTGGCCCAGCAGTTCTCGCAGGGCGACATCAACCAGACCGGCCGCTACCTGGACCTGGCGATCGACCGCGAAGGCTTCTTCACCGTCAGCAACAACGGCACCAACGTGTATACCCGCGCCGGCAACTTCCAGCGCGACGCGAATGGCTTCGTCACCACGCCCGACGGTTACCGCCTGCAGGTGTTCCCGCCGCGCGCCGACGGCGTAGGCTTCGATACCGGCAACCTGGTCGACCTGCAGCTGCTGACCACCGATAGTGCGCCCTCGCCGACCACCAACGTGGACCTGGGCGTGACCCTGCCCGGCAATGCGTCGCAGCCGACGATCGCGCCGTTCTCGCCCACCGACAGCGCCAGCTACAACGAGACCACCTCGGTGACGGTGTACGACTCGCTCGGCGTGGCCCACCAGCAGGCCGTGTACTACGTTAAGACGGCCAACCCGAACGAGTGGCAGATGCACACCTATGTGGACGGCGCCTCCATGGGCGCACCGACCACCGTGCAGTTCGACAACAACGGCACGCTGACCGCGCCGGCCAACGGCCTGGTGACGCTGGCACCGTTCACGCCCAGCACCGGCGCCGGCGTGCTCAACATGACGATGAACATCAGCGGCACCACGCAGTACGGCGAACAGTTCGCCAAGCGCATCCAGAACCAGGACGGCTACGCCACCGGCAAGCTCAACGAGTTCAGCGTTTCGCCGGAAGGCGTGGTGTATGCGCGCTATTCCAACGGTGTGGACCGCGCCATCGGCCAGGTCGGCCTGGCCAATTTCACCAATCCGCAGGGTCTGGTGTCGCAGGGCAACAACACGTGGACGCACAGCTTCGCATCCGGTGAACCGCGTATCGGCGCGCCGGGCACGTCGGACTTCGGCCAGGTGGCCTCGGGCGCGTTGGAAGCTTCGACCGTCGACCTGACCGAGCAACTGGTCAACATGATCGTGGCGCAGCGCAACTTCCAAGCGAACTCGCAGATGCTGTCCACGCAGGACCAGATCACCCAGACCGTCATCAACATCCGTTGATGGCGGCACGGCCGACGGAGGCTGACGCATGGACAAGGCACTCTACGTCGCGATGACCGGCGCCCGCGCTTCGCTGCAGGCGCAGGGCACGGTGTCGCACAACCTCGCCAACGTGGACACGAAGGGTTTCAAGGCGGCGCTCGCCGGCACGGAAGCCTTCAAGATCCAGGGCCAGGGTTTCCCCTCGCGCGTCGATGCCGTGCTGATCGATCCCGGGTTCGACGGGCGCACCGGATCGCAGATGGTCACCGGCCGTTCGCTCGACATCTCGCTGCAGCCGAACCGCTGGATGGCCGTGCAGGCCGCCGATGGTGGCACGGCCTACACGCGCAACGGCGAGCTCAACGTCACCCCGAACGGCCAACTGGTCACCGCCGGTGGCCGCGCGGTGCTGGACGACAACGGCAATCCCATCGCGATCCCGCCTGCACAGTCGATCGACATCGGTGCGGACGGCACGGTGTCGATCATCCCGCAAGGCGAAGGCCCGCAGACGATGGCCATCGTCGGTCGCATGCGCATCGTGGAAGCCGCCCAGTCGCAGCTCGCCCGGGGCGGCGATGGCCTGATGCGTCCCTCGGATCCGCAGGCGCCGGCGTTGCCGGTAGCCAATGGCAACAGCCTGACGATGGGCGTGCTGGAAGGCAGCAACGTGGATGCGGCCGGTGCGCTGGTGCAGATGATCCAGTTGCAGCGGCAGTTCGAGATGCAGGTGAAGGTCATCCGCACGGGTGACGAGATGGCGCAGTCGTCGAATCAGCTGCTGCGGTTGGGTGGTTGATCAACAAGCACCATAAGCGCGATGCGTTCATGGTATTTGAGCGCACGACGTTCGTTCGTTGGATGCGTTCATTGGATGCGTTCACTAGCCTCAAGCATGGTGCCGCTCGCCGCGGAGGCATTCTTTCTTTGCTTGTGCAAAGAAAGAATCAAAGAAACACACCCCAGGCGGCACGCCCTGCGCTTCGCTCCGGGTCCGCGAGCGGGCCGGGAATTTTCGTATGACACATCCATGTGCCATACGAAAACGCCGTCATCCATGACGGCGCCCTTCGGGTTTTACCCGGCCCACTCGCCGTGCCTCATGGGGGCCCGAAGGCAACAGCAACGGCAAAAGCGCGCCTTGGTCAGTCAGACGCCGCCCTTGGGGCCCCTGAGGTCCGGCAGTCGCGGCGGGTAAAACCCCGCAGGGGCGCCGCACATGGATGTGCGGCGTTTTCGGCCGGGGCAGGATGCCCCGTCCGAAAATTCCTGCCGCGACTGCGAACCCGCCGCGCAGCGGCGGGCGGACCGCCGGGGGGTGTTTCTTTTGCTTACTTTTCTTTGCACAAGCAAAGAAAAGTAAGGCCCCCGCGGCGAGCGGCGCCATGCCTGACCCAAAGCCCCGCCTACGAAAGACGCACTCAACACGTTCATCATGATTGTGCGTTTCGAGTGAACGGAGGATGTGGAAAAGTCGCTGATAGCCGGGGTAGACCGGCTTCGTTGCCCCTCACCCCAACCCCTCTCCCGCAGGGAGAGGGGCTAACGCCAGGCCCCGCCGGTTTTCCGCCACGCCTACGCCGCGACCGGAACCTCCGCCCCATTTCGGCGCCAATCCCAGCGCCAGAACCACGACACCCATTCCGGCACAGGACTTGCCTGAGAGGAAGCGAGGAACCGCACCGCGCGGTTCCACCCCTTCCACCCCGCGAGGAACCACGCCATGAACCAGGCCCTCTGGGTCGCCAAGACCGGACTGGACGCGCAACAGACGCGCATGTCCGTGGTCTCCAACAACCTGGCGAACACCAACACCACCGGCTTCAAGCGCGACCGCGCCAGTTTCGAGGACCTCCTGTACCAGCAGGTCCGCCAGCCCGGCGGCTCCACCTCGTCGCAGACCCAGCTGCCCTCCGGCCTGCAACTCGGTACCGGCGTGCGCGTGGTGTCGACGTCCAAGGACTTCCAGCAGGGCAACCCGCAACAGACCGGCCGCTCCCTGGACGTGATGGTGAACGGCCGCGGCTTCTTCGAAGTGCTTCTGCCCGATGGCTCGCCGGCCTACACGCGCGACGGTTCGTTCCAGATCAACGCACAGGGCGAACTGGTCACCAACAGCGGCTATCCGGTGCAACCCGGCATCCAGGTGCCGGAAGGCGCGCAGTCGATGACCATCGGCAATGACGGCACCGTCAGCGTGACCATGGCGGGCCAGGCGCAGGCGCTGGAGATCGGCTCGCTGACGCTGACCGATTTCGTCAATCCGTCGGGCCTGCAGGCCAAGGGCGAGAACCTCTACGTCGAGACCACCGCCTCCGGCCCCGCGCAGAACGGCACGCCCGGCCTCAACGGGCTGGGCAGTCTGGTGCAGGGTTCGCTGGAAGGCTCCAACGTCAACGTGGTGGAAGAGCTGGTGAGCATGATCGAGACCCAGCGCGCCTACGAGATGAACGCCAAGGCCATCTCCACCACCGACTCGATGCTCGGCTACCTCAACAACAACGTCTGACGCCTCACTCCACCGTCACGCCACGAGACACGCCATGAAGCGCACCACGTCCGCCACCACCCTTGCCTGCGCGCTCATGCTGCTGCCGGGCTGTGCACGCTACTACGGCGACGTGCGCCCGTACGCACCGATGCAGCCCATCCAGCCGATCGTCGCCGCGCAGTCGCCGGCGACCGCGGGTTCCATCTACCGCGCCGGCCCCGGGCTGAATCTCTACGCGGACCGCCGCGCGCGCGACGTCGGCGACCTGCTGACGATCAACCTGGTGGAGAACACCACCGCGCAGACGTCGGCCACCACCTCGGTCGACAAGCAGAGCGAAATCGCCATCGCGGCCCCGAACATCGCCGGTGCGCCGGTCACGTACAACGGCCGCGACATCCTGAGCGCTTCGGTCAATGGCGACCGCGGCTTCAGCGGCGCCGGCAACAGCGCGCAGAGCAACAAGCTGCAGGGCAGCGTGACGGTCACCGTGATCCAGCGCCTGCCCAACGGCAACCTGGTGGTGCAGGGCCAGAAGAACATGCGCCTGAACCAGGGCGACGAGCTGGTGCAGATCCAGGGCATCGTCCGCCCCGCCGACATCAATCCGGACAACACGATCTCCTCCGGCAAGGTCGCCGACGCGCGCATCGCCTACGGCGGCCGCGGCGCGATCGCGCAGTCCAACTCGATGGGCTGGCTGGGCCGGTTCTTCAACTCCCCGATCTTCCCGAACTGAGCACCGTGATGGACGCCAACGAAGCCAACCGCGCTGCACCGGCACCCGCGAAGAAGTCGCGCCGCATCGACACCTACACGCTGCTGGGGCTGCTGGCCTGGATCGGCCTGGTGCTGATCTGCCTGGCGCCCGCTGCGCGTGCCGAGCGCATCAAGGACCTGGCCCAGGTCGGCGGCGTGCGCAGCAACCCGCTGGTCGGCTACGGCCTGGTGGTGGGCCTGGATGGCAGTGGCGACCGCACCAGCCAGGCGCCCTTCACCGTGCAGAGCCTGAAGAACATGCTCGGCGAGCTGGGCGTCAACATTCCGCCCAACGTCAATCCACAGCTGAAGAACGTGGCGGCCGTGGCCATTCACGCCGAGCTGCCCGCCTTCGCCAAGCCGGGCCAGCCGATCGACATCACCGTGTCCTCCATCGGCAACGCCACTTCGCTGCGCGGCGGCAGCCTGCTGATGGCGCCGTTGCGCGGCGCCGATGGCGAGGTCTATGCGATCGCCCAAGGCAATCTGGTGGTCGGCGGCTTCGGTGCGCAAGGCAAGGATGGCTCGCGCGTGTCGGTCAACGTGCCCAGCGTGGGTCGCATCCCGAACGGCGCCACCGTCGAGCGTGCGATCCCCAATGCACTGGACAGTGGCGAAGGCACCATCACGCTGAACCTGCACCGCGCCGATTTCACCACGGTGTCGCGCATGGTCGCGGCGCTGGAACAGAACTTCGGCGCCGGCAATGCCTACGCGCTGGATGCGGTCACGGTCGCGGTGCGCGCACCGGCCGAGATCTCGCGGCGGGTGAATTTCCTCGCCCAGATCGAGAACCTGGAACTCACCCCCGGCAGCGCGCCGGCCAAGGTCATCGTCAACGCGCGCACCGGCACTGTGGTGATCGGCGCGCAGGTGCAGGTGATGCCGGCGGCGGTCACCCACGGCTCGCTGACGGTGACGATCACCGAATCGGCGAACGTCAGCCAGCCGAACGAATTCTCCCGGGGTGGCACCACTGTGGTGACCCCGCAGTCCAGCGTGTCCGTCAGCCAGGAAGGCAACCGCATGTTCAAGTTCGAAGGCGGCACCTCGCTGGACGAGATCGTCCGCGCGGTCAACGAAGTCGGTGCCGCACCCGGCGACCTGATCGCGATCCTGGAAGCCCTGAAGCAGGCCGGCGCCTTGCGCGCGGAGCTCGAGGTGATCTGACATGGCCAGCATGCCCATCGGAACGCTGAATCCTTCCCTGCCGCTGGCCGATGCCGGCGGCAAGCCGGACAACGCGCGCATCCACGACGTCGCGCGCAAGCTGGAAGGCCAGTTCGCGCAGATGATGATCAAGTGCATGCGCGAGGCCGGCTTCGGTGATTCTCTGTTTCCCGGCGAAAACCAGATATTCCGCGACATGTACGACCAGCAGATCGCCAAGGCAATGAGCGAAGGGCGCGGTTTGGGCCTGGCGCCGATGATCGCGCGGCAGCTGGGCGCGACCGACAGCACCACGCCCGCGGTTCCCGCCACCACGGCGCTGTCCGCGTACAAGCGCCTGCTGCCGGGCAACGAAGCCGATTCCATGTTGGACGCCATCGCAGGCCGCGGCATCGGCAGCAGCGCCGTGCGCCACGACCCCGGCATGCCGGGCACGATCACGCTGGACACCATCACCGTCCGTCCTGACGCCGCCTGCGATGAGGTGGAACAGGTCGCGTCGGCCGATCCGTCGAAGTACGCGCGTAATACGCCCGAGCGCTTCGTCGCCGAGATCTGGGACCACGCCAAGCAGGCGGCGAAGGAGCTGGGCGTCGACCCGCGCGCGCTGGTCGCCCAGGCTGCGCTGGAAACCGGCTGGGGCAAGCGGCAGATCAAGACCGGCGATGGCGACAGCGCGCACAATCTGTTCGGCATCAAGGCGACGGGCTGGAAGGGCGAGCGCGCCCGCACCGCCACGCACGAATACAGCAATGGCGTGAAGCACAGCGAGACCGCGGACTTCCGCGCGTACGCGTCGCCCGCGGAAAGCTTCGCCGACTACGTGCGACTGCTCAAGAACAATCCGCGCTACCAGCAGGCACTGGCGGCCGGCAAGGACATTGCGGGCTTCGCCCGCGGCCTGCAGCGCGCCGGCTACGCCACCGACCCGACGTATGCCAACAAGATCGCCTCGATCGCCAACGGTCCGACACTCGGAAAAGTGCTGTCGGCCATCGGCGACAGCGTCGGCGGCAAGGTCGGCGGATTCGTCGGCAATGCCATCGGCAACGCATTGAAGCGCTGACCCCGGAGCACGCATGTCCAACCTTCTCGCCACCGGCAGCAGCGCCCTCCTCGCTTTCCAGCGTGCGCTGTCGACGGTCAGCCACAACGTGGCCAACATCAACACGCCCGGCTATTCGCGCCAGCGCGCCGAGTTCGAAGCGCGCGACGGCACCTACTTCGGCCAGGGCTACCAGGGCAACGGCGTGCAGATCGTCGACATCCGCCGCATGGCGGACTCGCTGGCGACCTCGCGCCTGCTCGACAGCGGCGGCGAACTGTCGCGCCTGCAGCAGCTGTCGGTGCTGTCCACGCGCCTGGACCAGCTGTTCTCCGAAAAGGCGACGGGCATCAGCGCGCCGTGGTCCAGCTTCTTCGATTCGGTGAGCGCGCTGTCGTCCAACGCGGCCGGCTCGGCCGACCGCGAAAGCGTGCTGGCGCAGGCGAACGCGCTGGTCACGCGCTTCCGGCAGATCGACCAGCACCTGGACGGGCTGGATACCGAGGTCAATGCCGGACTCACCGCCGCCACCGGTGAAGTCAACCGGCTGGCGAAGGAGATCGCCCAGCTCAACGGGCAGATCGGCGGCAACACCCATCCTTCCGGCGACCTGCTGGACCGCCGCGACCAGTTGATCAGCGAACTGGTGGCCTTCACCGGCGGCAACGCGGTGACGCAGGACGGCGGGCTGGTCAACGTGTTCAGCGCCGGTGGACAACCCCTGGTCGTCGGCGCTACCGCCAGCCGGCTCGTCACCGTGCCCGACGCGTACCGCCCCGAGCGGCTGCAGGTGGCGCTGGAAACGAACAGCCAGCGCATCACGCTCGACAAGCGCGCGATGGGCGGACAGATCGGCGGCCTGATCGAGTTCCGCACCACGGTGCTGGACCCGGCGGTCGCCGAGCTTGGGCGCGTCGCCACGTCGCTGGCCGATACGTTCAATGCCGGCCACCGCGCGGGCATGGACCAGTATGGACAGCTGGGCGCCGACTTCTTCAGCCTGCCCGCGCCACGCATTTCGTCGAACGCCGGCAACACCGGCACCGCCGTGCTGCAGACGGCCGTGGGCAGCGTCTCGGCACTCAATTCGCAGAACGTGCTGCTGCGCTTCGACGGCAGCGCATGGGTGGCGACGCATCCCGACACCGGTGCCGCCATCGCAACGACCGGCACGGGCACGGCGGCCGATCCGCTGGTGGTGAACGGCGTGGAGGTCGTGCTCGCGTCCGGCACCCCGGCCGCCAACGATCGCTTCCTGCTGCAACCCACCGCGGGCGCCGCCGGCAACCTGGGCGTCGCGATCACGGATCCCGGCCGCATCGCCGCGGCCACGCCGGTCAAGGCCACGACGGACATGGCCAACACCGGCAGCGGCAAGCTGAGCGGCCTGAAAGTGCTGGACGCCAGCCATGCGGGCCTGCTGGCGCCGGTCGACATCGACTTCCTCGATGCCACCAACTACACCATCAATGGCGCCGGCCCGTTCGTCTACACCCCCGGACAGACCATTGCGTCGAACGGCTGGAGCCTGGTGCTGGACGGCGCACCCGCCGCCGGCGACCGCTTCAGCGTGGGCCCGACCGGCGCCAATTCCAGCGACAACGGCAACGCCCGGCTGCTGTCGAACCTGGACGACGCGCGCGCGCTCAACGGCGGCACGCTGACGCTCAATGGCGCCATCGGCGGGTTGACCACGCAGGTCGGTTCGGCGGCGCGACAGGCGGATTACTCCGCCCAGGCGCAGCAGGTCATCCACGACCAGGCGCAGGCCGCGCGCGATGCGATTTCCGGCGTCAACCTGGATGAAGAAGCCGCCGACCTGATGCGCCTGCAGCAGGCGTACCAGGCGGCGTCGCAGATCATCGCGACCGCCGACACCCTGTTCCAATCGCTGCTGAGCGCCACACGCCGATGAACAATCGCATCTCCACCGGAATGATGTACCAGCAGTCGATCTCCACGATGCTGGCCAAGCAGGCGAAACTGGCGCACACGCAACAGCAGCTCGCCAGCGGGCAACGCCTGGTGACCGCCAAGGACGATCCGGTCGCTGCGGGTACCGCGGTCGGCCTGGACCGGGCCGTCGCCGAACTCGAACGCTTCGGCATGAACGCCAACGCGGTGCAGAACCGCCTCGGCCTGCAGGAGAACGCACTCACCCGCGTGGGCGAAGCGATGGCGCGCGTGCAGGAGCTGGCGATCCAGGCCAACAACGCGGCGATGGGCGACGACAGCCGCCACGCCATCAGCACCGAGCTGAAGGCGATCTATGCCGGCCTGCTGGACCTGGCCAACAGCACCGACGGTGCCGGCCGCTACCTGTTCGGCGGCACCAGCGACGGCAGCACGCCCTTCGCCATCGCCGGCGGCAGCGTGATCTACAGCGGCGACCAGACGCAGCGCCAGGTGGAAGTGGCGCCGGACATGTTCGTCGCCGACACCCTGCCCGGCAGCGAGGTCTTCCTGCGCCTGCGCACCGGCGACGGCCGCATCGACGGACGGGCCGCTCCGGGCAACACGGGTACGGGCCTGCTGATGGATTTCAGCGTCACCGATTCCACCCTCTGGTCGGGCGGCAGTTACACGCTTTCGTTCGGCGCCGGCAACACGTACCAGGTGCTGGATGCAGGCGGCAATGCGGTCACGACCGGCACCTACGCCAAGGGCGAGAGCATTGCCTTCGCCGGCGTGCAGATGAAGATCGATGGTCAGCCCGCCAACGGCGACAGCTTCACCCTGGGCCCCTCGGGCAGCCGCGACATCTTCGCCACCGTGCAGGGACTGATCGACACGCTGGACGCCAACCCCACCACGGACGCGCAGCGCGCCGCGATGCAGAACAACCTGCAGGCCGCCATGCGCGATGTCGGGACCGCGCAGGGAAAGATGATCGATGCCCGCGCCAGCGGCGGCGCGCAATTGTCCGCCATCGAGGATGCGGCCGCCCTGCGCGAAGCCAACAACGTCACCCTGCAGGGCACCCTGTCCACCCTGCGCGACCTGGACTGGGCCGAGGCCATCGGCCGCTACCAGATGGAGAACACCGCGTTGCAAGCCGCGCAGACGGTCTTCATGCAGATGCAGCAGCTGTCGCTGTTCAAGCTGATGGGCTGACCGGCCTCTCCTTTTCATGCAGTCCTTCCCCTCACGCCGCGATGCCCTCGCGGCGTTTTTTTTCGGGCAGCCTGTTGTGGGAGCGACGTAAGTCGCGATGAAGCTTTACAGGTGACCCTTCGCGACTCACGTCGCTCCCACACCTGCCAAGCCACCTGTTCCCACAGGGGACGAAGGCCTCACCCGGAACACCACGCTGATCCGCGGCCCCTGCGAACGCCGGGTCTTCGGAATGCCGTGCTCGTGCGTGCTCTGCGACGCATGGCTCATCGACAGGATGCTTCCCGGCGCGAGGTCCACCGCCAGCGTTTCGCGCCTGCCCTCGCGTGCGCGGATCAGCATGCGCCGCGGCGCGCCCAGCGAGACCAGGGTGATCGGATGGCCGGCGGCTACGGTATGCAGCTTGTCGCCGTGCATAGCGACGCTGTCGTGGCCGTCGCGGTAGAGGTTCATGCCGATGCGCGAATAGGGCGCAGGCGCCCTCGCCTGCACGCAGGCCAGGAGACCGGCCAGCGGAAGCTCGGGCGGCAGTGCATCCACGGCGTAGTTCGCCAGCAGGCGCGGCACGTCGACGATGCGGTCGTACATGGGGCGCTGCAGATGGATCCACGCGGCCTGTGCGTGCAGGGCCTCGAACCATGCCTGCGCCGTATCGGGATCGATCGCACCCGGCCAATAGCGGATGCCGCCCTGATCGTCATGCACGAGGCGGTGCATCGCGGGAGCGAACAGATCATCGGTGTGGGCGGTCAGCGCACGCATGGCAGGTCAGTGGAAGTCACGGGAGCCGGGCTGGATCTCGCCCAGCAGGTGACTGAAATCCTCCAGCCGGCGTGCGATCAGGTGGGAGACGCCGTCCACCTGTTCCCAACGGCCGCGTACCGCCATCAGGCGCGCGCCAAGCAGGGCCTTGCGGTCGCGCAGCGCCACGTGCGACCACACCACCACGTTGACCATGCCGTGCTCGTCCTCCAGGGTGACGAAGATGGTGCCCTTCGCCGTGGCCGGCCGTTGCCGCTGGGTGACGATGCCAGCCGCGAAGGCGCCCCGCCCGTGTGGCAACCCGCTCAGCTGTCGCGAATCGACCACGCGTTGCCGCTGCAGGCGTTCGCGCAGCAACGACAGCGGATGCGCGCCCAGCGTCAGCCCGGTCATGCGGTAGTCCGAGGTCACGTCCTCGCCCACCGTCGGAGCGGGCAGGACGATCGCCTCCTCATCCGGGCTGCCGGGCAGCAACGGGCGCTGCCGCTCGATGCCGGCGACCGCCCAGCGCGCGGCATGGCGATGCCCGGCGAGCGAATGCAACGCGCCCGCTTCGGCCAAGGCAGTGCGCGCCTTCTCGTCGAGCCTGGCGCGCTGGCAGAGATCACGGACATCGGCGAAGGGGCGTTGCGCGCGCGCGGCCATGATCGCCTTGCCGGCGTCCTCCGACAGTCCGCCCACCTGCCGGAAGCCGAGCCGCAGCGAGGGTTGTCCGCCGTCGTCGACCCCGCGGCGCACATGCCCGCCTTCCAGTGTGTTGTCCCAGTCGCTGATGGCGACGTCGACGGGCAGGACATCAATGGACACACGCCCGCCCTGCCCGCGTCGCGCGTCCTGCACGATCTGGCTGGGCGAGTAGAAGCCCATCGGCTGCGCATTGAGCAGCGCGCAGGCGAAGGCGGCCGGCTCATGCCGTTTCAGCCAGCAGCTGATGTAGACCAGCTTGGCGAACGAGGCCGCATGGCTCTGCGGGAAGCCATAGGAACCGAAGCCCTTGATCTGCTCGAAGATCTGGTCGATGAACTCCGGAGAGTAATTCTTCCCGAGCATCAGCTCGCGGATGCGCAGGCGATGCGGCTCCATGTCGCCGCCCCGCTTCCAGGCCGCCATCGAGCGGCGCAGACCATCCGCCTGCGAAGGCGTATAGCCGGCATGGATCACCAGTTCCATCACCTGTTCCTGGAACAATGGGATGCCGAGCGTTTTCCCGAGGATCTCCTTCACGCCCTCGGAGGGATAGGTCACCGGATCCTTGCCCTGCCGGCGGCGCAGGTAGGGATGCACCATGCCGCCCTGGATCGGGCCGGGGCGCACGATCGCGACTTCCACAACCAGGTCGTAGTATTCCTTCGGCTTCAACCGCGGCAGCATGCTCATCTGCGCGCGGGATTCGATCTGGAACACGCCCACGGTGTCGGCGGCCTGGATCATCTGGAAGGTCGCTTCGTCATCGTTCGGCAGGCGCGCGAGATCCAGACGGAATCCGCGGTGTTTCTCCACCAGGTCCACCGCCTTGCGGATGCAGGTCAGCATGCCCAGCGCCAGGCAGTCGACCTTGAGCAATCCCATCGTCTCCAGATCGTCCTTGTCCCACTGGATGATGGTACGGTCGTCCATCGACGCGTTCTCGACCGGCACTACCGTTGACAGCGGCGCATCGCCGATCACGAAGCCTCCCACGTGCTGCGACAGGTGACGCGGGTGGTCGCGCAGCTGGTCGGTCACCGCCAGCACGCGCCGGATGAGTGGATTTCCCGAATCAAACCCCGCCTCGCGCAGGCGCTGCTCCATCGGTGCCTCGCCGTTGCCCCAGCCATAGCAGTCGGCCAGCAGTGCGATCTGGTCCGGCGGCAGGCCGAACGCCTTGGCCACGTCGCGCACCGCGCTCTTGCCGCGGTAACGGATCACCGTGGCGGCCAGCGCGGCACGGCGGCGGCCGTACTTGGTGTAGACGTACTGCAGCACTTCCTCGCGGCGCTCGTGCTCGAAGTCGACGTCGATGTCCGGCGGTTCGCCGCGATCCTTGGACAGGAATCGGGCCATCAGCAGGCGGCTTTCGGCAGGATTGACCACGGTGATGCCCAGTGCGAAACAGACCGCGGAATTCGCCGATGAACCACGTCCCTGGCAGAGGATGTGCTGTTCCCTGGCAAACCGCACGATGTCCCACACGGTCAGGAAGAACGCCTCGTACTGGAGCTCTTCGATCAGCGCGAGTTCGCCGTCGATCTGATCCACTACTGAATCCGGCACGCCCTCCGGCCAGCGCTCGCGCATGCCGCGTTCAGTGAGTTCCCGCAGCCACGTGCTGGGCGTGTGGCCCGCCGGCACCAGCTCGGCGGGATAGCGGTAATGGATGTCGCGCTTGAGATCGAACCTGCAACGCCGCGCCAGCGCCACCGCGGCATCGATCAGGGCACGCGGATAGATGTTGCCCAGCGCCCGTCGCGTGCGCAGGTGGCGTTCGCCGTTGCGGAACAGGTGCTCGCCGCATTCGGCCAGCGGTGCGGCATGGCGGATCGCCGTCATCGTGTCATGCAACGCGCGGCGGCGGCGCACGTCCATGTGCACGTCGCCGGCCGCCACCGGCACCATGGCGAGGCGTGCGGCGGTCTCGAGCAGGCGCGCGAGTCGGGCGGCATCGTCCTGCTCACGGTGCAGTTCGACCGCCACATGCGCGCGATCGCCGAACACCGACTGCAGCCACTGCCCCTGCGTTTCGTCGATCTCGGGTGCCGGCAGCCAGAGTGCGAACAGGCCGCAGACGGCAGGATCGACGTCGGACAGGAGGCGCTCCATGTCCAGCCGCGTGAGCCGGTAGCCCTTCTTGTCGACGGCGCGCCGGGCGGTGGTGATCAGTTCGCACAGCCGCGTGTAGCCGGCCGTGGTTTCCACCAGCAGCACGCACTTCAACCCGCACGCCAGGGTGAACTCGCTGCCGACGACGAGGGGCACCTCCGTCGCACGCGAAGCTTCCCAACCGCGCACGATGCCGGCCAGCGAGCATTCGTCGGTGATCGCGAGTGCTTCATAACCGAGATCGCGCGCCCGCTCGAACAGCTCTTCCGCACTGGCCGCGCCTCGCAGGAACGAGAAGTCCGACAGGCAATGCAGTTCCGCATAGGCCGGCCAGGCATCTTCCTGCGGGCCGTCGTCGTTGGCCGCGGCATGCCGGCGCAACCGCTGCGCCACTTCCCACGCGCGGGGCGGGCGACCGCCGGGCGTATCGCGGTCGACGCCGTCCACCGCATCGTCCCAGCTCACGCGAACCACCCATGCAGCATCCAGCCGCCCTGCTCGCCCGGCGGCGCGAACGCCCAGGCCCGCTGGCCTTGCGAGGTCTCCAGC
Source organism: Pseudoxanthomonas sp. LjRoot127 (assembly GCF_964253495.1). NCBI lineage: Bacteria > Pseudomonadati > Pseudomonadota > Gammaproteobacteria > Lysobacterales > Lysobacteraceae > Pseudoxanthomonas > Pseudoxanthomonas sp. LjRoot127. The sequence goes on from NZ_CAXUQR020000001.1 coordinate 3,871,355, forward strand.
ACGTAGTAGTCGCGGCGCGCGTCCTCGCCGTCCCACCAGCCGCTTTCCAGCCGCTCGGGCCCGGAGACGATGCGCGGGTGCGGATCGCGCAGCGGCACCGGTTGCGGCAGCAACCAGGTCGGGCGTGGCGGACGCAGGGGCGCCCGTTCGATGCGACTGCCATCGCCCTGCACGCGTCGCCACGCGCGTTCCGGGCGTGGATCGCCGGCCGGTGCCACGCGATGCACCGCCTCGTCGCCCAGGCGCGCGCGCAGGCGTTCGCGCAACTGCGGCCACGGCAGTTGCTGCTGCGGCCGCGTATCGAACAGATCGCGCGCGGCCGGCACGAACGGCGGCAGCTCGCGTGCCAGCAGGCGCACGCCTACCACCGGCTGGGCGATCTGCACGCGCTCCAGGCGATTGCGGGTGAGTTCGAACAGCATCGCCGGCTCGCGCTCGGCGGCCAGCAGGCCCACCTCGACATCGGTATGGCCCTCCTCGTGTTCCAGCCGCAGCACGAAGCGCTGCACGCCGCCGTCGCGGATGGACAGGTAGGTGCACAGGTCGCCGATCAGGCGCCGGAGCGGGAACAGCAGCGCCATGTGGCTCTCGACTTCGTAGCCGAGTTCGATGCGCGCATCGAAGTGGTCCGGCGGCGCGTAGTACGCCAGCGCGTCGTCGGCCTGGCCGTACAGGCGATCCAGGTGGTCGAGCACCGGCAAGCCGAAACGGCGGCGCACGCTGTCGCGTGGCAGGTCGCGCAGCGTGCGCAGGTCGCGGATGCCCATGCGATGCAGGCGTTCGCCGGCATCGTCCGGCAGGCGCGCACGGCGCACCGGCACGCGGTCCAGCATTTCCGCCATCGCCGCCGGCTGCATCACCGCCAGTCCGTCGCGCAGGCCGGCGAACACATGCGCCGCGCGCGGCGTGGGTGCCAGCGCGAGACGATGCTGGAAACCCAGCAGCCCGAGTTCCTCGCGCAACCGCACCTCGATGCGCGGCCAGGGCCCCAGCAGGCGGAAGCTGGCGCGCACCTCCAGCACCAGGCAGCCCGGCCACTGCGCGCTTACCAGCGAACTGTGGCGATACGCCCAGGCGGCGAGGAACCGCTGCCAGCGCGCTTCGGCCGAGGGGTCGTATTCGACCATCGCGAAATCCGGCAGCAGCGCGTGCGCGGCCGTCAACCGCATGCCGGCCCGCAGGCCCGCCTGCGCGGCAGCGGCATTCACCGCCTGCAGGGTACGCAGTTGCACGGCACCGCCGACCAGCGCCAGCGGCGCGTCGGGATCAGGCAAACGCCGGAGGACGGCGTCCAGCGCCAGCTGCGGCAGCAGTACACAGGCCCAGAGCATCGGTAGGCCTCAATGCGCGACCAGCGCGAAGGGTTGCGCAGGTGCCGGACCACCCCGGCATTTGCGCACCTGCCACTGCGTGCCGCCCTGCGCATCGCGCATGGCTTCCACGCGCAGCGCGGCCGCCGAGGGATTGGCCGCGTGGCGACGGTCGCGCAGCGCAAAGCCCAGGCATTCGCCGCTGTCGGCCGCCACCTGCAACCTGCGCAGCGCAGGACCGTCGGCGTGCGTGGGCCAGCCCAGCACGGCGGCGCAGGCACCGCTGCGCAGGCATTGCTCGAACGCCCACAACGCATCGCGTGGCGCGGCTTCGACGATCTCCAGCATCGCCAGGTCCACGCCCGCGGCCTGCCAGGCCGGCGCATACGGCACGTAAGGCGGCGCGATCACCGCCACCGCGCTGCCGGCCTGGGTCATGCGTGCCAGCGTGGGCAGCAGCAAGGCCAGTTCGCCCACGCCGTCGGCAGGCAGCAGCAGCTCGGTCAGGGCGCGCCGTGGCCAACCGCCCTGCGGCAGCAGCGCGTCGAGCGCCGCATGGCCTGTGGGTTCGCCATCGGCGGCGATCGCCGCACTGCGGCCCGCGTGCCACAACGTGCGCGCGGCCAACAGCGTGTCGAGGGCGACGACCGCACCCATGTCAGCCGCGCCTTACCAGGCCGCAGTAGACGCCTTCGATGGCGAAGTCCTGTCCCGGCTGCACCTCGATCGGCGCGTGCGCGGGATTGCGCGGCAACAGGCGGATGCGCCGGCGCTCGCGCTGCAGGCGCTTGATGGTCAGTTCGCCGTCGATGCGGGCCACGACGGTCTGGCCGTCGCGCGCCTCCGGCGTGCGATGCACGCCGACCAGATCGCCATCGACGATGCCGTCGTCGATCATCGAATCGCCCTGCACCTTCAGCAGGTAGTCCGGCTGCGGCGAAAACAGCCGACGGTCCAGCCACAGTTGTTCGTCTAGGCCGATGTCGGCGCCGATCGGCTGGCCCGCGGCCACCCGGCCCAGCACGGGCAACGGCAGCAGGTCGGCCATGCCGCCGGGCAGGCGCAGGCCGCGCTTCTGGCCCGGCGCCTGTTCCAGCAGGCCATCGGCGACCAGCGCCTGTACGTGCTTCTGGGCGGCATTGCGGGAGGCGAAGCCGAAGGCCCCGGCGATGTCCGCCAGGCTGGGCGCGCGTCCGGCCGCCAGCTCCCGGCGCAGGAAGGCCAGGACGGCGGCACGTTGGGGAGGCAGATCGATGGGGTTCATGGGTGTACATTTGTACACCTTCAGGTCTCACATGACGAGAAAAACGTGCGGGTTGCCTCAACCCCTCATCCGCCCCAATATAACCATGGTTATAACGTCAGGAAGGCAATCATGAAGCTCAAGATCACCACGGTCGGCAATTCTGCCGGCATCATCCTGCCCAAGGATCTCCTGGCGCGCCTTCGCCTGGAAAAAGGCGATGAACTCCATGCACTCGAGACCCCCGACGGCATCCGCCTGACGGTCTACGACCCCACCTTGGCCGAGCAGATGGAGGTGGCCGAGCAGGTGATGCGCAGCCGCCGCACCCTGCTCCACAAGCTGGCCCAATGAAGCAGCCCGGATGATCGTCTGGATCAGCCGTGCCTTGGCCTTGGCCATCCATGACCGGCAATTGGCCGAGCATGGCGGCGCGACCGGCATCCGCGACGAGGGCTTGCTGGAATCGGTGCTGGCGCGCGCCCGGCAGCTGCACGCCTACGGACAACCCACGCCGGACCTGGCCGATCTGGCTGCCGCCACGGCCTTCGGCCTGGCCCGCAACCACCCCTTTGTCGACGGCAACAAGCGCATGGCAGCCGTGGCCTGCGAAGTCTTCATCGTACTCAATGGCGCCACGTTGTCGGCGGAAGACCACGAGCTCTATCCGCAGTATCTGGGCCTGTCGGAAGGCAGTCTCGGCGAAGCCGACTTCGCCGCGTGGCTACGACCGCGGATCATCGCCAAGCCAGCAGGCAAGGTGCAGGAGACCTCTCCCACCTACGGTCCCTGACAGCGTCACGCCCGTCGTCCCCGGGAAAGCCGAGACCCATCTCGCCTTTGCCTTCCCCGCCGCACGAAGGATGCGGATCACTGACGGACAGTGGATTTCTGCTTGCGCTGGAATGACCGCAAGGGATGGCGGCACGGATTCGGACACGCCAGCCCCGTCGTCCCAGCGAAAGCCGGGACCCACGTTGCCGATGCTTTCCCTGACGTTCGCTAGAAAGGACATCGCTGAGAGGCCATGGATTCCGGCTTGCGCCGGAATGACGGCCACGACGTCACTCGCGGGCCGCTCCACGTAGACAGACGTGAAGCATCGCAGACGCTGCATCGCGCGCAGGCGCGCACGCGGAATCAGAGACGCGTCAGGCCGCCTGCTCTTCGGCGCGCTCGACCATGGTCTCGGCCATCTGGCGCCAGTTGGGCAACTGGTCCAGCACGCCCAGCGACTTCAGGTAACCCTCGTCCACCGGTTCGTTGCTGGCCAGCGCACCGGCCACGTGCACGGCGCCGGGCACCCAGAAACTGCGCAGGCTGGAACGCTGTGGCTGGCGGTGGAATGCCACCGCTTCGACGATCGGCATCGGCAGGCCCCACAGGCCCAGCAGGTAGGCGCCCGCCTCGGTGTGACCGGGGCGGTCGTCGTCCTCGCTGGCCGGCGTATCGCGCTCGTCGCGCACGCCCGGCAGCAGCAGGCCGATGTCGGCCAGCAGCGCCGCGGTGGCACCGAGTTCGGAGCTGGTCCGCGGCAGGATCTTCGCCGCCAGGCGCGACGCCAGCAGCGCACGCTGCTGCAGCGCGCCGCGGTCGACATGGGCCGCGGTCTTCATCGAGAACACCTCGCTCGCCAGCACCAGGTCGCGCAAGGTGCCCAGGCCCAACCGCGTCACCGCAGCACGCAGGTCGGTGATCGAGCGGCCACTGGAGAAGTAGGCCGAGTTGCACAGTTGAAGCACCTTGGCCGCAATGGCCGGATCGCCGGCCACGAGCTTGGCGATGTCGTTGGCCGTGCCTTCGTCTTCTTCCAGTGCGCGCGTCAGGGCGAAGTACAGGTGCGGCGGCGACGGCAGGTGTTCGACGCGACCGATGGCGCGACGCAGGCGCGGACTGTCCAGCAGGTCGCGCAGTTCTTCCAGGCTGTGGATCGCTTCCAGCACCGTTTCCGACGACAACGGCAGCGGCAGGAAGCGGTGCGCCACGCCGATCAGCTTGATGGGGGCGGACAGGCTGTCTGCATTGCCTTCCAGCAGGGCGATGCGGATCGTCTCCGAGCGCAGCGTGCGGATCTGGCCCAGCAAGGTGGCCGGCGGCAGGTCGGGCAGCGCCGGTCCCACCATCACCACGTCGACCGGACCATTGGCGACCGCAAACATCGCCGACTTCCCGTCGGCTACCGTCTCGACCGTCCACTCGTCGCCCATGTCGCCGATGTAGTCGGCCAGATCGTCAGGCAGGCAGGCGGTGTCGCCAACGTACAGAATGCGCAAGGCACGTCCCCTTCTTTTCTTGCAAGTTCGATGCATGCCTTCCACGTGGGAAGGCACGGCTCATGTGGAATCTAGCAAGGGTGTCGGCCATGGCGGCGCATTCTTGAGCCGCGATGCAGGGAATGCGCAACGCTTCACACTCCGCTGTCGGTGGTTCCCCGACAGGCGGTTCAGAACCGGAACAGCGTGAGCAGTTGCGGCCCGCAGTTGTTCAGGTGGATGTTGCCATCGAACCGCGTGCGCCGCAGGTCCAGGTCCACGTTGTTGTAGTTGTAGCGCAGGGAAAACCCGAGGTGCCGCCAAGGCAGGTAGTCCAGGGCGACCTGCGCATCGAACGCATCACCGCTGACCGCACCGCCGTTCTTGCGCGTGTACGCCAGTGCCGCGCCCCAGCGCCAGCGCATGGACAGCGATCGCACGTATTCGGCACGCAGCATGGGGGCCCATGCGTCTTCGGAGAGGTCGTTCGCATACGCGGCCGGCGTCCCGGCGAGGGTCGCGCTGGCATCCAGGTCGGCGCGGATGTCGTAACGCATCGCACCCAGGCCGATGCCCGCGGCCTGGCGTCCGTCATGCAGGAACATCCACGTATACGCCACGCCGGTGATGTCGAGATCCAGACGGCCTTCGAAGGACGCATCGACCGGATACACGTTGTCGCCGATCTCCAGCATGCGGTCGAGCACCCGCATGCTGGTGTCGTCGTAGTCGTAGCCGAAGGCGTCGAACGTGTGCCGCCGCGCCGTGCCCAGACTGCCACCGATGCGCCAGGCCAGCGCATCCTGCCGATCGGCGAATCCCAGGTCGCGCTGGAAGTCGACGCGCGCGCCCCTCGATCCATCGCTGGCATCCCAGCGCGTGTCGAGATCGTGGTCGGCCGCGTAGAGGCCCACACCCAAGTCGAACCTGTCGATGGGCGGAAGCCGGTCCTGCGCCGCCACCGGCGCGGACAACGCAATGGCCAGCAGGACGACAGCGGTCTTCATGCAACGCTCCTGGAGCGGAGGGAATCGCATCCTCGTCGGTGCCCCGACATGATCAGCATCCGACGCGCCCTCCTGCACGGTCAAGCACGCCGTTCCTCAGGCTTCGGGTGGCGCCGACAGGTGCAGCAACAGGTGGGCGAGCGTCACCACGTCCTGGAAGTTGTGATGCAGCACGCGCCGCAGCAGGCCGGCGTCGCCGCCGCGCAGGTAATGCAGCCAGGCGCCCGGTGCTTCGGAGCCCGGCAGGTCGTCTTCGCGGACGATGCCCAGCGCATTGCGCTCGATGGTGCCCAGGCGACAGTTTTCCCACACCCCCCGATACCGCCGCCGCGAGGGGAACAGCAGGTCGAGATGTTCGATGCCGGCCAACGGCGTGCCCTGCCGCGCCAGCCGGTAGCGCGTGGCCAGCAACGGCGCGTCGTAGCAGCGACCGTTGTAGCTGACCAATCGTGTGTCTTCCGACAACCAGCCGGCGAAAACGCGCAGCATCGCCGGCTCCGCCGACAGGTGGGTGATCAGCAACTGGCGCACGCGCAGCCCGGCCGCAACGAAATCCGACGCACCCACCATGAAGGCGCGCGTGCCCGTGCCGCCGGACAGGCCGGTGGTCTCTGTGTCGAAGAACAGCATGCCAGGCGTCGGCAGTGCGCCGGTCCGTGCGAACGTGCCGTCCACGTGGGGCGGCACGGCATCGAACGGCAACACCTGTTCGATCTGCAGCAGCCCCGGCGCGATCTCGTCGCCCGGCAGCGCACGATCGCATGCGCGCCGGGGGACGGCCGGACGCGCCCGCTCGCGGATCCCGAGCATGCGCCGCAGTGCCGGCAATGGATCGTGCGCCGGCGGCAAAGGAACCGATGGCGACGTACCACCGCCCTGCCCCGCCTGGCGACGCAGGCGCTGCAGCTTCTCCAGGCTGACGCTCACGCCGCGTCCAACAGCTGCAGCACCCGCGCAGCCAGTGCGCGCGGCGTGGTGTCCGCGTCCTCATCGTTGGCCAGCACGGGCCCGACGCAGGCGGGACACCCCGCCTTGCAATCGCACGAAGACACCAGCTGTGCCGCCCGCTGCACCAGTTCGCGCTGGCGCCGCCACAATGGTTCGCTCAGGCCGATGCCACCCGGGTAGTTGTCGTAAAGATACGCGGTGGGAATGAAACGCTCGCCCGACACCGGCGACAGTACCTGGCTGTCGGTGCCGCGCAGTTGTCCTCGCCCCTGCGTATCGGGCAGCGCGAACCATGCGCCGTCACCGTCGCCCACCGCCTTCTGCAGATCCCGACCTTCCGCCATCACCGCGACGGTGGCCGCGATGTGCAGCGCGTACGCCGCGCCGAGGAAGCCATCCAGCGCGTCCTGCCGCGACTCGAAGGCCGACTCCAGCAGCGCGGGGGGCAGCTGCCACCAGAGGCTGGTGGTATGCATCTCCTGGTCGGGCAGGTTCACCGGGCCGTAGCCGATGTTCTCGTGCGTGTAGTAACGGATCTTCTTGTAGCCGGCCACGCGGCGCACCACATGCACCTCGCCGTGGTGGCACGTACCCTGCCCGGCGATGACGCCATCGAACCGCTCAAGCACCTTCAGCTTGGTGTAGTCGATCGCGTCGGTGTAGTAGTCCACCTGCGTGCGGGTGACATAGGCCTTGCGGCCCTCCCAATCCAGACGTTCCACCTGGTACGGCGCGGACTGGATCATGTGGATTGCCCCCTCGTACAGCGTCAGCGGCGCGGCACTGAAATCCACCTCGGCGATGATCACCTGGCGCCCGTCGGTACGATCCACCACCACGAAGTTGCCGTCCGCCACCGAACGCAGGCTGACCGCGTTGGCCGGATAGCTGTCGGCGATCCACTCGTAGCGGTCGCCTTCGCGGTGTACCACGCTGTCTTCGTCGAGCAGTTGCAGGAACGGCGACGGATCGACCGGGCCGAACGGCTCGCCGGCGAGGAACGGCAGCTCGAACGCGGCGCAGCGCACATGGTCCAGCAGGATCATCGGCTGGTCCGGCGCGATGCGTGCGTGCTCCGGCGGGCTGTCGGCGAAGAACTCCGGATGCCGCACCACGTACTGGTCCAGCGGCTGCGAACTGGCGACGAGGATGCCCAGCGATGCCTGCTGCCGTCGCCCGGCCCGGCCGAAGCGCTGCCAGGTCGCCGCGATGGAACCGGGATAACCGTTCAGCACCACCGCATCGAGGCTGCCGATATCCACCCCCAGTTCCAGCGCCGACGTCGAGACGATCCCGTCCACGCGCCCGTCGCGCATCGCGCGCTCCGCCTCGCGCCGTTCGGTCGGCAGGTATCCGCCGCGATACGCGCGGATGCGCGCCGGCAGCCGCGGATCGCTGTCGAACACGTCCTTCAGGTACTTGGTGAGCACTTCGACCATGGTGCGCGACTGCGCGAACACCAGTGTCTTCAGACCCGCCTTGATCGCCAGCCGCGCGATGCGGTTGCTCTGCGAGCGCGCCGACGCGCGCAGGCCCAGGTCGGGATTGACCACCGGCGGATTCCACAGCAGCACGTGCTTTTCGCCCGTCGGCGCGCCGGACTCGGTGATGGCATGCACCGGCAGTTCCAGCAACGCTTCCGCGTGCGCCTGCGGATTGCCGATGGTGGCCGAGCACACGATGAACTGAGGCGTGGCCCCGTAGAAGGCGCACACGCGCTTCAGGCGCCGCAGCACGTTCGCCACATGGCTGCCGAACACGCCGCGATACATATGCACCTCGTCGATCACCACGTAGCGAAGGTTCTCGAAGAACTGCGCCCATTTCGTGTGATGGGGCAGGATGGCCTGGTGCAGCATGTCGGGGTTGCTGACCACGATGTCGCCATGCAGGCGGATCGCCTGCCGTGCATCACCCGGCGTATCGCCATCGAAGGTGAAGGCCTTCAGGCCCAGGTCGCCGGCGCGGCTGAGGTCGAGCAACTCGGCCACCTGGTCCTGCGCCAGCGCCTTGGTCGGAAACAGGTACAGCGCCTTGCCCCGGCGCGACAGCGCCGACGCCACCACCGGCATCGTGTAGCACAGCGATTTGCCGGAAGCGGTCGGGGTGACGATGGCCAGATGATCGCCGGCCTGCGCCTGCCGCCATGCCTCGGCCTGGTGCGAATACAGCCGGTCGATGCCGCGCTGGCGCAAGGCGTCGGCCAATGCCGCCGGCACGTCGTCTGGCAGCGCTTCGTAACGCCCCTCGCGTGCAGGAATGACGAACTGCCCGGTGACGCGGTCGCGGTACTTGCCGGCGAGTCGCTCCGCCAGCGCACCGCCATCGGCGTGCACCGCAGGCAACAGGGCGGTCTCGTCGGCGTGGCGACGGATCAATGCGGTCTGTGCGGCCATGGCGGTCTCTCGGCAGGGGCCGCCATCTGACGCGCGGAGCGTCTCAGGCGCTGAGACTGACCGCCCGCTGATCGCGTCGATCGGCGTCAGCTTCGTGACCGGCCAACGAAGGTATTTCTCACCTGCGACTAACGCGGCGCGCGGTACCAGTTATCCATGCCAAGCGCCCGCCAGGAGCAGGAGACTTCCATGGACCGACCACTGTATCGCGCGCAGCTCGACCAGCTGCGGCAGACCACATGGCGAGGTACGGCCGCCGATGGCGATGCGTTCGCCGCCTTCACGGCCTACGACTATAGCCGCCGCCGGCGCCTGCACCCCGATGTCGCGTGGGAAGACGCCTGCCACGTCTATGCATTCGCCGCTTCCTCGCATGTCCAGTATGGCGGCGCGTTGGATCTCGATACCGAACTCGAACTCGAACACGACTGGGAACGGTTGCGCGGCGAGGCCGGCCCTGACTGGCCCGTGGCCAGGACCCTGCTGCGCGAGGCGTGGCGCTGGCTGGACCAGCACGGCGCGGTCACCGCCCGCGTGCACTGACCCACATGCCGTCCACGTCCGCACCGACGGACGGTCGGCCGTTCCGGTTGCACGTCCTCGTCTGATCAGAAGCAGGGGGCCACCACAACCGCGAACGCCGGCAGTACGCACGCATCTCACCGGGGACGGGGTCGCATCGTCTCACGCGGATATCGCGCAGGTCCGGAAGGCCGTCGCGATGGCCGTGGGCACAGAGGCCGATGCACGGACAAACCGCGCTTCATTCCATGGGATCGATACGCTGCCTTTCCGTGCGCCAGGGAGGGGACCCATGTCCCGTCGCGTTGATCCGTTTGCACATGCATGGAATGACGACGCCATGCCCTGCGCCGTGGTGGACATCCAGTCCGAACTGCGGTTCTGGGAACAAACCTATGCCTGCCAGCCCTTCCATCACCCGGGCACGCCCTTCCGGCATTACGTGCCGACGTTGAAATTCGCGTACGACAGCTATCTGCTGTCGCACCGGCGCTCACTGCAGCAACTGCTTCCCTTGCTGCCGGGGCGCTACGAGATGGCGCTCGCACGCAGCGTTCGCCTGGAATGGCCGGTCGCGGCGGCGGTCATCGCACGCGTCTGGGAGCGCCTCAATGCACCGCTCGAAGAAGACCCCCCGCTCTTCTCGCCGCTAGCCGCCGCATTGGAAGAACGCGCACTGATCAGCGACGCCATGCACCGTCGCTGACCAGCGCCGATGCAGCGCATTCACGCAGCACTGGCAAAGGTGAACGGAAATTCCCGCGCACGGTTAAATACGGGTTAAAACGGCCTTTATTTCACTTAAGCATCACCGCGACGAACAAAAAATCCTCTCGTCACCACCACATCGACACAGGGGATTCACCATGGCCAGCCTGCACCAGCGCAACGTCCAAGCCACTGCGCAGATCGTCGACATCGACGCCGAACTCGCCTACTGGAAAACGCGCCTCAACGAGGACACTTTCCAGGTGGTCGGCGCCACGGTCGGCGATCTGGAGAAGTGCCTGAAGATCGGCTACGACGCCTACCTGCTGCACCATCGGCAGGAGTTCGACGAGATTGCGCCTTCGCTGCGCGACCGCCTGCAGCGCCACTGCCCCGACACGCCGATCGGCTGGTATCGCGCGCAACCGATCATGCGCGCGGTGTGGCAGCGCCTGAAGCCTACGGCGGGCCACGTCTGAGATTGCCGGGCGCGCGCCTGCTTCCTCCCGGAGAGGATGTCAGGCGCGCAGTCCCAGCGCGTGTTCGATCGCGCCGAACAACGCCTGCACCTGTACCGGCTTGGCGACCGTGGCGCACTCGCGCCCATCCGGCGCCCTTCCCGGCTCCTGCAGCCGGATCACCGGGCCGTCGAAACCCGCCTCCTGCAGCACCGCCAGCACGTCCGCCGCGGACAGCAGCAGGATGTCGTCGTCGATGATCGCCAGTGCGGGCATGCCGTCGCGCGCGATCTGTTGCAACGCATTCGCACCGTCCGGTGCCATGACCGGGTCGTAACCCTGCGCGGCCAGCGCGTTGCCCAGCAGCGACAGGCGCGTGACATCGCCGTCGACCAGCAGGATCCGGCGCCCCGCGCCGTCGGCGAACGCCGCGTCTTCGCTGCCTGCCCATTCCTCGGTCGTGGGCGCGGGCAGGTGCAGTTCGAAGGACGTGCCCTTCCCCAGCGTACTGTTGACCTCGATGCGACCGCGCGCCGATTCGACGATGCGCTTGCACGACATCAGCCCCAAGCCCGTGCCGCCCGCCTTGGTGGTGAAGAAGGGCGTGAACAGTTGCTGGCGCGTCGCCTCATCCATGCCGGTGCCTTCATCGGACACGCGCACCACCACGTAGGGCTGGCCATCCGCCGCCACCGTCGGCGTCGCCGACAGCGTCAGCTGTCCGCCCCGTTCCGCCATCGCCTGGATCCCATTGAGGCACAGGTTGATCAGGCACTGCTGGAATTCGGTGTAGTTGCCTTCGATCAGCAGATCCTCCGGCGGCAGTTCCACCGTCAACCGGACCTGCCGCGACAGGCTTCCCTGCAACAGCAGCTGCACCGCGCTGAACAAGGCGGCCACGCTGATGGTTTCGCTGGCCTTGCGCGAGCCGCGGACGAACGACAGCATCGAATCCGCCATCTCGTGGCCGCGCTTGCCGCTCTCCGAGATCACCGCGCCCAGGCGCAGGATCTTCGGATCGTCGCTGTAGGTCGATAGCAGGTCCGGCACGATCAGCAGGGGCTGCAGGATGTTGCGCAGGTCATGGCTCAGGCCTGCCGCCAGCATCGCCAGGCAGTCCAGCCGTTGCGAGCGCATCAGTTCGCGCTCGGCGTGCTCGCGTTCGCGCTCGGTGCGCGCCTCGCGGATGGCGCGCGCCACCGCCGCCGGCAACCGCGCCGGCGTGTGCTTCAGCACGTAGTCGCTGGCGCCCTGCTGCAGCGCCTTGACCGCCGCCTCCTCGCCGATCGTGCCCGAGAAGAACACGAACGGCAGCCGCGCATCGTGCGCGCGCAGGATTTCAAGCGCCTGGTAGCCGGAGAACCCCGGCAGTTCCATGTCCGACAGCACCAGGTCGAAGGTTCCGCCAGCCAGCGCCGTGCGCATGTCGTCGGCGCCATCGACGCGCAGGAACTCGGCGTCGAGCCCCGCGTCCTGCAGCTGCTCGATCAGCAATTCGGCGTCCAGTTCCGAATCCTCGACCAGGAGGATGCGGACGCGGCCCAGCGGTGATCCACTCTGCGGCACGGCTCAGTCCAGGCTGGGGGTTTCGTTGATGACGGCCCAGAACGTGCCCAGCGTTTTAACCGCCTGGAAGAACTGGTCGATGTCCACCGGCTTGACCACGTAGGCGTTCACGCCCAGGTCCCAGCTGCGTGCCAGGTCGCTTTCCTCGCGCGAGGACGACAGGATGACCACCGGCAGCGCCTTCAGCTTCTCGTCGTTGCGGATTTGCTTGAGCACTTCCAGCCCGTCCATGCGCGGCATCTTGATGTCCAGCAGCAGCACCGACGGCATGCCTTCCTCACGGTTGGCGTGGGCGCCGCGCCGCAGCAGGTAGTCCATCGCTTCCACGCCGTCCTCGACGTGCACGATGGGGTTGGCCAGGTTGGCTTCGCGCAAGGCGTCGATCGCCATTTCAGCGTCGGCCAGGCTGTCTTCGGCCAGCAGGATGGTGCGGATGTCGCTCATGCGTCTCTCTCTCGGGAAGGCGGAGCGTCGAGCGCTGCCGGAAGGGTGAAGAAGAACGTGGCGCCCTGGTCGGGGGCGGCCTCGGCCCAGATGCGGCCGCCGTGGCGGCTCAGCACGCGGCGCACGCTGGCCAGGCCGATGCCGGTGCCGCTGAATTCGCTCGCCTTGTGCAGGCGCTGGAACACGCCGAACAGCTTGTCCGCATAGGCCATGTCGAAGCCGGCACCGTTGTCGCGCACGGTGAACAGATGGCTGCCGTCTTCCTGGTTGCGGTGCTCGACCTCGATGACCGCGCGCTCCCGCTGGCTGCTGTACTTAAGCGCGTTGCCCAGCAGGTTGCTCCAGACCTGGCGCATCATGTTCTCGTCGGCCAGCACGATGGGCAAGGGCGCGATGCGCCATTCCACGCGGTCTGCACGCCCTTCGTTGGCCTCGTTGGCATCCAGCATCGCGCGCGCCTCGGCGACCATCGACTGCATGTCCACCGCCTGCAGGCGCAGTGCGCTGCGACCCAGGCGCGAGTAGACCAGCAGGTCGTCGATCAACTGCGACATGCGGCGCGCCGAATCGCCGATCACGCTCAGGTAATGCCGGCTCTTGTCGTCGATGCCCTCTCCGAGGTGGCGGCCCAGCTTGTCGGAGAAACCCGCCACGTGCCGCAGCGGGGCACGCAGATCGTGCGAGACGGAGTAGCTGAAGGCTTCCAGCTCGCGGTTCACTTCCGACACCTGCTCCACCTTGCCCTCGAGCTGGCGGTTCAGGGCTGCGATTTCCTGCTGGGCGGTCTTCTGCAACGAAATGTCGCTGACCGTCATCAGCACGGCGTGATCGTCGGAGTCAGGCAGCGGCATGCGCCGCGCATTGAGAAGCACCGTGCGGCGCAACCCATCGGCGGTCTCCTGCTGCAGCTCGTAGTCCCACAGCTCGCGGCCGCGCGACAGCACGTCGTCCAGCCGCTGGCGCATCACCTTGTCCTGCCAGGCCGCACCCAGTTCGTCGAGCGTCCCGACCTTGCCGCCCTTCGGCACGCCATACAGCTCGGCGAAGGCGCTGTTATGCATCTGGATGTGCTGCTCGTCGTCCAACAGCACGATCGGTTCGCGCACCGTGTCCAGCACCACCAGCGCGCGCTGGCTGGCCTGCGCGGTCCGCTTTTCGGCCGCCAGCCGGCGCCCCACCTGCTTGCCCAGCGCCATCAGCACCAGCGAAAGCAACAGCAGCTGCGCGCCCAGCGCGATCATGCGGATCCATTCCATCCGGCGGCGCTGTTCGGTCGCGTCCTCACTGCGCGCCTTCAGCAGCGAGCGCTCGTCGTCCAGGATCTCGGTGAGCAGGCCACGAATGGGGAAACGCGTGGCCAGCGGCGCGACGACATTCGCCTTGTAAGCATCCGGCGCCTCGAGCAACTGGTCCACCACCTCGACCCTGGCGTTGACCAGTTCGCGCAGGCGGCCCACGCGCACCAGCTGTTCGGGGTTGTCCACGGTCAGGCGGGCCAGCGCATCGAACCGCTCGGGCAACGATGCGCGTCCGGCGACCAGGCGCTCGCGCGCCAGCGGGTGGTCGACGCCCAGCGCGATCAGCATGGCCGAGCTTTCCATCTCGCGGACGTCCAGCGCCAGCGCCAGCACGGTCGCCTCCACCTCGTGCGTGTGGATGAGGACGTCGGCGGCTTCCTGATTGGCGCGGGACAGGCGCTGCAGCAGGATGACCGGGACCACCACGATCAGCACGATCACCAGCCCCAACAGGGGCAGGCGGGATTTTTCCCACAGCGTGCGGGTGCGTGTTTCGTTCATGTTCCCCTGGCGTCGGCTGGACGCGTGAGGGCTGGTTACATGCCCGCGCGAACGTTGCAAAGATGCTAGCGCAGGGTTGTCACATTTGGAATCACATTGAGGCGTTCAGGAAGCGTCGGCAACATGAACGCGGTCGCGTCCCTCGTGCTTGGCGTCGTACAGCGCCAGGTCGGCACGACGCATCTGGTCGCGCAGCGATTCGCCCGGCAGGTGCCCTGCGATACCGGCGGAAAGCGTGGCGACGACACCGCCATGCGCCTTGCCGAATTCGCCGCGCAGGCGCTCGGCGAATGCGAGTGCCGAGTCGGCATCCTCGCCGTCCAGCAGGACCGCGAACTCCTCGCCCCCGATGCGGGCCGCGCAGCCATCGTCGCCGACCCGGGCCCGCATCAGGTCGCCCAGGCGCTGCAGCACGGCGTCGCCACCGTCGTGGCCATGGTCGTCGTTGATGCGCTTGAAGTAGTCGATATCCAGCACGATCACCGCAACCGGACGCCCGGCCGCCGTCGCCCGCGCATGCACGGCGATCGCCCGCTCGCTCCAGCCATTGCGGTTCAACAGCCCGGTCAGTTCGTCGGTATGCGCCTGTTGCACCAGCCGGCGCCGCATGCGCCATGCGGACACGGCAAAATCCGTACGGTAGCCGGCCAGCACCAGGCCGAACCCGATGGTGGTGAGCGTATACAGCCAGTACAGCGCACTGCCGGTGCCCGGCGCGCCGTACAGCACGATGCGCAGCTGCGCCATCACCACGATCAGCAGGGCCAGCGCGAGTACCGACATCGGCCGCACGGTCAATGCCATCAGCGCCAGCGGCAACAGCTGGAACAGGCCGGTACGCAGGGCCAGCTGCCCGGTGACGCCCGGCAGCGGCATGCTCATGACGATGCCCGTCAGCAGCGTGCCGCCCAGCACCAGGACGAGGCGGTGCTGCCACGCGTCCAGTCGGGCCACGCCGACGGCGCAGGCGGCCACGGCGACCGCCGCCAGCAGCTGCACCCAGAGGGGATATCCGATCGTGGGCGTCACGCCGGTGGCGTCGAACACCGCGATGATGGCCAACAGCACCGCCCCGCACAGCAGCACGCCGCTGACGATCGGGCGCGTGGCGCGCAACTGCGCCTGTGCCAGGTCCTCGCGCTCGGCCGCATCCAGCATCCGCGTCGAATCGCGCGACAGCAGCGCGCGCAGGCTGTGCATCAGGCCCGGCGCCGCCGCAGGTGCAGGGACAGCGCGGGCACGCATGCGCGGCTCCCGGGCGGAATCCGCATCGCCAAGCAATCGGCGCGCCGCGCCGACGGCGATGTCGTCGTCCTCCCCGGGTCGCCGGACGCCGCTCATGCGCGCTCCGCCTTCCGCGGGTGGTGATGGGCACGCCACCGACATGCAGTGTCGGTCATGACGGTATCGCGGGCGTGCCGTTGGCGGCGGTCATCCGCCGAACGCGGCGCGCAAGCGCGCTTCGTCGGGCTGCTCGATCACCCCCTTCTCGGTGACGATGGCGTCGATCAGTGCGGCCGGGGTGACGTCGAACACCGGATTCCACGCGGCCACGCCATCGGCCACGATGCGGGTGCCGCCGATGCCCAGCAGTTCGGCCGGGTCGCGCTCTTCGATATGGATCGCGTCGCCGTTCGGCGTGGCCATGTCGACCGTGGACGACGGCGCCACGACCATGAACTTCGCGCCGTGGTGGCGCGCGGCGATCGCCAGTTGGTAGGTGCCGATCTTGTTGGCGGTGTCGCCGTTGGCGCAGATGCGGTCCGCACCCACCACCACCCACTGCACGGCGCCGGTCTTCATCAGGTGCGAGGCCGCCGAGTCGGCGATCAGCGTGGCGGGAATGCCGTCCTGTTGCAGCTCCCACGCGGTCAGCCGCGCGCCCTGCTGCCAGGGCCGGGTCTCGCCGGCGTAGACCTTGCCGATGCGGCCCTGGGCCACGCCGGCGCGGATCACGCCCAGCGCGGTACCGAAGCCGGCCGTGGCCAGCGAACCCGTATTGCAGTGGGTCAACACGCCGCTGCCCTCCCCGATCAGCGCCGCGCCCAGCTCGCCCATGTGGCGGTTGGCGGCGAGGTCTTCCTCGGCGATGGCCAGCGCTTCCAGTTCCAGCACGCCGCGCCAGTCGCTGCCAGCGCTCTTCAAGGCCGCGCGCATGCGGGCCAGCGCCCAGGCCAGGTTCACGGCCGTAGGGCGGGCCGCGTTGAGGCGCTGCAGGGCGGGTTCCAGCTTCTCCATCGCCTCGGCCGGCGTGGCGGCCATCACCTTGCGGGAAGCCAGCACCACGCCCCAGGCAGCGGCAATGCCGATCGCGGGCGCACCGCGCACGGCCAGGTCGTGGATGGCCGCGGCCACCTCGTCGCTGGTGGTGCAGCTCAGGTACTCGACCACGAAGGGGAGCTTGCGCTGGTCCAGCAGTTCCAGCGCGCTCCCGGTCCAGCGGATCGGACGGATGCGGTCGTAGCGGGCGTAATCGATGGGGTCGGTCATGGGGCCATTGTACCGGCCCCTCCCCGTCTCTCCTCACACCTGCGGCATCACCAGCTGCGGAACTCGGCCCGGCAGCCGTCGGTCACCCAGACGCCGCGGGCATCCTGGCCCCAGGTGCGGCCTTCGATGCAGGCCGCATTGGACAGCTGACGGACCAGCTGCACGCGACCGCGGCCGTCGACGCCGCAGGTGCGCGTGCGGCCTTTCTCGGATTCGCAGCGGAAGGTCTGGCCATTGCCGTAGCCATTGCCGTAACCGTTGTCGTAGCCGCCGTTGTTCCAGCCGCCGCCATTCCAGCCATTACCGCGGCCGTACACCTCGAACTCGGCGCGGCAGCCGCGCGACACCCAGATCGCGTTGCGGTCCTGGCCCCAGCTGTAGCCTTCAGTGCAGCGCGCCTTGGACAACTGGCGGACCAGGCGCACGTCGCCACGGCCGTTGATGGCGCACGTACGCGAACGGCCGTCGTTGGACTCGCAGCGGATGCGCTGGGTGTTACCCGCATAGCCGCCACGACCGCTGGCGAACTCGGCGCGGCAGCCGCGGTCGACCCACACGCCGTCGCGCGTGCGGCCCCAGGTGCGGCCCTCTTCGCAGCGCGTCTTGGAAATCTGTCGCACGATCTGCACGCCACCACGCATATCCAGGCGGCACTCGCGGTAGCGGTTGTCGTTGGAGTCGCAGCGCACCACCTGGCCGCCGCCGTAATAGCGATCGTCGTACTGCGGTGCGGCCTTCGCCGCGACGGCGCCGAACAGTGCGACGGTGCCCAGCACCAGCGTTGCGATCAGGGAGCGTTCCATGGCGTGCGTCCTCGTGGGTGTTGGAACGCAATCTACGCAGCGATCATGAACGCGCGCCCACGTAATCGTTTGCAGTCGAAGCCGTGCCTGTGGCGTGTTTGGCTGGCTTTCAGCCGCGCGCGAAATCGAAGGCGACCACGTCCGCGATGCGCGGCGTATCGAGCATCGCCATCAGCAGCCGGTCCACGCCGAGCGCGACGCCCGCACAGGCCGGCATGCCATGCGCCAGCGCGGCAAGGAGGCCTTCGTCGAGGGCGGGCGCATCCTCGCCCCGTGCGCTGCGTGTCGCCACATCGCGTTCGAAGCGCAGGCGCTGCTCCGCCGCATCGGTGAGCTCGTGGTAGCCGTTGGCCAGCTCCAGCGGGCCCAGGTAAAGCTCGAAGCGTTCCGCCACCGGCACGCCGTCGCGCTCCACCACCTTGGCCAGTGCGCATTGGCTGGCCGGGTAGTCGTGCACCACGCGCATCTCGTCGCGACCGAACGTGGGCTGCAGCCGGTGCGTCATCAGCAGGTCCAGCCAGTCGTCGCGGGTCAGGCCCTCGCCGTCGATGGCGATGCCGGCCGCAGCGTTGCGCACCGTCTCCAGGTCGGCCGTCATCGGATCGACGCCCAGCTGCTGCCGATACAGATCGCGGAAGCTCACGCGCGACACGGTCGCTTCCCGCCCGATCATCGACAACGCCGCCTGCACCAGCGCCACCGTCTCGTCCATCAGCGGTTCCAGCGTCCAGCCCACACGGTACCACTCGAGCAGGGTGAACTCCGGGTTGTGCCGCCCGCCCGCCTCGCCGTCGCGGAATACCCGCCCCAGTTCGAAGCAGTCGCCCACGCCGGCGGCGAGCAGGCGCTTCAGCGGGAACTCCGGCGACGTGCGCAACCAGCGCCTGCGCGACGCGCCGTCGGTGCGGCCGGAGAATTCAAGCGCGAACGAAGCGATGTTGGCGTCGGTATTGCCCGCGCGCGACATCATCGGCGTTTCCACTTCCAGCACGTCGCGCGCAAAGAAGAATTCGCGCACCAGCCGGTTGACCCAGGCGCGCAGGCGCAACGCGTCGCGCGAGCCGGACGGTGCCCAGTCGAGGCCGGCGACGCCTTCGCTCCAGCCGGGCCCCGGTCGCCAGCGGCTCACGCATCGCTCCCGTGCTGCGCCAGGAACGCCAGCAACTGCGCCTCGTCCCAGATCTCGATACCCAGCTCCTGTGCCTTGGCCAGCTTGGAACCGGCGGCTTCGCCCGCCACGACCAGATGCGTCTTCTTCGACACGCTGCCGGCGACCTTGGCACCGAGTGCTTCGAGCTTCTCGCCGGCTTCGTCGCGGCTCATCGCCGCGAGGCCACCGGTCAGCACGACGGTCTTGCCATCGAGCGGTCCGGTCGCGGTGGCGACGTCTTCGGGCGTGACCTCGAGCAAGGTCTCCAGTGCCGCGCCGCTGCGCGACAGCAGCTGCGCGTTGGCCTCGTCTTCCAGCCAGGTGGCGAACGCGTTGGCCGAATCGCTGGGCAGGCCGGCGGTGACGAAGTTGTGCACCGGTGCGTCCAGCAACGCCGGCACCGATGGGAACGCGGAAGCCAGTTGTTCGGCGCGCACGCGGGTGACCTTGGGAATCTCCAGATCCACCAGCAGCGTCGCCAGGTCCAGCGTCGCGCGCAGCTTGCCCGACGGCGGATGCGTGTCGCCGATGACGACACCCCGCGCCAGCAGATCGTCGATGGCCTGCTGGTTGCCGGGCTGGTCGAGGAAATGCCCCAGCGAACGCGCCACTTCGCCGCCGATGTCGGGCACGCGCTTGAACAACGGCCACGGCAGGCGGCGGATCAGTTGCAGGTCGCCGAACCACAGCGCCAGCGCCTTGGCCGTGCTCTCGCCCACGTGCTGGATGCCCAGCCCGAACAGGAAGCGCTCCAGCGTGGTCTGTCGGCTGCGGTCGATGGCCTCGATCAGGTTCTCGGCCCACTTCGTCGCCACCTTGCCGGCCTTGACCCCGCTCTTAGTAAGTGCGAGCGGGGTGGTGCCGTCGCGCTCGTCCACGCGGCGTTTCATCTCGAGCAGGTCGTCGACGGTCAGCTTGTAGAGGTCGGCCACGTTCTGCACGAAGTCGAGGTCGCTGAGGTCCTCGACGAAGCGCTCGCCCAGGCCCTCGATGTCCATCGCGCGGCGCGAGGCGAAGTGGATGATCGACTCCTTGCGCTGCGCCGGGCAGGTCAGCTCGCCGCTGCAGCGCCATACCGCTTCGCCTTCCTCGCGGACGATCTCAGAACCGCACACCGGACATTCGGTAGGCATCTGCCACGGCACGGTGTCGGCCGGACGCCGCTCCGGCACTACGCCGACCACTTCCGGGATCACGTCGCCGGCGCGGCGCACGATCACCGTGTCGCCGTTGCGCACGTCCAGGCGCGCGACCTGGTCGGCGTTGTGCAGGGTGGCGCGGGTGACGGTCACGCCACCGACATGCACCGGCTGCATCAGCGCCCACGGTGTCACCGCGCCGGTGCGGCCGACGTTGACCTCGATGGACTCCAGCACTGTCATCTGTTCCTGCGCCGGGAACTTGTGCGCGATCGCCCAGCGCGGCGCGCGCGAGACGAAGCCCATCTCGCGCTGCCCTTCCCCGTCGTCCAGCTTGTAGACCACGCCGTCGATGTCGAACGGCAGGCCGTCGCGCGCTTCGCCGATGCGCTGGTAGTAACCGAGCAGGCCGTCCACGCCTTCCACCACGTCGCTGAGGCTGCTGACCGGGAACCCCCAGCCGCGCAGTTGCTTCAGCGTGGCCGAATGCGAATCCGGCAGGTCGCCGCCCTCGACCAGGCCGGTGCCGTAGGCGAAGAACGCCAGCGGCCGTTGCGCGGTGATGCGCGGGTCGAGCTGGCGCAGCGAACCGGCCGCGCCGTTGCGCGGGTTGGCCAGCACCTTGCCGCCGTGCTTGCGCGCGTGTTCGTTGTATTTCTCGAAGTCGGCGCGCGGCATGTACACCTCGCCGCGCACCTCCAGCACGGCGGGCCAGCCGGTGCCGCGCAGGGTCAAAGGAATCGCTTTGATGGTCCGCAGGTTGAGGGTGACGTCCTCGCCGGTGGCGCCGTCGCCACGCGTCGCGCCCTGCACGAACGCGCCGTTCTCGTAGCGCAGGCTGATGGCCAGGCCGTCGAGCTTGGGTTCGGCCGAGAAACGCAACGCCGGGCGCTTGAGCTTGTCGGCGATGCGGCGGACGAAGTCCTGCACTTCCTCGTCGCTGAAGGCGTTGCCCAGCGACAGCATCGGGATGGCGTGGCGCACCTCGGCGAACTTGCCGGCCGGCGCATTGCCCACGCGCTGAGTGGGCGAATCGGCGGTGACCAGCTCGGGGTGCGCGGCCTCCAGTTCGTCCAGCGCGCGCAGCAGGCGGTCGTACTCGGCGTCCGGGATGCTGGGCTCGTCCAGCACGTGATAGCGGTAGTTGGCGTCCTCCAGCTGGCGGCGGAGGTCGGCGATGCGGGCAGCGGGTTCCATGGTGCGATTCTACCGGCCGCGGCGCGAAGCGAGCGTCACTCGAGGATTGCGCGCACCGCGTCCAATGCCTCCTGCACCAGCCCATCCGGCGCCTTCTCGATCCGCTTGAAGGTACGCGCACGTGCGTCCACGGTTCGCGTCTGGTCGCACAGCACGATCCCCTGCGTACGCAGCCCCGTGCCCATCAGCGTCACGCTGAATCCGTTCGCACGTGCCGCCTGACCGCCTTGCGTAATCGGAGCGACCAGAAGCAGGCCGGAGGCCTGATTGAAGGCGCTGGCAGACAACACCAGCACCGGACGGGCGCCGCGGATCTCACGACCCTGTGTCGGGTCCAGGCTAAGTTCCAGGATGTCGCCGCGCTGTGGGATTCCCTTGCCCATGATGTCCGCTCCTCCTAGAGCAGTTCGCGTCCCGCCGGCTCATCCTCGAGCCACACTTCGTCCCTGGTCCACGCCGCAGGCGTAGCAGGGCTGCCGGCCAGGCGATCCGCCAGCGAACGACGCGCCGGCGACACCGTCAGGGTGCGACCTTCCACCGTCAATTCCACGACCGAGCCTGCCTCGACGGCCAGCGTGCTGGCAATGGCCTTCGGAATTGACAGGATGACCGAACCGCCGGACTGGCGGAGGATGGCGGTGCACGACATGGTATCGCCCCGTAAGTTTTACTCTAGTAAAACTTACTCTGCCCTTTTGCCGATTGCAAGCGGCGATATAAGGGGTCACGGGGACTCGGCTATAGCAAGGGATTTACGTGTGGTGCGATCCCGTCACGGCATGCCCGCGCCCACCGTCATCCTTACCGGGATGCCGGCCGGATCGAATCCATCCAGGCAATAGACGTTGATGCCGTAGTAGTCCGGGGTGACGCGCTTGCGGTGGAACGGATAGATGCCGCAGATCGTGCAGAAATGGTGGTGCGCGGTGTGCGTGTGGAACTGGTAGTCGGCGAGCACGTCGGCGCCCGCCAGCAGGCGGAACGCGCTTTCGTGCACCTTCACCATCAGCGCGTTCTTTTTGCGGCAGATCGAGCAGTCGCACTGCGTCAGCTCGGGAAAGTCGGTGTCGATCTCGAAGCGGACGGCGCCGCAGTGGCAGCTGCCGGTCCAGGTCTGCAGGGGGCGACTCATGCGAGCCCCGCGCCGGCAGGCAGGAACCGAACGACCTTCTGTTTCAGCAATCGGATGAGCACGGGGTCCATGTACGCGTAATCGTCCGGGATATCCAGGCAGATCACCCGCTTGCCGTTGAGGTGGCGCTTGAACTCCGCGGACAGGCGGCTGCGATGCGCTGGCTCCATCACGAAGATAAGGTCCGCCCACGCCAGCAGCTCGGGCGACACGGGGACTTCGGCGTCGTTGCCCAATCCTGCGGACGCCGTCTCCACGGCCGGCCAATCAGCGAACACCTGCTCGGTCGTCGGACTGCGCAGGCGGTTCTGGGTGCAGATGAAGAGGATGTTGCGGGGCATGGAAGGAGTGTGGGCGAAGGCATGACGGCGAGCCAAGGCTGCACGACGGCCGTAGGCTGGGTTGGAGCGCAGCGTAAACCCAGCAGAGCCGTCATCGCGCCTGATGCTGGGTTTCCGCTGCGCTCCAACCCAGCCTACGGTGCATTCCTCTATGTCGGAGACCGCAGGATCTTCTCCATCGCCTTCCCCTTTGCGAGTTCGTCCACCAGCTTGTCGAGGTAGCGGATTTTCTGCATCAGCGGATCTTCAACGTCCTCCACACGGACGCCGCAGACCACGCCTTTGATGAGCGAGGCATGTGGATGGAGCTGCGGGGCTTCGGC
The DNA here is from genome assembly GCF_964253495.1 of Pseudoxanthomonas sp. LjRoot127. Lineage (NCBI taxonomy): Bacteria > Pseudomonadati > Pseudomonadota > Gammaproteobacteria > Lysobacterales > Lysobacteraceae > Pseudoxanthomonas > Pseudoxanthomonas sp. LjRoot127. The sequence continues at coordinate 3,894,583 of NZ_CAXUQR020000001.1, forward strand.
GAAAAAGGTCTCGAAATCCTTCTTCGCCTCGATCTGCCGCTCGAGTCCAGCCTGGTCGTAACCGGTCAGCCAGCGGATCACCGCGTCCACCTCGGCTTTCGTCCGACCTTTGCGCTCAGCCTTCTGTACGTACAGCGGATACACGCTGGCGAAGGAGGTGGTGAAGATGCGGTGCGACATCGAAATCACTCCACGAATATGGCGTCGACACGATCGATATAGTTTGGGGTTCGCTTCGCTCACTCCAACCGATGTGCTGGGTTTGCGCTACGCTCCAACCCAGCCTACGGTTTACGATATCCGCGTCGGCTCCGTGCCGACCACGCGCCAGACACCGTTTTTCAGACGAAGCGTTGATCTCCACCCGCTACCGCAGAGCGGTCCGCAGTGGATGCCGAAATCGACGGTGGCGGACAGGCCCTGCGCATCACGTCGATAGCGCGGCATCTCAAGCGACATCCAGGACGCCAGTCCCGGATAGGTTTCCTGCAGACATGGCAGCGGAGAGTGCAGTTGCTCACGCGCCATCCTGCCCAGGCAACGGTGGACGTTCGCGTCGAACCGCGCCTCATCCTCGAACCGCACGGAAGGACACCCGAGATCCTCGGGGAACGCCAGCAGGCCCATTTCACGGCGCCCATCCATCCGGTCGCGCGGTGGCGACGCGACGATGAAGAACTCGCGTTCCATCCGGCAGCGGCCATCCAGCGCAAGCCGCAATACATGCGCGTCGTATTCCATCGCGAACGCCGGCGTCAGTACGAACGGCGGGATTTCAGTCGGAGGTGGCGGCAACAGGGTTGGCCGCGCTTTCAGCAAGGGGAGCGCCAGCGCTACGGCAGACACGCCGAGCAGGAGCAGCATCCATGTCGCGATCCGTTTGCGTGTCATCGCCAGTCTCCCCTGCAAGCCATCCGAGCGAAGATACAGCCATGACCTGGGCCAGCCACTGCGGCCCTACGGTGCTCGGTTCACCACCGCGGCGCCTTCGTCAACGGCGGCGCCTCATGCTGGCGGTCGTACGCGCGCAGCTCTTCGCGGATGTGCTGGATGCGCTGGCGGCCGAGGGTGTTGCGGCTGTCGTCGAGGACCACGCCGCCCAGCAGTTCGGCCATGCGCTCCACATTGGGCAGCAGTTTTTCCCAGGCTTCCAGCGCGGTCATCGGCGCGGGCAGTGTGAGGAAGAACGCGATGGCCGGGGTTTCCAGCGTGCGGATGGTGGCCATGTCGAAACTGCCGGGCTGCATGATGTTGGCCATGCTGAAGACCGGGCCGCGCTCGGGGTGGCCTTCCACCAGCCGGTGGAAGACGTTCATGTGGCCGAAGGTCAGGCCCGTCTTCTCGGCGGCGACCACGATGTCCTCGCCACGCAGCACCTGCCCGGCCTTGGCCGCGACGTACAGCGAGACGATCTTGTCGAAATCCTGGTTGGGCCGCTTGCCGAGGTCGCTTTCCGCGCCGGCGACCGGCGTGCCGCCGGGCAGGCCGAGTTCGGGCTGGCTGACGCGCTCGCCACTGTAGTCCTGCACCTGCTCGCTCGTGTCGTCGCCGGCAAGGCTGGGCTCGACGCGCGCGGTATCGCGTTCGGAGGGATCCAGCCGGCGGCCCTGGCTGGGTTTCTTGGGACGACCGAACAGGAAGATCGCGACCAGCAACAGGATGCCGGCGACGATGATTCCGATACGAAGCATGGCCATGTCGGACACAGGGGATTCTCCGGCAAGGTGGAATGAAGGGTCAGGCGGCGCCGGCCAGGCGGGCGGCCTCTTCCAGGTCCACCGACACCAGCCGGCTGACACCGGGTTCCCGCATGGTAACGCCACTGAGCTGGTGTGCGGCTTCCATCGTCGCCTTGTTGTGCGACACGAAGAGGAACTGCACCTTCTCGCTCATCTCCTTCACCATGTTGGTGAAGCGACCAACGTTGGCCTCGTCGAGCGGTGCGTCGACTTCGTCGAGCAAGCAGAACGGCGCGGGGTTCAGCTGGAAGATGGCGAAGACCAAGGCCACCGCGGTCATTGCCTTTTCGCCACCGGACAGCAGCGAGATGTTGGACACGCGCTTGCCCGGCGGGCGCGCCATGATGGCCACGCCGGTGTCGAGCAGATCCTCGCCCGTCAGTTCCAGATAGGCGTGGCCGCCGCCGAACAGGCGCGGATACAGCTGCTGCACGCCCGCGTTGACGCGATCGAAGGTGTCCTTGAAGCGGCCGCGCGTCTCGCGGTCGATCTTGCGGATGGCTTCTTCCAGCGTCTCCAGCGCGGTGGTGAGGTCGACGTGCTGCGCATCCAGGTATTCCGAGCGCTGGCTGGCTTCGCCGTACTCGTGGATGGCGGCCAGGTTGACCGGCTCCAGCCGGCGCATGCGGCCATCGATCTGGGTGACGGCCTGTTCCCACTCGCGCACGTCGGCCACCTCGGGCAGCGTGTTGATGACGTCCTCGAGCACGAAACCACCGGCGACCACGCCTTCGGAGAGCTGTTCGGCCTTCAACGCGAGCGCCTGCTGGTCGAGCTTGCGCTGCGAGATGCGCTCGCGCTGCGCCACGGCCTGTTCGTCGCGCTGCTGGCGGGTCTGTTCGTACTTGCGGAGTTCGTTGTCGATGCTTTCCAGCAGGGAGCGGGCCTCGGCAAGCTGGCGATCGGCGGTGACGCGATGCTCCAGCGCCGCCTGGCGCTGCGCTTCCAGTTCCTGCACCGGCGAATCGCCTTCGCTCAGCTGCAGCGTGAGTTCTTCCAGGCGCGAATCGAGGTGGCCACGCTGGCCGCCCATGCGATCCAGTGCCTGGCTCAACGACACGATCTGGGTGCGTTGCGACTCCAGCGTCAGCGCCAGCGCGTGCGCGGCGTCGCGCGAGGCGCGCGCGGCCTCGCGAGCCTGATCGCGCGCGTCGACCAGCTGGCGGCGCTCGCTTTCCAGCGCCTGGCGGGCGGATTCGAGGTCGCCCATGCGGGTCACGGCGTCTTCGAGCTTCGCGCGGGCTTCGCGGGCCTGCTCGCGGCTGGTATCGAGCGTGTCGACCAACTGCGCGATCTCGCCATCGATGCGCTCGAGGCGCGTGCGCGTAGCGTCCACCTTGCCCTGCTGGCTTTGCAGCTGGCCGGCCAGCTCGGACACGCCACGGTGCGCCATGTACAGCGTGCGCTGGGCGTCTTCGCGCTGCTGTTCGGCGGCGAGCAACGCATCGCGCAGCCCGGCCAAGCGTTCTTCCAGCTCCGCTTCGCGTGCCTGCAGGGTTTCGATCTCGGCGCGCAGCGACTGGATGTCGCGCTCTCGCAGCAGGGCGCCCTGCTTGGCTGCGCCGGAACGCAGCACGCGGACCCAGCCGGCCCCCAGGCGTTCGCCGTTGCGCGTGATGACGGAATCGCCCTCGCCCAGCTGAGACTGCAGACGGCGGGCTTCATTGAGGTCGTCGGCCACGTGCAGGCGGGCCAGCAGGCGGCGGATCGCGGCCGGGCCCTGCACCTTGGCCGCGAGGGACGTCGGCGCGAAGGCAACGTCGCTGCGGTCGTCCGACACCAGCGCGATGCGGCCATCGCCGAGTTCGCCCAAGGCATCGACCAGCGCTTCCGGTGCATCGACCAGCACGCCTTCGATCAGCTGGCCGAGCGCGCCTTCGACGGCGTTCTCCCAACCGGGCTCGACAGTCAGCTTCTCGCCGACGCGCGAGGCATTGTCCAGGCCGCGCGCCTCCAGCCAGCTCATCGCGGCGCCCTGTTCCTGGCCCAGCGCAGCGTGCTGCAGGGTTTCCAGCGAGGACAGTCGACCGCGGGCTTCCTGCGCGCGCTTGCGCACGTCCGAGAGTTCGGCCTGGGTGGCGCGCTGCTGTTCCTGCACATCGGCCGCGCCCTGCTTGCGCGCCTCGACCTGCTCGGTCAGCGACTCCAGCGATTCCTTCTGCGTGTCGTGCTGCAGCTGCAGCTGTTCGAACGCGGATGCCAGCGCATCGAGGTCGAGCCCGGCGCGTTCATTGGCCAGCGCTTCGCGACGGCGTTCGGCTTCCAGCGACTGCCGGTCGAGATAATCGACGCGCGTGCGCTCCACGTCGCCGGCCCGGGAGGCCTCGGCGGAGTCGCGGCTGTGGGTTTCCCAACGCTGCTGCCAGTCGGCCAGCCGGGCTTCGGCCTCGCGCAGCGCATCCTGCCTGAACACGTCCTCCTCGCGCAGCTGCTCGAGCTGCGGTTCGGCATCGGCGACCGATTCACGCAACACGTCGAGGCGGGTCTGGTCGCCGCTGATGTGCTGGCCGAGTTCCTGCAGCGCGTTGTGGGCCTCGTCGCGGGCCCGCTTCAGGCGGTCGGCGAGTTCGCGCTGGTGCTGGATCTGCTGTTCGACGCGGGCCAGCGTGCTGCCGACCTGGTAGACCTCGCCCTGCGCCTTGTTGAGACCTTCGGCAGCCTCCTCGCGGCGCACGCGGTCGGTTTCCAGCAGGCGTTCGGCTTCGCGCTGCTCGGCGATCAGCTGCTGCAGTTTCGTCTCTTCCTGGGACAACGCCTCGCGCAGGCCCTGCAGCTTGCCGTCCAGGCCGCGGTATTCCAGCGCCTTCCACTCGGCGTCCTTGACCCGGCGCTCTTCCTGCAGCGCCTTGTACTGCTCGGCCTGCTTGGCCTGCCGCTTGAGGTGCTCGAGCTGCTTGCCGATCTCCTCGCGCAGGTCGTTGAGGCGGTCCAGGTTTTCGCGGGTGTGGCGGATGCGGGTCTCGGTTTCCTTGCGGCGTTCCTTGTACTTGGAGATGCCGGCGGCTTCTTCCAGGTACACGCGCAGGTCTTCTGGGCGGGCCTCGATGATCTGGCTGATCATGCCCTGCTCGATGATCGAGTAGCTGCGCGGGCCCAGGCCGGTGCCGAGGAACAGGTCGGTGATGTCGCGGCGACGGCACTTGGTGCCGTTGAGGTAATAGTTGCTCTGACCGTCACGGCTGACCAGGCGCCGGACCGAGATCTCGTTGAACGCGGCGAACTCGCCGCTGATGGTGTGGTCGCTGTTGTCGAAGATCAGTTCGACCGAAGCCTGCGACACCGGCTTGCGCGCCGCCGATCCGGAGAAGATGACGTCGGTCAGCGAGTCACCGCGCAGGCGGCTGGCGGAACTCTCGCCCATGACCCAGCGCACGGCGTCGATGATGTTCGACTTGCCGCACCCGTTCGGGCCGACCACGCCGGTCATGTTGGTCGGCAGGTGGAGCACGGTGGGATCGACGAACGACTTGAAACCGGACAGCTTGATGGTGGAAAGGCGCATGCGGCGGTGTCTTCCGGGCACCGCGACCGGACCGGTCCGACGCGCTGCCGCAAGTATGAAATGGGATCAGCTTCGACTGCCAAGGCCTTGATTCCACGGCAATCCGGCCTGCCTGCTGGCACGCCAACGGATGAGTATAGCCGCCCCCGCCACCGTATGCCCGGGCCTGCCAGGCCCGTACGCCCGCGCGCCGTCCGCGTACGGCGCAAGCGCCCGCCTGTTAGGATCGCGGGCGGCTTCACCCCCCTCCCTCATCCACCAACGGTCCCCACTCCGTGTCTCTTTTTGCATCCGTAGAACTCGTACCCGGCGATCCCATCCTGGGGTTGACCGAGGCGTACAACGCCGATCCCCGCACCCGGAAGGTCAATCTCGGCGTCGGCATCTATTACGACGAACAGGGGCGCATTCCCCTGCTCGACTGCGTCCGCCAGGTGGAGCAGGCGCTGGCCGCCGAGGGCAAACCGCGCGGCTACCTGCCGATCGACGGCCTGGCCGCCTATGACACCGCCACCCGCGAACTGGTGTTCGGCAAGGACTCCGGCCTGGTCGCTGCCGGCCGCGTCGCCACGACCCAGACCGTGGGCGGCAGCGGCGCGCTGCGCGTGGGCGCGGACCTGCTGAAGAAGCTGCTGCCGCACGCGACCATCGCGATCAGCAACCCGAGCTGGGAAAACCATCGCGCGGTGTTCGGCGCGGCGGGTTTCGACATCGTCGACTACACCTACTTCGACGACGCCACGCATGGGCTGGACTTTGCCGGCATGCTCGCCGACCTGGGCAAGCTGGAGCCCGGTACCGTCGTGCTGCTGCATGCCTGCTGCCACAACCCCACCGGCGCCGACCTGACGGTCGCTCAATGGACCCAGGTCGCGGCGCTGATGAAGGACCGCGGACTGTTCCCCTTCATCGACATGGCCTACCAGGGCTTCGACAAGGGCATCGCCGAGGATGGCGCGGCCGTGCGCATCGTCGCCGAGGCCGGCATCGACAGCTTCATCGTCGCCAACTCGTACTCCAAGTCGTTTTCGCTGTACGGCGAGCGCGTGGGCGCGCTGTCGGTGGTCGGTCCGGATTCCGCGGCCACCAAGGCCGTGCAGTCGCAGGTCAAGCGCATCATCCGCACCATTTATTCGAGCCCGTCGACGCATGGCGCGGCGCTTGTCGCGGGCGTACTCGCGAGCAGCGAACTGCGCGCGCTGTGGGAACGCGAGCTGGGCGGCATGCGCGAGCGCATCCACGCGCTGCGTGCCGGTCTCGTGGACAAGCTGGCCGCCCTCGGCGCGCCGGACTTCGCCTTCATCCAGCAGCAGGCCGGCATGTTTTCCTACTCCGGCCTGAGCAAGGCCCAGGTGGACAGGCTGCGCGACGAGTTCGGCATCTATGCGGTCGGGACCGGTCGCATCTGCGTGGCCGCGCTGAACCAGCAGAACCTGGCGTACGTGGCGGAAGCGGTGCGCACGGTCAGCCGCGGCTGACCGATACCGTCGGCGGGCACGAAAAAAGGAGGCCATGGCCTCCTTTTTTCCTTGCTGCGGTGGACGACCTCAGCCCAAGCGCAGGCCGCTGTCCGGATCGAAGCAGTGCAGCGGCGCGTTCTCTACCGTGACCCGCAGGCCCTGCCCCGGCTCCGGCAACACCTGCGGCGGCATGCGCGCCACCAGTGGCTGGCCGACGAAGCGAAGGTTGACGAACACTTCGTTACCCACCGGCTCGATCAGGTCGACATGGGCCTCGAACGCGGGCTTGCCGATACCCGCCGGCTGCAGGTGCTCAGGGCGGATGCCGAGCGCGATGCGCCGTCCGATCCAGGCACCGGCGACGGCCGCATGGCCCAGCGAAATCTGGCCACCGCCGTCCAGCGCCAGCTGCAAACCATCTTCCTGCTGCAGCGTGCCATACAGTACGTTCATCGCCGGGCTACCGAGGAAGCCGGCGACGAACAGGTTGGCCGGCCTCTCATAAAGCGCCATCGGCGTGTCGATCTGCTGGATCTCGCCATCCTTCAGCACCACGATGCGCTGGCCCAGCGTCATGGCTTCCACCTGGTCATGGGTGACGTAGATCATCGTCGCGCCGAGCTGCCGGTGCAGGCGGCCGATTTCGGTACGCACGGAATGGCGCAGCTTGGCATCGAGGTTCGACAGGGGTTCGTCGAGCAGGAACACCGAGGGCTCGCGTACCAGCGCGCGCCCCAGCGCCACGCGTTGCCGCTGGCCGCCCGACATTTCACGCGGCAGCTTGCCCAGCATGTGGGTCATGCCCAGGGTCTGCGCGGCATCGTGCACGCGGCGTTCGATCTCGGCGCGTGGCGTGCCGCGCAGCTTCAACCCGAAGGCGAGGTTCTCGGCCACCGTCATGTGCGGGTACAGCGCGTAGCTCTGGAAGACCATCGCGATGTCGCGGTCCTTCGGCGCCACGTCGTTGACGCGGCGGCCGCCGATCGACAGGGTGCCGTCCGAAATCTCTTCCAGGCCGGCAATCATGCGCAACAGCGTGGACTTGCCGCAGCCCGAGGGACCGACCAGCACCATGAGTTCGCCATCGGCGATCTCGAAACTGGCCCCGTGCACGGCCACCTGGCCGTTGTCGTACACCTTGCGCACGCGGTCGAGTTGGACACTGGCCATCATTGCTCCGGTCGGGCGGCGCCCGTGCTGGTTCGCTGCGTCCCGGCCCTCCCGGGTGCAGGCATGCCTTCACAGGCGATGCGCTCGGCTTCCCGTTCCGTGGGCGGGGAAGGTGCACTATTCTGCCATGTAACCGTTTTCACGGCGCAAGCGGCACCGCCGCGAAGAACCTGGAGTCTTCACCTCACGTGCCGCCGACCCTGCTTTCCCCTCGCCCCTGCACACGTCCCGCCGCGCACGCGCATGCCGGTATCGCGCATACGTATACGCATCGCGCGGACAGGTTCGCCTCCGTCTTCCCACGATGCGGGTGCGCGCTATCATTCGCCGCCCACACAGCGTGGCCCTCCCACGGCAGCACAGGATCGATCAGGCGAATGCAGCGGACCCGTTTTGGAAGCCACCCCGCCTCGAACAGGATGTTGGCCGCATGAGCAGCGCCGATCGTGTCCTTCTCGCCGATATCGGCGGCACCAATGCGCGCTTCGCGCTGGCCGATACGTCCGCGTCAGTGCCGCTCATCGACGACAGCGTGCGTGAATTCGTCGTCGCCGATTTCCCCTCGCTCGCTGACGCCGCCCAGCATTACCTGGACGAGACCGGCGCCACCGCCCAGAACGGCGTGTTTGCGGTCGCCGGACGGGTCGACGGCGATGAAGCACGCATCACCAATCATCCGTGGGTCATCTCGGTGAACCGCACGCGCCAGGCGCTGGGCTTCCAGGGCCTGAGACTGGTCAACGATTTCGCCGCGCAGGCGATGGCGGTGTCGCTGCTCACGCCGCGCGACGTGGTCGCCATCGGGGGCGCGCACTGGGCGCCCGCTCCGCTGTCGGTTCCACGCACGTACGCCGTGATCGGCCCGGGCACGGGCCTGGGCGTCGCCGCGCTGGTGATCCGCGACGGACGCGCCTATCCGCTGGAAACCGAAGGCGGCCACGTCAGCTTCCCGCCCGGTACGCCGGAAGAGATCCGCATCCTCGAAATCCTGTCCGCGCAGTTCGGCCGCGTGTCGAACGAGCGCCTGATCTGCGGTCCCGGCCTGGTCAACCTGTATCGCGCGCTGAGCGAGATCGCGGGCGAAGATCCCGGCGGTCCGCTGGAGCCGAAGGATGTCACCGCGCGCGCGGCCGCGGGCGATCCGCGCTGCGTGCGCACGCTGGACGTCTTCTGCGCCGTGTTCGGCGCGATCGCCGGCGACCTCGTGCTGACGACCGGCGCCTGGGATGGCGTGTTCCTCACCGGTGGCCTGGTGCCGAAACTGCTCACGTCACTGCAGCATTCCGGCTTCCGCCAGCGCTTCGAACACAAGGGCCGCTTCTCGCCCGCGATGGGGCGCGTGCCCACGCTCGCCAACATGCATCCGCGTCCCGGCCTGCTCGGCGCGGCCGCGTATGCGGTCGAACTGTTCGGACCGAAAACGCCCGCGCACGCCTGAGGTTTTGCGCAGATGCGCGCTGCAACGCAGCACGCGCAGCGCGACCTCACGCGGACTGGTCTGCCTTTGGTCGCTTTCGCGCCTGCGGCAAAGGCGGTAGAAAGCAGCATGCCGTCGCCGTCGTTCGTCGCCCTTCCCCTCCACGCGCTGGAGCTGCAGGAAGGCCGCTCCGCACGGCCCTTTTCCGCCATGCCATGCAGAATGCATCCGTCTGCAGCCTAGTCCTACGCCAATGAGCCTGCACCCCCGCATCCAGGAAGTCACCGAACGCATCCGCCAGCGCAGCGCCCCGTTGCGCCGTGCCTACCTCGACGGCATCGACGCCGCCCACCGCGACGGCCCGCAACGCGCGCGCCTGAGCTGCGGCAACCTCGCGCACGCTTTCGCTGCCTGCGGCCCCACCGACAAGGGTCGCCTGCGCGCGGACGTGACGCCGAACCTCGGCATCATCAATGCCTACAACGACATGCTGTCGGCGCACCAGCCGTTCGAGCATTACCCGGAGATGATCCGCCAGGCCGCACGCGACCTCGGCGCCACCGCGCAGGTCGCCGGCGGCGTGCCGGCGATGTGCGATGGCGTGACGCAGGGCCGCCCGGGCATGGAGCTGTCGCTGTTCTCGCGCGACGTGATCGCGCAGGCCACGGCGATCTCGCTGAGCCACGACATGTTCGATGCCGCGCTGTACCTGGGCGTCTGCGACAAGATCGTCCCCGGCCTGCTGATGGGCGCGCTGGCGTTCGGCCACCTGCCGGCGGTGTTCGTGCCGGCCGGCCCGATGTCGCCGGGCATCCCCAACAAGGAGAAGGCCGCGGTACGCGAGCGTTATGCCGCGGGCGAAGCCACGCGCGAGGAACTCCTGGAAGCCGAAGCCGCGAGCTATCACGCGGCGGGCACCTGCACCTTCTACGGCACCGCCAATTCCAACCAGGTGCTGCTGGAGGCGATGGGCCTGCAGTTGCCGGGCACCTCGTTCGTCAATCCCGACCAGCCGCTGCGCGATGTACTGACGCGCGCGGCCGCGGAGCGCGCGCTGGCCATCACCGCGCTGGGCGACGACTACCGACCGATCGGACGCCTGATCGACGAACGCGCCATCGTCAACGCCATGGCCGCACTGATGGCGACCGGCGGTTCCACCAACCACACGATCCACTGGATCGCCGTGGCACGGTCGGCCGGCATCGTGCTGACGTGGGACGACATGGACGTGATCGCACAGACCGTGCCCTTGCTGGCGCGCGTGTATCCGAACGGCGAAGCCGACGTGAACCGGTTCGCCGCGGCGGGCGGCACCCAGTTGGTGTTCCGCGAGTTGCTTGACGCCGGGCTGATGCACGACATCACCACCATCGTGCCGGGAGGCCTGCGCGCCTTCTGCGATGAACCCCGCCTGCAGGACGGCAAGCTGGCCTACGCGCCGGGCATCGCCCAGAGCGCGGACGAAGAGGTGGTGCGCCCGGTCTCGCGGGCGTTCGAGGGACAGGGTGGCCTGCGCCTGCTGCGCGGCAACCTGGGCCGTTCGCTCATCAAGACCTCGGCCGTGAAGGCGGAATACCGCTTCATCGAAGCGCCGGCCGTTGTCGTCGACGATCCGCGTGCGCTCAACAAGCTGCACGCCGCCGGTGTACTGCCGCAGGACTTCGTCGCGGTGGTCCGCTATCAGGGCCCGCGCGCGAACGGCATGCCGGAACTGCATTCGTTGGCGCCGTTGCTCGGCCTGCTGCAGAACCAGGGCCGCCGCGTGGCCCTGGTGACGGACGGCCGGCTGTCCGGTGCTTCCGGCAAGATTCCCGCCGCGATCCACCTGACCCCGGAAGCCGCGCGCGGCGGTCCGCTGGCCAAGCTGCGCGAAGGCGACATCATCCGGCTCGATGCCGAAGCCGGCACGCTGGAAGCGCTGGTCGACGCCGCGGAATGGGCGGCACGCGAGATAGCACCGAACACGTCGCCCGCGGCGCTGGACCTGGGCCGCAACCTCTTCGCGGTCAGCCGTGACGTGGTCACGCCGGCCGACCGCGGCGCGATGTCGATTTCCTGTGGCCTGCCGTACCACGATGGCACCTGGGAATACGACGCCGAGTACGAACTGGGCGACGCCGCGCACGCCGCGGAGGCACCCCACGAGGCCAAGGATGCGTAACGTCGAATCAGGCTCTTCTTCCGGACATCATTTCCGTGGGAGCGACGTAAGTCGCGAAGCTTCCACCTGACGCCGATCGCGACTCACGTCGCTCCCACAACACGAATCGCCCCACTTGCCCCCATGACCATCGAAGCCCGCCAGCAGAAAGCCGAATCCCTCCTCCGCGCCGCCGGCATCCTGCCGGTCGTCACCGTCCACACCCTGGATGAAGCGCGCAAGGTGTCCGAAGCGCTGTTGCAGGGCGGCCTGCCCGCGATCGAGCTGACGCTGCGCACGCCGGTGGCGATGGACGCGCTGGCGATGTTGAAGAAGGAACTGCCGGACATCGTGATCGGCGCAGGCACGGTACTGACCACCGAGCAGATCAGGCAGTCCATCGATGCCGGTGCCGACTTCCTGGTCACCCCCGGCACGCCGCCGGCGCTGGCCGATGCGCTGGCCGCCGCCGACATCCCGGTGGTGCCTGGTGCCGCGACGCCGACAGAACTGCTGTCGCTGATGGGCCGTGGCTTCCGCGTCTGCAAGCTCTTCCCGGCCACCGCGGTCGGCGGCCTGGCCATGCTGAAGGGTCTGGCCGGACCGCTGTCGGAGCTGAAGATCTGCCCCACCGGCGGCATCACCGAGGACACCGCGGCCGACTACCTGTCGCAGCCGAACGTCGTCTGCATCGGCGGCTCGTGGATGGTGCCGAAGGGCTGGCTGGACAACGGCGAGTGGGACAAGGTCACCGAGAGCTCGGCGAAGGCGGCCGGTATCGTACAGCGGGTTCGGGGCGGCTGAATTTTTCCGTGGGAGCGACGCAAGTCGCGACCGCAGAAGTGAAATGCCGTGAGGCGCGTGCGCCGTCACGCCCTCGCTGCCGGAGACATGGCCCGTGCCCTCATGCTGCGGCATGCGATGCCGTGCGGTCGCGACTGATGCCGCTCCTGCATCGGATCGCGTCATGTCAGCTCCAGCGCCAGGCCTTGCCGTTTCCAGCCGTATGCCAGCACCGCATGCCAGCCGACCATCAGCAGCCCCAGCCACCACTTAAAAATGTTCTCCCAGCGGTCCTTGGCTGACGGATCATCGACCACCACCCCGGCCACGACGTTCGCCACGCCCAATCCGAGCATCGCGATCGAGATCCACGACATCGCCACGATGATGCCCGCAGGCAGTGCTTTCGTCGCGGCCGCACGCCGCATCAACGCCAGCTGCGCCAGGTAGCCGAATCCGAAGTACACCACCACGCCGTAGCGCCGCAGGAAGCGATACGCCTCGCCTTCGGTGCCGAGGAAGTTCGCGTACACCGCCAGCGCAATGGCCGACATCACGCCAAGCACCACCATGACGCGACCGCCACGCAGCCAATGCCTGGCCAGCCACCACGCCAGCGCGTGCAGCACCGCGCAGGGGATCACCAGCAACTGGAACAGGTGATTGCCCCAACCGTGCCGTGCAGCGCGGCTGATCGACACACAGCCGCCGATGTACGGCACGCATGCCGGGACATGGCCGCCCTGGATCGACAGCACGTAGGCGACGTGCGCCGCCATCACGAACAGCAACGTCAACAGCAGCGGCAAGGGCCAGAGCGGGATGCGCGGGCTGTCGGCGACCATCGCGGCGAGAGGGGAAGGAACGTGCCGCGCAATGTACTCCGTCCCGCGACATGACGTAGCGCGGGGCTGGCCCGGCGATGAAAGACCGGTCCGCGTTCAGGGCACGCCGGATCAGCGGAGCAAGCTCCGCTCTACGAGACGGTCAGCGCGTGCGGATGCTGACCTTCGCCGGCAGCGTGGTGATGCGGAGCTCGCCGTCCTTCCACTGCGCGGGCTTGCCGTTGATGCGCGTCTCGCCAGGCGCGGCTTCGTAAGGCCAGGGCAGTACCAGGCCCCCGGCCGGAAGCTTCAGCCCGGCCTTCGCATCGAGGACGACCTCATCCCCCTGCTTGCGCAGCGCGTAGCCGAGTACACCGCTGGGCGTGCGCAGGCCATGGATGGCGATGCCCTCGCCGTCCAGCCAGCCCGTGGGCACGCCGGCCGCCAGCACCAGGCTATCGTCCGCTTCGCGGGTGTAGGCGAACATGTCCAGCGCCGAGCGTACGAAATCCGACGCCACCCAGGCATGCGGCAGGTCGCCGACGAAGAACGGTTTGCGCGGCGTACGCGACACCACCTCCGCCCACTGGTTCCACGCCTGCGGCGCACGGTCCTTGAAGAAGAAGTCCAGCACGTCCCATGCGCGTTCGCGCCAGCCCAGCCGGACGAAAGCCGCCACGTTGCGCCATTCGTACGGCGTGTAGTCCTTCCATTCGCGCTTGCCGTCCCGGCGCTGCACGAACTCGGTCCAGTAGCGCTCGAACGTGCCGTGCAGCAGATCCGCCGGCAGCGCGTCCTGCTCCCCACCCGGCGCCAACGCGATGGTCGTGGATGTCGGGTCGAAGTCGCCGATCTCCGCCGCACCCGGCAGATACGCGATGCCGTGCAGGGCGGTCGCCGCCCGCAGCGAGGCGTAGAGATCGTCGCGGAACTGGTCGCGCGAAGCGGCCATGCGCCGCGAGGCCGCGCTGTCGCCCAGCGCATCGGCGATCTCGACGGCATCCTTGTAGCCGCGGAGGGCCCAGAAATTGTCCCAGTACGAATGCATCGGCTTGGCCGAGTAGCCTTCGTGGCTGATCGAGGCCGGCATCATCCCGTAGAACGCCGCATTGACCGCACGGTTGGCCTCGGTCCGCTCGCTGAGACGCAGCTCTTCCATGTAGGCGAAAGCGCCCTGCACGTGCGGCCACATCTTCTTCAGAAACACCTTGTCGCCGGTATAGCGGTAGTACTCGGCGATGTTGAAGATCAGCTCGCCGTGGCTGTCGTTCTCGGGTACGGGATCGCTGCCGCGGTCGTCCACGCAGCACGGCACCTTGCCGTTCTCGAACTGGTAGGGCGCGTAGTACTCGACGTACTCCTTCACCACTTCCGGGCGGCCCAGGCGCAGCAGGCCCTCGGAAATCATCGCGCCATCGCGGATCCAGCTGCGCGAGTACGACCGCGTACCCGGCTGCAGGCGCGGACCGATGCGCGAAATCAGCATGTGGGCCAGCGCGGTGCGCAGGGTGTCGGCCACGGCCTGGCCTTCGGCCGGGACCTGCAGCTTCATTTCATCCAGCTTGCTGCGCCAATAGTTAGCTACCGCGGCCTGTTCTTGCTCCATCGTCGCTGGTGGCGGAATCGGCGGCCCCGGAGGTGGCGCGTTGTCATCGGTGAGCGGTGCGGTCCATCCGATTTCTCTGCTTTCGCCAGGACGCAACCGCACACGCAGTACACCGGCGCCAGAGGCCATGCCAGACGGATCGATTACGTTGCTGCCACTCTGGCCAACCTGCAACGGAACGCCCCCCTCATCTGGTCGCGCCATGTACCCATTCCAGTCGACACCATTCAGGACACCCACTATCTCGCCGGAATCCAAGCTACTTGCAAGCGTAGAGGTAGGTACGAATCGCAGTTGTACGGAGTGATCGCCGTTGATGACAATGTTGCCCTCACGCACTGTCAGTGTATTGATTGCACTGAATCCGCCCGGCGTATTGAGAAACTGCGAGGGCGGGTTGACTTGCCAGGGCCGGACGGCGAGAACAAAAGCATAGTCACGCTCTTGGTCGGACGTATTGGTAAGTACGTAGCGAGCCAACAACCGCGAGCGCTCGACCTTCCCGTCAACGAACGCCGTGGTCTGCAGCGAGAACTGTGGGTGGGTCCAAGTTACCGAGGGAATAGGCAGGTATCCATCCTGGAGCGACTGCTTCGCGCTAACGTCAGCCCACGAAATCAACTGTCCGTCGCTGACCACGAAAGGTTCGATGCTTGGCCCTCCCTTAAACAACTCGATGGCGCCGTCCTCACCGATCAGCCCCTGCTCGCGCCCGCCATCCAGTCCCACGATCGTCCAGTACGGCTGCTCGCCGCTGAAACCACGCGGGAACCAGCCCTTAGGCGCTTCGGACGCCATCGCCTTGATCAGGTCGTTGGGATGCGCGGCGAAGGCAAGCGGCTTCACCTCGAGCTCGGCCAGTGCGAACGAGCGGCCCGGTCCGTCGCCGATGGTGAGCCGCACGTAGCGCGCTTCCGATTCCGGCAGCGCCAGGTAGTCGTTGCCGCCGTTGCCGTCGACCACGGTGTGGACATCACGCCACTGCTGGCCATCGTCGGACAGCTGCACCAGATAGTCGGAGGCGTGCTGATCGGGCTTCCAGCGCAGCACAAGACCACCGAATTCGCGCAACTTGCCCAGATCCAGCGTCAGTTGCGGATCGGCATCGCCGTGCAGGTCCGCCGACCAGGCGGTGCCGGGCTTGCCGTCCACCGCCATGCGCGCCGCACCGGCGGGGAACGCCACGGAGGCACTCGCCGCGCCCGTCAACGGCGCACCATCGTCGATCGGCAGCGCCTGGAACGTCAGCTGGTCGAAACAGACCGATCCCTTGCCGCCGACGTTGTTGTAGACGGTGAATTCGAGCGTCTCGCTCCGGCGCAGCACGCGGTCCGGATCCGGACCCCACGCCTTGTCGATGTGGCGCTGCTTGTAACGCACGGGTGTCCACGCTGTCGGGTAGTCGTACTTCGGCCGGTTGACCCACCAGACGTTGTCGCCACTGGCATCGACCACCTTGAACTGCAGGTCGTTTCGCGGTGAATCGCCGCGCAATTGGAAATCGAACCGGTAGTTCTGCGGATACGCGATCGACAGGTCGCGCTGGATACCGGCATGTCCCGATACCCCGTTGAAATCGTAGTCGAGGCACAGGGCCTTGCCTTCCGCGCCATCGACCTGCCGCAGCGCGCCGCTGACCTGGTTGGACGTCACCACGCGCCACGTCGACGGATCGCTGAAGTCGTCGAGGACGCGCACGCCGTCCGGCGCGGCGAGGACAGGCGTGGCGCCTGCGAGCAGGACGCTGCACGCCAGTGCCGCGCGGCAGAAAGCGACATCACGGGATTCCCGCTTGCGCGGAAAGGACGGTTCGATGTTCATGGTGATTCAAGCTCCACAATGACCCGCTTCGGATCAGCCTTTGACACTGCCCAGCAACAGGCCCTGGATGTAGTAACGCTGCAAAGCGAGGAACAGCAGCAGCACCGGCAGGATGGTCACGACGGAGCCGGCCATCATCAGTTCGTAATCCATCACGTGCTCGCGCGACAGGCCGGCCAGCGCGACCGGCAGCGTCTGCAGGGCATCGTCGCTCAGGACGATCAACGGCCACATGAAGTCGTTCCATGCGCCCAGGAAACTGAAGATCGCCAGCGTCACCAGGATCGGCTTCAGTCCGGGCAGGACGATCTGGAAGAAGATGCGCGCCTCGCCTGCGCCGTCGATGCGGGCCGCTTCGAGCAGCTCGTCCGGAATGGAGCGTGCGTACTGGCGGACCAGGAAAATGCCGAAGATCGCCGCCATGCCCGGGACGATGGCGCCCGCGTAGGTATTCACCAGGCCCATCTGCTTGAGCAGCAGGAACAGCGGCATCATCGCCACCTGCGCCGGTATCACCAGCGCCGCCAGCAGCGCACGGAAGGTACGGTCCCTACCCTTGAAGCGCAGCTTCGCGAACGCGTAGCCCGCCATCGTGTTGAACAGCAGCGACAGCAGCATGACGCTGGTCGACACGATGAAGCTGTTGAGCAGGTAGCGGCCCATGCCCGCGCGCACGAACAGCTCGCGGTAGTTGTCGAGCGTCGGCGCCGACGGCAGCAGCGGCGGCGGGAAGTGCCCCGCCTCGCCGGTCTGCATGAAGGACACCGACAGCATCCACAGCAGTGGACCGATGCTGAGGATCGCCAGCGCGACCAGCAGGGCGTTGACGGTGACGGCGGCGACGCGCTGGTTCATTCGACACCCCGCCTGCGTGCGAACCACAGCAGCCCGCTGGTCACCGCCGTCATCAGCAGGAACAGCAGGAACGCCACCGCGGACGCGTTGCCCAGGTTCCACCACTTGAAACCTTCTTCGTACATCAGGTACAGCACGCTCTTGGTGCTCTCCAGCGGCCCGCCCTGCGTCATCACGTACGGCTCGGCGAACAGCTGGAAATACCCGGCCATGGTCAGGATGCCGACGAGCAGCAGCACGGGCCCCAGCTGCGGCAGCGTGACGTGGCGGAACTGCGCCCAGCGCGAGGCACCGTCGATGCGCGCGGCTTCGTACAGGTCTTCCGGAATGCTCTGCAGGCCGGCGAGGAAGATGATCATGTTGTAGCCGAAGTTCTTCCACACGGCGAACAGGATGATGGTCGGCATCGCCCAGGTGGGATCGCCGAGCCAGTCGATCGGATCGATGCCAACCCACGACAGCCCCCAGTTCACCAGGCCGTACTTGGTGTGGAAGAGATAGCGCCAGATCACCGCGACCGCGACCACGGTGGTGACCACCGGTGCGAAGAACGCAGTCCGGAAGAAGCCCTTGAAGCGGCCGAGCTTCGAGTGCAGCAACAGCGCGGCGCCGAGCGACAGCGCCACGGATAGCGGAACGCCGACCACCACGAAGTACACCGTATTGCCCAGCGACTTCCAGAACATCGGGTTCTGCAGCAGGCCCACGTAATTGTCGACGCCGACGAAGCGGAGGTTGCCGATGTCGGCCAGCGCATAGATGTCGAAGTCGGTGAGACTGAGCGCCAGCGCCGCCAGCACCGGCAGGCCGAAGAACACGACGATGACCGTCAGCGCGGGGGCGGCAAAGAGCCAGCCGGCCAGTGAGTGCGTGGACCTCATGGCGCAGCCCCCGGCTTGCCCGGCTGGTCCAGCATCCAGCGGCGCTTCTCGAGGATGCGGTCGGCGCGTCGGTCGAGTTCTTCCGCGGCCTGGTCGACGGTCAGCCGGCCGTTGGCGACCTGCTCGCCCACCAGGCGCATCTCCGTGGCGATGCGCTCCCACTCCGGCACCTTCGGCGTGGACACGGCACGCTCCAGCTGCTCGCGGAACGCTTTCGCATAGGGATCATCGGCCAGTGCGGGCGTGAGCCACGGCGAACGACGCGGCGGCAGGTCGCCGGTCAGCGCGTGGAACTCGGCCTGCACGTTCGGCGACGACAACCACGCGATCAGCGTCCACGCCGCGTCCTTGTTCGGCGAGTCCCTGAACACGACGAAGCTGGTGCCATTGGCCAGCGATGCGCCGGGGCCACGGGGCCCCGGTAGCGGCATCGTCCCCCAGTCCGCCTGCTGCGCGGCGGGCAGGCGCTCCTTGAACTTGGCGATGTTCCAGGGACCGGAGATGTAGAACGAGTAGAACCCCTTGCCGAACTCGTCCCAGACGTTGGAAATCTGGTTGTTGGTGACGACCGGCGCCCACTGCTGGTCGAACATTTCCTTGTAGAACCCGAGCGACTGCCTGAATCCTTCGCTGCGGAAATTGCCGTAGCGTCCATCGTCGCGCAGCAAGGGCTCGGGCTGCTGGATGGCAAGGCTGAGCAGTGGCTCGAACTCGTTGAGCGGCAGCAGGATCGAATAGTTGCCCTGCCCTGCGACCTGCTTGACCCGCCGCATCGCGACGCGCCATTCGTCCCAACTGGCGGGCAACGTCCGCACGCCGGCCTTGGCCAGCATGTCGCGACGGTAGAACGGCAGGCGCGTCTCGACGTACCAGGGCACGGCATACGCGCGCCCGTCGATCACGCCCGTATCCCACACGCCCGGAAAGAAGTCCGGCTGGTCGAAGCCAGGCGTCGCCGCGATCTCGTCGTCGAGCGGCTCGAGCGCGCCGAGCGCCGCGAATTCGGGAATCCAGGTGTTGCCGATAGGGCTGACGTCGGGCAGCGACTCGCCCGCGAACGCGGTCAGGAGTTTCTCGTGCGCCGACAGCCACGGCACGATCTGCAGGTCGACGTCGATATCCGGGTGCTGGCGTTCGAACTCGGGCAGCAGCCGTGCGACGACTTCGCCTTCATACCCCATCACCCAGAACCGCACGACGGTGCGGTCGTCGTTCGTGCGCGCGCAACCCGCGATCGCCAGCGCGCACAGCAGCGTCACGAAAGAACAGCAGCGCACCAGGGCCCTCCTTCCACCGGAGAAGGCCCTGATGCGTGCTGGAGAGACCTTTGCTGGCGCACGCGGATCCATGCGAGCAGCTTACTCCGGCTGCTGCGGACGCGCCGCCTCGGGCTGTGCGGCCTGGTTGGCGCGCGATTCCGCCGTCCCCAGTGCGCGTGCCGCCGCGGCATCGAGATCGGGGGGAGCGGTCGGCGCGGTCGCGGCGCTGGCCGCGGCCTGCTCGGTCTTCGCGTCGAGCCAGCCCCCTTCGAAGCCGGCCTTCTTCAGGCCATCGCGGATGTAGGGGTTCTTCTTCATCACGCTCCAGACGAAGTCGTTCCGGTAATTCGCGATCATCGCCAGGATGGGGCCCTGGTCGATGCCGATGTAGTCGCTGGCCACCCAGCCCTTGCCCGGGACGATGCGCCCCGTCTTCAGCGGGATGTCGTAGTCGAAGCTCGGATTGAACGAATCCAGGAAGCCGTAGCTGGAGTACAGGTAGTCGCCGTAGCGACGATGCATTTCCTCGGTCGCGGGAATGACGATCTCCGGGGCGAACGGCAACGAGGCGATCGCCGCGGTCGGCGCGATGGTGCCGTCGTCGAAATTCTCGCGGAAGCCGGCGCCACGGGCAGAGTAATGGCGGAACGAGCGCTGCTCGCCACGGTACTCCTGCTGTGTCTGCTGCGGGCCATCGGACGCGGTCAGGCCCCACACGTTCTCGCCGTAGTCCTTCCACTTCATCGGGTTTTCGATGGCGTACGCGCGCTGCGCGTACGTGGCGCGGCGGCTGTTCTCGAAATAGTCCATGCCGCGCTCGCGCATGTAGTCGTCCTGGATGCCGCGGAAGTCGATCCAGACGTGGCTGTACTGGTGGCCGAAGTGCGGCGCGAACGTCAGGTATTCCTGGCCCTGGAACACACCCCACAGCTCGCTGTAGCTGCGCGTCCACACTTCCCAGGCCTCGGGACCGACCGGATGCGTCGGCGATGCCATCGCCAGCACGTACACCATCATCGCCTCGTTGTAGCCCTTCCAGTCATGCGGAATGACGCCGCTCTCGGGGAACCACCCCATCGAGATCAGCGGCTTGTTGTTCTGCAGGAAGGTCCAGTCGACGCGCTTGTAGATCGTGTCGGCGATGTCGCGTATTTCCTTCTCGCGCGCGTCGTCGCGGTCGTAGTAGGACTGCGCGAACAGCACGCCCATCAGCAGCAGCGAGGTGTCGACGCTGGACAGTTCCACCCAGGTGTTGAAGCGCTCGCCGGTGTTCATGTCGAGGAAGTGGTAGTAGAAGCCCTTGTGGCCGCCCTTCCCTTCCTTCTGCGGCCCCTGCGGCACGTCGCGCAGGAACTTCAGCGTCGTCAGCGTGCGATCCACCGCCTGGGTACGGCTGACCCAGCCGTTCTCGATGCCGATGGGATACGCGGTCAGCGCATAGCCGATGGACGCGATGCTGGCGAACGGACGCGACGGGTAACGGTCGGGCGTGAGGCCGTTCACCTCGTTGGTGGTGTCCCAGAAGAACTGGAAGGTGCGGCGTTCGATGTCGCGGAAGAGCGGCGGCAATTCCGGCTTTGCCGGAGGCTCGGGCTTGGCCGCCACCGCAGGCACGGCCGGCTTCGACGCCGGTGCAGGCGCGACCTTGTCTTCCGGCGCTTTCTGGCAACCGGCGATCAACAGAGTCAGCGCGACGCCGATGAACCAGGACATGCGCGGGGCTGGGGTGATCTTGTTCAAAGCGATTTCCCGTTGTAACCGTTTACAGACGTGCGTGGAAGAAACCCGCCGGTCAGGCGACGCCCGAAGACGTCGCCCGAGGGCGGGTGGGTATTACCAGTCGAAGCCGAAGGAGAGCTTGAAGGTGCGGGTGGGTTCGAAAATCTCGATGCCCGTGCGGTTACCCAGGTTCGGATTGACCGGGCCGCGCCCACCGTTGCCCGTACCGTACGCGCCGTCGTACTGATTCCAGTTCCTCCAGTTGAACGCGTTGATCAGATCGACCCGGACCTTGAAGCTCAGGTCCGTGCCGGTATGCCACCGCTTCTCGGCTGCAAAGTCGAACTGCTTGAAGCCGATGGTGCCATTGGGCGTATACGGATCGTAGAAGCACAGATAATTGGCTGCAGGCGCAGGCAGCGAATTCAGGCAGTTCGTACCGGATTTCGGAATCGGTGTTGCCAGCACCAGTTTGCCGCTGAACACGACATCCCAGCCCGGCGAGTAGATGCCACTCAGGACAAGGCGATGCTTCGGCACGCCGGTCGAGGTGTACATCTGGTCATTCGCGAAAGCGTAGTCGAAGAGATAAGTCTCGCCAGTCGATGCGTTCGGGCGATTCTCTTCCGCATCGCTGTAGGTATATGCCGCATTGAAGCCCCACGGCGATTCCGCCGTATACGGCTTGTCGATGGAGAGCAGCAGCGAATTCAGGTTGTACTCGAAGCCGTTGTCTCCGAGGATCAGACTGCCGTAACCGGGGATGGCGAAGCCGAACGGCGCCCCGCCCCATGTCTGGCCCAGCGCCTCGAACTCATGGAACGTTCCATTCGGACGCCTGTTGCCCAAATGGGAGTAAATGCCGTCGCGACTGCGTATATGGGAGAGCGTGACCGACGTGTTCCAGTCGAGGCCCCACAGCGAGACGATGTTGCGCATGCCCAGGCTGAACTGGTCGGAATACGGGGTCTTGAGATCGTTATTGAGCAGATTGACCTCGCCGCCCGCCGTCGGATTGGCGGCGCTGTAGGCGTCCAGGCCTGCCTGAGTCAGCAACGCGCTATTGAAAGGAATGCAACTTGCGCTGGCGGCACAGGGATGCAGTGGCGTCGGGAAACGGATGCTGTAAGTGGTGAACGCACCGCCGTAGTATTCGCGCGCCATGTAGTCGAACAGATTGCGGTCGTACGCGCGGCCTGCACCACCGAAGATCACATGACGCTGATCGCCGGTCAGGTCATAGGAGAAGCCCAGGCGTGGCTGGATGGCCCCCTTGAAGTCCTTGCGATTGCTGCCATCGCTGATGTAATCCTCGATGTCGTAGTCGGTATCGCGGATGTTGGTCCAGCCACGCAACGCGGTGGCGATGCGGGGATCAAGGCGATAGTCGGTGTAACTCGGGATTTCTTCGTAGTCCCAGCGCACGCCAAGGTTGAGTGTCAGCTTGTCAGTGACGGCCCAGTCGTCCTGGAAGTAGATGCCGAACTGCTTGTTGGCGGACTCCACGAACGGGTCACGACCGAGACGCGCTGTCGTGAACTCGATGCGGTATGGCTGCGTCAGGCTTTCGTTGACGTCGTACCAGTAGCGCGGATAGGGCGGGAACTGCTGGAACGCCGTCAGGTCGACCCGCTTGTACTTGATGCCGGCCTTGAGGGTGTGTCCCTCCCACCCGTAGAACGTGAAGTCATTCTGCAGCGACCAGCCTTTCTGGCCTTTGTCCTGGAAATTGGGTCCGCCGCCGGCATTCAGCACGACCAGGTCCAATTGGCTCGGATTACGCGGATTGACGATGGTGTAACGGCTGCTGGGCGCATTCACCAACGGAGAGGGGTTGTAGGACGATTCCTCGAAGGTGATGTGCGCGTCATTCATCCAGCGCTCGGCCGAGTAGACCGATCGAAGGTCGTAACGCGTCTCATCGTTGACCAGGCCGGTACCGGCCTCGGGCAGGTTGACGCCACCGATGCCCGAAACACCGACTTCGTCGCGCCGGCGTGCCGAGAACTCCACCAGGTGATTGTCGCTTGCCTGCCAGCTCAACTTTCCGAAGTAGGTATCCTGGTTGAAGGGACGGCTGTAGAGATTGTCGTACGGCGCAAGGATCTGCGACGGCAGGTTGGCGCCGGCAGCGTCCGTGGGCAGCAGCATGAGCGCAGGGCGGAGGATGTCCTTCGCCTCGTAAGTAACGAAGAAATGCAGCTTGTCGCGAATCAGGGGGCCACCGACCGAAAGCCCATACTGCTCCACACGCTCGATGGCTTCGGCCCCCAAACGCTTCTCTTGGGGCGTCGGACTTTGCCATTTCTCGCTGGTGCGATCCCAGAAGAAACTTCCACTGAACTCGTTGGTGCCTGACTTCGTAACGGCAGTGACCGCCGCACTGCTGATCTGGTCGTACTCGGCCTTGTAGTTCGACGTGATGACCTTGTACTCGCCGATGGCGAGTTGCGGGAACGGATTGCCTTCACTGTCGTCCTGTCCGGTGATGCCACCCGGGGTGACGTAGTTCTTCTGGCCCACGCCGTCGATGTAGACATTGATGTTGCTGGCGCCTTGCGCGCCACTGCGAAGTTGGCTCTCCTGCCCGCTCGGCGGCGTGGTGAAGAGCATGCCCGGCACGGTGTCCGCAAACGCGAGGAAATTGCGCGAATTCTGCGGCAGCAGTTCGATCTGCTTGTTGGACACGTAGGTCGCGACTTCCGACGTCTTTGTCTCCACCAGCATCGGCGCGGTCACGCGAACCGTATCGAGCGTGGTGGCGTCGCCGGCGGGCGCCTGGGCGGCGGATCCCTCAAGATTCAAGGTTGCCGTCTGGCCGACCGCCAACGTCACCGCACGGCTGCTGGTCTGCCCGCCGGCCGTCACCTCGATGCGGTACGCACCGGGCGGCAAACCACCGATGTTGTAGCTGCCATTGGTCGCCTTCGCACTGCGGGTGAGACCGGTATCCACGTTGATCACGGTGACGGTGGCATCGCTGGCAACCGCGCCTCGCAGCGTGGCGGACGTCGACTGCGCAAGCGCATGGGGTGCCGCCATCGCCAGGCAACTCGCCAGTGCGCAGGACAACAGTTTGCGATTGAGTTGGAACGTGTTGCGGCCGTGATGCTTCATGCGGTCTCCCCTCCAGGATGGGTACAACGTTTGCGACACTCATGCCGCGTGTAATCGATTACATCTTTCGCACCAAAAAAGCGGCATCGCTGCCGTGTACCGTGACGCTCCCCGCGCCCGTCCGTCTGATGGATGTGCCGGACACGCCCGCAGGCATGCCGCTTCGTGGCGTTGTCGCGTGCCAGAGAAAATCCACGGGATGGGCCATGCGTTGACGGCTCAATGACCAGGCAGGACGTCGCGTCATGACCTGCCACCCTTTGCGCGCCTCGCAGGTGAGCCACCCGTGCGTCATGTCCGCCCTCCACGGCTGACCTTCACTGTAGGCAATGTAACCGTTTTCAGCAGGGGTGGCAAAAGCGTTCTTGCGATCCCCTTCGCGCCTTGCAGGCCGCGGACAAAAAGGGAAAATTCCAGCCGTTTTCTGCTGCATCGCAACGTAGATTCGTGGCGTGTCCAGCTCCCAGCACTCGCCCCACGCCCGCCCTCACGACACCGTCGCAGGGGCCCGGCAATGACGGTCGATGAAGGCCTGATGCTTGGGCATGGCCTGCACGCATCGCTGGAGCGTCTCGCGGACACTGGCCACCAACCGAACCACATCCTCCTCCGGCATGCGATCCACAAGGGGCGAATACGCATGCGGCACGATCCGCTGCCCCAACATCACCTGCACCCAGCTCTGCAGCGCGAAGAATTCCTCGCCGTCACGGTAGAAGCGCCCGGTAGCGCGGAACAGGTCCAGGTTCGCCTGCAACGTATCGGGAATCGGCATGTCCCGGCATCGCCGCCAGAAAGGCTCGTCGCGTTCGACGGCCTTGTAATGCAGTATCAGGAAGTCGCGGATATGGTCGTATTCGAAGTGGGTACGCGCGTTGTAGCGCGCCACCAGCCCCGGATCCATGTCGCGATGCGGGAACATGTCCAGCAGGCGCAGGATGCCGGTCTGGATAAGCAGCAGGCTGGTGGATTCCAGCGGCTCCATGAACCCGCTGGCCAATCCGATGGCGACGACATTGCGGTTCCAGAACTGCTTCCGCTTGCCGGTGACGAAGCGCAGGGGCCGCGGCTCTGCCTGCGGCTTTCCGTCGAGGTTGCCCAGCAGCGTTCCGATCGCCTCGTCTTCGCTCATGAAATCGCTGCAGTAGACCATGCCGTTGCCGGTGCGGTGCTGCAACGGAATTCGCCATTGCCAGCCGGCGGTACGCGCGGTGGATCGCGTGTAAGGCGTGGGATCGCCGACGCGGTCGCAGGGAACGGCGACCGCACGGTCGCAGGGCAGCCAGTGGCTCCAGTCCTCGTAACCGGTCTGGAGCGCCTGTTCGATCAACAGCCCGCGGAAGCCGGAGCAATCGATGAAGAGGTCGCCGGTGACGCGGCGACCGTCTTCCATTACCACAGCGCTCACGAATCCCGTTTCCGGCACCCGTTCCACGTCGACCACCTTTCCTTCCACCCGCTCGACACCCAAGCGTTCGGCGAATGCGCGAAGGTAGCGGGCGTACAGCGTCGCATCGAAGTGATAGGCATACGCGACGTTGGCGAGCGGCGACGTCGGCGGTACGTCGTTGGCGCCGGGCAGGAACCGGTCTTCGCGCGACGCGAGCGTCTGCAACTGATAGGAGCCGATATCGCCCACGTCCTTGCCTGCCAGCAGCAGGCGCAGCCAGTAGTGATGGAAAGCGGCGGGGCCGGGATCGTGGCCGACCGTTCCGAAGCCGTGCATATAGCGGTCGCCGACGCGCGCCCAGTCGCGGAACTCGATGCCGAGCTTGAAGGTGCCCTGCGTGGCACGCACGAACTCGGCCTCATCCAGCCCGAGTGCCTGCGCGTTGAACGTTCGGATGTGCGGCACGGTCGCTTCGCCGACGCCGACGATGCCGATCTCGTCCGACTCCACCAGCCGCACCTTGCAGCTTCTGTCCAGATGCCGGACCAGTGCCGACGCCGCCATCCAGCCGGCGGAGCCACCGCCCACCACGACGACCTCGCGAATCGCATTCCCGTCCATCTCCCCTCCCCCATATGACGGGACCCGCTTGCGCGGGTCCCGAACATGACCGATGACGCCGTCCTGTTACCAGGTCAGACGTGCACTAACGAACAGCGTACGCGGCGGCGTGTAGCTCGTGACGCCGAGCCCGGAACTGACCACGCTCGTTTCGGGATCGTAAACGCCACCGGTACCAAAGGCGGTACGGTATGTGCTGTAGTTCGCCGCGTTAGTTACGTTGATCATGTCGGCGCGGACCTCGAACGTCATGTCCTCTGCGATATCGAAGCGCTTGGACAGCGAAAGGTCAAGCTGCTTGGTGCCGAGCGTGCCGGGAGTATCAACCGACACGATCAACGGCGGCACGGGCGTCGCGGAACCGTACTCCCACCAACCCACGACGAGATTACCTGGCGGCGGCGTAGCCAGTGTGACCTTGGCGGATGCAGTGATGCCCCATGGCAGATCGTAGATACCGGTCATCACCAAGCGATGCCGCGAAACCGCCTTCAGATCGATGAAGGGATAGTCCTCAATGGTGGCTGCGTCGAAAGAATAATGTTCGTCGCCACCACGATTGCCCTTTGCACGCGAGAACGTATACGCAGCAGTGAAGCCCCAGCCCGACTCTTCGGTGTACGGCTTATCTGCCGACAGCAGCAATTGCGTCGTCTTTGTCTCGATGCCGTTGTCGCCAAGGATGAGTGAGCCGAAGCCGGGCGGCGAGTGCTCCCACGGCTGGGCGATATCGTTGGCGTTCCAGGACGGCGCATCGTAGAAGTTGCCATTCGGGTAGCGGTTGCCCAGGGTGAAAACAAATCCTTCCTTGCTATGAACATATGCCACCGTCGCCGACGTGTTCCATTCGCCGATCGTGCCACGGATGCCCAACGAGTATTGGTCGGAATACGGCGTGACCAAATCGTTGTTCATCAGGTCGATCTCGCCATTGCGGTTGCGCGCGTCGACCAGCGAATAGAGCTCATCCATGCCATTGAGGTACCGCGGATCCCAGTTGACGCAAGTAGCAGATATGGGCGCGCAACCCGAGCTCTCGACGAAGTTGATCCGGTACGTCGAAAGTGCCGACTTAACCTGCTCAAGACCCATGTAGTCGTACAGGTTGCGGTCGTAGCTACGCCCCGCACCGCCAAACAGCACCCAGCGTTCGTCGCCGGTCAGATCGTACGAGAAGCCCAGACGGGGCGCCCAGTTGTTTTTGTCTGCCTTACGGTTGTTGCCGGTACTGATGTAGTCCTCGATGTTGACGCCGCCGGCGCGCAGCTGGTCCGCGTAGACGCCGCCCGAGTTGCTACCCGTACCAGGACCATACAGTGCATCGACAACCTCCTGGGGCGTCTGGAAATCCAAGTAGGACGGAATTTCCTCGTAGTCCCAACGCAAGCCAAGGTTCAGCTGCAGGCGATCTGTGACATCCCAGTCATCCTGGATATAGAGCCCATACTGTTTCGCCTTGGTAGTGACGATCGGCGAGGCCCCTTCGAACGGAGCGTTGAAGTTCACTTGATAAGGAATCGTGTTCGTGCCGATCGGCAGGTACGCGCTCGGCGTCTCCGACCCGTCGTTGACCGCGTAACGGAAGGTCGGATTGATGGCGGAGTTCTCGCTCTGCGTCAATTCGACCGACTTGTACTTCACACCCATTTTGACAACATGGTCGCCCATCCACTCGAACGAGTTGAACGTCAAGTCGTTCTGGAACGCAGGGCCCTTCTGGCCTTTACGTTGGATCGACAGCGCGCTGGTCGAGTCACTGGTAATCAGCACCTCGCTCTCGCGCAGCCCGCGCGTGAAGACTGACTGGTTGCCAATAATGTAAGCAGCGGGGTTGAACAGCGCATCCTCATACGTCACGCGCGCTTCGTTGAGGTACGAGTCTCCATAGTGCATCCAGCGCAGGTCGTATCGCTTCTCGGTATTGAAATTGACCTTTGCAGCGCTGTCCGTCGTGGTGCCGCCATTACCGCTGACAGCCTCTTCATCGCGATACTTGGCGGAAAGCTCAAGGCGGTCGTTGTCACCGACATCCCAACTGATCTTTGCGAAGTAGAGATCCTCTGCGAACGGCGACGTCGTGGGCCCGTACTGCGCACGGATGCGATCCGGCAGGAAATCCTGATAACTGCCCCGGTTCGAAGGCACCGCCACCGGATCGACGTTCAACACGAAGTCCTTGGCTTCGTAACTGAAGAAGAAATGCATCTTGTCCTGGATGATCGGGCCACCCAGCGCGAAACCGTATTCGTTCTGCTTGGTCTTGTCCTTCTCGGTACCAGCAGCCTCTTCGCCGACGGTCCGCTGGCGCATTGAGGTATTCGTGTAACGCGTGAACACCTCACCCTTGAACTCATTGGTACCCGACTTGGTCTGGGCGATGACGGCGGCTGAGCCCACCTGATCGAACTCCGCCTTGTAGTTGGAGGTCACGACCTTGTACTCGCCGATCGCCAGTTGCGGAAACGGATTGCCCGCACTCTGGTCTTGGCCCGACACGCCACCGGTCATCACATAATTCTTCTGACCAACGCCATCGATATAGACATTGATCGCGCTGGTCTTTTGAGCACCGCCGCGCAGTTGCGACTGGCCATTGCTCTGCGAAGTGGTGAACTGCATGCCCGGCACGGTATCGGCGAACTCAAGGAAGTTGCGCGTGAGCTGCGGGACGGTGTTGATCTGCTTGAGCGACACGTTGGTGCCGACTTCAGAGGTTTTGACCTCTTGGAGCGGCGGTGCGGAAACCCGCACGGTGTCCAGCGTAGTGGCATCACCAGTGGGTGCCGCAGGCGCAGCGCCGGCAAGATCCAGGCTCACCGACGTCGCGACCTGCAGGGTCACCGTGCGTTCGGTGCCACCCGAGGAAACCTTATAGGTACCCGGCGGCAACCCTACCAACGCGTAGCTGCCGTCGGCGGTAGCTGTCACCTGACGCTTGCTGCCAGTAGCAGTGTTGACCGCCGTGACCTGCGCGCCAGCGTCAGCCTTGCCGCGCAGCGTGGCGTTGGACGACTGCGCGATCGCGTGGCCGCTCGCCACGACCAGCACGCTGGCCAGTGCGCACGTCAGCAGTTTGCGCTTGGGTTGGAACATGTTCCGGTTGCGCTGTTTCATTGGCTCTCCCTCCAAAGATTGATGTGGTGCATATCGGCTTGATGCCGCTTGTAATCGATTACATCCCCGCCCAAAAAAAAGCGGTCCTGTCTCTACCTAAGTCTTTGCGTGGCGGCCCTCTCCCACACTCGAAGCCCGGACGATCAGTTCTGGAATCAGCATGGCGGACGGCGCGACGCGCGCGCCGTCGGAATCGATCGCATCCAGCAGGCGGCTCATCGCCTGTCCACCCAGCTCCGCGATACTGACGCGCATCGTGGTCAAGGTCGGGTGAACGAAACGCGCCAGCGGAATGTCGTCGAAACCGGCCAGCGCCACATCCTGCGGGACGCGCACGCCGGCCTCGTTGAAAGCGTACAGGCAGCCCAGTGCCGTCATGTCGTTGGCGGCGAAGACGGCCTGCGGCCGGTCCGCCGACTGCGCCATGCGCTTGCCGGCCTCATAGCCCGAAGACTCACTGAAGTCGCCGGCGAATTCCTGCGGTGGCGTCCCCGGCACGAAACGCGCCATGGCATCGCGGTAACCGCGCAGGCGTTCGCGCGCATCGAAGTTGCCCTCGGGGCCACCGATGAAGGCGATGCGGCGGTGCCCGGCGTTCGCCAGGTGTTCCACCATTGCCACGGCAGCGCCGTAGTTGTCGATGGTCAATGCAGGATAGGACGCATCCTGCACGTCGGTATTGATCAGCACGACCGGCAGGGAGGACGGCAGGTTGTCGACGAGGAAGCCAGGACGGTCGCTGTACGGGGACAGCACCAGCAATCCGTCGACGCGGCCCCGCATCGCACGCAGCGCCTCGCCCTGCTCTTCCGGGTGACCGTGGTAACTGGAGACCAGCAGATGTTGGCGACGCGCGCGGGCGACCTGGTCGATGCCGCGTACCAGTTCCGAGAAGAACTCACCGTACAGATCGGGCAGGACCACGCCAATGGTCTGCGTGCGCCGGCTGCTCAGGCTGCGCGCAGCGGCGTGTGGCTGGTAGCGGAGGCGGTCGGCGGTGGCGAGCACCTGCTGGCGGACGGACTCGGCGACATTCTCGTGGCCATTCAACGCACGCGACACGGTGGCGACGGAAACCCGCGCCTCACGTGCGACGTCCTTGATGGTGACCGAGGTTCGCGCCATTCCCCGCCCCTCCGCGGTGATGACTGCTGCAAGTGGCGCGGACTGTAACCGTTTTCACGGAAACGTGTAAAGCCCGCGTTATTCGACACGCAAACCCTCGGAAATTCATGCACTTGAATGAACCTCCGAGCGACCGGGAACATTTTGCATTGCAGCATGATCCGCTGCTGCAATTCCCACTTTTACTTCGGCACGACCTCGAATGCGGCATCGCGCGTGCGATCGGAACTGCCACCGACGAAGACCGTGAACGTGCCGGGTTCCACCACCCGCTGCATGCGATCGTCGTACATCGCCAGATCCTCGAAGCCGAGCTCGAACGTGACAACCTTCGACTCGCCCGGCGCCAATGCCACCCGCTGGAAACCCCGCAGCTGCTTCACCGGACGGGTGATGCTGGCAACGTCGTCGCGCACGTAGAGCTGCACCACCTCTTCACCTGCGCGCTTGCCGGTGTTGCTGACGCGCACGCTGACGCGTTGCCGCAGATCGCCGAGCTTCAGCGTCGGCGATGCCACGCTGGGCGCGTCGTAGCGGAACGTCGTATAGCTGAGGCCATGGCCGAACGCGTAGAGGGGCGTCCACGGGACGTCGAGGTACTTGCTGGTGTACTTCTCTTCCTCGCGCGGCGGACGGCCGGTGTTCTTGTGCGCGTAGTAGATCGGCACCTGACCGACGTTGTGCGGGAACGTCACCGGCAGCTTGGCGGACGGATTGACGTCGCCGAACAGCACGTCGGTAATCGCATGGCCGCCCTCCACGCCCGGGAACCAGGCTTCGAGGATGGCCGGCACCTTGCCCTTCAGGCGACCGATCGACAGCGGCCTGCCGTTCAACAGCACCACCACCACCGGTTTGCCGGTCGCTGCCACCGCCAGGGCGAGCTGCTCCTGGACACCCGGCAGGTCCAGCGTCGTGCGGTTGTTCGCCTCGGCGCTCATGTCCGGATGTTCGCCGAGGAACATCACCACCGCGTCGGCATTCTGCGCCGCCGCCACCGCTTCGGCGAAGCCGGACGTATCCTGGCCATCGATCTCGGCGCCCTTCGCCACGGTGATGCGGGTGCCATTGCCGAGCGTGGCCTTCAGGCCTTCCAGCGGCGTGACGGCATCTTCTTCCTTGCCCGCCACCGCCCAGTTGCCCAGCATCGCGCGGCGGTGATCGGCCAGCGGCCCGATCACCGCCAGCGTGCGCACGGACTTGGACAGCGGCAGCACGTCGTTGTCGTTTTCCAGCAGCACCAGCGACTTCTGCGCCATCCGGCGCGCATCGGCGCGATGCGCAGGGGTCAGCGTCATCGCGCGCTCGTGGGCACCATCCGGCGTGCAGGAGCGGTAGGGATCGTCGAACAGGCCCAGCCGGTACTTCGCGTTGAGCACGCGACGCACGGATGCATCCAGTTGCGCCATCGGCACCCTGCCCGCCTTAACTTCGGCGGGAAGATCCTTCACGTAGATCTGGCTGACCATGTCGACATCCACGCCGGCCCGCAAGCCCAGCGCGCCGGCCTGCTTGCGGTCCGCGGCGATGCCGTGCGGCATCAGCTCCATCACACCGGTGTAGTCGCTGACCAGCAGCCCATCCCAGCCCCACTCCTTGCGCAGCAGGTCCTCGATCAGCGGCCGGTGCGCGTGCATCGGGACGCCGGCTATCTCGTTGAAGGCCGCCATGATCGATTGCGCACCTGCATCCACGGCAGCCTTGAACGGCGGCAGGTAGAGCTCGTGGAGCGTGCGCTCGGAAATGTCGGCGACGTTGTAGTCGCGCCCCGCCTCGGCCGCGCCATAGGCGACGAAATGCTTGGCGGTGGCGAGCACCGCATCCGGCTTGCGCAGGTCGTCGCCCTGGAAACCGCGCACACGCGCGGCCGCCAGCACCGAACCCAGGTAAGGGTCCTCGCCTGCGCCCTCGACCACCCGGCCCCAGCGCGGATCGCGCGAGATGTCGACCATCGGCGCATAGGTCCAGTGGATGCCATGCGCCGACGCTTCGATCGCGGCGACGCGGGCGGCATGCTGCACTTCCGCGGGGTCGAAGCTGGCCGATTCGCCCAGTGGCACCGGGAACACGGTGCGGTGGCCGTGGATGACGTCGTAACCGAACAGCAGCGGAATGCCGAGCCGGGACTCTTCGACGGCGATCTTCTGCAGGCGGCAGGTCAACGCCGCGCCTTGGGTTCCGAGGTACGAGCCGATCTCGCCACGCCGGATCTGGTCCTCGTTGCCGGCCATGGCCGCCGGGCCCGTGTTGTTGCCGACGCCTGGCGGCTGGTTCAGCTGGCCCAGCTTTTCCTCCACCGTCATCTTCGCCAGCAGGGCGTCGACGAACGCCTTCTCTTCGGGCGTGGCATAGACCGGAGGCGTCGCAACGGCGGGCGCCGACAAGAGCGCGGCGAACATCCCGATCAGCAGGGGTCGCGGCGAAACGAGGGGTTTCAGGTTCATGGGGGCCCTCCCGGCCTATCGGAGGGGGGCGAATGTAAACGTTTTCATCGCACCCTGCATGTCGCGCTGCCAGATGCGGGCAGTCCCTCAGCGCGATTCGTCGGGGGTGCGGGCCTCGATGGCCAGGGCGTGGATGTCGGTCTGCATCATGTCGCCGAGGGCTGCGTAGACGGCCCGGTGGCGGGCGAGCGGCACCTTGCCGGCGAAGGCCTCGCTGGTGATCCGCACCGTGAAATGCCCACGCCCATCGCGGGCGCCCTCATGGCCAGCGTGCTTGTGACTGTCGTCGTCGACCTCGAGCGCGAGCGGCCGCAGGGCGGATTCGAGAGCTGCCCGGATGCGCTCCACCCGATTCACGGCAGGACCTTGCGGAACGGCCGGACATCGACGCGGGCATAGACGCCTGCGGCTACGTAGGGATCGGCATCGGCCCAGGCCTTCGCGTCTTCCAGCGAATCGAATTCGGCGATGACGATGCTGCCGCTGAAACCGGCCGGACCCGGATCCTCGGCATCGATCGCCGGGCAGGGACCGGCGAGCAGCAGGCGCCCCTCGTCGCGCAGGGCGGTCAGGCGCGCCAGGTGCGCCGGTCGCGAGGCCAAGCGCAACGGAAGGACATCGGTCCCGTCATGGCCTTCAATGGCATACCACATGGTGTTCACTCCCAGGGCGAAGACTGAATTGTACGTGCGACCCGCGCGGCGGGTGCTGGACACGGTCAGGGCCAACGCTTACCCTGTCCTCCATTGCACGGCCGGAAGCAGCGGCCCGTCCAGGGGAAAACCCGGCCACGCCGGCCTCCCTGCCCTGTCGAGGGACCTCCTGGACGTTCGATTCGCTGCCCCCCTCCGCCCGCGCCCGACGACCTCGCTGTTCGCTCCCCGCATTCCTGCGGTGTGCTTTGCCGGTTGCTGTAAGGGAAGCGTTCGCCCTGCGACGCGTAGATGATGGTTGGTGCATTGCCGGTGCCGCGCCGTCCTGCCTCGGGCAGGCCCGCAGGGTGACCCGCATGATGGCTGTTCCTTGATGAGCCCAGAACTCGCGTCCGACGCGAACCCACAACCCCCGACCACGCGCCCCCAGCAGCAGGAAATGCCGCTGGCGGTGGTGCATGGCCAGCCTGTTCTGCAGATTCCCCAGGACCTGTACATCCCGCCGGATGCGCTGGAAGTCATCCTGGATGCGTTCGAAGGTCCGCTGGACCTGTTGCTGTACCTGATCCGGCGGCAGAACCTGGACATCCTTGACATCCCCGTCGCCGAGATCACCCGGCAGTACGTGGACTACATCAACGTGATGCAGGAACTGCGGTTCGAACTCGCCGCCGAGTACCTGCTGATGGCCGCCATCCTGGCCGAGATCAAGTCGCGCATGCTGTTGCCGCGGCCGGTCAGCGAGGAAGGCGAGGAAGGCGACCCGCG
The DNA here is from genome assembly GCF_964253495.1 of Pseudoxanthomonas sp. LjRoot127. NCBI lineage: Bacteria > Pseudomonadati > Pseudomonadota > Gammaproteobacteria > Lysobacterales > Lysobacteraceae > Pseudoxanthomonas > Pseudoxanthomonas sp. LjRoot127. The sequence continues at coordinate 3,928,994 of NZ_CAXUQR020000001.1, forward strand.
CGCCGAACTGGTCCGCCGCCTGCAGGAATACGAGCGTTTCAAGCAGGCCGCCGAGGACCTGGACGCCCTGCCCCGCCAGGACCGCGACACCACGCCGGTGCACGCCGACGTGCCGGATCGCGCCGCGGTCAAGCTGCCGCCGCCGGTGGAACTGAAGGAAATGCTGCTGGCGCTGCACGACGTGCTCAAGCGCGCCGAGCTGTTCACCGGCCACGCGATCAAGCGCGAGGCGCTCAGCGTGCGCCAGCGCATGGGCGACGTGCTGACGCGGCTGGAGGACGGCAAGTTCCATCGCTTCGAAAGCATGTTCACGCCCGAGGAAGGCAAGCTGGGCGTGCTGGTGACCTTCCTGGCCATGCTGGAACTGGCCAAGGAGCAGCTGCTCGACATCGTGCAGGAAGCTCCGCTCGCCCCGATCTACATCAAGTCGCTGGCACTGAACAACACCAACGAACCGCTGCAGTTCTCCAGCGAATTCGACGACAGCGACGCCGCCAACGACAGCCAGTGAACCCGGCCGGGGCCACGAACGCCCCGCCGCACTTCCGAACGACAGGACCGCATGGATCAATCGCTCATCAACCGCATCGTGGAAGCCACCCTGCTGGCGGCCACCCAGCCCCTGACGCTGGCGCAGCTGCATGGCCTGTTCCCCGAGGACGAGCCGGCGCCGGAAGGCAGCGTCGAGCAGGCCCTCGAGGATCTGGCCGCCGCCTGCGCCGACCGCGGCGTCGAACTGGTGGAGGTCGCCTCGGGCTACCGCTACCAGGTCAAGGCCGACGTGCATCCGTGGGTCGCGCGCCTGTGGACCGAGCGCAAAACCAAGTACACGCGCGCCACGCTGGAGACCCTGGCCCTGATCGCGTACCGCCAGCCGATCACCCGCGGCGAGATCGAACAGGTTCGCGGCGTGGCGGTCAGCAGCAACATCATCCAGGCGCTGGAAGAGCGCGAGTGGATCCGCGTCGTCGGCCACCGCGACGTGCCCGGCAAGCCGGCGCTGTTCGGCACGACCAAGGTTTTCCTGGACTATTTCGGCCTGAAGCGGCTGGACGAACTGCCGCCGCTGTCCGAGCTGAAGGACATCGGCGAACTGGAACCGCAGCTGCCGCTGGATGGCGCGCCGCTGCCGGTCAGCATCGCCAGCGGCGATGCCGTCGACGACACCGGGCTTGAAAGCCCGCAGGACGCGGACGCAGACGTGGACGAGCACGGCGACAAGGACGACGAACAACAGGACATCCCGGCATCTGCCGATGCCGACGAAGACACCCCCTCGGATGAAACCGGCGACGACGCCGGGGACGACGAAGCACCTCAACCCGAAGATGACGACGCCGCTGCTTCCCACCAGGAAGACCAGGCACCGTCGGAGCAGAAACAATGAGCAACACCCCCCCGAAGAAAGCCCCCCTGGGCAAGCTGTCGCTGAAGCGCGGCGAAGGCGCCGAGACGCCGGAAACCACCCGCCTGGAGGAACGCCTGCACAAGGTGCTGGCCCAGGCCGGCCTGGGCTCGCGCCGCGCGCTCGAACAGCGCATCGCCGACGGCCTGGTCAAGGTCAATGGCGAAACCGCGCAGACCGGCATGTCGGTCAAGGGCGGCGACCGCGTCGAGCTGGACGGCAAGACGTTCGTCGCCAGCGCGCTGACCGAACCCTCGCGCGTGCTGATCTACAACAAGCCGGAAGGCGAAGTCACCACCCGTGAAGATCCCGAAGGCCGCCCGACGATCTTCGAAGCGCTGCCCGCACTGAAGGGCGCGCGCTGGATCGCCATCGGCCGCCTGGACATCAACACCACCGGCCTGCTGGTGCTGACCACCGATGGCGAACTCGCCAACGCGATGATGCACCCCTCCTACGAGGTCGAGCGCGAATACGTCGTGCGCGTGCGTGCGCCGGAAGGCCAGGAAAGCGTGCCGGACAACATCGTCGACCGCCTGCGCCGCGGCGTGGCGCTGGAGGACGGCCCGGCGAAGTTCGACGAGATCGAGCGCATCGGCGGCACCGATTCGCACGACTGGTTCCGCGTGGTGGTCAAGGAAGGCCGCAACCGCGAAGTGCGTCGCCTGTGGGAATCCCAGGGCTGCCAGGTCAGCCGCCTGAAGCGCGTGCGCTACGGCAAGGTCAGCCTGCCGCAGCCGCTGCTGCGCGGCCAGACGCAGGAACTGCCGGATGCGCAGGTCGAAGCGCTGCGCAAGGACCTGGGACTGGATGTCGGCACCCCCGCCGCCCTGACGCTGCAGCCGGTGATCGGCCAGCGCAAGGCGGCCAAGTCGACCGTGCACGTCGGCGGCGGCCGCAGCGGCAGCGCCTACGTCAACGGCCACAACAGCGCCGACGAAGGCCGCGAGCTGCGACGCTTCGACCACGTGCGCGAAGACCGCGGTCGTGGCGGTCGCGGCAAGAAGCCGCACGGCGGCCTGACCGTCAGCGGCGAACAGGCGGCCAAGCAGTCGCAGCGCCCGTTCAAGCAGCGCACGCCCAAGGGCCCGAAGCCGTTGCCCGATGGCAATCCGGCCGCCTTCCGCAGCTGGTACGTGCCGGACGGCGTGGACACCGGTCCTGCCGGGCATCGCAACGCCGGTCCCGGCGGTCCGAAGAAGCCCTACGGCGGCAAGCCCGGCGGACGTCCCGGTGCCGGTGGCAAGCCCGGTGGCGGCGCTGGCAAGCGTGGCCCGGGCGGCGGCCCGGGCGGCTTCGGCGGCGACCGCTTCGGCAACGAACGCGGCCCCGGATTCGGCGCCGAACGTGGACCGCGTGGCGGCCAGGGCGCCGGCAAGCCGCAACGTGCGGCGCGTCCGTACGGCCACCCGGCCAGCGCGCCGAGCTTTCCCTCCGACCATGCCAACCCCGGTTTCAATCCGTACGGCCAGCAGCCGCGCGGCCCGCGTCCGCAGGGACGGCCTGGCGGCGGCAATCGCCCGCAGCAGGCCGGTCCGCGGCCAGGGCCGGGCGGTCGTCCTGCAGGCGGCCGTGGTCCTGGCGGTCGACCGGGTGGAGGCGGTGGAAGGCCCGGCGGTGGCGGCCAGCGCGGCCCCCGCGGCGGTGGCCACGGCTGAAGCGACACCAAGAAGGCGCCCACGGGCGCCTTCTTCGCATGTGCGGATCGGAGGCGCGGACTTCATGGCGACTTCATCGCCGCTCCGCGAACGGCCTGCACGCTGCACGCCTTTCCGTGATGGAGCGCGTGCCAGATCATGCAGGATTGCCGTTATGACGTGATCGTCGTGGGGGCCGGCTTCGCCGGCCTCGCCTGCGCACGGGAACTTGCCATGCATGGCCTGCGGGTCTGCGTGATCGACCGCAAGCAGGACCTCGGCGAACGCATGCACACCACCGGCATCCTGGTACAGGAAGCCTGCGATGCGCCGCTGCTGGCCGGCTTGCCGCCGGCACTCGTGCGTGCCGTGCCGCACGTGCGCCTGTACGCCCCCAACCTGCGCAGCGTGCGGCTCGGCGCGGAGGGCTATCGCTTCTACACCACCGATACACCGGCGCTGCTGCGCTGGATGGGCCAGCGCGCCGAAGCCTGCGGCGTCGAGCTGAAACGTGGCCTTGCCTTCCGTGACGCCACCCGTACGACAACCGGATGGCGGCTGGACGGTATCGGCGAGGCCCGCGTGCTCGTCGGCGCCGACGGCGCACGCTCGCGGGTCGCGGAGAAGCTGGGGCTGGGTCGTGTGGACCAGTATCTCCATGGCGTGGAATACGAGTTCGACGGCTTCGCCCTGCGCGAACCCGATGCCCTGCACTGCTTCATCAGCAAGCGCTTCGCGCCGGGCTACCTGGGCTGGGTAGCGCAGACACCGACCGGCGTGCAGGCCGGTCTCGCCCGGCGATACCGCTCCGGCGGCACGCATGTGCCGGACATGGCGGGCTTCCTCCAGCACGTCGCGCCGATGACCGGACTGTCCGTCACGCGACGACCCGACAGCATCCGCACGGGGCTGATTCCCTGCGGCGGTCCGGTCCGGCCGATGCAGCGCGAAGACATCGTGCTGATCGGCGATGCGGCGGGCATGGTGTCGCCGCTGACGGCAGGCGGCATCCATGCCGGACTGAGGCACGGCGCGATGGTGGGACGCAGCCTGGCCCGCTCCCTGTCGGGACGCGCCGGGCCGGATGTGGCGTCGCCGCCGCCGGTCCCGGGGTTTGCGTTCAAGCGCGCCCTGCGATGGGCCTTCGACCACGCGCAGTTCGATGTTCCGGTGAACCTGCTGTTGGCGGCACGTCCGATGCGACGCGTCGTCGAGCAACTCTGCTTCCACCGGCGCGGCGATCCGCCCCCCGCCCCGGCGGCGGGCGATTGAGCAGGATCAAGGCCGTCGAATGCGGGTCGGCTACAATGGCGCGTCGCTTCACTCGCCTGACTTCCCCCATGTCCTCTGCGTTCGGCACCGAGACGGTGCTCGACGTCCGTCACTGGACGGACGCCTACTTCAGCTTCACCACCACCCGCGACGACGGTTTCCGCTTCGAGAACGGCCAGTTCGTCATGATCGGGCTGGAAGTCGACGGCAAGCCGCTGCTGCGCGCCTATTCGATCGCCAGCGCCAACTGGGAAGAACAGCTCGAGTTCTTCAGCATCAAGGTGCAGGACGGCCCGTTGACCTCGCGCCTGCAGCACATCAAGCCCGGCGACACCGTGCTGATCGGGCGCAAGCCGACCGGCACGCTGCTGATCAGCGACCTGTATCCCGGCCGCAACCTCTATCTCCTGGGCACAGGCACCGGCCTGGCGCCTTGGCTGTCGGTGATCAAGGACCCGGATACCTACGAGCGGTTCGACAAGGTCATCCTGACCCATGGCGTGCGCCATGCCGAGGACCTCGCCTATCGCGACTATTTCGAGAAGGAACTGCCGCAGCACGAGTTCCTCGGCGAGACCATCCGCGAGAAGCTGCTGTACTACCCGGCGGTGACGCGCGAGGACTTCGTCAACCAGGGGCGCCTGACCGACCTGATGGCCAGCGGCGCGATGATGGACAGCCTGGGCATTGCGCCGCTGGATGCGGAACACGACCGCGCGATGATCTGCGGCAGCCCGCAGATGCTGGCCGATTTCCGCGCCCTGCTCGACGGCCGCGGGTTCACCGCCGCGCCACGCATCGGCACGCCGGGGCAGTACGTGTTCGAGCGCGCTTTCGTCGAAAAGTGAGCGCGACCCGGTGGCGACTCACTGCGCTCTGCAGGTCTCGCTGCCGCGCAGTGCTTCGCCGCCCAGGCGTGAAGCCAACTCCTGGGACGTGATGGGCGTGATGCCGGCGCCGAAGCGCTGGTTCACCACGTGCACAAGCGCTTTCGCCCACAAGGCATTCCAGACCGTGCCGGCGTGCCCGTCCGACAGGATCGCGTGGCAGGGCGCATCGCCCTGCGTGTTGGTGACGACCAGGTCCTCGCCGATGCGGACGGCCTTGTATGCCGCGCGAGCCGTCGCGTCGCGGCCACCCCACAGCGCTGCGAACCAGGCCCGGTCGTCGAAGAAGGCGATGCGGGGATCCCGCATCGCCATGGCCTTCAGCGCGGCGTCGTAGCGATCCAGTGCGCGGGTGATGTTGGCCTGTTCGCGCGCTGACGACCAGCGTCGTACGTTCTCGCCGATGTTGGCGTTGTCGAAGATGCCGACCAGCACCACCCGCGTATCGGGATGGTGGCGATGGAGGTACGACACCGCCGCGCGTACGTCGTCGATGCACCCGTCGATCTCCGATGCCACGGCAGGATCGTCGGCGGAGGCGGCCAGCCGGTCGAGGTGCTCACGCTGGCCGAAGCTGTTCACGCCGATGCGGACGACGACGATGCCTCCCCGCCACGCGGCGGGTGCTTCGTCCATCTGCTGCACGAGGTGCGGCACCTGGCGCTGTACGTTCATCAGGTCGTTGCAGACCGCGCCGGACACGGCGAAGTTGTAGCCGAAGTCCTCCTTCTCCGGCGTCCGCGCCGGCAGGCCCAGCGCCTCCTCCACCATCGCAACGATCCGTCGGCTGCCGGAACGGCCCCAGTGCCCCTGGTCGACTTCGCCGCCGCGCAGCCGATGCAGCCACTCGGTCCATTGCCATGTCGTGTCGTGGAAGACGCCACCGCGCGCGCCGTCTTCGCCCGTGAACTGCGTGCGGTCGTGGTAAGCGTGACTGTCCGAGTCGCCCACCACGGCCAGCGGCACCGGTGCCGCGAACGATGCGTCCGCACAGATGCCGGCACACGCCAGCAGGGCGAACGCCCACGCCTTCTTGACCACCGTCATCTCCCGGAGACTTGTTTCCCGCATGACGGATAGAACGCCAAGCCCGTCGCGGTCGGGACATGGCGCTGCGTCCAGCCCCGCATGCACGCGCGCGTCGCCTGGCCGATGCTAGTCTCCGTGCATCGCACGCGGGGAGCACGGCATGGCAGGCACGGGGAAACGGTGGGTCGTGATCGTGATGGCGCTGGCGCTCGCGGGCTGCCTGCCGGCGATCGATGCCCGGGCGCCCGTGCCGCAGGCGCTGGTGCCGGCGGCGTCACCCCCCACGCGTCTGGTGGTGGTGCTGCCCGGACGCGGCGACGACGTGCAGGCGCTCCGCGAAAGCGGCATCGCGCCGGCCATCCAGTCGGCGTGGCCCGATGCGGATGTCGTGCTCACCGGGCTTGGCTTCGCGTATTACATGCAGGGACGCGCGCCGCAGCGACTGCACGATGAAGTGATCGTGCCCGCCCGTGCCCGCGGTTATCGCGAGGTCTGGCTGATCGGAGCCTCCATGGGAGGCATGGGCACGCTCATGTACGACCGCGCCTATCCCGGCGACGCCGATGGCCTGGTGCTGCTGGCGCCCTATCTGGGCGACCGCTCGCTGGTGAAGGACATCCGCACGCGGGGCCTGCGGCAGTGGGACGCGGGGCCCGTACCGGCCGAGGTGGATGCGGGCAACTACCAGCGCGAGCTGTGGCGCCACCTGCAGGGCTGGCAAGCCGATCCGGCACGTACGCGCTCCGTCTGGCTGGGCTATGGCGCGGAGGACCGGCTGGCCGACGCCATGCCGCCGCTGGCCGGACTGTTGCCGGCGGAGCACGTGGTCGTGGCAGAGGGCGGCCATGCGTGGAAGGTGTGGTCCCCCCTCGCCCGGCGCATGCTCACGGACGCCGGCCCTGCACGCCTGGACGCTCAGCGTTCGCCGTAGCGCAGCCAGCGGATCGCCGCGGCTTCGTCCGCGAAGACACGCGCATCGAAGCCGTTCTCGTTGGCCAGCAGGCCGGCGAACTCCACCTCGGGCAGCTGTTCGGCGTGCTTCTCCACGTACGCGATGCGGACGGCCTCCATCCCCTGCCCCTGCATGGCCTGCACGAACTGCAGCAACTGCGCGGGCGGAGGCGGCAAGCCTTCCATGTCGTCCACCACCAGCAGAGACGGCGGCGTTAGCCGACGCACTTCCTCCGCGATGGCCTGCCAGTACGCCAGCGTCGTTTCCAGCGTGCCGTTCGTACCGGTCACCCACGCGCGCAGTCCGTAGTCGGTGGTACCGAACGCGATATGGAACGACGGGGCGTGCACACCGCTCATGCCGTCGCGCTCAACCCAGTGCGGCGCGGATGTCGCCCGCCAGCGATTCCGGCGTATCGGTAGGCGCATAGCGCTTGATGACCCGTCCGTCGCGCCCGACCAGGAACTTGCTGAAGTTCCATTTGATGGCGCTGATGCCCAGCAGGCCGCCCTTCTCTTTCTTCAGCCATTTCCAGAGCGGATGCGCACCGTCGCCATTGACGTCGATCTTGGCGAACATCGGAAAGGTCACGTCGTAGTTCAGCGAGCAGAAATTCCGGATCTCGGCCTCGTCGCCCGGCTCCTGGTGGCCGAACTGGTCGCACGGGAATCCCAGCACGACCAGACCCTGCGGGCCGAACTCGCGCCACAGGGCTTCCAGGCCGGTGTACTGCGGCGTGAAGCCGCACTTGGAGGCCACGTTGACGATCAGCAGGGCCTTGCCCTGGTATTCGGACAGCGAGCGTTCGCGACCGTCGAGGTCCTGGGCGGAGAAATCGTAGGCGGTGGTCATGGGGTGATTGGCTCCGGGAAAGGCGCTATCAGACACCCGGCGCGTCCGCCGGGCAAGCCGCCGGGCCCACGCCGATCCATGGGAACGGCGTCCGGATTCGGCTACCGTGTCCATACGGGCCCAATGATACCGCCATGCACTACGCCGACCCCGCCAGCCATGCCAGTCTGTACATCCATGTCCGCATCCTGCTGGGCATGATCGTCGGCCTGGGCCTGACCCACCTGCTGCGCCATGTTGCGCGCATCGTCGAACGTCCGCAGGCGCACCGCATCTACGGCGTGCACCTGCTGTGGGCCGCCTTCATGTTCGTCTACGTCCTGCACTTCTGGTGGTGGGAATTCAGCCTGTCCCACCAGGCGCACTGGAACTTCAACCTCTACCTGTTCGTCACGCTGTACGCGCTGCTGCTGTACCTGCTGTGCGCGCTGGTGTTCCCCGAGTCGCTGGCCGATGGCGTCGGCTACCACGACTACTACTATGGACGGCGGCGCTGGTTCTTCGGCCTGCTGGCGGTGATGTTCGTCGTCGACATCGGCGACACCCTGATCAAGGGCGCGGCCTATGCCCAGCAGCTGGGACCGGAGTACTGGGTGCGTAATACGATGTATATCGCCGGCAGCCTGGCCGCCATCGCCACGCGCAACCCGCGCTATCACGCCATCTTCGCTGTGACGGCCTTGCTGTACGAACTGTCGTGGATCTGGCGACGCTACGAAATCCTGGTGTGATTGCCCGCTGTGGTGGGAGCGACGTCAGTCGTGAATGAAACGCAGCGGCAGTCTGATCGCGACTGACGTCGCTCCCACAACGTCATTTCGGCTTACCGAGCCGGCTGGACCTTGATGGGTGGCGCGAACGGCGTGATCCCCAGCGCTTCGTGGATCTCCGCCGGGTAATACGCCCGGCCATCCTTGATGACCAGCGCCAGCTTGCGGATGTCCGCGATGTTGGCGGTGGGGTCCCCATCCACCAGCACCAGGTCCGCGCGCTTGCCCGGCGTGATGGAGCCGGCATCGTCCAGCGTGCGGCTGTACTTCGCACCGTTCCAGGTCGCTACCTGCAGGGCCTGCGACGGGCTCAGTCCGGCCTGCACATAGAGTTCGAGTTCGCGCTGCAGGGTGAAGCCCGGCAGTTCGTCGGTCCCGGCGACCAGCGGGACACCCGCGCGATACATGCGACCCGTGAAGTCGACCAGCTTGTCGAAGCTGCGCTTGTAGCGCGCGCCGGTCTCATCGTCCTTGATGTCCATCTCGGCCGCACGCCGGCTGCGCTGCACGTCCGGCGGCAGGTGGTCGGCCACGTCGGCGACGATCGGCGACAGCTGCCCTTCGCGCTGGTGGATGAACTCGAACGTCGCCAGCGTCGGGTCGATGACGATCTGTTTCTTCGCCAGCTCAGCGATGAAGTCCTGCACCGGCTTGCTGTCGAAGTCCAGGCCATCGGTCCTGTCGGCGACCAGGTAGAAGCGCGCCAGCGTGCGCGTGTCGGTCTCCGGCGTGACGAAGAAGTTCAGCATCACCTGGTTGATGTGCTGGATCTCGTCGTAGCCCTGCTCCACCACGTCCTGCGCGCGGAGGAACGCCGGTACGTGCCCGCTGACCCGCAGGCCACGCTGGTGCGCATATGCGGTGGTGTCGCGCAGGATGTCCTTGGGGAACGAGTTGTAGATCTTGATCTGCGGGTACCCGTGGTCGGCGTACCAGTCGATGGCCTGCTTCGCGCCGGCCAGGTCCTTCACCACGAAGCCGCCCTGCGACGAGTGCGGACTCTGTCCTTCGATGTAACCCGCGGGAATCACCCGCGGATGCATCAGCGTGCCGGCCTTCTCTTCCGCCATCAGCTGCTGCAGCGTCGCGTTGTCGTTGCCCATGTCGCGCGTGCTGGTCACGCCGGCCGCAAGATGCAGTCCGCCTTCCCAGCTGCCCGCATGCACGTGCATATCGTAGAGACCGGGCAGCAGCACGCGATTGCCGGCGTCGATCACGATGTCGGCCGCGACCCTCGATTGCCCGACCGGCGACACCGACAGGATCTTGCCATCCCGCACGACCACGTCCGCGGCGGCGCCGAGGACCGCATTCTCGCTGTCGAACACGCGCGCGTTGCGGATCAGCGTGGTGCCCGGCAACGGATGCGCCAGGCGTTGCTGCAGCGCTACCAGCGCTTCACGCTCGGCGACCTTCTGTCGCGATTCCAGTGCGTTGGCGCTGCCCTGCCAACCGTCCTCGATCAACTGCAGGAACCCGGGATAGATGTAGGCGAACATGCGCGGCACGGCGTCGCGCGTCACCCACACGAAACTCGGCGTGAACCCGATGCCGGTCAGCGCCACCAGGTCGACCGTCTGGGTCTTCCCGCCGCTGGCGATCTGCATCGAGGCAACCTTGCGCTGCGTCAGCGTACCGCTGGGCACCAGCGGCAGCTTCCCGTCGGGACGCTTGGCCAGTGCGGCCAGCGCGACCGACGTGGCCGCAGGCGTGCCGCCCAGCGGCGTATACAGCGCGGTGCCGGTGTAGGCATGGGTGCCGCTGTCCGACGTGCTTTTCCAGGTACCGGTGTCGCCCGTGCGAGTGAACGTTTCGTCCACCGGCGCGCCGAACGTGGACGCGCCCTTGACCTGGTAGCGATCGAAGGTGCCGTCATCGCGCAGGCGGAATTCCTCCTTCAGTTCCGGACCGCGCCCGTTGTCCTTGAAGATGAAGTCGACGCGCGTCACGCCATCGTCGCCCACCGTGACCGTCTGCTCGCCGGCCTTCTTTCCGCCATCGACCAGGGCGACGTACTTCAGCGTCTCGGCAGCCAGCGCCGACGGCGCCAGCAACAATGCACAGCAGAAGGCAAGGACAGGCTTCACAGGACTCTCCGTCGGGGGCGCTCGGCGCATTCTGCCGCAGCGTGAAGGCACGCCGGGCCGGCGGCCCATGCCTTTCGTCATGGGTCCGGCCCATTTCGCTGGGTTACCCTTGGGAATCCACCTTTGTAAGGACGTCGCGCTTCATGACCACCCGCCTCGCCCTCGCGCTCGCCGCGACCCTCGGACTCGCCATGCCCGCCTACAGCCAGGCCGCCACGCCGGCCACCCAGGCCGCCCAGGCCCCCCAGGCCGCCAACCCCTTCTTCGCGGAAAGCCCGCTGCCGCTGCACTACCCGCAGTTCGACAAGATCAAGGACAGCGACTTCGCTCCCGCCTTCGACGCCGGCATGGCCGAGCAGTTGAAGGAAATGGATGCCATCGCCAACAACCCGGCCGCGCCCACGTTCGAGAACACCATCATCGCGATGGAAAAGAGCGGACAGGTGCTGGACCGCGCCACCACGGTGTTCTTCAACCTCGTGGGCACCGACACCAATGACGCGCGCAACAAGTTGCGTGCCGACTATTCCGCCAGGTTCGCCGCCCACGGCGATGCCATCAGCCTGAACCCGAAGCTGTTCGCGCGCATCAAGGCGCTGTTCGACAAGCGCAACGAACTGGGGCTGGATGCGGAAGGCGTTCGCCTCATCGAGCGTTACCACACCAGCTTCGTGCGGTCGGGCGCCAATCTCAACGACGCCGACAAGGCGACGCTCAAGAAGATGAACGGCGAACTGGCCTCGCTGGGCACCACCTTCAGCGACAACGTGCTGAAGGAAGTGAACGCGTCGGCGGTCGTGGTCGACGACGTGAAGCAGCTCGACGGCCTGACCGAAGGCCAGATCGCCACCGCAGCCGACGTGGCCAAGAAGCGCGGCCTGGAAGGCAAGTACGTGCTGACCCTGCTCAATACCACCGGCCAGCCGCCGGAGTCGCAGCTGACCAATCGGGCCCTGCGCCAGCGCCTGCACGAAGCTTCGGTCGCGCGCGGCAGCCGCGGCGGCGAATTCGACACCACCGCGCTGGTCTCGCGCATCATGAAGCTGCGCGCCGACCGCGCGAAGCTGTTGGGCTACCCGAACCACGCCGCTTACGGCCTGGAAGACCAGACCGCACGCACGCCCGAAGCCGTCAACGCGATGCTGGGCAAGCTGGCGCCGGCCGCGGTGGCCAACGCCAAGCGCGAAGCCGCCGACCTGCAGGCGATGATCGACCAGGAGCAGAAGGCCAAGGGCGAACCGACGTTCAAGCTCGAGCCGTGGGACTGGGCGTTCTACACCGAGAAGGTGCGCGCCGCGAAGTACAACTTCGACGAATCGCAGCTCAAGCCGTACTTCGAGATGAAGAACGTGCTGGAGAACGGCGTGTTCTTCGCCGCCACCCAGCTGTACGGCCTGACGTTCAAGGAACGCACCGACCTGCCGAAGTACCACGCCGACACGTGGACCTACGACGTGTTCAACGCCGACGGGTCGCAGCTGGCGATCTTCATCTTCGACCCGTATGCGCGCGACTCCAAGCGCGGCGGCGCATGGATGAACTCGTACGTGTCGCAGTCCGGCCTGACCGGCGACCAGCCGGTGGTCGCCAACCACCTGAACGTGCCCAAGCCACCGGCCGGCGAACCCACGCTTATGACGTGGGATGAAGTGACCACCACGTTCCACGAGTTCGGCCATGCGCTGCACGGCATGTTCTCCGACGTGAAGTACCCGTACTTCAGCGGCACCAGCGTGCCGCGCGATTTCGTCGAGTACCCGTCGCAGGTCAACGAGATGTGGGCCGACTGGCCGTCGATCCTGGCGAACTACGCCAAGCACCACAAGACCGGCGAAGCGATGCCGCAGGCGCTGCTGGACAAAGTGATCGCAGCGTCCAAATTCAACCAGGGCTTCGCGACGACCGAGTATCTGGGCGCCGCGATGCTCGACCAGCGCTGGCACCAGATCACCGCCGACCAGGTACCGGATGCGGCTGGCGTGATGAAGTTCGAAGCCGATGCGTTGGCCGCGGACGGCATCAACTACAAGCCGGTGCCGCCGCGCTACAAGACGCCCTACTTCAGCCACATCATGGGCGGCTACTCGGCCGGCTACTACGCCTACATCTGGTCGGAAGTGCTGGACGCCAACAGCGTGGAATGGTTCAAGAACAACGGCGGCCTGAAGCGCGAGAACGGCGACCACTTCCGCAAGACCCTGCTGTCGCAGGGCGGCAGCCAGGATGCGATGAAGCTGTTCCGCGACTTCGCCGGCCACGATCCGAAGATCGAGCCGCTGCTGGAGAAGCGTGGCCTGACCGCGCCGTCCAGCGCACCGGCGGGCAAGCCCGTCAAGTAAGCACTCGACGCATCCCGACGCGTTCCATCACGCCACCTTCGGGTGGCGTGATGCTTTCAGGGCCGGGAACGTCCATCGCCGGTCGCGGGGTTCTCCACAGCGGGTGTGGATGACGCGTGCACGAAACTGTGGATAACCGCGCGACGGCCTTGCACGACGGGCCTGTCAAGATGGATGGCGAAATTTTCGCCATGCTCCGGCACGCGTGACGGCGGGCGATGTCGCAATCCCCCGAACTCTCTAGGAGCGGGCCATGCCCGCGATGCTCGTGAACCGGATTCATGATAAGCATCGCGGGCATGGCCCGCTCCTACAACGAGGGCATGCGCTGCGTCACGCGTGTCCGAACGCTTTCGCCAGCTTGCTATAGGCCTTGCGCTGCTCGTCCGTCTCCGCACGCGGCGCGGTGACTTCCAGCTCGACGATCTGGTCCCCGGGCGGCGTGCCGGGCAGGCCGCGGCCGCGCAGGCGCAGTTTGCGGCCCGTGTCCGAATCCTGCGGAATCTTCAGTTCGACCTCGCCCCCCAGCGTCGGCACGCTGACGGTCGCGCCCAGTGCCGCCTGCCAAGGCGTCAACGCCAGCACGTGGATGATGTTGCGGCCGTCCACGTCGAACTGCGGATGCGGTGCGTATTCGACTTCCAGCAACAGGTTGCCGCCCTGGCTGCCCTGCCCGCCCAGCCGGATCACCTGGCCCGGCTTGACGCCCTTGGGTACCTTCACGTCCAACTGCTTGTTGTTGACGTTCACGCGCACGCTGCCGCCGTCATGGACCGCCTGCAGCGGCACGGCCAGCTTGGCGCGCGAATCGCGCGACGGCTGCGGCCCACGCGGCGCACCCTGTTCGGCGCGGGCACGGCGGCCGAACAGGCCTTCGAAGAAATCGCTGAACCCCCCGCTTCCGCCGCCGGCACCGCCGAAGATCTCCTCGTAGTCGAACTCCTGCGATCCCGCCCCACCACGCCCGAAGTCCGGTGGCGGACGGAACTCTTCGCCGGGCCGGTAGCCGCGCGCCCGCAACTGGTCGTAGGCCGCGCGCTTCTGCGGGTCGCGCAACGCCTCGTAGGCCTCGTTGACGGCCTTGAACTGGTCCTCGGCGCCAGGCTCCTTGCTGACGTCCGGATGGTACTTGCGGGCGAGGCGGCGGTACGCGGTCTTGATCTCCGCGTCGCCGGCGCTGGGTTCCACGCCGAGTACCGCGTAATAGTCCTTGAACTGCATGGAATCTCCGCAGACGGATGCCGCGCGACCGCACGGCATCGGAAAAAGAACGGCCCGCGACGCGGGCGCCACGGGCCGATTCTATCGCTACGCCCGTGGCCCTGCCGGCGTGCGGCAGGCACCCGGCGGATCACTGCACCTGGATGCGGCGCGGCGTGGTCTCCGGCTTCTTCGGAATGTCGATCTGCAGCACCCCGTGCCGGCCGGTGGCGGTAATGCCGTCGGGGTTGGCGCTGTCCGGCAGCGAAAACCGGCGGTAGAAGGTGCCGTGCACGCGCTCCATGCGCGAATAGCGGGTTCCCTCGTCCTTCTTCTCGGACGCGCGTTCGCCGCGCAGGGTCAGGATGCCCTTGTCCATGTGGATCTCGATGTCCTGCGGATCCACGCCCGGAATGTCGGCCAGGATCACGAACCGGTCGGCATCCTCGCGGATGTCCACGCGCGGCGCCCACTGGCTCGTCACGACGTTGGACTGGTCGGCGTCAGCTTCGCCCAGGAAGCGGTCGAAGACCTGCTTGATTTCGTCCTGCAGGCCGCGGGCGTTGCCCCAGGGGTTGTACTGCACGATGCTCATGTCGATGTCTCCTCGAAAAGGGCGCCATCACGGCGGCGCCGATGCCGGGGAAATAGGCGCGCGCCCGCTGCTTTCAAGCCCGTGACGATCCGACCACGCGGGCACGCTACACTGGATTCAGTTTCCGTCCAGACAAGGCAATCCCATGAGCATCCAGGTAGGCCAGCGCATCCCCGAAGTCACCCTCAAGCGCATCCGCGAAGGCGTCGAGACGGTCGATACCGCCGCGCTGTTCGAAGGCCGCAAGGCTGTGTTGTTCGCCGTGCCGGGCGCGTTCACGCCGACCTGTTCGGAGAAGCACCTGCCGAGTTACGTGCAGCACTTCGACGACTTCCGCAGCCGCGGCATCGAGGTGTTCTGCGTATCCGTCAACGACCCCTTCGTCATGCAGGCATGGGGCAAGACCCAGCACGTGCCGGACGGGCTGCAGATGCTGGCGGACGGCAACGCCGACTTGGCCAAGGCCCTCGGCCTCGAGATGGATGCCAGCGCCTACGGGATGGGCATCCGCGCCAAGCGTTTCGCGCTGTACGCCGAGGACGGGGTGGTGAAGAACGTGTTCGTCGAGGCACCGGGCGAATACAAGGTCTCCGGCGCCGAGCATGTGCTGGAACAGATCGGCTGACGCATGGGTCGCCGTGGCGCCTCGGACGCTGCCTTGAGGGGATTGATCGCGGCACAGGTCAGCGTGCCGCGTCTGCAGATGAGCCTGCTGGTGCTGCTGACGGCTGCCAGCGGGTTCCTTGCATCCGTCGTGTTTTCCGCGGTCGGCATGGATGCGCTGTGGCTGCGTTATCCGGTCTGCGTGCTGGTCGCGTACGGCGTATTTTTGGCGCTCATCTGGTCGTGGCGTCGTCACCGTGAATGGGACCTCGGCAACCTTCCCTCCGGCGACGGCGCATCACCGTCGCCATCCGGCGGGAAGCACGAGTGGCAGGGTGGAGGTGGCCATTCCGGCGGCGGGGGCGCCAGCGCATCGTTCGACGCACCGGCCTCGCCACCCTCGCTGGCTTCCATTGATACCGTCCCGACGTCCGTAGAACTTCCCTCCCTCGACAACAGCCTTGATGCCGACGAGGCGCTGCCTGTCGTCGTGGTGATGGTGGTGCTGGGAGGCGCCCTGCTTGCGATAGGCTGGGTGATCTGGATTGCACCGGTGTTGATGGCCGAGCTTGCACTGGATGCCGTGCTGTCGGCTGGCCTCTACCGTCGCCTGAAACACCCGGGCACCGACGATCACTGGCTCTCCACCACGCTGCGGCATACCGGAAAGCCCTTCGCAGCGGCGATGCTGTCCCTCCTCGTTGCAGGCGCCGTGATGAATCTGCTGGTACCGAATGCCGCCTCACTCGGTGAATTCATCGCGCATTACCGCTGAGATCACTGCAACACGTTGAACCGCACCCTCGCCCACGCACCGCTGTCGGCCAGCGCGGTGAGCTGGTGCTGGCCAGGTTCGCCGAAGTCCTGCTGGAATGCCTGCGCGCCGTGCGTTTCGGCCATCCAGCGGCCGTCGAGCAGCCACTGCACACGGGTATCGGTACCGAGCGCGCGCAGTTGCAGGCGCACGCCATGCGGGCTGCCTGGCGCACGCGCAAGGGTGGCGAGGTCGTTGAGCCCGTCGATGCGCAGTTCCTCGCCCGCGTCGCGGCCGTCGGGCTGGCAGTCGGGCGACAGCCTCGGCAGGCGCGCGGCGTCGCGCTCGCGTGCCGGCAGCCACGGCGATGCCAGCGCGGGCCAGCGCGCGATTTCCGAGGGCCTCGCCTCATGCGAGCGGGCGCACTCGCCGGACAGCCGCAAGCCAGTGTGCGCGTCCACCTCGAACCGTTCGCGTCCGGCGTTCCAAAGCCGCGCGTCGCGCTCGGGAAAGGTGGGCGGCACGTTGCCGCCCAGTGTCCATGCATCGCGCTTGCGGTGGCACAGGGGCGTCGACTCCGCGTCCGCCAGCGTTCCCAAGGGCCAGCAGATCGCCTGTTCGACCACGCCGGCCGGCGGCGGCGTCGGCCCGGCATCCCCCGGCGCACGCGGCAGGCTGTCGATCACTTCGAACATCAATGGCAGGGCCGTCACCGCGCCGTACTGGCCGGGTAGCGGGGTGCCGTCGGGTCGACCCACCCACACACCGACGGTATAGCGGCGCGTGCTTCCCAATGCCCATGCGTCGCGGAAGCCGTAGCTGGTGCCTGTCTTCCACGCCACGCGCGGCCTGTTGCCGGTATCGAGCATCCCGCTGCCGTACCCCGGGCGCGGATGCGCCTCCAGCACTTCGCGGATGATCCATGCCGCCCCGGGCGACAGCAGGCGTCGATCGGAGACGGGATCCTCGTCCGTGTAACGCACGCGGCCGGACAGCCCGCCCCGGTTCAGTCCGGCGTACGCGCCCACCAGGTCTTCCAGACGCGCCCCCGTACCACCGAGGATCAGCGACAGGTTGGGCTGCGCACCGCGCGGATAGCGCAGCACCAGACCGTTGTTCGCCAGCCTCGCGGAGAAGCGCGCCGGACCCACGCGATCCAGCAGGTCCACCGCCGGCACGTTGAGCGACAGGCGCAGCGCGTCGGCCGCGCTGACGGGGCCGTTGAAGGCGGCGTCGAAGTTGCCGGGCCGATATCCGCCGAAGGACTGCGGCGCATCGACCAGCAGGCTCTCGGAATGGATCAGCCCATCGTCCAGCGCCAGCCCGTACAGGAACGGCTTGAGGGTGGAACCGGGAGAGCGCCAGGCCTGCACCATATCCACGTGTCCCAGCCGTTCGCGATCGCCGAAGGCGACCGATCCCACGTACGCACGGGCCTGCATCGTCGCGTTGTCGACCACCAGCAAGGCGGCCGACGTGCGCGCCGGCAAGGTGGAGAAGTAGCTGTGGACGCGTTCTTCCAGGGTCCGTTGCAGGCTGGCGTCGAGCGTGGAGACGATGCGCGATGCGCGCGGTTGCTGCCGACGCAGGCGCTCGGCCAGCAACGCAGCGCTCAACGGGGCCTGCAGGCTGCGGGCGACGACGGGCTCGATGCGGGCATCGTCGACATCGGCCTTCGACCAGACGCCGAGATCGACCATCCGCTGCAGCACTTTGTCGCGCGCGATGCGCGCGGCGTCGGGATGGCGGTCCGGGCGCAAGCGGCTCGGCGACTGGGGGAGCACGGCGAGCAGCGCGGCTTCGGCATGCGACAGGCGCGCGGCCGGCTTGCCGAGGTAAGCCCAGCTGGCCGCGTCCACGCCCTCGATGGTGCCACCGAACGGCGCACGCTCCAGATAGAGCGTGAGGATCTCGCGCTTGGAGAGATGGGCTTCCAGCTGCACGGCGCGCAGCATTTGCTTGGCCTTGCCCCAGGGTGTGCGCGAGTGCCGGTCAAGCATGCGCGCCACCTGCATGGTCAGCGTCGATCCACCGGACACGACGCGCCCATGGCGGACGAACTGCCCGGCGGCGCGCACCAGCGCCCACGGGTTAACGCCGGGATGCCGCCAGAACCAGCGGTCTTCGTAGTTCAGCAGGGCCTGCAGGTAGAGCGGCGATACCTTCTCGGGCGTCGCGGGATAGCGCCAGACACCCTCGCGGTCGGCGAAGGCACGCAGTGGTGTGCCGTCACGCGCGACGACCAGGGTGCTGGTGTCGCGGGTCTTCGGGAGCGGCGGCGGGAATGCGAGGTCGAGAAGCAGCAGTCCCACGAGCCCGGCGACAGTCGCCCAGCGCAGACAGCTCAAGAGCCTGGGAAAACGCCGCTTTCGCATGGAGGCTCGTAGCGCCGTGTATGACCGTGGGAGCGACGTCAGTCGCGAAGAGGCTCCTTCGGTCATCTGTCGCGACTTACATCGCTCCCACGGCGAACAGGTGTGCGGACCCTTCTCCCCGCATGTGTGGAGAAGAAATGCCTCACGGCTGCACCACCGTGATCGTCGCCGGCGAAGCCCTGCCGACACCGCGGATATCCGGACGGTACATGTCTTCCACCAGCGACGGGGGGACGGTGTACGTGCCCGGCGTCACCGCGCGGACCAGGTAGAAGAGCTTGGCGGTATCGCGGCGCTCCAGCTTCAGCGCCGCCACGTAGCGGTCATCCCGGAACTCCTCGTGCTTGACGTCGGCGGCGCTGCCGCGATCGCTGATCGCGATGCCGTCCACGACCACCTCGGCCCATTGCTTGGCGTCGCCCAGGTTGAAGTTTTCGATCTCCAGGCCTGCCGGCAACAGGTCGGTGAACAGTGCATCCGGCATGGCGACGTTGGCGGTGATGCCGACGCGCACGATCAGCGCTTCGCCTTCCTTCAGTGACCCGCCCTTCCACTCCTGCCCGTCCGTCGTGTAATAACGGCGCTCGATGCCGATCTGGCGATCATCGGGTGCCGGCGCATTGCGCGGAATGCCTGCCACGTCCAGCGAGGCGTACAGCGGCGGCGAGCCTTCCGGGGCGAAACGCACGCCACGTGCCAGCGTCGCGTAGTCGACGCTGCGGCCGAACAGCCGTACAGGCGCGATCGCCTCGGCGTCCCCGCCGATGCTCCACTGGCCGGAGACCAGCTTCTTCTGGTCCACCATCAGCGCCTTGCCCAACCTTGCCAGCGCCACCTGCTCTTGCGTGCTCAGCCACATCCAGCCACTGTTGCGGCGCGCATCCAGTTCACGGCCCAGCGAGATCGCCCGGCGGTCGTACTCCGGCTTGGCGAGCTTGCGCTCATGCACCAGCGCGATCATCAACGCATCGTCGCGCAGCTTCGTGCCGTAGTCGCCCAAGTACTCCGGCCGGTCGCCGGTCTTGGCGAAGCCTTCGGCGATCGCCTTCGCGCCACGCGCCTTGTCGCCCTGCAACGTCAACGCGATGCCCAGGTGCACCAGCGGCAGGCCGGTGAGCGTCTTGCCGCGCTCGTTGTCGTACAGCGCGCGCAGCGTGCCCAGCGGTGCGCGGTTGACGCGTGCGAGCACATAGCCGGCATAGGCCTGGTTGGCGAACTTGAGATGGTCGCGCCGGTCGTAACCGTAGAACTGCGCGCCACCGGCCAGCAGGTCTTCGCTGAGGCGGGTGAGCGCCTTCTGCAGCACGGTGTCCGGCACGGCGAATCCACCCTCGCGCGCGTCCAGCAGGAACTCGGCGATGTACGGCGTCAGGCCCGGATTGACATAGTCGTCGTCGCCCCACATGGAGAAATGGCCGTTCGCCACCTGCATCGATGCCAGCCGACCGAACGCGCCCTCCATGCGCTCGCGGCGCTTCTTCGCCTCCAGTCCACCGATGCCCAGCAGCTTGGCGGTGGCGTCGTCCAGTTCCAGCGCCGCATAGCCCTTGCTGGTGGTCTGCTCCGCGCAACCGTACGGATACTCCAACGCGCCCTTCAACGCACTGGCGAACGGAATCGGTGGCAGCGCGGAGACGGTCATGCGCGCGGTCACCGAGCCGGGCATCAGCCCGTCGGCGAAGCCCGCGCCCATGTCCACCGGCACCAGGCTGTCCAGCACCTGCGTGCGCGAACGCAGCACCGCCGGCCAGCCCGCCCGCACCGGCACGTCGTAGCGGCGGTCGACCTTGAAGCCGTTGCCTTCGACGCGCACGCGTACCTGCGCGGTGGTATAGCCCTCGCCCGCCGTGATCGGGAACGTCAGCGTGCGTTTGGCGTCGACGGACAGATCCGCGCTCTTGCTGCCTTCACCAATGTTGAGCGGACCTTCGCCGTTCACCAGCACCTTGAACGCGCCGGCCTTGCCGGTGAAGTTCTGCACGTCCAGCGTCACCGTGCTCCTGTCGCCAGGCGCCAGCACCCGCGGCAGGCTGGCTTCGGCGACGATGGGCGCGCGCACGACCGTCTCGCGGTCGCGGTTGCCGTAGCGCGTGTCCGAATAGACCAGCGCCGACACGCGCAGTGTGCCGTTGAAATCGGGCACCTTCAGCGCCACGCGTGCATTGCCCTTGCCGTCCAGCTTCACCGGCCCGGAGAACAGGTCCACTGTCTGCACGCGCGCGGTCGGCCGCTTGGCCTGGGGCAACGCCGACAGCGCCATGTCGCCGCCGAAGCGCATCTTCGCGCTGCCGCCTTCGAAGCTCTCGATCACGCGTCCGTAGATGTCGTACGCATCCACCCCCAGCCGGCGCTGCGCGAAGAACTGCGCGTTGGCGTCCGGCACGGGGAAGCGGGTGATGTTGAGGATGCCCACGTCCACCGCAGAGACGGTGACATGGGCGGTCTGGCCTGCGAGTTCCGGCACGCTGACGGTGACCGGCAGGTTCTGCTCGGGACGCATCTGCTTGGGCACGGACAGGCCCACCGCCACGCGGCGGTCGCGGCGATCCATCGGCACATGCGCCACGCCGACCGCACGCGCCGGCGTGATCTTGCTGGGCGCCGAGCCGCCACGGAACACCAGCGCGGTGACGTAGACATCGTGGCGTTCCCATTCCTTGGTCACGGGAATCGAGAACGTGCTGCCCGGCTTGGCGTCGATCGCCTGCACGTACAGCATGCGGTCGCTCTCAACCATCAGCAGGCCCTTGCCGGCGTGCGGCGGCGTGACGGTGACCTTCAAGGTGTCGCCGGCCTTGTAGCCGGTCTTGTCCAGCGCCAGCTTGACCTTGTCGGGGCGCGCATCGAGGCCGCGGTTCTGGTCGTCCCAGCTCCAGCCGGCACGGAACGGGTAACGCGTGGTCAGGCCGGTCGCCGGGTCGAACACATCCAGCCGGTACTCGCCCCACTCCACCGGGAAATCGATCTTCGACGCTCCCGTGCCAACGTCCAGCGCGCGCGTGTCCTTGTTCTCGAAGCGACGGGTGAAGTCGTAGTCCCAGCCGCCGTCTTCGTCGTAGTTCCAGTGGTAGTCGCGCAGCTCGCGCACCAGCGTCGCCTTCAGGCCCCTGCCGGGTCGCGGCTTGCCGGCCGGATCCACGCGCACCAGTTCGAAGCCCGCGTTGCCGTTCGCGTCCGCGCCGTCCTTGTCGTCGAACAGCGGGCGGATGCCGACCAGTGCGTCGGCGGGCCACAACACGCGCTTGAGCGTGCGGTTCACCGTGCGTCCGCCGGTCTCGTACACGCTGCCGGACACCAGCGCGGCGATGGTGCTGCGCGGCTTGGCTTCCGTCGGCAGCGCGATGTCTTCCTGCAGCACGCCGCTGTCGGGCAGCGCGGTGTCGATGACATCCTTCGCTTCCTTGGGCAGCTCCATCGTGGGGTCGCCGAAGAAGTAGCCCGGCAATTGTTCCAGCGGGTGCTGCTCCACGGACACGGCCAGTTTGGCGGTGAAGCGGTTGCCGCCGGCCGGCGCGCCATACAGGTAGGCCGCTGTCGCCTTGAGCTTCAGCGGCTGGCCCGGCTTCAGCACCGGCGCCGCGTCCAGGTCCAGCTTCATGCGCTCGGGCAGGAACTCCTCGATGCGCAGCGTCATGCCCTGCACCGCCTCCTTGCTGGCCGGGTCGGTGCGGAACTCCACCTGCCAGCGACCCGTCGGCGCTTCCACCGGGATCGCCTGCTCGAAGCTGAAATAGCCCTGCGCACCCGGTTGCAGGCGGGTTTCGCGGAAGACCTTGCCGTCGGGCTGCTTGAGGCGCAGGAACACGGGCTGTCCGCCCCCCTGCTTGGGTGCCGGCACGGGCTTGCCGTCGTTGTCGCGCAGCAGCGCGGAGATGCGCACAGTCTCGCCGGGACGGTACAGATCGCGTCCCGACCACGCGAACACGTCGAACCAGGCCTGCTCGCGACCGGCGACGGCGAACTCGGACAGATCGAGCGCCGGCTGGTTGAACGGCAGCATCGATACGTCCTTGCCGCGCGTTGCCACCAGCACGTGGCCGGCGTCAAGCGTGTAGTTCAGCAGCGCATTGCCGTTGCCGTCGGTCTCGCCGGCCAGGATCGCTTCGCCGCGCGCGTCCAGCACTTTCAGTTCCACGCTGCCGGTCGCCGAGCCGTCCTGCAGCGAGGCGGTATGGACGAACAGCTTGTCCTTGTACGCGCGCGTGTGGAGGCCGATGTCGCTGACGGTGAAGAATGCGGTCTCGAATTCGCCGGCGAACTTGCCGGTACGCTTCATCACCGCGAAATAGAGGCCGGGATCCTGAAGCTCGCGGATATCCTGGATCGGCAGGTAGGTCAGCACGCGCTCGTTCGGCTTGCCACCCAGTACGAAGCGGTTGAGGTACACGGGTTCGGCCAGCTTGCCCAACGGCGTGCTGTCGCCGTACTCGCTGTCCAGGTCCCAGCTGCCGCGGCGGCCGCCGCGCTGGTATTCGGCGAAGAACTTCGGCAGCTGCTTTTCGGTGACGCGCAGGAATTCCACGTCCACTTCCGGCACGTTGATCGACACTACGGGCAGTCCGCGGCTCTCGCGCGCCGGCAGCACGCTGCCCTGCGACGCAAAGCCGACCGCCGGGTCGAGTTCGCCGGTATGCACCTTGCGGGTGTCGTCCTTGCCCAGGCGCGTGCCGTCGGCAGCGGACATGCCAGCCTTCAGCGTGACCTCGTAATCCTTCGCCGCTTCGACCGACGGGAAGCGCAGGATCATGCCCTTGTCGTCGAGCACCCAGCTGCCCTTCACCACCGCGCCATTGGCCTCCTTGACCACCAGCAGCGTGTCGAAGTCCTGGGAACTGACCAGGGGTCGGCTGAACTCGAGCGCGATGGCGAGGTCGCCATCGTGCTGGTCCGGATAGACCCCCACGAGCGCGAAGCCCTCGACTTTCGCGGCCTGCGCCTTGATCGGCTCGCCACTGGCTTCGGGCAGCTGCCCGGATTCGTTGCGCTTGCAGCCGGCGAGCGACGCCGCTGCGATCAGGCCAATAAAAAACGCGCGCATCCAGCGGCTGCGCGCGCTACGGGTGTTGCGAATTGCCGATCCCATGTGCCATTCCCTGCCGTGGTCGTACCGGCAGTATAGAACGCAGGAATGACAGTGGCGGGGTCAAGCCCCGCGCACCTTCATCTCACGCGGCGATCAGGCCTCCGGCGGCGCATCGGTGGCTTCCGGCACGGGGGTGCCTGCCGCCACGACGCCGTCGACCGCCTCGTCCTCATCCAGCGAGGCGTCGAGGCGCTCCACCGCCTGCAAGGTCTCGCCATCGGACAGGCGGATCAGGGTGACGCCCTGGGTATTGCGGCCCACCTGCGAAATCTCCGCGGCGCGCGTGCGTACCAGGGTGCCGCCATCGGAGATCAGCAGGACCTCGTGGTGGTCGGACAACTGGATGGCACCGACCAGGCGGCCGTTGCGCTCCGTCGTCTTCAACGCGATCACGCCACGGGTGCCACGCCCCTTGCGCGGATAGTCGATCACCGGGGTGCGCTTGCCGTAGCCGCGTTCGCTGGCGGTCAGGATGTCGCCATCGCCATCGATGACGACCAGGCTGACCACTTCGGAGCCGGTCTCGGCGATGACGGTACCGACGTCGCCATCGGCTGCTTCGCCTTCGTCCAGCTCGCCCTCGACGTCCGCATCGGCGCCTTCCGCCAGGCGCATGCCGCGCACGCCGGTCGCGGTACGGCCCATGGCGCGCACCAGCGCTTCGGAGAAGCGGACCGCGCGCCCGTTGGAGGCGAACAGCATGATGTCGCGCTCGCCATCGGTCAGCGCCACGCCCACCAGCGCATCGCCTTCGTCCAGGTTGATGGCGATCTTGCCGCGCGCCAGCTTGAATGCGAACTCGGTGAGCGGCGTCTTCTTGACCGTGCCATTCCTGGTGGCGAAGAAGACGAACTTGCCTTCCTCGTAGTCGCGCACGGGGACCACGGCCTGGACCTTCTCACCCGGTTCCAGCGGGATCCAGTTGATGATCGGGCGGCCGCGCGCATTGGAACCGGCTTCCGGCAGCTGGTAGACGGGCAGCCAGAACACCTTGCCGCTGCTGGTGAAGGTCAGCAGCGTGTCGTGCGTGTTGACCAGCCACAGCTGGTCGATGAAATCCTCTTCCTTGGTCGCCGCCGCGCTGCGGCCACGGCCACCGCGCTTCTGCGCGCGGTAGGCGCTGGCGGGCTGCCGCTTGGCGTAGCCCGCGTGCGACAGCGTGACCACCATGTCTTCCGGCGCGATCAGGTCCAGGATGTCGAGGTCTTCTTCGCTGTGGCGGATCTCGCTGCGGCGCTCGTCGCCGAACTCGGCCTTGACGTTCAGCAACTCGTCGCGGATCACCTGCAGCAGCACGTCCGGGTTCTCGAGGATGCGGATCAGCCCGGCGATGGTCTCCAGCAGCTGGCGGTATTCCTCTGTCAGCTTTTCCTGCTCCAGGCCGGTCAGGCGGTGCAGGCGCATTTCCAGGATCTGCGTGGCCTGGGCCTCGCTGAGCTGGTAGCGGCCGTCGACGAAACCGATCGCAGCGGGCAGGTCCTCCGGACGCGAGGCTTCGGCGCCGGCGGCGGCGAGCAGCGCGCCCACCAGGCCCGGCTCCCAGGTCTTGGCGAGCATGCGCTCGCGCGCTTCCTGCGGGTTGGCCGACGTCTTGATCAGCTCGATCATCTCGTCGATGTTCGCGAGCGCGACCGTCAGGCCTTCCAGGATGTGGGCGCGGTTGCGCGCCTTGCGCAGTTCGAAGATGGTCCGGCGGGTCACCACTTCGCGGCGGTGGCGGACGAAGGCTTCCAGCATCTGCTTCAGGTTGAGCAGCTGCGGGCGGCCATCGACCAGCGCGACCATGTTGATGCCGAACACCGATTCCATCGGCGTCTGCAGGTACAGGTTGTTGAGGACGACCTCGGCCGATTCGCCGCGCTTGACCTCGATGTAGATGCGCATGCCGTCCTTGTCGGACTCGTCGCGCAGCTCGCTGATGCCTTCGAGCTTCTTTTCCTTCACCAGCTCGGCAATCTTCTCGATCAGCCGCGCCTTGTTCACCTGGTACGGGATCTCGGTGACGATGATCGACTCGCGACCGTTGTCGTCGTTGACCTCGATGTCGGCCTTGGCGCGCATGCGCACGCGGCCGCGGCCGGTGCGGTAGCCGGCGATGATGCCGGCGGTGCCGTTGATGATGCCGCCGGTGGGGAAATCCGGGCCGGGGATGTACTGCATCAACCCGTCGACGTCGAGTTCGGGGTTGTCGATCAGCGCAATCAGGCCGTTGACCACTTCCGACAGGTTGTGCGGCGGGATGTTGGTGGCCATGCCCACCGCAATGCCGGCCGAACCGTTGACCAGCAGGTTCGGGAAGCGCGTCGGCAGGACCGTCGGTTCCTGTTCCTTCTCGTCGTAGTTGGGCTGGAAATCGACGGTTTCCTTGTCGATGTCCGCCAGCAGCTCATGGGTGAGCTTCGCCATGCGGGCTTCGGTGTAACGCATGGCGGCGGCGGAGTCGCCGTCGACCGAACCGAAGTTGCCCTGGCCATCGACCAGCATGTAGCGCAGCGAGAACGGCTGCGCCATGCGCACCAGCGTGTCGTAGACGGACTGGTCGCCGTGCGGGTGGTACTTACCGATCACGTCACCGACGATGCGGGCGGACTTCACGTGCGGCTTGTTGGCGTGGTTGCCCAGTTCGTTCATGGCGAACAGGACGCGCCGGTGGACGGGCTTCAGTCCGTCGCGGACATCCGGAAGCGCGCGCCCCACGATCACGCTCATCGCGTAATCGAGATAGCTGCGACGCATCTCGTCTTCGAGGTTGACGGGGATGATTTCCTTGGCGGTCTCGGCCATTCGGGTTCCGTGTTTCTCTGATTGTCTCGGGCCTGAATCCGGGCCAAAACACGCCTAGCCGACGAAGGTCGGCGAGGCAGCGACAGGCGGGGATTCCGGCGGGTTCTGCAACCGGTGGAGTGTACCACAGCAGGCGCGCCAGACCGACGGTTTCAGCCGGGGAAACAAGCACTTATGCGCCTGCTCGCCCTACCCGGGAAGCGGTGGCCGACGCGGCCGCCCATCCAGTCCCGGGCAGCTCCGTTCGGGAACGAAAAAGCCCGGCCGAGGCCGGGCTTTTCGCTGGAACTGGTGGGCGGTACAAGTTTCGAACTTGTGACCCCTGCCGTGTGAAAGCAGTGCTCTACCGCTGAGCTAACCGCCCGAAATCATCGGGGCGCGAATGATAGCCGTCGACCGGGGGGGCGGTCAACGCAGCCGCCGGTCAGCGGTCCTTGGTGTCGCACAGTGCACTGACCCGCCGCGGCGGCGCGAAACAGTCGCTGCGCGCATCCGGCCAGAAGTCGCGGAACACCGCGTGCGTGGGGACCCCCGCCAGCAGCTCGCCCGGCGCCAGGAACTTGTACAGCGCTGCCAGTGAACGCACTTCGATGGGCGACACCCGCCTCAGGATGTGCTCGGGCCCCAGCTGCTGCGGATGCTCGAGGCCGGCCGCGCACAGCATGTCGCGCAGGGCCTTCAGCGTGTTGTCGTGGAACTGCTGCACGCGCACGGACTTGTCGGACACATCCAGGTGCTTCCAGCGCTTCGGGTCCTGGGTGGCGACACCGGTCGGGCAACGGTCGTTGTGGCAGCTCTGCGCCTGGATGCAGCCCAGCGCGAACATGAACCCTCGCCCGGCGTTGCACCAGTCCGCCCCCATCGCCATGGTCCGGGCGATGTCGAAGCCACTGATGATCCTGCCTGCCGCACCGATCCGGATGCGGTCGCGCAGGTTGAGTCCAACCAGCGTGTTGTGGACCAGCAGCAACGCCTCGTGCATCGGCACGCCGACATGGTCGATGAATTCAGCGGGTGCGGCGCCCGTACCGCCTTCCGCCCCGTCCACCACGATGAAGTCCGGCAGCAGCCCGGTCTCGTGCATCGCCTTGGCGATGCCAAACCACTCCCAGGGGTGCCCGATCGCCAGCTTGAAGCCGGTGGGCTTGCCACCCGACAGCTCGCGCAGGCGAGCGATGAACTGCAGCAGTTCCACCGGCGTCGAGAACGCGGAGTGCTTCGCCGGCGAGACGCAGTCGTGCCCCATCGGCACGCCGCGCGTGGCGGCAATCTCCGCGCTGACCTTGGCGGCCGGCAGCACACCGCCGTGGCCGGGCTTGGCGCCCTGCGACAGCTTCACCTCGATCATCTTGACCTGCGGCGACCGCGCGTTCTCGGTGAAGCGTTGTTCGTCGAATCGCCCCTGGTCGTCACGGCAACCGAAGTACCCGGAGCCGATTTCCCATACGAGGTCCCCGCCCTTCTCGCGGTGATACGCAGAGATCGAACCTTCGCCAGTGTCATGGTAGAAATTGCCGCGTCGCGCGCCTTCGTTCAGTGCACGCACCGCGTTGGCGGACAGCGAGCCGAAGCTCATCGCCGAGATGTTGAACACGCTCGCCGAATACGGCTGCGCCGTACCCGCGCCGATGACGACGCGGAAGTCGTGCGAGTCCACGCTCGCGGGCGCCATCGAATGGTTGATCCATTCGTAATCCACGCCATAGACATCCTGCTGGCTGCCGAACGGGACCACGTCGCTGACACCCTTGGCACGCTGGTAGACCAGCGCGCGCTGCTGCCGCGAGAACGGCACCTCGGCGGTATCGCCCTCGATGAAATACTGGCGGATCTCGGGACCGACCGATTCCAGTCCGTAGCGGAAATGCGCCAGCACCGGATAGTTGCGGCGCAGCGTGCTGCGCGTCTGCAGCACGTCCCAGGTACCGAGCAGCGCCAAGGCACCGAAGACGGCGACACCCCACCACGCGACCGGCCAGGCCAGCGCGAGTGCCAGCGAAACGAAGGCCAGCACGAGGCTGGCGGCATAGGCGAGGTAACGCTGCATCGGCAGTCTCCCGAGGGCCAGCGTCGATTCTATGCCATGCCCTGCGACGGCATGCCGCAGGCGTCCCGCACGGTTGATCCGGATCAATGCCCGCACCCATGCGCAATGCGAGGTTGACATCACCACAACCGGGAGAGCCCGACATGCATCCGATCCTGCGCGAAATCCTGATGGAACCCGTCGGCTGGCTGGCCATCGGCGGCAGCATCGTCATGGTGGGAATCAGCGTCTTCGTGGCGCTGTTCGTCCGGCGCAAGGTGCGCGAAGAAGAGAAGAAGCGGCAGCGCTGAGGCGATAACGCGTGCGTGGTGCCCGGAGCCGGAATCGAACCGGCATGGCCTTGCGGCCGGCGGATTTTAAGTCCGATGCGTCTACCAGTTTCGCCATCCGGGCCCGGGGATAGCCTGCCTCACTGAGGCCGCCTTGGAAAGCGGCGTGCATGCGAATGCCAGGAACGACGAAGCCCCGCGGGCGGGGCTTCGTGCGTGCTCGACGAGGAGCATGTATGGAGCGGGAAAAGGGACTCGAACCCTCGACCCCGACCTTGGCAAGGTCGTGCTCTACCAACTGAGCTATTCCCGCATCGAAAGACCATCGCGGTCCTTCTGGTTTGGAGGCCTGGGTCGGAATTGAACCGGCGTACGCGGATTTGCAGTCCGCTGCATGACCACTCTGCCACCAGGCCGATGGCGACCGCGCCAGACTGGCGCAATCAAGGCACCTTTTCAAGGCGCCCTACAACACAAAACCCCGCGAACGGGGTTTTGTGGACCGTCCCTCTCAGGACGAAAAACTGGAGCGGGAAAAGGGACTCGAACCCTCGACCCCGACCTTGGCAAGGTCGTGCTCTACCAACTGAGCTATTCCCGCGTCGAGAGAGATGAAATTGTAGCGTCTTGTTCCGGCATGTCAACAGGCTTCCTGTCGCCGTCGCGAAGGATCGGCCATGCCGCAATCAGGTACTGGATGCCCGACCACAGCGTGAGCAACGCAGCGATGGCCAGCAGCCAGTCGCCCAGCAGGAACACCCAGCGCCCCATCCAGATGTCGGCCAGCACCTGCTTGCCCGGCGTCGAGGCGTACAGCAGGCAGGACAATGCCACCATCTGCACGATGGTCTTGATCTTGCCCAGCGCGGCGACCTTCACCGTGGCGCGCTGGCCCAGTTCCGCCATCCATTCGCGCAACGCGGACACCGCGATCTCCCGACCCACGATGACCGCGGCCCAGATGGCCATCCACATGGTCGGGGTGTCCTGCACGATCAGGAACAGCGACACCGCCACCATCAGCTTGTCGGCCACCGGGTCCAGGAAGGCACCGAAGGCGGAATACAGGTGGTAACGCCGGGCGATCCAGCCATCCAGCCAGTCGGTGACCGCCGCGAGCACGAAGATGAAGGCCGCTGCGAAGTTGGTCCACGAGTACGGCAGGTAGAACACCAGCACGAGCACGGGGATCAGCACGATCCGCAGCAACGTGAGCCAGGTGGGAACAGTCAACTTCATCGCAGGCTTACTCGTTTCCTGCCTCGGGGGACGGCAGCCCGTGCAGGTTAGCGTAGATTCGCTCGGCCAGTGCGGCGTTCACCCCGTCGACGCGGGCGATCTCGTCGGCACCGGCGGCCTTCAGCCCGGCCAGCCCGCCGAAGTGCTTGAGCAGGCTCGCGCGCCGGCGCGGACCGATGCCGGGAATGTCCTCCAGCTTGCTGGTCATGCGCGCCTTCTGCCGCTTGCCACGATGCCCGGTGATGGCGAACCGGTGCGCCTCGTCGCGCACCTGCTGGATCAGCTGCAGGGCCGGCGACGCGGCACCCGGCCGCAATTCGCGGCCATCGGGCAGGACCAGCGCCTCGTGCCCCGCACGCCGTTCGACTCCCTTGGCCACACCGACGAGCGTGACGCCATCCACGCCCAGGTCCGCGAGCGCGGACTGCGCCTGCGCGAGTTGTCCCGCGCCACCGTCGATCAGCAGCACGTCCGGCAGCACGCCGCCTTCTTCCACCGCGCGCCGGAAGCGCCGCTCGATGGCCTGGTGCATGGCGGCGAAATCGTCGCCGGGCGTGATCCCGGAGATGTTGTAGCGACGGTACTGCGAACGTACCGCGCCGGCGGCGTCGAACACGACGCAGGACGCGACCGTTGCTTCGCCCATGGTGTGGCTGATGTCGAAGCACTCGATGCGTTTGGCGACCTCGGGCAGTCCCAGCAGTTCCTTCAGCGCCTCGCTGCGTGCGGTCTGCGCGTTCCGGCTGCCGAGTTCGGTCACCAGCGCGATCTCCGCATTGCGCCGCGCCAGGTCCAGGTAGCCCGCGCGTTCGCTGCGGACGTTCCACTTCAGCTGCACCTTGCGACCGGCCGCGGCCGCCAGCGCATGTTCGATCAGCTCCGCCTCGGCGATCTCGCGGTCCAGCACGATCTCCTGCGGTGCCGGCTGCTCGGCGTAGTACTGCGACACGAAGGCACCCAGCACTTCGGCGGCGGAGTCCTCGCCGTTGGTTTTCGGGAAGAACGTGCGCGTGCCGAGGTTGCGACCATCGCGGAAGGCCAGCAACAGCACGCACGCCTGGCTGCCCTGCATTGCACAGGCCAGCACGTCGAGGTCGGCGGCGTGTCCGTCCACGTACTGGCGCGCCTGCAGCGTGCGGATCGAAGCCACCAGATCGCGCAGCCGCGCCGCCTGCTCGAACTCCAGGTTCGCGCTGGCCTGCTCCATCGCGCTGCCCAGTTCGCGCGTCAGTTCGTCGCTGCGGCCGTCGAGGAACAACGTCGCGCGCCGCGCCGCTTCCGCGTAGTCCGCCTCCTCCACCAGTCCGACGCACGGCGCGCTGCAGCGGCCGATCTGGTACTGCAGGCAAGGCCGCGACCGGTTGCGGAAGACGCTGTCCTCGCAATTGCGGATGCGGAACAGCTTCTGCATCAGGTTCAGGGTTTCGCGAACCGCGCCGGCGCTGGGATACGGACCGAAGTAGCGCCCGGGCACTGCGCGCGCGCCACGATGGAATGCAATGCGCGGCCACGCCTCGCGCGTAAGCAGCACGTACGGATAGCTCTTGTCGTCGCGCAGCAGCACGTTGTAGCGCGGCGTCAGCGACTTGATCAGCTGGTTCTCCAGCAGCAGCGCCTCCGCTTCTGTGCGCGTGACCGTCACGTCCATGCGCGCGACCTGGGTCAGCATGGACAAGGTCCGCGGCGACTTGGGCGAGTTGCTGAAATAGCTGGCCACGCGCTTGCGCAGCGCGCCGGCCTTGCCGACGTAGAGCAGCGTATCGTCGGCCGCGTACATGCGGTACACGCCGGGTGCCGTGCTCAAGCCGGCGGCGAATGCCTTGCCGTCGAATTCCGCCTGGGGACTGCCGCTCATTCGTCGATCGGGACGTGGCTCAGTTCGCCGGTGGCGATATCGTAACGGAGCACCGCGTGGGCATCGGTTTCCGCGATCCACACGGCACCTGCCGCCACCGACAGGCCGGCCGGTCCCTGCAAGCGTCGCGGCAGTGAGACCGTGGTCAGTTCGCCGCCGCCCAATCGCAGCGTACGCAGCGTGCCGTTGCCGCTGTCGGCGATCCACATGACCGGCGCATCGGGGCTCAGCGCCACCGCCTGCGGGTGCTGCAGGCGGGCGCGGTCGCGCGGACCGTCCTCGTCGCCGAAGCTCCAGGCGCCCTGGCCGACCAGCGTCTGCACGGTGTCGCCACGCAGCTGCAGGGAGCGCACGGCCGAACCCAGGGCGTCGCAGACGTACAGGGTCTGCAGGACCGCGGCCAGTCCCACGGGCTGCGCGAACGCCGCCATCGGACCGCTGCCATCGCGGACATCCAGTTGGCCCGACCCGGCGCGCGCGCGGATCTCGCGCGTCCCCAGGTCGTAGCTCCAGATCCGGTTGTCGCCGGCCATGGCCAGGAAGATCTGGTTGTTGTTCACCACCAGCGCCTGCGGCTGGTTGAGCGCCACGTCCCGCGCGGCACCGACCACGCCCTCGGTCGGATCGCCCGCGCGGCCGTTGCCGCACAGCGTGTCCACCGTGCTGGTCGGCAGGTTGATGCGGCGGAGCGCGTGGTTGCCGGTATCCGCGACGTAAAGCGACTCGCGCACCAGCGCCAGGCCCTGCGGGCGACGGAATGCGGCGTGGTTCAACTCGCCATCGGCGAAGTCCGGCGTACCCATGCCGAACTGGCGGATGACCCGACCATGATGGTTGCACTCCAGCACCCGGTGGTGGCCGCTGTCGGCGACGAACAGCCGGTCCGGCGTGGCCACCAGTCCGGTCGGAAAGCACAACGGCAACCGGGGCTCGGGGTGGGCGTCCCGGAACACCCGCAGGTCATCGTCCGGCGGCACATGCAGGCCATCGCACAGGCGTGCGATCTGCCGCTCCAGGTCCGCCAGCCCTTCAGCCCCCATCGCACGGTGGCGCACGTGGCCTTCGCCATCGATCAGCAGCACCGTGGGCCAGGCGTCGACGCCATAGCGCTGCCAGGCGACCCAATCCGCGTCGTGCGCCACCGGCAGCGAAACACCGTGGCGGCGCAGGCGCTTCACCGCGCTCTGCGGGTCCCGCTCGCTGTCGAAACGGGGTACGTTGATCGCCAGCGCCTGCAGCCGCCCCAAGTAACGCGCCTGCAGGACCGCCAGGTCGTTGAGCCGTTGCGCGCACCAGGCGGAGGCACTGTTGACGAACGCGAGGGCCACGATGCGGCCGCGCTGCTCGTGCAGCGAGGTCGCGGGCGCGTTCAGCCATTGCAGGCCTCGCGGCAGTTCGGGAGCCAGGGTCGTGTCGTTCATCCGCTTCGATTATGCCCCAGTCTCAGTTGGCGGCGAGTCGGGCCACGACCGCCTGTGCCGCCGAATCGACCAGTCGCCAGACCTGCTGGAAGTCTTCCGGCCCGCCCGTGTAGGGATCGGGCACCTCGCCTGCGGCTTCCAGGCCGGCCCACTCCAGCAGCAGCACGACGCGTCCCCGGGCCGCGGCCGGGGCCATGCGCAGGACATCGCGGAGATTGGCCCGGTCGGCGCACAGGATCCAGTCGAAGGTGTCGAAGTCGTCCGCGGTCACCTGGCGTGCCCGCTGTCCGCCGATGTCGACGCCGTGTCCGCGTGCGCAGGCGATCGCGCGCCGATCGGGGGGCTCGCCGGCATGCCAGCCGCCGGTGCCCGCGGAATCGACCCGCACCCGCCCGGCCAGCGCGGAGGCCTCAAGACGCGCGCGCAACGCACCTTCGGCCATCGGTGACCGGCAGATGTTGCCCAGGCACACGACCAGCAGGTTCACGCCTGCGCCTGCAGGATGGCCTCGGCACGCGCGAGATCTTCCGGTGTGTCGACGCCGGGCGGGAAGGGTTCCGGCGTCAGCGCGACGGCAATGCGGTGCCCCGCCTCCAGCACCCGCAACTGTTCCAGCGACTCGACCTGCTCGAGCCGGCCCGGCGGCATCGCCGAAAAGCGACGCAGGAATCCCGCGCGGTAGGCGTAGATGCCGATGTGCCGCAGCCATGCACCCGGCGGCAGCACGTCGCGCGACCGTGCGAACGCGTCGCGCGACCGTGCGAACGCGTCGCGGTCCCACGGAATGGGCGCGCGGCTGAAATACAAAGCATCGCCATTGGCTGCGCGCACCAGCTTGACCGCATTCGGGTCGAACAGCGTCGCCGCATCGTCGACGGCCACGGCCAGCGTCGCCATGTCCGCGCCGCTCGTAGCCAGCGCATCGACCACGGCACGGATGCCGGCCGGTGGCGCGAAAGGTTCGTCGCCCTGCAGGTTAACCACCAGCGCATCATCGGCCCAGCCGGCGATGTCGGCGCACTCGGCGAGCCGGTCGCTGCCCGACGCGTGGCGCTCGGACGTCATCGCGACCAGAACCTCGGTGCCCTGCAACGCCTCGCGAATGCGGGCGTCATCGGTGGCCACCCACACCTCGCGCGCGCCAGCGGCCAGCGCACGACGGGCGACATGCACGACCAGCGGCGTGCCGCCGAGCAGTCGCAAGGGTTTGCCCGGCAGCCGTGAAGCCGCATAGCGAGCGGGAATGGCGACGATGAAATCGGTCATCGGAATCCGGAGCGGGTCGGGAGAGGATTTCTATTCTGCGGCCGCATTGGCAGCGGGCGCGAGTCGTTCCAGCAGGGCTATCCAGAACGCCTCCGGCAGTTTCGCAACGACCGGCACGCTGTAGAACCATGCGTTGGCGAACGTCGCGCACTTCACGGCGTCCTTCTCGGTCATCAGCACCGGCAGTTCGCTGCCGAACGAGAAATCCTCGGCTTGGTACGAATGGTGGTCCGCGAACGCATGCGGCACCACGCCCAGACCTTTCGCGCGCAGCATGGCGAAGAAACGGCCTGGATTGCCGATGCCGGCCACCGCATGCACACGCTGGCCGACGAAGGCAGACAGCGGCTTCGGCCGGCCACCGCGCAAGGGCAACGCATCGTCCGCCTGCAAATGCATGGGCCATTCGCCGAATGCGGCATCGGCCTGGGCATCGGGAAGGTTGACGACGCGGAACGCACACGCGGCCGCGCGCTCGACCGGCTCGCGCAACGGGCCGGCAGGCATCAGGCGGCCGTTGCCGTAGCGGCGCGCGCCGTCGATCACTTCGATCTCCACGTCACGCTGCAGGCGATAGTGCTGCAGACCGTCGTCGCAGATGACCAGGTCGCAGCCCGCGGCCACCAGTGCCCTGGCGGCGGCGACGCGATCACGATCCACGCGCACGCGGGTACCGGTATGTCGGGCGATGAGGACGGGTTCGTCGCCGCCGTCGGCCGGCGGCGTGGCGGCGTCGACCCACCGTGCCTGGCCGTCGTCGTCGCGGCCGTAGCCGCGGCTGGCCACACCCGGCTTGAACCCGGCCGCGCGCAGCCGCTCGACCAGCGCGATGGTCAGGGGTGTCTTGCCGGTGCCGCCGGCCGTGATGTTGCCCACCACGATGACCGGAACGCCGACGCGGTGCCGGCGCAACACGCCCAGCCCGTACAGGCGCGCCCGCGCCGCGACCAGCGCGCCGTAGACGGCGGCCAGTGCACGCGCCCACAGCGGCACCGTGCCGTCGCCGAACCAGTACGCGGGAGGTTGCGGCATCGCGCGCCTGCTCACCCCGCCTCGCCCTCGCGGAACTGCATCTGGTAGAGGTGAGCGTACAGGCCACCGTGCGCGAGCAGTTCGGCATGGGTGCCCTGCTCAACCAGACGCCCCTGGTCCAGCACCAACACCTGGTCTGCATGCTCGATGGTCGACAGGCGGTGCGCGATGACCAGCGTGGTGCGGTCCGGCATCAGCTTCTGCAGCGCGTTCTGCACCAGGCGCTCGGACTCGTTGTCGAGCGCTGCGGTCGCTTCGTCGAGGATGAGGATCGGCGCGTCCTTCAGCATCGCGCGTGCGATCGCCAGGCGCTGGCGCTGCCCGCCCGACAGGCGTCCGCCCTTGTTGCCGATCGGCGCCTGCATGCCTTCGGGCAGCTCATGCACGAACTCCATCGCGTTGGCGCCGCGCACGGCATCCTCCATCGCCGCGGCATCCGCGCCCTGCAGTTCGCCATAGGCGACGTTCGCGGCCACCGTGCCATCGAACAGCATCACCTGCTGGCCGACCAGCGCGATCTGCCGGCGCAGATCGGCCAGCCGGTAGTCCTGCAGGGGATGGCCATCGAGCAGGATCTGGCCGGACTCGGCCTCGTAGAACCGCGGGATCAGCTTGATGAGGGTCGACTTCCCGCTGCCGGAGCGTCCCACGATGGCGGTCACCGTGCCAGGGCGCGCGGTGAAGCTGATGCCCTCCAGCGCAGGCCGGCTCTGGCCCGGATAGCGGGTGGTAATGTCGCGGAACTCGATCACGCCGCTGGCACGGTCCAGCGGACGCCGGCCATGGTCCTGTTCGTCCTCGGCGTCGAGCACGGCGAACAGGCGCTGTGCGGAGGCCACGCCCCGCTGCAGCATGTTCTGTACGTTGGTCAGCTGCTTCAGCGCCGGGATGATGGCCATCATCGACACCATCAGCGAAACGAAGCCGCCCGCCGTCAGGCGTCCCGCCATGGCCTCGCGCCCGGCGAAGAACAGCAGCAGTGCCAGTCCCACCGCACCCATCAGCTGCACCATGGCCGACGAGATGCTGCGGGTCGCCTCCACCTTCATGGCCAGCCGCAGGTTGGTGTCCGCCAGCCCGGCATAGCGCGCCAGTTCGTTCTGCTGGGCACCGTAGATCTTCACTTCCTGCTGGTTGGACAGCGTCTGGTCGGCGGCCTGCATCATCTGCGCACCGCTTTCCTGGATGCGGTGGCTGATGCGGCGATACCGCTTGGCCACCGTATCCATCATCCAGGCCAGCGGCGGCGCCATCAGCAGGATGGCGATCGTCACCTGCCAACTGGTGTACAGCATCACCGCGAGCATGGCGATGACCTGCAACGACTGCTGCACCATCACCTTCATCGCATCGACGGCGGCCTGGGCCACCTGGTCGCTGTCCGATCCCAGGCGGACCAGCATCGAGGGCACCGGTTCGGTGTCGAAGCGCAGGCCCGGCAGGCGCAGGTACTTGCCCAGGACATCGACCCGGAAATCGCGGGCGATGCTGCGCGCCGCCTTGCCCATGCCCATGTCGGTGATGTAGCCCGCCAGCCCGCGGATCACGAACAGACCCACGATGTAGGCCGGCAACAGCAGGCTTTTCGCCTCGTCGCGCTTGATGAAGGTCTCGTCGACCACGCTCTCCATGAGCTTGGCGAACGCGCCGCCGGCACCGGCTTCCAGCAGCATGCCGATCGCCGCCAGCAGCAGAAGTCCCCGATAGGGAGTGGCGAAGCCGAGCAGCCGCTTGTAGACCTGCCAGGGCGAATCGGTTCCGCTCACTTCTGCGCCTCCGGCGCAGTGGCGATGTTGATCCGGCGGAAGCCCAGCTGGCCGAGCGCGTCCAGTGCGGTCACCACCGCCTGGTGCGGCGTGCGCGCGTCGGCACGCAACAGCACGGGCCGGCTGCGGTCGCTGCCGGCCACCTGCTGCAGGGTCTGCTTGAGCGCGTCGATGTCGGGACGGATGACCTCGTGCTCGTCGACGAAATAGCGTCCGTCGGCGTTGACCAGCACGCTGAGGGCCTTCACCTGCGCGGCGACCGGTTCGCCCGCCGCGCTCGGCAACTGCAGTTGCAGCATCGAGCGGGCATCGAAGGTGGTGGTGATGACGAAGAAGATGATCAGCACCAGGATCACGTCGATCAACGGCACCAGGTTGATCTCGGGCTCTTCCTGCGAGCGGTCGTCGCGGATGCGCATGCGCGGGCCTCAGGCGCTCGTCGGCGCTGTGGCCGGCGCGACCGCGCCGCCCGGCCGGACGACCGCGCGCGGGTGGCGCGCCTCCAGCGCATCGACCAGGGCGGTGGCCTCCTTCTCCATCTCGATCACGTAGCCGGTGACCTTGCCCCGGAAATAGCGATGGAACAGCAGCGCAGGGATGGCGACGATCATGCCGGCCGCCGCGCACACCAGCGCCTTGCCGATACCGCCCGCCAGCGCATTGACATCGCCGACGCCGCTGTCCTGGATGCCGAGGAACATCTGGATCATGCCGACCACCGTTCCCAGCAGGCCGAGCAGCGGGCCTGCCGATGCAATGCTGCCGAGCGCGTTAAGGAACTTCTCCATCCGGTGGACCACGTGGCGGCCGGTGTCCTCGATCCGCTCGCGGATCTGCTCGCGCGGCTTGCTGCGCACGTCCAGCGCCGCTGCCAGCAGTTCACCCAGCGGGGAGTTGCGCCGAAGCGATTCCACGTGCGCGGCCTCGAGCTGGCCCCGCGCGGCCCAGGCACGGACTTCCTCGCCCAGTCCGGGCGGCAGGATCTCCTTGCGGCGCAACGACCAGAAGCGCTCCACCACGATGGCCAGGGCCAGCACGCCGAGCAGCAGCAGCGGGATCATCGGCCAACCGCCGGCCTTCACCAGTTCCAGCACGTTCAGTCCTCCGGCGCATCCGGCCGTCCTTCTTCCAGCCGATAGGATAGCCCACCGGCCTGCCGCCGCCGTACGGCGTCCCACCATCGCGGTCGCGCGTGACGTCGTTCACGCAGCTGCAGCCCGCCCTTGCCCAGCCACACGCGAAGGGCTCCGCCCGTCTGGGTATCGACGACCTCCGCCCCCTGGGTGCGCCAGCGCGCCACCACCCCGGCCCGCGGGTGGCCGAACCGATTGCCGGCCCCACTGGCATTCAGTGCAAGCCGCGGCGAGGTGGCGGCGATGAAGGCCGAATCCGACGACCCCGCGCTGCCATGGTGCGGCAGCACGACGACGTCGGCGCGCAATCCGGCGGCATCGCGATGGACCAGGCTCCGCTCGACGATGGCGCCGATATCGCCCGGCAGCAGCGCGCTCCCGTGCGCGGTCTCCACCTTCAGCACGCAACTCGATTCATTGCCCAGATAAGGGAAATGCAGGCCCGGGTGCAGGAAGCGGAAATGCACGC
This sequence comes from Pseudoxanthomonas sp. LjRoot127, assembly GCF_964253495.1. Taxonomy (NCBI): domain Bacteria; kingdom Pseudomonadati; phylum Pseudomonadota; class Gammaproteobacteria; order Lysobacterales; family Lysobacteraceae; genus Pseudoxanthomonas; species Pseudoxanthomonas sp. LjRoot127. The sequence goes on from NZ_CAXUQR020000001.1 coordinate 3,968,115, forward strand.
CGTCCCACGTCCACGACGCGCCGGCGAGACAGGCCGCGCTGGCGTCCACGCCGCTGCCGGGAGGCGCCAGCACGACGTGTACCGGCAGGCTGTCGCGCACGGCGTCGACCCCTCCGGCATGGTCGTTGTCCGCATGGCTGACCACCAGCGCATGCAGGCGCGGCACCCCCAGCGCTCGCAGGGCCGGCACCACCGCACGTTCGCCGGCATCGAATCCCTCCTCCACCGCCGGCCCGGCATCGAACAGCAGCGCATGGTTCGCCGTGCGCACCAGCGCGGAGAGCCCCTGTCCCACGTCGATCACGACGAGCTCCACCTCGCCCGCGCCGGGCCTTTCGCGATCCGGCCACAGCAACGGCAACCACAGCAGCACCGCCAGCCATTTCCCCGGCACACCGCGGGGCAGCAACAACCAGAATCCGCCGATCAACGCCAGCCACAGCGTCCACGCGGGGCTTTCCGGCAACCACCACAACGCGTGGGGATGCGCGGCCACCCGCTCGAACCATCCCCAGCTCGGTTCGAAGCAGGTCGCCGCCAACCTCCAGGCCCATCCACCGGCACCCGCGTGCAGCACCTCCAGTGCCGTCCCGAGCAGGGCCAGCGGCACGACGACCAGACTCCACCAGGGAATCGCCAGGAGGTTCGCCAGCGGACCCGCGAGCGAGGCCTGGCCGAACAGCACGACGGTGAACGGCAACAGGCCGATCGTCGCGACGCCCTGTGCCGGCAGGAAGGCTTTCGCCCAGTGCATCGATGCCGGCAGGCACCAGGCCAGCCACGCAACGCCGCCGAAACTCAGCCAGAAGCCCGCCGCGAGCAGCGACAGCGGATCGCACAGCAGCACTGCCCACATCGCCAGCGCCAGCAAGTCGACGACCCGCACGTGGCGTCTTGCCACGCGCGCCAGCACCACTACGCCGATCATCAATACCGTGCGCACCGTCGGCAGGGCGAATCCGGCCACGGCGGCATACGCCAGCGCACCGGCCAATGCCGCCGCACCCGCGGCCTGTGGGCGCGGAACGCGACGGGCCAGCGCGGGCAACACCCACCACGCACCTGCGGCCACCAGCGCGCAGGCGCCGGCCACTATGCCGACATGGAAGCCTGAGATCGCGATGAGATGCGTCAGTCCGGCAGCCCGCAGCACGTGCCAGTCGTGGTCATCCAGCCCCTGCGTGTCGCCTAGTGCCAGTGCCCGCACGAAACGCGCCATGCGGTCCGGCACGGCTACAGCGATGCGCGCGGACATGCGGCTGCGCCAGGCATCGATGCCGCGCCCCGGCGACAGCCGACGCGCCGTGCCGGGGTCGCGCACGTAGCCCATCGCGCTGATGCGCTGCGCCGCGGCGTAACGCTCGGTGTCAACCCCGCCCGGGTTCGCCAGCCCACGCGGCGCACGCACGCGGATCCGCAGATGCCAGCGTTCCCCAGCCCCCACCTGCATGCGCGCACCGGGTGCGGTGGCCCCGAAGTCGTCGTACCACGAAAGCCGCAACAGGCGACCCCGCAACGGGGCCGGTTGATGCGCATCGGCGTCGACCCGCAACAGGAAGCGGGTTCGTCGCGCGCCGGGCTCGGGCAGGCCCATGACACGCCCGGAGACCTCCACCTCCCTGCCCTCCCACGCCACCGGCAGCTGCACATCCAGGCTCCACGTGGCATGCAGGCCCGCCCATGCCGCACCCGCGAGCAGCGCGCCCGCCCAGCGCCAGCGCCATGCGGCGCACCAGCCTGCGGCGCCTGCGGCGAGCCCCAGCCAGAGCATGGCCACCGCCGGCAGGGTCGGCTGCCACAGCATGCCCACCATGCCGAGCAGGAGCGCCGCCACGCATGCCAACCCGGCCGGCGCCGGAACGGGTGCGCCCGTCCGCCCCATCTCAGCGATCCAGCGGACTGAGCACCGCGCCCGCGCCGCGGTTGAGCACGTGCGTGTAGATCTGCGTGGTGGCGACATCCTTGTGCCCCAGCAGTTCCTGCACGGTGCGGATGTCGTAGCCGCTTTCGATCAGGTGGGTGGCGAACGAATGGCGCAGCGTATGCGCGCTCACCGGCTTGACGATGGCCGCCGCCACCCGCGCACGCTTCAGCGCACGCGACAACATGGCCTCGTCGATGTGGTGCCGTCGCCAACGGCCATCGCGCGGATCCAGGCTGATGGCGCGCGCGGGAAACGCGTATTGCCAACCGAGCTCGCGCGCCGCGTTCGGATACTTGCGCGACAACGCATGCGGCAGCCACACCTCGCCGGCGCCGCGCGCGAGATCCTGCGCATGCAGTACCTGGACCCGCTCCACCTCCGCCTGCAATGCCGGCACCAGCGACGCCGGCAACACCGTCCGCCTGTCCTTGCCGCCCTTGCCCTCGCGCACGGTGATCTCGTTGCGGGCGAAGTCCACGTCCTTCACCCGCAAGCGAACCCCTTCCATCAGTCGCATGCCGCTGCCGTACAACAGCCGCGCCAGCACCGCCATGCGGCCATCCATGTGCGCGAGCAAGGCACGCACCTCGGTTTGCGACAGTACGGTCGGGACCCGCTGTGGTCGCTTGGCGCGCACCACATCCTCCATCCACGCCAGCTTCAGCCCCAACACCTCGCGATAGAGGAACAGGACCGCCGACAGCGCCTGGTTCTGCGTACTCGCAGCCACCTTCCCCTCGACCGCCAGTTGCGTCAGGAACGCCTCGACCTGCACCACCCCCAGCTCCCGCGGGTGACGCCTGCCATTGGCAGCAATGAACCGGCGTATCCACCCGACGTACGCCCGCTCCGTGCGTATGCTGTAGTGACCCACCCGAAGCCGGCGCTCCACCTCCTCCAACAAACCCCGCCGGGCCGCCGACGCCCCACCCGATACCGCCCCGTCCTCAGGCTGATATTCCATTGCGATCGCATTCCATGCGGATAACGCTGCCAGCGTCGCAGGCAGCTCGCATCGACACCATCAGCCAAGCCGTTGAACGGACGTAAGGAAAGCCTGATTGACGCTGTGTGGAGGAGCCTGAATACTCGGCGCTATTACCCCGGAATGGGGTCTACTAGGTGTTAGGGCGCATATGAAACTTATAGCAATCGGAGCCATCGCCTTCTCAGCATCACTTGCTCCGATCAGTGTCTTGGCCGGAGAGATTTCGCTCAAGTCGGATGTAGAAACCTGTGAGAGCGAGATCCCTGTGGACAAGGCTGCTGTTGTGCAGGCAAGCCGCGTCGGCGACATGGTCACCTTGGACGTTACGGCAGAGCTAAATTGCGCTCATGTCCCGGACAAACCTGAGCTAAGGGTGTGGCGCAGCGCAGCGACGGTTTCCTTATCGACAAAATCTCCTTCTGAAGCTGCCGCAACGTGCCTCTGCACGCAAAAGCTGTCGTTTGAGATTAGGGATTTGTACGAGGGCGTCCAAACCATCTACTACGTCCAAGACGGCACGTCGCTTGGTCACGCGGATGCGCCCTAACAATTCATTCAAGCCGAACCCGCTTCGCGGGTCGGCTTAACTCAGGCGTTAGGGCTCATGAGACAGGCATTGGCGCTACCGTTAGCAACCATAATCTGTGCAGGGACCGCCGCTATCACGGCCACACTTACCGCTTGGCTTATGTGGCTCAATGTCCCCGCTGACCGTATAGATCTCGGTTTCACTGCCTTTGTTGCATTTGTCGTCTGCATCCCTTACGTCATGATCGTCGGACTGCCAATTGGCCTTTTCCTAGTTCATAAGCGCATGTTTAGAGCGGTTCCAGCTCTGATAGCTGGAGCCATTGCTGCCAGCCCAATCCCACTGATATCTCTTGTCTCAGCACTCATCCGTGAGCCTGATGGGGTCGCCCTCGCGTTCACCTTTCTGCTCATGGCCATTTTTGCTGGGGCGATATCCGGTCTGGCGTTCTACTGGACACATCGGTTCATGAGCCCTAACAATTCATTCAAGCCGAACCCGCTTCGCGGGTCGGCTTAATTCCGGTGTTAGGC
>NZ_CAXUQR020000002.1:0-167542 GCF_964253495.1 Pseudoxanthomonas sp. LjRoot127
CTAACCGGGTCAAGAACACGCTCAGGGCCGTACTAGCTCGGTTTTGAGACCCCTCGCACAGTCGAAATGCACGGAGCTTTCGAGATGACACGGGAACAAGCACTCAGGAAGGTGATGGCATGCCTGCGGATGGCCCAGTCGGGCTCCGCGAACAGCCAGGAGGCGGCCACCGCGCTGCGGCACGCCCGGGTCCTGATGGACCAGTACGGCCTCACCGAGATCGATCTGAACGAAGACGTCATGGGCTTCTTCAGCGCCAAGACCCGCTATCGGGGTGGCGAGCTGCCCACCTCATTGATCGCGCTTGCATGCGTCGTTGACCGCATGTACGGCTGCATGTCGATCGTGCGGATGCGCCATGGCGCGACGGAAGTGACTTTCGGAGGGCCGCCGGCCGCGGCGGAAGTGGCCTCCTACGCCTTCACCGTATTGCGCCGCATGCTGGAGCGCGACCGGACCCAGTACCTGGCGCGTGTTCGCAAGGCCAAGAGCCGCCGAGAGCGCGGTGAGCTGTTCGCCTCCGGCTGGGTGCGCGCCGTTCGCGACCGCCTGCCGCCCATGGGTCTGACGGACGAGCAGACCCAGTCTCTGGAGCGCGGCTTCCGCGCCAAGTTCGGCGAGATGGAATCCACCACCGGGAAGGTCATCGGCAAGCCTTCGCGCAGCGATGCCGCTATCCGGGACGTCGTCAACGGCGTGCTGAAGGGCCGTCAGGCACACGTGGCCCCCGGCCTCGGTACGAGCAGCCGTGCGAGTGATCAGCTCCAGCTGGAGCACCAGGCATGAGCCGGCGCAAGAAGATCGCCGCAGGCCAGATCTGGGTGGCCTCACGTGCCACCGCTCGTGGGAGCACCCGCGCCGCGCCCAAGCGCCCGCGCACGGTCACCCGCACGGTACTGGCGGTGATCGAGGACAAGATCTCCTACACGGTCGGCGGCCCGCTGCCGCGGTACTGCCATCGCCGGGCGTTCCTGCTCTGGGCCCGCACGTACGCCGCCAAGGCAAGGGCGACGCATCGCCAGCCGCCGCCGCTGCAGCTGGTGGCGCCGCCCTCCGGGAGGGCTCGTCGTGCGAAATGAGCCTATGCGCAAGGCCCTGGGGCAGTACATGACGCCGGCGTATGCCGCCGAGCGCCTGGTGGAGCAGTTTCTCCCCAACCTGACCAGCCACGACTTCGTCATCGAACCGACCTGTGGTGATGGCGCATTCCTGCAGGCCATTCCTGACCACGTACCAGCCCTGGGGATCGAGATCGATCCCGTGCTTGCGGACATCGCGCGTGAGCAGACCGGTCGCAAGGTCATCACCGGCGACTTCTGCATGGTCGATATCAACGCACCGGTCACGCACGTCATCGGCAACCCGCCGTTCAAGACCAAGCTCGTCGAACAGATCCTCGATCGATGCCACCTGTTGCTCCCGGAAGAGGGCACTGCTGGGTTCATCCTTCCCTGTTTCGTGGTCCAGACCGCAGGCACCGTCGCTCGCATCAGCCAGAACTGGCACATGGAACAGATGCTGCTGCCGCGCAACCTCTTCCCGCGCCTGCAGTACCCCCTTTGCTTCGTGCGCCTGCGCAAGGGTGCTATGCGCGGCCTGGTGGGCTTCGCCCTGTACGAGGACGTGCACCAGGTTACGCAGCTGCAGAAGCGCTACCGCGATCTCTTGTCGCAGGGTGTGCGAGCCACGTGGCGCACTGTCGTGCTCTCCGCGCTCGAAGCGCTGGGCGGTCGCGGCACGCTGGCGCAGATCTACGCCGAAGTCGAAGGCCGGCGTCATACGCCCAACGCCTTCTGGAAAGAGAAAGTCCGTCAAGTCTTGCAACGCGTCGCGGTCAGTGCCGGCAACGGCACCTGGCAGCTGCCCTCATCCCCTGTTTCGCTTGCGGCATAACCACATCAAAGGAGCTCAACCGTGTTCTTTCGCAACTTGGTTTTCATGGTCTACCCCGTGTCGCTGGACTTCACGCAGCTCGAAGAGCTGCTGCCCGAAGCGGCGCTCAAACCGGTCGGCCCGCTGGAGCTGAGCTCCCGGGGTTTCATCTCGCCTTTCGGCCGTGGTGAAGAAGGCCTGTCCCACCGCATCGGCGATGCCATCTGGCTGAGCGTGGGCGGTGAGGACAAGATCCTGCCGGGTGCCGTGGTCAACGACCAGCTGCAGAAGAAGCTCAAGGAAATCGAACAGAAGGAAGGGCGAAAGCCCGGTGGCAAGACGCGAAAGCGCATCAAGGACGACATCCTGCAGGAACTGCTGCCGCGTGCGTTCGTCAAGCCTTCGCGCACCGATGCGCTGATCGACCTGGAGCACGGCTTCATTGCGGTGGACGCCTCATCCCGTAAGACCGGCGAGAACGTCGTCTCGGAGGTCCGTCGTGCGCTGGGCAGCTTCCCGGCCCTGCCGCTGAATGCCGAAGTCGCGCCGCGTTCCATTCTGACCGGCTGGATTGCCGGTGAGCCGCTGCCCGAAGGGCTGGCGCTGGGCGAGGAATGCGAGATGCGCGATGCCACGGAAGGCGGTGCGGTGGTCAAGCTGAAGAACCACGAGATGCAGAGCGACGAAGTGGCCAAGCACCTGGAGGGCGGCAAGCAGGTGACGCAGCTGGCCCTGGTGCTGGAAGACCACATCAGCTTCGTGATCGGCGAGGACCTGATCGTGCGCAAGCTCAAGTTCCTCGACGGCGCCGTGGACAAGCTGGAGAACACCGAGCACGACGACCTGCGTGCCGAGCTCGATGCGCGCTTCGCGCTGATGTCCGGTGAACTCAAGCGCCTGTTCACCGTCCTGCAACACGCCTTCAAGCTCTCCAAAGCGGAGTAACGAGTATGTCTCTGATCCTGACGCGTGAAGTGGGGCAGGTCCTGGAAGTCGGATCGCCCTGGGGCCATCCGACGACCTTGAGGGTAGTGGACATTACCAACAAGCAGGTGCGCGTGGAGATCGACGGTCCGAAGGACGTGCCCGTCAATCGCGGCGAGGTGGCCGATGCCATCCGCGCACGCACGGAACTGGAGCAGCCGACAGATGCTGAAAACTTCAGCCTGGCGCAATACCTGCGGGAGCAGAGCAAGTGGTCGCAAGACACCTTCGGGCCCGGCCCGATGGTGGAGAGCCTGCTCGATCACATCAGGAAGGAAATCACCGAGGTGAGCGAAGCACCCGGTGACGTCGTCGAGTGGGTGGACATTGCGATGCTCGCCCTCGACGGCGCGTTGCGCTGCGGCGTAACGCCGGCTGAGGTGATCGCCACCCTCGCGGCGAAGTTCGCCGTAGTGAAAGAGCGCCAGTGGCCGGCGGCAGGCAGTACGCCGCCGGGTGAAGCTATCTGCCACATCAAGACCGAATCCGACACGGCCGCGGCAGCGGCATAAACCTGGAGCGCCACACCATCATGCAACTGATCTCGCTGTTCCATCCCCGCACCCAGTCGCTGGGCGAAGTCTTCAGGCGAGCAGACTCGCCGACCTTGAACGCTGTTGTCGACGGAGGCGGCCCGAGCATGGGCATGATTCTCGTCGGAGTGCTGGTCTTCGCCCTGTTCTTGGCGCTGCCTGTCGTCATCGCAACGTTGCGCGGACAGCACCAGTACCTGGTGTCGATCACGCTGGGTAGCCTGCTCGCTACTGTGCTGACCTTCAGCGTGGTCGGCTTGCCGCCCGGCCTACTGCTCTATGCGGCGCTCATCGCGATCGCCTTTTCGCCGCGTCTGGCCCAGAAGGTCTTGAGGTAACACGTGGCGTACTGCAAGTGGAGCGATGCGACCCCGCGCAGCGATCTGATCGCTTTCGAGCGCCCCAACGGTGGCTACACCGCCATGGTGCGCTCCAAGCGCCGTGTCAGGCCGATTCCGGCCGTGGATCTGAGCAGCACACCGGCCAGGTTCGAGAGCCTGCGCCGGCGCAAGGAAGCCGAGGCAGATCCGGCCAATCCCGTTGTGCCGCTGGGCCTGCCGTTAGCGGGTAGGACGCTGCACTTCGACACGTTGGAAGAAATGCACGAACAGATCCTCGCGATGCGCGATGACGGCTACCTCGTGCCGGACGAAGCGGTTGACCAAATCCGTGAAGACATCCTTCTTAGCAACATTGCACTGGAGATCAAGTAGATGGAAAGCAACAGCTACACCACGTCTTCGCGCAGCGCGAGCGCATACAAGGCGCTGAAGTACCGCACGGGGATGACCGACCACCACATCTCGCACCTGCTCCGTGAGCGCAGCAGGAGCGCGCTGACGCGCTACCTGGGATTCGCCGCACTCGCGGGAGTGCTAGCGATCGCCGGCGGCCTGGCGGTGTGGGCCAGCCCACAAGCGGGGGCATTGACCACGGTGGTGTACGTGGCAGGCCTACTGGTGGCCATGATCTGCGGGACGTTGATGATGGCCTGCCTGTTCCAGGCGTTGGGTACGCGCAATAAGAACGCCTACTACCAGGATGGCGAGATGCCGGCTACGCCGGAGGACATCGTGCGTCTGCATCACCTGGCGCAGGCCGATGCGGCGCTCAAGCCGATCGTGGCCAGCTGGATCGGGGCCCAGCAGCTGATCCGCCAGCGGGACGTCGACCTGGTCGACGACTATATCGAGACCCGCGACAGCGATCGGCATCGCGCCGCGATGGCGGCAGTGGTGGATATCGAGGATGCCCGTGAACCGGCAGTCCAGCCGGTGGGCAGCATCGAGCTGCAGGCGGCCTAAGTCATGGCCTCGGTGCATGATGCCAACGCGGAGCGTGCGCCGTACCGGCGCGTGCTCCTGCAGATCTTCGGCTTCGCCAGTGCGGGGGTCATGGTGCCGTGGCTTCTGGAGCAAGCCGCCACCTGGATCTGATGCAGCCTGCCATGCCAAAGAACTTTGATTGAGGTAACACTTTTCCGTACGTTATGGGATCACGTTTCCGGTAGACTGTGCCCAGACGTTGTGGAAGGCCTGAGTTATTCGACGTTTCTCAGGCTGGAGAGCTCCTAGCTGGCGAAGCAAAGGTACGATGTCTGGAAGCCCCGACCTTGGTTGGGGCTTTCTTTATGGGCGTTACGGAAGCGTCATGGTCTCGTAGTACGTGTACCTGATCGCACGCATGCTCTCTACGGCATCAGGATTGGCCGGGTACTTCGAGGTGTAGTGCCTGACGCCATCCTTGATGTAGGAATACACCATTCCCTGAACTTCGCGGCAGTACGTGCGCGCGTTCTGAACGCAGAAGCGGCCTTGCTGCACCGGCTTGTTGTTAATGCTGAGCTGGAGCTTGTAGCCACCCACTGGCCAGGGCGTGGGCTTGGACAGCTCGAAGGTGGTGACCTGCATGCCGGCGTCCACCACCTCGCTGAGCGTGGTGACCAGCTGCTGCTCTTCACCATAGGTGACGGTGGCCGTCAGCACCGCCGGCGCCGCGGTCTGGGTGGTGACCTGTGCGTAGATCCGCCCCTGGTCGCCCACGATGCCTGCAGGCGAAGCTGGGGACGATGCCGAAGGCCAGCGGTAGGCGACATCCAGTACAGCATTGGTGACGGCTGGCGCTTCGCTGATTGGCGATCGCTGCGGCGTCGACGGTGCCTTATGGCGCGTGCGTAGATCCGCGACCGCGGTAGCGGGTACGGCGAAACCGATGGCCTCGCCCTCGGCGGCCTTCGAGGTGGTGATACCGATCAGATTGCCGGCATCATCGAACAGGCCGCCGCCACTACTGCCCGGGCTGATCGCTGCGGTGGTCTGGATGACCTGGCCAGCGGCTTGCCTGCGAAAGCCCGAGATCAGTCCTTCGGACAGACTTACTTCGTACCCTTGGGGAGACCCGATAGCGTAGACGCGATCGCCCACCTGGTACTGGCCCGCATCGGCGATGCGCGCCGGCGTTGCAGGCAGGCCCGGCACGATGAGCGAGCAGAGGTCCCGCGGCTCGTCCGTGTACTCGCGCTGGGCGAGGTAGAACTGATCCTGGTACTTGACCTGGAGCCGGCTGGCGCCGGCGATGACGTGGCAGTTGGTCACGGCGCGGTCCTGGCCGATGGCCACGGCGCTGCCGATCTTGCTTAGGGCGGGGTCGGCGTTGTGTGCCAGGACCGTCATGACGGACGGAGCGGCGCTGGTGAACAGCTCTGCAGGCGTCTTGGCGCGCTCCTGGGCGGTCACGGAGCTGGCCAGCACCGTGCTGGCCAAGAGCAGGGCGTTAACGCCCCTGGTTTGCGTCCTTATCGTCATCCTGAGCCTCCCCGCCGCCGGCGGAGAGAAGATACCAGTGCCCGGTGCGGTGCGCCCAGAGGCCCATCAGCACGCAGACGACGATGACTGCGGCCAGCTGCGGGCCGCGGGCGATACCCAGGACGTTGCCGGCCGTCATCGCGCCGAAGATGACGGCTGCCGTGGCGAAGGTCTCATTGAGCATGGTTCCCACGCTTGGGGGCTGACGGCCCTTCATGCCGGCCGCTCCTGCTTGGGGATCATCAGGCTGGCCAGCATGCCGGCGCCGGCGATCGAGGTCAGGACCGCCAGCAGGCGATACAGCCCCAACGCCTGGTCGCGCAGTGCTTCGTTCTCGACAAACCATTGCTGGAGATCCGCATCGGTTGACCTGTGCGGGGAGAGCAGTCGAACGGGAGCTCCCATGGCGACGGCCACGCGGAACTCCTGGTGTTGCAGCTGGCGCGCCTTCAGCGCGCTTACGCCGAGCATGAGTGTGGAGGCAAGGCAGATGAGAAAGGCGGTGGTTCGGATCGAGGGCATAGTGAGGGGAATTCCGATGGCTAGAACAGGCTGGATTGCGGTTGGGTGGGGCTGTCCAGCTTCACCGGCCGCGGCGCCAGGCGACGGCCGTCTCTCAGGGCACGCAGTGCGCGTGCGATGTCAGGGCGTGGGGTGTCTGCCTCGAACATCAGGCAGTGCACCTGGGCGACGTGGGGAGCTTCCTTCCAGTAGATCCGGTATTCCAGATCGCCTCCGACATGCACGGAACGTGCCCACATGGGCAACGTCCGGTGCAAGGGCGCGGGTCGCCGCGCGTTCACGGTTTCACCTTCTTGGCAGGCTTGGCTTTGGACTTCGGCTTTGCCTTTGTCGCTCGCTTGGCTTGGGCTTGCTGCTGGGGGCGCGTCCGCACGGCCGCTTCCCAGATCGCTTCCAGTGCACGCACGGAAGGGCTGTCCAGATCCAACGCAGCTTCCATCATCAGGAACCTCTGACGATGCTTCTGCTGCCATGTCTCGATGAATCGGTAGATGACCGACATCGAGCCGCCTTCGATCATGGCGTGTACCGCGCTACCGGTGATGCTCTCACCTTTGCGGAACAGCTCATCGCACGCCTGTGCGACGTTCTCTTCGGTGGCGATTTGACGACTATGCACGGCCGGCATCAGACGTCCTCCGTGAGGAAGGAACCCTGTGGCGATGTCGCACGCGCCGGCACCGGACCGTGACGCGCAATGCGTCCTTCCAAGGCAGCCAGGCCGGCTTCCGTGAGCGAATAGGCTTCACCGTCGCCGCTTACGAAGCCGCGCTGATAGAGCCCGACCAGTGTCGCGCAGAAGCCGCGATGCTGGGCACTGCCGTAGATCTTGTCATCCGCGGGACGGCCGGCCTTTAGGTTGGCCATCACGCGCCACATCGACTGGGTAAGCGACTGCTTGCGCTTGCTGGGCGCCTTGGACGCCGCCGGCGGCACCGCCGGTTGATCGGGAAGCACGACGCGCAAACGCGGCTTCCCGGTAGGCCCGAGAGACTGCACAGTGTTCATGAGGTCAGCCCTCATTGCCCTGACGCAACACCTCCAGCTCTTCCACCAGCGCTTCCAGCTCCTGGCGGGTGCTGTCCGACAGGCCGGCATAGCCGGGGTCCTGGCGGATCGAGGTGACTCGCTCGAACAGGCGCGGTGCGGAGCGCTTGAGCGCGCTCTCGAACTTCGCGCCCGGCAGGTTCTTCTTGGTGATCTTGTTCTTGCCGGCGGCCTGGGCCGCGGCCAGCTGCTGCTTGAGCTGCGCCGTGGCCGCTTCCGCGCCGAGCTTGCGGAACAGATCCACCACAGTGGTGGCGGCGACCTGGTTGGACACGACCATGTCCTGCACCGCGATCGGAGCACTGGACAGCAGGATCAGATTCTCGACATGGGTGCTGGTGATGTGCAGATCGCTGGCGATCCGCGCATTGGTGTGACCACGGCCGACCTTGCGCTTGACCAGCAAGGCCAGGCCCAGCATCGGCAGCGGGTTGCCGTTGTTGTTGGTGTGCAGCGCATTGAGCATGTCGTCCATCGACATGGTCTTGGGCGCCAGCGCCACCGGGATGGCGTCGATGCCGGCGCCTTCGCTGTTGGCCAGGGCAACGGATTCAAGACGGGTGTGACCGTCGAAGACCACGATCATGTTGTTGCCCGAGCCATCATCGGCCACGAAGCAGGAGATCGGCTTGTCCCACTTGAAGCCTTCGCGCTTCATCGAATCCGCATACATGCGGACCGTCGCCTTGTGCTCGGGCGTGTTGACGAAGCGGAGGTTGAAACCTTCCATCACCTGGATCTTGTCCGGGTGCATCCACACGACCGAGTCGTTGCGACGATTCTCGGTCTTGACGGCCTTGATGCCGCCAGGGGTCACCTCGCCAGCAACTTCATCAGCGGGGCGGGTTTCGAGAACGAGCGTGGGATTGTTGAGGTCAAACGAGGGCTGTTCATACAACATGATGGATCTCCTTCCTGTGGAGGTTCGGGTAGTCGACAAGCACGTGCGCAGGCACCGGCTGGCCCTCTTGCAGGGCCTTCCGGATGACGCGTTCGTGAGTCACGGGACGCTGGCTGATGGCCAGGAGGCGGAGCTGGGTGAAGCGGGGAAGTACGAGAGTGCCTGCAGAGACCTGCGACAGCTGCTGCTTGATGGCGTCATGGACGCCGTAACGGAGGCGATCACGCTCGCCCATGCGATGAGCCAGGTCGTTGCCAGCGCTACGCGTGGCGCGGCCGAAAGGTGCATTGCCGGGATGAGCTGCGCTGAGCTCTTCTTCCCACTGCTGCTTTGTCAGTTGCCATGGAGCAAGCATCTTGACACCTATCGTTGACCGATGGCTAGCAAGATACTCTAACGAAAGTTATTGTCAACTACCTAGTGCACAAAAAACGCTGGTAGTTCAGAGTGGGGCAGGTTTTAGGGGGTATTTGATGGGAATTCCCTCAAGTAACCACCGGCCGTTGACCCACTGGTACCGGCCTTCACAGAAGCCCTGAAGGGCTACGGGCAGCACCGCGTGCATATCCGGTCCGTGGACCGTGCCGCCATTGTCCAGCCTCAGCGTGAACGCAGGCAGATCGCGCAGGAAGACGCCCTGGTCTTCCGGCCAGCTCTTGGGCTTGTTGAGCTCTTCCTTCCAGCGATGCTTGAAGCACGCGTTCGTCAGCGTGGTGTAGGGCTTGTCCAGGACAAGCCACAGGCAGGCAATGCCAGCATCAGCGTAACGCTGCTGGCGTCGGCGGTAGTCCCTAAGGTGCTGGTACGAATGTTGGACCTCGATGGCGACTGGTCGGTCAGGCACGTCTATCCAGACATCAGCCCGCCAGCCATCAGCGCCAGGGTGCTCGATGACGGCCCGGTAGCCAAGCGACTTTGCCGCGGCTGCCACTGCTTCCTTGGCCGCCTGATGCCACTGGCTTTCAGGGCTTGAGGCACACGCGCCAGAGGCGTGCGCGAAGAACTGAAGCCCAAGCGGTGAGGTCTTGGGAATAGCAGGCGCATCACAGCAGGGCATCAACAGCTGGCCTACCTGGTAGGACACTTGGAGCGATCGCCAGGCAACAGCATCGAGGTCGTGAGCGTAGATTCGAGCGTCGCCGGCGACGACGCGGGCGTAGGTGGTATCAACCACTATTGCGTGGCCTACGGCGGAAGCGTTCGACAATCCTGTCGATCAGCTCGCGGTCTGAATGCGAAAGCGAAGCCATCTGGTCAACGGCTCTTGTGCGATTGATGCCGACATCGGCAGGAGCAATTAGCATCCATGGTTCTACCTGGAATGCATCTGCAATGCGCTGGAGTACGTCCAGTGTGGGGTTGCCGCTCCCGTATTTGATACGTCCCAAGGTGCCATCAGAAACGCCGATCTCCCGGCTTAGCGTGAGCCGGGAGACGTCGCTTCGTTCCTCCAGCAACCTGGAAAGGTTAGCCGCGAGCAGCACAGAGGCATCGTTGGAAAATGGCTTGGCAGGCATCAGCTGACCCGATTGGGCAAATGTGACGGAAGGCTGGTTACAACCAGAGTGCGATGTTCGTCGTCCCTTGCCCAATAAATGCGGAGTCCAAACCTCGGGTCGAAAGACGAATTGCCACGCAAGTGCATGTCCGCAACGAGGCGTCTGCCCTCGTGAGTGACGGTGTAGTAGTCCGCGGTCTTTGTGTCCGTTGCCGCGGCGCCGACTTTACTGCACTCAACACCCAGCTCTGCACACCTAGCATCCCAAGCCTTGGGATCACGGTTGTCCGTGTCGTAGAGCATCGGCCAGTACAGATCGGCAAGGGCCTGGAGGCAGGCATACACCTTCGCCGGGTTCTGGTAGTTCGACTCAAGAGCGGCAGCGATCGCCTTCGGATGAAGCAAAACGCGCCCAGCCAGGGCGGCTTCCGCCCACTGGGGCAGCGCGTCAAAATCGCTTGGGGTTTCTAGGGCAACTGCGGTGTCGGTCAGCGGGGTAGAGGTCCGCCGAGCGTCGAGAAGCTGTTGTAGCTCGTAGATCTCCCTGCGCATGGCGTCATTCTGAAGCTGCCGGTCATTGGCAAGGGCCTGGTAGTGACTCAGCTGCGATTGCAGGACACGAACGGCCTCATCCGAATCGCTTGTAGCACTGCTGTCCGACTGTGCGGGATTGGCTAGCGACTTCTGGGATTTTGCTTCCTTCGCTCGTGCTTCCAGCAAGACACCGCGCGCTTCCAGTGCTTCACAACGTCGCTGTGCATGCACCAGCTGTGCGCGCACGGCGCGTGTGTCGCGATCCTTCGCGGCCAAGCTCGCCTCGGCCTTTCTGGCTTCCTTGCTGCCCTCATAGAGCTTGTGGAAGCAATCAAGCAGGATGTCGCCCGAATCCGGCAGCGTCGGCATGTGGTGCATCGGCATGCGTACGTCGAAGCGAGATCCGAAAACCTCAAAGGCGGCGGCCATGGCTGGGTTTCGCTTCAGCCAATCGGCATCCACGATCTCCGTGGCGTCCAGGCAGATGCCACCTTGTGCGCTCACCAGGCCCGGATCTAATCCAAAGACGCTATCAGGGCCAATTCGACTGGCGTTGAGCGTTGCAGCGTAGCTGCCTGAGCTTGTAATAACGGATATGGTCGAGCGAACGAACGTCTTCAGGCCCGTGACGAAGTCACCACGGTACCTCTGGGTTTCCTGAATAAACCGCCGGGTGACGGTGATGGTCAACGATCCGTCCTTGATGGGGCATGTCATGTAGTCCGGGCGCATGCTGGAGGGATCGCTTGGATGCAAGACCTCCAACGTCCTCCCGACACCGACCGCCTCTTCAGAGTCCTCATCCTCAAACTCAATGTGGGACAGGAATGCCGCCAATGCGGTATGGAGTGTATCGCTGGAAAAGTCCCAGCCTTCGTTGGTCAAGGCTGTGGCCGTCACGTCGCGAGAGAGGTAGTGCAGATAGCGGCTGGGGACGCCTTCCTCCAGGTATGCCTCGTCTACCGCTTGACCAAGCTGTGGGGCCAGCTCGCGCATCTGTGCGTCACGCGCAATGCATCCAGGGCACGTGGACGGATCGTGACCCATGCCGGAGTGAGCGTTGCGCTGGGGGCGCTGCTGCTTCTTGCGGGCATCACGCTTCTGCTTGCTGTTGCGGCTCATTGACCAGCTCCAGAAGCAATCGCGTTGGTGCGCTTCGCTTTGCTGGTGAGGTGGCGGAACCCGATGTTGTCATTCGGCCACAGGGACACCATCCGTTTAGCCATCGCCGTCGCTTCGTCATGCCTGTCGCAGGCATGCAGCAGAAGCACGTAGGTGTGCATGACGCGGTGGAAACTCCGATTGCAGAGTTCGTAGTAGGAAACATGAATAGAGCCGACCGGGAGCAGCGCTAGCGCCTGTCGCGCGATCGGCTCGATCAGGGCCAGGGCGAGGTTATGGTCTCCGGCATGCTTGTAGAGCTCAGCGCGAGCGGCATGAGAGTCCAATGCGTAGGGGCATCGTGCCAGGCTCTCAGAAACGCCAGCGACCAATCCCCTCACGACGGCTGGCGAGATGCTTCGGTATTCACCTGTGAAATCCAGATGCTGTTCCAGAAGCTCGGTGACAAACTCATCTTCATCCGAGAGCAGGTCAGCGTACGCCCTGTTGACGGGACAGAGGACGGCTTCTTTGGTCCGCTTTCCCGGTGACTCAGGTCCGAGCTCGAAGTGCAGATACGCTGCCAGGTCATCACTGCCGACCGATGCCGTTCGGGTGGCCGGTGCCGTTGGACGTTCCGTGTGGCTCTTCACCATGTGTTCCCAGTTCGGATACCCGTTCTGGCGGGCAATAACGTACTGAGCGGTGGATAGAGTTAGCTTGGCCGGATTGTTGGCTACCAATTCCGGATAGAGCTTCTGAAGGTTCTTTGCTTGCTTGCGAAGATGATCGATGTTCACGTTAGGTCCTTTGGTGCCTAAGGCGTGGTGGCGGCCCGCTCGCCTCCGGCCGATAGGCAATCAGAGGACGAAAGTGAAATGTTACTGCTGCCCTCGACCCATAAGGTTTCGCCTTTGCGGGCGGCGCGGCGAGGGTAGCCGCACATGAAATCTACTCCGCATACTGAGCAGTCGTCAACAGATCCGCTAACGAAAGTTCCTGGGCGGCATTACTCGAAGAATTCGCGTACGTCCGCCATTGTTTCGTTGTGCTGCAACATCAATGCGAAGGCATGGATTTGCCGGGAATCGGCGTATGGGACATCCGCCGGCGCCCCGTCCACCACCTGGCAGAGCAGGGAGCTGTCAGCCAGGCTGAAATGCGTCCTGCAGGCGGCTGGACGCGCCTCGTAGGCGCTGCACTGGCCATCGGCCAGGAAAGGGCAGGGGCCGGCAGCGCGGCCGCCGTAGGTGGTCAGGCGTTCGATCTCGTCCGGATCGCTGACCGCGTCAGAGATCTTCCGAACATTGGAGGGCAGGGTCATCGGCCGGCCGGTGGCCGCTGCCAGGACCCGGGCTTCCGCCGAGGTGATCGCCACCGGGAGGTGGCAGCAGGCATCGCAACCCTGTCTGCAGGCCGCCAGAGGCGCGACCTGGGCCGCCCAGGCGTCCGCTGCTGCCAGGATCAATCGAATACGCTTCCCGGCCCTGGGCGTCTTTTGGGCTTGCTTCAGCAGCTGCTCGCTTGCCTGGAAGTTGGGCCGTGCCCGCTCGAACTTCCGGTGTGCCGCCGCCGCGGCGATCGGCTCTTCGGCACGCTGGGCGCTGATCAGCTCAGCGGTGTCCATCGCCCTGCTGCTCTTCCAGGTAGGAGCTCCGGCAGCCCGCCAGGGCGGGATCGTCGGCAGGCACGCCGTTGGCCACCGCCATCGAGCGGTACCCGGGGTGGAGCTCGTGTCCACCATCAGTCACGTCATTGCCGATCGCACCGCGCATGCGCTGGAGGCGGACCGTGAGGTTGTGGTCCGCACCGCGCATCAGGAATCCGGCGCAGATCTTCGTGTTCGCCGTTCCGGCGGTGTGGCAGGCGAACGTGTGCGTCGCCATATCGAATGAGGTCTCGGCTGAGTGCTTGAAGGCCAGAGGTGGAAAGGCCCCAACGGCATCTTTCCGCCACGGGCAGTCGGCGCACGGGCGGCGGCAGTAAGTCGCACCATCCTGCGATCGGCTCGTCACTGTGACCACCTGGTGGTCATCGTCCACCGGACGAATGCGTACCACTTCAGCCTTTCGGCTCACGGTAGGTGCTACCGGGGCTTGCGCGAGCGCGCATGGAGATAGAACGGCAGCGAGCCCGCCAGGCTCGCTCCCACGACGGCCAGCCACAATGCTGGCGTCAGTGGGCGTTGCCCAAGAACATAGAGCTCGGCAGCGACCAGCGCAAAGAGGATCACAAAGAAGATCGCGGCCTGCGACTTGGCGCGGCGAAGTTCGATCTTCCACTCCGTCATCACGGTGTCGTCGTCCTTCATGGTGTGTCCTCCGAGTTTGCGATCGCCAGCAGGATGTCACCATGACAGCTCGCCGGCGAGCACCAGCATGTCAGATCCTTGCCTTTGAGCTCCAGGCGTGCGGCTTCCACGAGCTCCGGCTGTGAGAGCAGCCACGTCTTGTAGGCTGCGACAGCTTCCGCCCGGCTGCCTACCTGGTACTTGGCAAGAGTAACTTGGCCGGCTAAGTGGCTGTAGGGGTTTCCCCATTTTGAGGGGCGGCCGATGTAGACCGACCCTGCGGGGATGCCGTGAACGCGCTTGTTCAGTACCTGCGGCACTACGGAGTGTCCTTCGGTCCGAACGGCAAACGGCGCGAGCGGCGCGGCGGAGCCTTGGAGAACATGATGTGCTTGGCGACGAACCACTGGACGATGCCGCCCAGCAGGCTGGGCACCAGGATGAGGCCGTAGCGCAGAGCGGGTCGATCCTGCAGGCCGAGCTCAGCGTAGACGGGGCCAGCGCTGAAGATCGTGTGGAAGCAGAAAAGGCACACGACAACCATTCCGAGGGTGGCGATGGCGACGTAGCAAAGGAGATAGGAGCGGTCTTTCATGGGATTCCTGGAGGGGTGGGTCATCGGAACAAGGGATGTACGTGATCAGGTAACGGTGGGGGTTCTGGATTCGGTGCGCTCGGGGGGCGAGCGACGGAGCCATGTGCCGTACCAGATCCACAATGCCAGCCATCCCCAGATGAAAAAGTGGAACAGCACCCAGGGGGCTTTGGCCAGCTGCAGTTCGAGCTTGGCAAAGGCGCAGCTGAAGCCGGCGCGGCCGATTGAGCCGATGCTGCACGATTCCTTCATGTTCGCCATCGCCAGCACTTCATCCGGTGCCATGTAGTGGCCGATAGCCATCATGACGCCGGTGGCCACAATCAGGCCAGTGACGCCGAACCATTCGTGGATGGTTTTGGTGAGGATGAGGGAGAGGGCGATGGCGACGGCTAGTGATGCAGCGATCATCTGTAAGCCCTCTTAGGCAACGGCAGGAGTAGTACGTTCGAGGATGAAGCGGCGCGCTGCGGTGCGAGCGCGTTGCTCAGCTACTTTCAGGCCGGAATCTGCCGACCAGCTGGCCGCACTCTGACGTGACACCACGGGCATGTTTACGCGGGTGGCGAGCTTGCGCACCCGCTCGCGATCATCCTGCTGCAAGGGAGCAAAGTAGGTCGTCCATCCGTCGCCACCGTTGAAGGTTTCGTCCAGGAAACGAACGACAGCCTCTGCGTTGCCCCACTTGTCGCGTTGGGCCCACATGACGTGCGCCGGCCGGTAATACGAAGCATCGGCACAGCGGTTGGTGCGCTCAGCAAGGGGGCGGCTGAGCCACCGGCAGAACTCCTGCTTCGGCATCGCCTGCACGAGCAGGGCGTTGCCCTCCCGCATGTCGTAGATATCGAGGGGGTCGACGTAGGCTGCATAGCCAGAAGGCGAGCGTACGCACAGCATGCCGTCTTGCGGTCGGACGTATTGGAAAAACCAGAATGGGGCAGGCACCGGCTTCATAACGCCGAGTCTCGCGTCGCGCAGAACGGGCTTGCTTGCGACCTGGACACGGTCGAGAGGTTTCAGGCCAAGCGCATTGGCCAGGTGAATCTTTCCAGCGAGCATCCCAGTTCCTTCGTGGCTTCGGGTGTCGGTAGAAAGATACTATAACGAAAGTTATTGCGCGTGCAACGACTATTTTTAGCTCCGTTGCAAGCGTTCAGCCTTTGTCTTTCGGGCCCTTTGCATCCTGCCTTGCGTTGCGACGCGTAGCTGCTTGCTGCAGTTGGTTGATCTGTCGCTTGAGGTCGTCCGTTCTCGCGACGTGCTGCAGCTTCAGTTCCTCTATCGCGCGGTTGTGATGCGTATTGAGCGCATCCAGCTTCGCCTGATGCTCGCCCCGGAGCGTGTCCATGGCGAGTGTGTTTTGCTCTGCTTGCGCTGCACGCTCCGCGCTTATTGCGCGCATTGCAGCCTCAGCGCTCATGCGCTCTGCCTGCAGGGCCGATTGGCGCTCCGCGGCAAGCTGCTCGGCAGCGGAGACTTTGGCTTGCAGTGCTGCAATAGCGGGAGCGTTGTCTGCCAACGCTCGTTTAGCATCAGCGGCTTCGTTTCTGGCGTTCGTCAGTGAATCCTGAAGCTCGGCGATGGTCTGCTCAAGCCTAGTATTGCGCGTTTCCAGCTTGTCGATCGCTCGATTGTGAGCGGTAGCTTGTGCTGCCAGGTCCGCATCACGCCGGCGGTTAGCCTCGGCGCGAACGTCGGAGATCATTACCTGGTGCTCTAGGCGCTCAGAAGCCATCTGCCGACGTTCGGTATCCATGGCTTCCGCTTGCTGCGCTAGGCTCTGGCGCTGCTCCGTCAGCTTGTTCTCTGCCGTCTTGGTCGCCAGCTTCAAAGCCGTTTGCCACATGTTGTTGGCCAGCTTCTGGATCGGGTCCGGCGTGTCGTTCGTATCACGGCCGGACATCATGTCCGGCATGTAGGACTTCCAGAAGTAGTTCATCGCCGCATTGGCCGTCGTCTTGCTGCCGCCAACTGCGCTCACCACAGAGTCTGCAGAAGGACGTCGACCAGCCGCCAGCTGGCTCCAAGCCTCTGTTACGTGCTGGGCGTAGGCATCCGGGATCGAAACAGCCATGTCACAACTCTCCTGAGCATCTAGGCCGCCACATGGCGGCATATTTTTGCCCCCGTGTTGACGATGGTGATAATGAAACGTTATCGTGCATGTGCTAGTATGAAATACCGGACGAAGTACCGTCCTATAACTCAGCCAGCGCCCGATAGTAGTCCAAAAATGGCAAAGAGTCCCGCCCAATCGTCTGAAATCCTTGTCCCAGCTTCGTTTCCGGAGCTTCCGCAGGATGCGTTGGCGCAGGTGCCGGACGCTGGCGCGCTACAAGCGCCCACTGAGGCGGAGATCGAGCAGACAGAGCTGGCCGCCGCGGCGGTGCTTGCGGCTCTCAAGGTCGAGGCAACTGCGCCGGCAACCCGCCGGGCGCTGAAGACTGCGCTTCGGTACTGGGCGTTGTGGCATCGAGCGGTTTACGGAACAGAGCTGGAGCTGCTGCAGTCACCGGCGGCCGCCGTCCCTGGCCACAAAGTGCTGGTGTTCGTGACGCACCACGCTCCTGTGAAGGCAAAAGCCGTAGGCAGCAGGCCTGCAAGAATTACGACCGGAATGCCGGTCCATGTACGCAAACGACTTGCAGCCATTGAGGCGAAAGAAGGGCTCGTGCTGGCAGGACGACGTCAGGTGCAACATCGAGCTGGCCGTCAGGCGCAGCTGACCGGCAAGGCTGTGGCGATCGATGCGGATGTCCCCGCCCTGAAAACGATCCAGCAGCGCGTCAGCCTGCTGGGGAGCCTGCACACCCTGCGTGGCCTGCCAACGCCGCAGGAAGTGGACGGACGTATCCGGCCACTACTGTCCGCGCTAGGTAAGGCAGTACAGCGGACGACCCCCGCTGCCCTTCCGCAGAGCAAAAAAGCTATTGAGGCATGGGATTTGCAGCGAATGCTGGCCACGTGTGGTTCGCACACGCTGGAGGGCAAGCGAGATCAGGCGCTGCTGCTGGCCACGTACAGTAGCGGCCGCCGGCGCAGCGAGGTGGCTCGGATGCAGCTGCAGCATCTGAGGCCTGGACAGATGGATCTCCCGGATGGCCAGGTGATCCTGGGGTACTGGTGGGATCTCTATGAGATGAAAGGAAAGGTGTCCGAGAAGTTGGGCGAGCCCGTACATAGTGTGCCCCTGGTGGGTGCGGCTGCCGAAGCCATGGATGCGTGGCTGGATGCATTGCGCCTGGCGGGCCACAAAGATGGCCCAGTGTGGCGCACGGTCTACAAGCCTCGCCGGCTCAAGTCACATGCCAACCGGCCGCTTCCATCCCAGGTCTTGGGTGCGGCAATCAGGCCTGAGCTGGTTGCCACGATCGTCAAGCAAAGGGCGCTACAGGCATACCTGATCGACCACCCGGAGTTCGGGGCGGACGAGCCGGAGGCTGCGGCCGCGCGCCAGGCCTTCATGGAGCGCATCGGCGCTCACTCACTGCGTTCTGGATTCTCTACCAGTTCCATCAAGGCGGGCGTATCCGCCTTTGACGTCATGAAGATGACGGGGCACACATCGATAAGCAGTTTCCGAATCTATGACCAGAGCGGCAACGCAAAGAATCCAGCTATTGCCGAACTGATGCAATTCCAGCTTTAGCGACGCACGTATTGCGACACTCACCGATCAAATTACGCATTCCACCCAAGAGCTTGCGTAGTTGCGAGCAACCACCAAGGATAGTGACCGATGAAAACCCACTTTAACGGCCCCAATTATCAGCGCGGCGAATCGTTCCTATGGATGTTCATCGGCATCATGCTTCTCCTGCTTATCTGGGGCGCGGTGGACTCGGCGAATAAGTCCAGGGACGCCCAGGATCTGCTCTTGCAGCTCTCGATGCCCGCCATAGATCGCAGCGAGAATCTGGACCCGGCCTTCTACCGCCTGGCAGAGGCTGCGCTCGCGCACGAGTCGGTACAGGCGCCTGTCGGCGCTTGGACGATCCAGCAGGATGACAAGAAGCTCAGCGTGGAGCAGTTGCTGGTCCTCCACCGTGATCACCGCTTCTCTGTCCTGAGCAGGACCACCATCAAGAATAAGGAAAAGGACGGGGCAGTAGGGCGCGTGAGCGACGCTAAGGGGACCTACCAGGTCAAAGGCGCAGTCTTGAATCTGAGTGCGACTACCGGATCACCTGCTTGGAATGGCCCGTACATCATCGAGAGCATGGATCAGACGACCATGGCGCTGAGACACCAGGCAAGCGACGTGATCACCTACCGTGCCGTGACCGCCGCCGAGGTGCCAGCAATGGTGGCTAAGCTGAAAGATGAGCGTAGCGATTCGGAGATCGCGTCGTCCGATGCAGCAGCAAAGTTTGCAGATAAACTCCATCAATCCGGGCCCGCGGCCGAGTGAGGTAACGACGATGACTGTCCCTACTCAACTGGTTGCTCGAATCAAGAAGTCATCCAAATACTTCCATCAGAACGAAGTGGCAAAGGATCTCGGGGAGTTTCCATTTCCGGTATCCATCTTTCCCGATCCGCTTGGATATGTGGTCAGGGGTGGCCCTGGCGGCCAGTACATGCTTTCTGACGTCAAGCTGTCCGCGATCGTTAACGGACAAGAGATCCAACTTACCTAACGCTGCAGGACGCGAGATGAAGATCAACAAGTGGGTTCTGATGATCGTGGTTGGAGTGATCATCCTTGTGGGCTCGATGCTGGCGCGCGATTTGGGCAAAGCACATGCCGAAGCCGCGCTGCAGCGCCTGCAGTTCGTCTGGCCAGATGTGATGACAATGCCCGAGCGCGATCGGGCGCTGCTGGCAACCTTGGGCTTTACGTGCTCACTGCGGGAGGTCGAGCTTGACCGCGAAATGATCATCCAGTGCCTCCAGTCCGCGCTGCTGGAAGAACCAACGTTGCCGAAGGGCATGACGATGGATCAGGCGGCCAAGCGCCTGGCAGAGCTGATCGAGGATTCCAAATCAAACGAAGGGGTGGCGAAATGACGAAGCTCGAAGGTGGCGTTATCGCGCTTGTAGTGGCGGTCTTGGTTGGGACGTATCCTTTCCTCATCTGGAGTGAAAGCAAGAAAGACGTGATCCGGGGCGAGAGGTTGGACCTGGTGTGGCCCGAGGCCTCGGTCGACGACCGGACCCTCCTGGAAGGCTTGGCATACAGCTGCGGGCTCTCCCACGTCGAGCCAAGGCAAGAGGCTGTTGAACAGTGCCTTCGCCGCGCAACGCGGATGGACAAGGCCTCGCTGCCGAGTGGCGTCACGAAGGAGCAGGCGGTCGCTCGACTTGAAGCTCTGATCGCAAGCGCGGCGGTGCCGCGATGAGGGCGCTACTCTGCCCGTTGGTAGCTGGCGCCCTGATGGCTTCAGGCGCCGCTGCAGCTAACCCGGTGTACTTGGAGTGTTCGCACTCCAGTGCCGGCGATGCCAAGCCTCAGGGCCTGGCTGTGACGTTGCTTGAGGGCGAGAGCTCGGCGACGTACCACCCTGAGGGCGGCATGAGTACCAAAACCGATGCGGCGTTCACTGCGTCGCAGGTCAGCTTCAAGAGGGTGTTCACGATGGACTTCATGGATACGGTAACTACCTACACCATTAACCGATCAACCCTTGCACTTACGCGCGATCAAACCATGCATTTCTACTCCGGTCCCAAGGCGGGTACGAAAGAAAGTTCGATTGCCACTGGAACGTGCACGCTGGCTAAGCCGCCAGCAGACCGGAAGTTCTGACGGACGTTCCTCGTGCATCTGACCCAAGAGCTGCTGGATCTCATTGCCCAGGTCGGTCGCCTGAAGGAATTCCGCGAGCCGACAAGTGAAGATCGTGCGCGGATCGAGAGCGCGCTGCTGGGCTTGTGGGCGATCACTGAGGACCTGCGGAGCTCGCTCACAGGCCCCGACGAAGATCCGCCGCCGCTGCTTTTCATGGCCCATCCTGATGGTTCGATGCAGGCGTTGGATCTCAGCCCGATCATCGCGCACCCGGATCGCGGCCTGGTGGGGCATGCGCTGCGCGAGCAGGTGGCGCAACAGCAGCCCCTGCCCTCGTTCGTGGTGCTGGCCACGATGGTCTACATCCGGCAGGTGGATGCTGCAGGCGGCCTCGGTGAGCGTGTCGAGTTCATGGACATGCGAGCCGAGACGCTTGATGGCTTTGGCGCGATGCTTAACTCGCGTGTCACGCGCTTCAAGGATCGGCCGCCGCAGTTCGCGGAGCCGCAGATCATCCTGCTGGGTGGCTCATCGAGAGACGGCGGTGCCGTGTCCGACTTCTACCGTCTCGCATACGAGGCGGCGTTGACTGAAGGTGCGTCAGCGACGAAGCAGTGACGGTGCACGTGGTCGATGACCATGTGGTGTGCTGTGACAGCACCGTGTCAGCAGAATCAGGTGCCTGGCCGGAATGGCTGAACAGGCAAAAAAGCAGTGAAAAATGGTCGGGGAGACAGGATTTGAACCTGCGACCTCTACGTCCCGAACGTAGCGCTCTACCAGACTGAGCTACACCCCGACTGAGGGGCGGCATTGTATGGAAGCGTATTAAGTCGGGCAATACGTTGATTCAAAAACACGGCGAATCCACATATTCGGCAAGGCTGCCGAGTGTCTGTCGGGCACGTAAAATGCCCCACCTTACGAATGTCGGAGTTGCCCGTTTGATCAAGCCGCGTACCCCGCCTGGCGTCATGGAGCTGCTGCCACGCGAGCAGATCGCCTTCCAGCGCATGCTCGACACCATCCGCCGGAATTACGAACGTTTCGGGTTCATGCCGGTGGAAACCCCGGTGTTCGAGCTGTCCGAGACGCTGCTGACCAAATCCGGCGGCGAGACCGAGCGACAGGTCTACTTCGTCCAGTCCACCGGCGCCCTGGCCAAGGAAGGCGACGGCCTGCCCGAGCTGGCCCTGCGCTTCGACCTGACCGTGCCCCTGGCCCGCTACGTGGCCGAGCACGAGCACGAGCTGACCTTCCCGTTCCGCCGCTACCAGACCCAGCGCGTCTACCGCGGCGAGCGCGCCCAGCGCGGCCGCTTCCGCGAGTTCTACCAGTGCGACATCGACGTGATCGGCAAAGATGCATTGAGCGTGCGCTTCGATGCGGAGATCCTGGCGGTGATCCATGCCGTCTTCAGCGAGCTTGGCATTGGCGCATTCACCATCCAGTTGAACAACCGCAAGCTGATGCGTGGTTTCTTCGAGGCTCAGGGCGTCACGGACGGAGAGCAGCAGGCACTGGTCCTGCGCGAGGTCGACAAGCTGGACAAGCGCGGCGTCGACTACGTGCGCGAAACGCTGACCGGCGATGGCTTTGGCATGTCGGCTGAGGCCGTCAATCGCATCCTGGACTTCGTCGCCATGCGCAGCAACGGCCACGCCGATGCGCTGGCCAAGCTCGATGCCCTCGGGCAAGGCAGCGAGATCTTCGACCAGGGCATTGCCGAGTTGCGCGAGGTGCTGGAGCTGGTCAAGGCACTGGGCGTACCGGAAGAGTCCTATTGCCTGAACTTCTCGATCGCGCGTGGCCTGGATTACTACACCGGCACCGTCTATGAGACGCAGCTGGACGATTACCCGCAGATCGGCTCGATCTGCTCGGGCGGTCGCTACGAGAACCTGGCCAGCCACTACACCAAGTCCAAGCTGCCCGGCGTGGGCATCTCGATCGGCCTGACCCGCCTGTTCTGGCAGCTGCAGGAGGCAGGCCTGATCGCCGGCGTCGACGAAAGCAGCGTGCAGGCCATGGTCGCCCTGATGGACGAAGGACAGATGGCGCAGTCACTTGATATTGCCCGCCGCCTGCGTGCGGCCGGCATCAACACCGAAGTGCAGATGGAAAGCCGCAAGCTGGCCAAGCAGTTCCAGTACGCCTCGCGTGCCGGCATCCGCTTCGTGGTCCTGGCCGGTGAGGATGAGCTGAGCCGCGGCGTCGTCACGGTCAAGGACCTGGTGAGCGAACAGCAGTTCGAGGTGAAGCGCGATGAGCTGGCCGCCAGCCTGAAAGTGGAGCTGGAACAGGCCCGCGCACTGGCGGGGCGCTGACATGAAACCGATCCTGCTGGATGGCAAGTCGCTCACCCGCGATCGCCTGGTCGAGATCGCGTTCGGTGCCAGCGTCGAGCTGGACAAGGACGCATTGAAGGCGGTTTCGCGAGCGGCCGAGTTCCTTGCCGAACAAGTGCGCCGGCAAGAGCCGATCTACGGCGTCTCCACGGGCTTTGGCAGCAACGCCGACAAGCTGCTGGGCGCGCACCCGCTGCGCGGCGAGCTGCCCGGAGCGGTGAAGTCAGGCCGCTCTCTGCATGAAGAGCTGCAATACAACCTGATCGTCACCCATGCGGTCTGCGTGGGCGAGCCCATGGCGCCGGAGATCGTCCGCGCCATGCTTGGCATTCGCATCAACACGCTACTGAAGGGCCATTCCGGCATCCGCGTGGAGACCCTGCAGGCGCTCGCCGCGATGCTCAACGCCGGCATCGTGCCGGTGGTGCCCTCGCTGGGCTCGGTGGGCGCCTCAGGCGACCTGGCGCCGCTGTCGCACCTGGCCATCGTGCTGCTCGGCGGTGGCGAAGCGTTCTACCAGGGCGAGCGCATGCCGGGCGCCGACGCGCTCAAGCGCGCTGGCCTGGCGCCGGTCTCGCTGTCCTACAAGGAAGGCCTGGCGCTCAACAACGGCACCGCGCAGATGCTGGCGATGGGCGTGCTGGCGATGTACCGGCTCGACCAGCTGCTGGACACCGCGGATCTGGCCGCGGCAATGACGATCGACGCCTTTGCCGGCCGCCTGGGCGCGTTCGCCGAGGAAGTGCATGCCCTGCGACCGCATCCGGGCCAGGTGCATGTCGCCGGCCGCCTGCGAGAGCTGTTGGCCGGTTCGACGCTGGCCGACATCCCGTACCACCTGGTACCGCGCTTTCGCACCTGGCTGCCCAGCAGCTGGGACACGGCAGAGGCACAGGCGCTGCGCTTTGACATCGGCTGGGACTGGGTGCCAACCGATCAACGCCACGGCCGCGCCAAGTTCTACCAGCGCTTCATGCCGTTCCGTGGCGGCAAGAAGCACCAGCCGCAGGACAGCTACTCGCTGCGCTGCATCCCGCAGGTGCATGGCGCCGTGCGCGACGCAGTGGAACAGGCCAAACGCGTGCTGGAGATCGAGCTCAATGCAGTCACCGACAACCCGCTCGTGTTCCCGGACAAGCAGGCCGAGCACGTCGAAGAGCAGGTGATCTCGGCGGGTCACTTCCACGGCATGCCGCTGGCGCTGGCGATGAGCTACGTGAAGGCCGCCATCCCGACCCTGGCCTCGATCTCCGAGCGTCGCCTCAACAAACTGGTCGATCCGTCGACCAACGACGGCTTGCCGCCTTTCCTGATCGGAAACGAGGACGGTACGGAGTCGGGGCACATGATCGTGCAATACACCGCAGCGGCGATCGTCAACGACTTGGCCAGCCGTGCGCATCCGGCCAGCGTGTTCTCGGTGCCTACCAGCGCGAATGCCGAAGACCATGTTTCGATGGGCGCCAATGAGGCGCGCCACGTGCTGGCGATGGTGCAGGACCTGGGCCGGGTGCTGGCGCTTGAGCTGTACACCGCCGCTCAAGCGCTGGATCTGCGTCGCGACATGATCAACGCGGCGCGTGCCCTGGCCAAGCGGGCCGATGCTGAGGGCATGGCCACGAAGGTTGCCGGTGGTCCTTCGCTCCGTGACGCCGACCGCGAGGTGTTTCTGCAGGAAGTAGACGGGCTCCGCTCCGCTCTGGCGGGCAGTGAGCCGTTCCAACCGGGGCGTGCTGTGGCTGCCGCTCATGCGGCAATCCGAGTGCAGATCCCATTCCTGGAACGCGATCGAGCGTTGGATGGTGAGGTGGCTACCGCCGTCCGCCTGGTCGAGTCAGGCGCGCTCCTGGCGGTGGTTAGGGGCGGCTGAGCCGCCCTGACTACCAGTCATTGCCCATGGGGTTCATAGGGTTCATGTCTGTGTAGTGCAGAGGGTTGGACGCATCGTTCACGTCAAGCGAGTCGTGAATCCACTCGTGCGGCTCTTGCCATTGCTCAACGACGCTGTCCGCATAGAGGGGGCGAGGAATCTCATCCTCTGTCTGCACAGGCGGCGGTGCATCGTCGTCATCATCCCAGTGCGCGGCTGAGCGACTGTTCGCCAGGGCGCGCCCGATCGCCTCTGCTTCGTCGCGCTCTGTTTGGCGATCAGTACCGAGCAGGGATCTGGCGTAGGGCCAAAGCGCAAATGCTGCGGGAACCAGTATCATCGCGGCCGCAATCTTGCTCATCAGTTGCAGGCCCAGCTCGCCTTGGCTTCCATGATTGAGCCCGGAAGAATGGGAGAAGCGGGTAAGAACCTATCGTTCTTGACGGTCGCGTCGCCGCGCTCATCGAGAAGCGCGAGCGTGCCAACCTGCGAGGTCATGCTGCTGCAGTAGATGCGGTCCTGGCCCAGCGTGGTTTCACCGATCGCATTGACATGCTTGGACCACAGTTCCACGACCTCCCCCGCCTTGCTGGCGGTGACGCGCCGGAGATCCACGTAGACATGAAGCTCAGGCGTGAAGACCAAATGCAGCCAACGCTCATCCTCGCGCTTGCCTTGCTCTTCCCAGATCGCCACATCGGCCTTGCGACTGACATAACCATAGGGGTCCTCGGCCGCCAGAATCGCCGCTAAAGCCGCATCCGCTGCGGCCATTGAGGGATCGGTCAGCTTTGCCGGGTCCTGGCCAGCGTATGGCGTGGCCGATATGACCGAGAGCGCCGCCAGGGCGGCATTGATACAGATGGTGCGGATCACGTGTTGCGTTCCCCTGTGAGTCACGTGGACATGGTAGCGCGGCCGTCGTCGCCGGCCGCGAGTTCGGATTACCCTCAGCTGCCCTCGTTGACCACCGAAAGGTCGAAGAGCCCTGTCCTTTCGGCTTGCTCGGGCATTTCCACATCAGGCTGCGCGAAGGGATTCTTGTAGAAGCGGATCATGCTCGACACCATGTTCGCGGCCTTGAAGTTCCCTTGCTCGGCCTGGTATCTGGTGTTGAATTCCTTCCTGATATCGTTGAGCGCCTGGTCGGCATCCGCGTAGGTCATGCAGTCCTTCGCGTAGGCCTCCTTGATGTCGAGGGCAGCGACAGCCACGGCAATCGCCGTCGTTGTCTTCGTCCTGATGACGTCGACCGACTCGGCAAGCTCACTGCACGTCTCAGGGCCGGTCTCGCCACGGCCTTTCAGCACCAGGCCATCTGCTGCGCCGGCTTCGAGGCGATCGTCGTACTCGGCTTTGGCGAAGATAGATAGAGCCAGGGCGCTGGCCGCCAAGCTCAGGATGATGGAGGTAAGGATGCGCATCGTGATCTCCTGATTACATCGCCATGACGACGCGATGGCCGTCTTCGTCGTCATCGTCAGGCTCGCCGTTCTCGAAGCGCTCCAGCAGCGTCATCTCGTCGCGATTGCTGACGCCGGTGACGCGCAGACCCGGAATGAGCGTGTCATCGCCCAGGGCCTTGATCAGCGGGCTCAGCGTGGAGGACGCCAACTCCGAGTCGGTGACTTCCACGACGATCGTGTAGAAGCTGGGGACAGGCTTGAGAGGCCCCGCGTCGTTCTCGCTCATGGGCGCGGTCCTTGGTTGGTCAGCGTTTCGGTTTCCAGCTCGATGCAACGTGCCTCGGCCTCCGTGGCCGGCGTGATGGTCCCATCCCATTTCCTTCCCGCCTTCGCGATCTCAAGGAATTCCTCGTTGCCAAGGCCCCCCTTCTCGACATCGCTGGCGTACATGACGTTGTGCACGTCGAACTCCCCTCCGCCGCCAGGCGCGATGCAGAGCACGCGACTATCGCCCTCGCCCACCAGGAACGCGTCGTAACCGCCGTCGAAGGCTCGCGCCACGCTGTTGGGTGGCGCCTTGGCCAGCAGAGCGGCCACCTTGGCGTGATGCTCGGACAGGAGCGTCCAGCCCATCTTCTCCATCCGCTCCTGCTCTTCGCGAATGGCCTGCTGCTCGCCCGCACTGGCGAGTCGGGTCTTCTTCGGGTCCTGCAGGTTTCCAGCGGCCAGCCAGCTGTTGAGCTGGTCCGCCAGCTCCTGGTACTCGCAGTCGCCCAGCAGGGGCGGCTCGAAGGCCGGACCCATGCAGACCAGGTCGAAACCCGCGGAACTGCACTGCGCAGCGGCATAGTAGAGCTCGCTGGTGTCGTCCCAGGTGACCAGGAAGTAGTCGTGGCCACCTGCAGGTGTGCAAGCGACCGTCATGGGCGCAAGCGCCAACAGCTCCTTCCGCAGGGCCAGCTGGGCTTTCGTGAAGGCCGAATAGCCTGGTAGTGCACTCTTGTCTGTCATGAAGGTTTCCTTTGGTGAAGACGCAGGGTCAGATGCTGCCTTTGACCCAGCGTCGGATAGAGAGGTCGCAACCAGAGCGCAGGCAGACCCCATTGGCCATGCCCTTGTGCGTTGCTCGACGCTTGCAGCCGCAGCTGCAGCGCCGGCGTGAGCGAGGCTCGATAGCCTCGGCATAGCGGACGTGATCGTCCTGGGAGCCCCATTGACCCCAGAGTTCGGTACCGCCGCGCATGGCGGCAGACAGTGCAGGCCGCGAAAGTGCTTTCAGGTCAGTGCTCATGCTGCCTGTGCCTCCGGCATGGCCTGCCGGGCATGTCCCTCGACCATGCCACGGGACGCCAGGAACTTGCGTGCCACGTCGGCAAGCTGGCGCCCTTCCATGTCACGAGGCTGGATCATCTGATTGTCCGGATTGATCACACCCTCGATCTGCTCTTTCTTCACGCCCAGCACCTCCATCATCGCCGGGTCGGCGCCCTGACTGCAGGTGACGAAATAAGCGACGACGTAGTTGAGCAGGCCATCCGAGCGATCGCGATCAACGCGCCCGATACCCTGATCGTGCACGCCGGGTGACCAGTCCAGTTCGCCGAAAACCGCGATGCTGGCCGCGTCCTGCAGACCGTCAAGGCCCGCGCCTGAGCGCAGCGACAGGATGATCACCTTGCTGCGGCCGCTGACGAATTCCTCTTTGGCGTAGGCCTTTTGCTTCGGCGATTCAGAGCCGGTGTACATGACCGGGTTGAATTCGGCCAACTGCTCCATCCAGATGTCATAAACGGCGCGATGCCAGCCGAACAGCACCACCTGCTCGCCCGTCTCCACCAGCATCCTGACGAACTGCGCCACATGCGGCGCCTTTGCCACGCCGGTAGCCTGGCGAATGAGTCGATCGAACTCGCCGGAGGCCTGCATCTTCTCGCCGCGGAACTTCTCGTTGCGCGCCACGATCGTGCGGGCAAGCGAGATGGCGTCGCTTTCCACCGATGCCATCACATCGAAATCCAGATCGATCTCGTGCGGTACCTTCTGGACCTGCGGGAGCTCCCTGCCCACTTCCGGGCGGGATCGGCGGAGCATGATGCCCTCTCGGCGCAGGTAAGCGCCGAAGGCATCCGGGTCCTTCAACTGGGCTTTCTCGCCTGGCGACGAGATGCACCACTCCCGCACGAACTCATCGTAGCTACCGAGAGCACCGGGAACCAGGACGTCCACGACGTGGTAGAACTCCGACCCGTAGCCATAGATCGGCGTGGCGGACAGTCCCATCCGCTGCTTCGCTGCCAGGCTGATGTACTTGCACGCGCGATAGATGTCCGAGCCATCATTGCGCAGCTGCTGGCATTCCTCGAACACCACGTACTGGACGATCTCGCCCAGCACCTCGGCCCAGCCACGCAGCTTGTGATAGCTGACCAGGATGACGTCCGGCAAGGTATCCCACAGATCCGCGATACGCTGCCGCGGCTGCTTGATCAGCGGGTACGGCTTGCTGGTGCGAACGTGATGCACGCGCAGATTCGGTGCGAACTCGGCCAGCTTCTCAGGCCAGTGGTTGGGCAGGTAGGCTGGATAGACGATGACCGCCGGCAAGTTGGCCGGCTTGGTCATTGGACACATGGCAGAGACCGTCTTGCCCAGGCCCAGCACGTCAGCCAGCAACAGCCCACCAGAGATCTCCGCGGCGGCCGCCGGCAGTCGCTGATAGTCGCGTGGCGGCTTGGCCAGCTCGAAGGCGGGTAGCTCGATGCGCCCGGCCAGTAGCTCAGCCAGGGATTGTTCCCGGTCTTCGTGGCGGTCCGCGAGCTCATTCAGTGCCAGCGCGTCCTGCGGGCTCATATCCATGGGATAGCGGGACATGAACCAGCGCAGCTCGCGGCTGTTCTCCGGCGTGGCCAGCAGCGGCAGCGTGGTCGCCGCGTGCTGGGGAGCGCGGGGAAATACGCGCTTGAGCCGTGCGCGCACCTGCGGCTCGCAGAAGACCTCCCAGTTGCGGTCCTGGCGCTTCACCGTCCCATAGAAGAACGTCACAGGCATTGCCTCCGTAGATAAGCGACCTCAAAGGCCTTTCCGCCCCAGTGGGGCTGTTCCTCCAGGGCGAACGCCGCCCAGCGCACGGAGCTGGCCAGCAATACGCCGGCGACCTGCGGCAGGGCGATGTAGCGGCCGACCTGGCGAAGCGCATCAGCGAGCGTGCCGTCGACTTTCACTTCGATCACGATGCCCCGCTCGCTTGCGGGCTGGGGCAGCCAGAAGTCCGCACGATTACGGCTATCCAGGCGGAATTCGCGGACATGGTCGATATGCGCGGCGCTCAGCACCTTGCTGAGCGTTTCATGCAGTTGAACCTCACTTCCGTAGCGGTAGTTGTAGCGCTCCAGCAGCGTCATGAGGCTGGCAACGCGGCAGTCCCTGCCCGGCACCGTGATAGCCCCTTTGAGCGGGTCGGCAATCGGCGTCTGTGCGTGTGGGGATGGCGTGTGCATGCGTCGAACCTGCTTGGACGGAAGGAGCGCTAGATGGCGCGAGGCTTGTTAGCCGCAAACCCAGGCGATCAGCGTGCCGGGCAGCGTGTCTGCTGCCGGCTTCAGCGCGCCCTTGGCGCCGGGCTGGACGTGAACGACGTTCTCCCTGTCGTCCAGGATCTCTTTCCTGCCCATCAGGAAGGTCCTGTCCGCGCAGCTGATCAGGTTCTGGTTCACCATCGTGCGCTGAGCCGGATTGGTAGGCACCAGCTTCTGCACGATCAGCGTCTGCTTGGCCACGTAGTCGGCGCTGTAGCGGGCCATGTCGACGTACAGCACGTCCCTGTCGTCCTGCCCGACCTTCACCCATCGCGTCTCTTGCTTCATCCCCTGCTCCACCCAGGCGCGATGCGCCGAGAACAGGCTGGCGTAGCTCTCGGAGCTCGCCGGCGCCGGCGCCGCATCGGCAGCGATCGCAGAGGCGGGGATGGCAAGCAAACCGAGACTGAGGCAGGCGACGCGGAAGATGCTGGAGTACATACGGTGAAGCTCCTTGGTGATGATTGGTGAAATTCGCAGAGGGCGTCAGGGCCGAGGGCCCAACCCCTCCGTTTGTTCTGGCGTGCCGTAGAGCACTTCCATGGCGGGTGCTCGCAGGCGTTCACGGCGACGCTGCAGCAGCTCCACCGCTTTCGCTTCGTCGACTTCGATAGCGCCCAGCAGCACAGCGGCGTTTCGCCGGCCGCGCGTGAGGTCGTAGTGCGGGTGTCTCGGATTGGACTGGAACCACTGCCGTTGCAGGCCAAGGCGTTCAGCCATCGTGTGCAGGGCTGACAGGTCGGGATCATCCGTGAACAAGTGCGAAGCCGGGACCATGCGGCCGTAAAGCTGCATTGCGTTCTCAACTTCCTGATCGACGTAGATCGCCATGAACGGACTCTCCGGTGACATTACAAATAGTGCTTGACGCCGCGCTATGGAAAGATACTATAACGAAAGTTAGGCCATAGCCAATAATATTTTGCTCCCATGAAAGGTAGCTCTGCAGCCCAGCTGGACCTGTTCACCGCCGCGGTTTCCCGCGCGTATGCCGGCAGCCCGGACGGGCAGCTGAGCAATGACCAGCTCTATGCCCGGGTTCAGGCAGATCTGGGCCTGTCGGACACCGAAATGACGGCCCGGGAGCCGGTAGGCAGGGCCGCCAAGCCCCGGAACCTGGTCAAGCGCCGCATTCGCTGGGCCCAGCAGACCTTGAAGTCGCTTGGTCTGGTGGAGCCGGCAGGTGAGCGTGGCGCCTGGCGAGTGCGCCAGCGCACGCAGGACATGCCCCAGCAGGCGCCCGATGGCGCCGCCCTGTTGGCGTTCTCCACCAAGCTCGGCCTGGCCATCTGGGCCCGGCACGAGTCGGTCTTCCCCAAGCTGGGGGCAGACCTCGACGTCGCCTTGATCTTGACCTCCCCGCCGTATCCGCTGGCGCGGCAGCGCGCTTACGAAGGCCCGCGTGGCGAGCGCGAGTACATCGATTTCATCCTCCGGGCGCTGGAGCCCATCCGGCGCAACCTGTTACCGGGCGGTTCGATCGCGCTGAACATCAGCAACGACATCTTCGTGACGGGCACGCCGGCACGTTCGCTCTACCGCGAGAGGCTTCTGATTGAGCTCTGCGAGAGGCTATCGCTCAGCAAGGCGGATGAGCTGATCTGGAGCAAGACATCAGCAATCCCGGGTCCATATCAGTGGGCGAGTAGAACGCGTCAGCAGCTGAACGCGGCGTTCGAGCCCATCTACATTCTGACTCCGGACCCCACCGCGTGGTTCGCAGACAACCGCCGCTGCCTGGAGCCGCACACGGAAGCTCACGCCAAGCTGATCGCCAAGGGCGGCGAGCAGCGCTCTGGCGTCTTCAGTGATGGCGCCTACCGCATCAAGCCCGGCAGCTTCGGCAACGCCACCGAGGGCAAGATCATGCGCAACGTGTGGCCCATCGGCCACCGTGACAGCGATGTAGTGGCCATGAATGCGTTCGCACGAAAGGCGGGCCTGCAGACGCATGGCGCGCCGATGCCGTACGCGATCGCTGATCGCCTGGTGCGCTGGCTCTCGCGCGTAAACGATCTCGTTGCCGATCCGTTCGCCGGTCGTCTTACCACTGGCAAGGCAGCAGAGGCCAACGGCCGCCGCTGGCTCTGCACAGAAGCCATCTGGGACCACTTGGTATGCGGTGGCCTTCGATTTGGACAGGCCATCGCCGGCGGCGACTGGCAAGGAAGCGTCCGCGTGGACGCCACAGGAGCAATCATCGTATGAGTCAGGATCTGGTTCCCAGCGACGTCGTGCGCCCCGCGCAGAGCGATCGCAGCTTCCGCTTCGATGACCCGACGCCGGGCACCTACTGGCGTACGAAGAAGAAGCTCAAGACCAAGAACGTTGAGCAGTGCGAATCCCCCGATTTGCCGAAAGGAATCGTGCTTCTGCTGACGGAGGTGGTTCAAGCCGATGGTGAGCCACACACCTACGTGATGGCGGGCCATCCGCTGTGGAATGACGACGATGAACTTCGCTTCCACGTCGACATCTTCCACGACTACTGGGAGCCGGCGCCCGATGGCGCCCAGGTGCGTGAGCAGGAGCTGGCGGACCTGCATGACGACATGCGAGAAACGCAGAGGCTTTTGATGTCGCCTCCGCCTGACGCTGCACCCGCTGGCCTCATTGGACACGACCCTGTCGAGCAGGTCGGCGTACCTGGCCAGGCCCTTGCCACCGTGGACACGATCAAGGCGATCGAAGCGTACGCCGAACAGGTCCAAGACCGGGCAAAGGCCCTAGCGAGCTGGACGAAGAAGCATACGACCGCCTTGGGCATGCAAGCCAAGCAGCTTGCCGGCTTCCACACCGAGAAGGCCAACGTTGCGCTCGCTGTCGCCAAAGCGCAGACCGAGGGTGTGCAGGTGGCGCAGCGAGTCGCGGCGAACCTGCAGGTCTATGTCGGAAACGGAATCGAGGTGATGCAGATCCGCGAAGGCGAACCCGCGCCGCGCGGGGAAAAACTCAGGGTGCTCCAGGATTGCTTGGCGTTCGACGAGGAATGTGCGCTGCACGTCGAAAGTTGCCCTGATGGCCTGGATCACACGATGGCGGAAGAACTGTCCGCAGCTCTGGCAGACAACTCACTTGTCGATCGCATGATTCCGTACGCGCTCGGCATGGTAGTGGTCAAGTTTCGTCGTTCGTTCAAGGAGTTCGTCAAGACGACCGATCCGAAGATGGAGGCCGCGACCCACCGCTTCAATTCCCAGATGAGCGAGGACTCGAAGCGCAGCCGCCTCCTGCTCCGCGACGGTGATCGGTTGTACCTGATCGAGTCCGAGCTGTTCGACAACTTGCAGCAGCTGATGCCGAATCAGCGCGAGATGATCGACACGTTCTCGGAACACCGGTGGGGTTCAGCCCCGAAAGAACTGAAGCGCGAAGATCTCAACTATGCCAAGGCACAGCGGCGCCAGATGGGCATGCTGGACGTATATGCGAAGGTCCTTATCGCCCTGTGGGGCCTCAGGGACACGCAGGGACTACTGGCAGATAGTGCCATCCCCGCATTCGCGAACTGGCTCGATCCGGCGTTCCAGGACGCCTTCCTGGAGCTTTGCAGCCACGATCGTTTGATCGGTGAAGAGAGGCCGGACTACGCCGAATGGCGTCGCGAACAGAACTCATTCCTCGCGCCCGGCTCTACGGTCGCTGTGGTTCCTGCCCGGTGCATGAATGATGAGTATCTGCCCGGCGCCTTCGCTACGCAGGAGCGCTACAACGGACGGACGTACGAGAAGGAACGGGTGTTCGATCTGGACCGCTCTGTCCAGGATGGGATGGTGTCGCGCGTCCAGGCCGACAAGCGCGGCTTGTTCGTTGAGGTTCCGCTGGTGTATGGAGGTTACAACAAAGAAGTGCGTCGCAAGACACGCAATGGAAAGCTGTATCTGGAGGACGCCGTCCTCAGTCACACGTTGGTGCTTGATCGGGTCATCGCATCGGACCTCACCTACTATCTGAGCTCGCGGAAGCAGAGGCGCCAGTATCAGGCCTACATCGAGCTCTTCAAGATGGCCAGAACGTGGGTCGCTGCGCGCGATGAAGCAGAAGCCACGTTGCGTGCTGAGATCCTGAAGGCAGCGGAAGCCGGCCGAATCTCCGAGGACCGCCCCGCCCTCCTGCGTGCTGTCGTCAGTGCAATGGCGATCGCCAGGATGGGGCGGCGTGACCGCTCCATTCCGGAGGCGGGTACGCCTGCCCACAAGGCCTATGTAAAGACGGCTATGACGCTCCTGTACGGGCTGGTCAGCGACAACCAGCGCAGGATCGAGAGCATCACCGCATGGGCTGCCGCCAACGGTCGGGTTCCGCTGCGGCTTGTGCTGAGCGGGAAGAGTGATTGGGCCGTCTATTGCGAGCCCACCAGCGCTGAGCATGACGCACGGCTGGGAGATCCCGCTTATGCGGCCATGTATCCCGTCACGTTCAATGACGATGGCGTGGAGCTGGGCCCGGTGTCGATGCGGCTGCTGAGACTACGCAACTACGAACACGTTGTTCACGACTTCCACACCGATGTTGTGTCGGTCGTGAAAGAGTGGGGCCACGACGTCACGCGCACCACACCAAGCCTGGTAAAAGACTGGTCCGCCCGCGGGCAGGCGCTAGCTACCCTTAGCTATGAGAACGCCGTGAGTGCATTCGAGCTACGCCACAAGCACGAAGCGTGGTTGGCGGAGGTCAGCAACGCCCGGCTCTTCAGGCTGGCCGAGCGCTACAACGAAGTCAGGAAGACGGGCTCCGTTGAGCGGATGAGTATCCGCCTGGCCATCGGCACACTGCTCGTGCGCGGTGAACCGAAACTGCTGGTGGCCTCCAAGGATGCCCTCCAGCAC
Source organism: Pseudoxanthomonas sp. LjRoot127 (assembly GCF_964253495.1). Taxonomy (NCBI): domain Bacteria; kingdom Pseudomonadati; phylum Pseudomonadota; class Gammaproteobacteria; order Lysobacterales; family Lysobacteraceae; genus Pseudoxanthomonas; species Pseudoxanthomonas sp. LjRoot127. Next base: position 34,441 of record NZ_CAXUQR020000002.1, read on the forward strand.
GTCTACGACACAGGGTCGAAGGCAGAACAGGTTGACTGCGTTACCTGGATCTTCTCGACCTACGCCAAGCCCGAGAGCCATATCAGGAACATCAAGGGCGTCGACGGTGGACGGCCCAGCCAGTGGCGGATGGGCACCATGACCCTTGCTGACGCACATGCATGCCGGGAGCTGGAACACCTGGGCGCTGATGGCATGCCGGTCCTGAGGCTGGAGATCGACAACATCGTCGACCCGTCCCTGTCCGCGAAGGCGAACGAGGACCGCCGGGTCGTCGTCACCACGCTCACCGAGCTGGGAGCAAAGCTGTTCCCGGAACTCATCCCCCTGACCCGCGCTGCGGCGTAAACGAGGTACGTATGGACACGAATACCCCTTCTCCCGTGGCCACGCTGGCCAACGTCAAAGACAAGGACGGAGGACGCAGCTCGCGTCTGAAGCCAACGGGCATCGCGCTTGGCTTGCCGCTGGGCGAGCACCAGCTGTTCCTCGACGCCCCTACCCCGCCGGCGCCGGACGTCGACGAGCTGGCGCAGTTCATCCGCTCGATCGATGGCAAGCACGAGTGTGGCGCAGGCGCGCTCGCCGAGGCAATCGTCTGCTGGCTCGGGCGCCGGGAAGCACCCGCAGGCTATGACGCCGCGTGCGACGCGTTCACAAGCTACTTCGTCCGCAACTATCCCGGACCGGACACGCTCATCCACAAGCCGGAGTGGCATGCGCCTCGCCTGTTCAAAGCGGCCTACTACGCTTTCCAGGGCGCCGCCCAGGCAGATCTGGATCTTCGCAGCAGTGGTGCGGTACCGGCTCTGAACCTGGACGACGGATCATTCGCGGGCGATGTCTGCAGGCTGGCCCATCAGATGGGAGTCGGATACCAGTCCGGCGAGTCCTGCAAGCTGGGGGCGCCCTTCTACGCCTTCACGGTCACCGAGGTGGTGCAGTTCGCGAAGGTCATCACGCGGCATGCCTCCGTGACGTACGGCGGTGCTGGCAGGCATGCCGAGCCGCAGGAGCGCGCCGCGGCGCAGGAGGTTGCCCGCATCGGCGACATGGACCCGCGCCACGCCGTTCGCGTGGGCTTCGATGGCGATGGCGATATCTATTTCTCTACGACGGCCCCGCCTGGCAGCGGCGTCGAGTTCTGCACCACCGGGACCGGCGGCGGCAAGTCGCCGAACACGTACAACGCCCTGGTCGCCCTGATGGTGGCGATAGAGGCGGATAACCAGCAGGACCCCAAGCGGGACTGGATCGCCAAGCGCAATGCGCCCAGGGAGAGCTAGAAATGGCTGTCGAGACGAAAATCCAGTGGGCCGATGGCACCTTCAACGGGTGGATGGGCTGCACGAAGATCAGCCCGAAGGCCTGTGCAAACTGCTATGCCGAAGTGTCCACGCCCTCGCGACGCTTCGGCGTTGCGTGGGGCGCTGGCCAGCCTCGCCGGCGTACAGCGCCGAGCAACTGGGCCCAGCCGGTGAAGTGGAACAACACGCTGTTCGTGGCATGCCCCAGCTGCCAGTGGCGCGGCGAGGGACGGCTCTGCATCGAAGGGGGGCGGTGTCCCGCATGCAAGACGGGCAAGCCTGAGCGGGCGCAACGGCGCATCTTCTGCGCGTCACTGTCCGATGTGTTCGACAACGAGGTCGATCCGAGCTGGCGAGAGGATCTGTTCGCGCTCATCGAGTCCACGCCCAACCTGGACTGGCTGCTGCTCACTAAGCGTATTGGCCTGGTGCACAAGATGGTGCCCGCGTCATGGATGGAGAACGGGTTCCCCAAGCACGTCTGGCTCGGTGCAACGATCGTCGACCAGACTGAAGCCGATCGCGATATCCCGAAGCTGCTGGCATTGCCCGCTTCCGTGCGGTTCCTGTCGATGGAACCGCTGATGGGTCCGGTGAATTTCCGATGGATGCCCTACGCCCATCAGGCGGCGGGCGAGGACTACCGGACCTACATGGAACGCCGCGGCGGGGTCAACCACCTGGAGAGCTTGCGCGGCATCCACTGGGTGATCGCTGGCGGCGAGAGCGGCCACCAGGCCCGACCGATGCATCCTCAGTGGGTCCGCTCACTGCGTGATCAATGCCGCGAAGCGGGCGTTGCCTTCCTGTTCAAGCAGTGGGGCGAATGGATCTCCAAAGACGCCGCAGGCGTTGCGTTGGACCTGTGCTACGAGAAGAGTCGGATCGGCGGCTGGGTGGAGCGCGACGGCAGCTTCACCGCCGGCGAAGCTGCCGCGCCCAAGGATCTGGCCACGGCCGCGCATGTGTTCCGCATCGGCAAGTCCCTGGCCGGCAGCATGCTCGATGGCAGTGAACACCTGCAGTTCCCACGGAGTGTGCTGTGACGGTGTACGTCGACAACATGCGGGCCGACTTCGGCCGCATGGTCATGTGCCACATGATCGCCACCACCAAAGCTGAGCTGCTGGCGATGGCGACGGCGATCGGTGTCCAGCACAAGTGGATTCAGCATCCTGGCAGTGCGAAAGAGCACTTCGATATCGCGCTGACCAAGCGTGCGCGGGCGGTCCGCGCCGGCGCCGTTGAGATCACTCGGCGTCAGTGCAGCTGCATGTGCATGCGCCGCCGGATCACCGGCGAGCTCGGCACGCCTGAAGATGCGGAGCGCTGGGCCCAGGAATACGCCGCGCAACGCTCGGCTCAGGCTCAGGCGCCGGCATGAAGCCCATTACCGGCACCCGCTGGACAGTGGATTGGCATGGCCAGGGCGAACCCCTGCCCGGCCAGATCGTCCGCAAGGTCTCGCCCACGGGACGTGTGACGTTTTACCGCACCCAGGACTGCCACCTGTTGCGTCATCGTGCCGCACTGCCGCCCGGCAGTGTGGCCCGGTATCGCATTCGCGCGAGCTATGTCGGCGATCAGTATGCCGGCGAGATCGCCTGGACGATGAACAGCTATGGACGGCGCCGTACCGAATCAGCCCGCTACAGCCCCCTCTTGTGAGTTAGGAGATGCACGTGTCCACATCCACCGGCCTGAAGATGGCCCGCGCAACGCCCGCCGACATCGATGCGGGCATGGCGCTTTCCAACGTGCTGGACGCACTGGGAGAAGGCAGGATGCCGTTCGACGCGGACGAAGATCAGCCGCGGCTGGATAGCAACGATCTGGAGCAGTTGCAGCAGGTCGTGGATCTGCTCCGCAAGATCGCCAAGCAAGGCAGTCTCTTTCGGGTGGTGTTTGGGATGGATACCATCCTCGCCAACGACGTGCTTGACCTAGGTGTCGACTTCCTTCAGCTCCACCCCAGGCTGGAGTCGCTGGAACAGCAGCGCGATCGCGCGGTGTCGCGACTGCAGCAGATCGAAGCCTGGTATGCCGTTCGCATCGAGCGCCTGGCCGAACTGGCCAAGGAGCAGGGCATCTGGCCTGAAGTCGCCCGCATCCTCGCCAACGGAGATCTGCAGGGGCATCCCAACCCCGATGGCACACTGGCCCAAGACCCGCCGACGTATTCCCAGCTGTTGAACCTGGCACAGCACAGAGCCATCCGGGCAGAGCAGCGCGCCGCCGCGCTGCCGGCGTCTTCCCAGCTGCTCGCGCAAGCCGTAGAGGCTGAGACAGCCCTGCTCGACGGCGAGGGTGCAGCCGCGGCGGCCGCGGCGCTCCAGCGCGTGCATGCGCGCTTCCAGGGCCTGCTCGATGCCGTGCCGCCACCGCCGGCCGAGCATCCGGACGACATGGCCATAGAGCTGTTCTGCGCTCGCCTGAAGGCGTTCGTGGCGCGCAAGCGCGTCCATGGCCCCAGCGGATGGCAGCAAGGCGGCATCAACGCGATGCTGTCCGACCAGCTGCGCCGCTACGCGCGTCATGGCGATCCGCTGGAAGCGGCTGCGATCGTCATGTACCTGGTCGCCCGTGGCGAGCTGATCGCGCCGGGGGCGCCCTCAGGGCCGGCCTGGTGCAGTCCCAGCCAGCCGCCGTCGCGGCGGCTGAAGAAGCCTGATGGAGGCACGACAGGCCTCTGGGTGCTGGTGGACCACACGCCGGAGGGAGGTCCGGCGATTCGTCGCGCGAACTACCTGCACGCCGACGCCACCTGGCACGACGCCGAGACCGGCGAGGTGCTGTCGCCTCGGGGATGGATGCTCTGGAACGGGGATGCTACCGCCCATGACTGAGCCGACCTATGACCTCACCGCGCTGGACCTGGAAGCGCTGCGTCAGCTGATCCGCACCCCGGGCCCGCTGTCCTCTGGCCTGGCGCATCTGCTGGCCAGCAGCGGCGCCATCAAACAGCCGATCGGACGCCGGTGGCGGCCCCAGGCGGCAGGACGCATCGGCGGCCGCCTGGGCAACCGCCTGCAGAAGCTGGGCCTGGCCCATTTCCGCTACACCAGCTCCGGCATCTCCGATGGCTGGTATGCCACGGAGGCGGGCAAGCAGCTCTTGTGTAAGCTCAGATCCACCACCGCACCACCCAACAGCCAGGAGGCGCAATGAGTAATCCGACACCACTGACCACTCTGCCGGACGGCAGCCCGAACAACACCGGCCTGTCCATCGATAGCGAGACCGTGCAGATCAACGTTGACCTTCGCGACTTCGGGCGGGGCAGGAAGTCCGACATCTACATCATCTACACGGATGACGAAGTTGATCCCGTGCGTCAGGTTCCAACCAAATGGGACCCTGCATCATCCGAGCCACTTGCGGACGCCACCGGAACGGTCTGGAAGAATCTCGAAGAACAGCATGGGTTCGATCTGTCGGGTGAGACCTACGACAGACTGCAGCATGCAGGCGAATGGGGGCGATACCTCCTGCATCACGCGAAGGGCGAGGTCGAAGCCGCCGAAGCACTGGCCAAAGAACATAAGCCGGAACCTTCCGAGTTCACCCCTGATCCTGACGCGGAAGACTGATCGCGAACGAACTATGCAACAACAAAGGGGCCTGACTGGCCCCTTTCTTAATTCCCCGCTCAGTGCAGTTTAGGGCGTAGTTCCAGCGCCCTGTTCAATCTTCTCAATCGATCAGGTTCGCGGGCGATGTAGCGTGCGACAGCGAGTTGCACGTCTCCATCTGTGTTGACACTCCAAGGGCCAACGCCCATTTCGGGCACAACCACGTGTCCGACGACGTCGGATACGGGCACTGCAAGCACGTTATCCCCCTGCTGGGTTTTTATCGCGGAGGCATACCGGCACAGCAAGGGCGTAAGGGGATACCGCTCTTCATTCAATCCGACGAGAAGAGCAAGCAGTCCATACTCAATCCTCCCCTCGTACATGGACTCGTTGTAGGCGTCTGGGGCAGCATCGGACAGGTCATTGAAAGTAAGCGAATCGCGATGGGTGAGTGCTGCCAACACTTTCACCGCCAGCTCAAGGTCGTCGACCTCCAAGGCCGCGGCTACACCCGACTCCAGGATGCATGCCGGGTCCTCTTGAGTGTCTTCGCACATTAATGCCATGCGGCACCCATCAGCGGCGCGTTCGAGTTGTCCCTGCTCAAGAGCTGCCATGACGAGATAGCCAGTCATCCAGTACCCGATGTCCGGAGCATTGATGGTCTCGGTGACCTCTTCAATGACATCCACGTCATCAGAATCAACTTCATCAAACGCCGCGACGCACTCAATCACGTGCCCCAGCATTCTGGCCACATACTGTTCGGCAGCGGTATGCGAGGGGAACTCATGCATATCAACCGCCGCCTGCAGAGCATAGAGATCCAGCGGGTTGACGTGGAGCCTCATTGCGATGTTCGACACGAGCGCGGGGTAAGCGAACATGTCGCCAGTTCGATTGGTGATGTCGTCATGAATGTCGACAAGTGTTAGCCACGAATCCCAATCGACGTCGGCCCAGGGAACAACACCCTTGCTCACCGCCGAAGCCACTGCAATGTCGAGTTGCAGCATGAGTGCTTCCCTGTCCTCCCGGACTTTCGCTGCATCCTCACCCCCAGCCGAACCTTCTGGCACTGAGTGAAGGTTCTGATAGCCGGCCGCTTGTGCCGCCAGCTCCTGACACGCCGATAGCGGGTATGGGGCGGTGTGGTCCTTGAAGAACGAAGGCAATAGCTTCTGGAGGCGCTTAGCCTCGCGCTTGATGCGCTCACGCGACATGGTGACTCCTGAATTGTGGTTGGAAGGTGGTACGAATGCCCGCTGTTCGCAACGACACCGACGCACAGGTCAGGGTTGCGTAGTACGTAAAGCGTGGATCTGGTGAACACCCGATGCCGTCGAGGCGGCTTCGCCCTTGCGGGCGGCGCGGTAACAGGTCGTACCGCTGGGGATAGCATGCGCTCGGCATGCTTCGTTGTCTACTGCTCAGGCGAGCGCACCGCGGCCGCCCACAGAGGGAGTTCTTAGCGCCAGTACGTCACGCCGTCATCGCACTTGAAGGCGCGCTTGCTCGGCGTTGTCGCAACGATCGGGGTCGCAGCGACCCCGCCGCTTGGAATGGTCTTGCTGGGGGGAATGGCGGTCACCGCGGTGGTGACCAGTACGTCACCCTTCCTGTGCTCGATCAGCTTGCAGTTGTGCTCGGCAGCGAAAGCCTCCCACTGATCCTGGTTCTTGCCGGAAAGGAAGAAAAGGCCGGTAATCAAGCCCACGCACAGTACGCTCAGGCCGCCTAAAACCACTTGGTCTTTGTCCATGTCGCCCTCGGCGATGATCGGGAAACGCCCTGCAGGCGCTGTCAATAAGCATGATACGCTAACGAAAGTTTCCACACCACGCCGCCGCCATGACCCAGCACACCACGCTCCTACTGGCCTATGAGGGCGAAGAGCGCCCGCTGGGCGCCCGCCCCCAGGCCCATACGTTCGAGACCGCTGGCCACAAGGACCAGTTCGAGCGAGGCGTCATCGCCGCCGGCGGCGACTATGACTTCTGCTATGACCCCAACGACGTCGTGCTGCCGGATCTCTCGATCGGGCCCTGGCCAGGTAACGTCGATGAAGACTCGATCCTGCTCGTGGTCGACCACGTGCGCACGGACAGCTCCGTGAAGGCCCTGCAGTTCATCTCGGTCGATGGCACCACCACCGAAGCGATCCCGGTCTCCGAGGTCGGCCGGCGTCCGTTCGACGCCATGGCGGACCGGATTGACTGCACCGCTTTTCGGGATGGCCAGGAGATTGCCCAGTTCGAGGTTGAGTTCGATGAGCTGGAGACGCTGCAAGAGCGTGGCAGAACCGGGGCGTTCCTGCTGGCGATGGCCCAGGACCGCGTCGAGGACGCAGAGCTGCTGCTGTACAGAGCCCCAGCCCCTTAATCACTAGACCTACTCGTCTTCCTCGAAATCCGGCGCGTAGTAGCCCGCTTCCGTGAATGCATCGTGTGGCCACGAGTAGTCGAATAGAGCTTGCGTCTCCATCAGAAACCGGTAGGCCCCGGCGGCCGTAGCCCGGTTTCCGGAACCTGGCGCGAGTACAAGCCTGTACTGATCACGCAGCTCCAGTAGTCGGCCGGCGCGCAAAGCCGCCAGCACACACAACACCAGGAACATGATCTGCTCATCGGTACCCACCTTGCCAGCGACCTTGCGGAAGTACGCCGGCCGCTGACTTTCCGTCTTGGAAACATACTCGCCGATCAGGTGCCAATACTTGCTATCAAACTCTCTGATCTGCTCTACGGAGAAAGCCTCGAATCGGCGGTGGATCGCTCTGATAGAGATGCCTTTGGACTCGGCGAAGTCGTCGGCCACGTGCCGAGCCATGCGGATGGCGTCATACCACGCCGCCTGCTCGTAAGAGCCCATACTCTTCTCGTGCGGATCAGTCCTACGGCGATACCGTCCTGCCATCGGAACGCTTCCTCTGTTTGCCGTTGGCAGAACTCTACCCCGATCCGACACCGCGGGTCGTCCACGACGATGCACAGCCGGCCGTGGCGGCCGCCGCGAACAGCGGGTTCCTACATAACCCCAGGTGAGCGGTTCGCTGTGTAGCGCTTGTGGGCGAAAGCAGGCGCCAGCCTGGACCCGCCCCACCTGTCACCTGGTGCCGGCGATCACTGCACTCCGGCACACATCCAGTCCATGACCTCTTCGGCATTGGACCCGGGCACAACGGGCTGGAATGGCGCGGCCGGATCATTCTCAGAGAGCAGAACGCTGCCGTCTGCGCGATACGCAACCCAGGTGCGAACCGCACTGGTTCGTGCCTTGCAGGTGAACGACAGGTGCTGGCGATAGTACGCCGCCTCGCCCTTGCGACCCGGGATCTGCACCCACACGCTGCTGACAGGACCGTTGGGCTGCACTGTGCGCAGATCCGCCAACCATGGGCCATCCAGGCCCTCGAACAGATCGAGCCATCGCGTGCCGGGTTCATTTTTGTAGCGCTTGTAGTACGAGATGGCGTCCCAGACGGTGACCCTGGCCTCATCCCTGTGCGCCCGATGCTCTGTGGCCATGGCTGCGACCGCATCCTCGACTGCCAGGCGTGCGGCCTCGGAGATCTCCTGCTGCTCTTCAGCGGTGCGCACGGGCGCATTCTGCGCGGCCGCCGCCGGCGCGATCAGCGCGGCCAGCACCATCACCCACCCTGCCTTGCTCATCCCTTCCCTGCCTGCGGCCTCGGCGCTGGCGGGGTGCCGGCGCTGTCCACCGGCGTTATACAACAGGGGCGATCAGCGTTGCACAACCGGGCTGACGACTACTCCACCAGATCCTTGGGGTTGGGCACCCCGGCCTGGATTTTGTCGTAGATCTCTTGGCGGTGAATGGCTACGTCTTTTGGCGCCTTGATGCCCAGGCGAACCTGGCCAACATCGGCCTTGGTCACCTGCACGATGATGCTGTCGCCGATGCAGATGGATTCGCCTGGTGTACGCGTGATGATGATCATGCCGGTAGTTTAGCGGCCGTAGCCTGGCGCCGAACCCGGCTCGTCCGGCTCAGGCTGCGCCTCCCGCAGCACCCGCGCAAGCTCGGGGCCGAGATCGGGCTCCATCTGCAGCTCACGCAGGCAGTGCCGCTGGTATTCCGGGTCCTCGAACTTGGCCAGGGCCTTCTCGTACAGCCGATATACCGAGTTGCCATAGACCTCGACCGCGCGGTCGACGGCGCCCTGCGGCAGGCCGTCCCATGCTCGGATCATCATCGCCAGGTCGATCAGATCGCGGCTGAGCGTGGATGCGTCCAGGCCGCGGTCCGTGTTGGCCAGCAGCTTCTCCGCGAACATGTCCTCCCTGGCCAGCAATGGAATGCCGGCGTCGGGGAAGGTATCGGCCTTGAGCAGATCGAGGCGGCCTTCGAGCACGAACTCGACCTTGATTGGCGTGCCGTCCTCGACGGCGAAGAAAGAGATCTTGTCCCGGTCCCATTTCACGGCGCGCAGCAGCGTGATGTCGCCGTTGCTGAGCTCGCCCAGCGATTGACTGGACACCGCTTCACGCAGCAAGCGATAGCCTTCCTTGTCGGCGACCATGAAGTCCACATCGACCGATTCACGGTACTCATCGAGCAGCAGCGCCGCGGCGGTCCCGCCGCCGAATCGCGCACCAGCCTCCCGAAGGATCTGCGCATCGAACTTTCGCAGCAGACGCGCAATACGCTGGTGATGCTGTCGCTTAAACATGCAGGACTCCGCTGCCGTAGGTGTCGGCAAGGCGATTGATCAGGGTTTTCTCCGCCGGCAACAGGCGATCACGATCCACCAGGCGCCAGTTGCGCTCGTAGAGCGACAGCGCCTCGGCCGCGGGGATCTTGGCCGTGGCCGTGCGGTTCCAGGCAAGCAACTTCAGTTCGGGATAGTCGGCCAATGCGATCAGATCCATCTCTTCCTCCGCCCCCATAGCAGGGGCCTGCAGTTGTCCGCGCATGCGGCGGATATCCGCTCGCGCAAGCTCAGGGTCAGCCACATGCATTTCGCGGCCAGGCATGAAGGAGGTGTGCTGCCGCCACGCCTCCGGCGGACGGCTTGTGTGGACGAAGTCGATCACACCCAGACCTGGGATGACGTGCCGGTACGTGCGCCCGGTGGTCATGACGGTCAATTGCGCCGGCGCTTGGGCCTGCAGCCCCAAGGCATGCAAGGCGCTCTCGCCGGTGAGGTAGTAGGCGTCATCCGGACGCAGGTGGCTCACGCACTTCTCCAGCGCCCACTGGGGCTGCTGGACGAAGGGATTGGCGTACAGACCCGGCGCCAAGCGCCGGATCGTACCGGCGCGCACGTGGCGCACCATGGCCACGCGGAACGAATTGACCTTCTCGCCCGCGAACAGGCGCAGCGTGCTCTCGCTCATCAGCCAGCGCCCCTTCTGGGCGAGCTGATGCAGGATACCGTTTAGCTGGGTCGTCCTCATACGATGTATATTAACATACATCGTTTGTCACTCGCCGATCAGGGGCTCACCGTTCAGCAGGCGGACCAGGTTTTCGGTCTCCCAGGCCGCCCAGCAGAGATCCGGATGCCCCCGATTGACGAAGGGACGCAGGAAATCGATGCGATCGACGACAGCCCCAAAGGTGGTGAAGCCGCCGAAATCGACCGGCCAGGCACGGAACGGGGACGAACCGGTCATGCGGCCTGCCAGAACCAGGGCCCTGTAGAGCCTTCCCGGCAGATGGCCTCGTACTGCGGCAGGTTGGTGCCGCAGAAGCCCTCCAGCTCGCGCACGGAGTCGAACGCCGGCGATGCCTTAACCACCCCAAAGCGATCGCCTGCGTAGAAGCCATGCTCGTTCTGGGCCAGGTCCAGACCGAACCAGTCCAGCACGATGGCCAGGGCCGCGTGCTGGCGCACGAAGGAGTGCAGCAGGGCGCGCTGGCGCTCTTCCGGTACCGACAGGAAGTCGCCCCGCTCCGCGCCCAGGACCTGCAGTCGCGCCAGGCTGGCGGGCAGCCTGCCGTCGTCGGATCTGACGCCGTTGTTGCGCAGCTCGCGCTCAAGGGCGGCGATGCGCTCTTCCTGCCAGGGCCTCACGGGCGCGGCCCGTTGGACAGGCTCTCGGCGACCTCGTCGGCCGTCTTCACTGCGGTGTTGAGCACGTCGCCCAGATGGGCGTCGGGATAGCTCACATCGCACAGATCCACGCGATCGCTCTCCGGGATGCGCTCCCACACGCCCTTGGCCTGAGACAGCAGCTGGCGGATCTGCTCCATCGCTTCGCTCGGCTCCAGGTCGGAGGGCGGCGCCTTAGGCGCCGGCTTCTCCACCGGTGCGGGCGCATGGCCGCGGATCACTTCCAGGGCCGACGTGTTCAGCCCCATCATCAGATCCTTGGCCACAAACATCAGCCGGTCCGAGTGCGATGCCAGCACCGGCGCCGTCTCCAGACTGACCGGCTTGGTGACATCGCGGATCACGAAAGTCGCGCCCACGCAGTTGTTGTGCGGGGCAGCGGCCTGCGGCTCTACGCAGAAGGCCAGCAGCCTGCCTTCTGCGCGCTTGTACAGGGTTTCGGCGTGCTGATCGCCCTCGAATCCGAGTTCACGGGCGCTGTTGCGTACGTCGACGATGCGGCGACCCCAAAGGCTGTCGAGGATCTTGCCGAACTTCTCGACGTGCGCGGGCTCGGCCATGATCGCGTCGTACCCACCGACGCCCATCATGGCGTCCACGACGTCCGGATGGATGGCCAGCGGCTGCAGGACCGCGCGATGCTGCGGCGCCCAGGCGCCCAACGGCGCGGGCTTGGGCGGCGCCGGCTCGCGTAGTGCGGTCAGTGCCTGGCGATCGACGCCGGCAGCGAAGTCCTCCGCGCTCAGCATCAGGCCATCGAGCTCGGTGGCCAGGACCCGCACGTTGGCCGCATCGGTCACGTCCTTGATGATGAAGGTCGACGACACGACATTGCGACCTGCGCCGACCTGCTCGTGTTCATGGGTGAAGATCAGAGTGCGCCCGTCAACGGTCTTGCGCAGCACCTTCTGGTTCAAAGGCCCTTCCCAGTGAAGGCGCCTGAACGCATTGCGTACATCCACCAGGCGACCCTGCAAGGTCGCGTCCAACGCGTCCTGCAAGGCCAGCTTGCTGGATTCGGAGGCCAGAACAGCGGCGTAACCGCCGGCCTCCATGATCGATTCGGGGAGCTGCGGGATCGCAGATTCCTTGCGCACAGGCAAAGCGGTCGTCGAATTCATGGGCGTAGTCGTCCTCTAACTTTGGTTAGAGTATCCGAATAAACATGCATGTCAACGACGTGGGGCGGGTGCCAGAGCTACACCGCTACCCGGCGCTACGGGGTGATGTAGGGACCCCTTCGCCGCCGGCGGCCCGAGGGGCCGGCCGTGCATCTTGGCGGGGTCGCAACCGGGGTGTTAGCGCATGCGCGGGCCGGTGCCCAGCTTGTCTTCCAGCTCGCTCATCTCGATCTCGCCCGACTCCACGTCTTCCAGGATCGTGTTGTCGAAGCTGGCCTCATCTTCCGAGTCCGAGCATGCGTAACCATGCGCTTCCAGGATATCGACCTTGTCCTGACGCGACAGGCGATTGAGCGTGGGCCAGATGTTGGAAACGTCGGTCATCGGTAGATCCTCGAAAGTGGCTTCATCCTACAACGAAAGTTGCTACGCCACTACGGGCGTAGGCCTGGCGTGGGCTCTTCCTGCTCCAGCCTGGCCACATGCTGCAGGCTGGAATCCAGGTAACGGATGACGTCGAAAGCACCGGCACCGTCGAAGGCGCGAATGGCGGCGGCCGTCGTCGGGTCATCCTTGGGCAGAAACACCGCGATGCAGTGCTCCCGTGGCTTGTCCACGCTCAGGAACGGGCCAAACCCTCCCAATCCCCGGGGCATCTCGCGCACGAAATGCGTCACCTGGTTGGCCTCGAAACACTCACGCAACTCCCGGCGCATATCGCCATCGTCGCGCAACGCGTAGACCCCGAACTGCGCGTCCAACTGCCGAAGACACCGTTTGTCGATCTCCTGCCGGTGATGCGCAGCCGTGATCGGCAGCTCGATCCCCAGCTGGCCGGCGATGTATCGAATCGCGGCGAACGTATGCGACCCGTCAGAGTTCGCCAAGTAGTGCCGTCCGGGCGCCCAAGAATAGGTGCAGATGTGGTCGCTCGGCCTCCCCGCGAAGATCCGCAGGCCTTCGTGACGCATCAAGCGCCCAATCGCCTCCGGTGTGACATCCTGGATCTTGTCGGGCCCATTGGCCTGCACCCAGAGATCCAGGTCATCGAAGTCGTGCAGGTTCGACTTGGAGCACGACAGGCCGGTCACCTGGCGCACGTCCAGGGTGATCGTGCCTTCGGTCTTGACCAGCAGGCCGGCCAGCGCCGGCACATCGCGCTTGGCGCCGATGTAGCCCATGCGCGAGTGATGCCAGCCGCGCAGCTCGCCGGCGGCCAGCCGCGGCCAATCCAGCCCGCGCCCGCCGAGCATTTCCCAGCAAATAACGTCATCGCGCGAGAGCGACTGGCGCGCCTTGGGCTGCACCAGGCAATCGGAGTGGTTGCGTAGTACGTCCCGCACCGAGGGGACTGCGCGGCCAATGGACCAGGGCCCGGAAAGGATCTTGCTGAGGTTCATGCGTTCTTCTTTTTGCGAGCGGCCATTATGGCCGCAGGCCCGGGGACAGATCTTCTTCGTCTTCCAGATCGGGACCTGGATCGCAGTTGAGTGACTGCGACACCAGCTCGAAGGCCGTCTCCGTCGCCGCAATACGGCCATCCAGGAACGGCACGATGTGCACCACGCGGTGCGGCGAGAACGCGGCATGGACGCGGTCCAGCTCCGGCACAGCGCTCTTGGCGATCCCCTCATCGAACAGTGTCCAGTTGCGGCGCGCCGGTATCGGCGGCTGATACTGCAGGACCGCCATGCCCGCCACGCGCGGTCGATCGATTCGCTCGATCACGCGCTCATTGGCGTCGAGGATCAGGTATCCCGTCCCCGGAAGGGTGATGTCGAACTGCTCGCGCAAGCGCCGCCACGCGATCAGCTCCATCCCCAACTCATCGCGGCGCTCTTCGGTCGTCATGACCACTACGTTCTCCCTCGTTTCACCCACGTTAGAAGCCCACTGCGACTTTCATCGCCTCTTCGCGCTCTTCGTCCAGCGACGGCGCCGGCGCGTGCCGGCCGCGCTTGAACATGGGCATGCTGTCCATGACCACATCGCGCATGGCATCGGTGATGCGCATGCTATGCAGCTCCGTCATCGGAGCATCCCGGCCTACAAAGACCGCCACACCCTCTTCCAGGAGTGCCTTGGCTTGGTAGTAGTCGAGGTCAACGCCACTCTCGCTGCGGAAGACGTCGAACGTGGCCAGGTCTTCCAGTTCGTCGGGCATCAGCAGACCCATTCTGTACGCATCGCCACCGGCCGCCGGCGTCTCGATGCGCGTGGTGGACACCTCGCCGCCCAATGGCTTGGCCCAGCGCTTCACGGCCGCCGGCAGGATCTCGTCGTAGAACCCGCGCATACCCTGCCCGCCCACGGTCAGCCCCTTACCTTCCACGCGACCGTTGGGCTGCGACATGATCTGCTCGAACACGGCCTTGCCGAACAACTTGCGGGCGCTCATCCCGATGGCCTTGCGTTCATCGCAATACACGACCGTGCCCTCGGCATCGAGCCTGCAATGGAACACCAGCTTTCCATCGCGCAGCGCACCCACGTTGGTCAGGTGACCGGCGTTGGACCAATCCACCACATTGACCTGCTGCCGCAGCTTGGTGGTGTAGCGGTCGATCTGCGTGTCGCCCGTGGTCCAGGCCACCTGGTGATAGCCCGCTTCCGCGGCCCAGCGCACCAGACGGCGGTACGCCAGCAGCGCCCAATCCTCGGAGCGCTTGAGCGGCGTATCAGGCACGGCATCGAAAGGCGTCTCCAGCGTACGGTCCAGCTCGTCGAGTCGCTGCTGTACCGTCAGGCGGCGCGCCTTCTGCTCTTCGCCGCCGGTGCTGGAGGTACGCTCCAGCTCCGTGCGCAACGCGGCGCGCTCCAGACGCATGGACAGGCGCCTGGCCGCCAGCTCCGGCGGCGCAAAGCCTCGCTCACGCCCTGCCTGCGCCCAGTCCGACTGGATCTCTTCGATCACCAGCGTGCGCAAGCCGTGCTCATCCTTGCGTTCGCTGAAACGCGCATGCACCAGGATGCCGCGCTTGTTGCTGAAATGCGTGGACTGGAAGCGCTGCTCTCCCTCCGTCTCCCGGTAGGCAGAGTAGACGTGCGCGGCCGCCGAGAAGTTGGAATGCAACGCATTGATCTCGGCCACCGGCGCACCCCGCTCACCGGCAGCTTCCAGCGCCTGGTGCGTGGCGTGGGACTCTTCCTTCGCCTGCCGCGCAGCGCTGCCACTGGGTGCATCCATCATGATCAACAGCTCACGGTAGCTATCCTGCGGATCTTCGTTGGACCAGGGCAGCTGATGGCCGGCGTACCAGGCCGGCCGCTCGCCGGCGCGCCGTGCCGCCGCCATTGCTTCCTTCAGCTCTGCAGGCAGACGAGATTCGTGGATGTCCTCGCCATCGGCATCCAGAATCTGGATGTCTTCATGGTGAATCCGCAACTCATACCCGGCATCTTCCAGCGCAGCGCGTGCGGTCGGCATGTCCCCGTACACCCGCGTGGTGAGCTTGGGCACGCTCTGGCGCACGAAGTCGGCCAGCTCGGCACGGCTGATGTCGCCTTCACGGCCCTTCAGCCAAGCGTCCACGCCCGTCCAGGCGCGTTCGGTACCCTTGATCTGGCCGCGGCGCTGCGCGCCGTCCAGCCATTGCAGCCACTGCTCGGCACCGGCGCGCTTGGGCGCGCCGTTGATGCCTTCCAGCGAGCGCAGCAGGGCGGAGTGGAAGATCTCTTCATCTTTCGCGCCGGCGGCGCCGCGCTTGAACGCGACGGGAGCGAAGGCCTTGACTGAGGCCAGGTCCCACAGAACGTAGTTATGCGTGGGCTCGCTAGCGCTCACGCGGCTGTGGCCGTCCAGGTAGCGCAGGCCGGAGTAGCCCGCGCGCCCCAGCGCGTGGGACGCCGCCTCAGGCGTGCCCAGCACGACCTCCAGCGTGTGGTAGAGATCTCGCCCTCGGCGCCCGTATGCCTCGGGCTGATCGGCCCAGGCATCGGCCAGACGCGCGGCCTGCGCCGGCTCCAGCACCGCGAGCACGGTCTGCAGCTGTTCGTCGCTGACGGGCTGCTCCCACTCCAGCAGCAGCGCCTCATCGTCGATGTCGGCTTCGTAGATGAACCCCTCGCTGGCCAGGTGTCGGGTATCGGCCATCAGCAGGCCCGGATCGGACAACAGGCGGCATGCCGCTTCGGCCTCGCGGATGAACCACCGCGTGTCACGCAGCGAGGCTGACGCCCGATCGATGGCATCCACGTCGCCGGCGACGTTGGCGCGAGACAGACGGTCTTCATCGTCCTGCAGGTACTCGCCCAGCGCCCGCACACGCTCGCGCTGCTCGGCCAGCACCATCTCTCGCGCCTGATCCAGGCTCTGCCCCTGGTCCAGCAGGAAGCGCAGCTCACGGCTGGCCAGCGAGCCGCCGGCAACGCCGCCGGCCGCATCGAACGCCGCGGTACCGGCGCTGTGCGCCAGCAGAACGCCACTGACGCGAGCGGCTTGCGGATGGAACCGCTCAAGCCGCTGCAGGATGGCGCCGATCATGCCGCGGCGCGGCTCGTCCATGCCGTCCACAATGCGCTGCAGGTCATCGCTGCGATAGCCGCTGGCCTGCATGTGCAGCACCCAGTTGGCCTCATCGCCGGCGCCGGCGCCGAGCACGCGCTCAGCCACGGCGGCCAGCTCACCGCCGGTGGTCATCTGGTCGCCGAAGCGCACGATCTGCGCCTGGTAGGCCAGCTTCTCGCGGTAAACCGACGCCACTTGTGAGGCCTCGGCGAAGTACATCCCATAGCCGAAGGCGTTGCCGCCCTCGCCAGACTTGTTGAAGTCCAGCGAAGGGCGCTCGAAGCGCGCCGGGCTGCCGTGGTAGGCGCGGCGGAACTGCACGCCGCTCAGCACCGGGTCCAGGCTCGCATCGAAGATCGACACGACCTGGCTGGAGTCGAACACGCGGTACTCCAGCGCCGAATCGTCCAGGAAGTCATACCCCGCAGCCGCAATGGTCTCCTGATCGCGATCGAACAGATCCACCGAGGTGAACGGGCCATGGAACACGATGCCGTCATAACCGGCGCGCTTGACCAGCTCCACGCAACGCGCGTCATCAGCAACGCGATATACGTCGGTGTAGGAATCCTCCGTGAGCACGTCATCGCCGCCCGGGTAATACTGCATGTAGTCGCCGCCGAAGTCCTCCGACTCATCATTGACCAGGCGCACGAACCCGCTGCGCCCAAAGGCGTCAGCCGCTTCCTCGTACGTGACCTTTCCACTGGGCTGCAGCGCCTCCCAGAACTCGCGCAGCGTCACCAGGGGATCGAGCTCTCCCAGCACCACCGGATTGCGGATATCGAGATAGCACGCGCTCACGCGCGGCACCTGCGGGTACACGCGGGAGTTGCAGGCGTAGACGCTGGCCACGTCCGGCGAGATGGTGAACGGAATGGAGGGCAGCTTGGATTCGATCGCCGCCGGCGTATCCGAATCAGCGTACTGGCCGCGGTAGACCGTGCGCAGTGATCCATCGGCATTGCGGACCTTGCTCTGCTGCAGGCGCTCGGCCGCGGTCGGGTCCGGCGCCGGCCCGCTGGCCAATCGGAAGGCCAGCTGCAGGTCTTCGGCCAGGTTGGACTCGCGCGTGCGCAGCTTCCAGTTCTGCATCGCCCACACGATGGCCCCTTGCGCGGCCTGCAGGTCCTGCACCAGCTCGCGGCCGCCCAGGCTGCCTTCAACCACGGGGCCGGCCTGGCGGAACATCGCCACCAAGTTGGCCATGAACTCCTGCAACCACTCCAGCAAGCGAGCCAGCAGGTCGCGATCGTCGATCGCTTCCCAGACATGCGGGTCCAGCAGCAGGTCGCCGACGATGTCTGCCACGGCCTCTTCGCGGATCAGGTCATCGTCCATGACCTGCATGTCCTCACGCAGGCTGCGGCGCTTGAGGTCGTGGTAGTACCGCGCCCACGCGGTAGCGTTGATCGCCGGACGCAGCTGCTCCACCAGCTCGGCATAGAGCTCCGGCTGCTGGGCGCGCATCTGGTGCACCGCCTCGTGCGCCAGCACGCCCATGGTGGGGAACTCGCTGTCCACGCTGACGTAGATGCGGTTGTCGCTCCGTTCCTTTCCGCTCACGCCGGCAAAAGCGAGCCGGTTGTCCTGCCCGCTGTAGCGGATGAACACCGGCTCCACGTTGAGCACCTTCGCGATGGCACGGGCACGCAGTGCCGTGCGCGGATCGGGCGTGGCCAGCCGGACGTTCTCCACGTCGGCATCAGGCCCGAAGAAGTGTCGCAGGTTGCCGCGCAGCGAACGCAGCTGGTCCGCGTCACGCAGCACCTGCGCTTCGTGCATGTCGCGCTCGACAGCGCCTGGGAAGACCGTCCGCAGAGCGCCCAGCGAGACGCTGAGCTCGTTGCGAACGAACCGGGCCGCGCCCTGGGCCTGGAAGCCCAGCGCGTGCATCAGCGGCGACAGGCGGCCGCCGGCGGTGCTCTCCACCACCAGGCGAGGGGCGTCCTGCGCGTGCTCGACCACCATGCGCGCACCGTGCGCGGAAAGATCTGCCCACCGCATCGTCGTGTTCTCCATCGATCAGGGCGCCGCCGAAGCGGTGTGCTCCGCCACCTTGCCGTAGGCGATGGCCTGCAGCCGATCGCACAGCGTGTCCATCAGCTCCGGCGTGTGCTTCTTGGCGTCCACGAACGCCCACAGCGCTTGGCGACCATCACAGATATCGCCGCTGATGGGATCGGGCAGGCAGAACTCCACCTGCGGGAACTCCGCGCTGAGCGCACCGAGGTGGCCACGCAGGCTATTGCGCACCTCCGCTTCGGGCAGCACGTCCAGCGTCCCATCGGACTCGGACTCCTGCGTGGGGAACTCCACCTCGCACAGGATGCCGAAGTTGCCTTCCTTGCGGACGATGAACGTCAACTCGCTCTCCCCGTGCATCATCCCCTGCAGCTGCGTCAGCAGGTCGCTGTCGCGCTCCAGCACGGCCAGGCCCGGCTTGCGCCAGCGGTAGGAGGGAGCATCATTCAGGCCGCCCCAGCGATCGGACAGGTTGGTCTCGATCGCCCAGCCATAGGGCATCACCACGCCACCGATGTTGGCTTCTACCGTGGTGCCGCAGACCAGTGCGTCATCGGACAACAGGCGCTGACCCAGCGCCTCGCGCTGAGCCGCGTCCAAGGCGCCATCGGGGACGAATGCCCAGATGCCGGGGCGGCCTTCCACAGCGTGCTTGTGCGGCACCAGGCAGAAGTCCACCTGCGGGAAGTCCTTGGCCAGTACGGCCAGATGGGCGCGCTGCGCGTCGACCACCGCCTGGCGCGCCGGCAGATTCTGCGCGTCGTCCATGATGGGATCGCCCTGCACCGGCACTTCGGTCTCGAAAAGGACACCGTACTTTCCGTCCTTGAAGCTGATGAACGTCAGCTCATCCCACATCTGCTGCTGCAGTTGGGCCAGCAGCTGCGGCGAAGCGAGCAGCGCGGCGCCCTCCGGCGTGGCGCCACCGTACTGGGCCTCCACCACACCGAAACGATCGGAGATCCCTGGACGGACGTGCCAGACCTTCATCTCGCCGCCAGGAACCTCGACAAGATCACCTTCCAGGGAGAGCTCAGGCACCGCGGCCACCGGCACGCGCGGCGTAGCGGGCGCGAACGCTTCAGCCGGCAGCGTAGGACGCGACGCGGCTGGCGGCGCGGGCGCCGGGTCTTCATCCCCGTTGACCTTGCGAATCAGCTCGGCAATGGCCGGGATACCGAAGGCCTTGGCATCGAGGCCAGCGTTGCGGTAACTCGGCTCGGCGGTGACCACCGCCAGCGCCTCTTCCTTCTTCGCCCGCAGGGCGCTTAGCGCTTCGCTGAGCAGCAGCGCTTCGCTGTCCGACACCAGCAGCACCGTCTTGCCCTCGTTCAGCGCCGGATGACTCTTCAGCAGCGAGGTCAGGCCTTGCAGCGCCACCTGCGTGCGGGCCTTGTACTCCATGCCCGCCGGCGGGCCGATGTTGTCGAAGTCCGGATACGGCACGAAGTTGTACGCGGTACCGAAAGTCGCTTCCAGGAACTGACGCGGGTTCGCTTCCATCTCCCCGCGCAGGCGCTCCAGCAGCGCCGGCTCATTCGCGTTGAACTCGTTGCGCATGCGCTCGGCCACTTCGGGGTCGCGCTTGAGATTGATCTTGTCGGACATGGTTGTTTCCGGTCGAAAGTGGGGTGCGATCAGGGGCGCGGCGAAGACGGCTCGTCTTCTTCCGCCTCTTCCAGGGCCGCCTGCGCCGCAGCGTTGGCGTCCACATATTGCTGCAGATCCCCGGGCAGGACCTGCGCTTCATGGATGGCCACCAGCGCATCCTCAACAGACCCGTCCCCTTGCGGAATCTCGCTGATCTGATCCGGATCGGCGTCGTCCACGTCGTAGTCGACTGCCACAAGCTGCGCTGGCGTGTCGGCCCAGACGTTCTGCACGACGCCGCCGGTGATGTTCACGCCGATGCGCGGCGGGATAAACGCCGGCGAAGTCTGCAGGCTCAGCTGCAGTGCCTTCTGGTGCAGCACGCTACCGTCCATCGCGTGCTTGAAGATGTGCATCAGGGCTTCGCCGTCGCTGGCGAAGATCTCTTTCTCGTCCTCGCGTTGGATGTCCAGCTGTTCACCGGAGGCGTGATCGATGGTGAAAAGGTTCCAGCCTTCGGCCGCAGCAGCGGCGTTGTCTTCGGCGGTCCAGGAATAGGGGTTGTTGCTCACAGGGCGATTCCTACGAATGGGGACGAATGTCAGGGCTTCATGGACGGGGCGTCGGGCGCGAACGCGTCGTCGATATGCATCTCCTGCCACGGCTCGCTCATCTCGTCGCCGTTGGGGAACGCCTTGACGACCAGGTCGTCATCGCGCTTGCTGATGCACAGCGCAACGCCGCCGGCCTTCAGCCAGACGTTGCCGCGCTTGCTGCCCTCGGGCACTTCGAGCACGTAGTCGGTCTCGTTGGCGCTATCGCCCGGATTGCCCAGGGCGATGTTGATGACGTCGCCTCGCTCGGACGGGCCGGGGCGCGAGAGAAAGGAGATCTCTTCCATGTGGGCCTGCACCTGACCCATGCCTTCCCACTCGATCGTGGTGATCTCGGTGGTCGGGTTGTAGGACATCACGCGCGCCAGGCCGTTGTCCTTGCTGTTCTCGCGGCTGTCGTAGTAGACCCAGTCGCCAGTCTCAGGACGCCAGGCCGCCGGCGCATAGGCCGACGTCAGCTCCTTTGCGCTCTCGATGTACTGGACGATGTCCGCCACGCCCGGGCTGTCGGGATCTTCCGGACCCTCTTCGGCCGAGATGCACAGGTCCTCAAAGCGGGACTCCGCGTACGGCAAGACCTGTCGCAAGGCGACCTGGAGCCGGGCGTACTGCTCGGCGGTGGGAACGAAGGAAGCGAACTCAGGCATGGGACCATCCGGGCAGGGGCTATGTCCGGATAATACCGCATACTCTAACGAAAGTTATCTGCCACCTTGTGACGAAAGTCACCGCTTGCCGCGGCGCTTTCATTGTGAGCCGCGTAAGTGCCGCAATGGCCTTACGGCCTGGGCCTTTCAGGCTCCAGCTCATGATCCACAACCTCGATGACGGACCGATCGATGACACCGTAGGTGTCATGGGCCTCGCCAGAGCTGTCGCGCTCACGGAACGCAACGACCTGGAACCCCAGGGCTGCGATGGCCTGTGCGTCCTCTGGATGGTCCAGAATCGCCCATAGCTCCGCGGGATCAAGCATGCCCACCTCTTCGCCGAAGCGCGCTTCAAGGATCGCGTAGGCGGCGGGATCACCAACCCCCCATGCGCCTTCGGTCAGGTCGAGCAACTTGGCCTTGCCAAGCTCCACGACCGTCAGCACCGCCCCGAACGTGCGGGCGTAGTCCGCATCGGGCGTGAAGAAACTCGCCGGCGATGTCACCTCGTAGCTGCGCCCCATGGTGAAGCGCTGGGACGGCTTGCTGACGAACTCTGTCCGCGCCTGGTCGCTACCGTGATAGAGCTGCACGCGACTCATCCTCCGCCGCCGGGGCGGCGAACTCCACCTGGTACAGCTTGCCGCTGCGGGCATCGGTGGGCGTGCGATCGGTCTTGCTGACCAACACGATCGGCACGTCTGCGCCGGGCGGGAAGACGATCACCTGCACGTGGCCCGCCTTGGGCAGGTCCTGCGGCTGTTCCCACGCTTTGAGCAGCAGCTGCGTCTGGTTCGCCGTGACCAGCTCCGGACGCCCAAGTGGGCGAAGGCCCATGGCCGGCGCATGGTGCACGAGCTCAGTCGTTGGCGCCGGCACGATGTACCGCTTGATGCGCTCACGTTCCTCAGGCGACAGCGTTGCCAGGTACTCCGTATAGTTCACAAGGACCTCCGATTCGACATCAGGCTACCACTGCCGTCGCCGTGCTAGAAGCGCGGCGCAGCCGGAACGTCCTCTTCCAGCTCATCCGCTGGCGCGTCTTCCTTGCCTTCCGGCTCGCTGGCACGCTTGAAGCAGATACGCGGATCTTCGGGATCGAATTGCCCCCCATTTCCGGTGGCACTTTTGACCTGCTCAGGCGCAAACGCCAACCAGGTCGTGTTCGTCACTTCCACGTCCAACTTTCGATTCAGGCGCTTACCCTCGGCGAGGTTCGGGTTGTAGCGCACCGACTCGCGCGTCTTGACGCCGTCATAGCCCATCGACTTCAGCACGGCCATGACCTCATGGCTGTCCAGGTGGCTCCAGAGCCTGGAGCTGTCCTTCAGTCGATCCTGGAGCGTGCGCGGTTCCGAGCTGGCGCCGCGGGCGCCCGGCATGCGATGACCGAATGTCCAGTTGGCGGCCTGTTGGGGATCGGCCTGCACCTGGTTCCACCATTCCAGTGCGGAGGCCTCCATGATGTCCAAGCACCTCTGCATGTCGGCGTCCGTCGCGCCCGCTTTCTCGAACAGCTGCCTCACCGTCATGGAGTCATGCACCGAGTGCATGCTCAGGTCCAACGGCTTGTTGATGGCCAGGTAGACCGGCACCAGCGCACTGCCCTCACGGATGCGCGCATTGCTACGCCGGCCACCGTTGATGAAGACCGCAGCACCACGCACGTCCTCTGCAAACCAGCTGCCCGGCTTGAAGGCCTCGAAGGCCCGGCTGGTTCCATGAAACACGACGCGCGGCTGGCCCTGCTCATCGACCACGGCCGATCCACCGAACCACGCCTTGAACAGCGGGCTTTGCTCCTGCTGCTCGCTCACGGCCTCATCCTGCATTCGTCTTCCTCTTCAAGGTAATCGCCCAGGTCCACGATGTGGATCTGGCTGGGGTCGAAAACCACATACTCCGGTGGCTCACCCGGCGTCGCGTACAGCACGCACGAGTCGTAGCCCTCGGCCTTCAGCATCGCCTCCGCGTCCTCGACCTCCAGGTGCACGAAGTCATGGTATGTCCGCGCCACGTAGGGCCGCTCCATCACCAGGCGTGCGCCCGTGACCGCTTCCCCATACGTGGTGGCGACCGTGCGATCGGGCGAGAAGTAGAAGGCCTGCGGTAGCAGGTTCCCCCCACGGTCATCGCCGAATCCCTTGCGGAACTCGCTGCGGACCACGTTGGAGCCGTGGAAGAGCACTGGCGCGAGCTCAGGGCGCTTCACGCCCACGATCACCGGCACGCTGGCCACACCGGAGGCCAGCGCCGCGGCGGCGCGGTGGTAGCCGTCCCAGATGAAGCCGGCCTGGCCGTCGTCCATCACCACCAGCGGCAACTGGATCTGCCCGCTCAGCATGTCGCTGTAGCGTCCGTCCAGGTGCTTGTTCTCTTCGCTCAGCCACGCCGCATCCGGTACGTGCTGCAGGCGGGCGATCGGGTACTGCTCCACCAGGTACCAGTCCAGCTCGCTGGCATCGGCGAAGCCCTCATCGCCAGGGACGAAGTTGTCGTTGCGTACCGACCAGGCTTCCGCGACTTCGGCACGCTTGGCATGCCAGATGCCGCCGGCGGCGGCGAAGCTCAGAACCTCGGGGCGCATGCGCGTTCCTCGTCGTCATCATCGGTCGCCGGCTCCGGCTCGGCGGCCCGCTTAAAAGCGATGCGCGGGTCCTCAGGGTTGTAGTCGCCGTTGTTGGCGATAGCGGACTTCACTTGCGAGGGCTCCAGCACGACGTAGGCCTGCTGGCCACTGAATTCATCATTCCCCGCCTTCGCCGGGTCCGCCTTCAACGCAATGCCGTCGTAGCCCATCGTCTTGAGCCACGTACGCAGCTCGTCGACCTGCGCCTGTCCGAAGCGGAACGCAGCCGATTCCGTCACGCCCGGGCGCACCACCACCGTCTCCGGATCGGTACCGGCAAGGCGATGGCCAATGCGGACCATGCTGGCGAAGGTCACCCGCCATGGCCGAGCGATCGACAGGTATACCGGGTAGATCGCACCGACGTCGCCGGAGTACATCTCGGCGCCCGCCTTGCCAGGTTCGCTGGAGAACCACGAACCCAGCGTGTCAACGCTCGGGCGCCGACGCACGATGTTGACCGACGCCAAGCGATCGAAGATCTCGATGTTGCCCAGCTGGCGGCCGTCCGCTTTGGTCCACGGCGTCGTGCCGTGGTAGACCACCAGAGGGCGCCCCTGCGCGTCCACGACCTGCGACTGCCCGAACCACGCGCGAAACTGCGCGGTGTCCAGGTGCTCGGGCCAGGCAGCGCTTAGGGCCGCAGGGAGCATTCGTCGTCCTCACCATCGTCTGGGTCGTCGCTAACGCCGGTAGCGGCCAGCGCTGCGTCGTAGACCATGCCGCCATGCTGCGCGAACAGCCCACGTACGATCTCGCGCACCTGCGTGGCTTCTTCGTCGGTGAACACCCTCTGCATCGTTCCGGCGTTGACGATGTCCTCGCCGACGTCATCGGGGTGGAAGTCCAGGCCCTGGTCGGCCATCTTCTCGAACCACTCGTACATCGCCTCCCGGCTGCCGGTGTCGCACGTGGGAACGCGCGACGGCGACGGGGGCAGCGCATCGAGCTGCGCCTGCACCCGACTGACGATCTTGTCCGCCAGTTCCTCGTAGCTGTCGGCGGTGACGAAGCTGGAGCCGTCGAACAGGTCCACCTGGCGGCGCTTGCCATCGATCACCGCGATGGTGGGTACGAAGGCCCGCACCTTCCGCGTGAACAGGCGGATCTCCACGTCGAGCGTTGCTTCAGCCTGGGCCTTGGCCCTGACGTACAGCGAGGCGTCCTCGTTGAGTTGGAACTGCCCGGCCTCGAACGTCCCGAAGCGCCGGTTCTTGAAGTCGTTACCGGAGAGCTTGTGCGAGGGCGGCAGCTTCAGCCGCCCTTCGATGGCCCCGAGCGTCGCGATCGCGCGGGTAAGCATCCCCTGCCCGATCGGCTGCAGGACCGGCAGGAAGGCGTTGTACTCGGCCTTGGCCGCGATCAGCGCTGCCCCGGTGGCACGCGAAGGCGAGCCCTTCTGCACGCGGCGCAGCAGGCGGTCGAACTTCTCGAACGCCTGCTGGCCTTCCATGTCCGGCGTGGTCGCCGGCTTCGTCGTCTCGTTGCTCATGCGCTCATCCCCATGCGCGGGCGGTCTTCTTCCGGCCACAACGCGTCCGTTTCCCAGAAGTCATCGCTCAACCCCAGCTCCAGCGAGGGGTGCAGCGGAATGTCGATGCGGTTGGCCTGCACGTCGGTGGCGCCAGCCGGCAAGATGTAGATCTCCGCGGGCACACCGTCGCTGTTGAGGTAGACACGCAGGCCGGTCAGCTCTTCGCGATCGGCACGCAGTCGCTCGACCTGCTGCACCAGCCAGTCCTGGTACGCCTCCGGCGGCGGATTGCCGGACACCGCTTCCTTCACGCAGGCGTTGAAGCGCGCCTGCAGCAGCATCAACCTCGTGGACAGCCCGGCGGCGGCCGCACTGCGGCCTTCATTGCCCGATGTGTCGCCGAACAGGAACGCCTGCAGTTCGTGCACGTTGGTGGGAGGTTTCGTCACCATCGGTCACATCCTCAGCGAATCGGCAGTGATGGGGGCAGGCTCGCTCTCGATGCCGGCGGCGCGGAACAGCGCCGTGCCCTCTTCCAGGTGATCGGCCACGCGAGCCTGTATTGCCGAAGGAAGGTCGCCGTTCTCCGCCAGCTCGGACAGCGTGTCGTGCGTGATGGCCGCGTGCGCAAGCAACTTGGCCTGCGGGGCTCTGGCCGCGGCCAGGATGTCCGCCGTGGCCTGCAGGTGCGAACGCAGGTCCTCCGCGCTTGGCATCTGCGCGAGATCGACCTGTCGGACGATCTCAACCGGGAACGGGCCGGTGGCCGGCTCGATGCCCAGGTCGATGCGACCGTGAGCGCTGTAGTTGGCCAGGACCTGCGTTCCATCGGCCATGCGGATGGAGCCGATCCAGCCGCCACCGAAGTCAGAGCGAAGCTCACCCATTTCGACGCCATCCATATCCGCGATGGCCCCTTTCATCAGCTGCAGGCCTTCGCTGGCCTTGGCGTTGCTCGGGCCATCTTTCACTGCCCCGGCTTGACCGAACGCCTTGTTGGTGCCGCCAGCCAGGCAGATGGTGATGTTCTCGCGAATGGTCTGGATCGACTCTGTCGTCCCATCCCACATAAACAGATCGTGGCTCGCCTCCCGCAGCTCGTTCTCGAAGAACGCGGCGCGGCGCTGAGCGGCCGCGAGCGCGCCCTCCAGCCGCACCACGGCATCGTCGGCATCGGCCAGCAGCGCCTTGCGGGCAGCGAGGTCGTTGGCCGACATGGGCTTGTTGTGCAGAAGTACCGTTTCAAACGCGTTGAGACAGTCCTTCACGGGCTCGATATCACCCGCCGGTTCCTTCGGCCCCTTCAGGAAGCGATCGAGCTTGGCGAGCATGCGCTCGGCCAACGTCCGATCGGCATCGCTGGTCATGACGTGACCGGGATGCTTGAACAGGCCGCCCACCAGGTGGCGAAGCTCCCGCGCCATCTCCACCACGAACGAACCATCGAACCGTTCGGTCTTGGTCGGCGAGCGCAGCATGCCCATGTCGAAGTCGATGCGCGTGCGGTAGTACACCGCCACCGCATCTTTCATCTGCGGCAGCAGCGCCTTCATGATGTCGGAGCCTTCCTGGTGGGCGATCTCGACACGCGCGATCGCGTGGTTCATCGCCAGCGCCATCGCATCGGCCGCCTTCTTGGGCGTATCCATGCTGCTGTCGCCGTAGGTGATTTGCCACCGGGCGAGCACGCCCATGAGGGCATCGTATGCGGCGATGTCATCCGGCGCCGCACCCTTGTGATCCTCGTTGTCAGACTCGATCAGCACCGCAAGCCGATCAGCAGCACGGGCCACCGCCCGCATCGGTTCAATCGCCGGATCATGGTCCGGCGAGGGGATCTGGGCGATCAGCCTGTGCATGGCCAGGCCGGCCAACTGGCGCGTCTCTGCATCCAGTTCCGGGCGCATGACCACCTTGATGGTCGCGTTCTCGTAGATGGCGCGCTTGATCGTGTCGTCCATGCTCAGGCCACCTTCAGCCGCGGGACGTCGGCCAGCACTTCGTCCAGCGCGTCCTCCGGCACTTCGCCATCGCTCACACGCGCAAGCCATTGGTCGAGCAGGCCGTGGGCCTCCAGGTCCATGTGCTGGTCCCCGGTCAGGTCGCACGTATGCCGGCGGCCACCGGGCCAGACGAATTCCACCACCACCGATTCGGTTTCGGCGTCGGACTCCTCTTCCACGGAGTTGTGCACCTCAGTGTGCTTGAACGTGCGCCCGCTGGCGTTGGGCTTGATGAGCCACGACTGCTCACCGCCATCGGCAAGGTGCATGTGGTAGTTGATGTGTTGCAGGCGCATAGGGGGATCTCCGTTGAATATGGGAGGAATCAGGGTTTGAGGCCGCCGGCCGCTTCCGCGTCCAGCTCATCGATGTCCGACGCCAGCACGCAGCCGTAGTCCGGGTGCAGCGTCCAAGGGGAGGCTTCCAGCAGGCGGTAGATCTCTTCGTTGCGCGCATCGAAGCCGGCCGCCGCATCGGTGCCCATGGCCACTTGCATGGCCATGTCTTCGCAGACGGCCTGCACGGCCAGGAACGTGTCCTTGGTCATCGTCGCCGGCGCATCGAGCTGGCTGCGGATCTTGGCCACCGTGGCGGCATCGCCCATCTGGCGCGCCACGTCGTGCGCGATCGAGTCGCGCGGTGCCATCGCCTGGCGCAGCGGCAGCTCGCCCGGACGCTGCAGGTCGCGCAGATGCGCGCCTACGGCTTCGCCGATGCCCTTGGCATGGTTGAACAGGATCGATTGGCCCAGCGCTTCGTGAGCGACAGAGACGGGGAATCCGTTGACGAGATATTCCGGAATGCCCTTGGCCCGGGCATGCTCCACTGGCGTCAGCAATCGCTGCATGCCGTCTTCGCGCCCGAGCTTCACATCGGTTTGTCTGACGCGGGCGTAACCCCTCGTAAGCCCGTTCACGCTGGTAGCGCTCTCGTTCTGCACGTTGGGCTTGAAGTTCTTCCCTTCGGATTTATCGCGTGCCGCCTTGGCCACGAGGTAGTCGAAGGTGCGCCAGCGCTCGTCGTCATCGCCGATGTTCTCCAGCGCCTGGCCCAGGGTCTCATACTGCTTCGGATACGCAGGCACCTGGTCCATCGAGAACCCTTCGGCCAGCCCGCGCGAGATCGCGACGAGCCACCACCGCGTGCGGTTCTCCAGGCTGCCGCTCTGGGTGGAGTCGAACAGGGCTTCGTGCAGGACGTAACCCTGCTCCTGCAGGTACGCCATGAAGATCGCATAGCTCGCCGACGTGCGGGCTTCAGCGACGTTCTCCGACACGATCACAGCAGGCTGCACCGCGTCGACGATGCGCAGCGCGCCGTAGACCGCGAGTGCGTCAGTCGGATGGTCCTCCGCCTTGTCGATCTTCCGCTTCGCACGACCTGCCTTACTGTGTCCGGTGCAGGGCAGCGACAAACCCAAACTAGCCACTTTGCTGAGTGCAACCGGCTCCAGCTCTTCCAGCGCGGCTTCGTACAGCCGCGTGTCTTCGGTGATGGCCGGATTGTTGACCGACGCCATCTCCAGGTAGCGGTGATCGCGATCGACGATCCAGTCCACGCGCGAGCGCAGACCCTGCGCCTGCACGCCTTCGTGGAAGGCCAGCGTGGACACGCCCGCGCCCGCGCAGAGCGTGGCCTCGGTCAGATAGCCCTGCGCCACCTGCTCGCGCGTGCGCTTCTCGCGCTCTTCAATGGCCAGTTCCACCGGGTGCAGATCAAACACGATCTCGCCAGCGGAGAGCGTGGCGCGGATCTTGGCGCCCTCGCCCAGGATCTCGGCCAGCGCACCACCGGTGACGTCGATGATCGGGGTCTTGCGAACGACCTCCCCATCCTCGCCCTGGCGCTGCCGCTGGGACACGGCGCGATCGCCGTTGGCATCCAGCACCAGGCGCACTTGCCGCCGGTCCAGATCCAGGTCCACGCGAAAGCGCGTGCCCGGCTCGAAACCGATCCGGTTCAGGCGAAGGCCTTCCAGCCACAGGCGCGGGTTGCCGCGGTTCTGGCCCAGGCGGGTGTAGCTGACCTGGGCGTGCGGCTTGAACGCGTTGGCCAGCGAGCGGCGTGGGGCCGGCTCGTTGGGGTCAACCAGCGTGCGGATGTGGCGAATGCCCATCAGCCCATCCTCGGCGCTTCGGCGGCCGGCTCATCGAACACCGGCGCCGGCTGTTCCAGCAGGCCGCTGCCGCGGATCTTGTCCATCACGCGTTCGTGGGGCATGGACGCGTTGTCGAGGAAGGTGAAGAAGCGCTCGCCGACGCGCGCATAGATGCTGGTGATGTTGCCGCTGTAGTGCTCGACGAACTTGAAGCTCTCTTCGTGCCCGAACTGCTTCCAGCTCTTGGGCGGCATGACCTCCAGCGCGTCGATGAAGCGCTCTTGCGAGATCTCTTCCGGCTCGGTACGGCACAGCGCCTCAATCTGCACAGCCACTTCGGTCGAGTAATAGATCCCAGCGGTGGGATACTGCTCCCGAAACTGCGCCAGCGTGCGGTGCGATTGATCGAAGCGACCCACGAGCTGGCCATCTACGTGCATCGCTTCGTCCAGCACGTTGCGCTCACCCGGTACGTAGATATACAGGTGATCGTCCGGATCGGGCACGGCCGGCCTGTCGAAGACCTGCCTGGCGCTGCATCCGGAGCCGACTACGTGCAGCGTGACCACGCCTGCTTCCAGATCTACGACGCGCTTGGCGGCCGTGACCGTCCCATTATCGAAGGCGCGGGTGTGGATGCACCAGCTGTCATCGAGCTTGCTGAAGGTCAGCGTGTTGGCATGGGTGGCACGCTGATAGGTACCGCCCACCTCTGCCCACTGCAGCTGGGCGGTCTCCAACTCGGCCGGCGTGCACGGTAGGTCCAAGTTGTACAGGCTCGCCCACGCCACGAGCTCGTCGGCGGTCTTGAAGCCTTCATGTGGCAGCATGCCGTTGGACTTGACCACATAGCGGTAGCCCTGGTGGTGCTTGTCGGCGAACTCCTGCGGAAATCGCGACAGCAGGAAGTTGGAGTACCGCTTGACACCCGGCTGCGGCCAGGCCTCGCCGTGCCATGCGGCTTGCACGTTGGCCTCACGCAGGTGCACAACCTCGCCGTTCTCGCGCTGCGCCGTGATGGAGCGCTCGCCATACTTCTCGCCGATGATGGCCACCAGGGCCAAGGGCCCCGGCTCGCCCACGGCCTGCATGAAGCGCTGGCCCAGACCCCGGTCCAGCTCCGAACGGCCCAGCGGGGCGCCGAAGTGCTCTGCATTGATCATCGCGGGCCTCCCACCAGCAGACCGCTGGTGTTTTCCAGGTACTGCTCTTCGATCTCCACCGCCTTGTCCGGCGCCAGGAACTGCGCGTCGTCCACGCCCGTGCTCGCCAGATCGCTGTCCAGCGACTTGAACGCCATCACCTGTGGGTGCATGCGCGTGGCATCTTCCAGTCGCACCCACCCCTGCTCGCGGGAGTAGAAGCCGGCGCCGTCGCCGGCCTCCATCTTCTCCGGGCTGTAGAGCACGACGTAGGGGTCATTGCCACGCACCGGCTGGCCATCGGCCGGCACCGGGTCCGGCGCCTTCGCATGCTGCTCTGCAAGCTGGATCGCCGGGCGCATCCACGACGGCTCCTGAGCGGTCCCCAGGGCTTGCTTCAGATCCCGCGATGCCTGCCTCAGGCTGCCAAGGCAGAACATCCAGTCCCAGCGCTGCACGGAATCGATGGTGTAGAACTGGACCTTCGTGAGCCCCTTCAGCTCGGCGCGTTGCTCGCGCAGTGCTTCAAGCGCTTTCAGCAATTCGGGCGGCATGATTTGCGACATGCCCTGCACGCGCCCTGCGTGCTGCAGGACGGTGTCGACGGCATCGAGGAACGGGGACGGAGACGGTGCGGTCATGTTTACCTCAGGGACGGTTGCTGGAGCCGGGGCGAGCGGCTTCCATGAAGTCGGGAAAGTCCATTTCGTATTGGCCGGCGGCGAACCACTCCGGCAGCAGCTTTTCCTCCAGCGCTGCGACTTGCGCCTCGCGCTCGCTGCCGAAGTAGAGGTTCGATACCTGCGCGCCATCGGCGCTGACCCACTCCCACTGGGGCAGGCCGTCAGGGGAGGACGCTTCCTCGCCCTGGCCACGGCGCACGATCAGATCGTGCCCCTCGCACAACGACTCCAGGTCGTCGCGGGTGAACGTGTCAGGGATGTAGGCGATCGCCTTGCGCATGCGGCCGACGTCGATCCCCTGCTCGGCCTCCAAACGATCCAGACCTGCGCGGGCGTCCGGGCCGCCCCGCAGAATCGCCTCGGCTTCGTCGAGGGACAGTCCCGGGCAACCGATGGCGGTCAGTTGCTGATGGATGTTGGACACGGCACTGGCAGCTTCCTCATCCCACTGGCCTGCCAGCAGCTGCTGCCGCAGATCGCGTCCGCGCAGCATTCCCAGCTGCTCACAGATGTCACGCGCGATGTCCTCCGCCGCCAGGGGGCTGATGCCACGCTGAGTGGCAAAGTGCGGAATCAACTCGACGGCTGCATGCAGGCCGTTGCGGAAGGCGCCCTTCTGCTTGGAACTGCCAACGCTGTCGAGCAGAAAGGGGATGCTGAGGCTGGCAGTATTGGCCAGATAAGCGATGCCCGTCGCGCGGAGGTCATCTTCAACGCCTTCGGCCAGCACAGTGCGA
Source organism: Pseudoxanthomonas sp. LjRoot127 (assembly GCF_964253495.1). NCBI lineage: Bacteria > Pseudomonadati > Pseudomonadota > Gammaproteobacteria > Lysobacterales > Lysobacteraceae > Pseudoxanthomonas > Pseudoxanthomonas sp. LjRoot127. The sequence continues at coordinate 66,675 of NZ_CAXUQR020000002.1, forward strand.
CTGGTCAGCGTGCTATGCACGAGCTCCAGTAAGTCACGGGAACCCCTGTCGATGTACAGGGCTTCATCGTGGCTCCCCGCGACGTCCAGGGAGGCCATGACACCCCGAGCAATTGCCCACCCTGCGCCCAGTTCGGGCCCCAAGAGGCGCTTGATCTCGCTGCCTGTCCAGTCGCGCCGCGCGTGGGCGGCGTGTGTTTCGAGAGGATGATTCATCAACGCGCCTCGCTTTCGTTATCTGGATACTACAACGAAAGTTAGCGCTGATACTGTGATCTATGGCACTAGATCACAGTTCTTATCACCACAGGTCGAGGGAAGCCCAACCCCTGATCAGGGATTGTTCCTCCACAGGTAGATGCCACAGCGGGCGCCCCCCATCTGCCACCTCGGATCGCCCGGGGAAAGGGAGTGGCGGGCCAAATCGCTTGCGCACGTAGGACAGCGAACCGGGAGACCGTCGTCTTGTGGGGCGGTGCCATGGGCTCGTTTGAACTGCTTCGCTGTGGGCAGCCGCTTCCACGTCGAGACCACGTCCGCAGCGGCGTCTTCCCGTCGCTGCCGGCGAAACCCACTCAGCACCACGCCAACGATCGCCGCATTGAACATCACGACGATAGCGAGCATCACCCAGTCCTGCCAACTTTCAGGTGCCGGACTGATCAGCCATGCTCCCGCTAGACCGATTGCCACAACCATGGCGATGCCGCCCACCAGCGCGATGAACTCAAGGCCAAGGCCTCTGACGTCGCGGGCCACTACGCGCCCCTAAGCGCCGGCGCCTCGCTCAGGACCTCTTCAAGGCGCCGGGTCAGGTCGCGGACCTTCACCGTGTGCGGATCTTCCGGATTGGCGTCCATCCACGCGTTGATCGCGCGTTCGCCCGGCTCGCCCGCCCGGGTGGCGATCTCAAAACGGATGGTATCCATCCGATCCCGCACTTCGTAGGCCAGCTGCTCGGCGTAGTCCTCGTCGTCAACGCCATCGGCGAGTTGGTCCAGCGCCTTCTCCACGCCGTCGAGCCACACTTCGTCCGCGGCACCATCGACCCAGGGCTTTTCCGTCAGCACGTAGCCGATGACGTTGACCACGCGGAATCCCGGCGAGGCCCACAGGCCCTCGCCCGAATCACTCTCGACGATGGACCAAACATTGTTCACGGGCTCGTCTTTGACCTGCGCGTGATCGCGCATGAAGTCGCCGCCGCCTTCCTCGCCGACTTCCAAGGGGGCGTACAGATCGAAGAACTCGCTCTCTGTGCGGAGATACCACGGGCGACTGTCGGTCATGGGCTTCGCTTCTGTTCGTGCTGCAGGGATTCGATCTGGTCGTTGTGGTCCCAACGCTCAGTAAACTCGCGCACCCACTCCAGCTGTGCCAGCGTGAGCTTGGGATCGAACAGGTGCTCGTCGGCCGACGTGAGGTCGAGGCCTTCCAGCTTCATCCACGCCTCGTATTCGAGCGTCATCGCATCGCGCGCCTTGTCGGTGTCGATGTCGCGCTGTTCGTCGGTGAGCGCTTCCAGCGGCGGCACGAATCGCAGGGACGGGAGCGGATGCCCGTCTGCCGTGAGCTGCTGATCGCCCGGCTTCTCTCGGGCCACCTGGGCCGCATTGTTGGCGTGGGCGTCCAGAGCGGTGGTGATGGCATCATCCAGCGCCTGCCGGGACATGCCCGCCTGCGCCAACGCCAGCAACACGCTGTGCAGCGCATCGCGATAGCCATCGTCGTAGTCGAAGTCGCCTACGGGCAGCGCCTGTTCCAGGCGCGCCAAAGTCTCGGCAATGGTCGGCGGCTGGCTGCTCACGGACGCGCTGCCTGGCGTGCTTCTTCGGCCTCGCGCTCTTCCAGCGCCGCCTCGAAGCCCGGGTACATCATCAGCTCGTCACCGGGCTGCATGATGTTCAGCTGGATCAGGTATTCCTGCAGGCCGTCCATATCGGTAGCATGCTTCATGAAGCCGTCGTCGATGATGGAGGTCTCATCAGGCCCCAGTTCATTGCCCGCCCTGACCTCATACACGGTAGCGCCCGCTTCGTTGCGGACGTCGGCGGTAAAACCACCGCGCTCTTGGCGGTCGATGTAGTAGCCGAAGAGGGCCATGGCGTTTCCTGAGGGTTGTTGAACTTTGGTTAGAGTATCCCGTGCTTCTGAGCCAGGCAATGCCTGTCCCAGCCTCAGGGCCTCATACTGGGGACGTCACTGCGCCGGGACTCAAGCCACGCGCCGGCACGCTGCTGATTGGCGTCCGCAGGCACGGTCGCAAGCAACTCAGCGACCGCATCCAGCTGGACGACGTCTTCCTCCAGCATCGCGTGCACGAACTCCAGATCCTTTTCGCGACCTGCAAGCAACTTGGATACCGCGAGATCTTCGGGCGAGATGAAGCGCGCCGTCTTCGTCGTGCCATAGGCATCGAACGTGATCGTACCCAGCCGCTGCTCCCATCCGGGAGCGAGCTTGGCCGTACTCATCTCCACGCCGTCAGCGTAGTAGCCGAAGCGCTCGTTGAAGTCCGAGCCTTCGCCGATCACGCCCGACACCCTATCGGCCACCTCTTCTGCCAGGCGCTGGTCCGGCGTCATGGCCGCCAGATCCGCCTCCATGGAGCGCATCAGGGTGAAGTTGTCCGATTCGACGGCGCCGAGGATGGCCTGGCTGCCGATGAGCAGGAAGTCGACGCGACCGCCTGCCACTTCGTTGGCCGCCCGCAGGACATGGAGCAAGGCCTCACGCTTCATTGCTTCGCGCTCCGGGCCGACTCCAGGAACTGCAGGCGCTCGGCCTGGCTGACCACGTCCAGAAACGGGGCCGTGGAGCGCAGCACATCCCCGCGCTCGCTGGGGTCACGCAGCTGTCGTACGACCGCCTGCATCCCTTCGTTGATTCGGCTCTCCCACTCGTCCCAGTAGCGATCGCTGGCACTGGGCGAGTTGATGGTCCGCCAGCGCTGCAGGCGCCGGCGCCCGCGCTCCAGCGCGCCCGGGTCGCGACCCTCGATCCGATCCGCCACCAGGGACCAGAACGCAAGGCGCTGGGCAGGGTTCATGGACATGGTCAGCCCAGAGACGGCCTCAGGGACGGCGCGGGGGCATCTTCCTCGCGCTCGGCCAGCTCACCGCTCCAGTCGATCGCGGCCGTGTCGAAGCCCTGCGCGAGCAGATTGCGAGCGAACATGCCGGCAAACGATCGATCCGGCGCCCGATGCTCGCCCCACGGCCCATTGACGGCCGTTTCGATGAACCACAAGCGGCCCTTGGCGGTGCCGTAGACCATCTCACCATCGGCCTGGCCATCGTCGCGATAGTGCGTCAGGTACACGCGCTGCTCGAAGCGATCGTCCGAGGGGTGGACCTCGATCGCCAGGTCCTGGTACGGCGGGTTCTTCAGCCGGCAGTGCGCGGTGCGACCATCTCCCAGGCGCACGTAATCCATCATTCGCGGCAGGACGGCCAACCGGCTGAGCAGCTTGGTCACGTTGGTCTCTGCCTGGCGGTTGGCGTACCAGGTGCCCGTCAGGCACTTGGGGTAGTCCGCCAGCACCTCGATGCGCGACTGCGTCGGATCGGCGTTGTCGGCCTTCTGCACCGCATGCGCGTGCACGAGGGCTGCGATCTTGTCCATCGACGTCCGTCCACCCAGGACACGCACGTCGTCGGGGACCTCCATCGGCTCGTTGAGCAGATCCACGTGCCAGCCACCGTGGCCCTGGTAGACGTGCGCACGGCGCACGAACTCGGCCTGCGGCATCCAGTGGGCGGGCAGCATGACCTCCGGACCCGGCATGGGCAGGCCCGCCTGCTCCGGCTCGGCCGCCGGCGGCGTGTAGTGGATGGCCGAGTCGTCGATGTCGCGCACCTGGGCCTGCGGGAACACGGCGCGGATCTCGCTCAGGTGGATTTTCTGACCTTCACGCGTGTACAAGCCGTCGCGATGCTTGAAGCCCATGCGGGCAGCATCGGCGGCGTCGGGGCCAGAAGCGCCAGGCAGCGCGAGCAGTACCAGGTTGCGATCGACTTGACCATGCAACTGCATGGCCAGCCCATACATCGAAAGATCCACCCAGCGCACGCCCCACTCCTTCCCGATTACATTCCCGGATTGATGATGTTGTCGATATCGCGCACGAACCGCTTGTACTCGGCGTTGCGCCCCGCATGTTCGGCGACCTTCTCGATCGCCTTGTAAGTCTTTTTCACATCGTCGTCATGACGGTGCAGGACCTTGCGCCACAGCTTGCGCAGGTCGGTCGCGCCCAGATGTTTGATGTTGTTGACCTTCGTCGCCTCGAAGTGCTGCAGCATGATCAACTCGGGCGTGGAGCTCAGCATCTCGAACTCGCCCATCTTGTCCTTCAGCGTGATCACCTCGTGCTGCAGCCGGTCCCGGCGGTCCGGGATCTCGGTGATGCCCTGCACGATGGTCAGGGAGGCCTCGCCTTCGGAGATCGGTCGCTTGTAGTGGTACTTGCCGCCGATGAAGATCATGCCGTCCATCGGCTTGTGCTCATACGCCGTCCGGTGCGTGAGCACCGCATTGGGGAACAGCATCGAGGTCAGGCGCATGCCGTACTCATCGAGCACCTTGCCGAAGTCGTGCTGCGCACCGACATAGATGCCGTCGCCAACCGACTTCAGGACACCCGCCTTCTTGAGCTGGTGCGCCTTGGTCTTGTCGAGGCCTTCGTCGCCGAGTACGAGCAGTTTCAACTTGCGTCCGATGTTTTCTGGTGTGTTCATGCGTTTACTTTCGTTGTAGTATCCTGCACCTGAACTGATAGTGCAACGATAGTTAGAGAAGAATTCGTTTCGATTGACAACGGGTTAACGGGCGAATAGAGGACAATCGTTTAACATCTTTCGCCAACGAGGCTCCGTAATGCGGGTGCAGCAGAGCACGGACAGAATGTGCCCCCTGTCAGCATTACGCTTACGAAAAATTTTCCCCGTGAAGTAGGGTTTTCCCCTACAGACAAGCTATAATATACTCGGATGAAACGTACTTTTTTGTCTCTGTCAGGAATGCAGCCCATGAGCGCACCGACCACCCCCTCCCCCCTTCCCAGCGCCGCCCGCTCGCTGCTGTCGGCCGCCCGACGCAGCGTGTCCGCTGATGCCCCCACCCTGCACGACTACCGTATGCAGGGCCTGGAGGCGGCTGAGCGCCTGCGCGATCGCCCCCGCCCCCGATAAGGGGCCGGCCAGGCAAGACCCGAACGGCGGCCCTACGGCCGCCTTTCTGTTTCGGGAATCGTTTCACAAGAAACAAACATTCCTGAGCACAGAAGAAAGCAAAAGCCCGGCACTTGGCCGGGCTTTGCATTTCCGCCTGGTGGCTCCCATCAGCGGGGGCGGTTCGTACTCGATGCCGGCGCCAGCGCCAGCTCGACCGCCAGCTCATCCTCCCCCGTCAGCACGAAGTTCGTGGCCTGATCCAGGAAGCGATCGCGATCCAGCGTGAGCTGCACGCGCACCGACTCGGGCAGGGAGCGGTACCGGATGGCCGATCCGACGTAGGCCCGCACGAAGGCTTGGCCGAACAGCTGCTCATCGCCCAGCTCATAGAACGCCACTAGGCCACGCAGGTAGGCCGTCTTGTCGAAGTCCACGAAGGACAGCGGCGCATAGTCGTTGGCAATCAACGGCGCATTGGCCAACACACGCGAGGTGCGCTTGTTGGCGTCATAGAACGGCTGCAGGTACGGCAGGCGCGTCATCACGTAGAACGCCTGCTGCACGGGATGATCGATCGATCGCGCATGTGTGATCGCGCGGCGCGCCTCGTCCTCCAGGAATCCTGGCGGCCGCCCCTCGGCTTGTGGCGGCAGATACGAGGTGCCCGTGATGTGCAGGCCATCAGGCGTGTAGGAGCGGATGACGCCCCGCTTGCCGACTTCCAGGAAGTGGCGAGACCCTGGGGCATCGGTGTCGTCTGCCAACGCCTTGTGGATGGCCAACAGCTGGTCGAACTCGATATCCGGCCTGGCCAGCATCAGTTCGATCGCGCGGCGGTGATTGATCACCATCGCCGCGTCCTCGGCAGGCTTGTCCTTGCTGACCGTTCCGAACTGAAGCAGCGACTTGGTCTCCAGCTCGGTGTAGGTGTTGCCCTCCAGCTTGGAAGACGCCCAGGCGAAGTCGATCAGGAACTTCGACAGCCCGTGGCCTGACGACCTGGGCGTCTCTACACCCTGGACCAGCCGGTCCAACCGCTGCAGCTGCTCTTCGCTGAAGAACTCGCGATCGTCCAGCCGCTCGCCCTGATACCGCGCCACGGGGCGATCAGTATCGGGCTTGTCCAGGTAGGCGAGGATCGAATCGACCGCGAGCAGTGTCCGCATGCTGACTCCGTTACGGCCGCGGCGACGCCGGCTCTTCTTCCAACTCCTGCGTCCACTCTTCCTCCTGCTGGCTGCGGATGAAGGCGTATTGGTGGGCCATCTCGCTGCGGATCTTTTGGCGGCTCACGTCGCGATCCAGATTGCGCACGACCTTGTAGAGCACAGCGAGATCTTCAGCGGAAAAGCCCATCAGCTCTTCCTCCATCTCTGCCTGCCCGTCCCACCGGAGCGAGCCGACGCCGTCGATCTTGTCCAGCACCAGCCACCCGCCCATGCGACCCTCGACACCCAGGTGGATCTTGCCCTGCATCTCGCCCGGGTAGATCGTGTAGTCGCCCTCGACGTAAGCGCTCAGCGCGCTTTCGCAGGCGCGACCGAACACCTCGTTACTCTCATCCTTCAGGTACTGCTCCCAGCGCTCGTCGAACTGCGCATCACCCGGGTAGTCCGACGTCTTGCCCGTGGTGTCGACATCGAACGGCACCTTGATGTTCCAGGCCAGACGACCGTTCGCATAGGGACCATCGCGGTGCGTGGTGTGGCTGATCAGTTCCTTGACGATCTCCACGCGCTTCTGCGCCGGGTAGGTGTACGGATCATCCTCCGGACCCTCCTGCTCCACGCTCATCACCTGCCAGTTGTCGGCATCCGGGATCGGATAGACGTAGGCAGGCTTTGCCGCATTGATGTCAGGCATGCACTGACGATATCGCGATTGCTGCTTCACCAGGCCACAGAAGGTGGGCCAGTCTGCATCCATCAGTTGCGTGAAGAGCATTTTCTGCGCGGTCTTGTTGTACGCCACCGGGCCGCAATCGAACAACACCTGGCGATTGTCGTCATCCAACACCGCAACGCCGTTCATTTCTGAGCCCACGATCCCTGCGTTGTAGGCCGTCGAAAGAACCACCTTGAACGAACGCTTTCCCCCATCTTCGCTATTGAAGGTCTTTGCCTTGCAATCATCCTCGTGAGCGAAGTGGAAGGGGCCGATCTGGTAGGAAATATCGCTCATGCGCGTGCCTTGATTGTGTAGGGGATGGGAGATCCCGGCGACCTGGATAGGATACTCCAGGACCCGGGTTAGGGCCGGGGGCGTGCGGTCAGATCGTCGCCGTCGTCCGGCACGCGGTTGGAGAAGAACACCCCGAAGTAGTCCGCCACGCGCTGCTGATCCGCTGGCCGCGGCGGCTGACCGTCGACCGCCAACAACGTCAGCGAAAACAGCTTGTCCTGACCACGCTCGAAGTGGGCGCGATCCTCCGCAGGCATCGTCGTCTTGAAGACGGGCTTTGCCCCGTCCCACAGGTGACGGTCCGTCACCTTGTCGAACCCGTACTTCTGCTGCAGGCGCGCCAGCTGCTCGCAGTCGAATTCCTCGCTCTCCACCTCGAAGCCGGATTCAAGCGGCTGCCCGGCGTCGTACGCCGCGTTGTTCCACACCTCGAATGTCACGCTCACGGTGTACGTGCGCGGATCGGTGTCGGTATCAGCTCGTACCATCTTCACTTCTCCTGGTTGGCAGCAGCATGCAGCTGCTTGAGCGCAGAACCTGCGACACGACGCAGGACGATGCGCGCCTCGACGATCAGGTCGCGCTGCGCCGCATTTCGCAGATCCGACTCGCTTTCCATCACGCCGACGCGATAGGCCAGCTCGGCCGCGGCCTCGGCAGGCATCACGTAGTGGGAGCGCCGCGACTTCAACAGCTGCTCGGAGACGTACGCCTCATTGCTGGCTGTGTAGAACCCCGCTCGGGGGCCATGCGGGTTGCTGTAGAACGTCATCAGCTCGCGCATCTGCGCGGTGAATTCGTCCTCGGCGGGCTTGACGACTGCGTTCATGGCGAAGGCGAGGCGTAGTCGTCGATCGCCATGCGCTGCACGGCCACGAGCGTCGTCGGCAGCATCAGGGACTGCTCGATGACCTCGCGACCCTTCGGGCGCCGCGCGAGCACGGCGGCATCACCCGTCACGCTCACTTCCACGGCCACCGCGCACTTGACTGCATCGCCGGCCAGCCCCGCCTGGTGCAGGCGCTGGGCGGACTCGCTCAGCTCAACGCCCTCCACCACAGCGAAGGTGGGCTCATTGCTTCGATTGAGCTTCCACAGGTGCTGCAGTTCCTCCAGCAGCGCTACCGGGATGCCGGCGCTGTCGGCGGCATCTTCCAGGGAGACTCCCTGCATCAGATAGGCCTGTTCCGCCACGCGGTGTCCGTTGAACACCGCCGACGAGGACCCATAGCCCAACCCTTTCACACGCTGACCCAGCGTGCCGAGGTTGAAGAAGTCCGCCTCTCGCACAATGGCGACCAAGACCTGCTTGCCTTGGACGCCCACCAGCAGCTTCTCTTCCAACAGGACAGCACTCACGGGCGCGAGCCCTCCAGCTCGAACCCCGACACCTCCAGGCGCGGCGCGTCATCGAGCGTGCGCCGGAAGCTGGTGGTCAGGATCGAGATCCCGTCGCCGATGCCGTCGCCATCATCAAATACCTCGTAGAGGATGTCGCCGGTGTGCTGCGTGCGAACGTAGCTGACCGGCTCCACGTCGAACCTGCCCTTGGGCATGATGTCCGAGTTGTCGACATTGATCAGCCGCTCCAAGCCCTGAAACACCTCATCCACATCAGCACCCTCCAGGACGATGCCGCCCACCACCTGCTCCTGCAGATCATGGTTGTACCAGTCCTCACGCAGCTTCTCGAACAGCCCTGCCGGCACGCCAGTGGCGGCTTGCAGCGCCTCGAACATCGCATCGTTCTCGCCATCGACAAGCACGATGAAGGCCCGATTCTTGACCGAGAACTCTGCGGCCCGGGCGCCACCATCGAGCGTTGCCTGCAGCTTGCCTTCGTAGTGGGCGCTGATCTCCGGCGACCAGTCGCTGAAGCTCACGGTGTTTCGCGCAGGGTTGCACGCGATCAACAGAACCGGGGCCTGGCTCACTGCCGTGGCTTCGTACGCGAAGTCCTCATCGAACGCGTCGCGGTGGCACTTCAGCAGCTCGGCATCACCGAGCTTGCTGAAGCCGCGGAACCCCTCGGTGATCATGCCCAGCAGGAAACCGCGATCGCCATGTGCGGAGCTGAAGGTGTCGCTGCTCAGCTTCTCGATCAGCTCGGCGCGCTGCGGTGGAGTCAGAAGGGTTTTCGCGATGCTCACGGCTTGGGGGTCTCCGGGCGGGGGTCGTGTTCGTAGCGGCCGATCATGTCTTCGTGCTCGATCAAGAGCGCTTCGTCGGTCATGTCCTGGTAGCCTCCACGACCTTCGCGAAGCAGGTTCTGCAGGTACTCGACGTCCTTGCGAATGAACGCGACGGTGTCATCCACCAGGGCCTCGATCACGACACGGCGTTGCTCGTCGGTCAGCAGGCGCTCCGGCGCCTCGGCAGATACTTCGGCTGAACTCACTTTGATGTCCTCGTACGGGAATTCTCTTTTGAAGGCTTCGATGTGGCACGCCAGCAGATCGACATCTGCCAGCTTGTGCAGGCCGGCAAAGCCGCCCTTGACGATCGCCTTCAGCATGGGGCTCCGGTTCATCGCCGTGGCGAATCGCGGGACGCTTAGCGCCGCGATCAGCGCCTCGCGCTGCTCCGGGTGCAGCGTGAGGGGACCGCCCTCACTCACGGCGACGGCGCTTCTGGCCGCGGATCTTCCTCGAATCGTTCACCGAAGATCTCCTGGTACTGGCCAAGCAGCAGCTCGTCGCTCATGCGCTCGAAACCTTCCCACCCCTTCTTGAGACGTGAGTAAAGGACGCCGTCGCCAGCGATGCACGAATCGATCTCATGCTCGATCAGTTCATCGATCAACTGCACCCGATGCTCATCGCTCAGCAGTCGTTCCATGGGCGACGGCGCCGGGTTCTCGAACACGTACGGCTCGCCGTAGGCTTCCTGATACCGCTGCTTGAGCGCGTTGTCGCTCATCGCGTGGTAGGACGGGATCTGCGCACCAAGCAGGAACAGGTCCGGGATGAACGCCTTGTCCTGGCACGCACGTGCTACGTCGCGGGCCACCAGGCGACGGATCAGCTCGTCGCGGCGCACCTTGATGTAGGTATCGAGATCGGGGGAAATGTCGGTCACGGGCGTGCTCCCTGGCTGCTGCGCAGCTCGCACACCAGATCCGCCAGCGCACGGGCCTCGCGGCGGCCGCGGAATGGCATGCCGTCGCCGGCGAGCGCCGTCGCTGCGGCGAAGATCTCATCGGCATCCGCCTCATCGTCGATGCAGATGCCTTCGGCCTCGATGTGAGCACGCAGGTCATCCAACTCACGCACGTCGCCGGTGGTCGGCGTCAGCTCGCGCTCGCGATGGATCTCCGACAGCTCGAAGGGCGTGGGCATGCCGCTGGTCAGATGGCGACGCAGTTGTGCGGCGCCTTCGGCCACCGCAGCCAGCTCATCGCGCAGTTCGCGCACGTTGCGGGCGCTGGCCGGGTTGAGGGTGATGATGTGCGTCTGCGTGCGGCCACCGCCGCCCTTGCCGTACATCGAGAACAGCGTCCAGGTGGCGCTGTCCGGGTGTGCCACGTGGCTTGTCCCATGCAGCTTGGCCACCGCAGGGTTCTGCTCACGCTCCCAAGGATTCGCGGAGCCTGCGGCCAGCCCACCCGGCTTGGCCAGGCGCGTCCAGGGCAACGCCTTCTGGCGCGCTTCGGCGGCGAGCATCAGCCTGCTCTCGGCCGACAGATCCGTGCCGTCCGCTGCCTTGCCGCTGATCGCACGCTCCAGGTTGGCGCGGCTGCTGGTGGCGTCGAGGTACATCGCGACGACTTCCGTTGTCGAGTAGGCATCGAGGCAGTCGATGTTGACCAGGTCGCGGTCCTCGCCATCGCCATTGGCGATGCTGACGGTGATGTAGGCGACATTGGGATCGTTGTGAGCATCCCAGGCGTCCATCTCTTCGCCCTCTTCGATCGTGTCCGCATTCCAGACGTCACCCAAGGTGACCTCCGCTCGCGGGATCGGTTCGTTGTCTTCTGCGCGCAGAAGCGCGATAGCGAGCGTACTGATCCGCGATGCGGCAATGCCAACGATCTTCATTCGATGCTCTCGGGGGAAGAGTCAGCGGCCGACACCTGGACGAGGATCAGGTGCCGGCCGCTTCCATCAGGGCTTGGGGGATTGGCGCGTACGCGGCTGGACCTGGTCCAGGCCGAGCGTGGAGGCGTCGAACACTACCTCATCACCGCCGGCGTCCAGGATCTCGTCGTACATCGCACGACGCTCTTCCACCAGCGTGTCCTGCAGCTCGGGGTCGAAGGCGAGCATGTAGCCCACGGCCTGCTCGGCCTTGCCTGCCGCGCGGAGCGCGACCTGCTTGCCACCACCGAAAGCGGCGTGGATGTCGGCCGGATCGAAGCTCTCGCCCTTGATCGGGATGCCCAGGCGCATGCTGAGCATGGCTTCGGCCATCTTCTGCACCAGGCGCTTCTCGGCCGCATTCTGCTCGGCCTGCTGCTGGCGTGCTTCCTCGCTCGCCGGCTCGGCCTTGGCCTTGCGGCCGCGCTCGATGACGCCCTCGGTGATGGCCACGCGCATCAGCACCGAACCCAGCTGGTCGGCCGAGGATGCGTGGATCGTGTCGTCGATCAGCTCGGCCTTGCCCACCTTCGCGTCCCACTGGACCTCATAGCCCATGTGGTTGGCGATGCGCTCCAGCACATCGACGGCGCGCGAAGTGGCGCCCGGCCCGGTGATGACACCCTTGGGTTCGGTGATCGGCTCGCCGCCGGTGCGGTCCAGCTGGTCCACGTTGAACACGCGGAACTGCGCCAGACGCGGGTAGGTTTCCAGGATCGGCTCCTGGGTGTCCTCATCGACCTCGCCCGTGTCGCGGGTGACGGTCTGGAAGAAGAAGACCTTCGTGGACTGCTCGCCCTTGCGCACGCTCCAGCCGCGGGATTTGGCGCCGTCGAAGGTGCACCACTGGCCGGACTCGTAGCCCTTCTCCATGGCGGCGTTGGCCAGCGTCAGCACATTGAGGCCGTGGTACGGCCGGCCGTTGGCCGCCGAAGTCGGCCACTGCATCACCTTGCCGAAGGTGGAGACCGGATCGAGCACACCGGCCTCGACTGCGCGGGCCAGCTCGTCACGGCTGAGATCGAAATTGGAAGGCCGCGTCGCGCCCTGCGGCGTCGTGCGGGCGGAGGTCGAGGCGGCACCAGTGGAAGGAATAGCCCCTGCCGGCAAGGGGGATGCCGGCAGGGGGTTCCCAGCAACCTGGCCGCCGACCAGCGAACTGATCGGGCGAATCCGGGTCATGGTGGCTGCTTACTGGTTGTCGGGGGTGCCGGCGTCGGCCGGGGCAGGCTGCAGGTAGCCGTCGCGCACGTCGGCCCAGTCCAGACGGTCCGGGTCCTGCGTCGCGTTGATCGTGGTGTTGGCAGCGGGCATGGATGTCTCCTGTGGGAAGGCGACGGGTGCCGCCTTGCCTTTCATTAGACTATCCGGATTCATGGCTGTCAATAACTTTCGTTAGAGTATCTTTCAGGCCGATGCCACGGATGCCAGCTCTTCGCCCACGTGGAAAGGATCTTCGTCCCCCAGCACGTGCAGGCCATAGCGCAGGTTCTGGATGGCGGTCTTGCGCGCCGGGCCGTCCAGCATGTCTTCCAGGCCGGTCTCGGCCATGTTGCGCGCCACGACCTGGCGCAACACCGTGCTGACTTCGTCGAATGGCTCGAACGATGCCTGCCGCTCGGCGTGCATCACCATGTCGCGGTAGACGGTATGGGTGGGGGCTTCCAGGGCACCGGTGACCAGCACAACCACGTCGGTCACGTCCTTGTACAGGACGCTTGCGTAGTCCTCATCGTCCAGGCGCTCAGCGATGTCATCGCTGTCGGCCGTCAGGCGATTGGAACCGCATGCCTCTTCGATCGCATGCGTGAGAACCGCGCGGTCAACGCGGATGCCAGACAAGCGTTCGTATAGACGCTTGGCCGCTTCCTTCGAGCTGTTATCCATAGTGCCCCCTGTTCTACTCAAGTAAGGGGCCGCCCGAGGGCGGCACCCTGGAATCAAATCGCCATTTACAAGAATGCTTTTGCGAAGGTCTCTTCGTCGGACAGCACGGAGATCGTCGCGCGAACCTTGCCCTGGTCCTTGTAGAGGACCGTGGGGACACCAGTGTACCCGGACGTACGTAGCAACTGCAGGTTACGTTCCAGTTTCTCGGCGGTTTTTTCCGTTACCTTGACGCCCGTCAAGGTTCGGTTATTCATTTCCGTGAGTGCTTCGCGAGAATTCTTCGCCTGATATATGGCAGCCGCGAATTGATTGGAGTCCTCCGAGAGGATAGCGACCGGAATCCAGCGAACTTGAGTACCGCCCGTCGCCGCGACGTCACGCAGCTTCTCCCACAGCTTGTGGCAGTACGGACACTGGGGGTCGAAGATCACGTAGGCGACCTTGTCGCCCTGGCCCTCGGTGATGTAGTCCAGCTCTCCGGCCTGCTCCCAGAGCTTGGCCAGCTCGGCTTCGTCCAGCTCCTTCTGCGCGCCGTCGCCGCGGATCGAGGCCCGCGACATGTCGTTGCTGGTCACATTCCCGCCCTTGGCGTCGAACACGGTCCCCAGGATCACGTGCTTGCCGTCCGGGGTGATGTAGAACAGGCGCCGGTCGAGGCCGCGATCGGCCACGACCGCCTTCAGGCCCGACTCGGAGGTGAAGGCCGCCGAGATCGTGGCGCCCTGGCTGATCAGGAACTGCTCGGCCTCGGTCGGCGCCGGAGCGCCTTCGGCCTGTGCCGTCGTCGGCGCGGCAGCCGGCCCCGTCGCCGCAGCCTTGTCGGTGGCCTCGGCACCGCTGCAGCCCGACAGGGCAACAGCAGCGGCCAGGACGAAAGTGAGTTTGATACCAAATCCCTTGTACATCATGAGCTCCAGAATCGGACTTTGCCGGTGTCGGTGTGGATGAAGTTGCGCCGGTCGACGTAAAAGCCGATTCCACCGGCGCGGTAGCTTGCAAGAAACTTGCCAACGAACTCCGCCGGAAGATTGGCGTAGCGGCCATCCATGGCGCGGCCCTGCGTATGCAGGCTGTTCTTGGCCGCCCCCTCGGTCGTTGCGTTGGTGTGCTGGGTCCGGTAGCCGCTGGTGACCAGGTACGGCTCGTCGAACCCATGGGTGGCATACAGCCAGGACTGCATGCCGAAAATCATGTTGATCAGGGTCAGATCCATCTGCGTGGACTGCCCTGCCCTCACATCGCGCAGGACGTGGCAGACCTGCTGGTAGCCGGACGGCACCACGGCCCCATCGCGCCAGTAGCAGACACGACGCTCTTCGCCCGTACCCTGACGAACCAGGTTGACCACGCGTGGCTGCGCCCAGAACGCATTGGCCGATGCGGCATCGGCGTAGTGCGTGGGCAGCGCCATCCCCGTCCTGCGGGACAGCGGGTTGGCCTGCGTTCCGCCGCTGGCCAGCGCCACCATGCCCGCGCCGATGCCCAGCAGCAGCCGGCGACGGCGGGCGTTCAGCAGCTCGAAGCCATCAGTGCTGGCCATCGGTGCTTCCTCCCTGCGCGTGCTTGGAGACCAGGGTGGTCAGCTCGGCAAGCGCGGCGGCCATCTCGTCCATCGCCGCCTCGTTGCGCTCGGGCTTGGGCGGTGCCGGATAGCGGGTGCTGGAGGCCACCTGGCCCACGATCTCGCGTGCGACGGTGCGCGCTTCGGCATCGGTGGCGCCCAGCGCCATCGCCACATCCGCCAGCGCCGTGGAAGTGGCTGCGGCGTCCATGAAGCGCATGGATGGCGAGGATGCCTGTGCGCCCATCGCATTGGCCGCCAGTGCCTGCGCGGCCTGGGCGAACAGCATGTCGTCGCTCTGCGCCTCCACCGGCGCCGTCGAGGACTCGCGGCCGAACACGGTGACCGTGTCCAGGGCGCTGCCGTCGAACACCACGTCATCCGTACCCTCCGGCGCGGCAGCTTCCGCCGTCGCTTGCGCCGGCTCCTGCGACGCGTCCTCCGGCGCCGCCGCGGGCGTGTGGGTGTATCCGCCGGCAGAGCCCGACTCGGCTTCCGCCTGCGGCGAATGCTTCAGGCCCGCAACAGCCGCCTCGAACAAGCTGATGCCGACCTCTGCACCCTGCTGCGCGGCCTGGTAGCTCTTCGTGCCCTTGGCCTTGATCGCCACATCGAGCGCGTGCAACGCGCCATCCGGCTCCACGATCGTTTCGCCCAGCGGGTACTGCAGCAGGCCCTCGGTGATCTTGCTGGTGTCCACCTGTAGCTTGCGGATCTCCGCTTCGGAGACCGGCATGACCTTCACAAAGTGGTTCAGCCGGTAGTCGTTGGCCTTGGACGGCACCGCGTAGAACATGCGGGCGCGGATGACATCGGACTTGACGAAGATGTGAACCTGACCCTCGATCTGGTTCACCATGTCCTGCAGGTCGATGCGGTTCACGCGCGTGTGCTTGGCCTGGGCCTCGCCCTTGAAGCCGCCGAACAGGCCATCGCCCATTTCCCAGCCGCTCATCTCGGCCACATAGGCCTGGCCCGCACGCTTCTCGATCAGGTCATACGAGTCGGCAGAGTCTTCCATCTTGCCGATGATCTTGACGTTGGAGTTGGACCAGATCGCCAGCGTCTCTTCCTTGGACGTGCGATAGAACGCCTGCAAGTCCTGGCCTGCTGCCACCAGGCAGAAACCCAGCGATCGCGCCTGCGCCCACATCAGGGCCGCGTCCTCGGGCATGAAGTAGCCGAACTCGTCGAAGATCGCGATGAACGGCGTGGGCGCCATGGTGGCGCGGTTGTCCAGCAGTTCGGCGCGGCTGCCTTCCAGCCGGCCGCCCAGCTCGGCGCCCATCATGCCCTTCATCGCCGCGACGATGATCTTGCCCAGGTTGGACAGTTCCGGTCGCGACTTTTCCAGCGCCGGCAGCAGCACCAGAAGAATGCGGTTGTTGCGCACCACGTCCTGGAAGTTCACTTCGCCCTGTGGGGTGAAGTAGATATAGCCGTACGTGTCGGCCAGCGAGGACAGAATGCGCGTGAACTGCATCTGCTGGTAGCCGAACTGCTCAAGGAAGGTGGAGGACTGCTTTTCGCCGCCATCCTTCTTGTAGCCGGGCACGTCGTACAGGAACGCCTGCAGCATCGTGCGGTTCTTGTCGCTGATGTACGGATCGTTCATCAGCTCGGTGTACTTCGGATAGGGCATGAACTCGCGGATCGCGCCGATATGGAGCATCAGGCGACCCTGGTCGCGCAGATCCACCAGCGCGGGCAGTACCGCGGAGATGAAGCTGATTGCGCGGCCCTTCCACATGTCGCCCTTGCCGTCCGAGGCGTCCATCAGGCTCACAACCAGCTGGATCAGGCTGTCGGCGTTGCCGACTGAGAACGGGTTGTACGTATTGGACGGCTTGTCGACACGCTTCTTCTTCGTGTCCGCGTTGCCGGTCATGTAGTTGATGACCAGCAAGTCGTCCTCGCGGCCGTACTGGCGCACCATCGAGAAGATCTTGCCCCACAGTGACACGTCACCCTTGCCGTCGACGTACGCGAAACCGGAGCACCAGGTGATCGCGTTGAATGCCATCGACGTCAGGCCTTCGGTCTTACCGGCACCGGTGGAGCCCAGCACGAAGATGTGCGTACGCATATCCTCGTTGGCTGCCCAGATCTCAGCGTTGTCACCCTCACGATTGCCGATGTAGCCGATGCCGCGGGCCATCATCGGCTTGCCCGTGCCCGGGTGCAGGTCCTTCTCGTCCAGCTCGTTCAGACCCTTGCGCTTGCGGAAGGGCGTGTCTTCCTTGCGCGAGAGCACGATCGGCGCGTATGCCAGCGCCAGCAACGGCAGGATGTCGAACAGGAAGGGGAATACGACCACGCCGACCACGGATAGGAATCCCAGCACCGCCACCGCAAACTCGGTGCTGGCAAGGTCCGTGGTTTGTTCCCACAGCGTACGGGTATCGCGCAGCAGCCGCGTGCGGCGGATCTCCTGCTCGCGGCGTACGCCTTGGATGGGGCCGTTGGCCATCAGTGCTTACTCGCTGACCTTGAAGCTCAGCGCCGGATCGCAGCCGGCGATGGTGTTGCCCAGGCCGAACTGCTTCAGGCTCGGGTCCGGCGGCGGCGTACCCACCGCGCCCTGCTGGAAGATCGTCTCCTGGGCGACCTGCTTGGCGCTGGCCATCGCTTGAGCCACCCACGGATCGTTGCCGCCAGCAGCCTGCAGCTCTGCGGCTGCGGCCGGGTCCAGGCCGGCGCCGGCCAGCACCTCGGCCATGATCTCGGCGGGGATCGCCTCACCGTTCACCGGCATCGCGTTGGCGGGCGCACCGAACAGTGCGGCCAGCGCCGCATTGGCCTCTTCCATCGACTGCTGCTCTGCTTGCGCAGACGCCACTTGCTCGCCGCCTTCAGGCTTCGGGGCGCGGTTCGACAGCAGGCCTACGGCCACGACCACGACAGCGGCGGCGGCCAGCGCCTTCGGCCAGACGCTACCGCCCGCGCCACCGGCTGATTGCACCATCGCGCGCTCGATGCGCTGCTTCAGCTGCTCGGCCGCCAGGCGATCGGTGACACCGTCGATCTTCCAGCGCTCAACGCGCAGGCTGGTGCGACCCTCGACTGCAGCGGCGCTGTAGACGCTCACGCCGAAGCCATCGCGCTGCTCTTCCACCGCTACGCCCAGCGTTTCGGCCGTGGAAGCGTTGCGGATCGGCACCAGGATCGTACCGCCACCGTAGCGAGCGGCCTTGGTCATGGCCACGCCGTAGTCGCGCAGGACGCGGACCTTCGCCACCGGCCGCATCGCGCGCGTGAGCTCGGCGCGGATCTCGCGCAGCTGGTGCACGGCCAGGCGCCACACCGCACCGGCGGTGACGCGCAGCGTCTTCACCCACGTGCGCGGATGGGTGTGGCCGCGCAGGCCTGCCCATGCTTTCGCAGCACCCCAGCTGATCCTGTTTACCGTGAGTCCGCCGAACCAGGTCCGGCTTCTCCAATTCCTGTCGCCTTTTCCATCAATGTAGATGAAGCTCGAATCGATCTCGACGGCAACGTTCGGGCTCCGCTCCTGCTCGCTTGCTTCAAAGCTGAGCATCAGGGCGCGCAGCTCGGCTACCGCGGGGGACAGGATGACGGTGATCTGCTCGAAGTATGCCTCCGCTTGGCTCGACCACGCGGGGTTTGCTTCCGGGTCATAGCTCGCATTGCCCGGCAAGCCCCGAACCCACCGCAGCGCTCGTTGCTGCACATCGGGGGACGGGCCCGAGCTGCAAAGGGATTTGATCTCCCAAGCCGTGAACCACATCTCCGGCTGCAGTTCAAAATGCATTCTCGGGCCTTTCGCTGCCTCTTCGCTGCGCGCCTGCAGCACAAGATCCAAGAGCGCGCTCGCCGTACGAGACCACACACCAGGCTGGACCTGCATACCAGCGGCCAGGCACCGCAGCTTGTCCAACAGCTTCTCTTCTTGCGCGTCGGTAAGACGTACCAGGACCTTAGACATTCTCGTCATCCTCAAGCGAATTCAGGGCGTCAGCAGTGCCGTCGACCGCGGGCACCACAAGGGGGGTTTGGATAGCAGTGGCGGCCAGCTTTTCGGCCATGTAGTGCGAATGGACGCCGGCGGCTTCAACGCTCGCCACATCCAGGCCGAGGTCGTTCATGACGTACCAGGTGGTGCGATCGGCCATCTTCAGCCAGCGGAACCACGGCGTTGGCAGCTTGCCGTTCGTGCGCGCCTCTTCCAGCAGGCGGCGCAGTACGCAACGCACGTGGTAGTGCTGGCGGATCAGGGCGACCACCTTGGGCGAGTCGATGTACTTGCTGATCGCTTCGTCCACCTGCGGCGTGGTCAGCAACTCCGGCTTGCCTTCCTTCAGCGCCTTGGTCCACACCAGGTTGATCCCGTTGAGGATCGCCTGCGCCGTCGTGGCGTCTGCATTGACCTGAGCGATGAAGGCTGCCAGGAGCGAACGCTCATGCGCCTTCAAGCGATCCACACCATCCCAGCGCCGACCGAGCTGCTTGGCGAACACCTGCTCAGCGCGTTCGCGCAGCAGGTAGCGGCCATCGGCCAGGACCATCGCGTCGGCCGGCACGTCTTCACTGCGGGTCCAGCGAGGAAGCACCAGCCCATGGCGCCGGCAATAGAACCTCGCATCCTGGCGCATGCCGTTGACCGGATCGTCCAGCGGGATGCGTGCCATATCGGCATTCAGCACCGGCAGCAGTGCCGGATAGTTCTCGGCCTCCTGCTGTGCGAGCGATTCCATGCTGTGCTTCTTGGTCATCCGCCCGGCTCGGGCCGATGCTTTCCGATACAGCCAGATGAACCAGCCGATCAGGAATGCTGCACTGAACCAGCGCAGCGAGTAGCCGGCCACGGCACCGGACTCGATCAGCTGCATGAATGTGGCGTCTTCCGGTCGCACGCGACCGAGGAATTCGACCATCATCTGCTGGCCTTCGCCGTCGAACACCATCAGGTGGGCTTCGGCATAGCGAACCCACATGACGACCCACGAGATCTGGTCATCGAAAATGAACCACATGACCACGGTCAGGAAGATCGCGGCGAACCAGCCCCAAGGCAGACCGTCATCCGTTGAGCCCTCCTGGCGGCGCTGCTTGCTCATCGCGGCGCACCCCCGCTGACGGAGGCCAGATTGCGATAGAACTTGCGCATGTAAGCCTCACGCTTGGGCGGCGTCTTGCTGTGGTAGTTGCCCACACCCGTCCAGAAGTTCGGCGCCTTGGAGATCTCATAAGCCGCCAGGTACGTGCCGACATGGATGTTCAGGCACGCATCGTTCATCAGCCGCTCGCGGGTGATCCCGTGGCGCTCCAGGTAGTGCGGCGCGCCACGCAGGTGGATGTCGTTGACCTGCATCAGCCCCATGTCGTAGCTGGCGTTGGTGTTGCGATTCTGCTTGCCCGTCGATCCGCCTTCGGTCTTCAGGTACGCCATGATGATCACTTCCGGCACGCGGTAACGCTGCGAGGCAGCAGCCACGCATTGCCGAACATTGCTGCTGCCGCGTTGCGTGCTGGCCACGTACAGTGCCTGCTTGGCCTGCTCCAGCTCCCGCAGGCGAATCATGTAGGTGCCGACCTGGATGCTGAGGCAGTCGTCGGCCACCAGCTGCTGCTGGCTGATGCCGTACTGGCCCAGCGCCGGCAGCGCCGCACCCGGAATACGCATCACGCCGACCTCGAAGTTGCCATCGGCCAGCTGGACGATACGGCCACGGCCACCTGCGCGAAGCGACACCTCGCGCACAACGACGTCTTCGGCTACACCGTAGGCGCTCGCCGCACTGCGGATGCACTGCGCTTGCTGCTGGACGACTTCGACGGCCATGGCATCCATCAGGCGCGCCCCATCACCCAGTCGACGAAGCTCACGAATCGACGCTGCCGGATCTCGAACAGGCGGAATCGGCACACCATGGTCTTGACCACGCACATGCCCAACACGCCGGCCGCCATGATGAACTGCGTCAGCGGGCGCTCGACCATGGGCGACAGCAGCAGGATGACGAATGCCACTGCGGCCGTGCCGCCATACACCGCTTGCATCCTCGCCAGGGACGCTTCGCGCTCTGCCAGCTGCTCTGCGGTGACCCTCAGGCGCTTGAGCGCCTGATCGAAGGTCTCTTCGCGGCCTGGGGTGAGCGTCAGCTTGCTCCTGAACCAGGCATACAGCTCGCGCTTGCGATTGAGCTCACCGCTCACATCGCCGAACATGGTGTAGGCCCAGGCCTTGCCAACGCGCTTGGCGAAGCGGCCCGTGCCGCTCGTGACGCGCGAAATGACGCCGTTGGACTTCTCGGCTTCGCTCATGCGTTCTCTCCCGCGACGGCCTTTGCCGCGTAAACACTCATGCTCACCAGGCGTCGCACCAGCACGCGCAGCCGCTCACAGGTGTCTTTGACCGGCAGGCCGCCCTGCAGGTGGTGCTCGATCAGCTGCTGCTGCGCTTCCTGATCGTGCTCGGCCGCCTTCAGGCGTGCGTACATCTCGCCACGCGCCGCATCCCATGCGGCTTGCGCCATCGGGCCTACGGCGGCCATCAGCTCGGCCGCCAAGGCCGTGAACGATGCGCCTTGCGGCAGTTCCTGTTGCAGGCGACCGGCACCGCTTGCCACTTCTTCGCTGGCCGTCACCGCGATCGCGAGCGCGGCCGACTCCACGTCGATCTCCGACTCAGGGGACAGGCGCTTCATGTGTTCTGCCGTCCGCTGCAGATCGATATGCACCGGCGCCAGGCCCAACACGATGGCGTGGATATCCACGGGGCCCGAGCGAAGCGTTTCCGATTCATGCGCGATGTCGGCCGCGGCGCAGAACGCGGTCGCGATACGGGCGAACCCTTCGGTCGGCCACATGTCCGCGATCGCAACGCCCTGGTTGGTGATGACGGTGCTGATCCAGAAGTTGGCCACCAGATCCGCCACCATCACTCCGCTACGCCTGCGACGCCACGCGACGTCGATTTCACAGTCGTCGGTAGCGCGGGCGAGCATGTCCGCCAGGCGCACTGAGTCCCGCGACAGCATCTGGATACTTTCGATCAGCTGAGGGCCGGACGCCGTGGGGCCCGGAAACACCTGAACCGCACGCAGGATCGGTGCCAAGCTCGCGATAACGTCCATCGTCTCGGTACGCTCGCCATCGACCAGCTCGGGAGCGGGCAGCGTCACTACCTGCGGCGCTGGCGGCGCAGCAACAGCACCAGGCTGCCCGGCGCCCTCTTCCGACGCTCCCGAGCGCGCGTCCTCGCCCTCGCCTTCTTCTGCATCGTTGGCCGCGCTTTCCGGCGCCACGCCCGTTGCAGTCTCGCTGTCATCCATCAGCCCCAGCAACGACAACGGATCTGCATCATCAGGAGTGCTTGCAGTCTCAGCAGACTGCTCGGGAGCGGCGTGAGCCTCGGCGTCCTTGCTGACGAGACGACGAACGCGAGACATCAAGCGTTCTCCGGTCGGGGCACGTCATCGAACGCGATTGCGCTCAGCAGGCTGAGATCGATGCTGCCGTCGATGCGTGGAAGCGACTTCAACACGGCAATCGACAGCGCCAGGCGGTAGATCATGCGCTTGTAGGCAAGCGTCTTCTCGCTGGCGGATTCTTCGATGAAACTCACTTCCACGCCCATCAAGGCGTCGTGGCACGACGTGTAGACCAAACCCAGGTCTTCAACGGTCGTGACATCGCCCCTGTCTTGGTAGGGGAACCCACTGACGGTGATTCCCCTGTCGGCGAGTTCGAGCTCTGCCACGCGCAAGAGCGCGGGGCCGTAGGTCTGGTAGTTGAAGACCGCGTCCGCGCCGACCGCTTCGTCGCCGTCCCTGAACTCCCAACCTTCCTGCTCAGCAGTCTTGATCAGGATAGACTCGAAGTCGGCGTAGCCAGTGAGCATGGACATGTCGTGTAAGGATGCTTGATCGCTTGCCGGTTATTATCCTCAAACGAAAGTTTTTCCGCAATATGCAATCACACACGACGGCACTCCCTCGTTTTCGCCGCCAAATCAATCACTTAGTTTTGCCGCCACCTTAGATCCCAATCCGATGACTGAGTACACCCTCGAAGATCTCGCCGCGGCCCAGCAGGCCTTGAAGCTGGCCAACGAACGCATGGACAACCACCGCAAGGCGAACCCGACCAAACACATGGCCGATGCCTCCCGGGCACTGGTCGAGGTCTATGACATCTCGCTGGCGCGCAAGCGCACCGGGCTGCTGCCCCGGACGCCAGCGGAAGAGATCTCTTGGAAGCTGGACCAGAAGCACCCAGACGCCGAGAGCAAGCAGGTCGCGGTGCTGGAAGGGCGGCTGTACCAGAAGCGCTACTCGCCCGTGGCCACGTCCAACAGCGGCAAGACGGTGTTGCGCTGGGCGCACACCTGGGCGCCCCTGCCGACGCCCGAGCCGCCCGATCCGTCTGCTCCACCGGTGTTCTGCTTTGGCTCCAACTCACTCAAGGGCATCCACGGCGCCGGCGCCGCTCTCTTCGCTGCGCAGCACCGCGGAGCGGTAAAGGGCATCGGGGAGGGGCACGTCGGCAACAGCTACGCCATCCCAACCAAGTTGACCCCGCGCGAAACCCTGCCGCTGCCCATCATCGAGCGCCACGTTCAGACGTTCCTCCTGTACGCCGAAGCCAACCCGGAGTACACCTTCCAGGTCACACCGATCGGCTGCGGCCTGGCCGGCTACACCCCCGAGCAGATCGCGCCGTTCTTCGCCGACGCACCGGACAACTGTCAGTTGCCCGAGGAATTCCTCGCCGTGCTCGCCGATCGCCCGCGGCCCTGACGCCTCAATCCATCTGTACCGGCTGGTAGAGCCCGGCCGGTACCGGTGCCGCCTTGGCCTCTTCGGCCAGCAGGCCACTCTCGTAGACGGTCAGAGTGCCATCGGCCTGCAGTTCGTTGAACAGCCTGGCCACTGCCGGGGACTGAGTCCCCTGCACCCACTCGCGCAGTGCCGCGACTTCCCTGGCCGTCAGCTCGCGACTGTGATCCATCGAAAACCAGACCACGGCGGCGAGCGCGACAGCCGCCAGGCCGGCGCACAGCTGCCAGGTGTACCGCCGCCAGAACGCCAGCGCGGTGGCGGCATGCCCACGCCCGCTCACGCTCCACCAGGTGAGCGCCGCCTCACATGCCGAATCGAAGCGTTGGCGTGTTCTCTTCGTCCAACAGGAGATCGTCGTCTGCAGCGACTTCTTGCTCAGGCTGATCATCAGGCTCTCGCGTAAGGGTGGGTTCGCTGGCCAACGCCGGCGGTGAAGCGGGCGCCGCGGCGGCCGCAGGGGAAGGTTGTGCGAGCAGCTTCATCAAGCTGCTCGGCTTGCGCGCAATGGGAGCCGCTTCCTGGCCGCCGAGCAGGGCCTCAGCGCCCACCGCGGCCAGCGCAGCACGCAGCGCACCTGGCAGCTCAGCGTGCTGCGTCAACACGAGCTCGAACGCAGCGGCCGACGTGGGATCTCGCAAGGCCGCAGGCGCGGCGCCCATGGCCGACGCCCCTTTCGCCGTCAGATTCAGATCCGCATCGACCAGCCCACGCCTTACCAAGCGCGTGGCGTGCCCGGCCACGGTGCTCGGCCGGCCAATGCCGGTGCGGGCCATGGCCGCCACCAAGCCCGCTTCCGCTGACCGAACCTGGATCTGCGCTCCATCCAGGCGCGGCGACTGCGACCAAGGCAGTGCCACCGGTGAGAGCGTGCGCTGCAGCGTCCCGCGCTGCGCCCACGCCGGCAGCGACGACACGTCGCCGCTCTCCCGGAGCACGGACACGCCGGCAGCCACGCTACGGCGGCCAATCAGCGCAAGCGCGGCCTCTGCGGCGTTCGCACGAAGGCCCAATGGGCGCGTCAGGTTGACCGAGCTCTCGACCAGGCGCAGCGCCTCGTGAGCGCCCTGCCCGCCCTCGATCAGCGGCAGGTGCTCCCGCCTGAAGGCAAGAATCCCTCGGACCGACGCGACGTTGGCCACCACCTGGCGGCCGTAGTCGGTGTACGCCTTGGCGTGCGTCCGCGGATAGCTGATCTGGCCCGTCTCGTAGAGCTGCTGAAGCAGCTCCGCGGCGGCGTCGATGCTGAGGCCCGCATCGGACTCCAGGGCCAGCAGCGCATCCATCCCATCCATGGGGGCACACATCGCCCCCATGGTTGCGCCGCACCCCTCGATTGGCGCCGCCTGCGCCGCCAGCGATCGCACCTCCGCGTCCGAGATCTGCGCAGGCACCTCGCACTGCAGGACGAAGGCCGGGCCGCCATCGGCGGCCAACAGCGGTACGGTCGCCACCCGCCGGCTCACCTCGCCGGCGGCGACCAGACCAAGCAACGCGCTCTGCACTCTGCCGACGTAGATGCCTTGCGCAAAGTCGCTGTACGCGTGCGCGATCAGTCGATCCGCCACACGCCGTGCCGTTCCCGGCACCATGTCCTGCTGGCGCAACGGCGCGGCATTCTCGATCGCAGCGCCGATGCTGCCGGCATCCAGTCCGGTGAACTGGATACGCTCGATCTTGACGCCGGGCTTGGCCCTATCCGCGATGCTGGCCACGTCGTGCGCGATCACGTGACCCTCAGCATCCGCGTCGGTGGCCAGCAGGACGCGCGTGCAACGCGAAACGGCGCCCTGAAGGCGCCGGAGAACGTTCACGCGTGCCGGCTTGCGCTCTGGTTCGCGCACACGGCCATCGGCCGCCACCTCCACGTGGAGTGGACGCAAGGTGCGCGGATTGTCCAGCAGATGCCCCAGGGTCGCCGTCACTTCAGCTTGCCGTCCCAGCGCACGCAGCGCGGTGTGGAAAGTCCTCAGCTTCCCGGCGGCTTCGATGACGAACAGGTCCCCCATATTCAGGGGCGCGGCGCGGCCGGCTGAAGCACCGCCAGGAGCCGCTGCACCATGCCGCCGTTGCCGTGGACGCGGGACAGCATCTCGACCTGGGAGCTCAGACCACCGTTGTTCGCTCGCGACGCCAGCTCTTCCCCGCTTACCAGTTCGAGATCCGCCGACGTCGAATTGGCCGCGAAGTTGGCCTCCACCGTGGCCAGCTCCATGCAGGCCTCGTATACCAGCTCGTCCAGGTCGACCTCATCCACGCCCTCTTCCCGGAGCGCAGCCAGCACCATTGCCATCAGCTGCGGGTCGTTCGCATCGAACTCTTCGCGCGACAGGTGCTCGCCGCGTGCGTCGGCGTAGGCGGTCAGATCGTCAAGGGCGCCCATCTCAGCGCCCCGGGACGATCTTGTTCATGACGCGCTCGATGAGCTCGCGGAGCTTGTCCACGATCTCCTGCACCTTGTCGTTGAGTACCTTGAACTTGCCGTCCTTGCCGACTTCCGGCATGCCCTCCAGCGCGTCCTGCACCTGCTTCATCGCCGGCTCCACCACCTGCTCGGCGTCGCGGTCGGCCACCTGGCCGGCCTTCACCAGGCGCTGACTCTTTTCGGACAGCGTCTTGAGCTTGTCGTTCATGCTCGACATGCGGTCCATGACGTCCGGCTCACCGAGCACGCCCTTGGCCTGGAAGCCCAACCTTTCCAGCTTGCCGCCACGCTCCATCTCGGCCACCGCATCGCTGGGCGTCATCCCGCTGGCCTTGATCTCGTCGACGACCTGTTCCAGCCCGTGCGCCCGGAGCCACTGCGCGTCGGCCTCGATATCCGAGGCCACGCTCTTCACCTGGCGCGCCAGCACATCGTAGGCAGTCTGGCGGCGACGCCCCAGGGCATCGTTGGCCACGCTGTGGGCCTTTCGCAGACCATCCAGCATCGCAGAGCCGCCGGCCTGCACGAGCGTCACCGGCGACCGAATCAGCGAATCGATCGCTGCCGACATCCCACCACCATCGTGGCCGCCACCATGCCCCCGCGGACCACCGGCGCCACCACCCACAGACCGCTCGGCGGCCGCAGTGCGGTGAGCATCGGCGGCGTTGAGCACGCCGGCAAGTTCCTTCGCCAGCCTGCTCGGCAGATGCTGCTTTGCCGCCTCCGTCACGCCGTCATAGGCGCGATCCACGCGCAGGGCGTGATCCAACAGCCGCTGCCAGCTCTGCTCAGCCTTCGATCGCACAGTGGCGTCCTCATCGGCCAGCGCCGCCGAATCGAACTGGCGCATCTGCGACACAAGCTGATCCATGACCGTCCCACTGGCTGGGGCGCTCGCGCTCACAGGCGCGGGATCTTCTTTCGGCGAGGGCGCGGCAGGCGCTTCGGCGACCGCCGCCACCGTGACGGGGGGCGCCGCAGGACCTCGCGCCATTTCGTCCGCCGCAGCTGGCTCTTGCGGGCCCGGCTCTTCCACCACATCCGGGTCCATGTCCTCGCCTTCCAACGCCGCTGGCGTCAGCGATGCCAGCCATCCCGCACTGAGCCCCGAAGGCTGCGGGGGAGCTCCCGGGGCGCTCACAGGCGCCGATTGCGTATCGGTAGCGGTGGCCTCGGACTGGGCCTCGGGGCCCGTCGGGGGGAATAGGCGGGTAACTTTGCTCATCGGATGGACGCCAAGAGGGGTCCTGCCGATCATATACAACTTTCGTTAGACTATAAATATCCGTGGGGCTGCTTTCCCCTGCCCGATATCCTCGGAATCGAAGCTCAGGCTATCTCAGCTGCGGGTCTGGCCCGGGCCGGTAGCGCCTCGCCATCATAGTCGGCACGTGCAGCGGCGCGCTGTTGCAGCCTGGCATCGAGCGCCTGATCCCGCCGTGATGCGAGCACGTACTCCCACACCATGCGCCCGACCGGGCCATCCAGACAACTCACATCCGGCCGCAGCGCCACCGCCTCCGCCACGGAGGCGTCGATCTGGACATTGTCCGGGCCCACATACCAGCTCGCCCCCGCTTTGGATGACGTCACGCGCACCAGGCTTCCGCCTGCTGCCAGGGCCTCCATCACCGCTGCCTCATCCACCACCTTCGTCATCCAATCTCCCTCCAGCTTCTGGCCCTTACAACACGCAACAGACGCGCTACTTGGCTCCCACACGATGGGGCATTTGCCCACACACACCCTGCACTTGCCCACGCATCCACCGAAGCGGTGAGCCGGCAGCGCCGGCATTCCAAGGGCCCGCAGTCGGGCGGCAAACACCGATCTCCCGATATCGCACACCCTACCCCGCCACCACACCACCCTCTGCTTGCCGCCAACCCACCCCGCTTCGCGACCAGATCACCACAGATCGGCGACGCAGGATGAAAGGCTGGGCATCCCACCACCACCACTTCGAGCACGCAGTAAGAGGGAGATTGGCCAACCGAAATTGACACTGTCTGCCCGATCAAGCGCTGTTCGCCAAACAGGGAGACTGGGCCACCCAAACACCCCGCTTTGCCAACCAAACACCCGCTTACAGGTGGCCGAATGCTCTTGCTCCACTCGGCTATTGAACAACCCACAACACCAACAGGTTCTTGCTCCTGACGCCTACACACCCTGCTCCGCCGACCAAACCCTCCGCTCTATCGCTCGAAGGCATCGATCATCGGCATGCTCTCCAGCGACGCCCCATACAGAGCCATCCGCTCACGAACCACCCTGACTCCGTCCTCCATACCCACCGATAGCGAACGAAAGTCCCCATAGCTCGAACGCAGATGGTCCAAGTGCGTCACCGGATTCACGTACAGCGGCGCCGGATCACCCTCGTACTGCGCGAACGCCTCTCGGGGCCAGTTGACCGCGCACATGCTGTGCCAGGCTCCAGATCCACGTAGCGCGATGTCGATCTCGTGTCGCAATGCAGGCAGCCCGAAACGCCCAGGCAACGTCCACAGATACTCGACACACACGTGATCCACACCACCTGCGATGTCGACCACAAACCCCTGCCTCCGATCACCAGCGCCGGCGACCAGGTAGCCGCGATTGGGGTAGATGCGGCGAACGGAAAGACCCCCATCGGTGGTCGAGAACTTCCGCCCGAGGACCGACACGGTGAGACCGATCTCGTTACCCCGAATTGCACGAGGACGCCACAACGGGCTTCGGAACAAGGTCAGTGTCGGGACGACATGAAGGAAGCGGGCGCGAGCATGCTCGCGATCGCTTCGCTTCTCGCTCCCCTCGCTTATCCCCACAACATTCAGCATCAACCGCTACTCCCGTCCAAATTAGGCTCGCGCCATCCCACCAAACCCCGACGACGCCAAACCAAACTCCTTTCGCGCCCAAGTGGAGTCATAGTGCCCACCAAAGTAGGTTCCCTGCAGATGGCTCACCCCGAACGACTCGGCAACCAACTTGCGCCACTCGGAATCGATCCACTCCACCACGACCTCACTGACACCCATTGCTGCGATCCTGGCGAGAGAACGCGCCAACCGATCACCCGTATCTTGCTGACAACCAGGCTTCCACCCGTTACCGACCTTGATGTAGTCCGGCCTCAACCGATACACCAAGTCGTCATCGAATCGATCGCTGTCGTAGTCGTCGACCGCCACCGAAGCGCCCAGTGCACGACATTGGTCAACGAAATGGACGGTCCTCTCGGGATCGATCTGGACCGCTGTTTCCGTCAGCTCCACTACCACTCTGCTGGCGACACCACGCCCAGCGTCAGCCAACTTCGTGAGCCAGGTGGATGCCTTGTCCTGCACTGTCACCGCGCTGACATTCAAGCCAACTCGCAGGTCACGTCGCGTCTGCTGAAGTAACTTCGCGACCTTCGACAACATCGCCACATCAAGCAGCCAGATCGTCCGATCTTCCTCCGCCCTCCTGATCAGGGCCCCATGGCCATCTGGATGCGATGTCCGCAGCAACGCCTCGACATAGCCCGGCATCCCGCGATGGCCCTCTACGGCCACCACGGGGAGAAAGGCCGGCGTGATCCGCGAGAACACTGCGATCTCACCTGTCGAAGCGCCGTGCGGACTCATGCGTGGGCGCGCCGCTTACCGAACGAACGGCCACCACTGGAAGAGCTACGGCGGCCACCGGCAGCAGGCTTCACGATTGCAGGCAGAGAGAGCTCGCAGGTATCGACGGCGCTGATCGTCTTGTCGATCCACTTGCCCTGGACTTCAAGGAACTGACCCACCTTGGTCTTGCCCGCCTCGATGCTCTCGAACACGGTCTCCCACACCGCCGTGGTATCCGGCTTGCCCAGGTCAGCAGGAAGGCTCTTCATCAGGGCCAGCGAAGCCGGCTCCGGATGGTAGACACTTTCCTTGCCCTTGCCTTTGGGGGCCTCGATACGGATCAGGCCGGAAGCATTCAACTTCTGCGTGAAAGACTGCCGCGTTGCTGGCGTCCCCAGCCCGCCGACGTCTTCATCGCTCGTCGAGCTCTCCCGCATCTTCTTGAAGACCGCCACCACCTTCGGGTCGGAAACGAACTTGTGCACATTCAACATCGCCTCCAGCAGGCTGGAGTCGGTGAAACGCTTGGGCGGCTCAGTGCGTTTCTTTGCCAGATCCAGACCCTTGCACAGAGCGCTGTCGCCCTTGCTCATCGGCGGCAAGCTGGTTTCGGCATCTTCGTCACCCGCCTCATCGCCGTAGAGAGCCTTCCAGCCCGGCTTCAGAGTGGTGTTGCCGGTCGCTTTGAAGCGCTCGCCCTCCACTTCCAGGTTTGCGACCACGGCGCGGTACTCGCGCGGCGGCATGAACTGGGCGGCGTATCGCTTGCAGATCTCCAGGTAGATGTTTCGCTCAGCAGCACCCAGCTTGCTGACGTCCGCCTTGGAGGTCAGCGGGACGATGCCATGGTGCGCCTTCGCCTTGTCGTCGTTCCACGCGGCCGACTTCCTGCTCGAATCGATCGACGCCGCGAGTTTGTCGCTAAGCCCCAGCGTTTGGGACACATGACGCAACGTTTCGGGCGCCAGCGCGTGCAGCGTCGACGGCAGATGCTGTGAACCTGTACGCGGATACGAGACCAACTTGGCATCGTAAAGCGATTGGACCGCCTGCAAGGTCTCTTCCATCGAGTAGCCGAACTTCTTGGAAGCCAGCATCTGCAACCGCGCCAGCGAGAACGGCAGCGGCGCACCCTGCGTCTTCTTCGCGTCGGTGTAGTCGACCACCGTACCGTTCTTTCCCGTCACCAACTTCTGCAGCCTGGACGCTTCCGCCGGATCAACCAGCTTGCCGTCCGCATTCAGGCCAGGCGCCCCTTCCTTCGGCAGCCACTCGGCCTTGAACTCGCCAGCTGACACCTGGAATGTCGCTTGCGGGAGGATGTAGTCCACCGGCTTGAAATTCTGGATATCCAGCTCTCGCTGCACGATCAGACCAAGAACGGCCGTCTGCACTCGCCCGTACGGGACAGTGCCCTTCGTGCCGCACTGCTGCGCACGCAGCGTCAAGGCCCGCGACATGTTCATGCCCACCAGCCAGTCTGCATAGCCGCGGGCTCTGGCAGCGTCCGACATCCCCACGAAATCCTTGTTGTCGCGCAGATCACGAAGGCCAATCTCGACAGATGTGTCGTCCATGCCGCTGGCGATGTAGCGCTTCACCGGCTTGCGAACACGCAACTCCGAAAGGATGGCATCCACCACCAACTGTCCCTCGCGGTCGGGGTCACCCGCATGGACGACGATCTCCGCCTCGGAGACGAGCTTGCGAATCGCGCTCAACGCTTCACGATTCGTGCATCGCAGGGTGAACTCGTCCTCGGTCGGAACCAGAGGCAGGTGCGCACGATCCCACGCGAGGCGTCCTGAATCCCCCACCTTCCGGGCATCGGGGAATTTCTTGGACAGGTAGAAGTCCGGCTCCTGCAGCTCAAAGATATGGCCACGAGCCCAGGAAACCGCCCAATCCTTGCCGCGGATGAAAAGCTCCCCTCGCTCGGTGACGGGAGACGTACGCTCCAAGACACCGGCGATGGCCCGAGCGACCTTCGGTTTCTCGGCGATAAAAACACGCTTCAGACCGGACATGTGATGCCCCTGTTTAGGTTATTGATTTTGGTTTTGGTATGATTCCGCCAGATCGACCAGCGAAAGTCGCTTTTCCCGCTCATTCCTTCAGACCTGAGTGCACGAACATGGCCACGTCCAAAGGCATCACCCCGCAAGAGCAGTCCATCGCCGACACCCTGATCCGGGAGCGCCGAGGCACCCCCGAACGCGTGCTGAAGGAACTCAAGCGCGTCCGCCCGGTGCTGAAGCAGCTTGTCGACGAGAAGGTCCCGATGAAGGACATCCTCAACCGCTTCATCAAGGGCGGCCTGGAAACGCGCGTGACGGCGAGCCAGGCGCGGGAGTACATCAAGCAGCAGTTTGACTACCCGCCCACGCGCGAACCCCGCAAGAAGAAGACGGGCGCTACGAAGAAGGTGGCGAAGAAGGCCATCAAGAAGAAAGCTCGCTGATACCCCAGCAGAGCTGACATGCGAAGGGGGCGCGCCGCAGGCTGCGCCCCCTTTTTCGTTTACAGGCCGGCCGTGGCAGGACATGCCACCAGCTCCCCGACCGCCGCGGCGAGATCCGCCACCGAATCCGCCCCAATCGCTGCCGAGCTCGCCGAGCTGACGGTCGAGCCGTAGCGCAGCATCTGGCCGGTGGCCGCGTCGAAAACCGCAGCCACCACCGGGCCCGCATTGTCAGCGGCATCCCGCTCCACCACCGCCACCTGGATCTCGGCGGCGGAGGCTTCGCTGGCGTCCCGGTACTCCACATCCGCAACCGTGCGGCGATCTTGGGACACCAAGCGCACGTAGGGCGATTCCGGGCCCAGGCTCGCCAGCGCCGGTTGCAGCTTCGTCAATGTCTGGAGGTCGGTCATGTTGGGCCTCACGCGCTCATTTTGATGCGTGTATCACGGTCGGATTCTTGCATATAACTTTCGTTATTGTAAGTGGTTAGCGAGGCCCGCTTTTCGTTCAGCATGGCTCGCATACGAGCCGGCGCGTACAGCAGAATTCCCGCCTTGTTCAGAATCGCTGCCACCTGAGGCAGCTTGTCCGAATCGAAGCGAGCAGACATCGTGCTGCGCGAGCCGGCGAACTCACCCACCAACTTCACCAGGTCGTCGTTGGCGAACACGTGGCCGCCGCGGATCTTCGTTCCAGGGCACTGGAGCACGTACTGCCCGTTGTGCTGATACAAGAACGTGTCGACGTCTGCGGAGGCCTCCATGCCACAGCTCGTCGACAGTCGGGCCGTCCGGTCATGCCCCATCACCGCCAACAGCTGGTCCGGGGTTTCCATCGCAACCGGGAGCTCCTGCAGGTGGCGCGGCTCGAACCCGCGAGAGAGCAGAACGCCACGATGACGCTGACCATCCTCGTCCGTGTAGACCACGGACGACCCCAGGCGCTGCTGCGCAGCCAGCTGGGCAGCCTTGAACATGTTGCCGTCGAGCACATACCGCGTGTCCGTGACCTTGCCTTCCGGCGCCATCTCGAACTTCTCTTCCATGCGCATGTCGGTCCGGTAGCTGGGCACCAGCTCGAACATGGGATCTTCGTGCAGCGAGTAGAACGAGCGCTCCACGAGCGTCGAGGAACCGGGGACCGCGACGCGAATGAGGTAGGCGCTGAGGCTGTCCTTCTGGCGCTCGCGGACGGGCATGGCCAGATGCACGATCACGCCCGTCACTGGGTCATTGTCATTGCCGGTAATCGTCACCTGGCCGCCGAGCTCAAGATTGCCCAGCTGCGTGATCAGAAAGTTGACGCGCTTCTGGGCGTTCTTGACCGCATTGTTGTCCTTGTGATCCAACGCTTCCTGCACGTTCTTGAACTTGCGCGGAAGGGCTCGCTCCATGATCTCCGGCTTACTGGTCACCAGATCACGATGGGCATGCTGCACGTAACGCTGGAAGGCGTTGAGCGGGTCATGCGGGATAGCCTGCTCGTACTCTCGCTTGCATGCATCGATCCGCGCCTGCACATCCGACCACCGCAGCGGCTTGAGGATGCGATCGCACTTGATCGTGCGCAGGTAGATCGGCTGGCTGAACACCGAGTTGGACGAAGCATCGCCCGCTTCGTAGATCTCGCGGCTGTACTCGCGAGCCTGCAGGTCGACCTCCTTGGACTTGAGGGGATTGATGCCTTTCTCATCCATTTCGGCGATCAGGCGTGTGTATTCCGTGGTCAGCGCAGCGTAGATCTCTTCCTGCTCGCTGACGCGCAGCATCACCAGGCGGGAGGTCAGCTTGTTCACGAAGAAGGCCGGCTCGCGCTCGCGATCGGTTTCCAGGTCCATGTCGATGTCGAGGCGGCGGGCGATATCCGGATTGGCATCCAGGTAGCGATAGGCCACGTCATCGCCCACGGCATTGAGGAAGTCGGGGACATTCGCATCCAGCGATGCGTTGTCCTGGTTCGACGTCACGTTGGCAGACAGCTTTCGGAGCTTGGCGTTCGCCATGGCGATCGGCCGGGCCTGGCCCGGAAGGCCGGTGCTGAGCGATTCGATGATGGGCGAGGATGTCTGGCCGCGGCGATTGACGCGGCCATGGAACTGGATGCGCTTGCTGACATCCAGCGCCATCTGCACCTCGAACATAACGCGCTGACGCTTGTCCCTGAATTTGGGATCGGTGTGCAGCGAGATGCCGGTGCTGCCCGAGCGCGAGAGCACGACGGCATCGTCTTCGCCCGAGATGAAGGACTGCACTACCTGTGCCTTGGGCTTCTGGACGATCTGGTAGGGGTACCACTCGCCGTCCTGGTTGCGTAGGCCCAGCTTGCGGCCGGTCAGCTCGCCGCACTTGAAGCCGGCCTGCTCGACCCGGTGGCGGATCACGTCGATCGGAGAGACGGCCAGCATCGGCATGGCATTGATGAGCTCGCGCGTGCGCTTCACACCCTCGATAGCGCTCTCGGAACTGATCGCGACCTTGCTCCGCTCGCCGTAGCGGTCCGACTCCTCATAGAACGCCAGCTTGTCCAGCACCCGGTGTAGGACATCGGCGAAGGTCAGGCCTTCGCCCAGGCTGGTGCCAGCCATGTCCGGATTCGCGATGCGCTCTGCAAGTTCCTCCGCGGTCAGCTCTTCATCACCCTCAAGGCCGAGCAGGGTTTCCTTCAGCAGCGATTCCATGGTGTTCTCCAGAACGAACACCGGCTTCTGTCCTGCCTTCAGCGCCTCGATGGCGCGATCGGCCGCCAGATCCACCTGCAGGGCCAGCAGGAACTGTCTGTAGATGTTGAACAGCCTGGAGAAGTAGTTGATCGACACCGCACCCATGCGGTTGCCCTTGCGCTCCTGGTCCGTCATACCCTCCAGTTGCTTGCGGATCTCCTTGTTCCGCTCGCTGACGAACTCGTTGATGTCGCCGGCGATGTAGTTCATCACCTCAAGGATGCCCGCCAAGTGGTCCGACAGTTCGCGGTTTCGCTCCTGGCGTTCCTCGGTGTCTGCGATGACGCGAAACTCCAGATCGCTCAGGTCATGCTCGCGCCGGATGAAGACGCCATCGGCGGCCAGCATGGAGGACAGCACTTCCTGCAGTGCTTCGCCGCCAGTAGCGAGCGTTTCCGGTAGCGCACCGATATTGACGCTGGCCGGGAACAGGCGGCTGTAGATCGCCAGGTTCTTCGGCTCTTTGATCGACGTGGCCGAGCTGTAAGTGACGGAGTAGGACGAGTCCACCGCCAAGGCGATGTTGTTGTTGGTGTTCGACTCGCCGGCAGCGTTGTGGCTCTCGTCCAGGATCACCGCCGCGCCTTGCGTGGCCCTGGTGATCCAGTTGCTCTTGCTGTTGCTGCTCGCATTGCGGTCCCGATTGAACTGGCTGTAGGTGCCGAGCACAAGGTTGTACTCGGAAGGCACCTCGCCCTCATCAACCGCTCGCTTCACCACCGCCGCCGGCGTGGGCTTGATGAGCTGATCACCAGTGATGTCGTCGTACACGCCGACGCCGGCGTTGACGATCATCGGCTGGAACAGATCCGTCGACGAGATGGCGCGCAGATCGCGCCAGAAGTCGGTGAACAGGGTCGGGGTCTCGGTCAGGAACACCACCGAGCGCCCAGCC
The DNA here is from genome assembly GCF_964253495.1 of Pseudoxanthomonas sp. LjRoot127. Lineage (NCBI taxonomy): Bacteria > Pseudomonadati > Pseudomonadota > Gammaproteobacteria > Lysobacterales > Lysobacteraceae > Pseudoxanthomonas > Pseudoxanthomonas sp. LjRoot127. The sequence goes on from NZ_CAXUQR020000002.1 coordinate 102,465, forward strand.
AGATTGTGGTAGCGCGCCATCGCGGCCAGGAACCGGCCTTTGCCCTGTCCGGTCTGGTCGCCCATCAGGAAGCCCTGCTTGCCCCCGCTGCGCTGTTCGGCGTGCATCGCCAGGGCCAGTGCGTCTACCTGCTCCGGTGACAGATAGTTGCCCATCTGCTCCACGGACCAGTCGAGCTGCGAGGCAACGTACTCGTCGATATCCCCATGCACTGCGACCACGTTCTGCAGCGCCATCAACGTCGGGGTGAGCAGGTTGCGGGGAACCATCGCCGTCGCCTGGCCGACCCGGCTCATCGCCGGATAGGGGCTCTGGTAGCTGTTCTCGTCAGCGTCGGTCGTGTTGGCCTTCGCGTCCTGCGCGGCCGTGGGAGAAGGAGCTACCTCGGCCTCTTCCACGGCCTCTGCCACCGCAATGGCTTCCTGCGTGGCCGCATCGATCGGCTCCACGTGAGCGGCGTACTTCTCCCGCATGCGCAGCGACCAGGCCAGCAGCTCTTCCGCGCTGTCGACGAGTGGGATGGTATCGGGCACCTGCTCACCGCCCGGCGCACGACGACCCACCACCACCATGCGGACTGGGAACGTCGCACCCTGTTTCGCATACAGGCGCCCCGGAATCTCGACCACGTCCACGTGGTAGTTGTCTGCCAGCCAGTTGAACAGGTAGCGGGAAGTGCCGCTGACCTTGCCGGCCCTCGTGTCGACATAGCTGTCGCCACCAATGATGAACACCCCCAAGCCGTCGTCCTTACGCGCATCCAGAGCGCGCATCAGCACGAGCTGGTCCAGGCGCGTGACCTTCAGGCCCTTCACGCTCATTGCCGAATCGAGCTTGCCGAAGGGCGGGTTGCAGCAGATCAGGTCGAACGCGCTTCCGCCGTTGAGCTTGATGAAGTCCGCCGTCGTTGCATCGACGTGATGCAGCGACGCCTCCGGCCGGCCGAGCGCCAGCTGGTCCAGTCGATTCTTGTCCAGGTCCGCACCGACCACGTGGGCACCACGGGTGGCACTGATCAGAGATCCGTTGCCGATGGTCGGTTCAAGCAACGTGCGACCTTCCGTGCGCCCCAGGATCTGCTGAGCCGCGTAGCCCATCGGCAAGGGGCTGGAATACTGCTGCAGCATGATCGACGACGAGGTACGCGCTGCCATCGCGGGCTGGCGCTCCAGCAGCCTGGTCGCCTGGGCGTAGACGTCCTTTACCGTGGCACCAGGCGCCAACGCATCTTCGCGCAGACGACGAACCAGCGCGGCCTCGACGGCCTCCTGCACGCGTCGCAGCTCGGTGGTCTGCTCCACCTCACCCACCGGGATTCCCGTGACCGTCGCAGCGAACTGCTTCAGGTCATCGGCTCGCATGTTCTTCCCGCGCACCATCTCGCCCACGAACGCGTCCGCGCACCGCGCCAGCTCTTCCAGGCTGTCCGCCCTGAGGAACGTAGCGTCGGGATCGGCCCCCTCGAATTCGGTGGTGCCGTCCGCATGACGCACGTAGCGGCCCTCATCGCTCTCGAACACCGACTCGCCCTGGCTGTTGTGCCCCACCGGAACCACAGTGACCTCGGCGAGCTTGGCTTCCAGCATCTCGTCATCGAGCGCCAGCGCGCCCGGCCGCGGGGGCGCGACATGGGTTGCGTCCACGCGCGGCATCATCACTTCGGCCGCATCCGGGAACACGCGGCGAAGCTCGGCCAGCGCGATCTTGATTTCCTTGCGCACGAACGCCTCACCGCCCCAGCGCTTGGGATTGCCGAATCCCAGTTTCCGCAGGCCGTCTCGCTGCACATCGGTCAGGTGCGACGCGCCGGTAACTTCGAGGCGAACAGAGCCCCAGGCCTTCTTGCTGGCCACCAGGCGGATCGACGGGTGCTGTGCGTTGAGTTGCACCCACTTCACGAGAGCGGGCGTCTGGGGGGCGTTCTGGTTGCTCATAGGTGTCCTCTTTCGGTGCGTGCGGGGATGTGCAGCAGACTCAGCGGCTCATGCCGGGGCCAGAGGCCTCGGCAGGCGCTTCCACCTGCGGCTCATCAGGAATTTCGATCGCTATGCCCAGGGCTTCACCCTGGCGCTTGAATTCGTTCAGCGCATCGCGCGACATGCTCGCCACGCTCTCCAGCCATGCGCGCTGCTCTTCCGGCTCGTACGGGTGCCACGTGGCGTCGTGCTCTTCGGCATCACACTCGGTGCCTGCGCCATCCAGGTAGCGTCCTTCCGGTGCCGACCCATTGCGGATCTCTGCCAGCACAGAAACCAACTTCAAGGCCGCCGCCAAAGGAATGGTCATTTCGCTCACGTCAACTTCCTATCTGGGGTGCTTCAAGAATGATGGCGGCGCCAGTACAGGCCGCCGCCATCCCAGGGGACCGATGTGGATCGGTTCGGTTACGGGCGCGGCGCCGAGGACTCTTCGGCTTCGGCCACTTCTTCATTCACCGCTTCGTCTTCGTCGACGTCGTCGTGCGCTTCGGCATCCAGCTCCACCTTCGGCGCGATGTGCGCGGTCGGCAGGTCGGCGGCGGTGAAGCGGCCCGGCTCATCGGTGATGACGTTGATCGGGCTGAAGCCGGAGATCTCTTCGGTACGCGCGATACCCGGCAGGATCACCTTGGCGAAGGACTGGGGGTCCTTGCCGAAGATCACCTCGTAACGGCCGGCGTTGCCCTTCTTGACGTCGTTGACCAGCTTGAACGCCGCGTTGTCGTCCTTGAACGGGTTGCCCGCGTAGGTCATGCGGTAGCCCGGGATGGATTCCAGCACCAGCGCACCGGCGGCCAGGCCTTCGTACAGCTTTTCGTTCGGCACGCCCTTGAAGATGTTCTTGGATTCCAGGTCCTTGATCGTGCCTTCGACGTCCGGCTTGAACTCCTTGTCCATCGAGACGTACACCAGGCGGGTACGCACTTCGCTGCCATCGCTGATGCGCAGCAGGGCCAGCGCACGCGAGCCGGTGCCCAGCTGCGCGGACAGGGCCTTGACCAGCGCGTCACGGCCATCGGCCTTGACGGCGTCGGCCGGGCTGACCTGGTCGATGGTGACCGTCACGCGATCCTTGTCGCCGGCCTTGGCCAGCTTCTGCACGGCCCATTCACGCGGGAATTCGCGCATGCCGGTCGCGCCACCATCGGTGACCTTCAGCGACACGGTGTCGGCGTTGACCGGCAGCGTGATGTTCGCCGGCTCGTCGGGCAGGCGGTCGGGGTTCTTGAAGGTGATACGCGGAGCGGTGGCGTAGATGTTGTCGGTGAAGGAACGATTCGCATGGTCGGTATCGCCGGCCACGGTCAGGGTGTTCAGCCAGCGCGAGCTCAGCACCTTGACACCGTCTTCGCCGGTGCTTGCCACGTAGCATGACTCCAGCGTCACCGTGCTGTTGGCCACGCCTTCGTCGGTGTTGAGCACGGTCTTGCCCTGGCCCTTGCGCAGGTTCGCGATCGGGGTTTCCTGCTTGCCACGGAAGCCGATGGAGACGGTTTCGCCTTCTGCGACATGGCTGTTGCCGTTCAGCGCCTTGCCCAACAGCTGCACGCCGTCGACTTCGATCTCGTTGCCCTGGGTATCCTTCTGCTTCAGCTTGACCAGCTTGGAACTGATCAGCTGCACCACGAGGCCGAAGGCGTTGTTCTGGCGGGGCGCGCCACTGGCGGGCGTTACCGCCGCAGTGATGGATTTGAGGAAGCTCATCTGCTCTGTTTTCCTTGTGTCGTTACATCGGTGGGTAAAGCGGGGCGGCCCGTTAACCGGCGGCCATCCGTGGACGGCTGGTCTCGTCCATGACTCGTTTCGCTTCCAGGAAGGCATCAAGGCCCTCGCTGAGCTGCAGCGCCTTCTGCGCACGCGTTGCGGCCACGTACTGCAGGTTCACTTCTTCGACATCCGACTCGGACATGTCACCGATGTTGATGACGTTGTCCTCGTCGTCCAGCAGCGACATGTAGTCGTCGGCCAGGACCACGTTCGGGAACTCAAGTCCCTTGGATTTGTGTGCGGTCGAGAGCACCACGCAGTTCGGCGGCAGCACGCTGGCGCCGTGTTCGCCCCACGGAATCGACTTGGCGGTGATCGCGTCGACCAGCTCCGGAATCCGGCCGCTGTACTGGGTGACCAGCTTCACGCGACCCTTGACCTCACGGTCATCCATGGCCTCGCCGTAGTTGGCAAGGTCGTCGAACTGGGTGAACGACTTGATGAAGGGATCGCGCACGCCGCGCTTGTCACCACTCATCAGGCGATAGGTGTCCAGGAACAGATCCAGGCGGTAATTGCCCAGCGGGCCGACGAAGGCGAACGGCCGTTCCTGGTCCAGGGCTTCGACGGCCTGGTGGAACAGCGAAGCGTTGCCTCGCGATACGAGCGCGAAGCCTTCCTTCTCAGTGTCGATCTCGCGCAGCTCGGTCGGAGCACCCAGGCCACGCAGGGTCAGGGGCTCACCCTTGATGCTCAGCAGCTGGTTGGCAACCTCGGCCACCGCAGGGCCGAAACGGAAGCTGCCGGTCAAGCCGAATGCCTGGTCGGCCCTCATCAGCTCCATGGCGTTGTTCGCACCGCGGAAGCTGTAGATCGCCTGGTGCGTGTCGCCGATCAGGAAGATCCGCGTCTGCTCCTGCGCCTCGATGATGGCCTGCAACGTCGGGTTCACGTCCTGAGCTTCGTCCACCAGCACGAAGTCATAGGGAAGACGCGGCCGCGAGAGCTGGTACAGCTTGAAGTAGCCGTCATGGAGCATGGGGATCGGGCTATTGATCTCCTGCATCTCGGCCCATACCCGCTTCGCATCCTCCAGGATCGCGGTCGGGCTCATCTCGCGCTCGGCGGGCGAACCGCCCAGCACGACGTGGCGCGAGCTCAGCTCTTCGTGGCGAGAGACCAGGAAGTTTTTGACGGTCTCGATCACTCGACCTGCGTACAGGTTCTCCGCGTCCGCCGGAACGCTCTTCAGCGAACCCGACTTCACGAGCAGATCCTTGATGTGGAAGGGCTTGATGTCGCCCTGCAGCTTCTGGCCGGCCTCACCGTACAGCCGACCCTTCGAGGCGTATGCCAGCCCATGGCCGGTCATGGCTTTGACGTTGCCGGGGAACGACTTGACAGCTTCGTCCTTGATCGCCTTGTTGAAGGCAATGTAGAGCATCTTGGACTGCGGCCAGGTACGGGCCAGGTGCTTGAGCGTGGACGACTTGCCGGTACCGGCGAAGGCGTTGGCCTTCACGATGCGGCCGCTGGCACCGCAAATGGCGGTCTGCTCGGGCGTCGGCTGGAACATCGGGGCGGGGGTCTGCGGGCTCGTCATTGCTCAACTTTCGTTAGAGTATCAATGACGCTATTTTTATACTACAACGAGAGTTGATGCACCCTCATTGCGCATCGCCCTGACTGTTACCTGTACTACGTCACACTTTTACCCGCTATCGGCCCTTGGCCGGGTGCGCCCCGGGCGGGGCGCCTCTACGCATGGTTAACTTCGTGCGCAACTAGCGGCCAGCTGCCGCGCGGCGGCGATCAGCCTCGTGGCTGAGCAAGATCACGCCATCGGCAAGCGGCATGCTGTTGTCTTCGTCTTCGCGCGGCGGAGCCTGCTCCGGGCCATGCCGCTGGACAATCTGGTCGTAGATCATGTCAGGGGTGACGGCGTACTCGCGCGCCGCCATCGCTACATCCTTCCACGTCATCTTCGGTTCCTGCTGCTCGAAGATGTGATCGAACTCGAAAGGTGCCAGGTCACGATCCATCAGCATCTTCCACTTCTCGGCCGTGGTGCTGATGGTGTGCGGCAGGCCTTCGCTTCCCAGCTCGACAGCGTCCCGCCACAGGGTTCCCACCACGTATTCCGGGCTGATCAGGGATTGCTTGTGGAATCCCTTCTCGACTTTGATCACCACGCGGACGCCGCGCCCGGACACCAGGAAGACCTGGCAGGTCTGCTTGGCCAGCCAGCTACGCGCCGGCGGTTCCACGCGCGTGATCGCACACTCCTTGAGCAGGCGCGCCATCACCACGAGCGGCCTGTACGCCGCCTTGGTGCTGCGAAACAGGCCGTCGCTGATCTGCCACATGTGCACACGATTCGGGTCCAGGTAGACACCATTGCCGACCTTCAGGCCAATCAGGTCCAACAGTCGAATCACCGAGTCCTTGCGCAGGTTGTCCTTCTTCCCGCTTAGCCATGCCAGTACATTGGCTCGGGGCAGATTGAGCACGACGTTTGCGATCGTGGCCAGATCGATGCTCTGTAGGGAAGCGAAGAGCTTCACGATCTCGTTAGCCTTCATGGGACGGTTGCTCATCTCGGGTCCTTGGCGGTGTGACGGTCAGCCCTGCAGGGGCCAATTCATGATTCGGGTGATGGAACGCGGGATCAGCCACTCGTGTTCCTGCAGCAGAAAGCACGATTGCACTTCCGACGTGTCTGAGACATCGAGCGAGCGACGGATCAGTGAGCGGCCGAGCGATTCCTCGATCGCCGGAGCGTCCGATCCGTTCACGCGGGCGAGCAAGATCGTGTCCGGCGAGGGGCGCAGCAGAACGAATGCGATCGAAGGTACTTCCACCGGCAGCTGCAGCAGATGCGGCTGCTGATGCTCGTCGGCGCCGGGGTCGGAGTTGGTTTTCAGAAGATCGCCCAATCCGGAAGCGATGTCTTTGCTATCGAGCAGATCCCACCGATGGATGCCGTGGGTCAGCACGCCGTTGCGGTGCAACCCAAGGTCAAGAAGGATTGCCTCCACCGTTACCACTTTGACGTTGCGAACCCTGCCCTTGCTCGTCACGAAGGCGCTCAAGTTGCTTCCATGGGTCCCATGGTCGCCAGCTATCTGCTGCTTCGTCACCCCTCGGCGGCTCTGCCCGTCAATCGCCACGCCCAGCCAATCAGCCAGCCGCGCAAGGCGCGGATCGGCTGGTGCTGGATCTGACTTCCTGGCGCGCATCGTCTTAGTTTTCCGGCTGACTTTCGTTAGAGTATTCATCACAGTTTGCTTTAATATGCGGAAATACACAAGCGAGCGCCCGTAGTGGAAATCCTGACAGTCGAGCTGGTCCCGCAGTCGATGTGGCGTTTCAACGTGCGCTCCAACGTCCGCCCCAAGACTTGGGATCGCATCAAGCGCGAGGTCGCCCTGCCGGCTGACTGGCGTTGCCAGATCTGTCGGCGTGCTGGCGCCAATCACCCCGTGGAGTGCCACGAGGTCTGGGAGTACGACGACCGCCGCCTGGTGCAGACCCTGACCGGCCTCGTTCCCCTGTGCCCGGACTGCCATCGGGTCAAGCATTTCGGGCTGGCGATGGCCCAGAACCGGACCCGGGACGCCCTGGCATGGCTCTGCCAGTTCAACAACTGGACTCCCGATCAAGGTCTGAGGCACGTCGCTGCTGCCATGCAGGTGCACAAGCGGCGGTCCACCCACGAATGGCAGCTGGACCTCTCCCTGCTCACCCGGCGGTATGGCGTCCGTCTGGACGCCAACCACCAGGAGATCTAGCTATCGCTGCTGCTGCGGCACTCCGTTGTCACGGGCGCCGCCACCACCGGATACCGGTGCTGTGCCGGTCCCCGGATGACGATAGCCTGGCGCACGCGTCCGCATCAGCTCCGCCTCCTGCGCCGCATCCCGCGTGAATTGCTGGTACTGAGCCGCCGCCTGGTCATCCTCCGCGGTGCGCGGGCGCCCCGCCGTGACCTGCGAGAGCGCTCGCATGGCCGCTGCGTGGTCCTGGAGCAGCTTGGCCTGCTCACGCTTCAGCTCTTCCTGCCTCACCGTCTGGCGAGCGACGAACTGCGCGTCACTCTCATTCAGGCGGTACGCAGCCTCGGGCGGTACGTACAGGGTCCCGGGGACCGATGCCGCCGGCGGTAGCGCCGGTGCATACCGTGCCGGCTGCGCCGGCGCCGGCTTCGTGGTCACGGCCTCGGTGGCAGGCTGGGTCGCACCGAAGCCGGTCAGGGGCGGCCGCGCGATTGCAGTTCCCGTCAGCAGGCCAGCGACCAGTACGACTCCCAACGACAGGGGCACAACTCGAAGCGAATTCTTCATGGTGTTACGCCGCCTCCTTCGCGGCATGGGCCAGGTACGTGGATTCATGGGCGCGAATGAGGTCATCGATCAGGCCCTGCAGGATGCTTTCGCCATCATCGGCATCGAGCGCGTTCTTCCGGCGCTCGACCTCATCGAGCACCGAACCCTTCGGGTACCGCTGGGCAAGCAAGCGGCGCGCATTCTCGGGGCCGATCCGGGCATAGAGCGTGTCGCGTACGTAAGCATCCTCATTCGTTGTCGAGAACGCCCACAGTCGGATACCGCCCATGGAGTTGTTCAGCGCCTGCGCACACTGGCCTTCCTTGACGTCGAAGATACCGACGAAGGTGGAGCCGCGCGGACCCGGCGGGCGGATCGCGTTGCGCACATTCCAACGCACGGTGTCGGACAGGCCGAAGATGGCATCCATTTCCTTGACCGTCGCTTCGTTGGCCTTGGAGAGAATGAACTTCGTGGTCGCGAAGCTGAGCATGTCTTCGCTGAAGTCGCCGATGGCCTGGCTGAGCAACGTGATGGCCACACCGTACTTGCCACCTTCGCGCATGTCGGCGATCACCTGTTCCTGCACGCTGCGTACCTTCTTGGTGCGATGGAACTCGTCGTACTGGATCAGCTTCTTGTCCTCGCGAATCTCGCGGATTCGACGGTCGTGGTACGCACGGTACATCTGCGGGAACTGCACGACGTCATCTTCGTGCAGGTAGAAGTTTCGGGCTGTGGCGTGGCGCGCCAGCATGTAGCACACCGCGGTCTGGTGGTCTGCCGCCGCGCTACCGGACTTGGCCACATCAGCCAGATCGAGCGAGACAACGCGTGCCTGGCCCAAGTCGAACTTGGTCGGGCGAGACAGAATCGGGTACGCGCGCAACGCGTCGCTGATCAGTCGGCTGAAGGCGGCGAGCAAGGGCTCATCCCCATCACCCGAGCGCTTCTCGCCGTACATGTCCTGGAACTGCGGCTCGCGCGTGACAACTGCCACGTCCTGGAGCAGCGGGACGGCGAAGCGCTGGGCAAGGTGTGCTTCGTGAATGGCGCCATTCCGGAACAGCTCGTCTGTGATCTCCCACCAGGTGGTGTTGTCATCGGTATGCAGGCCGTACTGGGCAATCGCGGCGTCGACCGCAGCCGCTCCGTCCATGTGGCTGGAGTAGTGCTTGGCTGCCGTACCTTGGGCACCATCACCGTACTTGGCGAACGCGGTGTCGATCGCCATTCGGCACAGACCCGCCATTGCGGGGTCGGTAACTGCCTGGCCTGGCGGCGTCACCAGCGTCAGCATGAAGTTGAGCATCGCAGCACGCTCGGTCTCCAGTGGAGATCGCATGCCGAGCTGCGTGTCGAACGGGTTGATGGCGTGCTCCTGGCTCATCTTCATCCGGATCGAGGCGACCAGGTGCTTCTTAGAGGGAGGCAGCGCGTGCTCCAGCAGCGAGATAAGGCCAGCACTGGAGCGCCCGACGTCGATGATGGCCAGCAGCGGCAGACGGGTGATACCCGGGGACAGGCATAGCGCCAGGTTCACTGCATTGGCCAGAACCGACTTGCCGCTTCGCGGCTCCGCATAGCCGACCGTGATACTGCTGGTCTGCAGCGGCGAGTGCGGCTGATATGGCCATGGCTTGCCATCAGGGCTGCGCAGCATCAGCGCACCCTGCTTCCACGGGGAACTGGGACGGTAGATGGGGAAGAAGTGGCTTACGTCTTCCAGCAGTGCCAGTGAGGGCGTGGCGGGGCTGCTGAGGCTCGCGCCGATACCGCCCGCGATCAGGCTCTGCACAGGATCGCCGGAGACCATCTGCAGCTCTGGGTTACCCCAGGACTGGACGTGGCGCGCCAGCAGCGAGGCGCGGCGCTCCAGCAGCTTCATGTCATCGGCCGGGGCCCAGGTCGCCAGGTCAATGCGAAGGCGGACTTCAATGCCATGACTGTCGCGCTTGCGTTGACGCACGTACTCGATGGCTTGGCGGATCTGCAGGTTCGTGCTGTTGGTCCAGCCTGCGAGCAGGGTCACCAGGTTCTTGTAGTCCCATACAGGCGAGCCAGAGGACTCCACCACCAGAGAGAAGCGCCACGGCAACTGCTCCCCCACCGTCTTGGCAAACAGGCGCTGAAATACCTGGATGTCCTGCGGCGCCAGGCGGATGTGCATCGGGGCGTAGATGCGATCCCCGATCTTCACGTACCGCAGTCCAACCTCTTCGGCATCACGCGGCGCCAATTGCGGGCCCAGCGCTGGCCACAAGCCACCGGCCATGTCTTCAGGGTCGCGGCGGTAGTCACGGCGCGGCAACTTGTCACCGAGCAGGCACGGCCGCCAGTCTTCAGCGGTGAAGGAAGGGTCGATCGCGCGACGGATCTCCCGGCTCGCTTCGTGGACCGGCAGTCGACGACAGGCCATCTTCTGCTCCTGCAGCACCGCCAGCACGGCTTTCACATAGGACTCGTGACGCGGTCGCAGGGCCCGCAGCGCCTTGAACATGGCCGGGGAGTCGGATGACCGCGGCATGGGCTGCGCGTCGAAGATCTCCTTGCGGGTTTCGCTCTCCTGCTTGCGCTCGGCGACGCTGAGGGCAGAAACGCGGGTGAACAGGGCCAGCATGCAGTTCTCGCTGCTCGAACTCGCCTTGAAGCTCTGCAGGTCTTCCTCGAACATGTCCTCCAGGTTGAGCTCCAACCGGTTCGCCGTATCACGCGAGGGCTTCTGTGCCTCCCGCACCAGGCGCTCGGTCAGGTCCGGGTCCACCGTGAAGACGAACTGCGCCGCGTGCCCGCCACTACCCAGGAATGCGCCCAGAGATTGGTTGAGTGCGTTGTTGGCACGCTCGAATTCCTCGCTGCCCACGATCGTCATGCAGCCGTCGTGCATGATCAGGGTCATGAGCGAGCCATCCTTCATTACGAAGGTGTAGTCGTCACCCAGATCCACGTTCTCGATCTCGATGTAGTCGCCAAGCGACTTCTTCAGGCCACGGTCGATCTGCTTCCAGAGCCCTTCGATGCCGTCGATGATGCGATTGGGCCCCATATAGGCAAGGAAGGCCACCAGACCTACCAGGGCAATCACCAGGATGAGGATCATGTTCACGGCGTGGATTCCTTTACGGCTTCAAATGGTTGATCAGGAAATTGGCGTGTTCCATGAACACGTTCTTTGCGACTCCCCGTAGCGCCGGGGGCACGCGCTCGGTCGCGAATTCGCGCACGATCTGCATGTCGGCCATGGCCTCCTGCATCTGGTCCACGTTCTGCGGGAGCGCGACCAGGCGATCCATTGCCATGATCACGCCGATGTTCCGGCAATCACGCAACGTGACTTCCACCATGTGGATCTGAGAGTCATGCATAGCGCTGGATCTCGTCCTGGATGGCCACGTCGGTGGAGACCGTTGGCGGGGCGAGCAGACCGATCGAGGACGCAATCTCGTAGGTCGGCCGGTAGTTGAACTTGGGTACGATCGCCGTCACGCGGCCGGCGCCGTAGCGGCGTACGCTGATGCCGCTGCGATAGAGCTGAATCGCGTAGGTGTACATCTGGAATCGGTCGGTGGCGTTGAGCCACACCGCACGCGGCGAGAGCGCCCGCTGGCTCGGGTCGCGCAGCTTTTCCAGGTTGAAGGGATTTTCGCGACTCAGCCCGATCCAATGGTTGCTCGCCACGATCTCTGCCGTTGGGGTCATCGCCTGCAGCGTGGTGAAGCGCGGCACTTGCAGACCTGCAGGCAGGTATTCGTAGGCACCGAACAGGAAGAGAGAGTCGATCTCTACCTCTGCGTATCGGGCCAGTAGCAACAGCTCCGGATGCGTCGCCCAGCGGCGATTGCCGCCGCCTCGGGCTCCGTTGCCGTAGGCGATGATGCTGGCGTAGTCAGGGTTGACGTTGGACACCCTCACGCTCGCCAGTACCGGCCGCTGTTGGTTCAGCACCCAGTCGAGCCGGTCGTGCGTGGGGAGTTGGGCGCTGGAATAGAAGTCGAACTGCTCGGCCGGCACAGGCATGTCCAGCATGAAGCGGGCATACGCCACTGGCGGCGCAACGAACTGCACATGCACGACGTCTTCTTCCGCGATCCGCGGCGTCCAGCAGTATGCGTAGGCCTGATGGGCTGCGCCCAGAGCGGCGTCCACCTCGGGCGTCAGGTGGGCATCCATGTGCGGCAGCATGCGGGCACGCAGCTCGTCGGCAAGGTTATCCAGCTGAGGAACGGCTTGGGTGATGTCCAGGCCGTACGTCTGTCGGCAGAACTCCATGACCCTGCTGAAAACCTGCGACAAAGCCTCGGTGATCTGCTGCTCCGGGAATACACGCGAAAGCAGACCCCACCCCAGTCCGATCTCGTCCTGACCGATGAAGCTGCCAGTCGTGTTCCAGGACGTCAGGTAGGTCGTGCGCTTGATGTAAGAGGTGCGATGCAGGTTTGTGTTGTAGAGCGCGGTGAACTCCAGATTGGTCCACCACAGCGTTTCGTTGTCCAGCGCGGCCACGCCGTTGATGCGACGTGCGGGCCCGCCGTCGATCGACATCCAACCACCCTGGTGAGGGTCCTGATTATCGAATCGGACGACACCGCATCGCTTCAAGCCCATTACGCGGCCACCCCGGCGATCGACTTCCAGGATGCAACGGGCAGGTTCGAGAACGCTGCTCCTTTGGTGCTCCAGTCAGCAGCGCGCTTGATGACCTCCGAGAGCGGAGGCAGGTACCGGCAGCCGGCCAGCCACACATCACGGCTGGCGTATCGATCGTCACCCACGTCCTGCAGCAGGCGCACCATCGCGTGCAGCTGGGAAAGGCCAGGTCGCACCGTCTTGCCGTTGGCTTTCTCAACCGCTTCCGCTCGCGCCTCCAACCTGGAGTAGACCGACCATGCCGAGCGATCGCTCTTGTCAGTCTCCCCGGCCTTCGGCTCAGCGTGCTGGCTGTTGGTATAGCCATGCGCGCCAATGGCGTAGAGCAGCTGGTTGAGCTCTGCCTGCTGTAGTTCGGGCAGATAGATGATCCTGCCCGGATTTGGCGAGAGCTCGCGCAGCGTCAGATCCAGATGAAGCGGCCAATGGCACATGAAGCAGATCGGCACCAGATTCTCGCTGGTGCTGTTGCCATGATCGCCATCCAGATGGTGGAGCTCGAAGCCATCCCAACTTCCAAACTGAAACGCGCAGGCGAAGCAGCGATTGTTGAAGCGCCCCTGACCGAGAACGCTCTTCCTCAACGCATCATCACCCTCCCCGGCTCGGGTGTGACCGAGTCGGGGAGCGCGACGAACGTTGCGGGTAACGGACAGGGGAAGCGAGATGGTCACGAGCTACCCCGATTACTGCGGGACCGTGATCTTGCCGCGGTCAGCCTTGCCGTCGCCCCAGACGGTATCCGAACCGGTGGTCAGGACCGAGGACAGCGCGGTGAGGGTGCAGCCGACCAGGACCATGATGGTCGCGACCTTCTTATTGATCGGGCCGTTGCCTTCCTTCTTCGCGTCGCTGTAGAAGCCGAACAGGCCACCGACAACCAACGCCATGCCGAGCACGACACCGCCCATCTGGATTAGGTTCACACTGTCCTGGCCCAGGCCGGTAAGGCGCTTGAGGATGGCGGGCAAGCCTTCGGCGCTTGCACTGGCGCTGATGGCGATCAGGATCAGGCCCGTCATCAGGGCCGAAACACGCTTGCTGCCCTTCCGGGCGACTTTTTTGATGCTGCTCATACTGCTCTTAGCTCCCTAAAGGGTGGTTGGATTGCGAGGGTTACAGCACATTGCCGAAGCCGATGAAGCTCGAAATGAGGTTCACCGTTGCGACGATGTTGATGGCGGCGACTCCACCGAGGATTCGCCAGAGAGAGGTCTGGAAGGGGCTGTTGCCACCTTGCGAAGGGGAGCCGGCGTGCCGGAGCGCCGCCAAGCCCGATACCAGGAAGAAGTAGCCGATCAGTCGAAGGCCCATGACCATGGCTTTGATCATGGCTGTGCCCTCAGATGTCATGTTGCTTGAGGGCGTGTAGCCAATCAGGTTCTGCGTTGTGGTCGAATCACCGTAGATTGTCTGTAGAAGCGTTGTCGCTGATGCGCCCAGGTTCCAAAGGAGAATTCCGGCGACGAAGTACATGAGCGGCTTACGGAGCTCACTACTACCGTCTTTCTCACCATACTTGGCGTTGAACACCAGTCGAGAGCCGGAGTGGATCACCAGTGCGACGGCTACGACGGAGGCGAAGACATTGAGCGCGTCGATGCCGATCGGCACCAACTCGACAAGGTTCTGCGTCATGGTGGTCGCTGCGGACATGATCTGCTCCGTTACTTCAAGACGCGGCCGTCATCGAGCTGCACTTGCGCGCTCTCGGCATTGATGCCTTTCACCGTGCCAACACCCGGGATCACGTCGCCGTTGCGCACCTGGATGCTCTCGCCGGCGGTCGTCTGCACCCACGCGGTATCACCCACCACCGCACGCAGGCTGACGCCGGCGACCGGCGCAGCAGGCTTCGCAGATGCCGTCGAAGGCGGCGTCTGACGCGTTGGCTTCGACGATGCGGCAGTGCTGGTGCGCGGCTTCGCTGAGGCGGCACGCGCTGCACGCGGCGCACTTGCCACAGTCGCCGGCTTCTGCGACTTCAAGCTGGCCACCTCGGCCTGCAGCGACTGGACCTGGGCGCGCAGCTGGGCCAGCTCCGCCTGTGACGCCGCGTTCGCGGCCGCGACAGGTGCAACCGTGGGCGATGCTGCTTGCGCGGGCACGGCGATCGCCGGCGCTACGGGAGCGCTCATCTGCACCGCAGGCTGCGGCGTGACAGCCTCTTGAGGCAAACGCGCCTGGCGAGCGGCAGCCAGGGGATCTTGGGCCGGCGTGGCCACAGGTGCAGCGATGGCGGGGACTGCCGCGGGCTGTACCGCAAGCTGCGCGGCGTCGGGGTTGGTGACCGCTTGCATGGTCGGATCGATAGCAGGCGGGGCAACGAATGCCGGCGGGGCCGTTTCGGCGCCAGCTTGCTCCGGTGCCTCGGTCTCGGCGGCCTGCTCAGGCGTGGGTTCCACCGCTTCGAGCGACATCGAAGAATCGGCCATGCCTTCCATCTGCGCTTCATCGCCGCCGCCACCACCGGTGAACGTGCGCATCACGAAGTAGCCCATGAACAGCGTCACGCCCAGCATCATTGCCCACATGCCGATGCTCATGCCGGCGATGGTCTTGCCCTTGGGCTTGCTTGGGGCGGCAGACGCAGTGTTCACATGGTTGAAGGCAGACGCGGTGTCGGTTTCGTCACCGGGGCCATCAGCGAAGACATCGTCTTGGTCGAGCGTGGACATGCAATAGATCTCCTGGGCCTCAGCGCTGCGGGGCCGCGTCTTGAAGGAAAAGAACACCAATGTCGATGCCAGCCGCGACCTTGACCGTGCGTCGGCGCGTGCTGCCTTGGGATAGGTTCTGGCTTACGGTGCGGCCTACGTTGCCCACACCGATCTCGATCAGTTGGCGGTCGGTGTAGGCGTCCTTTTGGACGACCGTGGTAGTGCCGTTGGAGACGACGCTCTCATTCTGGCCGCCGCGGAGAAGACCATCGGAGTAGCCAGCGAGGAACGAACCGATGAAGATCTTCGCGCCGTTGGACAGATAGTGGTTGTCCACGTCGGTGGCCAGCGCCGCCCGATTGTCCTTGTTCGGATCGACGGCCCACGCGTTGATGGAGCGTGTGGCCTTCTCGCCAGGCACCGCCATCGCCGTGAACTGGACGCCGACTGCTTTTGCGTCCTGCCCCATGCTCATCTGCCCGATCAGGCGAGCACCTTGGAACGGACCAGGCTGGCGGACGGTCGCGATGACCGGGCCTGCCTCGTCAGAATTGATGGCTGTGTCCAGGGTGGCGTACAGCTGATCCCCTGCCCGGACGTCAGCAGCACTCGTGTCAGCGGCTGCCAGGGCGGCCTGGTACTGGGCAGGATCATTGGCAGCCGAACTACCATCGCCCTGCGTAGCAACGCGCTCACGCGCAATGAGCGTCTGCTGATGCGACTGGAACCTCCAATAGCTCTCCAGCCTCGTGGCTTGCGCCTTCATTGCGGTTTGGCGGGCCAGAATCGCCTGTTCGTTCGCCGCCAGGCTCGCTTGGTAGGCCGGGTCATCGGCGGGATTCATCGGCGGGGGCACGACGACCGGCTGTACGGCCGCAGCCGGCGCTGCTGCCATACCGGGGGTGGTCGGCTCTACTGCCGGATCGATCAGCGACTGCTCAACAGTGCCTCGCGGCACGGGGATCGAGCTGGTTCCATCAGCCAGCGCGTTCTCGGCGCTCTCTTTGTTGCTAGCAGCGAGCAGCGCGTCGTACTCGGCCGTCGACTCGCCAGCAGTCTCGAACGAACCCTGCACTTCGGGCGCAGCCGACACCTCGCTTGCCAGTGCGGGGTCCTTACTTTCACCGGAGCCTGAAAGAATCATGCCCAGGACGACCACCATCACGATGACGCCGATGATGGTGCCCAGGAATATCGTGCGAGTCCGCGGATTGGACATCGCAGACTTCACATTGGAGGCTTTCGACGTGCTCATGCAGATGCCTCAGTAGCCGGTGATCGTGACGCTGGCCGTGTCATTGCCGGCAAGCAGCATCAGTACGGGCGTGGGTGGGATGACGTAGACGGCAGATCCATCGGGCGCCTTGACCATTTCCAGGTGCGCCGGGGAGAGCAGCGTGGAAGATGCCGGCGTGCGGACGTAAAACCGATCGCCCATGGACCAGGCCTGCACCGCATCACTGCTGGTGCGAAGCGCCTTGGAACCTTCGGGCGTGAAGCCGCCGAGCATCGACATTGTTTCGTTGCCGACGTTGCCCGGCAGGCCTGACGCCTGCACCACGCCCTTGGCAGTCACACCGCGAACGCGGACATCGACGCGGTAGTCCACTTCTCGCTGACCCGAGATGAGAGTCAGGGCGACGGGAGCGCTGACGCCTTCGAGCGCCACCACGATGTTCCCGCTGGCATAAAGCGACTTGGGCGATAGCGAAACGAAACTGGTGGTCCCGTCTTCCTGTGCCGAGTGCGTGAGGCTGAATCCTTCCGGCGCGCCCAGATCAACCGCTCGGATGCTCAGCGGGTTGCCGAGCTGGTCCATGAACACCACGGTGGTCACATGGTTGGCGAACAAGCGCACAACCGGCGGCGTCGCACCCGGCGCCAGGTTGGCGACCACGGAGGACGACACGGCCTTGGGCGTGTATCGCGGTTGTTCCGCCGCTGCACGCTCGGCCTGCTCCATCATCCGCGCCATTTCACGAATCTGCTGCGGCGTGAGCGGTGCGGACTCGTTGGACAGACGCTTGAAGGATTCTTGACCGACCTCCGGCAACGGCGGCAGAGGGGGAATTTCTGCAGCCGGTACCGGGGCCGGGGGGACTGAGGCTTGTGCAGCAACGGCCGCCTGTGGCGCGGGCGCTGCACTGCCAGGGGTGGGGATCGCCTGCGCCGCAGCCACCGAAGGCAGGGCGAGTGCGAGGGAAACGATCGCGAGCAGGCTCGGACGCATGACTTATTCCTCCTTGACCACGTACTGCGCGATGCCCACGGAGAACCTGTTCTCGTTGGTTCGCTGCAACAGGGCGGTCACGAGGTGACGCTGGGCGGTATTGCTCTTGCCGTCCGGACCACCCTGATAGGTGAGCTGGATGGGCATCTGCACTTCCCACGTGTACACGCCGTTGCGCTTGCCCTGGCGAATGACGATGGCAGGGCCCGTGGCAACTGAGCTCACGATCAGGCGGCGCTCACGGACCTGCGTCAGAGCACCAGATCGGGTCAGCGCTTCTGCGAACTGCTCCCAGCCTGCGTCGGTGAAGCACTCCTGCGCCTCGGCAAGGCGCTTCTGGTAGTCGACGAAGTTGTAGTCGTTGGCTTGGCTGACGCAGACCTTGAAGCGCTCAAGCAGCTGGCCTTGCGTTACCACCGGATCGGACACGGCGAGAATCGGAGCGATTCGGCCGTTAGTGTCGATGGTGAAATATTCGCGCTTGCCCTGCGCCAGCAGCACACCTTGGTACGCGATCACGCCAGCCAAGGCAGCCATGATCAGCAGCAGCACCAACACGACAGTGATCAATCGGCCGAAGTTCTTCTTGTAGAAGGCGGCTTTGGCGATCTCCGCCGCGCTCAAGGCGATGCCCGCCATGCGCATCTTCTCCAGCACCCTCGGATCGATCTCACCTTGGGTGTTGCTGGTGCTAACTGACATTTGAGTTTCCCCGCTAACTTTCGTTGTAGTAAGTTGCTAGGCGAACAATACACGACCACATACTCGGACGCAACGGCGCCCGAGAAGCGGTAGTGAAAGGGTTACAGCGGGTTGAGGCGGAGCTCTGGCGTCAGTGCGCCAGCTCGCCTTCCAGATCGATCAGATCTTCATCGCCACAGTTCAGGGCGACCATCTCGGCCACCTTCGATCGCGCCTGAGCGAGCGAGAGATGGGAGGTAATGCGAAGGCCAAGCGCCTCCAGCGAGGCATACAGCTCTTTTTCCGTGCCGGCGACGGCAAAGCCCGAGACAGGCCCACCCTGCTGGTCGGCGTATACACCGCTGATGGCGTATACCTCTTCCCCAACGAAGTGGCGATCGCGACCTGGCAGCAGATTGATGAAGTCCGTCTCGGGCACTTCACTGCTACGCACCGCGATCAGCTCCAGGACTTCCAACGTCTCCTGGATCTCGTCCAGACCACTGATGGCCTGGACGGAAAAGCCGTAAGAGGCCATCGCATCGATAACCTGCTCATGCGTTTGCGCACGCGCGTAACCGGCCTTCACACTGAAAGCGTCTTGCCCGTCCACCACGCCGGTGAACGAGAACACCTGGAATTCGCTGCCGACCTGCATGTCCATGGCGGTCACCCTGCCCTATCGAATGGGTTAGCGCGGACGCGGCGCCGAGGCCGGGGGCGAGGGAAGATCCGCCAGCTCCAGGCGGGGGGCCTTGGCACCGGCAGCTGCAGCCACGGCCATGGCGCCGATTTGCACGCCGGCTCGGGTCTGCTTGACGGGAAACAGCGGCAGCGACTGGGCTTGCATGACCTGAACCTCCAGAGGGTTGGAGGGCAGTATGCCGCAGCTCTGTCAGGATACGCAAACGAAAGTTCGGCGAGATACCCGAACGGTAGGGGAAAACCTTACGGCGTTGGCGCCGGTGCTGCGGCTTCCTGAAGCTCTGCCAGGATCGCCTCGATGAACTGCTCGTCGGAGACCGTCGCCATCAGGTACTGATCCTGAAGGTCAGCCCGGGAGACCGGTAGCTGGAAATCGACGATGAAGTTCCTGAACAGCGCTTGGCAAGCAACGTGCTGAGGGGTGACCTGCCAGGTACGGAGCATCGGGTTGGATTCGCGCTTCAGGTGTTCGGAGAAAGCCGCTTTGACGCGAGCCTGCTCGTCTGCGTCCAGCGCATCGAAGTAGCGCTGGGAAATGTTGCGCACCACCGGGCTGAATGCCGCGATTCGATCGGCAAGTACCTGGTCTGGGTCGGCCTTCGCTTTGCCTGCCGGCTGCGCCGACTGGTTGACCAGCGTCGAGGTCTTGGGCGCGGTGTACGTGCGCACTGTCTTCAGGAAATAGCCTGCTACGCGGTTGGGGTCCACTTGGCCAGCCTTGAACCGCTTGGCGACGTAGTCCAGGACAGCTTCGACATGATTGAAACCGTGCTTGGCCAGGCATGCCGAGGCCTGCTCCGGTGTGAGCAGCATCTCGTCGATCATTCGCTGCTCGACCGCGGAAAGGTCTGCCGGCTGGCGCTCGCCCTGCCCTGCCTCGACACCGATCTGGCCATCGGCCTTTTCGGTGGAGTTGCCGGCGGTCGCCGACTCATCCATCAGGAACCGCATTGCCACTGTCTTGCGTTGCTGCGTGCGAACTTCCAGCTTGGGATTCAAGCTCGTCAGCTCTGCCAGCTGCGCGGTGGCTGGTTCGATGAACTTCTCGCGGAAGCGGCGGAAGTCTGAGTACGTCGGGGAGTGCGCGCCAAGTAGGTTTCGCCACGTCTCTACGGAGAACCAGGGCGTAGCACCCAGAGTGCGATACCGGGCAGCGTTCTCGTACAGGGCCACCGCGGAGGTGAGGGAGAGCTCGCGCATCTCCATCAGGTCCAGGTTGGCGAATCGCTCGGGATGGTAGAGCCGATCGCGCAACAGGTGCGAGAACTCGTAAAAGCAGATGCCATCGCGGAACTGGACGCTCGACAGTGCCGTTGTCGCTTCCCACGCCTCCAACCCACGCTCTTCGATGATGTTCCATTCGAGCGTGATCATCATCAGGGCGCGAATGGCGTCCTTCAGCTGCTTGCTGTTGTTGGAGTTGAAGCCGATCAGCAGCTGCAGATCCGCCAGCGGCATGCGATGGATCTTCACGTCTTTGTCGGGAAGTTCCTCGTATGCGTTGAGCAGCAGGACATTCCAGACCTTGCGTTGCTGGGCGCTCAGGACGTTGCTGATGCTGACGCCCTGCCCTGGCTTCTTGAGCGTAACGCTCGGCAAGCGCGAGGACATCGGCGATAGCTCAGAGCCGCCGAAGCCGAGCAATTCACCCTGCTGCGCGTCGTTGGCCACGGCCTGGCGACGCGAGTACCGATCGTGATCCCTGAGCTTTGCGAGTCCTCGCCGCATCTGCTGAGTCATGTCGGTCTCGGGGTTTTGCTCTAACGAAAGTGAAAGAAATGAAAACAGACAAACAGAGGGCTTGGCAACTCGGTAGACCTTTCGCGTCGAGGGAGCCTGTTTGCTGTTTAGTTATAGATACAAGAGTTTAAAAGCGTTACGGGCCCCGCAAGTCCTTGTTACAAAAGGGGAAACACGCATCACTTGCCCCAGAATTTGGGATGACCTGCCCCAATTTGTGGGACGGGATCGGCCTCTAATGCCCCCATAAATGGGGCGTAATGCCCCCAAATTTGGGATGAGAATCCGCTAACTGCCCCAAAAATTGGGGCCAAGCCCAGTTCCGACCACTACATGAAGGGGTTCTAGCCTCTACCAACCGAGTATGCGCCCTTATTTCGCCACCGAAACAGGGGCTTAGGCCGATGCGCTCCCATAAGCTGGGGCATTACGGCTACGAAGTAACAGCAAGTAACAGCACTTGACAGCATGTGACATCGAATGATGTGATGTTACCCAACACCATGTGCTGTTACTTAAAGGAGCAATCTATGGAGCACCAGGAGCCCTCGCCTATCGAGGCCACGGAATACGTGGAGCCACGCATCATTCTGGTGGGCGGCGAAAAAGGTGGCACCGGTAAGACCACGTTGGCAGTGAACCTCGCGATCTGCCTCAAGCGTGCTGGGAAGGACGTGCTGCTGGTCGATACGGATATCCAGCCCACCTCAACCACGTTTCTATACTTCCGCGAAGTGAGCCAGGTCGAGCCGCGTATCGACTCGATGCAAAAGCAAGGCGATGGAGTGGCGGGCGAGCTGCAGAGCTTGCGAAAGCGATACGACTACCTGGTAGTCGATGCGGGTGGCCGCGACTCGGGCGAGCTGCGGTCGGCAATGATCGTGGCTGACATCATGATCGTGCCTGTCCAGCCCTCATCCTTCGACATGTGGACGCTGAAGAAAGTCGACAAGCTGATCAAAGATGTGAACGACATCCGGGTGGGGGGGGGCAAGCGACCGTTGGATGTGCGGACCTTGATCAATCGAGCCCCAACGAACCACCGCTCGCGAGATAGCGAAGAAGCGGTCGAGCTGGCCAGGAGCTATCCGAACCTGTCCAACATCATGAACACCGAACTCAAGGAGCGTCGTTCGTTCAAGTCCGCTGCCACTGCCGGCAAGGGGATTATCGAATGGGACGACCCGAAGGCCAAGGAAGAAATGTTCCAACTGTACGCGGAGGTATTCCCCAATGGCTAAGCCCTCACCTGCCCTGCGCGGTGCGCCCGACGATCTGCCGCCTGGCGCGGAGTCCTTCATCAAGGGCGCTGCTCGCAGCACGATCTCCGACGCGCCATCTGCCTCCCCTGCCCCGCCCGTGGAAGAAGCAAGCGTCGATGACGTGCGCCTCCCTTGGGAGGGCAAGGACAACAAGATCCGCAGTTCGCAGCACCAGCTCCGCCTCACGGAAATGGAGCAGGTCACCACGCGTTGGGCTGTCGACAACGTGCCGGGCGCTCGCTCGATCCACCAGTACATCCTGCAGGCACTGCACGAGAAGCTGGAGCGCGACCTCACTCCGATGCTGGGTGAGAAGCCTGTCTTCACCCTGCCCCACGCCGTCCCGCGATCGCAGTCCCAAGCGTGACCTATATATAAAGGTTTTTTGAGTGCGGTTGATAGAGGGCGCCTCCGTGAACTGACCCCCAAATATTGGACGGCTCGGTTTACCGCTTGCGTCACCTAGGCCGGGCCCGGTACTAGCTGGGCTCGGCTTTCTTATTTTGAACGTTTTGCCGACAATGGCGGAGACAAAGCCGACAGCAGCTGTTCTTCCAGTGGCTTCAGCAGCTTCGTCCTTTCTTCGTTTAGGCCATCGGGCAGGTTAAGGACCTCGCAGGTCATCTGACAGCCCCCTGTCGAGAGCGGCTGCAGTAGGATCTGGCCCAGTTCGCCAACGGTCGCGTGATACAGGGTGTAAGCCACTCCGCCACCCGTGAGCATGCGACGTTCAGCCCGAACATCTTTAGGCCACATTGTTACCTCCGATCTTTAGGCCGCCAATGGGCGGAGCCGATACTGCACAGGGCTCAAGCCGTTGAGTTTCAGCATGATACGGTCGTTGTTGTAGTAGTGAATGTATTCAGCCACCTCCTTGCGCAGTTGCTCCACGCTGGTGAACTGCTTCAAGTGGAACAGCTCGGTCTTGAGGGTTGCGAAGAAGCTCTCCATGGCGGCGTTGTCCAGGCAATTGCCCTTACGGGATTTCCAACTTCCGGGGGTCAGTTCATCCGGGCGCCCTTTTTCATGCCAGACCGCTCCAAGCAACAGCAACTAACAGCATGTGACAGCATGTGACAGCATTTAATATCGAATGCTGTTAGTTGCTTTCGCTTCCCTCGTAGTATGCCTGCGCCTGGTGATCAGATGGCCACCGTTGGGTGCAACAGCATGTAACAGTAGATGCTGTTGGTGGTTGGGCCGTGTTGAGGTTCTGGCCAGGTCAGGCACGCCGCTGGCTGCGGGTGTGATCGTGAGCGATCCGCGTTGGCGACAACTGGCGCGGTTAACAGCATGTAACAGCATTGCATTTCAAATGCTGTCGAGTCACAGCAAGTGACAGCATTTGCTGTTGGTCCAGCCGTAGGGCCTCCGTGGAGCCGTTGCCGCCGCGGACCTGGAGGCCACTAACAGCATGCAACAGCATCTAACAGCATTTAGTGTTAAGCCAACGGCGCAGCGCCCCAGTGGGTGGGATCTGGAGCGAGGGGCAGAGGCATGCCCGCGATCACCGGCGCCGTCGTTCCGGCGAATTCCCGCACGCCGCGTCGCAAGCTAACAGCATGTAACAGCATGTGCTGTTGGTGATGCGCTGTAATGCCCCAAAATTTGGGACTGTAGAGTGCCCCTGGCGGGCGAGGCTCGGAGAGAGCAGGATGCGAAGGGTCCTTGCCTAACAGCATGTAACAGCATGTAACAGCATGTCACAGCAGATAACACTAGCTCGTGGCGTGAATTGCCCCCAAAATTGGGGGCGATCAGCCATCCAGGCATCTCGTGGGTCCAGTAACGGCCGGAAAAGCCGGAAGTTGAACCCTGAATGCCGGTGTTAACCGCTTGGGTATCCCATACGGTGGGGCATTTCCCTACAATCAACTGCTGTTACGTCACATCAAATGCTGTTACATGCTGTTGCTTGATGGTAAATGCAGGTAGGGTAGAATGAACGACGAACGATCCAGCCCGACGCGCGTATCAATGAACCACGAGACGCTTTCCTTCCCCGGCTTCATCTCCCTGGCCTTTGACGACCAGGTGGGACGTCGTGAGCTCGGCCTGGGAATGCGGGGCTTCCAGGACCTGGTCCGGATGGACGTCGAGTTCGAGGCCCTTAGCGGGGTCGGGGCAGGGACGTCGGCCTTCGTAGCCAAGAAGGTCAGGGACGGACGTGTGGTCCAGCAGAAGGCCGTGCCGGCTGAGCTGGTTGAGGTGCTGCTGGGTGCCTCGATCGCTGAGCTGATCCAGAAGTCGCGAAGCATCCGCGTGGAAGAGACCCCGGAGCTAAGCGTAGCCATGGGCTTGGGGTGCCACGCGTAACAGCATTCAGCATCAAATGCTGTTACATGCTGTTACTCGGAAATCAGATGGCCGGTGAGCGCGTAGAGCTGGTCGTTGTTGGTCGCCGGCACGCATAGCCACATGGGCGCCTTCGCCGCTGTCTCCTGCACTTCGGGACCCTGCGCCAGGCGCTCCATCAGGCCCTTGGCTTCCTCAACGCTGAAGCACGCCAGCCTCAGCTGACCACCCTCCAGCACCGCCCGGGTCCCCAGGACCTCGCCCAGTCGCGTCAGGAAGCTCGCTGTGTCGGGCGCCTCCCGCCGGACCACGCCGGCCCGTTCGTCGCTCAGTGCGCCCTCCAGCTGCCGCACTGACCAGCCGTGAGCGACAGCCTTGCGCGTCCAATGCGGTTGATCGGCGATCGGGAGCATCGCCAGCAGGCGGGCATGGCCAGGAGAGATCGAGCCGGCCGCCACCGCGTCCTGCAGGGTAGAGCAGGCGTCTCGCATCTTGGTGAGACGGCTGACCTCCGCGGGCGTCACATCGAGCAGGGCAGCGACGGCATGGTTGGGCAGCTGCAGGGCTCTCAGAGCCGCGCACAGGCCTACCAGGGCATGCCAGGGGTGGGGAAGGGCGACGTCGCTGCTCAGGAGCTCGCTGGCGGCCTCTGGCGCGCACTGGACGACCCAGGCGCTCACCTTGCCGCCCGAGGGGCGCAGGAGGCCCGCACGGCCCCATACGAGCTCCCAGGCATCCTCGCCAACCTGCCGGACCACTACCTGGGCGCTGTTGCCAGGATAACCGGGCGCGTCCGAAGCGCCGGCCGGGAGCTGGATGAGCTCGACGGGTAGGGGGCTGGGTTTGCGGATTTTTGCCATGTCCATTCCTTGCCACGTGGCAAGGAGAGTACCACCAGGCCGACCGTGGCGCTACAACCTCTTGCCACGTGGCAAGAAAAGAGAGTCCCGAGGGGGCGTTTCGCTCGTGAAATCGTTGCTTGTAGGCCCTTACGTCCCATAAAGTGGGGCACCAAGGGTGGTCTAACAACAGCACATGCTGTTACATGCTGTTGCTCAAGTCCGATCTGCAGCCCACTCACCGGCTGCCAGCGACCTGAGCTAGGGGTCATAGACCGCGAGCACTCGGCGCCAACCTCCTGCCCCGTAGGGACGTGCACGTGTCCAAGGCCCCCCCGGAACGCGACGATGCAGAATGGCCCTCCGGTCCCATAAGTTGGGGCGTTACCATCAAGAAATGCTGTTACATGCTGTTACAGCATTCCGCGCCTGCAGAGAGATGCCGATATGGCATCGCGCGGCCGGTCGAGAACGATGGCTGGTCGGTTGCAAGCAGCGATCGGCGATCACCAGGAATCGGAAGGCCGTTGAACCGCTCTGCCACGGGCAGAGACCGTCCCGCCATGAAATGCCTGCGGCGGCGCCCTTCGATCCCATAAACGGGGGCATTATCCCCGCAGGCTGCTGTTACATGCTGTTATGTGCTGTTGAACTGGTTCTAGCCGACCTGGAGAGCGCCAGGACCTACGCGACAGCGGGGTTCACGAAGGGAAGGGTCGGCGCAGTGTCGCGGGCCTGGCGCTACGACCAGTGGCCGTTGAACCCATGGCCATCGTATCCAGCAACCCCCATCCGTCCGGATCGGGGCGTGTGGGTCGGCCAGCCCTTCGGTCCCAATTTCTGGGGCGCTGCGCTTGGCGGCTGGTGTTAGATGCTGTTAGGTAACAGCATGTGCTGTTGCTTCAATCTGGATTGCGAAGCGGCGCTTGCTTGGCCTTGAGCCGTACCGTGGCAACTTCAGCGGCTACGGGCTCTACACGTACCTTGCCGCGGCCGTACTTGGACTTTGCGTAGCTCCTGCCGGCAGTGGCGTCCGAGCCGTGCCCCATCAAGGCCGCGACCTCGCGCCGGCCCTTGCCCGAGCTCTTGGCATCGGCGCTGAACTGGTGCCGGAACGTGTACAGGGAGGGGTACCGATCGCGCTTGCCCAGTACGCGCCGGGTCACCCGGTGGAAGAACAGCCGCATGTTCAGCTGCAGCGCCGTGAAGGACTCGGGGTCCCGGTGGCCGTCGATGAGCTCCAGCTGCTGCTCGATGGCTTCCATCTCGTCCGCCTTGAGCTTGGACAGGTCCAGGTGGCGGAACTCGCCGTTGGCGCGTCCTTGGCTGTTCTTGGCGTTGCGCACCTTCAGCGCCTGGATGCCGTTGACCTCCACCAGATCGGCGCTGATCCACTCTGAGGGGCGCACGCCGGTCAGATCCGATGCCTTGCACCACACGAGCAGGGCACGGGCCAGGTTGGACTTCGGGCCGCGGCGGACCGTCTTGCCCTCGATCAGGTCCTCCAGGTGAGCGCAGATCGCCTGGAAGTCGTCGACAGCGATGTGCTTGGCCTTGAGGGCAGAGGTGTTGTTTGTTCGACGCAGGGCCTCTTTCTGGCCCTCATCAGCGAGTAGCTGGAGCGCATAGTGGATCTCCTGGCTGTCCTGCAGGGTGATCGGCGCCTCGGTCGTACCTCCCTCGGCCAGTAAGCGCTCGAACTGGGCGCGGATGGCTGCTTTGTATGTTTGCCAGGTTTTCTTGGCTAGTTGGCTCTTACGCCCTATCAGGTGCTCAACAAGTCGTGTTGGGGCAACGAATTCGGGTGATTGTGCGCCGAGGTCTGCTGCTGCTTGTGCACGAAGTGCCGTGTACGTGATGGCGTAGAAGTGTTCGGTTTTCGCAGTTCGGGTGCGCTGGGTGGCAGACATGCTGGGTGTTTGGCCATCTGTACATTAGTGATACAGATCTTATCTGCATCACTAATGCTTTTTGGAGTGGTTGGATATCACAATCGTCGGGGGTGCTCTGGCGGTTAACAGTGTTTGGCCACCGAACGGGGGTGTTTGGAAAACGCGGCGAGGTCGCCAACAGCAGGTGACACCAAATGAAATGCTGTTGGATGCTGTTACTTACTGTGAAGTAGCGCCCCAGTATTTGGGATCGAAGTGCGAGGGGAGCGGATGCGCTGCAACGGACGCGGCTGCCCTGGCGAATCGTAATGCCCCAAAAATTGGGACGTGAGGGCGAAGCGACTGCGAGCGATCGCGTGTGGATGCCAGGCCTCGGGTGGCCCGATCAGCAAAGTCGCAGCAGTGCGTTCTGCATAGTTGCCGCATGGGGTGGTGGGTGAGCGCAGCCGCGTGGGGCCGCGGCCCTGATGTGTTGCGGTTGTGGGGAGCGTGAATCAGCACGCTGTGCGAAGTAGGGCAGGGCGTGGATTCCGCCCTTCGGTGACCCTGAGCTCCGGATTTGGAGACACCTTATATATATAGGGCGAGTGCGGCGAACCCGCGTGGGGTGGGCAAGCGGGTGCAGGTTCGTGGGCAACCGGTGGGCTGCGTGCCAGTCCACGGCGTTGTCCATCAGCCTGTGCCCAGGTCGCGCAAGCGATGTCCACGCCTGAGAGCGGGTTTGGTCTGGTTGGCTGACAATAGCTAGTCATAGAATCTTTACCAACTTTCGTTATAGGATATGCACAGGCCACGGTCAGCGGATCGTGTCGTTAACCTGCATCCTGAACGAGACGGCGATGAAAGCACTCCTACTCTGCGGACTGATCGGCCTGATGGCCGGCTGCGCCACGACCAAGCCGACCGGCCCTGCACCGGTGGACAGCACGACCCAGGCGATCGAACGCTCGGCCACCGACATCAGCCAGTCGCTGGTAAGGCTGGCCGAAGTGGAGCAGTACGACCGACTGCGCCAGATGCCCGACCAGCCGAAGGCGTACACCCAGGTGCCCGACATGCTGCAGATGGTGTCCATCCCGTGGGATGGCCCGATCGAGGCCGCGGTCCGGAAGCTGGCCAAGGAGGCGGGGTACACCCCGAAGATCCTTGGTCGCGCACCGGTCATTCCGGTGCTGGTCCGGATCGGCACCGAGCCGGCCAGCGTTTCGGACCATCTGCGCAACGTCGGCTACCAGGCAGGAAGCCGAGCGGACGTGGTGGTCTACCCGGCCAAGAAGGTCGTCGAGCTGAGCTACAACGATGTGGGCCTCTGACGTTCCCCCGACCCTGGAGCAGGTGCTCTCCGGTCGGGACAGCGTGGTCATCGAGCAGCGGGTGGAGGGGCAGGTGACCGACATCCGCCTCAGCGCACTGAAGACCGTCGCCCTGCAGGTGGGGACCCAGGCTGGCTACCAGCGTCGGACCTTCGAGATCGAAGCCACCTTGAAGAACCAGGCCGGCCGCCTGGACCAGGTCTACAACTTCACTGGCCTGCTGTTGGACCGGAACGTCGTCCCGCCGGTCCTGGTCGAGGCACGCGATACGGTCTATGCCGAGGGTGGGGACACGCTCCGCCTGGCCGACACGACCTACGAGATCATCACGCAAGCACGCTTCAGCACCACCGCGCCGAGCTGGCGTGAATACCTGATGCGAGGCACGGCCAAGGCGACGGTGACCTTCAAGCCGGACCCGGTCATGCAGCCGCGCAACGACGCCGAGCGCAAGTTCTGGGATGCCCAGGTCAAAGTCGGTTGGGGAGTTGGCCAGCAGCAGGCGGACATGGTGTTCGCCGCCGAGCTCTCCCGGCTGGACCGGGACTACAAGGGCATGGTGCTGTACCGGCACCTGCTCTACCGCAACATGGTCAGCAAGCCCTTCGTCGCCGAGTCGCGCCTGGGCGTGACGGGCGATGGGAACAAGATCGCGATCAACGATCGCGTCTTGCGCATCACGGCCAAGCCGCAGCTGGAGACCCGCTACGAGCGGTGGACGGCGCCGATCCTGCCCACGGGGCAGAGCGATCGTCCAATCCCGCCGCCGGCGGAAGAAGCGTCGAGTCCCGAGGCGCTGCCGTGAGCGAGAACCCATTCCTGCTGGCTTACGAGCCCGTGCGGTTCGGGCGGGATGAGTTCAATGCGCTTCTCGTCCATGCCAAGACGGTAGGCGCGTCGGACATCCATCTACAGTCCCATGCGCGGGTGCAATTCCGCATCCATGGGTCTGTCCAGTACGGCAGCCGCCGCAAGCTCGATGACGCTGAGCTCGCCGACATGGTCCGCGTGCTCTACGGTGGCGACAACGGTGAGATGGAGATCCGCTCCGGCAAGCCGCTGGACAACGCCTACACCCTGAAGATAGATCGCGACAGCAACCTGCGCTTCCGCTGGAACGCAACCGGCTGCGAAGTGCGTGGGGCCCAAGGCATCAAGATCACGCTTCGCGAGTTGCCCGACATGCCGCCGCAACTGCCGGCCGAAGAGCTCGGGTCGGACATCGTCGATGCGCTATACCCGGATGAGGGCATGGTGCTGGTGTGCGGTGCCACCGGCTCCGGCAAGAGCACGCTGATGGCAGGTGTCATCCGCAACAAGCTGGAAGACCCTGACGCGCACGAGAACATCATGGAAGCGTCTGCGCCGGTGGAGTTCATCTACAACAAGGTGCTGGCAAACCCGAACTGCACCTCAACGATCACGCAGTCGAACGTGCCGCAGAACCTTCCGTCCTTCGCCGTGGCGGTCACCAACTTCCTGCGCTGCGACCCCGACCGCATCATCATCGGTGAGTCGCGCGATGCGGCGACGATCAAGGCCTCGAACCTGGCCGCGCAGACGGGCCATGCGCTGTACACCACCGTGCACGCCAACACGGTAGGCGGCACGTTCCTGCGAATGATGCAGTCGCTACCGTCCAACGAAATGGCCTCCGAGCTGGGCAGCCTGATCGAGGCGTGTCGCCTGATCGTTTGCCAGAAGCTACTTCCATCTCTGGACGGTAAGCGTGTGGCGGTCCGGGAGACCTTGATCCTGGACAAAACCATTCGGCGCAAGTTGCTTGATGCCGCTTCGCGCGATGTCAGCACCCTTCCTGCCGTGGCCAACGACATCGTCGACACCCACGGCGTTCCGATGTGGAGGCATGCGATCAGGCTGGCCGAGGCCGGCAGGATCGATGAGATGCAAGCGGAATTCATGCGGAAAGATTCGGAGGGCGAACGCGTGCGCCTGCAAGCTGTCGAGAGGGAACTTCATGTCGCGGCCTAATCACTGGCGGATGAGCGCCGAAACGACACGCCTGTGGTTCTTCGATGCCGTGGCGGGCGTGCCGCTGATCTTCATGCTGTTCCACCTGCGCATGTGGACCTTCATCCTGGCGATCTTCGTGTTCTTCCTGCTCGCCTTCCTGGAGCGCAAGGGCTACAGCCTGAAGGTCGGACTCCGGCGCCTTCGCAGCTGGGCCGCCGGCCGCGTTCGCGTCGGGCAGCCCTGGTGGAGCGACAAGCAGGAGCGCCAGTAATGGACGCTGGCGCACACTGCATCGCCGTCGACGTGGATGCGGCGCTGACGCTGACCATGTTGAGTGGTCAGTCCGGCGCAACCGGCATCGACGAAGTGATCGACGGAGACGGGCAGGGCAGTTTCACCGCAGGTGTATTCACTGCCGATGGTGGTCTCTACCACGTGCGCGCCGCCAGGCGGGTCGTGCCCAGCGAGGAAATCACCTCGCCGGCGCGTCGGGTCCGCGTCCACGCAGCTGCGGCCCGCAGTCTTGGCGCTCGGGCAGGTGAATCGGTTCATCTGATGGCATCCCTGCCCATGAAGGACTACTTCACCGACGCCAACGCGGCGAGCACGTTGGTCGACCAGGTGCAGCGTTCGTTCGAGAAGCCGACCACGTCGGCAGACGACACGACGCTTCTGCCTTCGCTGAAGGTTCGTGTACTACCCCGAACCGTTGCGGCTTTCATGGACTGGGCGTTCAGTCCCACCGGCCAGCTGCTTGATCCACCGCAGGACGTGAGCTCTGTGGTCGTGGTCGACATCGCACACCGGGGCACCACGCTCGCTGCCTTCGACGCCGCCACGCAGGAGATGGTGCCGGGCAGCCGCATCGAGCTGCCTCACGGCTGGAGCGAGGCGTTGATGGCGCTTGGCCAGTCATTGCTGCAGAAGCATGCACTCGATGACCTGCCGGTACGCGGGGCGATCAACGCGCTGCTGAAAGGTCAGTACCACCGTCGAGGATCGGTGTGGTCATGCGTGGGATCACTGGAAGCGGCATTCGCCGCCCTGGCACGCAGCTCTGGCGAAGCCATCGAGCAGATGATCCAGGCGCACGTACTGCAGAAGCCGATGCTGTTGGTGTGCGGCCCCGGCGCCACGCCGCTCGGGCAGCTGCTGCGGAGCAGCTGGGGTGATGCGGTAACCGTGCCGCAAGAGCCCGAGCACAGCAATGCGCGGGGCATGCACAAGTTCGGGCTGTTGGCCATGGCGGGTGATCTATGACAGATGACCACGCGGTGGCAGCCGAGGACGTGCAGGCGAGGCCGGTGCAGACCTTTGCAGAGCGCAATCGCGCCAAGGTCGCGCGTCGGTTGCAGTTCACGATGAATTCCAATGGCCCGGATGAGAGCCGCTTCCTGCATGCCTACGACGAAGTGATGGGCCTGGCAGGCAGTCGCGTTGCAGGAGAGTACCTGAGGCGGTGTCTGCTGGTCGGATCGGCCGTCATGACCGGCGCTGATCCGGAGATCAAAGCGCTGCTGCAACAGCTGGGCGCGGACGGAGGGGGCAACATCGATCCTCAGGATCGCCCAGTCGCTGCACAGCCCGTGCCGGCGACGGATGCAGAAGAGACCATCGCCGACAATACACAAACAAACGGAAGTGAAGTATTATCCGCTAACGAAAGTTTAGACGAATCCAGTTCAGCGATCGTCGAGGCGGACGGCACAAACACGGCAGGAGACGCAAAGGCCCAGGGTCAGAGGGTAATGAGCGGACTTCTCGGGGTACGGGGCACAGCGACAGGGCCAATGGCGCAATGATCAATCGCATTCTCAAGTTCAGTCTGACGGCGCTTATCGCCGCGGCGCCCATGGCGGCACACGCGGGCTTCCGTGTCGTGGAGGAAGCCAAGAAGCCGGCCGGCCAGGTTGGCGCCCAGGCCACCAACACGCCGACCGATGACTTCGGATTCCAGCGCGGCCGTCCGGCGGTACGCGAATACGGCGCCAGCCCGGGACGGGAGCTGCGCCATGGCTTCGGCAAGGACCTGCCGCTCTCGCTGGTCTTCCAGCAGGTAGCCCCGCAAGGGTGGTCGGTGGACGTTGCCGAGGGTGCTCAGGCTTCGCGCCTGATTTCCTGGCAGGGCGGCAAGCCCTGGACCGATGTGCTTGTCGAAGTGGCCACCGATGCCCGCGTGTACGCGGATGTGGACTGGGAGCGCCGGAAGGTGAGCGTCACC
Source organism: Pseudoxanthomonas sp. LjRoot127 (assembly GCF_964253495.1). NCBI lineage: Bacteria > Pseudomonadati > Pseudomonadota > Gammaproteobacteria > Lysobacterales > Lysobacteraceae > Pseudoxanthomonas > Pseudoxanthomonas sp. LjRoot127. The sequence continues at coordinate 134,935 of NZ_CAXUQR020000002.1, forward strand.
GCCCCGGCTGCGGCTCCCAAAGCCACTTTGGCGACAGTGACCGTCACGCCGGCTACGGCCAGCGTTCCGGGCGTTGCTACTGCACAGGCCACGGTGGTTGCTGCACCGGCAGCGCCGGTCAAGAAGTGGGTCGCCCGCGGCGGCCGATCGCTGCGTTCGGTGGTCGAGGAATGGGCCGCGACCGAGCAGTGGACCGTGGTGTGGGATGCCGGCGTCGACTACGAGATCCCGGCCCTGATGAGTTTCGATGGCGATCTGACCAACGCCATCACGAAGGTGTTCCAGGTCTACGCAAATTCCAAGCGGCCTGCCAAGGCAGTGCTGTACGTCCGCCAGCAAGTCATTCACGTCACGGAGTAAGTCCATGCGTTCCATCTTCTTCGTCGGCCTGATGGCCACATTGCTGGCTGGCTGCCAGACCACACAGAACATCAAGGATTCGGATCAGCTCGTCCGGCGTGATCTGGAAGCGGCAAGTGCCACGCTGAACCATGTGCGGCAGGGCACCGCGAACGTCGACAACGGCGCCGTCGTGCGTGTCGTCGAGGACGGCTATTTCGGCGTGGGTGCGCCGAAGGTCCTCAACCGCGACCGCACCTTGCCGATGACATGCAACATCGTCTTCAACCCGACCGTCCCGCTGGACGTACTGGGCTTCGCCCAGGTGCTTTCGCGCAATCCGGATTGCAAGCTGCAGGTGCGCGTTACCCAGGATGCCCTGGTCGCGCTGAAGGACGGATACAACATCAATCCGCCGCAGGCCCAAGCGGCTGCGCAGCCTGCGACCGGTGGGATTCCCGCACTGCCCGCACTGCCGGGCCTGCCGTCCGCCGGTGGTTCGATGCGTGCGGCATCGTTCGGCAATGCGTCGCCGACGATGATCCAGGAACAGTTCAAGGGTGACGTCACCTCGTTGCTGGATATCGTCACATCCAAGCTGGGCCTTTCGTGGCGCTATAGGGAGGGGGTCGTTTCGATCTTCTTCGTTGAAACGCGCTTCATGCAGGCCTACTCCATCCCCACCGTCACGGGCATGGATTCGACCGTTTCCTCGGGAAGCTCCACGTCCTTTGGCGCGTCGAGCGGCGGCGCTGGTAGCGGCGGCGGCATGGGTGGCGGTAGTGGTGGCGTATCTGGCAACTCCACCAGCAACCAGTCCACGACGGTCTCTCTGAAGACCGACGCCGGTGGCGACATGGCCAAGGTCATCACCTCGATGCTGACCCCAAACGTGGGTCGCATGGCGCCAGGCATGGGTGGTTACGTCGTCACCGACCGCCCCGAGGTGCTGGACAACATCGCCGAGATCATCGGCACTCACAATGAGTTCTCGACCCTGCAGGTGTTGCTGAACTTCAAAGTTGTTTCGGTCACGCTGAACAACGACAGTGAGTTTGGCGTCAACTGGAAGCTGGTGTGGGAGTCGATCTCCAACCAGTTTGGTGTCGAGCTTGCCAGTGGCTATTCCAGCAACAGCGAGGCCATTTCCGGCACCGTCAACATCCTGCAGGGAAGCCCGTTCGCGGGCAGCCAGCTCATCATGCGCGCCCTGGAGAAGCAGGGGAACGTGTCAGTGCTGACGCAGCCGAGCGTGACCACGCTGAACATGGAGCCGGTGCCGGTCCAGATCGGCAACCAGCGCGGCTTCATCGAGCGCTCGGAGACGACGTTGACCAACGACGTCGGCTCGACGACCTCGCTCTCGCCCGGCACGGTCACCACGGGCTTCAACATGAACGTGTTGCCGTACATCCTGCCCGACAAGCGCACGATCCTGATGCAGTTCGCGCTCAACCTGAGTTCGCTCAACGACATCCGCCGCTATGAGTCGGGCAACTCTGCGATCGAAATGCCGGACGTGGACGGCCGCATCTTCAGCCAGAAGGTTCGCATCCGTTCGGGCGAAACCCTGGTGCTTTCCGGCTTCGAGCAGAGCACGGACAGTGCCAGCCGTTCCGGGGTGGGCAACTCGAAGTTCTGGCTGTTCGGCGGTGGCGCTACAGGCCGCAAGGCACGTGAAGTGCTGGTCGTGATGATCACGCCGATCGTGCAGGAGGTCTGATCCCGTCATGTCTGGCCCCATGTCCAACTCCAACATCAAGACCTTCACCATCCATGGCGTGAAGTTCGCCAGCGGTCTTGTGTGGCGAAAGCTGGAGCGTGCGCGCAACTACAAGAAGGAAGCCTTCGAGTACGGCCGCAAGCACAACTTCGACATGGTCGCCATCCGCCGGCGCGGCAATGTCTCGCAGGCCGGCTATGCACCCAAGGGGCTGAATCACCTGAAGGGCAGCTACTCGCTCGCTGCCTTCCTGGCGGGCCACCTGGGCAACGCCTGGCTAGGTGCGTTCGAGATCGATGAGGACTCGTTCGCGGTCGTCTGCGTTCTGCCCGATGGCAGCATCATGCCGGGCCTGGACAACGTGTTCGGCCGCGAGGAAGCGCAGAACAAGCTGCGCGAGACGTTCGCGCTGTTGGGCGACGACGTCCAGTTTTCCAAGGCGAAGAAGGTCTACGGGCCTGACAGCTTCGACGCCGAGAAGGAAATCAAGCTGACGGATCTGGTCAAGCCGAAGGGGATGAAGGCCGAACACCGCCTGCGTCCGATCAACTTCGGCTTCGGCCTCAAGGGCGCGCTCGGCGTGGCTGCGCTGCTGCTGGTGATCGCTGGCGGCGGTGGTGCGTACGCGTACATGAAGCATCGCGAAGAAGTGCAGCTGGCCCTTGCGGCGGCGGCCGAGCTGGCCAAGCAGGAAGAGCTGGCGCTCAAGGCCAAGGAAGCGGCGGAGCAAGAGCGCGTTCGCAAGGCCAACGCGCAGCAGCTGACCAAGCCATGGCTGACGGCGCCGACCGGTATCGAGGTCGTACGCGGCTGCGCGTCCGCGGAACAGCTCGTGCCCCTGTCTTTGGGAGGCTGGATCTTCACCCAGTCCACGTGCAGTAACGCTGGCCTGGTGGCGACCTACCGTCGATCCGCGGTGGCGCCCACGACGGTGGCCCAGTTCGCCGAGGCGGTGAATGCGCGCATGGGCAGTGCCGCCACGATCATCGACGCGGGTGAGGCTGGCACAGTCAGTTTCCCGGTCGAGGCTCCTGTCAACGTGCCGGCGCAGTTGAACGAGGCCAACGCATTGCTGGTCGCGCTGACGGCGCGCATGCAGGGCCTGGGCAGTGCTGGGGACGTGGCCTTCACCTACACCGAGAAGCTGTTCACCCCCGACCCGAATTCCGATGCGCCCACAGCATCGCCTGATTGGCGCACCAGCCAATACACCATCACGACCAAGCTGCCGCCGCGCACGTTGCTTGCGGACTTGGATACCACGGGCCTGTACGTCACCAGCATCGAAACCCGGCTGGCCGAGCAAGCCGAGCTGACCTGGACCATTACCGGAGAGATCTATGGCAAGTAAGACCCTGCTGATGCTGGCGCTGCTCTGTGCGTCGCCGCTGGTGTCCGCGCAGACCGTGGGCGCGCTCTCGGACCTGCAATCCGAGACGATCATGATCAAGGCCAAGGCCGAGCAGGAGAAGGCGCGAGCCTCGCTGCTCGAAGCCAAGGGAGCTCCCTCCGCATCGGCCTCTGCAGACGCAGAGCCCGTGTTCCTGGGCATCTTCGGCGGTGAGCGCACGCTCTATGCCCGTTTTGCTCTGGATGGCGGCGCTGTCGTCGAAGTACGCGAGGGCGACCCGATCATCGGTGGATACCGTGTGGCCAAGCTGACGGCCAACGACATCGTGCTGACCAAGCACGGTCGCCGCTGGCAGATCCGCATGCCGGGCGGCCAGGACTCCGCGCCTGTAGCAGCTCCGGCCGTGTTGCCGGCTGCTCCGCTGCCGTCGCCTCTGCCGCCGCCGGCACCCGCCGCCGCACCTGCAGCCCTGCGCTGAAGCGCATCGGAGAGCACGTGAACGCTGACAGCAATGTGATCGAACTGCCCGCCAAGCATGCGGCGCCTGCCGCGGCGCAAAGCATGCCCGGTTGGCAGGAGCGCTGGCGCGATCTGTCCGTGCTCAGCCGCCAGGGCGGGACTCACCCCGCTCCTGCCGCGTTGCAGGGGCAGCTGATCCTGTTCGAGGACGGCGAACTGCTGGTGGAGAGCTCCAAGCGCATCGATACGGTAGTCCTGGAGTACATGGACTCGGTGCAGCGCAAGGGCGTGCACCTGAAGGTCAGGTCCGTCGATGGTGGCTTCCTGCAGCAGGTCATCGTGCGCCTGGAAGGCGAGCAGGTGTCCTCGGCGATCACGGTCGAGGAAACCAGCGTCCGTCAGGACGAAGTGCTGTCCATGCTCGCTGAAGGCGTTCGCCGGCGCGTGAGCGACATCCACATCGAAGTCGTGGGCGATGGCGCCGACGTGCGCTACCGCATCGACGGCGCGCTGACGTTTATCCGTCGCATTTCCAAGCGGGAAGACGCTTACACGCTCGCCCGTACGGTCTATCAGTCGATGACCGACGTCGCCGAGCCCGTGTTCGAGCCCACGCAGGTCCAGGATGCTCGTATCAAGACCGAATTCCTGAGCCGTGCCGAGCTCAACGGCTGCCGTGTCGGCACCATCCCTACCGATCGCGGCTTCGACATGGTGTTGCGCCTGATGCCGCGCACGACTGGCACGGTGACGCTGGAGGACCTGGGCTTCCATCCGGAGCAGATCCAGGTCTTCGAGCGCCTGACCCAGAAGAAGACGGGCGTGAACATCTTCAGTGGTCCGACCGGTAGCGGTAAGACCACGGGTCTGGCCGTGATGATGGAGAGCATCGTCAAGAACTTCGCCGGCGAGCTGAAGGTGTTCTCGTTGGAGAACCCGCCGGAACAGCGCATGCGTGGCGTGAGCCAAGTGCCGGTGCACAGCGATGGCTGGGAAAAGCGCCTGAAGGGCATTCTCCGCGTCGACCCCGACGTCGTCATGGTCGGCGAAATGCGCGACCAGTCCTCCGCCCAGGTAGTGCTGCAGGCAGCACTGACCGGCCACGGCGTTTGGACGACGCTGCACGCCAACGATGCGGTGGCGATCCTGCAGCGCCTGGGCACGTGGGATCTGGAGCGAGACATCTTCACCGATCCGCGCGTGCTGACCGGACTGATCAACCAGGGGCTGGTGCGCCTGCTCTGCAAGGACTGCAAAGTGCCTTGGGCCAGCGCCAGGCCGAACCTGCCGAAGGCGCTTGTGGAGCGCGTGGAAGCGCGCTGCGACGTCAAGGGCGTGTTCGTGCGGGGCCAGGGCTGCGAGAACTGCCATGGCACCGGCTGCAAGGGTCGCACGGTGGTGGCGGAAGTCATCGCACCGACGCTGGAGTTCATGCGGATCTACAACGAGCAGGGTGCCGCCTTCGCGCGTGACTACTGGCGCAAGGAAATGCATGGCATCACCAAGCTGGACCACCTGGCGATGAAGATCGAGGCTGGCCTGGTTGACCCGGATATCGGCGAGAAGATGATCGGTCTTCTCGATGATGAGCCTCAACTCAACGCGAGGGCTGCCTGATGGCCGCTGTCATGGACGCTTCCAGCGCGTCGTTCGTCGAGCGCGTGGACATTGCGCTGCGCAAGTTCGATTTCAGCACCGACAAGCGCAAAGAGCTCTACCGTACGCTCGGCATCCTGCTCAAGTCGGGCCAGCTGCTTCGCGAGGCGCTGGACGAGCTCTACAACGTCCACAGCGACGCCGGCAAGAAGCCAAAGCGCGCCATCGCCGCGATCCTGTCGCACGTGAGCGGCCAGGTTTCCAACGGCTCGCGCTTCAGCGACGCCATTCGCATGTACGTCAGTTTCGATGAGTACGCGATCCTCAACGCGGGTGAACAGTCGGGCGATCTGCTCAAGGCCTTCGCCGAAGCCACGAAGGTGGCCGAAGCCAAGGGCAAGATGCTCTCGGCCGTGCTGATGGGTGCTTCGTACCCGATCGTGCTGTTCCTCAACCTGGGCTTCCTGCTGTGGGTGGTACAGGCCAAGCTGGTGCCGGCGCTGGTGAGCGCTGCCGATCCCCAGCACTGGTCCGGCCCGGCGACGGTCCTGTACTACATGGCCAAGTTCGTCAGCCTGTTCGGCATTCCAGTCGTCATCCTGACCGTGGTCGGTCTGTTCGCCTTCGTGTATGCGCTGCCGCGCCTGACCGGCACGCTGCGGTACTACCTGGACAAGCTGCCGGGATTCGATACGTACCGCGCGATGAGCGGGGCCATCTTCCTGCTGACGATCGCCGGCCAGATCCGGCACAAGATCAAGTTGCACGATGCTCTGACGGGTATGGCAGAGGTGGCCACGCCCTACATGTACGAGCGCATCAGTGGCGCCATTGCCGGTACCAACGACGGCAAGAACCTGGGCGCCGCGCTGGAGTACGCCGGATACGACTTCCCGGACAAGGAAGCCATTCGCCTGGTCAAGGCGCTTGGCAACCGCCAGGGGTTCGAGGAATCGCTTGCGACTTACGCCAACGAATGGATCGAGAAGTCCGTGAGCAAAGTGCAGAAAACCATGAGGGTGTTCTTGACGGTGGCCCTCATTGCCGTGGGAGGGACGATGCTCTGCATCGTAGGCGGTACCCAGGGCATCAAAGATGCCGTCGAAGCCAGCTACCGATAGTCAACCGAAACGCAACAACTGCTAGGAGCAGAGCAATGTCGACCCGTACCAACATCTCCCGCACCAACCCGAACCTGAAGAAGAAGCAGTTCGGCTTCACCGCCCTGGAACTGGCGATCGTGCTGCTGGTGGCAGCCGTGGTGATCGCCCTGGCCGCCACCCAGGGCTCCAAGCTCTGGGGCGACAGCCAGAACACCACCGAGATGCAGAACATCACCTCGCTGTACAACCAGACCAAGAACCTGAAGGGCACGGCCGGCTACGGCACCACGGGCACCAGCCTGCTGCCGACGCTGGCCGCGATGGATGCGCTGCCGAAGAACATGGCCTACAGCGGCGGCGTGCTGACCAACAGCTGGGGCGGCACGGTGACCATCGCCAGCACCGGCGCCGGCTACTCGCTGACCTACAACAACGTGCCGCAGTCCGCGTGCATCGAGCTGGCGCAGAAGGTCTCCAAGGGTGGTGCCATGACGACCAAGCCGGGCGGCGGCGCCGTGGTGACGGGCGAAGTCACCGCCACGGTTGCGACCGCGGGCTGCAACGCCGCCACCAACGTCCTGGTCTTCTCCAGCCTGAGCTGATCCAAGATCATGGCATTGCTTCGTGAGCTGAAGTTCGTGGACCTGTACATCGGTCGCGACTTCGCAGATGTGAAGGCCGGTGCCGGGGCGCATGCGCCCCGGGTACCCGTGCCCGATGAGTATCACGAAGAGGTGAACGCGCTTCGTGTCGCCGTGCAGGACAAGCTCAACGCTGCCGGCGACGACGAATGTGCGCACACGCATGACAGCGTGATCTACCGCGTCACTCGTATGCATGACCTGCAGGACGATCCCGTGTTGTTCCTGCGAAAGGTGGAGCCGGCGGTGTGGCCGCTGGAGAAGGTGGCGCTGCCTAAGCATGTGCTTGAGCACGTGCTGGCGGCCACCACCAAAGGGCTGATCCTGATTAGCGGTGACATGGGAAGCGGCAAGACCACCACGGCGACGGCGCTGCTCATTGAGCGCCTGAAGGTGCATGGCAGCTTCGGCCTGGCGCTGGAGCAGCCTCCGGAGTACGACCTCAATGGCGTGCATGGCCACGGACGCTGCATCCAGGTGCCTGTTACGCGCCGAAATGGCGGGTTCCGGGAGCAGCTGCAGTTGGCCAAGCGAACCTCCACCAGCGAGCTTCTGATCGGCGAAATCCGCTGCGGTGAAACGGGCGCGGTTGCGGTGAATCAGACGAACGTCGGAACGACGGTCATATCGACGATTCATGCCAAGACCCCGGTGGACGCGATCACCCAGCTGTCCACCTTCGCCGCGCTGGGCGGCATGCGCAACCCACAGCAGCTCATCTCGCAAGGCTTGGCGGCAGTGATCCATCAGCGCGTGACGCGCATGGGTGCCGACAACAGGAAGATGCTCATGACCTTCGAGTGCCTGGTGGTCGGAGGCAATGAAGAGGCGAGTATCAGGCAGAAGATCTCCGACCCTGATCGGGTTGGCAGCCTGACCCAAGATATCCACAACCAGAAGCACGCCCAGATCCACGGAGCGAGGAACCCCTGATGAATCGCAGCTCGAAGCAACAGCGCGCATCCCGCAGCCAGCAAGGCGGCTTCACCATCATCGAGATGGCGGTGACGCTGCTCGTAGCCGCCGTGCTCACGGTGGGCGCCATCCGCGGCTATGTGGAGTACGCAGAGAGCATTCTGCAGAACGCCACGATCGGCCATGCCAGCCGCCTGATGGACGGCGCGCTGAACTACGTGGCGGACAATCGCGCTTCGATCATCGCCAGTGCCGGCCCGACATCGCCGGTGACCATCACGCACGCTACGCTGCTGGCGGGCGGCTATATCGATGCGAACGTGCCGGTGCTCAATCCTTACGGCCAGACGCCAGTCATCGTCGTCTGCGAGCCCACGGCCGGTGTGCTCGATGGCACGCTGTACTACCGCAACGGTCAGGTCATCGCTGGCAAGAGCCTGCTGGCGATCGCCAACAGCCTCGGCATCGCCGGTGGTTACGTCAATGACGCAACGGGCGTGGCGCAGGGCGCATTCGGCAGCTGGACCAAGACGATGAGCGCCTGCGGCGGTTCTGCGACCGTGCCGGGCGCCGGGCACCCGGTGCTGGCGCTGTTCCTGAAGGAAACGGCCGACCAGGCGGCCAGCGGCAGCTACGTCCACCGCACCAGCGTGGCGGGACGTCCGGAGCTCAACCGCATGGGCGTGAACCTGGACATGGGTGGCAACGAGCTGCGCAACGCAGCCCGCGTGTACAGCACCGGCCGCATTTCCGCCGGCGAGTACATCGAGCTGCAGGCCTTCGCCACGGCGGGGGCGGCGTGCTCGCCCAATGGGCTGCTGGCGCGCAACTCGGCGGGCAACCTGCTCTCGTGCGTGAGCGGTGTGTGGCGCCTGGCTGGTACCTGACCCCTCCCAAGCGCGCTAGGGAGAATAAAAAGGAGCGGACATCCGCTCCTTTTTTGCATGTTTAAACATAATCTCCGACAACATACAATAACGAAAGTTATTGAGCGTCCGGGGGTCGTGAATGAACGGTAATATCCTCATCGTGCTGCTGCTTACGATCCTCTTTGGCGCCGGCACGACCACCTACGTGGTGACAGAGCGCAAGGCGCACCATGACGAGATCCTGTTCCTGTCGGATCACGTCAAGACCTACGCCAACTACGTGTCCACCGCGGCGCGGAACAACCGCAGCCTGGTGGGTTCGCTGACGCGTGAGCAGGCCAACGTACCGGCGTTCCTGGAGCTCGATCCCTCGATCGGCAACTATGTGGATCGAGGCGTGGCCTACGTCTTCTTCACCCCTTCCTCGCTTGCCGATGGCAACGAGATTGCGCGCAAGTGCGGCGATTCGATCCTGTGCGGCGTGGCCGATGGCAGCCGCAGAATCGTGCAGCCAGGTTCGGGCGATGCCTCGCAGACGGCGCCGGCGGCCGTGCCGGTCGGTGCGTTCGTCATGAAGCTCGAATCGGGCGACCCGAACTGCGTGGTGCCCGACCGTGAGTCCACGGTGGAGAGCACCACCGAAACGGACACGCAGAACTGTCCTGCGGGCCAGGTCGGCCAGCTATCGCTGTCGCGGACACGCGAGCGCAACGCGCTGGCCAGCTGCCCAGATCCCAACGGGCCGCTGCAGTGGTCCTACACCGGCTGGTCGGTATCGGATTGGAACGTTGACAGCGGTTCCTGCACCACGTGCCCGTCGCCGTCGACTGAGACGAACACGCAGTGGGTGGGCGTGGAGGAAGGTTGCCCTGCAGGCCAGTTCGGCGCTCTGTTCTACGAGGCCGAAGAGACTCAGACCCGGACGACGGCCTTCAGCTGCCCTGCAGGCACCACGACGATGCCTTCGCCCACGACGACGGGTTGGTCGGCATGGGCCAAAACGGGAACGCGGCGTAACGAGGCAGGAAACTGCACGACGTGTCCGCCGCCAGGCGTGGACACGCAGCGCGAGTGGGTGAAGGTGACCGGTTCGTGCCCGATCGGCCAGACCGGCACCATCTCGTACGAAAAGGAGATGATCGCCACGCGGCCGGTGTCGTTCACGTGTTCCGGTGGATCTGCGATGCCGGAGGCGACCTACGGTCCGTCTGGTCCTTGGGCCGAATCCGGCGCAATGCGCAACAACGAAAGCACGTGCGCCCCATGTAATGGGCCGCCTGCCATGGAGTACGAGTACCGCTGGGTGGCGTCTTCCCAGACCTGCAGCGCGGGTCAGTACGGCCAGCGGACGTGGGAGCGCCAGCAGGTGCGATCGCGCAGCCTGGGGTACAACACGTGCCCGGCGGCCGCCGCCGCCCAAGTGAAGTCGTCCGCGGGCGCCAAGGCGATGGCCAGTGCCACGAGCAGCGAAGGTCGCCCGACCGGCGGCAACGGTCAGCCGCGCCCTGTCGAGGACTGGGGCGACTGGACCGATACGGGCGCTACGCGCAACCAGGCGGGGGCCTGCACGGCGTGCCAGGCCACGCAAACCAGTCAGAACTTCCAGTGGGTGAACGCTTCGCAGTCGTGCCCTGCGGGCCAGACGGGTAGCTGGACTTGGCAGGCGCAGCAGGTCCAGAGTCGCACCACCTCGCAGAACTGTCCGGCCGGAACGCTTACGGCTCCGCCGGTGAACGACACGGGCTGGAGCGGGTGGAGCAACACAGGTGCACGCCAGAGCGAGAGCAACACCTGCACCTCGGCGCCTCAGCACTGCACGGCAGGCAACACCATGCGCGGTGTCGCGTGGCGGACGATGTGGACCAACAACGGCTTCTCCAGCTCGTCGGACACCACGCCGTGGTCCGGTGGCATGTCCGCCTCGCAGATCTCCGCGTTCCAGTACGCGCTGGATCACCAGACCTACACGAGCTACAACAACTACGATCCGCAGTACGGCGGCCAGATCAACCAGAACCAGAGCTACGGCTACTCCACCGGCTACGGTGACCCCAACGCCTGCCAGACCGCGTCCGACATCGGGCGCGTCATGATCAGCCAGAGCTTCAACATGGACTGCGTCATGGGGCAGGGTAGCCACGCCTGTGACTACTACTTCGAGCAGGCCTACGAGGCCTTCTCCAGCTGCGAAGCCATCTGCTCGCCTACGGGACAGCCCTATTACGACCCGAATGCGATCAGGACACTGCACGACGCGACGTGCACGGCGGCATCGCCCAAGGGCAGTGCCGCCCGAGACTCCGCCATTGGCGCGTTCTGTGCCGGTAACCCGGCGCGCTATGGCGATGTGAACTGGTGCCACGTCAACAACTATCGCAGTTACGTGCACGTCACCTGCAGCTGAGCTGGCGGGCGGCTAAACCTGGTTGGACGGAGGGCCCCGAAAGGGGCCCGTTTCCGTTGCGCGCCCCCTACTGGACAGATACCATAATGAAAGTCGATACCCATACTCAGGTGAGCAGTGGGTTAACACTCGGCGTCAAAAGGTTGACGGAAGTTGCATAGCCCCCGGGGTGGGGGTGCGATCCCAAGTCACTTCGTCCACATGATTCCCCTGTTGCGGGAGCAACAATGAACGGCAATCTCCTGATCGTCATCCTGATGGTGGCGCTGGCCGGCGGCAGCACCGCGGCCTACGTCGCGACTGAGCGCAAGGCGCACAACGATGAGGTCGTGTTCCTGTCCGACCACGTCAAAACCTACGCCAACTACGTCAGCACGGCCGCCCGGAACGATCCAAGCCTCACCGGCACGCTGACGCGAGCGCAGGCCAACGTGCCGGCGTTCCTGCAGCTGGAGCCGACCGTGACGAACTACGTCACCGGCGGCGTGGCTTACGTCTACTTCACCCCCAAGAGCCTGGCCGATGGCAACGAGATTGCCCGCAAGTGCGGGGACTCGATCGTCTGCGGCGTGAAGAACGCCTCCAACCGCATCGTCCAGCCTGGGACAGGCGATGACGCTTTGCCGGCGCCTGCCGCCGCGCCGGTGGGCTCGTTCGTGATGCGCCTGGATGCGGGCGATCCGAACTGTGTGGTCCCCGATCGCGAGTCCACGATCGAGACCTCGCCGGAGACCACCACGGGCAACTGCCCCGCCGGGCAGGCGGGCTCGCAGACGTTGACGCGCACGCGCGAGCGAACCGCAGTGGCTTCGTGCCCTACGCCGAATGGCGCGTTGCAGTGGTCTTACTCCGGCTGGTCCGCACCTGCCTGGACAGTGGCCAGCAGCACCTGCGTGAACTGTCCGGCCGGCTCCACGGAGACCGGCACGCAATGGGTGGGAGCCTCGGCGACCTGCGCCGCCGGCCAGTACGGCGGCCTGAGCTGGGAAAAGCAGCAGTCGCGCACGCGATCGGTGAGCTACAACTGCCCGGCAGGCACGGCCACCGTGCCGCCGCCGACCTATGGCGCGTGGAGTGGTTGGACAGACAACGGCTCGACACGCAACAACACCGGTTCGTGCACAAGCTGCCCCTCGCCTACGAATGAGGCGCAGACGCAGTGGGTTGGCGCCAGCGGGGCGGGCTGCCCGGCCGGCACCTACGGCACCACCTCGTGGGAGAAGCAGCAGACGCGCAACCGCACCGTCTCCTACAGCTGTCCGGCGGGTACAGCGACGCTGCCCGCCCCCACGTATGGGGCGTTCAGCGGCTGGGCTGACACAGGCGCTACGCGCAATCTGAGCACTGCTGCCTGTACGACGTGTCCTGCGCCCACCACGCAGTACGAGTACCAGTGGGTGGGCACGCAGCAGTCCTGCTCGGCAGGCCAGTATGGGCTGCGCACCTGGGAGCGCCAGCAGGTGCGGTCCCGCAGCGTGAGCTACAGCTGCCCGGCTGGAGGCACCTCGCCGCCGGCCCCCATCTATGGGGCCTGGACGGGCTGGTCGGACACCGGCACCACCCGCAACCAGGCTGGCAGCTGCACGGCGTGCCAGGCCACGTCTACCCAGCAGAACTACCAGTGGGTGGGCGCCTCGCAATCGTGCCCGTCTGGCCAGACCGGCAGCTGGACGTGGCAGAAGCAGCAAGTGCAGTCCCGCACCACCTCGCAGAACTGTCCGGCAGGCACGCAGACGGCGCCGGCGATTTCCGACACCGGGTGGAGCGGATGGAGCGACACCGGCGCAAAGCAGGGCGAAAGCAACACCTGCCAGGCAGTGGTGCAGCATTGCAGCGCGGGGAACACCATGCGCGGTGTCGCGTGGCGGACGATGTGGACCAACAACGGCTTTTCCAGCTCGTCGGACACCACGCCGTGGTCCGGCGGCATGTCCGCCTCGCAGATCTCCGCGTTCCAGTACGCGCTGGATCACCAGGTCTACACCAGCTACAGCAACTACGACCCGCAGTACGGCGGCCAGGTCAACCAGAACCAGTCGTATGGCTACACGACCGGCTATGGTGATCCCAACAGCTGCCAGACCGCGTCCGACATCGGACGGGTCATGATCAATTCCAGTTTCAACATGGACTGCGTGATGGGGCAGGGTAGCCATGCCTGTGACTACTACTTCGAGAACGCGTACGAAGCCTTCGCCAGCTGCGAGGCCATCTGCTCGCCAACGGGACAGCCCTACTACGATCCCAATGCCATTCGCACGAATTACGACGCGACGTGTGCCAACGCGAATCCGAAGGGTAACGTGGCCAGAGACGCGGCTATAGGGTCATTCTGCTCAGGCAATCCTGCGCGCTATGGCGACGTGAACTGGTGCCAGGCAAACAACTATCGCAGCTACGTGCACGTCACCTGCAGCTGACCAGGAAAGGGCGCCTCGCGGCGCCCTTTCTCTTCGTCCGATCGAGGCAATAGAAAAGGGCGCCCTGGGGCGCCCTTTCTTGTTGGGTTGTCTGCTGTGATCAGGGGCCAGCGAAGCTGGCGCGGATCTCGCCCAGGTCCTCTTCGGTTCCCACGCCGTGCTGATGCTTGAGCCGGCCCTCGGCCACCAGGAAGCCGCGGCCACCTTCGTAGTCGGTGGAGCTGAAGTTCTCAGGCGAGGGGATCGTCAGCGATGCGCCCTTGCGGTAGCGCTCGCCGGTCAGCAGCGAGAGCAGCTTGGCCGAATACTCGTTGAGCACGACACGGCCGCCTTCGACGTTGGGGTGCGAGTGGATGCTCTCGCCGGTGCTGATGAAGTCGAACGGCACCATGTCCTTGCCGGTCATGCAGTTGACCTGCGACTTCTGGGTCAGGATGCGGACGCCGAACTGATCGCCTTGCGGCGAGACGGAGATCTGGGCGCAGGCCTCGACGTTGGTTCGCATCGTCCAGCCATCCAGGAAGCGCGAGACATCGTGGATGAACTCGGCTTTGGTCTGGCCCGGCTGGGAGAGCATGGTCTCCACGACCCAGGAGTCGATCGGGCCGGACGGGCCACGCGGTGTCGGCACGCGCACCTGGAAGGCGTTGGCGGCGGTGAGCTCGCTGGCGTGTTCAACAGCGTGTGTCGGGGCGGGGCTGATGCCCCAGGCAAGCAGTGCTGCAGTGAGCAGGGAGGTGTTGCGCATTGCGCCGCATCCTGGTGTGGGTTGCGGCAAGCATCGCGGATTTATACACTAACGAAAGTTAACCTCTACACTAGTACGTAAGTGGTTAACGGGAAGACCCCAAAGTGTGACCACGTACCAGGAGACCTCACGGAATGGATCAGCAGCAGCTCGCCCAGGCAATGGACCTGTTCGCAGAGAGAGACGCCTGGATGGTCAGCATCGGTGAGCTTCGCGACTATTTCGACGACTACTCGGCGGGCATGAAGGTCATGATGCATCGGCACGTCAGCGCCGGCATCGTTCACCGGGTCATGCCGGGTATCTACATGCATGCCAAGGCCCATCGACGTCGCAAGCTGCGCCTGGACGCGCTGGTGCGCTGCATGCGGCCCAACGATTACGTGTACGTCAGCCTGGACACCGCGGTGAACGTGCACGATGGCCAGCTGAAGCCGAACAAGCTGCGCATGATGACCGATGGCCGGTCCTACGATTACAAGTGCGATCGGGACCTGTTCGACGTGCTGTTCGGCCTGAAGCTCGATGCGATCGAGTTCAGGCATACCAAACGCTCGCAGGAGCAGATCGACGCGGGCCTGAGCGGCCAGCTGTTCAAGGGCCTGCCGCTGGCCACCCGTGCCGCGGCGGTCGCCGACATGACGCGCACGGGGTGCAAGCTCCCGCGGCCGGAGCCGACCCGAGGCGTTCATTTCAGTGACCTGCGTCCCGCTGCGGCGGCAGCCTGAAGGCTGATTTGACGCCGGCGGCAAGCATGCCGTAGTGTGGTTGTCAAGGACAGGGGTCTTTATGAGCTACTACGAGTTCCAGCAAGGTCAGCAGCAGGAGCGCTTCAGCAACGACATCGCTGCACGGCGCGCTACGCGCAATGCGAACGATGCCAATGTGCGGGCGGACCAGTGGATGGTGCACGCGCAGAACCTGGAGCGCCGCCTGGCGCAGGCAGAGGACCAGCTGCAGCGCACCAAGGATCGGTTGACGGTGCGCACCCTCCAGAACGATGTCAATCGTGAAGCGCTGCAGACGCTGCAGGCTGAGCTGAGGAAGCACGACGCCAAGACCAAACTTGGCGACGTTGAAGTCGTACGTGAAGCGAACAGAGACGAGGTCGATCGCCGGCTGCGCGGTACCGGGTTGTGGATCGAGCATACCGAGACCGAAGATCTCATCCATCGCGGCTGATCTGCGATCCCAAGACTTGCTGACCGCCCCCAGAAATGGGGGCGAGTCGTTTCTGGCATCCGCGCATGAGGGCGTTGTGCTGCGCACGGGTGCGCAGTGAGCCGCCCTGAGGTGGTCGATCAGTCCGTTGTTGTCACGCTCAGTCCCTGGTACCGGTTTTGAAAAATCGGTTGGCTGTTACGTGCCAGCGTGCGGGCAGTAGGATTCGGTCCCCACAAGAGGGTGACTGCGATGGCCAATGCCAGACAATCCCGGATCGAGCAGCTGGAAGACAAGCTGACCAGCAGGTTCGGTGCCGAGATCGGTGGTGCGGATCTCCGAACCTTGTTGGGCTACAAGACGGCCGAATCCTTCAGGAAGGCCGTGCAGCGGGGGAAGATTCCAGTCCGCACCTACCTGCATCCTCTTCGTCGAGGCCGGTTCGCATCAGCGCGTGTGCTCGCCGAATGGATGGAGTCCCTGGAGCATGCGGGTCAGGAGGATGATTCCAGGCAGCCGGTGGAATGAACCCCGCAAACGACTCGCCCCCATTTCTGGGGGCGGTCGGGGGTCATCCTTTGCAGGCAGGCTTCTTCAGTTGCTGCCGTCCCGTGTAGGAGCGTTGGCCGGCGCCGTTTGTGCATGGTCGTTGTGGCTGGTGGTCGGTCCGCCGTCTTGGCCGCCACCGCCGCTTCCACCGCCGCCGCCGCCAGGTGAGGGGCCGCCCTTGCCGCCGCCACCGCCGCCGTGCGGCATGACGGTACGGCTGTGGCTTGCGGCGCCGGCGAACACGCTCTGGGACTCGCGAGCTTCGCCATCGGCGATGCCGTGCATGCCGACCGCGCTGCCCATCCAGCGGAAGGTGGCATCCGGGATGTAGTTGATCAGCGAGAAGACCGCGTGCAGCACGGTGGTCTGGATGATGCCGTAGATGATGGCGAAAGCGACCAGCGCGCCAATGCCATTTGCACTGTCGTGCATGGCGCCCTTGGTCGCCAGCATGAAGCCGCCGTTGACCAGGTGGGAGATCGGCTGGGCCACGCCGATCGAGAGGATCAGACCGAACAGCATCAGGATCGGTCGGGTCACCACCGACAGAATGAGCATGTAGCCCGGACCCGCACGGCCGACTGCGTCATCACCATCGGGATGGATGTGCGCCGCAGCGAAGATGGGCGCGGCAACCATTGCCTCGGCGACGGAGACGACCCACTTGATGATGCCGGAGATCCACGCGATGAACGGGATCATCGGGATGTAGAAGGCCATCATGGCACCAGCGGCGAGCAGCGCCAGCGAAGCGGCGTTGATCATGAAGCCGACCTGGCTCAGGGCGCCCTTCAGGCTGAAGACCACACCCACGGTCCAGTCGATGCCCTTCGCGTCGGCCAGGCCGCCAGCGACGGCCAACGCGCCAACGTTGGTCCAGGCCACGGCCATGATGACATCGCCAATCGCCTTGACCTGGCTGACGTGCGAGGTGTTACTGCCCGCCATGTTCTGGGTGATCATCTCGATGCCGATCAGCGAGGGCTGGGACAGGCACTTGCGGATGTCCTCCCACGTCGACGGCAGCGGGTCGGAGCATGCGTTGACGTCCAAACGCAGTTCATCCTTGTAGGCCGCATGCGTGGCGTGCGAGCGTTCCTTCAGGAACTCTTCGGTCACCGCCATGGCATCGGCGTAGCCCACCAGCGTGTCGGCCGATTCCTTCTCGCTGATGTCGGAGGCCTTGGAGGTAGGCAGCGAGTTGACCGACAGCTGCACGGCGTCATTGAGCGAGATGATGTGGTTGTAGTACGCGCCGGCGTTCACCCAGCCGCCGGTCTTGGCGTACTCGACGAACGCGTTCTTGCTGGCGGTATTGGCATTGGTCACCGCCGTGCGCGAGGCGGCACGGATGCGATTCTCGTACTGGTAGGCCGCCTGCATGATGGCGTCGCTATTGGGCTTGTTGCCGTCCACGATCTGCTTGGCGATCGGCGACATGGCGGCGATGACTTCCTTCACCGCGGCGCTGTGTGCGCTATGGATGCTCTTGACGTCCAGGTAGCGCGCATTGCCCTTCTGCGACTCCGGGCTCTCTTCCCAGGTAATGCTGCCGCAGACGTCCGGTCGCATGTAACTGCCATCGGTGGCCGACCAGGAGTAGGTCACCGTGGGGATCGACATCGGGGCGTAGTTGATACCGAACGCCGCCGGCGTCGTGCTGCCCATGCCCGAGTCGATGCGATCGGTGGGGACCATGGAGGTGATGGCGCCGCGGGTTTCCTTGACGACGATGCGATCGCTGCGTTCAGCCTCGGCATACTGCTTGTTCATCGCCTGGCGGCAGACCTCGAACCGCAGGATGTTGGCCACCAGCGGCCGCGCGTTCGGGATGTTGGCGTGATTGATCATGCCGGTCTGGTCGACGCGGTCCAGCATGGCTGTCCACGCGCGGTCACCGATGCCCACGCCTTGCACAGCAAGCCACATCACCAGGATCTGGATCAGACTGAAGCCACCGGCAAGGGGCAGCAGCAGGGCACTACCGCCCACGGTGCGCAGCGGCACCCAGATCGAGCTCATCTTCCTGCCCAGAAACTCGCCATCGTGGGCGGTGTTCACCACGGCCATGATCGTGCTGTAGGCCACGAAGATCATGCCCAGGAACAGCACCGCGGTGTTGAACACCTCGAAGCCTGCGCCGATGACGGTACCGTTGGAGCCGAGGTCTGCCGCTCCGTTGCCCACCACGAAGTCCACGACGTTGCCGAAGACCTCTCGCAGGATGCTGAGCGAGGAATCGTCCGCCGGCGGGCTCCAGAAGCGCGGGTCCTGCTGTTGCTGCTGGGCGCTGGCCGTGGCGCTGGCCGCGACCAGGGTAAACAGGGTCATCAGGCGGGTGGGCCGCATGGTCAATTCCTTGGCGCGTCGGGCGCCTGCGAGGGCGGAGGCAGGCTGTTCAGGGTGGGAGCCTGTTCAACTTCGGACAGGCGGTTGAGCAGCTTGGTCGTCATGTCGTTCCAGCTGCCCGGCCGGCGCGCCGGCTCGGGCGCTTGAGCGGGGGCCGGGGCGGGGGTCACAGCAGGCGTCCGGACAGCGACCGTCGCACCCGCGTTGGCGGGTGGAACTGCAGGCTGGAAGCTGCGGATCATCTTGAGCATGTGTGTGATTGGGTATTGACCCGTCCGGTTACCCGGATGATACTTTACAAACATACTCCAATCAAAGTTAAGCAATGATTCTTGATCTGGATCACCAGCAGGTCCGGGAGCACTGGCAGAAGGCCGATCCCGGCCTGGCCCAGCTGTTCGACGACATGCAGGCAACGGAGGACTGGACCCTTGATGGGTCTCCTGCCGTTGCCATGGGTCTGGTCAAGCTGGGGCGGGCGCTCAGCCAGCCCGGCGGCGCGCACGCGCTGGAGCGCATGGACCAGGGGCGCTTGTTGTTCCTGTTGGTCTACATCAGCTCGTCCAAGGCCGTGCGCCTGCTGCAGTGGATGGACAACGTCCAGCCGGGCGCCGGCACCCACCTGGTGGAGGCGCTGCTGCAGCGCGACGGCCGCGCCGTACGCGCCGGCATCTCCGAAAAGGCACTTGTGGCCACGCTGCTCCAGCGCTTGCGGATGCTCCAGAACCAGCCGTTCCTGAAGAACGTTTTCGACCCCCAGGCGATGAGCAAGCTCGCCGCCGTCATCAGACAACATCGTGAGGAAACCCAGCATGCGTAGGATGCTCCCCGGCCTTGCGGCCTTCCTGATCTGCGTATTCAGCGCAGCCCCCGCCCTGGCGCTGGACCCGGCCACCAAGCAGGCCGTGTGCAACGAGATCCAGCAGAGCGCCGCTGGCGCACTGGAAACGGCGATCAAGGTGTACGTGCCCAAGCGCAACCCGTCGCGCACCTTCGACGATGCGACCAAGGCGTGTCTGCAGCTGATCGTGCAGTACAACAAGATCCCGATGGGCATGCTGAACATGGGCGCCCTGCAGCCCATCCTGCAGAAGCTGGGCGAAGACCTGCTGATGCGGGAATGCTCGGCAGCCGCCGATCGCTTCAACCGCACGCTCAACGAAGCGCTGGCAGAGCGCGGCCTGTCCTACAGCGGCGGCAATCTGAGCTACAGCGGCACCATTGACGGCGTCCAGATCGGCGCCAGCACCGCCGGCGGCGGGTCGGTGAACGTCAACGGCAACAACGGCTACCTGGGCAACGTCACCGGGAACGTCAATGGCAACGGCACCGGCAGCGTCGGCTCCAGCAACACCGGCGGCCTGGTCAACTGGGGCGGCAATGGCGGCACCTGCACGGGGAAGGATTGCAAATGAAGCGCACCTCGATCGCTCTCGGGCTGGTGACGATGCTGGGCGTCGGCACCTACTTCGCCACCTCGCCGTCGACCGCGTGCTGCGGTGACGGTATTGCCGCAGCCACCGGCGCACAGGCAGCCGGTGCCTCCGTGGTGTCGGCCATCGCCTCGTCGACCTCATCGATCACCCTGATCCTGAACCAGATCAACCAGAACATCAGTAGCGGCCTGGGCCAGGTGGTGCAGGAGCTCGGCAAGCAGACGGCTTCGCAGAAGACTTTCGAGCAGGGGGCTGTCCAAGCCAGTGCTGCGCTGTACATGGAGGACAAGCGCGGGCAGGCCGCCATGGACTTCGCACTGTCGCCCCGCGCCTGTTTCGAGGCCAATGCCGCATCGGCGGTGGGTGACGGTGCCCAGAGCACCGTGCAGACCACCCGTGGCCTGATGCAGGGCCTGCAGGAGCGCACGCTCTATACGAGCAACACGGCCGGCGCCGTGGACAAGGTGTTCCGCACGCACGCCGACAAGTTCTGCTCCGAGCGCGATGTCGCGCTGGGCCGCTGCAAGACCGCAGCGACGGCGGATCTGCAGAATGCCGACGTTCGCGCCGACAACATCCTCGGTCGCGACGTGCTGTCCAATGACCAGTACGAAGGCGCCGTGGCGTACCTCAACAACGTCGTCAATGCGGTGCCGACGCAGAACGTGCCCAAGGGCTGGGAGAAGACGCCGCAGGGCCGTGCCTTCGTCGCCGGCCAGCTGATGGAGCAGAGCAAGCTCTCGGCCGCCTCGCTGTCGCTGTCCAACTCGATTGCGATGCGCCGCAAGGTGCCGGGACTGGGATCTCAGGCCAACCTCAACGTGGCCGACGTGTCCCAGATGCAGCTCATGAAGGCGCAGACCAATGGGCGCTTCATGGACCCGAACTGGTACAAGATGATCGTCGGGCCGGGCTTTGGCGAAGTGAACCAGCTGCGCGAGGCCAACAAGATGATGGCCTTCGACCTGTACCTGCAGATGATGATGTACGAGCAGGGAGAGCGCATGGAGACCATGCTGGCCGCCCAGATCGCCACCGACATCAAGCGTGATTCCGAACAGCGCCTGGCCAAGGCTCGCGCTGCGGCAGCGAAGTCGCAGTAATGAGCCGGATTCGCGCGATCCTCGTAGGTGCCGGTGGTGGCGTCATTCTCAGCGCAGGCCTGACCGCTGCGCTGGATGCTGATGCTGCCTTCACCTGTTGTGATCCGTGGGCGCAGGTGGGCTACAACGCCTTCGTAGCGGCCGGCAATGCTGTCGTCGGAGCGATCACCTCTTCTGTCACCACGATTGTGACGGATCTGCAGACCGGTCCGATGTACAACTGGGACCAGGGCATGGGGCAGTGGCTCCAGGAGCTGGGCAAGCAGACCGCGAGCACGCGGGTGCTCACCGAAGGCAAGATCGCGGCTGAGAGCCAGCTCTACATCCAGGAGAAGACCGGCGATGCGGTGATGGCCACCGTGGAGGCCGCCTCGTTCGACGAGACGATCACCAGCGCGCTGATGCTGGGTGACCAGGATGTCACGGTGCGCAAGGCCGTGCGCGAGTACGGGCGCATCCACGCCGACTCCCTGGTGTCCGACCGCTTCGAGTCCACCAGCGCTGCCACGGTGGCGCGCCACCAGAAGTGGTGCTCGCAGCGCCAGGTCGACGCTGGCGTCTGTGCCCAGGCCGCAGCACCGGGCATGGAGTACGCCGACGTCAACGTTGCCAGCGTGCTGAACCCGATCGCGGGCAAGACCTACTCCGATGAAGGCCGACAGGCCGCCCTGGACTACGTGCAGAACGTGGTCGGCAACGAGCACCTGCGTGCCCAGGCGGGAACCGATACGCCCCAGGCTCGCGCCGCTGACGCACTGACGATCGCCGATCAGGCGGCGCTGTCGGCAGCCGCGTATTCCCTCAACAGCATCATGGCCGAGCGCACGCGCCGGCTTGAAACCGAATAGCCAAAAGGATCAACCCATGCGTCGCATCGCAACCGTCATGTTCCTCGCCGTCGCCCTGGCCGCCTGTGGCGGAAAAGAAGAGGCCGCAGGCCAGGCGGATAAGGCTGTTCCCGCAAGCGCCGCGGCAGTGAAGCCCGGCGCGTTCGACAAGATCGTGGTGACGCGCATCATCGAGTCCATCAGCGGTGTGTCCGGTCAGGTGCGCCAGCGCGGTGACGCCATCGAGCTGTGCGACAAGTGGCTGCCGATCCCGCACGAGGCGGGCTGGTGCGATCGCGAGAAGGACGAAGAGGTGCGTGCGCTGCTCCTGGATGCGGCGCGCCTGCAGGAAGCCGGCTACGCCGTTGCTTCTGAGGCGCTGGCCGTCCAGGCCGTGGCCAAGGCCGGCGATGACGCCAGCATTCCTGCCCGGGCGCTGACCAGCGCCTTCATCGACATGTACGCCCCGGCCAAGGGCGAGGCCACCGATGGTGCTGATGCCGCCTTCGATGCGGACCTGCAGCGTTACTGGCAGGTCTGGGAGCTGGTGCAGAAGGACGTTGCGGGGATCACCCCGGAGAACAAGTCGTTGACGCTGCTGCGCCTGAAGGGCGAGCTCTACCGCGATGAGCTGGCCATGCGTGCCGGTTCGAGGCCGGGCCTGAAGCCGGCCACGGTGGAGGATCTGAAGGCCCGCGACAACGCGCTGGCGCGCATTGCAGCCTTCCACGAGGCGGAGGGGCGCTGAGATGTCGCTGCTGCGCTCCCTGACGCTGCTGGCGGCCTGTGCGGCCGGCTGTGCGCTGGCGCCGCAGGCGCGGGCGAACATCCAACCTGGCTTCAGTGCGTGCGTGCAGGACCCGCTGCGCGAGAACTCCGGTCGTGCGCGGGTCACCAGCTCGGTCAATCCGGCGCGCCGGAACCCGGTCACCGGCGTGGTGCGCTGGCACAAGGGCGTGGATCTGGCCATCGGCATCGGAACGCCCGTCTATGCGGCCAACGACGGCGTAATCACCGCCAAGTGGGCCAGCGGTGGTGGCGGGCAGAGCATCCGACTGACCGGCGGCGCCGGGGGCTACACCACCGTCTACTTCCACCTGTCCAAGTACCTGGTCAAGAACGGCGACACCGTGCGGGTCGGCCAGCCGATCGCGCTGGTGGGCAACACCGGTGTCGGCACCGGCCCTCACCTGCACTTCGAGATCTGGAAGGGCAAGGAATTCAGCAAGGACCCCAAGGGCCTGTACTGCGGTGGATCTCCGACGCCTGGCGGCTACGCCGGCGAGGCGGGCTACGGCGATCAGCCCGATGGCGAGCCCATGGAGGCCTACGCCGGCAAGATGCCGGAAGTGCCGAACATGGAAGCGTGGGACGACATGTCCGTGCGCGAGATCATCGAAGCCGAAGTCGGCAAGCGCTACCAGAACACCGCATGGTTGGCCGAAGAGGCCGAGCGCAGCGCTGCGCCGCTGCGCGTGGAAGCGCTGCACATGCGTGCGCTGAAGATCTACATCGACCAGCGCCGCAACGACCAGAAAGCGCGTGTGGAGCTGCTGATGGCGCAGCACCTGGCGCGCAACGTCAACCGCGAAATGGAAGTCCGCATGGACCGTCAGCGTGCTGCTGCGTCCAAGGCGGCCTCATCGAACCAGTAAGAGGAAAAGCTATGCGCCACGTGATGGGCTTGAACGACTACCTGCTGCGCAAAGACAGCAAGGAAGTGCCGGTGGTCTACGACCCTTCGACCTGCCTCAATGGCCACCTGGCCCTCTGTGGCATGAGTGGTTCGGGGAAGACGCATCAAATCAGGCAACTGCTTCGATCAGCGGCGTTGGCCGGCATCGACATCGAGGTTGCCGACGTCCACGAAGAGCTCCTGGCCGGCATCCCGGGTGCAGTCGCAGCCAAGTATAGCCAGGCTACGGGATATGGCTATAACCCGCTTGTGCTGGATCTCGATCCACACAGCGGCGGCGTCAATCGCCAGGCCGACTTCATCGTGGGCCTGATCAAGCAGGTGACGACGCAGTTCGGCTCCAAGCAAGAGGCCGCGCTGCGAAACCTCATCATCGACTGCTACGCCTCCCGCGGCATCTGGGCCGACAATCCGCGCAGCTGGGTCCGCAAACAGATCACGGAGAGCCAGCGAGCTCAGCTGATCAAAGACCGGCAGTGGGACCAGTTGCGGGAGTATTACCCCACGCTCACGGACCTGCTCGACTTCGCTGAGAAGAAGGTCCTTTCGATCGTGTTCGGCGGCGACAACAAAGCGATGAACGCCCTGGACGCGGCCTGCAAGGCCAATACGAAGCTCCAGCAGGTCGCATCCAAGTTCAACAAGGCCGGTATTTCGGCCGAGGAAAAGGCCAAGCTGGAGGCGCAGGTCGAGGCTGCGCAGAAGCGCGCAATCGACGCGTACTCGGAGGCGATCATGGCGAAACCCACGCGCGAAGCGAGGGAAATTTTGCGCTACGACTCGCGCGAGGTCTTGACGGGGGTCGTGCAGCGTCTGCAGTTGTTGAGCGCGTCAGGCATCTTCAATGCGACCGCCCCGCCGTTCGGCGACGCCAAAGTGCGTGTGCACCAGATCAAATCGCTGACCGACGAGCAGCAAGTGCTGTTCGTCAAGCTGCGCCTGCGTGCCATGTTCGAGCGAGCAAAGCAACTTGGGCCGACAGCATCGGGCACCGAGCTGCGCATGATCTTCATGCTGGACGAAGCGCCGAAGTATTTCTCGGACGAGTCCGACGACATCATCAACGTCATCGCACGCGAGGCGCGCAAGTTCGGTATTGGCCTGTGGTGTGCAGCGCAGCAGCCGAACTTCCCAGAGTCATTCATCACCAACTGTGGGGCGAAGTTCCTTCTCGGTATCGATGCTTCGTACTGGAAGTCGGCTCAGCAGAAGATGCGCATCACCGAAGATGGGCTGAAGTGGATCAAGCCCAAGGAAGTGATGGCCGTGAAGCTCCACAAGGAAGGTCAACCCGATCCGCCGTTCGTGAACGTGGTGGTGCCCAATCCCGCTACCGAAAATGGCCGTCGTGCGTTGGCGAAGGCGGCCTGATGTACGGCCGCGTCGTCTTCCGTCCCGATCAGACGTTGATGCGCGAAGCGCTTCCGCAGGCATTGCGGACGATCGCGCAGCGTAAGCCCTTCGAGGGGAAGGGCACGGACGAATCGCCCCTGGTCATGGGATGGGAGATCGCCGTACCCAAGGCGCAGGCGTCTCTCCTGGATGAGGATGCGATCGCCTGGCTGGAGTCCAACAGCTTCAGCACCAACCGTGGCCGGCTCAAGTGGAGCCGGTCGGACAAGCTCAGCAACTGACGTCAAACCGGAGAACTGTCGTGAACGTCGCCAACCCCGCCATCGAGAACGAAATCACCGCCTATTCGCTGCGGATGCCGAAGGCGTTCAAGGAAGGCCTCAAGCAGTTGGCGGAGGAAGAGACCGAGCGTCACGGCGGTACGCGCGTGAGCATCAACGACATCATCTGTCAGGCCATCAGGGCGCGACTTGCGGCCCGGAAGCAGGCGTGAGTATTGATCCGGAAACAATCTAGGGCAGCTTGGAATCCATGTGGGGAGAACGCGCAGATGTCTGAGTCAAAGGACGCACGTGAGGGAACGAAGCCGGTTTGTGCTCGACTGCCGGCGAGCTTGAAAGATGAGATGGACCGCTTGGCAGCGCTTGAGTCAGTTAGGCGCGGGGGTAAGCGTGTTAGCGTCAATACGATATTCATCGAAGCGTGCAAAGAGAAGATCGCACGTCACTCCGCGTAGCTTTATGACCTTGAGATACGGCCCAGTCTGTGGATGGATTACCGGCGTAGGCAGTCGTGAGACCCCGGAGTGGGCAGCCGAGGGCCTTCGGCTTGTGATTGCTGCCTACGCCGCCCGCGGCTACGGCATTCGCACCGGCGACGCCGCCGCCGCCGACCAGGCAACGCGTGAGGCGGCGAAAGCCGCGGGAGCTCCACTTCGAGTATTCGCAGTCTCGAAGCAAGCGTGTCCAGACACGGTTTGCTTCACCAGCCTGCCCCATCAGATCCAGCGTCAAGCCTTCGATCTGGTGGATGAGCTGCATCCAGCGAAATGGCTCAAGCCGTTCGTTAAACAACTCCACGCCCGCAATAGCAACCAGGTCAAAGGAGAGGGTCTGGACGATCCTTCCGAACGCGTGGTGCTCTGGGCGCTGAAGTCGGAGTTCGGCGACGACGGCCGATTGAGTAACGTTGCCGGGGGAACAGGACAGGCTGTGCGTGTGGCGCACAAGTTCGGCATCCCCGCTTACAACCTCGACTTGCCGGAGCATCGTGCCCAGCTTGAGAGGGAGCTGGGCATCGAGCTGCCGGCGCCGCCGGCGGACGAATGCGAGGAAGATCTCTCGCCACAGGCCCGCCTGTTCTAGCGATCGATGCGCCCCACATTCTGGGGCGCTTATCAGACCGGCTACCGGGCGCGTCTATTCACGTAGGAGGTGCCCATGGCCCAGTACGTGAAGACCCCCAAGGGGGATGTGATCCTGATCCTCAGTCCTGCCGAAGCGCGAGGACTCGATGCCGTGGCCCACGACGGCGCCGCAGGCATCCTCTGTGACCCTGCAGCTGCGCGTGCATACATCGGAGGCCGGCGAGCTCAGGACGCCGCTGTGCGCGCCCTGGCGGCGTTGGCCTCCGCAGCGGTCGCCGGTGCCAAGCCCGTGCGTTAGAGCAGCCGTGTGCGGCGCCTGGAGCGCGGACGAGGGTGCCTGGAGGGTTCGTGTGGCTGGCCAGTGCTGGCCAGGTGCTGGAATGGCTGGTGCGCAGGCGCGCAGGCTTCGCGGATCTGCGCCTCCCACTGGATGGCCCAGAGGGTCAGATACTCCCTACAGGCCTGCTCATCAGGCAGGAATGCGTAGCGGGGCGGCCGCCTGGCTGTCTTGCAGAGGCGCCAAGGTGCGCCGGGTTCATCGCGAGCAGGACTCGCGTACGCGACCGCTTCGTCCCCAAAGTAGAGTGCGGGGCCGTCTATGAAGTGACGGAACTCAAAGTCGGGAGGGAGCGTGGCCACCGCCGCATCGTACGC
The DNA here is from genome assembly GCF_964253495.1 of Pseudoxanthomonas sp. LjRoot127. Taxonomy (NCBI): domain Bacteria; kingdom Pseudomonadati; phylum Pseudomonadota; class Gammaproteobacteria; order Lysobacterales; family Lysobacteraceae; genus Pseudoxanthomonas; species Pseudoxanthomonas sp. LjRoot127. The sequence continues at coordinate 161,997 of NZ_CAXUQR020000002.1, forward strand.
CTGTGCGGCGTACGTGTCGTCCCGAATGGGGCAGTGCGGCGTCAGTATGGAGCGCCATGATCAGCGCCCCTGAGGCATGAAGTCATCGTCCAAGGCCGCCGGCTTCAAATTCTCGAACCGGTTGTACTCGCCAAGGAAGCGCAGTTTGCACGTGTCCGTAGGACCGTGTCGTTGCTTGCCGATGATGATCTCCGCCAGGCCTTTGTCTGGCGAGTTTTCCTTGTTGTAGTAGTCATCGCGGTAGATGAAGACGATCATGTCTGCATCCTGCTCGATGGCGCCAGACTCGCGCAGATCCGCCATCACGGGGCGCTTGTCCGAACGCGTCTCCAGGCTGCGATTGAGCTGCGAGAGTGCGATGATCGGCACATTGAGCTCTTTCGCCAGACCCTTCAGGGCGCGTGTGATTGCGGAGACCTCGGTTGCACGGTTCTCGCTGTTGCCGGGTACAGCCATCAGCTGCAGGTAGTCGATCACGATCAGTGAAAGATCTGGATGCTCACGCTTCAGCCGGCGGGCCTTGGAGCGCAAGCGCTCAGGTGAGAGGCCCGGCGTATCGTCGATCAGAATGGGCGAGGCGTTCTGAATGATGCGAATTGCCGCGGTGACATGTGCCCAGTCCTGATCTTCCAGCTGGGCCCGTCGCAGCCGGGTGGCATGGACACGGCCTTGCGAGGACACCATGCGCTGGGTCAACTGCTCCGAGGACATTTCCATGCTGAACACTGCCACCGCCTTCTTGGACGTGATGGCGGTGTACTCGGCGATGTTGACGGCCAGGGTTGTCTTACCCATGGCAGGGCGCGCTGCCAGGATGATGAGATCCGTAGGGTGAAGGCCGGCAGTGAGCTCGTCCAAATCGACGTAGCCGGTCGGCAGGCCGGTGATACCGCCGCCACGCTCCGACTGGACACGCAGCGTCTCGAATACCTTCTTCAGGGTCGAGGAAGCCGTCGTTGCTTCACGGTCGACGTCGCGAGCATCCTGCCCCACCGAGAACACCCGCTGCTCTGCTTCGGAGACAATCTCCTGCGCTTCGCGATGCCCCGGATTGAAGGCGGCATTGACGATCTGCGTGCCTTCATCGATCAGGCGACGTAGTAGCGCCTTCTCGCGGACGATATCCGCATACGCTTCGATGTTCGCAGCCGAAGGCGTGGTCGAGGCAAGCTCCACCAGGTAGGCGCCGCCGCCGACCAGCTCGCTCGCCCCCTGGTTCACGAACCACTCGCCGAGCGTTACGGCATCGAATGGCGAAGTTTCTTCCGCCAGCTGCGCCATGGCCTGCCAGATCAGCTGGTGATCGCGACGATAGAAGTCGCGACCCTCCAGCTTCTCGCTCACGACGTCGAACATCTCCTGGGCGAGCATGAGACCGCCCAAGACAGCCTGCTCTGCCTCTATGCTGTGAGGTGGCACCTTGAGCTGCACCAGTTGTGCGTGAGTCGCGGCACTGGCCGCGTCCCTCTTAGGGTCGCGGCCGCTGGTCATCTTCCAGTTCCTCTTCGTCCAGGCGGTTCGGAATAGCCACGCCAGTGGCGGCGAAGAACTCTTCAGCAGACACGATCACGATGTTGTCGCTTGGGCGGGCCTTGGTGATGTGAGCCTGCTGCTCCGCGAACCACGCTTCGGTCTGTTCGTTGCGCGGGATGTGATAGAGCGTGTACTGGTCCACCTCGCCTTCCTGCGGCTCGAAGGTGGCCAGCAGCTCGGGCGAGATCTCAGCGTTGTACATGCACTGAGCGTCCGAGTAACGCGAGATCTCGAAGCCGTCGAAGTAGGCGACATTCTCCTGGTCCGGGTAGTACAGCGGCACCCGCACTTGGACGGCGCCGTAGTTGTCGTCGTCGTTGAGGATGTCCAGGACTTGCTTGGTGAAGGCGACGCGCCCTTCGCGCGTGGCGATCAGGTCATCCAGCGGATGCTGCGAGTTGAAGTAGGCGAGGTTGGCAATGATGCGGCCAGCCAGCTCCGCCTTCTCCGCGGACGGGTTGTCGGCCTTGCTGTAGGCAGAGGTGGTCCAGCCCGATGTGCGGAAACGGCACTCGAACCCGTTGTCCTGCAGCTCCAGGCGCGTGTACGTCAGCAGGTCATCGGACAGCGCCTTGGCGCGCTCGGCGTAGTCACTGGCCACGTAGCCGGCTTCCAGCTGATCCTTGGCGTAGGCATCGGGGTTGGCGATCTTGTCCTGCGGCGAGTCGTACTCGCGGCTGTGATCCGCACCGGCGCCGACTACGATATCGTGTTCCCAGCCCATAAATCCGACTTGGATCGGGCCTGCATCCAACAGCATGGTGAACTCGCGATCGAATCCGGCGCGCTTCCCGCGAAGATCTCCAGCAGTTGCTGTGACAGCGCCGGCAAATGCATTGGCAACGTCCTGGATGGTGCTGGCCAGGTTCTCGTACTGATCATCGACTTCCTGCTGCGCCCAGGTGTCGTAGCTCATCGGCTCGTCATCCGGATCTGCACTGGCCTTGTGGTCAGCTACGTAGGCTTCGTAGTCCTCCTGCGTGCAGAGCGTGCCTGACACCAGGAAGGTGCCGCCGGTGTCCTGGAAGGTGGAAGAGTAAACGCCGCGTCCCATCTGCTGTCTCCTGCAAGAACTGAATTGTGGACCAGGTGTCCCCTGGTGGCTAGCAAGGTTGATCTATATGAATCAGCGGGTTACGGACCGCTGGGGGCGGCCGTGCGGCCCAGGATCTCGTCCAGCTCTTCCTCGTCCACGCCTTCGGCCAGGATGAGGTAGTCGTCCTGGCTGGCGAGGGCTCGCTTGATGAAGTCGTCGATCACCATGGCCTCAGACTCGAAGGGCAGGTCGTGGTGCTTCGGGTTCGCGGTGAAATAGAACATGTCCCTGCTGACGCACAGGTAGTCCAGTTCAGTGCGGTGGTCATCACCACTGCAGTGCCCCAAGTGATGCCACGCGTCAGGGCCGCCGTTGACGTGGACCATGTCGATGTTCAGGGACTTGCAGACCCCCTGCAGGTTCCGCAACTGCGCGATGAACTCGTCATTGACCAGGACCGTTGCGTAGTCCGGCGCTTGCGACATGTCGTTGGGGTTGCTCACGCTCATCAGTACGCGCACGGGGGCCTGCGTGGTCTCCGGCTCGGGGAACGCATCCGCGAAAGCCTTGCGCGCTTCCATGGAACGCTGCAGAACGGCTTTGACCTCCGGGTCGCCGTCGCGGACCTTGTGAGAGAGGACCGTATCGCACTCGATGAGAGAGGTGGACAGCGTCGTCAGGAGATGGCTCATTCTGGTCTCGGAAAAAAATAGGGCGCCGGAGGGCGCCCAAGGGGAGTGGAGAGCTTCTAGGGCTCGCGTTGGAAATGAAGATACTCTAATCAAAGTTGCAAAGCAAGGGCCCAAGTGAATTGGACGTTGCAACTACTGCAACCGGATGCAATAGCTGCATCAGGGAGGGGCCGGCCAACGCTCCAATCTCGCACTGTTTTGCAGTATTTGGCGTGAATTATTCTGCTTGCGGAACAGTCTGCCTGGCTCGCATATTGGGGGCATCCAAGACAGGGAGATGAGTGTGCAAAGACCCATTCCAAAGCTAGTGCGCAATGCCCAGGGCGGCGAGGGGAGTAAGACCGTGGCGATGGTCGTCTTCGAGGACGGGGCTGGCGCGGCAATCCGTTGCGATCCAGACCCTGGGCAACGCATGCGTTACCTGCGCGAGCATGGACGGATGTCCGGCTACGGTGATCGCACGATCATCAACTACATCGAGCTGTTCAAGGTTCAGTCGAATCTCTTCAGCGACACTGCCGAGCGGCCAGACGTAAGGCCTGTCTTCGCAAAGAGCCTGGCGGAGCTCGAACGGCAGCGAGCGCACATTGAAATGACGCTTTGTCGCCTGATCTGCCTTTCCGGTGCCCTGGCAGGCAAACACGAAATTCCGATCGACCCAGGCGCGGAGCCTGCATCGCGCGTGCTGAGAAGAACCTTGAGGGCACTGCCGCGTGAGGTAGCGGATGACTGGACGGCCGCGGCCTACTCGGACGGGCTGGATCACCCGAAGCTGACGGGGCTTTCCGAGATTGTTGAGCGTATCCGACTCACCGTAGCGTTCCTTGGCGAACCGTTTACGCATGGCGCCATGCAACCGATCGACAACGTCGATGACTTTCGGTTGCTGGCCGGTTTCGATCGTCCGCGTGAGTTGTTGGACATTTCGATCAACGAGCGCCTGCTGGGACGTGTAACGCTCGGTTCCCGGTAGCAACGGAGAACGAGAAAGGCCCCAGAAACTGGGGCCTTTCAGTGGTGATCACGTGAATCGCCTACGCGCAGGGATCAGCTACGCGCGGCATCCTCAAAAGGGATATCGTCCGAACTGTCGATTGCCGGCGGCGCTTCGGTCGGAGCGCGCTGGTTGTCGGGCTTGTCCAGGAAGATGAACTCGTCGACCACCACATTCGTCTGGTAGCGCGGCTTCTCTTCGCCTTGCACCTGGTAGCTCTCGGTGCGCAGTCTGCCATCGATCAGGATGTACGATCCCTTGCGGCCGTGCTCGCACAGGATTTCGGCGGACTTGCCGAACGCGACGACGGATGTCCATTCGGTGCGTTCCTTTCGGTCGTCTCCGGTACCCCACACTTCGGTGGTAGCGACCTGGAAGCGCACGAAGTTCTTGCCACCGTTGCTGGAACGAAGCTCCAGCGCGTTACCAATGAAGCCCACAAGCTGGGCCTTCGAGAAACTGCGTCTTGCCATGATGTTGGCCCCTGTGCCCGATACGCTCAGGCGTGGCGTTGGGATGGATGAGGGAGTGGCATCGACGCATCCCGTCGCCGACGCCGAAGGTGTTACGGGCGCGGGCTGGAGATCTCGTCGTCGAGGTCATCGTCGACCACCGCCTCGCTGGCCAAGTGCGCGCTCGGGCGTGCACCGCTGAGGGCTTCGTAGGCTTTGGCAATGAGTGCGCTGGTAGCCGGATCGGCTGACGCCTCAGCGCTGAGGTTCGCCTTGTCCATGGCTTGTGCCATCTGCTCCACCAGGGAGCGAAGCTCAGCGTAGGACGTGACGTTGGTGAGCGGGGCGGGAGCTACCTGCTCCAGCGCCATGCGTGCGGCGCCAAGATCGAATTCGGCCGTGCTGCGCTGATCGCCCAGCCCGAAGGACTGGGTGTACTTCAGCCCTTCGCGCACGTCCTTGTCCAGCATGTTGCGCAGAGCGAAGGTGCTGACGATCGCGTTGCGATCGCCAATGCCGTGCTCGATGTAGTTGACGGCTTTGCGCAGGTGCTTTGCCAGCTCGTCCCGCTGACCTACGAGCTCGTACGAGCTGCGGAACAGCTCCATGGTCACCGCATCGCCTTCATGCGGAAGGATCTCCGCCAGGCTCTTGCGCGTGAACTGCCCGGCAATCGGATTGCCGTGCTCGTCCAGCTTGGGCTGGGGGGCGCCGACGATGGTGCGGCCGACGATCGAGAAGGGGCCCGCAAGGGCAATGGCTTTGGTGGGGAGGGTGTCCATGGGGGCCACAATAGGAGATCACAGTAAAAGTTGCAACTTTGGTTAGAGTATCCGAAA